>NZ_KQ089925.1:2292069-2971013 GCF_001037655.1 Enterobacter sp. MGH85
GATGACGGGCTCGAACCGCCGACCCCCTCCGTGTAAAGGAGATGCTCTACCAACTGAGCTAATCGCCCAATCTCAATTCTTATCTACACTGCGAGTCTACCGAAGTAGATGGTGGGTGATGACGGGCTCGAACCGCCGACCCCCTCCGTGTAAAGGAGATGCTCTACCAACTGAGCTAATCACCCCCGCTGTGTGGAGTCGCATTATAGGGAGAGTTGAAAATGAGTCAACGCATTTTCTAAAGTTTTTATTCGTTCGTCGTAAAATTAGTCAAAACGATCGCAAAACGGACTGTGGTGCATGATTTCTAAACAAAAACAGCAATCTCGAACCGGATAAAGTGATCGACATTGAGGAATCGGCCCACAGTGATAGAATATTGCCCATTGTTTTCTTCCCAGGATTTGCCGATTACCGGCATCTTTATAACGTAAGGCCATTTCATGAAAATCAAAACTCGCTTCGCGCCGAGCCCGACAGGCTATCTGCATGTCGGTGGTGCACGTACTGCTCTCTACTCCTGGCTTTTCGCACGCCACAACAAAGGTGAGTTTGTGCTGCGTATTGAAGACACCGACCTGGAGCGCTCAACGCCGGAAGCAATTGAAGCCATTATGGATGGGATGAACTGGCTGAATCTGGAGTGGGACGAAGGCCCATACTTCCAGACCAAACGTTTTGACCGCTATAACGCCGTAATTGACGAGATGCTGGTCGCAGGCACGGCCTATAAGTGTTACTGCTCAAGGGAGCGTCTGGATGCGCTGCGCGAAGAGCAAATGGCAAAAGGCGAAAAACCGCGTTATGACGGTCGTTGCCGTCATGACCACAGCGAGCATGCTGCTGATGAGCCTTGCGTAGTGCGTTTTGCTAACCCGCAGGATGGCTCTGTTATCTTTGATGACCAGATCCGTGGCCCGATCGAATTCAGCAACCAGGAGCTGGATGACCTCATCATTCGTCGTACTGACGGCTCGCCAACCTATAACTTCTGCGTGGTTGTGGACGACTGGGATATGGAAATCACTCACGTGATCCGTGGTGAAGACCATATCAATAACACCCCGCGTCAGATCAACATTCTGAAAGCGCTGAACGCGCCTGTACCGGTGTATGCGCACGTATCGATGATCAACGGTGACGACGGTAAAAAGCTGTCCAAACGTCATGGCGCGGTGAGCGTGATGCAGTACCGTGATGACGGCTATCTGCCGGAAGCGCTACTGAACTATCTGGTGCGTCTGGGCTGGGCTCATGGTGACCAGGAGATCTTCAGCCGCGAAGAGATGATCGAGCTTTTCTCTCTGAACTCGGTAAGCAAATCAGCCAGCGCGTTCAACACTGACAAACTGCTGTGGCTGAACCATCACTACATCAATACCATGCAGCCAGAGTATGTGGCGACTTATCTGCAATGGCACATTGAGCAGGCAAACATCGATACCCGTACGGGCCCTGAACTGGCGGATCTGGTGAAGCTGCTTGGCGAGCGTTGCAAAACGCTGAAAGAGATCGCCGAGAGCTGCCGTTACTTCTATGAAGAGTTTGACGCGTTCGACGCCGACGCGGCCAAGAAACACCTGCGTCCGGTTGCGCGTCAGCCGCTGGAAGTGGTGCGAGATAAACTCGAAGCCATTACCGAATGGACTGCAGAAAATGTTCACCACGCGATTCAGGCAACCGCTGATGAGTTGGAAATTGGCATGGGTAAAGTCGGTATGCCGCTGCGCGTTGCGGTGACGGGGGCAGGCCAGTCTCCGGCGCTGGACGTGACCGTTCATGCCATTGGCAAATCACGTAGCGTTGCGCGTATCAACAAGGCGCTGGGCTTTATTGCTGAGCGCGAAAGCCAGCAGTAATGCTCGTGAAATACAAATAACGGCAGGGTAACCTGCCGTTTTTTATGTCTGTTATTCAGCAATACCAAGACGCGTGAGAAAACCCTGCAAACCTTCGCGAGCGAGCAGCTTGTGCAAACGTTCCTGTTCGACAGTGGTCATGCTTTCCAGCGAGTCGATAATTTGTGGAAGCAGGCTGGATGAGGTCGCCACGCCATAGAGTGAAGGGCTTTCTGCCACATGGTAAACAGCCCGACTGTTACGAATGGCGGGAAGGCTAATGATGTGCTCCTTAACGTGCGCATCAATACATATCACCCTCGCTCTTCCGCCTTTTACACCGTTGATACCCTCCGTTTTCCATCCTTTCTGTCGTATCCAGCGATTAACGGTTTGTCGGGCGACGCCCAGACTGTCCGCCAGCTCTTCCGTGGTCATTTTGCTGCGTAATCTTTTCATATTAGCGTTGGTCGCGAATCCCTAAGCGTTGTAACAATCCGGTAATCCCTTCCCGCAGTAACAGAGATGTCATCTGCTTTTGCTCATCCGGCGTCATTTCATTCGCCAGCGTCAGGAGCAGGGCGTGAAGCGAGCCTTCGTGGTACGCCTTTTCTGGCATTTCCGGCGACTCTGTTACCCTGCGTGCGCTGCGAATAAAGTCGCGCACTTTTTCATTGACGTGTACCAGACGCGCCTTGCCGCCCTGAACGCCTGGTTTTGGCGATGTAATCCAACCCTCTTTGCGTACCCATTTATTGATGGTCTGTCGGCTATAGCCAGTCAGCAGGGCTAACTCTTCTGGCGTCATTCGTTCCTTGATCATACAATTTCCTGAATATCTGTGGGGTTAATTAGTGGTTCATTTTATAGCACCGTTTTACGTGAAAACGTGACAAGCTTAACTCCTGGCTGCGAGCAGACTCGCAAAGTGATTCATTTGCATGATTTTTCGGCGGTTGAAAGGCTGAGGTTGAATTTGCCGTTGACACTGTGCGGCGGAATTCATATTATGCCGCCCGTCAACATGACAGCTTTACGATGGGGCTATAGCTCAGCTGGGAGAGCGCCTGCATGGCATGCAGGAGGTCAGCGGTTCGATCCCGCTTAGCTCCACCAAACTCTGAACCCAACAGAGTACGGTAGGTAAAGTAACATGTGGGGCTATAGCTCAGCTGGGAGAGCGCTTGCATGGCATGCAAGAGGTCAGCGGTTCGATCCCGCTTAGCTCCACCAAAATTTAAACCCTCGTCGTCAGACGGGGGTTTTTTATATCTTGTAAAATATTTAGACTGTTTTTGTTGCAATTAACGTCGTTTTCTATACCTCACCTCAATCCAAATCAATAATTAAGTCCATAAATAGACCTAAACTTGATTCATCCAATTAATAAACCTATTATCGATCCGGTCAATAAGACGATGGTTAAATAGATTACCCGGATTAATGAATAGAAAAATTTACAATAATGTAAAAATATTTATGATTGCCCTGGCGCTAAGCCTGATTGCGATCCCCTTTTCCCGTTATATCTCTCCGCGCGCTATCGTTAACGAAAATGATGTTTATTTAGCGTGGCTGCCCTTAAGCGCCATGCTCGCCATCGTGTTGTTATTTGGACGATGGGCAATCATTCCTTTGTTGCTAAGTTTTAGTGTTACTAATGCTTATTACTTTGATTTAGCCCCGCTACAATCTATCGTTTTATTATGTTGTCAGACGTTTTCCGTCTTCGCCGCCTGTGGCGTTATCCGTTTGATGCTGGGCAAGCGCTGGCGCCACAGCATGCCGAATAAGTACATTGGTATACGTATTTTATGGCTCGGATTTATGGTGCCTGTGGGCATCAAATTATCGATGTATCTGGCGGGGTATTTATTTGATTTCCCGGTAACAATCTCCTCCTATTTCGGCGAAGGCTCTGCAATTTATAACGTTATCGATATTCAGAGTCTGATTTGCGCCGCCCTGATTTTCACCATGATGTTCTATTATCCATTAAGAATGATTATTAATCCTCGCTATGCCCGAACATTCTGGCGGCGAAGCGTGAAGCCCCTCTTTTGCAACAAAAAAGCGTTATTTATCGTTGTGTGGCTGATGCTGTTGGTCTCAATGATCGCTATTTTATGCGCGCCTTTTGAGTCGCAGTTTATTGCGGGTTATTTGATGCCGACCGTTTTCATTCTTTTTACCCTGGGTATTGGTCGTTTGAGCTATGCGCTCATCTCTTTATTCTGGGCAGCCTCAGCGCTCATGTTGTTGACCTATAATTATAATTTTCTCAATGGCGTTGAATCGGGCCACTCGCTCTCCTTTATTCTGTCGGTACTCATCTCTTTCGCTATCTGCCTGCTTTACATGTCGCAGATCTATCAGAAAAGTGAATGGCTGAAACAGGGGTGGCAGGAGAGGGCGCTTACCGATCCGCTCACCGGTCTGCCTAACATTCGTGCGCTGGAAGTTTTTCTACAGCATCATCCTGAGGCCAAAGTCTGCTGCTTGCGTCTGGATAATCTGGAATTCCTGAGCCGTCACTACGGCATCCTCATGCGCGTGCACTGTAAAAAGATGATCACCGCGTCGCTGCAGCCGTTATTGCAAAAAGACGAGAAGCTCTTCCAGTTACCAGGCAGTGAACTGATGTTGGTCTTGCTGGGACCGGGCACGGCTGAACGTCTGCAATTTATGGTTGACCATCTGAACAGCCGTAAAATTATCTGGAACAAGACTGAGCTCGACATTGAGTTTGGTGCCTCCTGGGGGGAAGTGCCAAATGGAGAAAGCGTGCATCACACGCTGGGTCAGTTGAGCTGGCTGTCCGAGCAGTCCTGTTCCGGGCATAACGTCCTTGCGTTAACCAACAGTCTGGATGATGTTTCTGGTCATACGACTGACAGGGTGCTAATGCTGGCCCGTATAAAACGCGCCCTTGATATCGGTGGTCTCCATCTTTACGCGCAGCCAATTCACAACGCGCGCGGAGAAGGGTACTTTGAAATCCTTTCGCGTCTTGAAAGTGATGGTGAGATCATCACCCCTGACCGCTTTATTCCGCTGATTGCTCAGTTCAACCTGAGCCACCGATTCGACCTGAACGTGGTGGAAAAATTGCTGATGTGGATGCGCAGTCATCCATCCGGACGGGCCGGAACGCGGTTCTCCGTTAATCTGATGCCGCTGACGCTGATGCAGAACGAGATTGCAGCTGAGATCATCGCGCTTTTTGAACGCTACGCCGTTGCACCGCAAGATATCGTCATTGAGATCACCGAGGAACAGGCTTTCTCTGACTCGGGAAGCAGCATCAACAATATCCAGCAGCTGCGGGATTATGGCTTCCGCATTGCTATCGATGACTTTGGTACCGGCTATGCCAACTTTGAGCGCCTGAAGCGACTGGAGGCCGATATCATTAAGATCGATGGCTGCTTCGTGAAAGATATCTGCACCGACAGCATGGATGCGATGATCGTGCAGTCCATTTGCAACATGGCAAAAACGAAATCGCTTTGTGTGGTGGCTGAATATGTGGAATCGGCTGAACAACGCGAGATGTTGCTGCGATACGGCGTTGATTATTTGCAGGGCTATTTGATTGGTAAACCACTGCCCCTGACGGCGCTGGAGACATAAAAAAACCGGGAGCGATGGCTCCCGGTTTTCATTGAGCGGTATGGATTACAGCACCAATGCTGCGATAGAGGCAGACAGGACGCTCACCAGCGTTGAACCGTAAACCAGCTTCAGGCCAAAGCGAGAAACGACGTTACCTTGCTCTTCGTTCAGGCCTTTAATCGCACCAGCGATAATACCGATGGAAGAGAAGTTCGCGAAGGAGACCAGGAAGACGGACAGGATCCCTTCCGCACGCGGGGAGAGCGTGCTGGCAATCTTCTGAAGATCCATCATCGCCACGAATTCATTGGATACCAGTTTCGTTGCCATGATACTGCCCACCTGCAACGCTTCGTGAGCGGGCACACCCATTACCCAGGCGACCGGGTAGAAGATATAGCCCAGAATACCCTGGAACGAAATACCAAGTACGGCCGCAAACAGGGCGTTCAGCGCAGCGATCAGTGCGATAAAGCCAATCAGCATCGCGGCAACGATAATCGCAACCTTGAAACCCGCCAGAATGTATTCACCCAGCATTTCGAAGAAGCTCTGTCCCTCGTGCAGGTTTGACATCTGAATGTTCTCTTCGCTGGCATCCACGCGGTACGGGTTAATCAGCGAAAGAACAATAAAGGTGCTGAACATATTCAGAACCAGCGCTGCAACCACGTATTTAGGTTCCAGCATAGTCATATACGCGCCCACGATAGACATGGAAACGGTAGACATTGCTGTCGCCGCCATGGTGTACATGCGGTTACGGGACATCTTGCCGAGGATATCTTTATACGCAATGAAGTTCTCAGACTGACCCAGGATCAGCGAGCTGACTGCGTTAAAGGATTCCAGCTTGCCCATGCCATTAACTTTCGATAACAGGAAGCCGATTGCACGGATAACCACCGGCAGAACACGAATGTGCTGGAGGATCCCGATCAGGGCAGAGATGAAGACGATAGGGCAGAGCACTTTCAGGAAGAAGAAGGCCAAACCCTGATCGTTCATGTTGCCAAAGACAAAGTTAGTCCCGTCGTTGGCAAATCCGAGCAGTTTTTCGAACATTTCGGAGAAGCCTTTCACGAAGCCGAGGCCTACGTTGGAGTTCAGGAAGAACCACGCAAGTAAAACTTCAATGACCAGCAGCTGGACAACATAGCGAATACGAATATTTTTGCGGTCAGTGCTGACCAGCAATGCGAGTGCAGTAACGACAACGAGTGCCAGGACAAAATGAAGGACGCGGTCCATATTTGCTCCAAATATGAGGCAGGTTTAATTTCCGTGCACATTCTATGTAACAAGCACAAAGAAAACGAGATCAAGCCCACACTATAGTTACATCCTGTGACGAGTCTCAAAAATAGTGATCAACAATACATTTTTGTTATGTTAGGTAAATGAGTGAAAAGTTAAGTTTGTGTGCTACGCTTCACAAATGTCTGCGCATTTTCACATTCTGTGACCTTGCTCCACCTGCCTGTCCATTGTCCCTGGCTATCAGAGTAATCATGTTAACCATTACAAATGAACTTGATAATCATTCTCATTTTGATAGCATAAAACATAGCACAGGCTATATTTCCAGAGGCAGAAATGACGAATAGTCGCGTAGAGAGTAGCAGCGGCAGGGCGGCACGCAAGCTGCGGTTCGCATTAATGGGACCTGCATTCATTGCCGCGATTGGCTACATCGATCCGGGTAATTTTGCGACCAATATTCAGGCCGGGGCCAGTTTCGGCTATAAGCTGCTGTGGGTTGTGGTGTGGGCCAACCTGATGGCGATGCTGATTCAGATGCTTTCCGCGAAGTTGGGTATTGCCACCGGGAAAAACCTGGCGGAGCAAATCCGCGATCACTATCCGCGTCCGGCGGTATGGTTTTACTGGGTCCAGGCGGAAATTATCGCCATGGCCACCGATCTCGCCGAGTTTATCGGGGCGGCGATCGGCTTTAAGCTTATTCTGGGCGTCTCCCTGCTACAGGGCGCCGTGCTGACCGGTATCGCCACGTTCCTTATTTTGATGCTCCAGAGGCGGGGACAAAAACCGCTGGAGAAAGTCATCGGCGGCCTGCTGCTGTTCGTCGCTGCCGCCTATATTGTTGAGCTGATTTTCTCCCAGCCGAATCTGGTGCAGTTGACGAAAGGGATGGTGATCCCGTCGTTACCCACCTCTGAAGCCGTATTTCTGGCCGCCGGGGTGCTGGGGGCGACCATTATGCCGCACGTAATTTATCTGCACTCTTCTTTAACCCAAAATCTGCACGGCGGGACGAGTAAAGAGCGCTACTCCGCCTCGAAATGGGATGTGGCAATTGCGATGACCATTGCCGGATTTGTGAATCTGGCGATGATGGCGACTGCCGCCGCCGCGTTTCACTTTAACGGGCATACCGGGGTTGCCGATCTCGACCAGGCGTACCTGACGCTGGAGCCGTTGCTGAGCCATGCCGCTGCCACTATTTTTGGTTTAAGCCTGGTTGCTGCGGGACTTTCCTCTACGGTTGTGGGGACACTGGCCGGGCAGGTGGTGATGCAGGGGTTCGTACGTTTCCATATTCCACTGTGGGTTCGCCGTTCGGTAACGATGCTGCCTTCCTTTATTGTAATTCTGATGGGGCTGGATCCGACCCGCATTCTGGTGATGAGTCAGGTGCTGCTGAGTTTCGGTATTGCGCTGGCGCTGGTGCCGCTACTGATATTCACCAGCAACAAATCGCTGATGGGCGATCTGGTGAATTCGACGTGGGTGAAACGCGCCGGGTGGGCCATTGTGGTCGTGGTGGTGGCGTTAAACATGTGGTTGCTGATAGGCACAGCCGCAGGCCTGTAAAAGAAAAAGGAGCCGTGAGGCTCCTTTTTGCTGTTAATGGTGATGGCCGTGACCATGGCCTCTGCCTTTTCCGTGCCCCCTGCCGCCACGGCGGTCGTCACGATCGTTCCAGCCTTCGCGGTAGCCGCGCTCGTAGGCCTTACGCTTATCCCAGCCACGGTGATAGCCGTTATCGTGTTTCCACCAGCGGTTTTTACGCCACTCATAATGTCGGTGCCAGTAGTCACGGTCGCGCCAGTAGCCACCGTCCCAGTATCTGCCGTAGTCATCACGATCGCCAATTTGTAATTTAATCGATGGCAACAGGGTGATTTCGCCCGCATTGGCGACCAGCGGGGCCGAAGCCAGTAGTACCGCTGCAAGAATCAGTGACCTGAACATACTCTTCTCCTTCACGATCGGGGCCGCTGTGCGACCTGTTAACGCAATTTTACGAGTTGGTAAACATTCGTTTCATCGCCTCAACTCCTAAATCATGAACGAGAGCACTTTTTGCTAAAAGTGTTTTTAATCTGAACTGGACAGGATCGCTTCTATCGTCTTCAGCTCTTCTGCGGAGAAATGACGATTTTCAAGCATGCCTGCAGCATCTTCAATTTGTCCGGTTTTGCTTGCGCCGATGAGCACTGATGTCACCGCATCGTGGCGCAGGATCCAGGCCAGTGCCATTTGCGAAAGCTTTTGCCCCCGTTTTTCCGCCAGCGCATTCAGCTTGCGTACCTTTTCCAGCTTTTTGTCGGTGATCTGGTCCGGATTAAGGAACTTACTGCCGCTTGCTGCGCGAGAATCCGCCGGGATGCCGTTCAGATAGCGATCGGTCAACTGTCCGCCCGCCAGGGGAGAGAAGGGGATACATCCCACCCCTTTTTGCTGCAACACGTCCAGCAACCCCTCTTCAGGCGCACGTTCAAACATGGAGTACTTCGGCTGGTGGATTAGACAGGGCGTACCCAGATCCTCCAGTATTTCAATCGCCTGCCGCGCCAGTTCTGCCGGGTAGTTGGACAGGCCGATGTACAGCGCTTTGCCCTGGCGCACCACATGGTCAAGCGCTTTCATCGTTTCACGTAGCGGCGTTTGTGGATCGGGGCGGTGGTGATAGAAGATATCAACGTACTCCAGCCCCATACGCCTGAGGCTCTGGTCCAGGCTGGAAATCAGATATTTACGCGAGCCCCAGTCGCCGTAAGGCCCGTCCCACATGGTGTAGCCCGCTTTGGTGGAGATGATTAGCTCATCGCGCCAGGGCAGGAAATCCTCCTGCAGGATGCGTCCGAAGTTGCGTTCGGCTGAACCAGGAGGTGGGCCGTAATTATTGGCAAGGTCAAAATGAGTAATACCCAAATCGAAGGCGCGCTGTAAAAGTTGACGGCTGTTTTCGAGCAGCGTCGCGTCGCCAAAATTATGCCAAAGCCCCAGCGAGATGGCGGGAAGCTTGAGGCCGCTTTGTCCACAGCGGCGATATTGCATTGTCTGGTAACGATTTTTGTCAGGTTGATAACCCATGAGCGAGACCTCTGGCGCTGGAAAGAAAAATCAGTGTATGCGTTTACACTAACCTGAAGAAAATGAGCATAGCTCAGCTTTTTTTGTAAAGCATTCTTTCCAGCCCCTGATTGTCGCCAATTCTGGACACCCTTCACGCTTATTTAATACTCAGAGTGAGGTCAACGTCAGAAGGACACCTATAATATGCGTACCCCCTATTGCGTCGCCGATTACCTGCTGGACCGACTAACAGATTGCGGTGCCGATCATCTGTTTGGCGTGCCGGGCGACTATAACCTGCAGTTTCTCGACCATGTGATAGACAGCCCGGACATCTGCTGGGTGGGCTGTGCCAACGAGCTGAACGCGTCTTACGCCGCAGACGGCTATGCCCGCTGTAAGGGATTTGCCGCACTCCTGACGACTTTCGGCGTTGGGGAGTTAAGCGCCATGAACGGTGTGGCGGGCAGCTTTGCCGAACATGTCCCCGTGCTCCATATTGTGGGGGCTCCGGGTATGGCGGCGCAGCAGCGAGGAGAGTTACTGCACCACACCTTAGGCGACGGCGAGTTCCGCCATTTCTACCACATGAGCGAACCCATCACCGTTGCACAGGCGGTGCTTACCGAACAAAACGCCTGCTATGAAATTGACAGAGTCCTGACCACCATGCTGCGGGAGCGCCGTCCGGGCTACCTGATGCTGCCCGCCGATGTGGCGAAAAAAGCCGCTACGCCCCCTGTAAGCGCTCTCACTCTTAACTCCGCACCGGCCGATTCAGCCTGCATGCAAGCGTTCCGTGAGGCTGCCGAAAAGCGTTTGTCAACGAGCAAACGCACCGCGCTGTTAGCGGACTTCCTGGTGCTGCGCCACGGTTTGCGCGCGGCCCTTCAGACGTGGGTGAAAGAGGTGCCGATGGCACACGCCACCATGCTGATGGGCAAGGGCATTTTTGACGAACGACAGAGCGGTTTTTATGGCACCTACAGCGGATCGGCGAGCGCCGCGGCGGTCAAAGAGGCAATCGAGGGGGCTGATACGGTGCTGTGCATTGGCACGCGCTTTACCGATACGCTCACAGCCGGGTTTACCCACCAGCTGACGCCAGATCAGACGATAGAGGTTCAGCCCCACGCGTCCCGCGTCGGCGACGTCTGGTTTACGGGTATCCCGATGAGGGAGGCCATTGAAACGCTGACAGCGCTGTGTAAAACGCATGTGTGTGATACGCGAGCTCCATCTGATCACAGCTCTTCTTTCCCCACTATCGAAGGGGCGCTGACTCAGGAGAGCTTCTGGCGTACCCTGCAAACGTTTATTCGCCCCGGAGACATTATTCTGGCCGACCAGGGGACGTCTGCTTTCGGCGCTATCGATTTGCGTTTACCGGCAGACGTGAACTTTATCGTCCAGCCGCTTTGGGGATCGATCGGCTACACGCTCGCGGCGGCGTTTGGCGCGCAAACAGCGTGTCCGAACCGACGCGTGATTGTCCTGACGGGTGACGGTGCCGCGCAGTTGACCATTCAGGAGCTGGGATCGATGCTGCGCGACAAGCAGCGCCCGATTATTCTGGTGCTTAACAACGAGGGATACACGGTTGAGAGAGCCATCCACGGGCCGGAGCAGCGCTATAACGATATTGCCCTCTGGAACTGGACGCAGATCCCGCAGGCGCTGAGCCTGGCGCCAGAGGCAGAATGCTGGCGCGTCAGCGAAGCGGAAACACTGGCGGAGGTGCTGGATAAAGTAGCACACCACGAGCGACTATCGCTGATCGAGGTGATGCTGCCGAAAGCCGATATTCCGCCGCTGCTGAGCGCGCTGACCAAAGCGCTGGAGGCGCGCAATAACGCCTGATTACCTGTCGTTTCGCCATGCCATCAACATCGGTTTGCCCGCCAGCAGGAGCCAGGCGGGCAACATCACGATACAAAGGAGCGGCAGAAGCGTGGTATCCGGCACCACAACGGCCGCCATAAACAGACTCAGCCATGCATCGCGCGTTACCACCAGTACCAGCCCCAGAATGGAGCAGGAGACGGTAATCGCCGCAGGGACAGCGTCGACGTGCTCATGCAGCATCAGCCCCAGCGCGACGCCAACAAATACCGCCGGGAAGATCCGTCCTCCCCGGAAACCACAGGCCGCAGCGATCACCAGCGCCGCCAGTTTTACCAGCGCGAACAGCAGATAATCGGAGACGCCAAAAACCTGGCTGAAGGCCAGCTGCTGCATCTCGTCCAGACCCTTAAACAGCGTAACCGTCCCGCCGATAGCGCCTAAAACGCCCAGAATAAAACCGCCCATACCCAGAATCAGCACCGGATGCTTCAGCCTGTGCATCAGACGATGCAGGCGCGGAAGACACCACACTGCGATCATTCCCAGCGCAATGGCTATCGCGACGACGACGGCACCGCTGACAATATCGGTGAGTTGCATCTGGCCATAGTGGGGGATGGGGAGTGAAAAATGAGGATGGAAAAACAGGCTGGTCGTGAGGGCCCCTGCTGCGGCGGCCATCAATGGCGCAAAGAGTTTATCCCACAGCGGCACATCATTGTCGCTGCTGAGCGTTTGCGAAAAGATGAGCGCAGCCGCTATTGGGGTACCAAACAGTGCCCCGATGGTACCGGCGGAAGCCAGAATCGTCCAGTCCAGCGCGCCAACGCGCGGGAAAAGACGCGCTCCCAGAAAGACCGCCAGCGCGATATTAACCGCCATAATGGGATGTTCAGGCCCGAGGCTTACGCCGCCCGCAAGACCGATAATCAGCGCGATAACAAGCCCCGGCAGAGCCGAGGGAGATACTGGCGCACCAATCAAGGGTTCCAGTGCCGGGTCCGGCCCGGCATGGCCCGGGCTATAGCGGATCACCAGACCTACGGCAATTCCGGTCAGGGTCAGCATCATCATGATCCACCCTGGCGAGTCAGTGCTGATGCCAAGTTTAACCGGCAGCGCGGTCCATAAAATCGTTTGCAGCACTGCCGCTACTTTCATGACGACGATGAGCACCAGGCTCGACGCTACGCCAATAATTAGCGCCGGGACAGCCAATAACAGCATGGTTCTGGCTCGCGGATGGAGCATGATGATTTCCTTGTACAAAACGGCTTAACGTTACTTTGCACAATCAGCATTGTGGCAATAGTGCAAAAGGTGCTGAAACGGTAAAGTTATTATGTGACGAAGATCGATAATCCATGGGCAGTCACCTTCTGGTCGTTGTTGTTATCACGCCTTGAATTTACAGTGTCCCAAAGATTTATTCTGACTTTAGCGGAGCAGTAGAAGAATGACAAAGTATGCTTTGGTAGGTGATGTAGGCGGCACCAACGCGCGCCTTGCCCTGTGCGATGTAAACAGCGGTGAAATTTCTCAGGCGAAAACCTATTCAGGGCTGGATTACCCAAGCCTGGAAGCGGTAGTTCGCGTCTATCTTGAAGAGCATAAAGTGAGCGTTGAAGACGGTTGTATCGCCATCGCCTGTCCGATCACTGGCGACTGGGTGGCGATGACCAACCACACGTGGGCCTTTTCAATTGCCGAAATGCGGAAAAACCTCGGCTTCTCGCACCTTGAAATTATCAACGATTTCACTGCGGTTTCCATGGCTATCCCAATGCTTAAACCTGAGCATCTGATTCAGTTCGGCGGTACGGCCCCGGTTGAAGGCAAACCCATTGCTGTTTACGGCGCCGGAACCGGTCTGGGGGTGGCGCACCTGGTTCACGTCGACAAACGCTGGGTCAGCCTGCCGGGTGAGGGCGGTCACGTGGATTTTGCGCCGAACAGCGAAGAAGAGGGCATTATTCTTGAGGAGCTACGCGCCGAAATTGGTCACGTGTCGGCCGAGCGCGTGCTTTCTGGCCCGGGTCTGGTGAACCTGTATCGGGCGATTGTAAAATCAGACGGACGTCTGCCGGAAAATCTGCAGCCTAAAGATGTGACCGAACGCGCGCTGGCCGACAGCTGTATTGACTGCCGTCGTGCTTTGTCGTTGTTCTGCGTCATTATGGGGCGTTTCGGCGGCAACCTGGCCCTGAATCTCGGCACCTTTGGCGGGGTCTATATTGCGGGCGGGATCGTGCCGCGCTTCCTCGATTTCTTTACCGCCTCCGGTTTCCGTGGTGGCTTTGAAGACAAAGGCCGCTTCAAAAGTTACGTGCAGGACATTCCGGTTTACCTGATTGTCCACGACAATCCGGGCTTGCTTGGCTCCGGGGCGCATCTGCGTCAGGTACTTGGCCAGATCCTCTGACATCCGTCTCCCTCTCCTGCGGGAGAGGGAACGCGCTACAGGTGCATGAGCTGGCGGAACGCTTTCACTCTGCTGCGGCTTACCGGCACCTGAAAATCCAGATCCTTCAGCCGCAAAATATAGGTGTTATTAAACCAGGGTTCGATCTCGCGGATCTTGTTCAGGTTGACGCAGAACGAGCGGTGGCAGCGGAAGAAGTGCGCTGCCGGGAGTTTGTTGCAAAATTCGGTGATGTTCATCGCCATTACGTAGGCCTCACGCCGCGTATAGACAAACGTCATTTTTTCGTGCGCTTCAGCATAGTAAATATCGTCGACAGGCGTGACGATGATCCGTTCGTCCTTGACCAGATTAATGGTGTCGTTTTCCCGCGCTACCGGATTGGCACTGGCGGGCAGCGACTGCTGCTGCCATGCGGCTTCCAGCTTATGCAGCATGCTGATAATACGCGACTCCTGATACGGCTTGAGAATATAGTCAAACGCCTCCAGCTCGAAGGCTTCCACGGCATGCTCTTTCCACGCGGTGACAAACACAATAAACGGCTTGTGGGCGAACTGATTGATATTTTGCGCCAGCAGAACGCCGTCCAGAGACGGAATATTAATATCGAGAAAAATCGCGTCGACCCGGTTATGCTGCAAAAATTTCAGCACGTCCAGGCCATCCTCAAAACAGCCAACAATCTCCATCTGGCTGTGGGTTTTGATAAGCCAGCTCAACTCCTGCTGAGCCAGAATTTCATCTTCTACGATGATGACTTTCATCTGTTACTCCGGCCTACGGCAACAAGGATATGGGGGCATTAACGGGCGTTCGTTCGTTCGGAACATAAAAAGCAATCTCGGTGCCCGGCTCAAGGCGGTGAATGTGCAGCCCGTCACCGTACAGCAGCTTGACCCGGTGGTGCACGTTCAGCAGTCCGATTTTATTTCCCGGCATTTCGTTTGATTCGACGCGCTCGATCACTTTTGGATCGATGCCGTGTCCGGTATCGCGCACGGCGATTCGCACGCGGTTACCGCTTTCCGTCACGCTAATCGTGACCACGCCTTTTCCTTTACACGGCTGAATGCCGTGAACAATGGCGTTTTCCACCAGCGGCTGGATCAGCAGGCTTGGGATCACGCAGTTGACCTCTTCATCAATATCGTAAATGACCGTCAGCTTATCGCCAAAGCGTGCCTGCTCAATCGCGATGTAATCCTTGATTTGATACAGCTCTTTTTTGATGTCGATCTGCTCGTCGTCTTTTAACTCAATGTTGTAGCGCAGATAGCGCGACAGATTAAAAATCAGCTGCCGCGCGGTATCCGGATTAAGACGAATGGAAGAGGAGATAGCGTTCAGCGCGTTAAACAGGAAATGGGGATTGATCTTGCTTTGCAGGGCACGCAGCTCTGCCTTATTTGCCATCTCGCGCAACTGCTCCGCACGCGAAACTTCGAGTTGGGTGGAGATAATCTGCGACAGGCCAATCGCCATCTCCTGGAGCGAGGAGGTGATTTGGTGCGCATGGCAGTAGTAAATTTTCAGCGTCCCCGTGACCACGCCTTTTTCCCACAGCGGGATCACCAGCATTGAGTGGATCTCTGGCGTCCGGTGGGCTTCATCATTGTTTTTAATGATGATTTTTCCGTAGTTAATCGCCTGTCTGGTGGTCGGGCTGATGGTATCGTCGCTGTCGCGATAATTGTGCTCACCGACGCCAACATAGGCCAGCACGTGGTCAATATTGGTGATGGCGACCGCATCGGCGTGAATATCCCGGCGGATGATATCGCAAACCTGACGTAAAGATTCGGTGTTAACGTGTCGGAAAAGCGGCAGCGTTTTGTTGGCAATATCCAGTGCCAGCTTCGCCTGACGCGCGGCGCTGGCCTCTTTTTCGCCTTCCACGCTTTGCACCAGCAGCACGATAAAGCCTATACAGACGCTCCCGAGGATCATCGGAATACCGATCTTCGAGACGATATCCAGCCCCAGCGCAGTGGTCGGTGCCCAGACGACGACCAGGATCATGGTCAGCGTTTCGCAGACCATCCCCGCGATTATACCCGCACGCCAGTGCTGTTTTTTTGGGATTTTGCGGTTAATCCAGCCGGAGAGTACCCCGGCAATAATGCTGGTGATAAAGCAGGGGACTGCCGTCACGCCGCCAATATCAATCAGGTATCGATGTGTGCCGGCGATAATGCCTGTGATAATCCCGACCCAGGGACCAAAGAGGATCCCGCCCGACATGACGGCGATGATGCGCACGTTCACCAGCGAGCCTTCTACCGGCACGCCGGACCAGGTGCTGAACAGGGCAAACATCGAAAAGATAAACGTAACGGCCAGCAGCTCTTTTGGCGAGTGGGCAGATTTATGCAACAGTTCGCGAAACAAGCGGATGCGGATAAGGAAAAAGAGACAGATCAGCATTAATGCCGCGCGGTCGAACACCGCCAGGAGCATATTGAAGATTTCGTGCACGGTCAGGCCTGGGAAAACGGGAAAAATCTATGATAGAAAACATAGGGCCAGATGACCAGCTATCCATCAGATTTATCAAATGGGGAAAAACCATAATTCTCAAAGGGGATTGCTGGCTTTTGACTGAAAGTCGCTGCTTTTTCGTTTGGGGAGAAGCGTCAGGTAACGATACTGAAAATATTGTGTTAAATCGCAGCGCTTAAAACTGCCTGTTCACGATAAGAGTTCCGCTTTTCACTGCAATCGCATTCCCGTTTTAGCGCAATATATTGTTTTGCCGTTATCCCCTCGACAGCGTCTTTTTCTTCAGGTTATTTTCTAAGCATGCCACACGGGTGGCAGCGTCGCTCGGACGGTCCGGGCGCTAACGTGACTCTGAGGAATCTATGGCTGAATTCAGTCCTGAACGCCGTTTTACGCGTATCGATCGTCTCCCCCCTTATGTTTTCAACATCACTGCTGAACTGAAAATGGCTGCGCGTCGGCGCGGTGAAGACATTATCGATTTCAGTATGGGTAACCCTGACGGCCCAACGCCGCCGCATATCGTTGAGAAACTCTGCACAGTTGCCCAGCGTCCCGATACCCATGGGTATTCAACCTCACGCGGCATTCCACGCTTGCGTCGGGCGATCTCCCGCTGGTATCAGGATCGTTATCAGGTGGATATCGACCCTGAAAGCGAAGCGATTGTGACCATTGGCTCCAAAGAGGGGCTGGCCCACCTGATGCTGGCGACGCTCGATCACGGCGATACCGTCCTGGTGCCGAATCCGAGCTACCCAATTCATATTTATGGGGCGGTGATTGCTGGCGCGCAGGTGCGTTCTGTCCCACTGGTGGAAGGCGTCGACTTCTTCAACGAGCTGGAACGGGCGATTCGTGAAAGCTATCCGAAGCCGAAAATGATGATCCTCGGTTTCCCGTCCAACCCAACGGCACAATGCGTCGAACTCGAATTCTTTGAGAAAGTGGTCGCGCTGGCTAAGCGTTACGACGTGCTGGTGGTACACGATCTCGCCTATGCTGATATCGTTTATGATGGCTGGAAAGCGCCGTCAATTATGCAGGTACCGGGTGCCCGTGATGTGGCGGTTGAGTTTTTCACCCTGTCGAAAAGCTACAACATGGCGGGCTGGCGAATTGGATTTATGGTGGGAAACAAAACGCTGGTGAGCGCCCTGGCGCGTATTAAAAGTTACCATGACTATGGTACGTTTACGCCATTGCAGGTCGCGGCCATCGCGGCGCTGGAAGGGGATCAGCAGTGCGTGCTTGATATTGCCGCCCAGTACAAGCGCCGCCGTGATGTGCTGGTAAAAGGGCTTCACGAAGCGGGCTGGATGGTTGAAATGCCTAAAGCTTCCATGTACGTCTGGGCGAAAATCCCCGAGCCGTATGCGGCGATGGGATCTCTGGAATTTGCCAAAAAACTGCTTCAGGACGCGAAGGTTTGCGTTTCTCCAGGCATTGGCTTTGGTGACTACGGTGACACGCATGTGCGTTTCGCGCTGATCGAAAACAGCGACCGTATCCGTCAGGCTGTGCGGGGGATTAAAAGCATGTTCCGCGCGGATGGCCTGCTCGCAGTGAAGAGCGTCGTGGAACAACCCGAGTCGTAACGGACACCAAAAAAACAGGCGCCAACGGCGCCTGTTTTTTTGACTGCATTTTCTTAACTAGATCATCAGAGCAAACGTTCCGGCCCAAACTAAAACAATAACCGAAATGCCCATAAAGAAATATTTCACGTTTCATCGCTCCGCGTATCTTCCGGTACGCATTAAAAAAACAGAGTCCAACTGAGTATAGAGAGTTGAAATCAGGCGAAAGGGGAAATCGGAATTATCCCGTTACGTCGCTAACTTCAGCTCTGAATTCTGTGCTTTCCTGTCGCCAGACGGCGCTAATGTACGCCTAAATTTCAGGAGTGACAAGAGGCATTTTTTCAAATAATTTCCGATACTTACGGGTGTCGTGGAACGGCGACAGTTTGATTTCGGTACGCAATAAATGCCTGTTGAGCGACGGTCGAAAAAAGCCGTTACGCACTGCGATTACAGGTGCTTGAAAAGGTTAGTTTCTTAGCGAAACTAACCTTCGAAAGGGGTTAGATATAAAGTGAGGCTTCGCCCAGAGGGCGGGTTTTAAAGCGGCGGTGCATCCACAGATACTGCTCAGGTGCTCGCATAATCTCAAACTCAATCACCTTATTGATAAAGGTCGCGGCTTCACTCTCATCCTCAGGATAGTTCGCCATCTCCGGTGAGATATGCAGACGATAGCCTGACTTATCCGCTTTTCTGACCATGGTCACCGTTAACATCGAGGCGCCAGAGAGACGTGAAATCACAAAGGTACCGTTCGTCGTAGCGACATCTTTAACCGCAAAGAAAGGGGCAAAGCTGCTGCCTTTAGGGCCGTAGTCCTGGTCCGGGGCAAACCAGACGGCTTCACCTTTTTTCAGGGCGCCAACCATACCGCGCAGATTGTTACGGCTGATCATCGCCTTATTTGAACGCATGCGGCCCCGCGTTTGTACCCATTCCATCAGTGCGCTGTTATGCGGGCGATAGGTTGCCATCATCGGCTGACAAAGACCCATAACGCGGCCGCCCAGCTCAAGCGACATAAAATGCACACCCACAACCATCACGCCGCGTTTTTGCATCTGGGCATGTTTGAGGTTATCCAGACCTTCAACGTCAAACCATTTACGGACACGCTCGTCTGGCCAGAACCAGGCCATACCGGTTTCAAGCAGCGCCATACCGATAGATTTAAAGTTTTCAGCGATCAGCGTTTCACGCTGCTGCGCGTTGTAATGCGGAAAGCAAAGTTCAAGATTTTTTCGGGCAATGGACTCGCGACGCTTAAGAAAGTGACGCGATGCGCTGCCGAGCTTCGAACCCAGGAAGCGAATCACGGGATAAGGAAGCTGGACCAGCAGCCAAAGTACGCCAAGGCCGAACCATGTAAACCAGTAGCGCGGGTGCAGAAACGCCCGCTGAAATTTGGATTGAGACAAAATAGTGGAACCTTTGTAAAGCCTGTGAAGGTAGCGCAGACTTCGCGATACCACGTGCCATTGAGACCGTAGGACGAGGTCATGGTTGCAGGCTTTACCGTTCTTTACGACGTTGCCTGGCCATTGCTGACTTGGGTGGGCGGCTTAATGTAGCACCGTTATACAATATGAGCTATTACTCGTTTTTGCTTAAAAAAGCGGCAATTGCAAAGCGGATTGATAAATCAGGCATTATAGGGGGAAATTAAAAGTGTCCCCTGCAGGAATCGAACCTGCAACTAGCCCTTAGGAGGGGCTCGTTATATCCATTTAACTAAGAGGACGTAGAAATAACTGATTTTTAAGTGTTCGTCTTGTGTTGCATGTTATCCCAATAGTCCACGCAGCTTCAAGCTTTTAGTCTCTTTTATTTCCTGTTCGTTCATGTCTGTACGCAAAGAAAATCATTTGGTTCACTTGCCATTGCGTACAGATTGAGTACAGAATGCTGAAAATCAGTGTGTACAGGATACAGAGCCGTGGCCCTCAGTGATACCAAACTACGCAGCATCAATGACAAGCCATACAACGGCGCGCCAGAAGTAACAGATGGCGACGGTCTCAGCGTGCGTATAACCCCTACCGGAACGATTACGTTTCAGTTTCGGTACCGATGGAACGGTAAACCTGTTCGCCTTTCTATTGGACGCTATCCAGCTACCTCTCTGAAAGAAGCGCGCGTAATAGTCGGCGAGATGCGCGAATTGTACCTCAAGGGGCTAAACCCTAAAAATTATTTTGCCAAAGAGGATGGCGAGCTGACGCTGAAAGAGTGTCTCGATCAGTGGTGGAACAAGTATGTTGAAACCCTGAAGCCTAATACACAGACTTTATACAAGTCAGTTGTGTACAACACTATGTACACAGAATTCCCGGATGCCCCCGTCGTCAACATCCCTGTTTCAGCATGGGTTAGGTTTTTCGATAAGCAGGAAAAGAAAAACGGCAAAAAGGCCAGGGTACTTCTCCTGCAGCTGCGATCAGTAATGAACTGGTGTATCAGCCGACAACTCATACCTTCGTGCGAGGTTCTGAAGCTCAGCGTTAAGACGATAGGAAAGAAGCCGGATGTTGGTAACAGGGTTTTAACCTATACCGAACTGGCAAAAATATGGCTCGCGCTGGAAAACAACAAGATCGTTACTTCCAACAAGGTGCTTCACCAACTGTTGTTGTTGTGGGGAGCCAGATTGTCAGAACTTCGCCTGGCTACTAACAGTGAATTCAATATGGACGATCTTATTTGGACTACTCCAGCTGAGCATTCAAAAATGGGGAATGTTATTCGTCGTCCTGTTTTTGAGCAGGTAAAGCCTTTTGTAGAGAGGCTTTTAAATTCGGGTAACACCGTCCTGTTCCCTGGCCAGGAACTGGATAAGGCAATAGATCGTTCGTCAGCAAATCTCTACATGAAAAAACTAAGGGATAAAATTGATATACCTGAATGGAGAACGCACGATTTCAGGCGCTCACTGGTAACGAATTTGTCAGGGGAGGGAGTTATGCCCCATGTCACCGAAAAGATGCTGGGGCATGAACTGGGTGGTGTGATGGCCGTGTACAACAAACACGACTGGCTGGTGGAGCAGAAAGAGGCTTATGAAATGTATGCCGATAAAATATTCTGGCATGTTAAACAGCTCGGTTGACGCCGCCCTCTTCAATCCATTTCATAACTGCTTTACGGCTGTAGCGTGACGGATATGTGAGAACAGGATTGGGGAAACCACGTTCTTTGCGTAAGCGCCAAACAGCAGTTTTTTTCTTTTTGAGCAGGTCGAATACTTCCTGCTCCTCCATAAAATCAGTAGTAGTCATAAATACCTCATCAAAAATTACCGTTAAAAACACACGTACCACACCCGCCGCGAGCGCCTTCAGTGCAGACATCGCAGCGATCTACTTTTTTGATTTTACCGTCTCCTCCTGCTGCATTGCTCCCTGCATGGCGGCGTGGCAGGCGTCTTCAATATGATTTCTAATACGTTTCCGGCATTCGTCCTGATTATCTGCGTAAGTAGACATTATTCCATCAACGGCAAGACTTATAGCCTCATCAGGAACTACCGGCGCTGGCGGGGCGGAGTAAAAATACTCGTCCTCAATTCCCTCAACGGGTTTTGAGAAGCCGATAAAATTACCGTAATGCCAAGGATAAGGGCCGTATGGCTCAACGGTCACACGACGCCAGCGGTGAATCGCAGGCTCCGTTTCGAGCGATGCCAGCGCGATACGCGCCAGCTTCAGTACCACCTTGGCAGTTATTTTTTCACTGAAGTGCTCTCGTGCTTTCTTTTCCGACCACACGACAGGCCACAGGACTTCTTTCGCAGCTGCTTCGATTTGCTGTAACTGCTCTTTGGTGAACTCTTTGGTAATAGTGCTCATTGGGCTTTGTCCTTCACCAGTTTTTCCCATTTTTCGCGCAGCTCTTTTCGGGCCTCAGCTTCATGATCTGGCGGGTACGAAAATCCGGCGCGCATACCCGAACAGCCATTCGAGCAACGAATTTCTGCCGATCCCCAGTTCATTCCCCGACTACGAACCTTCAAAGAGGGTGACATACCGCAATTAGGACAGCGTGGTAAGTGATAATTTTCCACGATGGGCCTCTTACTCATTGGCAATGATGATCATCGGTTTACCTCACGCACTGCTGTTTTATTGGCGCGAAGCATTTCTTTAGAGCGACCTGAAATCACCGTTTTCATGAGGAAGAAACCACGGCGATCCGCAATGACTCCAGGAGTACACATCAAAATCGTATCAACAACCCGAACGTGTCGGCGAAACTCGAATACGGTGCTGGTGATTATGATTTTTGCAGTGGGCCCCATGTCTTGGTATTCAATTTTCATGCTATTACCCTCGCGATCAGCTTTACAGTCCCGATGAAACAGTAGAATCCAGCAGTTAACCCAATCCCTGTTAAGAGAGAAAAGAACAGGGACCACATCATCAGTTCGGATATTTTTTTCATGGTGCAGCCTCGTCAGTTTCGTGACGAAACTCCCGAAGAATAGATGTGATTTCGGCTTGTATTGCTGGTGGAATTTCAATGGTTAGCCCTTCCCCGGAATCCTTTGTACAAGAGGAAATAAGTTCAAGGAACTTCCTGGCTTTTCCAGCATTAAACTGAGGGCTAGCTATGCTCTTGGTAACTTTTTTCTTTCCAGCTGCCTCGGCTTTTTTCATCAGACGTGAAGCTTCACGATCTGCGTAAACACCATGCTCACGAGATATACCGATTGCGATTGCGTAATTCATTGAGCCGTCACGAACGAGCTTTTTGATATACGGTGTGCATTCGTGAAGCTGGAGGTGCTGAAGAATATCTGACTCAGAGCGTTTAACTTTTGACGCTATCTCTGAAGGGCTCCACCCCTGATTTTGAAGGCGATGATAAGCTGCGCCTCGTTCAAGTGGAGTCAATGCCAGCCCCTGAGAACTGGTCACCATGAAGGCGATTTTGTCAGCCTCACTGCCTACAAAATCTTTGCACTCAAGACGAACAATATCGTGCCCCATTGCGATAGCAGCCAACGCGCCATGATAACGGTGGTGGCCGTCGATCACTTTCACCCCGCGCTCAGTAACTTCTACGGCAAGCGGCGGTATATATTCCCCGGCAATAAAGGCATCGCGGAATTCTTCTACATGCGCCTGGTTAAGTTCACGAACGTTGTAGCCTTCCTCGGCATAAATTTTATCTACTGGTACGTTGTAAGTTTTTCGGGTGGTTAATCCGGCGTCTTTATCGTTATAGAGCTGGCCTAAGCTTGGCATATGATCACCTTCTTTCAGGGAATGCTTTGCTATACGCCCCCACGAATGGGGGCGCATAAAACAACACACGGTATTGATGGGTTAAATGGAGCCTTCGTAAATAGGCAGGTCTTCACCGAGCTGGTTTTCCATATCAGTGACGATTTCCTGGAATGCATGCTCAACAACTTTCTTAGGTTCGATCAGCTCATACCAGAGGATTAACTGACCGTCACGCAGGCGATAACGGATACGGGCATCGACCTGATACGGCGAACCGTTATGGAATGGTGAAATTGCCAGGCTGATTTTTTCTGGCATTTTGGTGTTGCCAGAACCGGATTTTTCATCGCTGAACTGGAACTGGCAGGTGCCATCAGAAAGACGTTTAACGGACTTAAACTCTGACTTACGGGTTTCCTGGAATGCGAGAACCATTTCCAGCAGTTCAGTTCCTGACGGCCCTAGATATGAATCACTAACCGGCGCGACATTCTGAATGTTGTTTTCCAGGAACTCAGCAAAGTTAATCTGGTCCATTTTGCTCCCATCAGCAGCAACCCAGGCTTTCCATTCATCAGAGAACGGGCAGTCATAAACGGCCTTGTGTGCGGCCCAGCTTGGTTTTTCTGCATCCTGATGGAAGTCCAACACGGCTACGATTCGCGTTTTGGTCTTATCTGCGAAAACAACAGTACGAGAATCACGGAAACGTTGAATGTAAGCGATCAGAGACCCAGGGGAGATCAGGTTTGCAGCTTGACGAATACGTGACGGTGCCAGCTGTAGGCTTTCAAGCGACTTGACTTCAAAGCCCTCCGGCACGACAACAGACGGAATATCAGTTTGTGTTTTCAGGTTTGCAGAAACCAGATCACGAATTTCGGATACGGCAGAGCCTTCAATATGAGACATTGAATATTTCCTTTTCAGATTAGAACGGTTGGTTAGATAGGTATTACTGGGCCAGCTTGATTGGTGCAGTCTGAGTTTTTGGCTCAATGACTTTCAAATCCAACTGGGTTTGTGAAGGGTCATCGCGGAGCAAATCGCCATCGGCAGTGGCAAACATGATGGTGTCTGCACGGTCAAGCTCTGGAATAGTGCGAGTGACCTTTGGCGTAACCTTCATGGTGTTTTCATCGCGGTTGTTCAGCATTGCACAGTTCAGCGTCAGAGTAACAGCGCCTTTCTTACCTGTTTCTCGAACAGCCTTAATAACTTCTGCCAGCGCCTCGGTTAATTCAGCATCCAGCGTGCCTTTATTGATATAGGCAAGTTGCTGACTAAACGGCGTGGTGTTTTTATTTTCGGACATAAATATCTCCAGTTAACTATTTGGATCGCCTTTCTGGATAAGCAACCTGCACAGCCAGCTACGCCGCCAGATACTAGCGATGGTTTTTGGGTTGCGAACAGCCTGCACACCACGAGGGGCGCGCATCAGATCGCCGTACTGAAAATTAACGTTACGGAAGGTCATACTGGTCACCGATAGATAGGGTATCCGGCAGGAGTTGAACCCGCGCTGGGCAGGGAAACCCAGCCAACACCGGAAGCGGACACATTGAAGAAAAAGGGCGGTTAGCCATCAGAACATTATCATCTTCCTCCTGTTGGAATGGTTGAAGACTGGATAACCGCCAAGACTTAGGCAATAAAAAAGGCCGCTTTTGCGACCTTGTTAAATTATGGATTAAACTACCTAGGCCTAGTCCAATAATTTGTACTGGTATAAAGTTCATACTTATCTATGAAAAATCTTGTATCAATAAGATAGTTAGGATATGCGTAAGATAATTTGCGTAAATCATCCATTTCTACAAACAGGCCGTTCGCCTCTTCATCCTTTTCAACGGCTGAGTAAGCTTGAATAGCCAAATGTTTTTGCAATGGCGTATACGCTTTGTAATATATTTTATTACCTTTTAAGGCAATGATAACATACCCACCTTTTATTTTTGATAAGTCTAAATCCTTATCTGAAAATAACCTGTTGAATGACTTCAGTTTTTCTATTGCATTGAGCTTATCATTTAAACTCATTAATCTTATTTTGATCTGATTTTTTTCTTGCGGGGTTAGAGTTATAAACTCTTCTTCTTCAGCTATAAATTCGCTCATTAGCCTGAAAAAATTAACCCATGATGGGTTTGATTCAAAGGGGTTCGTTTTAAGTGTACGGCCTTCACATAAGTCGACCACCTCAATAGTCGTAGCCCACAAGTGCTGAAGCTTTGTTCTTAACTGAACCTCAATATCGAATCCTTTCCATTGGTGAGCTTCATCTTTATCGTAGCAGGTATAAATCCGATGAATGCCACGGTATCCTGTAGACTTTGGTGACTTTATGTAATCTTTAACTTTTGATTTATGCGTGGTTCTACTTTTGTCAAGAGATGAATCCAACAAAAGCAATTGTAATCTATTTTCAACAATAACACGACAGCCGCCAATATCACTCATTCTCGTTACTGCAATAGAGTTTGGGGTGACGCCATCCAGCGTTTTGCGTCGAAGCTTATCAATGATTGTCGGGAGTCGTTTTAAACGCCGCGCTATAATCGCGTTTTTATTTATCTTCTGTGCATGCTTCCATACCAGATTTTTTATAATCATCAATGGGTAAAGATGTGCGGCGCGATACTGCTGGATAATTTCGATAGCTTTTTCGATATCGCCATTTCCTTTACGTATACACTCTCCAGCTTTTTTTACTTGGTTTTTTGAGTGTTCGAGTACTATTTTTCCCTTCTCGTACTGTGCATTTGCCATGTTGTTACCTGCATCTGGTAGCTTTAATAATGGCACTATAACCTCCTGAAATCGTTGACACAACGCAATGACATTACTGTGTGCTCCGTATCTCGTTTAGCATTGCTAACTGGTGTTGATTCAGCCCAACCCCCTCACCATGAAGAGGCTGGAATAAATCTTTTTTTGCCCCGTATTGCCGACATCCTGTCCCGCCACGGTTCCGACGCATGGTTTAAAGTCGCGCCGTTCGACCATCTCCAGCAAACCGACGTTTTAAACGTTACGGTTGGGTACCTTACCGCTGTTGATGTGCTTAATGTAGGATATCCAACATTGTGGTGTCAAGGATGTATGTAGGAAAACCAACGTGAACTATTTGGGCATAAAAAAACCGAGCGAGAGCTCGGCTTGTTGGGGAGGAGGCTTAGAAGTCCATGATCACTTGTTTAACAAGGCCAACGATTGTGCAGTTTTCTCCGCACTCAATAGGCTTGTAATGTGGATTTAATGGCACTAAATAACGGTAAGGCCAGTCCACAACAAGCTTTTTAAGTGTGGCTTCATGGCCTCCATCAAGGTATGCAACAACGATTTTCCCATTAAGGGCTTCGATGTCCATGATGTCAGGCTCAACGATGATTATTGAATCTTCAGGGATAGATGGAGCCCCTGACGGGTTAGTCATTGAATCACCACGCACCCGCAGAGCAAAAGCACCGTCAGAAACTAGCGCGGTGGTATATACCCATTCTTTAGCATCGTCAGCCCTTACTCCCGGATCAGTTCTTGTCCAGGAACCGGCTTGAACCCATGAAATTAACGGCACTTCTTTTACACTGAATATCTCGGGTTTCAGATTGAGCTTGGGCTTAGGGTCACCTTTGCCAGATACAAGCCAAAGTGGATCACATTGAAGTGCATTCGCTAAAGACTGTAGGTTTGCTCCGTTCGGTTGGTAGTCATCCTTTTCCCACCCTGTAACCGTGACTCGATTCACACCAGCCATCTCAGCCAGTGCTTGCTGTGTCAGTTTTAACTCTTTCCGCCTTTGGCGGATACGGTCACTCATATTCATCATGTAGGCAATCCTACCACTTTTGCTGTGTAGGATTCTTGACATTGTTATGTTGGATATCCTACATTAAGTCTAAATTAAACCGTCGGAGAACAAACATGAGGAAATCCGAAGTTATTAATTATTTCGGAGGTGTCTGTAAAACCGCGACAGCCCTAGGAATCAAGCATCCTTCAGTATCCGAATGGCCTGAGATTATTCCAGAAGTTAGGGCGTATCAGGTTGAGAAAATCACCAACGGACTTTTGAAGTTTGATCAGTCGCTTTATCAAAATTCTACTGATTCAGCCGCCTAGCCGTAACTACCAAGGAAAATTCAAGATGGTAGAGCAAAGTCTCAAAGAAGTTGTGAAAGCAATGTGTAAGGCATACCCCGGCGGGCGTGAGGCTATGGCTGGCGCTCTTGGTATGACCGTCACGCAGTTTAATAACAACCTGTATGAGAAAAACGGGTGCCGGTTCTTCGAAGTCGCTGAACTTGAGGCGATGGAAGATATTTCAGATACCGCCGAACTGGCTGATTACTTCGCAAAGCGACGCGGAGCATTGCTGGTGGAGGTCCCCAAGTTTGAAGAACTCGATCGGGTCGAATTATTCAATAAAGCCATGAAAACAGCCGCCATGCGTGGGCATGTGGATCAGGTCATCAATCTTGCCCTTGAAGATGGGGTCATTGATGAAGCCGAAGCTGATGAAATCAGGTTTTACCACAGAAAGCATCTTGCCGCCCGAGAGGAAGAAGTGAATTCCATCCTTGCCGTCTTTGGTCGACGAAAACCAAAGCGAGAGTAACTCCTTACAGGCTCACCATGTAATCAGGAGGGCCGATGTATCAGGAACAAAATTTCCACGTGACTATGCCCACGGTTTTTGCTCGTGAGGACGCCCCGTGGATTAAAGAGCAGTTATCAACGCTCCCGGCAGGTATGCGGGAAAAAATCGCGATTGCGTATGCGCAGGCGTACCAGGAAGCGTTCGACGCTGAACCTGTGTCATTCCGGCAGCAGAACGCAGCACGGCGGAATGCTAATCGCCGATTGCGAGAGTTTTGCACGAGGTATACCCCGGCAGTCAGGGGATATACGTCACCCCCACCCAGGGTATGAATTTTTAAATCTGGTTTGGGGGAAAGGGGGCGGTGTTGGGTTTTAGCCCGAAGGGCTGGAACAGCTTTACCAGAAGAGATCGATCTAACAGATAGATCACTGTATGGGGTTAAACCGTCGATTGGAAATCCAGACGTTTAGCCATCCAAAAGGAGATTTAAATGATTTATTCAGAAGCTAACGAAAAATGGGCTCCAGTCCCAGTAGAGCTTTATTCCAAAGCTTACGAAGTCAGCAATCTTGGCCGGGTGCGCAGCATTCCACGTCTGGCTAATTCTGAATATTTTATTCGGCACATCCACGGTGGCTTTCTCAAAGGCCGGATGCGTAAAGACGGGACCAAAACCGTTGTGCTTTCGGTACAGCGTCAGCGTCAAAAGTTTGTAATCGCCGATCTGGTTGCGAAAGCATTTGGGGAGGTATCAGCCAATGCTTAACATCCAGCCGCGTGAGAAACAGATCGTCGCACTCAACATGTTGCGCAGCGCATGGAAGGGAAATAATTCTTTCATGCTCTATGCACCTGTTGGTTTTGGCAAAACTGCCATTGCAGCGCTGATCACTGACGGATTTGTAAGTCGTCAGATGCGTGTAATGTTTGTTGCGCCTTACACCGTTCTGCTGGACCAAACAGCAACGCGTTTCATGGAATATGGCCTTCCTGGCGAAGAGATCAGTTATGTCTGGCGTGATCATCCGTCGTACAACCCAAACGCGCTCATTCAGATTGCGAGCGCTGATACGCTTATTCGACGTGAATTTCCTGACAATATCGAACTGCTGATCGTTGATGAAGCACACCTGAAGCGCAAAAAGCTTCTGGAAGTTATCGACAAACTAACCCGTAACACTTCAACGAAGGTGATCGGCCTTTCTGGAACACCTTTCGCTAAATTCTTGGGCAATTACTATCAGCGTCTGATTAAGCCAACGACGATGAAAGAGCTGATCGCTATTGGCGCTCTTAGTAAATATGAGTTTTACGCACCGTCACACCCCGATCTTTCAGGTGTTGAAACGTCCTATGTCGCTGGTTATGGGAGTGATTACAAAGAAGGCCAACTCAGTAAAGTTATGAGTGAAGCCAAACTGGTCGGCGACATCGTAAAAAACTGGCTTGAGAATGGAGAAGACCGGCCGACGATTTGTTTCTGCGTGGATGTTGCTCATGCGAACTATGTGACCATGGAATTTTCGCGTGCCGGTGTAGCGGTTGAAGTCATGACTGCCAGCACACCACACGACGAACGCCAGCTGACCATCCGCCGATTTGAGCAGGGTATTACCAAAATCATCATTAACGTTGGTGTACTAGTAGCCGGATTTGATAGCGACGTCCGCTGCATCATTTTTGCCCGTCCAACCAAAAGCGAAATGCGCTGGATTCAGACGCTGGGCCGTGGTTTACGTGCGGCCCCTGGCAAAGACTACTGCCTGATCTTCGATCACAGCGGGACGGTCAATAAACTTGGCTACCCCGATGATATTGAATATGACTATCTCCCGTCGTCTTCAGACGGAATGGAAGATGCCCCGCAGCGAGTTGTAAAAGCTGACGAGCCGGAAAAACTGCCGAAAGAGTGCAGTCAATGCCATTACGTAAAACCTGCCGGAATTTACATCTGTCCGAAGTGTGGTTTTAAACCACTGGCTGGGGAAGACGTTGAAACCGATAAATCCCGTGGACTGACGAAGGTCAGCAAAGCGGAAGTCAAATTCACCAGTGAGCAGAAGCAATCCTGGTGGTCACAGATTCTTTTTTATCAGCGCACCCGAGCAACGCAGGGCCGACCTGTAAGTGACGGTTGGTGTGCTCATACCTATCGACAGAAATTCGGTGTCTGGCCGCGCGGACTTCACCACACGCCAAAAGAGATCACACCTGAAGTCAGCAATTACATCAAATCCAAGCAAATCGCCTTTGCAAAAGGCAAAAACAAACAGGGAGAGCAAGCCGCATGAATACCAAACAAGCCGCCATTGGCCGCTGGTCTGAAATTTTCGAGTATTACGGCCTGCCTGGCATTACTGGTAAAAATCATTTCAAGGGAGAGTGTCCGTTATGCGGTCGCAAGGGCAAATTCCGGTGTGACAACAAGAACGGCACCGGGTCATTCATTTGTGTATGTGGTTCCGGTGACGGATGGACCCTGCTGACTGGCGCAACGGGCAAAGAGTTTAAGGTTCTCGCTTCGGAAGTGGACAAGCTTATCGGCAATGAGTACACCGCTGCTCGCTCTGCTGCAAATCCCGTGCGTACATCTCTGGCGCAACAGCGAGAAAGGGTGAGCCGTAAGTTTGCAAAGCTAATTCCGTTACGAGGTACCAACGCTGACAGATATCTGAAGGGAAGGGGAATAAATACGCTTCCTGCTGAAAGCATCAGGTTCTGCGATACGCAGCCAGTCGACGGGAAAAACCTTCAGGCCATCTATGCCCTGGCTACTGATGACCGTGGCGAGCTGTGTTATCTGCACCGCACCCTCCTGGACGGCGACAAGAAAGCAAACACAGGCGGCGCATCTAAAAAGATGATGAAGCTGCAGGAGGATAGTTACCTGGAGTTTGCTAAATCCGTTGCAATTCGCATGTTCCCTACAGCCTCAACGCTTGGCATCGCTGAAGGTATCGAAACCGCGCTGGCGTGCCATCAGATCACCAAATGCAACACCTGGGCAACGATGAACACTGCTTTCATGAAGAAGTTCCGTGTTCCTGCAGGCGTAAAGAATCTCATTATTTTCGCAGACTCCGACGCGAACGGTGCCGGTCACGCAGCTGCATTCGAATGTGCAGCTGCAAACTTACACGCAAAGAACGATTTGGAAAGCGTCTCGGTTCGTTGGCCTGCACAGGGTGACTTTAACGATCTGCTTCTGAATGGTTCAGAAGTATTCGAATGGGTATTTCACAGAGGGATGAAGCAGTGAAGAAACCAGTTAAAACAAAACTGAAGGTTTACAAACCGAAAAAATGCGCTCACTGCGGGGAGACCTTCACACCAGATCGTGACCTGCAAAAGGTCTGCGGTCCTCTGTGCGCTATAGGTCACAACCGTGCGCTCAAAGCCAAAAAGGCAGAGGCCGAAAGAAAGGACAAGCTGAAGATGCGCAAAAAAGCGCTGCAGCCTCGGGGTTATTTTCTTAAGAAGGCTCAGACAGCATTCAATGCATTCATCCGCGAGCGTGACGTGGACAAAGCTTGCCCATCCTGCGGGGAATATCACCCGCCGATGATCTTTGGCGGTCAATGGGATTGTGGTCACTTCATGAGTGTAGGCGCTCGTCCTGAACTTCGGTTCGAAGAGAAAAATGCCTATCGACAATGCAAGGCCTGTAATGGTGGCGCTGGCCGGTTCACAGCAAAAAATAAGACGGTTCATGCCCGGTACCGAGAAACCTTAATTAATTGGTACGGGCTAGAGCTGGTGGAATGGCTGGAGGGGCCACACGAAGCGAAGAATTACTCAAAAGAAGACCTGGAAGAAATTGCGGCCAAATACCGCCGTAAAACTCGCGAGCTGAAAAACCGGAGCGCTGCATGAATTACCAACTGATCTACTGTGACCCACCCTGGGAATATGGCAACAAAATCAGTAACGGAGCTGCCTGTAATCATTACAGCACAATGAGCATGGAGGAACTTAAGCGTTTACCAATATGGTCACTGGCAGCTGAAAACGCTGTTTTGGCAATGTGGTACACCGGGACACACAACCGGGAAGCAGTAGAGCTGGCGGAATCCTGGGGTTTCCGTGTCAGAACGATGAAAGGGTTTACGTGGGTGAAGCTGAATCAAAATGCCGCTGATCGCTTCAATAAGGCATTGAACACCGGAGAGCTGGTGGACTTTAACGATCTGCTGGAAATGCTGGACCGTGAAACCCGCATGAATGGCGGGAACCATACGCGCAGCAATACAGAAGATGTATTGATTGCAACCCGAGGCGCAGGATTAACCCGCGTCAGCGCATCGGTAAAACAGGTTGTTCATACCTGCCTTGGCGAACATAGCGCGAAGCCGTGGGAAGTAAGGAACCGACTGGAAAAACTTTACGGAGAAGTGAAAAGAATCGAAATATTCGCTCGGGAAGAATGGAAAGGATGGGACCGCTGGGGAAACGAATGCACCAACAGCATTGAAATTATTACAGGACAGATAAAAGAGGTGAACGCCAATGATTAATCCATCTGAAGTTGGGAAAAAAGGCGAAATGATTCGCCTCAGGACTCTCGAAAGTCTCTGGATTCAGGGCAAGCTTCGCATGTGGGGGCGATGGTCTTATATCGGCGGTGGTTCTGGCGGAAATATGTTTAACCAACTGCTCGCGGCAGGGAAAGTTACAAAGACCGCCATCAATGATGCCCTGCGCCGCATGAAAAAAGCCGGTATCAAGAAGCCAGAACTGGAAGCATTCTTCAAAGAGTTACTCGAAAGCAAACATAAAAGTGGTCTGGCGTTCTGCACAGACGAAGAAGCTCTGATCGTTAACTCAGTGCTTTGCAAGGTGCTCATCCAGGCAGACCATAAAAATTTATATTGGTTAATTGAGGATCGTTACATTAAACGCCTCAGTAAAAAAGCGATGGCTCGCGACCTGAACAAAAAACATCCTGAGTGGTGCTTGCGTACTTGTGAGAGCCGAGTTGATGTCTGGCTAAATCTTGCAGAATCGATGCTTTACGCACCAATGTGTGACGCATTCGGAACAAATGACGACAAATTTAGCTTGAAAGTTTGCGCGCAAAGTGCTTAAATTGTGTTATGCTCGGGACGTTAAAGCGAACTGAGCAACAGAACAAAACATAAACCCGCCACTGCTGCGGGTTTTTTATTTTAAGGGCTGCCTTTGGGCGGCCTTTTTTTGTTTCCCCTCGTTCTGAGAGGACTCACGGCAATAAGAGGGGGCTAAATGTCCGATCCATTAACCGGCACCGGCGCTGTTCTCGGCGGCGGCCTGCTGGGTTCAGTCCTGTACGGCGTCTTTACTCATACAGATTTTGGTGTGGTGTTCGGGGCGTTTGGTGGTGCGGTGTTCTACGTCGCGACAGCCACAAACCTGTCCCGCGCCCGACTGGCAGCATATTTCCTGACGTCGTTTATCGTTGGGGTGCTCGGGGCAGGACTTATTGGCTCACTGCTAAATGCAGCTTCGCACTATGAAAAACCGCTGGATGCACTGGGCGCAGTGATTCTGTCTGCCCTGTGTATAAAAATCCTCACTTATCTTAACAACCAGGATTTGAACAACGTGTTCAAGTTTTTCTCGCGGCTACGCGGGGGAGGGGGAAATGGCAATTGACCCGTCAGCATTCTTTAATGCGTTTATCTGTGCGGCCATAGTTATCGTGCTGATGTTTTACCAGCGACATGGCGCCCGGCATCGCCCCTTTATTTCTGTCCTGGCGTATATAACCGTGCTGGTTTACGCCGCGATCCCCTTGCAGTTCATCTTCGGCCTTTATCGTGATTCCAGCTGGCTGGTGGTGGTCGCAAACATTCTTATCTTCGCCGCCATCCTGAAGGTTCGTGGAAATATGGCGCGGCTGGTTGATCGTCTGAGGCACTAATGAACCAATCACAATTTCAGAAGGCGGCTGGTATCAGCGCCGGATTAGCTGCGCGCTGGTTTCCGCATATCGACGCCGCCATGAAGGAATACGGCATCACCGCACCGCTTGACCAGGCCATGTTTATTGCCCAGATGGGGCATGAAAGCACCAGATTTACCCGGCTGGTGGAGAACCTGAATTACGCGGTTGAAAACCTGGTACCGACGTTCGGTAGCCACCGTATCACGCAACAGCAGGCCGCCGCGCTTGGCAGAACGGCAACACAGCCGGCAAATCAGAAAGCGATTGCCAATCTGGTTTACGGCGGTGAGTGGGGCAAAAAGAACCTGGGCAACCAGGTTTCTGGTGATGGCTGGAAATATCGCGGTCGCGGCCTGAAGCAAATCACCGGGCTCAGCAATTACCGCAACTGTGGCCACGCGCTGAAGTTGGACCTTGTAACCCAGCCTGAATTGCTGGAACAGGATGAATATGCTGCGCGCTCCGCTGCATGGTTCTATGTCTCGCACGGATGCCTGCTCCATTCAGGCGATGTGGAGCGCGTCACGCTGCTTATCAATGGCGGCAGGAACGGACTGGATAAACGCCGCGCGCTGTTTAACCTGGCGAAATCTGTGCTGGTCTGAGGTCACTATGGGATTTGAAACGGTAATTGGGATTGTTGCAGCAGTCATTGCTGCGATCGCCGGCGCTTTCGGCCTGGGCCATATTCGCGGCACCAGCAAGGCGGAAGCCAAAGCTGATAAGCAGCGCACCGAGGAGAACGCAGCGGCGAGCGTTGCGGTAGCAGAACGTAAAGCTGAAGTCACTAAAGAGGCCAGCAATGTCCAGCAGACTGTTAATCACATGCCTGATGACGATGTTGATCGCGAGTTGCGCGAAAACTTCACCCGCCCCGGTGGTGATTGATACGGGCTGCCTGTGGACCCGGATTATCTACGTGACAAACCACGATATTGACGTCCTGGATAAGCAAACCAAGCGCGACATCCTGGTGCATAACAAAGCGTGGCAGGCGAACTGCCAGAAGGTGAGCCCATGAGTTATACGCGATGCACATTTTGCGGTTCGGGTTTACACACCCGTGAAAATTGCCCGCATACATGGAGTGGCAACGCTCGCCGGGTGAATCTGCGCTGTAGCTACTGCGGCGCCACCGGTCACAATTCTAACGCCTGCCCGCACAACGCCAGCAGCGCTAACCGTCGTCGACTTAATGACGATTTCTATATGGACTGAGGATAAAAAATGACTCCGATAGTGCTTACAGCTGAACAAATTAAATCGCTCGCTGAGTTTGCTGAATCAGAAGGTCAAGCGGCGTATACGATCGCCCACGCAACAATTCCGGCTTTTGAAGCCGATGATGGCGAGGTTATCCCGGAATACACGGGTCTGGTCGCCTATTCATCTTCAGAAGAGCACGGCGTACTGCAACTGGAAGACTAGGCATTACAGCAGGCACTCAATGAATGCCTGCTGTAAAATGGACGGTTAGAGTAATTTTATAAATTTATCGCCGTCGTTAACTTGCTTGGCAATCCTGAGAATTACCGCAGCTATAGAGGCAATGAACTTTTCACGATTTGAAATCCCTTCGTCATTGAGATGTATTCCTTTGTCACCAATCAGGATGCCAAATTTTGGGTTTTCAATTAGCTCTCTTTGATCGCCCTTGCTTATGAGTGTGATTAATTTATTTATCTCTTCATTGGTAATTTCTGAATTATCAATTTGATGTGAGCGTGCATTTCTGATTTTGTTTACGACTTTAAGCTCCTGGTAGGAAAACTCATTCAAACCAAAATTTGTAGCGAGCTTGAGTTTTGCCGCGTATGACATAGTTAAGTTTTCGCCGAAACCATCAAAAAAATTAACGTTGTTTGATGCAGCACAGCACCACGCTTCAATAATTTTCTCGGTTACCAGGTGAAGGCGCAAGACGACACCTATGTCGTCTTCGCTTTGCATTATCGAAGATAGCCTTTCCCATGTTTGTTCATTAAGCAGAACCATTTCATTGAAAATTTTCTTATTCATAAATCATTCCTTTGTTGATTGTGCCAGTGCTCGTGGGCAGATGAGCACTCTACACCAGTATACAGAGAGGTAACTCATGGGCGGAACAATTGAGATCAGTGAGGTTGGGATGACAGTCAATATGGCTGGTGGCGGGAAAATAGTTATCGGCAATTGGGGTGATGGCCCAGTAAATACAGCAGCCGCTCGTCCACCCCTTACCCCGGAAGAGGAGCTTTACGGTCGTGGGCTCTGTCTCCTGCCTGATGGATGGGAAGATCTAAGCGGTGATGGACACTGGCAACATCACCTCACTGAATCTTTGCGTCATCTTTGGCCGTCGTTCAGCAGGGAACAGAAGATGGCTATCGCTTACTCCATCAGCGAACTGTCAGATGAGCTGACGAACATCACATACGAAGGTTCCTGGTAAAAACACATCTGCGCATCGCACGCGCACATCAAAGAAAGTCTTTCAGCTGTGAGCCTGGGCAAACCGTTAACTTTCGGCGGCTTCGCCGTGCGACAGGCTCACGTCTAAAAGGGTAGTAAACATGAAAAAAACTCTAAGCCTAAAAGATGCAATGCGTAGCCTTCACGTTATCGAAACCGATGAAGGAATCGAACTACAAAGCGCAGCTGGCACGGCAAAATATGATGCATGGGGCGCACGCCGTGAGGTGAATGGTATCCCAGAGTACTTTCCCTCTTCTGTCACGGTAAATAAGCGTCAGCCTGCGCCAGTGGGCGATAAAGCCCCATCTGTAACTGATGAATCATGCGCACCATTAGTACGCACAATGAAGCTTCGTGTTGAGTTGGACACCTCAGACGCACAAAAGGCTATTGATGATCTGGACGACAAAATCCGTAATAGCCATGCATTCAAAGTCCTGAAAGATGGCTTGTCATTCGAAAAGAACGGGGCGCTGGTGATTAATGACGGGCAGGTGTTCATTACCGATGCGAAGATTAGCGGTGGCGTATTGTCTACAAACTATAACGTAAAGTTGAACGACTCCGATAAAGGCAAGCCGCACGAAGCTGGCATGACCCTCGGTATTGAAGGTGACCAGAGCAAGGTAGTGTTTAAAGCTGATCGCTTTCATGTGCATGAAGCCGATCCATCCATCATCGGAAACGCCGTTGTATCAGCCACGAAGACGAAGATTGGGTTTGGCGATGAAACGAAGCAGGCCGTCATTGATGCCGTGCGTGAAAGCGATTTGTTCGCAGCCCTCCAGGCAAGTATTAATGCGCAGGCAGCTTCAGTAGCTAGCCTGCAACAGGCGATGCACGATGCGGTGAACGGTGCTATCCGCAATGCGCTCAAGCCTGGCGGTTTCCTCTGGAATGCACGGTCGCGTGGATTCTGACGGGAGGTAATATGCAGGTCACTATTGATGGTGTCCCGTTTGTGCCTGCCTGCGCTTCAGCGTCACGGATTGGCATTGCCATTTCGACACATCAGCGCGCAGACGTATTAAAACGAGCACTCGAACAGCACATGAAGCATCTTCCCGCCGGCGCGCTGGTGGTGGTTGTCGATGATGGTTCAAAACCTGCAGCGGTAGTGCCACACGGCGTGCAGCTGCTTCGCCATGAAACATCACTCGGCATTGTTGCATCGAAGAACGCCAGTTTAACCGCGCTGATGGACGCCGGGTGTGAACATCTTTTCCTTTGGGACGATGATGCTTTTCCGATTGCTGATAACTGGCACTTGCCATACATCGAATCACCCGAACCGCACCTGGCTTACCAGTTTCTCGATCTGGCAGGAACGAATAAGCTGAAGGACATGGCGGTCCTGTACCGGGATGATAAGCACATCGCTTACACCGGGCAGCGTGGCGTGATGCTGTATTACCACTGTAGCGCTATCGAGAAGGTTGGCGGTTTCGATCCGGTTTACGGTCGCGGCATGTACGAACACAGCGACCTCGCCCTGCGCATCCATAATGCTGGCCTGACGACGTGGGCTTACGGTGATGTGGTCGGTTCAGAAAAACTGATCCATTCTCTCGATGAGCATGAAGCCGTAGAGCGTTCGGTACCGCGTCCCGACCGACAGGCGCTGGTGGAACGTAACGTGAAGATCCACAACGAACGGCGTGATGCCGGGTTTACTGGTTACGTTGAATACCGCCAGCAGCGCGATGTAGTTATCACAACGCTGCTCACCAGTCAGCCTGACCCGCAGCGCGGCACGAAAATGGCGGCCTCGCCTGACATGCTGAGCAAATGGGCGGCCTCGCTTCGCCAGTGTGGGCGTATAGCGCTGGTGGATGAATTACTGACGGCCCCGGCCGATGTTGAGCTGTATCTCGTACCTGACGTGAAGATGAATGTCTACTTCCGTCGCTGGCTACACATCTGGCAGCACCTGCGAGAACACCCTGAATACCGGTTCGTCTGGTGTACCGATGGTACCGATGTCGAAATGCTTCGCGCGCCGTGGGAAGAAATGGAAGCCGGAAAGGTGTATGTCGGTTCAGAACCAAAGACCTACGCCGATACCTGGGCAAAGCAGAACCATCCGGAGCGCATCTATCAGGAATTCATTGAAGAGCACCGCAACGATGTGATGCTTAACGCTGGGCTGCTGGGTGGTACCCGCGCTGATGTAATGGCGTTCGCTCACGGCATCATCCGTCTTTACTACCGGATCGAGAGTTATCGGTTCTGGAAGAAAGAACAGGCTGGCGCCGCGGTGGGCGACATGCTGGCGTTCGGCATTGTTGCGAAGTCATTCGCTGACAGGCTGGTCACCGGCCCTCTGGTGCATACCGTGTTTAAAACTGATGGCATCGGCAAAGAAAATGCCTGGTGGCGCCATAAATAACAGGAGGTCTTATGATTTCGTATGAGGTTGAGTTCCCGACCCAAAAATCTGTAAGTTTCAAAATTAATGGTTACTCCTCAGCAGAGGGACTGGACTGTAAAACGGTAGAGGCTATTGGCGGTGAAGTCAAAGTACAGCTCGATAAGAAAAACATGTTGACTGTACCTTATCGTGAAGACATTACAGCAGACTTTACTCTTGAAGGTTACAAGCAGCGCGCTGAAACTCACGCGAAAACTGTAATCGATCAGATTGTGAATGCGGCTCAGCACCGAGCCGCCGACGATTTAATTCAGGAAGTTACGAACGCGATTGCTTCTTCTGAATTATTTTCTCAACTCTCTTAATCGCTTCGTGAGCATCTGGGGCAGATGAAATTTCAGGCGGTGTAACCTCCTTCAGTACATCCATCAGAACGTCCCCAACATTCTGTTTTGGTGACAGCTTGTTAACAGCTTCAATAATCAAAGAAAAAACCAGTTTATTGGTGGCTTTTTCAATCTTTAATTCACGTTGTAAATCTGCAACTGCTTTTTCCAGTTCTGACATGGAGCTCATGGGTATTTTCCTTATCGGAGGTAATCAGCTATCCCCCCGCGACAGAGTGCGCCAGTGTCCCACCACTGACGGGCTGAATGCTTACCTTAACCAGGGTTAAAGCGGAGCAACACCCTGATATTCAGACAGTAGCCGCCATCGTGCGGCTTTTTTATTGGAGATTCGCTGGTGGCTGAAGAGATTAAGTTTGTGGTGGTCGGCCATGTTTCTCGCATAGTTCATGCACAACGACTTGCAGCGCTGCTGGATGCTCATCTGCTTATTGATGACGGTAACCGCGGCGCGAACTGGAATCATCGTCGCGCTATCGAATGGGCTGCTGAGCAACCTTGCCGGGTAGTGGTGTTAGAAGACGACGCGCTGCCGGTTGAGGGATTCACCGAGACGGTAACGGACTGGATAGCGCGCTTTCCTGACGACATGCTGAGCTTTTATCTCGGTACCGGCCGACCGCCGCAGTATCAGAAAGAGATTGCCGGAATGCTGGTGGATGCGGATCGCGTCTGTGGTGACCACATCGTATTAAGCAAGCTGATTCACGGCGTATGTTATAGCCCTCCTCAGGGCAGGTTGGCGCGCATGCTCAGCACATGGAATAAAACGTTGGCAGCTGATTACGCCGTTGGTGAGGCATTCGGTGGCCGAGTAATTTATCCGTGTTACTCGCTGGTGGATCACGCTGACCTCCCGACGGTTGAGCGTCACCCTGACAACGAGCCGAGGACAGAACGCCGCCGCGCATGGAGGCTGGCATAAGCTGTTGTTTATCCCATCCTTCCTCACTTTGAGCACCGTCACGCATGGAGACTGGCATGAACAAAGAGCCTCGCGTATATGGCAGCCGATGGGATAAGGCCCGCCTGCGTTTCCTGCAGCAGCACCCACTATGTGTGATGTGCGAGCAGCAGGGGCGGATTACCCCAGCAACGGTGGTTGACCATATCGAGCCCCACAAACTTAAAGATGCGCTTAAGTCACGTAACCCGCTGGCTATATCGAAAGCACAGCTCCTGTTCTGGAGTAAAGAGAACTGGCAGCCACTGTGCAAAGCTCATCATGACTCAACGAAGCAGAGAATGGAGAAGAGCGGCACAGTCATCGGCTGTGATGCAAACGGCTACCCGCTCGATCCTGCTTCTCACTGGAGCACGTAATGACACAAGACCAACAAACGATCCTGATGTTCAAAGGGCTTATTGCTTCATTGCCTGAAGAGAGCCAGTCGAAAGTGAAGAAGGCAGAGCAAGCCATCCGTGAAGTACTGGCAACTTATCCTGATGGCGAGGCGACGATTGCACTCGGTTTGATTGGTGCAGAGCTTCAGTGCGATGAATTGGAACATGTAACAAAATGAAATTATTTCAAATGCAATGATCTCAAGTGAGAATGAATCGCATCAGTGGTAGGGGGGGGATCAAATCTTCAAAACCTTTGCCCCAAATGACCGCCGCCAAAGTTTGATTTTAACGCTAACCCGATTTTTTTAGTTTTAAGGTGTTGACATATGGCAGATAAACGAACCCGTTCCGACAGTTCGGCGGCAGCGGTTCAGGCCATGAAAAATGCATCAGTGGACACCATCGATCCTCCGTCCCATGCAGGTTTGGAAAAAAAAGCCGAACCATTCTGGCATGACAATATCAGATCGAAAGCTCTGGACAGCTGGACGCCAGCCGACCTTCTGGCCGCCGTAGAACTGGCAAATAACCAGCTCTATCTCACCGTTTTACGCAGAGATTTGCGTAAAGAAGAACGCGCGCGCGGTGAAGCGAGAAATGAGGCACTGATTAAAAATCTCCGCAAACAAATTCCTGATTTGCAGCGAACTATCCTGGCTCAGCGCCGTGACCTGCAGATCCATTCCCACGCAACCAACGGTGAAAGCCGCGACCAGAAGAAACGCAATCAGAATGATCGTGATGCACGAAACACGAAAAACGAGCATCAGGGCCAGGACGACAACCTGATCGCCTTTCCCAAGCACGGATAAAAGACTATGACGCGAGGTGAGCGTGTAATAGCGTTCATCGAGCGCTATTGCATCGTGCCGGAAGGCAAGCTTATCGGTCAGCCAATGAGGCTAGACCCCTTTCAGAAAGAATTCATCCTGGCGGTTTACGACAATCCAGCCGGAACGGATATGGCGATCCTCAGCATCGCACGAAAAAATGGGAAGACAGGCTTAATCGCCGGAATCCTGCTGGCACACCTGGTAGGGCCAGAAGCGGTGCAGAACACGCAAATTGTCAGCGGTGCACTTAGCCGGGAACAAGCAGCCATCGTTTTTAACCTCGCGGTGAAGATGGTTAACCTGAACCCCAGTCTGCAGGAGATAGTGCACATTACGCCGAGCGGCAAAAAGTTGATCGGTCTGCCGTGTAACGTCGAATACAAGGCTTTATCCGCAGAAGGTAAGACGACGCACGGCCTTTCCCCCATTCTGGCCATTCTCGATGAAACCGGGCAGGTTAGGGGGCCGCAGGATGATTTTATCGATGCAATAACTACCGCGCAGGGGGCCCATGAAAACCCGCTGCTGATTGTTATCAGTACGCAGGCAGCAAACGATGCTGACCTGCTGAGCATCTGGATTGATGATGCGGTCAAATCGAAAGATCCGCACATCGTGTGCCACGTTTATGAAGCGCCAAAGGACGCTGATATCAGCAAACGCGAGTCCTGGCTGGCTGCGAACCCGGCACTGGGAACATTCAGGTCAGAAAAAGACATGGCGCGCCAGGCCGAGAAAGCAGGCCGAATGCCAAGCTTCGAAAACACCTTCCGAAATCTCAACCTCAATCAGCGCGTTTCTACCGTATCGCCATTTATCTCCCGTAGCGCGTGGGAGCTTTGCGGAGAGATGCCGATTAACACCCCGAGGAAGTGGTACGCGGGGCTGGATCTGTCAGCCAGGAACGACTTAACGGCGCTGGTTATCGCTGGCGAAGCAGATGATGGTGTCTGGGATGTTTTCCCCTTCTTCTGGACACCGCAAAAGACTCTTGAAGAGCGAACCAAAACGGACCGCGCACCCTATGACGTTTGGGTGAGAGAGGGGCTGCTGCGCACCACGCCAGGCGCTTCGGTGGATTACTCATTCGTCGTTGCGGATATCGCAGAAATTATCGGTGATTTCGACCTTACCTCGATGGCTTTTGACCGCTGGCGTATTGACCAGTTCAGGAAGGATGCCGATGCCATTGGGCTGAGCCTCCCGCTGGTCGAGTTCGGCCAGGGCTTTAAGGATATGGGGCCAGCTGTAGACACGCTGGAGTCTCTGATGCTTAACGGGCGCGTGAGGCATGGCATGCACCCCGTATTAACGATGTGTGCTGTGAATGCGGTGGTGGTGAAAGATGCTGCTGGCAACCGCAAGCTCGATAAGTCCAAAGCAACAGGCCGTATTGATGGCATGGTCGCAATGACAATGTCCGTTGGTGCTGCTAATGGGGAAGTTACCGAACAGGGTGGTGACTTCGATGACTTCATTTTCCGACCGCTGAGCATGTGATGGAAGAACCTAAATACACGATTGACCTGCGAACCAATAACGGCTGGTGGGCAAGGCTGCAGTCCTGGTTTGTCGGCGGGCGTTTAGTCACCCCAAATCAGGGCTCACAGACGGGGCCTGTTTCGGCCCACGGACACCTGGGCGATTCATCCATTAACGATGAACGGATACTGCAAATTTCGACGGTTTGGCGCTGCGTGAGCCTGATTTCAACGCTCACGGCATGCTTACCGCTTGATGTCTTCGAAACCGACCAGAATGACAACCGCAAAAAAGTGGGTTTGAGCAATCCGCTGGCGCGACTGCTGCGCTACTCACCGAATCAGTACATGACCGCCCAGGAATTCAGGGAGGCCATGACGATGCAGCTCTGTTTCTACGGTAACGCGTATGCACTGGTGGACCGCAACAGCGCGGGTGACGTGATCAGCCTTCTCCCGCTTCAGTCTGCCAATATGGATGTGAAACTCGTCGGAAAAAAAGTGGTTTATCGCTATCAGCGCGACAGCGAATACGCCGACTTTTCGCAGAGAGAGATTTTTCACCTTAAAGGCTTCGGATTCACCGGGCTGGTCGGCCTGTCCCCCATTGCTTTTGCCTGTAAATCGGCAGGTGTGGCAGTTGCGATGGAGGACCAGCAGCGAGATTTCTTTGCCAATGGCGCCAAGTCTCCGCAAATCCTCTCAACCGGCGAAAAAGTGCTAACTGAACAGCAGCGCTCGCAGGTCGAAGAGAACTTCAAAGAGATCGCCGGCGGCCCGGTTAAAAAACGCCTTTGGATTCTGGAAGCGGGCTTTTCCACATCGGCAATTGGCGTAACGCCGCAGGATGCCGAAATGATGGCGTCCCGAAAATTTCAGGTAAGTGAACTGGCGCGATTCTTTGGCGTACCGCCTCACCTTGTCGGCGACGTCGAGAAATCAACGAGCTGGGGATCGGGCATCGAGCAGCAGAATCTCGGCTTCCTGCAGTACACCCTGCAGCCCTATATCTCCCGGTGGGAAAACAGCATTCAGCGGTGGCTTATTCCTGCTAATGATGTTGGCCGCATTCATGCTGAGCACAATCTCGACGGCCTGCTGAGGGGCGATTCGGCATCCCGCGCTGCCTTTATGAAGGCAATGGGAGAGGCAGGGCTACGCACCATCAACGAGATGCGACGAACGGACAACCTCCCGCCATTGCCGGGTGGAGATGTGGCTATGCGCCAGTCGCAATACGTGCCGATCACCGATTTAGGAACCAACAAAGAGCCCCGTAATAACGGGGCTTAATTTTTATGGGGGCCGTAATGCCTGAGATCGTAAAAACGCTGTCCTTCGACGAGACAGAAATCAAATTCACCGGTGACGGTAAACAGGGGATTTTTGAAGGCTACGCCTCTGTTTTTAATAACACCGATTCCGATGGCGACATCATTCTGCCCGGGGCGTTTAAAAACGCACTGGCGAACCAGACCCGCAAAGTGGCGATGTTTTTCAACCACAAGACGTGGGAGCTGCCGGTTGGTAAATGGGACAGCCTGGCCGAAGACGAAAAAGGTCTGTATGTGCGTGGTCAACTGACGCCAGGGCACAGCGGCGCCACCGACCTGAAAGCGGCAATGCAGCACGGTACCGTTGAGGGGATGTCGGTTGGTTTTTCAGTTGCGAAAGACGATTACAACATCACTACCACCGGCCGCATTTTTAAGAATATTCAGGCCCTGCGTGAAATCAGCGTTTGTACCTTCCCGGCCAACGAACAGGCTGGCATTTCAGCCATGAAAAGTGTCGATGGCATTGAAACGATCCGTGATGTGGAGAACTGGCTGAGGGATTCAGTCGGGCTCACCAAATCACAGGCAGTTGGGCTAATAGCCCGGTTTAAGTCAGCGATTCGGAGCGAGTCCGAGGGCGACGGAAACGAAGCACAAATCAAAGCTCTGCTTCAGAGCATCAAATCTTTCCCTTCTAATTTAGGTAATTAATTATGTCTGAACTCGCTCTCATTCAAAAAGCTATCGAAGAGTCACAGCAGAAAATGTCCCAGCTTTTCGATGCGCAGAAAGCAGAAATCGAAAGCACTGGGCAGGTTTCCAAGCAGCTGCAGTCCGACCTTGCGAAAGTACAGGAAGAACTGACCAAATCCGGCACTCGCCTCTTCGATCTTGAGCAGAAACTGGCCTCCGGTGCCGAAAATCCGGGTGAGAAGAAATCCTTCTCCGAACGGGCTGCTGAAGAGCTGCAGAAGTCCTGGAACGGCAGCAAAGGCAGCTTCGACGCGAAAACCTTTAACAAGTCGCTGGGCAGTGATTCTGATTCTGCAGGCAGCCTGATCCAGCCGATGCAGGTTCCAGGCATCATCATGCCGGGCCTGCGCCGTCTGACCATTCGTGATCTGCTGGCGCAGGGCCGCATTTCCAGTAACTCCCTGGAATACGTCCGTGAAGAGGTGTTTACCAATAACGCCGATGTGGTGGCGGAGAAAGCGCTGAAACCTGAATCGGATATTACCTTCAGCAAACAGACCGCGAACGTGAAGACCATCGCCCACTGGGTGCAGGCGTCACGTCAGGTTATGGACGATGCGCCAATGCTGCAGTCATACGTCAATAACCGCCTCATGTACGGTCTGGCGCTGAAGGAAGAAGGCCAGCTGCTGAACGGCGACGGTACCGGGGATAACCTGGAAGGTCTGAACAAAGTGGCTACCGCCTACGACACCTCGCTGAATGCCACTGGCGACACCCGCGCTGACATTATCGCTCACGCTATTTACCAGGTGACAGAGTCTGAGTTTAGCGCTTCCGGTATCGTCCTGAACCCGCGCGACTGGCACAACATTGCGCTGCTGAAAGACAACGAAGGCCGCTATATCTTCGGTGGTCCTCAGGCGTTTACCAGCAACATCATGTGGGGCCTGCCAGTGGTTCCGACTAAGGCTCAGGCCGCCGGTACCTTTACGGTTGGCGGTTTCGATATGGCCTCTCAGGTTTGGGATCGCATGGATGCCACCGTTGAAGTCAGCCGTGAAGACCGCGATAACTTCGTGAAAAACATGCTGACCATCCTGTGCGAAGAGCGCCTGGCGCTGGCGCACTATCGCCCGACGGCAATCATCAAGGGCAGTTTCTCTTCTGGCTCATGATGGAGGGGGCGGGGTGACCCGCCCTTTTAACTTATGGCGATAGATGTTCTGGATGTAATTGGCCTCCGCCTGTTTAAGCAGCAGATTGAATTTGAGGAAGACGACAGGGACGAGCTGATCACCCTGTACGCTCAGGCAGCTTTTGACTACTGCATACGCTGGTGCGATGAACCAGCATGGAAAGTTGCAGCTGATATTCCTGCAGCCGTTAAGGGCGCCGTTCTCCTTGTCTTTGCTGACATGTTTGAACACCGCACCGCGCAAAGCGAAGTACAGCTTTATGAGAACGCCGCAGCAGAACGCATGATGTTCATCCATCGCAACTGGCGCGGAAAATCTGAACCTGAGGAGGGCTCCTGATGGAACCTGGACGATTCAGGCACCGGGTAAAAATTCTCACCTTCACGACTTCGCGCGATCCATCTGGTCAGCCGGTTGAATCGTGGACTGGTGGCAACCCGGTCCCGGCTGAGGTAAAGGGGATCAGCGGCAGAGAGCAGCTTTCAGGCGGCGCGGAAACGGCGCAGGCAACCATTCGCGTCTGGATGCGCTTCAGGTCAGAGCTGAATGCATCTTCTCGTCTGGAAGTGCTCAGCGGCCCGTATAAAGGTCAGGTGCTAAATATCATCGGTCCTCCTGTAGCAAATGCGACCGGCACTCGCCTGGAAATTCTTTGCAAAACGGGAGCTGAAAAATGATTGAGACGAGCCTCGATTTTTCCGGGTTAAATGACATCGCAAAGGACCTGGAGGCGCTTAGCCGCGCTGAAAACAACAAGGTCCTGCGTGATGCTACGCGCGCCGGTGCCGAAGTGCTTAAGGAAGAAGTAATCGCACGCGCACCAGTGCGCACCGGGAAACTGAAAAAAAACGTGGTGGTGGTGACCCAAAAAAGCCGCCGCCGCGGGGAGATTTCTTCCGGCGTCCATATTCGTGGCGTTAACCCGCGCACCGGCAACAGCGATAACACGATGAAGGCGAATAACCCGAGAAACGCCTTTTACTGGCGCTTTGTAGAACTGGGCACTGCGAACATGCCTGCACATCCGTTTGTACGACCCGCTTACGATACGCGCGAGGAAGAGGCCGCCAGCGTCGCCATTGCCAGGATGAATCAGGCTATTGATGAGGTATTGAGCAAGTGAATGAAGATAATATCTACGCCTTGCTTTCTTCCCTGGCAGAAGGGCGGGTATATCCCTACGTTGCACCATTAGGTAGTGACGGAAAGCCGTCTGTCTCGCCACCCTGGATTATTTTTTCCATCGTCGATGATGTTTCCGCTGACGTGCTGTGTGGCCAGGCAGAGAGCAGGGTTTCCATTCAGGTAGATGCTTACTCAACCTCCATCAAAGAGGCGCGCGCGCTCGTGGAAGATGCTCTAGTGGCGCTACGGCCACTAAACCCGACGGAGGTCGCCAGGCTCCCCGGATACGAGCCCCATCGACGACTCTACCGCATGACCCTCGATTTCAGGGTTACCCCCTGACAATTAATTCACCCAACGAACCCGCCTGATGGCGGGTTTTCTTTTTCCAGGAGACAGCTATGTCTGCACTTTATGAAAAATCGCAGCTGACGAAGATCCTTATTTCCTCTCTGCCAGCCACCAAAGAAACGATGGATTCCGCAACCTTCCTCGATCTGAGTTGCACCATCAAAGAAATTCAGTTCACCGGTGGTCAGAAGCAGGATATCGACGTAACAACGCTTTGCTCTACCGAGCAGGAGAACATCAACGGCCTGCCTTCTCCGTCAGAAATCTCTCTATCCGGTAACTTCTACAAGAATCCGGCGCAGGACGCCTTGCGTGAAGCGTATGACAACGATACGACCTACGCTTTCCAGGTTATCTTCCCGTCCGGCAAGGGCTTTAAGTTCCTGGCTGAAATCCGCCAGCACACCTGGTCTTCCGGTACCAACGGCGTAGTGGCGGCAACGTTCTCCCTGCGCCTGAAAGGTAAGCCTGAAAACATCGAGTCTGGCTCCTGAGAGGTCTCATGAAGAATATTAAAAATCTCGCCCTGGCTAAGATGTCGGGATTTCGTCATAAGACGGTCGCCGTTCCTGAGTGGGAAGGCGTCAAAGTGGTTCTCCGTGAGCCGTCAGGTGAAGCCTGGCTGCGCTGGCAGGAAGTGGTGAAAGCGGGTGCTGATGATGAAAATGTGTCAGTATCGGAAAAGGCACACCGTAATCTTTGCGCTGACGTTGTGCTCTTCATTGACGTTCTGTGTGACACCGATAAGCAACCGGTATTCAGCGTAGATGAAGAAGAGCAGGTGCGTGAAATCTACGGCCCCGTCCATTCACGCCTGCTAAAACAGGCGCTTGACCTGATCAACAACGCGGACGAAGCGCGGGAAAAGTCTCAACCCCCGGCGTAAAGTTTCTGATGTCGCTTGCGCTCCGGATGGGGCGCACGCTATCAGAACTTCGGCAGAACATGACGGCAAGCGAGCTTCTGATGTGGATTGAGTACGACAGGCAAAGTCCGGTTGGCGATATTCGCGGGGACATTCAGGCCGCCCAGCTCGTCTCTGCCATCTACGGATCACAGGGGGCAAAAGTACCGCTGGACGATGCGATCCTGCGCTGGGGTGGTGACGAGCAATCAGCACCAAAAGACCCGTTTGCAGGACTTGAGGCTGCACTTACAGCTGCGACACAGTAAGAACATTCTTTTTACTCTCTGGCTAAAGAAATTTGGTGATTACAATCCCGAGCCTGCTTTAACACGAGTTTAATCCAAAATAAATTGCTGTTAATCTGAGAAAAAACTAAGAGGATGTGCAATGAAACGATTTATTTTGGCCCTGGGTATCTCTAGCGTGCTTTCAGGTTGTGCCGGCCTGCTTGATAAACAGGACCCTATTTGTTCTGGTGTGGCCATGGTTGGCGGACAAGAAACAACGGTGCAAATTTATGGCATTCGTAAGGTGGTTGAACAAACTCAGTATCGAGCTGGTTATCCGTTTAACTGGCAGTGGGTCGCAGCCAATAATTTCAAATCCAATACTTGTTCAAAATGAGTTTGTCAGATACGAACTCCTAAGTTAGCATAATGTTGCTGCTGTGAATCCACCTATGCGGATGGGCGTACAGTCAAATTTCTCTGATGAGAAACGTAAACGAGATCGCGAGTTCTTTGACTGGAGGACTCACCGGGAGGCACCCGGCACAGCAGCAACAAATTAAACCTCGCTCCGGCGGGGTTTTTTTTCGCCTGGAGAAATGTGATGGCAACCTTACGCGAATTAATAATCAAAATTTCCGCTAACTCGCAGTCATTCCAGACGGAAATTTCCCGCGCCTCACGTATGGGGCAAGACTATTACCGTACCATGCAAAATGGTGGACGACAGGCCGCCGCCGCCGCCCGTGAGAGCGAAAGGGCTCTATCCGATTTGACTGATGGATTTGCATCAGTAGGGAGAGCAGCAGCCGCTGCTACAGCTGCCTTTGCGACAGGTAAACTTGTTCAGATTGCCGATGAGTGGAATTCAGTAAACGCTCGTCTAAAGCAGGCCTCATCTTCTGCTGATGATTTTGCTGCCTCTCAGCGGCAGTTAATGGAAATAAGCCAAAGAACCGGCACGGCATTTTCAGATAACGCAAACCTTTTTTCTCGCGCAGCTGCCTCAATGCGCGAGTACGGTTATAGCTCTGACGAAGTTCTGAAAATTACAGAAGCTGTCTCTACCGGTCTTAAGCTTTCTGGGGCTAACACTCAGGAGGCGAGTTCTGTTATCACTCAGTTCAGTCAGGCGCTCGCACAAGGCGTTCTTCGTGGTGAAGAATTCAACGCCGTTAACGAAGCAGGTGATCGTGTTATTCGCGCACTTGCCGCCGGAATGGGCGTGGCCAGAAAAGACCTGAAGAGCATGGCTGACCAGGGGCAACTTACGATTGATAAGGTTGTACCTGCATTAATGAGCCAGTTGGGCTCATTACAGGGTGAGTTTGCCAGCATGCCGCAAACAGTTTCCGGATCCCTGCAAAAAGTCACAAACTCGTTCATGGCATGGGTTGGCGGTGTCAACCAGGCTACAGGTGCTACCGATGCGCTATCTGGTGGCCTGGACGGGGTTGCCCAAACGCTTGATTCATTTACATCATCGGCAGTAAGTGGCGCACTGAGTGATGTTGCAGACAATATGTCCACGATCACAACAGTGGCGGGTGCGCTTGTTGGTGTTGGGCTGGCAAGGTATCTCAGTGGAGTAGTAACTAGCGCCACGAGCGCAACCGGCGCGCTAATTTCTGCGGCTAAGTCAGAGGTCGCACTTGCTGTTGCGCAGGATAAAGCGGCTCAGTCTGCTGTTGCAGCTTCAAGGGCTGAAGTTTATCGAGCCCAGCAAGCTGTTCAGCGTTCACGAAGCGCAGATGTCCAAGCTGCTCAGCAAGAGAAAATTGCGGCAGCGGAAGCAAAGGTTACAGCAGCTCAAGCCAGGCTGACTACTGCTCTTGCAACTGGCACCGCTACGGAAAAAGTCAGAGCCAGAACTGCGCTTGAACGTGCACAGGCAGGGCTGGTGGCCGCAAAAAACGCCGATGCCCAGGCTGTTGCAGAAAGGCGTTTGGCCGCGACACAGGCCTCCTTAAGCCGGAACCTTGCAAACCGCGTTTCGACTCAGAGCAATCTCAATAGCGTAACATCTGTCGGTACTCGGCTGATGAGTGGTGCGCTTGGCTTGATTGGTGGCGTGCCTGGGCTGGTGATGCTGGGAGCAGGCGCCTGGTATGCGATGTATCAGAATCAGGAGCAGGCTCGTCGTTCTGCACAGGAGTATGCCAGTCAAATTGACGAGATTAGAGAGAAAACATCTCGCATGTCCTTATCGGAAACGGATGACAACCGTGGTAGGACTGTTGGAGCCCTTGTCGAGCAAAATCGTCTGATTGATGAGCAAGCAAGGAAGGTTGGTGACCTGAAGTCTCAAATTGACGATCTTAATGCCTCCCGTGGTAAGCCGGGCATTACCAGCGAGAACGATGCCAATATTTTAAGCGCTATCGCGATTGTTACTGATCAACTCGCGGTTGAAGAGGGAAAATTGAATGATATGCGAGATAAGTCTCGCGGAATTCAGCAGGCCCTCGAAGAAATAGAGCGGCGTCGTAACGATTTGATACGTGAGCAAGCCTGGCGTCAGAATGCTGTATATCAGTCACTAATTATGATGAATGGGCAGCATACTGAATTTAATAAACTTCTTGGTTTGGGCAATCAACTTCTCATGGCTCGCCAGGGGCTGGCTAACGTCCCGCTCAGACTCCCGCAGGCAGACCTCGACAAAAAGCAAACCGATGCCATCGAAAAGAGCCGCCGGGATCTGGAGTTGTCACGCCTGAAGGGGGAGGCCAAAGAGCGCCTGCGGCTGAGTTATGCAGCCGATGACCTGGGGTTAACCAGTGATCCACAATTCCAGACTGGACGTCAGGAGTTGATTAATAACGGTCTGGCTGAATGGCGGAATAATGAGGCCAACAAACCCAAGGCGAAGGGCGGTAAAACCGAAGGAGAGAAAACAGAGGATGTGTATAAGCGCCTTATCAAGCAGCAAAAAGAGCAGATCGCCCTGCAAGGTCAGAATACTGAACTGGCGAAGGTTAAATATCAGGTCAGCCAGGGCGAACTTGCTTCTCTGACGGAAGCCCAGAAAAAGACGGTATTGCAGAATGCAGCGCTGATTGACCAGGTTAAATTGCGTGAGCAACTGCGAAATTACGAAGCCAACCTTGCCGACAGTAACGCCAGCGCCCGCGCAGCTAATGAAGCGCAACTGCTTGGTTACGGGCAGGGAACCAGGTTCCGTGAAAGACTTCAGGAGCAGTTCAATCTGCGTAAGGAGTTTGAGCAGAAGAATACCGATCTTCTCCGCCAGCGTCAGGCTGGTGAAATCGACGAGACGTTCTATCAGCAGGGGCTGACACTTAATAAGCGCTACCTCGAAGAGCGCCTGCGCGACCAGGAGGGATATTACGCAGCTTCTGATGCGCAGCGTGACGACTGGATGACGGGACTGTCTGAGGGTTATGCGAACTGGGTGGACGAAGCTACTGATTATTCTTCCATGGCCGCTGACGGCATGAAGCAGGCTATGGGTGGCGCGGTCACCACGATCACCGACATGCTCAATGGCAACGTTGACAGCTGGAAGGACTGGGGCGTGAGCGTACTGAAGATTATTCAGAACGTTCTGGTGAACATGGCTGTTGCTAATGGCGTCAGCTCAATTGGATCACTGTTCAGTTTTGGTGCCTCGTCAGCCGCAACCGCCAGCAGCGGTACCGCTATTCAGAATGCTGGCGCGAACTTCACATTTAATGCGAAGGGTAACGTTTACGACTCTCCGTCCCTGAGCGCTTACAGCAATGGCGTTTTCCAGACGCCTCAGCTGTTTGCTTTTGCCAAAGGCGCAGGGATTTTCGGCGAGGCAGGTCCTGAAGCAATCATGCCCCTCACGCGGGCACCTAATGGTGATCTTGCCGTTCGCGCAGTGGGGATGCCGCAGGTCTCTGGCGGTGTGCCTTCAGTTAACTTCGGCGATATCAATATTCAGGGCGGATCTCCACAGGCATCCAGTCAGGGTACTGCCGGAGCAGCAGGCAGGCAGCTTAAGGATGCCATCACTGGTGTCATTAACGAACAGGCCAGCATGCCGGGCTCGCCTCTGTGGCGATTAATCAAGGGAGTTTAACCATGGCAGTCGAAACCTTCAGCTGGTGCCCAAAGGTTGCCTCTCAGGTTGATACAAGTTTTCGTACCCGAAAGGCGCAGTTTGGTGATGGCTATACACAGGTGGCCGGGGACGGCATCAACCCGGTAACACCTCAGTGGAGCGTGAGCTTTACCGGCGACGAGGCTTACATTCAGGCCATTAAAAACTTTCTGAACAGACATGCAGGGTGGAAGTCATTTATCTGGAAGCCGCCGCTTGAGCCTTCAGGTTTATGGCGCGCGGAATCCTTCCAGATATCTACCCACGGCAACAAAAAATACACCCTCAGCAGCACATTCATACAGGCATACCATCCATGAGTATTTCATCTGATGTCCAGAAACTGGAACCGGGTAAGCGCGTCCGCCTGATCGAGGTGGACGGCTCAGCGTTCGGTGCGGGTATTCTTCGCTTTCACAACGAGACAATCCCGCATACCGAGGCGGAAATCATCGCCGCAGGCGGCGACGAGTCAAAACTTGAGCCGAAGTCGGTGTGGTGGCAGGGGCAGGAGTATGGCGCGTGGCCGTATGAACTGACCGGCATATCTGTAAGCAGTGACGGCCAGAGTTCACGGCCGTCTCTCACCGTGGCAAACATCAGCGGTACGATTGGCGCGCTGTGCCGAAGATTTCAGGGGATGGCTAAAGCTAAGGTGATCATCCATGACACTTTCGCACACTATCTAGACGCCAGAAACTTCCCTGATGGGAACCCGACTGCGAATCCCAACGAGGAGCGCAAACAGGTTTATTACATCGACCGTAAGTCAGGATCGGACGATGAAACCGTAGAGTTTGAGCTTTCCAGTCCAGCCGATCTGCGCGGGCAACTTATTCCGACCCGGCAAATTCAGCCAATGTGCACGTGGTGCATGCGGGGCTGGTACAAAACCGGGAACGGCTGCACCTACGCCGGGCAAAACGGCTGGTTCGATAAAGACGGCAACCGGGTGGATGATCCTTCACAGGATGTTTGCTCCGGACTGCTGTCAACGGGCTGCAAACCTCGTTTCGGAGAGAATGAACAGCTGGATTATGGCGGGTTCCCCGGCGCTTCACTTCTGAGAGGATAATCATGCGCGACAAAACAGTTAGCGCCATTCTGGCGCATGCCGCCACATCCTTCCCCGAGGAGTGCTGTGGCGTGGTTATTCAGAAGGGGCGGGTGGAGAAATACATCCCCTGCAAAAATAATGCTGAGTCGCCGACTGAGCAATTTGAACTCAATCCTGAGGATTATGCGGCCGCCGAAGAGCAGGGCACTGTGGTGGCGATCGTCCACAGTCACCCCGGCGACGGGGCAACAACCCAGCCGAGCGAGCTCGACATGCTGATGTGTGATGCCACGGAACTGCCCTGGATTATTGCATCGTGGCCGGAGGGCGACATTCGCACCGTCATGCCTCGCGGAGACCGTCCCCTCACAGGACGCCAGTTTGTGCTCGGGCATGCAGACTGCTGGTCTCTCATCATGGACTATTTCCGCATCGAACACGGAATTGAACTGCCCAACTACAGCGTAGATCGGCACTGGTGGGAGCAGGGTGAAAACCTCTATATGGACAACTGGCAGGAATGCGGTTTCCGTGAGTACGACGGTCCCGCTCAGCCCGGTGACATGGTTATCATGCAGGTACAGTCCACCGTCCCGAACCATGCCGGGATTTTGCTTGATGGCAATATGCTACTGCATCACATGTATGGCCAGCTAAGCCAGCGTATTCCCTACGGTGGCTATTACCGTGACCGTACCATCAAAATTCTGCGTTATAAGGATTTGATGTAATGGAAAGAAAAACCGTTATCAAACTCAGCGGCTCAATGGCTCAGCGATTTGGCAGGATACATCGCCGCGCACTAACGTCGGCCAGCGAAGTGTTCAGGGCACTTTCTAACACCATTGACGGATTTGATGCCTACCTGCGAGAGACCAGAGCGAAAGGGCTGGACTTTGTCATCTTCCGAAACCAAATAAACATAGGCAAGGAAGAGTTTGAACTTCTTGGGCCTGGTGATGAGCTCCGAATTATCCCTGTCATACGCGGTAGTAAAAGGGCGGGCCTCTTTCAAATTGTCACTGCCGCCGCAATTGCGGCCTTCACCTGGTGGAACCCAATAGGATGGGCAGCAAGCACACAAATGGCACTATATGCCGCAGCTGGTTCTATGGCCGTTGGCGGTGTAGTGCAGATGCTCTCTCCTCAGGTTTCAGGTCTGCGAATGCGCCAGGAACCTGATAACAAACCCTCCTATGCGTTTGGTGGTCCCGTTAACACGACGGCATCTGGCAATCCCGTCCCCCTGCTTTATGGGCAACGGGAAATTGGCGGCGCCATTATATCCGCCGGGGTTTATGCAGAAGATCAGCAATAAACCAAACCACGTACTGCATGCCACCTGACGGTGGCTTTTTTATGGACGCGATATGACGACGACAATCATCAAAGGCCGCGGTAAAGGTGGCAGCAACCAGACCCGAACGCCCGTTGAAGCACCGGACAGCATTCAGTCCATTGCAAGGGCAAAGGTGCTGATTGCTCTTGGGGAGGGTGAGTTCGCCGGCGGGCTTGACGGTAAAAATATTTTTCTTGGTGACTCATCTTCATACACGCCTCTTCAGAACGACGACGGAAGTTATAACTTCAATAATGTGAAATATGAGTTCCGTTCCGGTACTCAGGACCAGGACTACATTCAGGGCTTCCCTGGCATTGAAAACGAACTTCAGGTTTCATATGAGCTGAAACAGGCTGTGCCGTACGTGCGCGCGGTATCCAACACGCAGCTCTCTGCGCTGCGAATTCGCCTGGGATGGCCAACTCTTTTACTCCAGAAAAACAACGGTGATAAAGTCGGCACCCGCGTCGAGTATGCTATCGATCTGTCGGTCGATGGCGGGCCGTATGAAACGGTGGTTAACGGTGCTGTTGATGACAAAACCACGTCGCTTTATGAGCGCAGTCACCGCGTCAATCTTCCGAAAGCCTCGACTGGATGGCAGTTGCGGGTTCGCAGAATCACGCCGGATTCCACGAGCATGAATATCGTCGACACCATGCGCGTTGTGGCCGTTACTGAAATTATTGACGCCAAAATTCGCTACGTTAACACAGCGCTGCTGTATGTAGAGTTTGACGCAAAGCAGTTCCCTAATGGCATTCCTCAGGTTGTGTGCAATCCGAAAGGGCGAATCATCCGTGTACCTGATACTTATGATCCCGAAACCCGCACTTATTCTGGTACATGGGAGGGCGTATTTAAATGGGCGTGGACGGATAACCCTGCCTGGATTTATTACGACATCATTCTGAACGAGCGCTTCGGGCTGGGTCAAAGAATCGATGCGAATCAGATAGACAAATGGGAACTTTATCGCATCGCCCAGTATTGCGATCAACTGGTACCAGACGGCAAGGGCGGCAGCGGGACGGAGCCTCGTTTTCGTTGCAACGTTTATATCCAGGACCGTAATGACGCCTGGACCGTACTTCGTGATCTGGCGGGTATATTTCGCGGCATGACGTACTGGGGCGACAATAAGATGTATGTCCTGGCTGATATGCCACGGGATGTGTGGCACATCTATAACCACGCCAGCGTTGTTGAAGGAAAATTTACTTTTGCGGATCCGAGTGAAACCACCCGAAACACTGCCGCGCTGGTGAACTGGTCTGACCCAGCTAACCACTACAAAGACACGCCTGAGCCTGTTTACGATAACGATCTGGCCATGCGCTTCGATTATCGTCAGCTCGAAATGACTGCAATCGGCTGCACCAGGCAGTCAGAGGCAAACCGGCGGGGGCGCTGGGCGCTGCTTACCAACGGTATCGGCGAGGTGGTGACCTTCAGCACGGGCATGGACGTTCCCCCTGTTGGTGAGGTGATCGGCGTGGCTGCTAACGAGCTGGCCGGAAGAACTATCGGCGGCAGGGTGAGCGCGGTTAACGGCCGCAACATAACCCTCGATCGCGCTGCTGATGTGAAAGCCGGTAATAGGCTGTTTTTGAATCTTCCATCAGGCACAGCTCAGGCCAGAACCGTCCAGGCCGTTAACGGAAACACAGTCACTGTCACCACACCCTACAGCGAAACGCCGGAGGCTGAATGTAACTGGGGCGTGGACTCTGACGATCTGTTTATAGCGCTTTTCCGTGTTACGGGAACGCGGGACAACAACGATGGCACTTTCGAAGTCACCGGGACGACTTACAACCCTGATATCTATTCCGCCGTTGATACCGGCGCAAGACTTGACGAGCGGCCAGTCAGTGTCATTCCACCTGGGGTTCAGGCTCCACCAGGAGATATTGTCGTAGACAGTTACTCTACGGTTAACCAGAACATTGCGATTACCACTATGCGTGTTGCCTGGGATTCTGTTCAGGATGCAGTTGCGTACGAGGCGGAATGGCGGCGTGACAGCGGCAACTGGATTAGTGTGCCCCGAACGTCTTCTCTCGGCTTTGAAGTGCAGGGTATCTACTCGGGTCGCTATCTGGTCCGTGTCAGGGCGGTGAACGCCAGCGACGTTTCATCAGTATGGGCGACATCATCAGAAGTAAATCTTACGGGTAAAGTGGGCAATCCGCCGAAACTGGTCGGCTTCATCGCTTCCGATAATGTGGTATTCGGTATCGAGCTGAGCTGGGGATTCCCGGCGAACACCGACGACACGCTGAAGACGGAAATTCAGTACAGTCTGACCGGGACGGAAGACGATGCGATGCTGCTGGCAGACGTACCCTATCCGCAGCGCAAGTATCAGCAGATGGGCCTAAAGGCTGGGCAAATTTTCTGGTACCGCGCGCAGCTGGTGGACCGCAGCGGAAACGAATCAGGGTATACAGACTTTGTGCGCGGACAGGCCAGCATTGATGTATCCGATATCACCGATGCCATTCTGGAGGACATGAAAGGTTCCGATACGTTCAAAGACCTGATCGAGAACGCGGTAGACAGCAATGAAAAAATTGCTGGCATGGCTGACGACATCAAACAGGCCAACGACGAACTGGCGCAACAGGCGCAGGAAATCGCAAAAAACGCCCAGGATATCGGGGAAGTTCAGACCAGCGTTACAAACCTGACGAGCACGGTTGGAGATGTGTCTTCTTCTCTGAGCGAGCTTGAGCAGACAGTGGCGACGGCTGATACCGCGCTGGGCCAGCGCATCGATAACATCAGCGTGTCTGTGGACGGCATGGCGGGGGGAGTGAAGAACTCCGCTATCGCGATTATTCAGGGCAACCTGGCGCAGGTGGCCGCGCGCAAAACGCTGTCGGCATCGGTCGCCGGTAACAGTGCGCAGCTGGATCGCATTGATGAGGTGATCGTCAACGAGAAGGAGGCAACGGCGCGTTCGCTGCTGAGTTTGCAGACTGACGTGAACGGAAACAAGGCATCCATCAACAGCCTGAACCAGACGTTCTCCGATTACCAGCAGGCCACGGCCACGCAGATAAACGGCATCACGGCGACCATCAACGGGCACACTTCAGCGATCACCACCAACGCGCAGGCCATTGCGAACGTCAACGGCGACCTGAAGGCGATGTACAGCATCAAGGTCGGGTTATCCAGCAATGGTCAGTACTACGCCGCAGGGATGGGGATCGGCGTGGAGAATACGCCGTCCGGCATGCAGTCGCAGGTTATCTTCCTGGCTGACCGCTTCGCCGTTACTCACCAGGCCGGAGCGACCGTTACGCTTCCTTTCGTTATCCAGAACGGGCAGACCATAATTCGGGACACGGTCATTGGAGACGGGACGATTGGAAACGCCAAGATCGGCAGCTATATCCAATCTTCAACCTGGGACGGCACCGGGAACGTTGGCTGGCACATCAACAAATCTGGCTACGCGACGTTTAACAACGTGACCGTTCGCGGCTCGATTTACGCCACAAACGGTAATTTTTCTTTCAATGGCTCCGGCAACACAACGGTGATTAATGGTAATGGCGTAACCATTAATATTCCGGGTGGCGGCCGCATCGTACTGGGGACGTGGACATAAAATGCCGACAGGACTACTGATAGAACTAAATGACGGCGGAAAGCGCATGGAGATAACTGCGGGCCTGCGATGCCCGTCGTTTGGGGCCAACTTTGACAGTGGCTACCAGAAAGCCAAGTACGCTGATGTTGCCGGTTATGTTTCCGGGGCGCAGGTGCTGTTTATCCCTCACGCGACGGCTTATCTTGATTCAGGGCTGCTTCATAAAATGAACTCGGTCACCATATCCGGTGGACGCGTGACGCAGAACTCCACGATGAAGGATGTAAGCATCAGTGAGCGTGAAAGCACGTACACGTTCCCCGGAAGCCTCTGGCAGATATTTCCGTCAGGCCAGCGTAGTGGGGTGGGACTGCTCATAAGCAACAGCACTGACTTCACCTCAATAACCAATGCCACGCAGTCAGGGCAGTGTATCTGGAAGGGGACCGTCAATGTCCCCACTGGCGGCTGGGCAGTTCCCACGATAGCGGGGTACGACAAGTCCAAATATATCGTCTTTGGGCGCTGCAATAGCGGTAACACAGTCGATTTCGATGGCAACACGGTCAGGTTCTTCAGCCCTCCATTCACCAACGATGATGCTCCGACGACCGGCACGATAGATATTGTCATCTTTGCCAGTGGCGTGGCGCCTCAGCCGGGCACCGGGCTCAACATCTTCAATGCAGCCGGGGCCTGCACGTTTTCGACGACAAAGCGGCCTTTCGTCTACCTCAACCAACTCTGGACGCCTTCGAAAAATGCCGTGAGCATCGGCAGCGGCTATGTTCCGCTGGGCAGGTTCGGGTTGATGGCTCACGAAGTAAATGGCATGTACGTGTATCGAATGTTCGGAATAAAAATACAGAACGGCAGTGCTTCAGTTCAGGGTGGGAAATATCTTGGGCGCGAGCGGTATGCAATTTTTGGTAATGACACGGTAACGCCACTGAACCTTCCCGTTCTTCCCGATATGTACGTCTGAATAAACTGTCTTTTTAATCAACCTCGCTCCGGCGGGGTTTTTTATTGCCTGGAGAAAATATGCTTTATAACACTGGCACCATCGCCATTAAAGGAAATACAGCCACCGGCACCGGCACGAACTGGGCGGCACCCGCCAGCCAGATTCGGGTTGGCCAGACGTTATTTGTTCTTTCTAACCCGGTACAGATGTTTCAGATCACGGCCATCAACAGTGCGACGTCACTGACGGTTACGCCTGCCGCGTCTCCGGCGTTGAGCGGCCAGAAGTACGGCATTCTTGTTACTGATAGTCTCTCGGTCGACGGCCTGGCGCAAAGCATGTCTCAGCTCATCAACGAGTATGACGAGAACATCGGCGCCTGGGAGACGTTCGCCACCACCTCAGCAAACCAGAACATCACCGTTACCATCAACGGCACCGCCGTAACTATCCCTGGCATTGGTAAACTGGCACAGAAAGGGAGCAACGGTGCGCTTGCTGTCGCAGACGGCGGAACCGGCGCAACGAATGATGCAGACGCTCGCACAAACCTCGGTTTGGGAAGCTCTGCAACAAAAAACACAGGAACAACGAGCGACAATGTCATGCAGCCCGGCATGTTTGGGCTTGGTCGTCCGGATGGGGCATTAATATTCAACACAACGAGCCAGGATGATCTTCTTACTGGATTGACAGGATATGGGCTTACAGTTCTTCGAAATAATGCACAGATACCAGAGCCATGGAATATATGGAACTATTCACCGACAATATTTGCCCGGACAGGTGATACGTATAGCCTTTTTTCAATGCCTTTTCAGTCATCTGGCAAAGTTCGTATTTTTGGTGGTGCAGCAGCAACTGGATGGAATCACAGCAGGATATTATACGATGATAAAAACACAGTCGTGGATAGCAATGGCTTTATAAAGCAGGCATCCCCGGTCGTCAAAATCTTCACTGATGGTAAGTATGAAACTAACGACGAATCAGAAGGCGTCACGGTGACTCGTCTGGATGTCGGGCAATATCTTATTGAAGGCTGTAAAGCACTCAATTCAGACGCTGCCTGGGGCGGTATCGACGGAGGATTTGAAATCCCCACAGACAGGAATAAGCAACCGCTCATATGGCTGGATTATGAGGTTAGCGCGGATGGTTCTGTGCTGGTGAAAACCTACCACCGAACTCACCCTGATGCGCCAGCATTTGCCAGGAATGAGCGTGATGGATTGGCAGATGGTGAGCCGGTTGACATCCCGGCTCACCAGTTCGTCAGCGTTCGTGTAGAAATGCCAGTTGATAGTATCTGGAATACAAAGCAACTGGCTGCAAAAAATGCTTTAGAAGACTCCATTGCATTATCAGCTGAACAAAAACAAGGCTCGTGAAGAAGAAGCCGCCGACCGCTATTACATATGACGGGCGGCGGCTGGTTGCTCAGTGTTCATGCCCGAGCAAACGTGGGGAATATTAACCGAGTAAAATTTAAAGGCCAACCTGGCGAACGGTAGGGAATTCAGATACAAGCCACATATCTGACTCTTCAAACATATCCTCCAGCATGCGGTTCAGCTTTTCCCGATCGCTTTTGCTGGCATCACTATTTAAGCCGTTCGCCTGCATCGGCTTCACCCTCACTTCAGCATCAGGGAAAATCTGGTTCACCCGCTTCGTCAGTTCGGCCAGAATGATCTCCCTGGCCCCTTCGAGCCCCTCTACATTTCGCTTGTCATAAACCAGTTCAACAAACATTATGTGCTCCATTGTTTACTGTTTGGATATACAGTATTTAAGCTTCAGAGCAATGCTGCGTCAAGTAAAGGTTTAAATCGGCTTGTGTACACATATGGGTACATAATAATTGGTTTGTTGGTGTTTATATTTAATAAAATCAGTTAATTGAATTTAATGTGCACTTTAACCATTTAACTAAGGGGACGAAGCGGCAAGAGTATAGCGTTATTTACACTTCTCGTTAAGCGCATTGCCGCCTGACTGGTCAAAGAGTCACCGTTCACGCCGATTTTTCGGCAGTTTTATCCTTTTTTTCCTGAGCCTTAAGTTCGGCCTTACGCTTGTTGGACATGTCGTTACGGATTTGCGCATGGCTCAGCAGTGCAAAGATAAAGGTTCCGCCACAAATGTTGCCTGCGAGAGTAGGCAGGGCGAACGGCCAGAAAAAGTCGCTCCAGTGGAGTGTGCCGTTAAATACCAGATAAAGGATTTCAACGGTCCCGACAACAATGTGCGTGGTATCGGCGAGTGCGATAAGCCAGGTCATCAGGATAATCACCACGATTTTCGCGCTGCCCGCTGACGGGAACATCCAGACCATAGTGGCGATGATCCAGCCGGAGATAATGGCATTAGAGAACATTTCAACCGGCGTATTTTTCATTACATCCATGCCAATCTTCACGAATGCGTCGCGGGTCGGTTCATCAAAGATTGGCATATACTCGAAGGCCCAGGCTGCAACGCCCGTACCGATCAGGTTCCCCAGCAGCACGACGCTCCACAGGCGCATCAGTAAACCAAAATTACCAAGGGTCGGATTTTGCATGACGGGCAGTACGGCAGTGACGGTGTTCTCCGTGAAAAGCTGCTGTCGCGCCATAATGACGATAATAAAGCCGAACGTGTAGCCTAAATTCTCCAGCAAAAAACCGCCCGGCACGCCTTCCAGTTGAACGTGAAATATACCTTTGGCGAGCAGAGAGGCACCCATCGACAGACCGGCTGCGATGGCCGACCACAGCAGGGCCATTGCGTCACGCTCCATCTCCTTTTCGCCATCCTGGCGAATATGCTCATGAATGGCCATGGCACGCGACGGCAGGCGATCCTCATCGACTTCTATCTCTTCTCCCCGGTCTTTCTCCTCACTTTCAATCTCATGTTCCTCATTGTTCTCGCCAATTTTTTCTTCGTTAATATCTTTCATAACTGCTCCTTCGGGGGTAATCGCTCATTTAAGCGTAGCGGCTTTTGGCGCCTTGCCCGTGGGGAAGCTCTTAAATTGCTGAAAATGGCAATAAAGGTGAGACATCTCTTTCAAAGCCAATATAAAATTGCCAGCGAAACGAATTCTTAAAGACAGGCTATGCTGAAATTAGCGTGATGACGCGAGCGGGTCGTCATTGTCCTCGTAGACATCGGTAAGCGTGCTGTTACAATCACTTGCACGTTTCAGGCGGAGCCTCACAGGCTCCGTCACAGATGGCATTCAACGATAGCCATATTGAACAGGGAGAAATATATGAAGCTTCGGCTGTCGGCGCTTGCGCTGGGCGTAACGATGCTTGTGGGCTGCGCCAGCTCTGGCGAGCAAACGGGACGCTCCGATCCTCTCGAAGGATTTAACCGTTCAATGTACAACTTTAACTATAATGTGCTGGATCCATATCTGGTTCGTCCGGTTGCCGTGGCATGGCGTGACTACGTTCCGCAGCCAGCGCGTAACGGGCTGAGCAACTTTACCAGTAACCTGGAAGAGCCAGCGGTGATGGTGAACTACTTCCTCCAGGGCGACCCGTATCAGGGGATGGTGCATTTCACCCGTTTCTTCCTGAACTCTCTGCTGGGTATGGGCGGCTTAATAGATGTCGCAGGCATGGCGAACCCGAAATTACAGCGTGAACAGCCGCATCGTTTCGGCAGTACACTGGGGCATTATGGCGTAGGTTATGGGCCGTATGTGCACCTGCCATTCTACGGCAGCTTTACCGTGCGTGATGATGGCGGCGATATGGTGGATACGCTGTATCCGGTGCTGTCATGGCTCACCTGGCCGCTGTCGATTGGTAAATGGACCGTGGAAGGGATTGAAACGCGTGCGCAACTGCTGGACTCTGACGGTCTGCTGCGTCAGTCTTCCGATCCGTACATCATGGTCCGCGAGGCCTATTTCCAGAACCATGACTTTATTGCCAACGGCGGTAAGCTGAAGCCGGAAGATAATCCGAACGCGAAAGCCATCGAGAACGAATTAAAAGATATCGATTCGGAATAAATAAAAAAGGTGAGCGATGCTCACCTTTTTTAATCGTGTTGGGATTAGAACGCGTAGTTGAAGTTGGTACCAAACAGCCAGGCTTTACCTTCAGAGGTAAACTCGTAAGGGCCTTCCTGGAAGGTCACTTTCTGTCCATGCATGTACGACACGCCCGCGTCGATAGAGGCATTCTCGTTGAACGCGTAGGTTGCCCCCGCACTTACCCAGAAACGGTCCTGATCCGGAATGGAGATAGAACGCTTATCTGCCGGTACCGGACTGTCATCAAATGCCACGCCGGTACGGAACGTCCAGTTGTCATCCATATAATAGGTCGTACCAAGTGCGATACGGTAAGCATCGTGGAAGCTTTCGTCTTTATAGAACAGCGTCTGGCCGTTGCTGCCGGTGGCTTTCAGCTCCTGGAACTGGCTCCAGCTGGTATACGCGAGGCTATAGTGAATAGCCCACTGCGGCGCAACGCGGTTATAACCTGACACTTCCCACATTTCTGGCAGATGCAGTGACAGTGAACCCGGTACGGTTTGATTCGAGGTACCCCATGGAATGGTGGTGCCTGCGCCCGGTACCATACCGTTGACTGGGCTCAGGATGCCGCTTTTGTAATCGCCATCGAAGTCAATCTTCACTTCTGAGCGGTAGGTCAGACCCCAGCGGTTGTTTTTATCCAGTTCATACAGGATACCGGCGTTCCAGCCGTAACCCCACTCGTCACCTTTCAGGCTGGCAATTTTATTGCTGTTTTTCGGCAGCGCAGCAGTTTGCTCCCCGGAATAACGCTCGATTTTTGCATCAGCGTAGACAGCATCAAAGCCCAGACCAAAGCTCCAGTTATCGTTCAGACGATATGCGCCGCTCAGGTTGAGGTTCAGGGTCGTCAGGTCGGTTTTACCGCCGTATTCCCCGGCCGGATAGTTGTTATTGAACTCCGTTGCCAGGCCATAGTTAGAAGTGACAGAGGCCCCCCAACCAAACTGTTCATTGATTGGCGCAACAAAGTGCAGGTTAGGCACCCACGCGGTCGGCGCAATGTTATCCGCCTTCAGATCTGCGCCGGTATACTGAGATTTGCCAGAAATGTTGACATCAGGATCGATGTAAACCGCACCGGCAGAGAAGGTAGGGCGATCAAACATCATGATAAGCGCCGGGTTACGGCTTGCGTTGCCTGCGTCATCGGCAATCGCACCTTCCCCGGAATACGCACGGCCAAGGCCAGAGGAAGAAAATTCGTTTAACTGGAAGCCCGCTGACCAGGCGGACGTTGAGACGATTGCCACTGCAACTGCTAAAGCAGTTTGTTTGAACAGGGTTTTCTGGCTCATGACCATAACCTCATTGAGTTATTTTTATTCAATAATTGTTACATACCGTAACAGGAGCGCGAAGTGTAGGGTCTGAGGTATGACATACAAATCAGACCAGTGGCGAGAGTATAGGTCTGACCAGCTGGGATGTTGCAAGTTTGTTTATTAATATTTTCAAACATGTTTCATGAAACGAGATCTGGTTGGCAAAATTGTGACCACTACGATTCATCCGAAAAGGTGAATTTTGTTTTAGATCATTTTTTAGTGTGATATTGCTCACTTATCCGGTTTTGCGCCATTAACGGCTGGAGGGGGCTCGTCCGGGGGCGTAAAATAGTCGCATCGTGTTTATCTCGCGCGCTGCGCGAATACAGAGGAAATTGAGCTATGAGTAAATGCAGTGCTGATGAAACCCCGGTTTGCTGCTGTATGGATGTTGGCACCATTATGGACAACACCGATTGCACCGCCTCTTACAGCCGCGTATTCCCTAACCGCGCTGAAGCGGAAGAGACGCTGGCCGCGCTGAGCAAGCGTGCGCGTGAAGTCGAATCCGATCCATGTGAAATCAAATCTACCTTCACGGAAGTGGAAGGCGGCGTACAGCTGGATATCGACTTTGTGTTCGCCTGCGAGGCAGAAACGCTGATCTTCCAGCTGGGCCTGCGTTAATTCCTGCGGTCTGGTGCCCTCACCCCAACCCTCTCCCACGGGAGAGGGCGCAAACACTAAAAACGGTAACCCACGGGTTACCGTTTTGCTTTTACCCTGGGCATTTTCTTTTTCTTCTCTGTGCCTTAGCTCGCAATTTTTCGCTTCCCCGATTGGCTCAATGTAAAAAAATAGTTAAGACTATTATCAGGTCAGACCACTTAACGTGCGCGCAAAATTTTTTTACAGGGGAGTGTTATGAGTCAGGCATTACCGCTTATCACCCGACACGGTGACCGCATTGCCATTGTCAGCGGGTTACGTACGCCGTTTGCACGTCAGGCAACCGCGTTTCACGGTATACCGGCTGTCGATCTGGGAAAAATGGTGGTGGGGGAGATGCTGGCTCGCAGCGAGATCCCGCCAGAGGTTATTGAGCAACTGGTTTTCGGCCAGGTGGTACAGATGCCGGAAGCACCCAATATCGCGCGTGAAATCGTGCTGGGTGCCGGCATGAATGTTCATACCGACGCCTACAGCGTCAGCCGCGCCTGCGCCACAAGTTTCCAGGCGGTGGCGAACGTGGCGGAAAGCCTGATGGCGGGGACCATTCGCGCGGGGATCGCCGGCGGCGCGGATTCCTCCTCCGTGCTGCCCATCGGCGTCAGCAAACAGCTGGCCCGCATCCTCGTGGATGCCAACAAAGCTCGCACTACCGGTGCAAAGCTTAAACTCTTCTCGCGTTTACGCCTGCGCGACCTCATGCCCGTGCCACCTGCCGTTGCTGAATACTCCACCGGCCTGCGCATGGGCGATACAGCCGAGCAGATGGCAAAAACCTATGGTATTACCCGCGAACAGCAGGATGCGCTGGCGCATCGCTCGCATCAGCTGGCAGCGAAAGCCTGGTCGGAGGGCAAACTGACCAACGAAGTGATGACCGCCTATGTACCGCCTTACCGGGAACCGCTCGCGGAAGATAACAACATTCGCGGCACCTCAACCCTGGCAGATTACGCAAAACTGCGCCCGGCCTTTGACCGTAAACATGGCACCGTTACGGCGGCCAACAGTACGCCGCTGACGGACGGTGCCGCCGCCGTGATCCTGATGACGGAATCCCGGGCGAAAGAGCTGGGCATCACACCGCTGGGCTATTTGCGCAGCTACGCCTTTACCGCCATCGATGTCTGGCAGGACATGCTGCTCGGACCGGCCTGGTCCACGCCGCTGGCGCTGGAGCGCGCGGGGCTAACGCTCTCCGATCTCACGTTAATTGATATGCACGAAGCCTTTGCCGCACAAACGCTGGCAAACGTGCAGCTTATGGCGAGCGAACGTTTTGCCCGCGACGTGCTGGGCCGCGCACATGCCACAGGCGAAGTGGATCAAAGTAAATTCAATGTGCTGGGTGGCTCCATTGCTTACGGTCATCCGTTTGCAGCGACCGGGGCGAGAATGATCACCCAGACGTTGCACGAACTGCGTCGCCGTGGCGGCGGCTTTGGTCTCGTCACCGCCTGTGCGGCGGGCGGCCTGGGCGCAGCAATGGTTCTGGAGGCTGAATAATGGAAACGACATCTGCATTTAACCTTGCTGTTCGCCTTGATAACGTGGCCGTTATCACCATTGATGTGCCCGACGAAAAAATGAATACCCTGAAGGCGGAGTTCGGCGTTCAGGTGCGTGCGATGCTCAGACAGATCCGCGAAAACAAAGCGATACGTGGCCTGGTATTTATCTCGGCAAAGCCGGATAACTTTATTGCCGGGGCCGATATCAACATGATTGCCCGGGCGACAAGCGCTCAGGAAGCAGAAGATCTGGCGCGTCAGGGGCAGCAGGTGATGGCGGAGATCCATGCGCTGTCGATACCCGTTGTCGCTGCGATCCACGGGGCTTGCCTGGGCGGCGGGCTTGAGCTGGCGCTGGCCTGCCACAGTCGCATCTGTACCGACGATGCGAAAACCGTACTCGGACTGCCTGAAGTACAGCTTGGATTGCTGCCCGGTTCAGGTGGCACGCAGCGCTTGCCGCGGCTGGTGGGCGTCAGTACTGCGCTGGAGATGATTTTAACCGGTAAACAGCTGCGCGCCCGTCAGGCGTTAAAGGCGGGTCTGGTTGATGAGGTCGTTCCGCACGCAATCTTGCTTGAGGCTGCCGTTGAGCGGGCGCTGAAAGGTCGTCAGGCGAAACGCCCCCTGCCGGTGCGTGAGCGTATCCTCGCCGGGCCGCTGGGGCGCACGCTGCTGTTTAATATGGTGGGTAAAAAAACCGAGCAAAAAACCAGAGGGAACTATCCGGCAGCGACGCGCATTCTGAAGGTGATTGAAACCGGTTTATCCCAGGGCAGCAGCAGCGGTTATGCCGCGGAAGCGAAAGCGTTTGGCGAGCTGGCGATGACGCCGCAGTCGCAGGCGCTGCGCGGCATTTTCTTTGCCAGCACGGAGGTTAAAAAAGATCCGGGCAGTGAAGCTGAACCGGCTCCGCTGCGCGCCGTTGGGGTTCTGGGTGGTGGGCTGATGGGCGGAGGCATCGCGTTTGTCACCGCCAGCAAAGGCAAATTGCCCGTACGTATCAAAGATATCAATCCTCAGGGCATCAACCACGCGTTGCAGTACAGCTGGCAGAACCTTGATCGCAAAGTGAAACGCCGCCATATCAAGGCCAGCGATCGCGATAAAATCCTCGCGATGATCACTGGCGCCACCGACTACAGTGGGTTTGCACACCGCGATCTGGTGATTGAAGCCGTGTTCGAAGATCTGGCCCTTAAGCAGCAGATGGTAGCGGACGTTGAACAGCATTGCGCGCCGCACACCATTTTCGCGTCAAACACCTCGTCTTTGCCGATCGGCGACATCGCGGCGAAAGCCATGCGCCCGGAGCAGGTGATAGGGCTGCACTATTTCAGTCCTGTCGAAAAAATGCCGCTGGTGGAGGTTATCCCTCATGCCACAACCAGCCCGCAAACTATTGCCACCGTGGTGAAGCTGGCGAAAAAACAGGGCAAAACTCCTGTTGTGGTCGCGGACAAAGCCGGCTTCTACGTCAACCGCATTCTGGCGCCGTATATTAACGAAGCGATGCGGTTGCTGGCGGAAGGGGAGAAAATTGAGCACGTCGATGACGCCCTGGTGAAGTTTGGTTTCCCCGTCGGCCCAATCCAACTTTTGGATGAGGTAGGAATTGATACGGGGACTAAAATTATCCCTGTGCTGGAAGCGGCTTATGGCGATCGTTTTGCGCCGCCTGCAAACTTTGTTTCCGCAATTTTGAAGGACGATCGCAAAGGCAGAAAAAATGAACGCGGTTTCTATCTTTACGCCGCGAAAGGGCGTAAAAGCAAGAAACAGGTCGACCCTTCGGTTTATGCGCTTATTCCTGTCACGGGTCAGGGAAAACTGTCGGCGGTTCAGTGTGCTGAGCGCTGCGTGATGATGATGCTCAATGAAGCGGCGCGCTGCTTTGGTGAGCAGGTGATCAAAAGCGCGCGCGACGGCGACATCGGTGCCGTGTTTGGTATCGGTTTTCCGCCATTCCTTGGCGGCCCGTTCCGGTATATGGATACCCTCGGGGCGGGTGAAGTGGTTGCGATCCTGCAACGTCTGGCCTCGCAATACGGTCCACGGTTTACACCTTGTGACGAATTATTGCAGATGGCGGAACGGGGTCAGACATTCTGGCCCGCAAGGGAAACTGATTGCGTAAACTGAAGTCAAAGAAGGGTAAATCCTGAGGTGATGGAACCTGTTCTGGCGAAATTGTAAACAGAGATTGACTATACTTACGCCATTGAGGTAAAAAACAGCGTTTCATTCACCGAATGGATCAGGCACAATGCCCGGCCATCGGGTTTTCTACCTCAGAGCATTAATCGCGGGTAGTTAACGCCGGTGATTCTGGTTAACAAAAGCGGTGCAATATGCAAGTTTTTATCATGCGTCACGGCGACGCGGCACTCGATGCCGCCAGTGACTCAGTACGTCCTTTAACCGTTTGTGGCTGCGACGAATCCCGTCAGATGGCGACATGGCTTAAAGGTCAAAAAGTGGACATTGAACGCGTTCTGGTGAGTCCGTTCCTGCGGGCAGAACAGACGCTGGATGTGGTAGGGGAGTGTATGAACCTGCCATCCAGTGTGGATGTTCTCCCTGAACTCACGCCGTGTGGCGATGTTGGCCTTGTCAGTGCTTACCTTCAGGCGCTGTGCAACGAAGGTGTCGCTTCCGCACTGGTCATTTCCCACCTGCCGCTGGTCGGCTATCTGGTATCTGAGCTGTGCCCGGGCGAAACGCCGCCGATGTTCACAACGTCCGCCATTGCCAACGTCACCCTCGACGAAACCGGCAAAGGGGTCTTTAACTGGCAAATGAGTCCATGCAACCTGAAGATGGCTAAAGCCATCTGACGTGACGTGCGATATGGCGGGGTGCCGCGTGCCTCCCGCCATCCTGTCAGGGCAACTCTGGCGGCTGCCACTCCTCCACCTCAATCAATACCAGCAATGCGGCATCTCCGCCGTACTCTTTCGGTGCCTGATGAAAAGCCATCACGTGTGGATGCTGAGCCAGCCACAGCGGCGTCTGTTGTTTGAGAATATGTTTGCCGTGACCGTGCATCACGCAGGCGCAAAAAACATGCTCGCGTCGGCACGCCGCGATCAACGCCCCCAGCTCCTGCTTCGCCTGCATCTGGGTCAACCCATGCAGATCGAGGAACAGCTCCGGCGAGTAATCTCCCCGGCGTAATTTTTTCAGTTCAAAATGGCTGACGTCTTCGCGCACGTATTTCACCGCGCCCTGCGTATTTAGCAGCGGCTGAAACTCATCTGAAAAATAGTGGCTGTTATCGGCCTGCTCCTGAAGCAACCGTTTGACCGGAACCTCGCTGATTTTTTTACGCTGCGGGCGATGGACAATGGTGTCGTGCGTGATTTTACGCGTCCCGGTCATCAGCTGACGGAAGAGAGCCTGATCCTCCTCGCTGAGCGATGTTTTCTTTTTCATTCGTCATTCTCATCTCGTATTTCCGATAGTGTACCCGACTAAACGCATTTTTTAACCTCAAGCGACACGCGTCATTGCTGATTTATCGCCGTCTTCATGGCAAACTAGCCGCCGAAAATTATGCGAGCATGCCCTGGAGGAAAGAGTGGATAAAATTTTTGTCGATGAAGCAGTAAACGAGCTGCATACCATACAGGACATGTTGCGCTGGTCGGTTAGCCGCTTCAGCGCCGCCAATATCTGGTACGGTCACGGCACCGATAACCCGTGGGATGAGGCCGTCCAGCTGGTGCTGCCGTCACTCTATCTGCCGCTGGATATTCCGGAAGACATGCGCACCGCGCGCCTGACCTCCAGTGAAAAACACCGCATCGTTGAGCGCGTGATCCGTCGCGTGAACGAGCGTATTCCGGTGGCTTACCTGACCAACAAAGCCTGGTTCTGCGGCCATGAGTTCTATGTTGATGAGCGTGTGCTGGTGCCACGTTCGCCGATTGGCGAGCTGATCAACAACCACTTTGACGGCCTGATTAACCATCAGCCGCAGCACATACTTGATATGTGCACCGGCAGCGGCTGCATCGCGATTGCCTGCGCGTACGCCTTCCCGGAAGCGGAAGTGGACGCCGTCGATATCTCCACCGACGCGCTGGCCGTCACCGAACACAACATTGAAGAGCACGGCTTGATACATCACGTCACGCCTATCCGCTCTGACCTGTTCCGCGACCTGCCGACGCTGCAATACGACCTGATCGTCACCAATCCACCGTACGTGGATGCCGAAGACATGTCCGATCTGCCGAACGAGTACCGTCACGAGCCGGAGCTGGGCCTGGCGTCAGGCTCTGACGGGCTGAAGCTGACCCGCCGCATCCTGGCCTGCGCGCCGGATTATCTGACCGACGATGGCGTTCTGATTTGTGAAGTGGGTAACAGCATGGTACATCTGATAGAGCAGTACCCGGATGTGCCGTTCACCTGGCTTGAGTTCGACAACGGCGGTGACGGCGTCTTTATGCTGACCAAAACGCAACTGCTTGATGCACGCGAATACTTCAGCATTTACAAAGATTAATCCAGCGGGCTTCGGCCCGTTTCACAACGCTCAAACACAAACAACAACATCGGAGCCGTGATGGCAGGAAACAGTATTGGACAGGTATTCCGTGTGACCACCTTTGGCGAGTCGCACGGTCTGGCACTGGGTTGTATCGTTGATGGCGTCCCGCCAGGCATCGAACTGACCGAAGCCGATTTACAGCATGACCTTGACCGTCGTCGTCCGGGTACCTCTCGCTACACCACGCAGCGTCGCGAACCGGACCAGGTCAAAATTCTCTCCGGCGTTTTTGAAGGCCGTACCACCGGGACCAGCATTGGTCTGCTGATTGAAAACACCGATCAGCGCTCCCAGGACTACGGCGCGATTAAAGACGTCTTCCGTCCGGGCCACGCCGACTATACCTACGAACAAAAATATGGCTTTCGCGACTATCGCGGCGGCGGACGTTCTTCCGCGCGTGAAACCGCGATGCGCGTGGCGGCAGGTGCGATTGCCAAAAAATATCTCCAGCAGAAATTCGGCATCGTTATCCGCGGCTGTCTGACCCAGATGGGCGACATTCCGCTGGCAATCAAAGACTGGGATCAGGTAGAACTTAACCCGTTCTTCTGCGCCGATGCCGACAAGCTGGACGCGCTGGACGAGCTGATGCGTGGCCTGAAAAAAGAGGGCGACTCCATTGGTGCGAAAGTCACCGTGGTGGCCGACGGTGTGCCGGCTGGCTGGGGCGAGCCGGTATTTGACCGCCTCGACGCTGACATCGCCCACGCGCTGATGAGCATCAACGCGGTGAAAGGCGTTGAAATCGGCGACGGTTTTGACGTGGTTAAGCTTCGCGGCAGCCAGAACCGCGACGAAATCACGAAGGCGGGTTTCCAGAGCAACCATGCGGGCGGCATTCTGGGCGGCATCAGCAGCGGGCAGCAAATTATTGCCAATATCGCGCTGAAGCCAACGTCCAGCATTACCGTGCCGGGCCACACGATTAACCGCTCAGGCGATGAAGTAGAGATGATCACCAAAGGACGGCACGATCCATGCGTGGGGATCCGCGCGGTACCGATCGCAGAAGCGATGCTGGCGATCGTGCTGATGGATCACTTCCTGCGCCAGCGCGCGCAGAATGCGGATGTGACGACCACCATTCCACGCTGGTAACTATGAAAAAAACCGCAATCGCTCTGCTGGCGCTGCTGGCCAGTGGAGCAAGCCTGGCCGCCACGCCGTGGCAGAAAATCACCCACCCGGTAGCGGGAAGCGCGCAGTCCATTGGCGCTTTCTCCAACGGGTGTATCGTCGGCGCGCAGGAACTTCCGCTGCAGTCGGACACCTATCAGGTGATGCGCACCGACCAGCGCCGTTACTTCGGCCATCCTGACCTGGTACTGTTTATTCAGCGTCTTGGCAACCAGGTGCATAACCTGGGGCTGGGGACGATGCTGATTGGCGATATGGGGATGCCTGCAGGTGGTCGCTTCAACGGCGGTCACGCCAGCCACCAGACCGGACTGGATGTGGACATCTTCCTGCAACTGCCGAAAACACGCTGGAGCTCAGCGCAGCTGCTGAAACCGCAGGCGCTGGATCTGGTCTCGGCCGACGGTAAACGGGTCGTCGCCTCGCGCTGGTCGCCGGAAATTTCCAGCATGATTAAGCTGGCGGCAGAGGATAACGACGTCACACGGATCTTTGTTAACCCGGCCATCAAGCAGCAGCTTTGCCTGGATGCGGGAATGGATCGCGACTGGCTGCGTAAAGTGCGCCCGTGGTTCCAGCACCGGGCGCATATGCATGTTCGCCTGCGCTGCCCGACGAACAGCCTGGAATGTGAAGATCAGCCGCTGCCACCGCCTGGCGATGGTTGTGGTTACGAACTGCAAAGCTGGTTTGAACCGGCCAAGCCTGGAACCTCTAAGCCTGAGAAGAAGACACCGCCTCCGTTGCCGCCTTCCTGCCAGGCGCTACTGGATGAGCATGTACTTTAATGGATAATTTCGTCGATCTGTTTATGGTGTCACCGCTGCTGCTGGCGGTGCTCTTTTTTGTTGCGATGTTAGCCGGATTTATCGATGCCCTGGCGGGCGGTGGCGGGTTGCTCACCGTTCCGGCGCTGCTGGCGGCAGGCATGAGCCCTGCCCAGGCGCTTGCCACCAACAAACTCCAGGCATGCGGCGGTTCGCTCTCCTCATCACTCTACTTTGTTCGGCGCAAAGTGGTGAATCTTGCCGATCAGAAGCTCAATATCCTGATGACGTTTATTGGCTCGACGGCGGGCGCGCTGCTGGTCCAGCACGTACAGTCCGACATTCTGCGCCAGATCCTGCCGATTCTGGTTATCTGTATTGGCCTCTATTTCTTACTGATGCCAAAGCTCGGCGAGGAAGACCGGGCGCGGCGACTGCACGGCCTGCCGTTTGCGCTGATTGCCGGTGGCTGCGTCGGTTTTTACGACGGCTTCTTTGGTCCGGGAGCAGGCTCGTTTTACGCGCTGGCATTCGTGACGCTGGCCGGCTTCAACCTCGCCAAATCCACCGCCCACGCCAAAGTCCTCAACGCAACCTCCAACGTTGGCGGTCTGCTGCTGTTTATCATTGGCGGCAAGGTTATCTGGGCTACCGGATTTGTGATGATGGCGGGGCAGTTCTTGGGCGCGCGCGCAGGCTCGCGTCTGGTATTAAGCAAAGGGCAAAAGCTGATCCGCCCGATGATTGTTGTTGTCTCGGCGGTGATGAGCGCCAAACTTCTTTATGACAGCCATGGACAGGAGATCCTCACCTGGTTGGGGATGAACTAATGAACAGTACGCATAAATACGAACAGCTGATTGAGATCTTTGACAGCTGTTTTGCTGATGATTTTAATACCCGTCTGATTAAAGGCGACGACGAACCGATCTATCTTCCTGCTGATGACCAGGTTCCATACAACCGCATCGTCTTTGCCCACGGCTTTTACGCCAGCGGTTTGCACGAGATTTCGCACTGGTGCATCGCGGGGAAAGCGCGTCGCGAGCTGGTGGACTTTGGTTACTGGTACTGCCCGGACGGGCGCGACGCCGCCACCCAGGGGCAGTTCGAAGATGTGGAGGTGAAACCGCAGGCGCTGGAGTGGCTGTTCTGCGTGGCGGCGGGTTTCCCGTTCAACGTCAGCTGTGACAACCTTGAAGGCGACTTCGAGCCAGACCGTATCGTCTTCCAGCGCCGCGTGCATGCGCAGGTGATGGAATATCTTGAGAAAGGCATCCCGGAACGTCCGGCACGCCTGATCGAGGCTTTACAAAATTATTACCATACGCCGGAGATCACGGCGGAATGCTTCCCGTGGCCGGAAGATTTATAACAGAGGAAAGAAGATGATCGCAGAATTTGAATCACGCATTCTGGCGTTAATTGATGACATGGTGGAACACGCCAGCGATGATGAGCTGTTCGCCAGCGGTTATCTGCGTGGTCACCTGACGCTGGCGGTAGCCGCGCTGGAAGCCGGGGACGATCACTCTGCCGACGCCGTTCACGCGGAAGTTACTCGCAGCCTTGAAAAAGCCATTCTGGCCGGGGAACTGTCTCCACGCGACCAGTCTTTAGTGCTGGGCATGTGGGACAATTTGTTCCAGCAGGCTAAACGCTAAGTTGCCGCCTTCTCTTCCCTCTCCCTTTTGGGGAGAGGGCCAGGGTGAGGGCACCAGACCGCACCCTACTTAACCCTTTTCCCCTTCAGCAATTTCCGCACCCATAGTCGGTTCGGATTAAGCCCCGCGAGCGTTACCCTGTCCAGCGGAACCGGCTCATCGCTCATTTGCGCGGCTAGCACTTCAGCCAGCAATGGCGCAGAGCATAATCCCCGCGAGCCTAAGCCACCCAACATAAACAGTTCCGGATAAACGGGCGCACTTACCGCCGTTTCTTTGTTGTCTGTAAGATCCTGATAGACTTCAAGCGTGGCGTCATAGTCCGGCACGTTTCCCGCCATCGGCAGGTGATCGCGGGTCGCGCAGCGTACGCCGCAGCGCGCCTGACCCTCACTGACATCAACCTCTTTCGCCCACGACGCATTCGGGAAACAGTCGAGCAGGCGCTGGCGGTTTTGCTGCTGATCCGCTTCGCTGTACTGCATATCTGTTTCACCGCGATGATAGCTGGCACCGATGCAGTGATGGCCGTTGGACGGATTTTGCGGCGTCGCGTAGCCGTCGTAACACAGCACCTGACGCAGTTTGCTCAGTTCGGGCGCGGTCGGGATATGGCTCACCTGGCCGCCGACTGGATAAACCGGCAATGACGCTGTCTGGGTAAACTGAGTGATGTGATGTCCGTTGGCCAGTACAACGCTGGCATGCTGCGACGCTTTGCCGTCAGCAAAACGCAGTTCCCAGTGCGCAGTGCGACTAAGCGATTCAACCTTGTGGGCATAATGCACTGTCAACCCACGCGACTGCCCGAGGGCTATCGCCGCAGAAGTCAGTTCAGCCGGACACAGCCAGCCGCCGAGTGGATACTGAATTCCGCCGCAGCCGGTGTCGACGCCAGCGGTCTCAGCAACCTGCTGAGCCGTCACTGCATGGGCGATGGTTTCCGGCAGCCCCAGCGACAGCATTTGGGTGATTTTCTGCTGGCTCTTCTCATCCCAGCCCAACTGCGTCACACCGCACCAGTCGTGGTCGAACGCAACCGGCAGGCTATCGTAAAGGCGACGAGCAAACGTAAACGCAGCCGGGAAGAACTGGAACAGTGCTGGATCGTGTGAACTTAATAAGGGATAAAGCGCGCCCTGACGGTTGCCTGATGCACCCATCGCCGGTGCCTCGTCAGCGCAGTAGAGCGTCACCTGCCAGCCACGGTGCAGCAGAGCCAGTGAGAGCAGGGCGCTGGCAATACCTCCGCCCACAATGGCGACCTCACGCGACGCACTGGGGCGGCGAGCAAACCAGGGTGCCTGTGCCGGGATCGCCAGATCCTGCTCCATCACCCCCACCAGCATGTCGCGTTTGCGGCCAAAGCCTTTGGTTTTCCGCATGGTAAACCCCGCCTCCTGCAACCCACGGCGGACAAAGCCCGCCGAGGTGAAGGTGGCAAGCGTCGCGCCCGGGCGTGCCAGACGTGCCATTGCGCTGAACAGGTGCGGACTCCACATGTCAGGGTTTTTGGCGGGCGCAAAACCGTCCAGGAACCAGGCGTCCACTTTCTGATGCATTGAGTCATCGAGCTTATCGGTCAGGTCGTTAATGTCGCCAAGCCACAGGTCGAGCGTGACGCGTCCGTCGTCCAGAATCAGACGATGACAGCCGCCGATAGCCGGTGGCCACTGGGCCTGAAGCTGTTCCGCCCAGTGGGCAAGCTCCGGCCAGCGCTGATGGGCAAGCCGCAGATCGTGCGCGGTAAGCGGAAATTTTTCGAAACTGATGAAATGTAATCTTTGTAAGGTAGCCTCGGGGTGTGCAGCGCGAAACTGGTCGAAGGCCTGCCAGAGGGTCAAAAAATTCAGCCCGGTGCCGAAACCGCTCTCCGCGACGACAAACAGGCTGCGCGGATGCTCAGGGAAGCGGGTGCTGAGATGATTTCCTTCGAGGAAGACATAGCGCGTCTCTTCCAGTCCGTTATCATTAGAAAAGTAGACGTCATCAAAATCTCGGGAAACAGGTGTACCCTCAGCGTTGAATTCGAGGTTGGCAGGTTGTATGGCGTTTTGTTTCACGTAAGTTACTCGTCCGACAGGCAGTGGCACGATCTTAGCGATGTGAGCCCATCGGTGCAAATTTCCACAGAAAATCGCTGATCGGACTTGTTCGGCGTACAAGTGTACGCTATTGTGCGACTCGAAACTTTTTATAGTGCGACTTACAGAGGTATTGAATGAAACGTGCAGTGATTACTGGCCTGGGCATCGTTTCCAGCATCGGTAATAACCAGCAGGAAGTCCTGGCATCTCTGCGTGAAGGACGCTCCGGGATCACTTTCTCTGAAGAGTTTAAAGATTCTGGAATGCGTAGCCACGTATGGGGTAACGTTAAACTGGATACCACCGGTTTAATTGACCGTAAAGTGGTTCGTTTCATGAACGATGCCTCTATCTACGCCTATCTTTCCATGCAGGAAGCGATCATGGATTCTGGTCTGAGCGAAGACGCTTACCAGAACAACCCACGCGTGGGCCTGATTGCAGGCTCCGGCGGTTCCTCTAAAGCTCAGGTGTTCGGTGCTGACGCCATGCGCAGCCCGCGCGGCCTGAAAGCGGTTGGTCCATATGTTGTGACCAAAGCCATGGGTTCAGCGGTTTCCGCGTGCCTGGCAACGCCGTTCAAAATCCACGGTGTGAACTACTCCATCAGCTCCGCATGTGCGACCTCCGCACACTGTATCGGTAATGCGGTTGAGCAGATCCAGCTGGGCAAACAGGACATCGTATTTGCTGGCGGCGGCGAAGAGCTGGGCTGGGAAATGGCCTGTGAGTTCGACGCGATGGGCGCACTGTCCACCAAATACAACGAAACGCCAGACAAAGCATCCCGTACCTATGATGCACACCGCGACGGTTTTGTTATCGCTGGCGGCGGCGGTATGGTTGTGGTTGAAGAGCTGGAACACGCGCTGGCGCGTGGCGCGCACATCTACGCTGAGATCGTGGGCTACGGCGCAACGTCTGACGGCGCTGACATGGTTGCTCCATCCGGCGAAGGCGCGGTGCGCTGCATGAAGATGGCGATGCACGGCGTTGATACCCCAATCGACTACCTGAACTCTCACGGCACCTCAACGCCGGTAGGCGACGTGAAAGAGCTGGGTGCGATCCGTGAAGTGTTCGGCGACAACAGTCCGGCTATCTCTGCAACCAAAGCCATGACCGGTCACTCTCTGGGTGCGGCGGGTGTGCAGGAAGCGATCTACTCTCTGCTGATGCTGGAAAACGGTTTTATCGCGCCAAGCATCAACATCGACGAGATGGACGAGCAGGCGGCAGGCCTGAACATCGTGACCGAAACCACCGAACGTGAGCTGACGACCGTTATGTCCAACAGCTTCGGTTTCGGCGGCACCAACGCCACGCTGGTGATGCGTAAGCTGAAAGCGTAAGCGTTTGAAGATATAGTAGAAGGGAGCCACGCGGCTCCCTTTTTTTATGCCTGAACACGGAGTTATGCATGAAGGCTGTTACCCCTGAGAAGAGCGCTCCTTCCGGGAACCTTTCCCTTTTCCGCATCGCCTTTGCGGTGTTTCTGACCTACATGACCGTTGGTCTGCCGCTGCCGGTGATCCCCTTGTTCGTTCACCAGGAGCTGGGCTATGGCAACACCATGGTCGGTATTGCGGTGGGCATTCAGTTTTTAGCGACGGTTTTAACCCGGGGCTACGCCGGTCGCCTGGCGGATCAGCACGGCGCAAAACGCTCGGCGTTGCAGGGCATGTTTGCCTGCGGGCTGGCGGGGGGAGCCTGGCTGCTGGCGGCGCTGTTGCCGATAGATGCAGCGTATAAATTCGCGCTGCTGGTGGCGGGGCGCCTGATCCTCGGCTTTGGCGAAAGCCAGCTGCTGACCGGCACCCTGACCTGGGGAATGGGGCTGGTGGGACCTGCGCGTTCCGGAAAAGTGATGTCCTGGAACGGGATGGCGATTTACGGCGCGCTGGCGGCAGGCGCACCACTGGGGCTGCTGATCCACAGCCAGTTTGGTTTTGCGGCGTTGGCAGGCACCACCATGGTATTACCGCTGCTGGCGTGGGCGTTTAACGGTTCGGTGCGCAAGGTGCCCGCCCATAAAGGCGAGCGTCCTTCGCTGTGGAGCGTGGTGGGGCAAATCTGGCAACCGGGGCTTGGGCTGGCGCTTCAGGGGGTAGGCTTCGCGGTTATTTGTACCTTTGTCTCCCTCTATTTCATGAGCCGCGGCTGGGCGATGGCGGGCTTTACGCTGACGGCCTTTGGCGGCGCGTTTGTATTGATGCGCGTGCTGTTTGGCTGGATGCCGGATCGCTTTGGCGGCGTGAAGGTGGCGGTGGCGTCACTGGTCATTGAGACCGTGGGTCTGGTACTGCTCTGGCAGGCGCCGTCCGCATCCGTTGCGCTGCTGGGTGCGGCGTTAACCGGCTGCGGCTGCTCACTGATCTTCCCGGCGCTGGGCGTTGAAGTGGTTAAGCGCGTGGCTCCGCAGGTGCGCGGCACGGCGCTGGGCGGCTATGCGGCGTTTCAGGATATCTCTTACGGCATCACCGGGCCGCTGGCGGGGCTGCTTGCAACGTCGTTTGGCTATCCTTCCGTATTTCTCGCCGGTGCGGTGTCAGCGGTAGTGGGGATTGTGGTGACGCTGGTGGCGTTTCGCAGGTCGTAGTTTTTGCCCGGTGGCGCTCCGCTTACCGGGCCTACAACCGCGCGAACCGTAGGCCGGGTAAGGCGTAGCCGCCACCCGGCAGTTTTAAGAAACCAGCCAGAAAATCGCCAGCGCAATCAGCAACGCGATAAACATCAATCCCGGACGGGCAGAAAGCGTCTTGAACGTGTCAACAACGGGGGCAAACAGCGGGTTGTAGATCGGCTGAATGTTTCTTACCTCCGGCACGCCGCCTTCCCGCTCGGCGCGGCGAACGAAGATCTGATTCAGTAAATCCTGTACCTGCGCGGTGGTCAGCACGGTTTGCGGTGTCGCCTGCCAGCTCTGCTGGGCGTAATCCCGGATCATATCGAACTCGTGCGGTTCCAGCGGTTGTTTCAGTGCCGCCTGTACGCTGTGCAGGGTCGGAGCGCTCTGGGTGCTGAGCGTCTGACGCGCCTGGAGCCAGGTGACCAGATGGGTAAACTGTTTTGCCGGGATCATCTCGCCCGCTTTCACACCGGAAAGTTCCAGCATGGATTGCCAGATAAGCTTTGTCGGTTCGCCGGTGGCGGCAGCCAGCTTAGTGACCATCTGCTTGAGCGTATTATGCTCCGCAGGCTGCAATGGCCGTTCTGTAGACGGGCGCTGTTGCGGCTGCGGGATAGAAAGCTGATTGCTTTGCAGCAGGGTCAACACGGTTTTCAGCTGTTCCGGCGAAAGCTGGCTCAGGGCGGTATGACCGTATTGCTGACGGATAAAATCACTCACCGCCTGACGATTATTCCCCTGGCCCAACAGCTCGGTCAGCTGCGAGATAATCTGGCGGGTAGTATGTTGCTGCTGTGCGCTGGTAAGACGCTGGTTCAGGTTTTGTTCGGCGGCAGGGAAATGGCGCGACTGTAGCGGCGCATCGTTTCTGACGCCCAAATCGTGCTTAACGCCGGCCCATACCTCTGCGTTTTGCTGTGAGGTCAACGCAATAAGACGCGTGATAAGACGCTCCAGTACGGTGCGTTGCTGCGTGGAGAGCGGTTGTTCGCCTGGCGTGTTGGGCGTTACGGGGCCTTCACCCGGAGGGCGCGGAGGCGTACCTGAAATGGGCTGCATCGTCAAAAATCCTTAAAGTCAAACTCTGCGTAACCGGGCGGAGATATATGCCCGGCGGCGAGATTATGGCACACTTGGCAGGTTTACTTCCTCTCAAACAGGTACTCAGACGTGAAAATCCTCGTTGATGAAAATATGCCTTACGCCCGTGAGCTGTTCAGCCGCCTGGGTGAGGTTAAGGCTGTCCCTGGTCGCCCGATTCCGGTCAGCGAACTGGACGATGCAGACGCCCTGATGGTGCGCTCGGTGACCAAAGTAAATGAGGCGCTGCTCACCGGCAAAGGGGTTAAATTTGTCGGGACGGCAACGGCCGGGACCGATCATGTGGATGACCAGTGGCTTAAGCAGGCGGGGATTGGTTTTTCCGCGGCACCAGGCTGTAACGCCATTGCCGTCGTGGAATATGTATTCTCCTCGCTATTGATGCTGGCCGAGCGCGATGGTTTTGCGCTGAAAGACCGCACCGTCGGGATTGTGGGTGTGGGCAACGTGGGCGGACGTCTGCAAAAGCGTCTGGAAGCCTGGGGCATCCGCACTCTGCTGTGCGATCCGCCGCGTAAGGATAACGGCGATGAGGGCGATTTCCGCACGCTGGATGAGCTGGTCGACGAGTGCGACGTCATCACCTTCCATACGCCGCTCTTTAAAGAAGGGCCGTACAAGACTCTGCACCTGGCCGACGAAAAGCTGATCCGCCGTCTGAAGGCTGGCACTATTCTGATAAATGCCTGCCGGGGACCGGTGGTGGATAACGCGGCGCTGCTGACATGTCTCGACGAGGGTCAAGATCTTAGCGTCGTACTGGACGTCTGGGAGCCAGAGCCGGATCTCAACGTCGCATTGCTGAATAAGGTGGACGTGGGTACCGCGCATATCGCGGGTTATACCCTTGAAGGCAAAGCGCGTGGCACAACCCAGGTGTTTGAGGCTTACAGCGCCTTTATCGGCCATCCGCAGCAGGTAGCGCTGGATACGCTGCTGCCCGCCCCGGAATTTGGTCGCATTACCCTTCATGGACCGCTGGATGAGGCAACGCTGAAAAGACTGGTGCATTTGGTGTATGATGTGCGCCGCGATGACGCGCTGCTGCGTAAAGTGGCGGGTATTCCGGGTGAGTTTGACAAGCTGCGCAAAAATTACCTTGAGCGCCGCGAGTGGTCCTCCCTGTATGTGATGTGCGATGACGCCCCCGCGGCGGCGCTGTTGCATCAGCTGGGATTTAACGCCGTTCACCACCCGGCACGTTAATGTCTTCTTAATGCTCCCTGTCGGATATTCCGGCAGGGACGCTTTTTTATTTCTGGAGTAAACCACCATGTCTGAAGGCTGGAACATTGCCATTTTGGGTGCCACTGGCGCCGTGGGCGAAGCCCTGCTTGAAACCCTTGCTGAGCGTCAGTTCCCGGTGGGCGACATTTACGCGCTGGCGCGTACCGACAGCGCAGGAGAACATCTGCGTTTCGGCGGGAAATCCGTGATGGTGCAGGATGCCGCCGCGTTTGACTGGACACAGGCTCAGCTGGCGTTTTTTGCCGCAGGTGCGGAAGCCACGGCATCCTACATTGAAGAAGCGACCAATTCAGGCTGTCTGGTGATCGACCTGAGCGGCCTGTTCTCCCTGGAGCCGGATGTGCCGCTGGTGGTGCCGGACGTCAACCCGTTTGTGCTGGCTGACTACCGCAACCGCAATATCATTGCAGTACCGAACAGCCTCACCAGCCAGCTGCTGACCGCGCTGAAGCCGCTGATCGACGACGGTGGCCTGTCGCGTATTTCCGTGACCAGCCTGCTGTCAGCCTCCGCTAACGGCAAAAAAGCCGTAGACGCACTGGCAGGGCAGAGCGCGAAGCTGCTGAACGGTATCCCGATCGACGAAGATGATTTCTTTGGCCGCCAGCTGGCGTTCAACATGCTGCCGCTGCTGCCGGATCGTGAAGGTTCGGTGCGGGAAGAGCGTCGTATCGTCGATGAAGCACGCAAAATTCTGCAGGATGACGGTCTGATGATCTCCGCGAACGTCGTGCAGTCTCCGGTCTTTTACGGCCACGCGCAGATGGTCGGGTTTGAAGCCCTGCGTCCGCTGGCGGCTGAAGAAGCCCGCGACGCGTTTGGCCGCGGAGAGGACCTTGTCCTGTCCGAAGAGAGTGAATTCCCGACGCAGGTGGGCGACGCTACCGGCAGCGCGCATCTCTCTGTGGGCTGCGTGCGTAACGATTACGGTATGCCTGAGCAGGTGCAGTTCTGGTCCGTTGCCGACAACGTGCGTTTTGGCGGCGCGCTGATGGCGGTCAAAATCGCGGAAAAACTGGTGCAGGAGTATCTGTACTGATGTCAGATGTGGAACAAAAGCCGGTCCACAGAATTGCCCTCGGCATTGAATACGATGGCAGTAAATACTATGGCTGGCAGCGGCAGAATGAGGTGCGCAGCGTCCAGGAGAAGCTGGAGAAAGCGCTCTCTCAGGTGGCGAATGAACCGATAAGCGTCTTCTGTGCGGGCCGCACCGATGCCGGCGTTCACGGCACGGGGCAGGTGGTGCATTTTGACACCACCGCCGTGCGCAAAGACGCGGCCTGGACGCTGGGTGTAAATGCGAATTTGCCTGGTGACATTGCCGTGCGTTGGGTGAAAGCTGTGCCGGATGATTTTCACGCGCGTTTCAGCGCGACGGCGCGGCGCTACCGTTATGTCATCTACAACCAGCGCCTGCGCCCGGCGGTGTTAAGCAAGGGCGTGACGCATTTTTATGAACCGCTGGATGCACAACGTATGCAGCGTGCGGCGCAGTGTCTGATTGGAGAGAATGATTTTACGTCGTTTCGTGCGGTGCAGTGTCAGTCCCGTACGCCGTGGCGTAACGTCATGCACATTAACGTCAGTCGTTATGGCGCGTATGTGGTGGTGGATATCAAAGCCAATGCCTTTGTACATCATATGGTGCGGAATATTGTAGGCAGCCTGATGGAAGTGGGCGCCGGACACCAGCCGGAGAGCTGGATTGCAGAACTGCTGGCAGCGAAGGACAGAACGCTTGCGGCAGCAACGGCGAAAGCGGAAGGTCTGTATCTGGTTTCGGTGGATTATCCGGACCGGTTCGACCTGCCAAAACCGCCAATGGGCCCGCTGTTTTTAGCGGACTAAACAAAGGCGCAATTAGGGCTTAGACAATATGGACGTAATACGTTTTCTGATAGATTTCATCCTGCACATTGATGTTCACCTGGCGGAGCTGGTCGCGCAGTACGGCGTCTGGATATACGCCATTCTGTTCCTCATTCTGTTCTGTGAAACCGGCCTTGTGGTTACGCCGTTCCTGCCGGGAGATTCACTGCTGTTCGTGGCGGGCGCGTTATCCGCACTGCCAACGAATGACCTGAATGTCCATCTGATGGTCGTCCTGATGATCATCGCCGCGATTATTGGTGATGCGGTCAACTACACTATCGGGCGGGTGTTTGGCGAGCGGTTGTTCAGTAATCCGGACTCGAAGATTTTCCGCCGCAGTTATTTAGATAAGACCCATGCGTTCTATGAGCGCCATGGCGGTAAGACCATTATCCTTGCCCGTTTTGTGCCTATTGTGCGCACATTTGCACCGTTTGTGGCGGGAATGGGTCACATGTCCTATCGTCATTTTGCCATGTACAACGTGGTGGGCGCGCTGCTATGGGTACTGCTGTTTACCTATGCGGGCTACCTGTTTGGCGATCTGCCGGTGGTTCAGGAAAACCTTAAGTTACTGATTGTAGCGATTATTGTGCTTTCCGTTCTGCCGGGTGTGATCGAAATTATTCGTCACAAACGCGCGGCGGCAAAACAAGCGAAGTAAGTGCACGCTGGCGGTTCGACCACTTTTTTATCCAAAGTTTCGGGCTGTTATGTTTTAATGTGCAACATTCATGGTCTGTTGGAGGCAAAAATGGCATTATTCGCCTCTTACAGCAAAACTGGCATACGACCAGGTTCAGGCAGAAAGGTTATCAATGAGCTGGATTGAACGAATTAAAAGCAACATTACCCCAACGCGTAAAGCGAGCATTCCTGAAGGGGTATGGACGAAGTGTGATAGCTGCGGCCAGGTTCTGTATCGCGCAGAGCTGGAACGCAATCTTGAGGTGTGTCCGAAGTGTGACCACCATATGCGTATGTCGGCGCGCAACCGCCTGCATAGCCTGCTGGACGAAGGTTCTCTGGTAGAACTGGGCAGCGAACTGGAGCCAAAAGATGTGCTTAAGTTCCGCGACTCCAAAAAATACAAAGATCGTCTGGCCTCTGCACAGAAAGAGACCGGCGAGAAAGACGCGCTGATCGTCATGAAAGGCACCCTGCATGAGATGCCGGTGGTTGCCGCCGCGTTTGAGTTCGCCTTTATGGGCGGCTCAATGGGCTCTGTGGTTGGTGCGCGTTTCGTGCGTGCCGTTGAGCAGGCGCTGGAAGACAACTGCCCGCTGATCTGCTTCTCTGCCTCCGGTGGCGCACGAATGCAGGAAGCGCTGATGTCCCTGATGCAGATGGCGAAAACCTCTGCCGCGCTGGCGAAAATGCAGGAGCGCGGTCTGCCGTACATCTCGGTACTGACCGACCCAACCATGGGCGGCGTTTCTGCAAGCTTCGCGATGCTGGGCGACCTGAACATCGCTGAGCCAAAAGCGCTGATCGGCTTTGCCGGTCCTCGCGTTATCGAGCAGACCGTACGTGAGAAACTGCCGCCGGGCTTCCAGCGCAGTGAGTTCCTCATTGAGAAGGGTGCTATCGACATGATCGTCCGCCGCCCGGAGATGCGCCTCAAACTGGCAAGCGTCCTGGCGAAGCTGATGAATCTGCCGTCGCCGAGCCCGGACGAGCCGCGCGAAGGCGTGGTGGTACCGGATCAGGAACCCGAGGCCTGATAACTGAAAAGGGCAGGGCCAAATGGCGCTGCCCTTTTGCTTTCTAAACCGTTAATGACAACCGGGCATCATGGAAAATAAAAGCATTCCTCAAGCCACGTCGCCCCTGGCCGCGTGGCTTTCTTATCTGGAAAACCTGCACAGTAAAACTATCGACATGGGCCTTGAGCGCGTAAGCCAGGTTGCCGCGCGCCTTGACGTGCTGAAACCTGCGCCTTTCGTGTTTACCGTGGCTGGCACTAACGGTAAAGGCACCACCTGCCGCACGCTGGAATCTGTCCTGATGGCAGCCGGTTATAAGGTAGGCGTTTACAGCTCGCCGCATCTGGTGCGCTACACCGAGCGCGTGCGGGTGCAAAACACCGAGCTGGCCGAATCGGCCCATACGGCGTCGTTTGCCGCTATCGAAGCCGCGCGCGGCGATACCTCATTAACCTATTTCGAATACGGCACCCTGTCGGCGCTGTGGCTGTTTAAGCAGGCGCAACTGGACGTGGTGATCCTGGAAGTGGGTCTGGGTGGACGTCTGGATGCCACAAATATGGTAGATGCGGATGTCGCCGTCGTCACCAGCATCGCGCTGGATCACACCGACTGGCTGGGGCCCGACCGCGAAAGCATTGGCCGTGAGAAGGCCGGTATTTTCCGGGCCGATAAGCCTGCCGTGGTTGGCGAACCGGACATGCCACATACCATCGCTGAAGTGGCGAAAGAGAAGGGTGCTCGTCTGCTGCGTCGCGGCGTGGACTGGCAGTATGAGGTGCAGGACAACGGCTGGCGCTTCAGCGATGCGCAGGGCGTGCTGGAGAATCTGCCGCTGCCGCAGGTACCACAGCCTAACGCGGCGACTGCGCTGGCAGCCCTGCGCGCCAGCGGGTTAGCGGTGAGCGAGCAGGCAATCCGCGATGGCATTCAGAACGCACTGCTGCCGGGACGTTTTCAGATTGTGAGTGAGTCACCGCGTCTGATTCTGGATGTTGCACATAACCCGCATGCGGCGGCGTACCTCGCAGGACGTCTCAAATCGTTACCAAAAACCGGGCGCGTGCTGGCGGTTATCGGTATGCTTCATGATAAAGATATCGGCGGCACGCTGGCCTGCATGGAGAGTGTGGTCGATAGCTGGTATTGTGCTCCTCTGGAAGGGCCGCGCGGCGCGACTGCTGAGCAGTTGATGGAACATCTCGGCAAAGGCGAAATCTACAGCAGTGTGATTTCGGCCTGGCGTGCCGCGATGGCGGAGGCTAAACCAGAAGATACCGTGCTGGTGTGTGGGTCATTCCACACGGTGGCACATGTCATGGAAGTGATGGACGCGGGGAGAACCGGTGGCGAGTAAGTTTCAGAACCGTTTAACAGGAACCATTGTGCTGGTCGCGCTCGGGGTGATTATTATCCCGGGATTGCTCGACGGGCAGAAAAAGCATTACCAGGATGAATTTGCGGCCATTCCGCTGGTACCCAAACCGGGCGATCGCGACGAGCCCGATATGCTGCCAGCGGCAACGCAGGCGCTGCCAGCCCAGCCGCCTGAAGGCGCAGCGGAAGAGGTGCGCGCAGGTGATGCAGCCGCGCCGTCTCTTGACCCGTCGCGTCTGGCCGCGAATAACAATGTTGAAATCGATCCCGTACCGGTAGAGCAACCCAAACCGGTTGAAAAACCGAAACCGGTAGAGAAAACGCAGCCTAAACCGCAGCGTGACAAAGCCGACGAGCAGCTGGCTGCGGCAACCGAAACGCCGCCACCGGCCAAACAGACCCAGCAGGAGGCTGCCCCTACGGGCAAAGCCTATGTCGTTCAGCTCGGTGCATTGAAAAATGCAGATAAGGTCAATGAGATTGTGAGTAAATTGCGCGGCGCGGGATACCGTGTTTATACTTCACCCACCACGCCGGTACAGGGTAAAATTACCCGTATCCTCGTGGGGCCGGATGCGTCTAAAGATAAGCTCAAAGGTTCGCTTGGCGAGCTGAAGCAAATCTCCGGCCTGAGCGGTGTGGTGATGAACTACAGCGCAAACTGACAGAAATTACCCCCTCACTCTAACCCTCTCCCCAAAGGGGCGAGGGGACGGTTTGCTCCCTCTCCCTTGAGGGAGAGGGCCGGGGTGAGGGGGAGGTAGACGTTCACAGAAACGTCAAAGGTGCGGTGGCGTTGAGCATTTTTTCAGCGCCTTTTTTATTTACGCGTGGGAAGGAAATCCCTACGCAAACGTTTTCTTTTTCTGTTAGAATTCGCCCCGAACTGGATGACAGGGCGTTTAATCGTGGGACACATATGGTCTGGATTGATTACGCCATCATTGCGGTGATTGGTTTTTCCTGTCTGGTTAGCCTGATCCGTGGCTTTGTTCGTGAAGCGTTATCGCTGGTAACCTGGGGTTGTGCTTTCTTTGTTGCCAGTCATTACTACACTTACCTGTCTGTCTGGTTCACGGGCTTTGAAGATGAACTGGTCCGAAACGGAATCGCCATCGCGGTGCTGTTTATCGCGACGCTGATTGTCGGCGCTATCGTCAATTACGTGATAGGTCAGCTGGTCGAGAAAACCGGTCTGTCAGGAACGGACAGGGTGCTCGGCATCTGTTTCGGCGCGTTGCGAGGCGTGCTGATTGTGGCCGCGATCCTGTTCTTCCTGGATACCTTTACCGGGTTCTCCAAAAGTGAAGACTGGCAAAAATCGCAGCTCATTCCGGAGTTCAGCTTCATCATCAGATGGTTCTTTGACTATCTGCAAAGCTCGTCGAGTTTCTTGCCCAGGGCATAAACCCTGAGATGTGGCTTAACGAGGAAAAGACGAATGTGCGGTATTGTCGGTATCGCCGGTTTCATGCCGGTAAACCAGTCGATTTATGACGCGTTAACGGTGCTTCAGCACCGTGGGCAGGATGCTGCGGGTATCATCACCATTGATGCAAACAACTGCTTCCGTTTACGCAAGGCGAACGGCCTGGTAAACGATGTGTTTGAAGCCCGCCATATGCAGCGTCTGCAAGGTAATATGGGGATCGGTCACGTTCGTTATCCTACTGCTGGCAGTTCCAGCGCCTCTGAGGCTCAGCCTTTTTACGTTAACTCCCCGTATGGCATCACGCTTGCCCACAATGGCAATCTGACCAATGCCCACGAGCTGCGTAAAAAGCTGTTTGAAGAGAAACGTCGCCACATTAATACCACCTCTGATTCTGAAATCCTGCTCAATATCTTTGCCAGCGAGCTGGATAACTTCCGCCATTATCCGCTGGAAGCAGACAACATTTTTGCCGCCGTTGCCGCGACTAACCGCCTGATCCGTGGCGCGTACGCTTGCGTAGCGATGATCATCGGTCACGGCATGGTGGCCTTCCGCGATCCAAACGGCATTCGCCCGCTGGTGCTCGGCAAACGAGACCTCGGCGATGGCCGTTCCGAGTACATGGTTGCCTCCGAAAGCGTGGCGCTGGACACTCTGGGCTTCGAATTCCTGCGTGATGTCGCGCCAGGCGAAGCGGTCTACATCACTGAGAAGGGCCAGCTGTTTACCCGTCAGTGCGCCGACAACCCGGTGAGCAACCCGTGCCTGTTCGAATACGTTTACTTCGCGCGTCCGGACTCGTTCATCGACAAAATTTCCGTTTACAGCGCGCGCGTCAACATGGGGACGAAGCTGGGCGAGAAGATTGCCCGCGAGTGGGACGATCTCGACATCGACGTCGTGATCCCAATCCCTGAAACCTCTTGTGATATCGCGCTGGAAATTGCCCGTATTCTGGACAAGCCGTACCGTCAGGGCTTCGTGAAAAACCGCTACGTTGGCCGCACCTTTATCATGCCGGGCCAGCAGCTGCGTCGTAAGTCCGTACGTCGTAAGCTAAACGCTAACCGTGCCGAGTTCCGCGACAAGAATGTGCTGCTGGTGGACGACTCCATTGTGCGCGGCACGACGTCTGAGCAGATCATCGAGATGGCGCGTGAGGCCGGGGCGAAGAAAGTATATCTCGCCTCCGCAGCGCCGGAAATTCGCTTCCCGAACGTGTATGGCATTGATATGCCAACCGCTAATGAGCTGATTGCGCATGGCCGTGAAGTGGATGAGATTCGCCAGATCATCGGGGCCGACGGCCTGATTTTCCAGGATCTGAACGATCTGATCGACGCGGTGCGCGCCGAGAACCCGGATATTCAGCAGTTCGAATGCTCGGTATTCAATGGGATCTACGTGACAAAAGACGTAGACCAGCAGTATCTCGACTACCTTGATTCTCTGCGTAACGACGATGCGAAAGCCGTCCAGCTGCAAAACGATCTCGAAAGCTTAGAGATGCACAACGAAGGTTGATGCTCCGGCAAGTGAGGGCGAATGCCCTCACTTGCAACTCCCCGTAAAATCCTGCACAGTCAGCCCTGAAATCAGCAAGGGCAAAAATCATGAAACGACTCATTGTAGGGATCAGCGGTGCCAGCGGCGCGATTTATGGCGTCCGGCTGTTACAGGTGCTGCGTGACGTTGCTGGCGTAGAAACCCATCTGGTGATGAGCCAGGCGGCGCGTCAGACCCTCTCTCTTGAAACCGATCTCTCTCTGCGCGACGTTCAGGCGCTGGCTGATGTTGTCCACGATGCCCGCGATATCGCCGCCAGCATCTCTTCTGGCTCGTTTAAAACGGCCGGCATGGTTATTTTGCCCTGTTCGATTAAAACCCTCTCCGGTATCGTAAACAGCTATACCGACACGCTGGTGACACGTGCGGCGGACGTTGTGCTGAAAGAGCGTCGTCCTCTGGTGCTCTGCGTGCGGGAAACGCCGCTACACCTGGGACATCTGCGTTTAATGACGCAGGCAGCCGAACTGGGAGCTGTGATAATGCCGCCGGTCCCCGCGTTCTATCATCGTCCACAAACGCTGGACGATGTCATCAACCAGACCGTTAACCGCGTGCTGGATCAGTTCGATATAGACCTGCCTAAAGATCTCTTTACCCGCTGGCAGGGGGCGTGAGGCTGTGCACAAACAAGGTGCATGAAATGACTGTTTGCCCTGTTTCAGGGCAAAACTGCAACCGCGATCATATCCTCGACATTTAATTCGCTTTTTCCCTTTTTCTCTTTCCGGTTCGTTCGGCAGACCTGCTATCTTTCACCATTAAGGCAGTATCGCAACGTTTTATTAACATATTTAACGTCGTAGTTTTAACCCGACGACAATGTGGCATAAGACCTGCAAGAGCAGCCTGCAACACAATACACAACATAAACCATAATAAAATCACGGTTCTTGAGGGTAAATGTATGAAGAAGACGGTTCTGGCTCTGTCTTTGCTCGTGGGCTTGAGTGCAGCAGCAAGTAGCTATGCAGCGCTACCACAGACAGTTCGTATCGGTACAGACGCAACCTACGCGCCATTCTCCTCCAAGGATGCGAAAGGCGATTTCGTGGGGTTTGATATCGATCTGGGAAATGAGATGTGCAAACGCATGGAAGTGAAATGCACATGGGTGGGCAGTGACTTTGACGCGCTGATCCCGTCGCTGAAAGCCAAGAAAATTGATGCCATTATCTCTTCTCTCTCCATCACGGAAAAACGTCAGCAGGAGATCGCCTTCTCAGAGAAGCTCTACGCTGCCGACTCACGTTTGATTGCCGCGAAAGGCTCGCCAATCCAGCCGACCATCGACTCGCTGAAAGGCAAACATGTTGGTGTGCTTCAGGGCTCGACCCAGGAAGGTTACGCCAATGCTAACTGGCGCGAGAAAGGCGTCGATGTGGTCGCTTACCAGAACCAGGATCTGATCTACTCTGACCTGGCGGCAGGCCGTCTGGATGCCGCGTTTCAGGATGAAGTCGCCGCGAGCGAAGGCTTCCTGAAACAGCCTGCGGGTAAAGAGTACGCCTTTGCCGGCCCGTCGGTGAAAGACAAAAAATACTTTGGCGACGGCACCGGTATTGGCCTGCGTAAGGATGATACCGAGCTGAAAGCCGCCTTCGACAAAGCGTTTAATGAGCTGCGTAAAGACGGTACCTACGACAAACTGGCGAAGAAATACTTTGATTTCAACGTCTACGGTGATTAATACCTGAATGAGATGCACTGATGTGGTGCATCTTTAGGGGAAGTGTTCCAGCATGGTGCAAGAAATGCACCATATTGGAACGCTGTGTGCATAGTTAAGCATTTTAAATGCAAAAATTCCCGTTCAGAGGCATTAATCTTTGCCTGAGTGAGGGGATTAATGGCACATTAACGGCACCCCGTAGTCGTAAAATCTCGTATTTAGACAGTTTGTTGAGGACAGATATGAAAAAACTGGTGTTGTCACTTTCTCTGGTACTGGCCTTTTGCAGCGCCACCGCAGCATTCGCAGCCATTCCGCAGAAAATTCGTATTGGGACTGACCCAACCTACGCGCCTTTCGAATCGAAAAATGCGAAGGGGGAACTGGTCGGTTTTGACATCGATCTGGCTAACGAGCTGTGCAAACGCATTAAAGCGCAATGTACCTACGTTGAAAACCCGCTGGACGCGCTAATCCCGTCCCTGAAAGCGAAAAAAATTGACGTGATCATGTCCTCCCTGTCTATCACCGAAAAACGTCAGCAGGAGATTGCCTTCACGGACAAACTCTACGCGGCTGACTCACGTCTGGTGGTGGCGAAATCCTCTGACATTCAGCCAACCCTTGAATCTCTGAAGGGCAAACGCGTGGGCGTGTTGCAGGGTACGACGCAGGAAACCTACGGTAACGAGCACTGGGCGCCAAAGGGGATTGAAATTGTCTCTTACCAGGGTCAGGAAAACATCTACGCAGACCTGACGGCAGGCCGTATTGACGCGGCATTCCAGGATGAAGTGGCGGCAAGCGAAGGCTTCCTGAAACAGCCTGTGGGTAAAGATTACAAGTTCGGGGGTCCGTCCATTAAGGACGAAAAACTCTTTGGCGTTGGTACCGGTATGGGCCTGCGGAAAGAAGACAACGAACTGCGTGAAGCCCTGAACAAAGCGTTCGCCGAGATGCGCGCGGACGGCACTTACGACAAGCTGGCGAAAAAGTACTTCGATTTTAATGTTTACGGCGGCTAATCGCCCCGTCTGATAACGTGCGGCCCCTCCCGTTGCGGGAGGGGAAAAGACACGGTTCTACCACTCACGAGACGACAGGGCACGCGGTATGCTGTACGGATTTTCTGGCGTTATTTTACAGGGCGCGCTTGTCACCCTTGAGCTGGCTATCAGCTCCGTGGTGCTGGCGGTGCTGATAGGCCTGGCGGGCGCGGGGGCAAAGTTATCCGCCAACAGACCGCTGGCGCTGATATTTGAAGGCTATACCACGCTGATTCGCGGCGTGCCTGACCTGGTGCTGATGCTGCTGATCTTTTATGGCCTGCAAATCGCACTTAACGGCGTCACGGATGCCATCGGCATGGATCAGATCGATATCGACCCGATGGTGGCTGGTATTATTACCCTTGGTTTTATCTACGGTGCTTATTTCACTGAGACCTTTCGCGGCGCTTACATGGCCGTGCCGAAAGGGCACATTGAAGCGGCGACCGCCTACGGTTTTACCTCCTCACAAACGTTTCGCCGGATCATGTTCCCGGCCATGATGCGCTACGCGCTGCCGGGCATCGGTAACAACTGGCAGGTTATTCTCAAGGCAACGGCGCTGGTCTCCCTGCTGGGTCTGGAAGATGTAGTGAAGGCCACGCAGCTGGCGGGTAAAAGCACCTGGGAACCGTTCTATTTTGCGGTAGTCTGCGGCGTAATCTATCTGGTCTTTACGACCGTCTCCAATGGTGTGCTGCTTCTGCTCGAACGTCGCTACTCCGTGGGTGTGAAGAGGGCTGACCTGTGATTGAGATTATTCAGGAGTACTGGAAATCCCTGCTGTGGACGGATGGCTACCGCTTTACTGGCGTGGCGATCACGCTGTGGCTGCTGATCTCCTCGGTGGTCATGGGCGGCATTCTGGCGGTGTTTCTCGCCATTGGCCGCGTGTCGAACAATAAATTTATCCAGTTTCCGATCTGGCTGTTCACCTACGTGTTTCGCGGTACGCCGCTGTACGTGCAGCTGCTGGTGTTCTATTCCGGAATGTACACGCTGGAGATCGTGAAAGGCACCGAGTTGCTGAACGCGTTCTTCCGCAGCGGTCTGAACTGTACGGTGCTGGCGCTGACCCTTAATACCTGCGCCTATACCACCGAAATCTTCGCCGGGGCCATTCGTTCCGTGCCGCACGGTGAGATTGAGGCGGCGCGCGCGTATGGCTTTTCCTCCGTGAAGCTCTACCGCTGTATTATTCTGCCTTCAGCGCTGCGCATTGCGCTGCCGGCGTACAGCAACGAAGTGATTTTAATGCTGCATTCGACGGCACTGGCGTTTACCGCCACGGTACCTGATCTGTTAAAGATTGCCCGCGATATTAACTCTGCCACCTACCAGCCGTTTACGGCGTTTGGCATTGCGGCAGTGCTCTATTTGATCATTTCTTACGTCCTGATCAGCCTGTTCCGTAAGGCTGAAAAACGCTGGTTGCAGCATATAAAACCGTCGACGCACTGAGAATTTATGATGGCTGAGAACAAATTAAACGTAATTGATTTGCACAAGCGCTACGGCGAACATGAAGTGCTGAAAGGGGTGTCGCTGGAGGCTAACGCGGGCGACGTGATCAGTATTATCGGCTCATCAGGTTCGGGTAAAAGTACCTTCCTGCGCTGCATCAACTTCCTCGAAAAGCCGAGCGAAGGATCGATTGTGGTGAGCGGACAGAACATCAACATGGTCCGTGATAAAGACGGTCAGCTTAAAGTGGCGGATAAAAACCAGCTGCGCCTGCTGCGTACGCGTCTGACAATGGTATTCCAGCACTTCAATCTCTGGAGCCACATGACGGTGCTGGAGAACGTGATGGAAGCGCCGGTTCAGGTGCTCGGCTTAAGCAAGCAGGAAGCCCGCGAGCGTGCGGTCAAATACCTGGCGAAAGTGGGTATCGACGAGCGGCAGCAGATCAAATATCCGGTGCACCTGTCAGGGGGACAGCAGCAGCGTGTTTCCATCGCCCGCGCGCTGGCGATGGAGCCGGAAGTATTGCTGTTTGACGAACCGACTTCCGCGCTGGATCCTGAACTCGTTGGCGAAGTGCTGCGCATCATGCAGAAGCTGGCGGAAGAGGGCAAAACGATGGTGGTGGTGACGCACGAGATGGGCTTTGCCCGTAACGTTTCTAACCACGTTATCTTCCTGCATCAGGGCAAGATTGAGGAGCAGGGGCATCCGGACGAGGTGCTGGCGAACCCGCAAAGCCCGCGTTTGCAGCAGTTCCTGAAAGGCTCGTTGAAGTAGGTTTGGCCTTTCTCCCTCTCCCTGTGGGAGAGGGCCGGGGTGAGGGCATCAGGCCGCAGAGCCGCCCAATTGCCCGGTGGCGCTTCGCTTTCCGGGCCTACAAAAACCGTAGGCCGGGCAAACGCAGTGTCGCCCGGCATTCAGACCGCACCACACTCCAGCCGATACACCCAGTCGTCATACCGTACGCCGTTAATCTCGTACGCCTTCTCCAGTACCTGCGTGCGCACAAAACCTGCTTTCTCAAGAACCCGCACCGACCCAACGTTATCCGCCAGCACGTACGCGTTTATCGCCTTCACGCCCGTCTGGTTAAATGCATACTCACACACCGCCCGCAGCGCCTCGCTGGCAATGCCTTTTCCCTGCGCGTCAGGCACAACCGTGTAGCCAATATCCGCCTCTTCATGGTTCGCCGCACTGATTTGCAGGCCGATATCCCCGAGCGGCGTAACGTCGTTATGCAGACGGATCACAAAGACATGCTCCGCCATCAGGCGCGCGGCAAATACGCGGCGCGTCTCTTTTTCAGGCATGATAGCGGCCATATAGCGCATGATGTTGGGGTCTTCGCGCAGAGAGCGAAAGAACGCCCAGTCAGAAGGTTCGAAAGGGGTGAGGTGAAGCCGGGTTGTGGTGATGGTTGCCATAGTTACGCCATATCATCCAGAGATGGCGTATAACTCTAACATATTCACTGCACCACATCCCCCAGCGCCTCTTCCATGTCATACCAGCGGAACGTAAATCCGGCCGCTTCCAGCCGTTTTGGCAGCGCGCGCTGGCCGCCCAGCACCAGCACCGAAGATTCGCCCATCAACAGCCGAATCGCCGTCGCAGGCACGCGCAGTACCGCCGGGCGATGCAGGGCATGACCCAGGGCGTGAGCAAACTGTTCATTACGTACGGGGTAGGGAGATACCATGTTAAACGGCCCGCGCAGGTCGTTATCCAGCAGCCAGAGAATACCGTTGACCATATCGTCGATATGGATCCACGCCAGATACTGACGACCGTTGCCGATGGGCCCGCCAAGCCCCATTTTAAACGGCGGCAACATTTTACCGAGAATACCGCCTTTCGGAGCAAGCACCACGCCGGTGCGCAGCAGGCAGACGCGGGTGTTATCGCTCTGCGCCCCGCAGGCGATACGCTCCCACTGGGCGCAGAGTTTATGGGTAAACTCGTTGTGCGGCGGCTCTTCTTCGGTCACCACCACTTCACCAAGATCGCCATAGTAGCCTGTTGCAGAGCCGGAAATCAGCACCGAGGGCGGCATCTCGCTGTTACGAATCAGCTCAACCAGCCTTTCGGTCATGTTCCAGCGGCTGCTGCATAAACGCTGTTTTTGCTCTTCGGTCCAGCGTTTATCAGCGATAGGCTCGCCTGCGAGGTTGATGACGGCGTCAAAGCCGTTCAGATCCTGCCGTTCCGCCAGGCCTTTCCAGATCTCAACGCCGGTGCCCAGCACCTGGCGCGCTTTCTCCGGGCTGCGCGTGACCACGGTAATGTCGTGATGCAACGCCTGCAAACGTGGAATGAGATGGCGACCAATCAGCCCCGTACCGCCGGTGAGCAGGATCTTCATACAACCTCCAGGTTTACGCCTGGCGCTGCCAGCTTAACGTCATGGAGACGGAGTCGGCGTAGCGCAGGGCGTGAAGTTTATCGATCTCCACTTCAGCATAAGTGACCCAGTGGTGTTCGCGTGCGATGTCGAGCACATCCTGAGTTAATTTTTCCAGTAGCGCAAAACGGTTGTTCTCAACGTACTGGATGATGCTTTTGGTGATCGTGCGATAGTTCAGCGCGTCATTGATGTCTTCGCTGGCGCGCGCCTTGTCTGCCGGGTAATGGATCACGACATTCACCACGATATCCTGGCGATTCGCGATCTCCTCCTCTTTGATACCAATGAATGTGCGTAAGCGTAGGTTTTTTATACGAATAATAGCGTCATGCTGGGACATTGCAGGTCTTCTCCGTGTCAGTATTTTTACCTCATCATACATGAGGAGAACACCTGCACCCAACGGGGCACAGGCTCAAATCTGATGGATTTTTTGCATGGCGCGTTCGGTTGCCGGGCGGGTCCGGATGCGCTCAAACCAGTTGTTAACCGCCGGATAAGTGGCCAGGTCGATCCGGTGGCGTTCATGGGTGTTGATCCACGGCCAGCAGGCGATATCTGCGATGCTGTAATGCTCACCTCCCAGCCACGGTGATTTTTCCAGCCGACGGTTCAGGACCCCGTACAGGCGCTGGGTTTCGACCTGATATCGCTCAATGGCGTAAGGGATCGTCTGCGGCGCATAGGCGGTAAAGTGATGATTCTGCCCCAGCATCGGCCCCAGGCCGCTCGACTGCCAGAATAACCATTGCAGCGTGTGATGACGCTCGCGCAACTCCCCGCTCAGAAGCTTGCCGGTTTTCTCCGCCAGATAAAGCAGTATCTCTCCGGATTCAAACAGGCTTAGCGGTTTTCCGCCGTCTGAAGGCAAGTTATCAATGATGGCCGGAATTTTATTGTTGGGCGAGATGGCCAGAAAAACGGGGCGGAACTGATCGCCTTTGCTGATATCCACGCGAATGATCCGGTAGTCCAGTTCGGCTTCTTCAAGAAAGAGGGTGATCTTATGGCCATTAGGGGTGGGGGCATAATAGAGATCTATCATTCTCAACTCCTGTCAGTGCGAATAGTGTTGCCATGAAAAATCAGTATAGGTGCTTGTTGTAAATCGTGAGTTTTCATCAAGTGACAGCGAGGCAAAGAGATTATATGTTGAGTGAAAACCGATCAGCCGAAGAGGATGTTATGAGCCAGCCTGTAATAACGTTGTGGTCCGATGCGAACTTTTTTTCTCCTTATGTCATGAGCGTTTATGTGGCGCTGGCAGAAAAGGGGCTAACTTTTAGTCTGAAAACCGTTGACCTGGACAGCGGCGAACATCTGAAGCCTCAGTGGCAGGGCTACGCGCTCACCCGCCGTGTTCCTGTGCTGGAGATTGACGGTTTTGAGTTGAGTGAATCCTCAGCGATTGACGAGTACCTTGAAGACCGCTTTGCCCCACCAGAGTGGGAACGCATCTATCCTCACGATCTGCAAAAGCGCGCCCGCGCCCGCCAGATCCAGGCGTGGCTGCGTAGCGACCTGGTGCCGATTCGCACAGAACGCTCCACGGACGTGGTGTTCGCTGGCGTCAAAAAGCCCGCCCTCAGCGAGGAAGGCTTATCCAGCGCCCGGAAGCTGATTGATACCGCGTCATCGCTGCTGTCACAGGGTAACCCAAACCTGTTTGGCGAGTGGTGTATTGCCGACACCGATCTGGCGCTGATGCTCAATCGCCTTATCCTCAACGGCGATGACGTCCCACAGCTACTGGTGGATTACGCCACATTCCAGTGGCAACGCGCGTCGGTACAGCGCTATCTGGCACTCTCTGCTAAGCGCGCGGGCTGATAAGACGGGGCGCTTGAGGTATGATAGGGGCAGTCTGAATTCCCGAGGAGTAACTGATGAAACTGATGTTTGCGTCGGATATTCATGGATCGCTGCCCGCGACCGAACGCGTGTTATCTCTGTTTGCCCAAAGCGGGGCGCAATGGCTGGTGATCCTGGGCGATGTGTTAAACCACGGCCCACGCAATGCGTTGCCGGAAGGGTATGCTCCCGCGCAGGTGGCGGAAAAACTTAATCATTTTGCCTCGCGCATTATCGCCGTTCGCGGCAACTGCGACAGCGAAGTTGACCAGATGCTGCTGCAATTTCCCATCACCGCTCCCTGGCAACAGGTGTTGATGGAAAACAGCCGTTTGTTCCTGACCCACGGGCACCTGTTCGGCCCGGATAACCTGCCGTCACTCGCCGCTGGCGATGTCCTGGTTTATGGTCATACTCATATTCCGGTGGCGGAAAAACGCGGGGCGTTTTACCACTTTAACCCCGGGTCTGTCAGCATTCCTAAAGGCGGTAACCCGGCAAGCTACGGCATGTATGAAGACGGGACATTAAGCGTTATCGCACTTAATGATCAGCAAGTTATTGCGCAGATAGCGATTAATCCGTAAGTTACACCACAACTGCAAACGCGCCGAAAGAGCGCTTAGACGAGAAGGTTTCCCGATGGTGGAGCAGAATCATTTGGCAAGTACTGAGTGGGTTGACATTGTCAGCGAAGAGAATGAAGTGATCGCGCAGGCCAGCCGCGAACAAATGCGTGCGGAGCGTCTGCGTCACCGCGCGACTTACATCGTTGTTCATGACGGCATGGGCAAGATTCTGGTCCAGCGTCGCACTGACACCAAAGATTTTCTTCCTGGTATGCTGGATGCCACAGCGGGTGGCGTCGTGCAGGCCGATGAAGTATTGCTGGATTCCGCGCGTCGTGAAGCGGAAGAAGAGTTAGGTATCGCTGGCGTGCCGTTTGCCGAGCACGGACAGTTTTATTTCGAAGATGAGCATTGTCGCGTCTGGGGCGGGCTGTTTAGCTGCGTTTCCCACGGACCTTTCGCCTTGCAGGAAGAGGAAGTGAGCGAAGTGTGCTGGATGACGCCGGAAGAGATCACCGCGCGTTGCGACGAATTCACGCCGGATTCCCTTAAAGCACTGGCGCTGTGGATGACCCGCAACGCCAAAAACGAATCCGCTAAACCGGAAAATAAGGCGGAAAAAGAGGAAGAGGCTGAGTAAGCCTTAACAGCTTTCCCGCAGACACAGGCTGGACGCGATGGGTTTATGGTCGCGCCAGTCTCCGTCATTCAGACGTTCCAGTAACGCTTTCCCGGCTTCAATCCCAATCTTGCGATGCGGTACTGCCATCGTCGTCAGCGGCGGCTGACAGACGCGGCTGACGTCGCTGTCGCCAAAGCCCACGACCGCTAAATCGTCCGGCACCTTGATGCGCCGACGCTGGCACTCATACAGCGCGCCGCAGGCCAGTTCATCTGACACGCACACCAGCGCATCCAGCTCCGGCCACGCCAGCAGGAACTCTGGCAATTGTGCCGCACCGGTGGAGAAGTTCGGCGGCATGGCGGCATTAATCACTCTATTTGGCGCCAGGTGGTGGCGCAGCATCGCCTTGTACCAGCCCTGCAAATGTTGCTGAAAAATCCACTGCTCCTGGTTAGCGCACAGCAGGCCAATATTCTGGTAGCCGCGCTGAATCACCATTTCGGTAAGTTCATACATGGCGGCGACGTTATCAATCCCGATATTCATATCAATAGGATCGGCACGCATTGCACCCATTTCCATCACCGGGATAGAGGCGTTTTTTAGCCAGTGTCGCACGGTATCGGAGTGCTCGACGCTGAGCAGTATCGCCGCGGCGATGTTCGAAGCCAGCAGCGTTTCAAGCAATTTTTCTTCCTGTTCAAGACGATGCTGAGATTCCGCCAGCATGATCTGATATCCGGCTGGCTGGAGCACCTGCTGTAGCCCGGCGAACATCTCGGAACAGCCAGCTTCGGAAAGATTGGGTACAACCATCGCAATCGTCCATGACGATGCCGATGCCAGTGCGCTGGCGGCAAGATTGGGCATGTAACCCAGCTCCTGCACCGCGGCTTCAATTTTTTCACGCAGTTTATCGGAAACCTGTTCGGGCGTGCGGAGGGCACGGGAAACAGTCATCGTGCCTACGCCGGCAAGCTGCGCGACATCCGCGAGCGTTACTTTTCCGGTACTGCGCCGTTTTCGGGTTAAAGACATACATCTTCCTGCTGACAGGACGCGATTTAGTTTCATCCTTCATTTTACGTGACAGGCAGTATACGCCTTAAATCCCTTTTTTTGCTGTGATTTCGCACCAGGATAGCAATTTGATAGCGCTATCACAGTTCTGCATGTTAGTCGTTGGTAGCGCTATCTTTGTGATCGCGATCGCAGTCATTAATTGATGGGTTGAATAGAGTTTGCCCATGTCTGGTCTTTAGCGGGAGTGAAAAATGCTCAAAAAGTGGATATATGATACAACCATCATCCTACAGGATAGCGTTGAAAGCTGGCCCCAGGCGCTGGAACTGTGCGCGAAACCGCTGCTGAATTTGCAGGTCATTGCGCCGGAATATGTCACGGCTATCATTGAGCAGCATCACAGGTTAGGTCCCTACTATGTGCTGGCTCCAGGACTGGCAATGCCACATGCGCGACCGGAAGAAGGAGCGAAAGGACTTGGCCTGTCATTATTAAAACTGAAACAGGGCGTCTCTTTTGGTGCCGGTGAGTTTGACCCCGTCGATGTGATTGTGATGCTGGCGGCGCCGGACAAGCATAGCCATATCGAAATGATCTCTGCCTTAGCGGAATTATTTTCCAGCGACGAAGATATGGCTGAATTACATCGGGCGAATACGCTGGAGGAGATAAAAACCATCATCAATCGCTTCTGATTTAATTATTTAATCCGATTCATCTCAACATTACGCGTCAGCGTGATGGGGCGTACTCTACTTAAAAAAGGGGATAACAATGAAAATCATGGCTATTTGCGGCTCCGGCCTGGGCAGCAGTTTTATGGTCGAAATGAATATTAAAAAGGTGCTCAAAAAACTGGAAATTGAGGCAGAGGTTGAACACTCCGATCTCTCCTCGGCCACGCCAGGCGCGGCGGACCTGTTTGTAATGGCGAAAGACATTGCCGCCAGCGCCAGCGTGCCGGAAAGCCAGCTGGTGGTGATCAACAATATTATCGATATCAACGAACTCGAAGCGCAGCTGCGCGCCTGGTTCGAAAGACAATAATCCTGAAAAGGCGAGGTGGATATGTTTATCCTTGAAACGCTGAATTTCGTTGTTGATATTTTAAAAGTCCCTTCAGTCCTGGTCGGGTTAATTGCCCTGATTGGTCTGGTGGCGCAGAAAAAAGCCTTTTCAGATGTGGTAAAAGGCACAATTAAAACCATTCTCGGCTTTATTGTACTGGGCGGCGGCGCAACCGTGCTGGTGGGCTCTTTAAATCCGCTCGGTGGTATGTTTGAGCACGCCTTTAATATTCAGGGCATTATTCCCAACAATGAAGCTATTGTGTCAATTGCCCTGGAAAAATATGGTGCCTCCACCGCGCTCATTATGGCTTTCGGGATGGTGGCGAATATTATTGTCGCGCGCTTTACCCGCCTGAAGTACATCTTCCTGACCGGGCATCACACCTTCTACATGGCGTGCATGATTGGCGTGATCCTGACGGTCGCAGGCTTCGAAGGGGTAGGGCTGGTCTTCACCGGTTCGTTGATCCTCGGCCTGATTATGGCCTTCTTCCCGGCGATTGCGCAGCGCTATATGAAGCGTATTACCGGCAACGATGAGATCGCCTTCGGTCATTTCGGCACGCTGGGCTACGTGCTGTCCGGCTGGATTGGTAGCAAGGTCGGTAAAGGCTCGCGCTCCACCGAAGAGATGAACCTGCCGAAGAACCTCAGCTTCCTGCGCGACAGTTCGATCTCCATCTCACTGACCATGATGATTATCTACCTGATTATGGCGGTGAGCGCCGGGCGTGAGTACGTGGAGGCCACCTTCAGCGGCGGCCAGAACTACCTGGTGTACGCCATCATTATGGCCATCACCTTCGCGGCAGGCGTGTTTATCATCTTGCAGGGCGTGCGCCTGATTCTGGCGGAAATTGTCCCGGCCTTTACCGGCTTCTCGGAAAAACTGGTGCCCAATGCGCGACCTGCGCTGGACTGCCCGGTGGTCTACCCGTATGCGCCAAACGCGGTGCTGATTGGCTTCCTGTTCAGCTTCCTCGGCGGGATTGTAGGCTTGTTCATCTGCGGTCAGTTTAGCTGGGTGCTGATCCTGCCGGGCGTCGTGCCGCATTTCTTCACCGGTGCAACGGCGGGCGTGTTTGGGAACGCCACCGGCGGACGTCGCGGGGCGATGATTGGCGCCTTTGCTAACGGCCTGCTGATCACCTTCCTGCCGGTCCTGCTGCTGCCTGTTCTGGGCGCGATTGGCTTTGCGAATACGACCTTCTCGGACGCCGACTTTGGCGCCGTCGGGATTGTGCTCGGCAACCTGGCGCGCTTCCTGTCGCCGCTTGCCATCACCGGACTGGTTGTTGTGTTGTTTGCGCTGCTGGTGGCCTACAACGTCTTCGCTAAAAACAAACCTGCCAGCGGTAACGCGCAGGAAAACCCCGGAGCCAAATCATGAATGAGAATGAAATAACCGAACTGGCGCGTCAGATCCGCCTTGAGACGCTGAAATCCCTGACGCAGCTGGGTTTTGGTCACTACGGCGGCAGCATGTCAGTCGTTGAAACACTGGCCGTTCTGTACGGCGCGGTAATGAAAATTGACCCGGCCGATCCGGACTGGCCAGAGCGCGATTACTTTGTGCTGTCGAAGGGCCATGCGGGCCCGGCGCTGTACAGCACGCTGGCGATTAAGGGCTACTTCCCGATTGAAGAGCTGAGCACGCTAAACCAGAACGGAACGCGTCTGCCAAGCCACCCGGATCGCCTGAAAACACGCGGCGTGGATGCCACCACCGGATCGCTGGGGCAGGGGATCTCCATTGCAGGCGGCATGGCGCTGTCGCACAAGCTGGCAGAAAGGCCAAACCGGGTGTTTTGCATCGTTGGCGACGGGGAGCTGAACGAAGGGCAGTGCTGGGAAGCCTTCCAGTTTATTGCTCACCATCGACTGAACAATCTGACGGTGTTCGTGGACTGGAACAAACAACAGCTCGACGGCGAGCTGGACGAAATCATCAGCGCCTTCGATCTGGAAGGCAAATTCCGGGCCTTTGGTTTTGACGTGGTGACGGTGAAAGGGGACGACATTCCGGCGCTGCTGGAGGTGACCGCACCGATCCCTGCGACCGATGCGCGTCCGCGAGTGGTGATCCTCGACAGCATCAAAGGGCAGGGGGTGCCATACCTGGAACAGCTCAGCAACTCGCATCACCTGCGATTAACTGAGGAAAGCAAAGCGGCGCTCAACGAGACGATTCGCCAACTGGAGGCTTCACATGATTAAGGTTGCACCGACAGGACAGAAAGATTCGGTTGAGATGCGTAAGGTCTATGCGGGTTTTGTGGCAAAACAGATTGAGGCCGGGAGCGAGATTATTGCGCTCGAAGCGGATCTGATGAGTTCGATGGCGATGGACGGCGTAGCGCGTGATTATCCACAGCACGTCATCAACTGCGGCATTATGGAGGCCAACGTGATTGGGACGGCCGCCGGGCTGTCGCTCACCGGACGTAAGCCGTTCGTCCATACCTTTACCGCCTTTGCCAGCCGTCGCTGCTTCGACCAGCTGTTTATGTCCCTGGACTACCAGCGCAATAACGTGAAGGTGATTGCCTCGGATGCGGGCGTGACGGCCTGCCACAACGGCGGGACGCATATGTCGTTTGAGGATATGGGCATCGTGCGCGGTCTGGCGCATTCAGTGGTGCTGGAGGTGACCGATGCGGTGATGTTCGAAGATGTGCTGCGTCAGCTTATCGACCTGGAAGGCTTCTACTGGGTGCGGACCATCCGTAAACAGGCGCCGAGCGTCTATGCCCCGGGGTCAACCTTCACCATCGGCAAGGGCAACGTGCTGCGCGAGGGAACCGATATTACCCTGATTGCTAACGGCATTATGGTGGCGGAAGCGCTGGAGGCGGCGCGCCAGCTGGAGCAGGAGGGGGTAAGCGCAGCGGTCATCGACATGTTTACCCTGAAGCCCATCGATCGGATGCTGGTGAAAAATTATGCCGAGAAAACCAGGCGTATTGTGACCTGCGAAAACCACAGCATTCACAACGGGCTGGGGTCGGCGGTGGCGGAAGTGCTGGTGGAAACCTGTCCGGTGCCGATGCGGCGGGTTGGGGTGAAGGAGCGTTACGGTCAGGTAGGCACGCAGGACTTCCTGCAGAAGGAGTATGGCCTGACGGCACATGACATTGTGTCGGCGGCACGAGAGTTGCTGTAATAAAAAAGGCGACCGTTGAATGGTCGCCTTTTTTTGCCGGATGGCGCTTCGCTTATCCGGCCTACAAAACCCTGGGCCCGGTAAGCGCTAGCGCCACCGGGCTTTTTAGCTTACTGCTGCTGCGAAGACTGAATCGCCGTCAGCGCGATGGTGTAGACGATATCGTCAACCAGCGCACCACGAGACAGGTCGTTCACAGGCTTGCGCATACCTTGCAGCATTGGCCCGATGGAGATCAGGTCTGCTGAACGCTGTACCGCTTTATAGGTGGTGTTACCGGTGTTCAGATCCGGGAAGATGAACACGGTAGCGCGACCTGCAACCGGCGAGTTAGGCGCTTTAGATTTCGCAACGTCAGCCATTACCGCGGCATCGTACTGGAGCGGGCCGTCGATCATCAGATCCGGACGTTTTTCCTGCGCAATGCGGGTTGCTTCACGGACTTTCTCTACGTCGCTGCCTGCACCAGAAGTACCGGTGGAGTAGGAGAGCATCGCGACGCGCGGTTCGATACCGAAGGCAGTCGCGGAGTCCGCAGACTGGATAGCGATTTCTGCCAGCTGCTCTGCGGTTGGGTCCGGGTTGATCGCGCAGTCGCCATAAACGTAAACCTGTTCAGGCAGCAGCATGAAGAACACGGAGGAGACCAGAGAGCTGCCCGGTGCGGTTTTGATCAGCTGCAACGGTGGGCGGATGGTGTTCGCGGTGGTGTGAACCGCACCGGAAACCAGGCCGTCAACTTCGTCCTGCTCCAGCATCAGCGTACCCAGCACGACGTTGTCTTCCAGCTGCTCGCGCGCAACGGCTTCGGTCATGCCCTTGTTCTTACGCAGCTCAACCAGGCGGGCAACGTAGCTTTCGCGAACCACTTCCGGGTCAACGATCTCAATGCCAGCGCCCAGCTCAACGCCCTGAGACGCCGCAACGCGGTTGATCTCATCCGGGTTACCCAGCAGCACACAGGTCGCGATACCGCGCTCTGCACAGATGGCCGCCGCTTTAACGGTACGTGGTTCGTCACCTTCTGGCAGAACCACGCGTTTGCCCGCTTTACGCGCCAGCTCGGTCAGCTGGTAACGGAAGGCTGGAGGAGACAGACGACGGCTGCGCTCGGACGTCGCCGTCAGGGATTCGATCCAGTCTGCGTTGATGTAGCCCGCAACGTATTCCTGAACTTTCTCGATACGCTCGTGGTCATCAACCGGCACTTCGAGGTTGAAGCTTTGCAGGCTCAGGGAGGTCTGCCAGGTGTTGGTGTTCACCATGAAGACAGGCAGGCCAGTGGCGAACGCACGTTCGCACAGCTTGCTGACGCGCGGGTCCATCTCGTAGGCACCGGTCAGCAGGATCGCACCGATTTCCACGCCGTTCATCGCAGCCAGGCACGCTGCAACCAGCACGTCTGGACGGTCAGCAGAGGTCACCAGCAGGGAACCTGCGCGGAAGTGTTCCAGCATGTGCGGAATGCTGCGCGCGCAGAAGGTCACGGACTTCACGCGGCGGGTGTTGATATCGCCTTCGTTAACGATGGTGGCATTCAGGTGACGCGCCATATCGATTGCACGGGTGGCAATCAGATCGAAGCTCCATGGCACCGCACCCAGCACCGGCAGTGGGCTGGAATCCTGCAGCTTGGCCGGGTCAACTTTGATGACTTTCGCTTTGGAAGAGTCGTCGAAGATTTCGGACAGGTCAGGACGCGTACGGCCCTGCTCATCTACTGGCGCGTTCAGCTTGTTAACAATCACGCCGGTGATGCTGGTGTTTTTTGCACCGCCGAAGCTGCTGCGCGTCAGTTCGATACGCTCTTTCAGCTGCTCTGGGGTGTCCGTGCCCTGAGACATCACGAAAACAATCTCTGCGTTCAGGGTTTTCGCGATTTCAAAGTTCAGAGACTGGGCAAACTGGTGTTTACGGGTCGGGACCAGGCCTTCAACCAGCACCACTTCAGCGTCCTGCGCGTTTGCGTGGTAGTTGGCGATGATCTCTTCCATCAGCACGTCTTTCTGGTTGCTGGAGAGCAGAGATTCAACGTGGCTCATCTTCAGCGGTTCAGCCGCTGGCAGATTGGAGTTCTTACGAACGATGGAGGTGGTCTGGTCTGGCGCATCGCCACCGGCACGTGGCTGGGCGATAGGCTTAAAGACGCTCAGACGAACGCCTTTGCGTTCCATAGCGCGGATCACGCCGAGGCTGACGCTGGTCAGGCCGACGCTGGTTCCGGTAGGGATCAGCATAATAGTACGGGACACGGTTTATCCTCTTTCGTTACCGCCGCGTTGGGCGGGCTACAAAACAGCACCGCCAGCATTGCTGGCGGTGTGGAATCAGGCAGTCAGGCGGCACGCGTCTTGCGCGATGACCAGCTCTTCGTTAGTTGGGATAACGATAGCCGGGCGGGTGCCTTCTTTGTTGATGAAGCCAGACTTGCCGAAGCGGGCAGCCAGGTTACGCTCGTGATCGACTTCGAAGCCCAGAACGCCCAGTTTGCCCAGGGACAGCTCACGTACCATTGCCGCGTTCTCACCGATGCCGCCGGTGAAGATAACCGCGTCCAGACGACCGTCCATCAGCGCGGTGTAAGAACCGATGTACTTCGCCAGACGGTGGCAGTAAACGTCCATTGCACGTTTAGCGTCAGCTTTTTCTGCGTAGTTGTCTTCAACGTAACGGCAGTCGCTGGTGACTTCGGTCAGACCCAGCAGGCCAGACTCTTTGGTCAGCATTTTGTTGATGTCGTCAACGCTCATGCCCAGGGTGTCGTGCAGGTGGAAGATGATCGCCGGGTCGATATCACCGGAACGGGTACCCATCACCAGACCTTCCAGCGGGGTCAGACCCATAGAGGTATCAACACACTTACCGTTGCGGATAGCAGAAACAGAACCACCGTTGCCCAGGTGGCAGGTGATGATGTTGACTTCTTCAACCGGCTTGTTCAGTACTTTTGCGGCTTCCTGAGTCACATAGAAGTGGCTGGTGCCGTGTGCGCCGTAGCGACGTACGCCGTGCTCTTTGTACAGGCTGTATGGCAGGGCATAGAGGTAAGACTCTTCCGGCATGGTCTGATGGAACGCGGTGTCAAACACGGCCACGTTTTTATCTTTCAGATTCGGGAAGGATTTCAGTGCTTCAGCGATACCGATCAGGTGAGCCGGGTTATGCAGCGGTGCGAAAGACGCAGAGTCTTTGATGCCCTGAATCACAGAGTCGTCGATTACCACGGAGCTGGTGTATTTTTCGCCGCCGTGGACGATACGGTGACCAATCGCAGTCAGCTGAGCAGACAGTTCTGGTTTTTGTGCCAGAATAGTGTTAACGATAAAGTTCAGCGCTTCACTGTGAGCGGCGCCTGCACCTAAAGCCGCTTCTTGTTTGCTGCCGTCCATCTTCCACTTGATACGTGCTTCAGGCAGATGGAAACATTCGGCCAAACCAGAGAGGTACTCATCACCGTTGAGCGCATCGATGATGGCGAATTTCAGTGAAGAGCTACCGCAGTTCAGAACCAGTACTAACTTACTCGACATGGAAGTACCTATAATTGATACGTGGCTAAAAAAACGTCAATGAGTCTAAAGCGTAACGCATGCTGACTCAGACATTTATGATTAACATCATGCCAAACGAACATTCTGGCAGGATGGAAGAAATACCTATGATTTTAAGCCATTTTGAACATTTTTCAGACAATGGCATAATATGCGATAATTTGACGAGTTAACGCTTCTCGTCTACGGCCTATCAGGCTGGCACAGGATACCCGATACGGGGTAGCGATGACAAAATATTTTGAACGTTGTCATAGCCTGTTGTGGTTTTGCACGAAAATTTTAATTTTTATATGTGAAGTTGAGGTACAGCCATGTCAACACCTGAAATCCCGTCCGTGAACTTTTTTAGTCTGTTTCGTCGGGGACAGCATTACGCAAAGACATGGCCGATGGAAAAGCGCCTCGCGCCCATGTTTATTGAAAATCGCACTATTCGCGCCACGCGCTATGCGATTCGCTTTATGCCCCCGATCGCTGTCTTTACTCTTTGCTGGCAAATTGCGCTGGGTGGACAGCTTGGACCTGCCGTCGCGACGGCGCTCTTTGCGTTAAGCCTGCCGATGCAGGGATTGTGGTGGTTAGGTAAACGTTCCGTCACGCCACTTCCGCCTTCTATTTTACACTGGTTTTATGAAGTGCGTGGAAAACTGGAGGAGGCCGGCCAGGCGCTCGCCCCGGTTGAAGGCAAGCCGGATTATCAGGCGCTGGCGGACACCCTCAAGCGCGCGTTTAAACAGCTTGATAAAACATTCCTCGATGACTTGTGATTGATCATCGAAACGACGTCCAAAAGAAGGCACAGTAACAATCAGTTACCGTGTCTTTTTTTTACAGTGCAATGCGCTACAGGAGTCGAAAGATGGAAATGACCCATGCTCAACGTCTGATTTTGTCTAACCAGTACAAGATGATGACTATGCTTGATCCCGATAACGCTGCGCGCTACAGCCGCCTGCAAACCATTGTTGAACGTGGTTTTGGCTTGCAGATGCGCGAACTGGATCGCGAATTTGGCGAACTGAAAGAGGAAACCTGCCGTATCGTTATCGACATCATGGAGATGTACCATGCGCTGCATGTGTCCTGGACCAATCTGAAAGACCAGCAGTCTATTGATGAGCGCCGCGTGACGTTCCTGGGCTTTGATGCCGCGACGGAGGCGCGCTATCTGAGCTATGTGCGCTTTATGGTGAACACCGAAGGGCGCTACACCCATTTTGATGCGGGTACGCACGGCTTCAACGCCCAGACCCCGATGTGGGATAAGTATCAACGTATGCTGAGCGCGTGGCACGCCTGTCCGCGTCAGTACCATTTAAGCAGCAACGAAATTCAACAAATCATTAATGCCTGACGGAGGTGCGTGTGCAGTGTAAAGGTTTTCTGTTTGATCTGGACGGTACGCTGGTGGATTCGCTGCCGGTAGTGGAGCGTTCCTGGTGTCATTGGGCCGACAGGCACGGCATTGACCATCAGGATGTACTGAATTTCATCCATGGCAAACAGGCCATTACCTCATTGCGGCACTTCCTGGCGGGACGTCCTGAGGAAGAGATTCAGGCGGAGTTCAAATATCTGGAGCAGATTGAAGCTACCGACACTGAGGGCATCACCGCGCTGCCCGGTGCGCGCGAACTGCTTGAGCATCTGAATGAAGCGCAGATCCCGTGGGCTATCGTCACCTCCGGCTCGGTTCCTGTCGCGCATGCCCGCCATAAGGCGGCCGGTTTACCGACGCCGGACGTCTTCATTACCGCTGAGCGCGTAAAGCGCGGCAAGCCCGAACCGGATGCGTTTCTGCTCGGCGCTGAACTGCTCGGCCTTGCGCCAGCGGAGTGCGTGGTGGTGGAAGACGCGGCGGCAGGTGTGCTGGCCGGACTGAACGCCGGAAGCCACGTCATTGCCGTTAACGTCCCGGCGGGGTCCCCCCGGCTGGAGGAGGCGGATTTTGTGCTTAATACTCTGACCGCCATCGACGTCTCGAAGGCATCAGACGGCGTTGTAACCGTCTCGCTAAAAATGTAATCCCATGATATAGCCCCGCATTACCGGGGCTTTTTTATGGCAGAATTGCTTCTCCTCCACTGACAAGGACATGTTGTGAACGGTGAACTGATTTGGGTCCTGAGCCTGCTGTTAATCGCCATCATTCTTTTTGCTACGGGCAAGGTGCGCATGGATGCCGTCGCCCTGTTTGTGATTGTCGCGTTCGTTCTGAGCGGTACCCTTTCCCTGCCGGAAGCCTTTTCCGGGTTTAGCGATCCCAACGTTATTTTGATTGCCGCCCTGTTTATTATTGGCGACGGGCTGGTACGCACCGGCGTGGCGACAATGATGGGGTCGTGGCTGGTTAAAGTGGCGGGCAGCAGCGAAACCAAAATGCTGATTTACCTGATGCTGACGGTCGCCGGACTGGGTGCGTTTATGAGCTCGACGGGGGTCGTGGCCATCTTTATTCCGGTTGTGCTGAGCGTCTGCATGAGGATGCAGATCTCCCCGTCGCGGCTGATGATGCCGTTGAGCTTTGCCGGGCTCATCAGCGGCATGATGACGCTGGTCGCGACGCCGCCGAACCTCGTCGTAAACAGCGAACTGATCCGTGAGGGGCTTGAGGGGTTTAGCTTTTTCAGCGTCACGCCGATCGGGCTGGTTGTACTGGTGATGGGCATTATCTATATGCTGTTGACCCGTTTCGCGCTGAAAGGGGAGAAGCAGGACAAAGCCAAAGAGGGCTGGAAGCGGCGAACTTTTCGCGATTTGATCAAAGAGTACCGTCTGACCGGGCGCGCCCGTCGGCTGGCTATCCGCCCCGGTTCGCCGATGATAGGCCAGCGGCTGGACGACCTTAAGCTACGCGAACGCTATGGCGCGAACGTCATCGGGGTTGAGCGCTGGCGTCGTTTTCGTCGGGTAATCGTTAACGTGAATGGGGTGTCAGAGTTTCGCGCGCGTGACGTCCTGCTGATTGATATGTCCACCGCGGACGTGGATCTGCGAGAGTTTTGTAGCGAGCAACTGCTGGAGCCGATGGTGCTGCGCGGCGAGTATTTCTCCGACCGGGCGCTGGATGTGGGAATGGCCGAGGTGTCGCTGATCCCGGAATCGGAGTTATTGGGCAAAACCGTGCGCGAAATCGGCTTTCGTACCCGCTATGGCCTCAACGTAGTGGGCCTGAAGCGCGATGGCGTAGCCCTTGAAGGGGCGGTGGTGGATGAGCCGATCCTGCTGGGGGATATCTTCCTCGTGGTCGGCAACTGGAAACTGATTAGCCAGCTCGGGCAGAAAGGCCGCGATTTTGTGGTGCTGAATATGCCGATTGAAGAGAGCGACGCGTCACCGGCGCACAGTCAGGCGCCCCATGCGATTTTTTGCCTGGTGTTGATGGTCGCGTTGATGCTGACGGACGAGATCCCTAACCCGGTGGCGGCGATAATCGCCTGTCTGTTAATGGGCAAATTCCGCTGTATCGACGCCGAAAGCGCTTACAAAGCGATTCACTGGCCAAGCATCATTCTCATCGTTGGGATGATGCCCTTCGCCCTGGCGCTACAGAAAACCGGCGGGGTGGATTTGATCGTAAAAGGCTTAATGGACGCGGGCGGGGGATATGGTCCGTACCTGATGATGGTTTGCCTGTTCGTCATGTGCGCCACCATTGGTTTGTTCATCTCCAATACCGCAACGGCGGTGCTGATGGCGCCTATTGCGCTGGCGATGGCAAAATCGATGGGCGTTTCGCCCTATCCGTTTGCGATGGTGGTAGCGATGGCGGCGTCCGCGGCATTTATGACGCCGGTATCTTCCCCGGTCAATACCCTGGTGCTGGGGCCGGGAAACTATCGATTCAGCGATTTTGTAAAGCTGGGCGTGCCGTTCACCGTGCTGGTGATGCTGGTATGCGTGGTGCTGATTCCGGTGTTATTCCCGTTCTGAGAACATCGCCGGGTGGCGGCTACGCCTTACCCGGCCTACGTGATTCGTAGGCCCTGCAAGCGCAGCGCCGCTGGGCGAAAAACTACAGCGGTGAATCCTGACTGATCTCATCCAGCGACAAATGGAAGCTCGGCACAAACACCTGCATAAAGTAATCCATCTCTTCGCTACGGCGGGAGTCGAGCGTTTTCTCCAGGCGCGTTTTCGCCAGCAGGAACTCGTTATTCCCCGCGGATAACTCTTCCAGACATTTCAGGTAGGCGCACAGCGCATCGGCCTGCTTAACCAGGGATTTCTCCTCTTCCGTATACTGATGCTCGTCGATCAGCGGCCCGAAGATATCACGCAGCTCATCAGGCACCATGTCGATCAGCTTCTGCTGGGCAATCTTCTCAATGGCCTTATATTCCTGGGCAATCTGCGAGTTGAAATATTTCACCGGCGTAGGCAGATCCCCGGTCAGCACTTCCGATGCATCGTGGTACAACGCCAGCAGGGCGATACGTTCGGCATTAACCTGCCCGTTGAATTTGCGGTTTTTAATCGCGGCCAGCGCATGAGCGACCATGGCAACCTGCAAACTGTGCTCAGACACATTTTCAGTGCGCACGTTGCGCATCAGCGGCCAGCGGTTGATGAGTTTCAGGCGGGAGAGGTGGGCAAAGAAATGACTCTGACTCATAGGTTACCTTATGTCTTCACTGCGACGGACTTCATTGTGCGGGGAGGGGAGGGAAGATGCAAATTTGCAGATGTTACAGGCCGGGTAAGCGCAGCGCCACCCGGCGGAAAGTCAGCGTTACTGATGGTACCCCGAGAGGAATCGCCCGAAGCGGCTGATGGCCATTTCGAGATCGTCTTCGCGCGGCAGGGTTACAATACGCACGTGATCCGGCCACGGCCAGTTAAACGCCGTCCCCTGAACCAGCAGCACTTTTTCCTGCAACAGGAAGTCGAGCACCATTTTCTGGTCGTCGTGAATATTGAAGCGCTTCGCGTCGATTTTCGGGAACATATACAGCGCGCCGTTAGGCTTCACGCAGGAGACGCCCGGAATATCATTAATTAATTCCCATGCACGGTTGCGCTGTTCATAGAGGCGGCCGCCTGGAACGATAAACTCGCTGATGCTTTGATAGCCCCCGAGTGCTGTCTGGATCGCATGTTGCGCCGGTACGTTGGCGCACAGACGCATGGATGCCAGCATCTCCAGCCCTTCAATGTAGCCTTTCGCATGTTTTTTCGGACCGTTCAGTACCATCCAGCCCTGACGGAAACCGGCAACGCGGTAAGTTTTAGACAGTCCGTTAAAGGTGACCGTCAGCAGATCGGGCGCCAGCGCGGCGATAGAGTGGTGCTGCGCCGCGTCGTACAGGATCTTGTCGTAAATCTCGTCGGCAAAGATGATCAGGTTGTGCAGGCGGGCGATCTCGACGATCTCCATCAGCAGCTCTTTTGAATAGACCGCGCCCGTCGGGTTATTCGGGTTAATGATCACGATTCCCCGGGTGCGCGGTGTTATTTTGGCGCGAATGTCATCCAGATCCGGGAACCAGTCCGACGATTCATCGCAAAGATAGTGCACCGCTTTACCGCTGGAGAGCGATACCGCAGCCGTCCACAGCGGATAGTCTGGAGCGGGAACCAGCATTTCATCGCCGCTGTTCAGGAGCGCCTGCATCGCCTGAACGATCAGCTCCGAGACACCGTTGCCAATGTAGATATCTTCAACGGTGACGTCGCGCATACCGCGAGCCTGGTAGTGCTGCATAATGGCTTTACGGGCGGAGTAGAGCCCTTTTGAATCGCAGTAGCCTTGTGCAGTGGGCAGGTTACGGATCACATCCACCAGGATCTCATCCGGCGCTTCAAAACCAAATGGCGCGGGGTTGCCGATGTTGAGTTTCAGAACCTTATTGCCTTCCTCTTCAAGGCGTTTTGCCTCTTTGAGTACCGGGCCACGGATGTCGTAACAGACGTTGTCGAGCTTGCTGGATTTTTCGATAGGGGACATGAACCTTTAACCTTTTCGCTATTATTGCAACTTCCTGCCGTGGAAGCAGCACGGAACAATGTACTCCCACCGCGCTTCGTTTTGAAGGGCGCACAGAAGAAGATTTTGTCCAACCAGGCAGCACTGCTGTGATTGCTTAATCTAATGATGGAGTGATTTTGCGCCTGAAATTACCGTGAAAACGCTTAATGTTGGGTTTTTTATGCTGAAAGTTTCACATAAATATTAATATTATTCTGATTTAAATAAAAAGACGATCCGGGCTGAAGCGTTAGTCCCCCTGAGTGACCATTCGTAAAACCTGAATGCTGAGATACAGTTTGCTCTATTAGCAAAGCCAGGTTAAAAGTTACTCATGTGAAATTAATGTTAAGTGTTATTAATGAATGGCCTGAATCTAAATTAAACTTTATTTATTATTAACGACGAAAATGCAACTTTCGTTAATTTTAATAAAAAGAGTGTAGTTGCTTATCATTGGCGTTAAATCCGTTATATTGCAATAAGACTTATAAATATAGTGGATTTGGGTTAAGATGTGTTTTGGGAATGCAGCGTAGCGATAGGCCTGTTACGTATATCAGCTTCTGCCTTCCTGTATTAATCGGTTGTTATTGTTAAAGTAATCTCTGGCTGATTGGGTAAGTCACATCTTGCTACGCTGGCAACGCTGCGATATAGATGGCAGAAAACATGTCTTACTCTTAATGGAATTTACATCTACCTTCAGATAACGAAATATCCTGAACGCAAGAGAATAAAAATAACGTCATGAAACGTGATTTCTGACTGTTGATATACCAAAGTACAATAACTATCTGTCAGGCAGTCTGCCGGGCCGGGACGCGAGGGAAACTCTTCAGAAGGAATTGCTTAACTGTTACACACAGCTTCAACCCGGGCAGCTCCGCACGAGCAACCTGAAAGTGAAAAGATATGATAAATGCAAATCGTCCGATAATGAATCTCGACCTCGATCTGCTGAGAACGTTTGTTGCGGTCGCCGATCTCAACACTTTTGCAGCAGCTGCTGCCGCCGTTTGCCGTACCCAGTCCGCCGTGAGTCAGCAAATGCAGCGGCTGGAACAACTGGTTGGTAAAGAGCTTTTTGCGCGTCATGGACGTAATAAGCTTTTAACAGAACATGGTATTCAGCTTCTGGGTTATGCCAGAAAGATACTGCGCTCTGAGAGATCCCCTCATAATTTCCCCAAAGCGTAACCATGTGTGAATAAATTTTGAGCTAGTAGGGTTGCAGCCACGAGTAAGTCTTCCCTTGTTATTGTGTAGCCAGAATGCCGCAAAACTTCCATGCCTAAGCGAACTGTTGAGAGTACGTTTCGATTTCTGACTGTGTTAGCCTGGAAGTGCTTGTCCCAACCTTGTTTCTGAGCATGAACGCCCGCAAGCCAACATGTTAGTTGAAGCATCAGGGCGATTAGCAGCATGATATCAAAACGCTCTGAGCTGCTCGTTCGGCTATGGCGTAGGCCTAGTCCGTAGGCAGGACTTTTCAAGTCTCGGAAGGTTTCTTCAATCTGCATTCGCTTCGAATAGATATTAACAAGTTGTTTGGGTGTTCGAATTTCAACAGGTAAGTTAGTTGCTAGAACCCATGGCTCCTTTGCCGACGCTGAGTAGATTTTAGGTGACGGGTGGTGACAATGAGTCCGTGTCGAGCGCTGATTTTTTCGGCCTTTAGAGCGAGATTTATACAATAGAATTTGGCATGAGATTGGATTGCTTTTAGTCAGCCTCTTATAGCCTAAAGTCTTTGAGTGACTAGATGACATATCATGTAAGTTGCTGATAGGTTTCCAGTTTTCCGCTCCTAGGTCTGCATATTGTACTTTTCCTCTTACTCGACTTAACCAGTACCAACCCAGCTTCTCAACGGATTTATACCATGGCACTTTAAAGCCAGCATCACTGACAATGAGCGGTGTGGTGTTACTCGGTAGAATGCTCGCAAGGTCGGCTAGAAATTGGTCATGAGCTTTCTTTGAACATTGCTCTGAAAGCGGGAACGCTTTCTCATAAAGAGTAACAGAACGACCGTGTAGTGCGACTGAAGCTCGCAATACCATAAGTCGTTTTTGCTCACGAATATCAGACCAGTCAACAAGTACAATGGGCATCGTATTGCCCGAACAGATAAAGCTAGCATGCCAACGGTATACAGCGAGTCGCTCTTTGTGGAGGTGACGATTACCTAACAATCGGTCGATTCGTTTGATGTTATGTTTTGTTCTCGCTTTGGTTGGCAGGTTACGGCCAAGTTCGGTAAGAGTGAGAGTTTTACAGTCAAGTAATGCGTGGCAAGCCAACGTTAAGCTGTTGAGTCGTTTTAAGTGTAATTCGGGGCAGAATTGGTAAAGAGAGTCGTGTAAAATATCGAGTTCGCACATCTTGTTGTCTGATTATTGATTTTTCGCGAAACCATTTGATCATATGACAAGATGTGTATCCACCTTAACTTAATGATTTTTACCAAAATCATTAGGGGATTCATCAGTACTGCGCTTTAATGATGAAGCCTGTATGTCATTAATGTTTAGCAACCTTCAGGGAGTGTTAACATTAGGGGCGTCAGATGAATCAGCAGATACCATTTTGCCCTTCCTTCTCAACCGAATTAGCTCGGTTTATCCGAAGCTTGCCCTGGACGTTAGCGTTAAACGCAATGCCTTCATGGTTGAGATGCTGAAAGAAAACGAGGTTGACCTGGTGGTCACCACGCATCGACCTGGCCAGTATGACTGCCTGACGCTGCGTACTTCTCCTACGCACTGGTACTGTGCCGCGGAGTACGTATTGCAAAAAGGTGAGCCAATACCCCTGGTCCTGCTGGACGATCCTAGTCCGTTCCGCGATATGGTGCTGACTGCGCTCAACGAAGCCAGTATTCCGTGGCGCCTGGCGTACGTTGCGTCAACGTTGCCTGCGGTACGAGCGGCAGTGAAGGCCGGACTTGGCGTAACAGCCCGTCCGGTGGAGATGATGAGCCCCGATCTGCGTGTGCTGGGTCAATCTGAGGGACTCCCGTCGTTGCCGGATACGGAGTACCTGCTGTGCCATAATGCCGCCAGCAACAACGAGCTAGCGAAAGTGGTATTCGAGGCAATGGAAAACTACCACAATCCATGGCAGTACGCGCCTGTTACTCCGGAAGGAGGGGATGACTCCCTGATTGTGGAAAGGGATTTTGAGTGATCATTCCCCCAAAATTCTCGTAACAAAATGTAAGTGCAAAAAAGAGCCACTCGCATGATTTTTTCCTGCGAGTGGTTTTTTTTGCTATTCATAACCGCGAACGGAGCAGGGTTAAAGCAAATACCGCTTATTTATCAATGCAGAAAATGCTTTTGGTTAAGTTATAAACGATACCTCTTCTAACTTGCCTAATACCCCGCCGATGTTAAAAAAACAGGAAATATGTTGCTGTTTTTTTGATTGAATTAACAAAAGCGTGTCTCAGATCAAGAAAATACTCCCATTTGGGGGGAGGAATCGTTGGCAAATCCTGTCAAAATAGGAGGGTTATTTTTTTTACTTCCAAAACGGACACGATTCAACAAGATGCATTTGACGTAAAGTCATGTACCCACCAGGGTTAAAGGGCACCAAATGTTAATGAGAATCGCACGTTGTAATTTAATGTGAAGAAACCTTTGTTAAAGTTGACAAAAGGTTATAGAAAGGAGTAAAAAACCCCATCATTTTGCTGTCTATGTCTCATTTCTGACAGTTAGTGTAAGGTTATTTTGTTCCTCCCCATGAATCGATGTGATGCCCATCTGCCAGCAAGAGCAGTGTCGTCGGTATCACTTTTGATGAGTAAGCAATGAGTATGTCAACATCCACAGAAGTCATCGCTCATCACTGGGCATTCGCAATCTTTCTTATTGTAGCCATTGGCCTGTGCTGCCTGATGTTAGTCGGCGGCTGGTTCCTGGGCGGTCGCGCCCGCGCAAGGCACAAAAACACACCTTTCGAATCAGGTATTGATTCAGTAGGTACCGCTCGCTTACGCCTGTCTGCCAAGTTCTACCTGGTAGCCATGTTCTTCGTCATTTTCGACGTGGAAGCGCTTTACCTCTTCGCGTGGTCTACCTCCATTCGCGAAAGTGGTTGGGTGGGCTTTGTCGAGGCCGCAATTTTCATTTTAGTGTTACTGGCCGGTCTGGTTTATCTGGTGCGTATTGGCGCGCTGGACTGGACACCTGTGCGTTCACGCCGTGAACACATCAACCCGGAAAACAGTATCTCTAATCGTCAGCAGTAACAGCGAGGCAATAAGATGGATTATACGCTCACCCGCATAGATCCTAACGGTGAGAATGACCGTTACCCCCTGCAAAAACAGGAGATCGTAACCGACCCCCTGGAGCAAGAAGTCAACAAAAGCGTGTACATGGGCAAGCTCGAACATGCCATGCACGATATGGTCAACTGGGGTCGTAAGAACTCCATCTGGCCATACAACTTTGGCCTTTCTTGCTGCTACGTTGAAATGGTGACGTCATTCACTGCGGTGCATGACGTTGCGCGTTTTGGGGCCGAGGTACTGCGTGCTTCTCCACGTCAGGCTGACCTGATGGTGGTGGCCGGGACCTGCTTTACCAAGATGGCACCGGTTATTCAGCGTCTTTATGACCAGATGCTGGAGCCAAAATGGGTAATCTCCATGGGCGCATGTGCAAACTCCGGCGGTATGTACGACATTTATTCCGTTGTGCAGGGCGTTGATAAGTTCATTCCGGTGGATGTGTACATCCCGGGCTGCCCGCCGCGTCCAGAGGCCTATATGCAGGCGCTGATGCTGCTGCAGGAGTCAATCGGTAAAGAACGCCGTCCGCTCTCCTGGGTTGTCGGCGATCAAGGTGTCTATCGCGCGAACATGCAGTCTGAGCGCGAGCGTAAACGTGGTGAACGTATTGCCGTCACCAACCTGCGTACGCCTGACGAAATTTAATTTGCGCCTGTGGGCCTGGAGAACACCTTCGCATATCACTACTCAAATAGCGCGAAGCCAGGCTTAACAGTCACCACGGACCATTTGCAATGGTGAACAATATGACCGACTTAACCGCGCAAGAAGCCGCCTGGCAGACCCGGGATCATCTCGATGACCCCGTCATTGGCGAACTGCGCAACCGTTTTGGGCCGGATGCCTTTACTGTTCAGGCCACCCGCACCGGGGTACCCGTTGTTTGGGTGAAGCGTGAGCAATTACTGGAAGTTGTCGATTTCCTCAAGAAATTGCCAAAACCTTACGTCATGCTGTTTGACTTACACGGCATGGACGAACGTCTGAGAACGCACCGCCAGGGTCTCCCTGCTGCGGATTTTTCCGTTTTCTACCACCTGATCTCAATAGACCGCAACACGGATATCATGCTCAAGGTGGCATTGTCTGAAAACGACATGCATCTGCCGACGATCACCAAACTTTTCCCGAACGCTAACTGGTACGAGCGTGAAACCTGGGAAATGTTCGGCATGACCTTCGACGGCCACCCGCATCTGACGCGCATCATGATGCCGCAGACCTGGACCGGCCACCCGCTGCGTAAAGACTACCCGGCACGCGCCACCGAATTCGACCCGTTTGAGCTGACCAAAGCCAAGCAGGATCTGGAGATGGAAGCGCTGACCTTCAAGCCGGAAGACTGGGGCATGAAGCGCGGCACCGAAAACGAGGACTTCATGTTCCTTAACCTCGGTCCAAACCACCCGTCTGCGCACGGTGCATTCCGTATTATTCTTCAGCTTGACGGCGAAGAGATTGTCGACTGCGTGCCTGACATTGGCTACCACCACCGTGGTGCCGAGAAGATGGGCGAACGTCAGTCCTGGCACAGCTACATTCCGTATACTGACCGTATCGAATACCTCGGCGGCTGCGTAAACGAGATGCCATACGTGCTGGCCGTTGAGAAACTGGCAGGCATCACCGTCCCGGATCGCGTTAACGTGATTCGCGTGATGCTGTCTGAACTGTTCCGTATTAACAGCCACCTGCTGTACATCTCCACGTTCATTCAGGACGTCGGCGCGATGACGCCGGTCTTCTTCGCCTTTACCGACCGTCAGAAAATCTACGATCTGGTGGAAGCGATTACCGGTTTCCGTATGCACCCAGCCTGGTTCCGCATCGGCGGCGTGGCGCACGATCTGCCGCGCGGCTGGGACCGCCTGCTGCGTGAATTCCTCGACTGGATGCCGAAACGTCTGGCGTCTTACGAGAAAGCCGCGCTGCGCAACTCCATCCTGAAAGGCCGCTCCCAGGGCGTTGCTGCCTACGGCGCGAAAGAGGCGCTGGAGTGGGGAACCACAGGTGCTGGCCTGCGTGCGACCGGTATTGATTTCGACGTGCGTAAAGCCCGTCCTTACTCTGGCTACGAGAATTTCGACTTTGAAGTCCCGGTTGGCGGCGGCGTTTCCGACTGCTACACCCGCGTGATGCTGAAAGTGGAAGAGCTGCGCCAGAGCCTGCGCATCCTTGAGCAGTGCCTCAACAACATGCCGGAAGGCCCGTTCAAGGCGGATCACCCGCTGACGACGCCGCCACCGAAAGAGCGCACGCTGCAACATATCGAAACCCTGATCACCCACTTCTTGCAGGTTTCCTGGGGCCCGGTCATGCCGGCACAAGAATCCTTCCAGATGATTGAAGCGACCAAGGGTATCAACAGCTACTACCTCACCAGCGACGGCAGCACCATGAGCTACCGTACCCGCGTGCGTACGCCAAGCTTTGCGCACCTGCAGCAGATCCCGGCCGCCATTCGCGGCAGTCTGGTCTCCGACCTGATTGTGTATCTGGGTAGTATCGATTTTGTTATGTCAGATGTGGACCGCTAATTATGCACGAGAATCAACAACCACAAACCGAGGCTTTTGAGCTGAGTGAAGCAGAGCGTGCCGCCATTGAGCACGAGATGCACCACTACGAAGACCCGCGTGCGGCGTCCATTGAAGCGCTGAAAATCGTACAGAAACAGCGTGGTTGGGTGCCGGATGGGGCGATCTATGAGATCGCAAAAGTGCTGGGCATTCCGGCGAGTGACGTAGAAGGCGTAGCCACGTTCTACAGCCAGATCTTTCGTCAGCCGGTCGGCCGCCATGTGATCCGCTACTGTGACAGCGTTGTCTGCCACATTACCGGTTATCAGGGCATTCAGGCTGCGATTGAGAAGAAACTTAATATTAAGCCGGGCCAGACCACGTTCGACGGACGCTTTACCCTGCTGCCAACCTGCTGCCTGGGTAACTGCGACAAGGGACCGACCATGATGATTGATGAGGACACTCACAGCCATCTGACGCCGGAAGCGATTCCTGACCTGCTGGAGCAGTACAAATGAAAACTGTAATTCGTACTGCTGAGACGCATCCGCTGACCTGGCGTCTGCGCGATGACAAACAGCCGGTCTGGCTCGACGAATATCAGAGCAAAAACGGCTATGCCGGTGCGCGTAAAGCCCTCGGCGGCATGGCGCCAGACGACATCGTTAATGCGGTGAAAGAGTCTGGCCTGAAAGGGCGCGGCGGTGCGGGCTTCTCCACCGGTCTGAAGTGGAGCCTGATGCCGAAAGATGAATCCATGAACATCCGTTACCTGCTGTGTAACGCCGATGAAATGGAGCCGGGTACCTATAAAGACCGCCTGCTGATGGAACAGCTGCCGCACCTGCTGGTGGAAGGCATGCTGATCTCCGCGTTCGCGCTGAAAGCGTACCGTGGCTACATCTTCCTGCGCGGTGAATACATCGAAGCGGCTGAAAACCTGCGTCGCGCGATTGCCGAAGCCACTGAAGCCGGACTGCTGGGAAAAAACATCCTGGGCACCGGGTTTGACTTCGAGCTGTTCGTGCACACCGGTGCCGGGCGTTATATCTGCGGTGAAGAAACCGCGCTGATTAACTCCCTGGAAGGCCGCCGCGCGAACCCGCGCTCCAAGCCACCGTTCCCGGCAAGCTCCGGCGTGTGGGGTAAACCGACCTGTGTAAACAACGTCGAAACCCTGTGTAACGTTCCGGCTATCCTTGCGAACGGCGTGGAGTGGTATCAGGGCATCTCATCAAGTAAAGATGCCGGTACCAAGCTGATGGGCTTCTCCGGTCGCGTGAAGAATCCCGGCGTCTGGGAGCTGCCGTTCGGCACCACCGCACGTGAAATTCTTGAAGACTACGCCGGCGGCATGCGCGATGGCCTGAAATTCAAAGCCTGGCAGCCGGGTGGGGCAGGGACAGACTTCTTAACCGAAGCCCACCTTGACCTGCCAATGGAGTTCGAAAGCATTGGTAAAGCAGGCAGCCGTCTGGGTACCGCGCTGGCGATGGCCGTCGACCACGAGATCGGCATGGTATCCCTGGTGCGTAACCTGGAAGAGTTCTTCGCCCGCGAGTCCTGCGGCTGGTGTACACCATGCCGTGACGGTCTGCCGTGGAGCGTGAAGATCCTGCGCGCTATCGAACGTGGCGAAGGCCAGCCTGGCGATATCGAGACACTTGAGCAACTGTGTCGATTCTTAGGGCCAGGTAAAACCTTCTGTGCCCACGCACCGGGTGCCGTCGAGCCGCTGCAGAGCGCGATTAAATATTTCCGCGACGAATTCGAAGCAGGCATCAAGCAGCCGTTCAGCAATACCCATTCTATCAATGGTATTCAGCCGAACCTGCTGAAAGCACGCTGGTAAAAACAGAATTTTGATTAACGCTCGGTTTCGGCCGAGCCAACTGGAAGCATGCTAATGGCTACGATTCATGTAGACGGCAAAGAATACGAAGTCAACGGGGCGGACAACCTGCTGGAAGCTTGTCTGTCTCTTGGCCTCGATATTCCGTACTTTTGCTGGCATCCGGCGCTGGGCAGCGTCGGTGCTTGCCGCCAGTGTGCGGTGAAGCAATATCAAAACGCGGAAGACACGCGTGGTCGACTGGTGATGTCCTGTATGACGCCAGCCACCGAAGGCACTTTTATTTCGATTGATGACGAAGAAGCCAAACAGTTCCGCGAAAGCGTAGTGGAGTGGTTGATGACCAACCACCCACACGACTGTCCGGTGTGTGAGGAGGGTGGTAACTGCCACCTTCAGGATATGACCGTCATGACCGGTCACAGCTTCCGTCGCTATCGCTTTACCAAACGTACCCACCGAAATCAGGATCTGGGGCCGTTCATCTCTCACGAAATGAACCGCTGCATCGCCTGCTACCGCTGCGTGCGTTACTACAAAGATTATGCAGACGGTCAGGATCTGGGCGTGTATGGCGCGCATGACAACGTTTACTTCGGTCGTCCGGAAGACGGTACGCTTGAAAGCGAATTCTCCGGTAACCTGGTAGAAATCTGCCCGACCGGCGTGTTCACGGATAAAACCCACTCCGAGCGTTACAACCGTAAATGGGACATGCAGTTTGCGCCAAGCATCTGCCAGCAGTGCTCCCTCGGCTGTAACACCAGCCCGGGTGAACGTTACGGTGAACTGCGTCGTATCGAAAACCGTTACAACGGTACCGTTAATCACTACTTCCTCTGCGATCGCGGTCGTTTTGGCTATGGCTATGTGAACCTGAAAGACCGTCCGCGTCAGCCGGTTCAGCGCCGTGGCGACGACGTCATTACCCTCAACGCTGAACAGGCGATGCAGGGCGCGGCAGATATTCTGCGCCAGTCGAAGAAAGTGATCGGCATCGGCTCCCCGCGCGCCAGCATCGAAAGCAACTTCGCGCTGCGCGAGCTGGTTGGGGCGGAAAACTTCTATACCGGTATCGCCCATGGCGAGCAGGAACGTCTGCAACTGGTGCTGAAAGTGCTGCGTGAAGGCGGTGTACACACGCCTGCGCTGCGCGAAATCGAATCCTATGATGCGGTTCTTGTGCTCGGGGAAGACCTGACGCAGACCGGCGCACGCGCGGCTCTGGCGGTTCGTCAGGCGGTGAAGGGTAAAGCACGTGAAATGGCAGCGGCGCAGAAAGTGGCTGACTGGCAGATTGCGGCGATCCTCAACATCGGCCAGCGCGCGAAGCATCCTCTGTTTGTGACTAACGTCGACAACACCCGTCTGGACGATATCGCCGCGTGGACCTACTGCGCACCGGTTGAAGATCAGGCGCGCCTCGGCTTTGCCATTGCCCACGCGCTGGACAGCAACTCGCCGGCCGTTGAACTGGATCGCGACCTGCAGAACAAGGTCGACGTGATTGTTCAGGCGCTGGCGGGGGCGAAGAAACCACTGATCATTTCCGGTACCAACGCCGGTAGCGCTGAAATCATTCAGGCCGCAGCGAACGTTGCCAAAGCCCTGAAGGGCCGTGGCGCTGACGTCGGTGTGACCATGATTGCCCGTGCGGTGAACAGCATCGGACTGGGCATGATTGGCGGCGGCTCGCTGGAAGAAGCGTTAAGCGAACTGGAATCCGGTTCTGCTGATGCGGTGGTAGTGCTGGAAAATGACCTGCATCGCCACGCTTCGGCCGCTCGCGTTGACGCCGCGCTCTCCAAAGCACCGCTGGTGATGGTTATCGACCATCAGCGCACCGCGATCATGGACAAAGCACACCTGGTGCTCTCTGCTGCAAGCTTCGCAGAAAGCGACGGGACGGTGATCAACAACGAAGGCCGCGCACAGCGCTTCTTCCAGGTTTATGACCCGGCCTACTACGACAGTAACACCGTGATGCTGGAAAGCTGGCGCTGGCTGCACTCTCTGCACAGCACCGTGCAGAGCCGTGAAGTGGACTGGACGCAGCTCGACCACGTTATCGACGCGGTTGTTGAGAAACTGCCTCAGCTGGCGGGCATTAAAGACGCCGCGCCTGACGCAAGCTTCCGTATTCGCGGCCAGAAACTGGCGCGTGAGCCGCACCGCTACAGCGGTCGTACTGCGATGCGTGCCAACATCAGCGTGCACGAACCGCGTCAGCCGCAGGATAAAGACACCATGTTCGCCTTCTCGATGGAAGGGAACAACCAGCCGTCTGCGCCGCGTTCGCAAATCCCGTTTGCATGGGCACCGGGCTGGAACTCCCCACAGGCATGGAACAAATTCCAGGCTGAAGTGGGTGGTCATCTGCGCCACGGCGATCCGGGCGTGCGTCTGATTGAAGCCTCCGAAACCGATCTGGACTTCTTCTCTACCGTTCCGGAACGTTTCCAGGCTCAGGAAGGCCACTGGCGTATTGCGCCGTACTACCATCTGTTCGGTAGCGACGAAATGTCCCAGCGTTCTCCGGTATTCCAGCAGCGTATGCCGCAGCCGTACATCAAGCTCAACCCGGCGGATGCCGCGAAGCTTGGCGTTAACGCGGGTGCGAACATTGCCTTTAGCTACGACGGCCAGACAATCAGCCTGCCGCTGATTATTTCTGAAAGCCTGTCAGCAGGGCAGGTGGGTCTGCCGATGGGTATGCCTGGCATCGCGCCGGTCCTGGCGGGTGCGCATCTTGATAACCTTCAGGAGGCAAAAGCATGAGTTGGTTAACGCCGGATCTTATCGACATCCTGCTGAGCATTCTGAAAGCGGTCGTCATTCTGCTGGTGGTCGTCACCTGCGGCGCGTTCATGAGCTTTGGTGAACGTCGTCTGCTCGGTCTGTTCCAGAACCGTTACGGACCGAACCGCGTGGGCTGGGGTGGTTCACTCCAGCTGGTGGCGGACATGATCAAGATGTTCTTTAAAGAGGACTGGGTTCCGCGCTTCTCGGACCGCGTGATCTTTACGCTGGCGCCGATGATCGCCTTTACCTCGCTGCTGCTGGCGTTTGCTATCGTTCCCGTCAGCCCGACCTGGGTGGTGGCTGACCTGAACATCGGCATTCTGTTCTTCCTGATGATGGCAGGCCTCGCGGTGTACGCGGTGCTGTTCGCAGGCTGGTCCAGTAACAACAAATACTCGCTGCTGGGTGCGATGCGTGCTTCCGCGCAGACGCTGAGCTACGAAGTGTTCCTGGGACTCTCCCTGATGGGCGTGGTGGCGCAGGCCGGTTCATTCAACATGACCGACATCGTCAACAACCAGGCCGACATCTGGAACGTTATCCCGCAGTTCTTTGGTTTTGTGACCTTTGCTATCGCGGGCGTGGCGGTGTGTCACCGTCACCCGTTTGACCAGCCAGAAGCCGAACAGGAACTGGCCGACGGTTACCACATTGAATATTCCGGTATGAAATTCGGTCTGTTCTTCGTGGGCGAGTACATCGGTATCGTCACCATTTCCGCGTTGATGGTAACGCTGTTCTTTGGTGGCTGGCATGGCCCGTTCTTACCGCCGTTCATCTGGTTCGCGCTGAAAACCGCGTTCTTCATGATGATGTTCATTTTGATTCGTGCGTCCTTACCGCGTCCGCGTTATGACCAGGTAATGTCCTTCGGCTGGAAAGTGTGCCTGCCGCTGACGCTCGTCAACTTGTTGGTAACGGCGGCTGTCATTCTCTGGCAGCAGCCATAAGGGGCTTTGAGATCATGACCTTAAAAGAATTACTCGTAGGCTTTGGCACCCAGGTACGCAGTATCTGGATGATCGGCCTGCACGCGTTTGCCAAACGCGAAACCCGGATGTATCCGGAAGAGCCGGTATATCTGCCGCCGCGCTACCGTGGCCGTATCGTGCTGACGCGCGACCCGGACGGTTCCGAGCGCTGCGTAGCCTGTAACCTGTGTGCGGTAGCGTGTCCGGTAGGCTGTATCTCTCTGCAGAAAGCCGAGACGGTAGACGGCCGCTGGTACCCTGAGTTCTTCCGCATCAACTTCTCACGCTGCATTTTCTGCGGTCTGTGTGAAGAAGCGTGCCCAACCACGGCGATTCAGCTGACTCCAGACTTCGAGCTGGGTGAGTACAAGCGTCAGGACCTGGTGTACGAGAAAGAGGATCTGCTGATTTCCGGTCCGGGCAAATACCCGGAATATAACTTCTACCGGATGGCGGGTATGGCAATCGACGGCAAAGATAAGGGCGAAGCAGAGAACGAAGCTAAGCCTATCGACGTCAAGAGCCTGTTACCGTAAGGAGAGGGCAATGGAATTCGCTTTTTATATCTGTGGCCTTATCGCCATCCTGGCTACGCTGCGAGTGATCACGCACACCAATCCGGTGCATGCGTTGCTGTATTTAATCATTTCGCTGCTGGCTATTTCCGGGGTGTTCTTTGCGCTGGGCGCGCACTTCGCCGGTGCGCTGGAAATTATCGTCTACGCGGGTGCCATTATGGTGCTGTTCGTGTTCGTGGTGATGATGCTCAACCTGGGCGGCTCTGAAATTGAACAGGAACGTCAATGGTTAAAACCGCAGGTGTGGATTGGCCCGGCAATTTTGTCGGCCATCATGCTGGTGGTGATTGTTTACGCTATTCTGGGCGTTAACGACCAGGGCATTGACGGCACGCCAATCAGCGCCAAGGCTGTTGGTATTGCGCTGTTTGGTCCGTACGTTCTGGCGGTTGAACTGGCCTCTATGCTGCTGCTGGCGGGCCTGGTTGTTGCCTTCCACGTCGGTCGCGAAGAACGTGTTGGTGAGGTGCTGAGCAACCGCACTGATGACCGTGCGAAAAGAAAAACGGAGGAGCGCGCATGATCCCCTTAACACATGGACTGATCCTCGCTGCGATTTTGTTCGTTCTGGGCTTAACCGGTCTGGTTATCCGCCGCAATCTGCTGTTTATGCTGATCGGTCTGGAAATCATGATCAACGCTTCCGCTCTGGCCTTTGTGGTCGCCGGCAGCTACTGGGGCCAGGCCGACGGTCAGGTGATGTACATTCTCGCCATCAGCCTCGCGGCTGCCGAAGCGAGTATTGGCCTGGCGCTGTTGCTGCAGCTCCATCGTCGCCGCCAGAACCTGAACATCGATTCAGTAAGTGAGTTGCGTGGATGAACATGCTTGCCTTAACCATTATTTTTCCGCTGATTGGCTTCGTGCTGCTGGCATTTTCTCGCGGCCGCTGGTCTGAGAATCTGTCTGCCACCGTGGGCATTGGCTCAATCGGTCTGGCTGCGCTGGTGACAGCGTATGCGGGTATCGATTTCTTTAACAATGGACGTCAGGCCTACAGCGTGCCGCTGTGGAACTGGATGTCGGTCGGTAACTTCAACATCGGTTTCAACCTGGTGCTGGATGGTCTGTCTCTGACCATGCTCTCCGTGGTCACCGGCGTCGGCTTCCTGATCCACATGTTCGCCTCTTGGTATATGCGCGGCGAAGAGGGTTACTCCCGCTTCTTCGCCTATACCAACCTGTTTATCGCCAGCATGGTGGTTCTGGTACTGGCCGATAACCTGCTGCTGATGTATCTGGGCTGGGAAGGCGTGGGTCTGTGCTCTTACCTGCTGATCGGTTTCTACTACACCGATCCGAAGAATGGCGCAGCGGCCATGAAAGCGTTCGTCGTGACCCGCGTGGGTGACGTCTTCCTCGCTTTCGCGCTGTTCATTCTCTACAACGAACTGGGCACGCTGAACTTCCGCGAAATGGTGGAACTGGCGCCAGCGCACTTCGAAGCAGGCAACAACATGCTGTGGTGGGCAACGCTGATGCTGCTGGGTGGTGCTGTGGGTAAATCCGCACAGCTGCCGTTGCAGACATGGCTTGCCGACGCGATGGCGGGTCCAACCCCTGTCTCCGCGCTGATCCACGCCGCGACCATGGTCACCGCCGGTGTCTACCTGATTGCGCGTACCCATGGCCTGTTCCTGATGACCCCGGAAATTCTGCATCTGGTGGGTATCGTCGGTGCGGTTACGCTGGTGCTGGCAGGCTTTGCCGCGCTGGTGCAGACCGACATCAAACGCGTTCTCGCGTACTCCACCATGAGCCAGATTGGTTACATGTTCCTGGCGCTGGGCGTTCAGGCGTGGGACGCAGCCATTTTCCACCTGATGACGCACGCGTTCTTTAAAGCGCTGCTGTTCCTCTCATCCGGTTCGGTGATCCTGGCCTGCCACCACGAGCAGAATATCTTCAAAATGGGCGGACTGCGTAAGTCCATCCCGCTGGTCTATGTCTGCTTCCTGGTAGGCGGCGCGGCGCTGGCGGCACTGCCGCTGATTACCGCAGGCTTCTTCAGTAAGGATGAAATCCTGGCGGGCGCCATGGCGAATGGTCATATCAATCTGATGGTTGCGGGTCTGGTCGGTGCGTTTATGACCTCCCTGTACACCTTCCGTATGATTTTCATCGTCTTCCACGGTAAAGAACAAATTCACGCCCACGCAGGGAAGGGGATTACCCACCACCTGCCGCTGATTGTGCTGCTGGTACTCTCCACCTTCGTTGGCGCGATGATTGTGCCACCGTTGCAGGGCGTACTGCCGGCAACAACCGAGCTTGAGCACGGTCGCGTTCTGACGCTTGAAATCACCTCCGGCGTTGTGGCTATCGCGGGCATCCTGATTGCCGCATGGCTGTGGCTGGGCAAACGCACGCTGGTGACTGCCGTTGCCAACAGCGCGCCGGGCCGTCTGCTGGGCACCTGGTGGTACAACGCATGGGGCTTCGACTGGCTGTACGACATGATCTTCGTGAAGCCGTTCCTGGGCATTGCGTGGCTGTTGAAGCGCGATCCGCTGAACAGCCTGATGAATATCCCGGCGATCCTCTCTCGCTTTGCAGGTAAAGGCCTGCTGTACAGCGAGAACGGCTATCTGCGCTGGTATGTGGCATCCATGAGCATCGGTGCGGTTGTCGTGCTGGCGCTGCTGATGGTGTTGCGATAGTGGTTTTTGCCCGGTGGCGCTGCGCTTACCGGGCCTACGAGACCGTAGGTCGGGTAAGCGTGAGCGTCACCCGACACCACAAACCGCACTAACACGTGAATTTTGTCGAATTCGTTGAAAATCGGTCCCTGAGGGACTTTAACAAGGAATAAAAATCGCCATGTTATTACCCTGGCTAATATTAATTCCCTTCATCGGCGGCTTCCTGTGCTGGCAGACTGAACGCTTTGGCGTGAAGATGCCGCGCTGGATCGCGCTGATCACCATGGGATTGACGCTCGCGCTTGGCCTGCAACTGTGGTTGCAGGGTGGCTACTCATTGACCCAGTCTGCGGGCCTTCCGCAGTGGCAGTCTGAGTTCATTCTGCCGTGGATCCCACGTTTCGGTATCACGATCCACCTTGCGATTGACGGTCTGTCGCTGCTGATGGTCGTGCTGACCGGTCTGCTCGGCGTTCTGGCGGTACTCTGCTCCTGGCGAGAAATCGAAAAATACCAGGGCTTCTTCCACCTCAACCTGATGTGGATCCTGGGCGGCGTTATCGGCGTGTTCCTGGCCATCGACATGTTCCTGTTCTTCTTCTTCTGGGAGATGATGCTGGTGCCGATGTACTTCCTGATCGCGCTGTGGGGCCACAAGGCATCCGACGGTAAAACGCGTATCACGGCGGCCACCAAGTTCTTCATCTACACCCAGGCGAGCGGTCTGGTGATGTTGATTGCCATCCTGGCGCTGGTGTTTGTGCATTACAACGCCACCGGCGTCTGGACCTTCAACTATGAAGATCTGCTGAAGACCCCGATGTCCCACGGCGTGGAATACATGCTGATGCTCGGCTTCTTCATCGCCTTCGCGGTGAAAATGCCGGTGGTTCCGCTGCACGGCTGGCTGCCGGACGCGCACTCTCAGGCGCCAACGGCGGGTTCCGTTGACCTGGCGGGTATCTTGCTGAAAACGGCGGCCTACGGTCTGCTGCGTTTCTCCCTGCCGCTGTTCCCGAACGCCTCCGCAGAGTTTGCGCCGATTGCCATGTGGCTTGGCGTGATCGGTATCTTCTACGGTGCATGGATGGCCTTCACGCAGTACGACATCAAACGTCTGATTGCTTACACCTCCGTTTCCCACATGGGCTTCGTACTGATTGCCATCTACACCGGTAGCCAGCTGGCGTACCAGGGCGCGGTGATCCAGATGATTGCGCACGGTCTGTCCGCAGCCGGTCTCTTCATCCTGTGCGGTCAGCTGTACGAACGTCTGCATACCCGCGACATGCGTATGATGGGCGGCCTGTGGGGCAAAATGAAATGGCTGCCTGCACTCTCCATGTTCTTCGCGGTTGCCACCCTGGGTATGCCAGGTACCGGTAACTTCGTTGGCGAATTTATGATTCTGTTCGGCAGCTTCAAAGTGGTTCCGATGATTACCGTCATCTCCACCTTTGGTCTGGTGTTCGCCTCCGTGTACTCGCTGGCGATGCTGCACCGCGCCTACTTCGGTAAAGCGAAGAGCGAAATTGCTGCTAAAGAACTGCCGGGGATGTCGCTGCGTGAGCTGTCCATCATCCTGCTGCTGGTCGTACTGCTGGTGCTGCTGGGCTTCTATCCGCAGCCGATTCTGGATACCTCGCACTCCGCGATGGGTAACATCCAGCAGTGGTTTGTTAATTCTGCTTCTACTACAAGGCCGTAATTCGCCATGACAATAACTCCACAACAACTGATCGCGCTGCTACCGCTGCTGATCGTCGGATTGACGGTGGTGGTTGTGATGCTCTCCATTGCGTGGCGACGCAATCACTTCCTGAATGCGACCCTGTCCGTTCTGGGTCTGAACGCTGCGTTAGTCTCCCTCTGGTTTGTTGGCCAGGCGGGCGCAATGGACGTCACGCCGCTGATGCGCGTTGACGGCTACGCCATGCTCTACACCGGTCTGGTGCTGCTGGCGAGCCTGGCAACCTGTACCTTTGCGTACCCGTGGCTCGAAGGGTACAACGACAACAAAGAAGAGTTTTACCTGCTGGTACTGATTGCCGCACTGGGCGGCATTCTGCTGGCGAACGCGAACCACATGGCCGCGCTGTTCCTCGGTATTGAGCTGATCTCACTGCCGCTGTTCGGCCTGATTGGTTACGCTTTCCGTCAGAAGCGCTCTCTGGAAGCGGCTATCAAGTACACCATCTTGTCCGCTGCTGCGTCGTCGTTCCTGCTGTTCGGTATCGCGCTGCTGTATGCACAGACGGGTAACCTCTCCTTCCTGGCGCTCGGCAAGAGCCTCGGCGACGGCATGATGCATGAGCCGCTGCTGCTGGCGGGTCTGGGCATGATGATTGTAGGCCTTGGCTTTAAACTCTCTCTGGTGCCGTTCCACCTGTGGACGCCAGACGTTTATCAGGGTGCGCCAGCGCCGGTCTCTACCTTCCTGGCGACGGCGAGTAAAATCGCTATCTTTGGCGTGGTCATGCGTCTGTTCCTGTACGCCCCGGTGGGTGACAGCGAAGCGGTTCGCGTGGTGCTGGGCATTATCGCGTTCGTCTCCATCATCTTCGGTAACCTGATGGCGCTGAGCCAGACCAACATTAAGCGTCTGCTGGGCTACTCCTCAATCTCCCATCTGGGCTACCTGCTGGTGGCGCTGATTGCGCTGCAAAGCGGTGAGATGTCGATGGAAACCGTGGGTGTGTATCTGGCCGGTTACCTGTTCAGCAGCCTCGGCGCGTTCGGCGTGGTGAGCCTGATGTCCAGCCCGTACCGTGGCCCGGATGCAGATTCCCTGTTCTCCTACCGTGGTCTGTTCTGGCACCGTCCGATTCTGTCTGCGGTAATGACCGTGATGATGCTCTCTCTGGCGGGTATCCCGATGACGCTGGGCTTTATCGGTAAGTTCTACGTGCTGGCCGTCGGTGTGCAGGCGGGTCTGTGGTGGCTGACTGCCGGTGTCGTTATCGGCTCCGCGATTGGTCTTTACTACTACCTGCGTGTGGCTGTGAGCCTGTACCTGAGCGCGCCTCAGCAGCTCAACCGTGATGCACCGTCCAACTGGCAGTACAGCGCCGGGGGGATCGTGGTGCTGATCTCCGCGCTTCTGGTGCTAATCTTCGGTATCTATCCGCAGCCGCTGATTGAGATTGTGCAGCGCGCGATGCCGCTGATGTAAAAGCAAAAAACCCGCCTCGGCGGGTTTTTTATTGCCCAGCGGCGCTACGCTTGCAGGGCCTACAGGTATTGTAGGTCGGGTAAGCGAAGCGCCACCCGACTAAGCTAACTGCTTCCTGCTTATAAGCGGCCCGTCAATCTTCTTCATCGAGCGGTCCAGCACCTCTTCAATCACCGACGACAGCTCATTCAGCTCAAACTTCGCCACATAGCCGTCAGCCTTCACTTTGCGTATATGATCTTCGTTCGCGTTGCCGGAAAGAGACGAGTGGATCACCACCGGAATATCTTTCAGTACTGGATCAGTTTTGATTTTGCGCGTCAGCGTAAAGCCGTCCATCTCCGGCATTTCGAGGTCGGTTAATACCAGGGCAATCTTATCGGTAACGGGGACGCCCTCAGCCTGAGCCTGCGCGGCCAGCTGAGTGATTTTCTCCCATGCGTCTTTGCCGGTGATATGCAGCTGAGCCGGGATCTCCATTGCCTGCAATCCCTTCTCCAGCATTGAGCGCGCTACTTTCGAGTCTTCAGCAACAATCGCGACAGAGCCAGGCTTGATGTTGAATTTGGTGGTTTCCAGATGGGTGGCGTGCAGATCGTGGTTCGCCGGGGTGATGTCATACAGGATCTGCTCCACGTCGAGCACCATTGCCAGATCGTTGGTATCGGTCTTATCGTCCAGACAGGCAATGCTGGTGATGTAGCGACCGCTGACGGCGGTTTCCGCGGCGTGCACCTGCTTCCAGTCGAGACGCATGATATTCTCCACCGATTCCACGGCAAACGCCTGCACGCTGCGGGCATATTCGGTGATCAGCAAAATGTTTAGCCCGGTGGCTGGCTTGCAGCCGGCGACGGCGGCCAGATCGATCACCGGGATCACCTGGTCGCGAATATTTACCATCCCCATCAGCGGAGACTTCATTCCCGCTGGTTTGGTGAAGGTCGGCATCGGCACAATTTCGCGCAGTTTGAACACGTTGATGCCGAACAGCTCGGATTTATTTTCGTTCAGAGAGGTGCCAAGACGGAACAGCAACAGTTCAAAACGGTTGGACTGGGTCAGGTTCGCCCTGTCATCAATATCTTTCTGGAAATTATCCATTCTACCCTCAAGAGAAATGCTGGCCTTTTAATCGTTATCGGCACCCTGAGGGAAAAATGAAGGACTAAACGCTGACCTGAGCAAAATCTTCCGCCAGCTCGCATGCCGGGAACACCTCCCGACACTCTGCCAGCAGGCTTTCACAGCCGCGGACGTCATAGCGTGAGCTGACGTGAGTGACAATCAGTTTCCGGACGCCAGCCTCGCGCGCCAGCTGCGCGGCCTGACGCGTTGAGCTGTGCCCCCGGCTATTGGCTTTTTCTTCCATCGCCGCTTCCAGCGTTGCCTCATGCACCATCACATCCACACCCCCGGCAAGCCGGAGCGCCGAAGGGCAGGGGGCGGTATCCCCAAAAATAGCCAGTTTTTTGCCCGGCTGCGGCGGCGCAAGGTAATCCTGACCGTTGATGACGCGCCCGTCTTCCAGCGTGACGGTCTCGCCGTGCTTCAGACGCTGGAACAGCGGGCCAGGTTTCACCCCATCGGCCTGCAACGCGGCGGCGTTCAGCGCGCCGGGCTTGTCATGCTCCTCAACGCGATAGCCGTAGCATTCCACCGGATGGTTAAGCGGGTAAGCGCGCACCTGGTAATCTCCGTCGTCGAACACCAGACCTTCGCCGATCTCAACCACCTTCAGCGGATAATCGGTCCACGAGCCGCTCAGGCGCAGCGTGGTCTCAACGAATGCCTGAATACCCGCAGGGCCATAAATGGTCAGCGGGTTAGCGTTACCGGCCATCGAACGGCTACACAGCAGGCCCGGCAGGCCAAACAGATGGTCGCCGTGCAGATGGGTGATAAATATTTTATCCACTTTCCCCGGGTGGTATGAGGTATGCAGCAACTGATGCTGCGTACCTTCGCCGCAGTCAAACAGCCACAGCCCGCCGCGGGTAGGATGCTTAAGATCCAGCAGAATCGCCGTCACGTTGCGTGAGCGGGTTGGCACGCCCGCGGACGTACCCAGAAAAATCAGTTCCATAACGCAATCAGCCCTTTGCCGAATGGGAAGGGGTTTAGTATAACGTGATGAACCCCAGGAAGGAGAAACACATGATCCAGTGGCAAGATCTACACCACAGCGAACTGACTATTCAGTCACTCTACGCCCTGCTCAAACTGCGCTGCGAAGTTTTTGTGGTTGAACAAACCTGCCCCTATCAGGATATCGACGGCGATGACCTGGTCGGCGAGAACCGGCACATCCTCGGCTGGCGCGATAACGAGCTGGTGGCGTATGCGAGGATTCTGAAAAGCGAAGAGGATTTTGACCCTGTCGTCATTGGCCGCGTCATTATCAGCGGAAGCGCGCGCGGTGAAAAGCTGGGCTATCAGCTGATGGAAAAAACGCTGGACGCATGCCTGAAACGGTGGCCAGACAAGGCGTTATACCTGGGCGCGCAGGCGCATTTGCAATCATTCTATGGCCATTTTGGTTTTACCCCGGTCACGGACATTTACGATGAAGATGGCATCCCACACATCGGTATGGCGCGCGAAGCGAAACAGGCGCAATAGCGAGACGTTGTCTATAGTTATCGGACTGGTGTACTAACATGGAGAAAAATATGTCATTTCAATCCTGGGATACCCGAGCAGACGACGATCTAACGCTGTTAAGCGAAACGCTGGAAGAAGTACTGCGCTCTTCAGGCGATCCTGCCGATCAGAAGTACATTGAGCTCAAAGCCCGCGCCGAGCAGGCGCTGCATGACGTGAAAAACCGCGTCAGCAACGCATCCGACAATTACTACTACCGCGCCAAACAGGCGGTTTATCGTGCCGACGATTATGTGCACGAAAAGCCGTGGCAGGGCATTGGGGTCGGTGCGGCCGTAGGGCTGGTGCTGGGCCTGCTGTTAGCCCGTCGTTAAGCCGGTAAACCCCTCCCTACACGTGGGTACTGCTATTTATCATCAGTACCCCGTATAATGTAAGGTTTTAACAGGGAGAGGTTCGCGTGCATTCGATTTCCATCGCGCTGGAACGCCTGCGCACTCAGCTTGCGCAAGCGTTACCCGCTACACCCGGTTTACGCCATTTCGATGTCTCTTTCCCGTTAAACGACGCCTTCGATCCGCTGGCCTGGCTGGGTGTGCAGCGATGCTATCCCCAGTTTTACTGGCAACAGCGGAGCGGTGATGAAGAACTTGCCGCGCTCGGAAGCCTCGCCCATTTTGACTCTCTGGCCTCGGCCTCCCGGTTTTTGCACACCCATGACGTAGCCAATGATACCCGTATCTGCGGCCTGAACGCCTTCAACCCGGCACAGGGAAAGCTGTTTTTACCACGCCTTCTCTGGCGACGGTCTGGCGGGGTCGCCACGCTGCGCCTGCAACTGTGGAGCGAAACGTCGCTGTGTGATGATGCCGGTGACGCACTGAAGTTTATTGATAACCTGCGCGACGCCGCGCCGATCCGCCCGTTGTCCGTGCAGATTGTGCAGGAAACCCATCATCCGGAAAAACCGGAATGGCTGGCGTTGATTCGTCAGGCGACGGATACCCTTGCTCGCGGCGATTTTGAGAAAGTGGTGCTCGCACGTGCTACAGACGTGCAGTGCCAGCAGCCCGTGAACGCCATCGCGCTAATGGCCGCCAGCCGCGCGCTAAACCTCAACTGCTATCATTTTTGTATGGTCTTTGACGCCAGCAACGCGTTCCTCGGCTCGACGCCCGAGCGACTGTGGCGGCGACGCGGCATGCTGCTGCGCACTGAAGCGCTAGCAGGCACCGTCGCCAGCCATTCTGACGATAAGCAGGCCCAGCGTCTGGGCGACTGGCTGATGAACGACGACAAAAATCAGCGGGAAAATATGCTGGTGGTGGAAGATATCTGCCAGCGTCTTCAGCACCATACCCGGACGCTGGAGATCCTCCCAGCGCAGGTGCTGCGTCTGCGCAAGGTGCAGCATTTACGCCGCTGTATCTGGACCGAACTCAAACAGTCTGATGACGAGCAGTGTCTGCATATTCTGCAACCGACGGCGGCGGTAGCCGGGCTGCCGCGTCAGGCAGCGCGAGAATTTATTGCGAAAGTGGAGCCGTTTGACCGGGAGTGGTACGCCGGATCGGCGGGCTATTTATCGCGCGATCAAAGCGAGTTCTGCGTGGCATTACGCTCCGCCCGCGTTCATGACGCCGCGCTGCGTCTTTATGCGGGGGCGGGCATCGTCAGCGGCTCCGATCCAGAGCAGGAGTGGCAGGAGATCGAAAATAAGGCCGCCGGGCTGCGTTCCCTCCTCCTGAGGGATTAATACTGATTCGTGCAATCCCGATTCATATCAAAATTCTGACTTTTTCTATTATTTATACTGTGTCGCATTCTTGATACTGGACAATCTCATGTCAGTAAGTTCTTTTAACCGACGCTGGGCGACGGTGATCCTTGAAGCCCTGACCCGCCATGGTGTCAGGCATGTGTGTATTGCTCCGGGCTCTCGCTCCACGCCGCTCACCCTTGCTGCGGCGGAAAACAGGGCTTTTATTCATCACACCCATTTTGACGAGCGTGGTCTCGGCCACCTGGCGCTCGGGCTGGCGAAAGTCAGCAACGCGCCCGTGGCGGTGATAGTGACTTCCGGCACGGCGGTGGCAAACCTCTATCCGGCGCTGATTGAAGCGGGGTTAACCGGCGAAAAGCTGATTTTACTCACCGCCGATCGTCCTCCGGAACTTATTGACTGCGGCGCGAACCAGGCGATTCGTCAGCCTGGCATTTTTGCCTCGCATCCTTCACAGACGGTCTCGTTGCCGCGCCCCACCCAGGATATTCCCGCCAGCTGGCTGGTCTCAACTCTCGACCACGCCATGAACGCACTGCGCAGCGGCGGGCTGCACATTAACTGCCCGTTTGCCGAACCGCTGTACGGCGAAATGAACGAGACCGGCCTAGCCTGGCAACAGCAGCTGGGAGAATGGTGGGAGAGCGAAAAGCCCTGGCTGCGTGAGCAGACGCATCTGGAAAGCGCTAAGCAGCGCGACTGGTTCTTCTGGCGCCAGAAGCGCGGGGTGGTGATTGCCGGGCGGATGAGTGCGGCGGAAGGCAAGCTGGCGGCGGAGTGGGCACAAACGCTTGGCTGGCCGCTGATTGGTGACGTGCTTTCCCAGACGGGCCAGCCGCTGCCCTGCGCTGACCTCTGGCTGGGGAACGCGAAAGCGGTCACCGAGCTGGCGCAGGCGCAAATTGTCGTCCAGCTGGGCTCGAGCCTGACGGGCAAGCGACTGCTCCAGTGGCAGGCCACCTGTACGCCAGAAGAGTACTGGCTGGTGGATCCGCTCGAAGGACGCCTTGACCCGGCGCACCATCGCGGTCGCCGCCTGGTGAGCGATATTGACAGCTGGCTGGAATTGCATCCGGCGGAAAAACGCAAACCCTGGGCGGTGGAGATCCCGGCGCTGTCGCGTCAGGCGTGGGAACTCACCAAAGCGCAGTGCGAGGAGTTCAGTGAAGCCGGGCTGGCGCACCGTATCCGCAAATATCTTCCCGAGCAGGGGCAACTTTTTGTCGGTAACAGCCTGGTGGTGCGCCTGATTGACGCCTTTTCGCAGCTGCCCGCGGGTTATCCGGTATACAGCAACCGGGGCGCGAGCGGCATTGACGGACTGATCTCCACCGCCGCTGGCGTACAGCGTGCCAGCGCAAAATCCACGCTGGCGATTGTGGGGGATCTCTCAGCCCTCTACGATCTCAACGCGCTGGCGCTCCTGCGTCAGGCGTCGGCTCCGTTCGTGCTGATTGTTGTTAACAATAACGGCGGACAGATTTTCTCCCTGCTGCCGACGCCGCAAAGCGAACGTGAGCGCTTCTATCTGATGCCGCAAAACGTGCAGTTCGAACACGCCGCCGCCATGTTCAGCCTGAAGTACCATCGCCCGGAAAACTGGGACGCGCTGGAGACGGCGCTGAACACCGCCTGGCGGCAGCCTGGCGCGACGCTGATTGAGCTGGTGGTAAACGATTCTGACGGCGCGCAGAAGCTGCAACATCTGCTGGCGCAGGTGAGTCACCTGTGATCCTCGCTGGCGTCACTCAGCCCGGAAAATCAGGCTACCCCTGGCTGGTTTTCTTGCACGGTTTTTCCGGTGACTGTCGTGAGTGGCAGACCGTTGGGGCGTCGCTGCATGACTACCCCAGACTCTACCTTGACCTGCCCGGGCACGGTGGTTCAGCGGATACGGGCGTGACGGGTTTTGCAGAGGTAAGTGAATTGCTCACGCATACCTTAATTAGTCACAACATACTAAATTACTGGCTGGTAGGGTACTCTCTCGGTGGCCGCATTGCGATGTTCCATGCCTGCCAGCATCCTGCGGGGTTAGATGGGGTGATTGTGGAAGGTGGACACCCTGGGCTGCAAGACGTCGAGGCGCGCCAGGCGCGGCTGACCTCGGACCGCCGCTGGGCGTCACGTTTTCGCAGTGAGCCGCTTGAAGCCGTCTTTGCCGACTGGTATCAACAGCCGGTCTTTACCTCCCTTACGGATGAACAGCGCAACGCGCTGATCGCGCTGCGTAGCCGGAACAACGGCCCGAGGCTGGCTGAGATGCTGGAAGCCACCTCGCTTGCCGTTCAGCCTGATTTACGTCCCGCGCTCACCGCGCGTGATTTTTCTTTCGACTATCTCTATGGCGAACGTGACGGGAAGTTTGCAGCCATCGCTGCTGAACTTAACGCCATGCGTCATGCTATCCCTCATGCCGGACACAACGCCCACCGGGACAACCCGGAAGCGGTTGCCGCGAGTCTGGCTCAGATACTACGTTATCGAACAAAGGACACGCTATGATCTATCCTGATGAAAACATGCTTTACGCGCCGGTTGAATGGCAGGACTGCTCCGAAGGCTACACCGACATTCGCTACCACAAATCCACCGATGGTATCGCCAAAATCACCATCAATCGTCCACAGGTACGCAACGCGTTTCGTCCGCTGACCGTAAAAGAGATGATCCAGGCGCTGGCGGATGCCCGCTACGACGACAACATCGGCGTCATCGTCCTCACCGGGGAAGGGGAGAAAGCCTTCTGCTCGGGTGGCGATCAGAAAGTCCGCGGCGACTACGGCGGATACCAGGATGATGCCGGCACGCACCACCTGAACGTGCTGGATTTCCAGCGCCAGATCCGCACCTGTCCAAAACCGGTGGTTGCGATGGTGGCAGGTTATTCCATCGGCGGCGGTCACGTGCTGCACATGATGTGTGACCTGACTATCGCGGCGGAAAATGCCATTTTCGGCCAGACTGGCCCGAAAGTTGGCTCCTTCGACGGCGGCTGGGGGGCATCCTACATGGCGCGCATCGTCGGCCAGAAAAAAGCCCGCGAAATCTGGTTCCTGTGCCGTCAGTACAACGCCCAGGAAGCGCTGGACATGGGGCTGGTTAACACCGTGGTGCCGATCGCCGATCTGGAAAAAGAGACCGTGCGCTGGTGTCGCGAAATGCTGCAAAACAGCCCAATGGCGCTGCGCTGCCTGAAAGCGGCCCTCAACGCCGACTGTGACGGTCAGGCGGGACTTCAGGAGCTGGCGGGTAACGCCACCATGCTGTTCTATATGACCGAAGAGGGTCAGGAAGGGCGCAACGCGTTCAACGAAAAACGCCAGCCAGACTTCAGCAAATACAAACGGAACCCGTAATGCGTCGCGCGCAGGTTTACCGCTGGCAGATACCGATGGACGCGGGCGTGGTACTGCGTGAAAGGCGGTTAAAAACCCGTGATGGCTTTTTCGTGCATCTCCGGCAGGGCGAGCGGGAAGGGTGGGGCGAAATCGCCCCGCTTCCGGGCTTTAGCCTGGAAACGCTGGATGAGGCGCAGGCGGCGCTGATGGCCTGGACACACGAATGGCGTGAGGGGGCAGATCCGTCGCTGCCGGACGTTCCTTCCGTCGCGTTCGGCATCAGCTGCGCGCTGGCAGAGCTGGACGGCTGTTTGCCGGATGCGGCGAATTATCGCGCCGCGCCGCTCTGTTCCGGCGATCCGGATGAACTTTTCGCGCTGCTCTCCGGGATGCCTGGCGAGAAGGTGGCGAAAATTAAGGTCGGCCTGTACGAAGCGGTGCGCGACGGAATGGTGGTTAACCTGTTACTGGAAGCCATTCCCGATCTGCACCTGCGCCTGGACGCCAACCGCGCCTGGACGCCGCTCAGGGCGCAGCAGTTTGCGAAGTACGTCAACCCGGCGTACCGCAACCGCATCGCGTTTCTCGAAGAGCCGTGCAAAACGCGCGACGACTCTCGCGCCTTCGCCCGGGAAACCGGCATTGCCATTGCCTGGGATGAGAGCCTGCGCGAAGCCGGTTTTACGTTTGCCGCCGAGCCGGGCGTCGGTGCCGTGGTCATTAAGCCAACGCTGACCGGCAGCCTCGACAAGGTGCGCGAGCAGGTTGCGGCGGCCCATGCCGCAGGGCTGACGGCGGTGATCAGTTCATCCATCGAATCCAGCCTCGGGCTGACGCAACTGGCGCGCATCGCTGCATGGTTAACGCCGGACACCGTTCCCGGTCTTGATACGCTAAACCTGATGCAGGCCCAGCTGATTCGCCAGTGGCCGGACAGCACCTTGCCGTGCCTCGATGTCGGGACGCTGGAGCCGCTGCAATGACTTTTACCGACTGGCCGTGGCGGCACTGGCGCTCCAGGAGTGCCGATACACCCGCGCTGCGTTTAGACGATATAACGCTCAACTGGTCACAGCTGGGCGAGCGTATCGATCGTCTGGCAGCCGGTTTTCAGTCTCAGGGTGTCAGGGACGGTGACGGCGTCATGCTGCTCGCCCACAACCATCCGCAGACCCTGCTGGCCTGGCTGGCGTTGCTTCAGTGCGGCGCCCGCATTTTGCCGGTGAACCCTCAGCTTCCCCGTCCGCTGCTGGACGTCCTCCTGCCGCAGATGACCCTGCGCTTTGCGCTGGTGCTTAACGGTGAGTATGACGGTCTGCCCGCGCTGGCATTAAGAGAGGGCGAGGAGCAGGGCGGCGTGACGTGGCGGGCAGAACGGCTGGCCTCGATGACGCTCACCTCCGGCTCCACCGGCTTGCCAAAAGCGGCGGTGCACACCTGTGCCGCCCACCTTGCCAGCGCAAAAGGCGTGTTGTCGCTGATGCCTTATGGCGGTGATGACGACTGGCTGCTGTCCTTGCCGCTGTTTCACGTCTCCGGTCAGGGGATTTTGTGGCGCTGGTTGCAGGGCGGAGGCCGTCTCACCGTGCGTGAAAAACAGCCGCTGGAGCAGGCCCTGCAGGGCTGTACCCACGCCTCGCTGGTGCCGACGCAGCTGTGGCGGCTGCTCAATTCACACCATCCCGTTGCGCTGAAAGCCGTGCTGCTCGGCGGGGCGGAAATCCCCGTTGAGCTGACCGAACAGGCGCGCAAGCAGGGGATCCGCACGTTCTGCGGCTACGGTCTGACCGAGTTCGCCTCCACCGTCTGCGCCAAAGAGGCCGACGGCGCGCCGGACGTGGGCAGCGCGCTGCCGGGCAGAGACCTTCAGGTGGTGAACGGTGAAGTCTGGATCCGGGCGGAAAGCATGGCGGCGGGCTACTGGCGAGACGGCGCCTTACTGCCGCTGGTCAACGAGCAGGGCTGGTTCGCCACCCGCGATCGCGGCGAGTGGCATGACGGACGCCTGACCATTCTGGGCCGAATGGACAATCTCTTTTTCAGCGGCGGAGAAGGGATCCAGCCGGAAGCGCTGGAGCGCGTTATCGTCACACATCCGCAGGTTAGCCAGGTGTTTATCGTCCCGCTGGATGACGCCGAATACGGGCAACGCCCGGTGGCGGTAGTGGAATGTGAGCCGGGCACGGATATCACGCTGTTGCCGGAGTGGGTTCAGGGCAGGCTGGCGCGCTTTGAGCAGCCGGTACACTGGCTGGCGCTGCCGTCAGAACTGAAAAATGGCGGGATAAAGATCTCCCGCCAGGCGTTAAGGCAATGGGTCAATGCCCTGTTGAGGGGCTAATCAGCCGATATCCGGCTGCGGTTTCTGCTGGCGTCGACGCATCCAGCGCAGCACCGGCGGCACGACAATCACCATGATCGCCATCGCCAGCAGGATCTTCGTCACGCTGCTCTCCCACAGGATCGCCATGTTGCCATTGCTGATGGAGAGGGCGCGGCGCAGGTTCTGCTCCAGCATTTCCCCCAATACAAACCCTAAAATCAGCGGCGACATCGGGAAGTGCATCTTGCGCAGAATGTAGCCCAGCACGCCGAGCAGCACCATTAACACCAGGTCGAAGGTGGTGCTGTGCACCGCGTACACCCCAACCGCAGAGACGGCGGCGATGGCCGGGACCAGGAACCACAGGGGAATGGTCAGCATGCGGGTGAACAGCCCGATCAGCGGGATGTTCATCACCAGCAGCATCACGTTGGCGATCAGCAGCGCCGCAATCAAGCCCCAGACGATATCGGGCTGCTCGGTAAACATCGCCGGACCGGGAGTGATGTTATAGAGCGTCAGCGCGCCCATCATCACCGCCGTGGTGCCGGAGCCCGGCACGCCGAGGGTCAGCATCGGGATAAACGAGCCGCAGGCCGAGGCGTTATTCGCCGCCTCCGGCGCCGCCACGCCGCGGATATCGCCTTTGCCGAAGCTGTCGCTGTTACCGCTCAGCTTTTTCTCGGTCATGTAGGTGATGGCGCTGGCGATAGTCGCCCCCGCGCCGGGCAGGATGCCGACAAAGAAACCGATCACCGACGAACGCAGGGTAGCACCCACACACTGTGCCCCCTCTTTGGCATTAAAGAGCATGCGGCCGGTTTTGCGCACCAGCGTCTGCCCGCTGCTGGTATGTTCCAGCATCAGTAAGATTTCTGAGACAGAGAACAGACCAATCACCACGACGATAAACTGCACGCCGTCGGAGAGATGAACGCTGTCGAAGGTAAAGCGATAAACCCCGGTGTTGGCATCCACGCCGACGGTGGCCAGACTGAGGCCAATCAACGCAGACAAAAACGACTTCAGCGGATTCTGCGCCATCATGCTGCCGAGACAAGCGATGGCAAATACCATCAGGGCAAAATACTCGGCCGGACCAAACGCCAGCGACCACTGGGCCAGCGCCGGGGCGAAGAGGATGATGCCGCCAATGGCGATCAGGGAGCCAAAGAACGAGCTGACGGCGGAAATAGAGAGCGCCACGCCGCCGCGTCCCTGCTGCGCCATCGGATAACCATCCAGCGCGGTCATAATGGCAGCGGCATCGCCGGGCACGTTAAGCAGTATCGAGGAAATACGCCCCCCGTATTCGCAGCCGATATAAACCGTCGCCAGCAGGATCAACGCCGATTCCGCAGGCAGGTGCAGCGCAAAGGCCAGCGGCAGTAAAATCGCCACGCCGTTGATAGGCCCAAGGCCCGGCAGCAGGCCAACGATCGTCCCGACGAAACAGCCGATCAGGGCGATCACCAGGTTTTCCGGGGTCATCGCTACCGCGAACCCCTGAGAGAGATAGATCCAGGTATCCATAGCGTGCTCCGTTAGTTAAACCATGCGCCGAGCGGCAGGGTCACGTCCAGCAGGCGGTCGAAGGCGTACCAGAGTAAAATGCCCAGTACGACCCCGGAGATCCCCGCCGCAGGCAGCGAGGCGTTAAACAGTATGCCAATCACCATCGTCAGCAGGGCGGTGGCGATCGGGAAGCCGAGCCACTCAAAGCCCCACGCGTACATCAGCAGAACAATCACCATTACCAGCAGACGTTGCAGCGTGCGGCGTGGCGGCCACTCCACGGTGTCCGGATGGCGCAGCAGCAGGGCCACCGAACAGAGCAGCATCAGGCCGACAATGCCTACGGGAAAGGGGCGTGGCCCCACGGGTTCATAGCTGTATTCGCTGTGGATCTGCCAGGCGACGAACAGGCCGCCAATGCAGAGCAGCAGCCATATCCCGGCAAAAATGCGATCGCTCATAGCGCCTCCGGTTATTTCGCCAGACCAAAGGCTTTCGCCTGTTCGCGGTAGTCATTCACCTGTTTTTTCACGTACTCGTCCAGCTGCTTGCCGTTCAGGTTGAACTCAAACAGCCCGCGCAGATCGCGCTGTTTTTTGAACTCCTCGGTTTGCTGAAGTTTTGCGAAGGTATCCACCCACCACTGGTACTCGGCGTCGGTCACTTTTGGCCCGACGAAGAAGCCACGGATGATCGGCCAGACCAGGTTATAACCCTGCTCTTTGGCGGTTGGGACGTCTGCAAGCTGGCCCGGCAGACGGTTTTCCGAGAAGACCGCCAGCACGCGGATCTTATCCCCGCTCAGGTAGGGAACCATTTCGCTGAGATCGCCCGATACTGCCTGCACGTGATTGCCCATCAGCGCCGTCACCGGCTCACCGCCGCCTTCAAAGGCCACGTAACGCATTTTGTGCGGATCCACTTTGGCCTGCTGCGCCAGCAGCGCGGCTTTCATCCAGTCCTGGCTGCCGATAGAGGCGCCTGCGCCAATCACCACGCTGTTCGGATCTTTTTCCATGGCGGTCAGCAGATCTTTCAGGGATTTCCACGGGGAGTCCGCGCGAACGGCGATCATGCCGTAATCGGTGCCTACGGTGGCGAGCCAGCGCACGTCATTTACGTCATAACGACCAAATTTCCCCTGCGACAGGTTCAGCAGCGAGCCGCCGGAGAAGGCCACCACGGTGCCGGGTTCAGCAGGGCGCTGGGCGACGATGGCGTTATAGGCTACCGCGCCCACGCCGCCGGGCATGTAGGTGACGCGCATCGGTTTCTCAATGGCCTTCGTCTCCAGCAGGCTGACCTGAATCAGCTTACAGGTCAGGTCAAAGCCGCCGCCGGGTTTGGCCGGGGCGATACACTCGGTGCGGGACGGGGTGTCCTGCGCCTGGACGACAGAGGCACTCAACAGCAATACGCTTGCAGCAAGGGTAGAAAGTAATTGTTTTTTCATCGTTTATCCTCACGCCGGAGAACCGGGAGTACGGGTACGGGTGTCTTTTTTCTGATTATGTGAACCACCTTGTAGCGGTTCCGTTGCGTGATTGTTAAAACAATAACCTTTCATTTCCCTTTCACTGCGACACCAACTTTACAGGATGTGATATGCGTCTCTTACTGGCGGAAGATAATCGTGAGCTGGCTCACTGGCTGGAGAAAGCGCTGGTACAAAACGGATTTGCCGTGGATTGCGTCAACGATGGACGGGCGGCCGATCACCTTTTGCAGGGGGAAAACTATGCCGTCGCGATCCTTGATATCGGCATGCCCGGCTTCGACGGGCTGGAAGTGGTGCATCGTCTGAGAAAGCGCGGGCAGACGCTGCCGGTGCTGTTTCTTACCGCCCGCAGCAACGTGGCAGACAGGGTGAAAGGGCTGAATGCCGGGGCGGATGACTATCTGCCGAAGCCGTTCGAGCTGGAGGAGCTTGATGCCCGCCTGCGCGCGTTGCTGCGCCGCAGTGAAGGACGAACCCAGGAGCGCCAGCGGCTGGGAGAGCTGGAGTACGATGATGAAGGCTTTTTTCTGCTGCGCGATGAACCTCTTTCCCTCACGCCGCGCGAGCTCTCTTTACTGAAGGTGCTGATGCACCGCCGGACCCGTCCCGTCTCCCGGCAACAGCTCTTCGACCAGGTGTTCAGCCTGAACGACGACGTCAGCCCCGAGAGTATCGATCTCTATATTCACCGCCTGCGTAAGAAGCTGACCGGCAGCGGCGTGCGGATCACCACCCTCCGGGGACTGGGCTACGTGCTGGAGTGCGGCGATGAAGTGGGTTAAGCCGCAGTCGCTTTACCTGCAACTTTTGCTCTTTCTGGGTTTGCCGCTGCTGCTGTTATGGGGGCTGTCAGCCTTTAACAGCTACGTTAGCGCGCTACAGGCGGCGACGCAGGCCTATGACCGTACGCTGTTATCCTCGGCGCGCACCGTGTCTGAGCGGCTGGTGGTGCACAAGGGCAAGCTGCTGGTGAACGTGCCCTGGGTCGTGCTCGACAGCTTTGAGCTGAACATGAACGATCGCCTCTACTACAAGGTGGTTGACCCTGACGGGCGGACGATCTCCGGCTATGACGATCTGCCAAATATGCCTCCCTCCACGTCGCGCACCACTCACTATCCGGCGCTGGCGTGGTTTTATCATACCGAGTATCGCGGGCAGGCGATCCGCGTGGCGAAGCTGCTCCAGCCGGTTAACGAAGATAACGTGTTCGGGATGGCGGAAATTTACGTCGCAGAAACGTTGCAGTCGCGGCGCTATCTGGCCACACAGCTGCTGTTTTCCTCACTCGTGTCGCAGGGGCTGCTGGTGCTGCTGACGCTGGTCCTGACCGCCTGGCTGCTGCGCCGCGTGCTGCGCCCAATGCGGCAACTCTCTTCGCTGATGGTGCGCCGTGAGCCCGGGCTGCTGGCCCCGCTGCCGGAGCTGCTGCCCTGGTCGGAAACGCGGCTGCTGATTGTCGCGTTTAACCGTTACATCGACCGGTTGCGCGGCGTACTTTCGCGGCAGGAGCGCTTCAATGCCGATGCCTCACACCAGCTCAAAACGCCGCTGGCGGTGCTAAAAACGCAGGTATCCGTTGCTCTGACGCGTAACGATCCGGCGCTGTGGCAGGAGAGCTTACGGGCAATGAACGTTACGCTGGATAACACCATCGTGCTGACGGAAAGGCTGTTACAGCTTTCGGCGGTGAAGCGGAAAGAGCAGGGGGAGCGACAGTTTGCCCCTGTGGATCTGGTGCAGGTGGTGCAAAACTGCTGCTTTTCGCGGCTGGCACAGGCGCGCAGCAAGGGTATCGATCTCGGTTATGACGGCGTACAGCAGCCGGTAATGATTGAGGGGGATGACGTTTTGCTGGGCGAACTCTGCGCTAACCTGCTGGAGAATGCGATCAAATACACGCCGGAGCAGGGCATCGTGACGGTGTACCTGCGCATGGATAACGATGCCGTTGAGCTGAGCGTGGAGGACAGCGGACCGGGTATTGCCGAAGACCAGATCTCCCAGGCCATGCTGCCGTTTCATCGGCTGGATAACGTGGGCGATGCCGCCGGGTCCGGCATTGGCCTGGCGCTGGCCAACGATATTGCCCGCCTGCACCGCAGCCATCTTCAGCTGATGCCCAGTGAAAATCTGGGCGGCTTGTGCGTAAAAATGCGTTTTTTATTGATGATATAAATACCGATATTATCAAATCGTTACAAACTAATTGCCCGATGTCCACTGAGCGCATTGATCCCACAGACAGTCAGGTTAAAATCTCGCGGTTTTTGGACATCTCTGAATATATTGTGCGGGATCACGACAATGAAAAAAGTGGCATTAATGGGCTTAGGCCTGATGTTTGTATCGGCAGCCGCCAACGCTATTTCCTTCAACGGCTCGGCGGGCGAAGATTATACCCACCTGGGCTTTGGTCTTGGCACGGATAGCGCAGGCCTGGCGATGACCGGCGGCTGGACGCACAACGACGACGATGGGGATGCGGCAAGCCTGGGCCTCGGCTTCAACGTGCCGTTGGGTCCCTTCCTGGCGACCGTCGGCGGTAAAGGGATTTACACCAACCCGAACGACGGCGACGAAGGTTATGCGGCGGCAGTGGGCGGCGGTTTGCAGTGGAAAATCGGCGACAGCTTTGGCCTGTTCGGTGAGTACTACTACTCTCCGGATTCCCTCTCCAGCGGTATCGATAGCTATGAGGAAGCCAACGTGGGTGGACGCTGGACCATCATCCGTCCTGTCACCATCGAAGCGGGTTATCGTTATCTGAACCTGGCGGGTAAAGACGGCCACCGCGACAACGCGCTGGCAGATGGTCCCTACATCGGTGTGAGCGCAGGTTTCTAATCCTTTCGGCGCGGCGTTCAGTCGCGCCAGTTTCTCTCTTCCCCCGGTCTTCGATTGCGCTATAGTGTTTTGACCATTGAAATGGGAGAACACAATGATAAACGTGGAAATGTTATCCACTGGCGACGAAGTGCTGCATGGGCAAATCATTGATACCAATGCCGCCTGGCTCGCCGATCTCTTCTTTGAGCAAGGATTACCGTTAACGCGCCGCAACACCGTGGGTGACAATCTTGAGTCGCTGGTCAACGTTCTGCGCGAGCGCAGCGAACGCTGCGACGTGCTGATTGTGAACGGCGGGCTTGGGCCCACCAGCGACGATCTCAGCGCGCTGGCCGCCGCCACGGCCAGAGGTGAAGGCCTGGTCCTGCACGAGGCGTGGCTGGCACAGATGGAGCGATTTTTCTCCGAGCGTGGCCGCGTGATGGCCCCCAGCAACCGCAAGCAGGCTGAAATTCCCGCCAGCGCGGAACTGATTGATAACCCGGTCGGCACCGCCTGCGGGTTTGCCGTTCAGCTGAACCGCTGCCTGATGTTCTTCACCCCGGGCGTGCCGTCGGAATTTAAAGTGATGGTCGAGCAGCAGATCCTGCCGCGCCTGCGCGCGCGCTTCACGCTGCCTGAACCGCCGCTGTGCCTGCGTCTGACCACCTTTGGCCGCTCGGAAAGCGACCTGGCCCAGAGCCTCGATCACCTGCAACTGCCTCCCGGCGTGTCGATGGGCTATCGCTCCTCCATGCCGATTATTGAACTGAAGCTGACCGGACCGGCGTCAGAGAAAGCCGCTATGCTGGCACTGTGGCCGGAAGTGCAGCGCGTCGCCGGGGAAAGCCTGATTTTCGAAGGAACGGAAGGGCTGCCGGCGCAGATCGCAGCGCATTTGCAGTCCCGCCAGCTGAGCGTGACGCTAAGCGAGCAGTTTACCGGTGGGCTTCTGGCGCTTCAGCTTACCCGGGCGGGTGCGCCGCTGCTGGCCAGTGAAGTGGTGCCGTTCCAGCAGGAGACGCTGGCGCAGACGGCGCGCTGGGCGTCCGAGCGCAGAGTGAAGCATTTCGCGGGGCTGGCGCTGTTTGTGGGCGGGCTGGATGAGGAGCATCTCAACTTCGCCCTGGCAACACCGGAAGGGACCCACGCCCTGCGGGTGAAGATGAGTATTACCCGCCACAGCCTGGCCGTGCGTCAGGAGGTGTGCGCGATGATGGCGCTGAACATGCTGCGCCGCTGGCTGAACGGGAAAGAGGTCGCCAGCGAGCACGGCTGGATCAACGTCGTGGAATCGCTGTTCGTAGAGTGAGGATGTGCCGGGGGAGTGTCCCCGGCAACGGTTACGCCAGTGCGTTTGCCAGCAAGGTAATGGGATGTTCACAGCGTTTGCTGGTGGACATCTCGATCTGCCACTTGCAGGTTTCACAATCCGTCACCACGATATCTGCGCCGCTCTCTTCAATCTGCCGGAACAGCGGCGCGCCAATGGCCTGTGACGTTGGGTAGTTTTCACGCTTGAATCCGTAGGTGCCAGCGATGCCGCAGCAGCGTGAGTCCAGCACCGTCAGCTCCAGCCCCGGGATCAGCCGCAGCAGCTCCAGCGTATAGATCGACCAGCCCATCTTCTCCATATGACATGGCGTGTGATACACCACCTTCAGCGGCAATTTGCCCAGCGGTAACGTCTGCCCACTGTCAAGTTTGCGCCAGAGAAAACGGGTCGCCAGCTCAATGTGCTCGCGCAGGCCGGTGTTATCCACATCCAGCAGATGCGGATATTCATCGCGCAGCGTGAAGGTACAGGTTGACGACGTCGCCAGTACCGGGATCCCGTTGTCGACGATCGCCTCACGTAAAGAGGTGACGTTGCTTTTCGCCTGCCTGCGCGCTTTGTCGGTAAAACCGTTGGCAATCAGCGGAACGCCGCAGCACTTCTCTTTGCTCAGCAGCTGAACGCCCGTCCCCATGGCGTTCAGCACTTTCAGCAGGTCTTTCCCCAGCTGCGGATGGTTGTAGTTCACGTAGCAGCCGTGGAAGAAGGCAACTTGCTCAGCAAACTGCGCCTGTTCTGCCGCCACGGATTTATACCAGCGGCGGAAGGTGCCGTGAGAATATTTCGGCAGACTGCGGTGATGGTCGATTTTGAGCGTCGCATCCAGCAGCCTGCGCACCGGCTTCAGGGCGGTGGCGGCATTGACGACCGGCGCGAAAGGCGTCGAGAGGCTGCCCATCAGATCGGTGTGGCTTAGTATCGCGTCGCGCAGCGTCGGTTTTTGCGTACTGTAGCGGGCGCGGGCGCGCTGGATGATATCGCCTATTTTCACGTCCGAAGGGCAGGCAACTTCGCAGCGTTTACAGTTGATACAGTATTTCAGCGCCTCGTCGTAGAGCGCGCCGTCCTTCAGGCGCAGACGCTCCCCGTCGGGGCCGGCCTGTTTCGGGCCGGGATAGCGCGGATCGACGCCGCTGACCGGGCAAACCGTGGTGCAAACCGTGCATTTGATACAGCTTTCAAATCGGGTGTCGTTCATTGTGCTCCCTCCCTGCGCTGGATAATCTGCTCCGCGACATGCAGCGCGGTGACGGCGCAGACGCCGCCACCGCAGCCCTGTGCCACGGGATCGTACCCGCCCAGAACCGAGCCGATGGCGTAAAGATTTTCAACCGGCTCCCCGCCCAGCTGCGGGCGCAGCTGGGTATCGACGATCACGCCGAACTGCTGCCAGGGCTGCGGGGTGAAGAAATCGCTTTGATACCAGTCCGCGCGGGAAGCGCTTTGCCGGACATCCAGCCCGAGAATTGCCTCACGCACGCCATCCCGGCTGCTCAGCAGACCGTTACTGAAGAAGCTGCCGCTTGCCAGCACCGTATAGCGTGCACGAAGCGGGATGTCGCCGTGGTTGCGGGTCCAGATTTCGCTTACCGCGCCCTCTGCCAGGGTGATTTTTTTCACCTCGTCGCCTGCCAACCAGACGCCACCCTGGGCGACAAACTGACGTTGAAGCTGGGTATGCAGACGAATGCCGGGCACGGAAGGGGGGAGCGTCGGCAGTAAACCGAGCGTACAGGGCAGGCGCGCCGAGAGCCAGCGCCAGAGCCGGTTGTCCGTTAAGCCAAAACAGGCGGGCATAAACAGGGCGTCGCAGGTCTCGCCGAGCGGTTGAAGCGCTGCGTACAGCTGCGGCCAGTAGCGTTCATTATCCAGCAGGCGGGCAATGTTCACCGCACGAAACTCGCTGGGGTTTTCGCGCAGCACGTCGAGCTCGGGGAGATCAATCTCCGCCGTATCCACCTGAATGCCCTGCTGTCTGAGAGACGCGGCGGCAAGATGCGGCTGGAAATCAAGGAAACCGCTGATCCCCACCACCCGCACGCGCCCGGCAGCGATGGGGGCGACAGGCACCTCTTCCGGGCTAAGCCAGGCGGCGCGCAGAGTGCCGAGCGGCGTGACGCGCTGATGATTTTGCTCGGCGTCACCCTGCATGCGTGCGCCGCAGGCGGTCAGCAGGTGTTCGGTTTCGCAGGCAAAGCGGGCCATATTCTCTGCGCCCGTCAGGCGGTAGGGTTGTTCAGGCGGCAGATCGGCGAACGATAGCGCGCCCAGTAAATCCAGCGAGCCGGAAGAGAAGTGCAGGGCACTTTGACCGCGAGTGACAATGGCGCAGCGTAGACCCCGCTGCGTCAGTTTGAGACCGCACAGCAGGCCCGCCAGCCCTCCACCCACAATCACGGTATCAAATTTCATGGTTGTGCTCCTTCTCCAGACCGCAAAGTCCCTGATAGACCCAGCGGGTAAACTCACTTTCGCGCAGGGCATCGCCCCAGGCGACGGGCTGAATGCCTTTCCAGCGCTCATTTAAAAAATCGCTGAGCTGGGCGAGCGACTGGGTTGAGGAGGTGGCATGAAAACGTTGCAGCAGCCCGGCGGCACGGCAGGCGCACAGCTCCCCCTGACAGGTGCCCATCCCGACTCGCGTGCGGCGGCGTAAATCAAGCAGGTTGTTCACCGTCAGGTTTTCCACGGCATATTGCACCTCGCCTGCGGTCACGGCTTCGCATTCGCACACCAGGCTGCGGCTGAGTCGCCCTTCACCAAGCCAGGTCGGGGTGCGGTCGCCGTGGCGGTAAATCGCCGAACCGCGAAGCGGGGCAGGAAGTGAAATGATTTTATGCAGCGTTTTTTCTGTCGATTGCTGCGAGCCGGGCAGGGCCCGCTCCGCCGTCACGCACGGCGCGGTGTTACCGAGCTTACGGCAGACGGCATCGGTGGCCCACTCCGCCATCAGCCGGTAGGTCATCAGCTTGCCGCCGGTAATGGTGATAAACCCGTCCATGCCGTCGCGTTCGGCGTGATCGAGCAGCACGATGCCGCGGCTGACGTTACGCCCGCTCGGATCGTTGTCGCTGGCGATGAGGGGACGCACGCCCGCGTAGGCACGCAGAATACGCGTCTGCGCCATCACCGGGGCCAGCTTTTCCCCTTCGCGCAGCAGAATATCCACCTCTTCGGCGGTAACGCGGTTGTAATCAATTTCGCTGTAGTCCACATGCATTGAGGTCGTGCCGATCAACGAAATGGTGTCCCCCGGCACGAGGATGTCGGCGTCAGACGGTTTACGGCAGCGGTTGATGACATGGTTATTGATGCGATGGTCGAGGATCAGCAGCGAGCCTTTGGCCGGGAACATGCGGACGGATAAATCGGCGTATTCCGCGATGCGCTGGCCCCAGATCCCCGCCGCGTTGACCACGACGGTGGCATACAGCTCGCGGTGTTCATTGTACTGCGTATCACACACGCGCACCCCGCGTACGGTATTACCTTCACGAATAAGCCCGGTGACGTGATGCCCGGTCAGGATCTGTGCGCCGTGTTCCCGCGCGTCGAGCATATTGGCGGCGGTCAGGCGGAAAGGATCAATGGTTCCGTCAGGCACTTTTACCGCGCCCAGTAACGCCGGGTTCACCGAGGGTTCCAGACGGCGCGCCTGCGCAGGATCGAGCGCCTCGGCCTGAATGCCTGCCGCCGTGCAGGCGGTGATAAAGGTTTGCTGAAAGCCGAGATCATCTTCGGGAAGGGTGATAAAAAGGCCGTTGGTCGGTTCAACGCAGTGGCGGGCGATGCGCCTGAGGATCTGGTTTTCAGCAATACACTCGCGCGCGGACTCAGCGTCAGTGACCGCATAGCGGGCACCGCTGTGCAACAGACCGTGGTTACGCCCCGTTGCGCCGGTGGCGATGTCGTGGCGCTCCAGAAGCGTGACGCTCAATCCCCGCAGGGCGCAGTCGCGTGCGATGCCGGCACCCGTCGCGCCACCGCCAATGATAATCACATCGCTGAAGCGTGGATCGTGAATTGTCATTGCCTTTCCTCTATGTTCGTTTTTTAGCATTTAGCCACATTGATCGTGTGGTTTGTTTGATTTCGAACATAAACGCGCGAAATTCGAAAGTGAAACGTGATTTCATGCGCTTTTTTGCGCATTATGTCATATTTCTGTAACAATCTGTGCGTTGATTCACAGTAACATTCACCGTGATTTCTTAACATCGCCGCCTCTGTAGCCGGGCGCGAGATGCCCGGTCATTTTTTGAAAGGCCACGGAGGCTGTTATGCTCAGTATCTTTAAACCTGCGCCACACCGGGCGCGACTGCCAGAGGCAGAGATTGATCCTCTCTACCGCCGTCTGCGTTGGCAAATCTTCCTCGGGATCTTCTTCGGGTATGCGGCGTACTATCTGGTACGTAAAAACTTTGCGCTCGCCATGCCGTACCTGGTGGAACAAGGCTTCTCCCGCGGCGATCTGGGCTTTGCGCTGTCGGGGATCTCCATCGCGTACGGTTTTTCGAAGTTCATTATGGGGTCGGTGTCGGATCGCTCGAATCCGCGCGTGTTCCTGCCCGCCGGTCTGATCCTCGCGGCAGCGGTGATGCTGTTCATGGGCTTTGTGCCATGGGCGACCTCCAGCATTGCCGTCATGTTCGTACTGCTGTTCCTCTGCGGCTGGTTCCAGGGGATGGGGTGGCCGCCATGCGGACGTACCATGGTGCACTGGTGGTCACAGAAAGAGCGCGGTGGGATTGTATCGGTCTGGAACTGCGCGCATAACGTCGGGGGCGGGCTTCCGCCGCTCCTGTTCCTGCTGGGGATGGCCTGGTTCAACGACTGGCACGCGGCGCTCTATATGCCTGCCTTTGGCGCCATTCTGGTGGCGATTATCGCCTTCGCCCTGATGCGCGACACGCCGCAGTCCTGCGGCCTGCCGCCGATTGAAGAGTACAAAAACGACTACCCGGATGATTACAGCGAGAAGCACGAAGAAGAGCTGACCGCGAAACAGATCTTCATGAAGTATGTGCTGCCAAACAAGCTGCTGTGGTACATCGCGGTGGCGAACGTGTTTGTCTACCTGCTGCGTTACGGCATCCTCGACTGGTCCCCGACTTACCTGAAAGAGGTGAAGCACTTCGCGCTGGATAAATCCTCCTGGGCCTATTTCCTGTATGAATACGCGGGCATTCCCGGCACGCTGATCTGCGGCTGGATGTCGGACAAAGTGTTTAAGGGCAACCGTGGGGCGACAGGCGTGTTCTTTATGACGCTGGTGACCATCGCGACGGTCGTTTACTGGCTTAACCCGCCGGGTAATCCGGGTGTGGATATGGCCTGTATGATCGTAATCGGCTTCCTGATTTATGGTCCGGTTATGCTGATCGGCCTGCACGCGCTGGAGCTGGCGCCGAAGAAAGCGGCAGGCACGGCGGCAGGCTTTACCGGTCTGTTTGGCTACCTCGGCGGTTCAGTGGCGGCAAGTGCCATCGTCGGTTACACCGTCGATTTCTTCGGCTGGGACGGTGGCTTTATGGTGATGATTGGCGGCAGCGTGCTGGCGGTTCTGCTGTTGATCGTCGTGATGATTGGTGAAAAACGTCACCATGCCGAGGTGCTGGCGCGTCGTCAGTAAGGAGCATTGCGATGAAATTAACTCAGTTAGCGACAGGCCTGCTGCTGGCGGGCCTGATGACAGGCTCCGCGCTGGCGGCGGATAAAATCGTGATCGCCCACCGTGGCGCCAGCGGTTATCTGCCGGAGCATACGCTGCCGGCAAAAGCGATGGCCTATGCCCAAGGCGCAGATTATCTGGAGCAGGATCTGGTGATGACGAAGGACGACCAGCTGGTCGTTCTGCATGACCATTATCTTGACCGCGTGACGGACGTGGCGGAGCGTTTCCCGGATCGTGCCCGTAAAGATGGCCGCTACTACGCCATCGACTTCACGCTGGCGGAGATCCGCTCGCTGAAGTTTACCGAGGGCTTCGAGATTGAGAACGGTAAGAAGGTGCAGGTCTATCCGGGGCGTTTCCCGATGGGCAAGTCTGACTTCCGTATTCACACCTTCGAAGAGGAGATCGAGTTTGTTCAGGGGCTGAACCACTCGACGGGCAAAAATATCGGTATCTACCCGGAAATCAAAGCGCCGTGGTTCCACCATCAGGAAGGAAAAGACATTGCCGCGAAGACGCTGGAGGTACTGAAAAAGTACGGCTACACCAGCAAGAAGGATAAGATTTTCCTGCAATGTTTCGATGCCGCGGAACTGAAGCGCATCAAAACTGAGCTGGAGCCGAAGATGGGGATGGATCTCAATCTGGTGCAGCTGATTGCCTATACCGACTGGAATGAAACTCAGGAAAAACAGCCGGACGGGAAGTGGGTGAACTACAGCTACGACTGGATGTTTAAGCCGGGCGCGATGAAGCAGATTGCGCAGTACGCCGACGGCATCGGGCCGGATTACCACATGCTGGTGGCGGAAGGCTCAACGCCGGGCCACGTGAAGCTGACGGCGATGGTGAAAGAGGCGCATGCGAGCAAGATGCAGGTGCATCCGTATACCGTGCGTGCAGACCAGCTGCCGGAGTATGCGACGGACGTGAATCAGCTTTACGACGTGCTGTATAACCAGGCGGATGTGGACGGATTGTTTACGGATTTCCCGGATAAAGCGGTCGAATTCATTCACCGGAAGTAGGTTTTGTAGGTCGGGTAAGGCGAAGCCGCCACCCGACAATCAGGCTCTGCGGCCTCATGCCCTCACCCTAACCCTCTCCCACCGGGAGAGGGGATAAGGACAACATCACATCTCGATCTCTATATCGCCTTTTGCCCGGCAGCAGCAGGGCAAAATTTCCCCTTCACTGATAAAGGCTAGCGGTTCGGTCAGCCAGTCTACCTGGCCTGCGACCAGACGGCAGCGGCAGGAGCCGCAGTAGCCTTCACGACACTGGTACTCGACTTCTACCTGATGTGCTTCAAGCGCCACCAGCAGAGAAGGGTGCTCTTCCTGGCACAACACCTCTGTACCCGAAAGGCTCAGCGTTACGCGGCTCATCAGAGCTGGAAATCGCTCAGGTCGTCGGTGTTGACTTCAGAATCAATCTGACCGACCAGGTAAGAACTCACTTCCACTTCCTGCGGCGCGACCTGCACGTTATCGGACACCAGCCAGGTGTTGATCCACGGGATTGGGTTAGAGCGCGTCTGGAACGGCAGGTCGAGACCGACGGCCTGCATGCGGATGTTGGTGATGTACTCAACGTACTGGCACAGAATGTCTTTGTTCAGGCCAATCATGGAGCCGTCGCGGAACAGGTAGTCTGCCCACTCTTTCTCCTGCTGGGCCGCCAGCACGAACAGGTCGTAGCATTCCTGTTTGCACTCTTCCGCAATTTCCGCCATCTCCGGATCGTCTGCACCGCTGCGCAGCAGGTTCAGCATATGCTGAGTCCCGGTCAGGTGCAGGGCTTCGTCACGGGCAATCAGACGGATAATTTTGGCGTTGCCTTCCATCAGTTTGCGCTCGGCAAACGCGAAGGAGCAGGCGAAGCTCACGTAGAAGCGGATTGCTTCCAGGGCGTTGACGCTCATCAGGCACAGATAGAGCTGTTTTTTCAGGATCCGCAGGTTTACGGTGACGGTTTTACCGTTCACGTTGTGCGTACCTTCGCCCAGCAGATGCCAGTAGCTGGTCATCTCGATCAGTTCGTCATAGTAGTGCGCAATGCCTTCGGCGCGCTTCTGGATCTGTTCGTTAGTGACGATATCATCAAACACCACCGCCGGATCGTTCACGATGTTGCGGATGATGTGGGTGTAAGAGCGGGAGTGGATCGTCTCGGAGAACGCCCAGGTCTCAACCCAGGTTTCCAGCTCAGGAATCGAGATCAGCGGCAGCAGCGCCACGTTCGGACTACGACCCTGAATGGAGTCCAGCAGCGTCTGGTATTTCAGGTTGCTGAGGAAGATGTGCTTTTCGTGTTCCGGCAGCGCCTGGAAATCGATACGGTCGCGGGAAACGTCAACTTCTTCCGGACGCCAGAAGAAGGAGAGTTGCTTTTCAATCAGCTTTTCGAAGATGTCATATTTTTGCTGATCGTAGCGTGCCACGTTGACCGGCTGGCCGAAGAACATCGGCTCTTTGAGCTGGTCGTTTTTCGTCTGTGAAAAGGTGGTATATGCCATTGCGGTGAGTCCTGTGGTGTTATTTCCCCTCACCCCGGCCCTCTCCCACAGGGAGAGGGGGAAAGAGTTCCCTCTCCCTGTGGGAGAGGGTTAGGGTGAGGGAATTTATTAGATCTTACATGCGCCGCTTTCGCAGCCATCGTCCTGAATTGACGGCGCCAGGTCGTCCTGGGCGTCTTCCGCACCATCACGGGTGTTGTGATAGTACAGCGTTTTCACGCCAAATTTGTAGGCGGTGAGCAGGTCTTTCAGCAGTTGCTGCATCGGAACCTTGCCTGACGGGAAGCGCGTCGGGTCGTAGTTGGTATTGGCAGAGATCGACTGGTCGATAAACTTCTGCATGATACCCACCAGTTGCAGGTAGCCATCGTTGTTTGGCATTTCCCACAGCAGCTCGTAGTTGTTGCCCAGCGTTTCGTAATCCGGTACCACCTGACGCAGCACGCCGTCTTTCGACGCTTTGATGCTGACGTGGCCGCGCGGTGGCTCAATACCGTTGGTGGCGTTGGAGATCTGCGAAGAGGTCTCGGACGGCATCAGGGCAGAGAGCGAGGAGTTACGCAGGCCGTGAGTTTTAATGGACTCGCGCAGGCCTTCCCAGTCGAGGTGCAGCGGCTCGCTGACGATCGCATCCAGGTCTTTTTTGTAGGTGTCGATCGGCAGAATGCCTTTCGCGTAGGTGGTTTCATTGAACCACGGGCACGCACCTTGCTCTTTCGCCAGCTCGTTGGAGGCTTTCATCAGGTAGTACTGAATGGCTTCGAACGTCTGGTGCGTCAGATTGTTGGCGCTGCCGTCGGAGTAACGCTTGCCGTTTTTCGCCAGCCAGTAGGCGAAGTTGATCACGCCGATACCTAAAGTGCGACGGCCCATTGCGCCGCGTTTTGCCGCCGGGATTGGGTAATCCTGGTAGTCCAGCAGGGCGTCGAGCGCACGAACCGCCAGCACGGCCAGCTCTTCCAGCTCGTCCAGGCTCTTAATCGCACCCAGGTTGAACGCAGAGAGCGTACACAGGGCGATTTCGCCATTTTCATCGTTCACATCGTCCAGCGGTTTGGTCGGCAGGGCGATCTCCAGGCACAGGTTGGACTGGCGCACTGGCGCAACCACCGGATCGAACGGGCTGTGGGTGTTGCAGTGGTCAACGTTCTGGATGTAGATACGGCCGGTAGAGGCACGTTCCTGCATCATCAGGGAGAACAGATCGACCGCCTTCACGCGCTGCTTGCGGATGCTGTCGTCTTTTTCGTATTTGGTGTACAGACGTTCGAATTCGTCCTGATCGGCGAAGAACGCGTCGTACAGACCCGGGACATCAGATGGGCTGAACAGGGTGATATCTTCACCTTTCAGCAGGCGGGTGTACATCAGCTTGTTGATCTGCACGCCGTAGTCCATGTGACGCACGCGGTTGCCTTCCACGCCGCGGTTGTTCTTCAGAACCAGCAGGCTTTCCACTTCCAGGTGCCACATTGGGTAGAACAGGGTCGCAGCGCCACCGCGCACGCCGCCCTGAGAGCAGGATTTTACCGCCGTCTGGAAGTGCTTGTAGAACGGGATACAGCCGGTGTGGAACGCTTCACCGCCGCGGATCGGGCTGCCAAGCGCACGGATACGACCAGCGTTGATGCCGATACCAGCACGCTGGGAGACGTATTTCACGATGGCGCTGGAGGTCGCGTTGATGGAATCCAGGCTGTCACCACACTCGATCAGTACGCAGGAGCTGAACTGACGGGTAGGGGTACGCACGCCAGACATGATTGGCGTAGGCAGAGAAATCTTGAACGTAGAGACCGCATCGTAGAAACGCTTCACGTAGTCCAGACGGGTTTCACGTGGATAATTAGAGAACAGGCAGGCGGCCACCAGAATATAGAGGAACTGAGCGCTCTCGTAGATTTCGCCCGTCACACGGTTCTGAACCAGGTATTTGCCTTCGAGCTGCTTCACCGCCGCGTAGGAGAAGTTCATGTCGCGCCAGTGATCGATAAACCCGTTCATCTGCTCGAACTCTTCTTCCGTATAGTCTTCCAGCAGATGCGTGTCGTATTTGCCCAGCTCAACCATTTTCACTACGTGATCGTAAAGCTTTGGCGGCTCGAACTGGCCGTAGGCTTTCTTACGCAGGTGGAAAATCGCCAGACGCGCAGCGAGGTACTGATAATCCGGTGCGTCGCGGGAGATCAAATCTGCCGCTGCTTTGATAATGGTTTCGTGGATATCAGACGTTTTGATGCCGTCGTAGAACTGAATGTGAGAACGCAGTTCGACCTGGGATATAGATACGTTGTTCAGTCCTTCTGCTGCCCAGTCGAGAACTCGATGGATTTTGTCCAGATTGATACGCTCGGTAGTACCGTCGCGCTTTGTCACCAGCAGACTCTGATTCATGTGGGTTTTTACCTGTCCGTGAAATAAAAAAATATCCCCCGCTTATCCACAGAACCGTCTTGTGACTAACTCTGTGGATAAATACTACATATAGGGGTTTTGCGATAAGAAGAACGCTATATGGTGAGTATTCTAGTATCGAATCTTTTCAGCACAAGGGTTGATTTTGACGTTAAATTGAGGTTGTGAAAGGGTAAAAAAGGCTAAGTCCTCGTACCGTAAGGCCTGGAAGAGATGTCAATATTCCAGAAAAAAAATTCAAAATTTGATCGAGTGCTGATTTCTTCAACGGGAGGTTAGAATTGCGCAACATGATGTCGCGCAATCTTTATAAGAATAACGAATGACGTTAGTCGTTTTTGGCGGTTGTGTGCAACATATAGTTAACATCCACGCCCGGGGCAAGTTTGAATTTATCCGTCAGAGGATTGTAGTGCAGACCCGTCATGTGCTGTTCCTTAAGCCATGTCTGGTCAACCCAGCCCAGCAGTTCGGCAGGCTTGATGAACTTCTTCACGTCGTGCGTCCCTTTCGGCACCATGCGCAGCACATATTCCGCGCCTACCACGGCCATCAGCCAGGCTTTGCCGTTACGGTTGATGGTCGAGAAGAAGACCTGTCCACCCGGTTTCACCAGTTTTGCACAGGCGCTGACGACCGACTGCGGATCGGGAACGTGCTCAAGCATCTCCATGCAGGTCACCACGTCATACTGGTGCGCATGTTTAGCCGCGTGCTCTTCCACGGTTTCCTGGACATATTCTACCTGTACGCCGGACTCCAGCGCATGAAGACGCGCAACCTGTAGAGGTTCGAAGCCCATGTCCAGACCGGTGACGGTGGCCCCTTCGCGCGCCATGCTTTCCGCCAGGATGCCGCCACCGCAGCCGACGTCGAGCACTTTCTTACCGAACAGACCGCCGGAACGCTCCGCGATATAGCCCAGACGTAGCGGGTTAATACGATGCAGAGGTTTGAACTCACCTTCGAGATCCCACCAGCGGGACGCCACCGCTTCAAATTTGGCAATCTCTTCGTGGTCAACGTTGTGAGCCACCGGGGATTTTTCGGCATTCATGGGCGCTTTTACTCCTTATTTAGCAAGACAAATGAGTATATCAGGCAATCCCTGTGAATAAAGCGTATAGGTTTACCTGTATCACCGCGGCTGTGTTATAATTTGCGACCTTTGAATCCGGGATACAGTAGAGGGATAGCGGTTAGATGAGCGACCTTGCGAGAGAAATTACACCGGTTAACATCGAGGAAGAGCTGAAAAGCTCCTATCTGGACTATGCGATGTCGGTCATTGTTGGCCGTGCGCTGCCGGACGTCCGCGATGGCCTTAAGCCGGTACACCGTCGCGTACTATACGCCATGAACGTATTGGGCAATGACTGGAATAAAGCCTACAAAAAATCTGCCCGTGTCGTTGGTGACGTAATCGGTAAATACCATCCCCATGGTGATTCCGCGGTGTACGACACCATTGTCCGTATGGCGCAGCCTTTCTCGCTGCGTTACATGCTGGTAGATGGTCAGGGTAACTTTGGTTCTATCGACGGCGACTCCGCCGCGGCAATGCGTTATACGGAAATCCGTCTGGCGAAGATTGCCCATGAGCTGATGGCTGACCTGGAAAAAGAGACGGTTGATTTCGTTGATAACTACGACGGCACGGAAAAAATTCCTGACGTTATGCCAACGAAGATCCCAAACCTGCTGGTGAACGGTTCGTCCGGTATCGCAGTGGGTATGGCAACCAACATTCCGCCGCACAACATCACGGAAGTGATTAACGGCTGCCTGGCCTACATCGACGATGAAGACATCAGCATTGAAGGGCTGATGGAACACATCCCGGGCCCGGACTTCCCGACGGCGGCAATCATCAACGGCCGTCGCGGTATTGAAGAAGCGTACCGCACCGGTCGCGGCAAGATTTACATCCGTGCTCGCGCCGAAGTGGAAGCGGACGCCAAAACCGGCCGTGAAACCATTATTGTTCACGAGATCCCGTATCAGGTGAACAAAGCGCGTCTGATTGAAAAAATCGCCGAGCTGGTAAAAGAAAAACGCGTTGAAGGCATCAGCGCGCTGCGCGACGAGTCTGACAAAGACGGTATGCGCATCGTGATTGAAATCAAGCGCGACGCGGTGGGTGAAGTTGTGCTGAACAACCTTTACTCCCAGACTCAGCTTCAGGTCTCCTTCGGTATCAACATGGTTGCGCTGCACCATGGCCAGCCGAAGATCATGAACCTGAAAGAGATCCTGAGCGCGTTTGTGCGTCACCGCCGTGAAGTGGTGACTCGCCGTACCATCTTTGAACTGCGCAAAGCGCGCGATCGTGCCCATATCCTTGAAGCACTGGCCGTTGCGCTGGCGAACATCGACCCGATCATCGAACTGATCCGCCGTGCGCCGACGCCGGCAGAAGCGAAGGCGTCGCTGGTTGCGCGTCCATGGGATCTGGGTAACGTGGCGGCGATGCTGGAACGTGCCGGCGATGATGCTGCGCGTCCTGAGTGGCTGGAGCCGGAATTCGGCGTGCGTGACGGTCAGTACTATCTGACTGAACAGCAGGCCCAGGCGATTCTGGATCTGCGTTTGCAGAAACTGACCGGCCTTGAGCATGAAAAACTGCTCGACGAGTACAAAGAGCTGCTGGAGCAGATTGCCGAGCTGCTGCATATCCTGGGTAGCGCAGAGCGCCTGATGGAAGTGATCCGTGAAGAGCTGGAGCTGGTTCGCGATCAGTTCGGCGACGAGCGTCGCACCGAAATCACGGCCAACAGCTCCGATATCAACATTGAAGATCTGATCAACCGCGAAGACGTGGTCGTGACGCTGTCTCACCAGGGTTACGTGAAGTATCAGCCGCTGACCGACTACGAAGCACAGCGTCGTGGTGGTAAAGGCAAATCTGCGGCGCGTATTAAAGAAGAAGACTTCATTGACCGTCTGCTGGTGGCCAATACCCACGACACGATCCTCTGCTTCTCCAGCCGGGGCCGTCTGTACTGGATGAAAGTCTATCAGCTGCCGGAAGCGAGCCGTGGCGCGCGGGGTCGACCTATCGTTAACCTGCTGCCGCTGGAAGCGAACGAACGTATCACCGCCATTCTGCCGGTACGCGAGTACGAAGAGGGCGTGAACGTCTTTATGGCAACCGCGAGCGGTACCGTGAAGAAAACCGCGCTGACCGAATTCAGCCGTCCACGTTCCGCCGGGATCATCGCGGTGAACCTGAACGAAGGCGACGAGCTGATCGGCGTGGATCTGACCTCTGGTTCTGATGAAGTGATGCTGTTCTCTGCCGCCGGTAAAGTGGTGCGCTTTAAAGAGAACGCCGTGCGCGCAATGGGTCGTACGGCGACCGGCGTGCGTGGTATCAAGCTGGCGGGTGAAGACAGCGTGGTTTCCCTGATCGTTCCGCGTGGCGAAGGCGCAATCCTGACCGTCACCCAGAACGGCTACGGTAAACGTACGGCGGAAAGCGAATACCCGACCAAGTCTCGCGGCACGCAGGGCGTTATCTCCATCAAAGTGACCGAGCGCAACGGTTCCGTTGTTGGCGCGGTACAGGTGGACGACGCGGACCAGATCATGATGATCACCGATGCCGGTACGCTGGTGCGTACCCGCGTGTCTGAGATCAGCGTGGTGGGTCGTAACACCCAGGGCGTTATCCTCATCCGTACTGCGGAAGATGAAAACGTCGTCGGTCTGCAACGCGTTGCTGAGCCGGTGGATGACGAAGAGCTCGACTCTATCGACGGCAGCGTCGCGGAAGGGGATGATGAAATCGTCCCGGAAGCGGACACCGATGATGAAGCAGCGGATGACGCTGACGAGTAACGTCTCCTGACGCATAAAGGGCCGGTTTCCGGCCCTTTTGTTTTGCGCAAGCAGACAAGTGAACGTTGCGACAAGCCGCGTTTACCGCTACCTTAACCACATTCTTTTTTCCCCGATGGCGGAGCCTCGCCCCTTTGAAATACCTCGTCTCCTTTCGTACCACGTTAAAAGTCTCTCGCTATCTGTTTCGGGCGCTTGCGCTACTGCTATGGTTGCTGGTGGCACTGCTCTCGGTATTTTACATCGTTAACGCGTTACACCAGAAAGAAGCGGAGATCCGCCAGGAGTTTAACTTAAGCTCGGATCAGGCCCAGCGCTATATCCAGCGCACGTCTGATGTGATGAAAGAGCTTAAGTATATCGCTGAGAATCGACTGACGGCGGAGAACGGCATTCTTGCCCTCCGCGGTCGGGATGAAAAAACCGAAGTACCTGATTTCGAACCGCTCTTCCCGGACTCCGATTGTTCCGCGATGGGCAAAGCCTGGCGTGGCTCACTGGAGTCCCTGTCATGGTTTATGCGCTACTGGCGCGATAATTTTTCGGCTGCTTACGATCTAAACCGCGTCTACCTGATTGGCAACGAAAATCTTTGCATGGCGGACTTCGGTCTGCGAGATATGCCCGTCGAACGCGAAGACGCGCTGAAAAGCCTGCATGAGCGCATAGTGAAATACCGCAATGCGCCTCAGGAAGAGCGCGGGAACAACATTTTCTGGATAAGCCAGGGGCCGCGCATGGGCGTCGGCTATTTCTATGCCCTGACTCCGGTTTACCTCGGAAACCGTCTGCAAGCGCTGCTGGGGATTGAACAAACCATCCGCATGGAAAACTTCTTCACGCCGGGCAGTCTGCCGATGGGCGTGACCATTCTGGATGAGAACGGCCACCCACTCATCTCCCTTACCGGGCCTGAAAACCGCCTGAAAGTGGAGCCCAGCTGGATGCAGGAGCGGTCATGGTTTGGCTATACCTCCGGGTTCCGCGAGCTGGTGCTGAAGAAAAGTTTACCGCCATCGTCGCTGAGCATTGTCTATTCGCTGCCGGTGGACAAGGTGCTGGAGCGCATTCGCATCCTGATCCTTAACGCCATTTTGTTGAACATCGCGGTAGGGGTTGCGCTGTTTATGCTGGCGAGAATGTATGAGCGGCGGATCTTTATTCCGGCGGAAGCGGATGCTCAGCGTCTGGAGGAGCACGAGCAGTTTAACCGTAAGATTGTCGCCTCGGCGCCGGTGGGGATCTGTATCCTGCGTACTCAGGACGGGACAAATATCCTCAGTAACGAGCTTGCCCATAACTACCTGAACATGCTCACGCATGAAGACCGCCAGCGGTTAACGCAGATCATCTGTGGGCAACAGGTTAACTTTGTGGATGTGCTGACCAGCACCCACACCAACCTGCAAATCAGCTTCGTCCATTCGCGCTACCGCAATGAAAACGTGGCGATTTGCGTGCTGGTGGACGTCTCCGCGCGCGTTAAGATGGAAGAGTCATTGCAGGATATGGCGCAGGCGGCGGAGCAGGCCAGCCAGTCGAAATCGATGTTCCTCGCGACCGTCAGCCATGAGCTGCGTACGCCGCTGTACGGCATTATCGGTAACCTCGATCTTCTCCAGACCAAAGAGCTGCCGAAAGGGGTCGACCGCCTGGTGACGGCGATGAACAACTCGTCCAGCCTGCTGCTGAAAATTATCAGCGATATTCTCGACTTCTCTAAAATTGAATCCGAGCAGTTGAAAATAGAACCGCGTGAGTTCTCCCCGCGCGAGGTGATGAACCATATCAGCGCCAACTATCTGCCGCTGGTGGTGCGCAAACAGCTGGGGCTGTACTGCTTTATCGAGCCGGATGTGCCGCTGACGCTGCATGGCGATCCGATGCGTCTGCAACAGGTCATCTCGAACCTGCTAAGCAACGCCATCAAATTCACCGATATCGGCTGTATTGTGCTGCATGTCTGCCGGGCAGGGGAGTACCTGACTATTCGCGTACGCGACACGGGTGTTGGCATTCCGGCGAAAGAGGTCGTTCGCCTGTTCGATCCGTTCTTCCAGGTGGGGACGGGCGTCCAGCGTAATTTCCAGGGGACCGGGCTGGGTCTGGCGATTTGCGAGAAGCTTATCAGCATGATGGACGGGGATATCTCCGTCGATACCGAGCCGGGTATGGGCAGCCAGTTCACCATCCGTATCCCGCTCTACTCGGCACACTATCCGGTGAAAACCACGGTCGACGGGCTGAGCGAAAAGCACTGCTGGCTGGCGGTGCACAACGCCTCCTTACATGATTTCCTGACCTCGATGCTGACCAGCAGCGGTGTGCGGGTCTCACGCTATGAAGGCCAGACGCCGGACGCAGATGACATGCTGATTACTGACGTTGAGCCAGACAAGGCGTGGGCGGGGCGGGGCGTGGTGATGTTCTGCCGCCGTCATATCGGTATTCCGATTGAGCGTTCGCCCGGGGTATGGGTGCACAGTGTGGCGACACCGCACGAAATGTTGGGCTTGCTGGCGCGTATTTACAGCGTACAGCTTGAGGACAGCGATGGCGCTACCGTGCTGGCTTCCCCTGATGAGCTGGCATCGGTGAATGACGATATGATGATTCTGGTCGTCGACGATCATCCGATTAACCGTCGTCTGCTCGCAGACCAGCTTGGCTCTCTGGGCTATCAGTGTAAAACGGCCAATGATGGCGTGGATGCCCTGAATGTCTTAAGTAAGAATCATATTGATATTGTGCTCAGCGATGTGAACATGCCTAACATGGACGGCTATCGTCTGACGCAGCGTATCCGACAGCTGGGGCTGACGCTGCCGGTGGTGGGGGTGACAGCCAACGCACTGGCGGAGGAGAAGCAGCGCTGTCTGGAGTCGGGAATGGACAGCTGCCTGTCGAAGCCGGTCACGCTGGATGTACTGAAGCAGACGCTATCCGTGTATGCGGAGCGGGTGCGAAAAGCAAGACAATAAAAAAGGCCCGAAAGGGCCTTTTTTATGTGTCCAACGGCACTGCGCTTGCGCGGCCTACGGGGTCTTTAGACCGGGTAACCGCGAGGGTCACCCGGCGTAGACAGCGACGATCAATCTTTGTCCGTTGCGCTCAGCGTCACGGAAGAGAGATAGTTCAGCAGGGCGATATCGTTATCCACACCCAGCTTCATCATCGCGGATTTTTTCTGGCTACTGATGGTTTTGATACTGCGGTTCAGTTTCTTGGCGATTTCAGTAACCAGGAAACCTTCAGCGAACAGACGCAGAACTTCACTCTCTTTAGGCGAGAGACGCTTGTCGCCATAGCCACCTGCGCTGATTTTTTCAAGCAGGCGTGAGACGCTCTCAGGCGTGAATTTCTTCCCTTTCTGTAGCGCCGCCAGCGCTTTAGGCAGATCGGTAGGTGCGCCTTGTTTCAGCACAATCCCTTCAATATCAAGATCCAGAACGGCGCTCAGGATCGCCGGGTTATTGTTCATGGTCAGAACAATGATCGAAATGTCCGGGAAGTGGCGTTTAATGTATTTGATGAGCGTAATCCCATCACCGTATTTATCCCCAGGCATGGAGAGATCGGTAATGAGCACGTGCGCATCAAGTTTAGGCAGGTTGTTAATAAGGGCTGTGGAATCTTCAAATTCACCGACTACATTCACCCACTCGATCTGTTCAAGTGATTTGCGAATACCGAACAGTACAATCGGATGGTCATCGGCAATAATTACGTTCATATTGTTCATGTATAAGGCTACCTTGCTACAGCAAGCCCTTGACGTAAGCGTCAATGTCGCTGATGTATTTTTCAATGCCAGAGGCATCTTTCTCACGAATTAGATGTTCCAGCGTTTCACATAACTGCTTGCCGGGAACCAGATTAAGCATGGCAAACACCCCTTTAAGCCGGTGTGCTGTCTGTGCCAGCGCTGCAAAATCCTGCGCAGCGGACTCAGTATACAACCGCTTAACATCATCTGGTACTGTATCAACGAAGAGCGAATAATATCCGCTGGCATGGAGTTCGGCATTTTCATCGCCGCCTAACGGTGACTCCAGGATCTCTTCCTGCGCCAGATTCTCTTCAATCAGTTGTAATACAGCTTCCTGCATTGCATTGCTCATATTAAAGTTGACGCGCAGCTGCCCAGGGCCGATTTTCCGCACGCCTGGCTCATCATCGCTTAAAAGCAAGCCGGAGGCAGTAAGATTAGACGGATTATCAGTTAAAAATAGATCAAATTCTTGACTCGCGAGCCTTTCGTCCGGGGTAATGCAGGACGCGCCCCAGTTTTCCAGCTGACGAACGACGATATTACGGATCTCACTGGAGGTCACGTCCACCATCACCACCACATCATCCAGCAGACGCTCTTCATCCTCTTCCTGAGGATTCGCCGCCATTTTAACATGCAAGGAGTAGCGGGTGCCGAGGGATTCGCGCGCCTTAATGTTCAGATGACCGCCCAGCTTACGCGCCAGCTGATCGCAGAGCCAGAAGGTGAGGGCATTCGCCTTACCGTAGTGGTCGCGCTGGGTATCGTTCAGGAACGGGAAGTGCAGGTTATCGATTTCGCTCACGGTGACGCCTTCGCCCGTATCCAGAATACGGAACGTCAGACGATCGTCGGTGGACTCATCGGTGCTGACTTCAAGGGTGATCTTGCCGATCTGTGTCGTGGTGACGGCATACTGAATCAACATCATCAGGATGCGACGCAGGGCATCGCGATCGCCGTGACGCTCGTCGTTGGCCGGTAAATGGTTGTTGATCAGCAGCTGGAGCCCTTTGCGCTTGATCACCGGCAGGACTTCCGGAACCACCTCATCAATCAGATCCTGGATGGAGAAGAGCGTAGGGGTGCCCTTCCAGATGTCATTCTCCAGCATGTTCGCAAGCTGGATTTCGTCCACCAGACGAACCAGCGAGTCGGCCTGGCTGCTAAGCTGTCGGCTTTCCGGCGTGCTTAAATCAGCAATCTGCGTGGCGAGTGACTTCAGCGGCTGTTTAAAGGCATCGCCAATGTTTTGCATAAACGCCGCGCGGCCATGCTGGTTTTTCTCATACAGCCTTTGCGCCTGCTTGAGCTTTTTATTCACCAGCACTTCGCGATCCTGATCGCGGATGATGAAGATTTGCGTGCGCGAGGCGACCTGACTGCGGAACTGACGGATCTCATACAGTTCATTATTAATGGTGGCCTGAATGACGCCCTGATGCTGGTCCGCCATGGCCGTAATATTTTGCAGGTTAAGATGCGGCAGAAGGTGATCGGCAATTTTGTTGCTCATCACCGTCCGGTTTGCCTCCTGATCGTGAACAAGCACCCCAAGCGGCAGCACGGAAATAATCTCTTCATTCAGGGCACGAAGAACACGCAACTCGTTGCTGGTCCCGGCTGATACCGACGTCGAGTCGCTCTGGCGGCCCGACTGGAAACGGAAGGTGCTGTAGCCAAACAGCGCCAGCGCCAGCAGGCCGATATTCAACAGCAGCGGCAGCATAATGTTTTGCAGGGTATCAAGCATCAGGGTGCCAAAAGGCACCTGCCACACCAGCCGCATACCGGTTGAGTTGAGCGATGAGGCAATCTCAATCTTCGAGCCATTAAAGGAGATCGCTACGCTGTCCGGGCCTTCTTTATCCGACGGCGTGCGCATATTTTGGGTGCTGTTGTCTGGCTCCAGTCGGAAACTGTCCAGCGGCATATCCGGCGGGATAAGATCGTTAATTGGCAGATCGAAGGCAACCACGGTCGCCAGATGGCCCGGCTGGTTAAAGGTGGTTCGCAGCGTAAAGTAGTGGCCATTCTGCCAGGCAAGACGGCGTAATGACGAGAAACTTTCGCGCTCGTCCAGCGCGTTGGCCTGTTGCAGCATTTCTGCCCGACGGGAATCGACAATGCTGCCAACGGTGGTCTCTTTAAAGCCCGACGAGAGATCCTTAAGCGGCAGGGTCGAGATCAGGATCATGCTGTTGTCCTGACCGTTCAGGTAATACATGGACCACGGTACGGTCTCGGCGCCCCACAGGGTGTCCAGATAGGAGGAGATCCGCTGCGTCATCTCAAGCGTTGCGCTGTCGTGCGAGCCGAAAATCAGGGCTTCCGTCTTGCGCTGCGGTTTTTCAAGGTAATACACATCCTGCTTAAGGCGCGTTTCCTGCAACCCTTCGCCTGATGAGGTGGCAGGTGCGGCGGCGATATTGTCGTAGATTTGCCAGGTCGCGTAGCGCCACGTATCAATGCGCTTATGCACCGCATGGGTGATATCGACAATTTGATAGCTTTTATCTTTAAGCCAGGTATTCACGGCGCTCTGAACCATCACTCCCATTGTGACTAACAGCACAACGATCAACAGAAGAAAGAAACGGGTGATGCTGCCCGGTAGAAGGGAGAATTTGCTCGGGGCGGTAGTTTCAGTCTGACTCATCGATGTGTTTAACCCGTAATGGCCGCGCGGTAATGGGATAGGGCAGTATAAAGGGTAATAACTGAATTTCCAGCGTCGTTATCGGTATGACCTTGACTTTTTATCTGTCGCAACCCGCTTCAACGTCATCCGTGTGAAAGATGTACAAAACCCAGTGAAATGTACAAATATGCTGTTACAACGGCAGTAAAATAGCACGAATTAACAAGAAATTAATTTTGAAAGTGAAAAGGAAAATCTGTAATCGCCGGGCGATGGATTTAGTTAATAGTCGTTATCATTACAGACGGGTAGCACATAAAATGTCTGTTGACGTAAAGAAAGGTAAAAAAAAACCGAATGCGGAGCATCCGGTTCAATTAGGGATAAACAGACATTCAGAACTGAATGACGGTAATAAATAAAGTTAATGATGATAGCGAGGGTTATTTTAGTGGTGTTGACGGGAATTTTTTTGTCATTCAGTGCTGTACTCTTTTTTAAGTTAGTCTTTTGAATTTTATAGGATATATTTTTGTTTTGATTATCCGTGCTATATTTTTAAACTTTTGATGCTTTGTGAAAGTTCCTTGAAATTTACATATTGAAACATCTTGATGGTAAAGTGAAACATCTTCAAAGTTTTCGTATCATATTCCTGTTGGATTATTCTGCATTTTTGAGGAGAATGAACTTGCCGACTGGTTAAGAGGGTTGACCAGTAAGCAGTGGTAAATAATAAAGCATATAACAGAGGGTTAATAAAATGAAAGTTAAAGTACTGTCCCTCCTGGTACCAGCTCTGCTGGTGGCAGGCGCAGCAAATGCGGCTGAAATTTATAACAAAGACGGCAACAAATTAGATCTGTACGGTAAAGTGGATGGCCTGCACTATTTCTCTGATGACGACAGTGCAGACGGCGACCAGACCTACATGCGTCTGGGCTTCAAAGGCGAAACTCAGGTTAACGACCAGCTGACCGGTTACGGCCAGTGGGAATACCAGATCCAGGGTAACTCTGGTGAGAACGAAAACAACTCATGGACGCGTGTGGCGTTCGCAGGTCTGAAATTCGCTGATGCGGGTTCATTCGACTACGGTCGTAACTACGGCGTTGTTTACGATGTGACTTCCTGGACCGACGTTCTGCCGGAGTTCGGCGGCGATACCTACGGTTCTGACAACTTCATGCAGCAGCGTGGTAACGGCTTCGCGACCTACCGTAACCAGGACTTCTTCGGTCTGGTTGATGGTCTGAACTTCGCGTTGCAGTACCAGGGTAAAAACGGCAGCCCAAGCGGCGAAGGCCAGACCAACAACGGTCGTGACGCGCTGCGTCAGAACGGTGACGGCTACGGCGGCTCTCTGACTTACGATCTGGGCGAAGGCTTCGCACTCGGTACGGCAGTCACCAGTTCTAAACGTACTGCTGACCAGAACGCTGCGGGCTACTACGGTGAAGGCGATCGCGCAGAGACCTACACCGGTGGTCTGAAATACGACGCGAACAACATCTACCTGGCTGCACAGTATACTCAGACTTACAACGCGACCCGCGTTGGCGATCAGGGCTGGGCTAACAAAGCGCAGAACTTCGAAGTGGTTGCTCAGTATCAGTTCGACTTCGGCCTGCGTCCATCCGTGGCTTACCTGCAGTCTAAAGGTAAAGACATCGAAAACTATGGCGATCAGGATATCCTGAAGTATGTTGACGTGGGTGCGACTTACTACTTCAACAAAAACATGTCCACCTATGTTGATTACAAAATCAACCTGCTGGATGAAAATGACTTCACCCGTCAGACAGGTATCGGTACTGACGATATCGTCGCGCTGGGTCTGGTTTACCAGTTCTAATTGCTCATACAGCGACAAAGGGGCCATCAGGCCCCTTTTTTCATGCTTTTTTAGGGTCTTCAAATACGCTGTTTTAGTGTACTCTTGCCGCCCTGGCATGAGGATAATAACCAATGGATATGACTTTTTTACGCGCCAGCGTTCTGGCGACTTTTTTACTCCTGACCGCGTGTGACTCTTCTACACAGCCCGCAAAAATCGACGCACCCGCCGCGACGGTGCTGGAAGGGAAAACCATGGGGACCTTCTGGCGCGTCAGCGTGATGGATATTGATAAGTCCCGCGCTGAAGAACTACGCGGTAAAATTCAGGCGCAGCTGGATGCCGACGATCAGCTACTCTCTACCTATAAAAATGACTCAGCGCTGATGCGTTTCAATCGCTCCAGCAGCACCTCGCTGTGGCCGGTGAGCGAAGCAATGGCCGATATCGTCACGGAAGCCATGCGCGTGGGCTACAAAACCAACGGCGCAATGGATGTGACCGTTGGGCCGCTGGTGAACCTGTGGGGATTTGGCCCCAACAAGCAGCCGGTGACCACACCCGATCAAGCCGCCATCGACGACGCCCGCGCGCGTACAGGGTTACAGCATCTGGCGGTGATCTCCCAGTACGGTCAGCAATACCTGCAAAAAGACATTCCCGACCTGTTTGTGGATCTCTCCACGGTAGGCGAGGGGTATGCTGCGGATCATCTCGCGGCCCTGATGGCGCAGGAAGGTATTCCCCGTTATCTGGTTTCCGTCGGGGGCGCGCTCGTCAGCCGGGGCATGAACGCCAGCGGCAGGCCGTGGCGAGTGGCCATCCAAAAACCAACCGATCAGCAGAACGCGGTGCAGGCGATTGTCGACATCAACGGGCACGGTATCAGCACCTCCGGAAGCTACCGCAACTATTACGAGCTGGATGGCAAACGTATCTCGCATGTGATTGATCCGCAAACCGGACGCCCGATTACCCACAACCTGGTGTCCGTGACGGTGATAGCGCCAACTGCGCTGGAAGCCGACGCCTGGGATACCGGATTGATGGTGCTCGGCACGGAGAAGGCCAAAGAGGTGGTGCGTCAGGAAGGGCTGGCCGTTTATATGATCACCAAAGAGGCTGACGGGTTTAAAACCTGGAGTTCACCGCAGTTCAACAGCTTCCTGGTGAGCGAAAAAAATTAAAAAGCAAGGTTGCGGGTTTTTGTTCGATGGCGTTCAGGCAAGCTGAGCGTATGCTTGTAAGAGGAGCCGATGATGAAAAACACAACCTATCTTACCGATGAGGATCGCTGGCAGGCTGTTCTGGCCCGCGATCCGCGTGCGGATAACCAGTTTGTCTTTGCCGTGCAGACGACCGGCATTTATTGTCGTCCGTCCTGCCGTGCCCGCCACGCGCTGCGTAAAAATGTCTGCTTTTATCCTGATGCTCACCAGGCCGCGCAGGCGGGTTTCCGCCCCTGTAAGCGCTGTAGGCCGGACCAGGTCGACCCTATGGCGCAGAAAAAGGCCAACGTTGCGCTGGCCTGCCGACTGCTTGAGCAGGATGCCGCGCTGAACCTGGAGGCCCTGGCGCAGCAGGTTGGCATGAGTCCGTTCCATTTCCACCGCTTGTTTAAATCCGTCACCGGCATGACGCCGAAAGCATGGCAGCAGGCTGCGCGTGAACAACGCCTGCGTAGCCTGCTTGCACAGGGCGGTAAAATCACCGACGCCGTACTGGCCGCTGGCTTCCCGGACGGCAGCAGCTACTACCGTAAAGCCAACGGCGCGCTGGGCATGACGGCGAAACAGTACCGTAACGGAGAGGCTGCGGTCCGCTATGCCATCAGCGACTGCTCGCTGGGCCACTGTCTGGTGGCGGAAAGCGAGCGCGGGATCTGCGCAATACTGCTGGGTGATGACGACGCCGGGCTGACGGCTGAGCTGCTCTCACTGTTTCCGCTTGCCGTCCGTGAACCGATGGAAGGCGCATTTGCCGGGCGTGTTCGTCAGGTGATTGCCTCTGTCGACAGCCGCGCGACGCCGTTGACGTTACCGCTGGATATCCGGGGTACCGCTTTCCAGCAGCAGGTCTGGCAGGCGCTGCGGGCTATCCCCTGCGGTGAAACGGCGAGCTATCAGCAGGTGGCGAAGGCCATTGGTAAACCCAATGCCGTACGTGCCGTGGCGGGGGCCTGCGGAGCCAACAAACTGGCGATAGTTATCCCCTGTCACCGCGTGGTGCGTAACGACGGTGCGCTGTCGGGTTATCGCTGGGGCGCAGCGCGTAAGGTGCTATTGTTGAAACGTGAGGCGAACAACCCGGAGGGATAATGCTCGATCTTTTTGCTGATGCTGAACCCTGGCAGGAGCCGCTCGCGCCGGGGGCGACGATCCTGAGACGTTTTGCGCTTTCCCGCGCGGCGGCGCTGTTCGACGGTATTGATACCGTCACCGCCCGTTCGCCGTTTCGCCATATGGTCACGCCGGGCGGGTATACCATGTCCGTGGCGATGACCAACTGCGGCGAACTGGGATGGGCGACGAATGAGCGGGGCTATGTATATGCCGCGAACGACCCGCTGACGGATCGGCCGTGGCCGCCGATGCCGGAGGCGTTTCAGGCGCTGTGTCACGATGCCGCCGTCGCGGCCGGCTATCCTGATTTTCGTCCCGATGCCTGTCTGATCAACCGCTATGCCGTCGGGGCAAAGCTCTCCCTGCATCAGGATAAGGACGAGCCTGACCTGCGCGCGCCGATTGTCTCGGTATCCCTTGGGCTGCCCGCTGTCTTTCAGTTTGGCGGCCTGCGGCGCAACGACCCGCTCAAACGGCTGATGCTGGAGCATGGCGATGTGGTGGTCTGGGGCGGTGAATCACGGCTTTTTTATCACGGTATTCAGCCGCTTAAAAATGGCGATCACCCGGTGGCGGGGGCGTTTCGCTACAACCTCACGTTCCGCCAGGCAGCGTACAGAGAATAAAAATAAGAATTATTCTTGATGTGTGTGAAAGGCAGTTTACACTGCTGGCTGATTTTTCTTGTCCGGATTGCTCTGCATGCAACTACTTCTTCTTGTCTGGCGGCAGTATCGCTGGCCTTTTATCGCGGTGATGGCGCTAAGCCTTGCCAGCGCGGCGCTGGGGATCGGCCTGATTGCCTTCATTAACGTGCGTTTGATCGAAATGGTCGACACGTCACTCTCCGTCCTGCCGGAATTTCTGGGTTTACTGCTGCTGCTGATGGCAGTCACGCTCGGGTCACAGCTGGCGCTGACCGCGCTCGGCCACCACTTCGTTTTCCGTCTGCGCAGCGAGTTCATCAAACGGATCCTTGATACTCAAGTGGAACGCATCGAACAGCTGGGAAGTGCTTCTCTGCTGGCGGGGCTGACCAGCGATGTGCGCGCCATTACCATCGCCTTTGTGCGCCTGCCGGAGCTGGTGCAGGGGATCATCCTGACCTTTGGCTCGGCAGCCTATCTCGCCTGGCTCTCCAGCAAAATGCTGGCGGTAACGGCGCTGTGGATTGTTATTACCATCTGGGGCGGGTTCCTGCTGGTATCACGCGTCTATAAGCACATGGCGGTGCTGCGCGAAACGGAAGACAAGCTCTATAACGATTATCAGACAGTGCTGGAAGGGCGCAAAGAGCTGACGCTGAACCGCGAGCGCGCCGAACATATCTTCAACCATCTCTATATCCCGGATGCGCACGAATATCGTCATCACATTATTCGCGCCGATACGTTCCACCTGAGCGCCGTGAACTGGTCCAACATCATGATGCTGGGTGCCATTGGCCTGGTGTTCTGGATGGCGAACAGCCTGGGGTGGGCGGATACCAACGTGGCGGCAACGTACTCCCTGACGCTGCTGTTTTTACGCACGCCGCTGCTGTCGGCCGTTGGCGCACTGCCGACGCTGCTGAGCGCACAGGTGGCCTTCAAAAAGCTGAAGAAGTTCGACCTTGCGCCGTTTAAGTCTGAGTTCCCGCGCCCGCAGGCCTTTCCGAACTGGCAAACGCTTGAGCTGCGTAACGTGACCTTCCGCTATCAGGATAACGCCTTCTCCGTGGGGCCGATAAATCTGACCATTCACCGCGGCGAACTGCTGTTCCTGATCGGCGGTAACGGCAGCGGCAAATCCACGCTGGCGATGCTGCTGACGGGCCTCTACCAGCCGCAATCAGGCGAAATTTTGCTGGATGGCAAAGCGCTGAGCGCGGAGAAACCGGAGGACTACCGCAAGCTCTTCTCGGCGGTATTTACCGACGTCTGGCTGTTCGACCGGCTGCTGGGCCCGGAAGGGCAGCAGGCGGATCCGGCGCTGGTGGAGAAGTGGCTTGCGCATCTGCAAATGTCACACAAGCTGGAGCTACAGGATGGCAAAATCCTGAATCTCAAGCTGTCGAAAGGGCAGAAGAAGCGCGTGGCGCTGCTGCTGGCGCTGGCCGAAGAGCGCGACATCATCCTGCTGGATGAATGGGCCGCCGATCAGGACCCGCACTTCCGTCGCGAGTTCTATCAGGTCCTGCTGCCGCTGATGCAGGCGATGGGGAAAACCATTTTTGCCATCAGCCATGACGATCACTACTTCATTCACGCCGACCGTCTTTTGGAGATGCGCGACGGCAAACTGAGCGAGCTGACCGGCGATGAGCGCGATGCGGCGTCACGGGACGCGGTGGCGCGCACGGCCTGATTGCAATTGTGCCGGGTGGCCCCCGGCACACTCATTTTTCATATATGCCGTTTTTTTCTCCATCCCGACCCGCCGTTTATTCTTATTTACATATCCCCGCGCTATGCTTAACGCCAACTCATTTAATGGATTTATGATTGATGTCGGTATTAAAGAAAAACAGCGCCAGGCAGCGTGACCAGGAGCGTGCGCGGCTCATCTGGCTCCTGACGACCGATAAAGCGGTCACGTCAACGTTATTGGGTAAGCTAACCCTGGCTGAGCAATATGATGTCGGCACGCTGGCCGACGATATTGCTGAGGTAGGTGCGCTGGTTGCACATTTACCACCTCCGGATCTGGCGGACACCCTGGAGGCATTGCCTTCCGAGGAGCGCCACGCCCTGTGGCGGCTGGTGCAGGATCATGAGCGCGGTCAGGTGCTGCTTGAAGCCTCGGAAAACGTCTGGGATGACCTTATCGATGAGATGAGCGATCGGGACATTCTTGACGCCCTGCAAACGCTGGATATCGATGAGCAGATTTACCTCGTTCAGCATCTTCCGCGCAACCTGACCGGACGCCTGCTGGCTTCCCTGCCTGCCGAGGAGCGGGCGCGCGTGCGTCAGGTGATGCACTACGAGAAAAACAGCGTCGGCGCGATCATGGAGTTTGGCGTCATCACCGTGCGTCCGGACGTCACCCTGGGTACGGTGCAGCGCTATCTTCGTCGCCTGGGCAGTATGCCGGACAACACCGATAAACTGTTCGTCACCTCGCGGGATAAGACCCTGCTCGGGGAGCTGGAGCTTAAAACGATCCTGCTGAACAGCACCCAGCAGCGGGTAAGTGAGGTCATGGAAACCGAGCCGATGGTCTTCTCGCCGGAAGACGATGCCGAAAAAGCCGCGCGTACCTTCGAACGTGATGACCTGGTGAGCGCGGCGGTGGTGGATTCGGTGGGCAAGCTGATGGGGCGTCTGACCATTGATGAGATCGTTGACGTGGTCTATGAAGAGACCGATAACGACCTGCGTGCCCTTGGCGGTATCAGTGCCGAAGACGATGTTCATGCCTCCGTCGGCAAGGCCGTCAAAACCCGCTGGGCGTGGCTCGCCATCAATTTATGCACCGCGTTCGTGGCGTCCCGCGTTATTGACGGCTTCGAACATACCATTTCCCAGCTGGTGGCCCTGGCGTCGTTGATGCCGATTGTGGCGGGGATCGGCGGGAACACCGGCAACCAGACTATCACCATGATCGTTCGCGCCCTGGCGCTGGAAAACATTCAGCCGGGTAATTTTTCGTGGCTGATTTTCAGGGAGATGGGCGTCGCGCTGATTAACGGCCTTGTCTGGGGCGGCATCATGGGCGGCATTACCTGGTGGCTGTACGATGATATGGCGCTGGGCGGGGTCATGATGCTGGCGATGGTGCTGAACCTGCTGGTGGCGGCGATGATGGGCGTGATTATCCCGTTGACCATGACCCGGCTGGGGCGCGACCCCGCGGTGGGGTCGAGCGTGATGATCACCGCCATTACCGATACCGGCGGTTTCTTTATTTTTCTTGGACTGGCGACGATTTTTCTTCTGTAGCCAGTGCTTTTTGCTTAAGTCGGGCAGGGAGGATGAACATCATCACAATCCCGCCCAGCACGCCAATCGCCAGGTTGCCGGTGGAAACCGTTGCCACAACCGTCACCAGCATCACGACGGTTTCAGCCACCGGCGCGTTTTTCAGCGTTCCGGGCTGAACGCTATGCCAGCTAAAGGTCTTGACGGCCACAATGGCCATAATACCCGCCAGTACCGCCATCGGGATTTTGGCCATCACCTCGCTGAGCGCCGTAACCAGCACAAGCAGTACGATACCCGCCGCAAGGGTGGAGATACGGCTTCTGCCTTTCCCCATCTCCACGTTAACGATGGTCTGCCCAATCATCGCGCAGCCCGCAATGCCGCCGTAGAACCCGGCCATAATATTCCCCACGCCCAGACCGATGCTCTCGCGGCGCTTGCTTGAAGGGGTAACGGTCAGTTCATCCACCAGTTTTGCCGTCAGCAAGGATTCCAGCAGGCCAACAAAAGCGATACTTAGCGCACACGGCCAGATAATGCTCAGGGTTTCCAGATTGAGCGGCACCAGCAGTTGCGTAAAGCCCGGCAAACCGCCGCTCATGGAGCCTTCATCCCCTACCGTTGGCAGGATTTGCCCGCTGGTGACGGTGAACAAAGTCAGCAGCACAATGGCAATCAGCGGGGAGGGCACGCTTTTGATATAGCGTGGCACCCACAGCACAATCAGCAGCGTCAGCACGAACAGGCCTACTATCAGCGGGCTTCGGCTCCAGAAATGGGGCACCTGGGCAAAGAAAATCAAAATGCCAAGGGCGTTAACAAACCCGGCCATCACCGACTGGGGAATAAAGCGCATTAGCCGCGCCATTCCCAGCGCGCCGAACAGGATCTGAATCACGCCAGCCATCACCACCGCGGGCAGAATGTACTGTACGCCGTGTTGATGGACCATCGGGCCAATCACCAGCGCGACGGAACCGGCCGCCGCCGTCACCATGGCCGGACGCCCGCCGAGCAGGGAAAGGGCGAAACAGAGCACCACGGAGGCGATAAGGCTCACTTTCGGATCCACGCCCGCGACCACGGAAAACGAAATCACTTCCGGGATCAGCGCCAGCGCGGTAATCACGCCGGCCAGGGTTTCGCGCATCAGACGTTGAGGCGAACGTAAAACGGTGGCGACATGGCCTTCTTGGGGTACAGACGAGTGAGGTAATGACATAACAATTCGCTGGTAGGGGCAGGCTTCCGTGCGCGCGATCACAAAGTGCAGCATCATAGCCAGGAAAATCGTCGGGTGCCAGCCTGTATGCCAAAACCCTACAAACAATCCATCATTAAATTTCACAATTACAATAATTTCGTAACCTTTAAACAATATTTAAAAGTTGCTACCGTGCCACCGCAGCGTGTTTCACCTGTAATTTCTACGCATCAAGCACTATTCAACTAAGGCATAAATGATGAAAAAAATGACTGCCGTGCTCTTTTCTCTGGCCGTGGGGCTGAACGCCGTCTCGCTGGCGGCGAAGGCTGACGCACCAAAAGAGCAGGAAACGGATGTCCTTTTAATTGGTGGCGGCATCATGAGCGCCACGCTGGGCACATATCTTCAGGAATTAGAGCCGAACTGGTCCATGACGATGGTCGAGCGCCTTGATGGCGTGGCGCAGGAAAGCTCTAACGGCTGGAATAACGCCGGGACGGGGCACTCGGCACTTATGGAACTGAACTATACGCCGCAGAAAAAGGACGGTTCCATTAGTATCGAGAAGGCGGTAGAGATCAACGAAGCGTTCCAGATCTCACGTCAGTTCTGGTCTCACCAGGTGAACAGCGGTGTGTTGCACAATCCGCACTCCTTCATCAACACCGTTCCGCACATGAGCTTTGTGTGGGGCGATCAAAACGTCAACTTCCTGCGTGCGCGTTACGCTGCCCTGCAACAGAGCACGCTTTTCCGCGGGATGAAATACTCTGAAGATCACGCTCAAATCAAAGAGTGGGCGCCGCTGGTTATGGAAGGCCGCGATCCGAACCAGAAAGTGGCGGCGACCCGCACTGAAATTGGTACTGACGTTAACTACGGTGAAATCACCCGTCAGCTGGTGGCCTCTCTGAAGAAAAAAGAGAACTTTAACCTGCAACTCAGCTCCGAAGTGCGTGGTTTCAAGCGCAACGCGGATAACAGCTGGAGCGTGACCGTTGCCGATCTGAAAAACAACGAAGCCGAGCATGTGATTAAGGCGAAGTTCGTGTTTATCGGTGCTGGCGGCGCGGCGCTGAAACTGTTGCAGGAGTCCGGTATTCCGGAAGCGGACGACTACGCCGGCTTCCCGGTTGGCGGCCAGTTCCTGGTGTCGGAAAACCCTGAAGTGGTTAACCGTCATCTGGCTAAAGTGTACGGTCAGGCTTCTGTTGGTGCACCACCGATGTCCGTTCCCCATATCGACACCCGTATGCTGGACGGTAAGCGCGTGGTGCTGTTCGGGCCGTTCGCTACATTCTCTACCAAGTTCCTGAAAAACGGTTCCCTGTGGGATCTGCTGAGCGCGACCACGACGTCAAACGTCAAGCCAATGATGGACGTGGGACTGGATAACTTCGATCTGGTGAAATACCTTATTAGCCAGGTGATGCTCTCTGATGAAGAACGCTTCGAGGCGCTGAAAGAGTACTATCCGCAGGCGAAGAAAGAAGACTGGCGTCTGTGGCAGGCGGGTCAGCGCGTGCAGATCATCAAACGCGATCCGAAAGAGGGCGGCGTGCTGCGTCTGGGTACCGAAGTAGTAAGCGATAAGGATGGCACTATTGCCGCGCTGCTGGGAGCATCCCCGGGGGCGTCTACCGCTGCGCCAATCATGCTACACCTGATGGAAAAAGTGTTTAAGGACAAAGTATCCAGCCCGGAATGGCAGGCGAAGCTGAAAACCATTATTCCATCCTACGGTACGAAGCTGAACGGTAACGTTGACGCCACGGAACAAGAGCTGGAATACACCAGTCGCGTTCTGCAACTGCAATACGTCAAACCGCAGGCTGCGGATGCTGCGCCACAGGCAGAGCTGAAGCCTCAGGCGGAAAACAAGCCGGTTGCGGATATCGCGCTGTAAGGTAAACGCAAAACGGTAACATCCGTTACCGTTTTTCGTGTTTTCTCCCTCTCCCACCGGGAGAGGGTTGGGGTGAGGGCACCAGAACGCACCCTTTCCAGGTCGGGTAAGCGTGAGCGCCACCCGACTTATTTTTAACGAACTACTGCTTGTTCTACCGTCTCATCCGCCTTCCATACGCGATATTTCACATCCACGTTTTCCGGCGTATAAACGACAATCGGCAGCTTGCTGTTATAGCGCAGCAGGCTGTTATCACCCAGATAGGCGGTGATAAATTTCTTCTCTTTCTTGCCGTCCGGGCACGCCATCATGGTGGAGACTGGCGAGGTTACTTTGTCGAAGACATAGTAGTCATAACCCCAGCCTTCCAGCGTTTTGCTTTCCAGTTGGCCGCCCAGACGATGCTGGTTGCAGTCCACTTCCAGCGTCTGGCCGATTAACAGCTCGACTTTGAAATTCCCTTCATTCTGCTGAGCCGGGAGCTGAATTACCTGGCGCTTCATCCCTTTGTCCGCTTGCGGATACGGGGCAACTTTTTCCAGCGGCTGCTCTTTTGGGGTTTCGCTGGCGAAAGCGCTGGTGCTCGCGCACGCAGCGGCGATAAGGGCGATGGCAAATTTAGGTGCGTTTTTCACTGTCATTCCTTTTTGTTAAAACGATCCCGGAAAGACTAACATAATGTATGTGAATGGTTGGCGTAATTTACTCACATTTTCATTTTAAACGGATTAAAGCACTGCTTTTATGCTCTTTTATTGGTGTTTAATGCTGTGGTGGAGTCGGTGCAGAGATCGTGTTATTTTACGCGTTAATTATTGTTATTCATCTGTAAAGGGAGAAGAGATGGTACGGGAAAAACTGAAGACACCTGAAGGCCGCAAGTTCCTGCTGGCGTTACTGGTTGTGTTTATGATTGCTGCTGCATGCGTGGGGCGAGCAACCATTGTCGGCGTGATCGAGCAGTACAACATCCCGCTCTCTGCGTGGACAACCAGCATGTTTGTCCTGCAATCAGCGATGATCTTTGTTTACAGTCTGGTGTTCACCGTCCTGCTGGCGATTCCGCTGGGGATTTTCTTTCTCGGTGGGCGTGAGAAGCACTAAGCATTGTGCATGCGAAGACAGGCAATAAAAAACCAGCCATAAGCGGCTGGTTTTTTTGTGTAGTTTTGGTCGGCACGAGAGGATTTGAACCTCCGACCCCCGACACCCCATGACGGTGCGCTACCAGGCTGCGCTACGTGCCGACGCATAAAAGGAATACTACTCGATTCCTTTTTGATTGCAAGGGGGAAGCAACGCTAACTGATTCATAAATAATCAGTTAGCGATAAAGCGCTTCTCGTCTGTCAGTACCTGCAACAGCAAGCTGAGCTGCGGTTTCTGGTCTTTCAGCTTCTCACCTTCGAGGCTGTACGTCTGGTAATTGCCGTTGCTGTTCAGCACAAGGGACAGCGTCGGCGTGGTCACCACCAGCGTGTTTTCGCCAGCAGCCGTGACCCAGTTATGACGCCGCGTGGCGCTAAAGAGGTCTTGTCCCTGCGAGTATTCAATTGCCGGCGTGCTAACGTGCAGCAGCCGCTGCATTAACGTGGTCATGACGTCTTTATGGTCGGTCAGCATGTTGATGCGTTGCGCGGGAGTGCCCGGCCAGTGGATCACCAGCGGGACATGCAGGTTCGGGCGCGACCAGTCCATGCCCTTCGCTTCGTCGCCGAGCGGCACGCCATGCCCCGCCGTGATAATGACGACCGTATTGTCCAGCTTGCCCGCGTCGCGCAGGGCGGTCAGCACGCGAGCGATCTGCGCATCGACATCACCCGCCGCACGGCTATAGCGGCGCGCGAAGCCTTTCTGATTGCTGTCATCAAGATTTGTGCCGTTAAACGCAACCCAGGAGAACCAGCGGTTATCTTCCTGTGCATAGCGCTTCAGCCAGTCTATCCACTGGTCAGCAGTCCGATCGTCAGACTGGCTCTGCGCGGCTGGCAGTGAGAAATCAGACAGCAGCGCCTGGCGGTACAGCGAGCTGTTGAAACCATCAGAGGCGAACAGCCCCAGCTGGTAGCCCTGCTGATTAAGCCCGGTAATCAATGCAGCCGGAATACGGGCCGACAGCACGCCGTCCATATAGCTCGGTGAAATGCCGTAGAACAGACCGAAAATACCCGCGTCGGTCGAATTACCGGAACTCATATGCTGAGTGAATACGATGTTGTTCTCAGCGAATTCAGCCAGGGCAGGCATTTGCTTCTCATAGCGAGAATAGTTCAGGCCATCGACGGTAATCAGCAGCACGTTCTGACCGCGCCCCATGTCGCGATATTTCAGATCGCTCAGGGGATACTGCACGCTGACCGCTTCCGGATTACCCTGTTCGACCAGACGACGCTGATACTCCTGCGCGTCCAGCAGACCGTGTTTTTCAAGGAAACGACGTGCCGTCATCGGATAGGAGAGCGGCAGATTCGCGCGCTGCATGGTAATCGGGCGGTAGAAGTTCGCATCTGCCCAGATATACATCAGGTGCGAACCGATAAATGAGGCGAAAAAGAGCGCCGCGACGGGCTTCGCATAATGTCGGCGTCGGGTCAGGCTGCGGAGCTTTTGCCAGCTCCACGTCGCGAACAACATTTCGATCAGCAGGATAATCGGCACGCTGATAAACATCAGCTGCCAGTCGCGGGCGGTCTCGTTCTGATCCGGGTTAATCACCAGCTCCCAGACGACAGGATTCAGGTGCAGGTGGAACCGGGTAAAAACTTCGCTGTCGATAAGCAACAGCGTCATGCCCGCCGTCGCAAGAATGGCGGACAGGAAGCGCATCAGCCGCTGCGACATGACGATAAACGTCAGTGGGAACAGGATCAGCAGATAGGTGGCGAAGACCAGAAAGCTAAAGTGACCAACAAGGCTCATCCACGAGTAGATACGCCCGGTTAACGTGGTTGGCCAGTCCGCCACAAACAGATAACGGCAGCCGAGCACCATCGCCAACAGAATGTTGAACAGGGCAAACCAGTGCCCCCAGCTGACCATCTGGGAGACTTTTTCACGGTAGCGCTGACGATTCGTCACCATAAACTGTTGTTCGTTTCCCTTAGTGTGCCTGGTCGTCGCTAACGGATGACTGCAAAGCCTGGGCGAAAGATTTGGCGATCGCCTGACGCTGAGCCGGAGCAACGCTGGTATTGATCAGGTTGGTAACCATATTTCCCAAAACCATCAGGGAGAGATCGGTTGGCGTTTTATGTTTTTCCAGTACGTTGACCAGCTCACTGAGCAGTTGTTCAACGTGTTCGTCACTGTAGCGGGAATGTTGTGGCATAAATCAAAATCAGTTTGTTGAGAGAAGGGCGACATATTACCGTAGCAACAGCTTTTTTTCCCCTTTTTTATCTTCTGTTGCACACATGCGTTGGTGGTGGTTGAATACCGCCCGGTCTAAAAGGAGAGTTTATCATGAGTCTGGAAATCAACCAGATTGCCTTGCACCAGCTTATCAAGCGTGATGAGCAAACCCTTGAAGTGGTGCTACGCGATTCGTTACTGGAACCAACGCCTACCGTTGTCGAGATGATGGCGGAGTTGCATCGCGTCTACAGCGCGAAAAATAAAGCCTATGGCTTGTTCAGCGAAGAGAGCGAGCTGGCGGATAGCCTGCGCCTGCAACGTCAGGGCGAAGAGGATTTCCTGGCATTCAGCCGCGCTGCAACCGGCCGTCTTCGTGACGAACTGGCGAAATATCCCTTCGCCGATGGCGGTATCGTCCTGTTCTGCCACTACCGCTATCTGGCGGTAGAGTATCTGCTGGTCACCGTGCTGAATAATTTAAGCAGCATGCGTGTGAACGAGCAGTTGGATATCAGCTCAACGCACTATCTGGATATCAACCATGCGGATATTGTGGCGCGTATTGATTTAACCGAATGGGAAACCAATCCGGAATCGACGCGCTACCTGACCTTCCTTAAAGGCCGCGTGGGCCGCAAAGTGGCCGATTTCTTTATGGACTTCCTCGGTGCCAGTGAAGGGCTGAACGCCAAAGCGCAGAACAAAGGTCTGCTCCAGGCGGTGGATGACTTTACCGCTGAGGCGCAGCTGGATAAATCTGAGCGTCAGACCGTGCGTCAGCAGGTTTACAGCTACTGTAACGAGCAGTTACAGGCCGGGGAAGAGATTGAGCTGGAGTCGCTGTCCAAAGAGCTGGCGGGCGTCAGCGAAGTCAGCTTCCAGGAATTTACCGCGGAAAAAGGCTATGAGCTGGAAGAGAGCTTCCCGGCGGATCGCAGTACGCTGCGTCAGCTGACGAAATTTGCCGGTAGCGGCGGTGGGTTAACCATTAACTTTGATGCCATGCTGCTCGGGGAACGTATCTTCTGGGATCCGGCGACCGACACGCTGACCATTAAAGGCACGCCGCCGAATCTGCGCGATCAGCTCCAGCGTCGCACCTCAGGCGGTAAGTAGCGGCCATAAAAAAACCCCGCAGAAGCGGGGTTTTTCTCGACAGGTTTGCGATTACGCGCGAACGAAGTCGATGTGAGACAGTTTTGGCTTGAACGGGTGACGCTGAACAGCCTGAACTTTCACTTTTTCTTCTTTACCGCCAACAACGATGGTCAGAACTTCGCTGTAGAATTCAGCTTTGTTCTGCATGTTCCACACTTTGTCGTGATCCAGTTCGATTGCAACTGGAGCAGCTTCGCCACCGTAAACGATAGCCGGGAACTTGTTAGCGTTACGCAGGCGGCGGCTCGCACCCTTACCCTGCACGTTACGTACTTCTGCTTCGATAGTGAACATTGATTTCTCTCTGTATTTAAAACCCTGCTACAGGCGACCCAGCAGCAGGTGAGTGTTCTGCCTCACGGATGTGAAGCGGGCGGCATTTTATACTCAAATGGCTCGCGCATCAACGAAAAGTCCCGTTAACCGCGCAATTCGTTTGCCCGGCGAAAGCGTCCTTCATAGTCAAAGACCTTCTCACGCACCTGCCAGAACTGCCCTTTTTTACGGGCGACAACAAAATCAGGATGGCGCAGCAGCGCCTGCTGGCGCACGATATCGGCAACGGTTATCCAGCGCAGCGGCACGCCGGGCGTGCGGGTATGCGGGCGGATAAAGAGCTGTTCGAACGCGGTGCGCTGGGCGGGCGTCTGGACCCTGAACCGCTCGCTGACGTCTGCGCCGTCCTCGTCGTAATAGGTAATCTTTAGCCACTCGCCTTTTTCATCCGCACCGGGCTGTAAGACCATGCCGGAACAGCGCAGCACCAGCGCATCTTTCAGCTTCAGCGCCGCTTTCAGCATGTCATCCGGGTCGACCAACACCGTGTCACACTCCCGACAGCGGCGGGCAGCGATATCGTTCTCGGCGTTGCACTGCGGGCAGTTTTTGAAGCGGAAGCGGAAATCACACTGTTCGCGATGGCCTTCATCGTCTTCAAACCAGCCCTGACAGCGGCGGCCAAAATGTTCGATCAGCGTGCCGTCGGCGGTAGTTTTGCCCCAGAAAGTGTTGGCAAACCCGCAGGCCGGACAAAACACCTGTACCGGCACGTTGTCGCTCTTGCCTTTTGGCGTGCCCACTTCCGGGGAGTAGAGATCGTGCGGATTACCGGCATAATCGAGGATCAGACAGTCGGTTTTGCCCGGTGCCAGGCGCAGGCCACGGCCGACAATCTGCTGGTACAGGCTGACGGATTCGGTCGGGCGAAGAATCGCAATCAGGTCAACGTGCGGGGCGTCAAACCCGGTGGTTAATACGGAGACATTCACCAGGTAGCGGAACTGCTGGGCTTTGAAAGCCTCAATCAGGCTGTCGCGCTCCGGCCCGGGGGTTTCACCGGTAATTAACGCCGCGTCGTTGGTGGGCAGAAGCCCCGTGATTTCACGCGCGTGTTCGACGGTAGCAGCAAAAATCATCACCCCTTTGCGCGTTTGCGCAAACTCTTCAATCTGGCTGATGATATGCGGCGTGATCCGCTTCTGTTTTTTCAGCTCATGGTTAAGATCCGCCTCGCTGAACAGCCCGTTGCTCTGCGCCTGTAAGCGGCTGAAATCGTACTGCACGACCGGCATATCCAGCCGCTCCGGTGGCGTCAGATAGCCATGCTTGATCATGTAGCGCAGCGGAAGCTCATAGATACAGTCGCGGAACAGGGCCTTTTCATCGCCACGCACCATGCCGTGATAATGAAACTGATAAATCCAGCCCTTGCCCAGACGAAATGGCGTGGCGGTCAGGCCAAGCAGGCGTAAGTGAGGGTTCACCTCTCTCAGATGAGTGAGGATTTGCTGATACTGGCTGTCGTCGTCATCGCTGATGCGGTGACACTCATCGACAATCAGCAGGGAAAACTCGCTGCGAAACAGGTCCAGGTTGCGCGCAACGGACTGTACGCTGCCAAACACCACTTTCCCGTGGCTCTCTTTGCGCTTCAGCCCGGCGGCAAAAATATCGGCCTCCAGGCCGAGCGCGCAATATTTGGCGTGGTTTTGCGCCACCAGCTCTTTTACGTGCGCCAGCACCAGCACGCGCCCGCGAGCCAGGCGCGCCAGTTCGGCAATCACCAGGCTTTTACCGGCTCCGGTCGGGAGCACGATGGCAGCGGGTTCCCGGTGCTTGCGAAACCAGGCGAGGGTGGCATCAACGGCTTCTTGCTGATAGGGGCGTAGTGTGAACGTCATGGCTTCTCTATTCAGTTAACTCGCATATAGTATGCCACGAAACTTTTTCCCTTGAGTGGCGCAACCAGACCATTATACTGAACTGTTTCTGACTGCTTCTTTTTCGGACGCGTAGTCCGACTTCCAGCACCATTAAGGCTAAAAAGATTTCATGCGACTTGATAAGTTTATCGCTCAGCAACTCGGCGTAAGCCGCGCTATTGCCGGGCGTGAAATTCGCGCCAGCCGCGTAACCGTGGACGGCGACATTGTGAAAGACAGCGCTTTTAAACTCCAGCCTGACCACCAGGTGGAGTATGACGGCAACCCGCTGACCCAGCAGAATGGCCCGCGCTACTTCATGCTCAACAAACCGGAAGGTTACGTCTGTTCAACGGACGATCCGGATCACCCGACGGTGCTCTACTTCCTCGACGAACCTGTGGCGCACAAGCTGCATGCGGCAGGGCGACTGGATATTGATACCACCGGCCTGGTGCTGATGACCGATGACGGTCAGTGGTCGCACCGCATCACCTCCCCGCGCCATCACTGTGAGAAAACCTATCGGGTGACACTTGAGTCGCCGGTCTCGGATGACACGGCAGAGCAATTCGCGAAAGGCGTTCAGCTGCATAATGAAAAAGATCTGACCAAACCGGCGGTGCTGGAAGTCATTACCCCAACGGACGTCCGTCTGACCATCAGTGAAGGCCGCTACCACCAGGTGAAACGGATGTTTGCCGCCGTGGGCAACCACGTTGTGGGGCTGCATCGTGAACGTATCGGCGCGATTGAACTCGATCCAGACCTGGCGCCAGGGGAATATCGTCCGCTGACGGAAGAAGAGATTGCCAGCGTCGGGCTGCTTTCACGCTAAATTCAGGAGAACCCTGTGACCACCAGGCCACACTCGTCGTTTAAAATCGTATTTATCCTTGGCCTGTTGGCCATGCTGATGCCGCTGTCTATCGATATGTATCTGCCCGCGCTGCCGGTGATTTCCGCGCAGTTTGGCGTACCGGCAGGCAGCGCACAGATGACGCTCAGCACCTACATTCTTGGTTTTGCGCTCGGCCAGCTCTTTTATGGCCCAATGGCAGACAGCCTGGGGCGCAAACCCGTTATTCTGGGCGGGACGTTGATATTTGCCGCAGCGGCGGTGGCCTGCGCGCTGGCGCAGAGTATCGATCAGCTGATCGTGATGCGTTTCTTCCATGGCCTGGCTGCGGCTGCGGCAAGCGTGGTGATTAACGCGCTGATGCGCGACATCTACCCGAAGGAAGAGTTCTCACGCATGATGTCGTTCGTCATGCTGGTCACAACCATTGCGCCGCTGGTCGCCCCCATGGTAGGCGGGGCGGTGCTGGTGTGGTTCAGCTGGCATGCGATTTTCTGGATCCTGGCGATTGCCGCGCTGCTGGCCTCGGTGATGATCTTCGTCTTTATCGATGAAACGCTGCCGGTCGAGCGCCGTCAGAAGTTTCACGTCCGCACCACGCTTGGCAACTTTGCCTCGCTGTTTCGCCATAAGCGCGTGCTGAGCTATATGCTGGCCAGCGGCTTTAGCTTTGCCGGGATGTTTTCGTTCCTGAGCGCGGGGCCGTTTGTGTACATCGAACTGAACCATGTGTCACCCCAGCACTTTGGTTACTACTTCGCGCTGAATATCGTGTTCCTGTTTGTGATGACCATTATCAACAGCCGCTTTGTCCGGCGGGTCGGGGCGCTGAATATGTTCCGCGCCGGGCTGTGGATCCAGTTCGTGATGGCTATCTGGCTGGTATTGAGCGCATTGTTGGGCGTAGGTTTTTGGGCGCTGGTGGTGGGCGTGGCGGCGTTTGTTGGCTGCGTCTCGATGGTCTCATCCAACGCGATGGCGGTGATCCTCGACGAATTCCCGCATATGGCGGGCACCGCCTCGTCGCTGGCAGGGACGTTCCGTTTCGGGATTGGCGCGATTGTCGGGGCGCTGCTCTCAATGGCGACGTTTAATACTGCCTGGCCGATGCTGTGGGCGATTGCCCTCTGCGCGACTTGCTCCATCCTCTTCTATCTTTACGCCAGCCGGCCCCGTAAGACGGCGCATAAATGAGCACTTAAGGCCCGAAACGGGCCTTTTTGTTGACCCATATCAACCAACCCTCGGTTCGTTTACCCGGTGTTTGTTTCTTTTATGTAAAATCTATTTATGTAAAAAGTCACATCATTGTATTTAAAAAGGTTGAGTTAGATCGCAGAAACGGGTACATATAGCGCCGACGCGAGCCTGCAACGCCTATAAAATCCGCTAAACAGTGCAGGTTGGCGATGATGTGTTACTATAAATGTAAATAAATTGTGAAGTAAATTTGCTTCCGGGGATCTGAACGTGAATACATTACAACTCTCCATTGTCCATCGCTTGCCCCAGAGCTATCGCTGGTCGACGGGTTTTGCAGGTTCGAAAGTTGAACCGATTCCGCAAAGCGTTGCCGGGGAGGATAATTGTCTGGTGGCGCTCAAGCTGCTTAGCCCGAGCGATGAAAATGCGTGGCCGGTTATGGAACGTCTCAGCCAGGCGCTGACGGACATCGAAGTAGACAGCTCCGTGCTGGAATGCGAAGGTGAGCCGTGCCTGTTTGTTAACAGCCAGGATGAATTTGCTGCGACCTGCCGTCTGAAAAACTTCGGCGTGGCGATTGCCGAACCGTTCTCCGGTCAATATCCTTTCTGAGTGCTAGTCAGCGGACAATAGCTGGCGCGTGTAATCCTGCGCAGGCGCAGTGAATACGAGCTGGCACTCTCCCTGCTCAACGACTTCTCCCTGCCGCAATACCACCACCTGATGGCAAAGCGCACGCACCACCTGTAAATCGTGGCTGATAAAGATATAGGCCAGCCGATGCTTTTCCTGTAGCCCCTTCAGCAGCGCCAGAATTTGCGCCTGCACGGTGCGGTCCAGTGAAGAGGTAGGCTCGTCCAGCACGATCAGCTCCGGTTTCAGGATCAACGCGCGGGCAATCGCTATACGCTGGCGCTGTCCGCCGGAAAACTCAGCCGGATACCGGTGCCGGGTCTCGGGATCTAAACCCACTTCCGCCATCACCCGCTTCACGTCGATTTCACGCTGTTGTGCCGTCAGCGCGGGCTGATGAACGCGCAGGCCCTCTTCAATAATCTGCAATACGCTCAGCCGCGGGTTCAGCGAAGAGTTCGGATCCTGAAAGACCACCTGCATGCGCGGGCGGACGGGCAGCATTTGGCGGCGGCTCAGGTTTTGCAGCGGCATGCCGTCAAAGAGAATGCTTCCCTGCGAGGCGATCAGGCGCAGCAGCGCCAGGCCGGTGGTGCTTTTGCCCGAACCGGATTCGCCCACAAGCCCAAGCGACTCGCCCGGACGCAGAGAGAAGCTCATGTTTTTCAGAACATGATTGTGATCGACCACGCGACGCAAAATGCCTTTGCGGATCGGGAATGACACCGACAGGTCCTCAACCTTCAGCAACGGTGCGCTGTCAGCGTTAAGCGGAACCGGGTCGCCAGAGGGTTCGCTATCGAGCAGGCGCTGTGTATACGGGTGCTGAGGCGCGCTCAGCAGGGCAGTTGCCCTGTTCTGTTCGACGCAGCGGCCATTTTGCATCACGGCCACCGCGTCAGCGAGCTTTTTCACGATGCCCAGGTTATGCGTAATAAACAGCAGGCTCATGTTCAGCTCGTCGCGCAGTTCGCGCAGCAGTTGCAGAATTTGCGCCTGCACCGTGACGTCCAGCGCGGTGGTGGGTTCATCCGCAATCAACAGTTCGGGGCGCGTCAGCAGCGCCATCGCGATCATCACGCGCTGGCGCTCGCCGCCGGAAAGCTGATGCGGGAAATCGTTCAGCCGTTTCGCCGCATTACGAATGCCGGTGCGTTCAAGGCAGTCCAGAATTTCCCCCCGCGCTGCCTCTTTACGCATTCCCCGATGAAGTGACAGCACTTCATAGAGCTGTTTTTCCAGCGTATGCAATGGATTGAGCGACACCATCGGCTCCTGAAAAATCATGGCAATCTTATTGCCACGAATGCCGCGCAGGGTTTGCTCATCAGCGTTCAGCAGGGATTGTCCATGGAACAGAATATCCCCGTGCGGATAGCTGACCGGCGGGGAAGGGAGCAGGCGCAGCACCGACAGTGCCGAAACGCTCTTACCGGAGCCGGATTCCCCGACCAGCGCCAGCGTCTCTCCGCGCTGGATCTGCAACGATAAATCCGTCACCACCGGGCGAGATTCGCCCTGCTTTGAAAACGCAATCGACAGATTTTCTATGCTCAGAAGAGGCCGGGTCATGTCATACCGCCTTGTTGGGATCGAAGGCATCGCGCACGGCTTCGCCAATAAAAATCAGCAGGGAAAGCAGCACCGCCACGGAGAGGAATGCGGCGATGCCCAGCCAGGGGGCCTGGAGGTTGTTTTTGCCCTGCAACAGCAGTTCGCCAAGAGACGGTGAGCCCAGCGGCAAACCGAAACCAAGAAAATCGAGCGACGTCAGGGTGGTAATGGAGCTACACAAAATAAACGGCAGGAAGGTGAGGGTCGCCACCACCGCATTGGGAAGCATGTGACGGAAGATAATTGCGCGATCGCTCACGCCTAATGCCTGCGCGGCGCGAATATAATCGTAATTTCGCGTGCGCAGAAACTCCGCGCGCACCACGCCGACCAGTGCCATCCAGCCGAACAGGACGGTGATGCCTAACAGCCACCAGAAGCCAGGCTGTACTACGCTGGACAGCAGGATAATCAGAAACAGCGTCGGCATACCGGACCAGACTTCAATTACGCGCTGCCCCCACAAATCGATTTTTCCACCGTAATAGCCCTGCATGGCGCCCGCCACGACGCCCATCACGCTGCTAAAGAGCGTCAGAAGCAGCCCAAACAGGAGCGAGATGCGGGTGCCATAGAGGATGCGCGCCAGCACATCGCCGCCGTTGGCGTCCGTTCCCAGCCAGTTCTGCGAGGAAGGCGGGGAAGGGAAGGGGGTGGACGTGGCGTAGTTAATACTGTTCGCGCCAAAGCGAATCGGTGCCCAAAGCGCCCAGCCGTGCTGCGCGATCTGTTCACGTAACCAGGGATCCTGATACTCGGCTGGCGTCGCAAACGGACCGCCAAAATCGCTTTCGCTATAGGTAGTAAGCACCGGCACGTACCAGCGATCTTTGAAATGCACCAGCAGGGGTTTATCGTTGGCAATCAGTTCGGAACACAGACTTAAGGCAAACAGGACGGCGAAGATCCACAGCGACCAGTAGCCGCGACGGTTGTGGCGAAAGCGCGCCCAGCGGGCCTGATTGACGGGGCTTAAACGCAACATCAGCGGCCCTCAAAATCGATACGGGGATCGACCAGCGTATAGCTGATATCGCTGATGATATTCAGCAGCAGGCCGATCAGGGTGAAAATGTACAGTGTGCCAAACATCACCGGGTAATCACGGGAGACGGTGGCCTCATAGCCGAGCAGCCCTAAACCGTTGAGAGAGAACATCACTTCTATCAGCAGAGAGCCGGTAAAAAACATACTGATGAACGTGGCGGGAAAACCGGCAATCACCAGCAGCATGGCGTTACGAAAAACGTGCTTCCACATAATCTGCTTTTCACCGACGCCTTTGGCGCGCGCGGTGACGACGTACTGTTTGCGGATCTCATCAAGAAAGGCATTTTTGGTCAGCATCGTAAGCGCCGCAAAACCGCCGATAACCGTCGCCAGCACCGGAAGCGTGATGTGCCAGAAGTAATCGGTTATTTTCTGATACCACGGCAACGTGCTGAAATCCGCAGAGACCAGCCCGCGCAGCGGGAAGACGTCGAAATAACTGCCGCCAGCGAAAAAGACAATCAGCAGCACGGCAAACAGAAACGCCGGGATAGCGTAGCCGATGATAATGAACGTGCTGCTCCAGATATCAAAACGGCTACCGTTGTAGACCGCTTTGCGGATCCCCAGCGGAATGGAGACCAGATAAATAATCAGCGTCCCCCACAGTCCGAGCGTGATGGAAACCGGCAGGCTTTGCTTGATCAGGGTTAGCACCGAGGCGCTGCGAAACAGGCTGTCGCCAAAATCGAAACGGACATAATCCCAGAGCATCCTGAAATATCGCTCGTGCAGCGGCTTGTCAAAACCATAGCGATGGGTGATCTCGGCGATCACCTCCGGATCCAGTCCCCGACCGCCCCGGTAGTGGCTTTCGCTGATATTGCCCACGCCCGTCCGGGCATGGCTGGCCCCCATTCCTTCACCGCCGCCGCCCGGCATGCCGCCAGCGTGACCAAATTCTATGGCCGCAATCGCCTGGTCCACCGGGCCGCCGGGGGCAATCTGCACGATAAAAAAGTTAATGGTAATGATGGCCCATAGCGTCGGGATAACCAGCAGCAGCCTGCGGATAAGATAAGCGCCCATCGTCACTCCTCAACGCCGCGCTGCGGGCAGTTTTGCGGCTTTATTCACGTCATACCACCACGTATCAAAACCAAGCGTATAAACCGGGCGAACGGCGGGCAGGGAGAATTTGTCCCAGCGGGCCACGCGATCTTCACCCATGTACCACATCGGCAGCATGTAATAGTTCCAGGTTAACACCCGGTCAAGCGCGCGCCCGAGCGGCAGAAGTTTCTCTTTATCGCCCTGAGCGGCAACGATTTTCGCGATCAGCGCATCAATCACCGGACTCTTTACCCCCGGAGCGTTGTAGGAGGAGTCGATATACCCCGATGCCCAGGAGATTTGCAGGTCTGAACTCGGCCACGGCTGGGCAGCCCACAGGGTTTGCATCATGTCGTAATCGCGACTGCGCTTGCGGTTGGTCAGCTGGGCAATATCGACCTGGCGGATATTCATGGTCACCCCAAGACGGGCAAGGTTCTTCTTAAACGGCAGCACCCACTGATCGTTTGCGCCGGAGGCAATCAGCAGTTCGAAGCTGAGCGGCTTACCAGTTTTAACATTTACTCGTAGCCGATTTTTCAACACCCAGCCAGCGTCATCCAGCAGTTTGCTGGCTTTCAGCAGGTTGTCCCGGTCGAACCCGTTTCCGTCGGATTTTGGCGGTTCAAATAGGCGGGTGAACACTTCCGGCGGGAGCTCCGCTTTCATTGGCGCCAGCAAAACCAGCTCGTCCGCGTGGGGATAATCACGGGCGGCATATTCAGTATTCTGGAAATAGCTGTTCGCCCGGCTGTAGGCTCCGTAAAACAGCGCTTTGTTCATCCATTCGAAATCAAACGCCAGGGTAATGGCTTCACGCACCCGACGATCGGAAAAAACCGGGCGCTGAATATTAAACGCCAGCCAGCGCGTGTCCTGCGCGGATTCGTTTTTATGTTCGTCTTTAACGATATAGCCTTTCGCGAAATTTTTTCCGATATACCGGGTCGCCCAGTTTTTGGCGCTGTTCTCGACACGTAAATCAAATGCGCCTGCCTTAAACGCCTCGAAGGCTACGTTATCATCCAGGTAGTAGTCGTAGCGGATTGTATCGAAGTTCCAGCGGCCCCGGTTTACCGGCAGCGTGGCTGCCCAGTAATCTTTCACGCGGGAATAGATCACGTACTGGCCCATTCGCCAGTCGGTAATGCGATACGGTCCTCCGGCCACCGGCGGGGAAGAGAGGGGATCGCTCAGCTTATGGTTTTTCCAGAATGATTCGGGCATGACGGGCAGGGAGAACAGGCTCAGCATATTCTCTTTGTTTGGCTCAGGGAGTTCGATTCGCACGGTCAGCGGGGCGATGGCTTTCACCGTGGTGCCCTTGTACACCAGACGAAACTGCGGCACGCCTTCGGTCATAAATTTATGAAAGGTGAACGCCACATCGCGGGCGCTAACCGGCGTACCGTCGTGAAAACGCGCCCGCGGATTAATCGCGATTTCTGCCCAGCTAAAATCATCGGCGTAACGCACGTTCTCAGCGACCAGGGGATAATAGCTGCCGGGCTCGTCGTCGGAGGTGACGAACAGCGTGTCATAGAGGGATTCGGTACGCGCTGCCGCCACGCCGCGCAGGGCGAAGCGGTTAAAGTTGTCAAACGTTCCGGTCGCGGAAAGCGTCACGTTCCCGCCTTTCGGGGCGGCGGGGTTCACATAATCGTAGTGAGTAAAGTTGACCGCATACTTCGGCTCGCCAATGACGGCAAAGGCCGTGCTCTCTTTGATGGTCTGCGCCTGGCCCGACAGGCTCACCAGCGCCAACAGCATCAATACAACGCGCATAATCATAGTGCGGCGGATCCCTTTGTTCACAGGCAGGCTCGGTTGAGGAGAATAATAAGGGACAGCGCCGTGATTGTGAAATTATTCCCCGAGCGTGATGTCGGGTTGCCACGTCCTGAACTGCTCCAGCGGCATTGGTCGGCCGATCCAGTAGCCCTGAAGATAGTTCACGCCATGCTCGCGCAGCCACGCCGCCTGCTCGGGCGTTTCAACACCCTCGGCGACGGTTAACATATTCAGGCGTTCTGCCAGCGTCAGCACCGCGTCAAGCACTGGCGAGGTAACGGTTTCAGTCCCGATGGCATTCACGAAGCCACGGTCAATTTTCAGGTAATCCATCGTGAAGCGTTCCAGATAGATCAGCGCGCTGTGGCCGGTGCCAAAATCATCGATGGCGATTTCAAAACCTTCATTGTGCAGCCATTCAAACAGCTGATTTGCCTCGCGGTGGTTGATCATGTCGCGCTCGGTTATTTCCAGCACAATCTGGAAGTGATCGGGCGGAAGGGCAGCGGCAAACGCGCGCATATCCTCCTTAAAGCTTTCCGCATGCAGATGACCGGGCGCGATGTTGATCCCAAACTTGGCCCCAGGCGGGAGCACCGTTTGCAGGACAGGGGCATCGCGGATAATCAGGTCAAAAAGATGCAGCGTCAGCGGGACGATCAGCTTCTGCGCTTCAGCAAAATTAATAAAGGCATCCGGTGGAATTTCGCCCATCACCGGGTGCTTCCAGCGCATCAGGACTTCCAGCCCGGTCATTCTGAGCGACTGCGCATCCACGACGGGCTGATAGACCACGTAGAACTGGTCGTGCTTGATGGCCGTAAGGATCTCTTTCCCGGGATTAAGACGGATAGTGAGAATATAGAAATTCAGCAGACCTGCCGCAATACCGCAGACCAGGCCGAAGAACACGGCGTAGAGCAGTTCATCGGTCTTCCAGGCTTGCGCATAGACGTTAACGGTCAGAGGAATATTTTTCAGCGTGGCGGTGCGAGCGGGGACCTCAGGCAAATCCCGCGCCTGAACCAGCATTCCGGACTGGGTGGATAACGCGGAGTCGCCAATGACGATCGATATTCCGGAAAATTCATCCTGACGTGACGTATAAAGAAGGTAAGGCGTCAGGTTGATGTTCACGGAGGTAAATACGCCGCCGTCTTTTACCAGCGGATTGCGATACCAGATAGCGATCGCGGGTTTATCCGGCAGCATGGGCGTGCCCGGCAGGAGCGCGATATCAACAGGTTTGCTGATGTGTAGCTGAGGGATAAGCGTTTCCATTGGGGTATTCATCGGACCTGTTGCCGAAGAGCAGAAGGCCTGTTTATCCCGGACCAGCAAAAAGGCGCGCACGTTAATACTGAAGGCCGCGCGTGAGGTGAGCGCCGCACTGACCTCTTCACAGCTGTTCAGCGTGAGCGGCTGGAGCGTATCAATAGAGGTTTTAAGCTCGTCGAAAAAGTTCTCCATGTAGACGCTTAAATCCGTAATGAGGGTATCGTACCTGACTTCTCGCTTGTGATAACTCCAGTAAAACTGTAATGCACTCAGAAGCAGGGCGGTAAACAACCCCGTCAGAATACTGAGAAACAGTATCTTGCGGTTGCTGGAGAAGTAGCGGGTAAACATAGATGTCGTGATTCCTGAAATGACGCGGGATGTCTATCAGTGTAACGGGCAAAAAAAAACACTGCCGGAGCAGTGCTTTTTTAATCGTATCGCCAGCCAAGGGATAACCAACGATACGACAGCAATATTAACTACGGCTCAGAACGCGGCGAGCTTCGTTGTAGCGCTTCTTCCAGTAAGGTTCGTTCATGCTGGAAATCGTCACACCACTGCTGGTGGAAGCATGGACAAACTGATCGTTACCGATATAGATGCCAACGTGTCGACCGGTTGAACCTGCTCTGAACAGGACTAAATCGCCCGTACGCAGTTTAGTGCGCGAAATGGACTTGCCCATTTCCTGCTGTTCATAAGTAGAACGCGGAAGGTCTAACCCAAACTGCTCACGGAAAGTACGCTGTACGAATGCGGAGCAATCGATGCCTTTCTTGGTGCTGCCGCCCAGGCGGTAACGCACGCCTTTCCAGTCAGCATACTGATCCATAATACGCGACTTAACGTCGAGATTACGTACCATATTTTCAAATTCATCCTGAGAGGCTTGCAGTGAAGAGGAATCTTCCATTCCCACAACACGCGTCTCAGGATGCATATTCTTCGCGGTGTTCGTCGTACTACATGCCGAAAGCAGAACCGCCACTGCAATCGCCGGGATCCCCCGCAAGATATATCTCAAAATTGGTTGAGATTTGACCATTTTGTTTGTTTTCCCTTGAAGTCCTTAACGAAAATATCGTTATAAAAATGCCAACCGTGACGAGACTAATTATCTGTTCACAATGAGACAATTCTTTATGGTGAAATCTGTGGCACAACGCACAAAATTATTCACCACGATAATAATTATCTCAATGGGGCAAAACGAGTTCGAGGTTAACCGATTGCAAAGGGCATTGCGAGCAAAAAAGACCGTTTTTTTATAAGAAAATGTGATACACAACGTTACAGCGCGGAATTGCTCAAAATGCCGCCATTCATACCGGTAATCCCTGCAATTGCTTCATTTTTATCACGAATTGTATGACGGAATGATGACAGCGCTGAATGATGCCGGAAAGAAGTGACTCAGGGATCGAAAACGATCCCTGATGAATGGTGTTAATTAGCGTTATTTATTTGTTTCAGACTTGTTTAAATTTGCCGGGAAGATAGCGATCAAAAATACTTATTACGCGATCGCTCAGGGGAGTCATCAGCACCCAGGGTAAACCAATTAACACCGCCGTGAGGGAGCCTACGGCGATATCTGTCAGCCAGTGAGCGCCAATCATCACCCGCGGGAATGCAAATACCACCACAATAACCAGGGCGATGGCGAAGGCTTTTTTACCGAAATAGCGCAGCATGAAGCCAGCAAAAATCAGCAGCATCATACCGTGGTCGCCCGGGAAGCTGTCCTTCGACGCGTCTTTGGTTGGAATATGAAGCAGCTCGCTGACGCGGTTAATATTCGGGAAAGAGAGCGACGGACTGGCGCGTTTAACCGGCATCAGATGCTGCGCCAGCTGGTTGATAATCACGGCTGCCAGCAGCATGACCAGGCCGATAATCAGAATACGGCGACGACCCGTTTTGTCCTCCTTCAGCCAGAAGGAGAGCATCAGACAGCCCATTGCCAGCAGCGAACAGCCGTCAAACGCGCGGTTGTTGGTGATCGCCACCAGCCACAGGAAGGCTTCACTCTTCGCCAGCGCCTGGTTAAAGAAGTGGAACAGCCCGGAATCCAGCGGGAACCAGAAACCGTGATCCGCCGGGATATACCAGGAGAAAAAGAGCGCCAGACCGGCAGCGTTGAGCAATAAAATAGCAGGAAGTCGAGTCGTCATAGTCTTCAGCAATGTGTGAAATCAGGGGCAACGTTAGCCGCCCAAACTTAAACGAAGCTTCAACAGGCTTGACTGGAGGGCATTCCAGTCGGTATTAACCGCACTAATTAACTCTATCCGGCTGTCGGGTGGCGCGACGTTCTGGGTTTCTATAAAGAAATCCTCGCCCTGACGATTAATGCGCACCAGACCATCCGGGGTGCGCATGATCCCTTTTACCCGCTCAACCGGCGCCAGTCTCGCCCATTCCAGTATACCAATGGTGTCGAAAACCGTATCGGCATCGAAGATCCAGCCGCAGGCCTGGTGTCCCTGGCCGCTGTTCAGATTTCGACGCCAGCGCTGATGTTCCGGCAGGCTCAGCGCAGCCAGACCTTGCTTCGCGCCGTGGCTATGTGAATGCTCTGCGCTGGCAGGCAGTTGCGTCTGGTTGAGGCGGGGAAGATCGAGCAGGTCGCCATCAATGTTGCCCTGGGTGGTCTGCACATACTGACGTCCACCGCCAGCCTGCTGCCACCAGGCATTGAACGCGGCCTGACTTTCAGGCGTCGCGCGATCGGATTTATTCGCCACGATGATATCTGCCGAGGCGAGCTGGTCGCGGAAATTGTCATTATTGATCGCTTTTTCATCCAGCAGCTGGCGGGGGTCGAGCAGGCAAAGCGTCGCACGCAGCTCAAGCCACGGCTCGTAGACCGGGGCGGTCAGTAAATCAAGAATTTGCTTCGGATGACCCAGCCCAGTGGGTTCAATCAGCAGACGGTCAGGCTTGCCCTGACGCAGCAGCGTATTCAGCCCGACCTGCATCGGCAGACCATTCACGCAGCACATACACCCGCCCGGGATCTCTTTCACCATCGCGCCGCTGTCGGCGAGCAACGCGCCGTCGATCCCCACTTCGCCAAATTCGTTGACCAGCACGGCCCACTTTTCCGCCGGATCTTTATTGGCCAGCAAATGCAGAATGGACGTAGTTTTACCGCTGCCGAGAAAACCGGTGATCAGGTTGGTTTTGGTCACGTGCGCTCCGATAAATAATTGTGATGTAGTAACAACTATCTATCATCCTGACGAAAAAATCGGGCATTGAGAAGAGGGAGGGCGAACGGAGCGTAAAACCGTTCGCCTTAAACGCAATAATCGCTAAATTTTTAACGTTTCGTTAACGGCCTGACGCGCGCCGAGCCGGACGAGGCGCTGGTACGCGCCGGTGATTGCCTCGACAAAGACAGGGTTTTGCGGCAGGTCGTCGCCAAAGATTTCTTTTAGCGTCAGCAGGGCGCTAACGCGTTCTGCGTCACTGCTGGAAGCGACAATGGCCTGAAACTTGTCGCTCAGCGGATCGCGCACGTCAATGGCGTTGCCCTGGTCGTCCGTCCCGCTGACGTAGCGCATCCAGCCTGCGACGCCCAGCGCCAGTAATGGCCAGGCGGTGTTACGCTCAAGATGCATGCGGATCCCATCCAGCATGCGCTGAGGCAGCTTCTGACTGCCGTCCATAGCGATTTGCCAGGTGCGGTGCTGTAGCGCCGGGTTGGCGAAGCGGTCAAGCAGGCTGTCAGCATAGGCTGTCAGATCGACGTTGGTGATGCGCAGCGTAGGGGCCTGCTCATTCAGCATCAGCCTGCGGGCAGCCTCGCGGAAGCTGTCGTCCTGCATACATTCATTTATGTGCGCGTAGCCGGCAAGGTAGCCCAGATACGCCAGGAAGGAGTGGCTGCCGTTCAGCATCCGCAGCTTCATCTGCTCCCAGGGCAGGACATCCTCAACCATCTGTACGCCTGCAACCTCCCATTCCGGACGCCCGGCGACAAAGTTATCTTCCACTACCCACTGAATGAACGGTTCACAGCTGATGGCGCAGGGATCTTCAACGCCAAGTTCCTGGGTGATTTCCGCGAGTGAGGCGTCAGTGGCGGCGGGCACGATTCGGTCGACCATGGTGCCAGGGAAGCTCACGTGCGCCTCGATCCATCCGGCCAGCTCTGCGGAACGCTTTCCGGCCATGCCGAGAACGGCATTTTTCACCACGTGGCCGTTATCGGGAATGTTGTCGCAGGAGAGCACGGTAAACGCCGGCAGGCCGCGCTCGCGGCGGCGATGAAGCGCTTCGACCAGAATACCCGGCGCGGAATGCGGCTCAGACGGATGCTCAAGATCGTGCAGAATGCGGCTGTTGTGCATATCCAGTTTCCCCGTCGCCGGATCGATGCAGTAGCCTTTTTCGGTAATGGTGAGGGAGACAATGGCCACCTGCGGTTCGCAGAACTTCTCAATAATGGCTGCCAGCGAGTCGAGTTTTGCGTTCAGGCACTCTTTTACCGCACCGATAATAATGGGTTGATTGCCTTCGGCACCTTTCTCCAGCACGGTAAACAGATGATCCTGCGCGCGGAGCTGGCGCATGAGAACATCGCCGCTAAAGAGACTAATCTCACAAATACCCCAGTCGCCTCCTTTGGCGTTCAGCACCCGGTTTGTTAACAACGCCTGATGCGCCCGGTGGAACGCGCCAAAGCCGAAATGGACGATGCGGGAGCGTAACTGCTCGCGATCGTAGCGGGGCTGCTGGACATGAGCAGGAAGCGCGGTGGAGGCAATAGTCTTCATGTAGTACACACCTGATTAACCATTAATTAACAATGCCAGTGTAAAGTTATATGACAACAAATTAAATTGGTAAGCCGTAAATATCCCGGTTATGTGAGTTTGATCAATCAATGTCGCGCGCTGTGTTGACCACTTCGATTAAACATGTATGGTAGTCGTCATTGAGGTAATCCATATTGGTATAACAACTTGAGAGGGTGGGGCAATGGAACAAACCTGGCGTTGGTACGGGCCGAACGATCCGGTTTCTCTTGATGATGTGCGTCAGGCTGGCGCAACGGGTGTGGTCACGGCGCTGCATCATATTCCGAACGGTCAGGTGTGGCCGGTGGAGGAAATCCAAAAGCGTCAGGCACAGCTGGCAGAGAAGGGTCTAACCTGGTCTGTCGTGGAAAGTATTCCGGTTCACGAAGATATCAAAACCCACTCCGGTGAGTGTGAAACCTGGATTGCGAATTATCAGCAGAGCATTCGTAACCTGGCGGCCTGCGGTATTGATACCGTCTGCTATAACTTTATGCCAATTCTGGACTGGACGCGTACCGACCTGGAATATGAAATGGCCGATGGTTCGAAGGCGCTGCGTTTCGATCAAATCGCTTTTGCGGCTTTCGAGCTGCACATTCTGAAGCGTCCGGGGGCGGAAGCAGACTACACCGCCGAAGAGCAGCAGCAGGCGCTGGCGTGGTTCAATGCCGCCAGTGAAGCGGACATTGAGAAGCTGGTTCGCAATATTATCGCGGGCCTGCCGGGGGCGGAAGAGGGCTATACCCTCGATCAGTTCCGCGCGCGCCTGGCGGAATATGGCGATATCGATAAAAACCAGCTGCGTGAAAACATGGCGCACTTCCTGCGCGCTATTGTGCCGGTGGCAGAAGAAGTCGGCGTGCGGCTGGCGGTCCATCCGGACGATCCTCCGCGCCCAATCCTCGGCCTGCCGCGTATCGTGTCGACCATTGAGGATATGCAGTGGCTAAAAGAGACGGTGGACAGCATCTACAACGGCTTTACCATGTGTACGGGCTCTTACGGCGTGCGTGCGGATAACGATCTGGTGCGGATGATCGAAACCTTTGGGGATCGCATTCATTTCACTCACCTGCGTGCAACCTGCCGTGAAGAGAATCCAAAAACCTTCCATGAAGCAGCCCACCTTGGCGGCGACGTGAACATGGTTGCGGTGGTGGATGCCATTCTCTCTGAAGAAGTACGTCGTAAGCAGGCGGGGGATGTACGTCCTATCCCGTTCCGTCCGGATCACGGGCATCAGATGCTGGACGATCTGCGCAAGAAAACGAATCCAGGGTATTCGGCGATTGGCCGTCTGAAAGGGATGGCGGAAGTGCGCGGTATCGAGCTGGCGCTGAAAATGACGAAGTATCCAGAGCTTCTGTAAGCCTGATTGCCCGGTGGCGCTACGCTTACCGGGCCTACGAAAAACCGGCTCTGAGGCCGGTTTTTGTGTTTTTGTAGGCCGGGTAAGGCGCAGCCGCCACCCGGCAAACGCCACAATCAGTCAGCGCGACCCATATAGCGTTTTTCTTCGATATGGATACGGATTTTCTCGCCCGCTGACAGGTATTCTGGCACCTGTACGACCAGACCGGTAGTCAGGGTAGCCGGTTTGTTACGCGCGCTTGCAGACGCGCCTTTGATGCCCGGTGCCGTTTCAACGATTTCCAGATCAACGGTCTGCGGCAGCTCCAGCGCCAGCAGCACGCCATCCCAGGTCAGCACCTGCATGTCCGGCATTCCACCTTCAGGAATAAACAGCAGCTCTTCTTCGATCTGATCTTTGGTGAAGATATACGGGGTGTAATCTTCTTTATCCATGAACACGTATTCGTTGCCGTCGATATAAGAAAAATCAACGTAGCGACGGGTCAGGGTCACGGTATCCACGATATCGTCGCCTTTAAAACGTTCTTCCACTTTCAGGCCGGTACGGACATCGGAGAAACGCATTTTATACAGCGTTGCTGCGCCACGGGCGCTGGGTGCCTGAATGTCGATATCTTTCACAATCAGCAGTTTGCCGTTGTAATTCAGTACCATACCTTTCTTGATTTCGTTCGCTCTTGGCATTGCAGTAATCCTGTTTACGGGAGGTAAAAAATATCGCGCCAAATTACTCGCGCGCGGCCTTTCAGGCAAGCGGAATTCGTGGGTTTTGCTATCAATACATAAAAGGTGTTACTGTGCGCGCGATGCCCGACTGCGCGGGCATCTGCCACCAACAGAGAGCATGTATGGATTGTCGTTCCGACTGTGGCGCGTGCTGTACCGCACCGTCCATCTCAAGCCCCATTCCAGGCATGCCACAAGGCAAGCCTGCCAATACCCGCTGCGTTCAGCTCTCTGAATCTAACCTGTGCATGATCTTTGGCTCGCCTTTACGCCCGAAGGTGTGCTCCGGGCTCCAGCCTGGCGCCGAAATGTGCGGCAGTACGCGCCAGCAGGCCATCACTTATCTGCTTGAGCTGGAAGCGCTCACCGCGCCTTAAACGTCCTTAATTCGCGTCAGGCAGCTCAGCGTCAGGACGCACATCACCAGCGCAATCCAGAACACCGTATGATAGTTCCAGATTTCAGCCACAACGCCCGCCAGTGAGCCTGCAATAATCCAGCCCACGCGGGTGGTATTAGTATAAAGGGTGGTGGCAGCGCCTGCCTGACCCGGCATCAGATCCTGGAAGTAGAGCATGCCGATACCGGCCAGAATGCCGATGTAAATGGCGTTCAGCAGCTGTAAAGCAAGAAGCAGGGCTGGCGTATGAACCGTCAGCATACCGACATAAAACAGCAGCCCGGCAACGGCGGCGATGCGCATCAAAAAGCGCTTGCCGAAGCGCTTCGCGTAATAGCCCGCAATCAGCATGGTGGGGATCTCAAGCCCCGCGGCGGTTCCCATCATGATCCCGGCCAGCTTCTCCGGCAGATGCAGCTCATCAATAATAAACAACGGCATATTAATGATATAGAGGCTGTTCGTTCCCCACATCAGCGTACAGATAATGAATAACAGTAGTGCGTCGCGCCGGTTACGCCGCGGTGCTTCCAGCGTACCGGTCGCCACTTTCGGCTCTTTACGCATGGAAGGCAGGAAGAACCATACCATTGCGCCACACACCACGAAGGCTACCGCCGCGCTGAGGTACATTACCGTAAAGCCAAAACCCATTGCCAGTGCGTAGGCGAGCGGGGGGCCAATCACCCACGCAAGCGACACCTGCGCGCGCAGTATCGAGCTGAACATCACCGCTTCCCGCCCGGTGCGGTCGGCATGCTCGCGGGCAAGGGCGAACATCTGCGGGTTGGCGGTCGAGCCGAAGCTGCTCAGGAACACCCCAACAAACAGCAGAATGAAATAGTTGCGGTTCCAGGCAAACAACACGCAGGCGAAAACGCCCAGCAGACAGCAAAAAACAATCAGGCTTTTGCGATCGCCTTTTCTGTCGGAACGCCCGGCCAGAAACTGGCTGACCAGGATGCCAATGATGGCGCTCCCGGTGAAGAAGAAGCCAACCATCGCCGGACGCGCGTGGACTTCGTTGGTCAGAAACAGGCTCAGCGTAGGCGTTTGTAACGCACCGGCAATACCGGTGAGGAAAGCAACAATCAAAAACGCCGTTGACGTCAAATCAAAGGGCTTTGGTGAGGCGGCAGCGGGGGTGTTATGCATGTTCAGTCTTTGCGAGTAACAGAGAGAGGCGGAGTTTACGCCGCCTGTCATTAAATAAACAGAGGGCAAAATCAAGATTGCCACAATAAATCAAAATAGCATTTCAGTTTAACGCTGTTTCGCTGAAGCGTGCTGAACCTGTTTGCTGAACATCAGCAAAAACCTCCCTATTGAAGAAGAAATGTGCTGCACTTCTAAATTCTGCAACAAGAAATGTAACTTTTCTTGCAACCTTTTGTAGAAAAGACAAGACTTCTTGAAACGTTTCAGCGCTATCTTGCATGTACTGTAGAAGCAGGTTAGCGCATATTTTCTCAGTTAAGCTGAAACGATTCAATTTCAGCAGGAGAGGAGAATCATGTTCCAGTTATCTGTTCAGGATATCCACCCGGGCGAACAGGCCGGGAATAAAGAAGAGGCTATTCGCCAGGTCGCCGCTGCGCTCGTGCAGGCTGGCAACGTGGCGGACGGCTACGTCAACGGCATGCTGGCGCGTGAACAGCAGACCTCCACCTTCCTCGGTAACGGTATTGCAATTCCGCACGGCACCACGGACACCCGCGATCAGGTGCTGAAAACCGGCGTGCAGGTTTACCAGTTCCCGCAGGGCGTGCTCTGGGGCGAGGGGCAGGTGGCTTACGTGGCGATCGGTATCGCGGCAAGCGGTGACGAACACCTGGGCCTGCTGCGTCAGCTGACGCACGTGCTGAGCGATGATGCCGTCGCGGAACAGCTTAAATCCGCCACCACTGCTGAAGAGCTGCGTGCCCTGCTGATGGGCGAAAAACAGAGCGAAGCGCTGAAGCTGGATAATGAAACCCTGATGCTGGACGTCGTTGCGTCCGATCTGGTGACGCTCCAGGCGCTGAACGCGGCTCGCCTGAAAGAGGTGGGGGCGGCTGATACCGCCTTTGTGACCCGCACCATCAATGATAAGCCTTTAAACCTGGGTCAGGGCATCTGGCTGAACGACAGTGCTGAAGGCAACCTGCGCAGTGCTATCGCGGTCAGCCGTGCTGCCGTTGCCTTTGAGACAGACGGGGAACGCGCCGCGATGCTGGTAACGGTTGCCATGGCTGACGATCAGCCGGTATCCGTCCTGAAGCGCCTTGGCGATCTGCTGCTGAACAATAAAGCTGAAAAATTGCTGAACGCAGACGCGGCGACGGTGCTGGCTCTGTTGACCAGCGACGATGCGCTGACGGACGACCTGCTGAGCGCAGAGTACGTGGTGCGTAACGAACACGGCCTGCATGCCCGTCCGGGCACCATGCTGGTGAATACCATTAAACAATTTGAAAGTGAGATCACCGTGACCAATCTGGACGGTTCGGGTAAACCAGCCAACGGGCGCAGCCTGATGAAAGTTGTCGCGCTGGGTGTGAAGAAAGGCCATCGTCTGCGTTTTACCGCGCAGGGTGCTGATGCTGAACAGGCGCTGAAAGCGATTGGCGACGCCATCGCGGCCGGTCTGGGGGAGGGCGCATAATGAGCAGACGTGTTGCGACCATTACGCTGAACCCGGCTTACGATCTGGTGGGCTTCTGCCCGGAAATTGAGCGTGGCGAAGTTAACCTGGTGCGAACCACCGGCCTGCATGCCGCAGGGAAAGGGATTAACGTGGCGAAGGTGCTGAAAGATCTCGGCATCGACGTCACCGTTGGCGGCTTCCTTGGCAAAGACAACCAGGACGGTTTTCAGCAGTTGTTCAGTGAACTGGGCATCGCCAACCGTTTTCAGGTTGTGCAGGGCCGTACCCGTATTAACGTTAAGCTGACCGAGAAAGACGGTGAAGTAACCGATCTGAACTTCTCCGGCTTCGAAGTGACCCCGGCTGACTGGGAGCGCTTCGTTGCCGATTCCCTGAGCTGGCTGGGCCAGTTTGACATGGTGTGCGTCAGCGGCAGCTTGCCGTCCGGCGTCAGCCCGGAAGCGTTCACCGACTGGATGACGCGCCTGCGCAGCCAGTGCCCGTGCATTATTTTTGACAGCAGCCGCGACGCGCTGGTCGCCGGTCTGAAAGCCTCGCCATGGCTGGTTAAGCCTAACCGCCGTGAACTGGAAATCTGGGCGGGCCGTAAGCTGCCAGAATTAAAGGATGTGATTGACGCTGCCCATGCGCTGCGCGAGCAGGGTATCGCTCATGTGGTGATTTCGCTGGGTGCAGAAGGTGCCCTGTGGGTTAACGCCTCCGGGGAATGGATTGCCAAACCGCCTTCTATGGAAGTGGTCAGCACCGTGGGTGCCGGGGATTCGATGGTTGGCGGCCTGATCTACGGTCTGCTGATGCGCGAATCCAGTGAACATACCCTACGCCTTGCTACCGCCGTTGCGGCCCTGGCCGTGAGCCAGAGCAATGTCGGTATTACCGATCGTACCCAGTTAGCCGCGATGATGGCGCGCGTTGACTTAAAACCTTTTAACTAACAGCAGGAGAGGAATAATGAAAACGCTGCTGATCATTGACTCCGGTCTCGGACAGGCTCGTGCCTATATGGCGAAGACCCTGCTGGGCGCGGCGGCACAAAAAGCGCATCTGGATATCATTGATAACCCGGGTGATGCTGAAATGGCGATTGTTCTGGGCGACAAAATCCCCGCGGACAGCGCCCTGAACGGCAAAAAAGTATGGCTGGGCGATATTAACCGCGCGGTGGCACACCCCGAACTGTTTCTGAGCGAAGCAAAAGGTCATGCGACGGTTTACAGCGCACCCGTTGAGGCCGCGCCGGTCGCAACCGCTGGGCCGAAACGCATTGTTGCGGTAACGGCCTGCCCGACAGGTGTGGCTCACACCTTTATGGCGGCTGAAGCCATTGAAACCGAAGCGAAAAAACGCGGCTGGTGGGTGAAGGTTGAAACTCGCGGATCTGTTGGCGCGGGTAATGCCATCACGCCGGAAGAGGTGGCCGAAGCCGATCTGGTGATCGTGGCGGCCGATATCGAAGTGGATCTGGCGAAGTTTGCCGGTAAGCCGATGTACCGCACCTCAACCGGCCTGGCGCTGAAGAAAACTGCGCAGGAGTTTGATAAAGCGCTGGCGGAAGCCAAACCTTATCAGGCGACCGGTGCGGCTAAGACGCCTGGCGAAGGTAAGAAAGAGTCTGCGGGTGCCTATCGTCACCTGTTAACCGGGGTTTCCTACATGCTGCCGATGGTGGTGGCGGGCGGCCTGTGTATTGCGCTCTCCTTTGCCTTTGGTATCGAAGCCTTTAAAGAGCAGGGCACGCTGGCGGCAGCGTTGATGCAGATTGGCGGCGGCTCCGCGTTTGCGCTGATGGTGCCGGTGCTGGCGGGCTTTATCGCCTTCTCCATTGCTGACCGTCCGGGTCTGACGCCGGGTCTTATCGGCGGTATGCTGGCCGTGAGCACTGGTTCTGGCTTTATCGGCGGTATTATTGCCGGTTTCCTTGCCGGTTACGTGGCGAAGCTCATCAGCTCTAAGCTGAAGCTGCCGCAGAGTATGGAGGCGCTGAAACCTATCCTGATCATCCCGCTGATTTCCAGCCTGGTGGTCGGTCTGGCGATGATTTACCTGATTGGTAAGCCGGTCGCGGGCATTCTGGAAGGTCTGACCCACTGGCTGCAAACCATGGGGACGGCGAACGCGGTGCTGTTGGGCGCAATCCTCGGCTGTATGATGTGTACCGACATGGGCGGTCCGGTAAACAAAGCGGCATACGCGTTCGGCGTTGGCCTGCTGAGTACCCAGACCTACGCGCCGATGGCGGCGATCATGGCGGCAGGTATGGTGCCTCCGCTGGCACTTGGCCTGGCGACAATCATTGCCCGTCGTAAGTTCGATAAAGCGCAGCAGGAAGGCGGCAAAGCGGCGCTGGTGCTGGGTCTGTGCTTCATTACCGAAGGCGCAATCCCGTTTGCGGCGCGCGATCCAATGCGTGTTCTGCCATGCTGTATCGTCGGCGGTGCGGTAACGGGAGCTATCTCCATGGCGGTAGGTGCGAAACTGATGGCACCGCACGGCGGTCTGTTCGTCCTGCTGATCCCTGGCGCCATCACGCCGGTGCTGGGCTACCTGCTGGCGATTGTTGCCGGTACGCTGGTGGCGGGTCTGTCTTACGCGGTGCTGAAGCGTCCGGAAGCGGAAGTGGTCGCAAAAGCAGCCTAAAAGAGGTGTCGGGTGGCGGCTTCGCCTTACCCGACCTACAAAAAAGCCGGGTCGCGTTAAGCGCCCGGCTTTTTTTATGCCGCCTGTTCAGCGGTCTGCTGTGCCTTCAGCCAGGCAATCTCTTCTGCCCAGATATCCGGATTGATGGTTTCCAGCACCATTGGAATGCCGTCGAAGCGGGGATCCTGCATGATAAAGCGGAACGCATCGTGGCCGATATTACCTTCGCCCAGGCTGTGGTGACGGTCTACGCGGCTGCCGAACGCGCTTTTCGCATCGTTTAAGTGCATACCGCGAAGATACTTAAAGCCAACAATACGCTCGAACTCTTCGAAGGTATTTTTCGTGGCCTCGGTTGTGCGCAGATCATACCCGGCGGCAAACGCGTGGCAGGTATCAATGCACACGCCCACGCGGGATTTGTCTTCCACGCCGTCGATGATCGCCGCCAGATGCTCAAACTTAAAGCCGAGGTTGCTGCCCTGACCGGCGGTATTCTCAATCACCGCCGTCACGCCCTGGGTTTTATCCAGCGTCATGTTGATGGACTCGGCGATGCGCGCCAGACAGGCGTCTTCGTCGATTTGCATCAGATGGCTACCGGGATGGAAGTTCAGCAGCGTCAGCCCCAGCTGTTCACAGCGCTGAACCTCATCCAGGAATGCTTCGCGGGATTTTTCCAGCGCCTCAGCAACCGGGTGGCCGAGGTTAATCAGGTAGCTGTCGTGCGGGAGGATCTGCCCAGGCCCATAGCGGTATTTCTCGCAGGCGGCTTTGAAGTCATCAATCACTTCCGCGGTGAGGGGAGCTGCGCGCCACTGGCGCTGGTTTTTGGTGAACAGGGCGAAAGCGGTCGCCTCGATTTCGGCGGCGCGAATGGCGGCATTCGCAAGGCCACCGGCAGCGCTGACGTGCGCTCCAACATATTTCATAAAAAGACTCCTGTTAACCCGAAATGCCTATGATAGCGGGTTAACAGGAGAAGGACGAGATGGTTTATGCCAACAGGCTGTGTACCGCAAGGTTAATCGCACCGCCGCCAACAATCAGCCAGATGAACAGCACCAGCGCCATCAGCAGCGGTTTCGCCCCGGCTTTTTTCAGCGCGCTGACGTGCGTGGTGACGCCCAGCGCCGCCATCGCCATCGCCAGCAGGACCGTATCCAGCGTGACCAACATATCCACCATCACTTTTGGCAGCAGGTGGAAAGAGTTGAAGATAGCGACCACGATGAACAGGATCGCAAACCACGGAATGGTGATTTTGCTTTTCTCGCTGCCGCCTGCAGGAGCCAGCTGTTTAACCCGCGCCGCGAGGAAAATCAGGAACGGGGCCAGCATCATCACGCGCAGCATTTTGGCAATGACCGCCGCGTTTTCCGCTTCCGGGTTAATGGCGTGACCTGCCGCCACCACCTGCGCCACTTCGTGCATGGTTGAGCCGATATAAATGCCGTAGGTTTCCGGGCTAAACCAGTGCGCCACCAGCGGATACATGGCTGGATACAGGAAGATCGCCAACGTACCGAAGATAACTACCGTCGCGACGGCAACCGTGACTTTACTGGCTTCGGCTTTGACTACCGGCTCTGTTGCCAGTACAGCCGCTGCGCCGCAGATGCTGCTACCCGCACCGATCAGCCAGCTGGTCTGTTTGTCCAGTCCAAAGATCTTCTGGCCGATAAAGCACGCCAGTAAAAAGGTGCTCGAAAGGGTCAGGACGTCGATGGCAATCCCGCTGACACCCACATCCGCGATCTGCGAAAAGGTGAGACGGAAGCCATAAAGGATGATCCCGAGACGTAATAAATGCTGCTTGGCGAAAATCACGCCGCCGTCGCAGGATTTCCAGATGTGCGGGTAAACGGTGTTCCCGACCACCATGCCGAGCAGAATGGCCAGCGTCAGGGCGCTGAACCCTGCGCCGGCAACAGCTGGTATACTGCCACCCCATAAGGCCACGCCGGTAACCACGGCGCTGAGCGCGAGACCCGGCACGAAGTGCCACACTGTACGATGATGTTGTAAGGTGATTTCTGACATAACCTTCTCCTTTGTCTGGCTAAAGGTTACGATGCTCTGGCTTAAAAATAAAATTGATTATATATTTATAATCAATCTTTATAAGTGGTAAGCAACCATGCACATTACATTGCGTCAGCTGGAAGTTTTTGCCGAGGTGCTGAAAAGCGGCTCGACAACCCAGGCGTCACAAATGCTGGCGCTCTCGCAGTCCGCCGTTAGCGCGGCCTTGACCGATCTTGAAGGGCAACTGGGCGTCCAGCTTTTCGACAGGGTAGGAAAGCGACTGGTGGTGAACGAACATGGCCGCCTGCTGTATCCGCGTGCCCTGGCCTTGCTTGAGCAGGCAACGGAGATCGAACAGCTGTTCCGCGAGGACAACGGCGCTATTCGCGTCTACGCCAGCAGCACGATCGGTAATTACATCCTGCCGGAAGTGATCGCCCGCTACCGCCGGGATTTTCCGACCCTGCCGCTGGAGATGAGCGTCGGCAACAGCCAGGACGTGATTAACGCGGTGATTGATTTCCGCGTGGACATCGGTCTTATCGAAGGGCCGTGCCACAACGTCGATATCATTGCGGAGCCCTGGCTTGAGGATGAGCTGGTGGTGTTTGCTTCCCCGGCCTCTTCTTTACTCCAGGGCGAGGTTACGCTGGAGCGTCTGGCGCAAGCGCAGTGGATCCTGCGAGAGCAGGGCTCCGGCACGCGTGAGATTGTCGATTATCTGCTGCTGTCCCATCTGCCGCAGTTCCAGCTAGGGATGGAGTTAGGTAACTCCGAGGCCATTAAGCATGCCGTACGTCATGGCCTGGGCATTAGCTGTCTTTCCCGACGGGTGATCGCCGAACAGCTGGAAACCGGCTCTCTGGTTGAGATCCCCGTTCCGCTGCCGAAGCTGGTGCGCACGCTGTGGTGCATCCACCATCGTCAGAAACACCTTTCCAGCTCGCTCCAGCGTTTTCTTCGCTATTGTGCCATTTAACGTTCCCCGGTGGCGCTTCGCTTACCGGGGCCAGGTGCGCTTATCACTCCACATTTTTATGCTTTACTTATAATCCTGGCCGAGTCATGAAGCTCTCTTATAACTGAGCATTTCTGCCGGAAGCAACGCAGATCGTCTGCTACAATCGCGCCTCATTTATTGAATGGACAGCATTTTCACATGGTTTCAGAAACTAAAACCACAGAAGCGCCCGCGCTACGTCGCGCACTTAAGGCGCGTCACCTGACGATGATCGCCATTGGCGGCTCCATCGGTACGGGTCTTTTCGTTGCCTCTGGCGCAACAATTTCGGCAGCCGGCCCGGGTGGGGCATTATTCTCTTATATCCTGATTGGCCTGATGGTCTACTTCCTGATGACCAGCCTGGGCGAACTGGCGGCATACATGCCGGTGTCTGGTTCGTTTTCGACCTACGGACAAAAATACGTTGAGGAAGGCTTCGGCTTCGCGCTGGGCTGGAACTACTGGTATAACTGGGCGGTGACCATCGCCGTTGACCTCGTCGCCGCACAGCTGGTGATGACCTGGTGGTTCCCGGACACGCCCGGCTGGATCTGGAGCGCCCTGTTCCTGGCGGTCATCTTCCTGCTGAACTACATCTCCGTGCGCGGTTTCGGCGAAGCGGAATACTGGTTCTCTTTAATTAAAGTGGCAACCGTCATCATCTTTATCGTCGTCGGTGTGGCGATGATCGTTGGTATTTTCAAAGGGGCCGAACCGGCGGGCTGGAGTAACTGGACAATAGGCGATGCGCCGTTTGCCGGGGGCTTCTCGGCGATGATTGGCGTGGCGATGATTGTCGGCTTCTCCTTCCAGGGCACCGAACTGATTGGCATTGCGGCCGGTGAATCCGAAAACCCGGAGAAGACCATCCCGCGCGCGGTGCGTCAGGTGTTCTGGCGTATCCTGCTGTTCTATGTGTTCGCGATCCTGATTATCAGCCTGATCATTCCGTATACCGACCCAAGCCTGCTGCGTAACGATGTGAAAGACATCAGCGTCAGCCCGTTCACCCTGGTCTTCCAGCACGCGGGTCTGCTCTCTGCGGCGGCGGTGATGAACGCGGTGATCCTGACGGCGGTACTGTCTGCGGGTAACTCCGGTATGTACGCCTCCACCCGTATGCTTTACACCCTGGCCTGCGATGGTAAAGCGCCACGTATTTTCTCGAAACTGTCTCGCGGTGGCGTGCCACGCAACGCGCTGTATGCGACCACGGTGATTGCGGGTCTCTGTTTCCTGACCTCCATGTTCGGCAACCAGACGGTCTACCTGTGGCTGCTTAACACCTCTGGTATGACGGGCTTCATTGCCTGGCTGGGCATTGCCATCAGCCACTACCGTTTCCGTCGCGGGTACGTCAAGCAGGGTCATGATCTGAATAACCTGCCGTACCGGTCAGGGTTCTTCCCGCTGGGGCCGATCTTCGCCTTCGTTCTGTGCCTGATCATTACCCTGGGCCAGAACTATGAGGCCTTCCTTGCGGACACCATTGACTGGGGCGCCGTCACGGCCACCTATATTGGCATTCCGCTGTTCCTGATCATCTGGTTTGGCTACAAACTGACGAAAGGAACGCGCTTCGTTCGCTACAGTGAAATGGATTTCCCGGAACGATTTAAACAATAACCGCACTTCCTCTCTTTTAGCCCGCTCAATCGAGCGGGCTTTTTTATGGGCAGATCAGAAGCTGTAGGTCATGCCAACGGTATAGCGACGGCCATCCAGCACGGTGTCATACGTATCGTAGTCAATCTGCTTATCGAGCACGTTATACACACCGGCAGTAACCAGCAGGTTTTTGTTGGCGTTGTAGCGCATACCGACATCAACCTGAGTGTAGGACGGTGTACCCTGGGACATTGACGTGCGGCTCAGGTACTCAGACGTTTTACCGCGCAGGTTCAGACGGCTCCAGAAGCCGACGTCGGGCGTCGCCTGCCAGTCCAGGGTGGTGTTGAACATGTGTTTTGGCATTTTGTTCAGTGGCTTGCCGGAGAACTGGCCGCTCTTCTGCTCGGATTCCGTATAGGTGTAGTTTGCAGTCCAGTTCACATCGCGCGTGATTTTCCAGCCGAACGAGGACTCCACACCGCGCATATTGGCTTTGTCCACGTTGACGCGATCGCTGACGAAATCATAGCTATGATCGCCAATCGTACAGGCGGGATCGGCGCTGCTGTTACAGCGGCGAACTTCCGTAATTTTATCCTTGAAGTCGGTATTAAACAGCGTCACACCGGCATTAAGGTTATCGTTGTTATCCCAGAGCAGGGCGAGCTCTTCGCTCAGGCTCTTCTCGGGTTTCAGATCCGGGTTGCCGACGATGATACCGTCAAGACGGCCGCCACCTGTCACCTGGCCCCAGCTGGCAGACGACTGACGCAGATCCGGCGCACGATAGCCAGCAGAAACCCCGCCTTTCAACGTCCACTGATCGGCCAGGTGCCATACGCCGTAACCGCGCGGCGTCCAGTTCGTCCCGTAGTTTTGGTCTTTATCCATACGCAGGCCGCCGGTCAACGTAAAGCTTTCCGTCATTGACCATTCATCTTCGGCAAACAGGGCCCAGCTCCAGCGCGTCAGTTTGTTCAGGCCGTCAGCAGCTTCCAGCTGATTGCCGTTGTCGCGCAATTTCTCATAACGGTACTGTCCGCCGAGGGTCAACGTATGATCGCCGAGGAAGATCTGGTTCTGGTTGTTAAAGGTGGTGTTGTAGGAACGCATTTTGCGACCTGGATTATTGGTCTCTTCCTGCTGGATATAGCTGGTGGTATTGAAGTCGTCGTAATAACCACTGTGGGTTAACGAGTAGGTCGTGTGCTCATAGCGCGAGTCGCTTTTGGTATTTGGCGTACAGGTTGTTCCCCGGCAGGTTTCAGCCGCTTTCGACATCCCCGGGGTGCTGTTTCTGTCCTGAAGCTCGCGAGCAAAGTCGAGATCGAAATCGTTCTTCTCGTCCGGCGTGAAGTTCAGCGTAATGCCACCGTTACGCATTTTCTGCTCGTTATAGCCGTTCACGATTTTATCTTCTGCGCGGCGTGACAACAGCCCCGTCACTTTTGCACCCAGCAGCCCATCAATCAGGGGACCAGAAGCGTAGGCGTTGGTCTGGAAGATATCGCCGGAGTCATGGTTTTCCTGGAAGGTGGCGTCGCCATGCAACGAACCGGTCCAGGCTTTGGTGTTCGAGACTTTTTTGGTAATGACGTTAATGACGCCACCCATAGCATCGGAGCCGTAAAGCGAGGACATCGGGCCGCGGATGACCTCGATGCGCTCAATGGACTCCAGCGGCGGCAGCCAGCCTTGTTCAATACCCGAGTTGTCGCTGTTTGGGCGGGTGCTTCGCGTACTGACGCGTTTGCCGTTCACCAGGAACAGGGTGTACTGAGAGGCCATGCCGCGAATACTGATATCACTGCTACTTCCACCGCCGGTGACGACGACGCCCGGGACATCTCTCAGGGCATCGGTAACATCACGGTAGGCTTTATCTTCAATCTGCTGTTTTGAAATCACAGAGATGGAGGCGGGGGCATTCTGGATCTTTTGTTCAAAACCCGTCGCGGTAACGACAACGGTATCCTGATCGGCTGCGTGAACGAAGGGGGAACATGTGGCAGCGCCAATGGCGACGGCCAGGAGCTTAATGCGTGGTATTGTCATTTGTACATTCCGTATAAAAATGAAAAAAACTCCATCGGGATAACCCTGAGAACTGTATGTTTTTGTCTTGTAAGAACTCTTTGAGATGGAGAAGAGCCTGGAATTGTACAAAAGAATGTAGAATTGTAAACACAAATGATAATTGAAATCATTTGTGTTTGAGTGAGGGCGACGGAAAACAGGCTGGATTCAAGCGGATAGGATTATGTAAATGAGGGGAAAGGCCCGACAGGCGAGAGGCTATCGGGCAAACAGCTGTATTTACGCGAACAAATGTGTCGCATGGAAGCGAAGATGATCTTCAATAAAGGACGCCATGAAGTAATAGCTGTGATCGTATCCCGGCTGTATGCGCAGCGTCAGCGGCCAGTCCTTCTGGCGCGCGGCTTCCGCCAGCAACGCAGGCTGTAACTGCCCGGCGAGGAACTGATCGGCATCACCCTGATCCACCAGCATCGGGATAGCGTCTTCTGGCTGGCTCGCCAGCATCAGCGCACAGCTGTCCCATTCCTGCCATTTCTCTGCATCCTCACCCAGATAGTGCGTGAAGGCTTTTTGTCCCCACGGCACCTGCGTTGGGTTCACAATCGGCGCAAATGCGGACACGCTGGTGTATTTCCCCGGATTTTTCAGCGCCATTATCAGCGCCCCGTGGCCACCCATCGAATGTCCGCTTATCGCGCAGCGCTCGCTGACCGCGAACTGAGAATGCACCAGGGCAGGCAGTTCATCGCGAATGTAGTCATACATGCGGTAATGGCTCGCCCAGGGTTGTTCCGTGGCGTTGAGATAGAACCCGGCGCCTTTACCCAAATCGTATCCGGCATCGTCGGCCACGTCATCGCCACGCGGGCTCGTATCTGGCATCACCAGCGCAATGCCCAGTTCGGCGGCAATACGCTGGGCGCCCGCTTTGGTGGTGAAGTTTTCGTCGTTGCAGGTCAGGCCTGAAAGCCAGTACAGCACCGGTGGATTGTCCGCAGGGGGCAGGAAAATACTGAACGTCATAGCACAGTTCAGCGTGGTGGAGTCGTGCCGCCAGCGCTGCTGTCGACCTTCAAAACAACGATGCTCTTCGAGCAGTTCCATGCAGGGCTCCTTATCCGAAAGACTATTCATTAAACGCATAATACAGAGTTTTCATTGACCTGTGAGCAACTTTCACTTTCGCAGGACGGCGAGATGTTGCATCATAAATTTACTTTTCTTTAACAATTGGAGCGATCATGGCGCTGCGTATCGCGCTCAGCGGATTTGTGGTTCTGGTCGTGGCGATGGGGATAGGGCGCTTCGCCTTCACGCCTCAGGTGCCGCTGATGATTGCCGCCGGGCAACTCACGCTCACCAGCGCGGGGCTGGTGGCGGCAATGAACTACCTGGGCTATCTGGTGGGGGCATGGGATGCTATGCGCGCTCATCGCTTCGTTGAAACGCGTCTCTGGCTTGGCATCACTGGCGCGGTGGCGCTGACGCTGCTCTCTGCGGCGGCAGATAATGCTGTCGTTCACGGTCTGCTGCGCTTTGTGATCGGCTGCATGAGCGGCTGGTCGATGGTGCTGATTGCCGCCTGGACCAACGAGCGGCTGGGGCAGTTGGGCAAGCCGGGGCTTAGTGCAGCCGTCTTTGCCGGACCCGGGGCCGGCATCGCCCTGAGTGGCCTGCTGGCGGTCTATATTCAGGCGAGATCCCTGTCTGCCGGCGCGGCATGGCAAATCTACGGCGTACTGGCGCTGGTGCTAATTGCGCTTGTGGCGCGCTACCTGCCGCGCGCGGGCCAGCTTCATCGCCCCGGTACCGCGCCTGAGCCGTTGCTGCTGACTACGGATCTCAGGCGTCTGGTCTGGAGCTACAGCCTGGCAGGGTTCGGCTATATCCTCCCTGCGACCTTCCTGTCGCAAATGGCGGCGGTGCGTTTCCCCGGCAGCCTGTTTGCCCAGTTTGTCTGGCCAATATTTGGCGCCGCCTCGGTGGTGGGGATTGCGATCAGTATTGCCCTACGGCATACATCAAGCGCTAACCGCAGGCTGGCGATTGTTCTCTGGTTACAGGGGATAGGCGTGCTGGCAGCCTGGCTGCTGCCGGGCATTGGCGGCTTGCTGACGGGTGGGCTGCTGGTGGGCGGCGGGTTCCTCTGCGCCGTGCAGCTCTCTCTTCAGTACGGTCGCGAGCTGGCGCCAGATCATACGCGTTATATGGCGGGACTGCTCACCACCGGGTATGCCATTGGTCAGCTGATTGGTCCGGTCACGTCGGCACTCTCGACCTGGCTCACGCACCGGCTGGAACCCGCGCTGGGGCTGGCGGGGATCGCGCTGTTCGCTGGCGGAGCGTTAGTCTGGAACCGTCAGGCTGAAAGGCAACAGCAATTGCAATAATTATCGACGTGAATACTGGATTATGTGCGTCGCCTCACGCACAATGAGCGCACACTTTTGCCACAACGAGGGCAAAAGACGCCACACCTGCAGGAGAAAAGAATGTCATCACTCAGTAAAGAAGCAGCCCTTGTCCATGAAGCGCTGGTTGCGCGCGGTCTTGAAACGCCACTGCGCCCGCCCGTGCAGGAGCTGGACAATGTTACCCGCAAGAGTCTGATCGCCGGCCATATGACGGAGATCATGCAACTGCTGAATCTCGATCTGAGCGACGACAGCCTGATGGAGACGCCGCACCGCATCGCGAAAATGTACGTCGACGAAATTTTCTCCGGCCTGGATTACGCGAACTTCCCGAAAATCACCGTCATTGAAAACAAGATGAAGGTCGATGAGATGGTGACGGTACGCGATATCACGCTGACCAGCACCTGCGAGCATCACTTTGTGACCATCGATGGTAAAGCGACGGTGGCCTATATTCCAAAAGATACGGTCATTGGCCTGTCCAAGATCAACCGCATCGTGCAGTTCTTTGCCCAGCGTCCTCAGGTGCAGGAGCGTCTGACGCAGCAGATCCTGACCGCACTGCAAACCCTGTTGGGGACTAACAACGTGGCGGTGTCTATCGACGCGGTTCACTACTGCGTGAAAGCTCGTGGCGTGCGTGATGCAACCAGCGCGACTACCACCACCTCGCTGGGCGGCCTGTTCAAATCGAGCCAGAACACCCGCCAGGAGTTTCTGCGCGCCGTGCGCCACCACAACTAATCAGACAGGGCAGGGACCATGGAGCGAAACGTCACGCTCGATTTTGTTCGCGGCGTCGCCATTCTCGGTATCCTGCTGCTGAATATCAGCGCCTTCGGTCTGCCGAAGGCCGCCTATCTGAACCCTGCGTGGTATGGCGACATCACGCGCAGCGACGCCTGGACATGGGCAATCCTTGATCTCTTCGCACAGGTTAAATTTCTGACCCTCTTTGCGCTTCTGTTTGGCGCGGGACTTCAGCTTCTCCTCAAACGCGGTACGCGCTGGATCCAGTCGCGTTTAACGCTGCTGGTTATCCTCGGTTTTATTCACGGGCTGCTTTTCTGGGACGGCGATATTCTGCTCGCGTATGGTCTGGTGGGCCTGATTTGCTGGCGGCTGATCCGCGACGCGCCCGGTGTAAAAAGCCTCTTTAACACTGGCGTGATGCTCTATGTCATGGGACTGGCCGTGTTATTGCTGCTTGGCATGATCGCTGATGCTTCCACCAGTCGTTCGTGGATCCCGGATGCGGCCAATCTGCAATATGAGCAGTTCTGGAAGCTGAAAGGCGGCATAGAAGCGATCGGCAACCGGGCCGATATGCTCGGCGATAACCTGCTGGCGCTGGGGGCGCAATACGGCTGGCAGCTGGCGGGGATGATGCTGATGGGCGCAGCCCTGATGCGCACCGGCTGGCTGAAAGGAGAATTTAGCCTGCGACACTATCGTCTCACAGGCGCTGGCCTGGTACTGCTCGGCGTGATGATTAACCTTCCGGCGGTGATCTTACAGTGGCATCTTCAGTGGGATTACCGCTGGTGCGCGTTCCTGTTGCAGGTGCCGCGAGAGCTGAGCGCGCCGTTCCAGACCATTGGCTATGCGGCGCTGATCTATGGCTTCTGGCCCCAGCTTTCTCGCCTGTGGATCGTCAGTGCGGTGGCCTGCGTTGGACGGATGGCGTTAAGCAATTACATCCTGCAAACGCTGATATGCACCACGCTTTTCTACCGATTCGGCCTGTTTATGAAATTCGACCGCCTGACGCTGCTGGCGTTTGTTATTCCGGTCTGGATTGTTAACGTGGTGTTTTCAGTTATCTGGCTGCGTTTTTTCCGCCAGGGCCCGCTGGAGTGGGTATGGCGACGGTTAACCGCCCTTGCGTCGGGCGTGTCATTGCGTAATACATCCAGATAACGATCTGGATCACAATCATTAACAAAACGGATGTAAGCGTTTTCATCTGTGTGAGCTTCATCACGTAGTCTCCTCTCTCTCGCTGCCAGAATAGCCACCTTGCTAAACACAGGGGGTGTCTGTGAGTTGCTGCAATCCTTTTAAGGGTGGTGAATATGATCACCATTCGTGACGTCGCCCGCCAGGCGGGTGTTTCTGTTGCTACTGTCTCCCGCGTGCTGAACAACAGTGCGCTGGTCAGCCCTGAAACGCGTGAAACCGTAATGAAAGCCGTGACCCAGCTGGGGTACCGGCCAAACGCCAATGCTCAGGCGCTGGCGACGCAGATCAGCGATACCATTGGTGTCGTGGTGATGGACGTGTCGGACGCCTTCTTCGGCGCGCTGGTCAAAGCGGTGGACGTCGTTGCCCAGCAGCACCAGAAATATGTGCTGATTGGCAACAGCTATCACGAGGCTGAAAAAGAGCGTTATGCCATTGAGGTACTGATCCGCCAGCGCTGTAACGCCCTGATTGTGCACTCAAAAGCCCTGAGCGATGAAGAGCTGGCCGGGTTTATGGAGCAGATCCCCGGTATGGTGCTGATCAACCGTATCGTCCCCGGTTATGCGCACCGCTGTGTCGGTCTGGATAACATCAGCGGCGCGATGATGGCGACGCGGATGCTCATCAGCAACGGCCATCAGCGCATTGGTTATCTGGCTTCCAGCCACGGTATTGAAGACGACATGATGCGCCGCGAGGGCTGGCAAAACGCCCTGAAAGAACAGGGCATTGCGCCGCTGGAGAGCTGGGTTGGTACCGGTTCGCCGGACATGCAGGGCGGTGAAGCGGCAATGGTGGAACTGCTGGGGCGTAATCTTCAGCTGACGGCCGTGTTTGCCTATAACGACAGCATGGCGGCAGGTGCGCTTACCGCGCTGAAAGATAATGGCATTGCGGTGCCGCAGCATTTATCGCTGATCGGTTTTGATGATATTCCGATTGCCCGTTACACCGATCCGCAACTGACAACGGTGCGTTACCCCATTGCGTCGATGGCGAAACTGGCGACAGAGCTGGCGTTACAGGGGGCGGCAGGGCTGTTAGATCCTGACGCAACGCATTGTTTTATGCCGACTTTAGTACGCCGCCATTCGGTCGCTATCCGACAAACTGTGGCTCCGATCACTAACTGATAACATCACGTGATGTAACCGTTTTCAATCTGTGAGTAAATTCACAGTATCTTAACAAGCCGCTGTCTATGATGTCAGCGTTTTAGGGGCTGAAACACAATGTAACGGTGATTATTCACTTTTACCGTTACCAGAATGCCTCAAACAACGAATAAAACGCATTTCTGGAGCGTTACCGAACACGGAAGCTGGACATTTTATAAGTGAACTTCGGCGATCAGTAACGTTTTATTAACATCTGCCCGCCGACCGTTTTTCACAAGAACTACCCTGCATAAAAAAAACCGGAGATACCATGAATAAGAAGGTGTTGACTCTGTCTGCTGTCATGGCAAGCATGCTTTTTGGCGCAGCAGCACACGCAGCGGATACCCGTATTGGCGTGACTATCTATAAATACGACGACAACTTCATGTCCGTTGTGCGTAAAGCAATTGAAAAAGATGCTAAATCAGCGCCAGACGTGCAGCTGCTGATGAATGACTCCCAGAATGACCAGTCTAAACAGAACGATCAGATTGACGTTCTTCTGGCAAAAGGCGTGAAAGCGCTGGCTATTAACCTGGTTGACCCGGCTGCGGCAGGTACGGTGATCGAGAAAGCACGCGGCCAGAACGTGCCGATTGTCTTCTTCAACAAAGAGCCTTCCCGTAAAGCGCTGGACAGCTACGATAAAGCGTATTACGTGGGTACTGACTCCAAAGAGTCCGGGATTATCCAGGGCGATCTGATTGCGAAACACTGGGCGGCGAACCCAAACTGGGATATGAACAAAGATGGTCAGATTCAGTTCGTTCTGCTGAAAGGCGAACCGGGCCATCCGGATGCTGAAGCACGTACCACCTACGTTATTAAAGAGCTGAACGACAAGGGCCTGAAAACCCAGCAGCTGGCGTTAGACACCGCAATGTGGGACACCGCTCAGGCGAAAGATAAGATGGATGCGTGGCTCTCTGGCCCGAACGCCAACAAAATTGAAGTGGTCATCGCCAACAACGATGCAATGGCAATGGGTGCAGTTGAAGCGCTGAAAGCACACAACAAATCCGCCATTCCTGTATTCGGTGTGGATGCCCTGCCAGAAGCGCTGGCGCTGGTGAAATCTGGCGCAATGGCCGGTACCGTGCTGAACGATGCTAACAACCAGGCGAAAGCCACCTTCGATCTGGCGAAAAACCTCGCTGATGGTAAAGGCGCTGCTGACGGCACCAGTTGGAAAATTGAAAACAAAATCGTTCGCGTTCCTTACGTGGGCGTAGACCAGTCCAACCTGGCTGAGTTTATCGGTAAATAAGTTATCTGAATTGTCTTCACTGGGCGCAATTCGTTGCGCCCTTTTATAACGCGATATGCGAGGCCAACAAGGTATAATTATGGTCAGCACAACTACTCAGTCGTCCGGTGAATACTTGTTGGAAATGACCGGTGTTAACAAGTCATTCCCCGGTGTTAAGGCGCTCGATAATGTTAATTTAAAAGTTCGTCCTCACTCTATTCATGCGTTAATGGGTGAAAACGGTGCGGGTAAATCAACATTATTAAAATGCCTTTTTGGGATCTATCAAAAAGATTCTGGCAGCATTCTTTTTCAGGGAAAAGAGATCGACTTCCATTCAGCGAAAGAAGCGCTGGAGAACGGTATCTCGATGGTACACCAGGAATTAAACCTGGTTCTGCAACGTTCAGTTATGGATAATATGTGGTTGGGCCGCTATCCAACCAAAGGTGTCTTTGTCGATCAGGATAAAATGTATCGCGACACCAAGGCCATTTTCGATGAGCTGGATATTGATATTGACCCGCGCGCACGCGTCGGGACATTATCCGTTTCCCAGATGCAGATGATCGAAATTGCCAAAGCGTTCTCCTATGATGCGAAAATCGTGATCATGGATGAACCGACATCGTCATTAACGGAAAAAGAGGTTAACCACCTTTTTACCATCATCCGTAAGCTGAAAGATCGCGGCTGCGGCATTGTCTATATCTCACATAAAATGGAAGAGATCTTCCAGCTGTGCGATGAAATTACCATCCTGCGCGATGGCCAGTGGATTGCCACCCAGCCGCTGGAAGGGCTGGACATGGACAAGATCATCGCCATGATGGTTGGCCGTTCATTGAACCAGCGCTTCCCGGATAAAGAAAACAAGCCGGGCGAAGTGATTCTGGAGGTGCGTAACCTGACCTCACTGCGTCAGCCGTCCATCCGCGATGTCTCTTTCGATTTGCACAAGGGCGAGATCCTTGGTATCGCAGGGCTGGTGGGCGCTAAGCGCACCGATATCGTGGAAACCCTGTTTGGTATCCGTGAGAAAGCCGAAGGCACCATTACCCTGCACGGTAAGAAAATCAACAACCATAATGCTAACGAAGCCATTAATAATGGCTTCGCGCTGGTGACGGAAGAGCGGCGTTCCACCGGTATTTACGCTTATCTTGATATTAACTTTAACTCGTTAATTTCTAATATTCGCAATTACAAAAACAAGGTCGGGTTGCTGGATAATTCCCGCATGAAGAGCGATACCCAATGGGTGATTGACTCCATGCGCGTGAAAACGCCGGGCCACCGCACGCAAATTGGCTCACTCTCGGGAGGGAACCAGCAGAAAGTCATTATTGGTCGCTGGCTATTAACCCAGCCTGAAATACTGATGCTGGATGAACCTACGCGCGGTATCGACGTGGGTGCAAAATTCGAGATTTACCAGCTGATCGCAGAGCTGGCGAAAAAAGATAAAGGGATCATTATTATTTCTTCCGAAATGCCGGAATTGTTAGGGATCACAGACCGTATTCTGGTTATGAGCAATGGTCTCGTTGCCGGTATTGTTGAAACCAAAACGACAACGCAAAACGAAATTTTGCGTCTTGCGTCTTTGCACCTTTAAGATCAGGGGCTCCTCATGAGTGCGTTAAATAAAAAAAGTTTTCTCACTTATCTGAAAGAAGGCGGTATTTACGTTGTTCTTTTAGTCTTGCTGGCGATAATTATTTTCCAGGACCCAACGTTCTTAAGTCTGCTGAACTTAAGTAATATTCTGACCCAGTCTTCCGTACGTATTATCATCGCGTTGGGCGTGGCTGGGCTCATCGTTACCCAGGGGACAGACCTTTCGGCAGGGCGCCAGGTGGGTCTGGCGGCGGTTATTGCGGCAACCCTGTTGCAGTCGATGGAAAACGCCAACAAGGTGTTCCCGGAGATGGCGACCATGCCGATTTTCGTGGTGATCCTGATCGTATGCGCCATCGGCGCGGTAATTGGCCTGATTAACGGCATCATCATTGCTTACCTGAACGTGACGCCATTCATCACTACGCTTGGCACGATGATCATCGTTTATGGTATCAACTCCCTGTACTACGATTTCGTCGGCGCGTCTCCAATCTCTGGCTTCGAAAGCGGCTTCTCGACCTTCACGCAGGGGTTTGTTGCGCTGGGCAGCTTCCGTCTCTCCTATATCACCTTCTATGCGCTGATTGCGGTGGCGTTCGTCTGGATCCTGTGGAACAAAACCCGCTTCGGTAAAAACATCTTTGCTATCGGGGGTAACCCGGAAGCGGCGAAAGTCTCCGGCGTCAACGTGGCTCTGAACCTGCTGATGATTTATGCCCTGTCCGGTGTGTTCTACGCCTTCGGCGGGATGCTGGAAGCAGGCCGTATCGGCTCTGCCACCAACAACCTCGGCTTTATGTACGAACTGGATGCGATTGCGGCCTGCGTGGTCGGCGGCGTCTCCTTCAGCGGCGGCGTGGGTACCGTGCTGGGCGTGGTGACCGGTGTGATCATCTTCACCGTGATCAACTACGGCCTGACCTACATCGGCGTGAACCCGTACTGGCAGTACATCATCAAGGGCGCGATCATTATCTTCGCGGTTGCCCTGGATTCACTGAAGTACGCGCGTAAGAAATAAGTTCTTCAGAATGGAAAGGCCCGCTCACGTAGCGGGCCTTTTTTTGCCCGGTGGCGCGACGCTTACCGGGCCTACAAAATCGCGATCGTAGGTCGGGTAAGGCGAAGCCGCCACCCGACATCAGTTATTACTTCTTCTGCATTTCCAGCAGCTGCTCCGGCGTCACCGCCGGATAACCTTGCGCATTTTCAGGCACTTCGTGCATCGTTGGGATCGGCACCAGCGGGCCTAAAAAGCGCGGTTCACGCTTGAACAGGTACAGGTCAGCCAGCGCGCCAAAACGGGCGCCAAACTCACGTACGCGTACGCTCAGCATATCTTTTGGCGACGGCACGGCGTAGCACTGGGCCTGGATCCCCATATGCAGGGCGATAAACAGCGCCCGCTCGCAGTGGAAACGCTGGGTGATGATGATGAAATCATTGGTGTCGAACACCTTACGGGTACGCACGATGGAATCAAGGGTGCGGAATCCGGCGTAGTCGAGCACGATATCGGCCGGGTCGACGCCTGCGGCAATCAGGTCTTTGCGCATCGTCACCGGCTCGTTATAGCTTTGCAGGGCGTTATCGCCGCTTAACAGCAGATAGTTCACCTTGCCGCTGTTATAGGCGTTCAGTGCGCCCTGAATACGATACCGGTAATACTGATTGATGACGCCGGTGCGGTAATACTTGGCGGTGCCAAGCACCACGCCAACCTGGCGGTAGGGGAGGTCCTGTAGGTCATCAAAAATGTAGGGAGCTGTTTTCCAGCTCATCCAGCGGTCGAGACCCAGCACGATCAACAGCAGTATGCCGACCAGGACAGACAGGCTGTAAAACACGCGCTTTAACATGCAGATGGCTCGTACCGATGATGAAATTTCCCTCAGGCTACTGTACCCGCCTGGTTAGCGCAAGAAACAGCGATTCAACTGAGGGGTTTTTCGTCAGACTGGCGGGCAAATCTGCCCGCCGAACAGATTATGCCAGCAGCACGCGGTCGATGGTTGAACAGCCCAGCGCTTTCAGCGTGGCTGCGGTCGCGTCCCACTGGATCAGCGGTGCATCGGCCTTTTCAGCGAGGATCGCGCGCTGAATATCCGGGTAGTCATACCCGTTCAGGCTGAGCAGGTTCAGGGCGCCCTGGAGCGGAGGCAGCGTCGGGTTAAACGCGGCGTTCTCTGCATAGCTGCCGGTGAAGATGCGGCCGTCGCGGCACTGAAGGGCGACGCCGCTTGGTGATTTGCTGTATGGGGTGTGGCTTTTATTGGCGGCGGCAATGGCCGCTTCGCTGAGCGCATCCCCTGATAGCGCGTAACCGTGGTCCTGCTCGTCCATCAGCAGGGTTTTGATCTCAAGATCTTTAGGGCCAAAAGCATCCGGCAGGTAATCACCCAGCGTATGCGGCGCGCGTCCCGGCAGGTTGATACGCAGTTCAAGACCGCTGTTCAGCTCATTCATAAACTGGCGGCAGTGGCCGCAAGGGGTATAGTTGACGGTGATGGCGCGCAGGGCCTTTTCGCCGCGCAGCCAGGCGTGACTGATGGCACTCTGCTCCGCATGAACGGTTTGCTGCATGGTCGCACCGAGAAACTCCATGTTCCCGCCGAAGTACCAGGTCCCGCTCACGCCGCGCGCAATTGCGCCTACGTTAAAATGGGAAAGGTCAGCGCGGGCGCAAGCAGCCGCCAGCGGCAGCAGGGCGAAAGCCAGCGCGTCTTCGTCCAGCCCCGTTGCCTGTTTAAGCGTCGTGACCTGATCTGCCGTCAGCAGGGCGGGGAAATGCGCATCCGCCAGAACCGGAGCCAGGGCTGATTGCAAATTCTTTGCAAGCTGAGAGAAAGCAGCTTGAAAACGTGGATGCATGACGTTGCCTCATCAAGGTTAATGGATCGGTAGTGTACGGAGCCGTACGGCCTTTATATGTGATCTAAATCTCATTATGTATGCAACTTATGAAATGAAAATGAAATTTGCGCGACGCATCGCAAATTTTAGCCCATGACTGCCAGAATAATCGGGAAGATAAACGGCGCAAGCAGGGAGGTTATAATCCCGCAGATCACCAGCGCCAGCGAGCTGAATGCCCCTTCCTGATAATCCAGCTCCGCGCAGCGTGCGGTGCCCAGCGCGTGCGAGGCGGTACCCATCGCCAGACCGCGCGCCGCTTTGGTCCGAATTTTCATGATATTCAGCAGTGTATGACCAAACACCGCGCCCAGGATACCGACGAAAATCACGCACACGGCGCTGATGGCCGGAATGCCGCCGATGCTGCCGCCCACGGCCATGGCAATCGGCGTAGTAACGGATTTAGGCAGGATAGAGGCGGCGATCTGCGGCGATGCGCCCATCAATAAGGCCACCGAGGTACCGGTGATCATCGCAACAAGGCTACCCACAAAGCAGATGGTTATGATGGATTTCCAGCGCGCGCGGATCTGATGCAGTTGCTCATATAAAGGAAACGCCAGCGCCACCACGGCAGGCTGCAACAAATCGTTGAGGATCTTGCTCCCGGCGAAGTAACGTTCATAAGAAATGCCGGTGAGCAGCAGAAAAGGAATAATCACCACCATGGCGACCAGCAGCGGGTTGAGCAACGGCATTTTGAAACGAACCGCAAGCTTACGCGCAGCAAAGAACACCACCAGGGTTAACGGCAGGGACCACCAGATATTCGCCATCATTTTTTTGTTTTCTCCCCGATGACCTTACGTTCGCCATGCACAATGTGTGAGCTCCAGCTGACGACCAGGAAAACTACCAGCGTACTGATTGCGCAGGAGACCACTATCGGGCCGAACTGCGCCTTAAGCACATCGTAATACTGCATAACCCCAACGCCGATAGGCACAAAAAGCAGGGCCATATAGCGAATGAGAACGAAGCACCCCGGGTTGACCCATTTCGCGGGCAGCACCTGTAATGCCAGCAGCACAAACAGGATCAACATGCCGATAATGCTGCCGGGGATGGTAATAGGCAGCAGCGACGCGATAAAAATGCCGGCGTACAGGCAGGCATAAATCAGAACGAAGGCGCGAAGGTATTGCCAGATAGTATTCAGTGATTTGCTCATGGTGAAAGTCCTTGCTGAGACGTATTCATCATACAATTAAACCTGAAAATGTGCCACGGATCACATCATGAATTTTGGGCATACCAGACATTCCAGAATGGAACGCCGGGCTTTCAACATACATAGAGAGCAGCTACTATAGCGCGTCTTTTTTCACAGGTACTCAGAATGCGTGTTTTACTGGCCCCGATGGAAGGCGTGCTCGACTCTCTCGTGCGCGAGCTGCTTACCGAGGTGAACGATTACGATCTCTGCGTGACGGAGTTTTTGCGCGTGGTCGATATGTTGCTGCCAGAAAAATCATTTTATCGTCTCTGTCCGGAACTGCATCGTCAGAGCCGCACCCCCTCCGGTACGCTGGTGCGCGTCCAGCTGCTCGGCCAGTATCCTGAGTGGCTGGCGGAAAACGCCGCCCGCGCGGTAGCGCTTGGCTCGTACGGTGTCGATCTTAACTGCGGCTGTCCGTCAAAGCTGGTCAACGGCAGCGGCGGCGGGGCGACGTTACTCAAAGATCCGGAATTGATTTATCGCGGCGCAAAGGCCATGCGTGAGGCGGTGCCATCGCATCTACCGGTGACGGTCAAAGTGCGTCTGGGATGGGACAGCGGCGACAGGCAGTTTGAAATTGCCGACGCGGTGCAGCAGGCGGGCGCCACCGAGCTGGTGGTGCACGGGCGAACCAAAGAGGATGGTTATAAAGCCGAGCGCATTAACTGGCAGGCGATTGGCGAGATCCGCAAACGTCTTACTATTCCGGTGATTGCTAACGGCGAAATCTGGGATTATGAGAGCGCGCAGGCCTGCCTCAAAGAGACCGGCTGTAATGCCGTGATGATTGGCCGCGGTGCGCTGAACGTGCCGAACCTCAGCCGGGTGGTGAAATACAATGAGCCGCGGATGCCGTGGGCGGACGTGGTGAAACTCCTGCAAAAATACACGCGGCTGGAAAAGCAGGGCGATACCGGGTTGTATCACGTCGCGCGCATTAAGCAGTGGCTGAGTTATTTACGGAAAGAGTACGACGACGCGCTGGGATTATTTCAGGAGATCCGTACGCTACAGACGTCGGCGGATATTGCCCGTGTGATCCAGTCGAAGCACTGAGCGAAGTGTGAATACGTTTGCCCGGCGCGGAGCCGGGCAAACGTATCAGAAAATCATTTTGAATACACCGGTTACCACCAGCAGCCCTATCAGAAATATAATCAAAATAACCCACAATAATATTTTCATTCGCCTCTCCTGCGTATGTCTGTCGTCAGTAAGTGTAGCAGTCAATTCATAATTGGTATGAATAGGTGAAATTAAATCATTCGCTTGGGGAATAAATTTCCGGATATGAAAATGTATAACAATATGCGGATTGCCACGCGTTACTAAAAAACGGAACGTCAGTAAGCGTAAGTTGCACCTTTATTTTTTTTGAGTTTATGGCGTAATGAAACGTTCTCTTACTTTATCTCTGAGTGCTCCCCTTATTTTTATGCTGTCCGCCTGCGCGCCGGAACATGCCACGGTGTCTCCAGTGAAAACGCAAGCCGCCGCCGCTGCTGTAAATACCCAACTAAGTCATGCCGACTGGCCAAAAAACGAATGGTGGAAAGATTTTAATGACCCTCAGCTTAACGCGCTGATTGCTAAAGCGCTGGCGGATGCACCGGATATGCAAATTGCCCGGCAGCGCATCACCCTGGCAGAAGCACAGGCGAAAGCCGCTGTCGCTGCTGATGGTCCACAAATGGATTTTTCCGCAGATGTGGAACGGCAAAAGATGTCGGCAGAGGGGCTGATGGGGCCATTCGCCCTGACTGACCCGGCGGCGGGGACAACCGGACCCTGGTACACCAACGGCACCTTTGGTCTGACGGCCGGATGGGATCTGGATTTATGGGGTAAAAACCGCGCCCAAATTGAGGCCCGCATCGGTAAGGTGAATGCGCAAAAAGCGGAGCTGGAGCAGACCCGCCAGCTGCTCGCCAGCAGCGTCGCGCGGCTGTACTGGGACTGGCAGACCGAGGCCGTGGTGGGTGACGTGCTCGCGCAGATCAAACGGGAGCAGGAAAATATCATCGGTGCCGATCGTGAGCTTTATCAGCACGGCATTACCTCCTCGGTGGAAGGCGTTGAAACAGATATCAATGCCAGCAAAACCGATGAACAGCTCGCTGACGTGCACGGCAAAATGAAGGCCATTGAGGCGCGTCTGAATGCATTGACCAATACCCCTTCAGTCACGCTCGCCCGGCATGCCTTACCTGACGCAGAGGCGTCGCTGCCGTCAACGCTCGGTTATGAGCTGCTGGCTCGCCGCCCGGATTTGCAGGAGGCGCACTGGTATATCGAAGCGTCCATGAGCGAAGTGGATGCCGCCAGAGCCGCGTTCTACCCTGACATCAATTTGATGGCGTTCTTGCAGCAGGATGCGTTGCACCTTAGCGACCTGTTCCGCTCATCTGCTCAGCAAATGGGCGTAACCGCGGGGCTGACGCTGCCAATTTTTGACAGCGGTCGGTTAAATGCGAACCTGGATATCGCCCAGGCGCAAAACAACCTCTCCGTGGCGAACTACAACAAGGCCGTAGTGGACGCCGTAAACCAGGTTGCCCGGACGGCCAGCGAAGTGGAAACCCTGACCGCCAAAAATCAGCACCAGCAGCAGATCGAAAAAGATGCGGCGCGCGTCGTTGCGCTGGCACAGGCGCGCTTCAGCGCGGGGATCATTGCCGGCTCGCGGGTGAGTGAAGCAAAAATTCCGGCGCTCAAAGAGCGTATTGCCGGGTTGATGCTGAAAGGTCAGTACGTGGATGCTACGCTCCAGCTCACCTCCGCGCTGGGTGGCGGATATCATCGCAGCTAAAATCGCGCATTATCTATACTTACCTCTTTGCAGATTTTCAGGAGGTGAGTATGACGCGAGTCGCAATCGTTACCGCATCGGATTCAGGAATTGGCAAAACGACGGCTCTGATGCTGGCCGAACGCGGGTTTGATATCGGGGTGACCTGGCATTCAGATGAGGAAGGGGCGCTGGCAACCTGCCGTGAAATTGAAGCGCGCGGGCAGCGTGCCGAGGCCATCCAGCTCGACTTAAGCAATTTGCCGGAAGGCGCAAAGGCCATTGAAACCCTGATTACGCGTTTCGGGCGGCTGGATGTGCTGGTAAACAATGCCGGGGCGATGAACAAAGGGCCATTTCTGGACCTGTCGTTTGACGACTGGCGGCACATATTTACCGTTGACGTGGACGGCGCGTTTCTCTGCTCGCAAATCGCGGCGCGTCAGATGGTGAAGCAGGGAGAAGGGGGGCGGATCGTGAACATCACCTCGGTGCATGAACATACACCATTGCCGGACGCCAGCGCCTATACGGCGGCCAAACATGCGCTGGGCGGGTTAACAAAATCGATGGCGCTGGAGCTGGTTAAACATAAGATTCTGGTGAACGCCGTTGCGCCTGGTGCGATCGCCACGCCGATGAATGATATGGACGACAGCGAAGTGAAAGAAGGTTCAATGCCGGAAATCCCGCTGGCACGGCCAGGGCATACCAAAGAAATAGCCAGCCTGGTGGCGTGGCTGTGTGACAGCGACGCCAGCTACACCACCGGGCAGTCGTTTATCGTCGACGGCGGTTTTATGCTGGCGAATCCGCAGTTTAAGCCAGCAGAATAAACATTCCCCTCACCCCAGCCCTCTCCCCAAAGGGGAGAGGGTGTATAGAGTTCCCTCTCCCCTTTGGGGAGAGGGGTAGGGTGAGGGGCAGCAGGCCGCACTCACTCTTCATCCCGCCGCTTTTCACGATGCTTGAGCCACAGCCGTACCCCAATCACCACCGCAACAACCAGGATCAGCCAGGCCCAGTGTTTAAGATGCTGATCGAGATTATGCAGCCACGGGCCTATCACTTCGCCACCCATGTAGCCAAGCGTGGTAAAAATCAGCGCCCAGGCAATCGCCCCGATAATGTTCAGCGGCAGGAAAATTTTCGGCGGTAAGCGGCTCGCGCCAATCAGTATTGGCCCAATGATGCGAAAGCCATACATAAAGCGGGTGCCAATCACAAACATATAGGGATACCGCTGGATAAGCCGCTGAGCACGACGAATTTTCTTTTGATGCTTAGCAAAACGTTGTAAAAGCGTCGGACCAAAGCGCAGACCCAGAAAGTAGAGCAGCTGGTCGCCAATCATACCGCCCAGTGCGACGGCGGCGACCACCAGCGGGAATTTCAGCAATCCCTGATGTGCGGCCACTCCGCCCAGCAGCGTGATGGTTTCACCCTCTGCCACGCTGCCGATGACCAGCGCGGCGTATCCATATTGTTCAATAAGACCGTTGATATCCATTAAGTAAATGTCGTCTCCCTTACTGTGCCTGCGTTAATCATATACCCCATCCATCAACCACGCGGCAATCAACGGAAATTTCCCACTGTACATAAAATAATCTAAAGCCTGCATTATACTTTAGCTATCGCTGACGGGCCGACAACAAGGGGGCGTTATGAACCATGTCTGGGGACTTTTCTCCCATCCCGATCGTGAAATGCAGGTCATCCGTAACGAGAACGAAACGGTCGCGCATCACTACACCCACCACGTCCTGCTGATGGCAGCGGTGCCGGTGGTCTGCGCGTTTATTGGTACTACACAAATAGGCTGGAACTTTGGTGACGGCACCGTGGTTCAGCTTTCCTGGTTTACCGGACTGTACCTGGCCATTCTGTTTTATGGCCTGATGCTGGCCGGGGTGGCGGTAATGGGGCGGGTCATCCACTGGATGGCGCGCAACTATCCGCAGCGCCCGTCGCTGGCACACTGTATGGTCTTCGCCGGATACGTCGCGACCCCGCTGTTCTTAAGCGGTATTGTTGCGCTCTATCCACTGGTCTGGCTGTGCGAGCTGATCGGTACGGTTGCCCTCTTTTACACCGGTTATCTGCTGTATGTAGGAGTGCCAACCTTCCTCAACATTAATAAAGAAGAGGGCCTGAGCTTCTCCAGCTCTACGCTTGCCATCGGCGTGCTGGTCCTTGAGGCGCTACTGGCCCTGACAGTTATTCTTTGGGGTTATGGATACCGTCTCTTTTAAGTCCCCTGCATTGCTGGCGTAAATGCCAGCAATGCAGCATCTGGTTATGATTCTCCGCTGGCGACAACGCACGGTGACCGCTATGATGCCGAAGCCAGCCTGTGTTTATCCGTCGACACAGGCGGTGTACGTCATAACGTGCGTGAATCATTATCAGAAGTCTCATCATGCTGAAATTTCGAGTGTCACTCCTTAGTCTTGCGCTACTGTTGGGCGTCTCCGCTACCGCGCCAGCCATCGCCAAAACGCCCGCAGTTGCCACCGCTGCTGCGCAACCCCAGATTGCGTCCGGCAGCGCGATGATCGTTGACCTGAATACCAACAAGGTGATCTACGCCAGTCACCCGGATCTGGTGCGCCCGATCGCTTCCATAACCAAAGTCATGACCGCGATGGTGGTGCTTGATGCACGACTGCCGCTGGACGAAAAGCTAAAAGTGGATATCAGCCACACGCCAGAGATGAAAGGGATCTACTCTCGCGTGCGTCTGAACAGTGAAATCAGCCGTAAAAATATGCTGCTGTTGGCGCTGATGTCCTCAGAGAACCGCGCGGCGGCGAGCCTTGCCCACCATTATCCTGGCGGTTACGACGCGTTTATCCGCGCGATGAATGCCAAAGCCAAAGCGCTGGGGATGAAAAATACCCATTTCGTGGAGCCAACCGGTCTGTCGATCCATAACGTCTCGACGGCGCGTGATTTAACCAAGCTGCTGATCGCCAGTAAGCAATACCCGCTGATTGGTCAGCTCAGCACCACGCGTGAGGAGATGGCGACATTCTCGAACCCGGCGTATACGCTGCCGTTCCGCAACACTAACCATCTGGTGTATCGCGATAACTGGAATATTCAGTTAACCAAGACCGGATTCACCAATGCGGCAGGGCACTGCCTGGTGATGCGCACCGTGTTTAACGGTAAACCAGTGGCGCTGGTGGTGATGGATGCCTTCGGCAAATATACCCACTTTGCGGATGCCAGTCGCCTGCGCACCTGGATTGAAACCGGGAAAGTGCAACCGGTGCCGGCTTCAGCGATGGCGTATAAAAAGCAGAAAGCGGAACAGATGGCGACGGCGCAGAACGACTGAGTCGCCTGTCTGTGCCGGGTGGCGGCTTCGCCTTACCCGGCCTACGGCCCTAAAGCGGCCCCGATACGTAGGCCCGGTAAGCGGAGCGCCACCGGGCGAAAGCGCCTACTCCGGCAGCGTCCAGTCACCATCGTTGAGTGGACGCTGCATGATCAACGTATCCCGCCAGTCGCCCTTCTTATACCCCACGCTGCGCAGTTGACCGACAACCTCGAAGCCATGTTTTTTATGCAGCCGTAACGATCCCGCATTATTGTTTCCGTCACCGACCACAGCAATCATCTGCCGCCAGGGACCTTGCTCACACCGTGCAATCAGGGCATCCATCAGCGCCGAGCCAAACCCGCGCCCGGTGGTGCTGGCATCCACATAGATGGATTCCTCAAGGGTGTACCGGTAGGCCTGACGTGGACGATAAAACGTGGCGTAGCAGTAGCCGACGACAATGCCGCGATACAGCGCAACCAGCCACGGTAAACCGCTGTCGGTCACACTCTTCATCCGCTGACGCATCTCATCGACGGTGGGGGGAACTTCCTCGAACGACGCACGGCCATGAAGCACATGCCAGGCGTATATCGCCGAGATGGCATGTGCATCGTCAGGAAGGGCGTCGCGCACCTCGATTTCAGTTTCGGGTAAAATCTCTACAGCCGACATGTTCTGCCCGCTCCTTGTTTGGAAAGCCAGAGAAACGTTTCTCTGGCACAGGCAGATACTCTAGTACGATTGAGGAGAGCTTAACAATCTCTTAAATTTGGCTATAGGCGTTCATCAGAGGCTTGCGTATTGTGCTCCTCTGTTTCGGCACTCTCTTTCCAGTATTTCTTCCGCGTTGTCTTACCAATGCCGGGGTTCATACTGTTTGTAGGGTCATTTTTGCGATAAAACTGTTTAAGCGTCTCCGGCGCTTTGTACAGATGCCCCACGTTGTGCTCGGCAGGATATTGCGCGCCACGCTCGTGCAGCAACGCCAGCATCTGCTCTTTCAACGCATGCGCATCCACCCCTTTTTTGACGATGTAATCCTGGTGGAAGACATAGCACATGAAATGGCCGTAATAGAGCTTGTGCACCAGCTTGCTGTCAATCTCCGGCGGCAGATGTTCAAACCACTCGGTATCGTTACGACGCAGGGCAATATCCAGCGCCAGAATATCCTCTACCTCTTCGGAATGCACAGCCTGATAACGGATAGCCGCACCCGCCGCGGCGAAGCGGTGCAGGAAGGCTTTGCTGCCTTCTTCCGGCGTGCAGGCGAAGAAATCCCCGTCGGCAGTTTTGAAGAACTCGGTGAGCCAGCTCTGCGCTTCGGCAATTCCGTCCCCGGCCATTTTCAGCAGCAGGTGGTGCTCATACTTATCGCGCCAGGTCTTCATCCGCTCCGGTAAATGCGCCGGGAAGGCGTTGCCCAGTTTCTGCATAAAGCGGTCGGTGAAGTGCGGTTTGAACAGCGACACTTTCTCCAGCATCGCGTCGGTGCGGCCCTTCATGGTGAAGAAGAACGGAATTTTGTCGGTGCCGAGCTTGTCGATCATCAGGAAGGTATCTTTGCCGTAGCGCTCAGCGATGTCATAAATGTCCCGGTGCATATACTCGCCCGCCACCGGCAGGTGAGTGAACTCGGCCAGAATATGACGGCGGATCTCCGTCAGCACCTCCGGCTGATTGGTGCCAATGTAAAACACCTGCTGCTTTTTCTCTGCCGGGAAGGTATCGAGGCGCACCGCAAAAACGGCCAGCTTGCCCGCGCAGCCGGAGGATTCAAACAGGCGATCCGGATCGGCGTTATAGCGCGCTGGCGTATCGGCATTGATATCGCGCACGCGGGTGATGTAATCGTGGTCATGCGCGTGACGGCCATCGTGCTGAACGTCTTCGTCCTTCACGCGGTCATCGTCAAGTTTGCTGAGGATCTGCTCTGGCGTTACACCCAGATCGATCCCCAAATGGTTAACCAGCGTCAGCTTGCCGTTTTCATCGATACGGGCAAACAGCGACATCTCCGTGTAGGCCGGGCCGCGCTGCACCAGCGAGCCGCCGGAGTTATTGCAGATCCCGCCGATCACCGAGGCGCCAATGCACGATGAGCCGATCACCGAGTGCGGTTCGCGTCCCAGCGGCTTAAGCGCTTTTTCCAGCGAGTAAAGCGTGGTGCCGGGGAAGGCGAGCACCTGTTCGCCCTTGTCCAGCAGGTGCAGTTTGTCGAGGCGCAGGGTGCTGATAATCACGATGTCACGATCGTAATCGTTGCCGTTCGGCGTGGAGCCTTCGGTCAGGCCGGTGTTAGCAGCCTGCATTAAAATAATCTTGTCTGCCGCAACGCAGGCGCTGAGCACGCGCCACAGTTCGAGCAACGTACCGGGGAAGACTACCGCCAGCGCGTCGCCCTGGCCGGAGCGAAAGCCCTTCCGATAGCGGGCGGTTTTGGCCGGGTCGGTAAGCAGGTGAGAGTGACCAACCAGGCGAGACAGTTCGTTAATAAATGTAGTGTTATCGTCAGTTCGAACAGAAGACATCTTCCACTCCTTGTGGTGGGGCAAATTTCTCGCTGTAAAGCATAGCGCGATTAGCCGTTGAGCGGTCGGGTATTCATGAGAAAAATCAGAGAATAACCCTGCAAGGTTTTCAGGCTTTATGGCACACTGCGCTTTTCGCACGGTCTGGCCGGGTGCTTCCCGCGGTTATTGATGAGAGAGAATAACAACATGAAATGGCTATGTTCTGTAGGTGTCGCCGTCAGCCTGGCGCTGCAACCTGCGCTGGCAGAGGATTTGTTTGGTAATCACCCGCTCACGCCTGAAGCCCGCGACGCCTTTGTCACGGATTTACTCAAAAAGATGACGGTCGATGAGAAAATCGGCCAGCTGCGCCTGATAAGCGTCGGCCCGGAGAACCCGAAAGAAGCCATTCGCGAGATGATCAAAGACGGGCAGGTAGGAGCCATTTTTAACACCGTTACCCGCCAGGATATCCGCAAAATGCAGGATCAGGTGATGGAACTGAGCCGCCTGAAAATTCCGCTGTTCTTCGCCTACGACGTGGTGCACGGCCAGCGTACCGTCTTCCCGATTAGCCTCGGCTTAGCCTCCTCCTTTAACCTCGATGCGGTGAAAACCGTCGGGCGCGTATCGGCATATGAAGCCGCAGACGACGGCCTGAACATGACCTGGGCGCCGATGGTAGACGTCTCCCGCGATCCGCGCTGGGGCCGTGCTTCGGAGGGCTTTGGGGAAGATACTTATTTAACCGCCACGATGGGCAAAACCATGGTGGAAGCGATGCAGGGCAAAAGTCCGGCAGATCGTTACTCGGTGATGACCAGCGTCAAGCACTTCGCCGCCTATGGCGCGGTGGAAGGCGGCAAAGAGTACAACACCGTGGACATGAGTCCGCAGCGCCTGTTTAACGACTATATGCCGCCGTACAAAGCGGGGCTGGACGCGGGCAGCGGCGCGGTGATGGTGGCATTGAACTCTCTCAACGGCACGCCTGCCACCTCCGATTCGTGGCTGCTGAAAGATGTGCTGCGCGACCAGTGGGGCTTCAAGGGCATCACCGTTTCGGATCACGGGGCGATTAAAGAGCTGATCAAGCACGGCACAGCGTCTGACCCGGAAGATGCGGTACGCGTGGCACTCAAGTCCGGCATCAACATGAGCATGAGCGACGAATACTACAGCAAATACCTGCCGGGGCTGGTGAAGAGCGGCAAGGTGACGATGGCGGAGCTGGACGATGCCGCTCGCCACGTGCTGAACGTGAAATATGACATGGGGCTGTTTAACGATCCTTACAGCCATCTGGGGCCGAAGGAGTCTGATCCGGCGGACACCAATGCTGAAAGCCGCCTGCACCGCAAAGAAGCCCGCGAAGTGGCGCGCGAAAGCCTGGTGCTGCTGAAAAACCGTCTCGACACGCTGCCGCTGAAAAAATCCGGCACCATTGCCGTGGTCGGTCCGCTGGCCGACAGCAAGCGTGACGTCATGGGCAGCTGGTCCGCCGCAGGCGTGGCGGATCAGTCCGTTACCGTGCTGACAGGCATTAAGAGCGCTGTGGGTGATAATGCAAAAGTGGTTTACGCCAAAGGCGCAAACGTCACCGACGATAAAGACATCGTGACCTTCCTCAACCAGTACGAGGAAGCGGTGAAGGTGGATCCACGCACGCCGAAAGAGATGATCGACGAAGCGGTTAACGCCGCGAAGCAGTCCGACGTGGTGGTCGCCGTGGTAGGTGAAGCGCAGGGGATGGCGCACGAAGCCTCCAGCCGGACCGACATCACGATCCCGCAAAGCCAGCGTGACCTGATCGCGGCCCTGAAAGCCACCGGCAAGCCGCTGGTGCTGGTGCTGATGAACGGGCGTCCGCTGGCGCTGGTGAAAGAAGACCAGCAGGCTGACGCCATTCTGGAAACCTGGTTCGCCGGTACCGAAGGCGGTAACGCCATTGCCGACGTGCTGTTTGGCGATTACAACCCGTCCGGCAAGCTGCCGATGTCCTTCCCGCGCTCCGTCGGGCAGATCCCGGTTTACTACAGCCACCTGAACACCGGTCGTCCGTACAACGCCGACAAGCCGAACAAGTACACGTCCCGTTACTTCGACGAGGCTAACGGCCCGCTCTATCCGTTTGGCTATGGCCTGAGCTACACCACGTTTAAGGTCTCTGACGTGAAAATGTCGGCGTCGACCCTGAAGCGTGACGGCAAAGTGACCGCCAGCGTGGAAGTGACCAACAGCGGCAAACGCGAAGGCGCGACGGTGATCCAGATGTACGTTCAGGATGTCACGGCCTCCATGAGCCGTCCGGTGAAACAGCTGCGCGGCTTCGAAAAGGTCAACCTGAAACCGGGCGAAACCAAAACGGTCAGCTTCCCGATTGACGTAAATGCGCTGAAGTTCTGGAATCAGCAGATGAAATACGATGCCGAGCCTGGCAAATTCAACGTCTTCATCGGCGTGGATTCCGCCCGGGTGAACAAAGCCGAGTTTGAACTGCAATAATCTTACCTTTCTCCCTATCCCCCGCCTGGCGGGGGATGCCTCTCATCTGGTACGAAAAACGGTTAAATTCACTGTTTTAAGCTACGCTTTTCTCTCAAGCCTATGAAAAAGGCCACAAAATAATGAGGAAAGTAGAATGACGATTATTAAGGGGATAACAGGGTCGGCGGTGCTTCTGGCGGCGCTGAGCCTGCCGTTACAGGCCGCAGAGCCGGTTAAGGTGGGTTCCAAAATTGATACCGAGGGCGCGTTGCTCGGCAATATCATTTTGCAGGTGCTCGAAAGCCACGGCGTGAAAACGGTCAATAAAGTGCAGCTTGGCACTACGCCTGTCGTGCGCGGTGCTATCACTTCCGGCGAGCTGGATATCTACCCGGAATACACCGGCAACGGGGCATTCTTCTTCAAGGATGAAAACGATCCGGCCTGGAAAAATGCCAAAGCCGGGTACGAAAAAGTCAAAAAGCTGGACGCGGAAAAAAATAAGCTGGTCTGGCTTACACCGGCACCGGCCAACAACACCTGGACCATCGCGGTGCGCAAAGATATCGCCGAGAAAGGCAAGCTCACCTCGCTTGACGATCTCAGCCGCTACCTGAAAGAGAAGGGCGAGTTTAAGCTCGCGGCCTCGGCAGAGTTTATCGAGCGCGCTGATGCCCTGCCAGCGTTTGAAAAAGCTTATGATTTCAAGCTCGATCAGGCACAGCTACTTTCTCTGGCGGGCGGCGACACGGCGGTGACCATTAAGGCGGCGGCGCAGAAAACCTCCGGCGTCAACGCGGCGATGGCTTACGGCACCGACGGCCCGGTCGCGGCGCTTGGTCTGCAAACCCTGACCGACCCGAAAGGCGTTCAGCCAATTTACGCCCCAACCCCGGTCGTGCGCGAGGCGGTGCTGAAAGCCTACCCGGATATCGACGATTGGCTCAAACCGGTGTTTGAAAAACTGGATGCGAAAACGCTGCAACAGCTGAATGCCAGCATTGCCGTAGAGGGGCTGGATGCCAAAAAAGTGGCTGCCGACTTCCTGAAACAACAAGGGCTTGTGAAGTAACGGGATAAGGCTGTGCCAATAAAATGTCATAACCGCGTCCTGCTGCTGTTGGTCTGTGTGGCCATCGTGGCGGTCGCGTTACCTTTTGTGAATGTCGCGCCAAACCGTCTGGTGTCGGGCGAACCGCGCGCGCTGTGGCAGATCTGGGCATTTACGCCGCTGCTGCTGGGCGCGGCGCTGGCGAGTACCGTAGTCTTAGCCTTCTGGCCGGGGCGAACCGCGCTGTGGCTGACGCTTCTGCTCAGCGAAGCGCTGTTTATCGTACTGTTCTGGAGCGCGGGACAGGCGGCAACGCAGATGGCCTCGGTTGAAAGCCCTCTGGCGCGCACGTCGATTGGCAGCGGCCTGTGGCTGTGGCTGGCACTCTGCCTGCTGGCCTGTAGCGATGCCATTCGCCGCCTGACGCCGATACCTGTGTGGCGCTGGCTGCTGAACGCGCAATTCTGGGTTATTCCCCTGCTGATCCTCTTCAGCGGCGATCTGAATCAACTCTCGCTGTTAAAAGAGTACGTCAACCGCCAGGAGGTGTTTGACAACGCGCTGGCGCAACATCTGACGATCCTGTTCGGGACGCTGGTCCCGGCGCTGCTGCTGGGCGTGCCGCTGGGCATGTGGTGCTACCGACATCCCAGCCGCCAGGGTGCCGTCTTTACCGTGCTCAACGTTATTCAGACCATCCCCTCCGTTGCCCTGTTTGGCCTGCTGATTGCCCCCCTCGCCGGTCTGGTTAAATCCTTCCCTGCGTTGGCCGCGGCAGGCATTGCCGGAACCGGGCTGACCCCGGCGTTGATTGCCCTTGTGCTGTATGCGCTGCTGCCACTGGTGCGCGGCGTGGTGGCGGGGTTAAGCCAGGTTCCGCCCGACGTGCTGGAAAGCGCCCATGCGATGGGGATGAGTGCGCGCCAGTGTTTCTGGAAAATACAGCTGCCGCTTGCGCTTCCGCTGCTGGTTCGCAGCCTGCGGGTGGTGACGGTGCAAACCGTTGGGATGGCGGTAATTGCCGCGCTGATCGGGGCGGGCGGCTTTGGGGCGCTGGTGTTCCAGGGGCTGCTCAGCAGCGCGCTGGATCTGGTGTTGCTGGGCGTTGTGCCCACGATTGCGCTGGCGGTCGTTCTGGATGCCCTGTTTGCCCTGTGGCTCGCGCTGCTCAGGAGAAGAGCCAATGATTGAATTTCATGATGTGAGTAAAACCTTTGCGGGCCGTCCGGCGGCAAGCCATCTCAATCTGCATTTTGCCGAGGGGGCGTTCTCGGTATTGATCGGGACGTCGGGGTCGGGAAAATCGACGACGCTGAAGATGATCAATCGGCTGGTGGAGCACGACAGCGGGACGATTCGCTTTGCCGGAGAGGAGATCCGCAGCCTGCCGGTGCTGGAGCTGCGGCGGCGTATGGGCTACGCCATTCAGTCCATCGGCCTGTTTCCCCACTGGACGGTGGCGCAGAACATTGCCACCGTGCCACAGCTGGAAAAATGGTCCCGGGGGAAGATCAATGAGCGTGTCGACGAGTTGATGGCGCTGCTGGGCCTGGACGCGTCGCTTCGTAACCGCTATCCGCACCAGCTTTCCGGCGGACAGCAGCAGCGGGTCGGGGTGGCGCGCGCGCTGGCCGCTAACCCGCAGGTACTGCTGATGGATGAGCCCTTCGGCGCGCTGGATCCGGTCACCCGCGGCGCACTTCAGGCCGAGATGAGCCGCATCCACCGTATTCTCGGGCGCACCATCGTGCTGGTGACGCATGATATCGACGAAGCACTGCGGCTGGCCGATCGTCTGGTACTGATGGATCACGGCGAAGTCGTCCAGCAGGGTACGCCGCTTGAGCTGTTAACGTCGCCGGCAAACGATTTTGTGCGTGAATTCTTTGGCCGCAGCGAGCTGGGCGTCAGGCTGCTCTCGCTGCGCACCGTCAGGGACTATCTGCGTCCGCAGGATGCGCAAATCGGTGGTGAACCGCTGCATGACGGGATGAGCCTGCGCGATGCCCTTTCGGCGTTTGTCGCCCGGCAGTGTGAGGTGTTACCCGTTGCGGACGGGCAGGGGACACCATGCGGGACGATCCATTTTCGCGATCTGCTGGCGGGGGAGGTGACGCGTGAAGTGGGTCCGTGATCCGTTACTCTGGCTGACAGGGCTGTTTATCGCCTTACTCTACCTGATGCCGCACAGCGCGGCGCTGTTTAATGCGCTTATTCCCGGGCTGCCGCGCCCGGTGTACCAGCAGGAGAGCTTTGTTAATCTCGCCCTGGCGCACTTCTGGCTGGTAGCGGCGTCAAGCGTGATTTCCATCGTGCTGGGCACAGGTGCCGGTATTGCGGTGACGCGGCCTGCGGGCAGGGAGTTCCGTCCGTTGGTGGAGACCATCGCCGCAACGGGGCAGACCTTCCCGCCGGTGGCCGTGCTGGCGATTGCCGTGCCGGCGATCGGTTTTGGGCAGGAGCCTGCCATCATTGCGCTGATCTTGTACGGCGTGTTGCCCATTCTGCAAGGGACGCTGGCGGGCATTGCGGCGGTGCCTGCATCGGTGCTGAGCGTAGCGGAAGGGATGGGAATGAGCGCCTGGCAGCGGCTACTGAAGGTAGAACTGCCGCTGGCAGCACCGGTGATTATTGCCGGTGTGCGGACGTCCGTGATCATCAACATTGGTACGGCAACCATCGCGTCGACGGTCGGGGTCAATACGCTGGGGACGCCAATCATTATTGGGTTAAGCGGGTTTAACACGGCTTATATTATTCAGGGGGCGGTTCTGGTTGCGCTGGCGGCGATTGTGGTGGATCGCCTGTTTGAACGCCTGGCCGGATACCTCAGCCAACACCGCCGCGAACAATAAACGAGTAACCTGCAAGCATAACGCCACCGATACCGCTGACGGCCATCAGTGCAAAAAGGGTAATTACGGCCAGTTTCGTTGCCTTCATCATGTGCTCCTGTTGTTAACGGAACAATTATACGGTGAAGCGCAGCTGTTAATGAACCATTAAATGCGTTACAACGCATTTGGCCCCAGCGAGTAAACGGGATAACCATGTTCGCGCCATTCCGTCAGGAGCTGCTGCTGGGAAGCGGAGGGGACTTCGCCACACCAGACCAGCAGCGTCTGCCCCTCAAACAGTTCCGGCCTGAGCTGTGCCAGGGAGTGTGCAAGCACGTCAACGCGCCAGCCCTGCTGGGTGGCAATCCAGGCTTCGAGCCACAGCCGGGTGGTATCGTGGACGTTCCAGCCGATCACCAGCGCATCTTTGCTGTTTTTATTCCGCGCTGAGGCAAGACAGACGGAAATATAGTTAATCAGCACGCCATCAAGCATACTGAGCAGTGCCTGTAAGGTGGTTTGCTGACACTGAAGCCGACGCCGTAGGGGAATAAAAAGATGGGTGATCAGGGTTTGCGCGGGGTAGTCTCGACCCTGTTCTTTGATCCAGCCGCGCAGACGCTGCAAATTGCCGGTCTGCAACAGCCTCAGCAGCGTTTCCTGCTGCTCGCGCCAGAGATGCTGCGTATCAGGATCGTCCTGGCTCAGAAGCGACTTCACCTTGCCTACCTGTACGCTATTGTCGATCCAGCTTTTGATCTCGCGGATCCGGTCAATATCCGCATCGTTAAACAGGCGGTGCCCGCCGTCCGTTCTTTGCGGCTTAAGCAATCCATACCGTCGCTGCCACGCCCGTAGCGTAACGGGATTGATATCACACAGGAGTGCCACTTCACCTATCGTGTAAAGCGCCATTTTCGCCCCCAGGCTTGCGCGTCCCCAGCTTAACTGTAGACCCACTTTGCGGAACCAGGAAGATTTGATTCTTTTTTGTACAAATTATACGAAAGACAGGTTATCTCCGGCAAAAGGTGTGATGACGGACACGATTTATCGCTTTTTTGGCACGTTTCAAAGAAAGTTAACCGCCATCAGTGTATGTTACGCGTTTTTAGAATGTGCGGTTTGTGAGTATGTACGAGTTTAATCTGGTGCTGCTGTTGCTTCAGCAGATGTGCGTGTTTCTTGTCATCGCCTGGTTGATGAGCAAAACGCGCCTGTTCATTCCGCTGATGCAGGTCACCGTCCGTCTGCCGCACAAATTCCTCTGCTACGTCGTATTTTCCATATTCTGCATTATGGGGACCTGGTTTGGTCTCCATATTGAAGATTCCATCGCCAATACGCGCGCCATTGGCGCGGTAATGGGCGGGCTGCTCGGAGGCCCGGTCGTGGGCGGTCTGGTGGGGTTAACCGGCGGCCTGCACCGCTATTCGATGGGCGGTATGACGGCACTAAGCTGCATGATCTCCACCATTGTCGAAGGGCTGCTCGGTGGTCTCGTCCACAGCTATATGATTAAGCGCGGACGGCCGGATAAAGTGTTCAGTCCCCTTACCGCCGGGGCGATCACCTTCGTGGCGGAAATGGCGCAGATGGCGATCATCCTGCTGATCGCGCGCCCGTTTGACGATGCGTTACATCTGGTCAGCAGCATTGCCGCACCGATGATGGTCACCAATACCGTTGGTGCGGCGCTGTTTATGCGCATTCTGCTCGACAAACGCGCCATGTTCGAAAAATACACCTCGGCATTTTCTGCCACCGCATTAAAAGTTGCGGCGTCGACGGAAGGGATCCTGCGGCAGGGATTCAACGAGGAGAACAGCATGAAGGTGGCGCAGGTGCTGTATAAAGAGCTGGATATCGGGGCCGTGGCGATTACCGATCGCGAAAAGTTGCTGGCGTTTACCGGTACCGGGGACGACCACCATCTTCCAGGTAAGCCGATCTCCTCGGCCTACACTTTGCGCGCTATTGAAACGGGTGAAGTGGTGTATGCCGACGGGAATGAAGTGCCGTACCGCTGTTCCCTGCATCCGCAGTGCAAACTTGGCTCTACGCTGGTCATTCCCCTGCGGGGCGAAAACCAGCGCGTCATGGGCACCATTAAGCTTTACGAAGCCAAAAATCGCCTGTTCAGCTCCATCAACCGCACGCTGGGGGAGGGGATCGCCCAGCTGCTTTCGGCGCAAATCCTGGCGGGGCAGTATGAACGGCAAAAAGCGCTGCTGACGCAGTCAGAAATTAAGCTCCTGCACGCTCAGGTGAATCCGCATTTCCTGTTTAACGCGCTCAACACGCTGAAGGCGGTGATCCGCCGCGACAGCGATCAGGCCGCGCAGCTGGTGCAATTTCTGTCGACATTTTTCCGCAAAAACCTGAAGCGTCCCTCGGAGATCGTCACCCTCGCGGACGAGATTGAGCATGTAAACGCCTATCTGCAAATTGAAAAAGCGCGCTTCCAGTCACGATTACAGGTGTCGTTATCCGTCCCGGATGAGCTGGCGTATCAGCATCTTCCGGCCTTTACCCTGCAACCGATTGTGGAGAACGCCATTAAGCATGGGACGTCGCAGCTGCTGGGAACCGGAGAAATCATGATTTCCGCTTCCCGTTTTAACCACCATCTGGTGCTGGATATTGAAGATAACGCGGGGCTGTATGAAGCCTCCGCGTCAGGCGGTCTGGGCATGAGCCTGGTGGATAAGCGCCTGCGCGCACATTTTGGTGATGACTGCGGTATCACCGTCGCCTGTGAGCCAGACCGCTATACCCGAATTACCTTACGATTGCCGCTGGAGGAGAACGCATGTTAAGAGTGCTGATTGTTGATGATGAGCCGTTAGCACGGGAAAACCTGCGTGTTCTGTTGCAGGAGCAGAGTGATATCGAGGTTGTGGGGGAATGTGCCAATGCGATTGAAGGCATCGGTGCGGTGCATAAACTGCGCCCGGACGTGCTGTTCCTCGATATTCAGATGCCGCGCATCAGCGGTCTGGAGATGGTCGGCATGCTCGACCCGGAGCACCGTCCCTATATCGTCTTTCTGACGGCCTTTGATGAGTACGCGGTAAAGGCGTTTGAAGAGCACGCGTTTGATTATCTGCTGAAACCGATTGAAGAGAAACGCCTTGAAAAGACCCTGACCCGTCTGCGCCAGGAGCGTACCGCGCAGGACGTGACGCTGCTGCCGGAGCATCAGCAGCCCCTGAAGTTTATCCCCTGTACCGGGCACAGCCGGATTTACCTCCTGCAAATGGACGACGTTGCCTTTGTCAGCAGTCGTCTGAGCGGGGTATACGTCACCAGCGCTGAAGGCAACGAAGGCTTTACCGAGCTTACGTTACGCACGCTGGAGAGCCGCACGCCGCTGATCCGCTGTCATCGACAGTATCTGGTGAACATGGCGCACCTGAAGGAGATCCGCCTGGAAGATAACGGCCAGGCCGAACTGGTGCTACGTGCAGGGCAAACCGTGCCCGTCAGTCGTCGCTATCTGAAAAGTTTGAAAGAGGCGATAGGGCTGTAAAACTGGTACACTGCGCGCCATTGCATCATCGACATTCGAAGGCTCTATGCTAAGTAACGATATTCTTCGTAGCCTGCGCTACACCCTGAAAGCGAACAATAATGACATGGTGCGCATTCTTGCGCTCTCCGACATGGAATCCACGTCCGCCGGGTTCGACACCTGGATGACTAAAGAAGATGAAGAGGGTTTTGTTCGCTGCCCGGACATCATTCTGTCGGGCTTCCTGAACGGCCTGATCTACGACAAGCGCGGCAAAGATGAATCTGCGCCTGAGCTGGCGCTGGAGCGTCGGGTGAATAACAACACGGTGCTGAAAAAGCTGCGTATTGCGTTCTCCCTGAAAACTGACGACATTCTGGCGATCATGACCGAGCAGAAATTTCGCGTGTCGATGCCGGAAATCACCGCCATGATGCGCGCGCCGGATCATAAAAATTACCGCGAGTGTGGGGATCAGTTTCTGCGTTATTTCCTGCGTGGGTTGACGCAGCGGGTGCATAACCAGAAGGGGTGATATTTAGCCGGGTGGCGGCCTCGCCTTACCCGGCTAAAAACTCGTTGGCCCGTGCAAGCGTAGCGCCGCCGGGCAAAAAAAAGCCGGATTCTCATCCGGCTTATTTATTACTTCACCTGCTGACCCGGCTTCGCGCCTTCGTCAGGGCTTAACAGGAAGATGTCTTTTCCGCCCGGGCCTGCGGCCATCACCATCCCTTCAGAGATGCCGAAGCGCATTTTACGCGGCGCCAGGTTTGCCACCATCACGGTCTGACGACCGATCAGCACCTGCGGATCAGGGTACGCGGAACGAATGCCGGAGAAGACGTTACGTTTCTCGCCGCCCAGATCCAGCGTCAGACGCAGCAGTTTGTCAGAACCTTCCACGAACTCCGCGTTTTCGATCAGCGCCACGCGCAGGTCGACTTTGGCGAAATCATCAAAGGTGATGGTCTCCTGAATCGGATCGTCCGCCAGCGGGCCGGTCACCGGCGCGGCAGCCGCTTTCACCTCTTCTTTTGATGCTTCCACCAGCGCGTCAACCTGTTTCATCTCGATGCGGTTATACAGCGCCTTGAAGGTGTTCACCTTGTGGCCGAGCAGCGGCTGCTGGATGGCATCCCAGGTCAGTTCGGTGTTCAGGAATGCTTCCGCGCGGGCTGCCAGCTGCGGCAGAACCGGCTTCAGCCAGGTCATCAGCACGCGGAACATGTTCAGACCCATGGTGCAGATCGCCTGCAAGTCGGCGTCGCGGCCTTCCTGTTTCGCCACCACCCATGGTGCCTGCTCGTCGACATATCGGTTGGCCACGTCTGCCAGCGCCATGATTTCGCGAATGGCTTTACCAAATTCACGACTTTCCCAGGCTTCGCCAACCGCAGCGGCGGCGTCGGTGAAGGTTTTATACAGCTCAGGATCGGCCAGTTCGGCAGAGAGCACGCCGTCAAAGCGTTTAGCGATAAAACCTGCGTTACGGGACGCCAGGTTCACCACCTTGTTGACGATGTCCGCGTTCACGCGCTGCACGAAATCTTCCAGATTCAGGTCGATATCGTCGATGCGGGAAGAGAGCTTCGCGGTGTAGTAGTAGCGCAGGCTATCCGCATCGAAGTGGTTCAGCCAGGTGCTGGCCTTAATAAACGTCCCGCGAGATTTGGACATCTTCGCGCCGTTGACCGTTACGTAGCCGTGTACGAACAGGTTAGTCGGCTTGCGGAAATTGCTGCCTTCAAGCATCGCTGGCCAGAACAGGCTGTGGAAGTAAACGATGTCTTTGCCGATGAAGTGGTACAGCTCGGCGGTGGAATCTTTCTTCCAGTACTCGTCGAAGCTTAGGGTATCGCCGCGCTTGTCACACAGGTTCTTGAAGGAGCCCATGTAGCCGATTGGCGCATCCAGCCAGACGTAGAAATATTTGCCCGGCGCGTTCGGGATTTCGAAGCCGAAGTATGGCGCATCGCGGGAGATATCCCACTGCTGCAGACCGGATTCAAACCACTCCTGCATCTTGTTCGCCACCTGCTCCTGCAGCGCGCCGCTGCGGGTCCACGCCTGCAGCATTTCGCTGAACGACGGCAGGTCGAAGAAGAAGTGCTCGGAGTCACGCATTACCGGCGTGGCGCCGGAAACCACGGATTTCGGCTCGATAAGCTCGGTCGGGCTGTAGGTCGCGCCACACACTTCGCAGTTATCGCCGTACTGGTCCGGGGATTTACATTTCGGACAGGTGCCTTTGACGAAACGGTCCGGCAGGAACATGCCTTTTTCCGGATCGTACAGCTGAGAGATGGTGCGGTTTTTAATGAAACCGTTCTCTTTCAGACGGGTGTAGATCAGCTCTGACAGCTCGCGGTTCTCGTCGCTGTGCGTGGAGTGATAGTTGTCATAGCTGATGTCAAAGCCAGCAAAATCGGTCTGATGCTCCTGACTCATTTCGGCGATCATCTGTTCCGGGGAAATTCCCAGCTGCTGCGCTTTCAGCATGATTGGGGTGCCGTGGGCATCGTCCGCACAGATGAAATTAACCTCGTGGCCGCGCATTCGCTGGTAACGGACCCAGACATCAGCCTGGATATGCTCCAGCATGTGGCCGAGGTGGATTGAGCCGTTGGCGTACGGCAGGGCGCACGTTACCAGAATTTTTTTCGCGACTTGAGTCATAGTAGGCATTACTTCTTTTAACTGTGAAAAGGGTTTTCGATATTACCAAAAGGGGCATTATTAAGTAAGCACAAACCACGGCCTTTCAGGTAAACTTGTTCATCTAAGGTCTTATTCACAAGAACAAAGGAGTCGGGATGAGTTCTCAATCCCAGGCCAAATCACCGGAAGCCTTACGAGCAATGGTCGCCGGGACGCTGGCTAATTTTCAGCATCCAACCCTGAAGCACAATCTCACGACGCTGAAAGCGCTTCATCATGTCGCATGGCTGGACGATACGCTGCACATTGAGCTGCAGATGCCGTTCGTCTGGACCAGCGCCTTTGATGCCCTGAAAGAGCAAACCAGCTCTGAGCTGCTGCGCATTACTGGCGCAAAAGCAATTGACTGGAAGCTAAGCCACAGCATCGCCACGCTCAAGCGCGTGAAAAATCAGCCGGGCGTTAACGGCGTGAAGAACATCATCGCCGTCAGTTCTGGCAAGGGTGGGGTGGGTAAATCGTCGACCGCCGTGAACCTGGCGCTTGCGCTGGCGGCAGAAGGGGCGAAAGTCGGCATTCTGGATGCGGATATTTATGGCCCGTCCATTCCGAACATGCTGGGTGCTGAAAACCAGCGTCCAACTTCGCCGGACGGCACCCACATGGCGCCGATCGTGGCGCACGGTCTGGCGACCAACTCCATTGGTTACCTGGTCACGGACGATAACGCAATGGTCTGGCGCGGCCCGATGGCCAGCAAAGCGTTGCTGCAAATGTTGCAGGAGACAATGTGGCCTGACCTCGATTATCTGGTGCTGGACATGCCGCCGGGCACCGGTGATATCCAGCTGACGCTGGCGCAGAACATTCCGGTCACCGGCGCCGTCGTGGTCACCACGCCGCAGGATATCGCGCTGATCGACGCCAAAAAAGGCATCGTGATGTTCGAGAAGGTGGAGGTGCCGGTACTCGGCATCGTCGAAAACATGAGCATGCACATTTGCAGCAACTGTGGACACCATGAGCCGATCTTCGGTACCGGCGGTGCGGAGAAGCTGGCGGCGCAATATCACACCCAGCTGCTGGGGCAACTGCCGCTGCATATCACACTGCGTGAAGATCTGGATAGCGGTAAGCCGACGGTGGTCAGCCGTCCTGATAGCGAATTCACGGAAATCTATCGTCAGCTGGCGGGGCGCGTTGCGGCGCAACTGTACTGGCAGGGGGAAGTGATCCCGAGCGAGATCGCCTTCCGCGCGGTGTAACGCCTCTGCGCGTTAGTGCCGGGTGGCGGCTTCGCCTTACCCGGCCTACCTCGATTTTGTAGGTCAGGTAAGCGTAGCGCCACCTGACTTTACCCAAGCCGATAGTGCATCAAATAATACTCTCCTTCCGGAGAATCCCCCGTCGCCTCAATGTGCCAGCCGTGGCGCTGGTAAAACGCAACCGCTCGCTCATTCTTCACCAGACACTTCAGGGCGCCTGTACTGGTAAACGTCCTCTGTACTTGTTCCAGTAACAAACGGCCAACTCCCAGACGCTGATACTGCGGGTCGACAAACAGATTGTGCAAAAAGTTATCATTTTCCCAGACGGAGGCAAACCCTACCCGGTGACCGTCGTGAATCGCAACCCAGATCTGCTCGTCACGCGTTGCGGCGTCAAAATCCTCAAGCTGCCATTCAGAATTGTCCAGCCATGGCCAGGCCACGCGTCGTGCATGCAGGTACAGCGTGCGCAGAAATGGCCGGTCGTCCTCCTGCCAGGGCCGGATCATCGTATCAGCGGTGATAGAAAATATCTCCGTTATAGGCTTTGTAGATTTTGCCATCAGCATCGCCAATCAGAACGTAATTTTCACCCATGTAGGTCCAGTGCGTACCGGCATCGGGCGCGGGAAGGTTACGTAGCTGGTACTGTTTGATGGTGTACTCTGGCGTCTGATACTGCGCGGGCGCGGTATCGCCAATCTTAAATTTGGTGAAGTCGGCGATGAACTCCTGCTCTTCATAAGCCTTAATGCCGGAAGGCGCGGCGGCCGTTTGCGGGGCTGCGAATGCGGAGCCCGCCAGAGACAGTAATACACCCAGAAGCACCAATTTACGCTTAGCCATTTTTTCTCCAGTGATATCGTTACGGATACGCTTGTCTGCGGGGGACAGTGCCGCAGACAGCCCATTTTAAGTATCAAAACAGGGTGTGTTTGAAAAAAAATGTAACAAAAGTGAACGGTTTTGTGTAGTGCCAGCGGTTGTGAGTATTTTTGATATGAATGCGTGCTGACGGGAATAATTCATTGTAACTATCGTTTTGCTGAATTAATTCTGAAAATACATTGTTGCCGTAATTTTATAAACTGTAGATCGTGCTTTTTTTTGCCACAGGCTTTAAGATTTTCAGGAAGATTATATTTTAATTAATTGCCCGTCACAGATCGGGCAATTCGTGTCTTCACTTTTAGATTACGTTTTAGTATTCCCTTGAAAAGAAACTTATTTCAAGCGTGGGTTAGCGCAGGGCTGCGCCCCGTCGGGCGTTCGCTACGAGCAGGGATGATAAGTATATATAAATGAAAAACACAACAGCATTATCTGTAATATTCTTAGCAATAAGTCAGTTGGCGGGGTGCGTAATTTCTCCCGGCCAAACGTTAAGTTCCGCAGGCAAAAAAATAATTGCGCCGGCTGATCTCAATAATAGTTTAGATAAACAAATCGAAATTTATCCACTTACGCCCGGATTAATTGAGAAACTACGTCCCGCAGCAGCTAAATCTCAGGCAAATCCTAATCTTGATGAGCAGGTCAAAAACTGGGAATACCGTATTGGAATCGGTGACATCCTGACGGTCACCGTCTGGGATCACCCGGAGCTGACTACGCCCGCGGGACAGTATCGTAGCGCAAGCGATACGGGAAACTGGGTCAATGCCGATGGCACGCTCTTTTATCCTTACGTGGGTAAACTGCACGTGGCGGGAAAAACGGTTTCCAGAGTGCGCGAGGAGATCACCGCGCGGCTGGATAACGTCATTGAAAGCCCTCAGGTCGACGTCAGCGTTGCCGCTTTCCGTTCGCAAAAAGCCTACGTTACGGGAGAAGTGGCGAAATCTGGCCAGCAGGCCATCACCAACATTCCGCTGACGGTTATGGATGCCGTTAATGCCGCAGGTGGGCTTACTGCTGATGCGGACTGGCGGAACGTGGTGCTGACTCACAACGGTCAGGATTCCCGAATTTCCCTTTATGCCCTGATGCAGCATGGCGATTTAACCCAGAATAAGCTGCTCAACCCTGGCGACATCTTGTTTATTCCCCGCAACGATGCGCTGAAAGTATTCGTGATGGGCGAAGTTGTTAAACAGAGCACGCTGAAGATGGATCGCAGCGGCATGACGTTGGCCGAAGCGCTCGGCAATGCCGGTGGCCTGAACCAGAATATGGCTGATGCGACGGGTATTTTTGTTATCCGCTCGGTACGCGAGTCCGGGAAAATTGCGAATATCTATCAACTGAATGCAAAAGACGCTTCGGCCATGGTGCTGGGCACCGAGTTTCAGCTTGAGCCTTACGACATTGTCTATGTCACCACTGCTCCACTCTCCCGCTGGAATCGCGTAATAACACAGCTTGTTCCGACAATCAGCGGGGTGCATGACCTCACCGAAACGGTTCGTTATATCAGATCGTGGCCGCAATAATGTTCGAATCAATACTCGTGGTATGTACCGGAAATGTCTGCCGTTCTCCGATTGGAGAACGGCTTTTGCGCCAGCACTTGCCCGACAGACACATCACCTCGGCGGGAATACTCGGCCTTGAGGGGTATCCGGCGGATGAGTGCGCCCAGGACGTGGCCTGGCGGCATGGGATCTCCCTCGACGGTCATGTGGCGCGCAGGCAGACACGCAGGCTGATGCAGGGATCCGATCTCATCCTGGTTATGGAGCCGGAACATCTTCGCTTCATTGCAGCCATGGCACCGGAAAACAGGGGGAAGTCGCTGCTTTTTGGGCAGTGGCTGGAGCCGCAGGATATCCCAGACCCCTATCGTAAAAGCCGTGAAGCGTTTGAATATGTGTTCGGGCTATTGGGTAAAGCCAGCCAGGAATGGGCACGTCGTTTAGGACAGAAAGGAATAAAGCATTAATGTCGTCTTACACAACAGACAATTATGGTGCAGGGGCACCCGAACAAAATGAAATCGATCTCGTTCGTTTGCTCGGCGAAATGATCGACCACCGCACGATGATATTGTGCGTGACTTTCCTTTTCACTTTATGCGCGGGCCTCTATGCCTGGGTTACGCCACCTGTTTATCAAGCGGATGCTATGGTGCAAATAGAAAGCAAACAGGATAACGGCCTGCTCAAAGGCTTGAGCCAGCTGGGCACCGATATTTCGCCGGATGTTGCCCCTGAAATTTTACTGTTGAAATCTCGCATGATCCTCGGCGAGACCGTCGACAAATTAGATCTGACGTATCAGGCAAAGCAGCGCGTTTTGCCTGTGGTGGGGCGTCTCTGGCAGCGTCTGCAAGGGCGTGGGCAGGGCAACATAACGTTAGGCGAACTCCAGATCCCGCAGGTGGAGGGCAAAGCGCAAGAACTCACGCTGACCGTACAGGAAGCGGGAAGGTATCACCTGACGGGCGAAAACATTGAGGCAGACGGCCAGGTGGGTAAAACGCTGGTTACGCAAGGGATCGTGCTGCGGGTGACCTCGATTGAGGCGACGCCAGGCACACAGTTTTCGCTTAAGTCGTTGACGCGCCTGGAGACGATCAATGCACTGAAGAAGCGTCTGACGGTCGTGGAATCGGAGAAACAGAGCAGTATTGTGACCTTAACCCTGACGGGTGAAGATCCTGACAAAATCGCCCGGGTGCTGAATGCGATAGCTGAAAATTATCTTCAGCAAAATATCGCGCGCCAGGAGGCTCAGGATTCGCGTAGTCTGGATTTTTTACAGGAGCAGTTACCGAAAATCAGAGCGGACCTGGATCAGGCTGAAGCGCGGCTGAATGCCTACCGGGCGCAGCGCGACTCTGTGGATCTGTCTTTAGAGGCAAAATCCGTCCTGGATCAGGTTGTGAACGTTGAGAATCAGCTAAATGAGCTGACGTTCCGGGAGGCAGAAATTTCCCAGCTCTTTAAAAAGAGTCACCCTACCTACCGTGCATTGCATGAAAAAAGACAAACCCTTGTGCGGGAACGGGATCGTCTTAATAACCGTGTGTCCTCGATGCCCTCCACGCAGCAGGAGATTTTACGCCTGAGCCGCGATGTTGAGTCGGGCCGCACGATTTATTTACAGCTTTTGACGCGTCAGCAGGAGCTGAATATTTCCCGCTCCAGCGCTGTCGGGAACGTGAGGATCATTGATGAGGCGGTTACACTCCCGGATCCGATAAAACCGCGAAAAGCGCTAATCATTGTGCTTGGCGCGCTGTTCGGGCTCATCCTTTCAATGGGGACCGTACTGGTACGTCAGGCGTTCAAACGTGGGATCACGCTTTCCGAACAGCTGGAAGCGCAGGGGATGCCGGTTCTGGCGACGTTACCACGTTCACAGTGGCTGTGGAGTAAAACGCATTTGCGCAGAAAAAATCCGTTTTCTCGTCGCTGGACACACAAAACATCGGATGTGCCTTTCCTGCCAGTCGATCGCCCTGCTGATATGTTTGTTGAAGCGGTACGCGGGCTGCGAACCAGTCTGCATTTCACCATGATGGAGGCTGAAAATCGCATTGTGATGATTTCTGGCCCCACGCAGGACTGCGGAAAAACACTGGTGGCGACGAACCTGGCGGCCATTGCCGGGCAGAGCGGTCAGCGGGCGCTGTTTATTGATGCGGATATGCGCCAGGGTTATGTGCATAATATTTTTGGCCTGGAGAACCGCCACGGATTATCCTGCCTGCTGGAAGGGAAGCGCGACTTTGGGGAGGTCATTCAGCATGCTGAAAAAGGGGGAATTGACGTCATCACCTGCGGCCCGGAACCCCTGCGTCCGTTAGAAATGCTGTTAAGCGAACGGTTCATTGACATCATGTCCTGGGTTAACGAGCACTATGACATTGTCATCATCGATACACCCCCAGTTCTTGCCGTCAATGATGCTGCGCTGGTTGCCAGAGCAGCCGGAACAACGCTAATGGTTGCCCGTTACGATAAAACCAGCGTGAAAGAGATGGAGAATACCGTTAAACGTCTACAGCACGTTGGCGTGAAGGTCAGCGGCACAATCCTCAACGATATTGTTAAATCCGCAGCGCTGTTTTACAGCTCGGGGTACAGCCAGTATGACTACGGTTATGCTTCGAGGAAAAAAGGATAGGGGCGTCAGGACGGGGATAATAAACCCTCTCCCGGATGGGAGAGGGAAAAGCATTACTTCGCCATCACTTCCTGCGCGGTACGCTCAACCAGAGACAGCAGGACTTTAACGTCCTCCAGCGTCACGGTTGGGTTCAGCAGGGTCAGCTTCAGGCAGGTGACGCCGTTATGCTCGGTCACCCCGACGTTTGCGCGGCCGGATTCCAGCAGCGCATCGCCAATTTTCTGGTTCAGCAGGGCGATACCGGCGTCAGCCATCTGGGTCTGCGGACGGAAGCGGAACAGCACGCTTGCCAGCTGGGGTTGCATAACCAGTTCCAGAGCAGACTGCTCTTTTACGTAAGCCGCAACCTGCTGTGCCAGCGTCACGCCGTGATCGATAATTGCGGCATATTGCTCCTGACCCAGCGCTTCCAGGCTCATCCACAGTTTCAGCGCGTCGAAACGACGGGTGGTTTGCAGAGATTTGGAAACCAGGTTAGGCACACCCGCTTCTTCATCGAACTCGGAGTTCAGATAAGCTGCCTGATAGCGCATCAGCTCATAATGACGCGCTTCTTTCAGCAGAAACGCACCGCAGCTGATGGTCTGGAAGAACTGCTTGTGGAAGTCCAGCGTTACGGAGTCCACAAGTTCAATGCCGTCCAGATAGTGACGATACTGCTCAGACATCAGCAGCGCGCCGCCCCAGGCCGCATCAACGTGTACCCAGATATTCTGTTTCGCAGCCAGCTCAGCAATAGCACGCAGCGGATCGATAGCACCCGCATCCGTTGTGCCGGCCGTGGCCACAATCGCCAGGATCTGTTCGCCGTTCGCGTTGCACTGTTCGATTTTCGCCGCCAGATCGGTGAGATCCATGCGGGAGAATTCATCAGTTTTCACCTGCACCACGGACTGGTAGCCCAGACCCATCAGCGCCATGTTTTTCTGCACGGAGAAGTGGGCGTTTTCAGAGCACAGCACGCGAATTTTGCGCAGATCGCCCACCAGACCGTCCTGCTGTACCGAGTGGCCTTGACGCGCGAAGAACGCATCACGCGCCAGCATCAGGCCCATCAGGTTACTCTGGGTGCCGCCGCTGGTGAAGACGCCTGCGTCGCCAGCCTGATAACCCACGCGGGTACGCAGCCATTCGATCAGCTTGATCTCAATAATGGTTGCGGACGGGCTTTGATCCCAGGAGTCCATACTCTGGTTGGTGGCGTTAATCAGCACTTCCGCCGCCTGGCTTACAACCAGGCTTGGGCAGTGCAGGTGCGCCACGCACTGCGGGTGATGAACGGACAAACTGTCTTTCAGGAAGAACTCCACGGCGCGTTCAATCGCCGCTTCGTTGCCCAGCCCTTTCGGGTTGAAATCCAGCTTAATACGGTCGCGCAGCTCCGCGACCGTTTTGCCCTGGTACATCTCAGGCTGTTTCAGCCAATGCATCACAGCCTGAGTGCTTTGTTCAATCGCCTGCTGGTAAGCTTCAATGCTCTGGGCAGAGGAGAACAAAATTGGGTTTGAATCAGACATCGTAATCAACAACTCCGGTTACGCCGGGCGAACGCCCGCAGCAAGCAGTGCCTGCTCGAATTTATCCAGGAAGACTTTCAGCTCGTCATCGCTGATCAGCAGTGACGGCAGCAGACGCAGAACGATACCGTTACGGCCGCCACGCTCCAGAATTAGGCCTGCTTCGAAGCACTTCTTCTGGATCAGTGCAGACAGCTCGCCATCGCCCGGGAAGCAACCCATGTGGTCGGCGGCTTCATGTGGCTTAACGATTTCAATACCGATCATCATGCCCAGACCGCGAACGTGGCCGATAACCGGATAGCGTTTCGCCATCTCTTTCAGCTGGCCTTTCAGCCATTCGCCCTGTGCGGCCACTTTGCCCGCGATATTCTGGTCTTTCAGGATCTTCAGCGTCGTCAGACCGGTTGCCATCGCCAGCTGGTTGCCGCGGAAGGTACCGGTGTGGTGACCAGGCGCCCACGCATCGAACTGCTTCTTGATACCGAGCACAGCCAGTGGCAGACCGCCGCCAACTGCTTTGGACATCACGATGATGTCAGGCTCAATGCCTGCGTGTTCGAAGGCAAAGAATTTACCGGTACGGGCAAAGCCAGCCTGAACTTCGTCGAGGATCAGCAGAATGCCGTGTTCCTGAGTCACTTTACGGATGCGCTGCAACCACTCAGCCGGAGCCGGGTTCACGCCGCCTTCGCCCTGAACAGCTTCCAGGATCACCGCGGCAGGTTTACGCACGCCGCTTTCAACGTCGTTGATCAGGTTATCGAAGTAGTAGGTCAGCGCCTTCACGCCCGCTTCACCACCGATACCCAGTGGGCAGCGGTACTCGTGTGGGTAAGGCATGAACTGGACTTCTGGCATCATACCGTCAACCGCTTCTTTCGGAGACAGGTTACCGGTGACGGACAGTGCACCGTGGGTCATACCGTGGTAACCACCAGAGAAACTGATGATACCGCTGCGACCGGTTACTTTTTTCGCCAGCTTCAGCGCCGCTTCAACGGCGTCAGCCCCGGACGGGCCAGTGAATTGCAGACAGTACTCTTTGCCCTGACCAGGCAACAGAGAGAGGAGGTATTCTGAAAACGCGTCTTTCAACGGCGTAGTCAGATCCAGGGTATGTAACGGCAAGCCGCTGGTAATGACATTTTGGATGCTTTTCAGCACATCAGGATGATTGTGGCCAAGCGCGAGGGTGCCTGCGCCTGCTAAACAGTCAAGGTATTCTTTATTATCTGCATCGGTGATCCACACGCCTTCTGCTTTCGTGATCGCTAAAGGCAGTTTGCGCGGATAACTCCTGACGTTAGATTCAAACTCGGCCTGACGGGCCAGATAGGTTTCGTTGCTTTTGTGGGCATCTACGGTGTCAATACGGACTTTATCCGTCATCATATCACTCCTACAACCGCCGCTTCGTTATGAGCAACGATTGAATAAAAAGTTAAAAAACAGATGGGGCCTGAAAAAAACGCCGCCAATATAGAGCCTTTTGTCACCGGGCTCAATGGTTAATTTGTTTACTGTTTTGTGACACAGGGTACAGGGGAGGGGATAACCTCATTTTCCGGCAAAAATATGCAGTTTATTCTCAATAAAAACAGTGGGTTATATATGGATTGTCAGCATTGTAAAATCAGATGAAAGAGTGTGGCAAATTGTGCGCCTGGCAGGCTAAAAGGAGGCGGAGAGCCTCCTTAGACTGTTTATTTTTGGGTAACGCGTAAAACGCCGTGTTCACGTCCCTTTGTTTTATTCCATGACGCGTCCGTAATACCGTTTTCATCCAGACTTATCGATATCACAAAACCGTTACCATGGATCTCATAGAAATTCGCATTCAGACGTTTAACGCTGGCTTTTTTGCCGTTCACGGTAGCGCTAAAAAAGCCGTTAGAAAGGGTAGCGTTAACCGTATCCGACGAGAACGAGGCTTCGCGAAGGGGATCGTGAACGGATGCCGTTGGTTCGTGTTGTGCCGCGTTTTCCGCTTTGGTTTTGCTGATATCGCAAGATCCATCGCCAGCGCTAATTTGCGTGCATCCCGAGCGCTCTAACTGAGCACGATAGTGTGCGCTAATGGCGTGTGCAGGCGAAATACACCCAGCAAGTACGGCAGCGCTTAACACTAGCATCATTGATTTTTTCATTTTATCACCTTAAAAACGACACAAATAATAAGAAACGTACATAATGCCGATCCAGACCCCGACCGAAATAAGCAATAGATACAGGGCAGCTGAAATAAAAATGTGTTTGAGCATGTTATTGGCCATCATCATACTTTCCATCAGCGAAGTACTGTCGCCCTGAAAAGCTTCCTCTATTATGAATGTAGTCGAGTTACGTGTTTTTCTTAAAAGCCAATCCCGATGCCTGCGCCCATAGCAAGATCATTATTTGTAGAATCGCTTACGCCAGCTTTAACGATGGTGTTGCTACCAACGTGGAAGGATGCACCCACACTAACAGCTTGCTCGTCTTTAAAGCTACCTACACCAGCAGAGAACATGACAGCCTGATCTTTCTCTACTTGAGGCATAGAGGCGATAGCTACAGCGCTAGCAGCACCTGATCGGGCTTCTTTCTTATTGCTATCAACTTCATCTTTCAGGCTCTTGAATTGAGAGTTAGTGTTAGCTTGCGCTTGTGCGAACACTTGTTGAGCAGCTTTCAGATCTTTAGCTTGTGCTGTAGTTTGGGTATTGAGTGACTTAACCAGATTGATAGTTTTAGTATCAACTTCTTTCTTAGTGATGGTAGTTGTGATTCCGTTAGAGCCAGCTTTACCTGCATCCCCTTTATCACCTTTAGCGCCAGTGTCGCCCTTATCACCTTTGATGGAATCTCCTTTATCTCCTTTCTCACCCTTAACACCTGGAGCACCATCTTTCCCAGCTATACCTTGTGCGCCTGTATCACCTTTTAAACCTTGCGCACCTGTAGCACCATCTTTACCATCGATCCCGTTTTTACCATCAACACCATCTTTACCATCTACGCCGTTAGTCGGCTTAGGAGTGTTTTCTAATGCTGTAAGACGGGTGGAGTTATTACCAGCCATGATAAGAGCAGTGTTAGCGTTTGTATCGGCTTGATTAGCTGTATCTTGCGCAATCTGTGCTTTATCAGCAAGAAGCTGTTTAGCCCCTTGTAAGTCACTGTTGACGTTATCAATAGCAGAAGTATTAGCTGTTGCAGTAGTTAATGCACTATTTGCTGTTTGTGCATTACGCAGGATTTCAACGTGATCACTAGCCTGATTACCTTCAACAGTGGTAAGGCGTTTACCTTGCTCAATTACAACAGTATCAGAAGCCGCAATATGGGAAGCGTTTTTATCAGCTAATGTTTTAGCCTGATCCGCCGTATCTTGTGCAGTAGAAGCAGCAGAGGAAGCAGCATTAATAGCTGTATCTTGTTGACTATTTACCTGATTGATTGCAGGGATTTTGTTAAAATACACATCAGCAATATCATTCGATAGACCATCAACTTGACCTTGCAAATTACTATGTGCTGTTTCCAGATCCTGACCACTGGAAAGAACTACATCACTAGCGGGTGTAGCAGCTTTAGCAACACTAGATAACAGGATGCCAAAAACAGTAATAACCATTACTGATTTGTTAATACATTTCATTTGAAAGGCTCGCATTAATTTAATTAAGTGGTAACGGTGCTGAACTATAAATAGTTTACGTTTGGAAATGTTGATCTAAATCACAGTTAGCACATATAGCTTAAATGGTTGGATGTGATATTAAAGGAATTTAAGCATTACAAAACAAGGGGTTGTATAGACGCTGTGTTTTTAGATGTATAAGTTGATGTTTATAAATGAAATTATATTTCAAGTTCATTCAATGGATTTTTTAAATGTATACTTTGAATCATAATTCATAAATTTCATATGAAATTAACTTCAATTGAAGCTGAAAGTAAGCATTATGAATGAGGAAAAACGGGTTAATATAAGATTTTTAACAAAAAGTGCTATTTTTTAATAAAATGTAAAAAAAGTAACAAAATCTGGCACTAAGACCTTTTCAAGTGTTGCTATAATTAAATATTAAAAGAGAATATTCACACAGGAGAGCAATGAATGAAAGTAAGCAAAGCTTACAAATTCATAAATACTTCAGGAGTTACTTATTACTCTTTGTGAATATGTTTTTGATTTTGACTTACTCGAATAAAACTTGTTTTATTCGTATAGGTAAGCAATTAAAGAAAGTTATTAATCTACTTTCTAATCCTTCTAATAACAACACAAATCATAGATTTGGTTGTAAGTAAAATCAAAACATTAAATTCAAAAACACCGATAGAGAAAAGCAAAAGCCAATAAAATTTATATAAGAGAGTTAGTTATTTCCCTTATCGTTCTCTTATGCCCTTTTACCTTATTGTGGTTTTCCCTCTTATCGGAATATTAAGCTTGCGTTCAGCTTGCGAAATTATTTAATCATCCATATATATTTATACAAAGTAATCGTAAGCGCTTGCGAAGCTCCCTGTTATTTATGTATGGATGGATAAGTAATTTCAGGAACAAAAAACAATTATTGACAACCGGAATGTCTGATTGTTTTTAAGTTGGTGTTTATTATTAGAATATTTGCCAACTTTTTTTATTCGAGAATTAAGCTTCTCAAAACATGTTTGTGATCACGTTAGTGATAAAATAACGAAACCTCCTAATATGAAAGGAAGATCTCCAGGCGGGGAATCATCTAATCATTTAGGAGGTTTTTGTTTATACCGCCTGATAAACAAGGAAGTAAATATTATGCCAAAATCATCTATCACTATTGGTGATGTATTCATTACTAACAATTGTGGGTTTTGTACTGTCATTGATTATACAAACAAAGATAGCGTAACTATCAAATTTGATAATACAGGTTTCATTACAAAGGTTAGAGCAAGAAATTTAAAATCAGGACAAGTAAAAGATCCCTATGCAATCTCGGTTTGTGAGGTTGGTTTTATAGGAGTGGGTGTACCAACTACGATTAATGGAAAACTTACAAGAATCTATAGTTTATGGGTACATATGCTTACACGTTGTTATAGTGAAAAGTATCACTTAGATTTCCCTAGCTATAAAGGTTGTAGTGTTGCCCCTCGTTGGTGTTGTTTTGCTAATTTTGCTAACGACATCAAAACACTTGAAGGGTATGAAGATTGGTTAGATCCGCATAATAAAATTTGCCTCGATAAAGATGCAAAAGATCCAGGTAATAAACTCTATAGTATTGATACGTGTCGTTTCATTACCTCTTATGAAAACATTGCTGATGCTTCCTATCGTCGCTCTCATTGATTCCTTTCTGCCTTTCCTTATCGGTGCTCTTAGTCTTTTGTGTTCGCTCCTGCCTTGCGTGAAGAAGCGATGACCGGGAAGGCTTTAGCTTTCGACGGTCGCAAATGCTTTAGCTTTGCGGCCTACTTTCCTACGCTCAACATCATTAAGCGGTATACAAGCGGGTTAACACATTTCAGGTGCTTCATTATGTGATTTAGCTATTCCAGGTGTGATAACTGCTGTGATAAATACTGTGATAATTCGAAAAATCTTGCACCCTGCCTACGGCCCCGGTTACACTAAACACCTACAAATTGTTTGTGTGTAAATGATTGTTTTCTAAGTAATTTGACTCGGGGTAGTGTTCGCTTGAACATTTGAGAAATACCCGTATTACCTGATCTGGATAATGCCAGCGTAGGGAAGTCAGATGCCTACCCGGTCATCGCTTCTTTCCGCACGGCAGGAGCGAAACCATGCAGCCTGACCTGCTCGACTCACACGTTTTACATCAATTCCGAACCCGTTCCCCGCTCACGCACTGTATGACCAACGATGTCGTGCAGACCTTCACCGCCAACGTTCTGCTCGCGCTCGGTGCTTCCCCGGCAATGGTGATCGAAGCCGAGGAAGCGGAACAGTTTGCCGCGCTTGCCGATGCCCTGCTCGTCAACGTTGGCACGCTCACCGCGCCGCGCGCCCAGTCGATGCGTCGGGCTATTGAGAGCGCGGTAGCCGCGGGCACACCCTGGGTTCTGGACCCCGTCGCGGTTGGCGCGCTGGCGTTCCGCACCCGTTTTTGCCAGCAAATATTATCCCTTAAACCTGCGGCCATTCGTGGCAACGCCTCCGAAATCCTCGCCCTTGCCGGAATGAGTGCGGGCGGACGTGGGGTCGATTCCACCGATACGGCAGCGAGCGCGTTGACCGCTGCGCAGGCGCTTGCCCGCCAGACCCACGCCGTTGTAGTCGTCACAGGGGAAGTGGACCACATCACCGACGGCCAGCGAACCCGTACGGTCGCGGGGGGCGACCCGCTGATGACCCGCGTGGTAGGAACTGGCTGTGCGCTCTCGGCGGTCGTCGCCGCCTGCTGCTCGCTGCCTGGCGACAGGCTTGATAACGCGGCGGCAGCCTGCGGCTTTATGAAGCGCGCAGGGTCAGTTGCCCTGACTCAAAGCCGGGGGCCCGGCAGCTTTGTCTCCGCGTTTCTGGACGCGCTTTACGCGCTGGAGGAACAGGTATGACACGTATTAATGCCCTGACTATTGCGGGAACCGATCCAAGCGGCGGAGCGGGGATCCAGGCAGACCTGAAAACCTTCTCTGCGCTCGGCGCATACGGGTGCTCGGTTATCACCGCGCTGGTTGCGCAAAACACGCGCGGCGTACAGTCGGTGTATCGCATTGACCCGGATTTTGTCGCCGCGCAGCTGGATTCGGTATTCAGCGACGTACGTATCGACACCACCAAGATCGGCATGCTGGCAGAGGCGGACATTGTTGAAGCGGTCGCTGAACGTCTCAAACACTACCAGATAAAAAATGTGGTGCTTGATACCGTGATGCTGGCCAAAAGCGGCGATCCGCTGCTCTCCGCCTCGGCTGTCGACACCCTGCGTAAAAAGCTGCTGCCGCAGGTTGCGCTGATCACGCCAAACCTGCCTGAAGCCGCCGCGCTGCTGGATGCGCCACACGCGCAAAACGAACGTGAGATGAAAGAGCAGGGGAATGCGCTGCTGGCGATGGGGTGTCGCGCGGTGCTGATGAAAGGCGGCCATCTTGATGATGCAGAAAGCCCGGACTGGCTTTTCACCCACGATGGCACGCAACGTTTCACCGCGCCACGCGTCCAGACCAAAAACACCCACGGCACGGGCTGTACGCTCTCGGCGGCGCTGGCGGCGCTGCGTCCTCGTCACGCCACATGGGCGGATACGGTGCAGGAGGCAAAGGTCTGGCTCTCGGGCGCGCTGGCAAAAGCCGATTCTCTGGAAGTGGGTCACGGTATTGGTCCGGTTCACCATTTTCATGCATGGTGGTAAGCCGTATACTGGCATGAAACTCATGCCAGAGAAAAACAGAGATGGAACAAGCGCATACCCGGTTAATTGCTCAACTCAAGGAACGAATTGCCGCACCGGACAACACGCCGCTGTATCTGAAATTTGCCGAAACGGTTAAGAGCGCGGTGCGCAGCGGTGTGCTCGCGCACGGTAATATTTTGCCCGGCGAGCGCGATCTGAGCCAACTGGCCGGAGTGTCGCGTATTACGGTGCGTAAAGCCATGCAGGCGCTGGAAGAGGCTGGCGTCGTCACCCGCGCGCGTGGATACGGGACGCAAATCAACAATATCTTTGAATATTCGCTGAAAGAGGCGCGCGGCTTTTCTCAGCAGGTGGTGCTACGTGGCAAAACGCCCAACACCCTGTGGGTCAATAAACGCATCGTGAAGTGCCCGGAAGAGATCGCCCGCCATCTTTCCCTTGCGCCGGAAAGCGATGTGTTTTTGCTTAAGCGCATCCGTTACGTGGATGACGATGCGGTATCGATAGAGGAGTCCTGGGTACCGGTAGGATTAATTCCCAACCCGGACGACATTGGCGTCTCGCTTTATGATTACTTCCGCAGCCAGAATATCTTTCCGAAGCGCACCCGTTCCCGCGTCAGCGCCCGGATGCCGGACAGCGAGTTTCAGGCACATATCAAGATGGACGATAAGATACCGGTGCTGGTGATCAAGCAAGTCGCGCTCGATCAACAGCAGCGGCCAATTGAGTACAGCATCAGCTACTGCCGCAGCGACCTATACGTCTTTGTGTGCGAGGAGTAGGGCCTCGCGCGTGGGGGCGCAGTCTCCACCGCGATGGCTGACTACCCAGGCGGCCACGGCATTGCCAAGCTGCACCGACTCTGGCAGTGACCATCCCGCAGCCAGCCCGGCAAGGGTACCTCCCGCATGGCTGTCACCGGCGCCGATGGTATCGACCACGGTAGCAGGAAACGCCGGAACGTGTCCGGAAGCGTCACCGTCGTACCAGACCGCTCCGTCTTTATCATGGCGTACGATTAGCGCAGCGCCAAACCGTTGCTGCCACTGAGTGCCGAGCTGTTCCACGTTCACGCCAAGCCATTCGGCGGCAAGTTCCGCCTCCTGCCGATTGAGCGAGACAACCGGTTTACGGGCCATAATCCGCGCCATCAGCGGGTCGGGAATATCCGCGATGCGCGGACCGAAATCGATAAAGAGCGTCACATCCTGAAGACGTTCCACCCAGGCCGTCAGCAGCTCGCCGCTGGGCGACGCCAGCTGGTAGCCGGACAAATAGATCAGGCTTTTCTCCGGCACGCTCAACCCATCCAGCCAGCGTTGCTGCCACTGATTCTCCACACCGCTAAACGACATGAAGGTCCGTTCACCATCAGGCTCCACCAGCGCCAGGCACCAGCCGTTATCGCCCGTTTCCGCTTCCACGGCGCTGTGCAGATCCTGCTTCGCCATGGCATTACGGATAATATCGGCCCACACGCCGTGGCCAACGGGAAGCGCGTTTTGCGCTGCAATGCCGAGCCGCTTGAGGGCGATGGCGATATTCAGCGCGCAGCCGCCAATATTCACTCCCTGTTGCTTAAGCTCGATATCACACCCGCGCCAGGGCAGGGCGTAGGCGTCGGCAATCACGTCGATGACCGCCGCGCCGAGCACCGTTACGGGGCGCGTAGCGTGAAGGGTTTCGAGACGGCGGGCAAAAGCACTCATACGCCCTCCCTTTGCTCCCGGAAGTGCAGCAGTTTTTCGCAGTAGCGTCCGAAATCAAGCTGGTTTACGGCATCAAGTTCGCTTTTAAGCGCCGGATCAATGGCCTGTACACCGTGCAGCGCGCCACAGATGGCCGTTGCCATCGCGCCGATAGTGTCCGTATCACCGCCCAGGTTAGCGCATAACACCGCGCAGCGGTTCGGATCGGTGCCCGCGAGTTCGACCATCGCAATCGCCGCCGGAACGGACTCCAGTGTGCTCGTGCCCGCGCCAATAAGCTGATAGATCTGCTCGCTGGCGGTCTCCGTACCGTTGGCTTCGCGCACGGTTTTCAGGGCCAGCTCAATACGAGCGGAAAGCGATGCGCTGAAGGTGGTGGTGTTCGCCTCCTGTGCCGCACGGGCAATACCCGGCAGGGCATCGGCGATGTTCTGCCAGCGCTCGCCGTCGATAGCGCGTGAAACCGCCCACGCGATCACCACCGCACCGGCGATGGCGAGATCCGATTTATGGGTCGGGCTGGAGGCTAACGCAACCTGTTCAACAAAATGTGCCAGACGCGTGGCCGGTAGCAGGCATCCCAGCGGGGAGGCGCGCATCGCCGCCCCGTTGGTGACGCCGTTATTTTCCAGCTCGCTCACCGGCTTGCCGTCACGGATGGCGTTCAGGGCAATTTTGGAGGTCGGGCCGAGCACATTCTTATTGAACGCGTCAAAATCCAGCGCCCAGTCCAGAATATGCTTACCTATAACGTCAGGATTAATTTCCCCGTCGCATTCGATAATCGCGTCGGCCAGGCACAGCGCCATCGACGTATCATCCGTAAATTCGGCCTGATTAAAGTAGCAGGCGGCATTATTCTCAGCCGGGCCGGGTAAGAAACGGTCGATCCAGCCGAAGTGCGCTTTCACCCGCTTGCGCGGCCACAGTTCAGACGGCATCCCCATCGCATCCCCTAACGCCTGCCCGTAAAGAGCACCGAGAATACGGTCTTGTTTCATTTAACTTCCCCTCGTGTCAGCGCGGTATCGCCATCAACCACCTCAATTGCGGTGATCTCTTTATCCGATTCGCGGAAAAACAGCATAAACAGCACGGCAATCACTACAATCATGATTGCACCAAACGTCCACATTCCGGCCCAGTTGAAGGTCAGCCCATTCACCGGCTCTTTATAGGCGAACATTTTTTCCATCATCACGCCGCCGAGACGGTAACCCAGCAGGCTACCAAAGCCCTGACAGCACAGCGTGATCAAGCCCTGCGCTGCGTTGCGCATATGCACGGGCGCTTTTTTATCCACGTAGATGTACGCGGTGACGTAATAGAAGTCATAGCTTACGCCGTGCAGCAGAATGCCGAGGAACAGCAGGGCGTAGGTGAAGTATTGTTCGGCGCCGCCGTAAACAAAGAAGCCGTAGCGAATGGCGGCGGTGATCAGCCCCAGCAGCAAGACCTTCTTAATACCAAAGCGTTTGGTAAAGAACGGCAGAGCGAGCATGAAGAAGATTTCAGAGAACTGGCCGAGGGTCATCCAGCCGGTGGCGTTTTTCATCCCCACTTCGGTGAGATAGCCGTTGGCAAAGATGTAGTAGAAAGCCAGCGGCATGGCGAACAGGAATGAGCAGAAGAAGAACACCAGGAAGTTTTTATCGCGCAGCAGGATCAGCGCATCCAGCCCCAGCATCACTTTGATATCCAGCTTGCCGGTGCTCTTCGGCGGGGTATTCGGCAGGAAAAGTGCGAAGACGCCGAGCAGAAGGGAGCTGGCAGCGGTCATCAGCAGCGGGATATTGGTGTCAGAGATGTCGCTATAGCCCATCATCTGCGGCAGGAAGCCGCACGCCAGACCGGATGCAATCCAGCCGATGGTGCCCATCACGCGGATGCGCGGGAAATCAGCCTCCACGTCATCGACGTTCGCAAAAGCGATGCTGTTCGTCAGCGCGATGGTCGGCATATAGGTCAGGGAGTAGGCCAGCAGCAGCGGGAAGAAGGTGCTGAACTGGGTTTGCTGTGCTGCGAAATACATCAGAATCGCGCCAGCGAACATCAGCACGGCCAGCACTTTCTGGGCGGCGAAGAAACGGTCGGTCAGCGAGCCGACCAGGATAGGAGAGAGGATCGCGGCAATAGCGGTACAGGCATAGGACCAGCCAATTTCCCCAGCGGTAAACCCGCTCTTGCTCAGCCACAGCCACAGCGGCACAAACCACGCGCCCCAGATAAACCATTCAACAAACATCATGAATGACAGTTGGACTTTCGTTTTCATTTTTTAATCCTGCATGTCAGAGGTACGCATGTAACATACCATGTGATAATACCTTTTAAATACCTTTAAGGCGATTGTTTGATCAGTGTAACAAAAATGTTGTACATGAAACGAGCCAGCAGATTGTGCTTAAAAAAGTTGCAAATGGTGGAAAATAGGTTAAGTCGGTACCAGGCTTAGTCTGCCTGCAAAAACGTGGGCTTGGATCACACGCTCCGACATCATGTCGGACATACGGGAGCATCACTATGACTGATATTGCGCAGCTGCTTGGCAAAGACGCCGACAGCCTTTTACAGCATCGTTGTATGACCATTCCAGCCGACCAGCTTTATCTGCCTGGCCATGATTACGTAGACCGCGTCATGGTCGACAACAACCGTCCTCCTGCCGTACTGCGAAACATGCAGACGCTTTATAATACCGGCCGCCTGGGCGGAACCGGGTACCTCTCTATTCTGCCCGTTGACCAGGGCGTTGAACACTCTGCGGGGGCATCGTTTGCCGCGAACCCGCTCTATTTTGATCCGAAAAATATCGTCGAGCTGGCGATTGAGGCGGGCTGTAACTGCGTGGCCTCCACCTACGGCGTGCTGGCCTCCGTGTCGCGTCGCTATGCCCACCGCATTCCGTTCCTCGTTAAGCTGAACCACAACGAAACCCTGAGCTACCCAACCGAATACGACCAGACGCTCTACGCCAGCGTCGAGCAGGCGTTCAATATGGGTGCGGTGGCGGTCGGGGCAACCATCTATTTCGGTTCTGAACAGTCGCGTCGTCAGATAGAAGAGATCTCCGCGGCGTTCGAGCGCGCCCACGAGCTGGGCATGGTAACCGTGCTGTGGGCCTATCTGCGTAACGGCTCGTTCAAAAAAGACGGAGTGGATTACCACGTGTCTGCGGATCTGACCGGTCAGGCAAACCACCTTGCGGCGACCATCGGCGCGGACATCGTGAAGCAGAAAATGGCCGAGAATAACGGCGGCTATAAAGCGGTGAACTTTGGCTATACCGACGACCGCGTCTACAGCAAGCTGACCAGCGACAACCCGATCGATCTGGTGCGCTACCAGCTGGCGAACTGCTATATGGGCCGCGCCGGGCTGATTAACTCCGGCGGTGCGGCAGGCGGTGAAACCGACCTGTCCGATGCGGTGCGCACGGCGGTGATTAACAAACGCGCGGGCGGCATGGGGCTGATCCTCGGCCGTAAGGCGTTCAAAAAATCTATGGCCGACGGCGTGAAGCTGATCAACGCGGTTCAGGACGTCTATCTGGACAGTAAGGTCACGATCGCTTAAGTCTTTTCCCCTCACCCTAACCCTCTCCCCAACGGGGAGAGGGGACTCTTCAGTGCATACGGGAAGAGGGCCGCCACCCGGCAACACATCAGCGCAAAAGCTGACAGTCCGGCGGCAACCGGCACTGCAACGCGCCGGGCAAAACTTCGATGCGGAATCGCTCGCCGCTGAGCGGCTCTCCGTCGAGGTTAAAGGTCATGCCGTGGGGGGCGATCACTTCAAACCACGCGGATTTCCCGTCGATGATATTGGGGCTCTCCTCTGGCTGCGTCAGCGTCGTAAACAGCGCCGGCAGCAGCCCGTCGCCGGTAAAAATACGCAGCTGTAATTGACCGTCATTAATCAGCGCTTCCGGGCAAAGCTGCTGTCCGCCGCCTGCCTGACGCCCGTTGCCGATACCAATCACCAGCGCGTCGCCCTGCCAGTGGAAGTTTTCACCTTGGATCTCACAGCTGTCGGGCCTGAGCGTGTCCATGCGCATCAGACCATGGATGAGATACGAAACGCCGCCCAGCGCCGCCTTCAGTTTTTCCGGCGTTTCGCTGGTAATGCGGGTGCCGAAACCGCCCGTCGCCATATTGATAAAGCAGGTTTTTTCATTCACCTGAGCAATATCGACGGCGGTAGCCTTACCGAGAATGGCCAGCTGTAGCGCTTTGCCTACATCCTCTGGAATACCGGCGCTGGTGGCAAAATCGTTGGCGGTACCGAGCGGTAAAATCCCCATCGCCGGGCGAGCTGCGTCGTTGAGGTCAATGAGCGCACCGGCGATCTCGTTGATCGTTCCGTCGCCGCCGCCGGAAATGATGGTCTGAACACCTAACCTGATGCCCTCATCGATGTAGCGCGCCGCATCGCCTTTTTCAAACGTTACCCGCACGTGTATGCATGCTCCGTCTTCACGCAATTCGGTAATCGCCTGGCGCAGCAGATCGTTGCCTGCACTCTTGCCGTTAAGAATTAATAAACTGTCTGGATAGGTTGCCATCCGGGTTGCTCCCTTTTTTAGCTATAGAAAGAGTGTATCCCAGAGAGGGAAAAAGCGGGTAAGAACAGGATGAAAGGCAAAAAATAAGCCCGCGTAAGGGCTTTGAAATCGACTAAAGAACCCCGTAGCGCTTACAATGCATACTACTGCCGCTCAATTGACTATTGTGGTCAACGTTTGAGGTGTGACATTGGCCTTGCCTCGATTTTGAGCTGCTTACGCCAGACCCGATTATGTAGCGTTAGCGCAATGGAGCGGTAAAAAATCGATGAATTCATCCACATAATGTTCAGAAAGAAACATCCCAGCCCCAGCAAAGAGGTTATTTGCGGTGTGTAGTTCTCAACAGGGCCGAATAAAAGCGAAATCCCCGTCCAGATGAAATAAATGATGCTCATTATGCCTGTCAGCGTAATGACGAAAATATGCAGTTTATATCCAGGTAAAGAACCTCGTGTAGTCAGAAACATCGTGCTCATCACTACCAGACAATACACAATCGCTGCAATGAATACTCCCATCATAACCTTAAATTCGGGTAAGCCGAGCCAGCGAAACAGCAACAACCAGAGGGACACTTGCAGCATGGCGTAGCAAAAAATAGCCAGTAACGTGCTCACTGCCAAAGGAATTCCTGTCATATGGACGCCCACAGGAACGCCGAACCGATCTTTTAACTGTTCTTTTAATGTTTCAAGCTGGTTGGGATCATCGGTCGCCATTTTACTTTTAACCAAAGCACTTAATGCAAGGCTATCTTTAATGTATTTCATCATGGACGGGTCAATAACTTCCTGTAAATGAAAAAGACTGAATTAAACCAAAAATGTATTTACCCGTTTGTGCAACATTCTGTGGATTTCTGATATTTCCTGAGATGGCACTTCCAACGAAGGCAGAAGAATTTGAAATGGTATTCAGCAACTCACGCTGTAAGAGCAACTGCAACGCTTCTGACGGATAACGTTTGGGATACACGCCTGCCTTCATTGCTGCTTTTACACCTGAATTCGAGATGCCGGGATTGCGGATACGAATAATCTCCTCTGTTAATCGCGTACGGTCGGCCCGGCTCATTTTTTGTAATAAGGAGAGCAAACTCTCAGACGATGAACGGTTAAGAAGGCGATATGTTAATGCAGCGCTTTTTAAACCCGCAGCAGCCCCGGCAAGAGAAATCGCATCCAGGGCTGTGTTGGTTGCTGTATACCACTCCTGGGAGTCCATCCACGCAACGTAGTCATCGTGATTCATAGCAATCAACGATAGTCGGCCAAGCCCATTTGCACATTGAATTCCAGTTGCTACACCACCGGCTAAAATCACAGCGGCTATAGCACCGGAAGACCCTGCAGTGAGAGGTATAGCCATACCGGCCCCTGCCGCAAGTACAACAGTAAGAATTGCGGCTCCGCAGGAAATTGCCGTTGAACCAATTTCAGTCGCCAGGGAAGGGGACTGAATCGTAGCCGTTGTTGCGTGAACGGGGTTAACTTGTGAGGCATTTACTTTGGTTATGACTACATGACTAACCGAGCTTTCGTTTGGTGTCGCAATCCTTCTTGATGGCCGTACTAGCCACTGACGTGTACCGTCTGAGTAGATAATCCCGGCCTGGCTAAAATTTCTGCTGCAGTCCAGTTGACCTGCAAGTGCTGTGAAATTTATATCGCCGCCAGAGGCAAGACCAAGACTGCGTGCAAGTTCGTAATCTGGAAGATCCTTTGAAAGTTGTCCTGTGAATGTCACTTCATCTCTCCGTCCGTGTGAAACGTTGATTGTTAATAAATCAAGAGTAAAGGTCCTGTTAACACTTAAAATTAGGAATGTTCCGAATAGTGTTCATCCCTCTCAAATCCATTAAAAATGTGATTAGGATCCTTTGTTCGTTCGACTTGCTTAGATGATACGCCTAATGCTGACACAAACCTTTCCCGGGTCAATGCAACGCCATATTTATCAGGGGGAAAAATTTCAGGAGTTAACAAAAAAAATAAGCCCGCGTAAGGGAGATTACGCAGGCTAAGGAGGTGGTTCCTGGTACAGCTAGCATTTATGGGTTATGTTTTTCAGCGGGGGGATAATACCCGTATTGAACGAAGCGGTATGTGATCCGATTCTAAGAATTATCCCAGCGTGAAAAAATCCCGTTGATTGACTATTTGCCGTGCGGATTTCGGGTATTTTCACCTTCAAAATTGCGCATCAGCAGCGCAAACTCCAGCTCTACTTCTTCAGGAACCGGCAGCCAGACCACATGGCCGTCGCCAGGTGCGACCTCAATCGCCTCACCTTTTTTGTTTTCCAGATGCTCCAGGCGGAAGTTCATGTTGCCCTGCGGTGTCATCAGCTCCAGGCTGTCGCCTTTAGTGAATTTGTTTTTTACGGCGACGGCGGCCAGCGGGCCTTTACGCTCGCCGGTGAAGTCGCCTACAAACTGCTGGCGTTCGGAAATCGAATAGCCATGCTCGTAGTTCTGGTAGTCGTCGTGGGTATGTCGACGCAGGAAACCCTCGGTATAACCGCGATGCGCCAGACCTTCCAGCGTTTCCAGCAGGCTGGTGTCGAACGGTTTACCGGCGGCGGCATCGTCGATGGCTTTGCGATACACCTGCGCGGTACGAGCGCAGTAGTAGTAGGACTTGGTGCGGCCTTCGATTTTCAGGGAGTGCACGCCCATCTGGGTTAAACGCTCCACGTGCGCGATGGCGCGCAGATCCTTCGAGTTCATGATGTAGGTGCCGTGCTCGTCTTCGAAGGCGGTCATGTACTCACCCGGACGTTTGGCTTCTTCGATCATAAACACGCTGTCGGTAGGCGCGCCGATACCCAGCGTTGGCTCAACGTTGGTGACCGGGATCGGCTCGTGTTTATGCACGATGTTACCGATGTCATCCTCTTTGCCTTCCTGAACGTTATATTCCCAGCGGCAGGCGTTGGTGCAGGTGCCCTGGTTCGGGTCACGCTTGTTGATATAGCCAGAGAGCAGGCAGCGGCCGGAGTAGGCCATGCACAGCGCGCCGTGAACGAAGATTTCGATCTCCATATCCGGCACCTGGGTGCGGATCTCTTCGATCTCTTCGAGAGACAGCTCGCGAGACAGAATGACGCGGGTCAGCCCCATCTGTTTCCAGAATTTCACCGTTGCCCAGTTGACGGCGTTAGCCTGCACCGAGAGGTGAATGTCCATCTCCGGGAAGTTCTCCCGAACCAGCATGATTAAACCCGGGTCTGACATGATCAGCGCGTCCGGCCCCATCTCCACGACCGGCTTCAGGTCACGAATGAATGTTTTCAGCTTGGCGTTGTGCGGCGCGATGTTCACCACCACGTAGAATTTTTTGCCCAGGGCATGCGCTTCGTTGATGCCGAGCTGAAGATTCTCGTGGTTGAATTCGTTGTTACGCACGCGCAGCGAATAGCGCGGCTGGCCCGCGTAGACGGCGTCGGCACCATAGGCGAAAGCGTAACGCATATTTTGCAGCGTTCCCGCCGGGGAAAGGAGTTCCGGTTTAAACATGTTTGTTCTCGTTCTGATGACAGGTCAGATCCGCGTGCACCAGGTGCAGCGGTAAGGGGAGATCCCCCACTTTAAGGGCGGGCATTGTAGCGCTGCGGGGCGGGGAGGTAAAGCCCGGACCCCTCACCCTAACCCTCTCCCCCCTGGGGAGAGGGTTAGGGTGAGGGGAGAATGTTGTCAGGCAATCCTGCAGGCATCCGCTTCCCAGCGATACCCCACGCCGTACACCGCGCGAATAAACGACTGGTCGGCGTCCAGCGCCTCCAGCTTGCGGCGCAGGTTTTTGATGTGGCTGTCGATGGTGCGGTCGGTCACCACGCGGTAATCGTCATACAGATGGTTGAGCAGCTGCTCGCGGGAAAACACTTTTCCCGGCTCGTGGGAGAGGGTTTTCAGCAGGCGGAACTCCGCGGGGGTGAGATCCAATAGTTTGCTGCGCCAGCTCGCCTGGAAGCGGCTTTCGTCGACGATCAGCGGGCTTTGTGCATCCAGCACCTGCAATTCACGCTGCGGTTTGCAGCGGCGGAGGATGGTTTTCACGCGAGCGACCACCTCCCGCGGGCTGTAAGGCTTGCAGATGTAATCGTCAGCGCCGATTTCGAGCCCCAGCAGACGGTCGATCTCTTCGATTTTGGCCGTCACCATCACGATGGGCACATCGGAGAAACGACGAATTTCCCGGCACAGGGTCAGGCCGTCAGTACCCGGCAGCATCAGATCCAGCAGGATCAGATCCGGCGGCGTCTGGCGCACGTAGGGCAGCACCTGGTCGCCGTGGCTGATAAGCGTTGGCGCATAGCTCGCAGCGCGCAAATAGTCGATCAGCAGTTGCCCAAGTTTAGGCTCGTCTTCCACGATCAAAATACGCGGTGTGTTGTCGTCAATCGGTAACTCGGTCATGCTTCCCTCGATAAATCCCGTTCCAGAGGTAACTCTACTGTAATGCTAACCCCGCCAAAAGGCGAATGGGCGGCGCGGATGGTGCCACCATGCGCCTCCACAATGTTTACGCAAATCGCCAGCCCAAGGCCGGAGCCCCCGCTGGCGCGGTTGCGTGAACCTTCGGTGCGATAGAAGCGCTCGAACAGTTTTTCCAGCTGCGCATCCTTCACGCCAGGGGCGGAGTCCGCAAAGGTCAGGGCAAAGCGCCCGTTCTCCTGCTTGCCGGAGATATGCAACCCGCCGCCGCCGTCGGTGTAGCGGAGGCTGTTCTCCAGCAGATTATTGAACAGCTGCATCAGGCGATCTCTGTCGCCGAATACCACCGCGCTGTCAGGCAGCGAGAGGTTGATTTTCAGGTCACGGCTGGCGAAGCGTTCGCGGAACGCGCCGGTCACGACTTCAAGGATATTGATCACGTCGATTGGGGCTTTCTGGTAGGCCAGGGCGCCTTCATCGGACATGGAAAGCTGATGCAGATCGTCCACCAGCTTGGTCAGCGTGCCGACTTCCGCCTGTAGCGAGGCCACGGATTCGGGGGTGAACTGCCGCAAGCCGTCCTGAATCGCCTCCAGCTCGCCGCGCAGCACCGCCAGTGGGGTGCGCAGCTCGTGCGAAATGTCGGCCATAAAGTCGCGGCGCATCTGCTGGTTTTTCTCCAGCGTGCTGGCGAGCTGGTTGAAGTCCTGCGCCAGCTTGCCCAGTTCATCCTGACTGCGGGTGTCCACGCGGGTCGAGAAATCACCCGCCGCCAGCTTATGCGTGCCTTCCACCAGGCGTTTAACCGGCGCCAGCAGGCCGCGCGCCAGCGGGAAGGTGGCGAGCGCCGCAAGCAGGGTAGAAAGCGCGACAATCAGCCAGCTGGTCTGGCGCTGCTGGCGATCAAAGTTGATGTCGGTGTTGCGCGTCAGCCGCTCGACCGGCGAGGCAATAACCCAGCCCACCGTGGCGCCGTTCGAGGTAATGGCGCGCTTTGTACCGTCCGGCGGTACCGGCGAGCGCGGGCCAACGAGCACGTGCATCTCCTGATCGATCACCCAGAACTGGGTGCGCCAGCCGTGCGGCGGCATGCCCGGCCCCGGGCGGTCGTCGTCATTATCGTGCTCCAGCGAGCGCAGAATTTGAAATATAAAACGATCGTTATTGCGCAGAAAACGCCAGTTACCGTGCAGGCTATACTGTTCCCCCAGCGCGTCGCTTAAGCCCTGTAAGCGCTGTTCGTTACCGTGCTTGATGTAGTCAATAAAGCCGCGCTCAAAGCTGACCCGCACCGCCCAGTGCATGGTAATCAGCAGGACGATACAGGTAGCGAAAATCGCCACAAAAAGCTTACCGGTGATCCCCGGACGCCAGAATTTCATGGTGCACTCCTTTTGCCGCGTCGGATCACAACGTTTTTGGTCGTGTCATTCGGTACTCTGGCAAAGATAAAAGCGGGCAGGGCGATAATTACCGCCATGCTGAGGTAAGTGTATAAAAAGACCTGATGCGCGACGGGGGTGTCGGCGCTGAGATGGTGCTGACCGTACATGCCGAGCAGCAATCCGGCGACCGTGACCCCCACGCTCATGGAGAGCTGCATGATCATCGACAGCAGGCTGTTACCACTGCTCGCCAGTTCGTCCGGCAGATCTTTCAGCGTCAGGGTGTTCATCGACGAGAAGCGCATGGAGTTGATGATCCCCTGGCAGAACAGCACCAGCGGCAGGATGTAGTACCAGCCCAGCAGCGCCACGGCCATAAACAGCAGACTAACCAGCGCCAGCCCGAGCGTGGCGGCCACCAGCACCCGGCGATAGCCAAAGCGGTTTACCACCTGCACCACAATACGCTTCATCCCCATGCTGCCGAGCACCATCGGGATCATCATCAGCCCGGCATGGAACGGCGAGAAGCCCATCCCAATCTGTAAAAATACCGGCGTCATAAACGGCAACATGCCGCTGCCGATGCGTCCGGCAAAGCTGCCGAACAGACCAAGACGGTAGGTGGGATTCTCGAACAGGTTCAGGCTAAACAGCGCGTTAGCGTTGCCTCTGGCATACCACAGATACCAGAGAATGGCGGTGATACCCAGCGCTACCAGCAGGGCGAGCGACAGGGAGGAGATCCCCAGCCCTTTTTGTCCGTCGAGCGCCAGGGTGAGCGTCGCCATGCCAGCTGCCAGCAGGATGAAGCCAAAGAAATCAAAGCGCCGGGTCTGCATTTTATAGTTCGGCATCAGCGTCAGGGTGGCAATCGCGCCGATAATACCGACCGGCAGGTTGATCAGGAAGATCCAGTGCCAGGAGGCATACTCCACCAGAATACCGCCCAGCGCCGGGCCCAGCAGCGGGCCGACCTGACCGGGCAGGGTGACGAAGGTCATCGCCGCCATATACTGCGCGCGCGGAACAATTTTCATCACCGTTAACCGCCCGACGGGCACCATCATCGCACCGCCGACGCCCTGTAGCACGCGCGCCATCACCAGCTGGTCGAGGGTATTGGCCTGGGCGCAAAACAGCGAGCCGGTGGTAAACAGCACAATGGCGGTGAAAAAGATGTTCCGCACGCCGACTTTATCCGCCAGCCAGCCGCTGGCGGGCAGCATCACGGCGACCGTCAGCACGTAGGCGACAATCACCATATGCATGTGCAGCGGGCTCTCCCCCAGGCTTTTCGCCATTGAGGGGAGGGCTGTGTTCACGATGGTCGTGTCCAGCGACTGCATAAAGAAGCCGAACGCGACGATCCACAATTGCCAGCGAACGTTACTGGGTAGGTCGGTCATTTACTCGGTCACCGTGGTTCTCTTTTTACGCGAAAAACGCAGCCGCAGGCGGTCAAAGAACAGATAGACTACCGGCGTGGTGTAGAGCGTCAGCAGCTGGCTCATCACCAGGCCGCCAACGATCGTGATCCCCAGCGGCTGGCGCAGTTCAGAGCCGTCACCGCCGGATATGACCAGCGGCAGTGCGCCGAACAGCGCGGCCAGCGTAGTCATCATGATCGGGCGAAAACGCAGCAGACAGGCCTGGAATATCGCCTCGTCCGGCGTCAGGTTGCCGTTGCGCTGGGCGTCCAGGGCAAAGTCGACCATCATTATCGCGTTTTTCTTCACAATACCTATTAATAGCATGATCCCAATGAGCGCGATGAGGCTGAATGGAGCACCGAACAGCTCCAGCGCCAGCAGCGCCCCCACGCCCGCAGAGGGAAGCGTGGAGAGAATGGTCAACGGATGCACGTAGCTTTCGTACAGCACGCCCAGCACGATGTACACCGTGGCAATGGCCGCCAGGATCAAAATGACCTGCGAGTTCATGGTGTCCTGGAACACCTGCGCCGTACCGGCAAAGCTGCCGCGCACGGAGGAGGGCACCCCAAGCTGGGTCATGGCGCGGTTGATGGCGTCACTGGCCTCAGACAGCGACGAGCCGGTTGGCAGGTTAAACGACACGGTCGAGGCGGCGGAAAGCCCCTGGTGGTTCACCGACAGCGGCGCGTTCGACGGCTGCCAGCTGGCGAAGTACGACAGCGGGATCGCCTTGCCGTCATCATTGATCACAAACATCTTGTCCAGCGCGCTGATGTCCTGGGTGTAGCGCGGATCGACTTCCATTACCACCTTGTACTGGTTCATCGGCTGATAGATGGTGGAGACTTCACGCTGCCCGAAGGCGTTGTTAAGCAGGCTGTTGGCCGCCTCCACGTTAATGCCCAGGCGGGCCATAGTTTCACGATCGTAGGTGAGCGCCATCTCCGCGCCGTTGTTCTGGCTGTCGGAGTTCACGTCCGCCAGCTGCGGCAGCGCGGCCAGCGCTTTACGGATCTTCGGCTCCCACTCGCGCAGGGCGGCTAAGTCATCCGAGAGCAGGGTGTACTGATAGCTGGCGTTAGCCTGTCGTCCGCCGACTCGGATATCCTGAACGGCCATCAAAAACAGGTTCGCCCCCGGCTCTTTGGCGAGCTTCACCCGCAAGCGGTCAATGATCTGCTGCGCCGTTTCGTGACGTTCACCGCGCGGCTTAAGGGTAATAAACATCATCCCGCTGTTAACGCGCGAGCCGCCGGTAAAGCCGGTAACGTTGTCTACGGCCGGATCTTCCCGGATGATTTTCATAAAGTCCTGAAGCTTGCCGCGCATCGCCTGGAACGAAATGCTCTGGTCTGCCTGAATACCGCCCATCAGCACGCCGGTATCCTGCTCCGGGAAGAAGGTTTTCGGGATGGTGATATACATCCAGACGTTGAGCCCGATGGTGGCGATAAGCACCAGCCCGACAATACGCGTGTGGTTCAGCACCCATTTCAGCGATTTGCCGTAGCCGGACTGCATCGCCATCAGGACGTGGCCAAAGCCTTTCCGGCGCGGCTGTGAGTGTGGTTGGCTGCGCTTTAGCATCCAGCCGCACATCATCGGCGTTAGCGTCAGCGAAATCACCAGTGAGATACCAATGGCGACGGAGAGCGTGACGGCAAATTCGCGCAGCAGTCGCCCCGGCAGGCCGCCCATCAGCAGCAGCGGCAGGAACACCGCCACCAGCGACAGGCTCATGGACAGGACCGTGAAGCCCACTTCGCGCGTCCCCTGAAGCGCCGCCTGGAGCGGCTTCATGCCCGCTTCCAGATGACGCGAGATATTCTCCAGCACCACGATGGCATCATCCACCACAAACCCGGTGGCAATCGTCAGCGCTATCAGCGACAGGTTGTTAAGGCTAAACCCGCACAGGTACATGGCGGCAAAGGTGCCTATCAGCGATACCGGGACCGCTACCGCCGGGATCAGCGTGGCGCGCCCCGAGCGCAGGAACAGGAACACCACCAGAATTACCAGCGCGACGGAGATGATCAGCGTTTGCTCTACCTCTTCAAGCGAGGCGCGGATGGTGGGGGAGCGGTCCTGCGCAATCTGGAGATCGATGGCCGCCGGAATGGTTTCCTGAAGCTCCGGCAGCCGCGCGCGGATGCTGTTCACCGTCTGAATGATGTTGGCTTCCGGCAGCTTGCGGATCATCAGCAAAATCGCCGGTTTGGCATTGGTCATCCCGGCGTTACGCACGTCCTGCACCGAATCGGTGACGCTGGCGACGTCGCTCAGGCGCACCGCCGCGCCGTTGTTGTAGTGAATAATCAACGGCTGATACTCGGCGGCGGTTTTCAGCTCGTCGTTGGTCTGGATTTGCCAGCGGTGGCTGCTGTCCTCAATCGCACCCTGCGGCTTACGCACGTTGGCGTTGCTGATGGCGGAACGCACGTCGTCCAGCGACACGCCCTGATTAAATAGCGCCTGCGGATTCAGCCCCACGCGCACGGCGGGCAAGGAGCTGCCGCCGACATCCACGTCACCCACGCCGTCAATCTGGGCGATGGTTTGCGCCAGCTGGGTGGAGGCAAAATCGTACAGCTCGCCCTGGGAGTAGGTCTCTGACGTAAGCGTCAGGATCATGATCGGCGCATCGGACGGGTTGGCCTTGCGGTAGGTTGGACGGCTCGGCATGCCGCTCGGCAGCAGGCTTTGGGCGGCGTTAATCGCAGCCTGCACGTCACGCGCCGCACCGTTAATATCCCGGTCGAAGTTAAATTCCAGAATGATGCGCGTGCTGCCCAGCGAACTGCTGGAGGTCATCTCGTTAACCCCGGCAATTCGCCCAAGCGATCGCTCAAGCGGCGTCGCCACCGATGAGGCCATGGTTTCCGGCGAAGCACCCGGCAGCGAGGCGCTGACCATGATCACCGGGAAATCGACCTGCGGCAGCGGGGCCACCGGCAGCAGCCGGAAGCCGAGCACGCCGCACAGGGTGATAGCGACGGAGAGTAAAATCGTCGCCACCGGACGGTAAATGAAGAGGGCGAAAAACTTCACTTACGCCTCCTCTTCACGTTTCGGGAAGCGGCTTTTTGTCCACAGGGCCAGACGGTCAAACAGCAGGTAGATAACCGGCGTGGTAAACAGTGTCAGCACCTGGCTCACCAGCAGACCGCCTACCATGCCGATGCCCAGCGGACGGCGCAGTTCGGCCCCCACGCCGGTGCTCAGCATCAGCGGCAGCGCGCCCAGCAGGGCGGCGAGAGTGGTCATCAGGATCGGGCGAAAACGCAGCAGGCAGGCCTGGTAAATGGCCTCGCGCGGCGCCATACCCTGCTCGCGCTCGGCGGCCAACGCAAAGTCGATCATCATGATGGCGTTTTTCTTCACGATGCCGATAAGCAGGATGATGCCAATTATCGCAATCACGTCCAGTTCGCTCCCCGCCAGCATCAGCGCCAGCAGCGCCCCCACGCCCGCTGTCGGCAGGGTGGAGAGGATGGTGATCGGGTGGATGAAACTCTCATACAGCACGCCAAGCACGATATACATCGCCACCACCGCCGCGACAATCAGCCAGACGGTGCTGCCCAGCGCGGCCTGGAACGCCAGCGTACTGCCCTGGAACTGGGTCTGAATATCGGACGGGAAGCTGAGTTCTTTCTCCGCGCCCAGAATGGCCTCCACCGCTTCGCCCAGCGAATACCCGTCCGGCACGTTGAACGAAATGGTGGTGGACGGGAACTGATCGAGATGGTTAATCGACAGCGGGGTGTGGCGCTCTTCCACGCTGGCAATGGCGCTGAGCGGCACAATCCCGCCGTCTTTGCTGGTCAGGCGTATCGAGTCCAGCGCGGCAAGCCCGGGCGTGTTCTCGGTGTTATGTTCAAGCACCACGCGATACTGGTTGGCCTGGGTGTAAATGGTGGAGATCAGTCGCTGACCAAAGGCGTTATACAGGGCGTTATCCACGTCGGACATGGTAATGCCCAGACGGCTGGCGGTGTCGCGGTTGACGTTCACGTACGCCGCCAGCCCTTTATCCTGCCAGTCGCTGCTGACGTCAGAAACCTGCGGCAGTGCTTTCAGCTTATCCACCAGCTGCGGCACCCAGGTGCTGAGTGCATCAAGCGATGTGGCCTGGAGCGTAAACTGGTACTGCGTGCGGCTCACCTGCGTATCAATGGTTAAATCCTGGATCGGTTGCAGATACAGCTCAATGCCCGGCACGCGCGCCACCGCGCTTTGCAGGCGCTCAACTACCGCGTTGACGCGATCGTCGCGGTCATCGAGCGATTTAAGGTTAATTTGCAGGCGCGCGCTGTTGAGCGACGGGTTGGTGCCGTCCACGCCCACGTAGGCAGTCAGGCTTTCCACCGCCGGATCTTTCATGATGATCTCAGACACCTGCTGCTGGCGCTGTGCCATGTTGGCGAAGGAGACCGTCTGCGGCGCCTGAAGCGTGCCCTGAATAATGCCGTTGTCCTGAATCGGGAAGAAGCCTTTCGGAATGAAAATCCACAGCATCACGCTGAGCGCCAGGGTGCCGAGCGCCACGCCGAGCGTCGCCCAGGGATGGTTCAGGACTTTCGCCAGCACGCGGCCGTAGGCGGCGATAATGCGCTCGAACATCCGCTCGGAGGCGCGCGAGAAGCGGTTTTGCTTGCGCAAAGATTCGTGGCTCAGCATGCGGGCGCACATCATCGGCGTTAGCGTCAGCGACACCACGGCAGAGATCAGAATGGCGACCGCCAGCGTCACGGCAAACTCGCGGAACAGCCGCCCGACGATATCGCCCATAAACAGCAGCGGGATCAGCACCGCAATCAGCGAGAAGGTGAGCGAGATGATGGTAAAGCCAATTTCTCCTGCGCCCTTCAGCGCGGCGGCTAAGGGCTTTTCACCTTTTTCGATATAGCGCGAGATGTTCTCGATGACCACGATGGCATCGTCCACCACGAACCCGGTGGCGATGGTGAGCGCCATCAGCGTCAGGTTATTAATCGAAAAGTCGAGGAACACCATCACCGCAAACGTCCCGACCAGCGAGAGCGGCACGGCGACGGCGGGAATGATGGTTGCCGGAACGTTGCGCAGGAACAGGTAGATGATCATCACCACCAGCGCAATCGCCAGCATCAGCTCGAACTGGGTGTCTGACACCGAGGCGCGAATATTCGTGGTGCGGTCAGAAAGCACTTTCACGCTCACCGATTTTGGCAGGCTTTCCACCAGCTGCGGCAGCATGGTGCGAATGCTGTCGGCGGTATCAATAATGTTCGCGCCCGGCTGGCGCTGAACGTTCATGACAATCGCCTGCTGCTTATTGGCCCACGCCCCGAGCCAGCTGTTTTCCGCGCCTTGTTCGACGGTTGCCACGTCGCCGAGGCGGATCGGCGCGCCGTTTTGATAGGCCACAATCAGCTGGCGGTATTCATCGGCGGACTGCATCTGGTCGTTGGCAGAGAGCGTGACCGCACGGGTTGGGCCGTCCAGCGAGCCCTTCGCTGAGTTAACGTTGGCGCTGCTGATGGCGGTGCGAATGGTTTCGCTGGTTAACCCCAGCGCGGCAATGGCCTGGGCATTGAGCTTAACGCGAACGGCGGGGCGTTGACCGCCCGCCAGCGTCACCAGCCCGACGCCGGTCACCTGCGAAATCTTTTGCGCGACGCGGGTTTCGACCATGTCTTCCACCTGCGTCATCGGCATGGCCGAGGAGGTGACGGCAAGGGTCATGATCGGCGGGTCTGCCGGGTTCACCTTGCTGTAAACCGGTGGATTCGGCAGGTCAGACGGCAGCAGGTTAGTGGCGGCGTTAATCGCGGCCTGCACCTCCTGCTCGGCGACGTCCAGCGACAGCGTGAGCTGGAACTGAAGCGTGACGACCGAGGCGCCGCCTGAGCTCTGGGAGGACATCTGCTTCAGGCCAGACATCTGGCCAAACTGACGCTCCAGCGGGGCGGTGATGGCGGACGTCACCACATCCGGACTGGCGCCCGGATAGAGGGTGACAACCTGAATGGTCGGGTAGTCCACTTCCGGCAGCGCCGACACGGGCAGAAAACGGTAGCCAATGATCCCGGCCAGCAGGATCGCCACCATCAACAGGGTCGTCGCAACCGGACGTAAGATAAACAGGCGTGATGGCCCACCTGTAGAGCTCGGCGGCATCACCTGCATCAGGCTTTTGCTCCTGTATTCTGCGCTTCCACCACCTCGACCTGCGCCCCTTCGGTCAGACGGTCAATACCGTCGGTCACGACGCGGTCGCCAGCGGACAGCCCGGCACTGATCACCACCGTCTGACTGTCCTGGATCCCGGTTTTCACCAGATGTTTGCTGACCTTGTTTTCGCTGTTCAGCACCCAGACAAAGTTGCCTTCACTGCCCATTTGCAGGGCCGCCGTCGGGATCACCACGGCGTTTTCTTCGGTCGCGACCAGCATTCGCGCATTGACGAACTGATTCGGGAACAGGGCATCGTCCTGATTGTTGAAGCGTGCTTTAAGCTTGATGGTGCCGGTGGTGGTATCGATCTGGTTATCCAGGCTCAACAGCGAACCTTCGCTCAGCTTCTGCTTGTTGGTGCGATCCCAGGCTTCAACCACCAGCGCTTTTCCGGCCTTCTGCGCCTGTATCACCGTCGCAATGTCGCTTTCCGGCAGGGTAAAGACGAGATCGATAGGGTGCGTCTGGGTGATCACCACGATGCCCGTGGTGTCTCCGCTGGAGATTTGGTTGCCGATATCAACCTGTTTCAGGCCCACGCGGCCGTCAATCGGCGCGGTGATCCGGCTCCAGTCGAGCTGGAGCTGGGCGCTGGCGACCGCGGCTTCGTCGGCCTTGATGGTGCCCTGAGATTCACTGACCAGAGACTGCTGGGTATCCAGCTCCTGGCGCGACACGAGGTTGGTTTTTACCAGCTGCTGATAGCGGGCTAAATCGCGGCGGGCATTGGCGAGGGTGGCTTTGTCTTTCGCGAGCTGCCCCTGCGCCTGCGCCAGGGCCACCTTAAACTGGCTTGGGTCGATTTCCGCCAGCAGATCGCCGGCTTTCACCTGCTGGCCTTCCTGGAAGTGGATGGCCATCAGCTGACCGTCTACGCGGCTACGTACCGTCACGGTGTTGGCGGCGGTAATGGTTCCCAGCCCGGAGAGATAACGAGGCACCGCTTTATTCACCGCCGTTGCCGCCTGCACCGGTGCCAGCGCCGCGCCGCGCATACCGTGGCGCCCGCCGCCCGTTGGACGTTGTGAGGGGCTATTGGCGCCAGCAGGTGCCGTGGAGTTCGCGGACTGGCTGTGCCAGTACCAGGCGGCGGCCAGGACCACCACAATCAGACCAACGGCGATTGCCCAGCGGGATTTGTTACTGCCTTTCATCGTTATACGTTCTCGTCCTGAAACACTTTCGGGGAATGATACTAGTTTAGTCAGGTAACACAGCGGAAAAATGGAGGAAATATGGAAGACTGTCAGGAATGGTCTGAGTGTGGTGCGTTGTTTCGCCGGGTGGCGGCTTCGCCTTACCCGGCCTACAAGATCCTCGAACCGTAGGCCGGGTAAGCGCAGCGCCACCCGGCACAACCCCATTAGCTAAACACCACCTGCGCCCAGCGGGCCAGTCCTGCCGTAACGGAGCCAAAGTCATCGCCGCCGGCAATCGGGATCCCCGGCAGCTGTTCCGCCAGCGCTTTCTTGATCAGCGGTGAACGGGCGCTACCGCCGGTCAGGTAAATCACGTCCGGTTTCTCTTTGCCATTCTCAAGCGCCAGCTGCACCTGCTCCAGAATACGCTGTAGCGGCTGAGCCAGCGCCATTTCCAGCCCTTCCTGGGTGATAGCCGTAGCCAGATCGTCCCTGATAAACGGTAGCGTAACCGCATGCTCAGGACGATCGGAAAGGGCAATTTTGCTCTCTTCGGCGGTGCGCACCACCCGGTAGCTCAGACGCTGACGCCACACCTTATACAGCAGCGCGACCTTCTCTGCATCCTGCGCATCACGCACCAGATCGTTAAGGAAACGCCCATTCGCGGTGCTGTAAAAATCACTCTGGGCAGGGACGTCGTTGATGGCAATCGCATTCCACCATGGCAGGATCGGCAGGGCGATGCCTTTCTCGGTTTGACCGCCCATGCCGAGCAGCGGCATCAGGCTCTTGAATGCCAGGGCGATATCCAGATCGTTACCGCCCACGCGGCAGCCGCTGTGCCCCAGCAGGCTGTTTTCACGATCGCGACGATGATGCCACTGCGGACCCATCAGCAGTAATGAACAGTCCGTCGTACCACCGCCGATGTCCACCACCAGCACCCGTTTCTCTTCCGTCAGCGTGGCTTCAAAATCCAGCCCCGCCGCAACCGGCTCATACTGGAACACCACGTCACGGAAGCCAGCCCGGTGCGCTGCACGCTCAAGGATCCCCTGCGCCTGTTGGTTGGCTTCGTCGCCGCCCAGCCCCTGGAAGTTGATCGGACGGCCAATCACCGCCTGGGTGATGGCATCCGGCACCTGCGACTGCGCCTGATTGCGGATGTGCAGCATCATCGCGCAGACCAGATCTTCAAACATCGCCACCTGCTGCGGCTTCAGGCCGCTGGCGCCGAGGAAGGATTTCGGCGATTTAACGAAGTAGACCTCTTCCGGGTCTTCAATGTACTGCCCGAGGGAAGAGAGGCCGAACTGCACGCTGGACGGGGTAACGTCGATATCTTCCTCGCGGTTAAAGCTGACCGCACGGCGCAGCAGCGCCTGGGTCTCCGCCGCCGTGGCCGGAACCTGATGGTGGCGGAACAGCCACTCGCTCACCGCTTCACGCGTGGGCGCACAAAGCATTGACGGCAACAGCGTACTGCCGTTTTCCATTTTCAGGAGCTGCGGTTGTCCGTTTTGCATTATCGCAACCGAGCAGTTTGCGGTGCCGTAGTCGAATCCAATAAACACAATAAATCCCCATGCCGGTGAGAAGGGGCGAGACTTTAGCGAAATGTCTGCCAGGCGACAACAGGAATATGAAAGCAAGGCGCAAGGCGATCTTTCGGTTTATGCTGAGGTAAATACAAAAGGAGAGACGATGTACACCCTGAACTGGCAACCGCCCTACGACTGGTCGTGGATGTTTGGCTTTCTTGTCGCGCGTGCGGTCACGGGGGTTGAGACCGTTACGGAGGATTACTACGAGCGCAGTTTTGGCTATGCGGGGCACCAGGGCGTTTTACGGGTTACGCCAGACAGCGCAACCCATACGCTGGCGGTGTCGCTCAGCCCTGGCCTGATCCCGGTGGCGGATATTTGCCTGGATCGCATTGCCCGCCTGTTCGATCTTGATTGCGACCCGCTAAGAATTGCGAAGACCCTGGGCGACCTCGGCGCGGCGCGGCCGGGGTTACGTTTGCCGGGCGCGATGGATGCCTACGAGCAGGGCGTGCGCGCCATTCTCGGGCAACTGGTGAGCGTGGCGATGGCGGCAAAACTGGCGTCAAGAGTGGTGGCGCTGTGCGGTGAACCCATCCAGGACGCGCCGGGCTACCTCTGTTTTCCTCCGCCAGAGGTACTGGCCGCGGTGGATTCGCTGGCGTTGAAAGCCCTTGGGATGCCGCTCAAGCGTGCGGAGTCGTTGATTCATCTGGCGCAGTCGGTGGTGGACGGTGAATTCCCGCTGTTCCCGCCTGCGAACGTCGAGGCCGGGATGAAGGCGCTACAGCAGCGCCCCGGCATCGGGCGCTGGACCGCAAATTATCTGGCCTTGCGCGGCTGGCAGGCGAAGGATGTTTTCCTGCCGGATGATTATCTCATTAAACAGCGCTTTGCCGGTATGACGCCCGCGCAGATCCGTCGCTATGCCGAGCGCTGGCAGCCGTGGCGCTCGTATGCGCTGTTACATATCTGGTACACCGACGGCTGGTCGCCGTCAGTTGATGGCGAAATAGCTGGTATTCAGCAGTAGATCGAGCGGCTGCGCTTCCCCGATGGTGTCGCCGTAAATAAAGTCAATGCCGATGCCCGACAGCGTATTCATCATGATCGACTGATGGCATGGCCCGGCAATGGTTTTTATGCCCAGACGCTGGGCGTGGCCCTGAATGATGGTCACCATCATCTCATCCATCAGATTGCCGTGGACGTTGGTCACCACGTCTGCATCCAGCAGCAGATAATCAGCGGTGTTGGCGCTGAGCTGGCTGAAGACGTTCATATCGCGTCCAACCCGGGTCAGCACCACGCGACAGCCAGCCTGACGAAGCTTTTGCAGACCCTGCTGCACGTTTTCATCCGTATTGCTCAGCACATCAACGGCGATCGCCAGATGCAGCAGCCGCGCCGGCAGCGGACCTCTGGTGATCAGGTCGAGCAGCTCATCCACCAGCGTGACGCTGGCTAAACCCGCTTCTGAGAGCGGCAGCGCGACGCCCATCCCTTTGGCCGCCACCTGTGCGGCATAGGTACGGAAAAATTCGCTGAATATACGTCGGTCAAGGGCGTGCAGCAGCTCCGGCTCCGCCAGCCCGGCGCGGAAGGCATGCTCTTCCAGCACTTCCCCCTGGCTGGTCCACAACCGCAGGGAAATCAGCCAGAAGCTACTGCTCTCGGGAATGCGCGGTGAGGCGACGCTGCGGGCGATCATCAGCAGATGATTATCTTTGATCATGTGCCACTGCTCATCCAGCGACATCATGCTGCGCGTGCTGTGGATCCGCTCCTGCTGGGGTTCATAGACGGTGACCACACCGCGCCCGCTGTTTTTCGAGGCGTAACAGGCGATATCGGCCTGAGACATCACTTCCGCTGTCTGATAATTAGCGTCGTCAATCAATGTGATCCCCGCGCTGGCGCCGATGCGGTGCAGGCGTCCTTCCCAGGAAAAATGATAGTTGTTGATGGCGTCGATCAACCGGCCCGCAATATAGCGTGCGCTTTCGACGTTGCAGTCCGGCAGCAGCAGGCCAAACTCGTCGCCGCCCAGACGCGCCAGCACGTCGCTGGAGCGCAGCATGGTCAGCATCAGCGAAGAGAGTTCGCGCAGGAGCGCGTCGCCCGCCGCGTGGCCTGCGGTATCGTTCACCGCCTTAAAACGGTCAAGATCGATAAAGACCAGCGCGTGACGCTGATGAGTCTCCTGTACCGTCTGCAACAGGCGCTTATGATGGTTTTCAAAACTGACGCGGTTCGCCAGGTGGGTAAGGGCGTCATGGGAAGCGCTGTAGCTCAACTGGCGCAGCATTTTGCGCGACTCGGTGACATCCTGAATCACCAGCACCGAGCCGATAGCGTGCCCCTCCAGGGTGCTGAGCGGGGTAATGCTGTAATGAATGTCGAAACTGCCGCCATTCCGGCAGTTAAGCACCACATCCTGTTCGATATCGGTACGGGACATATCGCCGCTGTGGATGTTTTCCATTAACGGGCCGTTCTCGCCGAAGGTAATGTGCAGCACCTTCAGAACGGGCTGACCCAGCGCTTCGCTTTGCGACCAGCCGCTCATCTTCTCGGCGACCGGGTTCATAAAGGTGATGTTCATGTCGATATCGGTGCACAGCACCGCTTCGCCGATGGAGTCGAGGGTGATATGCAGGCGCTCTTTTTCCTGGAACAGCGCCTCGTTCAGTTGCTTCACCTCGGTCATATCCATATTGATCCCTAACAGCCGCTCCACTTCGCCCTGTTTGTTCAGCACCCGGTTCGCCAGCGAACGAATGTGGCGAATGCCATCCTTGACGCGAATGCGAAATTCCAGCTTGAAAGGCACCCTGGCCTGGAGTGACTCACGCAGTACCTGTTCGGCGTGCGCACGATCTTCAGGCACCATGGCCGCATGCCAGAGCTGCCAGGTGGGTTTAATGTGCGGGGGGATCTCGTACAGCTCAAACATCCGTTTATCCCAGCTGATCACGTCCGGCTCGAGATCCCACTCCCAGATCCCGATGCCGCCGGCTTCGTTCGCGAGGGTGATACGCTCCATCAGACGCTTATTCACCCACTCGGTCTGTTTCAGGTCGTTGATGTCTTCAATCTGGGCAATAAAGTAGAGCGGCGTGCCGTCTGCATGGCGCACAACGGAAACGGCCAGCAGCGCCCACACCACCTCGCCGCTGCGGGTGTAGTAGCGTTTTTCGAGGCTGTAGCTGTTGATCTCCCCGTTAATCAGCTGTTGCAACTGCTCCAGGTCGGTATTTAAATCTTCCGGCCAGGTTAACTGCTGGAACGTGAGCGACTGAAGCTCAGACTGACTGTAACCGAGGAAATTGCACAGCGCCTTGTTGGCCTGAAGCCACTGGCCCTCAATGCCCACCAGCGCCATACCAATCGCGGAATATTCCATCGCATTACGAAAACGTTCTTCGCTTTCAGTAATATGTTTACGCTCGGCCCGGAAGGCATACATCACCATCGTCATAATGTTGGCGGGGAGCAGCATCATCAGGAAGGGAAGCCATGGCGCGTTGAAGGTCACCATCATGTTTGAAGGTGTCATGGAGGGCGGGTTTCGCGCCATCATCAAGGACACCATCATGATGGTGAATAAAAAAATCAGGAATGCTTCCATTCGCGGCAGGCGTACCGCGCTCCACATCAGCAAAACGATGATGCAGGTGAACGGCCACGGCAGCCAGGTGATTGCCGTCCAGCTAAGAACCAGCGTAACGACCAGGGTCACCAGCGTTTCCAGCAGCAGTCTCGGGTTGCGGTGGCGCAGCAGGTAATGCGGTTTAAACAGCAGACCTAACGGTACAAGCGCCAGCGCGCCAATGGCTTCTGAAAGTACCCAAAACAGAAAATTACGCAGCGGCTCCGCGCCTGGCACCAGAAAATGAACCAGAATGCCGCCCACCAGCGGCGGCACCAGGGCGCTGCCGAGGGCAAGGCGTATCCAGTCGTTGAGGTTTTGCAGCGGGTTATACCAGGGGAGCAGCTTACGCAGCAACACCGCACCAACACAGGCCTCAATAATATTGATTGCCGTGTAGGTTAAGTTGATTGATTCCCATGAAAAGAGCATCCACGAGGCAAAAATATTGCCAAAGGAGCAGGCGAGGGCGATGCCGGGCCACATTTTTCCCGCATGGCGGTAAAACGCCACCATCATAATGGAGGTCGGGAACCACAATGGCGCCAGCAGCGTACCGAAGCGAGTCAGCTCAAGGGAAAATAAGGTGAAAATGAACGTGACCAGACCCAGACAGACAAGCCGCAGTAAAGGATGTGGGGTAGTAACCAAAACCCGCTGGTATTGTTTATTCATTACCGCTCTATCCAGGGACGCCGTGTTGTCAGGAGCCAGCTCCGGACGCGTGAAATCATTAATTTGGTTTATGCTAGTACAAACATTTTACAATTCATATGCTGAGTGCTCAGATTTTGACTTCATAGACTTATAAAATAGTTACTCTGCGAAGAAGGGGGATGAAATGGTGAAAATCCGTGCGTAAAAATTTCGCTAAAGGCGTGAAACGGCGCTTTTCAGCCCGCCTCGCATAACCTGCGCATTCGACTGGTATCACGCCCCCGAAATCCCTATAATTGCCGCGTTTGACGCTCCGGCGTCGTCCTTCCTTACATCCAGGTTAATCAGGTCGCTAAATTTATGACTGATAAGTCTCATCAGTGCGTCATCATAGGCATCGCCGGCGCATCGGCTTCAGGTAAAAGTCTTATTGCCAGTACGCTTTATCGCGAACTGCGTGAACAAGTGGGTGATGAGCATATCGGTGTTATTCCCGAAGATAGCTATTACAAAGATCAATCCCATCTTTCGATGGAAGAGCGCGTAAAAACCAACTACGACCACCCCAGTGCGATGGATCACAGTCTGCTGTTCCAGCATCTGGAAGCGCTGAAGCGCGGCGAGGCGATTGAGCTGCCCGTCTACAGTTACGTGGAACATACCCGCACCCAGGAAACGATCCGCATTGAGCCCAAGAAGGTGATTATCCTTGAAGGGATTTTGCTGCTCACCGACGCCCGTCTGCGCGAATCAATGAACTTCTCGATTTTCGTCGATACCCCGCTGGATATCTGCCTGATGCGGCGTATTAAACGCGACGTTAACGAACGCGGTCGCTCCATGGACTCCGTGATGGCGCAGTATCAGAAAACCGTTCGCCCGATGTTCCTGCAATTTATTGAGCCTTCTAAACAATACGCCGATATTATTGTGCCTCGCGGCGGTAAAAACCGTATTGCCATTGATATCTTAAAAGCGAAAATCAGTCAGTTTTTTGAATAAGCCGTGTGAATTGTGTACCGTTCAGAGATAACCTGGTTTTGCCCTGACGCCGTAAGGATTCAGGGCGCGATGCACGAAAGGAGAAAGTGCCATGCGTCTTTGTGACCGCGATATAGAAGCCTGGCTGGATGAAGGCCGCCTGTCTATCACCCCGCGTCCGCCGGTTGAGCGTATTAACGGCGTGACCGTCGATGTACGTCTGGGGAATAAGTTCCGCACCTTCAGCGGCCACACGGCACCGTTTATCGACCTCAGCGGGCCGAAAGACGAAGTCAGTGCGGCGCTGGATCGCGTCATGAGTGACGAAATCGTCATCGAAGAAGGAGAGGCGTTTTATCTCCATCCTGGCGAACTGGCGCTGGCGGTGACCTTTGAATCGGTCACGCTGCCTGCGGATCTGGTCGGCTGGCTTGACGGACGCTCTTCTCTGGCGCGTCTGGGCCTGATGGTGCACGTCACCGCGCACCGTATCGATCCGGGCTGGTCTGGCCGTATCGTGCTGGAGTTCTTTAACGCCGGTAAACTGCCGCTGGCGCTTCGCCCGGGAATGATGATCGGGGCGTTGAGCTTCGAACCGCTGACCGGCCCGGCAGACCGTCCTTATAACCGCCGTCAGGACGCAAAATATCGCGACCAGCAGGGTGCGGTTGCCAGCCGTATCGATAAAGACTGATCTGTGAGTTCACTGAGGAAGCCATGAGAAGAGTTCTGACAACGCTGATGATTTTGCTGGTGGTGCTGGTGGCTGGCCTTTCAGCGTTGGTGCTGCTGGTTAACCCGAATGACTTCCGGGCCTACATGGTGCGGCAGGTTGAAGCGCGCAGCGGGTATGAACTCAAGCTGGACGGGCCGCTGCGCTGGCACGTCTGGCCGCAGCTCAGCATTCTCTCCGGACGTATGTCGCTCACCGCGCCGGGCGCCGCGCAGCCGCTTGTTACGGCGGATAACATGCGTCTTGATGTCGCGCTCATCCCGCTCTTATCCCATCAGCTCCAGGTTGAACAGGTGATGCTGAAAGGGGCGGTGATTCAGCTTACGCCACAAACCGAAGCCGTTCGTCAGGCGAATGCTCCGGTCGCACCGCGTGAAAATACTTTGCCTGACGTTCCGTCTGACACCGGCTGGTCTTTCGATATTGGTAATCTGAAAGTCGCTGACAGCGTGCTGGTTTTCCAGCATGAGGATGACGAACAGATCACCGTCCGCAATATCAACCTCAGGATGGAGCAGGACGCCAACCATCAAGCGACCATGGAGTTCTCCGGGCGGATCAACCGTAACCAGCGCGATCTCAACCTGTCGATGAATGCGAACGTGAACGCCTCTGACTACCCGCACCAGCTGACGGCGGACGTTCAGCAGGTCAACTGGCAGCTGACCGGCGCGGATTTACCCGCGAAGGGGATCGCCGGCCAGGGCACGATGCAGGCGGTGTGGCACGAGGAGCGCAAACAGCTCGAACTGAACGCGCTCAACCTCCAGGCCAACGACAGTTCCCTGAAGGGGCAGGCGAGCGTCACGCTTGATGAAAAACCCAAGTGGGTGTTGGATCTGCAATTCGACAAGCTGAACCTTGAGAACCTGCTCGCGGCCCAAACGGTGAATGCGACCGATGAGGGTGTCGCGCAGGGAGGGCAAAGCCAGGTCACGCAGTCGCGTCCGGTGATCTCCTCCAGTCTCGATCTGCCTGACTACAATGGTCTGCGCGGATTTACCGCCGACATTCTGCTGAAAGCGAATAGCGTGCGCTGGCGTGGGATTGATTTTACTGACGTCAACAGCCAGATGTTCAACCACAACGGCCTGCTGGTCATCTCTGAGCTCAGCGGAAAAATGGGGGCAGGAAATCTCTCCCTGCCGGGCACGCTGGACGTACGTAAAGACGTTGCCAGCGCCGCGTTCCAGCCGCGTCTGGAAAACGTTGAGATTGGCACCATCCTGAAAGCCTTTAATTACCCGATTTCCCTCACGGGGCAGCTGTCGCTGGCCGGGGATTTCTCCGGCACGAAGATTGATGCGGATGCCTTCCGTCGTAGCTGGAAGGGGCAGGCGCACGTTGAGCTAAAAGATTCGCGCATGGAAGGGCTGAACTTCCAGCAACTGGTGCAGCAGGCGGTAGAGCGCAGCAGCAGCGTGAAGGCGAATGAAAACTACGACAGCGCAACCCGTCTCGATAGCTTTACCAGCGAGCTTGCCCTCGACAACGGTCAGCTCTCGCTCGACGAGATGCAGGGAATCTCGTCCCTGCTGGCGCTGACCGGAAACGGCGCGCTGGATCTGGTGAAAGAGACGGTTGACACCCGCTTCAATGTCCGCGTGAAGGCCGGCTGGGAAGGGGAAGGCCAGCTTGTCGAGTTCCTGAAACAGACGCCGATACCGCTGCGCGTGTACGGAAAATGGCAGGAACTCAATTACAGTTTGCAGGTCGATCAGATCCTGCGTAAGCACCTTCAGGATGAAGCGAAACGTCGGCTGAATGACTGGGCGGACCGCAATAAAGAGTCTCAGTCTGGTAAGGACGTGAAAAAGTTGCTCGATAAGCTCTGATGCCTGTTGTGCCGGGTGGCGGCTTCGCCTTACCCGGCCTACAAAAGCCAGACACCGTAGGCCGGGTAAGCGAAGCGCCACCCGGCTTTTTTACACCTCAAAATCCATCTCATCTTCACCGCGCAGCGGTATCAGCTGCACCTTCTGCACGCGATGGCTCTCTACCTGCAAGGTTTTGATCATGTAATTCCCCACCTGGACATCTTCGCCCGGCTGCGGAATACGTTGCAGATATTCCATCAGCAAACCGGCGATGGTGTGGTATTCGCGCTTCTCGTCCAGCGGAAGCGGAACGAACTGCACCAGATCTTCGAGCGGCATATGGCCGTTGGCGGTCCAGCTGCCGTCTGCGTTTTTCTGAATATCGTGGCGTGCATCGATCTCATCCACCTCATTAGGCAGATTACCGGCGATGGTTTCCATCACGTCGCTGAGCGTCACCAGCCCTTCCACAGAACCAAACTCATCAACGACAAACGCGAAGTGGGTACGCGCGTTGCGGAACTGCTCCAGCGCGGAGAGCAGCGGCAGCGCTTCCGGGAAGACCAGCGGCTGGCGCACCAGCGCCCGCAGGTTGAGCGGCTCGCCGTGAAGCTGCTGTTGCAGCAGGTCAATCACGTGTACCACGCCCAGCAGCTCTTCTTCCTCTTCTCCGCCGGTCACCACCACGCGGGTGTGCTGGTTTTTATCCAGCAGGGCACGGATCTGCTCTTCCGGTGCCGTCAGGTCAATATGCTCAATGTCGTGGCGGGAGGTCATGATACTGCTGACCGAGCGCTGGTTGAGGTTAAGCACGCGCTCTATCATCCGGCGTTCCTGCGGGTTGAAGATCTGCCCGTCGCTGTGGTCGGCTAGCATCGCAGCGGATTCAGCATCCAGCTCGGCATCCTCTTTTTTGCCGCTCAGCAGGCGCATCACCGTATCTGCGGTGCGCTGTCGTAATGTCTGGTTCGCGGAAAGAAAACGGCGGCGGTTGAAAATGGCCAGCTGGTTAAGAAACTCAATAAGCACCGAGAAACCAATGGCTGCGTACAGATATCCTTTCGGGATATGGAAGCCAAAACCATCCGCCACCAGGCTAAAGCCAATCATCAGCAGGAAGCTCAGACAGAGAATGACGATAGTCGGGTGACTGTTCACGAAGCGCGTCAGGGCTTTACTGGCGAGCACCATCAGGGTGATGGCAATGATCACGGCGGCCATCATCACCGCCAGATGGTCAACCATCCCGACGGCAGTAATCACGGAGTCGAGAGAAAAGACGGCATCCAGCACCACTATCTGCGCGACCACCGGCCAGAATTTAGCGCCGCGCCGCTGGGTGGGGTTTTCACTGTCTTTTCCTTCCAGCCGCTCATTAAGCTCAACCGTGGCTTTGAACAGCAGGAACAATCCGCCGAAAAGCATGATCAGGTCGCGGGCGCTAAAGCTCAGACCCTGCACGCTGAATAAGGGTTTGGTGAGCGTGACCAGCCATGATATTGAGGCCAGTAACAGCAGACGCATCACCATGGCGAGCAGAAGACCCGTCACGCGGGCGCGGTCGCGTTGTGAAGGGGGTAATTTATCGGCAAGGATGGCGATAAACACCAGGTTATCAATGCCGAGCACTAATTCGATGACGACCAGCGTCACCAGCCCGGCCCAGATTGATGGATCGGCAATCCATTCCATAGTAAATGCAATACCTTCTGTTATATGACTAATGTCACACTTCGATCATGGATAAAGCAGCCGGAAATTGCAATGCCGGGGTGAGATTTCTCTTAATGCTACACTCAGGTAAAACCCATTTGCGGGGCTGTGTAAATAAGGTAATTGCGAAGATTTAATTACAAAAGACGATATTTAGGATATATCGCAATAAATGGTCCGGCGCTCTATTTTGTCAATATAAAGAAAATCCGAAAACCTCAAAACTTTGCTCTTAATATTAATCTTAAAAACGAATATTAGGACGGTTGTCTCCTTGCCTGCTATTAGGTTAGCTGCAACAATTCTTCCAGCATCAAATGTTAAATCTCCTTGTTGCTATTTTTGTTTCAGTCTTTGGTGAAGGTTATACATTATCAATCACCCGTTAAAGGTGGCGGATATATTTCTCAAAAAGCCTGATCCAAGAGGGTGTCTAACCATAACGCATTGTTTAGTCAGTGGATTGGTAACTGAAAGCCAAGGGCGGTAGCGTGCCTGAAAGCGTGTGAATCAGCCTCAATTATTCTGTCAATAGCCAATGGATGAATAAGCTTTTTTTAGGACTGATGCCAGTTATATTGCTAAATGATTAACTGCATTCTGATTGTCACCACGACCCGCGCTTATTTTAATTGCACAGGATAATTACTCTGCCAAAGTGATAAATAATCAATGATGAAATCCAAAATGAAATTGATGCCATTATTGGTGTCTGTGACCTTGATGAGTGGTTGCACGGTCTTTCCCGGCAGCAATATGTCAACAATGGGCAAGGATGTGATTAAACAGCAGGATGCTGATTTTGATCTCGACAAAATGGTGAATGTTTACCCATTAACCCCACGTCTGGTAGAACAATTACGCCCACGTCCGAATGTTGCTCAGCCAAATATGTCTCTGGACCAGGAAATTGCCTCTTACCAGTATCGCGTTGGTCCGGGTGACGTCATTAACGTGACCGTCTGGGATCACCCTGAACTGACCACACCTGCGGGCCAGTACCGCAGCTCAAGCGACACCGGTAACTGGGTACAGTCCGATGGCACCATGTTCTATCCCTACATTGGCAAAGTGCACGTCGCGGGCAAAACGCTTGCTGAGATCCGTAGTGATATTACCGGCCGCCTGGCGCAGTACATTGCTGACCCGCAGGTGGACGTTAATATCGCCGCGTTCCGATCCCAGAAAGCCTATATCTCAGGCCAGGTCAACAAATCCGGCCAGCAGGCTATCACTAACGTCCCGCTCACCGTTCTTGATGCGATCAATGCCGCAGGCGGCTTAACCGACGGTGCTGACTGGCGCAACGTGGTGCTGACCCACAACGGCAAAGAGCAGCGCATTTCGCTTCAGGCGCTGATGCAAAACGGTGACCTGACCCAGAACCGTCTCCTCTATCCGGGCGATATTCTTTACGTGCCGCGCAACGACGATCTGAAAGTGTTCGTGATGGGTGAAGTGAAGAAACAGAGCACCCTTAAGATGGACTTCAGCGGTATGACCCTGACCGAAGCCCTGGGCAACGCGGAAGGTATCGATCTGACCGCCTCCAACGCCAGCGGTATCTTTGTGATCCGTCCGATCAAAGGCGAAAACGCGAAAGGCAAGATTGCCAACATCTACCAGTTGGACATGTCCGACGCGACGTCGCTGGTCATGGCAACGTCGTTCCGTCTCCAGCCATACGATGTGGTCTATGTCACCACCGCGCCGGTTGCCCGCTGGAACCGTCTGATCAACCAGTTGCTGCCTACCATCAGTGGCGTTCGCTACATGACGGATACGGCGAGCGACATTCATACCTGGTAAGCCGCGATGTTTAACAAAATTCTGGTGGTGTGTGTGGGGAACATTTGCCGTTCCCCCACGGCTGAAAGGCTGTTGAAAAATTACCAGCCTGCGTTAACGGTCGACTCCGCAGGGCTGGGCGCGCTGGTCGGAAAAGGTGCCGACGAACGTGCCGCAAGCGTCGCCCTTGAGCATAACCTCTCACTCGACGGGCACGTTGCCCGTCAGGTCTCTGGCCGAATGTGCCGGGAATATGACCTGATCCTCGCGATGGAAAAACGCCACATTCACGCGCTGTGCGATATCGCACCGGAGATGCGCGGCAAGGTGATGCTGTTTGGTCACTGGGATGGTGAGCGCGAAATTCCCGATCCGTATCGCAAGAGCCGCGAGGCCTTTGAGGCGGTATACACCTTACTAGACCAGTCTGCCCGCCAGTGGGCGCAGGCACTGAAAGCTCAGCAGGGATAACAATGACAGAAAAAACAAGACCTTCTGCCGCCCCGACGTCGGGCAGTGATGAAATCGATATCGGTCGCCTGGTCGGGACCGTTATTGAAGCGAAATGGTGGGTGCTGGGTATAACCGCCATCTTTGCCGTGGCGGCGATCGTTTATACGCTGTTCGCGACGCCTATTTACAGCGCCGACGCGCTGGTGCAGATCGAACAAAATACCGGAAACTCGCTGGTTCAGGATATCGGCTCTGCGCTGGCCAACAAGCCGCCGGCATCGGAGGCTGAAATTCAGCTGATCCAGTCGCGCCTGGTATTGGGCAAAACGGTTCACGATCTGGGGCTGGATATCGCGGTCACCAAAAACACCTTCCCGGTGTTTGGCGCAGGCTGGGATCGCCTGATGGGGCGCAGTAACGATACGGTAAAAGTGACCGACTTCGTGATTCCAAAAGGGGCAGGGGACCAAACCTTTACCCTGACCGTGCTGGGACCCAAACAGTATCAGCTGACCAGCGACGCAGGCTTCAGCGCGCGCGGCGAAGTGGGGCAGATGCTGACCAAAGATGGCGTGAGCATCAGGGTTGGTGCCATCCAGGCGCACGAGGGCGGTGAGTTTACGGTCACCAAATTCTCGACGCTCGGGATGATCAACAATCTGCAAAACAACCTGACCGTCACCGAAAACGGCAAGGACACCGGCGTCCTGAGCATGACCTTCACCGGTGAAGACAAGGATCAAATCCGCGACATCCTGAACAGCATCACCCGTAACTACCTTGAGCAGAACGTTGAGCGCAAGTCAGCGGAAGCCGCTAAAAGCCTCGCGTTCCTCAGTAAACAGCTGCCGGAGGTGCGCGCCCGTCTGGATGACGCCGAGAACAAGCTGAACGCATACCGTCAGGATAAAGACTCCGTCGACCTGCCGCTGGAGGCGAAATCGGTTCTCGACTCCATGGTCAATATTGATGCGCAGCTAAACGAGCTGACCTTTAAAGAGGCGGAAATTTCCAAGCTCTATACCAAACGTCACCCGGCGTACCGCACGCTGCTCGAGAAACGTCGTACCCTGGAAGAAGAGAAGGCGAAGCTGAATGACCGCGTGACCGCGATGCCGAAGACGCAGCAGGAAATCGTACGCCTGACGCGTGATGTGGAATCCGGCCAGCAGGTTTACATGCAACTGCTGAACAAGCAGCAGGAGCTGAAAATCACCGAAGCCAGCACCGTGGGCGACGTGCGTATCGTTGACCCGGCGATTACCCAGCCGGGCGTGCTGAAGCCGAAGAAAGCGCTGATTATCCTCGGCAGCATTATTCTCGGCCTGATGCTCTCTATCGTCGGCGTGCTGCTGCGCTCGCTGTTCAACCGCGGTATCGAAAGCCCGCAGGTGCTGGAAGAGAACGGGATCAGCGTGTACGCCAGCATCCCGCTTTCGGAGTGGCAGAAGTCCCGTGACAGCGTCAAAACTGTTAAGGGCGTCAAGCGTTACAAACAGAGCCAGCTGCTGGCCGTGGGTAACCCGACCGACCTGGCGATTGAAGCGGTGCGTAGCCTGCGTACCAGCCTCCACTTCGCCATGATGCAGGCCAAAAACAACGTCCTGATGATGACCGGTGTCAGCCCGTCAATTGGTAAGACCTTCGTCTGTGCCAACCTGGCGGCGGTGGTGAGCCAGACCAACAAGCGCGTGCTGCTGATCGACTGCGACATGCGTAAGGGCTACACCCATGAGCTGCTGGGCACCAACAACGTTAACGGCCTGTCGGAAATCCTGCTGGGTAAAGGGGAGATCAGCGAGAGCGCCAAGCCGACCTCGATTCCGAAATTTGACCTGATCCCGCGTGGCCAGGTACCGCCGAACCCGTCTGAACTGCTGATGAGCGAGCGCTTCACGCAGCTGATCGAGTGGGCAAGCAAAAACTATGACCTTGTGCTGATCGATACCCCACCAATTCTGGCGGTCACCGACGCCGCCGTGGTAGGGCGTCATGCGGGCACCACGCTGATGGTTGCACGCTATGCGGTGAACACCCTGAAGGAAGTGGAAACCAGCCTGAGCCGCTTTGAGCAGAACGGTATTGAGGTGAAAGGGGTCATTCTGAACTCCATCTTCCGCCGTGCGACGGGTTATCAGGATTACGGCTACTACGAGTACGAATACAAGTCTGACTCTAAATAACAAAACACACCCCACACCCCTCACCCTAACCCTCTCCCCTGAGGGGAGAGGGGACTGCCTGGTGCGGTCTTTCACCCTCTCCCCTCCGGGGAGAGGGCCGGGGTGAGGGGCAGGAGGAATACATGAGCACACAACGCCCTTTGATTTCTATCTATATGCCGACATGGAATCGTCAGCAGCTGGCGATCCGCGCGATTAAATCGGTCCTGCGTCAGGATTACGATAACTGGGAACTGATTATCGTGGATGACTGTTCCTCCTCTTACGAACAGCTACAAAAGTTTGTCGAAGACCTGAACGACCCGCGCGTGGTGTACACGCACAACGCCATCAACTCCGGGGCGTGCGCGGTGCGCAATCAGGCGATTATGCAGGCGAAAGGGCAGTATCTGACCGGTATCGACGATGATGACGAATGGACGCCAAACCGTCTGTCGATCTTCCTGTCGCACAAAGCGCAGCTGGTGACCCACGCGTTTCTGTATGCCAACGACTATGTCTGTCAGGGCGAGGTCTATTCGCAGCCGGCCAGCCTGCCGCTGTATCCGAAATCACCGTATTCCCGCCGCCTGTTCTACAAGCGCAACATTATCGGCAACCAGGTGTTTACCTGGGCCTGGCGCTTTAAGGAGTGTCTGTTCGATACCGAGCTGAAGGCCGCACAGGATTACGACATTTTCCTGCGGATAGTGGTGGAGTACGGCGAGCCGTGGAAGGTGGAAGAGGCCACGCAGATCCTGCACATCAACCACGGGGAGATGCAGATCACCTCGTCACCGAAAAAATTCTCGGGCTACTTCCATTTTTACCGCAAGCACAAGGACAAGTTTGACCGTGCCAGTCGGAAGTATCAGCTCTTTACCCTCTATCAGATCCGCAATAAGCGCATGAACTGGCGCACGCTGCTGACGCTGCTGTCGGTGCGTAACGGCAAGCGTCTGGCTGACGGGCTTCGGGGGAAATAATGTTTCTGGAAGATTGCCGCGCTAACAGCTGGAGCCTGCGCCCGTGCTGCATGGTTCTGGCCTACCGTATTGCGCACTTTTGCTCGGTGTGGCGCAAAAAAAATGTGCTGAACAATATCTGGGCCGCGCCGGTGCTGGTGCTGTACCGCATCATCACCGAATGCTTTTTTGGCTATGAAATTCAGGCCGCTGCCACCATTGGCCGCCGCTTTACCATTCATCACGGCTATGCGGTCGTCATCAACAAGTTCGTCGTCGCGGGTGATGATTTCACCATTCGCCACGGGGTGACAATCGGCAACCGTGGGCCAGACAGCCTGGCCTGCCCGGTGATTGGCAATAACGTCGAGCTGGGCGCCAACGTGGTGATTATCGGGGAGATTACCGTGGGCAATAACGTGACGGTTGGCGCAGGTAGCGTGGTGCTGGACAGCATTCCGGACAATGCGCTGGTGGTGGGCGAGAAAGCCCGCGTGAAGGTGATTAAATGAACATTCTGCAATTTAACGTACGCCTCGCAGAGGGCGGGGCGGCAGGCGTAGCGCTGGATCTGCACCAGCGCGCGCTGCAAAAAGGATTACAGTCGCGCTTTGTTTACGGTTACGGCAAGGGCGGCAAGAAAAGCGTCAGCCATGATAACTATCCGCAGGTGCTGAAGCAGACGCCACGTCTGACCTCCATCGCCAATATTGCGCTGTTCCGCCTGTTTAACCGCGACCTGTTCGGCAACCTGAATAACCTCTACCGCACCGTCACCCGCACCCGCGGGCCGGTTGTGCTGCACTTCCACGTGCTACACAGCTACTGGCTGAATCTGGAAGAGGTGGTAGCGTTTTGTGGAAAAGTGAAGGCGCACAAGCCGGACACCCGTTTCGTCTGGACGCTACACGACCACTGGAGCGTGACCGGACGCTGCGCCTTTACCGACGGCTGCGAAGGCTGGAAAGATAACTGCCAGAAATGCCCTACGCTCAGCAACTATCCGCCGGTGAAGGTCGATCGCGCGCATCAGCTGGTTGAGGGCAAGCGTCAGCTGTTCCGCGACATGCTCTCGCTCGGCTGCACCTTTATCTCTCCAAGCCAGCACGTGGCAGATGCTTTTAATAGCCTGTACGGAGCAGGGCGCTGCCAGATTATCAACAACGGTATTGATGTGGCGACGGAAGAGATCCTGGCCGAACTGACGCCCGTAGCCATTACCACGGGCAAGCCGAAAATCGCTGTCGTCGCCCATGACCTGCGCTACGACGGCAAAACCAACCAACAGCTGGTGCGCGACATGATGGCGCTCGGCGACAAAATTGAACTGCATACCTTCGGCAAATTCTCGCCGTTCGAAGGCGCTAACGTGGTGAATCACGGGTTTGAAACCGACAAGCGCAAACTGATGAGCGCGCTCAACGGTATGGACGCGCTGGTGTTCAGCTCTCGAGTGGACAACTACCCGCTGATCCTGTGCGAAGCGCTCTCCATTGGCGTGCCGGTCATTGCCACCCACAGCGACGCGGCGCGCGAAGTGCTGGAGAAATCGGGCGGTAAAACCTTCAGTGAGAACGAGGTGCTGCCGCTGGTGCAGCTGTCGAAGGCCGATATCGCGCAGGCTGTTTTTGGCACGGACCTGGAATCGTTCCGCAACCGCAGCCGCAAAGCGTACAGTGGACAACAGATGCTGGAGGAGTATGTCTCGTTCTATCAGAATCTGTAGTTATCTGCTGCTGCCGCTGATCTACCTGCTGGTCAACGTCAAGATTGCCCAGCTCGGTGAAAGCTTCCCAATCACCATCGTCACCTTCCTGCCGGTTCTGCTGTTGCTATACGTTGACAAGCTTAACCTCAAAAAGCTGATGATTGCGCTGGGGATCGGGTTTGGTCTGACGGCCTTTAACTACATCTTTGGTCAGTCGCTGGACGCCAGCAAATATGTCACCTCCACCATGCTGTTTGTTTATATCGTTATCATTATTGGCATGGTGTGGAGTATTCGTTTTAAAACTATCTCTCCGCACAATTATAGGAAAATCCTCAGGTTCTTTTATATTGTCGTCGGGCTGATTGTTATGCTTGCGGCATTGGAGATGGCGCAAATTATTCTCACAGGCGGCAGTAGCCTGATGGAAATAATTTCGAAATATCTTATATACAGTAACAGCTATGTACTGAACTTCATTAAGTTTGGTGGCAAGCGTACCACTGCGCTCTATTTTGAACCGGCGTTTTTTGCTCTGGCATTAATCTCAATTTGGCTCAGCATCAAACAGTTCGGTATCAAAACCCCCAAGACCGATGCTATGATTCTTGCAGGAATCGTTCTGTCAGGGTCGTTCTCAGGGGTAATGACGTTTATTCTGTTTTACCTGCTGGAGTGGGCGTTCCAGTACCTGAACAAAGAGGCGATTAAGAAAAAACTGCCGCTGGCGATCATTTCTCTGACGGTATTTTTAGTGGGCGTAATATTCGCCTTCCCGTACATTTCTGAACGTCTGGGTGATTTGGGAACGGAAGGTTCGTCGTCCTATTATCGCATCATTGGTCCACTGGTGATGGTGGGTTATTCCTTAACCCATATTGATGGCGTAGTAAGATTCGGCTCACTTTACGAATATGTTGCATCATTCGGAATCTTTAACGGTGCGGATGTCGGTAAAACCATAGACAATGGTCTGTATCTGTTAATTATCTATTTTTCCTGGTTCGCCGTACTGTTGACACTGTGGTATCTGTTTAAAGTTTTCAAAATGATGATTAACGCGTTTGGTGATAACCAGAACTTTCGCGTGCAACTTTATCTGTTCACACCGGTGTCGTTGTTTTTTACCGGGTCAATATTTAGCCCGGAATATGCATTCTTAATTGTATGTCCGTTTATTTTGCGCAAAGCGTTGAATATTACGAGCGTATGACGAAATGAGGTGATTTATGTTTCTTAGCGTCATTACTGTCGCCTTTCGTAACCACGAAGGGGTGGTAAAAACCTGGCGCTCGCTGCGCAACCTGGCGCGCGATCCGAGCCTCACCTTTGAGTGGATCGTGGTCGATGGCGGCTCGAACGACGGCACGGCGGAGTTCCTGGAAAAACTTAACGGTGAGTTCAACTTACGTTACATCAGCGAGAAAGATAAAGGCATTTACGATGCCATGAATAAAGGCATCAACATGGCGCAGGGGCGCTACGCCATCTTCCTCAATTCCGGCGACGTGTTCCATGAAGATGTGGCGCTGTTTGCACGCCAGCTGGCGCGCCAGAAAGAAGATGCCATGTTTATCGGTGATGCGCTGCTTGATTTCGGCGAGGGGAAAAAAGTCCTGCGCGGCGCGAAACCAGGCTGGTATATCTACCACAGCTTGCCGGCAAGCCATCAGGCTATTTTCTTTCCGATGAGCGGCCTGAAAAAGCAGCCTTACGATTTGCAATATAAAGTGTCATCAGATTATGCCCTGGCCGCCAGCCTGTACAAATCTGGCTACCCGTTCCGTCGAATTAAAGGACTGGTATCCGAATTTTCAATGGGCGGCGTGTCAACCTCGAATAATCTGGAATTGTGCCAGGATGCCAAAAACGTGCAGCGTAAAATATTACGCGTACCGGGGTTCTGGGCGGAATTATCTTATTTCTTACGTCTGAAAACGACGGGTAAAGCGAAAGCCTTATATAACAAAGCCTGAGATATAAGGAAACGTAATGCAGGAATTAAATGGATTCTCCGTGCCGAAAGGTTTTCGGGGCGGGAGCGGTATTAAAGTTCAACTGTGGTGGGCTGTACAGGCAACGTTATTTGCCTGGTCGCCGCAAATACTGTACCGCTGGCGCGCATTTTTACTGCGTCTGTTTGGCGCAAAAATAGGAAAAAACGTAGTCATTCGTCCTTCGGTGAAAATTACTTATCCCTGGAAATTAACGCTTGGGGATTACGCCTGGGTAGGGGATGACGCGGTGTTATATACCCTTGGCGAGATTACGATTGGCGCAAATTCGGTGGTTTCACAGAAGTGTTATTTGTGCACCGGCAGTCACGATTTTATGAGCCCGCATTTTGATATTACCGTTTCGCCTGTTGTGATCGGTGAAAAATGCTGGCTGGCAACAGACGTCTTTGTTGCACCCGGTGTTTCTGTTGGCGATGGCACGGTAGTCGGTGCCCGCAGCAGCGTTTTTAAATCGCTTCCGGCAAATAAAATTTGCCGTGGCAACCCCGCAGTGGTGATACGCGAACGCGTTGAAACTGATTAAATTCATAAGTAGAGGAATATAAACATGTCTAAAGTCGCCCTCATCACCGGCGTTACCGGGCAGGATGGTTCTTACCTGGCAGAGTTACTGCTGGAAAAAGGGTATGAAGTACACGGTATTAAACGTCGTGCGTCTTCATTTAACACCGAACGTGTCGATCATATTTATCAGGATCCTCACGCGGCGAACCCGAAATTCCACCTGCACTACGGCGACCTGACCGATACCTCCAACCTGACCCGCATCCTGCAGGAAGTACAGCCGGATGAAGTCTACAACCTGGGCGCGATGAGCCACGTTGCGGTTTCCTTCGAATCCCCGGAATACACCGCTGACGTGGACGCCATGGGTACGCTGCGTCTGCTGGAAGCGATTCGCTTCCTGGGTCTTGAGAAGAAAACCCGTTTCTATCAGGCATCTACCTCTGAGCTGTACGGCCTGGTGCAGGAAATTCCACAGAAAGAGACCACGCCGTTCTACCCACGTTCTCCGTACGCGGTAGCGAAACTGTACGCTTACTGGATCACTGTGAACTACCGTGAATCCTACGGCATGTACGCCTGTAACGGCATTCTGTTCAACCACGAATCCCCACGTCGTGGCGAAACCTTCGTGACCCGTAAAATCACCCGCGCGATCGCTAACATCGCTCAGGGCCTGGAGTCTTGCCTGCACCTCGGCAACATGGATTCCCTGCGTGACTGGGGCCATGCGAAAGACTACGTGAAAATGCAGTGGATGATGCTGCAGCAGGAACAGCCAGAAGACTTCGTGATCGCGACCGGCGTGCAGTACTCCGTACGTCAGTTCGTTGAGATGGCTGCGGCACAGCTGGGCATCAAGCTGCGCTTCGAAGGCACCGGCGTGGAAGAGAAGGGTATCGTTGTTTCCGTGACCGGCCACGACGCACCGGGCGTGAAGCCAGGCGACGTGATTGTTCAGGTGGATCCGCGTTACTTCCGTCCTGCTGAAGTGGAAACCCTGCTGGGCGACCCAACCAAAGCGCACGAGAAGCTGGGCTGGAAACCAGAAACCACCCTGCAAGAAATGGTATCCGAGATGGTGGCCAAAGATCTTGAAGCAGCGAAAAAACACTCCCTGCTCAAGTCCCATGGCTACGAGGTTGCCATCGCGCTGGAGTCCTGAGAATGACAAAACAACGTATTTTTGTCGCCGGTCATCGCGGAATGGTGGGTTCCGCGATTGTCCGCCAGCTTGAACAGCGGGGCGACGTTGAGGTGATTGTTCGCACCCGTGACGAGCTGAACCTGCTTGACAGCAAAGCGGTGCAGGACTTCTTCGCCAGCGAACGTATCGACCAGGTGTATCTGGCGGCGGCGAAGGTGGGCGGTATTGTCGCTAACAACACCTACCCGGCGGATTTCATCTACGAGAACATGATGATTGAGAGCAACATCATTCACGCGGCGCATCTGCACAACGTGAACAAGCTGCTGTTCCTCGGTTCATCCTGTATCTACCCAAAAATGGCGAAACAGCCGATCGCCGAGAGCGAACTGTTGCAGGGCACGCTGGAAGCCACCAACGAGCCGTACGCGATTGCCAAAATTGCCGGGATCAAGCTGTGTGAATCGTACAACCGTCAGTATAACCGCGACTATCGCTCGGTAATGCCGACCAACCTGTACGGACCGCACGACAACTTCCACCCGAGCAATTCGCACGTGATCCCGGCGCTGCTGCGTCGTTTCCACGAGGCGACTGCCGAAAACGCCCCGGACGTGGTGGTGTGGGGCAGCGGCACGCCAATGCGTGAGTTCCTGCACGTGGACGATATGGCGGCAGCCAGCGTTCACGTCATGGAGCTGGATCGCGAGGTGTGGCAGGAAAACACCGAGCCGATGCTGTCGCACATTAACGTCGGGACCGGCGTGGACTGCACCATTCGCGAGCTGGCGCAGACCATCGCGCAGGTGGTGGGCTACAAAGGACGCGTGGTGTTTGATGCCACCAAACCGGACGGCACGCCGCGCAAGCTGCTGGACGTGACCCGTCTGCATCAGCTGGGCTGGTATCACGAGGTCTCACTGGAGCAGGGGCTGGCCAGCACCTACCAGTGGTTCCTGGAAAACCAGCACCGCTTCCGGGGGTAATGATGTTTTTAAGTCAGGAAGATTTTGCCACGGTGGTGCGTTCCACTCCGCTCATCTCAATTGATTTGATCGTGGAGAACGAACGCGGCGAGTTCTTGCTGGGGAAACGAACCAATCGTCCTGCACAGGGCTTCTGGTTCGTGCCCGGCGGGCGCGTGCAGAAGGATGAGACGCTAAGCGATGCGTTTGAGCGTCTCACTCTGGCGGAACTGGGCCTGCAACTGCCGATGGCAGCGGGCCAGTTTTACGGGGTCTGGCAGCACTTCTATGACGATAACTTTTCGGGCACCGGGTTCACCACGCACTATGTCGTGCTGGGGTTCCGCCTGAAGGTGAGTGAGGCAGACCTGCGTCTGCCTGATTCTCAGCATGACGATTACCGCTGGTTAACGCCAGAGGCGCTGCTGGCAAGCGACAACGTCCATGACAACAGTCGGGCGTACTTCCTTGCGGAACGTCAGGCCGAGGTGCCAGGCCTATGAAAATCCTCGTCTACGGAATTAACTACTCGCCGGAGCTTACCGGTATCGGGAAATACACCGGCGAGATGGTCGAGTGGATGGCGAGCCAGGGACATGACGTGCGGGTGATTACCGCCCCGCCGTATTACCCGGAGTGGAAGGTAGGCGAACGCTATTCCAGCTGGCGCTACCGCCGCGAAGAGGGGGCTGCGACCGTCTGGCGCTGCCCGCTCTACGTGCCGAAACAGCCCTCGACGCTGAAACGTTTAATTCATCTGGGCAGCTTTGCCCTGAGCAGTTTCTTCCCGCTGATGGCGCAACGTCGCTGGAAGCCGGATCGCATCATCGGCGTGGTGCCGACCCTGTTCTGCACGCCAGGCATGCGCCTGCTGGGCAAACTCTCCGGCGCGCGCACCCTGCTGCACATTCAGGATTATGAAGTGGACGCCATGCTCGGACTGGGGATGGCCGGGAAAGGCAAGGGCGGCAAGGTGGCGAAGCTCGCCAGCGCCTTTGAGCGCAGCGGCCTGCACAACGTGGATTACGTCTCGACCATCTCGCGCTCGATGATGAACAAGGCGCAGGAGAAGGGTGTCCCGGCGGAGAAGGTGATCTTCTTTCCGAACTGGTCCGAAGTGGCGCGTTTCCGCGATGTGACAGACCAGGATGCGCAGGCGTTACGCGCGCAGCTCGGGTTGCCTGCTGAGCAAAAAATCATTCTTTACTCAGGCAACATCGGCGAAAAACAGGGGCTGGAGAGCGTGATTGACGCCGCGCTTCAGCTGAGCGAACACCCGTGGATGTTCGTGATAGTCGGGCAGGGCGGCGGTAAAGCGCGGCTGGAAAAAATGGCCAGCGAGCGCGGACTGACCAACATCCGCTTCTTCCCGCTTCAGTCTTATGACGCGCTGCCCGCGCTGCTGAAAATGGCGGATTGCCATCTGGTGGTGCAAAAACGCGGCGCGGCGGATGCGGTGCTGCCGTCCAAGCTGACCAACATTCTGGCAGTGGGCGGAAATGCGGTGATTACGGCAGAAGCCGCAACAGAATTAGGCCAGCTGTGCAACAGCTACCCGGGCATTGCCGTTTGCGTAGAGCCAGAATCGGTTCCTGCGCTGGTGACCGGAATTGAGCAGGCACTCGCCATGCCAAAAGAGAACACGGTGGCACGTGAATATGCCGAACGCACGCTCGAGAAAGAGAACGTGCTGAGCCAATTTATTGCAGATATACGGGGATAAATCATGAGTCAAACCACTTTGTATCCGGTCGTAATGGCGGGTGGATCCGGGAGCCGGTTGTGGCCACTGTCCCGCGTGCTTTATCCAAAACAATTTCTGTGCCTGAAGGGCGACCTCACCATGCTGCAAACGACGGTTAACCGTCTGCACGGCGTGGAGTGTGAAAGCCCGGTGGTGATCTGTAACGAGCAGCACCGCTTTATCGTTGCCGAGCAGCTGCGCCAGCTGAATAAACTGACCGAAAATATCATTCTGGAGCCTGCGGGACGTAACACCGCGCCTGCTATTGCTCTTGCGGCGCTGGCAGCAAAACGCAGCAGCCCGGACTGCGACCCGCTGATGCTGGTGCTGGCGGCTGACCACGTTATTCAGCAGGAAGACGCCTTCCGCGACGCGGTTCGCGCGGCGATTCCTTACGCTGAGAACGGCAAGCTGGTGACCTTCGGCATCGTGCCGGATCTTCCGGAAACCGGCTATGGCTACATTCGCCGCGGCAACGTTACGCCTGGTGAAGGCGACAGCGTGGCCTTTGACGTGGCGCAGTTTGTCGAAAAACCGAATCTGGAAACCGCCCAAGCCTACGTGGCCAGCGGTGAATACTACTGGAACAGCGGTATGTTCCTGTTCCGCGCCGGTCGCTACCTGGAAGAGCTGGAAAAATATCGCCCGGATATCTTAAATGCCTGCGAAAAAGCGATGGCGGTGGTGGATCCGGATCTCGATTTTATCCGCGTGGACGAAGAAGCCTTCCTCGCCTGTCCGGAAGAGTCCATTGACTATGCGGTGATGGAACGTACGGCAGATGCGGTAGTGGTGCCGATGGATGCGGGCTGGAGCGACGTTGGCTCCTGGTCGTCACTGTGGGAGATTAGCGCGCATACCCCGGAGGGTAACGTCCATCACGGTGATGTGATCAGCCACAAAACGGAAAACAGCTACGTCTACGCCGAATCTGGCCTTGTCACCACGGTAGGGGTGAAAGATCTGGTGGTCGTGCAGACCAAAGACGCGGTGCTGATTGCCGACCGTAATGCCGTGCAGGACGTTAAAAAAGTGGTGGAGAAGATCAAGGCCGATGGCCGCCACGAACACCATATTCACCGTGAAGTCTACCGCCCGTGGGGCAAATATGACTCCATCGACGCTGGCGAGCGCTATCAGGTGAAACGCATCACCGTGAAGCCGGGTGAAGGGCTGTCGGTGCAGATGCACCATCACCGCGCCGAACACTGGGTAGTGGTGGCGGGAACCGCCAAAGTGACCATCAACGGTGAAGTGAAGCTGCTCGGTGAAAACGAATCCATTTATATTCCGCTGGGTGCCACGCACTGCCTGGAAAACCCGGGGAAAATTCCACTCGACTTAATTGAGGTGCGTTCCGGCTCTTATCTGGAAGAGGACGATATCGTGCGCTTCCAGGACCGCTACGGGCGGGTGTAGCGCCGTCTTAACGCCGGATGGCGCTTCGCTTATCCGGCCTACGAATGAATAAAAAACAATTAAGCCTGTTAACGGGCGGGCCAACTGTTGCCTGAAAAAGGGGTCATCATGGAAAAATTAACCTGTTTTAAAGCCTACGATATTCGCGGCAAGCTGGGCGAAGAGCTGAACGAAGACATTGCGTGGCGCATCGGCCGCGCGTACGGCGAATACCTGAAACCACAAACTATCGTGCTGGGCGGCGACGTGCGTCTCACCAGCGAATCCCTGAAACTGGCGCTGGCGAAAGGGCTACAGGACGCGGGCGTCGACGTGCTGGACATTGGCCTTTCCGGTACCGAAGAGATCTATTTTGCCACCTTCCACCTGGGCGTGGACGGCGGTATCGAAGTGACGGCCAGCCATAACCCGATGGACTACAACGGCATGAAGCTGGTGCGCAAGGGCGCGCGTCCTATCAGCGGCGACACCGGTCTGCGCGACGTGCAGCGTCTGGCCGAGGCCAACGACTTCCCGCCGGTGAACGAAGCGAAGCGCGGCAGCTATAAGCAGATCAACCTGCAAAAAGAGTACATAGACCACCTGCTGGGCTACATCAACGTGGCGAACCTCAAACCGCTGAAGCTGGTGATTAACTCCGGCAACGGCGCGGCAGGCCCGGTTGTCGATGCACTTGAAGCCCGCTTTAAGGCGCTGAACGTGCCGGTGACCTTCGTCAAAGTGCACAACACGCCTGACGGAAACTTCCCGAACGGTATTCCTAACCCGCTGCTGCCGGAGTGCCGCGACGACACCCGCAACGCGGTGATTGAGCACGGCGCTGATATGGGTATCGCCTTTGACGGCGATTTCGACCGCTGCTTCCTGTTCGACGAGAAAGGGCAGTTTATCGAAGGCTACTACATCGTTGGCCTGCTGGCGGAAGCGTTCCTTGAGAAAAACCCGGGCGCGAAGATCATTCACGATCCGCGCCTCTCCTGGAACACCGTCGACGTGGTGAAGGCCGCGGGCGGCGAGCCGGTAATGTCCAAAACCGGCCACGCGTTTATCAAAGAGCGTATGCGCGAGGAAGACGCCATCTACGGCGGCGAGATGAGCGCCCACCACTATTTCCGTGATTTTGCCTACTGCGACAGCGGGATGATCCCGTGGCTGCTGGTGACTGAGCTGCTGTGCCTGAAAGGACAGAGCCTGGGCGAACTGGTGCGCGACCGCATGGCGGCCTTCCCGGCGAGCGGGGAGATCAACAGCAAACTGGCACAGCCAGCCGAGGCCATCGCCCGCGTCGAACAGCACTTTGCCATTCATGCGCTGGAGATTGACCGTACCGACGGTATCAGCATGGCGTTCCCGCAGTGGCGCTTCAACCTGCGCTCTTCCAACACTGAGCCGGTGGTGCGCCTGAACGTGGAGTCCCGCGCCGATACCGCGCTGATGGAAGCCCGAACGAAGGACATTCTGGCGCTGTTGAATCAGTAAAAAGAAAACCTTACCCCTCACCCTAACCCTCTCCCCAAAGGGGAGAGGGAACTTGAACACCCTCTCCCCTTTGGGGAGAGGGCCGGGGTGAGGGGCGAGGGGAAAGGTTTAGAACTAAAGGAACAACGATGACAAATCTAAAAAAGCGCGAGCGAGCGAGAACGAATGCATCGTTAATCTCTATGGTGCAGCGTTTTTCTGATATCACCATCATGGTCGGCGGACTGTGGGCGGTGTGTTGGGTCAGCGGGCAGTCGTTCTTATACATGCACTTGCTGATGGCGTTGATTGCGCTGGTGGTGTTTCAGATGATCGGCGGCATGACCGATTTCTATCGTTCATGGCGTGGCGTCAAAATGACCACCGAACTGATGCTGCTGCTACAGAACTGGACCTTAAGCCTGATTTTCAGCGCGGGCCTGGTGGCGTTCAGCCATGATTTTGATAACCGCTTTGTGACCTATCTCTGCTGGTATCTGTTAACCAGCGTTGGCATGGTGGTTTGCCGCTCGCTGATCCGCTTTGGCGCGGGCTGGCTGCGCAACCGTGGGTATAACCGTCGCTTTGTTGCCGTGGCGGGCGACCTGCCGGTGGGACAGGTGCTGCTCGACAGCTTCCGCAAAGAGCCATGGTTAGGTTTTGAAGTGGTGGGGGTTTATCACGACGCGAAGCCCGGCGGCGTACCATCTGACTGGGCGGGCAGCTACGAACAGCTGATAGAAGACGCGAAAGCCGGCAAAATTCACAACGTCTACATCGCCATGCAGATGAAAGATGAATCCCGCATCAAGACACTGATGCGCGAGCTGGCCGATACAACCTGCTCGGTGATCCTCATCCCTGACGTGTTTACCTTCAATATTCTCCACTCCCGTATTGAAGAGGTGAACGGGGTACCGGTTGTTCCGTTGTACGACACGCCGCTGTCGGGGATTAACCGCGTGCTGAAGCGCGTGGAGGATATCGTACTTTCGTCCCTGATCCTGCTGCTCATCTCCCCGGTGCTGTGCTGCATTGCGCTGGCGGTGAAGCTCAGCTCTCCGGGGCCGATCATCTTCCGTCAGACCCGCTACGGCATGGACGGTAAGCCGATCATGGTGTGGAAATTCCGCTCCATGAAGGTGATGGAGAACGACAAGGTGGTGACCCAGGCGACACAGAACGATCCGCGCGTCACCCGCGTGGGTAACTTCCTGCGCCGTACCTCGCTCGATGAGCTGCCGCAGTTCATCAACGTGTTCACCGGCGGGATGTCCATCGTCGGGCCTCGTCCTCACGCCGTGGCCCATAACGAGCAGTACCGTACCCTGATTGAAGGCTACATGCTGCGCCATAAGGTGAAGCCAGGCATCACCGGCTGGGCGCAGATCAACGGGTGGCGCGGCGAGACCGACACGCTGGAAAAAATGGAAAAACGCATCGAGTTCGATCTGGAGTACATCCGCGAGTGGAGCCTCTGGTTCGATATCAAGATTGTTTTTCTGACCATTTTCAAAGGCTTCGTGAACAAAGCGGCGTACTAAGATGAGCTTACGAGAAAAAACCATCAGCGGCGCAAAATGGTCAGCCATGGCCACCATCGTCATCATTGGCCTCGGCCTGGTGCAGATGACGGTGCTGGCGCGCATTATCGATAACCACCAGTTTGGTCTGCTGACCGTCTCGCTGGTGATTATCGCCCTGGCCGATACGCTGTCGGACTTTGGTATCGCCAACTCCATTATCCAGCGCAAAGAGATCAGCCATCTTGAGCTGACCACCCTCTACTGGCTGAACGTTGGGCTGGGTATCTTCGTCTTTGTGCTGGTGTTCCTGCTGAGCGATGTGATTGCCGGCGTGCTGCATAACCCGGACCTGGCGCCGCTGATGCGCACCCTGTCGTTTGCTTTCGTGGTGATCCCGCACGGGCAGCAGTTCCGCGCGCTGATGCAGAAAGAGCTGGAGTTCAACAAGATCGGCATGATTGAAACCAGCGCCGTGCTGGCGGGCTTTACCTTCACCGTTGTCAGCGCCCATTTCTGGCCGCTGGCGATGACCGCCATTCTCGGCTACCTCGTTAACTCTGCCGTGCGCACGCTGCTGTTTGGCTTCTTTGGCCGCAAGATTTATCGCCCGGGACTGCATTTTTCGCTGGCGTCTGTTTCATCCAACCTGCGCTTCGGCGCGTGGCTGACGGCAGACAGCATTATCAACTATGTGAATACTAACCTCTCTACGCTGGTGCTGGCGCGCATTCTGGGCGCGAGCGTCGCGGGCGGCTACAACCTGGCGTATAACGTCGCGGTTGTCCCACCGATGAAGCTCAACCCAATCATTACCCGCGTGCTGTTCCCGGCGTTCGCCAAAATTCAGGACGATACCGAGAAGCTGCGCGTAAACTTTTACAAACTGCTCTCCGTGGTGGGGATCATCAACTTCCCGGTACTGCTGGGGCTGATGGTGGTCGCCAGCAATTTCGTACCGCTGGTGTTTGGCGAGAAGTGGAACAGCATCATCCCGATCCTGCAACTGCTGTGCGTTGTGGGGCTGCTGCGCTCGGTGGGGAATCCAATTGGTTCTCTGCTGATGGCGAAGGCGCGCGTGGATATCAGCTTCAAGTTCAACGTGTTTAAAACCTTCCTGTTTATTCCGGCAATTATTGTGGGCGGGCACATGGCGGGCGCCATTGGCGTGACGCTCGGCTTCCTGCTGGTGCAGATCGTTAATACCGTGCTGAGCTACTTCGTGATGATCAAACCGGTGCTGGGCTCCAGCTACCGTCAGTACATTCTCAGCCTGTGGCTGCCGTTTTATCTCTCCTTACCGACTCTGGCGGTGAGCTACGGCCTGGGCGTGGTGCTCAACGGGCATCTGCCGCTGGCGGCGCTGCTTGCGGTGCAGGTCGCGGCAGGCGCGCTGGCATTCGGCGTGATGATTGTACTGTCACGCAATGCGCTGGTGGTTGAGATAAAGCGCCAGTTTTGCCGTAACGAAAAAATGAAAACGCTGCTTCGCGCAGGCTAATTTTACGAGGCCATTATGAAATTACTTATTCTTGGCAACCATACCTGCGGCAACCGTGGCGACAGCGCCATCCTGCGCGGTTTATTGGATGCAATTAACACCCTTAAGCCTGAGACAGAAGTGGATGTGATGAGCCGTTATCCGGTCAGCTCATCCTGGTTACTGAACCGCCCGGTGATGGGCGACCCGCTCTACAGCCAGATGAAACAGCACAACAACGCTGCGGGCGTGATGGGGCGCGTGAAGAAAGTGCTGCGTCGCCGCTACCAGCATCAGGTGCTGCTTTCTCGCGTAACCGACACCGGCAAGCTGCGCAACATCGCCATCGCGCAGGGCTTTACCGATTTCGTGCGTCTGCTGTCCGGCTATGACGCCATTATTCAGGTGGGCGGCTCGTTCTTCGTCGACCTGTACGGCGTGCCGCAGTTTGAGCATGCGCTCTGCACCTTTATGGCGAAAAAACCGCTGTTTATGATTGGCCACAGCGTCGGGCCGTTCCAGGATCCGCAGTTCAACCAGCTGGCGAACTATGTCTTCGGCCACTGTGACGCGCTGATCCTGCGCGAATCGGTCAGCCTCGACATGATGAAGCGCAGCGAAATCGACACCACCAAAGTGGAGCACGGCGTAGACACCGCCTGGCTGGTGGATCATCAGGATGACAGCTTCCAGGCCAGCTACGCGGTACAGCACTGGCTGGACGTGGCGGCAAAACAGAAAACCGTCGCCATTACCCTGCGTGAACTTGCGCCCTTCGATAAACGCCTCGGCACGACTCAGGCGGCGTATGAAAAAGCCTTTGCCGAGGTGGTGAACCGCGTGCTGGACAGCGGTTACCAGGTGCTGGCGCTTTCCACCTGTACCGGTATCGACAGCTACAACAAAGATGACCGCATGGTGGCGCTCAACCTGCGCAACCTGGTCAACGACCCATCCCGCTACCACGTGGTGATGGACGAGCTGAACGACCTGGAGATGGGCAAGCTGCTCTCCGCCTGCGAACTGACCGTGGGCACGCGTCTGCACTCAGCCATTATCTCGATGAACTTCGGCACGCCAGCCATCGCCATCAACTACGAACACAAGTCCGCGGGCATTATGCAGCAGCTCGGTATGCCGGAAATGGCCGTCGATATTCGTCATCTGCTGGACGGATCGCTGGGTGCGATGGTGGGCGACACGCTCGGCCAGTTGCCTGCGATAAACGAACGTCTGACGGTGGCGGTGAAAGCCGAACGCGAAAAAGGTATTGGCATGGTGAAATCCGTCCTCGACCGCGTCCGGGAGGGGAAATGAAGGTTGGTTTCTTCTTACTGAAATTTCCGCTGTCGTCTGAAACCTTTGTGCTGAACCAAATCACCGCGTTTATCGATATGGGGTATGACGTGGAGATTATCGCCCTGCAAAAGGGCGATACGCAAAACACCCATGCGGCGTATACCCAGTATGGGCTGGAGGCGAAAACCCGCTGGTTGCAGGACGAACCCGCCGGACGGATGAACAAACTGCGCCATCGCGCCGGACAGACGCTGCGCGGCCTGCATCGCGCCTCGACGTGGCGGGCGCTGAATATGTCGCGCTATGGGGCGGAGGCCCGCAACCTGATCTTATCCGCCATTTGCGGGCAAACGGCCCAGCCGTACCGGGCCGATGTCTTTATCGCTCACTTTGGCCCGGCTGGCGTCACGGCGGCAAAACTGCGTGAGCTGGGGGTGATTGACGGCAAAATCGCCACCATTTTCCACGGTATCGATATCTCCAGCCGGGAAGTGCTGAACCACTACACGCCGGAATATCAGCAGCTGTTTCGCCGTGGTGACATGATGCTGCCGATAAGCGACCTGTGGGCCGGGCGCCTGAAAACCATGGGGTGCCCGAGCGAGAAAATCACCGTTTCACGCATGGGCGTGGACATGGAACGCTTCACCCAACGACCCGTCAAGGTGCCGGGCAAGCCGCTGCAAATTATCTCTGTTGCCCGCCTGACCGAAAAGAAAGGGCTGCACGTAGCCATCGAAGCCTGTCGCCAGCTGAAGGCGCGTGGTGTGGACTTCCACTACCGCATCCTGGGTATCGGGCCGTGGGAGCGTCGCCTGCGCACGCTGATTGAACAGTATCAGCTGGAAGACGTGGTCGAGATGCCCGGCTTCAAGCCGAGCCACGAAGTGAAAGCCATGCTCGATGACGCGGATGTGTTCCTGCTGCCTTCCGTAACCGGCGCCGACGGTGATATGGAAGGCATTCCCGTGGCGCTGATGGAGGCGATGGCCGTCGGCATTCCGGTGGTCTCGACGTTACACAGCGGCATCCCGGAGCTGATCACCTCTGAGCATTCCGGCTGGCTGGTCCCTGAAAACAATGCGCTGGCGCTGGCGGACCGTCTGGCCGCGTTCAGCGATATCGATCAGCAGACGCTGATCCCTGTGCTGCAAAATGCGCGGCAAAAAGTTGAAGCAGAATTCAATCAGCAGGTGATTAATCGCCAGTTAGCGAGCCTGCTGCAAACGCTGTAACGCTGAGGTTGTATGCTGAATAAGATTACCCGACGCCGATTTGTCTCTTCTTTATCCGTCCTGGCTGCCATGCCGCTGCTGTCACCCCGCGCTGTGCGGGCGGCAACCGGGAAGACGGTTTCTGTCGATCGTTACAACAATAAGGACTGGATCGCCGCGTTTAAGCAGGCATTTGCCGAGGGCGATACCGTTGTTGTTCCCGCCGGGTTAACCTGTGAAAACATCAATACCGGCATTTTCATTCCTGATGGCAAAACCCTGCTGATCCGCGGTACGCTGAAGGGCAACGGGCGCGGGCGGTTTGTGCTTCAGGAGGGCTGCAAGGTCATTGGGGAAGGAGAAGGGCGCACGCATAACATCACGCTGGACGTGCGTGGCTCCGACTGTGTCATTAAAGGGCTGGCGATGAGCGGCTTCGGCCCCGTCACCCAGATCTACATCGGCGGTAAAAAGCGGCGAGTGATGCGCAACCTGCTCATCGATAACATCACCGTGACGCAGGCCAACTACGCGATCCTGCGTCAGGGGTTCCACAATCAGGTGGACGGTGCGCGCATTACCAACAGTCAATTCAGCCACTTGCAGGGTGACGCGATTGAGTGGAACGTGGCGATTAACGACCGTAACATCCTGATCTCGGACCACGTGATCGATAACATCAACTGCACCAACGGCAAGATCAACTGGGGCATAGGCATCGGGCTGGCCGGCAGTACGTACGACAATGATTATCCGGAACAGCAGACCGTTAAAAACTTCGTGGTGGCAAATATCACCGGCAGCAACTGTCGGCAGCTGGTGCATGTTGAAAACGGTAAACACTTTGTAATCCGTAATATCAAGGCCAGCAATATTACTCCCGACTTCAGTAAAAAGGCCGGAATTGATAACGCGACGGTAGCTATTTATGGCTGTGATAATTTCGTTATTGATAATGTCGATATGGTCAACAGCGCCGGAATGCTAATTGGCTATGGCGTGATCAAGGGCGATTATCTGTCGATACCGCAGAACTTCAAACTTAACGATATTCGCCTGGATAACCGACAGCTTGCCTATAAGCTGCGCGGGATACAGATTTCCTCCGGCAATGCCACGTCGTTTGTTGCCATCACCAACGTTGAGATGCAGCGGGCAACGCTTGAGCTGCATAACAAACCCCAACACCTTTTCTTACGTAATATCAACGTGATGCAGGAGTCAACGACGGGACCGGCCCTGAAGATGAACTTCGATTTGCGCAAAGACGTGCGCGGGAAGTTTATGGCTAAAAACGAGACGCTGTTGTCGCTCGCGAACATAAAAGCGGTAAATGAAAAGGGGCAGAGTTCGGTAGATATTGATCGGGTCGATCAACACGTGGTGAATACGGAACGGTTGAATTTTGCGCTGCCGCACAGGTAATCATCCAGACTATTTTGCGACAATTCCTGGAACGAAATCGCGATCTATTCAGATTACAACTACTGTAATTTGTGGTGGGGTGACCTAGGATTACTTCATATTTACGGCAAAACATGCTGGCGAAAACAGGTTTAAAAGCTATAATTCGTCAACCATTTTAAGGTGGAAGAAATAATGATTAATTTGAAAGCAGTCATACCGGTAGCGGGTCTGGGCATGCATATGTTGCCAGCCACGAAGGCAATTCCCAAAGAGATGCTGCCGATCGTTGACAAGCCGATGATTCAGTACATCGTCGACGAGATTGTTGCTGCAGGGATCAAAGAAATCGTTCTGGTGACGCACTCTTCGAAGAATGCGGTAGAGAACCACTTCGACACCTCTTATGAACTCGAAGCGTTGCTTGAGCAGCGCGTTAAGCGTCAGCTTCTGGCGGAAGTTCAGTCTATCTGCCCTCCTGGCGTGACCATCATGAACGTGCGTCAGGCGCAGCCGCTGGGTCTGGGCCACTCGATCCTGTGCGCGCGTCCGGTCGTAGGCGATAACCCGTTTATCGTGGTACTGCCCGATATCATCATTGATACCGCTTCTGCCGATCCGCTGCGTTACAACCTGGCGGCAATGGTTGCACGCTTCAACGAAACGGGTCGCAGCCAGGTGCTGGCGAAACGTATGAAGGGTGATCTCTCTGAGTACTCAGTTATTCAGACTAAAGAGCCGCTGGAGTCGGAAGGGCAGGTGAGCCGTATCGTTGAGTTTATCGAAAAACCCGATCAGCCGCAGACCCTGGACTCCGACCTGATGGCAGTCGGCCGTTATGTGCTGAATGCGGATATCTGGGCTGAGCTGGAAAAAACCGAGCCGGGTGCCTGGGACCGTATCCAGCTGACCGATGCGATTGCTGAGCTGGCGAAGAAGCAGTCGGTTGATGCCATGCTAATGACCGGTGACAGCTATGACTGCGGTAAGAAAATGGGGTATATGCAGGCGTTTGTGAACTATGGCCTGCGTAATCTGAAGGAAGGGGCGAAGTTCAGAAGCCGGATTGAGAAGTTGCTGGCTAACGACTGATAGTCCTTCCGCAGCCTGAAAGACCTTATGCGCGGCAGCCATCATTTTGTTATGTTGTTACATAAACAAAATGATGGCTGCCGCTTTTTGTTATTAATTCCTGTGATAACAGAGAGTTACCTGCTTCAAATCTGGGCTGATTTGTAGCGATTTGTGCTTGTTTCTGACGCCATTTAGGACGACAATTAACGCCAGTTTTTGTCTGTAATCAGGCCAGAAAATTCTTCTCTAAACTTCTCTCAGTGCACTGGTAGCTGTTAAGCCAGGGGCGGTAGCATACCTCGCATAAGTTAATGAATAAAGAACGAATGGCTCTGGATAGTAAAGTGATCGCGTTCCAGCACTCCTCGCGGGGTAAAAATAACAAATTAAGCAGATAGGGGATGGCAATGAAAGTATTGGTGACGGGCGGAACCGGATTTCTTGGTACTGCTTTAGTCCAGACGTTGAAATCATCGGGGCACGAGGTGATACTAACAACGCGCAGGCAAGAGAACATTGCAGAAGGTATTTTCAACTTGGGTGATATCTCAGCCGACACCAACTGGGCTCATCTTCTCCAGGGGTGCGACACCGTCATTCATACTGCGGGAAGGGCACATATTCTCAATGATGACGCACAGGATGCATTAGCGGAATTCCGACGGGTTAATCACGATGCGACGATAAAATTAGCTAAAGATGCCGCCAGTAGCGGTGTAAAGCACTTTATTTTCATAAGCTCTATCGGTGTCAACGGTAATTCCACTTCAGGAACTCCCTTTACAGAAACATCGGCACCTCGACCGACTTCTGATTATGCCATTTCCAAGCTCGAAGCTGAGCAGAGCCTGTTAAAAAATTTTGGAGGGACCGATATGGCTATCACTATTGTCCGTCCGGCTTTAATTTGTGGCGAAAATGCACCGGGTAATATTCAGCGTCTTTTGAAACTTGTATCGAAAAACCTGCCGTTACCGTTTAAAAATGTTAAGAATAAGCGTGCTCTTGTTTCGCTGGATAATGTCGTCAGTTTTATCAATGAATGTGTCGTAAACGAGAAAGCTAAGAATCAACTCTTTTTACTCGCTGATGCAGAACGACCTTCAACGGAAGAGATGATTGAAACTTTTGCTGCTGGTATGGATATCAAAGCGAAAATTATTTATTTCCCTAAAAGCATTATGAAGTTACTGCTTTCCGCTGTTGGAAAAGGTGGTATTTACGATCAGTTGTTTGGCGATCTGGAAGTCGATGCCTCCAAATCGCGGGAACATTTGCACTGGACACCCCCGATAACACTTCATGAAACTATGAAAAAAACGGCGAAATATTATACTGAAGGTAATAAATAATGTTGAATTTTGGAATTGTGATATTCGCTTTTTTAGCATCGTGTGCGCTGACTTGGGGATTGCGGGGGTATGCAATAAAGCATAATGTTATTGACCGCCCAAACCAGCGAAGTTCGCATTCTGTGCCCACCCCGCGAGGTGGTGGAGTAGCGATCGTCCTGACGCTCCTGGTCGCTTTGGTAGGATTTTATTTTAACCATACGCTAACGTTCGACAGCTTCCTGGGTTTATTTATTCCAGGTGTAATTGTCGCCATCATTGGTTTTCTTGATGATCATGGTCATATTGCGGCACGATGGCGTCTATTAATGCATTTCCTGGCAGCAGCAATTGGCATTTATTTCCTGGGATCCTTCCCTGTAATTACGCTGTTTGGTTACGATCTTTCTTTATCCTGGATTGGTATGATTCTCGGCTGTGTATATCTGGTCTGGATGCTGAACTTATATAATTTTATGGATGGGATTAATGGCTTAGCCAGCGCTGAAGCAATAACATTCGCCGCATGTAGCGCAATGTTGATTGTTGTAAACCAGTACACGGACGCGCCTGGAAGTATTTATCCGCTGACGCTTGCCCTAATCGGTGCCGCCGCCGGTTTTATTGTCTGGAATTTCCCGAGAGCAAAAATCTTCATGGGGGATGCCGGGAGTGGTTTCCTGGGGATAACTATTGGACTGATGATTCTCCATATTGCGAAAGCAGATACGCATTTCTTTATTGCAGAATTATGTTTGCTGGGCGTATTTATCGTCGATGCCACGACAACGCTATTGAGGAGGCTCGTAGCAGGTAAAAAGGTCTATGAAGCACATGCCAGCCATGGCTACCAAATCCTCGCAAGAAAATATGGCAGCCACGTTCCGGTGACATCATTGGCAATTGCCGTCAATCTGCTGTGGCTTTTCCCCTTCGCCTTTTTTATTGCCTCAGGCAAAATTGATGGTGTTGTGGGGCTGCTCATCGCCTGGTTCCCGCTTCTCGTTGTTGCACTGAAATGTGGTGCAGGCGTTAAAGACAAAGAGAGCAATGTCAATGCATGACTTATTGATTTTGGGCGCGGGTGGTCATGGCCGTACGCTGTACGAGACAGCGAGACTGCTGGGATATAAGGATATCGTTTTCCTCGACGATAATACCTCTGCCTGCCAGGAAATTAATCAGCTGATTATTGGAAAAATTTCCGAACTACAGTTACATATTGGTAAGGTCAGTCATGTCGCTATTGGCATCGGAAACAATAAAGTCAGAGAGCAGCTCTATCAGCAACTGCTCGGCTTAGGTATTCATCCTGTAACGCTTATACATCCCTTTGCATTTGTCAGTCCATCGGCGACCCTTGCTGAGGGAACTGTTGTGTTAGCGGGAGCTGTAGTGGGTGCCAACGCAAAATTAGGTTTGGCGACGATTGTGAATAGCCACTCGACAATAGATCACGATGCCATTCTTGGTGATTTCGCTCATTTAGGTGTTGGTGTCCATCTTGCGGGCAGCGCTGTGATTGGGAAAGCAGCGTTTCTCCAGGCGGGGACAGTGGGCGGTTATAATACTAAAGTAGACGATTACTCAGTGTGTCCTGCTGGTACTATTTTATAAACTGAATGCAAGCTTTAGTGAGGCGACCAGTTTTTAGTATGCTAAATTATTTAATATCTTTACCACGACCAATAAAACGTATTATCACACTCTCTATAGATGTTGTGCTTCTGCTGTGCGCATTTTGGTTTGCATTTTGGGTGCGCATTGATTCAATGACTCCAGTATATAGTACAGAGCATTGGCTTTTTATTCTTTCAATAATTTTAGTTACTTTGGCAATCTTTGTTAAATTAGGGCTGTATCGGGCCGTAATTCGTTATATTACTGCCAAAATATTACTGGTAGTAACGATGGGGATGGTCATATCGTCCATTTTGCTTATTATCGCAGCGTTCTATACCAACCTCTATTTGCCGAGAACGATTCCTTTTATCTATTTCTCATTCGGTCTACTGCTTATTGCCGGATCACGGCTTGGGATGAGAATGTTGGTGAATCGTGGGTTGAATCTGGGCACTCGGGTAGTTATTTATGGTGCAGGTGCATCCGGTCGTCAATTACTGCCTGCGCTGAGCCAGATGGACGAATATTACCCCGTTGCTTTTGTCGATGATAACCGTGCCCTGCAAGGTCAGGTGATTCACGGGGTAAGCGTTTTTGCGCCAGAAAAACTGCCCTGGCTGGTTGAGAAATACGAAGCGAAGAAAATTCTGCTGGCCATGCCAAGCGCAAGCCGGGCAAGAAAGAACGAAGTCATTAAAACACTGGAAGGTCTGCCGTGCGAAGTGCTCTCCATCCCGGGAATGGTCGATCTGGTGGAGGGGAAGGCAAGTATTGATTCCTTGCGGAAAGTCGTTATTACAGACCTGCTGGGCCGCGATCCTGTCTCACCCATTCCGGAATTGATATCCCGAAATATTAACGGGAAAGCAGTGATGGTTACCGGGGCAGGGGGGTCAATAGGGTCTGAACTATGCCGACAGATACTTAAAAATAAGCCAAACCAGCTTATTCTCTTCGAATTGTCTGAGTTCTCACTCTATTCCATTGATTCCGAACTGCGTAACCTAAATCTTGGTCAGGATTTTAAAGTTAAAATCTATCCAATCCTCGGTAATGTTCAGGATAAAGAGCATCTCGAAAGGTTAATCAGAGCATTCAACGTCGACACAATTTATCATGCTGCGGCGTACAAGCATGTACCGCTTGTCGAGTTCAACGTTCTTGATGGCGTGCGCAATAATATATTTGGTACGTTAAGCTGTGCTCAGGCCGCGGCAAGTTGTGGTGTTGAAAACTTTGTCTTAATTTCGACCGATAAAGCCGTACGGCCCACCAACACAATGGGGGCGACCAAACGCATGGCGGAGCTGGTGCTGCAAGCGCTGGCGAAGGAATCCAATAATACCTGCTTTAGTATGGTTCGTTTCGGCAACGTGTTAGGCTCATCAGGCTCAGTTGTGCCGTTATTTGAAAAACAGATTGCTGCAGGTGGGCCGGTGACGCTGACACACGAAGATATCACGCGTTACTTTATGACCATTCCTGAAGCGGCTCAACTGGTGATCCAGGCGGGAGCCATGGGCACGGGCGGCGATGTTTTTGTTCTGGATATGGGGGAACCCGTCAGGATTATCGATCTTGCACACCGCATGATTACGCTGCAAGGGCTAACCGTTCGTGATGATAAAAACCCTTATGGTGATATTGCGATAAAAACGACAGGTCTGCGTCCAGGTGAGAAACTGTATGAAGAGTTGCTTATCGGCGACAATGTATCCGTTACGCAGCACCCGCGTATCAGAACAGCTAACGAAGTAATGTTGCCATGGAGTGAAATGAGCCACATTCTTCAGGATCTCGACAACGCCTGCCGTGAGTTCGACTACGAACGTGTGCGTGAAATACTCTTGCAGGCACCTGCCGCGTTCAATCCAACGGATGGTATCTGCGATTTACTATGGAATAAAAATGTGAGTTAAAAGCCTATCGTCGCCCTTCTCCTCCCTGTTTACTTATAATGAGTAAACAGGGTGGTAGGCATACCATCTTTTGTTTCAGAAAACTTTAAGAGCGAAATAAACGTGAAAATACTGGTCACGGGTGGAGCTGGTTTTATTGGGTCTGCTGTTGTACGACACATTATTAATCACACGCAGGACACTGTGATTAATGTCGATAAATTGACCTACGCCGGTAATCTCGAATCGCTAGCCACCGTCGCACAGAGCGATCGTTATTATTTTGAACATGCTGATATTTGCGATAACGCTGCTATGGAACGTATTTTGTCTTATCACCAACCTGATGCAGTGATGCATCTGGCGGCTGAGAGCCATGTCGATCGTTCGATAAGTGGTCCTGCAGCCTTTATCGAAACTAATATTATCGGCACTTATGTGCTATTAGAAGCTAGCCGTAAATACTGGTCCGAACTTAGCGCAGAGAAAAAAACTAGATTCCGTTTCCATCATATTTCTACAGATGAAGTGTATGGCGATCTTCCGCATCCGGATGAAGTTGTAAAGGGCACTGAACTGCCGCTGTTTACTGAAAAAACCGCATATGCCCCAAGCAGCCCGTATTCTGCTTCAAAAGCCTCAAGTGATCATCTAGTCCGCGCATGGCTGCGAACCTATGGCTTCCCTACCATCGTAACCAATTGTTCAAACAACTACGGCCCGTATCACTTCCCAGAAAAATTAATCCCGTTAGTAATTCTCAATGCACTAGAAGGCAAACCTCTGCCAGTGTATGGCAACGGAGATCAAATACGTGACTGGCTGTATGTAGAAGATCACGCCCGTGCTTTATATATCGTAGTAACGCAAGGTAAAATCGGTGAGACCTATAATATAGGAGGCTATAATGAACAGAGAAACCTTAATGTTGTGCATACGATCTGTGATCTGTTAGATGAAATTGTACCAAAAAAAGTTTCCTACCGAGAACAAATAACTTTCATACCAGATCGGCCCGGTCATGATCGTCGTTATGCAATTGATGCTAAAAAGATTAGCAAGGAACTGGGATGGAAACCACTGGAGACTTTTGAAAGCGGAATTCGTAAAACGGTTGAGTGGTTTCTAGCGAATAGGGAGTGGATAGCAAATGTTAATAACGGAAGTTACCACTCCTGGATAAAGCAAAATTATGAGGGCGGTTAGTAATGAAGGGTATTATTTTAGCGGGGGGGTCAGGTACACGATTATATCCAATTACAATGGGCGTATCGAAACAGTTACTTCCTGTTTATGATAAACCCATGATCTATTACCCGCTTTCAGTATTAATGTTGGCTGGCATTAAAGATATTTTAATTATTACAACACCAGATGATCAGCCAGCTTTTATACGTTTACTCGGTGATGGCCGTCAGTTTGGCATAAACATAGAATATGCAATCCAACCCAGCCCTGATGGTTTAGCTCAAGCATTTATCATCGGTGACAACTTTATTGGTAATGATTCTGTTTGTTTGGTCCTTGGGGATAATATTTTCTTTGGTCAAGGATTTACACCAAAACTTAAAACGGCAGCAAATAGAAATAAAGGTGCTACTGTATTTGGTTATCAGGTTATGAATCCTGAGAGTTTTGGTGTCGTCGAATTTGATAAAAATTACACGGCATTGAGTATAGAAGAAAAACCTGTAGCACCCAGATCAAATTGGGCAGTAACAGGTCTTTATTTTTACGATAATGAAGTTGTTGATATTGCTAAACATATAAAGCCATCACCCCGAGGTGAACTCGAAATTACAACTGTTAACCAAGTATATCTAGAAAATAATATGTTGACAGTCGAGTTGTTAGGTCGAGGATTTGCTTGGCTTGATACAGGTACTCATGACAGTTTAATTGAGGCAGGAAGCTTTGTTGAGACGGTTCAAAAACGTCAGGGGATGATGATTGCGTGCCTTGAGGAAATAGCGTGGAGAAATGGCTGGTTAAGCGATCAGGATTTATATTCAAGAGCGGGGCTATTTGTGAAAACTAACTACGGCGCATATTTACTAAAATTAATTAATAGATAACAAAACTTTATAAACATAATGTCGCCTGCATGGTTTGTGTTTATGAGCCTTATATAATATAAGAAACAGATAGGTTAGATGATGAAGAAAATTTTATTTGTAACTGCACGTTTCCCTTGGCCAATTATTACTGGAGATGCTCTGCGTGCTTATAATCAAATAAAAGAGCTTTCGAAAGAAAATTTAGTGGATGTTTTTTCGGTAGAAAAAGCAAACACCACAAGTGGTAATGTCAATAATTTTATAAATTCGTGTTCTTCTGGTAATTTATCAAAGATCGGTAAAATAAAAAACATAATTAAAAATAGGGGGCAAACTGCATTGCAATGTGCGGTGTATAATGATAAGGCCTCGTGGCAAAAATTAAAAAAACTTTTACTTGCTAATAATTATGACATGATAATTTTCCAATTGGTTAGGTTGGAGTTCCTTATCTTTAAAACTATTTCTTTAAGAAAAGAACACAGTATCAAATCATTAATATATTGTGATTTTGTTGATGCTCTTTCATTAAATATGCAGAATAGAGCTGCAACAGAAAACTTTCTCATGAAGAAAATATGTGGCTTCGAAAGTAAAAAGCTGTCCGCGATTGAGAGGGAAATATACGAAGTAATCGATGCGGGATTTATAATTTCAGAAAGAGATGCTAAACATATAGGTAAAGAAGGTTTTAAGATTATACCTAATGGCGTGAACATTCCCGGAGTAAAAAAAACCTTAAAAAAAGACGACGGCGTTATAAATTTAGCTTTTTGGGGGAATATGAGTTATTACCCCAATGTTAAAGCTGCAATCTTTTTAACTGATTTGTTTAATAGTCTACCAAAAGAAAAATATAAACTTCATATCATCGGTGCTCAGCCATGTAAACAAGTTTTGGCTTTGAATAAACCAAATGAAGTTATCGTTCATGGTTATGTTGATGATTTGAAGAATCTTCTGGCAAATATGGATATAGCAGTATTCCCTATTTTCGACGGTTCTGGTCTTCAGAATAAAGTATTAGAAGCGTTTGCATTAGGCCTGCCAGTCATAACTACAAATATAGTTCTGGATTCAATGCCAAAACTTAGTGAATACGCTATCGTTGCCAATAGTAAAAATGATTTTATCCGTTCTATCGAGCTTTTTGAGTCTAGAGAAGAGATTGCTAATAAAAATTCTCTTTGTGCGATAGAAGTATTGAAGAAACATTACAACTGGAATCTTATCAACTGTGTGACAGGAATGAAATGAAAAAAGTATTGTTGTTCAATTTCTATAAGGGAATATTGTACAGAGGTATTCCGATCTATTCATCCAACTTAATTACAGCACTTGAAAAGAATGGATGTATAGTCAATGAGTGGAGTTGTCCAAAATTTGCACAAAAATTACCTAGGGCAATTATAGACTTACTCTTTGTTCTTTGTGAGCAAGTTATTATTCCTATGATAAGTATTATGGGAAGATATGAAAAAATTATATATCCTTATAACTCATGTTCTGTAATATCGGCTTTTTCCAAAAAATCCATATTAATAATTCATGATTTCATCCCAAATAAAAGAATTAAGGAAAGGCTAAGTCTTTCTGCGTTATATATTGTACTAACACAGCGATTTCATGCTTTTTTGAAAAGAGATGTAGCATTTGTCTCAGCAACAACAAAAAGAATTGGAATGAATGTTAAATGGTTAAAAGATAGTAATGTTTATCTTTTCCCTAACTCCTTCTATCAACTAGAAGCTAAATTATCACAAGGTAATATTCAAAAAAGTAATGCTGAATCCTATGCAGTATTAATTTCAGGTAATGGTTCTAATAAAGAATTTAATCACGCAATGCAGTTATGGAAAACATGTGCATACGCTGCTTCGCATAAGCTTAAGGTTATAGGATTAGGCTCTCACAGAGAATGGGCATTGAAAATACTTAGAGAGTTAAAGATTGAGAATGTCCAGGTGCTGCCGGTTCTTACAGATGACGAATTATTATCGGAACTAAAGAACGCTTCAATGGTCTGGGCTCATTCGACTCATGAAGGATTCGGAAGGCCAGTAATTGAAGGCAGAATATGTGGTAAAAGCGTTTTAGCGTCAAATATTTCTGCATTTAGAGAACATAGAGACGAAAGTGTTTATTTATATGACGATCATTCTTTTTGTGAGAAATATTTTTTGGCTCATGTGACTAGTGATTCATCAGGTTATAAGATTAAGTATCATATTATTTTAGAGGAAGAAATTGAAAAATGGCTACTAGCAAATTGATACCTGTTATAATGGCTGGCGGTACAGGTAGTCGTTTATGGCCACTATCCCGTGAACTTTATCCCAAACAGTTCATTCCAGTAAAGGGTGATTACACGATGTTGCAATCAACAATCAACCGTTTGGATGGACTTGATTGTAATAATCCTATAGTAATTTGTAATGAAAAACACCGTTTTATCGTGGCAGAGCAGTTACTACAATTAAACAAGCTAACTAAAAATATTGTCCTTGAACCTGCAGGGCGAAATACTGCTCCAGCCGTCGCTCTTGCTGCATTAGCCGCGAAAAAGAATAACGCCGAAAGCAATCCATTATTACTGGTACTTGCTGCCGACCATATTTTTGAGAAGGAAGAAGTTTTCAGAGATGCGATCAGACAAGCGATTCCTTGTGCAGAACAAGGCAAACTTGTAACTTTTGGGATTGTGCCTGATAGAGCTGAAACTGGTTATGGTTATATTCTCCGCGGCGATAGCATAAGTCAGAAAGGATGTAAGGAAGCATATAAAGTCTCAAGGTTTGTAGAAAAACCCGATCTGGATACTGCTAAATCTTATGTAGATAGCGGGAAATATTATTGGAATAGCGGTATGTTTCTTTTCCAGGTTGATAGCTATCTGGCCGAGTTGAGAAAGTTCAGGCCTGATATTCTTGAGGCATGCGAAAAAGCAATGAGTGCTATCAATCCTGACCTTGATTTCACCAGAGTTGATGAGAAGTCATTCTTGGCTTGTCCGGATGAGTCGATTGATTATGCTGTGATGGAGAAAACTGAGGACGCCGTTGTAGTGCCAATGGATGCCGGCTGGAGCGATGTTGGATCATGGTCATCATTGTGGGATATTAGCCCACATGACACCGATGGTAATGTCCATCGTGGTGATGTCATTAGTTTCCGAACAAAAAATAGTTACGTACATTCAGAATCAGGTCTCGTTGCCACTGTGGGCGTGAAAGACCTTATCATTGTGCAGACCAAAGATGCAGTTCTCATTGCTGATAGGCATGCCGTACAGGATGTTAAAAAGATAGTGGAGAAAATAAAGGCTGAGGGGCGTTTAGAGCATCATAAACACCGCGAAGTTTTTCGTCCCTGGGGTAAATATGATTCGATTGACGCTGGAGAACGCTACCAGGTTAAGCGTATAAGCGTAAAACCTGGGGAGGGGCTATCAGAACAAATGCATCATCACCGTTCTGAACACTGGGTTATTGTATCTGGGACTGCGAAAGTAACAATTAACGGAGAAGAAAAAATTTTGACAGAAAATCAATCCGTTTATATCCCACTTGGCGTTATTCATTCTCTTGAGAACCCAGGGAAAATCATGCTTGAACTGATTGAAGTGCGTTCTGGTTCCTATTTGGAAGAAGATGACATTATTCGCCTTTCAGATCGTTATGGGCGAATTTAGAAATTGTCACAGCAAATACGTTATATCAAGATTTAAGGTAATAATTGCCAGAGATATATGAGGAAAATAATGGATAAATTGACTTGTTTCAAGGCGTATGACATTCGCGGCCGCTTAGGTGACGAACTTAATAATAATATAGCAAAGCGAATTGGTCGAGCCTATGGTGAATATCTGAAACCTCGGACCGTTGTATTAGGTGGTGATGTGCGCCTTACAAGTGAATCTCTAAAAATGTCACTAGCCGAAGGTTTGCAGGACGCAGGTGTTGACGTACTGGATATTGGAATGTCAGGGACCGAAGAAATCTATTTCTCTACATTCCATCTCGGTGTTGACGGAGGAATTGAAGTTACAGCAAGTCATAATCCGATGGATTACAATGGGATGAAGTTGGTTCGCGAGGGAGCCCGGCCTATCAGCGGTGATACAGGGCTGCGAGATATACAACGTTTAGCTGAAGAAAATAATTTTTCTCATGTAGATATTGCGAAACGTGGAAGTTATGAAAAAATAGATACTAAAAAAGCATATATTGATCATATTCTCAGCTATATCAAACCTGAAAATATTAAACCACTTAAACTTGTTATTAACTCAGGTAACGGAGCCGCAGGCCCTGTTATTGATGAGATTGAAAAACGTTTCAAGGAAATTCAGATTCCAGTTGAATTTGTGAAAATTCACAATTTACCTGATGGAAATTTCCCTAATGGGATTCCAAACCCTCTTCTTCAAGAATGCCGTGCTGACACAAGCGAAGCCGTTATTAATCACAAGGCAGATATGGGCATTGCGTTCGATGGCGATTTTGACAGATGTTTCCTCTTCGATAATGAAGGTAATTTTATTGAAGGTTATTACATTGTCGGGTTGCTTGCAGAATCTTTCCTCGAAAAGCAACCAGGCGCGCGGATCATACATGATCCCCGCCTTTCATGGAATACTATAGATGTGGTTCAGCGAGCAAAGGGTATTCCTGTAATGTCCAAAACAGGCCATGCTTTCATCAAAGAACGCATGCGTTTGGAAGATGCTGTCTATGGTGGTGAAATGAGTGCTCATCATTATTTTCGTGACTTTGCCTACTGTGATAGCGGAATGATTCCGTGGCTACTTGTAGCCGAGTTAGTGAGTATTAAAAATAAAACGTTGGCAGAACTAGTCCATGATCGGATGAAATCTTTCCCAGCCAGCGGAGAGATTAATAGCATCGTTAATGATCAAGAAAAAGTGATTTCTGAAATACTTGAATACTATAAAAGTGATGCCTCGGTAGTAGACTATACCGATGGAATCAGTATTGAATTTTCTGACTGGCGTTTTAATCTCCGAAGCTCAAACACTGAGCCTGTTATCCGCTTGAATGTTGAGTCTCGTGGTAATACTGCGTTAATGGAAGCCAAAACAGCAGAGTTATTGAATAAAATTCGAGCATAGCTTGTCTTTTATATGGGTGCACATGTAGTAATTGTGCACCCATTAATATATGGATTAAATATTATTATTTATAATATCTGATTCCTTAATAATCTTGTATGTTGGGAAGTGTACAATTCCTATGAATGAGAAGAGTTTAAAAAATAATCAATTCAAAATAAGTGCGCATTTAGCGTTTATATATTTCCTGCTTACTTCTTCTTTATTATTGATTTTTTTAACGGAATCGGCAAGTGCTACACTTTATGGAACTGTAGAGGATATTTTTGCGGTTTTTTGTGCCATTATATTGTTTGGTGAGATGATTTACTTCTATATGCATAGAGTGAAGTTTATCTCGTTGCAATTAATGTTTGCTTTTGTATTTTCTTTAATTATAGGTATTCCTTCTTTTTATTTGTATTTCTTTAAAAAAGCTTCTGATGGCTTTGAATTGACTTGTATATGGGGTATGTTAATAAATATCATACTCTATCTTACAGCTATCAAAAATGTTCATAGGCAACAAGCAAAAAGTATAAATAATCTATTTAAGATTATATTTTCCATTGTTGGTGTTTGCCAGTTAATTAAAATTGTTTTTTATCTGAAATTTATTTTATCATCAGGCTTAGGGCATTTAGCTATTTATACTGATAGTGAAGAATTACTTTCAAGTATTCCTTTTGCTATCCGTGCTATTAGTGGCTTTTCTTCTATAATGGCTTTGGCAGTCTTTTATTATAAATCATCGAAAAAATATAAGATGCTAGCATTTATTTTGCTCGCATCTGACCTTGTTATTGGGATAAGAAATAAATTCTTTTTTGCTTTTATATGTATTATTATTCTCTCGTTATATTCAAATAGAAAGAAAATAATAGCAATATTCGCTAGAATATCCAAAGTACACTATTTATTAATTGGCTTCGTCGGTTTTTCAATGATTTCATATCTTCGTGAAGGATATGAAATCAATTTTATTAATTATCTTGGCGTTGTACTTGACTCTCTGTCGTCTACGCTTGCAGGTTTACAAGATTTATACTCTTTGCCCGATGAAAATGGTTGGGCGTTACTAAACCCCCTTACGATATTATCGCAAGTGTTGCCGCTCAGTGGTTTTGGCTTCATAAGCGATGCACAAATTGCTCATGAATATTCAACAATAGTGCTTGGCAGCGTGTCTAATGGGATAGCGTTGTCATCTTCTGGTCTTCTTGAAGCAAGTATAATAAGTTTGCATTTCAATTTATTTATTTATCTTGCCTATCTGTTAATTATGATCTCGATAATTCAAAAAGGTTTGAATAGTAATTATGTTATTTTTAACTTTTTTGCCCTAGCTATGATGACTGGTTTCTTCTATTCTGTTCGTGGAGAATTAATTTTGCCATTTGCTTATGTTTTAAAATCGTTTCCAATAATAATAATTGCAAATCTATTGACTCAACAAAAAAGTAGAAATTGAAATGCTAAAAGATATTCTTAGTGATGGTATCTATGCACTCTTTAATAAGGTAAGTTATTTTGGGGCAAAAACACTCGCTATTGTTTTAATTACTCGAGAACTTGGCATAGAATCAGGAGGCGTATTTATATTTTTAATTGGTACGCTAGAAATATTAAGAGTTGTATCTGATTTTGGTGTGGATATATTTGTAATCAAGAAGTATTCTGATGTTGAAAATCCCATTCGATTGTTGAAGAGGGTGTTCTATCAAAAAATATTCGTCGGGGTAGTAGTATCAATATTGTTTTTTGTAATTTGTTATGCATTAGGATATAACAGAGATATTTATATTCCGATTTCACTGTCATTATTTTTTGCACTTCTCTTTAATTTATCTAATAGCTTTTTTCAATCACAAAATTTGAATAAAGCTTTATCTCCTTCCATAGCGTTAGCCCTGTTTTTAACTTTTGTAATTTATGGTGTTCAGTTTATTTTAAGAATGCCTTTTACTGCCTGGAATTATTTGCTTGCAGAGAGTTTATTTGTTTCGGTAGTTACAATTCATTTATTTAGAAAAGTTGGTTGGAAAAAGATTCATGCTGCAGGGAAGATTTCTCCTAAAGATGTATTCTTGTTGTATCAGCATACTGTCAGTATAGGCCTTAATGCTATGGTGGTAATTATTTACAGTAGACTGGATAATATATATATAAAAAATATAGTTCCTGAGGGTTTAGCTGCGTATGGACAAATTTTTCGTCTGGTTGATCCACTAGTAATGGTGTCATCATTATTTTCTACTGTGGCTTATGCAAAATTTAGTCGTTTGGATTTAAGAAGCCATAGGAACATAAATAAGGTTTATCCGTTTATCTACATGATCCTTGGGTATATAATCTTAAGTTCAGTGTGTTACTTTACTGTTCTATTTTTCTTTGGTCGGTACTTAATATTGGATAATGAAAGTAATAACATAATGATACTCGGGTTTCTATTAATTGCCGGAATCAAGTGTATGAATGGTGCACTAACATCAATCATTCAATCTCAGGGACTATATCGTTTTGGCTTATATATCGCAATAATCTGTATGTGCATAGCTATTCCACTAATGTATATACTAGTTCATCAATATGGTACGATTGGTGCTATTTTTACAATAGCTTCAGTAGAGTTAACAAGCATGATATTATTAGCTGTAAGTATTGGGCTGTTAACTAAGAGAAAAATTTGAATTGCTGAATGTTCACAATACTTTAAGTGAGTATATTTAACAAAACGAAATATAATCCATTGCTATATGCTCTATTCTATTTAATATATGGCTGTTTTTTTTGTGGTTCATTTCCCCCTCCTGGAGACCAAATTTTTTATTTCGTAATTTCCAATTTGTGCTTTATTATAAAAATAATATCTCAAATGCTTTCTCTTCTCACAAACATAAGATAGTATTTATAAATTGTGCTTGCTCAATAATAATGTTACCTGACAGGAGTATGTAATGTCCAAGCAACAGATCGGCGTTGTCGGTATGGCAGTGATGGGGCGCAACCTGGCGCTCAACATCGAAAGCCGTGGTTATACCGTCTCCGTTTTCAACCGCTCCCGTGATAAAACCGAAGAAGTCATTGCCGAGAACCCAGGCAAGAAGCTGGTTCCTTTCTATACGGTGAAAGAGTTCGTTGAGTCTCTGGAAACGCCTCGTCGTATCCTGTTAATGGTGAAAGCAGGGGCGGGTACCGATGCAGCTATCGACTCCCTGAAGCCTTACCTCGAAAAAGGCGACATCATCATTGATGGCGGTAACACCTTCTTCCAGGACACCATTCGTCGTAACCGTGAGCTGTCTGCTGAAGGCTTCAACTTCATCGGTACCGGTGTTTCCGGTGGTGAAGAGGGCGCGCTGAAAGGCCCATCCATCATGCCTGGCGGCCAGAAAGATGCATACGAACTGGTTGCGCCAATCCTGACCAAAATCGCAGCCGTGGCTGAAGATGGTGAGCCTTGCGTAACCTATATCGGTGCGGACGGTGCAGGTCACTACGTGAAAATGGTGCACAACGGCATCGAATACGGCGACATGCAGCTGATTGCTGAAGCTTATTCCCTGCTGAAAGGCGGCCTGAACCTCACCAATGAAGAGTTGGCTGAAACCTTTACCGAGTGGAACAAAGGCGAGCTGAACAGCTACCTGATCGACATCACCAAAGATATCTTCACGAAAAAAGATGAAGAGGGTAAATACCTGGTTGATGTGATTCTGGATGAAGCAGCGAACAAAGGTACCGGTAAATGGACCAGCCAGAGCTCTCTGGATCTGGGCGAACCGCTGTCTCTGATCACCGAATCCGTCTTTGCGCGTTACATCTCTTCTCTGAAAGAGCAACGCGTCGCGGCATCTAAAGTGCTGTCTGGTCCACAGGCTAAACCAGCCGGCGACAAAGCTGAGTTCGTTGAGAAAGTGCGTCGTGCACTGTACCTGGGTAAAATCGTTTCTTACGCACAGGGCTTCTCTCAGCTGCGTGCGGCGTCAGACGAGAATAACTGGGATCTTAACTACGGTGAAATCGCGAAGATCTTCCGCGCGGGTTGCATCATTCGTGCACAGTTCCTGCAGAAAATCACCGATGCCTATGCTGAAAACGCCGGTATCGCCAACCTTCTGCTGGCACCGTACTTCAAAAAGATTGCGGACGAGTACCAGCAGGCGCTGCGTGACGTGGTTGCTTACGCAGTACAGAACGGTATTTCGGTTCCAACCTTCTCCGCTGCGGTGGCATACTACGACAGCTATCGTGCTGCCGTGCTGCCTGCCAACCTGATTCAGGCGCAGCGTGACTACTTCGGTGCGCATACCTACAAGCGTACGGATAAAGACGGTGTCTTCCATACCGAATGGATGGAATGAGTTAACTCTCTGCAATAACATCAACCCGGAGCTCGTCTCCGGGTTTTTTTATGCAAAAAATGCCGCGCAATAATCGAAGTAGTCTGAATCTCGTCCCGCACGTAATGATTACTCCTGGTTTGCCTTGACAGTGTTGTTTGCCAGGAGGTACAAAGCCCAACAGTTATGTTTATCGCGATGGTCTGGCGGCCATCAGTACAGTTAACTAAAAGAAGTCATTAGCGAATGAAAATAACAATTTCCGGAACAGGGTATGTCGGTCTTTCAAACGGCATTTTGATTGCTCAGAACCATGAAGTGGTTGCACTTGATATCGTGCAGGCCAAAGTGGATATGCTCAATGAGAAGAAATCGCCGATCGTCGACAAAGAAATCCAGGATTATCTCAGCAACAAAACGCTGAATTTCCGCGCCACGACTGATAAAGAAGATGCATACCGCGATGCGGATTACGTCATTATTGCCACGCCTACTGACTACGATCCAAAAACCAACTATTTCAACACCTCAACCGTCGAAGCGGTTATCAAAGATGTTATCGGCATTAACCCTGATGCAGTAATGGTTATCAAGTCGACGATCCCGGTTGGTTTTACCAAATCCATCAAAGAAAAATTTGGTATTGATAATATCTTCTTCTCGCCAGAGTTCCTGCGTGAAGGAAGGGCGCTTTACGATAACCTGCACCCATCCCGTATCGTGATTGGCGAGCGTTCCGAGCGTGCGGAGCGTTTTGCTGCACTGCTTCAGGAAGGCGCAATCAAAAAAGATATTCCGGTGCTGTTCACCGATTCCACCGAGGCAGAAGCGATTAAGCTTTTCGCTAACACCTATCTGGCCATGCGCGTGGCTTACTTCAACGAGCTGGACAGCTATGCCGAGAGTTTAGGTCTGAATACCCGTCAGATCATCGAGGGCGTATGTCTCGACCCGCGTATCGGTAACCATTACAACAACCCGTCATTCGGTTACGGCGGCTACTGTCTGCCAAAAGATACCAAGCAGCTGCTGGCAAACTATCAGGCAGTGCCGAACAACCTGATTTCCGCTATTGTGGATGCCAACCGCACGCGTAAAGACTTCATCTCAGATTCTATTCTCGCGCGTCAGCCGAAAGTGGTGGGCGTGTATCGCCTGATCATGAAGAGCGGTTCCGATAACTTCCGCGCTTCTTCCATTCAGGGGATCATGAAGCGTATTAAGGCGAAGGGCGTGCAGGTCATTATTTATGAACCGGCCATGCAGGAAGACGAGTTCTTCCATTCACGTGTGATCCGCGATCTGGATGCGTTTAAGAAAGAAGCGGACGTGATTATCTCCAACCGTATGGCGGAAGAGCTGGCGGACGTGAAAGATAAAGTTTATACCCGCGATTTGTTCGGCAGTGACTGATTAAACTCGTGATAAAAAACCCGGCACTATGCCGGGTTTTTTGTTTTTAAACGTTATAGAAGTTGCGGTACCAGTCGACGAAGTTTTTCACGCCTTCTTTGACTGAGGTTTGTGGTTTAAACCCAATAACGTCATACAGCGCTTTGGTGTCCGCACTGGTCTCCAGCACGTCCCCCGGCTGGATCGGCATCATATTTTTTACCGCTTCTTTGCCCAGCGCCTCTTCAAGCGCGGTGATGTAATCCATCAGTTCGACAGGTGAACTGTTACCGATGTTATACACGCGATACGGGGCAGAGCTGGTTGCTGGCGAACCGGTTTCGACCGTCCAGTCGGCATCGGCCTGAGGAATAACGTCCTGTAGGCGAATAATCGCCTCCGCAATATCATCGATATAGGTGAAGTCGCGCTTCATCTTGCCGTAGTTGTATACGTCGATGCTGTTGCCTTCAATCATGGCCTTGGTGAATTTGAACAGCGCCATGTCCGGTCGGCCCCACGGGCCATAGACGGTAAAAAAGCGCAGGCCAGTGGTCGGCAGGTTATACAGATGCGAATAGGTATGCGACATCAGCTCATTGGCTTTTTTGGTTGCCGCATACAGGGATACCGGGTGGTCCACGGAGTCGTCAGTAGAAAACGGCATCTTACGGTTGAGGCCGTAGACAGAGCTGGATGACGCATAAAGGAGATGCTGAACCTTGTTGTGGCGACAGCCTTCCAGCACGTTAAGGTGACCTACCAGGTTAGCATCTGCGTAGGCATGCGGCTTTTCCAGCGAGTAACGCACGCCCGCCTGTGCGGCAAGATGGATCACGCGGTCAAATTTTTCATTGGCGAAGAGCGCAGCCATGCTCTCGCGGTCCGCTAAGTCCAGCTTGTGGAAGGTGAAACTCCCGGATTTGAGCAGTTCGAGGCGAGCGAGCTTGAGGTTAGGGTCATAGTAATCATTCAGATTATCAATCCCAACAACTTCATGCCCTGCATCAAGCAGGCGCTTGCTGACATGAGAACCGATAAAGCCCGCCGCGCCCGTTACCAGAAATTTCATAGCTTCCCTCATTCACAGTGTTCTTGTTGATGTCCCAGGACATCAGATTCCGACTATGATAGCGCGTTGCTCTTCACATACATAACCCATCTTTCCGATATAACTCATCGTATTCTTATAGAATTTTCTACAACAAGAGATACACTATGGAAACAAGATTATTTTTGCCCTTTTTCATCTGTTAGGGATTGTATGACGCAGAACAACGATAGCCTGGTCAATCGCAGCAATGACCCGGAGCAAATTGATTTACTTGATGTAATGCTACAGCTGTGGCGTGGTAAGTGGGTAATAGGGGCTTTTATTGCTGCTTTTATCGTTCTTGCTGGCGTTTACATCACTGTAGCCAAAGAGAAATGGACGTCATCAGCCATCATAGCCCAGCCTGATGCGGCACAAATCGCCACCTATTCCAATGCATTGAATATCCTCTATGGCGGGGCAGCTCCCTCCATGTTAGACATTCAGAATCGTGCTATTGGACGTTTCAATTCCTCCTTCTCGGCATTAGCTCAGGCGCTGGAGAATCAGGAAGATCCGGAAAAACTGACTATTGAGCCTACGGTTAAAGGACAAAGTTTGCCTTTAACCGTAAGCTATCAGGGCGAATCCGCTGAAGCAGCTCAAAAGCAATTAGCTCAGTACATTCAGCAGGTTGACGAGCAGACGGCAAAAGAACTGACGCTTGATCTCAGAGATAACCTCAAGCAGCAGATCACAACCCTGAACGACTCCCTCCAGAATCAGGAGAAAGTTGCTCAGGAGCAGAAAGATCTACGCATCAAGCAGATTACTGAGGCGCTGAAGAACGCAGAAGCCGCTAAGATCACCACTCCGCAGCTTCAACAGACTCAGGATGTTACTCAGGAAACCATGTTCCTGTTGGGTACCGTAGCGCTCAAATCAATGGTTGATAACGAAGCGTCTCGCCCGCTGGTCTTCTCAGGCGCTTACTACCAAACCAAACAAAATTTACTGGATATTCAGAACCTCAACGTTAACCCAGACACTATTCACGTCTATCGTTACGTCATGAAGCCGAACCTGCCTATCCGACGCGACAGCCCGAAAAGTGCTATTACCCTTATCCTTGCCGTACTGCTCGGCGGAATTATCGGTTCTGGTGTCGTCCTCGGCCGTAACGCGCTGAGAAACTACAAGCCACGAGCCTGATTTACACACAAAAAAAGACCGGGTCTCCCCTAATGCCGATCGTTTAAGGATCGGTTGACCGATCCAGCGGCTGGTGTAAAAAGGGTTCTGTGTTCATCATGGAGCCCTTTTTAAATGGAACTGTCCCAGGCCCTCGGCATTATTAATCTTACCGCCCCCGAAGAGGTCCAGAGCCTTGCCGACCTTCTTCCCCACGACCTCATTCAGCAGGCTTTTTCCCTGACTGATACAGTGACTCTGCGTAAACGTAAACTCCCGCTCGAATCCATGGTCTGGCTGGTTATCGGCATGGCGATTTTCAACAACAAACCTCTCTCTCATATCGTCAACCTGATGGATATCGTTGACCGCACCGGAAGGTCATTTACTGCCCCCAGCTCCGTTATCGCCCGCCGTAAAACACTGGGCGAGGATGCTATCCGGGAGTTGTTTAACCTTACGCAACAGCACTGGCACAAGGAAGCCCGGCATCCGCTCTGGCATGGACTGACGCTGAATGCCGTTGATGGTGTGGTCTGGCGAACGCCGGACACACCGGAAAACGCTGCTGCCTTCGCAAAAGCGGAAAACCAGCATGGCGAAAAGGGCTTCCCGCAGGTTCGTATGGTGTGTCTGATGGAACTGAGCAGCCATCTGCTGCGTGCCAGTGTAATGGGCCGGTATGACGTTAATGAAATGCGCCTGGCAGCAGGGCTGACTGAACAGGTACCGGATAACAGCGTGACGCTGTTCGACCGGGGGTTCTGGTCAGCCGGTCTGCTGGATAACTGGCACCGGGCCGGAGAAAACCGTCACTGGCTGCTGCCGCTGAAAAAAGGCACGCAGTATGAAGTGGTTCGCAGGCTGGGTAAACAGGATGCGCTGATAACCCTGAAGACTTCCCCGCAGGCCAGAAAGCAGTGGGAAGGACTGCCGGATACGCTCACAGTCCGGCTGGTGAGCCGTAAGGTAAACGGCGTGGAGCGACAGGTTGTCACGTCAATGACAGATGCCATGCGTTACCCGGCGGCAGACATAGCGGAACTGTATAAACACCGGTGGGAAATAGAGCTGGGGTACCGTGAAGCAAAACAGTATCTGTGCGGCAACCGCTGGACACTGAGAAGTAAGTTACCGGAGATGGTAAGGCAGGAGTTGTGGGGAATACTGCTGACCTACAATCTGGTGCGGTATCAGATGGTAAAAATGGCGTTCAGCCTGAAAGGTGACTATCTGCCGTATCAGCTGAGCTTCAGCGGCTCACTGGCAGAGATAATGCGGTTGTTAATCGGGCTGCCATGGTCATCACCGGGCGCAGTACCGGGGCATCTGAAGCACTTCTACAGTAATGCGGCAATGCTGAAACTGCCACTGAGGAGGGAGCGGGAATATGAAAGGGAAATCAGGCAGAAAAATCAAAATATCCCTTTAAAAACAATGCTGGTCACCTTAAGTGACCAGCATTAGGGTTTCCCCGGTCTTTTTTTATTTATGCCGTTTCCGCAAATTCTCAATCACCGTCGTTAAATCCAGCTCCTGATCCTGAAGCAGCACCAGCAGGTGATACATCAAATCCGACGCTTCGTTCGTCAGCTCCTCCCGATCATGCACGGTAGCCGCCAGCGCCGTTTCAACGCCTTCTTCACCCACTTTCTGCGCAATACGCTTGGTGCCGCTGGCGTACAGCTTCGCCGTGTACGAGCTCTCGGGATCCGCTGATTTACGCTCTGCCAGCAGCTGTTCCAGCTGATAGAGGAACAGCCACTGATGGCTCGCCTCGCCGAAGCAGCTACTGGTGCCTTTGTGGCAGGTCGGCCCAATCGGGTTGACCAGCACCAGCAGGGTGTCGTTGTCGCAGTCAGGCGTAATGCTGACCACATTCAGGAAGTGACCCGAGGTTTCCCCTTTCGTCCACAGACGCTGCTTGGTGCGCGAGAAAAACGTCACCTTGCCGCTGTCGAGCGTTTTTGCCAGTGCCTCCTGGTTCATGTATCCCAGCATCAGCACTTCGCCTGAAACGGCATGCTGTACAACCACCGGCAGTAATCCGTCAGTTTTTTCCCAGTCCAGCTGCGCCTGTTGTTGCTCTGTTAACATACCCTGATCTCCACGCCCTGGTCGACCAGGTACGTTTTTAACTCACCAATATTGATAATCTGTTTGTGAAAGACGGAAGCGGCCAGCGCGCCGTCCACGTTCGCATCGCGGAAGGCTTCAAGAAAGTGTTCCATGGTGCCCGCGCCGCCGGAGGCAATCAGCGGAACCTGGCACACCGCGCGCACTTTTTTCAGCTGCTCGAGGTCGTAACCGTTACGAACGCCGTCCTGGTTCATCATGTTCAGAACGATTTCACCCGCACCGCGTTTTTGCACTTCCTGCACCCAGTCCAGCGTCTCCCATTGGGTGACGCGCGTGCGGCTTTCGTCGCCGGTGTACTGGTTAACGTGATATTTGCCCGTTGCGGCATCAAACCAGGTGTCGATCCCCACGACAATGCACTGCACGCCAAAGCGATCCGCCAGACGCGTAATCAGCTCCGGGTCGGCCAGGGCAGGGGAGTTAATGGAAATTTTATCCGCTCCGAAAGAGAGAATTTTCGCCGCATCGTCAGCAGATTTAATCCCGCCCGCCACGCAGAAGGGTATATCAATCACTTCCGCCACGCGCGCCACCCAGCTTTTGTCCACCACGCGGCCATCGCTGGAGGCGGTGATATCGTAAAATACCAGTTCGTCTGCGCCTTCTTCGGCATAGCGTTTTGCCAGCGGAACGATGTCACCAATGATCTCATGGTTGCGGAACTGCACGCCTTTTACAACCTGACCATCACGCACGTCCAGGCAGGGAATTATCCGTTTTGCCAGCATTGAATCGCCTCCTTCACCGTAAATTTGCCTTCCAGCAGCGCGCGACCCACGATCACGCCGCGTACACCGGTTCCGCGCAGAGCGGCGATATCCGCCAGGTCGCCGATACCGCCAGAGGACTGAAACGCCACCTGCGGATAACGTGCGCAAACCTCTTCATACAGCGAGACGTTAGATCCTGCGAGCGTACCATCGCGTGAAATATCCGTGCACAGCACATGCTTCAGCCCTACCGGGAGATACATCCCGACCAGCTCTTCCAGCGTTACGCCGGAGTTTTCCTGCCAGCCGCTGACCGCGACCTGCTTATTACCCTGCTCGTCAATGCGCACATCCAGCGCCAGCACCAGCGCATCCGCGCCGAAGCGGCGGAACCAGCCCTTGACACTTTCAGGATCTTTCACAGCGGTCGAACCGACCACCACGCGCGCCACGCCCGCGTCCAGTAAGGCGGCAACATCGGCTTCCGTACGCACGCCGCCGCCCACCTGCACCGGGACGTCCACGCCAGCCACCAGTGTTTTAAGCAGCGGGATCTGGCGCTTCGCCGGATCTTTCGCGCCGGTCAGATCGACCAGATGCAGCACCTCAGCGCCCTCGGCGGCGTAAGCCTGTAACCGCGGCAGCGGGTCGTTGCCGTAGTCGCGCTGCTGCCCGTAATCGCCCTGGTGGAGACGAACAACCGTGCCGTCAATTAAATCTAAAGCGGGAATTATCATCACATCTCCAGGAAATTTTTCAGCAGTTGCGCACCGGCGGCACCGGAGCGTTCCGGGTGAAACTGCACGCCGTAAAAGTTATCTTTCTGCACGGCGGCGGTGAACGCCTCGCCGTAATTGCACTGGGCGATGGTGTAGGTATTCACGGGCATGGCGTAGCTGTGGACGAAGTAGAAGTACGCGCCGTCTTCGATTCCCTGGAACAGCCTGTTGCCCGCTTTCGGATAAACGCGATTCCAGCCCATGTGCGGCAGCGGCAGGCCGTGGTCGGTCATTTTCGGCACGTCTTCTTCTATAATGCCCAGCAGATCGACGCCGTTGCTCTCTTCGCTGCGGCGGCCAAGCAGCTGCATGCCGAGGCAAATGCCCAGCACCGGTTGAGTACAGGCTTTGATGAGATCCACCAGCTCGCGCTCGTGGATCTGATCCATCGCCGCCTGGGCGGTGCCTACACCCGGCAGAAAGAGTTTATCCGCGCGCAGCACCACGTCCGGGTCGCGGCTTACCACCGGCTCGTAGCCGTGGCGCATAATCGCCGACTGTACGGAGTTCAGGTTGGCGCATCCGGTGTCCAGAATCACCACGTTCATTACAGCACTCCTTTCGACGAGGGAAGGGCGTCACCTTCCACGCGGATCGCCTGGCGCAGGGTACGGCCAAAGGCTTTGAACAGGCTCTCGACGCGGTGGTGATCGTTTTTGCCTTTGGTTTTCAGGTGCAGCGTCAGGCCCATAGTGTAAGAAAGCGAGCGGAAGAAGTGCTCCACCATCTCGGTGCTGAGATCGCCCACGCGCTGGTAGGTGAAGTCGGCTTTATATTCCAGGTGCGGACGCCCGGAGATATCCATCGCGCAGCGCGCCAGGCACTCGTCCATCGGCAGAACAAAGCCGAAGCGGTTGATGCCGCGCTTGTCGCCAAGCGCCAGCTTCAGGGCTTCGCCCAACGCCAGGCCGGTATCTTCCACGGTGTGGTGATCGTCGATATACAGGTCGCCCTTAACCGTGATCTCCATACGGAAGCCGCCGTGCGTGGCGATTTGATCCAGCATGTGGTCAAAGAAACCGACGCCGGTGTGGATCTTGCTGCCGCCTTCGCGGTCGAGCCAGACCTTCACGTCGATCTGCGTCTCTTTGGTGTTGCGTTCAACGTGGGAATAGCGGTCGCGTCTGGTGAGCTGCTCGCTAATCATCGCCCAGTTTAGCGTGTCGCGGTTATAGCGCAGGCCTGCAATGCCCATATTTTCGGCCAGCGTGATATCCGTGACGCGATCGCCAATCACATAGCTGTTCGCTTTATCCAGCGCCTCTTCCGCCAGATAACGTTCAACAAGCTTCACTTTTGGCTTGCGGCAGTCGCACTCGTCGGCAGGCATGTGCGGGCAGATCAGCACCTCGTCGAAGGCGATGCCCTGCGAGGTCAGCACCTGCATCATCAGGTTGTGCGGGCCGTCAAAGTCCACCTGCGGGAAGCTGTCTGTGCCCAGACCGTCCTGGTTGGTGATCATCACCAGCTTATAGCCTGCTTTCTGAAGCTTCAGTAGCACCGGGATCACGTCGGGTTCAAACGCCAGCTTGTCGAAACGATCGACCTGAAAATCGCTGGGTGGCTCCGAGATGATGGTGCCGTCACGATCGATAAAGAGATACTTCTGACTCATACTTTCTCCGCTTTCAGGGCGTCAATCACGCGCTGGCTCTCCGCGCGGGTGCCGACGGTAATACGCAGGCAGCCGCTCAGGGTAGGTTGTTTATTCTGGTCTCGTAAGATAATGCCCTGATCCCACAACGATTTAAATATCGCGCTTGAGGCGGTGAAGCGCACCAGGATGTAGTTGGTCTCCGAGTCGAACACCTGCTCCACGCACGGAATCGTTTTCAGGGCATCGACTAGATACTGACGCTCCTCCAGGATCTGCGCCACACGCTCGCGCATCGCGCTGATGCCCTGCGGGGCCAGCGCCTGTGCCGCAATATCGGCAACCGGCGTTGAGAGCGGATACGGGGCGATCACTTTCAGCAGCAGGTCGATAACCGCTTTATTTGCCAGCGTAAAACCGCAGCGAAGACCGGCGAGAGCGAACGCTTTGGACAGAGTGCGCAGCACAACGAGATGCGGATACTCTTCAAGCCAGCCTGCCAGTGTCGCCTGCGGGCAGAACTCAATGTAGGCTTCGTCGGCCACAACCAGCGCTTTGCCGCGCGTCATTTCCAGCAGGGAACGGATATCCTGCGGATTGATAATCTGCCCGGTGGGGTTGTTCGGGCTACAGACAAACACCACCTTCACGCCGTCAAGGTTATCGGCGATGCCCTGCAAATCCAGCTGCCAGTTGTCGAGCGCCTGTACGTTGCGGCAGGCCACGCCAAAGGTTTCGGCGCTGACGCTGTACATCCCGTAGGTGGGCTGGCAGTACATCACCGCGTCTTTACCCGGTTCGCAGAAGGCGCGGATCAGCAGCTCAATCCCTTCATCAGCCCCACGGCTGACCAGCACCTGCTCAGGCTTCACGCCTGCATACTGCGCATAGTTCTCGATCACCGCTTTCGGCTGACACTCCGGGTAGCGGTTCAGCGTCTGCTGCGAGAGCTCAAAGGCCACCGCCGTGGGGTATTCGTTGGCATTCAGCCAGACGTCGCCGTTCCCGCCGAGACGACGCGCAGACTGATAGGGCGTCAGGCGACGGACATTTTCGCGGGCTAATTCTTCGATGTTCATGCTTGCTCCTTCAGGGCGGCAACGCGCAGCGTCACGGCATTTTTGTGGGCAGTCAGGCGCTCGGCGGCGGCCAGGGTTTCGATGGTCGACGCCAGCGAGGCAAATCCCTCGCGGGAGAGTTCCTGCACGGTCATGCGCTTCTGGAAATCTGCCAGCCCCAGGCTGGAGCAGGTTGAGGTATAGCCATACGTGGGCAGCACGTGGTTGGTGCCGGAGGCGTAATCCCCGGCGGATTCCGGTGACCAGTCCCCGAGGAACACCGAGCCTGCGCTGGTTATGCTGTCGACCAGATCGCGCGCGTTGCGGGTCTGAATGATCAGGTGCTCAGGACCGTACTGGTTGGAGATGGCGATGCACTGGTCGATATCGCGAGCCACAATCAGTCGGCTGGCCGATAGCGCCTGACGCGCCGTTTCCGCACGCGGCAGGTCGGCCAGCTGACGCTCAACGGCATCGCCCACGCGTTTTGCCATGTCGGCATCTGGCGTCAGTAAAATCACCTGCGAGTCAGGGCCGTGCTCGGCCTGCGAGAGCAGGTCAGAGGCCACGAAATCCGGTGTAGCGCCGCTGTCGGCAATCACCAGCACTTCAGACGGACCGGCAGGCATATCAATCGCCGCGCCGTCCAGACGCTGACTGACCTGGCGCTTCGCTTCGGTAACGTATGCGTTACCCGGGCCAAAGATTTTGTCGACTTTGGGAACAGACTCCGTCCCGAACGCCAGGGCGGAAATCGCCTGCGCGCCGCCCACTTTATAGATCGCCTGCACGCCGCACAGCTTCGCCGCATACAGGATCTCATCGGCGATCGGAGGCGGAGAGCAGAGCACCACCTTCTGACAACCGGCAATACGTGCCGGAGTGGCCAGCATCAGGACGGTCGAAAACAGCGGGGCAGAGCCGCCAGGAATATAGAGGCCAACGGACGCCACCGGGCGCGTCACCTGCTGGCAGCGCACGCCGGGCAGGGTTTCCACATCCACCGCCTGCAATTTCTGCGCGGTGTGGAAGGTATCAATATTTTTCACCGCGACGGCCATCGCCTGTTTGATCTCATCCCCAAGGCGGCTTTCCGCCCCGGCGATCTCCTGTGCGGTGACCTGTAACGCGTCGACCTCAGTTTTATCAAACTTCGCGCTGTACTCACGCAGCGCGTCGTCTCCGCGGGCTTTGACGTTATCGAGGATCTCCGCCACGGTGCGGGTGATGCTCTCCGAGGCGGAAATTGCCGGGCGCATCAGCAGCTCACGCTGTTGCGCGTCGCTATAGGTATTCCAGTCGATGATTGTGTTAAAGCTCATGGTCGTTACTCCATCATCTTCTCAATTGGCAGCACCAGAATAGAACTCGCGCCCAGCGCCTTCAGTTTTTCCATCGTTTCCCAGAACAGGGTTTCGCTGCTGACCATGTGCATCGCCACGCGCTGCTGGTCGCCCGCCAGCGGCAGAATGGTTGGGCGCTCAGCACCTGGCAGCAGGGCAATCACTTCGTCCAGGCGCTCGGTAGGCGCGTGCATCATGATGTATTTGGATTCACGCGCCTGAATCACGCCCTGAATACGGGTCAGCAGCTTGTCGATGAGCTGCTGTTTGGCATCGGCCATCTCGCCGTCGCGCTGGATAAGGCACGCTTTGGAGCGGTAGATCACCTCCACTTCGCGCAGGCCGTTGGCTTCCAGCGTGGCGCCGGTGGAGACGAGGTCACAGATGGCATCGGCCAGGCCCGCGCGTGGCGCCACTTCAACAGAGCCATTCAGCAGACAAGATTTAAACTGCACGCCTTTTTGATCGAGGTAACGCTTCAGCAGGTGAGGGTAAGAGGTGGCGATACGTTTGCCGTTCAGCGCGGCCGGGCCATCCCAGGCTTCATCAACCGGCGTGGCCAGCGACAGGCGGCAGCCGCCGAAGTCCAGACGACGCAGGGTAAAGTAGCGCGGATCTTCGCCCTGCGCGCGGCGGGTTAATAACTCTTCTTCCAGTACGTTTTCGCCGATGATGCCGAGGTCAACGACGCCATCCATGACCAGGCCCGGAATATCGTCATCACGTACGCGCAGAATGTCGATCGGCATATTTTCAGCCAGGGCGATCAGGCGCTGGGTGTGCAGGTTGATTTTAATCCCGCAGCGGGCCAGCAGTTCGCGTGAATCATCGCTTAAACGGCCTGATTTTTGAATAGCTATGCGTAAACGTGAGTTATCTAACATTCTGTGTTCCTCGTTAACCTGTTTTAATCTGTCTGAATGCGGTCCAAAAAAAAGCCCCCGGAAGAAGATCTTCCGGGGGCTTTTTCATGCGTTCATGCACCACTGGAAGATCCAAACGTCTTCCAGCACACATCGCCTGAAAGACTAGTCAGGATGATGGTGATGATGGTGGTTTTTAAAAGGAACGCGTGTCATATAAATTCTCGTTGAATGCTTATGCATTTGATGTCTTTTAACCTAAACCAGTTGTACGCCATAAAGCAAGGGCTTTTTTTGATCATTAATTCATTTCATATTGATGGTATGAATTGTGCGTTCCATAAGGCTGGCGTAGCCTTATAACAGGCGTCGTTAAGCGGAGAATGTCATGAAAAAGGTCGCGATTGTCGGATTAGGGTGGTTAGGAATGCCACTGGCGATGTCATTAGCCGCGAAAGGCTGGCAGGTGACAGGGAGTAAGACCACGCGGGACGGGGTTGAGGCGGCGCGCATGTGCGGCATTGATGGTGTCGAGCTGCGTCTCGAACCCGAGCTTATCTGCGATACCGACGAGCTGGATGAACTGATGAATGTGGACGCGCTGGTCATTACCTTACCAGCGCGGCGCAGCGGGCCGGGCGAGACGTTTTACCTGCAGGCGGTGCAGGAGATTGTCGACAGCGCCCTGGCGCACCATATTCCGCGTATCATTTTCACCAGCTCGACCTCCGTCTATGGCGATATCGACGGTACGGCGAAAGAAAACACCGAGCGCCGTCCGGTAACCGCCAGCGGACAGGTACTGAAAGAGCTGGAAGACTGGCTGCACAATCTGCCTGGCACGCAGGTGGATATTTTACGCCTCGCCGGGCTGGTGGGGCCGGGGCGTCATCCGGGACGCTTCTTTGCCGGTAAATCCGCGCCGGATGGTCAGCACGGCGTTAACCTTGTACACCTTGAAGATGTTATCGGTGCGATAGAGCTGCTTTTACAGGCTCCGAAAGGGGGGCACATCTATAATATATGTGCGCCTTCGCATCCGCCACGCAGCACCTTTTATCCGCTGATGGCGCGCCAGCTGGGTCTGGCGCCGCCGGTGTTCAGTGAGGCGCAGGGGGAGCGCAAAGGCAAAATTATTGATGGCAATCGTATTTGCCATGAACTGGGATTTGAATATCAGTATCCCGATCCGCTGGTTATGCCCATGGAATAATTGCGCCGGCGGAGGCCATCGCACACCGCAAGGGGGCGAAGATGAAACCGCTGCTGGATGTTCTTGTTATTCTGGATGCGCTGGAAAAAGAGGGGAGCTTTGCCGCCGCCTCGGCGAAGCTCTATAAAACCCCTTCGGCTCTGAGCTACACCGTGCAAAAGCTCGAGAGCGATCTTAATATTCAAATTCTTGACCGCACTGGCCATCGCGCGCGTTTCACCCGTACTGGGCAGATGCTGCTGGAAAAAGGGCGTGACGTGCTGCATACGGTTCGCGAGCTGGAAAAACAGGCCGTCAAACTTCATCAGGGCTGGGAAAATGAGCTGGTGATTGGGGTTGATGATACTTTCCCTTTTTCGCTGCTTACCCCGCTTATTGAGGCGTTCTATCAGCGCCATAGCGTCACGCGGCTGGTTTTTATCAACGGCGTGCTGGGCGGCTCGTGGGACGCCTTAACGCAGGGCAGGGCGGATATCATCGTTGGAGCGCTGCATGAGCCTCCTCAACTGAGTGAATTTGGTTTCGCCCGGCTGGGCGTTCTGGAGTAGATCTTTGCCGTTGCGCCTCACCACCCGCTGGCGAATGAACCGGAGCCTGTTTCAAGACGCGTCATTAAAAACCATCGCGCCATTGTGGTGGGAGACAGCTCCCGCCCCGAGTGCGGCATTTCATCGCAGCTTCTGGATGAGCAGGAGGCCATCACCGTTTTTGATTTTAAAACCAAGCTGGAACTGCAAATAAGCGGCCTGGGGTGCGGCTACCTTCCCCGTTATTTAGCACAGCGCTTTATTGAAAGCGGCGCGCTGGTGGAAAAACAGGTTTTAGCGCAGAGCAGTAACGAATCGGTATGGGTGGGCTGGAATGAACAGACCGCCGGGCTTGCCAGCGCCTGGTGGCGAGACGAAATTTTAGCAAATAGTGCTATCGCGACAGTTTACACTCAGGCAGATGATGGGAAATCAACCAGTTAGTAAAATTAATTTATGGGCAGGTTTCTCAATGTATTGCCTTTTGTATCTGGAATAGGGCAAAATGCCGCCGCTGCAAACAAATGAATAATCGACGATATAAAAGGCGTCGGTTATTTTTTTTTGCATGTACGAAACGAAACTAAAAACCAAGAGGCCGGGCTTCGTACCGGATAGATATTTACTAAAATCCGACAGTTGTTGTCGCTGAGGAAGAAAGAAATGGGGCAATTTTTCGCTTACGTGGCGGTTATCACCGTAAAGGAGAATAACTATGTCGCATAACGCAACTCCAAACACCTCTCGCGTGGAATTACGTAAAACGCTTACGTTGATTCCGGTTGTTATGATGGGCCTTGCCTATATGCAACCGATGACGCTGTTCGATACATTCGGTATCGTATCAGGCCTTACTGACGGTCACGTTGCAACGGCGTACGCCTTTGCACTGGTCGCCATTCTCTTTACAGCGCTGAGCTACGGTAAACTGGTTCGCCGTTTCCCGTCCGCAGGCTCTGCGTACACCTATGCTCAGAAATCCATTAGCCCGGCTGTTGGCTTTATGGTGGGCTGGTCATCACTGCTGGACTACCTGTTCATGCCGATGATCAACATTCTGCTGGCAAAAATTTACTTCGAAGCGCTGGTACCTTCCGTACCGTCGTGGATCTTCGTTGTGGCGCTGGTGGCCTTTATGACCATCTCTAACCTGCGCAGCATCAAGACCGTGGCTAACTTCAACACCCTGATCGTGATCCTTCAGATGGGGATTGTTGCGGTTATCGTTGGGCTGATCATCTACGGCGTTTCCCACGGTGAAGGCGCAGGTACGCTGACCAGCACCCGTCCGTTCTGGTCTGAAGGTGCGCACGTTGTGCCGATGATCACCGGGGCGACTATCCTGTGCTTCTCGTTCCTGGGCTTCGACGGTATCTCTTCTCTGTCTGAAGAGACCAAAGACGCTGAGCGCGTGATCCCGAAAGCGATTTTCCTGACCGCGCTGATTGGCGGCCTGATCTTCATCGGTGCGTCTTATTTCTTACAGCTGTACTTCCCGGATATCTCTCGCTTTAAAGATCCGGATGCATCGCAGCCTGAAATCATGCTGTACGTGGCGGGTAAAACCTTCCAGTGGGGCGTGCTGATCTTCTCCAGCGTCACCGTACTGGCATCCGGTATGGCAGCGCACGCGGGCGTTTCTCGTCTGATGTACGTGATGGGCCGTGACGGTGTGTTCCCAACTCGCTTCTTTGGTTACGTGCATCCGAAATGGCGTACCCCGGCGTGGAACGTGCTGCTGGTGGGCGCAATTGCCCTGCTGGCAATCAAGTTCGACCTGGTAACGGCCACTGCGCTGATTAACTTTGGTGCGCTGGTGGCGTTCACCTTCGTTAACCTCTCCGTGATTTCGCAGTTCTGGATCCGTGAGAAGCGCAACAAGACGCTGAAGGACCACATCAACTATCTGGTGCTGCCAGTGTGTGGTGCCCTGACGGTGGGCGCCCTGTGGATCAACCTGGAAGAGAGCTCAATGGTTCTGGGTCTGATCTGGGGTGCAATCGGTCTGATTTACCTGGCTTGCGTAACGAAGAGCTTCCGCAACCCGGTTCCTCAGTACGAAGACGTCGCGTAAGACTGTGTCGGGTGGCGGCTTCGCCTTACCCGACCTACGGACTTCTACACCGTAGGCCCGCGTAAGCGAAGCGCCACCGGGCAAAAAAAAAGCCGGAGACATCGCCTCCGGCTTTTTTGTATCCGCTACTCAGACAATTTCTTGCGCGTACTGGAACAGCGCTTTCAGCAGCGCCTGTTTCTCAGCATCCCCTTCATACTGGCCGTAAAGCATCTCCAGCTCCTGGGCGTAGCTATTAAGAAACTCCGGCGTAAACACGTTGCGCCGATGCTGTAACCAGCGCTCCTGCTCTGCTTCATCCAGCGAGCCGGGATAGTTACGCGCGCGATAATTGAACATCAGCTTCTCAATGCGCTTATCTGCGAAGGTGATATCCAGCGCGGGCAGGTTACGCGGGTCGGTTTGCAGCACGATGTTCATCGCTGCGCGATCGGCATCGCTGAAGAAGCCGTTATAAAGCTGCGCATCCACATTATCAGACGGCACGAACGGCTCTGCTTCGGCAAAAATTGCGACGACTTTCTCGCGCACCTGCGGGTTGTCGCGCAGCACTTTCAGGTTATCGAGGCAGTGCTGACGGTTAATCCCCAGCCGGTCGGCGTCTTCCGGGCGCAGCGTGTTGGCCTGCGCAAGCACCGGGCATTTATTGATGTGCACCAGTTTTACCGGTACGGCTGGCAGGCCACCCAGCGCCTCTTTCGGCGTATAGAGCCGTTCACGTAAGGTGTCGCTGTCGAGCTCAAGCAGCGGCGAGATATCCCCGGCAAGATCCACCATGATGACGGCGTTACGGTTGTCCGGATGCCAGGCAAGCGGCGCCACCCAGCTTGTGTTCCCGCGCCACGCACCGAACATCCCTGAAATATGCACCAGCGGTTTCATCTGCGGCACGTCAATCAGCGTCATCAGCTTTTGCTTGCTGCGATGGCTCAGCAGATACTCAAACAGGCGAGGCTGCGCGGTTTTTACGAGCTTCGCCATAGCGATGGTCGCGTAGACGTCTGCCATCGCGTCGTGGGCGTTGCTGTGCTCGATGCCGTTGGCCCGCGTCAGGTGCTCGAGCCTGAAGCTCGGCAAGCCGTCGTCGTTCTCCGGCCAGTTAATTCCCTCCGGGCGCAGCGCATAGCAGGCGCGCATGATATCCAGCAAATCCCAGCGCGAATTGCGGTTCTGCCAGCTCCAGGCATAGGGATCGTAGAAGTTGCGGTAGAAGATATTGCGCGTCACTTCATCGTCAAAACGGATGTTGTTGTAACCCACCACGCAGGTATTGGGCACCGTGAACAGGTCGTGGATGCGACGGGCAAATTCTGCTTCGCTAACGCCTTTATCCCGCGCTTCCTGAGGCGTGATGCCCGTCACCATCACCGCGCCTGGCTGCGGCAGATAGTCATCGGCGGGCTTGCAGTAAAACACCTCGGGTTCGCCGATAACGTTAAATTCGTCATCGGTTCGGATAGCCGCAAACTGCGCCGGTCGGTCCAGCGCCGGATGGGTACCAAAGGTTTCGTAATCGTGGAACAAAAAAGTCGGGCGCGCGGCAGAGTCAGACACCAGTAATCTCATCCTGTTAAAAATTGACGTCTCTATGGTAAACGATTGGGGTGAGCAGTCCGAATAAAAAGCACCTTCAGGCAAGAAATTTGCGAGATTTGTTCCGAAAAAATCTGCGTGCTGTCACATTTTTTTGCAATTAAGGCAGGTAACGACATCAGAACTCCCGTAAAAAGGTCATCGATTTTTACTGACCTGAGGATATACCGTTGAAACGCCGTCTGTTTATTGCTGTTTCTTTACTCGCTTCGAGTATTTCATCCGCGCTGGCTGCCGAGCCGCTGGATTTTTCACCTCAGCCGCCTGCCATCCAGGCAGGATCCTGGGTATTGATGGATTACACCACGGGTCAAATCTTAACGGCGGGCAACGAACATCAGCAGCGTAATCCGGCGAGCCTGACCAAACTGATGACGGGGTACGTTGTTGATCGTGCCATTGATAGCCACCGCATCAGCCCCGATGACATTGTGACGGTCGGACGTGACGCCTGGGCAAAAGGCAACCCGGTCTTTGACGGTTCGTCTCTGATGTTTCTGAAGCAGGGCGATCGGGTTTCTGTGCGCGATCTCAGCCGCGGCCTGATTGTTGATTCCGGCAATGACGCCTGCGTGGCGCTGGCGGATCACGTGGCGGGCGGTCAGCCGCAGTTCGTCAGGATGATGAATGACTACGTTGAAAAGCTGAACCTGCGCGATACCCACTTCGAAACCGTACACGGGCTGGATGCACCGGGTCAGCACAGCTCCGCTTACGATCTCGCCGTACTTTCCCGGGCCATCATCCACGGCGAGCCTGAGTTCTACCACATGTACAGCGAGAAGAGTCTGACCTGGAACGGCATCACTCAGCAGAACCGCAACGGCCTGCTGTGGGATAAGACCATGAACGTGGATGGTCTGAAAACGGGACACACCTCGGGCGCGGGCTTTAACCTGATCGCCTCCGCAGTGGATGGTCAGCGTCGACTGATTGCGGTGGTGATGGGGGCAGACAGCCCGAAAGGACGTGAAGATCAGGCGCGCAAGCTGCTCCACTGGGGACAGCAAAATTTCGATACGGTGCAGATCCTGCATAACGGCAAAAAAGTGGGAACCGAACGCATCTGGTATGGCGATAAAGAGCAGATCGCGCTGGGCACGGATCAGGATTTCTGGCTGGCATTACCCAAAACGGAAGTGCCGAACATCAAGGCGAAATATGTAATGGATAAAAAAGAGCTGGAAGCGCCGATCGCCGCGCATCAGCGGGTAGGGGAGATCCAGCTGTACGATCGTGACAAGGTGGTAGCGCACTGGCCATTGGTTACGCTGGAGCGCGTTGAAAAGGGCGGCCTTTTCTCCCGCCTCGGCGATTATCTGCATCATAAACTCTAACCTTTTCGGGCAGACTGGCAGTGTTGCGAGTCTGCTCACATAATAAACACTCCTGGTTTGCCGATAATCTCGATTCTGCTTTATAGTGTATATATATACAGTAATAAACGGAGGCAGCATGGACTACAGCATCAGGCAGCAACAGAAACGTACGATCGCTGGCTTTCATCTCGTGGGACCGTGGGAAAAGACGGTCAAGCAGGGATTTGAACAGCTGGTCATGTGGGTAGATGGACGACATATTCAGCCGCAGGAGTGGGTGGCCGTTTATTATGACAATCCGGATGACGTGCCGGCAGAAAAGCTTCGCTGCGTTACCGCCGTAACGGTAGCGGACGATTTCACTATCCCTGATAACAGCGAAGGGGTAATGCTGACCGAAATTGCTGCCGGAGAGTATGCTATTGCCGCCGCGCGCGTCGAAAATCATGATTTCGCCACCCCATGGTATCAGTTCTTCAACTCCCTGCTGGAAGACAGCAAATTCCAGATTGCGCCAAAACCCTGCTTCGAACGCTATCTGAACGATGGCAATGCTGACGGCTACTGGGATATTGAGATGTTTGTACCGGTAGAGCACAAAGTGGGATAATCCTGCGAAACGCAGGGTTTTTCAGCCGGGCGCGATCCACCCGGCTGAAAACACAGTACAATTGTGGTTTGCCGTAGAGCTGGAGACGGGTGTGCGCCCCGACAAGTCATTAACCCCTTTTGAAATTCGGTTATACAAACATTATCGCGTGGTGCACGGTTGCCGCATTGCGCTGGCGTTTGTGCTGACCTTCGTACTGGTTCGTTTGCTGGATATCCCGGAAGGAACGTGGCCGCTGATCACGCTGGTGGTGGTGATGGGGCCGATCTCATTCTGGGGGAACGTGGTCCCTCGCGCTTTCGAACGCATAGGTGGTACCGTTTTAGGCTCGGCGCTTGGGCTTATCGCCCTGAAGCTGGAGCTAATTTCATTTCCGTTCATGTTGCTGTGGTGCGCGGTGGCGATGTTTCTTTGCGGATGGCTGGCCCTCGGAAAGAAACCGTATCAGGCGCTGCTGATTGGCATTACGCTCGCCGTTGTGGTCGGCGCACCGGCGGGCGATATGACCACCGCATTGTGGCGAAGCGGGGACGTGATCCTCGGCTCGTTGCTCGCCATGCTGTTTACCGGCATCTGGCCGCAGCGCGCCTTCCTGCACTGGCGCATTCAGATGGCAAACTACGTCACGGCATTTAACCGGGTCTACCAGGCCGGGTTTTCGCCGAATCTGATTGAGCGTCCGCGGCTGGAAAAGCACCTGCAAAAAATCCTTAATGATGTGGTCAAAATGCGCGGGTTAATTACCCCGGCAAGCAAAGAGACGCATATCCAGAAAGCTATTTTTGAAGCCATTCAAACGGTCAGCCGTAATCTGGTCTGTATGCTTGAACTGCAAATCAATGCCCACTGGGCCTCACGCCCCAGCCATCTTCTGATGCTCAACGCGCATACGCTGAAAGAGACGCAGCAGATGACGCAACAGACCCTGCTGACCATCGCTCATGCACTTTACGAAGGTAACCCACAGCCGATACGGGCGAACAGCGAGCGGCTGAATGACATCGTCATCGAGCTCAAACAGCTGATGAATGAGCGTCAGGGCGACAATGTGTCGGAAACGCCCATCCACGGCTATGTCTGGCTGAGTATGGAGCTGGCGCGACAGCTGGAGTTGTTATCGCAGCTGATTTGCCGGGCACTGCGCAAATAAAAAGCGTATGTGATGCCTGCTGCTTCGATTCAGCAACAATTAGGGTTATGATGGTTTTAAACGATATACTCATTGTCATTCGCAGCCGCTGTCTGTTAAAACGGTTGCTTTAACGAATCCGAATCTCACATTATCAGGGGTGTAAAAATGGAAACTACCAAGCCTTCGTTCCAGGATGTTCTGGAGTTCGTCCGCCTGTTCCGCCGCAAAAACAAGCTACAGCGCGAAATCCAGGACGTAGAGAAGAAGATCCGTGACAACCAGAAACGTGTCCTGCTGCTGGACAACCTGAGCGACTACATCAAGCCAGGTATGAGCGTTGAAGCCATTCAGGGCATCATCGCCAGCATGAAGAGCGATTATGAAGATCGCGTTGATGACTACATCATCAAAAACGCTGAGCTGTCCAAAGAGCGTCGCGACATCTCCAAAAAGCTGAAAGTGATGGGCGAAATCAAAAACGTCGACGCTAAAGGCGAGTAATCGCACACTCTGTTGCCCGGTGGCGCTGCGCTTACCGGGCCTACAGGACCCTAGGTCGGGTAAGCGTAGCGCCACCCGACAATTTACGTGGTGCAGAAAAGCAAAAAGCCTGCTTAAAAGCAGGCTTTTTTAATTTGGCTCCTCTGACTGGACTCGAACCAGTGACATACGGATTAACAGTCCGCCGTTCTACCGACTGAACTACAGAGGAATCGTGTGAACGGGGCGCATATTATCGATGCGCCCTGAGGATGTCAAAGGGTGAATGCAGATTTTCAATCGTTTGCCGATTTATTCTCCACTTCGCACATTTGTCAGGCACTTGCCGTTTCCGAAACCTCCTGCTCCGGTTTTTTTCGCGGATATTTCCACAGCCAGCGTCCGCTCACCATGCGCCAGTAGAACAGCGCCCCGCGCACGGCCCAGTCAAGGAACATCCCCAGCCAGACGCCGACAACGCCCATACCTAACATTACCCCCAGCGTGTAGCCCGCCACGACGCGGCAGCCCCACATGCCGAGCATGGAGACCCACATCGCAAACCGGGCATCGCGCGCCCCTTTCAGCCCGGCAGGAAGTACCCAGGACGCGGCCCAAATTGGCATAAACGCCGCGTTGAGCCAAATCAGCACCTTCACGACCTCTTTCACGTCATTTTCGTGCGTATAGAACGAGGCCATTAGCCCGGCTAAAGGCGCAGTTCCCCACGCAATCGCCGTCAGTCCAATGGTTGAAAGCCAGAAGACATGCCGAAGCTGCCGTTCCGCCTGCCCTATCTGCCCCTTTCCGAGGCGTCTGCCGGTGATGATCGTCGACGCCGATCCCAGTGCGTTTCCGGGCAGGTTAATGAGCGAGGCGATGGAGAAGGCAATAAAGTTGCCGGCGATGACGTCTGTTCCCATCCCGGCAACAAACATCTGCGTCAGCAGTTTCCCACCGTTAAACAACACGGATTCGATGCTGGCCGGAATACCGATCCCCATCACTTCCCAGATAATGGCGAAGTTAAGCGGACGGAAATAGCTTTTAAGCGTCAGGCGCAGCGATGGCGTAATTCCCGCCATCAGCACGCCGATTATCGCCGCCGCACCAATATAACGGGAAATGGTCAGCCCTAATCCCGCGCCGACAAAGCCCAGCCCCTCCCAGGAAAAGACACCGTAAATCAAAACACTGCTGATAATGATGTTCAGGATGTTCATGCCGCCATTTATTAGCAGCGGAATTTTGGTATTCCCTGCGCCACGAAGCGCACCGCTACCAATCAGCGCGATGGCAGCCGCCGGATAGCTCAGCACCGTCATTTCCAGATAGGTGAGCGCCAGATCCTTCACTTCACCTGTCGCTTCACCCGCGACGATGTCGATAATTTCTTTGCCGTAATAATGGATAACCGCCGCAAGGATGATCGAAAAGAGGGTCATGATCATCAGCGACTGTCTGGCCGCCTCCCGGGCGCGTTTTGGATCGAGTTTTCCAAGACTAAACGCCACCACTACCGTTGTACCGAGATCGATAGCGGCAAAGAAGGACATCACAACCATGTTGAAACTGTCCGCCAGCCCTACCCCGGCCATGGCTTCTTTACCGAGCCAGCTCACCAGGAAGGTGCTTAACACCCCCATCAACAGGACGCAGGTATTCTCCAGGAAAATAGGCACAGCAAGGGGGGTGATTTCACGCCAGAACAGAACTCGATAACTCTTACGTTTTGCATACCAGGGCGTGCGCATAATCGCCTGGCGCAGGGGTGCGGTGACGTTCAAAATGGGCCTTAACGAGAAAGTTGAAACTCCATTTCAAATGATGGGGCAGAAATGCGTATCCTGCAAAGTATTTTCCATAAAATTATGTTTGGATTTACAACAAAATGACGACAGAATCATCAAACAATCACTTTTGCCTGAGATCAGGTTTGACAAAAGTTTTTTCGCCGCTAAGATAAGCCTCCACAACGATTCCTCTGTAGTTCAGTCGGTAGAACGGCGGACTGTTAATCCGTATGTCACTGGTTCGAGTCCAGTCAGAGGAGCCAAATTTGAAAAGCCTGCTTTTATAGCAGGCTTTTTGCTTTTCTGCGTTCAGTAAAATTGTCGGGTGACGCTCCGCTTACCCGACCTACAAAAACATCGAATCGTAGGCCGGGTAAGGCGAAGCCACCACCCGGCAAAAGCCGCACTATCCGTTCACACGAATTGGCGCCGTTGCCTCCACCAGCCACGGCCGCGCATCGCTGTCCACCCGGGGTGAAAGCGCCTCTCGTACCTGCTGGTGGTACTCATCCAGCCACTGTTTTTCTGACTCGCTCAACAGATGCAGCTCCACCTGGCTTAAATCGATTGGGATCAGCGTCAGCGAGGCAAACTTACAAAATCCCGGACGGCTTTCGACAATCTCCACCTGGTTTTCAATGCGAATACCGTGGCTATCGCCCAGGTAGTAACCCGGCTCAATGGTCATAATATTGCCCGCCACCAGCGGCCACGGGTTGACCTTTTGCGCAAAACGGTGCGGGTTCTCGTGGATCAGAAGCTGATGCCCTACGCCATGCCCGGTGCCGTGGTCGTAATCCAGTCCCAACTCCCACAGCGGACGGCGCGCAAAGGCATCCAGCTGGTGCCCCTGAGTGCCGGACGGGAACTGAAGGGTAATCAGCGACAGGAAGCCTTTAAGCACTGCGGTGTAGTGCAAACGCTGCTGTGGATCGACCTTTCCCCAGGCCAGGGTACGCGTCGCGTCCGTGGTGCCGTTGCGGTACTGCCCCCCGGAATCATTCAGGTAAAAGTGGTCGTGGCCGATGGGCTTGTTGCTGGCCTCGCTTGAGTGGTAATGGCACATCGCCGCGTTACTCGCGGAAGCGGAAATGGTGGCGAAACTCGGCTCGACAAAGCCAGGCTGTTGCAGGCGGAACGCAAGCTGTTTCGCCTGCACGTCAAGCTCGGTCAGCGGCATTCCCGACGCGGCCCGCTGAGGAACTTCCCGGCTCAGCCAGGCCAGGAAATTCACCCATGCCGCACCGTCCTGGTGATGACATTCACGATAGCCCGCCAGCTCCACCGGGTTTTTCGTAGCTTTCATCAGGGTGATCGGGTCGGTCTGCCAGATAATTTCCCCCTGAGGTTCAACCGCAAAGCGTAACGCCACCGGTGCGGAATCGGGATCGATCATGACCCGCTTACCCTGCGCAAGCTGCCTACAGCGCGGGATAAAGGCTTCCTGAGGCGCAATCGTGAAGGCGTTCCGCACGGCATCCGGCAGCGCATTCAGCTTGCTGTCATCCACAAACCATTCCACCGCACCCTCGCGGCTCAGCAGGGCAAACGACAGAGGCACCGGGCAAAAGGGGATATCTGAGCCCCGCACGTTCAGCAGCCAGGCGATATTGTCCGGCAGGGTAACGGCCAGATAATCCGCGCGGTGCTCTGCCAGCACGGCGGCGGCGCGCTGGCGTTTGGCGGCGCTGCTTTCGCCGCTGATGTCTACAGGCATCTCGCGGATAAGCCCTGCGGGGGCGGCAGGGCGGTCAACCCAGAGGGTATCGAACGGAGAGCGCGCGAGCGGTACCAGTTCGCACGGCGTGGCCGAGAGCCGCGTAAACTCTGCATTGGTCATCAGCAGCGTATCAAAGCCGATGCGCGTGCCGGCCGCAACGTTTTTCGCCAGCCACTCGGCCAGCGGCTCGTTGTGCAGATGGTGGATCTCCACCTCGTGGAGATTGACCTGTACGCGGGCCTGAACCTGATAGCGTCCGTCAACAAACAGCAGCGCTCTGTCTTTCAGTACCAGCGCCAGCCCCGCCGAGCCGTCAAAGCCCGTCAGCCAGGCCAGCTTTGCATCATACGGTGCGCAAGATTCGCTCTGCCAGGCATCGGCGCGCGGCACAATCATCCCGTCGAGCTGATTGTCCTGTAGCCACTGGCGCAGGGCCGTAAGCGGTGATGTGGTGTGCATATTGTGTCCTTAGTATCACCTAAACGGTGGCTCATTGAAGGTGCGCAGCTTACGGGAATGTAGTTTGTCGCCCTCTGCACGCAGTAAATCGATGGCGCGAATACCAATCTGAAGGTGCTCTGAGATCGCCCCTTCGTAGAAACGGTTCGCCTGACCCGGCAGTTTGATCTCGCCGTGCAGCGGTTTATCGGACACGCACAGCAGCGTGCCGTACGGGACGCGGAAGCGGTAGCCCTGCGCGGCAATGGTGGCGCTTTCCATATCGATCGCGACCGCACGGCTGAGATTGAAACGCAGGGCGGAGGCGGAATAGCGAAGCTCCCAGTTACGATCGTCGGTGGTGACGACCGTACCGGTACGCAGGCGCTGCTTCACCTCTTCACCCGGCATGCCGCTCACCTCTTTGGTGGCGTCGTACAGGGCGCGCTGCACTTCCGCAATACTCGGGATAGGAATGTCCGGCGGCAGAACCGCGTCAAGGACATGGTCGTCACGCAGATAAGCGTGGGCGAGGACATAATCACCAATCAGCTGGCTTTCACGCAGGCCGCCGCAGTGGCCGATCATCAGCCAGACGTCCGGGCGCAGAACCGCCAGATGGTCGCAGATGGTTTTCGCATTCGACGGGCCAACGCCGATGTTAATCAACGTAATGCCCTGACCGTCAGCGGTGACCAGGTGCCAGGCGGGCATCTGGTGCTTTTTCCACGCCAGGTCGGAGATGGCCTCTTCCGGTGCTTCGGTTTCGGCAGTGATCCAGATCCCGCCCGCGCAGGAGAGAGCGATGTAAGGGCTGTCCGGGTCAAGGATCTGGCTACAGCCCCAGCGGACAAATTCGTCTACATAGCGGGTGTAGTTGGTAAACAGTACGAACGGCTGGAAATGTTCGGCTGGGGTGCCGGTGTAGTGGCGCAGGCGTGCCAGCGAAAAATCGACACGGCGGGCATCAAAGTGCGACAGCGGTGAAAACTCTGCCGGGTGATAGATCCCGTCCGCCGTCTCATCGCCAATCTGCGACAGCTCAGTGGTCGGAAAATGGCGGGTCAGCCCCGCGCTCATGGAGCGATCCAGCGTCAGCGCTGAGCCGTCTATTACGTACGGGTAAGGGATCTCGTGCAGGGACGGTTCAACGCTGATATGCGCGCCGTAATCCTGATACAGCAGGGTAAGCTGCTCTTCCAGATAGGGGCGGAACAGCGCAGGTCGCGTGATGGTCGTGCTGTAACAGCCGGAGTGGGTGAAACGCGCATAGGCGCGGGTTTTCGGATTGCTGCTGGCGCTGCCGTCCCAGGTGACAGAGAGCGATGGATAAACAAAAAGGCCCTGGGTTCTGGCCTTTTCATCGGGAAGTTTCCCTGTTTCGATATAGTCACTGATGGCGCTGCGCAGTGCATTGACGGACTGTTCATACAGCGCGTCGAGTTTTTCCAGCGCCTGAGCCGGGGTCAGGCTGGAGCCCTTATTATTCATGTCTGTCTCCTTGTTCCACAGGTGTGCGGCTATACCCGATAGTATGTCACACGCCTGTGAAACAAAAGTGAGGAGATCAGCTGTGCGCGGTTTCCTTCATCAACAGGGCGGTGGCAGCAGAAAGCAGGCAACCTGCCAGCAGATAAATCGCCACGCTATGCCAGTTCCCGCCGGAGAACGTCACCAGCGCGGCGGCGATAAACGGCGTAAACCCGCCGCCGACCACGCTCGCCACCTGATATCCCACGCCCGCGCCGCTGTAGCGGTAGCTTGCGCCAAACAGCTCGGTAAACATCGGCTGCTGCACGCAGACCACCATATCGTGAGCGATGTTCGCAAGCATGATCGCAAAGAAGACAATCCAGAAGACCGACTGGGCCTCCAGCGCCATAAAGAACGGCCAGGCGCTGAGTGTGCCGATAAGCGCCCCGGTGATATACACCCGTCGACGACCAAAGCGATCCGCCAGCCAGGCGAAGCAGGGGATGGTCAGGCAGCTGATCCCGCCCACCACCAGGCCAATATTCAGGAACAATTCCCGCGGCAGGCCGAGGTTTTGCGTGGAGTAGTTGAGGGCGAAGGCGGTGACGATATACATCGTCAGCAGTTCGCACAGGCGCAGGGCGATAATTTTCAGAAAAGCGCCAGGGTGCTGCACCAGCGCTTCCATCACCGGCAGCCGTTTTTTTGCGACCGGTTTTTCGCGCTTCTGTTGCTCAAACTCAGCCGACTCTTCCATGCCGTTACGGATCCACAGGGCCACCACGACCAGCACAATGCTGAAGATAAACGGAATACGCCAGCCCCAGCTCAGAAACTGCTCGTCTGTCGTGAGCTGGCTTATGAGCGACACCAGGCCCGTGGAGAGCAGCAGACCCACGCCATAACCTACCTGCACGCCGCTGCTGTAGAACGCTTTCTTATTCTTCGGCGCGCTTTCCACGGACAGCAGTGCCGCGCCGCCCCATTCGCCGCCGACGGCAAAGCCCTGAATGGCGCGAAGCGTCACCAGCAACACCGGGGCCCACCAGCCAATCGATGCAAAGGAGGGCAAAACACCGATCAGCGCGGTGGCAATGCCCATCATCCAGACGGTGAGCATCAGCATGCGCTTACGGCCAAGGCGGTCACCGAAGTGGCCGAAAATTATCCCGCCCAGCGGACGAAACAGAAAACCGACGCCGAAGGTGGCAAACGCAGCAAGCGTGCCCATGGCGGGGCTGATCTGAGGAAAGAATTCACGGTTAAAGACCAGCGCAGCGGTAATACCGTAGAGCAGAAAGTCATACCAGTCGACGACGGCGCCTGCGAAGCTACCTAAAGCGGCGCGGCGGGCGCGGTTAAGCGAAGGTGTCTCCTCGTTGCGGCGAGCGGAGATGAGGGTGGAGTCCATAGTTGTCCTGTCTGTACTGATTTTTAATTATTGGTATAAGAAAAGGTCACTCACGTTGCAGCCGTCATATTGACGGAACGTATGAGACTACCGCGACAGACGGCCTGAGAAAACGTTTTTATCTTTCCTGAAAGCGCAGAATCAATAAATTTCATCTTATCGGGTCCCAATATAAATCAGCCTGTTTGGCTCCGGTTAGGGCTGAATGGTTTACAGTAATAAAGATCGCTGTGTGACGTAAGCTGAGGGAATAACGATGCAACGCCTCTTTCCTGCACTCTGGGTAGTCCTGTTTTTGGTGGCTTCGCCGCTGCATGCGGAGCCAAAAGTCTACGGCGAACAGCGCATCCACCGCTGGTGGGATGCGGTAACAGACGATATTTCCCAGACCTGGGAGCAGCCAGATCGTTACGATCTCTACCTGCCGTTTCTGAGCTGGCATGCCCGCTTTATGTATGACAAAGAGAAAACGGATAACTACAACGAAATGCCGTGGGGCGGCGGACTGGGCGTTTCTCGCTACAACGACGAGGGCAACTGGAGCGCACTCTTTGCCATGATGTTTAAAGATTCACATAACGAGTGGCAGCCCGCGATGGGCTACGGCTGGGAAAAGGGCTGGTATCTGGATAACGCAAAAGATTTCCGTCTGGGGCTGGGGGCCGCCGCGGGGATCACCGCGCGCGACGACTTTGCTAACTATGTCCCGCTGCCGTTTATCTTCCCGCTTTTCTCTGCCGGATATAAGCGCGTCACCGTCCAGTTCACCTATATTCCCGGAACCTACAACAACGGCAACGTGCTGTTTGCCTGGCTGCGCCTGGGCTTTTAAAGTGTGATCACTTTTTTGGCCACTGCGTTGGACAGAATCAGCAGCGAAAACAGGACGGACGTAACAAAGGTGAGCACAATCAGAGCAAGTTTGGTGCTCAGGGACGTTACCGGAATGAGCGCCGTCAGCAGGTGAAACACCGAGTAGTGCATGATATAGACCCCGGTCATCGTTTTGCTAATGGCGGCCAGCACGGACTCTTTAAACTCCGCATTGCGGCGAAAACGTACGCCGTTGGCCGCAATCACCAGGGCAATAATCAGGATGTAGATTTGCGATCCGGTGAGGATAAAGGCGTTTCTGTCCGCTTTAAATAGCGCAAAAAAGAAATGCCGTTCGTAAAACCACGTGAAGAGATAGATAAACGGTATGGCAATCACCGCTGCCCTGACCACATTTTTGCGGCCGATCCACGCCGCAATCTGCGGATCGCAAAAGAGCTGCCCCGTCAGATAAAACAGCAGCCACGTCCACAGGCGATACTGCGGCGACAATGAAAGCACGTGGACATCAGGATAGAGGGCTGACAGCAAATCGTACCCGTATGAGAAAAGCAGCAGGGTGACAATCACCCCGCAAAACAGCGTTCGCCGCTGGCTGAGCCACTCCACCGCCGGATGAAAAGTGTAAATCACGACAAATGCGAACACGAACCAGGGCTGGATAAGATATCCGCGCTGATAGGGCTCCCACAGGTAGTAAATGGTTACCCAGAACAGAAAGACGATCACCAGGCTTTTGATCTTATCAAGCTGCCAGCGCGTGCCGTGTCGGGATTGCCCATCCAGATACCCTGCAACCACAAAAAACAACGGCGTGGCGATGGTCGAAATGAAGGTTAAAAAACCGAGGATCCAGTGATAGTCATAATCGTAATGGTCCCAGGTGTTGTAGATGGTGAAGAAGGTGACCGCCGTCATACAGCCCAGCGTCTTGATGATGTTCAGCCCTGTCGCATTCATTGTTGTTCAGCTTCGTCCTTACGATGAAAACACGCGTAAATTACGGGGAGTACCAGCAGCGTCAGGATTGTAGCAAACCCAAGCCCAAACATAATCACAACGGCCATGCTCTGGAAGAACACATCCAGCAGCAGGGGGGCGAGGCCAAGCACGGTCGTAAAGGCGGTGAGCAGGATGGGACGCAGGCGCGACGTGGCGGCGTAAACGATCGCACTGTGCTGATCCTGCTGCGCTTTCTGCTGCTCAATCTCTTCCACCAGCACAATGCCGTTGCGGATCAGCATCCCGCTCAGGCTCAGCAGGCCAATCAGTGCCATAAAGCCAAAGGGGATCCCGGTAAGTAAAAAACCGGGCGTAACGCCGATCAGCGCCAGCGGCACGGTCAGCCAGATAGCGACGGCGTTTTTCACCGAACTGAACATCAGCACCGTGATCACAAACATCACCAGATACCCGAGCGGCAGCGTGGTAAATAGCCCCTGCTGCGCTTCGCTGGAGTTCTCCGCGTCCCCGCCCCATTCGATGCTGTAGCCGTGGGGCAGAGGCAGGGCATCTATTTGCGGCTTCACGCGGGCGAGAATATCGCCGGACGTTTGCTGGCTTAGCGGGTCAGGGTCGGTCTGCACGGTCAGCACGCGCGAGCGGTCGCGACGCAGGATCAGCGGATCTTCCCACTCCAGCGCGAAGCCGCTGACGACGTTGCTCAGCGGAATATACTGCTGACGGGTCTGGCTCCATACCAGGACGTTATTCAGGTGATTGGCGTCCAGCCGTTCACTTTCCGGCGGGCGCACCACCACGGGTAACAGGTCGCTTCCTTCTCTGTACAGTCCCGCCCGGCTGCCGGAGAAATTCATCTCCAGGGCGTTATCGACGTCCTGCTTGTCCACGCCAAGCTCACGTCCCAGCGCGGTGACGTACTGCGGGCGGATCACTTTGCTGCGGTTTTGCCAGTCGTTCCTGACGCTGTCCGTCGCCGGATCGCGCGTAAGAATACTGTCTACATGGCTGGCGATCAGACGCAGCCTGTCCGGATCGGGGCCCTTAATACGTATTTCAATGGCGCTGTCACCGGAGGGGCCAAACATCACCCGTTTCGTGCTGGCGTTAACCTGCGGGTAGTTCCGTGCAATGTACTCATCAACGTGGCGGGTCAGGGCGGGGATGTTACGCTGGTCGTCCATTCTCACCATGATTTGTGCATAGTTGCTGTACTGCCGCTGTCCGCTGTAGGTCAAAATAAATCGCATACTTCCCTGACCAATCGTCGAGACCGTAGTTTCCACGCCAGGCTGGCCGTTAATGGTTTTCTCGATATCACCGGTCATCTTCTCGGTCCAGTTAATGTCGGTCCCGTAAGGGAGCCAGAGGTCGACAAAGAAAATTGGCGTACTGGATGAGGGGAAGAAGTTCTGCCGCACCGAGCCAAAGCCCCAGATGGCGGCAGCCAGCAGTGCGGCCATCACCATCAGCGTTGGCGCTTTACGCCGTAACAGTGCATTGAGCAAACCCCGGTAGATCCGATAGATGCGTTTGTCGTAGGGATCCGTTTCGTCGGCGTCTGGCGGTGCTGCGTCATGTTTAAACAGCCACCATTTAATCAGCACCGGCGTAATGGTGAGGGCTGAGAACCAGCTCAGCATCAGCGAAATCAGCAACACCTGAAACAGCGACTTACAGTATTCGCCGGTGGAGTCCTGTGACAGCCCGACGGGCGCAAAAGCCAGGATGGCGATGACCGTCGCACCCAGCAGCGGCAGCGCAGAGCGGCGAATAATAGCGTTAATGGCGTTAAGCAGAGGCGAGCCCTGCTGCCGGGCTATCAGTACCCCTTCGACAACCACAATGGCGTTATCGACCAGCATACTGAGGGCGATGATCAGCGCCCCCAGTGAAATACGCTGTAGTTCTATGCCCCAGAGATACATGATCAGCAGCGTGCCCAGCACGTTGAGCGCGAGGGAAAAGGCGATAATGAGCCCGCTGCGTAAGCCCATAAAGATCAGCAACACACCGACGACAATCGCCAGCGCCATCAGGAAATTAATGATAAATCCGTTGACGGAATGCCCGACCTCCGCCGCCTGATCGTAAAACAGGTCGATATGGATACCTGCCGGTTTCTCGGCTGACATCTGCTCAAGCTTCGCCTCCAGGGCATGTCCCACGTCGATCACGTTAACGCCGGGTATAAAGGAGACGCCCATGGTGACGGCTTTTCTGCCGTTGGCATGGTAGATGCTGGCAGGGGACGCATCCAGCCCACGTGACAGGGTGGCAATATCCCGTAAACGGGTAGCCGCCCCAACGCCGGGCGGGGTCACTATGAGATCGGCCAGCTCGTCAATACTTTCGAATTCACCGGTAGGATGCAGACGAATTGACTCAGTACCGGAGGGGATCTCTCCCGCGCTGGAAACCACGTTCAGCCTGCTGAGCTGGGCAGAAAGCTGGTTAAGCGTAATCCCGCGCGCGGCCATTTTGCTCAGAGAAATGTCCACGTTAATCTGCTGGGTGAGGGCTCCGCCGATGGCCACTTTGCCCACGCCCGGCACGAGGACCAACTCCCGGCGCAGCTGCTCGGCATACCGGACCAGTTCCGGATTGCTGAATTCATCGCCGGAAATGGCAAAGAAAAAGCCGAACACATCGCCAAAATCGTCATTCACAAACGGGGTCACTACCCCCGGTGGAAACTGTCGGGCGGCATCTCCCACCCGGCGACGCAGTTCATCCCAGATTTGCGGCAGCGCATTTGAGTGGTAGCGCGAGGCTATATTGACCGTGATCTGCGACAGGCCGCTGGAGGAGATGGAGCTGACGTTATCCAGGTAAGGTAACTGCTGAAGCGCGTTTTCCAGTGGCAGGGTGACCTCTTCCTCAACCTGCTGCGCCGACGCGCCCGGATAATGAGTGATTACCACCGCCGTTTTGATGGTAAACGCCGGATCTTCCAGTCTGCCGATGTTCAACAGGGCAATAATGCCACCTACGCCCAGCAGCAGAATAGTCAGCCAGACGCGAACCGGGTTGCTGATAAACTGACGAGAGATATCCATTACAGTCCCCGTTCACGCGTCCAGATACGTACCGGCTGGTTGGGATGTAACTCCCCAACGCCTGCGGCCACCACGCGTTCACCGGCCTTAAGCCCACCGGCGATGACGACCCCCTCAGCGCTGACTTGCCCGACGCTGACCTTACGATCTTCCAGGTGCAATGTATCGCCTTCGCCCGTCACCACCCAGACGTGTGGCTCATTGCGCGGGCGGTTATCCGGGTTAAAGACCGCTTCAACCGGCACCACCAGCGCCTCACTGCCCACGCCCGCCGGTAGGTTGGTTAAATTGATGGTGACCGTTCCGCTGACGCCGCCCACGACGGGAAAATCATCCGGGCGGGGCATGGTTAAAATCACCTGCTAGGTCAATGTGTTGCTGTCGCTACTGCCTGAGTGCTCTTTGTACACAGCGGTAAACTCGCGACCGGGCAGGGCGTTGATCCTCACTACCGGTTTGTACTGCGCATTGCGGATATCGAAGGTGTTAAACAGGTTCTCTGGAAGGCTGAACACCACGTCCAGCAGGTCGGTACGGGTCAGGGTGACGACGGGCTGGCCGGCTGAGACGACCTGATGATTTCGCACATGTACGCTGGCCGCTGTCCCGCTAAAGGGGGCGACGAGCGTCATCTGGCTTAATTCCTCGCGAGCAATCTGTAGCGCGGCGTTTGCAGAATCGCGGTTTGCGCGCTGGACATCCATCTCGGCCTTCGACACGGCCTGGCGTCCTGCCAGGGTCTGGAAGCGGTCGAATTGCCGCTGAGCCAGGGTCGCCGCCGTTTGCCTGTCGTTCAGACGCTGCCGGGCTTCGCGATCGTTAAGACTGGCGAGCCTTTGCCCCTGTTTGACAACGGCACCCTGGCGAATGTCCAGGGTCTCAATCTGCCCGGCACGTTTGAACGCGAGATCGGTGGCGTCGCCGGATTCGATACGCGCGGGAAATACGCGCTGCTGCGCGTTGCCGGCCTTGACCACCTCTGTGACTTTTACCATTTTTGGCAGGGGCGCGGCGCGGTCGGGTTTGGGGTCGCACGCCGTCAGCAGCAATAAAACAGCAGGCAGAAGAGAGAGGTAGCGCTTCACAGTATTCCCCTGATAATAATTGTTTTATTTATTTCGTCATCAATGCTGGGGTGGCACTATTCCGCCAGGGCCGAGACGACCACATAGGTAAATAAACCGATTGCTGTGCTGGCGATAATGGCAAGCGCAATAAACAAACCAAGGCGAATCAGGCTTAAACCGTACATGCATTCCTCCATGAGGTTGAAGGTGGCGCGGGATAATGAGAATGAACATGTTGCATGTCTGACTATGAGCATAGTCGGTGAATAAATAAATGTTAAATAACCATTATTAGTGGCGTGACATACTCAGGCGAAACAAGCGATACGATAGCGTATCCCCTTTGAATAACATCCTGATATTCCTGTGCTACGTTTAATAGCATCCATTCCTTTTTTCCGTAAAAGGCATTCACGCCTGTACCCATGGGTTTGATGCGATCTCTCCTGATTCACTCACTGTTGTGTTGGTTATAAAAAGGATGCTTGATATGTATAGAACGATTCTGGTGCCGGTGGATGTATACGAAACAGCGTTGTCTGATAAAGCGCTACAGCATGCCCAATTCCTGGCGCAAAGCGCATCGGGTAATGTCCATCTGCTGTACGTTATGCCAAAGTTCTCGGCGGAACTGACCCGCGGTTTTATTGCAGACGCGAGAAAGATGGATGAATATATGATTAATAATGCTAAAGAAAAACTGGCCGCGCTGGTAAAAAAAATCAGCCTGCCGGAAGCAAATGTCCATCTACATGTTCGCAGCGGGAATATACGTGATGAGGTAATCAAACTGGCGGATGAACTTAACGTCGGCGCGATTATTGTGGGGTCGCGCAATCCCAATATTCAAACCCATTTATTAGGGTCAGAGGCGGCGAGTATCGTTCGTTATGCACATGTTCCTGTTTTCGTTATTCGTTAATGACATGAAAGCAAGGTGATTTCTGAAAAGAACCCGAGGAAGGAACGATGATAACAGAAAAGCCTCACCATCCGTATTATCAACAGACCGTTGATGAAACCCTGACAAATATCCAATCCAGCCTGGACGGACTTACCAGTGCAGAAGCCACCGCCAGACTGGAAAAATACGGTGAAAATGCCTTACCGCAAAAACCGGGTAAACCCGGCTGGCTGCGCTTTCTGGCCCATTTCAACGATGTTCTCATTTACGTCCTTCTGGCGGCGGCGCTGCTGAAGCTGATAATGGGACACTGGGTGGATATGTTTGTCATTCTTGGGGTGGCTATCATTAACGCCCTGATTGGACATATTCAGGAGAGCAATGCGGAGAAATCGCTGCAAAGCATTCGTAATATGCTCTCCAGCGAGGCTGTGGTCATCCGGCAGGGCAACCATGAAACTATCCCGACGACAGCGCTGGTGCCGGGAGATATCGTGGTGATACGCGCCGGGGATCGCATTCCTGCCGACCTTCGCGTAATAGAGGCGCACAACCTGCGGGTGGAAGAAGCTATTCTTACCGGCGAATCCACGGTAGTGGAGAAAAGCAGCGATGCGCTCCACGGGGAGTTGCCGTTAGGCGACCGTTACAACCTGCTTTATTCTGGCACCACCGTCAGCTCCGGCGGGGGAAAAGGGCTGGTGGTGGCGACCGGTGGGGAGACCGAACTCGGCCATATCAACCAGATGATGTCGGACATTGAAAAACACCGTACCCCGCTGATGGTGCAAATGGACAAGCTCGGCAAGACCATTTTTATCACCATTCTGGTGATGATGCTGGCGCTGTTCGTTTTCAGTCTTATCTTCCGTAATATGCCCGTATCAGAGCTGGTGCTGTCGCTGATTAGCCTTGCGGTGGCGGCGGTGCCGGAAGGTTTACCGGCCATTATCTCTATCATCCTCTCGCTGGGCGTGCAGGCGATGGCGCGTCGCAAGGCGATTATTCGCAAGCTGCCTACCGTGGAAACGCTGGGGGCGATGACGGTGATCTGCTCGGATAAAACCGGCACCCTGACCATGAATGAGATGACGGTAAAAGCGGTGATTACCGCGGACACCACCTACCGCGTGGAGGGAGACAGCTACGAGCCGGTGGGCAATATTCACCCTGTTGACGATCCAACACCGGTAACCGTGACCCAGGGGTCTGTGCTGGAGCGCTATCTGCGCACCGTCGATCTCTGTAATGACAGTCAGTTGATCAAAGATGAGCAGGGGCTATGGAAAATCACCGGCGGGCCCACCGAAGGCGCGCTGAAGGTGCTGGCGGCAAAAATCCCGCTTCCGGCAATTGACGCCGAATTGCGCAGTAAAATCCCATTCGATTCGCAATATAAATACATGTCCACCCTTTATCGCCTGGGCGACGAAGAGGTGATGTTAATCACCGGTGCGCCGGACGTCCTTTTCCGTCTTTGCCAGCACCAGCAGACCCAAAACGGGCTGGAGCCGTTCAACCTGCACTATTGGGAAGAGAAGATTGAAGAGTATGCGCGCGAAGGATTGCGCATGGTGGCTGCGGCCTGGAAACCGGCCGCCAGCGGGCAGCGCGAGCTGACGCATGCGGATCTGCAAGAGGGGGTCATACTGCTCGGCATTGCGGGCATGATGGATCCCCCGCGCCCGGAAGCCATTTCGGCCATTGCCGACTGCTTGCAGGCGGGCATTCGCGTGAAAATGATTACCGGGGATCATCCACAAACGGCGATGAGCATTGGTCAGATGCTGGGTATTGGCAACGCGGCGAGCGCCATTACCGGGCGCGAACTGGAGGCGATGGACGACCACCAGCTGAGCGAGGCGGCGCAAAAATACGATATCTTTGCCCGAACCAGCCCGGAAGATAAATTCCGTCTGGTGCAGGCGCTGCAAAGTAAGCAGGAAGTGGTCGGGATGACCGGGGACGGCGTGAACGATGCGCCTGCGCTGAAGCGGGCGGATGTCGGCATCGCGATGGGGATCAAAGGTACTGAAGTCACCAAAGAAGCCGCCGATATGGTGTTAACGGATGATAACTTTGCCACCATTGCCCGGGCGGTCCATGAAGGGCGTCGGGTCTACGACAACCTGAAAAAGACCATTCTGTTCGTTATCCCGAGCAACATCGCCCAGGCCCTGCTGATCATTATTGCCCTGCTGGCGGGGAACCTGATCCCGTTAACACCGGTACTGATCCTGTGGATGAACATGGCAACCTCGGCAACGCTGTCGTTTGGTCTGGCGTTTGAAGCGGGTGAGAAGGACATCATGAACCGGCCGCCGCGTAAGTCTAACCTGCACGTGATGGACGGTTACGCCATCTGGCGCGTGGTGTTTGTCGGCCTGATGATTGCCATCAGCGCCTTTGTGCTGGAGGCCTGGCTGCAACCGCGCGGTTACTCGGCGGAGTTCATCCGCACCGTGTTGCTGCAAACGCTGGTCACTGCCCAGTGGTTTTACATGCTCAACTGCCGCGTCACCGACGGCTTCTCCCTGAGTAAAGGTCTGCTGGCTAACAAGGGCATATGGATCGTGAGCGGCGTACTTCTGGCCCTTCAGCTTCTGATCGTCTATGCGCCATTTATGCAGATGTTGTTCGGTACCGAAGCGCTGCCGTTCCGCTACTGGATCATTACCTTCCTGATCGGGTTCGCAATGTTCATGATTGTGGAAGCGGAAAAAGTCCTTACCCGGAGATGGCGCACGACGAAAGGTTAACTGAATGAGTAGGCTAAGCCTGCCCACCGGCAGGCTTTCTCTTTGACCGAGTACAGAACACTATGATTCGATTTGCCGCGTTCGTTTTTACGCTTTGTATACTGGTTCCCGCTGCATCTGCTGTAACCTACCCACTCCCTCCCGAGGGGAGCCGCCTGGTGGGAGCGCCGATAACTGTCACCGTACCTGAAGGCAATACCCTGCCGCTCGAAGCGTTTGCAGCGCAGCACGGGCAAGGGTTAAGCAATATGCTGGAAGCTAACCCGGGGGTAGATCCGTTTTTACCACGTGCCGGTACAGCGCTGGTGGTGCCGCAGCAGCTTATTCTGCCGCCAACCGTGCGTGAAGGGATTGTGGTGAACGTCGCCGAAATGCGTCTTTACTATTATCCACCCGGCAGCAACACGGTTGAGGTGCTGCCTATTGGCATTGGTCAGGCCGGGCGCGAAACGCCGCGTAACTGGGTAACCGCCGTTGAGCGCAAACAGGAAGGCCCAACTTGGTCACCCACGCCAAATACGCGACGTGCTTACGCGAAGGAGGGGAAAACGTTGCCCGCGTTCGTGCCCGCCGGGCCGGATAACCCGATGGGGCTGTATGCCCTTTATATCGGCAGGCTGTACGCGATCCACGGTACCAACTCAAATTTCGGCATTGGCCTGCGCGTCAGCCAGGGCTGCATTCGCCTGCGTAATAACGATATCAAATACCTGTTCGATAACGTTTCGGTGGGGACGCGGGTACAGCTTATCGATCAGCCCGTAAAAGTGACCACCGAGCCGGATGGTAGCCGCTGGGTAGAGGTTCACGAGCCGCTTTCACGCAATCGCGCGGAATTTGAATCAACCCGAAAAGTGCCGCTGCCCATTTCGGCCGCGCAAAGGACGCAGCTGATAAGTGAAGGGGCGGGCGCTGAGCTGGAACGGCGGTCGGGGATGCCGGTGAGGCTTGCAATGCCCGGTGGCGTTGCGCTTTCCGGGCCTACAGGACCGTAGGTCGGATAAGCGGAGCGTCACCCGACAAACGTACCAAACGCAGAAAAGCAAAAAGCCTGCTTTAAAAGCAGGCTTTTCAAATTTGGCTCCTCTGACTGGACTCGAACCAGTGACATACGGATTAACAGTCCGCCGTTCTACCGACTGAACTACAGAGGAATCGTGTGAACGGGGCGCATATTATCGACCTGCGTACGCCTTGTCAAAGGATGGATCGCCGACTTTAGACTGTTTGCTGACAAAAACAGCAAACTGACGTTTTTGCCAACGGAATGCACCATTATTGTGCAGATATACCCCGAATGGGGCAGATCGGAATCCGTTGTCACTGTCTGAAAACAGGCACCAGCGATTGGCTTTCCTTATTTTCAGCCGCTTAGCAAAGATATTTATTCGCTGCCAAAACCTGGCATCCATATTGCAAAACCTGTTTAACAACACAGCCGTTACCGGCACGCTATTTTCGAACAGGGGGCAACATGAACTTAAGACGACTGAAATACTTCGTAAAAATCGTCGATATCGGCAGCCTGACCCAGGCGGCTGAAGTGCTGCATATCGCGCAGCCTGCGCTGAGCCAGCAGGTCGCGACTCTGGAAGGCGAAATGGACCAGCAACTGTTGATCCGCACCAAGCGCGGCGTAACGCCTACCGAAGCGGGAAAAATTTTATATACCCATGCCCGTACGATCCTGCGTCAGTGCGAACAGGCGCAACTGGCCGTGCACAACGTAGGTCAGACCCTGAGCGGGAATGTCTCCATCGGCCTGGCACCGGGAACGGCCGCATCGTCGGTAACCATGCCGCTGCTTCAGGCGGTGCGCGCGGAGCTACCGGAAGTGCTGGTTTATCTGCATGAGAACAGTGGTTCCGTGCTCAATGACAAACTGCTCAACGGTCAGCTGGATATGGCGGTGCTGTACGATCGCTCACCGGTTGCCGGGATCACCAGCCAGCCGCTGCTTAAGGAAGATCTTTATCTGGTCGGGACCCGTGATTGCCCCGGCCAGAGCATTGATTTAACCGCCGTGGCAGAGATGAACCTGTTCCTGCCGCGCGACTACAGCGCCGTGCGTGTTCGCGTTGACGAAGCGTTCTCGCTGCGCCGTCTGACGGCGAAGATTATCGGGGAGATTGATTCCATCTCCACGCTGACTGCCGCCATTGCCAGCGGCATGGGGGTAACGGTACTGCCCGAGTCTGCCGCACGTTCACTGTGCAGCGCGGCGAATGGCTGGATGGCCCGCATCACCACGCCATCCATGAGCTTACCGCTGTCGTTGAATATGTCCGCGCGCGGCTCCCTGTCACCGCAGGCGCAGGCGGTGAAAGAGATCCTGATGTCTCTGGTCAGTAAGCCGTCGCTGGAAAATCGCGAGCTGCAACTGGTCAGCTGATATTCCAAATAAGCATAAGATGCTGGTTTTTATTATTTGTTCTCCAGCCCGGCTGACTCTAACAATAGCCTTATGTCAGATGCGCCGGAGTGAATCGTGAATTTCCAGCAACTTAAAATTATTCGTGAGGCGGCCAGGCGGGATTACAACCTGACCGAGGTCGCTAACATGCTTTACACCTCTCAGTCGGGTGTCAGCCGACATATCCGCGAGCTTGAGGAGGAGTTAGGCATTGAGATTTTTATCCGTCGCGGCAAGCGCCTGCTGGGCATGACGGAGCCAGGCAAGGCATTGCTGACCATCGCTGAGCGCATTCTCAACGAGGCCAGCAACGTTCGTCGGCTGGCAGATCTCTTTACCAACGACGCTTCAGGTGTGCTGACAATCGCCACCACCCATACGCAGGCGCGCTACAGTCTTCCGACCGTTATCAAAGCATTTCGTGAGATCTTCCCGGACGTACGTCTGGAACTGATCCAGGGCACGCCGCAGGAAATCGAAGTGCTGCTGCATAACGGTGGGGCAGATATTGGTATCGCCAGTGAACGGCTGAGCAACGACCCGCTGCTGGTGGCGTTCCCGTGGTTCCGCTGGCATCACAGCCTGCTGTTACCCGCCGATCACCCCCTAAATCAGGTTTCGCCGTTGACGCTGGAAGAGATCGTCAAATGGCCGCTGATTACCTACCGGCAGGGCATTACCGGACGCTCGCGCATTGATGAAGCGTTCAAGCGTAAAGGGCTCACACCGGACGTGGTGCTGAGCGCACAGGATTCCGACGTGATCAAAACCTACGTCGAGTTAGGGCTGGGGATTGGCCTGGTGGCCGAGCAGTCTGGCGGAGAATATGAAGCCGGAAATCTGGTGCGCCTGGATACGCGTCATCTTTTCGACGCGAATACCGTCTGGCTGGGGCTAAAGCGCGGGCAGCTTCAGCGCAACTACGTGTGGCGATTTATCGAGCTGTGCAATGCAGGGCTGTCCGTGGATGAGATCAAACGCCAGGTGATGGAGCCGGAAGAGGTGGCGATTGATTATCAGATTTAGTCGTTAATCATTAGGCCGGGTAAGGCGCAGTCGCCACCCGGCAAATTTACCGAACCTACAAAAGCAAAAAGCCTGCTTTAAAAGCAGGCTTTTCAAATTTGGCTCCTCTGACTGGACTCGAACCAGTGACATACGGATTAACAGTCCGCCGTTCTACCGACTGAACTACAGAGGAATCGTGTGAACGAGGCGCATATTATCGACCTGCGTGCGCCTTGTCAAAGGGGAAAACACCGTTTTTGTTCGTTTGCCGAGAATTTCAGCAAACCGATGATTTAATAGCAAATTTGCTTTCAAATTGCACAGCAAATCGCGCCGCCCGCAGACAGGCGGCGCGCAGGATCAGAACAGAACGGAGTAGTTCAGACCAAACGTACGTCCACGGCCTTTATAAGTATAAAGACCCGGTGCACCGTAGGTTGGACTATACAGCCCCGGTGCGCGCTGGCCCCAGGCGGTGGTGTAGTCTTTGTCCAGCAGGTTCTCCACGCTGAAGCTGACTTTGCCCACCGGCAGGGCGTAGCTACCCAGGAAATCAACGGTGTTATAGCCATCAATCTTCTTACCGTCGGCGTCAGACACGTCGAAGGTTTGTGTGCTCTGCACGCGCAGGGCCCAGTCGCCCGGCGCCCAGTTCACCCATGCGCTGGCTTTCGACGGGCTGGCGCTGTCGACCGTCAGCTTCTGCCATTTCCCGTTTTCACGCGTTTCGGACTTGATGGCGTTAAAGTTCGCCCCGGTGCTCCAGTCGCTGTCGGTGAAGAAATAATCCACCTGGCCTTCAATCCCGTAGATACGACGTTTGTCGTCTACCAGGTTGATGGTCATGTCGCTCTTGTTGATGGTGATGGTTTTATCCGAGAGCGAGTAGTAGGCCGCCACCTGGGTACGCAGGTTATCGCCGGTGAAGCGCCAGCCCAGCTCGTAAGCATTGACCTTAATACCGTCCAGCGTTGAGTCGTTCACGTTCACGCTGTTTTGCAGGCGATAGTGACCATCGACCAGCTGATAGGTGCCGGAGCCGTAGTACTTCGCCAGGTCCGGAATTTCGAAGCCCTGGGAGAAGTTAAACCACAGCTGTTGCTGTTCGGTCAGACGTCCAAGGATCCCGGCGTTAAACAGGAAGTTGTTGTAGTCGGTTTTCCCGCCCGGCACCGCGTCAGCGGAGGTGGCTTTGCCCGTGGCGATTGCCTGCTGCTGGGCGTAACCGACAAAATCGTCCACCTTGTTTTCGGTGTACTGGTAGCGCACGCCGCCGCTCAGGGTGATAGCGTCAATGTCATAGCTGGCTTGCAGGAACGGCGCGAGGTTGGTAATGCTGTATCCCGGGTAACGGCCCACGTTGTAGGCGTTGTCCAGCTCCATGCCGCCGCTCGCCGCCGCTTTGCTTAAGTCGAAGAACTGCTGGTTGGCGTCGAACGTTTCGTGATCGGCATCCACACCCCAGGTGAGGGTCAGGTCGTCCATCGGCTTGCTGTTCAGCGTCAGCTTGCCACCGTAAAAATCGGTTTTCTGCTGGGACGCGCCAATGCTGGTCACCGCGCCTTTGCTCAGCGTCGGGAACGGGTAGTAGGTCAGGCTCTCATCACGGTAGTAAATCTGCGCAACCAGATCCTGCCCCCAGAAGTCGGTGTTCGAGTACTGCAGGTTGATCAGGTGACGCTCTGTGCCCGGGATACGGTCAGAGTCCAGGTTGTCTTTGTTATAGGCTTTGGCATCGCCCGTGACCGCAGCGAAATTATCTCCGAGGAACAGGCCGTGCTTGCCGTCGGATTCGCTCTTGTAGTACTGGGTGGTTAACTGGAGCTGCTGATGATCGTCGATGTTGATGGTGCCCGTTCCCATCACGTCGATACGGTCGGAATACTGCAAGCCGGTCTGGGTGTTATCGATAATCACCTCGTCGCCGTTGCCGTCATACCAGCCGCCGTAGCGCTGATAGGAGACCGACAGACGTCCAGAGGCGTTGTCGTTGCCGCCGCTTACGGCTGCTGAGACGTTCTCATCATGGTCGTTATGGCTGTTAAATCCGCTTTTTGCCCCGGTCTGGAACTCCACTTCGGTCTCCGGCTGGCCTTTTTTGGTGACGATGTTCACCAGCCCGCCGGTACTGCCGCCGCCGTACAGCGAGGTGGCGCCGGAAATGACCTCGATACGGTCAATGTTGAACGGATCGATAGAGTCGAGCTGGCGGCTGTCGCTGCGAGACGAGTTCAGACGTACGCCGTCCACCATCACCATCATGGAGCGACCGCGCAGGTTCATGCCGTAGTTGGTGCGTCCCTGGCTGCTGACGTCCATGCCGGGGATCAGCTGGGCCAGCACCTCTTTAATCTCTTTCCCGCCCTGAACCTGCTGCTCAATTTCCGCCCGCTCTATAACCCAGGTGGTTTGCGCCATCTCTGCCACGCTGCGATGTGCCCGGCTGGCAGAGACCACAATATCTTCTTCCTTTTGTTCTTCCGCCCACGCAGAGGTAGAAAGCATGGCAAGTAAGCACGGATTTAAAACCCAAAGATGAGAACGTTTCATTGTTATGTTGATCCTGAATGTGTGTGTCAGTACTCGGTGGTCTTCATTAATGATTTAAAAACCTGGCTGCTCTCCGGGCTGGTGGTGCTCCGCCAGTGGATCACGCCGGGGGTGGTTGCCAGTTCAAACGGCTCGTCATCGTGAGCGCGATTCAGAATTCGCGCCGCGCGCCAGGCCATCAGGCTGAGCTGGGGTTCGGCAATACCGAGACGGTGCATCCCGGCATTGACGGCAAACAGGCGGTTGCTCTGCGGGCCGTCCCATTCAAGGGTAAAATCGTTGTTGATGCAGAAGGCTTCATCCTCATCCAGACGCAGTCGGGAAGAGAGCGGAGCGAGGAAAGCAGGCTGCACGGCGCGGTAGCCGGTGGCGAAAATCACCACGTCGCTTTCCAGCTGTTCGCGACCGCCGTCCAGGTGATGCTGGATGCTCAGGCGCTGCCCGTTCTCCTGGCGCGTCAGCGCCGTCACCGAGCGGGACGGCATCAGGTGCGCCCAGGGTTTTTCCCGCAGCACTTCGAAGCGGTGATACATAGCACGATAGATGGCCAGCAGCGACTCCGTGGTGATCCCGTCGGAGGTCATCTTCTGCTCCTGCAACATCTGGCGACGGGCGTCGTCACCGAGGGTGGAGAAGCTGTCCACATACTCCGGCGTGAAATACTCGTTAGCAAACGCGGCTTCATCCAGCGCGTTGTAGTTGTTGCGACGCGAGATCCAGTTGAGGCTCAGCGGCTGGCCCCATTCCCCACGGAAGATATTCAGAAACAGATCCGCACCGCTCTGGCCGCCGCCGACGACGGTGACGCGCTTGCCTGCTAAATCCGGCGTGCGCAGCATCATTTCGCTGGCATGGAAGCAGGTGTCGTCCTGCGCGGTGACGCAGTCTGGCAGATTGATCTGCTTCCCAATCCCCACGCAGACGTGGCGCGCCAGGAAGCGATCCCGCTGGGTCACGACCTCAAACAGACCGTTTTGCTCATCAAAGCTGACCTGCTGCACCTGCTGGCTGAAGGCCAGATTAGTCAGGTTATCCGCCGCCCAGCACAAGTAGTCGGCAAACTCCTCGCGCGAGACAGTGCGCTGCTCGGTAGTGAGGAAACGGTAGAACTTTTTGCGCTGTACCAGGTAGTTCAGGAAGCTGTGGCGGTTGGTTGGCTCCACGGCGCTGACCAGATCCTTCAGGAAGCTGGTCTGCATGTGGCAGTCCGGTACCATCATTCCCGGGTGCCAGGAGAAGTGCGGTTTGCGTTCAAGAAACAGCGAGCTAAAACCGTCCAGCCCCTCTGCCAGCGCGGCAATACTGAGGTTGAACGGACCGATACCAATGCCGATGAAATCATAGGTTTTCATTGCGCTGACTCCTGGGAGACCAGAAAAAGAGGGTTATCAAGATCGCAGACGTAGTTCGGCAGCATGCGGTTGCCGCCATCGTGTTCAGAGAAGGTCAGTTTGACCGGGTTGAGGATCACGCGAATAATCTGCGGCTTAAACAGGTCGAACTTCGCGAAGCGCGCCGCAAGATCCGGATGGGCGGCCATATAGCGACGTAACACCTGCGCCAGGATCTGATAGAAGCGGGTTTCGCTCACGCCGGTTTGCAGGGTGAGACGGGAAATAAAGCGCAGCACCGTGACAAAGTTGCCGGTTTGCAGGTCGTGGATGATGTAATCCGCACTGAGCCGTGCGGTGACGGCTTTTACCTGCTCCGGCAGGCTCTGCGCCTGCGGGAAATCCTCGTCCACCAGGCGCATGTCGCCCTGGAAATCCTTCAGCAGAATGCGCTGTGGGACGTAATCTTTCATCACCAGCGTGACGTTCTGGCCGTGGGCGATGAGCGCCACCCCGTAGCGGCAGAGCAGGTGATAGAAGGGGATCACCGTCGCCTCAAACAGCTTTTCCAGCCATGCGTCAGCGGTTAACCCCGAGCGTTTGATCCATGCGTCAATCAGCGGGCGCCCGTCGTTATCGGTTTCCATCAGCGCGGCCATCAGCACCGCCTGTTCGCCATCCTGTAAATAGCAGGATGGGTTCTCGCGCCAGATCACCCCCAGCATCTCCTGATAGCGGTACGGCGCCTCAGGCAATGCGGCATAACCCGGATGCGACAGATATCCGGCTGCGGGTTCGCCAAGCACCTGCGCCCCGGAGTGAATCAGCGTGGCATCGCTGGCGAACTGCTGCTGTAGCCAGCGCGAGGCCAGCGGACCGGCGGCAATATACTTGCCCGGAATACCGCGGTAGCAGGAAGTGTTGTAGATGGTCAGCGGCAGCTTGATGTCATACGGCGCGCGACGGCTGGCGTTGGTCAGCGTGCGCAGGGACTGCTGCGCCAGATACTCATCGCCGAACTCTCCCAGCTCCACCATCTCACCGCGCGCGAGCTGTGCCAGGAAATGAATGGCAATTTTTTGCTGCCACTGCCACGGATGCAGCGGCACCGGCAGCCAGCTGTCGTCCAGATCCAGTTCCTGCCAGCGGGCGTCGAATCGGTTGCGCTCGGCATCGTCCATGGCGCTGGCGAGCAGGGTGTTGATATCGCAATCGGCGTCACTGCTCCAGACCAGACGATCGCGTTGCACGGCGACCCAGTACAGACGAAAACGCCCGCGATATTCCGGCGCGTAAAGGCGCAGGGCATCCAGCCCCCAGCCGCGGCGTCCCTTGTTAAAAATAAACTTAGGGTGACCGCGCATCAGGCACTGTAGTTCGTCCGGGTCGAGGTGGATCAGCGCATCGGCATCCAGCGTGTCACGCGCCTGCAACAGCTGCATGTCGCCCCGCAGCGTGGCGTAGAGATCTTCCATGTGCTCCGCCGTTTGCGCGTCGCTCATCTCCAGCACGGTGGCCAGTTGCAGCAGCGCGTTTTCCGCTTCGACCGCCGCGCCGCTGGCGGTGGTCAGGGTATCAGGGTCAATATGCAGCCAGCCCCAGATCCCACGCGTGGCGCTAAACTGCCAGGTCGCGTTGCCCATACTGATGCGCCAGTAGTCCGCCGAAACCGGCTCGGCGCGCAGGGTGCGTTCATATTCCAGTTCAGCGAGGATCTTCGCCACCATCTCGCGGTTCACTTTCTGCCAGAGCGCGTTCACAGTTCCACCTCATGGAAGAAGCGGTGACGCTCGCTCATGATGAGACGGGAACGTTTGTGCGGGAAGTCGAACTCTTTCACCGTGTCGAAACCGGCAGACGCCAGATGGCGGAACAGACGCTGGTTGTCGAAGCGCGGTTCCGCCACAATGCGCGCCGTACGCGGTTCATCGAGATACAGATAGTGGCTGAGGCCGCGCAGCCAGCTGCGGATATACTGCGCCCCGCGCCAGTTCTCTTCACCCACCAGCATGTGCAGTCCGCGATCATAGGGCTGCCAGCGATAGTGGCGGCCAATGCGGTCTTCCGCCGCCCAGTAAAGTTCAAAATAGCCGAACGGCTGGTCGTCAAAGCAGCCGATCACCGGGTAGCAATAGGTCGAGTCGAGCTGACGGCGCAGGTAGTTCTCCTGCTCGGCCTGCGGGCCCGCCATCTCCCAGAAGGCGTTCACGCGTGGGGTGTTCATCCAGCGGGTAAAACGCTCGCCGTCCAGCGCCACGTCCGCTACGCGGAAGCTCAGGGTGCGCTTAATCTGCGGATCGTAACGGCGATACACTTCGCCCTGCGGACGATGAGGGCGCAGCGGGAAGTACAGCTGACGGCTTTCATCAAACTGCATTCCGCCGCTCGCCTGCGGACGTTCGCCTTTCAGCCACAGCGGCAGCTGCCAGAATATTTCGCGCGCCAGATAATCCCCGTTTGCGAGGCTAAACAGCGCCTGCGCCTGAGGTTCATCCTGCCAGGCGGCCCACGGCAGGGTAATGCCGGTCAGGGCGGGGGAGGCTACAAACAGCTGGTCGAGGGCGTCCACCAGCCAGCCGTCCGGGAGCCCGGCCAGACGCGCAAGGACCGCGCTGCCGTCAAGACCCAGCGTCAGCGGCAGGTTTTGTTCCGTGGCCGTACAGCGAAAGCCGTAGCCGGAATGGACGATATTCGCGTTTGCCATCACGCCTTCTCCTTATAAAACGGGTTGCTAAAGTCGAAATAGATCACCGCCGGATCGACGATGGTGTTTTCGTTGCGATCGTGCAGGTAGCAGAAGAAGTTGCCTTTGCAGTTCCAGGTCGGGCTGTCGAGCACATAATCAAGGCAGCGGGTCTGCTTCGCCGTCGTGCGCAGTTTGGCCAGCGCGTCACGCACGCGGGGCATCAGGTTCTCTTCGCTGTCGAAGCCGGCAGCGGCGAGCGCGGCGGTGACGGCAAGGGTAGAGTTCAGCAGCAGGTAATAAGGGAAGTAGCGCAGCAGCTGGCTCTCACCGAAGCGGTTTTCCACCTCGGTTTCGCCTGCCTCTTTCAGCCACGCGTCGGCCCCTTCGGTCCAGGCGCTGCCCTGACAATCGCGGTAGATCAGCCCAACGGGGAAATCCTGCTGCATCTCAACGAGGATATTTTGCTGGTGCGCCAGCAGGACCAGACCGTAGTCCGCCTCGGCGCTGAACAGCGGAAGCAATACGCGGTCGCAGTAGGCGTCCAGCCAGCAGCGGGCGGCCTGGGCGAGCGGGAGATCCAGACGCTGGCTCAGACGGCGCACCGCCGCCGCCAGCAGGCTGTCGCCGCCGTCCGGTGCCGCCTGGGTCAGGCTCACCAGCACGTTGGTTTGGGTATCTGGCGTATCAAATAGCAGGTTCACGCGCAGGGCCATCAGGCTCTCTTCCTGAATGACGCCGCTTTCATCGCGCAGCCCGGCCCAGCCGTCTTCCTGCATCACGCGCATGGTCGGGTAGCGCGCCTGGAGCTCCTGCCAGCGTGCCGTTTTCGCCAGCCGCGCCAGGCGCATGCCGCGCTTAACTTCTTTGACCGACAGCGTGCGCACGGAGTTGGTCAGCCGCACGCTGAGGGAAAACTTAATCATGTCGCTATTGGTTTCGCTGTACAGCGAGCGGGAAGAGCTGGTAGGCAGCCACTGTGCGCCCGCCTCGCCAAGATCCCGCAGGGCGCCTTTTTCAACCAGACGCTGGCACCACGGCTGCTCCAGCAAATAGGCAGCCTGCCACGGATGCATCGGCAGCAGCCAGCGGGTGTCGGTGAAGTGGCCGAGAAGATCCGGCGCACTCTGGGCCGCGAAGCACAGCAGACGTTCACGCAGGGAGACGTTCAGACTTTCCCCGGCAATCAGTTCATGCTCAACCGCAAACCAGCGCAGCGGGAAGCGCGAGGCGAAATCCGGCAGATAGCGGCGCGCCTCGGCCTCGTTAAACGGCTCGTGCGACTTTGGGGCAGGATGAAAAGCATGGCCGACCAGCAGCGCCTGTTCCGCTTCGGCAAAGGTCAGCGGCTTATCGCGCAGGTTTGCCCAGTTGTGGCGTAAATCAATGGCCTGCCAGGTGTGCGTATGGCTCTCCAGGACGCGCTGCTTAAAGCGCGCCAGCGTATCGGCGTCCAGAGCGCCTTTTACTGTCTCTTTTTCAAGAATGAAATCAATCAGTTGATGGAATGTGACCGTGTCACCGCCGTCGCTGTCAGCCTGAATCAGCGTGGCCGGGAAACAATACTGGTGATGCTGCGTGGGGGAGAAATAGCGTACCGGAACCCGGATGGCCTGGGTTGGGGAGAGCGGGATATGTATCTGCGATAACTCATCCGCACGGGTTGCGGGAAGATAGTGCCAGTCCTTCGTTTCGCGCAGCAGCGCGTTCAAAAAACACTGGGCCGCAACATCTGTACCGGCGGAGCGGGGCAGAGCACGCATAGATGTACCTCATTCCATGACTGATAATAATTCTCGTTATGATATTCATTCTGTTTACAGCCGCAACTATTTTTGCAATATTTGTTTTCATAAACTTCATAATTTCCACACATTTATTGACATTATCTTCACAATTCTATGCGCACCTGTACTGAGAACATCACTGACAATATGGCCCCGAAGGCAAACTGGCCCCTTGCACTGGGCGCCGGTTTATTGGGTATCGGACAAAACGGTTTGCTGGTCATGCTGCCGCAGCTGGTCTCCCTGACCGGACTGTCGCTCTCCGTCTGGGCCGGGCTGCTGATGTTCGGCTCGATGCTCTTTTTACCCGCATCGCCCTGGTGGGGACGCCAGAGCGAGCGGCACGGCTGTAAGGTCGTGATGCTGGCCTCGTTAGGCGGCTATCTGGCGAGCTTCGTCGTGATGGCGCTGGTGGTCTGGGCGATGGCCAACGGCGCGCTGAATGCCCTCTGGGGAATGGCGGGCCTGGTTCTGTCGCGCATGCTGTACGGCCTGACGGTATCGGGGCTGGTGCCTGCGGCCCAGACGTGGGCCATTCAACGCGCGGGGCTGGATAAAAGAATGGCGGCGCTGGCAACGATAAGCTCTGGCCTTAGCTGCGGGCGTCTGCTGGGACCGCCTCTGGCCGCGCTGATGCTCAGCGTCAGCCCGGTCGCACCGCTCTGGCTGATGGCGCTGGCGCCGTTTATCGCGCTGCTTCTGGTGCTGCGCGAAGCCGCCGATCCCCCGCTGCCGCCGGTGGCGTACCAGTCGACGCGGTTACAGGCCTCTATGATGCCTTTCCTGCTGCTGGCGCTGCTGCTGGCGGCGTTGGTCAGCCTGATGCAGCTTGGTTTATCGCCGCATCTTCATCCGTTATTTAATGGCGATGCCGTGCAAATCAGCCATCATGTCGCCCTGCTGCTGAGCCTGGCCGCGCTTGCGACCCTGGCGGCGCAGTTTCTGGTGGTACGCCCGCAGCATTTTAGCCCGAGGGTTTTACTCTTAATTGCCGCGGTCTTGATGGTGGCGGGGCTTGGGCTGATGTGTCTCGCCAGTTTAGCCCTGTTCTACGTGGGCATTGTCATCACCTCGCTGGGTGCCGCCATGGCCACGCCGGGATACCAGCTTTTGCTCAACGATCGGCTGACGACGGGCAAAGGGGCAGGGGTGATCGCCACCAGCCATACGCTGGGGTACGGGGCCAGTGCGCTGCTGGTACCCGTGGTGACGCGCTTTTACGGTGAGCAGTTTTTGATTACTGCCGCATGGGGAATGGCGCTGCTGTTTCTCGCGGTGAGCGTGTGGGTACGATCGACCGATCGTACCCCTGCTGAACATTAGTGGAACGGATGAGAGGAGGTGCTGGCTGCGTCCTCACTTTGCCGCAGACGCTGGAGCGGATCCTGCTGGTAAAACTGGCAGAAACGCTGCCACAGCGCCGGGAAGCGTGGGGCGAAAAGCTCAGGTGCGCTAAAGAAATACTCGGACAGCACCGCGAAGCACTCGGCGGGATCGGTCGCGGCATAGGCATCAATGCTGGCCGCGCTTTCACCCACCAGGTCTATCTCATCCTGAATGTTTTCCATCGCCGCGTGCAGGTCGTGCTCCCATCCCGCGACTTCACGCAGCGGGATCAGCGGCACGCCGCTGGCGCGATCGCCGTTGCGGGTATCCAGCTTATGCGCTACTTCGTGAATGATCAGGTTGAAGCCCGAGGCATCGAACGAGTCCTGAATATCCAGCCAGTTGAGGATGATCGGCCCTTGCTGCCAGCTCTGCCCGGACTGCACCATACGCTGGTTGTGCACCAGCCCGATGTCATCCTCCCACTCATCATCGACGATAAACGGCGCCGGGTAGATCAGCACTTCATGGAAGCCATCCAGCCATTCGATACCCAGCTCCAGTACCGGTAAGCAGAAGAGCAGGGCGATGCGCGAATTTTTAAGCGGATCCAGTTCGAAGCCCTGTAGCGGCACCAGCCGTTTTTGCTGTAAAAAACGCTCGGCCAGCTGAATCAGCTTTGATTGCTCTTCAGGCAAGAGATTCGCCAGCACGGGGATCGCCAGAGCCTCATCCCAGGGCAGCGCCATATTTCGACCAGCGTCGTTCGTTTTCCAGGGCCACTTAATCATCGCTTTGCTCGTTACTCGCACGTGAACAAAATGGAAAGGTCAGGGGCTGTTAGCATGCCAACATACTCTGTTAAGCAGTATGACACTCCTCTTCGGCGGCATGCAGACTGGCAGCCTGTTTAAGAGGAATCCAGCCCGCATAAACTATCACTATGTGCCGTAAGGTTGATAGCGCTTTAGGGGTATCCCCTTCATTTTGTGAAGTATGTCGTACGCGGCTATGATAAATCTCTTCTTACCCTACCGTGCTTAAGGATCCCGTCAGTATGCCCGTCAATTTTGACCTCAACGATCTCTATGCCTTCCGCGCTTTACTGGAATACGGCAATTTCCGTCTTGCGGCGGAGTCTATCTGCCTTTCCCAGTCGGCGTTGAGTCGCAGAATTGAAAAGCTGGAGGCGGCACTGGGGACAAAACTGTTCGACAGAACCACCCGGCGCGTCACGCTGACCCTGTATGGACAGACCTTTGCCGACCGGTGCGGGCAACTGCTTGTCGACGTGGAGTCCATGCTTTCGGATATCGATAAGGCCAGCGAGGAGCGCACGGGATTAATCACCGTGGCGACAGTGCCGTCAGCCGCCTGTTACTTTATGCCGGATGTGATCCGCCGCTTTCAGTCCCGTTACCCCCGCGTGCGCATTAAACTTATCGACAGCAGCGCCGGAAATGTTATCGAGGCCGTCACCCGCGGACAGGCGGATTTTGGTATCTGCTTTGCCCGGAGTTTACAGCCCGACATCGAGTTTGTCCCGTTGGTTGAGGATGTCTACGTGGCCGCCTGCCGACGAGACAGCCCGCTTGCAAAAAGAAAAAGCCTGACGTGGCAGGCTTTTTATCAGCAGGATTATATCGGTCTGGATAAGACCTCCGGCAACCGCAATCTTCTCGACCAGCGGGTCGGACATATTCGGCCTGAGCGCCCCAGCATCTGCGAAACGCGGCACGTGACGACTATGCTCGGGATGGTTGAAGCCGGGATCGGCATTGCGGCCGTTCCCGCCATGTCAATGCCCCGCGCAGAGCATTCGCTGCTGACGTCGGTGCCTTTAACAGAGCCAGAGGTCAGGCGAACCGTGGGGTTGATTCGCCGCCGCGGGCGGATCCAGTCCTACATTGCTGCCGAACTCGAAACGCTGATCACCGAGCAGTATCGCGAGGTGCACTGACGGGCGTTAAGCCCGTTGCCGTAATGACGCTGGCCGCCTGTGGCGAGGAGAGAAAGGCCAGCAGCGCTTTTCCCTGTTCGGGATGGTCGGCCTTCTGCGTTACGGCTCCGGCGAAACGGGTAATGTACTGCATGTCGTCAGGCAACTTACCCACAAACGTCACGCCCGGGACCGGCAGAAGCTCGCTCACCTGCTGAAAGCCGAGATCGTATTTCCCTTTTGCCACTTCAGACGCCACCGGGATGCGCTCAACCCGGTGCGCTTTATTTTGGACCTGGCCGTCGATGCCCAGCTTACGGAACAACTGGCTCTCAACATACCGGCCGCTGGCGCTGTCGGAATAAGCCATGGAATGCGCCTTCAGCAGCGTTTGCCGCAGGGCGGGTACCGTACTGATATCCGGCACCGGCGCGCCCGCTTTGACGACCATCCCGACGGGCGAATCCGCCAGCTCCACGCGGGAGCCCGCCGCCGTCCTGCGATCCTGTTCCAGTTTCGCCAGCGCATCGCCCACCATAATCAACACGTCCGCTTTTTCGCCCCGGGCGAGCCGGGCCGGAATGGCCTGCGGTGTTTTGCCCATCGACGGGCCGGAGACCACAATGAGCCTGTCGCCGCTTTGCGCTTCGTACTGCGGCGCCAGCTTCTCCAGCGCCGCTTTGAAGCCGCCAGAAATCATCACCGTCACCTCCTGCGCAAGCGCGCCCGCGCTGAGGGTGGCGAAGGTCAGGGCGGCAATCACCGTTCTGAATGTAAGCATGAGGGATCACTCCTTAACGGCGGTTTGCAGGATTAACGTGCGACGACGATAGAGATAAAGCGTTGCCAGCAGGGCGCAAACGGCGGCAAAGCTCATCCAGTAGCCCGGGGAGGCTTTATCGCCGGTGTACTCAATTAAGGCGGTAGAAATCACCGGCGTGAAACCGCCAAAGACCGCCGTTGCCAGGCTATAAGCCAGCGAGAAGCCCGCCACGCGCACCTCTGCTGGCATGATCTCCGTCAGGGCCGGGATCATCGCGCCGTTATACAGGCCGTAGAGGAAAGAGAGCCACAGCAGCACGGTCAGCATCATTGAGAAACTCGGGGCTGCCGCCAGCATCGTCAGTGCCGGATAGCTGGTCGCCAGCGCCAGCAGCGTCATGGCGATCAGCACCGGTTTGCGTCCGAAGCGGTCCGACAGCGCGCCGCCAATCGGTAGCCAGATGAAGTTAGAAATGGCTACCAGCAGCGTGACCAAAAGACTGTCCGAGGCGCTGAGCATCAGGACTTTTTTACCGAAGGTCGGTGCGTAAACGGTGATCAGGTAAAACGCGGTGGTGGTCATCGCCACCATCAGCATGCCCGCGATGACTACTGGCCAGTTGGCGAGCAGCGTTGTGAAGACCTGACGCATCGCCAGATGGTGGCGACGGGCGCTGAATTCCTCGGTCTCTTCGAGCTTGCGGCGCAGGAAAAAGATGAACGGCACAATCAGACAGCCAAACAGGAACGGAATACGCCACCCCCATTCGCGAATGGCACTCTCTTCCAGCACCATATTCAGCGCAAAGCCCATCGCCGCCGCGATCATAATGGCGACCTGCTGGCTACCCGACTGCCAGCTGGTGTAGAAACCCTTGCGGCCCGGCGTGGCGATCTCCGCCAGATAAACCGAAACCCCGCCCAGCTCGGCGCCTGCCGAAAAGCCCTGCAACAGGCGGCCGGTCAGCACCAGCAGCGGCGCCCACAGGCCAATGCTCTGATAAGAAGGGATCAGCACAATCAGAAAGGTTCCGGCGGCCATAATCGACAGGGTGACGATCAGCCCTTTACGGCGACCCACTTTATCAATGTAAGCCCCCAGCACAATGGCCCCGATCGGACGCATCAGAAAGCCCGCGCCAAAGACGGCGAAGGTCATCATCAGCGACGCAAATTCACTGCTTGCCGGGAAGAACATGTGGGCGATGTAGGTGGCATAAAAGCCGAACAGAAAGAAGTCGAATTGCTCAAGAAAGTTGCCCGACGTGACGCGGAAAATCGCGCCCGCTTTCGAACGAACCGTTGCAGGTGAGGTTGAGGAAACCATAATTATCTCCAGTTTTATAGTGACGTTATGCTCGTCTGTTTCTGAAAACTGGATCAGGAAGTGGAAATTGATAAGCGCAAATCGCGCATGGACTGATGCGTGTGGTGCATTAATGACAAAGCGTTGACCAGTATTTACATATTCAACAATAACTTAACATTTCATTAATCTGTTATTTACCACATTTCGCTAAGTTGCTGATATATCAGTTTTGTGACACCGCGCAGGTGAGAAGCCAGGCGGGGCCTGGCTTGGGATTATCAGCGCAGCGCGTTCGCAATCGCGCTAAACATCAGCGACGCTTCCAGCGGCTGGGCGCTGAATGACGGCTCTGCCTGCGGCCAGGTGGACCACTGGACGATAACCAGATTTTCTTTCTGATTAACCACGATCATCTGACCAAAAATACCCAGCGCCCACAGGGAATCCTTCAGCGAATTTTCGACTTTCGGCTCCACGTTTGTGGCGGTGGCCGGCACTTCGTTGTTCCACCACTGGTAGCCGTACAAGCCTTTCGGATGCGCGGCGGACACCGATCCTTTGGCCTGTGTCCAGGCTGAGGACTGCTTCACCCAGCCCTCGGGGAGGATCTGCTTTCCGTCCGGCAATGTACCGTTATGCAGGATAAACTCCCCGAAACGCCCCCAGTCTTCCAGCGTGGCGTTAAATCCATGCGCACCCACGTCGTGCTGGCCTTTGCTGTAGGCATGCCACACGCCGTCGCTCGCCATGCCGTACGGCTGCCAGATGCTTTTCTCCAGATACGCCGCGAGCGTCATGCCGGTGGCGCGCTCAAGCACATCGCCTAACAGCCAGGCGCCACCCGAGGAATAGGACCAGTTTTCACCCGCCGGGTGTTCACGGTGTAATCCTTTCACCAGGGTGCGCACGCAGTCGTAGGTGCCCGGTTTCGCTTCGCATTCGGTAAGCCGGGCGAAGTCTGACTGCGGGTTAGTGTAATCTTCGTTCCACGCCACGCCCGAGGTGTGGGTGATGAGCTGTTTTAGCGTTACGCCCTCCCAGGCGGTGCCTTTTAAATCCGGTTCGTACTGGGTGATGAGGTCGTCCAGTGAGTGGATTTTACCCTCTTTTATCGCAACGCCCACCAGCGCGGAAACCACCGATTTGCCCACGGAACGCGACGTCCAGAGCGTTGAGTTGGTATTGCCTTCTCCCAGGTATTTATAGGCCACTTTGCCATTTTTCAGCACCAGCATGCCGCTGACGTTCTGGCGTTTCAGGTAATCCTGAAGATTGTAAATCTTACCCTTCACCTGATAGCGGGCATCGGTGAGCGGTTTTTCTGCGGGCAGCAGCGGCGTTGCGTTGCCGTGGCGGAACACATCGCCCGCGTAGTTGCGGTAGTCATTGCGAAAGCCCACCACGCGATCGGCCTGGCTCCAGGTGAGCATGGTATGTGCGTCCGGGAGTCTGGCATCGAAAGGCGCCGGACAGGTCGTGAGGTCGGTACCGTTGCAGGCCGCCATGACGGAGGGCGAGAGCAGGCTGCTGACAACCAGCGCCGCGAGCAGTGTGCGGTTTGTTTTGATTTTCATATTTATCTCGTTTGGCTCAGGAAGGACTTCAGTTTAAGAACCTGCGGCCTATAATAAAAAACGCGTTATGGGGGAAAATCCCCCGGAAAAATCGCGTGGAGAATGACGTGGCATCACTGATCTATTCCTTTGCCCAACTTGAGGCGTTCACCGCCGTCGCTGAGCACGGCAGCCTGATGAAGGCGGCCAGTAAACTCGGCAAAGATCGTACAACCCTGCGGGATCTGATCGATTTTCTTGAGGATGGGCTGGGCTACGCTCTGTTCCTGCGGGAGGGGCGCAGCCTGCGCCTGACGCCGGAGGGGGAGCAGCTTCAGCGGCAGGCGCACCTGCTGATGCGGCAGGTCAAAGCATTTGAGGCGTTTGCCCGATCGGTGCCGGACAGCGCCACGCAGGACATTGCACTCGTTTACGATCCGTTCACCCCCAGAGCTTTTTTACAGGCGCTGATTGCCACACTGGCGGCGAAAAAGATCCGCCTGAGCCTGACCAGCGCATCGCGCGATGAGGCGGAAGCCATGCTGGCGAACGGTCAGGCCGATCTGGGGATCTGCCAGGCGCGCAACCGCAGCGTGGGCAATGAGATGGAGTGGCGGGCGCTGGGGGCGATCGAAATGGATTTTTACGCCGCAACGACGCTTTTTGCGGAGGTTGCGTCGCCGGTGTCGCTGCTCGATCTCTCTCTGGTTCCGCAGGTGATTATGCATGCCGCGTCAGACGAGCCGGTTGCCCGTCGCCTGCAAATTTCAGGGCACACGCTTTTCACTAACGAACTGGAGATGCTGCGCGGCCTGCTGGAGAAAGGGTGCGGCTGGGGATTTTTGCCGACGCATCTTCAGGCGGCGCGATGGCAAAACGTAAAAAGGCTGCACACCGAAGTGGGCAGCCAGGGGATCGGTCAAACGATGGTGACGATCTGGAAACCGGGCAGCGACAAGCGCCGGTTAATTAATGAAACGCTGTCGCTGCTGCCATCATTGTGGAAAGACTCAGCGCTGTGAACAGCCTTTGCACTGCTTGTTCTGGATCTGCTGGAAGAAGTCGTTGCCTTTGTCATCCACCAGGATAAACGCCGGGAAGTTCTCCACTTCAATTTTCCAGATCGCTTCCATTCCCAGTTCCGGATACGCCACGCACTCCAGACTCTTGATGCTGTTTTGCGCCAGCACCGCCGCCGGGCCGCCAATGCTGCCGAGGTAGAAGCCGCCGTGCTTATGGCAGGCGTCCGTCACCTGCTGGCTGCGGTTACCTTTCGCCAGCATGATCATGCTCGCACCGTGGGATTGCAATAAGTCCACGTAGGAGTCCATACGCCCGGCTGTGGTTGGACCTAAGGAGCCAGACGCGTAGCCTTCCGGCGTTTTGGCCGGGCCTGCATAGTAAATCGGGTGATCTTTGACGTACTGCGGCAGGGCTTCGCCGTTATCGAGCAGCTCTTTCAGCTTCGCATGGGCGATGTCGCGCGCCACAATAATGGTGCCATTCAGCGACAGGCGGGTGGAGACCGGGTGCGAGGAGAGCTGCGCCAGAATATCGGGCATCGGCTTGTTCAGATCAATGCTTACCACGTCGCCTTCTCCCTGCTGGCGCAGGGATTCAGGAATATACTGGCCCGGATTGTGCTCCAGCTTCTCAATCCAGATCCCCTCGCGGTTAATCTTCGCCTTGATGTTGCGGTCGGCGGAGCACGAAACACCCATGCCGATCGGGCAGGAGGCACCGTGGCGCGGCAGACGGATCACGCGAATATCGTGGGCGAAGTATTTCCCGCCAAACTGCGCGCCAAGGCCGAGGTTTTGCGCTTCCTGAAGCAGTTCCTGCTCGAGCTGGACGTCGCGGAACGCCTGGCCGTGCGCGTTGCCTTCGGTTGGCAGGCTATCGTAGTAGCGCGCAGAGGCGAGCTTGACGGTTTTCAGCGTGGCTTCCGCTGAGGTGCCGCCGATAACGAAGGCGATATGGTAAGGCGGGCAGGCCGCGGTGCCGAGGGTCCGCATCTTCTCAACCAGATAATTTTTCAGCTTCGCCGGGGTGATCAGCGCTTTGGTTTCCTGATACAGATAAGTTTTGTTGGCGGAACCGCCGCCTTTCGCCATGCAGAGGAATTTGTACTCGTCACCATCCACGCTGTAGAGGTCGATCTGCGCGGGCAGGTTGGTGCCAGTATTCACCTCTTTATACATATCCAGCGCCGCATTCTGCGAGTAGCGCAGGTTGTCTTCAATATAGGTGTTATACACGCCCTGGCTCAGCGCGGCTTCGTCACCGCCGCCGGTCCAGACGCGCTGGCCTTTCTTACCCATAATGATTGCCGTGCCGGTATCCTGACAGGTGGGCAGCACGCCTTTCGCCGCAATCTCGGAGTTGCGCAGGAATTGCAGGGCGACGTACTTATCGTTCTCGCTGGCTTCCGGGTCGCTCAGAATAGCCGCAACCTGCTTCTGGTGAGAGGTGCGCAGCATAAACGCCGCGTCGTGGAAGGCCTGCTGGGCCAGCAGGGTCAACGCCTCTGGCTCGACTTTCAGCACTTCCTGACCGTCGAACTCGGCAACGGAAACGTGCTCTTTGGTCAGCAGATAATATTCGGTGTCGTCATGCGCGAGTGGGAAGGGGTTCTGGTAGATAAAGGGTTTGTTTGACATAGCTTGCTCCACAAAAATTTAACCGCCGGAGGAAATGTCCGGCGGTCAGAAATCAGAACATCATGGACATCCACGGGTAACCAATCAGCAGCAGAGCTGCCAGGAAGATGGCGCCGAAGATAGTGCCGAGGCGCCAGTAGTCTTTGGTTGGCAGGTAGCCGCTACCGTAGTAAATCGGGCTTGGGCCAGTACCGTACGGGGTAATGATCCCCATCACGCCCAGCGAGGTCACCATCAGCAGGACGAACACTTCCATATTCATGCCCGGAATGGTGGAGGCGATGGTCAGCATCGCAGGCAGCAGCGCCGTGGTGTGCGCGGTGGTGCTGGCGAACAGGTAGTGCAGCAGGTAGAACGCCAGCAGCAGGACGATGGTGGCGACACCCGGCGAGATACCGCTCATTAGCAGGCCGCCTTCTTTACCCAGCCAGCTGATAAAGCCGGTGGAGGAGAGACCATCCGCCAGTGCCACCAGGGTGGCGAACCAGACGAAGGTATTCCACGCGGCTTTGTTGCCGGTGATGTCGTTCCACTCCAGCACGCCGGTCCACAGCATCAGGCCAACGATCAGCAGGGCAGCCATGGCCGGTTCAATCCACGCCGCGGCGAAGATCCACATCAGAAGCGCGCAGCACACGAACACCAGCAGCAGGATCTCATTGCGCGACAGTTTGCCCAGTTTTTCCAGTTCGCGGGTCGCCCACAGTGGTACTTCATTGTTTACCTTCACTTCTGGCGGGTAGAACCAGTAGGCCAGCAGCGGCATGGTCAGGATCAGCAGGATACCCAGCGGCAGGAAGGCGAGGAACCAGGTCCCCCAGGAGATATCAATTCCAACGGTGCTTTTCACCAGCGCCAGTGCCAGCAGGTTAGGTGCCAGAGCGGAAAGGAACATCGAGCTGGTGATACAAGCCGCGGTGATTGCCACCCACATCAGATAGGAACCGATTTTGCGCGCGCTTGGGTCGTTGGGTTTTGAACCGTACAACGGCGGCAGGTTAGCGATAATCGGGTAGATGGTCCCACCGCTGCGCGCGGTATTGGACGGGGTGAACGGGGCCAGCAGCAGGTCCGCAAACGTAATGGCGTAACCGAGCGTCAGGCTGCGACGGCCCAGGTACTTCACCAGAATCAGCGCCAGGCGGCGGCCGAAGCGGGTTTTGTCGTAGCCTGCGGCAAACATAAAGGCACCGAAGATCAGCCACACGGTGGAGTTACCAAACCCGCTCACCGCCCATTTAAAGGAGGCGCCCGCCAGCTTGAATTTCGGGTCAGCCAGCTGTTCGGGGCTAAAGAGCACCCACTGGCTGCACAGCGCAATCGCCACCACGCCGGTGAGGCCGATTACGGCGCCCGGCAGAGGTTCGAAAATCAACCCGACGATGACGCCAACAAAGATGGCGAAGTAGTGCCACGCATAAGGCGGCAGACCTTCCGGAACGGGGACAAACAACAGCAGGACGGCGACAATGACGGGCAGGGCCATCATCAGCAGGCGTTTTGCTGTTCCATTTGATGCCAGATTCGCCGCAGGAGGCGTTACAGCAGTTTTTGTTTTCATAGTTTCACGTCTTAAGTTGTCAAAAATTCGTCGTACAGCGAAAACACAAATTCGATTGCTTTATTCGTTTTGCTTTTTTTAGTTATTTAAGGTGCGTTTTTGTGTTTTCAGTAATAGCGATTTAACGCATTTTTGTTTGCGCTAAATAAAAAATGATGATGTTTTTATATTGCGCCTTTGGATGCCATTACTATTGATCGCGATCAAAAAAACAGAATTGAGGACGTAATTTTATACTTTTTATAATAACCACTCTGAGTAGTGTGGTTATTCGCTATTTTTAAGCATTTTATTTATCAATTTTATAACATTATTAGTTTGGACTGTATTTTACGTTATGATTTTAAAGGGGTTTTGGTGTGTATGGTGTATTGGCCTTACCAATGTTGATTTAACTTTTTTTAAATTAATGTGAACGTATAAAACATTCGCGCTAACACCAATGTGTTATTAATGTTATCGCAGGGATTAAATAGTTTATTAACTAACGTAATGACTTTAGAAACTAAAAAAAGCTTTATATTAATGTTATGACATCGGCAAAAACACGAAATAAAAAATCCATACCGATAACGAATTCTTAATTTTTAAAGTTTGGAGTTTCAATTATGAGCACTAACGAACGTATTTTAAGCCCCTTCACATTACCGAATGGTACTGAACTGAAAAACCGTTTGTTAATGGCCCCGATGACAACCTGTACGGGGTATTACGATGGCACCGTGACCAGCGAGCTGGTGGAGTACTACCGTGCCCGCGCTGGCAGCATCGGCACCATTATCGTTGAATGCTGTTTTGTTGACGATCTCGGCCTTGCGTTCCCGGGCGCAATTGGTATTGATAACGACGAAAAAATCGCCGGACTGGCAAAAATCGCTGACGCCATTAAGTCCAAAGGTTCCAAAGCCCTTCTGCAAATTTACCACGGCGGCCGTATGGTCGACCCAAAACTGATCGGCGGCCGCACGCCGGTTGGCCCAAGCGCGGTTGCCGCGCCGCGTGACGGTGCCGCGACGCCGGTTGCTCTGACTTCAGAAGAAGTGGAAGGCATGATCGGCAAGTTCGGCGAAGCCGTACGCCGCGCAATTCAGGCCGGCTTCGATGGCGTCGAAATCCACGGGGCGAATACCTATCTGATCCAGCAGTTCTACTCCCCGAACTCTAATCAGCGCGACGACGAGTGGGGTGGAAGCCGCGATAACCGCGCGAAATTCCCGCTGGCGGTGCTGGACATTACCCACAAGATGGTGCGCCAGTATGCGGACGACGCGTTCATCGTTGGCTACCGTTTCTCACCGGAAGAGCTGGAAGTCCCCGGCATTCGCTTCGAAGACACCCTGTATCTGCTGGAAAAACTGGCCGCTCGTGGGGTGGATTATCTGCACTTCTCCCTTGGCGCCGCCCTGCGTCCTTCTATCGTCGATACTCAGGACCCGACGCCACTTATCGAAAAATACTGCGCCATGCGCTCTGACACGCTGGCGCAGGTACCGGTGATGGGCGTTGGCGGCGTGGTGAATGCCACGGATGTGAATGAAGCGCTGGATCACGGTTACGACCTGATAGCCGTTGGCCGCGCCACCATCGCCTATCCAGACTGGACCGATCGCATCGCGGCGGGCGAAAGCCTGGAGCTGTTTATGGACAGTACCCGACGCGAAGAACTGAGCATCCCGGAACCGCTGTGGCGCTTCTCGCTGGTGGAAGCGATGATCCGCGACATGAGCATGGGCGAATCTAAATTCAAACCGGGCACCTTTATTGAAAAAGTGCAGGACGATGCTAACGAACTGGTGATTAACGTCAGCCTCGAAACCGACCGCATCGCCGATATCGAACTGGCCTCCGGCCCGAGTGAAGACGTCGAGTTTGTCACCAGCTTCGAAGAGATCCGTACCCGTATTCTGGATGCCAATACCCCGCACGTGGATGCTATCACCGGCGCAACCAGCCAGAGCGAGGCGGTGAAAAAAGCGGTCTCGAAGGCGATGCTGAAATCCAGCAAAGCGCTGGCGGCAGAAGAGGGCGCTGACCCGAATGAGACTAAAAGCGTGGACGTGGTGGTGGTCGGCAGCGGCGGTGCCGGTCTGGCGGCGGCGATTCAGGCGCACGACGAAGGCGCGAGCGTGCTGATCGTTGAGAAAATGCCGACTATTGGCGGGAACACCATTAAAGCCTCTGCCGGGATGAACGCGGCTGAGACCCGCTTCCAGCGCGTGAAGGGCATTCAGGACAGCAAAGAGCTGTTCTACCAGGAAAGCCTGAAAGGCGGTGGCAATAAGAACAACCCTGAACTGCTGCGTCGCTTTGTCGAGAACGCGCCGCAGGCCATCGAATGGCTGGCAACGCGCGGCATTATGCTGAACGACATCACCACCACCGGCGGGATGAGCATCGACCGTACGCACCGTCCGAAAGACGGTTCCGCGGTGGGCGGATATCTGATTAGCGGCCTGGTGCGCAATGTCAACAAACGCAACATCGAGGTGATGCTGGATACCTCCGTGAGCGACATCATCTTCGAAAACGGCGAAGTGACCGGCGTGCGTCTGACCACCGAAGAGAACGAAACCCTCACCGTGGCAACCAAAAGCGTAATTGTCGCGACGGGCGGCTTCAGCGCCAACAGCCAGATGGTGGTGAAATACCGTCCGGACCTGGAAGGGTTCGTGACGACTAACCACAAAGGCGCAACCGGCGGCGGTATCGCGCTGCTGGAGCGTATTGGCGCAGGCACCGTCGATATGGGCGAAATCCAGATCCACCCAACCGTTGAGCAGAAAACGTCGTACCTGATTTCCGAATCCATCCGCGGCGGCGGGGCGATTCTGGTAAACCAGCAGGGCAACCGCTTCTATAACGAAATGTCGACCCGCGACAAAGTTTCGGCGCAAATCATCGCGCTGCCGGAGAAATACGCTTACATCGTCTTTGACGAGCATGTTCGCGCCAAAAACAAAGCCGCGGATGAGTACATCGCGAAAGGGTTTGTCACCAGCGCCAGCTCGCCAAAAGCCCTGGCGGAAGCGCTGGGGATGGATCACCACCAGTTCCTGGCAACGCTGGAACGCTACAACGGCTTTGTGGAAAAACAGCATGACGATGATTTTGGCCGCACCACCGCGCTGCGTGCGCCTATCAACGAAGGGCCGTTCTATGCCATTCAGATTGCGCCGGGCGTGCACCACACCATGGGCGGTGTGACCATCAATACAGAAACCTGCGTGCTGGACAGTAACCACAACGTATTGCCGGGAGCCTTTGCTGCGGGTGAGGTTGTCGGGGGTATCCACGGCGGTAACCGCATCGGTGGTAATGCGGTGGCAGATATCATTATTTTTGGTACGCTTGCCGGACATCAGGCGGCTATGCGTTCGAAAACACGGTAAGGCTCCTGTTTCCCCGGCGGCGCGGTGCTTGCCGGGGCTACATCTGAGGACTTATGCAATGCCTGATAGCCATCGCGTTTACAGCTACAACGCCGTTCTGATGGGCTCGCCCATCCTCCTGAAACTCTTCTCCCATGACGAAGCCCTCGCGTCCCGCGTGTTTCGCCTGATCAAACAGTACGAAGATCTCCTCACCGTCAACCGTGCGCATTCGCAGGTGATGGATGTCAACCATGCTGCCGGTCAGCATCCGGTTGTCGTCAGTCGCCCGGTGTTTGACCTGATCCGCTGCGCGAAAGCGGCCAGCCTGCCTACAGACAGTGCGTTCAACCTGGCGATAGGTCCGCTGGTCAAACGCTGGAAAATTGGCTTTAAGGGGGACGCTGTACCGCCCGCGGACGAGATCGCCGCCTTGCTGAGTATCACGGATCCTGCGAACGTGGTACTGGATGACGCCAACAGCAGCGTGTTTCTTACACGCCAGGGAATGGAGATCGATCTGGGGGCTATCGCCAAAGGTTATATCGCCGACAGGGTGCGGGATTACCTGCATAAAGAGGGCGCCGAACTCGGGTTGATCAACCTTGGCGGCAACGTCCAGACGTTAGGCTCGCCGGAGGGTGGCTGGCGCGTCGGGCTGAAAAAACCGTTCGCCGGTGACGCGCTGATTGGCGCCATAACGGTAGAAAACCGGTCGGTTGTGACGTCAGGCACCTATGAGCGCTACTTCGAGCAGAACGGCAAACGTTATCATCACATACTTGACCCGCGTACCGGCTACCCGCTGGATAACGAACTGGACAGCGTGACGATTATTTCGCAAGACTCCCTCGACGGCGATATCTGGACCACGCTGATCTACGGCATGGGCGTGGAGCAGGGCTGCGCCGCGCTGCGTTCGCGCCCCGATATTGAAGCCATTTTTGTCACCAAAACAAAAGAAGTGGTGATCTCCTCGATGCACCACTTCCGTTTTACCCTTCTGGACGACAGCTACCGAATTACTGGCAGTACTGTTTGAGCAGGCCGACCTGTTCCGGCTGCAAACGATAGCGATATACCGGTCGACCGGTGGCACCGTAGTGAATGCTGGTGAACAGGATATTTATTTGCGCCAGCCAGATCAGGTATTTGCGGCAGGAGACGCGGGAAATGTTGACCGCATTCGCCAGATCGTCGGTGGAAAATTCTATCTCCGGATGGCTATCGATCCACTGGCAAATGGTGCGCAGCGTCTGCGGCGTTAAGCCTTTCGGTAATTTTTTGCTGTCGGCCAGCTCCGGCGCGCCGCCGTGGATCAGCCTGTCGACGTCGGCCTGTTCATAATACTGATGCGAGCCCATCAGACTGCGCTTTGCCTTCCAGCCGTTCAGCGCCTCTTCAAAACGCGGGAACTGGAACGGTTTAATCAGGTAATCCACCACGCCATAGTGCATCGACGTCTGGATCGTTGCGGCGTCGGAGGCTGACGAAATCATGATAACGTCAATCGGGCGGCCCGATGCCCGGATGATGGGCAATAGATCCAGCCCGTTATCCTGCTGCATATAGACATCCAGCAGCACCAGATCGATCGGCTGGCCTGGGTTTGCGATCAATGCTTCGGCCTGGTTGAGCGTGGAAGCGACGCCGCAGCAGTTAAAACCCTCAACGCGGTTAACATACAGACGGTTGAGGTCGGCTACCATGGCGTCATCATCGACAATTAATACATTTATCACGCGATATTCCTCTCGCTATCCCAGGGGATCTGAACAAAAAATTGGGTAAATACGCCAGGCTCCGACTCGACGGTAATATCTCCGCCCAGGTTCTGGATCTGCTGACGTGCAAGGAACAGCCCAACGCCACGGTTTTCACCTTTTGTTGAGTAGCCCTTTGTAAAAATAGCCTCCAGCCGCTCGGGATCAATGCCGGGACCGTCATCGCTGACCTCACCGCTCAGCCAGCCGTTCTGATAATGCAGCAGCAGGCCGATCTCGCCTTCCGGCTGAGCTTCCATCGCATCCAGGGCATTTTCGATTAAATTGCCCAGCACGGTGATCAGAACCGCAACCTGCTCTTCATTGCTTGTGTCAGGAAGCTGACTCTCCTCGGCCAGCGTCAGGGTCACTCCCGCCTCTTTGGCGCGGTTGATTTTACCCAGCAGGAAACCCGCAATGACCGGCGATTTAACCTTGCGCTGTATCGCGCCGATATCCGTCTGATAATTCTGTGCGGTCTGGATGATGTACTCTTCCAGCTTATCGTAGCGCTTCATGTGCAGCAGGCCGAGGATCACGTGCAGCTTGTTCATAAACTCATGCGTATGTGAGCGCAGGGCATCAACATAGTTGACCATACCATCGATACGCTGCATTAACTGGCTGATTTCGGTCTTATCGCGGAAGGTGCTGATTGCCCCGATGACCTGATTCTGGCTTTTCACGGGGACCATGTTGCACAGCAGTAGCCGTCCGTTACAGCCGATCTCTTGATCCTGACGAGCAATGCCGGTTTTCGCCACTTCCCGCAGGCTGGCCAGCAGTGGTTCGCCGCTGCTCTCGGAGTGCTCACCCGAGCTCAGGAGCAAAATTTCTCTGGCGGTGTGGTTAATCATCGTCACGCGCCCGTGCATATCTACAGCCATCACGCCTTCGCGCAGGGACTGCAACATGGCCTGGCGCTGCTCAAAGAGGGCGGAGATCTCGTAAGGCTCAAGCCCGAAGAGAATACGTTTCAGAACCCGGACCAGACCCCATATCGCCACTGAGCTCATCAGAACGCTGAATAAGATGGTCCACACGGCATTGAGCCGACCGCGGGCAATCTGATCTTCAACTTTATTCAGCGAAATACCCACCACGACCACGCCGATCTGGTCGTGCCGATCGTCATAAACGGGCGTAAAGACGCGCAGTGCTTCCGCGAGCGCGCCGCGGTTCACGGAGACATTCTCTTTCCCTTCGAGGGCGGGCGTCAGATCGTCGCCAATAAAATGCAAACCTAACAGCGCTTCGTTTGGATGGGAATAGCGGATCCCACGCAGGTCGGTAACCACGGTAAACAGCAGGTCGTTGCGCTTCGTCACCGCCTGGGCAATCGGCTGGATGATGCCGGCCTGCGGCGATTCCATCAGGCCACGCTTGATCTCCGGGCTGTCGGCCAGCGTTCGGGCGATACCCAGCGCGGTATCTTTCACGTCATCGCGCGTGGCACGGGTCATCTGCACAGAGTACAGCGCGAAGACCACCAGCAGCACAGAGCCGATAATGGCGCACACCATCAGCGTAACCAGCGTATTCAGCTTCATAGGGCGCTTGCGCGTCGGGGGGAAGGGCTGCAAATCGCTCATTAACACTCCGCGATGAAAAAGAAAGGGCTAATTATCGCTGATGACGGGCATTTCATAAAGCCATGTAAAGAGAGGCGTTTCGTGAGCCTTCTCTCATGTGACCTGTATAAAACACTTTATAGTGTGGGGGTACTCATAATAAGGAGGCAGTTTATGAGCATTATGCTTACCGGTACGGCCAGGGAAAGACGGCACGCCAGCACGATGAACATCGACAGATTATCTACGCTGGATATGCTTAATGTCATACACCAGGATGACGCACAAATATCTTCTGCACTTACCCCTCACTTAAGTATGCTGGCTCGCGTGGTGGATAACGCGGCGGCGACGCTTAGTCACGGCGGACGTCTGGTGCTGATCGGCGCAGGCGCGTCCGGAGGCGTGGCGAAGCAGGCGGCAGAAGCGTTCGCGCCGGGAAAACATCCGGTCATTGCGATGACAGCAGGCGATAACGCCGGAAGCTACGCGCGCGGCGTTGCAGACCTTCAGACGATAAAATTCGGCGAGCACGACATGATGCTGGCGCTGTCCGTCAGCGGCAAAACGCCATGGGTTTGGGGCGCGATGCGTCATGCGTGGTCTCTGGGCTCAACGGTCGCGCTCATTACGGAGGATGCGCAAAGTGAAGCGGCGCAGCTGGCGAGCATGGTTATTGCCCCCGATCTGGGCGCGGATGTGGTTGCCGGGTATACCAACGCCAAAGCGGGCATTGCGCAAAGCATGATAATGCATATGGTCACCACCGGTCTGGCGATACGGACAGGACGGGTGTACAGCAACCTGCGTGTTGATCTGGAGGCAAGCAATACCAGATGGGCCGAGCGACAAATTGCCATTGTAAAGGAAGCGGGGGGATGCTCCCGGGCGCAGGCGAAGGCGGCGCTGGAAAGCTGTAACCATCAGTGTAAAACGGCGGTGCTAATGGTGCTGACGGGTATGGATGCCTGGAAAGCACATGAATTACTGGCGCAGAATAACGGGTTTGTTCGCCTGGCCTTGCAGGAAGCGCCGTAATATTTCAGCGTCAAATAAAAAAAGCCCGCGTTGCGGGCTTTGCTATTTATGGGGATCAGAACTGGTAGATCATACCGATGCCAACGATGTCATCGGTTGCAATACCGTTGTCACTGTAGAAGGCATCATCTTCGTCAGGTTGATTTTATAATCAACGTAGGTGGAGAAGTTCTTGTTGAAGCTGTAGGTCATGCCCACGTCGATGTAGTTAACCAGATCCTGGTCAACATAGTCATAACCATTGCCTGGATGATAATCGTTACCACCCAAATCGATGCCTTTTGAATAGACCCACGCCAGGGATGGACGCAGACCGAAGTCAAACTGGTACTGCGCTACGGCTTCAAAGTTCTGAGTTTTGTTGGCGATGCCATCGTTGCCGTACGGAGTCATGTTGCGGGTTTCCGCATACATCATTGCCAGGTAGACATCATTCGCATCGTATTTTGCACCGATTGTCCACGCTTCCGCACGTTCACCGCCGGCATATTTGCTGAAGCGATTATAGGTACCTGCGCCGTAAGCAACCTGGTCGTTGGTACGGTCAGACGATGAATAAGCGGCACCCAGCGACAGACCGAAATCGAAGTCATAGGTAGTTGACATACCGAAGCCGTCGCCGTTCTGGAAACGAACATCATCATGGCCGTTTTTGGTGCCTTCCTGATTTTCGTTTGCGTTAGCGCCTTCATTAGCACCCTGATATTGCAGTGCAAAGTTCAGGCCGTTAACCAGACCGAAGAAGTCATTATTACGGTAGGTCGCCACACCGTTAGTACGGCCAACCATATAGTTGTCGGTCCAGGTATAGGAGTCGCCACCAAATACTGGCAGCATATCGGTCCAGGCTTCAACGTCATACACGACGCCGTAATTACGGCCGTAATCGAATGAGCCATATTCGCCGTATTTCAGGCCAGCAAAGGCCAGACGGTTAAAAGAGGTGTCGCCTGCGCCTTCGGTATCGTTAGCGTAGGTTTTATATTCCCACTGGCCGTAACCAATAAGATCGTTATTAATTTGTGTTTCGCCTTTGAAACCAATCTGGACATAGGTTTCATCGCCGTCGTCGCCTGGGTTGTCGGAGAAGGTATGACGTGCATCAACTTTACCGTACAGGTCAACTTTGTTGCCGTCTTTGTTATACATTTCCGCCGCATTTGCTGCGCCAGCCATTAATAACGCGGGTACGAGAATTGCCAGAACTTTTCTTTTCATTATATATTCCCTTTAAATATAAATTGTCTGAATATATGTAATTACCCTCCGTAACTACATGGCTGATACTATTCTATGGATTATTATTTAGGTTCAAAAATAAATGTAATTAAACTGGTAAAAATATTACAAAATATTTCTTTTTATCTCTTTATTTTTCGCGTGAATTAATTCATTGAAAATATAGCGGGTAATTATTATTAAGTATTTCTAAATTCTATTTATTAAGGGTTTTGATTCGGGTGTATTATAATTCACTCTCTTTTGAGCAACAGGATGGGATGATGGAACTTGCGCAGTGGCAGCACCGTTTTGAGCGCTGGCTCGACGAAAATCATTTTACTGATGATGCGGCGCACGATATCGCCCATTTTCGCCGCGTCTGGATGACGGCGCAGACCATTATGGCTGACGGGGATTGCGATCCGCTGGTTGTGCTGACCGCATGCTACTTCCATGACATTGTCAGCCTGCCGAAAAATCACCCGCAGCGTAGTCACTCCTCGCGGCTGGCAGCGCGAGAAACGCGCCAGATCCTGAGCCGCGATTTTCCTGATTTTCCGCCCGATCGGTATGCGGCCGTTGAGCATGCCATTGAAGCGCACAGCTTCAGTGCCGGTATCGCGCCGCAAAGCCAGGAGGCCAAAACGGTCCAGGATGCCGACCGGCTGGAGGCGTTAGGCGCCATCGGCCTTGCGCGCGTCTTTGCCGTGTCCGGTGCGCTGGGCACCGCGTTGTTTGATGCCGACGACCCGTTTGCCGGGGCGCGTGCGCTGGATGATAAAGCTTTCGCGCTCGATCACTTTCAGACCAAACTCCTGCGCCTGCCGGACACCATGCAAACCGCACGGGGACGCGAACTTGCGCGTCACAATGCCGATTTTCTGATCCAGTTTATGGCGAAGCTGAGTGCCGAATTACAGGGCGATTACCTCGGAACCGACAGCCAGATATTGACCCATTTCCGTCGCAGTGTGCGATCCTGAACTGTGGTACTCTGTTTTCTGTCTTTATTGTCCGGTTAAGAGAATGCAGGAAAATCGATCAGTGACTGTGCCCGCGCCTGAGCGGGTTGAGAAATCAACGGCAGCCGTGCAGGCACTCCTGCGTCAGCTGCTGGAAATGTACGATGCTAAAACGCTGGCAAACCAGCTGGTGGCACATGGCGAGAGCCACTGGAGCCCGGCAATACTCAAGCGGCTGCTGATAAGCGACAGGGCAGGGCACCGCCTGAGCGACGGCGAGTTCTGTTATCTGCGTAACCTGCTGCCGCACCCGCCTGCTGCGCATCCGAATTATGCCTTTCGCTTTATCGATCTCTTTGCCGGTATTGGCGGCATTCGCCATGGTTTTGAAGCTATTGGCGGGCAGTGCGTGTTCACCAGTGAATGGAACAAACATGCCGTCCGCACCTATAAGGCGAACTGGTACTGCGACCCCGACGAGCACCAGTTTAATGCCGACATCCGCGACGTCACCCTGAGCCACAAAACCGGCGTCAGCGACGAAGAAGCCGCTGAGCACATTCGCAACACCATTCCGGCGCACGATGTGCTGCTGGCAGGCTTTCCGTGTCAGCCGTTCTCACTGGCTGGCGTGTCGAAAAAGAACGCGCTGGGACGTGCGCACGGCTTTGCCTGTGATACGCAGGGCACACTGTTCTTTGATGTTGCCCGGATTATTGATGCCCGCCGCCCGGCAATTTTTGTGCTGGAGAACGTCAAGAATTTAAAGAGCCATGACGGCGGCAAAACCTTCCGCATTATCATGCAAACGCTGGATGAACTGGGTTACGACGTGGCGGATGCAGAGGACATGGGGCCTGACGATCCGAAAATTATCGACGGCAAACACTTCCTGCCACAGCACCGCGAGCGCATCGTGCTGGTGGGATTCCGCCGCGATCTCAATCTGAAAGGCGATTTTACGCTGCGCGATTTGCCCTCGCTGTATCCGGCGCGCCGTCCGACAGTGGCCGATCTGCTGGAGCCCGCCGTCGATGCGAAATTCATTCTGACGCCAGTGCTGTGGAAATACCTCTATCGCTATGCCAAAAAGCATCAGGCCAAAGGCAATGGCTTTGGGTTTGGCATGGTCAATCCGCTTAATCCTGACAGCGTGACGCGTACGCTGTCGGCGCGCTATTACAAAGATGGCGCGGAAATTCTTATCGATCGGGGCTGGGATAAGGCGCTGGGCGAAAAAGATTTCGACGACCCTCAGAATCAACAGCACCGACCGCGGCGCTTAACGCCGCGCGAGTGCGCCCGCTTAATGGGCTTTGAGGCGCCGCAGGGCTACAGTTTTCGCATTCCGGTGTCGGATACACAAGCCTATCGTCAGTTTGGCAACTCGGTGGTGGTGCCAGCCTTTGCCGCCGTCGCAGAACTGCTGGCCTCGCGCATCAGCAAGGCCGTTCAGCTGCGTCAGAGTGAGGCCGTCAATGGCGGACGTTCACAATAAGGCCACGCGGAGTAAAAACATGCGTGCCATCGGCACGCGTGATACCGCGATCGAAAAACGGATCGCTGGCCTCCTGACCTCCATCGGGTTTGAATTCAGGGTTCAGGATGCCACGCTTGCCGGGCGTCCTGATTTCGTGATCGATGCGTATCAATGCATCATCTTTACCCACGGCTGTTTCTGGCATCATCACGACTGCTATCTGTTTAAAGTCCCGGCGACACGCACCGACTTCTGGCTGGAGAAGATTGGCAGGAACGTCGAGCGTGATAAACGCGATGTTTCGCAGCTTTACGCCCAGGGCTGGCGGGTGCTGATTGTCTGGGAGTGCGCACTGCGCGGAAGAATGAAGCTGAATGACGTGGAACTGACGGAGCGGCTGGAAGAGTGGATCTGCGGCGGCGGTCAGGCCGCGCAGATCGATACCCAGGGCATTCACCCGATCACGGTTTCTCCACCTCACACGCCGTGACAATCGGTTTCGCGGGCAGTAAATATTTACCCAGCGTGACCAGCACCACGGCAAAGACAATCACGCCCAGCGCCAGCCATTCAATCGTCGACAGCACTTCGCCCGCAAAACCGGTACCCAGAAGCACGGCAACCACCGGGTTAACGTAGGCGTAGCTGGTGGCAACCGCCGGTGAGACGTTGCGGATCAGGTACATATAGGCGTTGATGGCAATAATCGAGCCAAACAGCGCCAGATACCCGACGGCCAGGAAACCTGAGAGATCTGGCATTGCCGTCAGTTTTTCACCCGTCAACGCCGAGGCAATCAGCAGCACGATGCCTGCCGCGAGCATTTCAATGGCACCCGCCATCATCCCGGAGGGCAGCTCAATGCGGGAGCCGTAGACCGAGCCGAAGGCCCAGCTCATCGAGCCGATCATGATCATAACGGCAGCCCAGGGGTTTCCGCTCAGGTTTCCGCCGCTGTTCAGCATGATAATACCTACAAGCCCAATCGCGATGCCCAGCCATTCGAGCTTACGGGTGCGGATCCCGAACAGACGACTAAAGCAGAGCGTAAACAGCGGCACGGTCGCGACGACCACGGCGGCGATGCCCGACGGCACGTTCTGGTGTTCGGCGACGGTTACTGCGCCATTGCCCACCGCCAGCAGCAGCAGGCCAATCAGGGCGGCGTTAAGCAGGGGACGCAGCGGCGGTAGCTTGTGGCCGCGCAGCAATAAAAACGCCATCAGCAGCACGCCAGCCGTAAGGAAACGAATACCGGCCATCATCAGCGGGGGCCAGCTTTCCACGCCAATACGAATGACAAAGTAGGTGGATCCCCAGATGATATACAGGGAAAAAAGTGCTCCAATGAGCGGTAATAAATGCCGAAAACGCATAGTCCCTCACGACGAAATAAAAAGTTCGCTCATAGTTAACGCCAAAACTATCGGGCTGGCGAGTGCTTTAATTGTGTTGTCAATGTGAAATTTTTGTTGACGTGAGGTGCCTGTTTCCGGGCGCTGAGTTTTGTTCCATACTATTCACTTAATTAGCAAAAAAAGAAGGATAGAGATTTTGGCAGGAAGTAGCTTATTAACATTACTGGACGATATCGCCACCTTGCTGGATGACATTTCAGTCATGGGAAAACTGGCGGCGAAAAAAACCGCCGGGGTACTGGGGGATGACTTGTCGCTTAACGCGCAGCAGGTCAGCGGCGTGCGGGCGAACCGTGAGCTGCCGGTGGTGTGGGGCGTAGCGAAAGGGTCCTTTATTAACAAGGTGATCCTTGTTCCGCTGGCGCTTCTGATTAGCGCCTTTATACCCTGGGCCATTACGCCATTGCTGATGATTGGCGGGGCGTTCCTGTGCTTCGAGGGTGCCGAAAAAGTGTTGCATATGTTTGCCGCACGCAAAGAGAAAGACACCCCGGAAATGCGCCAGCAGCGTCTGGAAGCGCTGGCCGCGCAGGATCCAAAAACGTTCGAGCGCGATAAGGTCAAAGGTGCGATCCGTACTGACTTCATCCTTTCGGCCGAGATTGTGGCGATTACGCTTGGGATCGTATCCGAAGCACCGCTGATAAATCAGGTCATGGTGCTTTCGTTGATTGCCATTCTTGTAACGGTTGGGGTGTATGGCCTGGTCGGTCTGATCGTCAAGCTGGATGATATCGGCTTCTGGCTCAAAAAAAAATCCAGCGCCATTGCCCGCGTTATCGGCAAAAGCCTGCTGGTGCTGGCGCCGTGGCTGATGAAAAGTTTGTCGATAGTGGGAACTCTGGCGATGTTCCTGGTCGGCGGCGGTATTATCGTGCACGGCGTTGCTTCGCTGCATCATGCAATTGAACATCTGGCGTCGGGACATGGTTCGGTGATCGCCGCCATTCTGCCGACGCTGCTTAACCTTGTGTTGGGCTTTATCGTAGGTGTCATTGTGGTGGCAGTGGTCAAGCTGGTAGAAAAAGTACGCGGAAAATCGCATTAATTTTTGCTGACCCCGGATGCAAAAAGACCATTCCTCGTCTAAATTGAAAACGTTTCACCCTGATACAGGAGGCAGGTATGGTCTTTTTGGTCAGTGATGAAGTTAAGCCAAAGAATGGTGGTCCATGCATGATTGTCACCGGTTATTCCAGTGGAATGGTGGAGTGCCGGTGGCATGACGGATACGGCATTAAGCGGGAGGCTTTTCGTGAAGATGAGCTTCAGCCTGGTGATAAAAGGCAAAAACGCGATAAGGCTTAATCACACAACGCCCGGCCTTGCCGGGCGTTTTTACTGGCAGAAGACTTATCATATCGGATGGTGAGCGACACTCAGGGAGTGCGTGTGCAGCACAATACCTTTGTTGTAAAACAATCTTTTTTGCAGTGGCTGCATAAGCGTAGCAATCCCCGTTTGGTTGTTAACCTCTGTTTTATCGTTGTCCTGATCTTTTCCACCCTCCTGACCTGGCGCGAAGTTGTGGTACTGGAAGATGCCTATATCTCCAGTCAGCGTAACCATCTGGAAACGGTTGCCAGTGCGCTGGACAGACAACTCCAGTTCAGCGTCGATAAAATGCTGTTTTTTCGCCACAGCATGCGTGATGCGCTGGAAACGCCGCTGGCGTTTGGCGTGCTGCATGATGCGGTAAAGCGTTTTGCCCGTTTGCGCGCATCCCCCACCTGGCAAATTGAGGTTGATAAACAGCGCACATTGCCGATCAACGGTGTGTCTGATGCCTTCGTTGAAAAGACCACCCTTCTGAATCGCGATGATGAGTTTCTTGATAATGAACTGTCCGCCGCGCTTGAAGTGGGGTATTTATTGCGTCTGGCATCCAGTTCTTCCGGCAACGAAGAGCGCGTGATTTATGTCTCTCGCGCCGGATTCTTTCTGGAAACGGATACGCCGGAAAATGCCAGCGATATCGTGCAGCGTTACTACCATCTGGTCACTCAGCCCTGGTTTACCCAACAGTCCGAGCGTGAGAACCGTGCGCGTGCCGTGCGCTGGTTTATCTCGCCTCCTTCCTCCTTTGTGGGCAAAAAGCCGCTGATCACCGCCAGTGTGCCTGTTTATTACAATCACGTCTGGTATGGCGTGGTGGCGATGGATTTCACCTTTGCCACCCTGCGTCGTCTGCTGGTGGAGGCCGTAGGCGATAACCCGGAAGGGGAATACCAGCTGTATGACAGTCGTCTCACCCTACTCGCGACGTCTGGATCATCTGCTGCGGACGTTAATCATTTTGACGCGCCCGAACTAGCGCAGATAGCGCACGCAATAGAATCGGATTCCGAAGGCGGCATTCGCCTGGGGAGTCGTTTTGTCAGCTGGGAGCGTCTCGACCACTTTGATGGCATCGTCCTGCGCGTGCACACCCTGGAAGAAGGGGTGCGCGGCGATTTCGGCAGCATCAGTATTGTGCTGGCATTGCTTTGGGCGCTGTTCACCGCGATGCTGCTCATCTCATGGCTGGTGATCCGGCGCATGGTCAGTAATATGTATTCGTTGCAGAATTCGCTGCAATGGCAGGCCTGGCACGACCCTCTGACCCGGTTGAATAATCGTGGGTCGCTGTTTGAGCGGGCGAAAATACTGGCGAAGCAGTGTGAACAGCAGGCGCTGCCTTTCTCTGTCATCCAGATCGATCTTGACTGCTTTAAGAGCATTAATGACCGGTTCGGGCACCAGGCGGGTGATAAGGTGTTGTCCCATGCTGCGGGGCTGATTGCCAGTACCCTGCGCACTAAAGATATTGCCGGGCGCGTCGGCGGCGAAGAGTTCTGTGTGGTGCTGCCCGGCATGACGCTTGAAGAGGCAGCGGAAGTTGCAGAGCAGATCCGTGAGCGTATCGACAGCAAAGAGATCCTGATTAAGAAAAGTACTACCCTGCGCGTGAGCGCGTCGTTTGGCGTCTCTGGCGCGCAGGAGAAGGGCAATTATCACTTCGAAAATCTGCAATCCACCGCCGATGCGCGTCTGTATGAGGCGAAACAGCGCGGGCGTAACCGGGTCATCTGGCAGGATCACGTTAAAAAGTAATCAAGCCCCTCGCGCCAGCCGGCCGGTCCGGTGTGCTGAGTGCGATAAACCCGTGTGGGATCGTTGTTCTTAAGGCTGACCCCCTCCCGGTTGAAGCCTTTCACCACCACGGCGAAGGCTACGCTGTCCAGCAGAGGGGCATCATTGGGGCCGTCGCCCAGGCCCAGCGTTGTCGGGTCAAATCCGTCGTGCAGGCGATACTGTTCCACAAGCCAGTGCACCGCCACGTCTTTGCCACAGCTCGTGTCCAGAATATGCCAGAAGCGAGCACCCGGGACGATCTTCAGCCCCTGCCGGGCCAGTTCGGCTGCGAAGCGTTTCATTTGTTCATCACTGTCACGCCAGATCAGCGTCACGGAAGCCTCGTGTTTACGTGCAAGCGCCGCACGGGGACGGCTTAGCCCGGTCCATTCGGCGACCACGCGCTCATCCACATCGTCGAAGGTGGTGAATTTCAGATGCATCTCCTGGCGTACCCGGGCAATAAACTGCCAGATATCGTCATGCTTCTTTTCTGAGATGAACCGTGCGGCGTTTTCCCACCGTACGTCAGGCTGGATCACCGCGCCGTTTTCCGCAATGTAGGGCAGCCCGCCAAGGCCAAGTTCCTGCTGGATGTCACGCATTTCGGACGCGGTTTTGCTGCTTCACAGAATGACTGGTACCTGTTCATCCTGTAATCTCTTCAGCCAGGAAGCGGCAGGCTGCCAGTCGAGAGTGTGAAAATCCAGCAGCGTACCGTCGAGATCGGTAAAGACGAGCAGAGTCTCCTTTAGCGAAGGCATAACGTCTCCTGAATAATGATGTTCATCTAAGAAAAGTCTTAAAAAAACTCAGCATTGATGTCCCGTTGAAGTGGAAACGATCCCGATAAACCCACACGCAGCGCATGTTTATACTCATAACCAAAATTCACATGTATAAAATATAATATTCGCTAAGAGAATATATGCTTGTAAGACAAAACTGTTGGGGATAATGTCTTACCTGCATCAGATTTCCTGGTGTAACGAATTTACAAGTGCTTCTTGCATAAGCAAGTTTGATCCCGGTCATCCCCATGACCGGGATTTTTTTCGCCTTAGCGGTTCGTTTCCGAGACACTAAAGTCATGGATATCCAGCTCGAATGCTTCAGCCAGTTCACGGTAGGTATGGTAATCACGACCATTGACCACGACACGGTCTGAATTATCCTCCGCGCGATGAACTTCGGACTCACTGATTTCATTAATGGCGGCAAGCAGGGCATCGACATCCACTTCCACCTCACGCTTAATGGTGTCGCTGTACTCTTTGTCAGTCTTCATGGCGGGCTCCTCATTTAACCGTCTCAACAGCTAAGTATAGACCGCACACAAAAACGCCATTCGCGTCAGGCGGCGATGCCAGCCAGGGTAATTTGTTCTACACTGGCTCAAAACCACAGGAGGAATGTATGAAGGTCAACGATCGGGTAACCGTCAAAACGGACGGTGGGCCGCGCCGCCCGGGCGTGGTGCTGGCAATAGAAGAGTTTAATGAAGGCACAATGTATCTGGTGTCGCTGGAAGATTACCCGCTCGGCATCTGGTTCTTCAACGAACTGGGGCACCCGGATGGGATCTTTGTGGAAACGGCGGAATAGGGCGGCGTCGGGGGCGTCTTCTCCCCGGCCCGGCTGCTGAAAAGCAAAATCTCTGGCCAGGCCAGAGATCAAGGTAGGGTACAACATGGCCGTGCAAATTAGCGCATATTAACGAAAATCCCATTCGTCACATTATCTGTCAGGCGTACGACATGGTATATCACTTGCTTATTATGCGTTTTAATTTTCCTTTTAATATTTCCTTTGTGTGACGATACTGTTTTTGCCTTGATATTCATCTGGTCTGAGATCTGAATTGTCCCTTGTCCAGCCATCCACATTCTTAGCATACTTGATTCAGTTCTGCTTAATGATAGGGTGGGTAAGTTAACCGCTCCTACATTCTTAACTTCTTTATTCAAATAATCGCCCAGAATGTCATCAAGCGACTCTGGTTTAATCGATTTCGAACTGATTAATAAGTTTTTACGCACCAACAAATACTCATCGAAATGAATATTGGCGATCGCCATAAAAACAATAAACAGGGTTCTGGGATGCTGATTAATGATCTGCTTAATGTGCTGACTGTTAGCGGGGTCGTGAATGAAACAGTCCTCATTAATAAACACCACGCCGGGCTTGTGAGACTCACAAGCGGCTGCGAGTTCTTCAACGGTGTGTGCATCGTTGATGTCTCTCTTTCTTACCCCTCTGCTTGCTAAGTACCCGGTTAACCCTAGCCGGGTGTAGCTGCATAAATCCATAATGATCGTTGACATGGCATACCCTCACTCAATGCGTAACGATAATTCACCACCTGCCTGAGAGCTCATAAACAGCCATACGGGATGGAAAAAATCTAATAAAACCTGTGAGCATGACAAAGACTTTCAGGCGAACTCACTATCCCGTAAAGTTACGTATAATTTGCCAGGAATCATCTTAAAGTAAAGTAAATATTAAGTATTGTGAGGTGGTTAGAAACATTTAAACCGCGTCAGATATATCCTGGTAGATGTTTTTCAAGATTATTTTTAGGAATATCCTCAGAAAGACATTGCAAACACTGCGGGTTATTATTTGCGTGGAAGTTCGCTGACAATATCCGCTAAGAGATTGAATATCTCGCTGAATAAATGCTCGCAGAAGGGGGCGATAAGTGGCATCAATAATGACATTAATAAAAGGCCAACCGTCAACGTCACCGGAAAGCCGATGACGAATACCGACAGCTGCGGGGCCATTCGGTTGAGTAAACCCAATGCGAGGTTAACGGTGAGCAACAGGGTTATGACAGGCAGCGCCAGCATGAGCCCGTTGAGGAAGATCAGCCCGGCAGCCCGCACCAGCGCCAGAAAAGCGTTACTGTTCACCGGGTTGTCGCCAATCGGCAGCGTGTGGAAGGTGTCCACCAGCATAGAGATGAGCCACAGGTGGCCGTTGAACGAGAGAAACAACAGCATCGCCAGCAGGTCGATAATACGCGCCAGCACGGGCATATTCAGATGGCTGCCCGGGTCAACGAACGTCGCGAAAGACAGACCCATCTGCAAACCGATCAGTTCGCCCGCCGTTCGTACCGCGGCGAAGGCGAGCTGCATCGTAAACCCGACCGCCACGCCAATCATCACCTGTTGCAGGGCAATCCAGATCGCATTCGGGGAAAAAATCGGAATATCCACCGCCGGCAGGGAAGGGGCAACGATAATGGTGATAACCATGCCCAACCCAATTTTGATGCGTTTAGGCACCGACTTTTCACTGAGTATGGGGGCGGTGGAGATCAGCGCCATGATGCGCAGCATCGGCCAGAAATAGATCCCGAGCCACTGAACAAACTGATCGCTGGTGAATTGCAGCATCGTCCGTCAGCCGATGATGTAAGGCAGATTGGTGAACAGGTTGCGCATGTAATCCAGCAGCAAATTGAGCATCCAGGGCCCGGCAACGATAATCGCCACGAAGACGGCGATGATCTTCGGGATGAACGACAGGGTCATTTCGTTAATCTGCGTGGCGGCCTGAAGAATACTGATAATCAGACCGGTTACCAGCGCAACCAGAAGCAGGGGCGCGGCGACGGCAATCGCGACTTTCATCGCTTCCGTGCCCATCATCATGACCGACTCAGGCGTCATTGCGCGCTCCTCAACTGTAGAAACTCTGCGCCAGCGAGCTGACCAGCAGCTGCCAGCCGTCGACCAGTACGAACAGCATGATCTTAAAGGGCAGGGCAATGGTTGCGGGCGGGACCATCATCATCCCGAGCGCCATCAGGACGCTGGCGATCACCAGGTCAATAATCAGGAACGGAATGAAAATGGTGAAGCCAATCTGGAACGCCGTTTTCAGCTCACTGGTCACATACGCTGGCAGCAGAATGCGCATCGGCACCGCTTCCGGTCCCTGTAACTCGCCCGTGTTAGCGAGACGGGCAAACAGGGCCAAATCCGCTTCGCGCGTCTGGCGAAGCATAAATTCACGTAATGGCTGAGCCCCCTTTTCCAGGGCAACCTGCATGGAAATTTTATCTTCGCTGAACGGCTGGTACGCCTCGGTGTAAATCTTGTCGATCACCGGCGACATAATGAAAAAGGTCAGGAACAGGGCTAAACCCAGCAGCACCTGATTGGGCGGCGCGGAAGGCGTGCCGAGCGCGTTGCGCAGCAGGCCAAACACGATGATGATGCGGGTAAAGCTGGTCATCATCAGCAGGATCGCCGGGATAAAGGTCAGCGAGGTGATGAACACCAGCGTCTGCACGGACAGGGACCAGCTTTGGCCCCCATTCGCCAGCGGTGTGGAAACCAGTCCCGGCAGCTGCGCATACACGGAGGGCGCGAACAGGCCCAGGCCTGCCAGCGTAAGCAATAACAGACGACGCATCAGGATCTCCCGGAACGCTTGAGCAAACTCTTCATAACGGACTGAAAATCCGCAGGGGCCTGGGCGTTAGCCTCCACCGTGACAGGCGAAGGGGGCAGCGTGTGAAGAACGTTAATGCTGGAGGCGGTCACGCCTAGCACCAGTCGCGCATCTTCCACTTCCACAATGACCACGCGCTCGCGTGGGCCGAGTGTGGTGCTGGCGCTGACCTTCAGTCCGCGCGTGCCGGCCGTTTTCCCCGCCAGCCCGAAACGCTTTGCCAGCCAGGCAGCGATAAGGATAAAGGCAATAATACCGAACAGCGCGCCGCTCACCTGAAGCAGCGGGGAGCCGGGTACGGCGGAGGGCGCGGACAGTGTTGCCTGGGTTTTCATACTTAACGGCTCAGGCGACGCATACGTTCGGAAGGGGTAATGATGTCGGTGATACGTACGCCGTATTTATCGGCCACCACCACTACTTCGCCCTGTGCAATCAGGTAGCCGTTGATCAGAATATCCAGTGGCTCACCCGCTAAACCGTCCAGGGCTACAACGGAACCCTGCGTCAGGCGCAGCAGCTCTTTAATAGTCATGCGGGTGCGGCCCAGCTCAACGGTCAGCTTGACCGGAATGTCCATAATCAGGTCGATGTCCTGTAACGTCCCGCTGACGTCGCCGCCGCCTAACTGCTGGAAGACCGCGTCTGCCGCGCTTTTCGTCGGCGTCGTTTTTTGCTCGTTTAACGCGTCAGCCCACAGTTCGTCCAGTGCTCCGCTGTTTTCATCGGACGGATTGTTCATGTCACTCATTTGGGCTGTTCCTCATTCAGCGAATTCAAAATCGGGTTGATCAAGTGCTCAACGCGTAACGCATACTGGCCGTTAATCGTGCCGTACTGGCTTGTCAGCACGGGTACGCCATCCACATGGGCAATAATGCGGTCGGGTTTATCTATCGGCAAAACGTCGCCGGGTTGTAATTTCAGGATCTGCGATAACCGCATGGAGATGTCGGCAAAGTTAGCCACCAGCTCCAGCTGCGAGTGCTGAACCTGGCGCACCAGGTTCTCACGCCAGTTCTGATCTTCATGGCGTGAGTTCTCCAGCGGCGGGTTCACCAGCAGTTCGCGCAGCGGTTCAATCATGCTGAACGGCAGGCAGATGTTGAACTCGCCCGTCAGGTTGCCGATCTCGACGTGGAACGGGGTGTTCACCACGATGTCATTCGGTGAAGTGGTGATGTTGGTAAACTTCACCTGCATCTCGGAACGCACGTACTCCACTTCCAGAGGGTTAATCGCTTTCCACGCGTCGCTGTAGGATTCCAGCGCCAGCTTCAGCATGCGGTTGATAACGCGCTGTTCGGTATGGGTAAACTCGCGGCCTTCCACTTTGGTCGGGAAACGGCCATCGCCACCGAACAGGTTGTCCACTGCGATGAATACCAGGCTTGGCGAGAACACCACCAGGCCGGTACCGCGCAGCGGTTTCAGATGGATCAGGTTAAGGTTGGTTGGCACCGGCAGGTTGCGGGCAAACTCATGATACGGCTGAATGCGGATCGCACCGACGGTGATATCCGGGCTACGACGCAGCAGGTTAAACAGCCCCATTCGGAACTGACGTGCGAAACGTTCGTTGATGATCTCCAGCGCCTGTAAACGCTCGCGCACCACGCGACGCTGGGTATTGGGATCGTAGGGACGAATATTATCGTCGCCGGTCAGACCCGGCTTCGGATCGTCACTCTTATCGCTGTCGCCATTGAGCAGCGCATCGATTTCTGCCTGAGAAAGAATACTGTCGCCCATGTCGTTACCGCAGAATGAAGGCTGTATACAGAACGTCAGTGACTTCCTGCTTAGGTTGGCCGTTGACCAGCGGGGTCGCCAGCGTCTGTTTGATCGCATCGACCAGCTTTTGCTTGCCCACATCGGTGGCGAGCGCGGAGGCATCCTGACGAGAAAACAGCAACAGCAGACGGCTACGCACTTCTGGCAGGTAGTCGTTCAGACGTGCACGGGTCGCTTCATCTTTCAGACGCAGCGTAATGCCCACGTAAAGCACGCGATCCGCATCGCCGAGGTTCACGGTGAACGTATCCAGCGGGTAGAAGACCGGCGCCGGTGGAGGCGGCGCTTCAGCTTTGGCGGCTGCGCTGGAGGGTTCCTGCTGCATACGCCAGTAACTGTAGCCTGCGGTGGCGCAGGCCGCGAGGGTAATCAACACCAGCAGCGGGATCCAGATGGAACGCTTGCTTTTTTTGGTGATAGCGGAGTCTGTCATCTGATACGAGCTTCCTGTTTCGGTACAGCTTAATACGGTGATTATCCCGTGTCCGGCTTAGGTCAAAGCGTGGAAAAGACGGGGATAATCACGTTACCTCTGGCGTTTAGGCAAAGATGTCTACGGCACGGCTGCCGCGCGCGGCGGATTGCAGGGCGGCAGGGGTTGGCAATAACTCTTCGCTCTCCTCGTTAAACCCGCCATGCTGGCCTGAACGCGAAGCATGCTGTTGTTGCCCGGATGAAGATTGCTGCTGCCCGGCAAAGCCTTCGCTGCTGACGCTGCTTTGGGAAAGCTGAATGCCGTTTTCCGCAAGCTGCGTGCGCAGGATCGGCAGGGCCGCTTCCAGCGCCGCACGAACGTGGCTGTGGGGCGAAACCATCTGCAACTGCGCCTGGTTGTCATCCAGCTTAAGCGAAATTTGCACCTGACCCAGATCTTCCGGGTGCAGGCGTAGCTCTGCGGTCTGTTGGCCCTGTCTGGTGAACAGGGTGATGTGCTGGCTTAGATTCTGCTGCCATTCGTGCGTGCCCAGCGGCTGGCTTAACACCGGCGCGGTCGCAACGGTAGCGGCAGGCTGGGGGGGTGCCAGGTGACTAACGATCGGGGCCAGCGTCGCGGTTGGGCTGGCGGCAGACGACGCCGTGCTCACTACGTCCTGCTTCTCCGCGACGGCGGCAACAGCTGGCGTAACGGCTGCCGTGGCGGGCAGCGACGTGTCGCTGTCCTGAACCGACGTTTTTTCCTGACCCGTTAACGCATGGCTAAGCGGCTGATGCTGGCCGTTGTCCGTCTGGGCTAGCGCAGAGGGTAGGGCGGCACGAGGGGCGACCTCCCCGGTGCTTGCTGGCTGCGTCGCCATTGGGGTGGTAGTCTGCTGGTGCGGTAACATTGCCATCAGCGCGCTTAACCCGGCCAGCTCCTCTTCTTCAGTCGTGGTCTCGCTGTTTGCTTTCGCGTCCATCCGGGTCAGCGCCTTCAGCGCATCCGTATTCGCTGCGGGTTTCAGACCGGAGACAAGGCTTTGCAGGGAGACGGCGGTATCTTCACCGGTCAGCGTCTCCTGGCGGGAGAGCAGCTCGGCGATTTTGGACTGGAGCGTGGTATCACCGTTTTTTTCCTGTGCCGCTGTCGACAGCTTGCTTCCCGCTGCTTTCAGATCGGCCAGCGTCAGCGGAGCATCTTTGCCTTTGCCGGTGGTCTCGGTCAGCGCGCCCGCCAGCAGAGAGAGAAAATCTTGCGCGCCCTCAGCGCCTTTTCCGGTCAGCGTGCCGCCGGACGGGTCGCTGTCGGTCATCAGCAGTTGTTGCAGTGTGATCATTCTGGTTTCCTCATTGATGCGCGCTGGGCAAACTCATCCATTTTTTTCTGATCCAGACGGTTTTCCGCCAGGGTCGAGGCTGCAATCTGCCGGTCCTGTAAGGTTTGCCAGGCCTGCAACCGCTGTTTTTTCTCGCGCCAGAAATTCAGCGCGGTATCGACTTTTTGCGTCCACTGGTTAAGCTGCTGGCGATGCTGCTCAATCGCCTTTTCCAGCGTCTGGATAAACTGCTGATAGTTAATCCAGCGCTGGCTACCAATGCCCTGCGTCATGTCGGTGTTAAGGTTGGTGCGATATTCATGCTGATAGTCGATTAACATCTTCAACTGTTCTTCAGCCTGTTGGCACCCGCGTCGCATTGCGCCAAGTTGCAATGCGGCATCATCAACTTCTTTTTCAGCCAGATCTTTCAGCGTTGATAACGCGCTGTTCTGCGCCATGACCTTCGCCCTCCACCTGTGTTACACCTGCGGGAAAATCAGCTCCAGTGCCTGGAGGGAATCTTCCCAGTCGGCGCGTTCAAAAATACCCTGTTGCAGAAATGCCTCCAGCTGCGGCCACAGGGCAATCGCTTTATCGAGCATCGGATCGCTGCCTTTGGCGTACGCCCCGACGCTTACCAGATCGCGGTTGCGCTGGAAGCTGGAGAGCAGTTGTTTGAAGTTACGCACGCGCGCGTAGTGTTGTTCGGTGATCAAGGCCGTCATCGCACGGCTGATCGAGGCTTCAATATCAATCGCCGGGTAGTGCCCGGCTTCGGCCAGACGGCGCGACAGCACGATATGGCCGTCGAGGATCGCGCGCGCAGAATCGGCAATCGGGTCCTGCTGGTCATCGCCTTCGGTCAGTACCGTATAGAACGCGGTGATGGAGCCTCCGCCGCTGATGCCGTTCCCCGCACGCTCAACCAACGCCGGGAGCTTGGCGAAGACCGACGGCGGGTAACCTTTGGTCGCGGGCGGCTCGCCGATGGCCAGCGCAATCTCACGCTGCGCCATCGCGTAGCGGGTCAGGGAGTCCATAATCAGCAGCACGTGCTGGCCCCGGTCGCGGAAATCTTCCGCGATACGCGTGGCGTAGGCGGCACCCTGCATACGCAGCAGCGGCGACACGTCAGCCGGGGCGGCGATCACCACCGAGCGGGCGCGACCCTCCGCACCAAGAATGTTTTCGATGAAATCTTTGACTTCGCGACCACGCTCACCAATCAGGCCGACGACGATAACGTCCGCCTGGGTATAACGCGCCATCATGCCGAGCAGGACCGATTTACCCACGCCGGAGCCGGCAAACAGCCCCATACGCTGGCCGCGTCCCACGGTGAGCAGGGCGTTAATTGGCCGCACGCCGGTATCCAGTACGTGCTCGATTGGCGTGCGTTGCAGCGGGTTAAAGGGTTGGGTGATCAGCGCGCCGGTTTCGGTGGTATCTGGGGAGGGCAGGCCATCGAGCGGTTTGCCGCTCCCGTCCAGCACGCGGCCCAGCAGCGCCGGACCGAGCGGGAGCTGTTTGCCGCTTTGCAGGCCGTCACCGCTGATGTTTTTCGCGTAGACGCGGGCGCCGGGCAAAATCCCTTCCACTTCCTCAAGGGGCATCAGAAACAGTCGCTGGCCGTTAAACCCGACCACTTCACTTTCCACTTCACGCGTCTCACTTCCGTCCTGACGCTCAATCACGCAGGTGGCGCCGAGCGGAAGTTGCAGACCCGTGGCTTCCAGGACCAGACCGGTGGCACGCGTCAGGCGTCCATAACGACGAACGGATGGCAGCTGCGCCATCTTCGTTTCAAAATTATCGAGCGTGTTAAGCCAGCGCGTAAGGCGTGCGGTCATCAGACGACTCCCGGTGCCGCCAGGCGGCACAGTTCCTGCCAGCGGGTCGCGACGCTGGCATCCAGATCGCCCTCATCCGCCGAGACCTTACAGCCTCCGTGATGGAGCGACGGATCGCCGCGCAGCCGCCAGCCGTGCAGGCTCAGCGTCGCGCCGAGGCTCTCTTCCACGCGCTGCAAATCATCAGGATGCACGCGCAGCTGCGGTTTGCCGCTGAACAGCGGCTCCTGCTGGAGCAGCCCCTGGATTTGCTTAATCAGCGCGGCGTTATCCACGACCGGCGTCTGGCCGATCACCTGACGGGCCGCCTCCAGCGCCATCTGCATCAGGCGCGAGGCAATCACGCTGTCCAGCGCATCCAGCGTGTGCTGAAACTCGCTCACCAGCTGCTGCATGCGGGCATGCAGCGGCGCCTGCTGCTGGCGCGCCTGCTCAATGCCCTGCTCTAAACCTTTCGCCAGCCCTTCCTGATAACCCTGTGCGTGCCCGGTCTGACGGCCTTCGTTCATCCCGGCGTTGAAGCCCTGCTCGTGCGCCTGCATTTGCATCTGGGCCAGCATCTGGGCGCGCTGTTCCTCTTCACTCAGCTCGGGCACGCCCGCCCCGGCGTCGCCCTCATCGGACGACACTATGGCAGGGGTGAACTCTGCGGTGGGAGGGGAGAGGTCGTCAGGCGTCCAGCGCTTCCACGACAGTTCATCAGACATAGGTGTCGTCTCCGCTGCCAATCACCATCTCGCCGGTTTCTGCCAGACGACGAACAATAAGCAGGATCGCTTTCTGTTCGTTCTCCACCTGAGACAAACGCACCGGGCCACGGTTGGCCAGGTCGTCGCGCAGGATATCGGCCGCACGCTGGGACATGTTGCGCAGGAACTTCTCGCGCAGCGGCTGCTCGGCGCCTTTGAGGGCGATAAGCAGGGACTCCGAATCCACTTCCTGAAGCAGGCGCTGGATGCTGCGATCGTCCACTTCGACCAGGTTTTCGAACAGGAACATCTCGTCGATAATTTTCTGCGCCAGTTCGCCGTCGAACTCGCGCACCGCCGTAATAACCGCCTCTTCCTGCTGCGTTTTCATCAGGTTGATGATTTCCGCTGCCGTTCTCACGCCGCCCATTTTGCTGCGCTTGAGGTTCTGTCCGTCGAGCAGGTTGTTCAGCACTTCGGTCAGCTCCGCCAGCGCGGCTGGCTGGACGCCGCCGAAGGTGGCGATACGCAGCATCACGTCGTGGCGCAGGCGCTCGTCGAACAGCGCCAGAATATCGGCCGCCTGGCCCCGTTTGAGGTGAACCAGAATGGTGGCGATAATCTGCGGGTGCTCGTCGCGAATAAGATCGGCGGCGCTTTGCGGCTCCATAAAGTTGAGCGTTTCGATCCCGCTGGCGGTGTCGCGCGTTTCGAGAATATCTTCCAGCAGGCTGGCGGCGCGTTCTTCGCCCAGCGCCTTAACCAGCACGGAGCGCAGGTATTCGTTGGCGTTGACGTTGAGCGCAGCAAACTGCTCGGCTTCCTGCTCAAACTCCGCCAGCACTTCGGTCAGCTGCTTGTTGGAGATCTGGCGCACGTTGGCCATCGCCGCGCTGAGGATCTGCACTTCTCGCTGAGAGAGGTGTTTAAACACCTCCGCCGCGCGATCTTCGCCAATGGTCATCAGTAGGATGACGCTCTTATCGGTGCCTGTAAGCGTATTACTCATGTTCGTTACCCATCCAACCGCGGATGACCAGCGCGACGACGCGCGGATCGTTATCTGACATTTCGCGAATGCGCTGGCTCATCACCTCTGCGCCCATACGCTGGTTAGCACGGCGCTGCTGCATCTGTTCATCTTTGCTGAGACGAACTTCAACCGCTTCTTCCTCGTCCGGACGCGCGTTCTTCTGTTCCAGCGCAGCTTTTTCGGCTTCAGCGCGACGCTGAAGCTGAGGACGGACACCCTTACGCCACAGCAGCCACGCGACAATCAGCACCAGCAGCCAGCGGCCTGCGGACATCAGCTGATCGAAGAACGCCTGCTGTTGCCAGAACGGCAGTTCGCCACCGGTCTCATCCACCGGGTTGAACGGTGAGTTCACAACGTTGAGGGTATCGCCACGTTTTTCAGAGAAGCCCATCGCTTCGCGGGTCAAATCTTCGATCTGCTTCATCTGCTCTGCCGTGAGCGGCAGCGGTTTACCGTCCGGCAGCGTTTTGTAGTTCACCACCACGGCAACAGAGAGACGCTGAATATCTCCCGTGTTCAGTTTGGTATGGCGGATAGTCCGGTCGACTTCGTAGTTGGTCGTTTCGTTACGGCTGCTGTTACGCGGGCCGGCACTGTTCGCGGTCGAGGTCGTCTGCTGATTCGTTTGCTGACCGTTCTGCGGGTTGGCCGGCGGCGTGGAGATTGGCGCGGCGTTGGCAGGCGCAGGCTGGTTAGAGAGCGCACCCGGCACACCGCCAGGATACTGGCCACCGACCTGTTCCGTCTCATTGATCTGACGCGAGCGTAACACGGCGCGAGAAGCATCCCCGTTCGGGGCGTACTGCTCTTCGGTCTGTTCTTTATTCGAGAAATCAATCTGCGCGGTGACCTGCGCATGCACGTTGCTGTTGCCCACCACCGGGCCCAGAATCGCTTCGATGCGACGCTGGAGACGGCCTTCCACGTCGGCGGCGTATTTCAGCTGGGCGTCGTTGAGATCGCGCCCGGCGGTGTTGGACTGCGTCAGCAGGTGACCGCTCTGATCCACCAGCGTAACGTTACCCGGCGGCAGACCGGCTACCGCACTGGAGACCAGGTGCGTGACGGCGCTGATCTGGCCTTCATCCAGCGCACGACCGGGTTCGAGGTTAACCGTCACAGAGGCAGAAGGGGACTTTTGTTCGCGGACAAACAGGGACGGCTTAGGCATCGCCAGGTGCACGCGGGCACTTTTCACCGGGCCTAAGGTTTCAATCGTACGGGCCAGCTCACCTTCCAGCGCGCGCTGGTAGTTAACCTGCTCGCTGAACTGGCTGATGCCGAATTTTTCCTGATCCAGCAGTTCAAACCCAACCGCGCCGCCTTTCGGCAGCCCCTGCTGGGCGAGACGCAGGCGAAGCTCGTGCACTTTATCTGCCGGCACTTCAAGCGCACCGCCGTTATCGGCAAAGCGATACGGGATGTTCATCTGGGTCAACTGGGTGACGATGGCACCGCCATCCTGGTCGGAAAGGTTGCTGTAGAGCGTGCGGTAGTCCGGGCTTTTTGCCCATAAGACCATCGCGACAACGATCGCAATGGCGGCAGCGCCTGCCACAATCAACGGGATCTTAGGGTTGGCGCGAAGGCGGTTCATCCACTCGAGTGATTTATTCTGCGGCGCTGTCGATGCTGCTGTCGCACTCATTGCGCACCTCTTAAATCCTGGTGGTTTACGTTATTCGTGTAGAGAAACAAAACTGACTCCCGGGTCGGCAAACACGACAAAAGTTCCATACTGATGGCCCTGCCATTATTTGATGAATCGGGATTTTCTATGCGTCAAATAACCTGGTTTTTTAACGCTATTTACCGCCATTATCTTATTGACAAGCTGTTAGTCTTGACCTCGTAAAAAACCATCCAGGGGAGAGTCATGGCTATACAGGGCATTGAAGGGGTACTCAGTCAGTTACAGGCGACGGCGATGACCGCCCGTAATCAGAGCGTAACTGACCAGCCGCAGGGCATTAGCTTCGCCGGTCAACTGCATGCGGCGCTGGACCGGATCAGCGATAAGCAAAACGCGGCCCGTACCCAGGCTGAGAGATTTACCCTCGGTGAACCCGGCGTGGCGCTCAACGATGTGATGGCCGATCTGCAAAAAGCGTCGGTGTCATTGCAGATGGGGTTGCAGGTGCGTAACAAGCTGGTGTCGGCGTATCAGGACGTGATGTCGATGCAGGTGTGAAACCTTCCAATCTTACGCTGGCAGCCTGATGGCTTTAATGCCACAATATTTTTTTCTTCGCATGCAGGAAAGATGATGAAAAAAGTAGCAATTGTGGCTGCAATTCTGACGTTAGCGGGATGCGTTCAGGTCGAAAACTATCAGGAAGTGGTTAAGCATCCGGCACCTTCGCATCTGGCAGGTTACTGGCAGTCGAAAGGGCCGCAGAGCGCGATGGTGAGCCCGGAGGCGATTGCCACGCTGGTGGTGACGCCAGAGGGTGATACCCTGGACTGCCGTCAGTGGCAGCGCGTTATCGCGGTGCCGGGTAAGATCATGCTGCGTTCAGATGATTATTATAACGTGACCGAAAAACGAGACGTCTATCCGCTCGATCGTGATGGGGCGGCGCTGGAGTATGACGGCATGGAACTGTACAAGGTTGACCGCCCAACGGTGGAATGCGCAGATTTCCTGAGCAAGAATCCGCTGGAGAGTAAGCTTCCGTAACCGTTTTGGAGTTTGCGCCCTCTACCCGTGGTCTGAGGGATCTCCACAAAATAATGCCTTCACCGTCGGGCCCCTCTCCCTGGAGGGAGAGGGCTGGGGTGAGGGGAACATACGGCTCTGGTGGTCATTCCGTTCACTTTGTGTTCCTTGCTACTCTGTAGCGACATAAGCGGTGAACGTGCCAGAGTGGCTCAGTCGCCACCACCCTGGCGACCCGGGCTCCCGGCGGAAAATCGCCGCTTCGCGGTACCCTCAGCTTTTTCCTTCAGGCTATCGGGTCGGGCATGAGCCTGCATCCATGCAAGCCACGCCCTCTCGGCGCTTCCCTGCGCCTCGCCCCGGCCTTACGGAAACGCTTCGGCGATTTACAGCCGGACCAGGGCATCGCTGAAAGCCCTCAGTTATTATGAAGGCAACGTTATTGCTTCTGCTTTCAAATTACTGGGGATATCTCTCCCTGTGGGAGAGGGTCGGGGTGAGGGCATCAGGCCGCACCTATCCCGTACTACAGCGCGTCCTCAATCACCCAGACGCTGACGCTTCCCCCGTTACAGAAGAACGTCCCTTCGCCATCCGCCGCCGTGGTCACGGTTTCCTCGCGGTTGCCTAAAAAATCCCGCCAGGTCTTATTGCCGTAATTCTCGCCGAGGCAGATCGTCTTCTCACCGTTATCACCATTCGACAGCACCACCACACAGCCCGGGTGCTCCTCTGTCCCGCTGCGGCTAAACGCAATGCAGTTTGGATGATCGAAAAAGAGGGTTTGCACGCCGTGGGCAAAACGCTGCCGGGCGAGGATCAGCTCGTGGAGCTGTTCAATCACCGGCATATCAATGTGATACGTCTCACCATCCCCGCCAGTGTCGTCATAGCTGGCGCCAAAAAGATCCGGGTAGAACACGCTCGGCACGCCGTTTTCACGCAGCAGGATGAGCGCGTAGGCCAGCGGTTTGAACCAGGCTTCAACCGGGGCTTCCAGCGCCTGCAAGGGCTGGGTGTCATGGTTGGCCACCAGCGTTACGGCATGGAACGGATCGGCTTCCACCAGCGTACCGGTGAAAATCTGGCTCATATCGTAGTCGCGTCCTTGGCGTGACGCTTCGTGAAATTTCATTTGCAGCGGCGCGTCAAACAACATGGTTTTGCCGTCCACCTGATTGATGTATTGCTGCAATTTATCCACTTCGTGAGACCAGTATTCCGCCACAATAAATAGCGGCTGCGGGGCCACCTCCTGGACATGTTCAATCCACTCTTTATAGAACCAGGCCGGAATGTGTTTTACCGCGTCCAGGCGGAAGCCGTCGCAGTGGGTTTGCTCCATCACCCAGCGCGCCCAGTATTTGATCTCCTCCGTCACCGCGTGGTTGCGAAAATCAATATTTTCACCCATCAGGTAATCGAAATTGCCCATCTCGTCGTCGACCTGATCGTTCCAGCCTTCGCCGGTGTAGTCGTTAACGATTTTGAAGATACCGTCCTCACTGGGATTTTCAATGTGGTCGATACCGCTAAAGCATTTGTAATCCCAGATGAACTGCGAATACTGCCCGGCCCGAACGGGGAAGGTGTAGCGCGTCCAGGCTTCACATTCGATGATCTCATCGCTGATTTGGGTGCGATCCTGAGCATCCACGCGTTGCACGCGGACGGGTTCCTTTTCATCGGCCCCCATTTTATGGTTGACCACCACGTCCAGAAGCACCGCAATCTGGTTGCTTTTTAAGGCGTTGATGGCCTCCAGCAGTTGGGCTTTATCGCCGTATTTGGTGGCGACGCTGCCTTTCTGGTCAAACTCACCGAGGTCGAAAAGGTCATAAGAGTCATACCCGACGGAATAGCCGCCGGATGCGCCTTTGTAGGCCGGGGGTAACCAGACCATATTGATGCCGATTTCGTTCAGGTTGGGGGCTAATGCCGTGACTTCTTGCCACAATTCACCGCCGGTGGGGTAGTACCAGTGAAAACATTGTAAAAGTGTTGGGTTGCGCATGCACCATCTCCATGAGGTCGCGAAACTCAAGTATGGAGCAGGTTTGGCAGAAATGCCTGGCGAACGAAACGGTTAACGCTTGCCCGCCAGTTAAATGGCTAATTAATATCGCTATTACTTTGCGGAACCAGGACATGACCGCCCTGATTACCGTAGGTGGAGAGAACGGTTTTCTGGATGGAGGATTGCCCAACCAGCTTCGCCAGCTCATCCATTCTGGCTTGCAGCAATGTTTTTACCTGGCCTTCGTTGTCCAGGATCACCCGCAGCGTCGGGCGAAGCTGCTCCTGAATCTGCATCGAAGGTTCACTTTCCTGAGTGAGACGAGCCAGTGAGTGCACCGCATTAACATAGTCGGTTTCACAGATGATCAGATCATCCCATAGTCCCTGCCGCGCCAGTCGCAACATCAACTGGCTCTGCTCAAGGAGTTGCTGATAAAGGGCATAAAGTTGCGGTGCGTTACTCATTAGACGGCGTCCTGGACAAGAGTTGGTATACCTGCTGCCTCCTTCCAGCCATCCGCAATATTGCGCAGTAAATTCTCCACCTCTTCGATGGCACTGGCATCATTGCGAAGGTTGGCCTGAAGCAGGCGACGAACCATATAGGCATAGAGAGCGATCAGGTTTTGTGTTAACTCGTCTTTACTCTCTTCATCCAATCCGACCTTCAGGCCATTTTCGATGATATTAATCGCTTTGGAGAGTGCCAACCCTTTTGCAGGGATATTACCGTCTTCCAGGAACAGACGCGCGCGTACCAGCGCGCTGAGGGCACCATCAAATAGCATGATAACCAACTGCTGCTGGCTGGCGCTCATCACCGCGCTTTCAACTTCTATCTTTGCGTAGGCCTGCGTGCCTTTTGCGCCGTACATGTTATCCCCCTCGGGTCTGATTATCTGTTACTACTTGTTGGAAGACGTATTTTCGAACTGTTGTGTAAGGTAGCTGCTCGTAGAGTTCAACGAGTTCATCATGACGTCCAATTGCGTAAACTGTTCTTTATAACGCGCTACCATGGTGTCGATACGCTCGCTGGCCGCGTTATATTGCTTGGTTAAATTGTTCAGGGTTTTACTGACGCCATCTTTTGCAGCCTGAATGATGCCGGTACTGGAGAGCCAACCTGTGAGGTTTGTTCCAACGGTGGTGGTGATACCGGATGTTTTCCCGTCACCGATCAGCAGGTCTTTGATACCAGCCGCGCTGTTTTTCATTGCCGCGCTAAGCTTGTCATCATCCACTTCCAGTTTACCGGTGCTTGGGTCGGTAGTGATGCCAGCTTGAGCCAGGGTCTTGATATTGGAACTGGTGTGAGGATTATTCAGCACGCTTCTCAACTGAGTCTGAATAGTGCGTAGCGTACTGTCGCCTAATAACGCGCCGTTGCTGGTATTCTGAGCGTCTGAACCCGCATCCACAGCAGTATATTTTGTGAGGCTGCTGAAAGTATCTTGCAGGGAGTTATACGCCGTCACCCAGTCGTTTATCGCTTTGGTCGCTTTAGTGTTATCGGTAGTGATCGTTAAGGTCTGATTACCGGTTGTCACGTCGTTCAGGTTGAGAGTGATATCTTCCAGCGCATCACTGATTGTATTGCTGCTGTTTTCAATATCAACGTTATTAACTTTCAATAGCGCATTTTGGGCCGTAACGCTTTCCATCATGCCGTTAGCGGTATCTGCGCTATTACCGTTGTAGCCCATGAAGGACTGAAGTGCCGCATCGCCGCTGACACTAATAGTCATGGCATTGTCTTTACCGGTATCTTTCGACGTAATGGACAGACGATACTCACCATTACCGACGTTAATAATACTGGCACTTACGCCAGCATCCGCTTTGTTGATCGCATCTCGGATACCAGTTAGAGAACTGTTTTCTGCACTGATATTAATGGTGACAGGTTTCTTGTCACCACCTTGCTGAATGGTGATGGTGCTGTCCGCTGTCGCAATCGCCGTTTTATTATCACTTTGCGTTTTAGCTGTTGTCAGGGTTTGCGCCTGCGCAAGCTGCGATACGTTAATGGTGTATTTACCCGCAATCGCGCTGCCGCTGGTTGTAGCACTGAAGGATGTGCTGCTGCTGGCGGTGGTAGTCGCTGTAAAGAGATCGGCTTTGCTAAGTGCAGTATTTGCCGTCTGGAAGGATTCCAATGCACTTTTCAGCGTGCCGTAAGCACTAAGTTTTGCTGTATAGGAAGTTTGCTGCTTAGAGATCGGCGTCAGTTGTGCTTTTTGTGCAGCGGTCAGACTGTCCAGAATGTCGCCTAACTGCAAACCTGATCCGACTCCCAACGTAGAAATACTTGCCATATTTATTCCTTAATGTAACGACATGTAGAACGAATAGTGGGGTTATCGGCCTCAACTCAGGAAAGTTTACGGTTAGGTTCAAATTTTTAATGGCGAGAATAACGCTATTGGAGAAGAGTATTTCCGTGGCTAAAAAAATTAACGCGATCCTGAAAAAAAATCTAAAGGTTGGTTTGGACCAGACGATAACACCATTGACGGCGATGAAGCCGAAGGGTGGAAACCCAAATCTAACCCACAGATTTGATGAACAACAGGAAACGTAATCATGGCACAAGTCATTAATACCAACAGCCTCTCGCTGATCACTCAGAACAACATCAACAAGAACCAGTCTTCAATGTCTACCGCCATTGAGCGTCTGTCATCTGGTCTGCGTATCAACAGCGCAAAAGATGATGCTGCTGGCCAGGCGATTGCTAACCGCTTCACCTCCAACATCAAAGGTCTGACTCAGGCTGCACGTAACGCTAACGACGGCATCTCTGTTGCACAGACTACTGAAGGCGCACTGTCTGAAATCAACAACAACTTACAGCGTATTCGTGAGCTGACCGTTCAGTCTTCTACCGGTACTAACTCCCAGTCTGACCTGGACTCAATTCAGGATGAAATCAAATCCCGTCTGGACGAAATTGACCGCGTATCTGGTCAGACCCAGTTCAACGGCGTGAACGTGCTGGCAAAAGACGGCTCCATGAAAATTCAGGTTGGCGCGAACGATGGCCAGACCATCACCATCGACCTGAAACAAATAGACTCTAATACTCTGAAACTGTCCGGTTTTAACGTTAACGGTAAAGGTGGCGTAGCCAACGCAGTTGCAACTGCAGCCGATATGACCGCTGCTGGCTTTACCCTGGCTGGTAATACGTACACAGGTTCTGCAGGATTTAAAGCTGCATCTTCTGCAGATGTATTAGGTAGCCTGGCAAATGGTGACACTGTCCTCAGTGCTGGCACTGTTGCTGATGGTCTCTCAGGAGCAGCAAATACCTACACCTACGATAAAGCAAACGACAAGTTTACTTTCGGTGTAACAGGCGCGACCTCTGCACAGGTTCTGAGCTACCTGAACCCATCTGCGGGCGACACTACCTCAGCTACCGTTACTATCGGTACAACTAAACAAGACGTCATCATTGCTAAAGACGGTACTTTAACCGCTAAAGATGATGGTGCTGCTCTGTATCTGGATACTACCGGCAACCTGACCAAAAACAGCGCGGGTACCCCACCAGTTGCAACACTGGCTGGTCTGCAGGCTAACGGCGGTGGTACTGCGATTGCTTCTTCTATTACCACTGCATCTGGCGAAACCCTGACTCTGGCAGGCGGTACGGCTGGTACTATCGATGTTACTAATGCCTCTATCAGCGCTGACAAACTGCAGAGCGGTGCTGCTGCAGCAGGTTATACAACATCTACCGGCTATGCCGTTGACAACGCCGGTGCGGTTAAAAACGGTGCTGCGGATGTGTATGTTGATAACAACGCTGCATTAACCACCACAAATACAGCTACTTATTTTGTTCAGACTGATGGCTCTATCACCAATGGTTCTGGCAAGGTTGCGCACAAAGATGCGAATGGTAAGATCACCACTGACGCTCAGACTGCTACTACTGCCACTACTGACCCACTGAAAGCCTTGGACGACGCTATCAGCTCCATCGATAAATTCCGTTCTTCTCTGGGTGCGGTACAGAACCGTCTGAGCTCTGCGGTAACCAACCTGAACAACACCACCACCAACCTGTCTGAAGCGCAGTCCCGTATTCAGGACGCCGACTATGCGACCGAAGTGTCAAATATGTCTAAAGCGCAGATAATCCAGCAGGCTGGTAACTCCGTGTTGGCCAAGGCTAACCAGGTTCCTCAGCAGGTTCTGTCTCTGCTGCAAGGCTAATCGCCTGATTACGCTTAAACCCCGCTTCGGCGGGGTTTTTTCTGTCCGCATTTACGCGTAACCCCCCAAATAACCCCTCATTTCACCCACTATTCACCCGATTAAAACCCCTCCAGAATCGGATAATCATGCCGATAACTCAACTAACGCAGGGCTGTTTATCGTGAATTCACTCTATACCGCTGAAGGTGTAATGGATAAACACTCGCTGTGGCAGCGTTATGTTCCGCTGGTGCGTCACGAAGCATTGCGCCTCCAGGTGCGTTTGCCGGCGAGCGTGGAACTGGACGATCTGCTACAGGCGGGCGGTATCGGGTTATTGAATGCAGTTGACCGGTACGACGCTCTGCAAGGAACGGCATTTACGACTTACGCAGTGCAGCGTATTCGTGGTGCGATGCTGGACGAGCTGCGCAGCCGCGACTGGGTGCCGCGCAGCGTTCGCCGCAACGCGCGCGAAGTGGCGCATGCGATGGGGCAGCTGGAACAGGAACTGGGGCGCAACGCGACGGAAACCGAAGTGGCGGAGCGTCTGGGCATTCCTGTTGAAGAGTATCGCCAGATGTTGCTCGATACTAATAACAGCCAACTCTTCTCTTATGATGAGTGGCGCGAAGAGCATGGCGATAGCATCGAGCTGGTGACGGATGAACATCAGCAAGAAAACCCGTTACACCACTTACTGGAAGGGAATTTACGCCAGCGCGTGATGGAAGCGATTGAAGCTTTACCGGAACGTGAGCAACTGGTGTTAACCCTCTATTACCAGGAAGAGCTCAATCTCAAAGAGATTGGCGCCGTGCTGGAGGTGGGCGAGTCACGGGTGAGCCAGCTGCACAGCCAGGCCATTAAACGCCTGCGCACAAAACTGGGTAAGTTATAGGTGAGTCATTCGCCTTGGAAATGCCGCACAACGTATTGACAACCAGGAGTTATCATGACGGTGCAGCAATCTAAAAGACGGCCTTTAAGCCGCTACCTGAAAGACTTTAAACACAGCCAGACGCATTGCGCCCACTGTAAAAAATTACTCGACCGCATCACGCTGGTTCGTCGCGGTGAAATCGTGAATAAGATTGCGATTTCCCGCCTCGACACGCTGATGGATGAAGCCGCCTGGCTTGAAGAGCAAAAAGAGTGGGTAGCGCTTTGCCGTTTCTGTGGCGATCTCCACTGCAAAGAGCAAAGCGACTTCTTCGATATTATCGGCTTCAAGCAGTTCCTGTTTGAACAAACGGAGATGAGTCACGGCACCGTGCGTGAATACGTGGTTCGCCTGCGCCGCCTGGGTCAGCATTTGACCATGCAAAATATCTCCCGCGATCTGCTGACGACCGGATACCTGGATGAAAATCTGGAGCCCTGGCTGCCCGCCACCAGTACCAACAATTACCGCATCGCGCTGCGAAAGTACGCGCAATATAAAGTCCAGATGCCGGGCGTCATAAAGCAGAAAGTCCACGCCGGAACAACTTCTGATATATATTAAAAAAGAATAAGATGTAGCGCAGCCGCCTTTGACGTTGCAGGCGATTTCTCTACACTACTCAAAAATTCCACTGTATCGGAGTACTTATGAAATTAGCAGTTCTGGGTCGTCAGGCGCTGATGGGGATGATGGCCGTTGCGCTGGTCGCGGGGATGAGCGTGAAAACGTTCGCGGCAGATAATCTGCTCAACAAAGTCAAAGAGCGCGGCACGCTGCTGGTTGGGCTGGAAGGAACCTATCCTCCGTTCAGCTTCCAGGGCGACGACGGTAAGCTGACCGGTTTTGAAGTGGAGTTTGCGCAAGAGCTGGCCAAGCATCTCGGCGTCAAAGCCTCCCTGAAACCGACCAAATGGGATGGTATGCTGGCGTCACTGGATTCCAAACGTATCGACGTGGTGATTAACCAGGTGACCATTTCTGACGAGCGTAAGAAGAAGTATGACTTCTCTACGCCGTACACCGTGTCCGGTATCCAGGCGCTGGTGAAGAAAGGTAACGAAGGCAGCATCAAATCCGCCGCGGATCTGAAAGGTAAGAAAGTCGGCGTCGGTCTGGGCACCAACTACGAAGAGTGGCTGCGCCAGAACGTGCAGGGCGTGGACATCCGCACCTATGATGATGACCCGACGAAATACCAGGATCTGCGCGTAGGCCGTATCGACGCCATTCTGGTTGACCGCCTGGCAGCGCTGGATCTGGTGAAGAAAACCAACAATACCCTGGCCGTCGCGGGCGATGCATTCTCCCGTCAGGAGTCCGGCGTGGCGGTGCGTAAAGGTAACGAAGATCTGCTGAAAGCCATTGATGCTGCCATTGCTGAAATGCAGAAAGACGGCAGCCTGAAGGCGCTTTCTGAGAAGTGGTTCGGCGCAGACGTGACGAAATAAGTCTCTGACCGACAAAAAAAGGCGCTTTTAAAAGCGCCTTTTTTATTTCTCGTGCGTCTGCGTGCATAATGAAATAACAATTGTTTGCGTGACCGGAGGAACCATGTCACTACAGAATTTAACGCGCTTTCCCCGTCTGGAATTTATCGGCGCACCCACGCCGCTGGAGTATCTGCCGCGATTTTCTGACTATCTGGGGCGCGATATTTTCATTAAGCGTGACGATGTGACGCCCATGGCGATGGGCGGGAATAAGCTGCGCAAGCTGGAATTTCTCGCCGCCGATGCCCTGCGCGAGGGCGCGGATACGCTGGTCACCGCCGGGGCCATTCAGTCTAACCACGTTCGCCAGACGGCGGCAGTGGCGGCGAAGCTGGGCCTTCACTGCGTAGCCCTGCTGGAGAACCCGATTGGCACGCAGGCAGAGAATTACCTGACTAACGGTAACCGCCTGATGCTGGATCTGTTCAACGTCCAAGTTGAAATGGTTGACGCGTTGACCGACCCGGCTGCACAGCTTGATGAACTGGCGACGCGCCTGGAAGCGCAGGGCTTTCGTCCGTACGTCATCCCGGTTGGCGGCTCGAATGCGCTTGGTGCCCTCGGCTATGTTGAGAGCGCGCTGGAAATCGCCCAGCAGTGCGAAGGCGCGGTGAGTTTGTCCTCGGTGGTAGTGGCGTCCGGCAGCGCGGGTACCCATGCCGGTTTAGCGGTCGGGCTTGAGCAACTGATGCCGGACGTAGAGTTGATTGGCGTGACGGTCTCCAGAAGCGTTGCGGATCAAAAGCCGAAAGTCGTCACCCTGCAACAGGCGGTGGCAGAACAGCTTGCGCTTCAGGCGAAGGCGGAAATATTGCTGTGGGATGACTACTTCGCGCCGGGTTATGGCACCCCCAATGATGAAGGGATGGAGGCCGTTAAGCTGCTGGCCCGCCTCGAAGGTATTCTGCTTGACCCTGTCTATACCGGTAAGGCGATGGCGGGCCTTATCGACGGTATCGCCCGCAAGCGCTTTAAGGATGAAGGACCCATTTTGTTTGTTCATACTGGCGGGGCGCCTGCGCTGTTTGCCTATCATCCCCATGTCTAAAAATCAGGTAGAAAAATAATAATGCAAGAAAGTATTCAACTGGTTATTGATTCGCTGCCGTTCTTGCTTAAGGGCGCGGTGTTTACTTTACAGCTCAGTATCGGCGGGATGTTCTTCGGGCTGGTGCTCGGGTTTGTGCTGGCACTGATGCGCATGTCGAACGTCTGGCCGGTGCGGTGGCTGGCGCGGTTTTACATCTCCGTGTTTCGCGGAACGCCGCTTATCGCCCAGCTGTTTATGATTTACTACGGGCTGCCCCAGTTCGGTATCGAGCTGGATCCGATCCCGGCGGCGATGATTGGCCTGTCGCTGAATACGGCGGCGTACACCTCTGAAACGCTGCGTGCGGCGATCTCGTCCATCGATAAAGGACAGTGGGAAGCGGCGGCCAGTATCGGGATGACCCCGTGGCAGACGCTGCGCCGGGCGATCCTGCCCCAGGCGGCGCGCGTGGCGCTACCTCCGCTGAGCAACAGCTTTATCAGCCTGGTGAAAGACACCTCGCTTGCGGCGACCATTCAGGTGCCGGAGCTGTTCCGTCAGGCGCAGCTGATCACCTCGCGCACGCTGGAAGTGTTTACCATGTATCTGGCGGCCTCGCTGATTTACTGGGTGATGGCGACGGTGCTGTCCGCCCTGCAAAACTATTTTGAAAACCAGCTTAACCGCCAGGAGCGAGATCCAAAATGAGTGCAATTGACGTCAAAAACCTGGTGAAAAAATTCCACGGGCAAACGGTGCTGCACGGCATCGACCTTGAGGTTGAGCAGGGCGAAGTGGTGGCAATTATCGGCCCGAGTGGGTCAGGGAAAACCACGCTGTTGCGCAGCATTAATTTGCTTGAGCAGCCTGAAGGCGGGACGATCCGCGTGGGCGATATCACCATTGATACCGGGAAACCCATCAGCCAGCAAAAAGGGCTGATTCGCCGCCTGCGTCAGCATGTTGGCTTCGTATTCCAGAGCTTTAATCTCTTTCCGCACCGTACGGTGCTGGAAAATATTATTGAAGGCCCGGTCATCGTAAAGGGTGAACCAAAGGAAGACGCGACGGCCCGCGCCCGCGAGCTGCTGGCAAAGGTTGGCCTGGCCGGGAAGGAGACGAGCTATCCGCGTCGGTTATCTGGCGGGCAGCAGCAGCGTGTCGCCATTGCGCGCGCGCTGGCGATGCGCCCGGATGTGATCCTGTTCGACGAACCCACATCCGCACTCGATCCTGAGCTGGTCGGGGAAGTGCTTAACACTATCCGACAGCTGGCGCAGGAAAAACGCACGATGGTGATTGTGACGCATGAAATGAGCTTCGCTCGCGACGTTGCCGATCGGGCAATTTTCATGGATCAGGGGCGAATAGTAGAGCAGGGGCCAGCTAAGGCGCTGTTTGCCAATCCTCAGCAGCCTCGAACCCGCCAGTTCCTTGAAAAATTCTTAATGCAGTAGCATTTTCACGCTCAATTTGCTCCAGATGTCACTTCTGGAGCAAATTATCCTCCCATAAATTCAGTTTTGTTGATTTTTTATTCCACCCGATGTGGATAAGCCATCGCCAAATTAAAGATAATCCGTCTGTGGTCGATATTTTATATAAATGATCCTGCTTTATGTGTTAGGTTATATTCACCATAATAATGATTATCTTTATCAGAGGCTTCATTCGGCAAGTATGAGGGATATAGACTTTTTCACCTGGCGACGGGAATGCGTCCTCCGGTTTCAGGAAATGACCTGTGCTGACGAGGTATATCAGGAACTTCAGCGACAAACGCAGGCGCTTGAATTCGATTATTATGCGCTTTGTGTTCGACACCCTGTGCCATTTACCCGCCCGCGAACATCCGTCCATTCCAGTTATCCGCAACAATGGATGGCGCAATATCAATCCGAGAATTATTTCGCCATTGACCCGGTACTGAAGCCGGAGAATTTCATTCAGGGTCATTTGCCCTGGACGGATGAATTATTCACGGATGCCCAGCAATTATGGGACGGCGCGCGGGACCACGGTTTACGTAAGGGAATAACCCAGTGTCTGATGCTGCCAAATCATGCGCTCGGCTTCCTCTCCGTGTCATGTACTAGCTTACAGGCACACTCGATATCCAGTGAAGAAATTGAGCTGCGTTTACAAATGCTGGTTCAGATGGCGCTCACTACACTGTTGCGCTTTGAACATGAGACGGTGATGCCGCCGGAAATGAAATTCAGCAAGCGTGAACGGGAAATTCTGAAGTGGACCGCAGAAGGGAAGACGTCGGCAGAAATCGCCATCATTCTTTCCATCTCGGAAAATACCGTCAACTTCCATCAGAAGAATATGCAGAAGAAATTCAACGCGCCGAATAAGATCCAGATAGCGTGTTATGCCGCGGCGACTGGGCTTATTTGACTGATATCACGTTCTGCGTGTCAGACGAGGAAAAGGCTGAATGCACTGCATCCAGCCTTTTTTGTTACTGGCGGTAGGCTTGTTTAATTTGCTTAACTGTATTGGCAAAAACAGCGGATTCCGCCTGATCTTCCATCTGCGCGATCTGTTTTTCCATTTTAATGATCACACGTCCAGCATCAGCCTGGCCCATCGCCTGTAGCATAAGCGTCAGCAGCGACTTCAGGCAGTTTACTTCCTGTGCCAGTTCCTGGTTATTCTCGGCAGTGGCAAATTCAGGTGTGCTCATTTATTTTCCTCATTATAAAACAGCGCATGAGCGCGACGATGAAAGTTAAGGCGGCGGAGTATACCACAAGCTGCGGCAAAAAATGCAGTGGTTGTTTTTTATACTTTTACGCGTATTGATTATTGGCCCGTGCGGATTATGAAGGTAATCTGCCCAATATGTTAGCGACAATTAAATGTTTATCGCCGGTACGCCATCCGTTAATTGTTGTTACAAAAAAATGAGAGCATTTTTTAGTTTACGTTAACAAATGTTTTGGTGGCTTTTTGAATGCTGGTGCTAAAAAAATAGCGGTAAAGCCCAGTACACATGGGTTTTCTTTCCACTTACTGTACAGCCTAATTTCCAAAAACGAGACCCGAATCGTATAGCCGATTTTTTAGCGTTTTAATCTTGCATGGAAAACCGTTAATATAAACCCAATTAGCAGTCAGTAGCGTTATCCCTATTCTGGAGACATTTCCTTTGATCAACGTCCTTCTTGTTGATGACCACGAACTGGTGCGCGCAGGGATACGACGCATTCTTGAAGATATAAAGGGTATTAAAGTTGCCGGCGAGGCGTGCTGTGGCGAAGATGCCGTCAAATGGTGTCGCGCGAACTCCGCAGACGTGGTGCTGATGGATATGAACATGCCCGGTATTGGCGGGCTTGAAGCCACGCGCAAAATCGCGCGCATGTTCGTTGATACCAAAGTCATCATGCTGACCGTCCATACCGAAAATCCGCTGCCCGCCAGGGTCATGCAGGCGGGGGCTGCGGGGTATCTCAGTAAAGGTGCTGCACCGCAGGAAGTCGTCAATGCGATCCGCACCGTTCACGCAGGGCAGCGCTATATCGCTTCTGATATTGCTCAACAGATGGCGTTGAGTCAGATTGAACCGGAAAAAACGGAATCTCCGTTTGCCAGTTTGTCTGAGCGCGAATTGCAGATTATGCTGATGATCACTAAAGGTCAGAAGGTGAATGAGATTTCTGAGCAGTTGAATCTCAGCCCGAAAACGGTCAACAGCTATCGCTATCGGATGTTCAGTAAACTGAACATTCACGGTGATGTCGAACTGACTCACCTGGCCATTCGCCATGGTTTGTGCAATGCGGAGTCGTTAATAAGTCAGTGAGTGAAGCGTTCGATTCAAAAGCATTTCTGAAAACCGTCACCAGCCAGCCAGGCGTCTACCGGATGTACGATGCTGGCGGTACGGTTATCTATGTCGGTAAGGCGAAAGATCTGAAGAAACGCCTTTCAAGTTATTTCCGCAGCAACCTTGCCTCCCGTAAAACCGAAGCGCTGGTCGCACTTATACACAACATTGATGTCACCGTAACGCACACGGAAACGGAAGCGCTGCTCCTTGAGCACAACTACATTAAGTTGTATCAGCCGCGCTACAACGTTCTGCTGCGTGATGACAAGTCCTATCCGTTTATCTTCCTGAGCGGCGACACGCACCCGCGGCTGGCGATGCATCGTGGCGCTAAGCATGCGAAAGGTGAATATTTCGGCCCCTTCCCGAATGGTTATGCCGTGCGGGAAACGCTGGCGCTTTTGCAAAAAATCTTCCCTGTTCGCCAGTGCGAAAACAGCGTTTATCGCAACCGCTCCCGGCCATGCCTGCAATATCAGATTGGCCGCTGCCTGGGACCATGCGTTGAAGGGCTGGTGAGCGAAGAAGAGTACGCGCAGCAGGTGGAATATGTCCGCCTGTTTTTAGCCGGGAAAGACGATCAGGTGCTGACGCAACTGATTACCCGCATGGAAAAAGCCAGCGCGGCGCTGGAATTTGAGGAGGCCGCACGCATCCGCGACCAGATCCAGGCGGTGCGCAGGGTGACCGAGAAGCAGTTTGTTTCCAATACGGGCGACGACCTCGATGTCATCGGCGTTGCCTTTGACGCCGGCCTGGCCTGCGTTCACGTGCTGTTTATTCGTCAGGGCAAAGTGCTCGGCAGCCGCAGTTACTTCCCGAAAGTGCCGGGCGGGACTGAGATGGGTGAAGTGGTGGAGACCTTTGTCGGCCAGTTTTATTTGCAGGGCAGCCAGATGCGTACGCTGCCCTCGGAGATCCTGCTTGACTTCACGCTGGACGATAAAACCCTGCTGGCGGACTCACTTTCAGAGCTGGCAGGTCGCCGGGTGAATGTCCAGACGAAACCGCGCGGCGATCGTGCGCGTTATCTGAAGCTGGCGCGAACCAATGCCGCCACGGCGCTGACCACCAAACTTTCCCAGCAATCGACCGTCAGCCAACGTTTAACCGCGCTTGCTGCGCTGCTCAAGCTGCCGGAAGTGAAACGCATGGAATGCTTCGACATCAGCCATACGATGGGTGAGCAGACCGTGGCGTCGTGTGTGGTCTTTGATGCCAATGGACCACTGCGGGCAGAGTATCGTCGCTATAACATCACCGGCATTACGCCCGGTGACGATTATGCCGCCATGAACCAGGTGCTGCGCCGTCGCTATGGTAAAGCGATTGAAGAGAGCAAAATCCCGGACGTTATCCTTATCGACGGCGGGAAAGGGCAGTTGGGGCAGGCGAAGGCGGTATTCGAATCGCTCGACGTGGAGTGGGATAAGAACCATCCGCTGCTGCTAGGGGTAGCGAAAGGGGCAGATCGTAAGGCTGGCCTGGAAACGCTGTTCTTTGAGCCGGAAGGCGAGGGCTTTAGCCTGCCGCCAGATTCCCCTGCACTGCACGTGATCCAGCACATCCGAGATGAGTCGCACGATCATGCCATTAGCGGACACCGCAAAAAACGGGCGAAAGTGAAAAATACCAGTACCCTTGAGACGATTGAAGGCGTCGGGCCAAAACGTCGCCAGATGCTGTTGAAGTATATGGGCGGATTGCAAGGATTACTCAACGCCAGTATGGAAGAAATTGCAAAAGTGCCGGGTATTTCGCAAGGGCTGGCAGAAAAGATCTACTACTCGTTGAAACATTGAGGGCTCTGTAGCAACATAGAGCTAAATTTTACTGACAACAGACAGTTACCGTCATCATGCGATTTAATATCCCTACGTTGCTTACTCTCTTTCGCGTTGTGCTCATTCCGTTCTTCGTCCTGGCATTTTACCTGCCGGTCGTCTGGGCGCCTTTTGCCTGTGCGCTTATTTTCCTGATTGCCGCCGTGACGGACTGGTTTGACGGTTATCTGGCGCGTCGCTGGAACCAGAGTACCCGCTTTGGCGCGTTCCTCGATCCGGTTGCGGATAAGGTGATGGTGGCAATCGCGATGGTGCTGGTGGCGGAACATTATCATACCTGGTGGGTGACGCTGCCTGCCGCGACCATGATTGGCCGTGAGATTATTATCTCTGCCCTGCGCGAGTGGATGGCGGAGCTGGGTAAACGCAGCAGCGTGGCGGTGTCCTGGATCGGTAAAGTTAAAACCACTGCGCAGATGGCGGCGCTGGTGTGGATGCTGTGGCGTCCGAATGCTTGGGTAGAGTGGGCCGGCATTGGTCTGCTGTGGGTTGCGGCGGTGCTGACATTGTGGTCAATGTTGCAATACTTGAACGCTGCGCGCGGTGATTTGCTTGAACAGTGATCGTTTCGGCTTAATTTTCAGCAAACGATCCTGAGATGCAAAAAATAACGTTGACTCATAACGTCATATCAGTAGAATGCAACGCATCGAACGGCGGCACAGTAAGCCGGACGATAATGAAATCAAGTGCTTAGCAAGTCGTTAAATAGTTACTTGATAACATGCGGGAATAGCTCAGTTGGTAGAGCACGACCTTGCCAAGGTCGGGGTCGCGAGTTCGAGTCTCGTTTCCCGCTCCAGATTAATGCATCGGCAGTTTGCGGGTGCAGGTCGAAAGACAAAAGATTTAAGGCGCGTTAGCAAAGCGGTTATGTAGCGGATTGCAAATCCGTCTAGTCCGGTTCGACTCCGGAACGCGCCTCCACTTTCTTCCCTGGCCGGATGGTGGAATCGGTAGACACAAGGGATTTAAAATCCCTCGGCGTTCGCGCTGTGTGGGTTCAAGTCCCACTCCGGCTACCATGGGAAAAAGTAGAATAATCAAAGCAATAAGCAGTGTCGTGAAACCACCTTCGGGTGGTTTTTTTGTACCTGCAATTCACGCCCTGTGCATATCCTGTGCTCACGGGGGGCAATGAAGTGCCTTCTCACGCACGGTAATGCCACTTCACTCGTTTTTCCTCAAACATAGAGAACAGGGGGGCTGTCCAGTAGTTCCGGTACGGTTCTGGTCTGATTCAGTTCCGTGCTGTTTTGATGCGTTTGACGATTCTGAAACTGAGTGAATAGTTGTGAATTCCCTGTTTTCGAAATGCCAAAGCTAAATGTCCGCTGAGAGCGAGGAGCGGAAGTTTGACAAACGGATGTACGAATTGAGGAAAGATAAGGTATTGACCACAACACTTTTGCCGAATGATGTTATGGTTGATACTACTCACGCAGTATCAACCACGGTGGTGCCTATAAATGAGATGGCGTTTACTCAGTACAACTCTACTTCTATCCTGCGCCATCTATCCAGGCAAAGGTATCGCTGATAAGTGCGAAAGGCTGGATAAGGAGGGGCTTCTAATATATCAGCAGTTTAAGAAATCCAAGATGTGTAAGGATTCGACTATCAACGCTGGATGGACAGACTGTTTATTTAAAGCCTACGGTACTAACATTCTTCTTTCTGGTGCAATAGGAACGACCATCGACGAACGCACCACGGGAATTTCGGGTAGCGGATTCTATGTCCTCTCTGTTGATGAACGAGCCAAGGTTAGAACGTTTATTGATCGGAAATTGGGTCTTCTATTGAGGGTGGAAGGGAAAGACAACCTTGAAAAGTCTGGATGCCTTTACAACGAGGTGTACATAACACTTGATGCTCGGGTACTGGGTCCAGGTGAATTTAATACGTTGACCATGGGGATTGAGTAGCATTAGGGGCTTCAGGTAAGATTGGGGTGATAACTGCTTTTTTACAATCCATCATGTTCTTAAGATCCTGGCACTGAGCGGACCACCCAGCTGAGCTGAAGGTCCGTTGAGAGCGAATAGCGGACATTCAAATTCAGTTGGAATTAACATTCATTGCTGATTAGTGGCCTTGTCTCCTTCCCTAAGAGATTCTGAATAATTCTGGTGCAGCATTGCCACCAGAGGCATCAGATGATTTTCCGTTAACGGTGCCAGTAGCAGAGATTCAGAACCGTCAGTGGGATACCAGATAACTTCTTCGATCTCCGCCGCTGGCTGAAAATCGCTCGCAGTAAGGACGCTGTGATAAATCTCAGCAACAACGACACGTCCTGGCTCGTTTATCGCCTTATCTGTGAAACGCCCAACATAGCTAACGTCCTGACCAGTCAGGTTAAGATTCAGTGATCTCCCCCTTGAAAACAGTGCCGGTCTAAACTGAAGTATCCGGTCTTTCTTTTACCCAACAAAGAGGCCATTCCGTCATGAAAAAGACCCGTTATGCACAACTCGTCTGACATTTCTATGCTCGCCATAGGCGCTATCGAAGCGCAGACTCCTGTCGCCCGTATGCTGGCGCAGTCGAATGAAATTACAGAAGCGACGTATAACCTGACGCGGGATCAGAAAAGGATCCTGCTGATTGTGGTGGGCCGCCTTCGAAACGCGTCACGTAACGGCGCAACGCCCACCGTCGCGTTCGAGTTTACCGTCAGCGAATATGCGCAGATGTATGATTTGCCCTCAGCGGAAGCCAGCAAAGATATTCGCAAGGACGTGAATGGCTTTGCTTCCCGTGAAGTGGTGCTCTATATGACGGAAGAGGATTCCGGCGATGAGAAGGGTTCTGTTGCCTACCCCTGGATGATTCAGCGATCCTACAACCGCTAAAGGCTTGGGTTGATGAAGCGAGCAAGGCCAGCTGAAACAACCCGGCAGAGATTAAAGAACAGTACCGTAGCGCCAGCATTTTGAAAAACAGGCGTGTGGTATTCAACATAAAAGGAAATGACTACCGGCTAATCGTCGCAATAGCGTATCAGCGAGGATGGATGTTCGTTAAGCTCGTCGGGACTTACCGCGAATATGACAAGATTAACGCTGAAACGGTTGAACTGGAGTAACACTATGCAGATTAAACCAATCAGAACTGAACAGGACTACGAAGCCGCACTGCTGGCGGATTCACCTATGTTTGATATAGAGCCTGAGCTGAACAGCCCCGAGGGAGATTTCTTTGAGGTGATGTGTCTGCTCATCGAAGAGTATGAGAAAAAGCACTACCCCATCGAAGCACCTGATCCGATTGAAGCCATTAAATTCCGCATGGACCAGCAAGGTTTGACAGTGAAAGACCTGGAGCCCGCTATAGGCAAATCTAACCGGGTCTATGAGGTATTGAACGGAAAGCGTAACCTCACCTTACCAATGATTCGCCGTCTGCATGACCAATTTGGTATACCACTGGAAAGCCTGATCGGGACGTAATTCACAAAGGCAGGCCGTCAAATCGGCCTGCTTTCCACAATCCGCATGTTAAACCTTACCTGATTTCCATATGAGGGCAGTTTCTACACCCCCTGTGGAAATGGAGACAGCTTTGTCCCGCAGTTGGTGGATTTCATTATTGAGGGTATTAATCCACTTATTTAGTAACGCTGACGTAAACAGAGAAGGTGTTAACCTCTGTTTTAAAGTTATCAGTCATAACCGCAATGTAAGCGTTCTTTGTCTTTTTAAACTGCTTCAAGATTATTTGGACATTACTTGTACACACAAAGGAGGTCGCCAATACACCGTCTTTCCCGGAGAAATCTTTTAAGAATGTACAATCAACCATTCCATCATTTGCCTTAAAAACTGCTTTATCGCCTTGCCATGTAAACGTAGCATTGACATTGTTATCTAAAGATTTTGCAATTAAGCGTTGGCTATTCGGTTTGGTCACTGATGTTTCATCATGCAAACGATAAAGCCCATTCGACTTCATTTCCGATAAATATTTGCAAGCTTCATCACTCCCTTTATCACATCCATCGCTATATAATTTACTTGCTTTGTATAGGTCTTTTTTCACACCCAGACCATTTAGGTATAAATAACCAAGGCTAGCCATCCCATAAGGTGACCCTTTATTTACAGCTTGCTCTAAATAGTATTTAGCTTGCGAGTAGTCTTTTGAGGTTCCTTCACCATCAGTTAACATCACCCCAAGATTGACCATCGCCCCAACGTTGCCGAGATCTGCTGATGTTTTATACCACCTCACCGCTAGTGAATCGTCGCGCTTTACGCCTATACCGTCATCATACATTCGCCCTAAATGATATCCAGATTCGGCATTACCTTGAATAGCAGACTTTTTATAGTATTCAAAAGCCTTTTTGGTGTTCTTCTTTACCCCAAGGCCATTTTCATAGAACCAGCCCATCTTTAATTCTGAAACTTCGTTCCCTGCATCAGCACCCAATTGATAATATTTCCTGGCAAGAACGGGGTCTACAGAACCAGCTAAGCCTTTTTCATATATGACTGCGAGGTTTTGGTAAGCATTACCTTTATACCCAGCCCCTGATTTTTTAAACAATTCGATAGCTTTATCGTAATCCTGTTGAACTCCATAACCAAATGAATATATGACTCCTAGAGAATATAGGGCGTTCTGATTGTTATGCCCAGCAGCTTTTTCAAGCCATAATTTGGCTTTAGAATAATCCTTTTCAACACCATCACCATTTAAATAAATAATACCTAAGCTAGTTTGAGCCTCGACGTCGCCTCTCGATGCATCCTCTTCAAGCGCGGAGATCTTCTCCGATGCATAAGCCGTATTATTCCCAGATAAGAGGAGTAATATTAAAAGCATTTTATAATTAATTCTCTTCATTAAAATCTCTTTAACTTAGTAATGGGGATGCCGCCGAGAGATATATCAATATGTTAAATTTTATCCTTTCAAATTAAAGGGGTAATCTACATATCAATTCTAAGAATCTTTCGTTTTATCATTGACCTCAAACACAAGCAACGCTGAAGGTCTCGTATGCTAAAAGCCTGTAAGTATACGCCATAAGCCACAGTTCTTCTCCCATTTTCACTGGCTTGTAGATGACATTCAAGTCCGGTACCTCAGGGTTACTACACGTTCAAATCACCAACCTATAACGTTTTCCTGTTCTTCCGTACCATTATGGGCAAAGGCGATGGTAAGCCTGATCCGGCTCCGGCCGTGAAGAATGCAGAAACCACCCGTGTTTATCCGCTCTGGGATGTGGAAAAAGAAGTTAAGCCGATGCAGTTCCCGGATGCGAGCGGCAAACGCATTAACATGATGTATCCGACCGACAGCAACTACTGGACGAAGCTGAAGGACTTTGTTGATTATGAGCCTCTGACAGCTATCCCGGATGAAACCCGTAGTGCTCTGCTGAGTATCGGTATGGTGAAAGGCAAGCCGTTCAATCCAACAGCAAAGCAGCAGGAAATGCTGAAGAAAGCCGTTGAGGCTGCACCCCGCATGATCCTGGCCCGTCGTCAGGTGGGACGTGACGATCAGCGCCAGCTCTATTACAAAGATCGCCAGTGGGAAACCTCCTGGGCCGGTGCCACTGCCGAGTGGATGCAGTACGGAACGCTGGACGAAAACCAGCGTGCGGCCTTCTTCCAGATTGCTTACTCCAGCGCGGCAGCAATGGTGATGCACACCACCGGCGCAGGTTCTAAATATCCGTTCGCGACCAAAGATAAAGACGGTAAGTTCCTTGATGGCAGCAATACCTATAAACTCCATTTGCCGGCAAATCCACCTGCGGCGCTGTTCTGGGCGGTAACCGCCTATAACATCACCGATGGCACCATGCCGGAAACTGACCAGTTACTGCCTTCCACCAATGGTTACTACAACATTCCGAAGAACAGTGATGGTTCTATCGATTTGTGGTTCGGGCCGAATAAACCAGAGGGCGTGGCTGATAATGCCTTTATCAAAACCGTACCGAATCGTAACTTCCTGGTAGCCCTGCGCCTTTATGGTACTGAGGATGGTTTCTACGACCAGACCTGGGTTCCGGATGACCTGATTAAAACCAGTCAGTAGAATTTAAGGCATACACCTGTAACAGGTGTGATTTATCACTGAGAAGCGCCAACACTAAGCCCTGCGTTCACGCGTGGGGCTTTTTTGTTCCAGTCATTCTCCCTGTCAGTGAAAATAACCAGTTGATAATAATAAAATATCCCACTTACTGCTTAACTTACTTTGAGCATATGTATGCTGACAGACAGGTTATGTGCATAACCATAAACCGGGATGATTTTCATGAATACAAAATATCTACAGCTTCTGATACTTTTTGCGGGAACCGTACCGGGCGTATTACTGGCACAAACAGGGAATGTAAAAACAGAACGTGAAAAATCAGACGATGACCCAACGAAAGTCACCACTCAGGTTGGTGTGGCCTGGTCAGATAACTATGATTTTAATGACAGTGACGTCACATTTTCTGGCTCACTGGCGCTTGACCCTGCCCGTAAGCTCAATGCCCGTATCAATAGCGACGCCTCTGAATGGCGAGTCGGTGGCTCCTGGTTATTCCCCATCGGTATTTTCAATTTTAATATCGGGAAGAATGATTTCTCCAACGGCGCGTCGCAAACCAACTATTCAGTTGGTACATTTTTGCCCCTGAGCTACTTCGGCATTGAGCCTGCCGGGTTCCAGATATTTCCGATGGCGGGCTATACCTATAACACGGGTGAGGCGGTTGAGTGCCAGAAGGATAAACACAGCGCGTGTGAGCAGGCTGGCTTCAATGGAGCCCCCTCACCTGAGAACGGTTTTGCACCAACCAATATTTCAGGTGGTAGTGGCTATCTTGGGGCATTTGTTCTGAAACCCGTAACGGAAAGTCTGCGTCTGATGGCCTTTCTGGGTGGTTCTTATGGTTCAGAAAATGATAATGGTGAGAATTACAAAGGCTACTTTGGTGGCGTGGGGATGGGCTACTCCATCAATCAACACCACTCATTCCGGGCGATGACCTACATTCAGGACAATAACACCTATATTGATAATGCAGACAAACGCCTGCTGCTGGCATACAAATATCAGTTCTGAGATAAATAACTGAATAAGTGAAGTTTTGCTCCGAACCGTCCAGCTAAAATCAGGAGTGAAGGTGCAGTGCCGGGTGCCTCCCGGTGAGCTTACGTCAGTTAGCGTATAGCCCGCGTGACCTTAAAACGGAGTTCACTGAACGCCCCACCGCACAGGGGGATCCACTGCCTGATTGATACTAGTGTTTTTCTCTGAGCAAACAAGTCCTGACAGGGACTCTTCATCGGTTTGTTGAAATTGAGACCCTGAACTTCCGCTTATGGCACGAAGCGGACCAGGTAACTGAGCTAAAGGTCTGCTCTGAGCGATCTGCGGACATAGCTAACAGCATTCTGTGTGAGTCAACGGGGAGCAGGTCATTTAAGAAATTGCGATGATTACCACTGTAAAATTTGAGAAGCTATAGAAACTCGGCTGGGTACCACAGGAACTTCAAATGCGTTCAGAAAATCGGCAACATGAACGGCAATCATTCTTCAAGTACATGCCATTAAGTACTGCAAAGATTGTGCTTAAAAATTCGACGCTACGGTGGAGTTCTCCCTCTCTTTTGAATGATCCTTTCGACGTACCAAGAGAGCTTTTCCCTGAAGTGTCTGAACAACAAGTCTCGACTGCCTTTGCTCAGAAGTTAATCCATGAATTTCAAAACCCTAGAGATAATCTCGACGAACTCGAACCCGGCATCATAGAAATATTTCAAGGCATGAGAAAGAGCTTCCCTTTAGGTATTTCTTCGGAAATGAATCAGCACCTTGTAAATATGATGAGCGCAGCCGTCCAAATAACAGATGCACTGTCTGCACTGCAGGAGCTGAAAGAGCATTGGTTAAATACGCTTGATAAAAAAAGAGTGATTTGCGTATCGGAAGAGCCGGACATTATCCCCATGTGGAATCACTATGCCGATGGTTATAAAGGTCTTGTTCTAGAGTTTGAGTGCTTGGATGAGTTGGATAGCGTTTGGCTGTTGGCAAACCCTATCAACTATACTGACACCAAACCCTTAATCTACAGCGCCGAGGGATTAGCTGAGTTAGCATCTCGCAATATACGATGGCAACAAAGTACCTGACTGAGGAACTTATGCGCATAAAAACAACAAATTGGGCATATGAGAAAGAATGGCGAGTTTCGACAATTAAGAAAAGCCATGAAGATGGTCTTTATAGTGACTATGGGTTTCATATCAATGAATTAATATCCGTTATTTTAGGGCATCAATTCGATAACTCAGAACTACCTACCATAATGGCGTTAACTCAAAAGTACCCAAATGCAACCATAAAGCGCGCCAAGCTTACCGCACAAAGGGAACTGGTTTTTGAGGTCATATCTTAATTATGGTCATGCAACATTGCACAGCCTCGATAACGAACTTCCGCTCCTAGCACAGAGCGGAAATTCTACTATTAACAATTAATCCCCATAAACAATCTCCCGCCCCGGCCAAGCCCCCCCGCAACAACCCCCTTTTTATTCACATATTATTCTTATGATATCAGTAAGATACATGAGGATAATCATGCAGAAATCCTTCCGATTCACCAATTCATCCATCAAAGCCCTTCCGGCAAACACAGATACCCGATCTACAGAGCTTGAGGTGTCTGATACCGAAGTCATCGGCCTTAAATGTCTCTCAGGCCGAACGGGTAACAAACGTTTTCTCTTGCGTTACACATTCTACGGTACCAAAAAAAGTATCAGTATTGGCAGATTCCCTGAAATTGATGTGGGGACAGCCCGTCAGATAGCGCGTCGTCACAAAGAGTCAATTGCACTGGGTAATGACCCGAAAGCGGAACGCGATAACTACCGTGCGATGCCCACACTTAGTGAGTTTTTCCACCAGACCTATGTTCCGTTCATCAAGCGCCATAAAAAGTCCTGGGATAAGGATGTGCAGCGTTTCACGCAATACATTGAATCCCGTCTGGGGAAGATTCGTTACTGTGACCTTCGGGCCCGGGAGATCCAGCAGGTGCTTTTCGACATGCTTGAGGGTCGTATTCACGGCCAGCAATATGCCCCGTCTACCTGTAACAGGGCACTGGCTATTCTGAAAACGATGGGGCGTTATGCGCTACGACAGGATGTCCTGGAGAAGAATGAAGCCGATAAGATCCCTTTGCTGAAGGAGAATAATCAGCGGACGCGCTTTTTTGACGCTGATGAGATTAGGAGGATCCTCGATGCTGCATCTCGATACCGAAATAAAGCTGCTGGTGGGCTGATCGCCATGTTGCTGCTAACTGGCACCCGCAAATCAGAAATGCTTAACGTCATGCACAAACATATTGATCGGGATAACAGGTCCTTGTTTATTCCTTATACTAAGAATGGTCGCAGCAGGACTGTGTATCTCAGTGATGTCGCATTATCGATTATTGATTCGATCCCAAGGGTTGGCAGTAACCCCTATCTGTTTGCCGTAAAAGATAATGGAAAGCCGATATCAGAACCACGGTGGGCGTATCAAAAAATACTGGCCGAGTGCGGTATAGATAAGAGTGAAGTCTGTTTTCACACCACGCGACATTCCGTCGCATCATTACTTGTCTCCAGTGGTCAGTACAGTCTGTATGACGTTAAAGCCCAGCTGGCGCATGCCAGTATTCAAAGCACGGAGCGCTACGCGAAATTGACACCAGAGCGTATGCGTCAGACCGGGCAGGGCGTAACAGATCTTCTTTTGAACACCGTTACTGTCGGTAACAATGATGATTTTAGCACCCCTTAAACGTGGAGAATGATTATGTCGTTAAAATGTCCTAAGTGCGGTAGCCGAAACACAGTGACAGAAACAGCCGGAAAGATAGCGGCGTTGACTCACGATGATCGGTTCCTGACAACGTCAGCGGGTTATATCAGCCCGGGTCAATTATCTGAATTGCTCAAAGACATCATCAGGGCAATAAAACGTCTCTTTGGGTTTATGGAGCAACGAGAGAGAAATAATGCGCCAGTGCTGGTCTGTAAATCGTGTGGATATTATGAGCGAATATAGATGGCCTCTGAAGTCAATTCCAGATTCTTTACCCTGTCTATATAACCCCGATACTAAAAACGTATCGGGGTTTTTGTTTATGAGGATTGTTCAATGAAATTTGTCTCGAACTGGCAAGACCTGCCGTCGCTCCTTCTTCCCGATTCAGTTATGACTATCCTGAGAAAAGAGCTGATACTCCCATTTGATGATGAATCTTCTGCAATGAATTTCTGGGGAGAGGTCGGAGTAACATTAATGTACATTGAACCTGATGATGTTCCTGGAGATATTAAGCGACACGTATTGGATATAATCCATCATTTAATTGCAAACCCCGAGTTCGTGGTCAGTCTGACAGAAGAGTATTACTTGATGCTATCAATTACAGAAGATAACGGAAATGGCATTTATCTGTTGTTTCATCCCAATTGCCCTCTGGACGGGATTGATACATTAATGTCTATGGCGGAATCCCGTCTGTAAATCAGATTATAATCAGGAGGATAAAATGAGAAAATCAAAGTCAGCAAGAAATAATAATGAACACGATGAGTTGGAGTTAAATAATGGTTTAAGTGATGTTGAAAAAGGCATCGCTGAAGATGAGCAAATATTATCTGAAGAGAGTTATAAGTTGCTCATTGAATCAGGACAGGCGGAAAAAATCAGTCCTAAGGCCAGTGGTATGCTGACATGGCAACTAGCAATGGCTGAAACAGATAATGAGCTTTATCTGCGCCTCGTGGCAAATGGCAGCGGAGGGTTGTTCTCTAAAGACTGGATCCCACTTTCTAAGATTGAAAGTGTACTAGAAGTTCAAGCGACAACGGGCTTCACATCTAGCGTATTCAGACCATTATTTAAAGGGGCTAGTGCCAATAATGCTGGTTTTCTGGCTGCTGTTCTGCGCTCGCCGGATCTATGCCTGCTGGAGGCTCATCCAGAGAAATTATTTACGCATGTTTTATATGCTGACTGGCGGGTGAGACTGAAAACGCTCAACAAGATTGGTGATCGAGAAAAGAACGCGGAGGATTAATTCTTTACCAGTACGTTCATACAATCAGAAACGGCAACTCACCACTGTTCATCTTCTTCAGGAAAAAGTCATTATGCAAACCCAGTATGCCTTAAAGCAGGCAGGATTAACTCTGCCTGTTACCAAATTATTTCAGCAGCACATCGCTACGCTTCTGGCAGAACAATCTCAGCAAACATCGGTCAGGGCAGTGGTCATTAATTTTCGTGACCCGGACTACAGTGCAGAATCCGGCGGATTTCATCCGGTTGAAATGCGTTTCATCCGTCAGGATAACGAGTGGTATTTCGATTATGTCACAGACTTTAGTTACATGGGGCGAGTCTATCCGGAACTGGAAAAGGAAATAGATTTTTGCTGGTCGGGTCATTACGTCTACCATTATCTGATTGGCGATATTTCATTGGCGGCAGAGAGGAATGAACTCTGGTCCTTATGGGAGGGTAATTTTATGGATTACCTGTCTATGGGGATTTACCGGGTAACGGTAACTGTGGAAAGTTGTTGACCTGTTATGAACAGGAAGAAAACGGGCATCTTTGTAATCCTCTTCATGCGCAGTACATCGCAGCATGATGATGATACTGGTTGTACCGGACCGTTCGCATAAACATGTGCAGACACGGGGGATCTCAGATCCCTCGTGGTTTTACCAACATTTCCCCTAAATGACCAATCAGGGGGATGTCTGTTAATCATTACCCCAACGGACGTTTTACACCCTTAAAATTATTTCGATATTACAGTTGGTTAGACGCAATTGTGAGTAAGGGTTCTTAATTTCAAATCCATAAAGGTACGGACTATGCACCGAACACGAGGCGAGAAAATAGCCGAGAGACTGGGATGGATCTTACTTCAGCTTTATACGGGCAATACCCTGTCAGTCGATGACATTTGCCAGCAGTTTTCCGTGTGCCATCGCACAGGGCAGCGTGACTTATTGAGAGTGGAAACCGTAACAGAGGTGATTGCACCCGGCAAAGTGCGACTGGCCCCTCTGATAAGAGAGCGCGTCAGACAGGGTATCTGAGGGTTTTTTATTAATGCCAGATAATACAGACCGGCTGAAAGCAGATATTTTTGGAACCCCCTAAGAACGAGGTATCGAAATATTTTTATCAACCAGGACATAACCTGTCCCTCCCTCATATTACCCTTCGTCTGAAATATATATCACACGCATAATTTACCGAGGCTTCATATCATGAAAAAGATTGTTATTACATTTTTTGTTATAGGATTTTCTACCACCTCGTTTGCAGCCAAAATATCGCTTGAAACGGCAGGGCTCTGCTATGAAGCGACCCGACAATCAACAAAAATGGCCATGCTATTAGACCCGGACGCTGCTGAATATAAACATCTCAATAACAATACGAAAGAGTTATTCGGAACGCTGTCGGGGGGCGTGGGAGAAAAGGATTCAAAGAAAATACGGGATGCCTGGAAAACCGTCCTGGATAATGCCGGAATGGAAGGTCGCATGGCTAAATCTGATGGATATCGGGAAATGAACCGATATCCACAGGAGGTGATTATGCAGGAAGCCAATAAATGTGTCCGTCTGGCTCTTAAAGCAGGACTTGTTAAACTCTGAGTCCTTAAGAATAATATCGGGAGCATAAGCTCCCGTATTCTTCAGGCACAATATAATGCCAGTCAGATTTTTCGTTTTTCCAGATGACACTGATAAGATGTTCCACCTTGGTCGGCGATAAACCAGTCTACCGCTTCTCCCGTAAGTCTGTTAATCGAGACATGTGATACACCCCCCCAATTTTTTTTATCTCTTGAACCCTCGATCACATACTCTATTTTTTCATCAGTGATTATGGGATGTACAACCCGGAACCAGGTATCATCCCGTCCTTGTGGTTCGCCATCAATATCAACAATTACGGCTTCAGTAAACCAGGAAGTACTTTTCCCGTTAGCAACACACGTACTACCTGAATTGGCACTTATGTTGAAACAGAGTTTGTTTTGTGACAAATAGGGGCTCGGCCAAATACTTGCAGAGTCATCCCCACTTTTGTCTTTAGGGCTGCACGCAATAAGGGATGATTCAGCCAGGGCAGGCAAGCTTACGAGTAGGGATAACGCAAGATATTTAAATTTCATGGGGGGAGATGTCCTTATAGGTGGTTCTGCTTCCAGGTGCAAAGCTAAACCACCATTCTTAGCTTTACAGATATAATTTGAAAACCTTGTGGGATCTTCGGGTTAGGTTGTGTCTCTTAACCTGAGATAACTTACACGGGAGCCATCGCCCCCGCTATGTTTTTATATATTCAGCCGAAAATCCAGTTCCAGGCCTTTTTTAATCCACTGACTACGGCCTTTTTGGCGGCTTTTACGACCACGCGCAAAGGCGCGGGTAGGGTATTATCAATAATATCGTCAAGAGCGCGATCAACGGTATCACCGAATCCTTCCGTTGCCTCTTCTGTAACTGTACGGGTTTTGTGCTCGTCTCTCACCTGAGAAGCGACGCCGCTTTGAGCGTGCTTTGGGAGCGCACGAACCATTGCCTCCACCAAATGGGTCACATTGTATCCCTCACTGGCGGCGACAGCGATCACCGGATGGTCAGTAAACCCAAATCGCTGTGTGATATATGCTTCTTTATCGAGGATATTTTGCATCTGGGATGGAGAAGGCCGGGCGTTGTCAACATCCCACTCACGGAATGGCTCAATTTTGTCGACCTGATTAAGCACAAACAGTGTTTTAGCCTCACCGCCAGCAGGGGCCAGCACATTTTTGTAGAAATGTTCATCCGCAGAAAAGGCGCGATCATCGCCTTTAATCACCCAGAGAACCAGATCCAGCTGTGGTAACAGATCACGATAAAGTTGTTCATATTCAGCGTCACGCTCAGCATTTTCGCCCACACCCGGAATATCAATCAACCGCACTGAGCGTTTGCCAAACTGGATGCGCATTTCCTGCGTTTCACGGGTACAGGCGGCCACATCGCTGACTGCACAAATATCACCCTTAAAAATCGCATTACATAAGCTGGACTTCCCGGCTCCGGTCTTTCCCATAATGCCAATGACCGGCTCATAACTGATAACGTCATTGATGCGTCGGGCAATACTGTCCCTGATATTTTCAGGTAATATTTCAAGAGCATCCTTCACAGGATTTCGATTTTTAGTTTCTGTATTATTCATCTTGAGCACCATTCTCCATTCTCGCTTTAATTAACGCACACTCGTAATAAGAAATAATTACTTTTAGCAAGGCATTCACTTTTTCCAGATCACGGGGTGCCGCGTAACCGACGATCCCTTTTTTCATAGGGCTGAAGCGTTCCTTGCGGGAAAGGTTCATTGCGGCCAGTTGATCATCAATACCGTGCATTAACAAATGACCGTTTTCGCCAGCACTGAAGTGATTGCAAATCATCTCGGCATGCCTGAGTAGGTTTTCGGGAACTACATTGAATGGCGCGTCAAGCCAGGCTTTAAGATGCGCATTCTGTTCATTATCGTTGGCGTCAAGAAGACCGCTGAGTAAGTCCGTTGCTATGTTTTCGAAAAAATTCTCGAGCGCTTTTTCATCTTTATTCATTAGAGGTATCTCCGGTTGATTCCGTACTTTCATTCTGCTCGTATCGTTTCAGGGCAAGGCGTATGTCTTGCGTAACCTGATTACGAATCGATGCTGGTTTTAGAACTTCAACCTCGGGCATCCAGTATTTGATGAGAGGGATAATTTGGCCGAAGTGAGCCACCCGTGAAATCACGAGCAAATCACCGCTTGCGGAAGTGTGAATAATTTCCTGACCCGGCAACAGCGCGCGGCGCAAGAACCACGGGGCTACACGTGCAGAAACTGACATCAGTACTTCAGTAAGCTCTGCGCCATACCAGATACTTTCCGCATTCTCGATTTGCAGATGAATTTCCGGCGACATGGCAAATGACATGTTACTGGGGAGAACCTGTTTCATCGCTGAAATGACGAAACTTTTCAGCACTCCTCCCTCAATGGCAGCGAGATACCAGATCCCTCTGTCACTGACGAGACGATAGGGTTCAATGGCGCTGTAACTTTTCGCTTTATACATAAAGCTTATTTTTTTGCTGCCGCGAATCGCGTCTGACAATGTATTCAACGTAGACATAAAAACCCCACAATTTTCGTAGGGACGCTGTTTGATCAGAAACGGATTATTTTCGGCATTGCCCAGCAATATGCCTAACAGGCGGTCATCCCAGCGTGGAAATAACCCTTCAATACCCAGAATACGCGTAAAGCGGCGCAAGTCAGTATTGCTGCGCTGTCCCAGAACACCAACGGGAAGATGATATTTCTTACCACTGCGAAGAAGGTTGAGATAAGCCAGCCGCTGCGTAAGATCACGCCGGATGGTCTTATCACAGACATTAAACTCTTCAGCGAGCCCACTCACCGTGACTGATTCACCGTTGTTAAGGCGAGTCAGTATCAATCCAAGGCGATACCCAAGTTTGTCATGCTTATCCATTCAGGCATCCAATCAATTGAAGCTGGAAGGATATTTTCAGCAGGGTGCTGGACAAGATGAGTCCAGGTTGAAGCAGGATTTCTAAAAAATAAAAACCATAAAATTCAGTGGTATATTTTCTGTATGGTTTTTGTGGACTCAACCTGTCCATGTTGTGGTGGTTGCGGGAAGCAGCTTTATTACCGGTGCCTCATTACCCCCAAACAGTAAAGCCCACGACAGGGAGAGTGGGCTTAGCAAACAGGTATTCAGCGTGAAGGATTTACAACACTGCCGAGGGCAATGCGAAGCCGGGATATACCAGCTTTATAAGGTCCATCAGGCGATTCATTCGGGCAGTCAGGGAATCAAAGATAATGGGTGGGAGCTTAGCCCGACCTGCATTTTTTACATCGCTGGGTGTCACAGAGTAGCCTGCCTCGACCAGCCATGCAGCTATCTCCACACTGGTTTGTCGCTTTCTGTCGTCCGGCGTAAGCCCCCATTGATATTGAGCCAGGGCCCGCAGGAAAAGGCGAACAAGGACGTCATCGCTTCGATTTTGTCCTACTTTCAGTTTCAGAGGGGTAAAAATGTTTCTGCAATAGAGAAAATCACACCAGTCTTCCCAGTCTGCTTCATCTTTCAGGCTGTGTGTCTGCCGCCAGTCATCGAATAGCTGGCGTTGCTTAAGTGCCTGGGCTATATCATTCCACGGACGGGAATACATCAACAAATGTCCATCATTCATGGTGGGGGCGATCAGTTGGCGCTTAAAGTCGAACTCCAGATTTAACCGGATATCCGACTCAACGGCGACAAGGTCGCTTTCATTCAACCACATATCACGGGTTGAAATGAGAGATCCCCTGCGAAGCTTCTGACCCGGAGCCCTGTTAAGATAGAGGTCCACCATATAGCGGTTATAGTCGTCGCGGGGAATATCAGCAGGGGGTTTAACGCCTGCACGGGCGTGTACGATTGGGTAGCCTGCAAGTTCTTTATAGGTCAACTGCCCCCGGGTTTTCATGGCGACAAGTTGCCGGACCTGATGTTTACAGGTCAGCATAGACGAGCCCGGATCCGCAATGCCACATAACGCCTGAAAACGTGATGATAACGGGCCAGACATATCGATATTCTCGATAGCGGAATCCGTCAGAAAACCATCTGTAGTCACACTGACCACTGTTGCATTCGGCGGGAGTGCATTCATCAACTCGCCCACCACCGCGCGGACAAATCCCGTGACATGTGCAGCAAAAAATGGCTGGGTGACTGACGAAGGCGGCAGAGGGCTGTTCAGCCCTCGGGCGGTATCAAATGCAGTCTTTGCGTGAAGACCCTGAGCGAGTTTTCCGTACAGTGAATTTCCGATCTCTTTCCAGAATTTCTCCTCCAGAGACCCTTTATCATGGCGATTACGATTTTCGCGTACCTGTTGCACAAAGGGTAAAAACACGGAGCATACTGGTTCTGCCGGTGATGAGGAATCATTAGATTTATACTGACGCCAGGGGATGATAATACCGTGCTGAATAGTCATTTCCGCACCCAGAGACAGAGCGAGGGCCATTTCCGGGGCGGTCGCCCATGACTCACCCGTCAAAGGGAAAAACAATCCGTACTGGTCGGTTCTGACGGGCAGGCAGGGGTAGCGTACCGTGTCGGGGAATCGAAAACTGACCAGCGCAAATCCCATGGTATGCCCGCAAAATTCCTCAGGATTTTGGCTCTGGTAAATATTATCGTAATCAGGCTGCAAAATATCTAACAGCCCGGTGGTGTAAGCGCCTGCTAAATCGTAGTCATACCATTGGCTTTCAGGGGTAATGCCCATCATGAAGCATTCATTTCGACCGCCGTGATAGCAGTTGATGGCGAACGTCTCATAGAGTTCCCTTGCGGGTATACTCTGCGTCGATTTTAACGTTCTGAATCCCTGAGTGTCCGGGTTCCAGCGCTGGCGCGAGTCCGTCCAGGTTCCCATACAGACTTCGGGAGACTGGCCGCTTTCCTTAATGGTCTTGAGAAACCGGGAAACAGCCATCGCACCAATCGTGGTGGGGATGCGCTCAATCATCAGACTTTCAGTGCAGAACGATTTCACCTGTAAGGCATAGCGCACGGCAATTTCGGCATCACGAACTGCATAAGCTTCGAAACCGCGTCGATCGCCTTTTAAATACTGGCGCATATCGCTGATTGAATAAGGTGCTGGAATGGTTAGTTTTGGCAGGCCAAGTAATTGGCCACATTCCGCCAGCCCCATCCCACCCGGAGTGATCAACAACGTATCGGTGAACATCACATTGCTGCAACGGGGCGGGCTGGTCCGTTTATCAAACGTGATGAGGCTATTTTTTTCACGACGATTTTCGACTTCATCAAAATCTATGCCGTAACGGTTTTTAAAACTGCTGACAGTGCTGCGAATTCCTTTCAGCAGTATTTTGTGATCGCTCCAGAAATCGGAAAACGAGGCAACATCCGCCCGCAGGAAATGAGCATACAGCGTAATCGAACCCGGCCATTCGGTGATCTGCTCATTCTTCAATAGCGGCGTCAGGGTTTTCGCGAGAAAGTTTTTCAGCGACAGGCGATCTTTTTTGTGGGCGCTGGCGGGATACAGGATACCGGGAACACCCGTTCCATCAGGCAGCACGACATAGCTCTGATAAGACAGAATGTCGTTTTGCTTTGTCTGTGGGTTATAGACATATTCAGTGTCAAAGCCGATATCAAGATGTAACTGGCTGCTGACGTCCAGCCGTTTTTTTGACTTTTGCGGTATTAACGGAAAGTTATCACGTGTTTTAGTCGGTCTGGAGTCAGATTGCGTCACGCCAGCCGCATTCGCGAGCAGTGCATTCATGTCAAACATAAGTATTTTTTTCTTATTCAGGTGTGCGGTGTCATTATCGACACCGCTAATTGAGGGAAAATCAGATAAGGGCTGTGCGAATATCCGCAAAAAGTTGCTCTTTTTGTTCATCGTCGTGGGTCGCGACGAACGAAACAAACTTATCGCTTACTTTAATAACAACGCCATTCGGGGTCTTTTCTACCATCGGCAGGAGTCTCGAGGAGAGAAGGCAATTGGCATGTAACCAACGGAAGTTCATTGCTTCAAATTCGCGACCGCCAAGAGCGATAGCCAGTTCCTGCAATGCAGCATCAAGAGTGTCAGATTTGGCTGATTCACTGACGAGGGTGCCGCCATAGCGGTTAATCAGCATCAGGATAGCTTGCTCGTCGTTCTGAAACAGGCTGATGCCGTATACGAATCTCAGTCGGGCAATGCAGCGATTACCTTCGTAAATAGCCTCGTCAGACAGACCGCTTTTGAAAATGCTGGCATAGACGGTAAATGCGGCTTTCGCAGCCTCGTCCGAATCAAAATGCTCAATGTGCAGTGCGCGGCTTGCCCGGCCAATAAAGTACAGGCGGTTTTCAACGATACTGATGCCACTGACATCAGAGACAGGGATGATCTTATCGCTTGAGTTCACCAGGTAATCAGTGCTGAGTGTTGTTGAGGTTGTCATATTTTTTTCGCCTTATCAGGAAGTAATGTTATTAACGTGAAATTTGGATGTTCGTGAGTTGCTGCCGTTCCCAGGCCTCCACCTCAGATACTGGAAATCTAATAGCACGGCCCAGCCTGATGAACGGAGGGAGTTTCGCCGGATTTCGGGTGATATCGCTGGCAATCGTGCTGGGGGAAATGCCCCAGCGGAGAGCAAGCTGTTTACTGGTGATGTACATAACGGGGCTCCTCTGAGCAAAAAATAGTTAAGGTTCTGTCAGTCACTGCCGGGCCCAGCAAGGGTGTGCTCACATTACGAGCTGTGCAGTTAGATGGCACTTCATAAAACTCACAGCTCATCTTGTCAGATTTTTTATTTAAAACTATCAACCACTTGTGTAACTACCGACTGAGTGTCCGCTGCATTGTGAAACGCATAGCGACGGGTGGCAGTGAGTGAATGGTGATTCAGTAACCGGGAGGCCATGGCGATATCGCTGGTTGTCTGTAGCACACGGCTGGCAAAGGTCCGGCGGAGGTCGTGCATTCGCAGATTTTCAATGCCAGCATCCCGGCAGATTCGGGCAAAGGTTTCACGCGGATAGCTCAACTGACGAGTTGCATCGGTCAGGCGTGGAAAAACCCAGGACGTACTGAGTGCCAGTTTCTCTTGTCGCCGAATAATGGCTGTTGCGGGAGCTGCAAGCGGGCAGGTGAATGGATGTCCAGATTTGGTATCAGGGAGCAGCAATTGCTGTTCATCAGGATGCCAGTATTCCCATTTCAGGGCACAAACTTCACCAATACGCATACCGGTATAAAGGGCAAGTAATATGGCATCGGAGGCAGGAGTCTTCAGGGCTTCAGCCGCAGCAATAAACAATGGAATTTCAGTGGCAGAAAGTGTGCGATATCGGATGTTATTTTCTTTCAGATAACGAACATGGGTCATCGGAGAATGACTTATCCATTCAGCACGTACGGCCAGAGAGCATATCTTTGAGAGTATTGCCAGAAGGCGGTTAATGGTTGACGGGCGTAATGTCGAACGCAGGTCAGCAGCGAATTGTTCTATTTCGCCAGCGGAGATATCTCGCATGCGGCGCTCTCCCCAGTAGGGACGAATATGACGATTGAGTTTTGAGAGTTCAGATTGTGGGTTTTTCTTATATAGCCGCATGTCAGGTAACCACAAGTCGCTGATAGCCTGTTCGACGGTATATCGACGGGACTGTATGGAAAGGCGTTTTTTATTGCCAAGAAGAAGCATCGTACGCAAGCGGGCATCTTCAACACCGAGGAGCGGGAAAGTCCCCAGCGTTTCATAAATCCGTTGATTATTGATGGTCGCCCGAAATGCCAGAGTGATGCTATTTTGATAAACAAGTGCCCGCAGATGGGGGCAGTGAATATCACGGTATTCCTGACAACCTGTCTTCGGATGTGGCAGTTGTTGAAGTGATTTAGTGCTGAAACGCAGGTCAATAATGGACATCGTAGTTCTCCTGTGAATGTGTATCAGGAAAAATACGATGTCAGATGAGCTAATAGCGAGTTGTCATTTTCACAGTTCATCATTTCAATTTAGAACTGTATTTTTTATCTACAGATGAACTTTCTCTGCGGGTCGTGACGCTATGAGTTCATTTAGTCTGAGCAAGTGATAGTAATCGGGTGACATATTCATTTTTGCTGAGACGACCCACATCGTTAATCTTTGAAGGTAGTCCCAGAGCTGTCGATTTTAGATCTAATAATCCTTTAACGGTTTTACTTTTACCTTCAAGGAAAAGGATGATTTCTTTGGCTGTGGGTTTCCATTCTGGGAAGATAAGCAGTGCAATGTAAATATATGCTTTGTATAAAATCTGGTTTATGTTTTTTTGGATCCCTGTCAGGTTTTCTTTGTTTCTGGGGATGGTTTCATCAATAACAAATCGGTCAGGATTAGTTAATGTAATTGCATTGTCTTTTTCATTAATAAAGTGTTGCATGACCTCATGGGGTAACATTGCAAGAGTAATCAATTGAAACATGGCGGGGTGGTTGAGGCATTTATCTTTAATAAGCCCGGAGTTTTTCATCTTATCTAATATTTGCAATAGAAAGTGAAAATAAAATTCATCACAAAGTCTTGCAAAGAAAAGGAGGGCAGCATCCTGGGGTTCCAGATTTGAAATTTTTGGGAGTGAATTAGTGAAATCGGAGGATTTGATATAGGTTATGATTTTTCTGCGGGAAATTTTGAGTGCTTTGTTATGAATGTGCATCGAAAACTTACCATTCCAGATGTAGGGTTTGTTACTTTGATACGTTTTTTCATCTACAAGTGTATCAAGAATATTTAGTAATGTGAAAATCGGATGTGTCGGATCGTTGGGTGCCTTATTCAGTAAGTTCTTCAAAAATGCATCGATTTCCTTTAAGGTTTTATCAGGGATTTTATTTTGTTTAATCGAATCATAGCCGTAGATATTAATGGCCAGTACTTTGAATTCCTCACATTGCAGTACACACCATTTCTCAAGGTAATCAGTATACTGAAAAAAATTAATATAATTGGACAATAATGCGGAGGGCGCGAAAATCTCGATAGAGGCTAATGAGGAGCGCATCTTACGTGTGCCATCTGGTTGCTCTTGTGTCATCAGGTGTAGTAAATCGCCCTCAGTGAAAATTTCGGATAATTTTTCAATATCATTCTGATACTTAGCGAGCAGTTGAGCATTTTTAGGATGTCGGTCAGGATGTTCAAGGTAGTTTTCAAACATAATGTGCCTCGTTTATTTAGGGCAGATCCCCTTTACTGAAGGAGGTTTGCAAGGTAGTGCTTTGATTACAAGAGCATGAGTAGGTTATTTACCCCAACGGCAGTTTTACACCATAGCTTACATCGAGTCTATCCTGCTAATAGTATTAGAATTTATAAGCTTGTAAGCATAAGGGCATCCGTAAGTTATCTGTCAGTATCAATTGGACAATTCCCTTCAAGATACCGCGATTCTGGTGTGTCCAGGGGCGTGTCTTGAGGTATCATTTAACGCAGTTTTTTACGATGCACTGCCCTGCATCGCAGGCTTTTCTTCAGACCAGGATGATTCATGAACGACAAAATCAGTCAGGACACGATCAACAAAGCCCTGTGGGCCGCGTGTGATACGTTCCGTGGCACCATCAGTGCTGATACCTATAAAGACTTTATCCTTACCATGCTGTTCCTTAAGTACATTTCGGATGTCTGGCAGGATCATTACGATGAATATAAAAAACAGTATGGTGATGCACCAGAACTCATTGAAGCCATGATGGCGAATGAACGTTTCGTATTGCCGAAAAGCGCCAGTTTCTATGCGTTGTATGAACGTCGTCATGAACCGGGCAATGGTGAGCGCATCGACCAGGCTCTGCATGCGATTGAAGAAGCTAATGGCACCAAACTGAAAGACGCCGGGAAAAGCGTGTTCCAGGATATTTCGTTTAACACCGATCGCCTAGGTGAAGAAAAACAGAAGAACACCATCCTGCGCCAGCTGCTGGAAGACTTTGCGGGTGAAAATCTTAACTTGAAGCCGAGTCGTGTAGGTACGCTGGATGTCATTGGTAATGCTTACGAATATCTGATTAAAAACTTTGCCGCCAGCGGTGGGCAGAAAGCGGGGGAATTCTATACCCCGCCGGAAGTCTCAGACCTGATTGCTGAACTGCTCGATCCGCAGCCCAGTGATACCATCTGCGATCCGGCCTGTGGTTCCGGTTCGTTGTTGATGAAGTGCGGACGTAAAATTGTCTCCGGGCATGACAGCCGTAACTATGCCTTGTTCGGTCAGGAAGCGATTGGATCTACATGGTCGCTAGCGAAAATGAATATGTTCCTTCACGGCGAAGATAACCACAAAATCGAGTGGGGCGATACCATTCGTAACCCGAAACTGCTCGATAAAAATGGCGACCTGATGCTGTTTGATATCGTGACCGCTAACCCACCGTTCAGCCTGGATAAGTGGGGACATGACGAGGCCGAGAACGATAAGTTTGGGCGTTTCCGTCGCGGTGTACCGCCGAAGACTAAAGGGGATTACGCCTTTATCTCGCATATGATCGAAACCCTCAAACCGGGAACGGGTCGTATGGGCGTAGTGGTGCCACACGGTGTGCTGTTCCGTGGCTCCAGCGAAGGCAAAATTCGTCAGAAGCTGATTGATGAAAATCTGCTGGATGCCGTCATTGGCCTGCCTGAAAAACTGTTCTACGGTACGGGTATTCCCGCTGCGATTCTGATTTTCAAAAAGCAGAAAGTGGATGACCAGGTGCTGTTTATTGATGCCAGCCGCGAATTTAAGGCGGGCAAAAATCAGAACCAACTCAGCGCAGAAAATATCCAGAAGATCGTTAACACCTATCGTGAAGGCGATAACGTCGATAAATACGCCTATCTTGCCAGCCTGAAGGAAATTCAGGACAACGACTATAACCTCAATATCCCTCGCTATGTCGATACCTTCGAAGAAGAAGACGAGATCGACCTGCTGGCAGTACGTGCTGAGCGTGAGCAACTGAAAGCGGAACTGGCGAAGCTGGAAACAGAGATGGCAGGTTATCTGAAGGAGTTGGGTTATGGTGCCTAAGGGGTGGAAGTTAACCAGCCTTGGTGAGATATGTAATGGCAATCTCCAAACAGGCCCTTTTGGAAGCCAATTACATGCGCACGAATATGTTCCTGTTGGGATTCCAGTGTTGATGCCAAAGGATCTTATTGGCTGCCGAGCGAAACTTGCCGACGCTGCAAAAATAAATCAAAAAAAAGCACAAGAGCTTAAGAAGCATTTCTTGAAGACAGGAGATTTATTATTTAGCCGTAGAGGTGATGTAGCCCGATTTGCATTGATTGATGAAGAGTCTGAGGGTTCAATTTGCGGGACTGGTTGCCTTAAAGCTAGGCCAAGTGATAAGCATTCATCAGCATTTCTTGCCTATTTTCTTCAAAAAGACAGTATTAGGAAATGGCTTGAGCAAAATGCTGTTGGTCAAACAATGCCTAACATGAATACGGAAATTCTTAACGAGCTGCCTTTAATGGCTGCATCATCGAAGCAGGAGGAGGATCGAATCGCCCAAATCCTGTCAACCTGGGATAACGCGATTTCAGTAACGGAAAAGCTTCTCACCAACAGTCAGTTGCAGAAAAAAGCCCTGATGCAGCAATTACTTACTGGGAAGAAACGCTTGCTGAATGAGAATGGGGGCAGATTTATTGGGGAGTGGTGTACGTGCACTTTGTCTGAAGTAGCACATATTATTATGGGATCATCACCTAAATCCGAAGCCTACAACGATAATGGCTTAGGTTTGCCATTAATACAGGGTAATGCCGATATAAAGTGCCGAGTTTCATGTCCCAGAGTTTATACGTCTGACATTACGAAAGAATGTTCTCCTGGAGATATTCTTCTAAGTGTCAGGGCACCTGTAGGTACTGTTGCACTTTCTCAACATAAAGCATGTATAGGGCGTGGTATATCGGCTATAAAATCCAAGAGAAAAATGAGTCAATCATTTCTTTATCAATGGTTTCTTTGGTTTGAACCAAAATGGTGTTACCTATCACAAGGTAGCACATTTGAATCAATTAATAGTGATGATATAAAGACATTAAAATTATCAGTGCCCAATTTTGAAGAACAACAAAAAATCGCCACAGTCCTGTCCGCTGCCGACGACGAAATCGCCACGCTGGAGAAAAAACTCGCTTGCCTGAAAGACGAGAAAAAAGCCCTGATGCAGCAATTACTGACCGGTAAACGTCGGGTGAAAATCGATGAGGCTGTTGCTGCATGAAACTGACGAAAAGCGGGCCGCTGATTGACCGGGAAATCGACTGGCTGGAAGAGGTGTTGCTGAAATACGGCAATGATGACTCTGTACTCTGTTTCTCTGAGCTGGATGGCTTCCTGACGGCGGTTGTCTCTGGCCCGAATATGATCCCCCCTAATACCTGGCTCAGTGCTATCTGGGGTCGTGGTGACTACCACCCTCGCTGGACCACCGAAAAAGAGATGACGCGTTTTGTGGGGCTGTGTTTTAAGCATATGAACGATATCGCTGGCTGCCTGTATGAGGCCCCTGAACAGTTTGAACCGATTTTCAATGGACGTGAGGTGAAGGGGAAGACATATACCATCGTCGAAGAGTGGTGTTTCGGGTATATGAAAGGCCGGTCTCTGGATGACTGGTCAGCCTTGCCAGAGGCCTTACGTCCCTCGCTGGAGGCGATAGCCCTTCATGGTATCGAAAAGAACTTCCCAGTGGTTGAGAAAATGTCACCTGTTCAATTTGAACAGAGTATTACTCTCATTCAGCCTGCGGCACTGGCGCTTTACCAGCACTGGTTGTCGGTGAGAATGTCAGAGGCATCATCCCGGCCTGTTCCCGTGAAGGGGGCAGAAAAACTGCCCGGTCGTAATGACCCGTGTCAGTGTGGCAGTGGTAAAAAATTTAAAAAGTGCTGCCTGCACTGACAAAGCGGAAGGGGGCTTGCTCATGGCAGTGAACAATCTGGATCGTTCCCGGTGGTACATGGGAAATGTTCTCTGGTTCGGAGGCTACAACAGCAAAACGGATCGGGAGAATAACTTTGGCTTTCTCTTATCAGAGAATGGTAATGAGCTGTTTTTTCATAAGAATGAGATAAGCCGGAACTATACACCCGCTGACAATGCACCGGTGCTGTTCAGGGAAGGTATAGGTAAAAATGGTAAGCCTACGGCTTTTAATGTTCACATTCTTGATAAAACAGATGAGGAGACGGCTGAGCTCCTTATTGAATATCTCCGGGCTATTATTGAGGAGGGCGTTGATTTCGCTCGTTGGCGTTATCGTGACTGCGTTATTAATTTTCTCACTCAGTCCTTTGGCGAAAGGGCTATAATTCGGTTAGTTACCAGTGATATAGCTGCTACAAAAGTCTTGCCGCTATTTTTAAAATCACGTAACTACGATAACCAGTTTGCACTTTTCGCTTCTGATAAGAATTTTGATGATTTGACCGCACAACAAATATCTCCTGCGGTCATGCCTTCGTCATTTATCGATAATAACATTGATCAGTTCGCTGTTTGGGTGAAAAGGTGTTCTGCGGCTACGGATTGCCAGGGGGCTTCAACATCGGACATCATCAATGAATTACTCAGCCATATATCTATAAGTGCTATTCTCTACCTGGCATTTTACGATTGTATAAGTAGCGAGCGGATTCTTGAACATCGGCATGATGATATAGAGAATTTTGTTCGACGTAGTTTCACGAAAAATAAAATGGATATACAACCATTTGTCCGTGATGCCTATCAGCAGAAATTCTCATCGAGAGAGCAATTTTATAAACATTCCGTGATTAGTCCTTTTATCAATACGTATTTGATTAAACAGAAGATGTTCAGGAAAGATTTCAGTTTTGTTAATGATATCGAGTCGAATACTGAAATTTCTTCTGATCCTGAATACTTCATTCTGAGTAAATTGTTACCGTTGCTTGGGCGCAACGATGAACAGTCCGTTCTGAGTATTATTCTGCATGAGATATGGCACGGAGTCTTGTCGGGTAAAATTCCGGTAAATCATCCTTCTGTTTTCAAATTGTTCCCACAATGTAGTTCATTACAAATTCGTTTCCCAAGTTTAGAATTATCCTGTGAGGCGTTTCACTGGAATGCAAAACAACCTGACGGAACGATAGAGAAAAAATTCCTTTGTCGTTCGAAAATCTGCCATGATCCGCAGGTACTACCCGACCTCAGTCGGGATTACATCGACTTCACTATTTATGACTGGCTTGCCCACTATGGCATGATCTATCTGATTGCAGGCGAACCTTCTAAGCGGGATTTCCCAATTAAACTGGCCGGGTATTTCAACCGTATCAGAGAATTACATTCCCGCTTGCATTGCCGAAGTTGTGGGGTGCTGATGGTTCCAGATATGAAATATGCTCGTGTCGAAGTCAGCGTCTGGGATACAAAGTCGAAAGGATTTGTGAAACAACCTTTCCAGGCCGCGTATCGCCTGACCGTCTTTAAATGTGCCAGTCATTCCTGCGAACAGTTTGGTATCGAGCATTACATTAATCATTGTATTGGTTACAAATGCAGCGAAATAATTGACGCCAGGGATTTGCATGAAAAATGTTCAGAAGGACGATTTATTTGTGCATCCTGTGGTTCCTGCTGTACGACGCATCAGGAGAAATTTGGTAATGTAAACAAGGGCGAAACAGAACAGGTCAAGTACAATCGCCTTTATCGGGACTCGCCGTTCTTTTCATCATAAGTCTTCGTTCATTTTGAGTATGTCCGTACGGACATACAGTTTCACCTCTTAGCCAAGAAGGATTACCGGGTGGATAAGCACTACCAACCTAAATTCCAGGAAGAATACAGCGCCAAAATTCCGGCACTGACGTTACTGACCAGCCTCGGCTGGACGTTTTTATCTCCGAAACAGATTATGGATTACCGGGGCTATAAACAGGATGAGGTGGTGCTGCGTCCGGTTCTGCGTGAAGAGCTGTCGAAGCGTTCCTTTATGGCGGGTGGCAAAACCTGCCAGTTATCGGAAAAAGCACTGGATAACCTGATATCACAGGTCTGTTCTCCGGCGCTCAATGAAGGGCTGCTCAAAGCCAATGAACGGATGTATAACCATCTGCTCTACGGTATCGCCGTCACGGAGTTTGTCGATGGCAAGAAGGTCAACCCCACCATTGCGCTGATCGACTGGGAACATCCGGAAAATAACCAGTTCCATTTTACTGAAGAATTTACGGTATTGCGGTCAGGTGGTGTTGAAACCCGGAGGCCAGATATTGTCTGCTTTGTTAATGGTATCCCGCTGGCTGTTATTGAAGCGAAAAGCCCGGCTGGTCATGGCAAGAAAGGGCCAACCATTGACGAGGGGATATCCCAGAGTATCCGCAACCAATTCAACGATGAAATCCCGCAGCTGTTTGTCTACAGCCAGATATTACTGTCGATTAACGGTCATGACGGGCGCTACGGTACATGCCATACGCCAATGAAATTCTGGGCAGCATGGCGCGAAGAAGATATTACCGATCCGCAGATGTATGCGCTGCGCAACCATCAGTTATCGACTGAACAAATTCATGCGTTGTTTGATCATCGTCCTTCAGTCGATCTCAAATGGTATCAACAGTTAATCGATGGGGGGGAACTGGCAGTCAGCGGGCAGGATAAGCTGCTCATCAGTCTGCTTTCACCGGAACGTCTGCTGGAGATGACCCGCTTCTTCACCCTGTTTGATAAAAAAACCGGAAAAATTGTTGCCCGCTATCAGCAGGTGTTCGGGATAAAAAGACTGCTGGAACGCATCAGTACCCGCAGACCAGACGGGGGCAGGGAAGGTGGGGTGATCTGGCATACCACGGGGTCAGGTAAATCTTACACCATGGTATTCCTCAGCAAGGCGCTGATTCTTCATGACAGCCTGAAGCTGTGTCGTATTGTGGTGGTGACGGACCGCGTGGACCTTGAAGGGCAGCTCAGCGGCACTTTTGTCTCTGGTGGCGAACTGGCAGGGAAGGATGATAAGGCCAAAGCGATGGCGACCTCAGGTCAGAAGCTGGCACAGCAGATTGGCTCTGGTAAAGAACGCATCATTTTCACCCTTATCCAGAAATTTAATTCAGCGACAAAATTGCCTGAATGCGTCAACACCAGCCCCGACATCATCGTTCTGATTGATGAAGGACACCGTAGCCAGGGTGGTGAGAACCATGTGCGAATGAAACTGGCACTGCCGAACGCCGCCTTTGTGGCATTTACTGGTACGCCATTGCTAAAAGAAGATAAGACCACCAATAAATTCGGACCGATTGTCCACGCTTATACCATGCAGCGAGCGGTAGAAGATAAAGCCGTTACACCTTTGCTGTATGAAGAACGTATTCCCGACCTTGAGGTTAACGATCGGGCAATAGATGCCTGGTTTGATCGTATTACCGATGGGTTAAGCGAAGCGCAAAAAGCCGACCTTAAGCGTAAATATGCCCGTAAAGGTGAGGTTTATAGTGCAGATGATCGCATCCGGCTGATTGCATTAGATATCGCCATGCACTTCTCGAAGAAAATTGATGAGGGGCTGAAAGGCCAACTTGCCTGCGACAGCAAGATTTCCGCCATCAAATATAAAAAGTATCTTGATGAAGCCGGGTTGTTTGAGTCAGCAGTAGTTATCAGCCCGCCGGATACCCGGGAAGGGAATACCGAAGTGGATGAAAGCAAACTGCCGGAAGTGACGAAATGGTGGAAGGATAATGTCGGCACGCAGGATGAGTCCGCGTATACCCGCAATATCATCAGTCGTTTCGATACCGATGATAAGCTCAAATTGCTGATTGTTGTTGATAAACTTCTCACCGGGTTTGATGAACCGAAAAATACCGTGCTGTATATCGACAAGCCGCTTAAGTCCCACAACCTTATCCAGGCGATTGCCAGGGTAAACCGTCTGCATCCACTGAAAAAGTTTGGCCTGCTGATTGATTATCGCGGCATTCTGGCTGAACTGGACACGACGATCGGTAAATATCAGGATCTCGCCTCCCGAACCCAGGGAGGATACGACATCAAGGATATTGACGGGTTGTACAGCGCCATGAGTTCTGAATATAAACGTCTGCCGCATCTGTATAACCAGCTGTGGGCCATATTTGCCGGTGTTAAAAACAAAAATGATACTGAGCAGTTACGTGCAGTACTGGTGCCTAAAATGGAAGAACGTGACGGAGAGATGGTCGATATCCATCAGAAAACCCGTGATGATTTCTTCGAGGCGTTAACAGCCTTTGCCGGATGCCTGAAAGTGGCACTGCAGTCCGCCACCTTCTTCACCGACAAGAGCTTTACGGAACAAGACCGAAATCTCTATAAAGAAACCGTAAAACAGATGTCCAGCCTTCGCCAGTGGGCGATGCAGGTAAGTGGAGAGCAGGTCAATTATGACGACTACGCTGAGCAGGTGAAAAAACTGCTGGATAAGCATGTCACCGGCGTTGAGGTTCGTGAACCGGATGGCGTGTATGAAGTCGGTAAAATGGGCAAGAGCGAAAAGCCCGAAGAGTGGGACAACAATAAAACCCGCAATGAAACCGACATCATTAAAACCCGTGTGACAAAGATGATTGAGCAGGAGCTGCGTGATGACCCGTATGCTCAGGAGGCCTTTTCCAGACTCCTGCGTATGGCAATCGAAGAGGCTGAAAAACTGTTCGACCATCCACTGAAGCAGTACCTCTTATTCCGTGAGTTTGAAGAGCAGGTTGAAGCCCGTAAGCTCAGTGATATCCCGGATGCACTAGCGGTAAACAAACATGCTCAGGCATATTACGGCGTATTTAAAAAAGAGCTGCCTGAGGTTTTTGCGGTCAACGACGTTCAGGTGCAGGAGAAGTGGACGAAGCTGGCTTTTGAAGTGGACAATATCATCGTCAAAGCAGTGGCAGAAAACTCCCTGAACACTCAGGATATCGAGAAAGCAGTCAAGACAAATCTCTTACCGCTGCTGTTTACGGCCTGCCGGGAAATAGGGGCCGGAATGAACCAGGTAAACCGTATTGTGGAAACTATCATCCAGATACTGCGCGTTGGTTTGATGAAATCATGAGTGAAAAAGAGTCGCCAGCAATGAAAGTTATACGCATTGTCTATGGTGATGAGGTCATCGTCGTACAGTGTGTTCCGCGTCAGGTCGTTAAGGGCAGGGTGCTCATCAAGGTGCATCCGGACTGCCGGGTTGTGGCCTCTGTACCACCAGAAACACCTGAGCACGAGGTATTGTCTGCGCTGAAAAAACGAGGGCGCTGGATATACCAGCAACTGCGTGATTTCAGGGAGCAACAGACACACATTGTTCCGCGTCAGTATGTCAGTGGAGAAAGCCATTACTATCTTGGTAAGCAGTATCAGTTGAAAGTGACAGAAGACGCTACTGTTCCGCAACGAGTGAAAATGTTGCGTGGGCGGCTGGAAGTTACTGTCAGACACAAATCGGCAGAAAAAGTAAAAGCGTTGCTGACCGAATGGTATCGGGAACGTGCCAGAGATGTCTTTCAACGCAGGCTTGATTCACTAATACCGCAGACCCTTTGGGTTAGTGAGCGTCCGCCGATACGTTTGCGAGCGATGCAAACGCAATGGGGAAACTGTTCTGCGAAAGGTTGTCTGACCCTGAATCCATGGCTGGTTAAGGCATCCTCAGAATGTATCGATTATGTCTTGCTACATGAGTTATGCCATGTGGCTGAGCACAACCACAGCGAAGAGTTTTACCGTCTGATGGGGCAGGTCATGCCGGGGTGGGAAAAGGTAAAGAAGCGACTGGATGGGATGGCGGCGATGTTGTTGACTGATATGTGATTTTGGGGCTTATTCTAATTTAGAAACTAATCGGGGAAGTTATGTATTCAGTATCAAAGTATGTTTTTTATACCACTCTGATTCTTTATGTCCTGACATTACTAACTGTCAGCTATGTTGGTGTCTATTTAACTTATGTGGCTATTCCGGTGATTGTTGTTTCTGGATTATTAATGAAACTTCTCGGTAAAAGAAAGAGTAAATCAGGAGAAGTATCAAATGTTGTAGCCAGGGTGCTCAATGATACAAATGTCGGGCTGGAACGTTTTAATGAAGGCATGCACTGGTTCAATGAGAAAAACAGGATCATAAATGAAAAAACAAAACCTCTTAACGAACAAATTCATGCAATAAGAATGAAAATGATTGAGCCGGAGGTAAAGTTAAAATATGAAAGTGACCCTGAAAAAAGAAAAACACTTAATGCTTTAATTGAAAGTATGGAAAAAGATATCAGGATTATAGAATCCCAGAAAGATGAAATTAAAATGGCGATAGAGATAGATATTGCCCGCAAGAGGATTAATGAATAATGTTTGAGTTTTCTGCATGGATATTGATTAACAGTGACAGTTTTCGGTGATGCTGCCAACTTACTGATTTAGTGTATGATGGTGTTTTTGAGGTGCTCCAGTGGCTTCTGTTTCTATCAGCTGTCCCTCCCGTTCAGCTACTGACGGGGTGGTGCGTAACGGCAAAAGCACTGCCGGACATCAGCGCTATCTCTGCTCTCACTGCCGTAAAACATGGCAACTGCAGTTCACTTACACCGCTTCTCAACCCGGTACGCACAAGAAAATCATTGATATGGCCATGAATGGCGTTGGATGCCGGGCAACCGCCCGCATTATGGGCGTTGGCCTCAACACGATTTTCCGCCATTTAAAAAACTCAGGCCGCAGTCGGTAACCTCGCGCATACAGCCGGGCAGTGACGTCATCGTCTGCGCGGAAATGGACGAACAGTGGGGATACGTCGGGGCTAAATCGCGCCAGCGCTGGCTGTTTTACGCGTATGACAGGCTCCGGAAGACGGTTGTTGCGCACGTATTCGGTGAACGCACTATGGCGACGCTGGCCAGTTTTTGTTGACCACTTCATACCGCAGGAGACATGATGGAGAGCATTAATAATCAAGTGCAGTCGGTACGCCAGTTGCTGGCCATTCCCCAACTGGCCATCCCAAGCTATCAGCGACCTTACCGCTGGGGCTCCAAGAATATCTCGGATCTCTTTACCGATTTGGCAACCCATCAGGACAAGAGCGCCTACCGGCTGGGCTCGGTGGTGTTTCATCAGCACACCGATAGTGAGCAGGGCGAGATGCTTGATATCGTCGATGGTCAGCAACGCACCCTGACCCTGATGTTGACCGTCAAGGCGCTGATCGAGGTGCTGGATAACGAAAATCGCAGTGGCAAAGAGAAGAGTATCCGGTTTCAACGTCAGGATCTGCGTGAGCAATTGCAGGTCTTGCGTGGACCTATCGATGCGTTTATGCAGCGCCAGCGCTTCCCCAGCCGGGATTCGGAGTTCAACCTCAGACGCAACTATCTGGAGTTGCGTCGGCTGGTGGCCCGCCCTGAGTTTGACGAGCAGCAAATTGACTTTCTGCTCAACCGCTGTCAGGTGGTCTGCTTTGTACTGCAGGATATCTCGGAGGCGTTCCAGTTCTTCGATTCGCAAAATGCCCGGGGGCGCGATCTGGCTCCTCACGATCTGCTCAAGGCATTTCACCTGCGCGAGTTTGCCGGTCATGAGGCCAATCTCAAGGCCGAGGCGGTCGCCCATTGGGAGCGCCTGCCAAGCGACGAGCTGGCCAATCTGTTCGCCCTCTATCTCTATCGGGTACGCCAGTGGGCCGAGGGCAAGTCGGCCCGCTACTTTGGCAAGGGGGAGGTGGATCTCTTCAAGGGGGTCAACCTAGATCGGGTAGGGCATTATCCTTACGTGGAGTCGCTGCGCATCGCCCACCACTTTGTCGATGAGTACAACAGCCAGTACCAGCGCAAGATTGACGGCCAGTACATGACGTTTCCCTTTCATCTCGACCAGATGATCATCAATGGTCGGCGCTTTTTCGAGATGGCCGAGTACTACCAGACGCGGGTGGCCGCCATCGTGGCCGAGGAGTCTGATTCCGGCAAGGCGCAATCTGCCACCCTGCTCGGCGAAACGCTGACACCGATGGCCAGCAAGGTGCTATCGACCCTGGGCAGCTACGAGCGTCGCCACCGCACCGGGGATCGTTATGTGCGGGCCATGTTCGACTGCGCCCTGATCTTCTATATCGACAAGTTCGGCAGCCAAGGGCTGTCACTGGCCATCGAGAAGTGCTTTATCTGGGCCTATCGCTGCCGCATCCGCCAGCAGGTAGTGCAGTTGGCAACCATGGATAACTATGTGCTGGAGCACAATCTGATCCGTGCCATTCGTGATGCTCGTCTGCCGGGAGATCTGCACGGCTTCCCTTTGCCTAGCATGAGCAGTCGAGAGAACAAGAACAATCGCAATGGTGCCGAAGATGAGCTGGTCGGGCTGTTTCGGGAGATGAAATATTATGAATGATGCAGGCGTTCGCCCCTTTTCCATTCGTGCACTGCTTGAAGATCGCGCCCGCTATCTGGTGCCCATGTACCAGCGCAACTATGCCTGGGGTGAGGGAGAGATCACCCAGCTGCTGCAGGATGTGCTGGATTATCAGCAAAAATTGGTCAGTGGTAAGGGGCCGCAAACCTACTATATCGGCACCCTGGTGGTGTTTGCCCGGGACGATGGCAGTTTCGAGGTAATCGATGGCCAGCAGCGCTTTACTACCCTCTCTCTGCTGGCCAATTGGCTCAAACATCACGCGATAGATTCGGTGGATATGAGCTGGTATCAGACCATCAACCTCGCTTTTGAGAGTCGCCCGATATCGAGCCATACCTTCGAGCGCTTATGGCAGGGTGTTGCCCCCTACGATTTGCGGGGGAGTACCTTCAATGAAGGTTTGGTGAACGGTTTTGAGCTGATTGGCAAGGCAATGGCGGATCTTGGTTTGGTAGGGGCTAAACTGACGGCCTTTTGCGACTACCTCTTCAAGCATGTGCAGATCTCTCGTATCGAAGTACCCAAGGATACCGATCTCAATCACTTCTTCGAGGCGATGAACAATCGCGGCGAGCAGTTGGAAAAGCATGAAGTGATCAAGGCGCGGCTGATGGAGACGCTGAACCAGATACCCGAGGAAGAGCATCGTCGCCAAAGTATTCATATCCTGACCCGGGTATGGGATGCCTGCGCCAATATGGAGCGCTATATCCAGTACGGCTTTACCCCGCAAGAGCGCCACCGTCTGTTTGGTGAGAGCGACTGGGGTCAGTTTGTGCCCCGTGATTTTGCCCATCTGCTTGATCTGCTAGGATCCCCAAACACGGCCGACGCTGCCGATAAAAGCCGTGCAGCTGCCGGTAGCCAAGGGCGCACCTTGTTGGCCATTTTGCAGGATGACAAGCTTGATGGTGAGCAGACGGTGGAGGAGGAGAGCGCAGGCTCCGAGCGCTTTAACAGCGTCATCAACTTCTCCAACTTCTTGCTCCATGTGCTGCGACTCGTGAGCCGCGACCCGGGTGATACGGAGGGGGTGCCGCTTGATGATAAACAACTGGTCGATCAGTTTGAGCTGCGAGTGATAAGGCAACCGGATCCAGTAGCGGCAGTTCAGCGTTTTATCTATGGCCTGTTAAAGAGCAAGTATCTGTTTGATCAGTTCATCATCAAGCGCGAGTTTGCCGATGGCAAGGATAGTTGGAGTCTGAAGCGGCTGCACTGGTATTCGGAAAAGAGCGTCAGTTACATCAATACCTTTGACAAGGATGAAAATGAGAATGGTTTCTCTGGTGTTAACCGGCGGGTCCTGATGTTGCTGTCGGCGTTTCATGTGTCGACCCCGACCCTGGTTTACAAACATTGGCTGAATGGTGCACTGAGATATCTGTTCGACAATTGTCACCCTGATCAACCGGTGGATGCCGGGGCTTATCTGTCCTATCTGGAGAGTCAGGCTCGCCGCTTTGTCTTCCAGCGCTTTTTGGCGCCTGGTGAAGGGGCTTCCTATTACCAGATGCTCTACCTTGATAACGCCCTGTTGCCCGCCATGAATGTGGATGAGAGTTGGCACAAGGTGATTACATCCAAACTTCGCTTCGGTCATATCGAGAACAACTTTGTCTTCAACTTCCTCGACTATCTGCTGTGGGTACGAGATCGGAATAGCGACAAAGTTGCTGGCCCCTTTGAGTTCACTTTCCGCAGCTCGGTGGAGCACTTCTCACCCCAGCATCCGATGGATGGCTATAAACCGGTTGAGCAGAGTGCACTCCATTCGTTTGGCAACCTTTGCCTTATCAGCCACAGCAAGAACTCGCGCTTGAGTAACTTCCAGCCGCAACAGAAGCAGGAGCACTTTGAAGCAAGCCTTGCCAATAACCAGACTGATAGTCTTAAATTGCTTGCTATGATTCGGCTGATGAAAGATAAAGGTCGTTGGCTGGAAGATGAGATAGCTGTGCATCAACAAGATATGTTGCAGGTCTTACTATCCAATCAAATTCAGCAATAACGGATTGAATCTGTTTATGAAATTTGGCTGCTATCAACTAATGGGCGTTAAGTTGATTGTATGATCTGATTGATAAAGAAGGGGAGACTAAAAATCTCCTCTTCTTTGCAGCAGTTTACTGCGGTCTTTTTGTGATGCATCAGCATAAAACGTTTTACTTGTGGACCCTAAGAAATGGAGAACATTATGTCGACTGTAGATACCTCTACAGCAGAGGAACTCAATCAAGGAGGCTCAGATTTTATTCTGACTTCCCTCGAGGCTATGCGTAAGAAGTTATTGGACCTTACGTCTCGAAATCGACTTTTGAATTTCCCTATCACTCAAAAAGGGTCTTCACTACGTATTGTTGATGAATTACCAGAACAGCTTTATGAAACCCTTTGCTCGGAAATCCCGATGGAATTTGCTCCTGTGCCCGATCCAACTAGAGCGCAGCTGTTAGAGCATGGCTATCTCAAAGTTGGGCCAGATGGTAAAGATATACAGTTAAGAGCTCATCCTAGCGCTAAGGATTGGGCGCACGTCTTAGGAATCCGTACAGATTTTGATTTACCAGATAGCCATAAAACGGTTGTTTCTGATTCAGATAGAGAGTTGCTGGAAAAAGCCCATCAGTTTATCTTGCAATATGCCCAAGGCCAGAATGGAAAATTAACAGGGATTCGTTCTGAATACGTTAATCAAGGTATAGCTTTGTCAGCGTTGAAGGAGGCGTGCTGCTTAGCAGGCTATGAAGGGCTTGAGGATTTTGAACGACAGGCAAAGGCTGGGAATGAGATTAGTATATCTTCTTCCAATCCCTCTCATGACGATAATCGGATACAGGCTCTGCTTTATCCAAATGAACTGGAAGCTTGTTTGCGCGCCATCTATGGTAAGGCTCAAACTGCCTTGGAGGAGAGTGGCGCCAACATCTTGTATTTGGCGTTAGGGTTCCTTGAGTGGTATGAAAGCGATTCCTCTGAAAAGGCACGTTATGCACCGTTATTTACAATTCCGGTGAGATGTGAACGAGGAAAATTAGATCCGAAGGATGGTCTTTACAAGTTTCAACTTTATTACACGGGTGAAGATATTTTGCCCAATCTCTCTTTGAAGGAAAAACTTCAGGCTGACTTTGGCCTCGCTCTTCCTTTGTTCAATGAAGAGGAAACTCCAGAGTCTTATTTTGCTTCGGTGAAGAAGGTTGTAGAGCAGCACAAACCTAAATGGTCTGTGAAACGTTATGGTGCACTTAGCTTGCTCAATTTTGGCAAGATGATGATGTATCTTGACCTCGATCCTGCCCGCTGGCCTTGTGACAAGCGCAATATATTGTCTCATGAAGTAATTCGTCGCTTTTTCACCAGTCAGAGCTGTGGTCAAGAGAATTCCGGCTTACCTGGTGGCTTCGGTCAGCATGAGTACTGCATCGATAGTTACCCTGATATTCATGACAAGGTTCCACTAATCGATGATGCGGATAGCTCGCAGCACAGTGCGTTGATCGATGCTATCCGTGGTCAAAACTTAGTCATTGAGGGCCCTCCTGGTAGTGGCAAATCACAAACGATCACCAACTTGATTGCAGCAGCTCTGCTCAACGGTAAGAAAGTCCTGTTTGTGGCAGAGAAGATGGCTGCACTGGAGGTCGTCAAACGTCGCTTGGATCGTGCGGGGCTAGGTCAATTTTGCTTAGAGTTGCACAGTCATAAAACTCATAAGCGCAAGGTGCTGGATGATATTAATGCTCGCTTGGTGAGTCAGGCGACCATGCCTACTATGGAAGAGATTGATGCTCAGATTTTGCGTTATGAAGATCTTAAGCAGCAGCTCAATGAATATGCCGCATTGATCAATAACCAATGGGCGCAAACAGGCAAAACGATCCATCAGATTTTGAGTGGTGCAACCCGTTATCGTCACAAATTAGATATTGATGCAACAGCACTTCATATCGAAAACCTTTCCGGGAAGCAGTTGGATAAAGTGACCCAATTACGGCTGCGTGACCAAATAGTAGAGTTTAGCCGCATCTACAAAGAGGTTCGTGAGCAGGTGGGGGCTAATGCAGAAATATATGAGCACCCTTGGAGCGGTGTGAATAACACACAAATTCAATTGTTTGACAGCGCTCGTATAGTCGATTTGCTACAAACTTGGCAGACATCAATTATCGACTTTCAACATAGCTATCAAGAATATGTAGATAAGTGGGCGTTAGAAGGCGAAAGCCTTAATACGCTTCAATATATTGAGCAATTGGTAGAAGATCAGTCGAATCTTCCAGTGTTGTGTGGTTCAGAGCATTTCCCAGCACTTAGTGAGCTAGATTCACCCGATGCCATTGCACGGGTGCGTCACTATTTATATAGGTTCGAGTTGCTACAAGGTCATTATGTGGCCTTGAGCCAGGTTATCGAGCCTCAAAAGCTACGACTTTTAGAACAAGGACAATCGTGTGACTTTCCTCGTGAAGAGCTGGAAAAATATGGTGCAGCAGAGGATTTCACTTTACGTGATTTGGTCAGGTGGCTTGAATCCATCCAATCAATTCATGATGAGTTATCATCTATTTATGCGCAATTAAACGATTTCAAAAATGCTTTGCCAGATGGTATTGCTTCGTATATCGATGATTCGCAAGCTGGATTGCTATTCTGCTCTGGGTTGTTGTCGATTCTGGGTGCTTTACCGACTGAGCTTATTAGAGTTCGAGATCCTCTTTTTGATGATGATGATATCGATGCAGTATTGCGCGACTTAATGTGTCAAATCGAAACATTGCGTCCTTTAAGAGATGGTCTATCTACTTTGTATCAATTGGACCAGTTGCCTTCCCAAGAGATGCTCGCGCATGCCGTTGCTGTTATCCAGCAAGGGGGATTATTTGCATGGTTTAAGAGTGATTGGCGTAGTGCCAAGGCACTGCTCATGGCGCAATCTCGTAAGCCTGACACTAAGTTTGCTGAGTTAAAACGCTGCTCAGCTGATTTGCTCAAGTATTCGGAGCTGTTACAACGGTTTGAACAAAGTGACTTTGGTAATCAACTTGGTAATGCATTCCGAGGGTTGGACACCGACTGTGAACAACTCATGTTATTGCGTGATTGGTACAAGAAGGTCCGAGCTTGTTACGGGATAGGTTTTGGAAAGCGAGTTGCGATAGGCTCTGGATTATTTAACCTAGATGGTGAGATTATCAAAGGTGTGCATTTAATCGAGAAATCGCAGATTAGCTCAAGATTAATGACTTTGGTTAAACGGGTCGAGCACGAGGCTAAGTTATTACCGCGTATTTCTAGCTTGTTGGAAGAACATGCATCTTGGTTAGGTGAGCAAGGTGTATTGATGCAATCTTACCGACAGGTGCGGAATACTCTCATTGCCTTGCAGGGATGGTTTATCAATCCAGATATATCATTAGAGCAGATGACTCATTCCTCCGAGATTTTGCAAAACATAAACGATCTTCAGATATCCCTTGAAAATGACTCGTTACAGTTAGGGGCGTTTTTACAATTAACCCCATTGGCTTGCGGTGCGTATAAAAATAATCAACTGACGTTAGACACTATTAACGACACGCTGAATTTTGCCGAGCAACTGGTTGATAAGATAAATTGCGTATCCTTGGCTACCCAGATCAGACATTTGGCTAGTGGTAGTGATTACGATTTACTATGTCGTGATGGTGGGGAAATAGTTTCGAAATGGAATGAACAGATTAAAAATGCTGAGTTATATGCGCTAGAAACAAAGTTAGAGCGGAGTCAGTGGCTCAAGTCGACTGATGGTTCTCTTAATACATTAATCGAGCGCAACGAAAGAGCAATACAGCAACCCCGTTGGTTGAACGGGTGGGTTAACTTTATTCGTTGTTACGAGCAGATGCATGAAAATGGATTGCAGCGAATCTGGAGTGCTGTACTTGCGGGCTCGCTCCCGATTGAAAAAGTTGAATTGGGTTTAGCATTAGCAATTCATGACCAGCTGGCGCGGGAGGTTATTCACATCCACCCTGAATTGATGAGAGTTTCCGGCTCACAGCGCAATGCTTTGCAGAAGTCATTTAAAGATTACGACAAAAAACTGATTGAATTACAACGTCAGCGGATTGCAGCAAAAATTGCTTGCCGAAATATACCAGAAGGGAATTCTGGTGGTAAGAAAAGTGAATATACAGAACTAGCTTTGATCAAAAATGAGTTGGGTAAAAAAACCAGACATATTCCAATTAGGCAATTGGTTAACCGTGCATGTAATGCGCTGGTTGCAATTAAACCTTGTTTCATGATGGGGCCAATGTCAGCAGCTCATTACCTAGAACCTGGACGAATGGAATTTGATCTGGTGGTGATGGACGAAGCGTCTCAGGTGAAGCCAGAGGATGCATTGGGTGTCATCGCGAGGGGCAAGCAACTAGTGGTCGTTGGTGACCCGAAACAGCTACCACCAACCAGTTTCTTTGATCGAAGTGCCGACGGAGAAGATGACGATGATGCCGCGGCTTTAAGTGATACTGACAGCATTTTGGATGCTGCTTTGCCACTGTTTCCTATGAGACGTTTGCGTTGGCACTATCGTTCACGACATGAAAAGTTGATTGCATACTCTAACCGCCATTTTTATAACAGTGATTTGGTGATATTCCCTTCCCCAAATGCTGAGTCTCCAGAGTATGGGATTAAATTTACCTATGTGTCAAAAGGTAGGTTCTCCAATCAACACAATATTGAAGAAGCCCAAGCAGTTGCTGAGGCCGTACTTCATCATGCGCAACACCGGCCGGGTGAGTCACTCGGGGTAGTGGCCATGAGTTCCAAGCAACGCGATCAAATTGAGCGCGCTATCGATGAATTGCGCCGAAATCGCCCTGAATTTAACGATGCAATCGATGGCTTATATGCCATGGAAGAGCCACTTTTTGTGAAAAACCTTGAGAACGTTCAAGGGGATGAGCGTGATGTAATCTTTATTTCCTTTACCTATGGACCTTCTGAGCATGGTGGAAAGGTTTATCAACGCTTTGGACCTATCAATTCCGATGTTGGCTGGCGTCGCTTGAATGTGCTTTTCACTCGATCAAAAAAACGGATGCATGTGTTTAGTTCAATGCGTTCTGAAGATGTATTGACGAGTGAAACCAGTAAACTTGGTGTTATTTCGTTGAAAGGTTTTTTACAGTTTGCCGAAAGTGGCAAACTAGATTCCCTCACAACGCATACCGGCAGGGCTCCAGATAGTGACTTTGAGGTTGCTGTAATGGAAGCACTCAATCACGCTGGGTTTGAGTGTGAACCTCAGGTAGGGGTTGCAGGATTCTTTATTGATCTAGCTGTGAAAGATCCAGGTTGTCCTGGCCGTTACTTAATGGGCATAGAGTGTGATGGTGCGGCTTATCACTCAGCTAAATCTGCTCGTGATCGTGACCGTTTGCGTCAAGAGGTTCTGGAGCGTTTGGGTTGGAGAATTAGCCGCATTTGGTCCACTGATTGGTTCAGTAATCCTGATGAGGTTCTATCTCCGATTATCCGTAAACTCCATGAGCTTAAAACATTGGCTCCAGACGTTGTTGTACCTTCCTATGAATATGTAGAAACGATTGAGTCAAGCGCTGAAGTGGCGTCTGACTCAATTGATTCTCTTATGCCCAATTTGGGGCTTAAGGAGCAACTTAAGTATTTTGCCACACATGTCATTGAGGTTGAGCTTCCTAATGTTGATGCTGATCGTCGTTTGTTGCGGCCCGCAATGCTTGAGGCTTTGCTGGAACATCAGCCTTTATCACGTTCCGAGTTTGTTGAACGAATACCTCATTATCTGCGGCAAGCAACAGATGTATACGAAGCGCAACGCTTTCTTGACCGAGTCTTGGCATTAATTGATGGCGCAGAGGCTGAAGCGAATGATGCAGCGTTTGAGTCTGAATTGGCATAATTAGTTAAAGGTAATAAGAACAGTGACAACTGTCGGACAACGTGAACGCGCAACTCAACAGCGCGTAGTCAGGTTTTTTATTGAGGAATTGGGCTATCGTTATCTAGGCGATTGGCACACGCGTCCTAACAACCGTAATGTTGAGCCTGATTTGCTCAGTCATTGGTTGATTGACCGTGGTGTTGTGGACTGACCCCACGCCCGTAGACAAATTCTGTCCTCACGACGAGGCCTGTTCGAAGGCCTCCGGACTGACGCCGCCGAGGTGACTGTGGCGCCGGGCCCGGTTGTAGAACACTTCAATGTAATCGAAGATATCCGCCCGGGCTAGATCCCGGGTTTTGTATATTCTCTTCCTGATGCGCTCTTTTTTCAGTGAACTGAAGAACGATTCGGCCACCGCATTATCCCAGCAGTTGCCACGCCGGCTCATGCTCGGGACCAGGTTATTAGCCCGGCAGAAGCGCTGCCAGTCGTCACTGCCGTACTGGCTTCCCTGGTCTGAGTGCACGATGACCTCGCCGTCGGGTTTACGTCGCCAGACCGCCATCATCAGTGCATCCAGCGCCAGTTCGCGTGAGAGAGTGGGCTTCATCGACCAGCCCACCACGTTACGGGCGAAGAGATCGATAACCACCGCCAGATACAGCCAGCCCTGCCAGGTGCGGATATAAGTAATGTCGGTGACCCAGACCTGATTGGCCCGGACAACAGTAAACTGCCGCTGCACGCGATTAGGGGCAACCACTGAAGGTCTGCCAGCGATACGACGCGGCGCTTTATAGCCGCGCACGGCTTTAATCCGGTTCAGTTGCATAATACGGCCCACCCGGTTTTTACCGTAGGTTTCCCCGATTTCGTTCAGGTCGCCATGAACCCGCCGGTAACCGTATACGCCTCCGCTCAGTGAATAGGAGTCACGGATAAGCGTCAGCAGACGCTGATTATCTTTATCACGTGCCGAGACCGGGTTATGCAGCCACGCGTAGAACCCGGCCCGGGCGACATCCAGTACCCGACACATTGTCATCACACCCCATACAGTGCGGTGCTCATTGATAAAGCGGTACTTCAGTCGGGCTCCCTTGCAAAGTACCGCGCGGCCTTTTTCAGGATATCCCGTTCTTCTTCGGTACGTTTTAGCTGCGCCCGTAGTTTCAGGATCTCGCTTTTGGCTTCCAGTAAATCCCGGGCATGCTGCTCGCTGTTATCCGGTTTGATAGCCCGTAGCCACTTGTAGAGGCTGTGGGCAGAAACGCCCAGACGGTCAGATACTTCGGCAACGGAATAACCGCGTTCCGTTATCTGTCGGGCGGCTTCTTCCTTAAATTCAGGTGTAAATCGTGGTGTGCCCATATGCCCCCCCTATACTCAAACTATAGGGCAGGATCGTCTACCGGGGTGGGGTCAGTCCATTACTAACTGACAGTTGTACCGAATACTGAGGGCAGGTCAAGCGCTTTAGCTTGTGTGGCAACAACCTCCTTTACAGGACCAGGTAGACGATTACCCTGTGCTGTTTCTGTGCTCAACGCAATCTACGGCTATCCATTTTCTGCCAGTGGTTGCAAAGACGACCATTCAACGTCAGCAAAGTTTCGCAATGCACTGCTATGTAACTCATTGATCCTACGTAGAATTTAAAATCCCTCGGCGTTCGCGCTGTGTGGGTTCAAGTCCCACTCCGGCTACCATGGGAAAAGTAGAATAAAATCAATGATAAGCAGTGTCGTATAAACCACCGAAAGGTGGTTTTTTATTGCCTAATTTTCGCCATTCGCCATTCTTTCGCCATTCAGCTTCACCACAAAAAGAGGGCATTACTGCCCTCCGACTACCGGAACTATAGGAATTTTTCTATCATAACGTGCTGTCTGTGACGCGTTTTTATGACCAGCGATTCCCTGTTTTTCGTTAAGCGTTCCTTCCAGATCCGATCTCCCTTTAGATTTGCTGCTACGAAGTTCTGATGAATCCCCTAATGATTTTGGTAAAAATCATTAAGTTAAGGTGGATACACATCTTGTCATATGATCAAATGGTTTCGCGAAAAATCAATAATCAGACAACAAGATGTGCGAACTCGATATTTTACACGACTCTCTTTACCAATTCTGCCCCGAATTACACTTAAAACGACTCAACAGCTTAACGTTGGCTTGCCACGCATTACTTGACTGTAAAACTCTCACTCTTACCGAACTTGGCCGTAACCTGCCAACCAAAGCGAGAACAAAACATAACATCAAACGAATCGACCGATTGTTAGGTAATCGTCACCTCCACAAAGAGCGACTCGCTGTATACCGTTGGCATGCTAGCTTTATCTGTTCGGGCAATACGATGCCCATTGTACTTGTTGACTGGTCTGATATTCGTGAGCAAAAACGACTTATGGTATTGCGAGCTTCAGTCGCACTACACGGTCGTTCTGTTACTCTTTATGAGAAAGCGTTCCCGCTTTCAGAGCAATGTTCAAAGAAAGCTCATGACCAATTTCTAGCCGACCTTGCGAGCATTCTACCGAGTAACACCACACCGCTCATTGTCAGTGATGCTGGCTTTAAAGTGCCATGGTATAAATCCGTTGAGAAGCTGGGTTGGTACTGGTTAAGTCGAGTAAGAGGAAAAGTACAATATGCAGACCTAGGAGCGGAAAACTGGAAACCTATCAGCAACTTACATGATATGTCATCTAGTCACTCAAAGACTTTAGGCTATAAGAGGCTGACTAAAAGCAATCCAATCTCATGCCAAATTCTATTGTATAAATCTCGCTCTAAAGGCCGAAAAAATCAGCGCTCGACACGGACTCATTGTCACCACCCGTCACCTAAAATCTACTCAGCGTCGGCAAAGGAGCCATGGGTTCTAGCAACTAACTTACCTGTTGAAATTCGAACACCCAAACAACTTGTTAATATCTATTCGAAGCGAATGCAGATTGAAGAAACCTTCCGAGACTTGAAAAGTCCTGCCTACGGACTAGGCCTACGCCATAGCCGAACGAGCAGCTCAGAGCGTTTTGATATCATGCTGCTAATCGCCCTGATGCTTCAACTAACATGTTGGCTTGCGGGCGTTCATGCTCAGAAACAAGGTTGGGACAAGCACTTCCAGGCTAACACAGTCAGAAATCGAAACGTACTCTCAACAGTTCGCTTAGGCATGGAAGTTTTGCGGCATTCTGGCTACACAATAACAAGGGAAGACTTACTCGTGGCTGCAACCCTACTAGCTCAAAATTTATTCACACATGGTTACGCTTTGGGGAAATTATGAGGGGATCTCTCAGTACGAAGTTAGGTTATGGTAATAACGAGGCTGACTTAGTCTATGGCGTCGTTGATCTCTCTTTATCGGCATATGGTGCGGGCAGAAAAGTTTTGGGTCCCAGAGAGAGGTCTTGGAGTTTATTCCACGATTATATCAGAGGTTGGCAAGAGGCTTTTAAAACCGCAATGGCGCTGGATTTGACCAGTGGGAGTATTACGGGGTGGCAGATGTACCAGATAGCAAAAGAGAATTGATTATGTCTCAAGAGTTAGAATTTTCGCTTCATCCACCTGTTTGGCCTGCCGTGGCCTATTTCATTGTATCTATTGCAATTTTTCTCTTGCTTTATCTCGGCAAACTAAAAGTTAACAGGCTGCATAAATACCCGCTATTTATCGCGTATAGGGTGTTTGTAATCGCTATTGCAGCCGTTCAGATAAACATCTTTGCCAATGGCTACGAGTTTGTCAGCAGCTTTTTGCATATAGATTTTGACCCCTATCGCTATGACTCGGTATATTGGGGCTCATTGTTTTTCTCCATAATTTACTTGCTGGCATTGCCCCGGAACAAGTTTTAGCATAATGAAATTTTCATTTAAGGGACGCTATGTCTTTACCGCCATTGTATGCACTGCGTGCGTTTGAAGTTGCTGCGCGGTTGAACTCCTTCAGTAAAGCCGCTGAAACGCTCAATATTACGCCGGGCGCGGTCAGCAGACATGTCCGTACCCTTGAACTGTGGTTCGACTGCGAGCTTTTCAAAAGGCAAGGTCCTCGCGTGGAGGTCACTGAAGCCGGGCGAGTGCTTGCCGGACAGCTGAACGAAAGCTTCACGAGCATTGAATGGGCCTGCCGGGCATTTCGCAGTGAAAACCATCTGCTGCGGTTAAAAACACCCAGCACCCTGACCATGAGATGGCTTCTCGACGTGCTGCGATCTTTTCGCAACAACCATCCAAAACCGCAGGTGGAGATTGCCAGCGTCTGGATGGACATTGACACCGTTGATTTCAATCTTGAGCCATACGACTGCGCCATCCTTCTCGGTAATGGCCGTTTTGGTGAGACAACGGAAAGCCAGCTGCTTTTTCATGAATGGCTTATCCCGGTTTGCACCCCATCGCTTATCGAACCGGCCCGGCAGCAGCTTTCGCAATGCGATTTGATCCATCCTTCACCGGACAGACGTGACTGGCGGCGCTGGCTGCGAAGAACAGGATTGTTTCCGGGGCTCGATATGAGCAGCGGCATGGTGTTTGATACCCTTGAACAGGGAAGTATCGCCGCGATGAACGGGCACGGCATCGCTATCGCCGACCTGCATCTCACGCTTGATGCCCTGAAAAGCGGCCTGCTGGGCCTGCCGTTCAGGGAAGCTATCGCGACGGGAGATGGTTACTACCTCGTCTGGCCAAAAAATTCGCTCAAAAGAGAGAGCATCCAGCACCTTCTGGGCTGGCTGCAAAACCATACCCCGGTCGTTCCGGCTCTGGATATCGATTACCTTGAAAACGATGAAAGCCGGGTTTATTAATACCGTTATGAGTAAGAGATGTTTGCCATCTTTTTATAGCGTTCTGGCAAAGCGCTGTTCAGGCTGAGTACCTTATCCAGAATATAAAATGCTGGCGTGTTTTTCTGCTGCTCAGCGTCAATAATTGCACCGCGTAATATCGTGGCGGCAGACGAAATCCTGTGAAAATATTCTTCAGTCTCGGGCGTCTGTAATTCACCCGACGTGGCGTAGCGCACGTGCGGCCAGCCGGAGAAGTCGAGCAGCGGAAGGGGCTTTCCTGCTTCAGGATGACAGGCTGAAATCAGCGCAGCCGCTTGCTTAGGGTCGCGATGGGCAACGGACAGCATGTATACGCGCTGCGAAAACGGTGACAGAGCCTCTGAGTGATGTTTCGTCGCCATAAGCATGGCCATAAAATCCTGTAAATCATCGGCTGAATCGGTGTCAGGTGGTAATACAGTTTTCATTAACTGATATAACGCATCAAGTGTCATATTTGCCCCGGATCCTCTTATCATTATTATTCAGTTTGCGGCTGAACGTTTTATCGACCCGCGCAAAGGCGGGTCGTAAAGATGATATTTGAATGCGGTCGCATCAGAAAAACGATTAATAATGGCAATCACTGTGAGTTTTTCTCACTATAGCCTCCAGGCTTCACACGCCGCCCAGGTACGCCTTCCTCACCTCCGGATCCTTCAGCAACGCCTCGCCGCTGCCGCTTAACCGAATCTGGCCGTTAACCATCACATAGCCGCGGTCGGACAATTTCAGCGCGTGGTGGGCATTCTGCTCGACCAGAAAAATCGTCATTCCGTTACGGGCCAGTTCGCGCAGCGTATGGAAGATCTGTTTAACCACGATGGGTGCGAGGCCGAGGCTGGGTTCATCCAGCAGCAGAAGTTTAGGACGGCTCATCAGCGCCCGGGCAATAGCCAGCATCTGCTGTTCACCGCCGGAAAGCGTCATCGCCCGCTGGTTACGCCGCTCCTTGAGGCGAGGGAAGAGGTCGAACATACTTTGCATATCTTCAGCTGCATGCTGATTGCCGACGGGGATTGTCCCCATCAGCAGGTTCTCTTCTACAGACATATCCGGGAAAATGCGTCGTCCCTCAGGTGCCTGCGCGATGCCGCCGGTGGCAACATAGTGGGTGGATTTGTGGCTGATATCCTCGCCGCAGAAGAGGATCTGCCCGTTGCGGATCCGGGGCTGACCAAAGACAGACATCAGTAATGTTGACTTCCCCGCGCCGTTAGCGCCAATCAGGGCCACGGTTTCCCCTTTGTTTACCTCAAGTGAAACCTGCTTCAACGCCTGGATCACCCCGTAAAAAACGTCCACATTATGAAATTGAAGCATCGGTGCGCTCACAGATTTACCTCGCTTTCGTCGGTGCCCAGATACGCGGCAATCACTTTTTCATTGTGCTGGATCTCAGCCGGTTTACCTCTGGCAATCACATCGCCGTGATCGAGCACAATGATGTCATCTGAAATGCCCATCACCATCCCCATATCATGCTCGATCAGCAAAACCGTGATGTCGTGGTGGTCGCGCAGGAACCGGATGATCTCGCTCAGCTTGTGCGTCTCCACCGGGTTCAGACCGGCAGCAGGTTCATCGAGACAAATCATCTCCGGGCCGGTGCACATGGCGCGGGCGATTTCGAGGCGTCGTTGCTGGCCATAGGACATTTCCCCGGCCAGACGGTTCGCGCAATCTACCAGATCCACCACCTCCAGCCAGTAAAACGCCCGGTCCAGCGCCTCGTTCTCTGCCCGACGATACGCAGGGGTGTTCAGCACCCCCGCCAGCAGATTGCGATTGACGCGCATGTGCTGTGCCACCAGCAGGTTTTCCACAACGGACATCTCGCGGAACAGGCGGATGTTCTGAAACGTGCGCGCAAGACCCGCGCGGTTCACCAGATGCGTGCCGCCAAACATCTTATAGAACAGGCGTTGACCAAGCTGCGCCGGGCTGAGCCAGTCGCCCGGCTGGAGTTTCTGGCCGAGCACCTGAATGACATTGGTAGTTTTATTTCGTGCATTGAACAGAATGTTGCCGCCGGAGGCCCGGTAGAAACCGGTCAGGCAGTTAAAGACGGTTGTTTTTCCCGCGCCGTTAGGCCCAATGAGTGCAGTAATAGAGCCGCGCTGCACCTCAAGATTGACGTCGTTTAAGGCCTTGATCCCGCCGAAGTGCATCATCAGATGTTCTACACGCAAAATCGTTGCGTTCATGGCGCCACTCCTTTACGCACGGCAAATCCGCTGCGGTTGATGCGGATCAGACCGCGAGGACGCCAGATCATCATCACCACCATCAGCATGCCAAACAGTAGCACGCGGTATTCCGCAAAGCTGCGCAGCAGTTCCGGCGTGACGGTCAGCACAAAGGCGGCCAGTACGACGCCGACGGTGGAGCCCATCCCGCCCAGGACCACAATCGCGAGGATGAGGGCCGATTCAAAAAAGGTGAAAGAGGTGGGGTTAACAAACCCCTGCCAGGTGGCAAAAAACACCCCGGCGATACCTGCCGTCGATGCGCCCAGGGTGAAGGCCGAGAGTTTGACCAGAACGTGATTCAGCCCCATGGAACGGCAGGCAATCTCATCCTCACGGAGCGCTTCCCACGCGCGTCCAATGGGCATTCGGGTCAGCCGGTGTTTAATGTACAGCACCAGCATGACTACCAGGAACAGTACTGCATAGATGAAAATAAACTTCATGTTGGAGTTATAGGTCAGGCCGAAGAACTCGTGGAAAGGGATGCCACCTTCTTTGGCGCGTCGGCCAAACTCCAGGCCAAAAAAGGTCGGAGCAGGGGCTGAAACGCCGTTAGGCCCGCCGGTGAAGGTAAGCCAGTTGTTCAGCACCAGACGGATGATCTCGCCAAACCCGAGCGTGACGATGGCGAGATAATCCCCGTGCATGCGCAGCACCGGAAAGCCGAGCAGGGCGCCCGCGCCCGCAGCCATTAGCGCCGCCAGCGGCAGCATGCTCCAGAACCCAAGCCCCAGATACTGATACCCGAGCGCCAGCCCGTAAGCGCCGATGGCATAGAAGGCGACATAACCCAGATCCAGCAGCCCTGCCAGGCCAACGACAATGTTCAGCCCAAGACCGAGCAGGACGTAGATCAGTCCGAGTATAGCGACCGTCAGAACGTATTTTGTGGCCACAAACGGGAAGCAGATCGCCAGCGTGACAATCAGCGGAATGATCCAGCGCATGCGGCTTTTATACGCCGGTGGCCGGACATACACCCCCGCATTGTCGGATTCAAACCGCGCCTGTAAACGTCTTCCGGCCGCCGTAGCTGAAAAGGCGCTCAGCAAAAAGCGTCCCAGCATCACCGTGCCTACAATCCACGCCAGCCGCTGGCCGTCAAAGTTAAAGCTGTAACCATCCAGTATCACGCCCGCAATCGGGCCGAAAATAATCAGGGCGATCATTCCGGAAAAAATCGCGTCCAGAATGCAGCGCTTCAGGGAAAAGCCGTCAGAGGTCATCGCGTTGTTCCTTACACTTTAGCCACGACAGGGCGGCCCAGCAGCCCCTGAGGACGGAAGATCAGGATTAATACCAGCAATCCAAACGAGAACACGTCTTTATAATCCGAGTTCACCATCCCGGAGAATTGCGCTTCTGCGACGCCCAGAATCAGCCCGCCAAGCATCGCACCGGGCAGAGAGCCGATGCCGCCCAGCACCGCCGCCGTAAAGGCCTTGATGCCGATAACGAACCCGACGTAAAAATCAAAGGTGCCGTAATTCATGGTGATCAGCACGCCCGCCAGCCCGGCCATGGCTGCGCCGATAACAAACACCAGCGAAATAATTCTGTCGGTGTTGATACCCAAAATGGAGGCCATCTTACGATCCTGCTGCACCGCACGGCACATGCGCCCTAAGCGGGTACGGTTGATAATCCAGGTCAGCACCAGCATGCCCGCGAACGAGGCGATGAGAATAAAGACTTTGGTATAGGTTATCTGGACAAACCCTTCGCCGAGGTGAAAACGCAGCACGCCATCCAGCATGGTCGGTACGCCCTGCTGCCGTGGGCCCTGGCTGAGCTGGACGTAGTTTTGCAGTATCAACGACATCCCGATGGCCGAAATCAGCGGCGCCAGACGCGTCGAATTGCGTAGCGGCTTATAGGCGATGCGCTCAATCGTCCAGCCATAAACGCCGGTGACCACGATGGTGAAAACCAGGGTTCCCAGGATCAGCAGCGGAAAGGAGTGGAGTCCAAAAAACGCCAGCAGGGCCAGGCCAATGGCCGAGAGATAGGCGGAGATCATATACACTTCGCCGTGGGCGAAATTGATCATACCGATGATGCCGTACACCATGGTGTAGCCGATGGCGATAAGACCATAGACCGAACCCAGCGTTAAGCCATTAATTAATTGTTGCAGGAAGAATGTACTCATGGTCGCGCACCTGAATAAAGGGTTACGCCGACAGTCAGACCTGCCGGCGTTGAGCAGATTCCGTCCCGTTATGGCACTTCTTTATATTTGCCTTTGTCGTCCCACTGGTAGACCACGTAGTCAGACACTTTGAGGTCACCTTTGCTGTCCCAGGCTTTTTTACCCATCACCGTGTCGACAGGGTTGGCCTTCAGCCACTCGCTGGCTTTTGCGGAATCCGTCCCTTTCGTGGCCTTGAATGCCGCTGCGATAGCCTGCACAGACGCATAGGCGTAGAGGGTGTATCCTTCTGGTTCAAATTTACCGGCGCGGAATTTCTCGATGACGGCTTTTCCGTCCGGGATCAGGCGCGGGTCTTTACCGAAGGTCATGTAAATACCGTTGGTGTACTGCGCCCCACCGGCGGCGGTGACCATCTCTTCATTGACGATACAGTCTCCCGAGAAGAACTTCGCCTGCACGCCCTGTTCACGCATCTGGCGAACCAGCGGGCCCGCTTCCGGGTGACAGCCACCGAAGAACACCACGTCTGGTTTTTGTGCGCCAATTTTGGTCACCAGCGCGTTAAAGTCTTTCTCCCCGCGGGACAACCCTTCGTACATCACTTCCTTAACGCCGCGTTTCGCCAGCGCCGCTTTAGTGGCGTCCGCCAGCCCCTGACCGTAGGTGTCTTTATCGTGGATGATGACGACCCGTTTGGCTTTAAGCTTATCAAGAATAAAATCGCTGGCGACCTGGCCCTGCTGGTCGTCACGTCCGCACATGCGGAACATATCGCTCATGCCCCGCTCGGTAATAAGCGGGTTCGTTGAGCCGGGGGTGATGGAGAGGATCCCGGCATCGCTATAGACCTCGGAGGCGGGCATGGTCGACGAGGAGCAGAAGTGGCCGACGACCGCTTTCACTTTATCCTGATCGACTAAGCGGTTGGCGACGGCAACGGCCTGTTTGGGTTCGCAGGCGTCATCGCCCTGAACCAGTTTGATTTTCTCACCGTTGATCCCGCCAGCGGCGTTAATGTCTTCCGCCGCCTGCGTAGCGCCATGCCAGTATTGATCGCCATAGGTTGCGTTCGGGCCTGTGAACGGCCCGGCCACGCCGATCACGATATCGGCCTGTGCAGAAAAGGCCGTCACCAGACAACCGGCCAGCAACAGGGAGAGGGGAGTTTTGGTAAATTTCAGCGACATTATTATGTTCCTTAGCAAAGAGGTTTTTGCACCAGGTAGAAACCCGAACGCCTGATGGCATCGTAAATCCAAAAACAAGAGCGAGAACAAAATGCACTTTAGAAGCAATCTTGTGCTTAATACGGCGAGGATCCCACGCACCGCGAAGCGCGCAGAACATTAAGCAAAAAGGTTGCCAGAATGGTTAATCCCTTGACCGGGTCACAACACGTTGAGTATAGAGCGCCGTTTTATGCGCCTTTGCGGGATGAGATGAATTTACAGCGGAGATCACATCTCCTTAACAACAAAGCCCATAAGTTGTGCAACGGTCACGATTTGCACGTTTTTGCAGCAATAAAGACCTAAACTTCAGATAGGCATGCGCGGCGATATATGTCAGGATCGTTTTTTTTATCAGGAGTATCAGCAATGGCTGAAGGCCCATTAAATGAAAGCGAGATGGCGTGGCTGGAAGAGACATTAATCTCTTACGGACACGACGATGCATCCGTGATTGACGTGTCCGAACTGGACGGCATGCTTACCGCAGTACTTTCCGGTCCCGTTGTGGTGGAGCCCGACACCTGGCTGGTGGCGGTATGGGGTGGCGAGAAGTATATTCCGCGCTGGAAAAACGATCGTGAGATGAACCGTTTTATCGATCTCTGCTTTAAGCACATGAACGATATTGCCGAGCGCCTGAGCGAATACCCGGATCAGTTTGAACCGCTGTTTGGCTATAACGACGTTGACGGTCAGAGCTATACCGTAGTGGAAGAGTGGTGCTATGGCTACATGCGCGGCGTGGCGCTGACGGACTGGTCATCCCTGCCGGAAGCGCTGGAAGCGGATCTGGCGGTGATTGCCCTGCACGGAACGGAAGAGAACAGCGAGAAGCTGGAAGCGCTGACCGAAGAGGAGTATATGGCCAGCATCGAGAGCATTCAGCCTGCGGCGCTGCGTTTGTACAACTACTGGGTGGCTAATCCGCAGCAGCCGGAAGCGAAAAAGCCGATCGTGAACGGGTCGAAGGTGGGACGTAACGATCCGTGTCCGTGCGGGAGCGGGAAGAAGTTTAAGAGTTGCTGTCTGCACTGAAAAAAGGGGCTATTCATAGCCCCTTTTTTTATCCCACTTCCGGCAGCATTCCCGCTGCAATCAGCACCTGCACCAGAATAATTACCACCCCACAACCAAACACCACGCACAGCAGCGGCTTACCACCCGCCACGCGGTATCCTTGCTGCGGATGTTGCTGGCGGCTCTTCCACGCCAGCAGGGAAGGCAGCAGCAGGGCCAGTACCGATAACGCCACGCCAGCATACCCCAGCGCCATCACAAACCCGCGCGGATAAAAGAGCGCGAAGGCCAGCGGCGGCAGGAAGGTCATCGCCCCCGTCTGTAAGCGTCCGGCAACGGTATTGCGACGCTGGAACAGATCCGCCATATAGTCAAACAGGCCAAGCGCCACGCCGAGGAAGGAGGTTGCCAGCGCCAGGTCTGCAAACAGATGTACCGCCAGCTCCACGTGTGAAGAGGCCACCACGTTACGCAGGGCAACCAGGAATCCATTCAGACCAGAATGCTCTGCCATCAGGCCGATAAAGGTGGTGGAATCAATACTGCCCAGCGTCACCAGCTGCCAGAACAGGTAAGCAATCAACGGAATGGCGCTGCCGATCACAAAGACGCGGCGCAGCTTGCGAATATCCCCGTTCATATAGCTCACGATGCTCGGCACGCTGCCATGAAAACCGAAAGAGGTGAAAATCACCGGGATGGCCGAAAGCGCCAGACCTTTCTCCAGCGGGAGGGAGAGCAGGTTAACCTTGTGCACATGCGGTGCCAGCAGCACCAGCATCACAACAAGGAAGAGAATTTTGGCGCTGAACAAAAAACGGTTAAACAGATCGACCAGCGACGTGCCCGCACAAACCACGCCGCCACCGATCAGCGTAAAGACAATGGCGCCTGTTTCCGGTGAAAGCGACGCACCGAAGCCGTCATTGATACTTGACGCAATTAGCTCCCCGGCGCCGCTGATGTAGGCGGCGGTCAGCGCGTACATCAGGAACATCATGCTGAAACCGGTGATCCACTGCCCGTAGCGTCCAAGATAGCGTGCAGCCAGGGAGCCTAAGCCGGTATCGGCAGGGACATGTTGATAAACCTCCAGCAATAATAGCGCGGTGTAACACATCAGGGCCCAAAGACCGCCCAGCAGCACTACGGTAACCCCAAACCCGACGCCGGCGGCAGCCAACGGCATGGCCAACATTCCTGCGCCAATTGTCGTTCCGGCGACGATAAAAACACTTCCCAGAGTTCTGTTCTTCACGCTTTCCTCTACAACGCTTCCACACCGCGACTCATTCTGCGGCGCAGAGTAAGGGAAAAGCACCATCTCGTCAAATCACCGTTACATAGGGTGTAATGATTAATTTACAAAAAGAAAGGGGGAACCTGCGCCAGCGCAAAGCGTGCCGTGGAGGGAGCATTTAGTCTGCTTTTTATTTGCGAGAGGTAATGATGTCAATTCACGGACACGACGTGCTGAATATGATGATTGAGTCAGGTGAGCGTTATACGAAGGAGAGTCTGGTTGAGGCGATACATGCCCGCTTTGGCGAAGCGGCGCGTTTCCATACCTGTTCAGCTTCGGAAATGACAGCCGCGGAGCTGGTGGCGTTTATGGCGGCGCGCGGAAAATTCATTCCGGCAGCAGACGGATTTTCCACGCACGAAAGTAAAATTTGCCGTCATTGAATAAAGCGGTGCTGAAAACTCAGCACCGCTTTTCTATTAATTCTGCGTGTCGAGCGTCGACAGCTCTTTATCAATGAAGTACAGACCTTCCCCGGATTTACCTGCCAGAGATAATTTATCCAGCACGGATTTAAACAGCTTCTCTTCTTCGTGCTGTTCAGCCACATACCACTGAAGGAAATTAAAGGTTGGATAATCCTGATTGGTCATGGCGGCATGAGCCAGTTCATTTATTTTCTGGGTGATCAGCTGTTCGTGCTCATAGGTGGCACGGAACAGTTCATCAAGAGAGCCGTACTCGGCGAAAGGCGATACCACGTTATCAATGCGCGGCAGGCTGCCGGTGTCCGTCAGGTAATCAAACAGACGCTGCATGTGCGTCATCTCTTCCTGGGCATGACGACGCAGGAAGGCGGCAGCCCCTTCAAAGCTGTGATAGCTGCACCAGGCGCTCATCTGCTGATAAAGCAGGGAAGAAAATAGCTCAAGATTCATTTGCGCATTGAGCTTGTCGATCATTTCAGTTTTTAACATGGTGCAGCTCCGGTTTATTAATTCTGGTTCACGATGAGCGACACTATAATTTGTTATTTAATTATTTGCAAAAAGTAAAATAAATATTTATTTATTAAAAATACGAATGGGAATAAAACGCATTGCCGCCATTTATATTTATTAATGAGAATTATTTTTGTTCTTATTAAATAAACTGCCAGCGTGACTGGCAGTCGCGGTTAATACCACGGATTCTGGCTGGAAGAGGTAACGGCATATCCCTGACATTTATACTGAATGGTCACACTTTCGTTCAGACAGAATGAACCGCTGATCAGGGTGCAGGTTTTAATCGGCTGCCCGTAGGCTGACGCGGAGGCGTAGCCCATGTGTTGGCAGGCCTTTGTTGCCGTACCGTTATTAACATAGTCATCAGACCAGGCGTTTTGCAGCATGGTCTGGCCATAGTCGAGGCGCACAATTCCGTTTGGGGCATCCGTACTACTGACTTCTGCCTGACGGTTGATGCTGCACCCGGCGAGCAACAGGATCGTTCCGGCTATGATTACACGTTTCATGTTTCACTCTGCGTGACGGGAAATACGCCATTGTAACCAACGCGACGGGACGCAATGGCCGGAATAGCCGGAGGATCTGCCCTTTCACTCTACAACGAGCCGGGCCACCGCGCGAAATTGTGAGCGCATCTTTGTTTTTTAAAACAAGTTTTCACTTAATTTGAAAGTGCGTTTGTTTGATAGTAAGGTTAAGTTGAAAAGGTATCCACAGCGGGATCGCCCGCCATGCATTCAGGAGAGACAAGATGAAAATTGCACTGATGATGGAAAACAGCCAGGCCGCTAAGAATCCCATCATCCTTAATGAGCTGAAAGCCGTTGCTGATGAGAAAGGTTTCCCGGTCTATAACGTCGGTATGAGTGATGAGAACGATCATCATCTCACTTATATTCACCTGGGCATCATGGCGAGCATTCTGCTTAACGCTAAAGCCGTTGATTTTGTTGTCACCGGCTGCGGTACCGGGCAGGGCGCGTTGATGTCCCTGAACATCCATCCGGGTGTGATTTGCGGTTACTGCATCGATCCTGCGGATGCTTTCCTGTTCGCGCAAATCAACAACGGTAACGCGCTTTCTCTGCCGTTTGCGAAGGGGTTCGGCTGGGGGGCAGAACTGAACGTACGCTTTATCTTTGAGAAAGCGTTTACCGGACGCAATGGCGAAGGCTATCCACCAGAGCGTAAGGAGCCGCAGGTGCGTAACGCCGGTATTCTGAACCAGGTGAAAGCGGCGGTGGTAAAAGAAAACTATCTGGATACCCTGCGTGCAATCGATCCTGAGCTGGTTAAAACCGCCGTCTCAGGCCAGCGCTTCCAGCAGTGCTTCTTCGAGAACTGCCAGGACAAAGAGATCGAAGCCTTCGTGCGCGGTATTGTTGGCTGATTTCCTTTGCCGGGCGGTGCGTTGCCCGCCCGGCACAGAGCCTTACTTTTTCGATGATACCGCGCTGCCTGCATTTTTGGTCAGACGCAGCGTGTCAACCATTCCCACCAGGCAGATCAGCGCGATCGCCACAAATGCCAGCCGGAAGCTCATTCCCGGCATGCCGGCAATCCCCATCGTCTCACTGACTTTTTCCCCGATACGAATACCAATTGCCCCGAGCGTGATCCCAAGTCCCACGGCAAGCTGCGTTGCGGTTGAAAACAGCGTATTGGCATAGCTCATCTGCGCAGAGGGTACATCCGCAAAGGCCAGCGTACTGATGGCTGTAAACTGGATCGAACGAAAAACGCCACCCAGATAGAGGATCAGCATGACGAGCCACACAGGAGTCTGCGGCGTAAGAAAGGCGCAGGCCAGCAGCGCCAGGACATTCAGTGAACCGTTAATCAGCAACAGCCGCTTAAACCCCAGGCTGCGGATCAGGGGCGTCGTCGCCGGTTTAATGGTGAGATTGCCTACGAAAACGGCCAGCACCAGCAGGCCAGAATGGAACGCGTCCATGCCAAAGCCGACCTGGAACATCAGCGGTAACAGGAACGGAACCGCGCTGATGGAGGCGCGAAACAGCGATCCGCCGTACAGGGTGACGCGAAACGTCGGCACTTGCATCGCATCGAGCCTGATCATCGGCCAGGTTGCGCGCTTAAAGTGGCGCAGCGCCAGGCTCAACGCGGCGACACCGACGATAAACAGCGTGGCGGTTAATCCTGTCCGCAGAGGCTCTGCGCCCATCAACTCCATCGCATAAACCAGGCTCACCATGGCAAGGGTGGTGACCACAAAACCCGGCAAGTCAAACGGTCGGCGCGTATCTTCATGCAGGTCCGGAATGATTCGCAGTGCCAGCAAAATGGCGATTATCCCCAGCGGCACATTAATAAAGAAGATCCAGCGCCAGTCGGCATAGCTTGTAATGAACCCGCCCAGCGGCGGGCCGATGATCGGCGCGACCAGCGCAGGCCACGTCAGGGTGGCGATTGCCGTGATGAGCTGATGCTTTGGCGTTGTACGTAACACGGCCAGGCGACCCACAGGCACCATCAGCGCGCCACCCATGCCCTGGAAGACGCGCATTGCGACAAACTCCTCGAGCGTGGTGGACAGGCCGCAAAATACCGAGGCCAGCGTGAAGATCGCCAGCGCGAGGGCAAATACTTTTCGCGCGCCGAAGCGGTCGGCGATCCAGCCGCTGGCGGGGATCAGCACGGCAAGGGTGATCAGGTAGGCGCTGATGCCGATATTCAGATCCACGGCCTGTACGCCGAAGCTTTTTGCCATATCCGGCAATGCGGTGGCGATCACCGTCCCGTCCAGAAACTCCATAAAGAAAGCACCGGCCACCAGCAGTGCCGCAGGCGATAATCCACGGCTCTCTTTCCCGGATACGTTTTCACTCATTCTCTTCCTGCCCGCTCAAAAAATTTTATAAAAATTTACTGGAATTTATAAGTCTGTAACGTGCGGATTTATCGTGCCTTTTTTTAACAAACCGGCAGCACTGAGGGTTTGTTAACCGTGATGCAGGTCACAAAATGGTTGATTTTTGTGATGGCGGTCATATTATAAGCGTATTGATAATAACACCTGCATAACACGTTACTGGAGCAACATAATGAAACTGCGCAAAATCCTGAAAAGCATGTGGGCTAACTACTGCACAACGTTTAAAGACGTCCCACCGGGTGCGATGTTCTGATAAAAAAACCTGCTTCGGCAGGTTTTTTTATGTCTGCGGACGACGAGAGGGAGATGGAAGGGCGTCTGTTTTGCTACTATGGCTGCCTTTGAATAAGGAGAACCCCATGTCACAAAACCTGAGCGCCGATCAGGAACTGGTATCTGACGTCGTCGCCTGCCAGCTGGTTATCAAACAAATCCTTGATGTGATTGACGTTATCGCGCCGGTTGAGGTACGCGAAAAGATGTCGACCCAGCTAAAAAACATCGATTTCACCAATCATCCTGCTGCGGCGGACCCGGTTACGCTCCGCGCGATCCAGAAAGCGATCGCGCTGATTGAACTGCGCTTCACGCCGCAGGGTGAGTCACATTAAAATAAACCGATGTTTTAAAATTAGAAACCGTTTTCTGATTTTACGTCGAAGGGCGACAGAGTCTGTCGCCCACAGAAGGCTCAAAAGAACGTCTGCACCAGCAGATAGCTCACCACGCAGGCACAGCTGACGCCAATCAGACCCGGCAGAATAAAGCTGTGGTTGATGATGAATTTACCGATGCGGGTGGTGCCGGAGCGATCGAATCCAATACAGGCCAGATCGCTCGGATAGGTGGGCAGCACAAAGTAGCCGTAGGAGGCCGGGAAGAAGGCCACCAGCATTTTCGGATCGATGCCTAACATCAACCCCATCGGGGCGACCGCGGTCAAGGCCGCGGCCTGGCTGTTGACCAGTTTCGACACCAGAAACAACACGATGGCATACGTCCAGGGATGACTCTTCACTACCCCCTCCAGTGCCATTTTCAGTTCGTCGAGATGCGCCTGGAAAAAGGTATCGCTCATCCATGCCACGCCAAACACCGAGAAAATCGCGACCATCCCCGCCTTAAATACCGCTCCGTTTGAAATGGCCGACGCATTAACCTTACAGGTCATCAGCATGATGGCCCCGGCAATAAGCATCATCATTTGAATAACAAGGTTCATCGACAGGGCCGTCATTTTGCCTTTGATCTCAAACGCCGGACGCAACTCGGGCAACGCACCCAGCAGGACCACAACGGCAATCCCGGCGAAGAAGATCCACGTTGACAAGTAGGCCTGTTTAGGGAAACGCTGATCCATCAACGTCTCCGTTCCCCCATAGATAAACTCCCGCTGTTTCGGATCTTTCAGCTTTTCCTGAAATTCAGGATCGTCTGCGAGGTTTTTTCCCCGGCGCAGGCTCCACAGTGCCGCAATGGCGACGCCAGACAGTGAGGCCGGTACGGAAACGGCGAGGATTTCGAGGATCCCCCACGCGTGGCCGATACCGTTCTGCGCACCCAGAATTGAGACCAGCGAAACGACGGCCACGGAAACGGGGGAGGCGGTGATCGCCATCTGTGAGGCCACCGAGGCCACCGCCATCGGCCGTTCCGGGCGAATGCCTTTTTTCAGGGCGATATCCGCGATAATGGGAAACATAGTGTAGACGACGTGGCCGGTCCCGCAGAGAAAGGTCAACATCCAGGTGGTAAACGGCGCGAGAAGGGTGATGTGCTGGGGATGTTTTCGCAGCAGGCGCTCTGCGAATTGCATCATCACGTTCAGGCCACCGGCGGTCTGTAGTGTTGCCGCGCAGCCGATGACGGCGAGGATCGTGAGCATCACGTCAACCGGCGGTTTACCGGGTTGCAGACCAAAGACAAAACTCAAAATAAACAGGCCGATGCCGCTTATCAGCCCCAGGCCCATCCCGCCGAAGCGGGTACCTACCAGCAGGCAGAGGATAATGACAATAAACTCAATGGTGATCATGATGCTCCCTCGTTAATGAATGTAATTAAACAAATCATTACACGATGTGGGGTTATTCATTGGGAGCAAGATCTGATTTGTTAAATGTCAGCAAAAGCAGGGAGTTGGCACCCACTCCCTGACGGGCTGAGGGATCCCCAGTAATTTGAAAGCAAAAGCGATAACGTTGCCTTCAGAATAACTGAAGGCTTTCAGCGATGCCTCGGTCCGGCTGTAAATCGCTGAGGCGTTTCCTGTAGGCCGGGGCGAGGCGCAGGGATGCGCCGAGAGGGCGGGCTTTACAGGGATGTTACCTCCGCCCGTCCCCGATAAGCCGGAAGGAATAAGCCGAAGGTACCGCGAAGCGGCGATTTTCCGCCGGAAGCCCTGGTCGCCAGGGTGGTGGCGACTGAGCCACCCTGGCACGTTCACCGGTTATGCCGTGACAGAGTAGCAAGGAACATAAAGTGAACGGAATGACCACCAGAGCCGTATGTTCCCCCTCACCCCAGCCCTCTCCCTCAAGGGAGAGGGGGCCGTCTGTGCAGGCATTATTTTGTGGGGAACTCTCAGCCCTGACGGGAGCGGATGAAGGAACTTAGTGGTGTTGCACGGTAGCTATGTCGAGAAGATGGCGGTCCGTCTGCTCCAGACAGATCCCCGCGCGTTTCGCGTTGCGGATTTCGTCTGCGAGCGTTTTCAGCAGCATGCCATCCTGCTGCTGCTCTCTGTCCATATCACGTAAAAACTTGAGGGTAATGATGTCCTGTTGCGCTTTGGCTTCATCGGCCAGCTTGTTCAGCTTTGTACAGCGTTGCTCATACTCTTCAAGCGTTTTCTGGAACAGTTCCTCCAGAGAGGAGTAATTATCTTCAATCGTTTCAAGCTCTTTGACTGTGGGATTGGCGCCGATGGCTTTCAAAAAGTTAAAGACACGCATCATGTGCGTGACGTTACTTTGCGCCTGAGTACGAAAGAAGGTGGCAGTGCCGTTGAGGCTTTTTCTGGAACACCAGGCGCTCAAATGCAGATGCAGATTTGAAGCATAAAACTCCAGGTTCATCTGGGCATTCAGTTTTTGCATCATCGTTTGGGTAGTCATACTCATATCCTTATTGACTGTGGGACTTGATGTCCGCTACGAAACCTGACCCGGCAGGTACTGACGATTGAATAACAGAAAAAGATTTCTGCAAGGTAAACAAACTCGAAAATTCACGTCCTGTGTTCGATTTAAATAAGCATACGCTTCTCTTGGAATTAAGAAAACTCTTAGTTGGGCTGTGTTTACCATACATTACAAATTTAAATATAGCGCAGAACAGAAAACAGGTGACGAGATATAATATTTTTTATCTATATGATTTTAATGATATTAAAATCAGTGCTTCCCATTTTTATCGTTTCAGGAAACCTTCTGTGGCGGGAAATTCTGTGAAAGTGTTAAATCAGAAATAATAACTGCAAATATATCCTGCTGTAGCAAATTTGAGCTAAATCAATTTTCACATAATATACGGTTCTGTGATCGCGTCGTAAGATTGTTATCTAACAAATCTGGAAAATGAAACGATGTTTTATATCTTTTCACCCGTAGAGGTTTATGATGACAAAAGTTGCGGTGCTGCTGGCACCTGGTTTTGAAGAAGCAGAAGCGATTATCACAGTGGATATCCTGCGTCGCTTGCAGATCGAGGTGGAAATGCTGGCCTGCGCGGAGTCCCGTGCGGTAGTGAGTTACCACAATATCCCCATGGTGGCTGACAGTACATTAACGGAACGTATTAATACGCTGTATGACGCGGTCGTGTTACCCGGTGGGCCGCAGGGGAGTATCAATCTTGCGGCTAACCAGGAGGTGATCCGCTTTGTTTCCGCGCATGACGAGCACGGCAAACTCATCTGCCCGATCTGCTCTGCGGCTGCGCGGGTGCTGGGCGCAAACGGGCTACTGAAGGGGCGGCGCTACGTCTGTTCCGGCGATCTGTGGCAGATCGTTGATGATGGAGTATATGTGGATGCGCCGGTCGTGGAGGATAACAACCTCATCAGCGGCAAGGGGCTGGGGCACGCTTTTGACTTTGCGCTGACGCTCTCTGCGCGTCTGTTGGGCGACGATGCCCCCGTGCGCGATCATGCTGAACACATCTATTACCGCTGGTAAATTTTCTGCCGGACGCTAAGGCGTCCGGGTTACAGGGATTACTTAGCTGACCTTATGGATAATCCTGCTTAACTCCTTTCCATTTGTAGGACAATTACGTCCTTTTTTATGTCATTTTTCGCTGAATTTATGTACGCAATTACTGTAATTCTGCGGTGTGATGTCGCTCTCTTATGGATGATTAATTTCCCGCTAAAACTATCTCCAGCAATAACGCTTATAACGAGGTAAGCGCTAATGCCTTGTTTTAAGTCCGATTAAATAAGTTGTTCGCCATTATTCCCTACAGATAAGAATGCTAAAGCTGGAGTTTACCATGCACAAATTTACTAAAGCGCTGGCGGCCATCGGCCTGGCTGCCGTTATGTCACAATCCGCTATCGCTGAAAATTTAAAGCTCGGTTTTCTGGTTAAACAGCCGGAAGAACCGTGGTTCCAGACCGAATGGAAATTTGCTGATAAAGCCGGAAAAGATTTGGGATTTGAGGTAATTAAAATCGCCGTACCTGACGGCGAGAAAACGCTTAACGCCATTGATAGCCTGGCGGCGAGCGGCGCGAAAGGTTTCGTTATCTGTACGCCGGATCCAAAGCTGGGTTCAGCGATTGCCGCGAAAGCGCGCGGTTATGACATGAAAGTGATTGCGGTGGACGATCAGTTCGTGAATGCCAAAGGCAAACCGATGGATACCGTTCCGCTGGTGATGATGGCGGCCACCAAAATCGGCGAGCGTCAGGGCCAGGAGCTCTATAAAGAGATGCAAAAACGCGGCTGGGATGTAAAAGAGACCGCCGTGATGGCGATTACCGCTGACGAGCTGGATACCGCCCGTCGTCGTACCACGGGCTCAATGGACGCCCTAAAAGCGGCTGGCTTCCCGGAAAAACAAATCTACAAAGTCCCGACCAAATCCAATGATATCCCGGGCGCCTTTGATGCGGCGAACTCCATGCTCGTCCAGCATCCGGAGGTGAAACACTGGCTGGTGGTGGGGATGAACGATAACACCGTGCTGGGCGGCGTGCGTGCAACGGAAGGCCAGGGCTTTAAAGCACCGGACATTATCGGGATCGGCATCAACGGCGTGGACGCCGTGAGCGAACTGTCTAAAGCGCAGGCGACCGGCTTCTACGGCTCTCTGCTGCCAAGCCCGGATGTCCACGGCTATAAATCCAGCGAAATGCTTTACAACTGGGTGACCAAGGGGGTTGAGCCGCCGAAATTCACCGAAGTAACCGATGTGGTGCTGATCACCCGCGATAATTTCAAAGAGGAGCTGGCGAAAAAAGGACTGGGCGGTAAGTAATACGCTGTGATTGCGCCCCTCACACGCCGTGAGGGGCCTGACGTACACACTACAGGAATCACGGAGTCGTTATGCAACAGTCTGATCCGTATCTCTCTTTCCGCGGCATCGGTAAAACATTCCCCGGCGTAAACGCGCTGACCGATATCAGCTTCGACTGCTATGCCGGTCAGGTTCATGCCCTGATGGGGGAGAACGGCGCGGGAAAATCCACGCTGCTAAAAATTCTCAGCGGCAACTACACGCCCACCACCGGCACGCTGGCCATTCGCGGCGAAGAGGTGGCCTTTGCCGATACCACGGCAGCGTTAAACGCGGGCGTCGCCATCATCTATCAGGAGCTTCATCTCATTCCTGAAATGACCGTGGCGGAGAACATCTACCTGGGCCAGCTTCCGCATAAAAGCGGCGTGGTCAACCGCTCGCTGCTCAACTATGAAGCGGGCTTGCAACTCAGGCACCTTGGGCTGGATGTCGATCCGCAAACGCCCCTCAAGTATCTCTCCATCGGCCAGTGGCAGATGGTGGAAATTGCCAAAGCGCTGGCGCGTAACGCCAAGATCATCGCTTTTGACGAGCCAACCAGCTCGCTCTCGGCGCGTGAAATTGAAAACCTCTTTCGCGTGATCCGCGAGCTGCGCAAAGAGGGCCGCATCATTCTGTACGTCTCCCACCGTATGGAAGAGATTTTTGCCTTAAGCGATGCCATCACCGTGTTTAAGGATGGCCGCTACGTGCGCACCTTCACCGATATGCAGCAGGTCAATCATGACCAGCTGGTGCAGGCGATGGTTGGGCGCGATCTGGGGGATATTTACCACTGGAAGCCGCGCGAGTACGGCCCTGAGCGTCTGCGTCTGGATAGCGTTAAAGCCCCAGGCGTGCGCACACCTATTTCACTCTCGGTGCGCAGCGGCGAAATCGTCGGGCTGTTTGGCCTTGTCGGGGCAGGGCGCAGCGAGCTGATGAAAGGGCTGTTTGGCGGTACGCGCATTACCCAGGGCCAGGTCTTCGTCGACGGGAAAAAGGTCGATATACAGAAGCCTGCGCAGGCGATTAACGCGGGCATCATGCTCTGTCCGGAGGATCGAAAGGCCGAAGGCATTATTCCAGTGCACTCGGTGCGCGACAACATCAACATCTCTGCCCGGCGCAAGTTCATCCGCGCGGGATGTCTGATTAACGACGGCTGGGAGGCGAGCAACGCTGATCACCATATCCGTTCGCTGAACATCAAAACTCCCGGGGCTGAACAGCTGATCATGAATTTGTCCGGCGGCAACCAGCAAAAAGCCATTCTGGGGCGCTGGCTGTCGGAAGACATGAAGGTCATTTTGCTGGATGAACCAACGCGCGGTATCGACGTGGGGGCGAAACACGAAATCTATAACGTCATCTATGAGCTGGCAAAACGCGGTGTGGCGGTGCTGTTCGCCTCCAGCGATCTGCCCGAGGTGCTGGGCGTCGCCGACCGTATTGTAGTGATGCGTGAAGGCGAAATTGCCGGTGAATTGCTGCATGAACAGGCGAATGAACAACAGGCGTTGAGTCTCGCCATGCCTAAAGTTAGCCAGGCTGTCGCCTGAGTAAGGAGTCAATGATGTCCTCTGTTACTACATCCGGAGCGCCGAAGTCGGCTTTCAGTTTTGGCCGCATCTGGGACCAGTACGGCATGTTGGTGGTTTTTGCCGCCCTGTTCGTTGCGTGCGCGATTTTTGTGCCAAACTTCGCGACCTTCATCAACATGAAGGGGCTGGGGCTGGCCATCTCCATGTCCGGCATGGTGGCCTGCGGAATGCTATTCTGCCTGGCCTCCGGCGATTTTGACCTGTCGGTCGCCTCGGTGATTGCCTGTGCCGGGGTCACCACTGCCGTGGTGATCAATATGACCGAAAGCCTGTGGATCGGCGTGCTGGCGGGGCTGATGCTCGGCGTGCTGAGCGGTCTGGTGAACGGCTTTGTGATTGCGCGCCTGAAGATTAACGCCCTGATCACGACGCTTGCGACCATGCAAATCGTGCGCGGTCTGGCCTATATCATCTCCGACGGTAAGGCGGTGGGGATTGAAGACGAGCGCTTCTTTACGCTGGGCTATGCCAACTGGCTGGGCTTGCCTGCGCCTATCTGGCTGACGGTAGCCTGTCTGATCCTGTTTGGTTTCCTGCTTAACCGCACCACCTTTGGTCGTAATACCCTGGCGATTGGCGGGAACGAGGAAGCGGCGCGTCTGGCGGGTGTCCCGGTCGTACGGACCAAGATCATTATCTTCGTGCTTTCCGGGCTGGTGTCGGCAGCGGCGGGGATTATTCTGGCGTCGCGTATGACCAGCGGCCAGCCAATGACCTCTATCGGTTATGAGCTGATTGTCATTTCAGCCTGCGTATTGGGGGGCGTATCCCTCAAGGGCGGCATCGGAAAAATCTCATATGTGGTAGCGGGGATCCTGATTCTGGGGACCGTGGAGAACGCCATGAACCTGCTTAATATTTCTCCGTTCTCTCAGTACGTCGTACGCGGCCTGATCCTGCTGGCAGCAGTGATCTTCGACCGTTACAAGCAAAAAGCTAAGCGTACCGTCTGATTTATTTTTAGCCACTTATCTGCTCAACTATTAACCATAGTTGACCCACTGACCGGCCCGCCAGTTATGCTGACGGGCCGGTTGCTAAATGGCGAGCGCCGTCACACTGTCTATACTTACATGGCTGTTTTATTCACTGTAAGGAGGATTAGGGTGGCTGACTTGTTAACCGCACCGCCTGTACTGCCCGGAAAATTTGCTTTCTTTTTTGACCTCGACGGGACGCTCGCCGGAATTGAACCGCATCCTGACGACGTCGTTGTACCGGATCTGGTGTTAGAGAATTTGCAGCAGCTCTCCCGACAGAACGAGGGGGCACTGGCATTGATTTCAGGGCGCTCAATGGCCGAGCTGGATGTGCTCGCCAGTCCTTATCACTTTCCGCTGGCCGGTGTGCACGGAGCGGAGCGCCGCGATATCCATGATCAACTGCATATAGTTTCACTCCCCGATACGCTGGTTCAGGCGCTGCATGCGCAACTCTCTTCTGCTCTGGAACTGCTTCCCGGTACGGAACTGGAAGCCAAAGGCATGGCCTTTGCGCTGCACTACCGTCAGGCGCCTCACCATGAGGCGGCGATCTTTTCGGTAGCAAGAAGCGTGGCGGAAGCCCATCCGGAGCTGGCGTTACAGCCCGGTAAATGTGTGGTCGAGATTAAACCAGCAGGAATTAATAAAGGCGCTGCCATTGCAGCGTTTATGGCGGAAGCGCCGTTTAAAGGGCGTACGCCAGTATTTTTTGGGGATGACCTGACCGATGAGGCCGGGTTCAGCGTGGTAAACCGGGCCAGTGGCATGTCTGTCAAGGTAGGGCCGGGTGAAACCGTTGCCGGATGGCGGCTGGAAAACGTCGCCAGCGTCTGGCAGTGGATATCTGATGTCGCTAACCAGCAACAACAACAAATAGCGCAAAACAACGGGAGAAATCATTATGGGTCGCTTAGTCGTCGTCTCTAATCGCATCGCACCGCCGGATGATAAAAAAGCCAGTGCCGGTGGCCTGGCGGTCGGGGTATTAGGTGCCCTCAAAGCCGCGGGTGGTCTCTGGTTTGGCTGGAGCGGGGAAATCAGTAATGATGAGAAACCGCTTAAAAAGGTGTCACGGGGCAATATCACGTGGGCTTCCTTCGCACTCAGTGAGAAGGACTATGATGAATATTATTCCGAGTTCTCAAACGCCGTGCTGTGGCCAGCGTTTCACTATCGTCTGGACCTGGTGAAATTCCAGCGTGAATCCTATGAAGGCTATATGCGCGTTAATGCGCTGCTGGCAGATAAACTGCTGCCGCTGATCGAAGAAGACGATATTTTATGGATCCACGACTACCATCTGCTGCCTTTCGCCAGAGAGCTGCGAAAACGTGGTGTGAATAACCGAATCGGTTTTTTCCTGCACATCCCTTTCCCGACGCCGGAGATTTTCACGGCACTGCCGCAGCATGAAGAGATCCTTGAGGCGCTGTCCGATTACGACCTGCTCGGTTTCCAGACGGAAAACGACAGGCTGGCCTTCCTCGACAGCGTGTCCGGTAAAACCCGACTAGTTACTCACGGCGGCAAATCTCACACCGCGTGGGGACGTAATTTCCATACCGAGGTCTACCCGATTGGTATTGAGCCAGACGAAATTGCCGAGCAGGCCTCCGGTCCATTGCCTCCGAAGCTTGCCCAGCTTAAGGATGAACTCAAGCACGTTAAGAATATCTTTTCGGTTGAACGACTTGATTATTCCAAAGGGTTGCCGGAGCGATTCCTCGCGTACGAAACCCTGCTGGAAAAATTCCCGCAGCATCACGGCAAGATTCGTTATACCCAGATAGCGCCGACCTCGCGCGGTGAGGTTCAGGCCTATCAGGATATCCGTCACCAGCTTGAGACCGAAGCAGGGCGCATCAACGGGCGCTACGGGCAGCTTGGCTGGACACCACTTTTCTATTTGAATCAGCACTTTGAGCGCAAAATTCTGATGAAAGTGTTCCGCTATGCGGACGTCGGGCTGGTCACGCCCCTGCGCGACGGGATGAATCTGGTGGCAAAAGAGTATGTTGCAGCACAAGATCCTGCTGACCCGGGTGTGCTGGTGCTGTCTCAATTTGCCGGTGCGGCAAACGAGTTAACCTCAGCGCTGATTGTAAACCCTTACGATCGCGATGACGTGGCAAATGCCCTGAACCGTGCGTTAACTATGCCGCTTGCGGAACGTATTTCACGCCATTCGGAAATGATGGAGACCATCATGAAGAATGATATTAACCGCTGGCAGGCGCGTTTTATTGACGATTTGCGCGCGATCCAGCCGCAAAGTCAGGAAGGTGATCTGCAAAAAAAGATCGCGACCTTCCCTAAACTCGCCTGATTTTCTCCGGGGGCATTAATTGCCCCCAAGAGGCACCAGCAGGACATCAACCTGGCTTGACGAAACGATAGATTTTGCTGAGCATGCCGCACGAGAAAAAAAACTCTGGTTATGATTTCCGCAAATAACCAGGTCAATATTCTCTTTCTGACAGATGTCGAGTATATGCGCGCTTAATTCACCGGTCGCGATAACGGTCTGATGAATCGGATAGTCTGCCCTCTCCACCAACTCTTGCAGGAATTGGTGCGTTTCCTCCTGCAATACCTCACGTATATCTTCCAGCATCGGCGCAGCCAGCTGATTATACATTTCGGGTTCCGCGGCCAGCGTGATCAGGCTGATGCGGGCATTGGCGGGGCGGGCGATGGATACGGCTCGGGCGACAAGCTGGTGGCTTTCGGGAGAAACAGCAACTGAAACAAGCAGATGGGAGTAACTCATCACGCACTCCTTTGATGTCAGAATGACAAGTTTTCCCAGCTTTACCGCGAAACTGTCATTACTGCAAGAGGTGAATGCGTCATTAGTGTGAAGCTTATCATAATTATTCATTAATTATTCTTATAAGAAGAATAACTGAAAAGATGGCCTAAATGAAAAAAATTAACAGCTTAACGTAAATTACACATTTTCCCTTCCAGGTGGTTAACTCGCCTTAACTCATCATCAACCCGGCGTAGATCGTTACGCAACGAAACTGATTTTTGTGTTGCCAGCGTTAACCTCCTGTTTTTACTTTATTAATTAATGGTAGTTTCAACGTGAAGTTTTCCCCATAGCAGATCAATGCGGATTTGCCCTGTCTTTACATTTCCCAGACCCAATTCCCCCGTCCGGATGCATGAGTATTCGTTCCTGAAGAATATAAACAAGCTTGGGTTGGATAAAAAACACCCAAATTACAAGTCACGCTGATGGATTTATGGGTTCCATTCGCGTAAATTATGTGACGCAGATCACATTTTTTTTAAATTCCAGGGGGGGCTGCATTGTATGTGTCAAAACTGACGAGTAGAGTTTGCGTCGAATTAGGAAAAATCTTAGTTATTTGTAAGAAAAGATAAAATGTGTAACCGACATTTTGGCCATGTTAACCGGTCACGCGCTTTACGACGTACAAACCTAAATTCAACTATGCATTTGGCCTTTTCTTTTTATACCGGGTGATTTCCCGGCGACATCACGGGGTGCGGTCTTTCCGCATAAAAACAATAGTTGGTTATTCGGGATGGGAAAAATGCATACATCCGAGTTGCTAAAACATATTTACGACATCAATTTGTCGTATTTATTGCTCGCGCAGCGTTTGATTAGTCAGGACAAACCGTCAGCGATGTTTCGTCTGGGTGTTAACGAAGAGATGGCAACCATGCTGGGGGGATTAACACTTCCGCAGATGGTCAAGCTGGCTGAAACCAATCAGCTTGTCTGCCAGTTCCGTTTCGATAACCCGCAGACCATTACGCGTCTGACTCAGGAATCCCGCGTGGACGATCTGCAACAGATCCACACCGGTATTCTTCTCTCCACCCGCCTGCTCAACGAAATCAGCCAGCCTGACGACGTAGCCCGGAAGAAAAGGGCTTAACAATGAGCGAAAAAAGCATTGTTCAGGAAGCCCGTGATATCCAGTTGGCAATGGAACTCATCACGCTGGGTGCGCGTTTACAAATGCTGGAAAGCGAGACGCAACTGAGCCGTGGTCGTTTGATCAAGCTGTACAAAGAATTGCGTGGTAGCCCACCGCCAAAAGGCATGCTGCCGTTTTCCACTGACTGGTTCATGACCTGGGAGCAGAACATCCATGCTTCCATGTTCTGTAACGCCTGGCAGTACCTGCTTAAAACGGGCTTATGCAGCGGCGTGGATGCCGTGATTAAAGCCTACAAACTTTACCTTGAGCAATGCCCGCAGCAGGAACAGGGACCCCTGCTGGCGCTGACCCGCGCATGGACGCTGGTGCGTTTTGTTGAAAGCGGAATGCTTGAATTGTCGCGCTGCAACTGCTGTGACGGCAATTTTATTACCCACGCGCACCAGCCTGCGGGCAGCTTCGCCTGTAGTTTATGCCAGCCTCCATCCCGAGCCGTAAAAAGACGTAAACTTTCCCGGGATGCTGCCGATATTATTCCACAACTGCTGGATGAACAGATCGAACACGCTGTTTAACCCGAACCTGTGGGCAAGATTCCAGCAGCGGTAAGCGATTACCGCTGCTTTTTTTTACCCTGCGTTCAGGTCACGCGCTCGAAATGAACGTCCTGCCATAGTCACTAGCGGAAGGATGATGTCGTGCTTATCTTATTAGGTTACCTGGTAGTTCTCGGTACAGTTTTCGGCGGTTACATGATGACCGGCGGGCACCTTGGAGCACTCTATCAACCGGCTGAACTTGTCATCATCGGCGGTGCAGGGGTAGGGGCTTTTATCGTTGGTAACAACGGTAAATCGATCAAGGGCACGCTGAAGGCGATTCCGCTGCTGTTTCGTCGCTCGAAATACACCAAAAGCATGTATATGGATCTTCTGGCGCTGCTCTATCGCCTGATGGCGAAGTCACGTCAGCAAGGAATGTTCTCGCTGGAGCGGGACATTGAAAACCCGAAAGAGAGCGAAATTTTCGCCAGCTACCCGCGTATTTTGGCTGACGCGATGATGCTCGATTTTATCGTCGATTACCTGCGACTGATCATCAGCGGCAACATGAACACCTTCGAAATTGAAGCCCTGATGGACGAAGAGATCGAAACCCACGAGAGCGAATCCGAAGTGCCGGCCAACAGCCTGGCGCTGGTGGGCGACTCGCTTCCGGCGTTCGGTATCGTGGCGGCGGTCATGGGCGTCGTTCATGCCCTGGCCTCGGCGGATCGCCCGGCGGCTGAACTGGGCGCCCTGATTGCCCACGCAATGGTGGGGACGTTCCTCGGTATTTTACTGGCATACGGCTTTATCTCCCCGCTGGCGAGCGTGCTGCGCCAGAAGAGCGCTGAAACCACCAAAATGATGCAGTGCGTGAAAATTACGCTGCTCTCAAACCTCAACGGTTATGCACCACCGATCGCCGTCGAATTTGGCCGTAAGACGCTCTACTCCAGCGAACGTCCGTCGTTTATCGAACTGGAAGAGCATGTGCGCGCGGTGAAAAACCCCAACCAACAGACGACAACTGAGGACGCATGAAAAACCAGTCCCATCCGATCGTCATCGTAAAAAAACGCAAGCATAAGGGGCACGGGCACGGTTCTCACGGCTCATGGAAGATCGCGTACGCCGACTTTATGACCGCCATGATGGCCTTCTTTCTGGTGATGTGGCTGATCTCCATCTCCAGCCCGAAAGAGCTTATTCAGATTGCGGAATATTTCAGAACGCCGCTGGCGACGGCGGTCACCGGCGGGCCGCGCATATCGAACAGCGACAGCCCGATCCCCGGCGGCGGTGACGATTACACCCAGCAGCAGGGCGAAGTGAAAAAACAGCCTAACATCGATGAGCTGAAAAAACGGATGGAGCAGGCGCGCCTGAAAAAACTGCGCGGTGACCTGGATCAGCTGATTGAGGCGGACCCTAAACTGCGCGCGCTGCGTCCGCATCTGAAAATTGACCTGGTGCAGGAAGGGCTGCGTATTCAGATCATCGACAGCCAGAACCGACCGATGTTCAAAACCGGCAGTGCCGACGTGGAGCCCTACATGCGCGATATTCTGCGTGCGATTGCACCGGTGCTGAACGGCATTCCGAACCGCGTTAGCCTCTCCGGTCACACGGATGATTTCCCGTACGCCACGGGAGAGAAGGGATACAGCAACTGGGAGCTTTCTGCCGATCGCGCCAACGCCTCGCGTCGCGAGCTGGTGGCGGGTGGGCTTGATGATGGCAAGGTCCTGCGCGTGGTCGGCATGGCTGCAACCATGCGCCTGACCGACCGCGGACCGGATGACGCCATCAACCGTCGTATCAGTCTTTTAGTGCTGAACCAGCAGGCGGAGCAGGCCATCCTGCATGAAAACGCCGAAAGTCAGAATGAGTCACTGGACGATTTAAAACAGCCTGGGGCCGTCCCTTCGGCTGCCGTTCCAACATCGCCACCAGCCAATCCGAGGTGATAGCGTGAGCATGGATATTACCGATTTTTACCAGACATTTTTTGATGAAGCCGACGAATTGTTGGCCGATATGGAGCAACATTTGCTGGATCTGGTGCCCGAGGCACCGGACTCAGAACAGCTCAACGCCATCTTCCGTGCGGCGCATTCCATTAAAGGCGGAGCCGGAACGTTTGGATTTACCATTTTGCAGGAAACGACCCATTTAATGGAAAACCTGCTGGATGAAGCACGACGCGGTGAGATGCAGCTCAATACCGACATTATCAACCTGTTTTTGGAAACGAAAGATATTATGCAGGAACAGCTCGACGCCTATAAAAGTTCGGCAGAGCCTGATGCCGCCAGCTTTGAATACATCTGCAACGCGCTGCGTCAGTTAGCGCTGGAAGCCAAAGGTGAGGCGTCTGCGCCCGTTGTCCCTGCGGCAAAACTGAGCGTTGTTGACGCCGCGGCCAAACCAGACAGTGCGCCTGATGCGCCCGCAGGAAAATTGCGCGTAGTGCTGTCACGGCTGAAAGAGAACGAGGTTAACCTGCTGGAAGAGGAGCTGGGTAACCTGGCGACGCTCAGCAACGTGGTGAAGGGTAAAGACAGCCTGGCCGCGACGCTCGACGGCGGGATCGGCCAGGATGACATTGTGGCGGTGCTGTGCTTCGTGATTGAAGCGGATCAAATTGCGTTTGAAACCGAGGCGGCGGCCGTTGAAGTGCCCGCGCCGGCAGAAATTGCCCCTGCGGTAGTTGCTGCTGCTCCGGCCCTGAAAGCCGTGCCCAAAGAGACGGCCGCCCCGGCCCGCGGTGAAAAACCGGCGGCGCGCTCCAGCGAGTCAACGAGCATTCGCGTGGCGGTGGAGAAAGTGGATCAGCTGATCAACCTGGTGGGTGAACTGGTGATCACCCAGTCGATGCTGGCCCAGCGCTCCAACGAGCTGGACCCGGTGACCCACGGCGATCTCATCACCAGCATGGGCCAGTTACAACGTAACGCCCGCGATTTGCAGGAATCGGTGATGTCCATCCGCATGATGCCGATGGAATATGTCTTCAGCCGCTTCCCGCGCCTGGTGCGTGACCTGGCCAGCAAGCTCAACAAACAGATCGAACTCACGCTGATGGGCAGCTCCACCGAGCTGGATAAGAGCCTGATTGAACGCATTATCGACCCGTTAACGCACCTGGTGCGTAACAGCCTCGACCACGGCATTGAGCTGCCGGAAAACCGCGTGGCAGCCGGAAAATCGCCAGTGGGCAACCTGATCCTGTCAGCAGAACATCAGGGCGGCAACATCTGCATCGAAGTGACCGATGACGGCGCGGGCCTGAACCGCGAGCGCATTCTGGCGAAGGCGATTTCGCAGGGCATGGCGGTCAACGAAAACATGACTGATGAAGAAGTGGGCATGCTGATTTTTGCCCCGGGCTTCTCAACCGCAGAGCAGGTCACCGACGTTTCCGGCCGCGGCGTGGGCATGGACGTGGTGAAACGTAACATTCAGGAGATGGGCGGTCACGTTGAGATCCAGTCTAAGCAGGGCGCGGGCACCACGATCCGTATCCTGCTGCCGCTGACGCTGGCCATTCTTGACGGCATGTCCGTTAAAGTGGCGGACGAAGTCTTTATTCTGCCGCTGAACGCGGTGATGGAATCCCTCCAGCCGCGCGAAGAAGATCTGCATCCGCTGGCGGGCGGCGAGCGCGTGCTCGAAGTGCGCGGCGAGTACCTGCCGCTGGTGGAACTGTGGAAAGTGTTCGAAGTGGACGGGGCAAAAACCGAGGCCACGCAGGGTATCGTTGTGATCCTGCAAAGCGCCGGACGCCGCTACGCGCTGCTGGTCGATCAGCTGATTGGTCAGCATCAGGTGGTGGTTAAGAACCTGGAAAGTAACTACCGCAAAGTGCCGGGGATCTCTGCTGCCACCATCCTGGGTGATGGTAGCGTCGCGCTGATCGTCGATGTATCGGCACTTCAGGGATTAAATCGTGAACAACGTGTGGCGAACACAGCCGCCTGATTAAGTAAAAGGTAATAACATGACCGGTATGAGTAACGTAACGAAACTGGCGGGCGAGCCATCTGGGCAGGAATTCCTGGTTTTCACTTTAGGTGATGAAGAGTACGGTATCGACATCCTGAAAGTGCAGGAAATTCGCGGGTACGATCAGGTAACGCGCATCGCGAACACGCCAGCGTTTATCAAGGGTGTGACCAACCTGCGCGGTGTGATTGTGCCTATCGTGGATCTGCGCGTGAAGTTCAGCCAGGGCGATGTGGAGTACAACGATAACACGGTGGTGATTGTTCTGAATCTGGGGCAGCGCGTGGTGGGGATTGTGGTGGACGGCGTGTCAGATGTGCTGTCGCTGACCGCCGATCAAATCCGTCCTGCGCCGGAGTTTGCGGTCACGCTGTCGACGGAATACCTGACAGGGCTGGGTGCGCTCGGCGAGCGTATGCTGATTCTGGTGAATATTGAGAAGCTGCTGAACAGCGAAGAGATGGCGCTGCTGGATATTGCGGCGAATCACGTGGCATAAAATAATGCCGGGTGGCGGCTTCGCCTTACCCGGCCTACAAATGGCTCCAACACGTAGGCCGGGTACGCGTCAGCGCCACCCGGCTCTTATGTATCTTTACGCCTCCTGCTCCACCAGCTCTGCCTCCGCTTCCCGCGCCCCTTCATTCTGCGACAGCATCGCCGTCGCAATCCCGTTCCCCAGCACGTTAATGGCGGACCTCCCCATATCCAGGAAATGGTCAATCCCCATCAGCAGCAGGATCCCGGCTACCGGAATGTTAAAGCCTGGAATGGTTGCCGCCAGCACCACCAGCGACGAGCGCGGTACGCCCGCAATGCCCTTCGAGGCCAGCATCAGCGTTAACATCAGCACCGTCACCTCGGTAAAACTCAGGTGAATGTTGTACGCCTGGGCAATAAACATTGAGGCGAACGAGCAGTACACCATGGAGCCGACCAGGTTAAACGAGTAGCCGATCGGCAGGACGAAAGAGGCGATATTACGTGAACAGCCAAAGCGCGCTAACTGCTCCAGCGTTTTTGGGTATGCCGCTTCAGAGCTGCTGGTGGTAAACGCCACCAGCACCGGATCTTTCAGCATCGCCACCAGACGGAAAATCTCTTTCTTCAGTACCATGTAACCCACGGCCAGCAATACCAGACAGGTCAGGAGGATCGCCACATAATAACCGCCAATAAACGAGGCATAGTTCAGCAAAATGCCCAGCCCCTGGGTGGCAATGACGGACGAAATCGCCGCGAAAATGGCCAGCGGCGCAACGTACATCACGTAGCCCGTCACCTTCAGCATAATGTGGGATACCACATCCAGCGCCGCGACCAGCGGGGCGTTGAATTTTTGGCCCAGTGACGCGCCGCCAATGCCGAAGAACATCGAGAAGACCACAATTTGCAGGATCTCATTGTTGGCCATCGCGCCGGCAATGCTGGTTGGAATGGTGTGTGACAGAAAGGCTTTCAGCGACATCCCGCTCACGGCCAGGCCGGTATCAACCGTCTCTGTCGGAATGCTCAGGTTCAGACCGCTGCCGGGTTGTTCAAGGGTAACAATAAACAGCCCCACCAGAATGGAAAGTACGGATGAGCTGATAAACCACACCATCGCTTTACCCCCGACGCGCCCAATCGTAGACGTTTCACCCAGCCTCATAATGCCCACCGTCAGGGTGCTGAACACCAGCGGGGCTATCACCATCTTGATCAGCCGCAGGAAAATATCGGTCAGCAGGGTGATGTTCTCCGACCAGGCCTGTATCGCGTCGGACGAAGCATACTCATGGATCGCCGCACCGGAAAGAATGCCCGCCAGCATGAAAATCACGATGAAGAGCGTGAGTTTGTTTGCACTTGCCACAAAAAGATCCTCTATGCGCTAAAAGAGTTTCCTGCGTCAATGCATACAAAATTTTTATTTAAGCGCAGGAAAATATTCGGGGCATAAATTGAAGTAAAGCTGCGTGAGTTACAACTTGTTTTTAATTTTTATGAAATTCGTTGTTTTTATCATGACGATATATTGTGACTCAGATCACACTACAGGCGATATATCCTCAAGTTAAGCAAGAATAATGCCCATTTTTTTTTGCTAACCCTTTGTAATGTTTGTTAATAACCTGTTAATTCGAGCGGGGTTGCCCTCTTTTTGATGAAAGTGGTTGAAGTGCTAACCATAAACTAAATTCTCAGTAACCGCGCCGGGGAATGTTTAAGCGGGGCTAACATACTGAACAGTATGAATAAAATATGGCAAGCGAACCTATATTTCTTCTGGAGGGTGGTAAATGAAAAGAAAACTTCTTTTTATCTGCGCGGGCACGCTGCTGACGGCGGCAACGGTCGGTCAGGCTCTCGCGGTCACCAGTAGCGGCACTATCGGCGCGACGTTGACGCTGACCAACGGCTGCTTGATCAACGGCTCGCCAACGCAAAACGGCATTAACTTCGGGACGCTGGATTTCGGCACTCATCCTGCAACATTCTCCACCCTGACAACCCAGTTAACCGGTGCCAGCGGAGGAAACACCTTTACCATTCAATGTACCACTGCCAGTTACACGGTGGCGATCACCGGCAACACTAACGCTACCGCACCCGGAACCGTTGTCGGCACCCCAGGTACGCCGGGCCGCTATCTGGTCAACACCGCCAATGCGGCGCAGGGCGTTGCCTACAGCCTGTTCAGCGATAGCGGTTACAACAACGTGGTTGCGAACAATGCCGCGTTGCCGGTCGCCTCTACTGCGGGTGGGGTGGATAGCTACACCCTCTACGCACGCATTACGGGCGGCGGCAATAGCGTAACGGTCGTACCGGGAACCTATACCGACACGATTAACGTCAGCGTCACCTACTGATTCAGCCATGAAGGCATTGTTATGTCTGCGCGACAGCGCAGAGGGCGTCGTGCACCCTTTTTTAACCCTGTTGGTCGGGCTGATGTTGATCCCAGACGCCGGGGCGGTGACGTCTCAGTCATTCAGGGTGAGCGCGACGGTTGTGCCTGGATGCTCGGTGAGCACCGGCACCGGCGGGCGTTTCGGTACGCTGAATTTCGGGACCCGCAGCGGCGTGGAGAGCGCACCGGTCAGCACCAGCTTTGTTGCCGACGGCGCGTTGTCCATCGCCTGCACACCGGGTGTGGCGCTAAGTATGAGCATTAATGGCGGTCAGAATTATAGCTCTGTGCGGCGGATGACGCGTTCAGGCGGGACAGAGGTGGTCGGTTACCGGCTCTACAGCAGCAGCTCTTTGGCCGCAAACAGTGAAATTGGGGTTAACTAGGCAATACCGATTACCTATACCAACAGCAATAACATCGCGCTGCCTCTTTTTGGCGTCGCGCTTTTGACCGGGTTTAGCCCGTCAGGAACGTATTCAGATCAACTCACCGTGACCTTGTCATGGTAGGAAAGGGAGAGCATTGATGAAGCCATTTTTCAGGCGGTCAGGCCTGTTGAGTCTGTTGGGGATAACGGCCCTTACAGCGGTTAAGGCGCAAGCAGCCGCAACCATTCTTCTTTGGCCTATCGATCCGTGGCTTTCGGCAGACGCCAGAGCAACTGAATTGTGGATCCAGAATCAGGGCAACAGCGCCACGACAATGCAGATACGCATTGTGCGCTGGAAACAGGAGGGCGGATATGAGCGTTACACCGCCCAGCAGGATGTGGTCGCCAGCCCGCCGATCGTGACTATCGCTAAGGGCAGTAAACAGCTTATTCGCCTGATTAAGCAGGGGACGATCCCGTCCGGCGTCGAGCAAGCCTACCGCATCATTGTGGATGAGATTCCCCAGCCGGATGCCAAAGCGGAACCGTCTATGGGCCTCAAACTGCAAATGCGCTATTCCATTCCCTTATTTGTTTATGGACAGGGGATCCCCACCCTCAACGAGGGAGAGCATCACGCGCTGGCGAACACTCATCAGCTCAACTGGCGGGTCATTCAGGAGGAGGGGAAACCCGCGCTTGAGGTCCGCAATCAGGGGAACGTTCACGTCAGGCTCAGCCAGGTTGCGGTTGAGCAGGGCGGGCAAAAACGCACGGTTGCCGAGGGGCTGCTGGGTTATGTGCTGCCAGGCAGCACCCGAAGCTGGCCGCTTCCGGCAGGGATTTATCAGCCGAATCGGATGAGCGCGCAAATTAATGCCAGGGATACGCAATGGCAATCGACGCCCGTCAACTGAAACCGGCGATGATGATCCTGCTTTGCGTCAGTACCAGCGCATTTGCCGAAACCGGCGACGACAGTTTACCGCCGCCGCCGGACGCGCGGACGATGAACGGCGAAGCTGTATTCCAGCTCGCCCTGGTGCTGAACCACTATGACACGGGTCTGGTGGTGCCGGTGACGCAGCGCGAGGGCGCCTGGTTTATTTCAGGAGCGGATTTGCTTCGCGCCGGACTGCCGCAGGAGCATGTGCCTGCCGGAGAGGTGAACCTTTCAACGCTCTCATCGGTACGCGTAGAGTATGACAGCAGCGCCCAGCGGCTCATGCTGACGGTCCCCCGGGACTGGGTTGCGGCGCGGATCACGTCGTTTAGCGGTCAGAGCGCGCAAAGCAAGCCGCATTATGGCCGGGGCGCGCTGCTCAACTACGACGTTTATACCAACCATACCGAGCACACGGGCGGCCAGGCGTCGGGGTGGCATGAGTTCCGCTATTTCAACGAAGACTATTCGTTTTCTTCGACTGGGTACGCCCGACAGAATTTCGCCGGAAGCAGCGGGCAGCAGGAAGGATACGTGCGCTATGACTCAACCCTGCTGATCACCAACGAGGAGGATGCCACCACCTGGACCGTCGGGGACGTCATCAGCGATGCGCTGAGCTGGAGCACCAGCGTGCGGATGGGCGGGATCAGCTACGGGCGCGACTTCTCCCTGCGTCCGGATCTGGTGACCTGGCCGCTGCCGGCGTTTTCCGGTGAGGCGGCCGTCCCGACCTCGGTCGATCTCTTTATTAATGGCTACCGTTCCGGCTCCACCCGCCTTCAGCCGGGGCCGTTTACCCTCACTAACCTGCCGTACATCAACGGCGCAGGGGATGCGGTACTGGTCACCACCGACGCGCTGGGACGTCAGGTGAGCACCACACTGCCGTTTTATGTCAGCAGCGATCTGCTGAAGCAGGGGTTAAGCGACGGCGCCGTGACGCTGGGCAGCCTGCGGCGCAACTACGGTATAGAGAATTTTGACTATGGCCCGGCGGCGGGCAGCGGATCGTATCGCTACGGGGTGACCGACTGGCTGACGCTGGAGGGGCATGCGGAAGGGGCGGAGTCGCTGGCGCTCGGCGGCGCGGGCACGGTGCTGAAGCTCGGGCGTTTTGGCGTGGTGAATACGTCTTATACCCAAAGCCGGATGCGCGGCGACGAAGGGGGCCAGATGAACTGGGGCTATCAGTACAGCACCAGCGAGTTTAGCGTAGCGACCCAGCATACCCGACGCGACCGCGGCTTCGGCAACCTCGCCCTGTACGATCAGCCCACCGTTTATGATGAATATGATAACCCCGTTGCCAGCCTGAGCCGCAATACCGACCAGTACTCCTTAACCTTTAACCTCGGTGATTACGGCAATATCGGTGCGGCGTGGATCGGCGTGGAGAGTTTTGACAGCCGGAAAACCGAGCTGCTCAACCTCTCCTGGAGCCGAAATCTGTGGCGCTCAAGCAGTATTTACCTGGCGGCCAGCCGTGACCAGCAGCGGGACGACTGGACGGTTGCGCTGTCGTTGCAGGTCCCTCTGGGCGAACGTGACAGCGCCGCCGTTACCTTTGAAAACACGCCTGACGCAGGCAGCACTCAACGCATTAACTACAACCACTCGATGCCGTCTGACGGCGGCTTTAGCTGGAACATGGCCTGGGCCAACCAGTCGCGGTCGAGTAACTATCAACAGGCCACGCTCGGCTGGCGGAATAACAATGTTGAGCTTCAGGGCGGCGGCTACGGTGAGAAGGGGATGATGACCTGGTGGGGCGAGGCGATGGGCTCTGTCGTCCTGATGGACGGTGAGCTGTTTGCGGCGAACAAAATCAACGATGCGTTTGTGGTGATAAGCACCGACGGACATCCGGACGTACCCGTCAGCTACGAGAACCAGCCGGTTGGTAAAACCAATAACAAAGGTTATCTGCTGGTCAGCGGCGTTTCCGCCTATTACCCGGCGAGCTACCGCATTGATACCCTGAACTTACCTGCGGATACCCGGCTGAAAGAGACCGAGCGTCGGGTGGCGATTCGTCGGCATAACGGTTATCTGGTGGATTTCCCGATGGAGCAGGAGCGGGTTGCCAGCGTGATCCTGCATGACGCGCAGGGCAATGCGATCCCGGTGGGAAGCCAGGTCAAACGCGCGTCCCGCAGTAGCGCGGTTGTTGGCTACGACGGCCTCGCCTGGCTGGAAAACCTCAACGATGTGAATCCTCTGGAGGTCATCACCCCGGACGGTAAACGCTGTATCGCAACGTTGAATGTGGGCGCAAATCCCGAGCATAAGCTGCAAACCTACGGTCCGCTGACCTGCCGGGAGGCGCCGTGAAACGCCTGTTGATAGCCATACTGCTGCTGTTCTCGGGCAGCGGCTGGGCGGCCTGCACCGTCAGTACGGTGAACGCCTCGTTTGGCAGCGTCACCTCATTCGCCCTGAGCAGTACGGGGGAGGTGCAAACCACCGGCACGCTGGTGGTGTCCTGCGATACTGTTCTCAACCTGCTAACCAACGACTCGGTGACGCTGACCTACACCTCGGCGTCGATAGCCGCCAACAGCCGCGCCACCATGAAACGTACCGATAATGCGGCCATCGCGGACGTTATCCCCACGCGCCTGTGCGGTGCCACTGGCTGCGGCGGAAACAGTGAAGTACAAATCAGCAAAACCTATACCTGGAATGGCAACACCCTGCTCGGGCTGCTGGGGTCAAGGCGCTACAACATTCCGCTTTATTTCCGTACTGTGCCGGGGCAGAACGTCACGGCCGGGCCGTACCAGGTGTTGTTAACGTTCAGCATCAACTACAACGTGTGCGCCGTTGGCGCGGGCGGGCTATGCCTGACCCCGCAAACCGGCACGGCAACTACCTCCATTCTCCTCAACATGACCGTCACCAACGATTGCAGCACGATGACCACGCCGGACGTGAATTTTAACAGCGCGCCGCTGGTGCAAAATTTTCCCACCGTTTCGCAGTCGATCGCCGTCACCTGCACCAAGGGCAGCACCTACACCATAGGCATTAATAATGGAGCAAACGCCCTGAACAACGTTCGTCGTATGGTTAGCGGCAGCAATTTTATGAGTTACGACATCTATAAAGAGGCGACCAGCAACCGCTGGGGCGGCAGTGGCAGCGAGCGCTGGGCCAGCGCCAGCTCATCCCAGGTCAGTACCGACGGGCTTTTACGCACCTATAACTACAGCGCTAAGGTCCTGACCAGCCAGGCCACGCCGCCTGCCGGAACCTACACCGACACGCTGATCGTTGACGTCGCGTTCTGACTCCCCGCGCTTTTCCCTTTCGCAAATGTAAAGTTCCCGTGGCCCCTGCCGATAACACCGTTAATCAATCGATGAGAAGGTGTTGTATGTTGAACCGTATCCGCGTTGTCACAATGCTTATGATGGTGCTGGTCATTTTCGCACTTCTTCAGCTTATTTCTGGCGGCCTCTTTTTCTCCTCGTTAAAACAGAACCAGGACAGCTTCGCGGCCTCGAACGATTTGCGGATGCAGCAAAGCGAACTGACCACAACCTGGGATCTGATGTTGCAGACGCGTATCAATCTGAGCCGCTCGTCTGCCCGCATGATGATGGATCCGAACAACCAGCAGAGCAGCGCAAAAACGGAACTGCTGAAGAATGCGCGCGCCACGCTGGCAGACGCGGCGAAACATTACGAGGCCTTCAAAAAAATCGCCCCTCAGCCCGCAATGGCGCAGGCGAGCGCGAACATAGATGAAAAATATCTGGCCTACTTCGCCGGCCTCACGGAGCTGGTGCAGTTCCTGGAGAAGGGCAATATGGACGCCTATTTCGCGCAGCCGACCCAGGGCATGCAGAACGCCCTCGGCGCGGCGCTCGGCGAGTACGCCAAAGCCAGCGGCGAGCTTTATCACTCCGCCTTTACGCAAAGCCAGAACGACTACCGTTTCGCGAAATGGCAGATGGCGGTGCTCGCCCTCGCGCTTGTCATCGTGCTGGTGGCCGTGTGGTACGGCATTCGTCATATCCTTCTTAATCCGCTTGGCCGCGTCATTGCCCATATCCGCGATATTGGCCGGGGCGATCTCACGAAAACGCTGACCGTTTCTGGTCGCAACGAGATCACCGAGCTGGCGACCAGCGTCGACCATATGCAGCGTTCGCTGATTGATACCGTCGCCAACGTGCGCGAGGGGGCGGATGCCATCTATACCGGCACGAGTGAAATCGCGATGGGCAACAACGATCTCTCGTCCCGTACCGAACAGCAGGCGTCCGCTCTGGAAGAGACGGCGGCAAGCATGGAGCAGCTCACCGCGACCGTGAAGCAGAATGCCGACAACGCCCGTCAGGCGTCGCAGCTTGCAGAAAGCGCGTCCGACACCGCCCAGCGCGGCGGTCGGGTGGTCGACGGCGTGGTGAAAACCATGCATGACATTGCCGACAGCTCGAAGAAAATCGCCGATATCATCAGCGTTATCGACGGCATCGCCTTCCAGACCAACATTCTCGCGCTGAACGCGGCCGTTGAAGCGGCGCGTGCGGGCGAGCAGGGACGTGGGTTTGCCGTGGTCGCTGGCGAAGTACGTAACCTCGCCAGCCGCAGCGCCAATGCGGCGAAAGAGATCAAAGCCCTGATTGAAGACTCTGTTTCACGCGTGGATACCGGCTCGGTGCTGGTGGAAAGTGCGGGTGAAACCATGAATGACATCGTGAATGCCGTGACGCGCGTGACGGACATCATGGGTGAAATCGCCTCTGCATCGGATGAGCAGAGTCGTGGTATTGACCAGGTCGCTCTGGCGGTATCGGAAATGGATCGTGTGACGCAGCAAAACGCCGCCCTGGTGCAGGAGTCCGCTGCCGCGGCCGCTGCGCTTGAGGATCAGGCGAGCCGCCTGAAAATGGCCGTCTCGGCGTTCCGTCTTACTTCAAAAACAACAAATACGGTCAGCTCGCGGTCGGCGTACAGCGAAGCAACCCCGGCGCCCGTGACAACACCTACGCGCGCAGCGGTGACCGGACAAGATGAAAACTGGGAAACATTTTGACTGACAATTAAACCGCGGCTGCTTGCCGCTTGATGGGAGCGTGGATGTTAAATCGTATTCGTATCTCGACCACACTGTTTTTGATTCTGATCCTGTGTGGGGTTTTGCAGGTTGGCAGTAACGGGTTGTCTTTCTGGGCGTTTCGCGATGGCTATCAGAATTTGCAGGAAGTTGAGACGAGTAATCAGCAGCGCTCCGCACTGGCACAAACGCGTGCCGTGCTGTTACAGGCAAGCACTGCGCTGAACAAAGCAGGGACGTTAACCGCGCTGAGCTATCCGCCGGATGATATTAAGGCGCTGATGGTCGTGGCCCGCAGCAGCCTGAAGCAGGCCGACGCGCAGTTTAAGGCGTTTACGGCGCAGGAGGCGGTGAGTGAGAAAGAGAAAACGCTGAAGGTCGCCATGAAAAAGAACTTTGATGTGTGGTACGGCGATCTCGACCATCAGGCGACGTGGCTGGAGAACAACCAGCTTTCTGACTTCCTGACCGCGCCGGTGCAGGCGTCTCAGGCGGCATTTGACGACAGCTTTAACGCATGGCAGCAGGATATTAACCAGTTTGTGGCGCGTGCCGGTGCGGACAGCCGTACCAGCTACCGCATGTCAGGGGTGATTTTCCTGACCATGGTGATCCTGGCCGCCCTGCTGACCGGCGGCTCGCTGTGGTGGTCGCGCAAAATGATCGTCCAGCCGCTGGCGATCGTCAGCAGCCACTTCGACAGTATGGCGAAGGGCGACCTGGCGCGTCCGGTGGCCGTGTATGGCAGGAATGAAATATCAGCGATTTTCGCCAGCCTGAAGGCGATGCAGAGTTCGCTGCGGGAAACCGTAAGCAACGTTCGTCAGGGCAGTTACGCCATGCATACCGGGATCTCCGAGATTGCGGCAGGCAATAACGATCTCTCATCCCGCACCGAACAGCAGGCGGCATCGCTGGCGCAGACGGCGGCCAGCATGGAGCAACTGACCGCGACGGTAAGCCAGAACGCCGATAACGCGCGTCAGGCGTCCGACTTGTCAAAACAGGCGGCGATGACGGCGAAACGTGGGGGCGACCAGGCTTCTCACGTCGCCAGCACGATGCAGCAGATTGCCGCCAGCTCGCAGAAAATTGGCGACATTATCAGCGTCATCGACGGTATCGCGTTCCAGACCAATATTCTGGCGCTGAACGCGGCCGTTGAAGCGGCGCGTGCCGGAGAGCAGGGGCGCGGGTTCGCGGTGGTTGCCGGTGAAGTCCGAAACCTCGCCAGTCGCAGCGCCAACGCGGCGAAAGAGATCAAAGGGCTGATAGAAGAGTCGGTCTCCCGCGTTCAGCAGGGCTCCGCGCTGGTGGATACCGCCGCGCAGACCATGCACGAGATTGTCACCTCCGTGACGCGGGTTAACGACATTATGGGCGAGATTGCCTCGGCGTCTGATGAACAACGCCGTGGTATTGAGCAGGTGGCGCAGGCCGTTACACAGATGGATCAGGTTACGCAGCAGAACGCCTCACTGGTGGAAGAGGCGGCGGCGGCTACCGATCAGCTGGCAAACCAGGCGGATCACCTTACCGGGTTGGTCGCCGTATTTAATGTGAAAGAGCATGTTGAAGCAGTAACAGAAGTCGGACGGTCACAGGCCGTACCCGTTGTATCCTGAATGTGATTGAGAAGGCGCTATGACATCACCCATGCCCTCAGGGCAAACGTCATTATTGTTGCAGATGACACAGCGCCTCGCGCTGTCCGACGCGCATTTTCGTCGGATATGTCAGTTAATCTACCAGCGTGCGGGGATCGTGCTTGCGGACCATAAGCGAGACATGGTCTACAACCGGCTGGTGCGGCGCTTGCGCACGCTGGGGCTGGATGATTTTGGCCGCTATCTGAGCATGCTCGAAGCGAACCAGAACAGCGCCGAATGGCAGGCATTTATCAACTCATTAACCACCAACCTGACCGCGTTTTTCCGCGAGGCGCATCACTTCCCGGTGCTGGCGGAACACGCCCGTCGCCGTAGCGGAGAGTATCGCGTCTGGAGCGCGGCAGCCTCTACCGGGGAAGAGCCGTACTCGCTGGCCATCACCCTTGCAGACACCCTGGGAATGGCGCCGGGCCGCTGGAAAGTGTACGCCAGCGACATCGACACCGAAGTGCTGGAAAAAGCCCGTAACGGCGTTTATCGCCAGGATGAACTAAAAACGCTGTCTCCTCAGCAGCTACAGCGTTACTTCATGCGCGGTACCGGCCCGCATGAAGGACTGGTGCGCGTACGCCAGGAGCTGGCGAACTGCGTGGAATTTGCTCCCGTTAATTTACTGGATAAGCAGTACAACGTGCCGGGGCCATTCGACGCCATTTTTTGCCGTAACGTGATGATCTATTTTGATAAAACGACGCAACAGGACATTCTGCGTCGCTTTGTTCCGTTGCTCAAGCCTGACGGTTTACTGTTTGCCGGGCACTCGGAAAACTTCAGCAACCTCGTGCGTGAGTTTAGCCTGCGTGGGCAAACGGTTTATGCGCTGAGTAAGGAAAAAGCATGAGTAAAATCAGGGTATTGTCTGTCGATGATTCTGCGCTGATGCGTCAGATCATGACCGAAATCATCAATAGCCACAGCGATATGGAGATGGTGGCAACAGCGCCCGATCCGCTGGTCGCGCGGGATTTAATCAAAAAATATAACCCCGACGTGCTGACGCTGGATGTCGAAATGCCACGCATGGATGGCATCGATTTCCTGGAAAAATTAATGCGCCTGCGCCCGATGCCGGTGGTGATGGTTTCATCTCTGACCGGTAAAGGTTCAGAAATCACCCTGCGCGCGCTGGAGCTGGGGGCGGTGGATTTTGTCACCAAGCCGCAGCTCGGCATTCGCGAGGGGATGCTGGCGTACAGCGAGATGATCGCCGAGAAAATCCGTACCGCGTCGCGCGCAAAACTGGCGGCCCACAAGCCGATGGCCGCGCCGGCAACCCTGAAGGCCGGACCGTTACTCAGCTCGGAAAAACTGCTGGTCATTGGGGCGTCAACCGGAGGAACAGAGGCAATTCGCCATGTACTCCAGCCATTGCCGCTCTCAAGCCCGGGTATCCTGATTACGCAACATATGCCGCCGGGGTTTACCCGCTCATTCGCGGAGCGCCTGAATAAGCTGTGCCAGATCAGCGTGAAAGAGGCGGAAGACGGCGAGCGCGTGCTGCCAGGTCACGCGTATATCGCCCCGGGTGACAAACATATGGAGCTGGCGCGCAGCGGGGCGAACTATCAAATCAAAATTCATGACGGGCCGCCGGTTAACCGGCACCGTCCGTCGGTGGATGTGCTGTTTCATTCGGTGGCGAAACATGCGGGGCGCAACGCCGTGGGGGTGATCCTGACGGGGATGGGCAACGACGGCGCCGCCGGAATGCTCGCGATGCACCAGGCTGGCGCCTGGACGATTGCGCAGAATGAAGCAAGTTGTGTGGTGTTCGGCATGCCGCGCGAGGCCATCAATATGGGTGGCGTAAGCGAAGTGGTCGATCTTAGCCAGGTAAGCCAGCAGATGCTGGCGAAAATCAGTGCCGGACAGGCAATACGTATTTGACTCAGGAGTATTATTTTATGGCGGATAAAGAGCTTAAGTTTTTGGTTGTGGATGACTTTTCCACCATGCGTCGCATTGTGCGCAACCTGCTAAAAGAGCTAGGCTTCAACAACGTTGAAGAAGCAGAAGACGGGGTGGATGCGCTGAACAAACTCCAGGCTGGCGGGTTTGGTTTTGTGATTTCCGACTGGAACATGCCGAACATGGACGGTCTCGAACTGCTGAAAACCATCCGCGCGGATGCAGGCATGGCCTCTCTGCCGGTGCTGATGGTGACCGCAGAAGCGAAGAAAGAGAACATTATTGCCGCTGCACAGGCGGGCGCAAGCGGCTACGTGGTGAAGCCATTCACCGCGGCGACTCTGGAAGAGAAGCTCGGGAAGATCTTCGAGAAACTCGGCATGTGAGGTGATGGAAATGTTGCAACCTGCTATGAAACCCGTTGAAGAACATTCGCCGAGCGACATTATTGCCCGTATTGGTAGCCTGACCCGCATGCTGCGCGACAGCCTCCGTGAGCTGGGGCTGGACCAGGCTATCGCCGAAGCGGCGGAAGCCATCCCCGACGCGCGCGACCGTCTGGACTACGTGGTGCAGATGACCGCGCAGGCGGCCGAGCGAGCGCTGAACAGCGTTGAGGCGTCACAGCCGCACCAGGATGCGATGGAGAAGGGGGCGAAAGCGCTGACCCAACGCTGGGATGAGTGGTTTGAGAACCCCATTGAGCTGGCGGATGCCCGCGAACTGGTAACGGACACCCGTCAGTTCCTGGGCGATGTGCCAGGGCACACCAGCTTCACCAATGCGCAACTGCTGGACATCATGATGGCGCAGGATTTCCAGGACCTCACCGGCCAGGTGATCAAGCGCATGATGGATGTGATTCAGGAGATTGAACGTCAGCTGTTGATGGTGCTGCTGGAAAATATTCCGGAACCGGCTGCCCGTCCGAAACGCGAGAACGAAAGCCTGCTCAATGGTCCACAGCTTGACACCAGCAAAGCGGGCGTGGTGGCAAGCCAGGATCAGGTGGACGATCTGTTGGACAGTCTTGGTTTCTGATTGCCCTTCTGCCTCAGGCTGTGAACGCGGCCTGAGGTTGTTCAGAACAAAAACAGCGAAAAGAGCCCGAATTAACGGGCTTTTCCCGCCATTGGATTTTCTCTGCGCTGGCATGATACCCGTGAATTAATGGGCTGCGAGCAGGCACAGTGGCAGAAGAGAACGACGACAAAACAGAAGCCCCCACACCCCACCGACTTGAAAAAGCCCGTGAGGATGGGCAGATCCCCCGATCCCGAGAGCTGACCTCCCTGCTGATCCTGGTGGTGGGCGTCTGCATAATCTGGTGGGGCGGGGAGATGCTTGCCCGCAGACTGGCGGGAATGCTCTCTGCTGGCTTACGTTTTGATCACAGCATGGTCAATGACCCCAATCTGATCCTCATTCAGATCATCAACCTGGTTAAAAGCGCCATGATCGCTCTGCTGCCGTTGATTGCCGGGGTGGTCATCGTGGCTCTTGTTTCGCCGGTCATGCTCGGTGGCCTGGTGTTCAGCGGTAAATCGCTGCAACCAAAATTCTCCAAGCTCAACCCGCTACCCGGTATTGCGAAAATGTTTTCAGCTCAAACCGGGGCTGAGCTTCTTAAAGCGATCCTGAAATCACTTCTTATGGGCAGTGCTGCCGGGTTTTTTCTGTGGCACCACTGGCCGGAGATGATGCGTCTGATCAGTGAATCCCCCATGACGGCGATGAAGAATGCCCTGAACCTGGTCGGATTAGGCTCGCTGCTGGTGGTTCTCAGCATTATTCCGATGGTGGCGTTCGACGTTATCTTCCAGATCTTTTCCCATATCAAGAAGCTGCGAATGTCGCGTCAGGATATTCGCGATGAATATAAACAGATGGAAGGCGACCCGCACGTCAAGGGCCGTATCCGCCAGATGCAACGTGCTGCCGCGCGTCGTCGCATGATGGAAGATGTGCCGAAAGCCGATGTGATTGTCACTAACCCGACCCACTACTCCGTGGCGCTTCAGTACGACGAAAACAAAATGAGCGCACCGAAAGTGGTGGCGAAAGGGGCCGGGCTGATTGCGCTGCGCATTCGTGAAATCGCGACGGAAAACCGCGTACCGATCCTTGAAGCACCGCCATTAGCCCGTGCGCTGTATCGCCACGCGGAAATTGGACAACAGATCCCGGGCCAGCTCTACGCCGCTGTCGCAGAGGTGCTGGCCTGGGTGTGGCAACTGAAACGCTGGCGTTTAGCGGGCGGTCAACGACCTGTAAAACCTGAGAACCTTCCGGTGCCTGAAGCACTGGATTTTTTGAACGAGAAGGACACTGATGGCTAATCTGGTGGCAATGTTGCGCCTGCCCGGCAACCTGAAATCGACGCAATGGCAGATCCTTGCCGGACCGATTCTGATCCTGCTAATTCTGTCGATGATGGTGCTGCCGTTACCGGCATTTATCCTCGACCTGCTTTTCACCTTCAACATTGCGTTGTCCATCATGGTGCTGCTGGTGGCGATGTTCACCCAGCGCACGCTGGAGTTCGCCGCGTTTCCAACGATCCTGCTGTTCACCACGCTGCTGCGCCTCGCGCTGAACGTTGCCTCCACGCGTATCATCCTGATGGAAGGGCACACCGGCGCGGCGGCGGCGGGCAAGGTGGTCGAAGCCTTCGGTCACTTCCTGGTGGGCGGCAACTTCGCCATCGGTATCGTGGTGTTCGTCATTCTGGTGATTATCAACTTCATGGTTATCACTAAAGGGGCGGGGCGTATCGCAGAAGTGGGCGCGCGCTTCGTGCTCGACGGGATGCCGGGCAAGCAGATGGCAATCGACGCCGACCTGAATGCCGGGCTGATTGCGGAAGATGAAGCAAAAAAACGCCGTGCCGAAGTGACCCAGGAGGCAGATTTCTACGGCTCCATGGACGGTGCGAGTAAGTTTGTGCGCGGTGACGCCATCGCGGGCATTCTGATCATGGTGATTAACGTCGTCGGCGGCCTGCTGGTCGGCGTGCTGCAACACGGCATGGACATGGGCCACGCAGCGGAAAGCTATACGCTGCTGACCATTGGTGATGGTCTGGTGGCGCAGATCCCGGCACTGGTGATCTCCACCGCGGCGGGGGTGATTGTGACCCGCGTCAGCACCGATCAGGATGTAGGCGAGCAGATGGTGGGGCAGTTGTTCAGCAACCCGCGCGTTATGCTGCTCTCCGCGGCGGTACTGGGCCTGCTTGGTATGGTGCCGGGCATGCCAAACCTGGTATTCCTGCTGTTCACTGCCGCGTTGCTGGGCCTTGCCTGGTGGATGCGTGGCCGCGAAACGCAGCCTAAGGCAGAGCCAGCGCCGGTCAAAATGCCTGAGAACACCCAGGCGGTGGAAGCCACCTGGAACGACGTTCAGCTCGAAGATTCGCTGGGGATGGAAGTGGGGTACCGCCTGATCCCGATGGTGGATTTCCAGCAGGATGGCGAACTGCTTGGCCGTATCCGCAGCATTCGTAAAAAATTCGCCCAGGACATGGGCTTCCTGCCGCCGGTGGTGCATATCCGGGACAATATGGATCTCCCGCCCGCACGCTACCGCATCCTGATGAAAGGGGTGGAAATCGGCAGCGGTGATGCATACCCTGGCCGCTGGCTGGCGATTAACCCGGGCACGGCCGCAGGCACGTTGCCGGGTGAGCAGACGACCGACCCGGCCTTTGGTCTGGCGGCCATCTGGATTGAGAGCGCCCTGAAAGAGCAGGCGCAGATCCAGGGTTACACGGTTGTTGAGGCCAGTACCGTGGTCGCGACGCACCTCAACCATTTGATTGGCCAGTTCTCCGCGGAACTGTTTGGACGTCAGGAGGCGCAGCAGCTGCTTGACCGCGTAACGCAGGAGATGCCGAAGCTAACTGAAGATTTGGTGCCGGGCGTGCTGACCTTAACCACCCTGCACAAAGTGCTGCAAAATCTGCTCGATGAGAAGGTGCCGATCCGCGATATGCGCACCATTCTGGAAACACTGGCCGAGCATGCGCCGCTCCAGAGCGATCCACATGAGCTGACGGCGGTGGTGCGCGTGGCGCTCGGGCGCGCCATAACCCAGCAATGGTTCCCGGGAACCGGCGAAGTGCAGGTGATTGGCCTGGACACGCCGCTGGAACGTCTGCTGCTTCAGGCCCTACAGGGCGGTGGCGGGCTGGAGCCGGGTCTGGCGGACAGATTGCTGGCGCAAACCCAGGAGGCGCTGGCGCGTCAGGAGATGCTGGGCGCGCCGCCGGTGCTGCTGGTGAATCATGCGCTGCGTCCGCTGCTGTCGCGCTTCCTGCGCCGGAGCCTGAACCAGCTGGTGGTGCTGTCGAATATGGAGCTGTCCGATAACCGCAATATTCGCATGACGGCGACCATAGGAGGGAAATAATGCGTAAGTGGCTGTGGATCTTATTTTTCCCGCTGGCGGTGCAGGCCGCAGGCGAGGGGGCATGGCAGGCCAGCAGTATCGGCTTAACGCTCAACCATCGGGGGGAGTCGATCTCCTCCCGTCCGCTGTCAGCCTCTGAGACCATCTCCGGGCAGATGACGCTGGTGGCCTGGAATTACACCCTGACGGGACCCACACCGGCCGGGTTGCGGGTGCGGCTGTGCTCGCTGACCCGCTGCGCGGAAATCGAGGGCCAAAGTGGCATCACCCAGGCCTTCAACGGGGTGTCTGCTCAGGAACCTTTACGCTTTATCTGGGAAGTGCCAGGCGGTGGACGTCTGATCCCGGCGCTGAAGGTTCAGCGCAACGAGGTGCTCGTCAACTACCGCTAACTGCCCGCCTTTTCGCCAGTCTTCAGGCATTTCTGAAGGCTGGCTCGCAAAATTGACCTTCCCTTTTGATACAAAAGAAACGCTGTTTTATAAATCAGTGACACGCGTATTGACACTCTTTGCATTTTTGCCATTCACCACCCTGTGATGACAGAAACAGAAAGGTTTCACCAGGTCGATACTTTTACTGTAGCCGTGTAAAAGCTCCCGGACGAGGTTTGCTTACAGGGAGTCTCCCAAAACTGATTAGGGTTGACGGCAATGAAAACACGTAAAATTGGACTCGCAAATTATCTTGCTTACGGTTCAGGGGACTTCCTCGGAGCGGGGACTACCGCCCTGACGGCCGCCTGGCTTTTGTATTTTTATACGACCTTCTGTGGACTCACACCGATTGAAGCAACCTTTATCTTCGCCGCCGCAAGGGTGCTGGATGCGGTTGTCAGTCCGTTAATGGGCTTTTTAACCGATAATTTTGGTACCACCTGGCTGGGTAAGCGTTTTGGCCGGCGTAAGTTCTTCATCCTGCTCGGTATTCCCTGCGTTTTCAGCTACTCGCTGATGTGGGTAGGGGACATGAGTTTCTGGTATTACCTGCTGACGTATCTGATCTTTGATATTGTTTACACCATGATTCTGGTGCCGTATGAAACGCTGGTGCCGGAAATGACTGACGATTTCAAACAAAAAACCAAATTCTCCGGGGCGCGTATCTCCATGGCTCAGATGTCCGCCATTCTGGCCTCCTTTCTGCCGGGGATCCTGCTCACGCATTTCGGCAAAGACAACGCGATCTCCTTCTTCTATGCAAGCCTGGTCTTCTCCGTACTTTGCGCGCTGATGCTTACTTTCGTCTGGTTCTTCACCTGGGAGCGTCCGCGGGAAGAGTGGTCTGAAGCAGCCCTGCGCGCTGAAGAAGAGAAGAAAAAGCTGACCCTGGGACAGAGCCTGAACCGTCTTTTTGTCGAATTAAGTTCGACGCTGCGTATCAAGATTTTCCGCCAGCATCTGGGCATGTATCTCGGCGGCTATATTGCCCAGGATGTGTTCAACGCCGTATTCACCTATTACGTGGTGTTTGTGCTGATGCAGGAAGCATCCATGGCGTCCAACCTGCTGGGCACGATGGCCATCTTCCAGTTCCTCGCCGTGATTGGCATGATCCCGCTGTGCATTCGTTTCGGACCTGCGCCGTCTTACCGCATGGTGGTCGTGCTGTTTGGCCTGGCCTCGCTCTCTTACGCGGTGCTTTATTACGCGGGCCTGAGCGACGTTTACGCTCTGTTGCTGCTGATCTCTGCGGTTGCCGGTCTTGGCCGCGGGGGTATTAACTACGTACCGTGGAATACCTACACCTACATTGCTGATGTGGACGAAGTGATCACCGGTCAGCGTCGCGAAGGGATCTTCGCGGGCATCATGACGCTGACCCGTAAAGCGTCCCAGGCCGGTGCGGTGATGCTGGTGGGGATCGTGATGCAGATGTCTGGCTTTGTCAGCGGTCAAAAAGTGCAGCCTGCGGAAGTGAGCCACACTATCCTGATGATCCTGAGCGTCGGCACCATTCTGGTACTGTTCTGCGGCTTCCTGGTCTCCCTGCGCTTCAAACTCAATTTGCAGACCCACAGCACCCTGCGTGAAGAGACCGCGAAAATGCGCGAGTCCGGCCATGCGATGCCGGAGGCGGCGACCCCGCAGGCCCGCGCCACCGTGGAGATGCTGGCCGGTATGCCGTATGAATCCCTGTGGGGCAACAACAATATCGGTTACCTGAATCGCAACAAGCCGGCGGCCCCTTCACTGAAGGATCGTGCGGTACTGAATTCGACATACAACAGAGGTTAAGATGATGAAAGTTTGGCCTGTCAAACATAGCCCGTTACTGCGTCAGCCTGAGCGCTTTATCGCCAGGGATGAACTGAAATCGCTGATTCAAAAGGTGACGCATAATCTGGTCAATATCCACGACAAAACGGGTGAGTTTTTGCTGCGGCTGGACGACGGGCGCGTGATCGACACCAAAGGCTGGGCCGGATGGGAATGGACGCACGGCGTTGGTTTGTACGGTATCTGGCAGTATTACTGCCAGACCGGTGACGCAGGCATGCGCGAGATTATCGACAGCTGGTTTTATGACCGTTTCGCAGAAGGCGCAACCACCAAAAACGTGAATACCATGTCGCCGTTCCTGACGCTGGCGTATCGCTACGAAGAGACCAAAAACCCGGCCTGGCTGCCGTGGCTGGAAAGCTGGGCGGAATGGGCGATGAATGAGATGCCGCGCACCGAACATGGCGGCATGCAGCACATCACACTGGCGGAAGAGAACCATCAGCAGATGTGGGATGACACGCTGATGATGACGGTGCTGCCGCTGGCGAAAATCGGCAAGCTGCTTAATAAGCCGGAGTACGTCGAGGAGGCGATCTATCAGTTCCTGCTCCACGTACAGAACCTGATGGATCGTGAGACGGGGCTGTGGTTCCACGGCTGGAATTACGACGGCAATCACAACTTTGCCCGGGCCCGCTGGGCGCGCGGCAACAGCTGGTTGACCATCGTGATCCCGGATTTCCTCGAACTGGTGGATCTGCCAGAAAACAACGCCGTTCGTCGCTATCTGGTGCAGGTGCTAAATGCGCAGATCGCCGCACTGGCAAAATGTCAGGATGAGAGTGGATTGTGGCATACGCTGCTGGACGATCCTGATTCTTATCTGGAGGCGTCGGCCACGGCAGGGTTTGCCTACGGCATTCTGAAAGCCGTGCGCAAGCGGTATGTCGGTGCAGAGTATGCAGAGGTGGCGGAGAAAGCGATCCGCGGTATCGTGCAAAACATCTCGCCGGAAGGGGAACTGCTGCAAACGTCCTTCGGGACGGGGATGGGCAGCGATCTGGCGTTTTACCGCCAGATACCGCTGACCTCGATGCCGTATGGCCAGGCAATGGCGATTCTGTGTCTGACGGAATATTTACGGAAATATTTTTAATACCTGAATAATAATCTCATTACTGCAAAGCCTCTTTTAGAAGAGGCTTTTTTTTAAAATGGCACCGGGAAAATACCTTACGCTATCAATATCAGGCGTGTTATATATTGATGTGGTGAATACTAGGCTGGAAATACATTACGCTTAATATTAAATCGTGATTTTCTTCACAAAACACAATTCGTATTTATCCTGTTTTTTATCTGCGTTAAGATTCTTCTAATATTCATACAAGGAGTGATGCAATGGAAAATACAATGGGCGGTATTATCGTTAACCCTGCTGTAAATATGCATGCCGATAAAATGTCTGATGAACATATCAATATGTTCGACACGGTTTTCAAGGATATTGATGGTGCGGGTTATTTCCCACTACTGTATGTCGGAAGCCAGCTTGTGGCTGGCCAGTTCCATACCTTTATTGCGCTTCGCCGTTTTATCCATGCGGAAGGCCCGGAAAAATCACTGGTTAAGGTGATTATTTTTCAAAGCCTGAATAATGACTTTGCCATTCATTCAATTTCTGAGTTTTAATGATTTTAACTACGGATAATTATTTAGACTGAAAAGGACATCGTTATGTGGAAATCAGCGAAAAGAGATGAGTTTATCCCATTGGACGCGCCTGTAGCAGGTTATGAAATAGGTGTTCCTGGTATCAAAGGACCATCTCCATTGTTTATTATTCGCGCAAAAGTGAATGGTGGGATTCATCCGGGGAAATGGGTGTTCGGCAATACGGCATGGGTCCCATGGGGAGGAAGAGAGCACTTTTGTAATGAATTTGAAGTTTACGTGGGCGCTTTAAAATGGGTAGACGTTAAGGATAAACATTTCCCACCGAATATGGTTGAGGCGGGACATGAAGCCAATGGCACTAAGCTCTACGTTGCCCGTGCAAAATTCGATAACGGTCTCTTTGTGGGTAAAGCTGGAAGTCACCTCAGCAGAGGTTGCTGCATCGGCTATAACGGCAGAGAGTATGAATTAGATACCTTCCAGGTACTCGTTCACGACTGATGGCGTTCATTTATAAAAAAACCCGGCAACCGCCGGGTTTCTTTTTTACATACGTTCTATGGTTTCGATACCCAGAGTATCCAGACCCAGTTTCAGGGTCTTCGCCGTCAGCTGCGCCAGCTTCAGGCGGCTGTTACGCACCGCTTCGCTCTCGGCGGTCAGGATAGGGCAGTGTTCGTAGAAGCCAGAGAACAGACCGGCCAGATCGTAAAGGTAAGCACACATAACGTGCGGCGTACCGTCGCGCGCGACCACAGAGAGCGTCTCTTCGAACTGAAGCAGGCGGGCAGCCAGCTGTGCTTCACGGTCTTCGTTAAGGGTCACCGTGGCGTTCGCCAGCACGCTTTCGTCAATACTGGCTTTACGGAAGACGGAGAGTACGCGGGTGTAAGCGTACTGCATGTACGGCGCCGTGTTGCCTTCAAACGCCAGCATGTTGTCCCAGTCGAAGATATAGTCGGTGGTACGGTTCTTGGAGAGATCCGCGTATTTTACCGCACCGATCCCAACCGCGTTAGCCAGTTTCTCCAGCTCGTCAGCAGGCATGTCCGGGTTCTTCTCGGCCACCAGGCGACGGGCGCGCTCCAGCGCTTCATCCAGCAGATCGGAGAGCTTCACGGTGCCGCCCGCACGGGTTTTGAACGGCTTACCGTCTTTACCCAGCATCATGCCGAACATGTGGTGTTCCAGCGGCACGGATTCAGGTACATAACCCGCTTTACGCACGATAGTCCACGCCTGCATCAGGTGCTGGTGCTGACGGGAGTCGATGTAATACAGCACGCGGTCCGCATGCAGGGTTTCGTAACGGTATTTCGCACAGGCGATATCGGTGGTGGTGTAGAGATAGCCGCCATCCTTTTTCTGGACGATCACGCCCATCGGTTCGCCTTCCTTGTTTTTATACTCATCAAGGAATACTACCGTTGCGCCTTCGCTTTCCACCGCCAGGTTTTTGGCTTTCAGGTCCGCCACAATGCCCGGCAGCATCGGGTTATACAGGCTTTCACCCATTACGTCGTCGCGGGTCAGGGTCACGTTCAGACGGTTATAGGTAAGCTGGTTCTGGGACATGGTGATGTCCACCAGCTTGCGCCACATCTCGAGGAAGTACGGATCGCCGCCTTGAAGTTTCACCACGTAGCTGCGCGCGCGCTCGGCAAAGGCTTCGTCTTCGTCGTAGTGTTTTTTGGCTTCACGGTAGAAACCTTCCAGGTCTGCCAGCGCCATTTCGCCTGCGTTTTCCTGCTGCTGTTTTTCCAGATATGCGATCAGCATACCGAACTGCGTGCCCCAGTCGCCTACGTGGTTAGCGCGGATCACCTTGTGACCGAGGAACTCCAGGGTACGCACGGCCGCATCACCGATAATGGTGGAGCGCAGGTGACCGACGTGCATCTCCTTCGCCACGTTTGGCGCGGAGTAGTCAACCACCACGGTCTGCGCTTCTGGCTGAGCCACGCCCAGACGGTCAGATTTCAGCGCCGCGTCAACGTGGCTTGCCAGGAACGCAGGCTCAAGGAAAATGTTGATAAAGCCCGGACCGGCGATTTCGGTTTTGCTGGCGATGCCGGTGAGATCCAGATGCGTCAGTACCTGCTCAGCGAGCTGTCGCGGCGGCATGCCCAGTTTTTTAGCCACTGCCATCACGCCATTAGCCTGATAGTCGCCAAACTGTACTTTCGCTGACTGACGAACCTGTGGTTCGCAATCCGCAGGCGCACCTGCGGCAATCAGTGCCTGACTGACTTTTTCTGAGAGAAGAGCCTGAATATTCACCTGGATACCTTACGTTTTTGATGCGGGTAAAAAACACCCACGCCAGTTTAAGAATTTAGGGCAGGAGTATACTGCAAATGGCCTCGGGCGTCAGCCCTGCGGGGGGCGAAGATCGCTCAGAATCCAGGCGAAGACGGTATGCATAATCATGCAGTCGAAAAAACCGTGATTATGCGGTTGGTCGACAGAGGGCAACAGAGTAAATTAGCGGCTTTGCGACACGAAACGAGACTGACCTATGGCGAACTGGCACACCATTGACGAACTGCATGATATTTCAGCAGATTTACCGCGCTTCACCCAGGCGTTCACAGAACTTGCCACCCGTCTCGGGCTGGATATCGCGCCGCTTGAGGCCGATCACATCTCTTTGCGCTGCCACCAGAATGCCACCGCAGAACGCTGGCGGCGTGGCTTTGAACAGTGCGGAGAACTGCTGTCAGAGAATATCATTAACGGTCGCCCGATTTGCCTGTTCAAACTTCACGCGCCGGTTACGGTGGCGCACTGGCAATTCACCGTTGTGGAACTGCCCTGGCCAGGAGAGAAGCGTTATCCGCACGAAGGCTGGGAGCATATCGAAATTGTTCTGCCTGGGGAGCCCGAGACGCTGAACGCCCGTGCGCTGGCGCTGCTTTCCGACGAGGGGTTAAGCCAGCCGGGTATTTTCGTCAAAACCAGCTCGCCAAAAGGTGAGCGCGAACGCTTACCGAACCCTACGCTTGCCGTAACGGACGGCAGCGTGACGGTGAAATTCCATCCCTGGACTATTGAGCAGATCGTCGCCAGCGAAGCGTAAGCACTGTGAGCGTCGATCCAGACACGAATCGGGCAACGTGCCACGATGGTACGTTGAGTGAAATTTAAGGAGGATGACATGGCGCTGCTGGAAATTTGTTGTTACAGCGTGGAGTGTGCAGTCACTGCGCAACGGCAGGGGGCCGATCGCATCGAGCTTTGCGCGGCACCGAAAGAAGGGGGATTAACCCCGTCCTTTGGCGTGCTGAAATCAGCCCGTCAGGCCATCACCATTCCGGTGCACCCGATTATTCGCCCGCGCGGCGGTGATTTTTGTTATACGGCGGGTGAGTTCAGTGCCATGCTTGAGGATATCGCCCTCGTCCGTGATTCCGGTTTTCCGGGCCTGGTGATCGGTGTGCTGGACGAAGACGGAAACATCGATCTCTCGCGTATGCGCCAGGTCATGCGCGCAGCCCAGGGAATGGCGGTCACTTTTCATCGTGCGTTCGATATGTGTCAGGATCCGATACAAGCCTTTGATACGCTGGCAGAACTGGGCGTGGCGCGCGTTCTGACGTCGGGCCAGCAGCCCTCGGCTGAAAAAGGACTGAAATTAATTACGGAACTAAAAGCACATTCCGGTGTTCCAATAATCATGGCGGGCGCAGGAGTACGCGCCAGCAATCTGGAACTGTTTTTAAACGCAGGGGTGGAAGAGCTACACAGCTCGGCGGGTAAATGGATACCTTCACCCATGCGTTATCGCAATACAGGGTTGTCAATGTCGACGGATGCTGAAGCGGATGAGTACTCGCGCTACGGTGTGGATGGAGAGTCGGTTGCGGAAATGAAATCGCTGATTGAACGTCATCACGTGTAGCAACGTACCGATTTTTACCGCGCATCATGTCGCCCAATATGATGCTTGCTTGTACCAGGCCCCTGCAATTTCAACAGGGGCCTTTTTTTATTCTTGCCCCTCACCCTAACCCTCTCCCCACAGGGGAGAGGGGACTGCACGGTGCGGTCTTTTCACCCTCGCCCCTTTGGGGAGAGGGCCGGGGTGAGGGGATAAATACTACGGCTTCGTTGCAATCAACACCGCACGCATCGGGGCCGGATAGCCTTCGATGGTTTTACTGTGATCGTCCGGGTCGAGGAACTGCTCCAGCGATTCGGTGATCATCCAGTCGGTGCGACGCTGTTCCTCAACCGACGTCACGCACACATCGGCGATGCGTACATCGACAAACCCACATTTCTCCAGCCAGTTCTTCAGCGCCAGCGCGGAAGGGATGAAGTAAACGTTGCGCATCTGCGCATAGCGATCGCCTGGCACCAGAACGGCATGTTCATCCCCTTCGATGACCAGCGTTTCCAGCACCAGCTCACCGCCGCTGACCAGCTGATCTTTCAGTTGCCAGAGATGCTCCAGCGGGGAACGACGGTGGTACAGCACGCCCATCGAGAACACGGTATCAAACGCTTTCAGAGCAGGGAGTTGCTCGATACCCAGCGGCAGCAGGTGCGCGCGCTGGTCGTTACCCAGCAGCTTTCGCACCGCTTCAAACTGGCACAGGAACAGCTGCATCGGATCGATACCGACGGCCAGATGCGCGCCTGCGCCGATCATGCGCCACATGTGATAGCCGCTACCGCAGCCCACGTCCAGAATGGTGCGCCCGGTCAGGTCGGATAAATGCGGCAGAACGCGATCCCATTTCCAGTCTGAGCGCCATTCGGTATTGATGTTCACGCCGTACAGCGAGAACGGCCCTTTGCGCCACGGCATCAGGTTACGCATCAGCGTTTCGATGCGGTTGATCTGCCCGGCCGGGAGCGGCTCTTCGCTCTCCGCCGTCACGCTGTGCAGTAAATCCAGACGATGAGGCGTCAGTTCAGGCAGAAACTCCACGGCGTTGGACCACTGCTTCAACAGACCATGCTGCTGATCGCGCTGCCAGGTGGCAATTTGCGCAGGCAGGGTTTCCAGCCAGTGGGAAAGGTGGTTTTTGGCAATCAGTTGATAGAAATTACCGAACTCGATCATGCTGCGTCTCCGGCTTTCAGCGCCACCAGAGAACCAAAGTTAAAGCACTGGAACCACAGTTCGCTGTGTTCAAATCCGGCTTTGCGCAGGCGCGCTTTGTGTGTTTCAACGGAATCCGTCAGCATGACGTTTTCAAGCATGCTGCGCTTCTGGCTGATCTCCAGCTCGCTGTAGCCGTTTGCACGCTTGAAATCATGGTGCATGTTGAACAGCAGTTCGCCCACGCTGGCGTCTTCAAAGCTGAATTTCTCAGACAACACCAGCGCGCCGCCCGGGTTGAGGCCCTGATAAATTTTATCCAGCAACCGCTGACGATCGTCCGGCACCAGGAACTGAAGGGTAAAGTTCAGGACCACCATCGAGGCGTTCTGGATGTCGATATCGCGGATATCGCCTTCCACCACCTCCACAGGCGTAGGGGCTTTATATGCGTCAATGTGGCGACGGCAGCGTTCAACCATGGCCGGTGAGTTATCGACAGCCACAATCTTGCAGCCTTCGTGATGAACGTTACGACGAATGGACAGCGTTGCCGCTCCCAGCGAACAGCCCAGGTCATAGACCTGCGTGCCGGGTTGAACGAAACGCTCCGCCAGCATGCCGATCATGGAGATGATATTGGAATAACCGGGAACAGAGCGCTGGATCATATCCGGGAAGACTTCGGCTACCCGTTCATCAAAGGTCCAGTCGCCCAGGCTGGCGATAGGCGCGGAAAAAAGCGTGTCGCGATCTGACATAACGTAAAAATCCGGGAAAAATAAAGGGGCATATTGTGCGCTAATGGAAGGAGAAAACCAACTCCCACGGCATATACCAAAGGTTAGCCAGCACCATCAGCAAAAGCGAGCACCAGGTCGCGCTCATGCCGGAACGACGCCAGCGGATCAGGCGGTGGTGAAAACCATAATAATGCATCAAACGACCTGCAATCAGCAGCAGCCCACAGACGTGCACCATCCAGGTTTCAGCGCCATCCATCTCCATTAACAGCAGTAAAATTAACGCGACGGGAATGTACTCGACCGCGTTGCCGTGGATCCGGATTGCGCTTTGCAGCTCAGAAAAGCCCCCGTCACCGTAGGAGACGCGGTACTGCATTCTCAGGCGCACAACATCAAATGAAAATTTAATCAGCAGTAATGCACCTAACACCGCATACAGCGCGCTGACCATACTAACTCCCTGTTTTTGGCAGATGGCACGTCTCTATGATAGGGGGTGATTTCAGAAAAGAGAAGATTGTTGTGGGATGGACGGCGCGGGGCCAACCGACGGAACCGCCTGCTGCAAGGCCTGCCAGAGAGAATCGACCAGTTCAGGTGCCTGGGCAATATCCGGCGTATGTAAAAACAGGTACGGGGTGGTGGTTTGCTCCCATTTCGCGAGCGTTTGCAGCCAGACGGCGAACATCTCCTCATTCTGTTGCATGTTATCGCTGCCGATAAACCGGACCATCGGGTTCTGCGCGGTAACAATGGCATGAACCGGTACTTTCGGTTTTTTGCGCTGGGCATCAACAACGGCTTCGCTGTGCGGGATTGCGCTGTGCACGGGGCGGCTGTCGAGGATCACGCGGTTGACCGATCGTTCATGCAGGCCGCGATTCAGCGCTTTCTCCGCGTCGCCTTTGGTAAAGAAATCTGGATGCCTCACCTCCACACCGTACGTGAAATCGTGGGGCAGGGCGTCGAGAAACTGCCAGAGGGCTTGTAGATCGCGCGGGCCGAACGTGGCGGGAAGCTGGAGCCAGTACTGGCCAACACGGTTTGCCAGGGGCGACATCCGGGTGAAAAACTCGTAGGTTAAATCATCGCAGTTTCGCAGCGCGGCGTTGTGGGAGATGGTTGCCGGAAATTTGAAGCAAAAGCGGAAATCGTCGGTGGTTTGCTCGCGCCAGCGCTCGACGATCTCCGTGCGTGGCAGAGCGTACAGCGTGGTATTGCCCTCCACGCAGTTAAAGTGTCGGGCATACTCTTCAAGGCCAGTAATACCCAGGCGCACCCATTTCGGGTGCGACCACTGGGGCAAACCCACGTACATCATAGCGCGCTGAGGATCTCATCCGTGCTGCGCACGCGACCAATACGCGGGAAGATATGGGTCATGCTGCCCTGATGCTGATCCGCAGAGGCTGCGCTGCACGCATCTTCCGCTATCACCAGGTTAAAGCCCAGCTCCCAGGCGTTACGGGCGGTGGATTCCACACCGATGTTGGTGGAGATCCCGCACAGAATAATAGTGTCTATCCCGCGACGGCGCAGCTGGAGCTCCAGGTCAGTGCCATAGAATGCGCCCCACTGGCGTTTGGTGACTTCTAAATCGCTGTCGCGTTTACCGAGCGAGACCGGGTATGTCCACCAGTTGTCCGGCAGCGCATGCGCCGGGGCCTGAGCATCAACTGGCTGCTTTAGCGCTTCGGCGAAATCAGTGGACCAGCCGACGCGCACCATGACGACAGGCGCACCGCTGGCCCGGCATTTTTCCGCCAGACGCGCAGCACGGCTTACAACATCGTCAGCGGTGTGTGGACCACCGGCAAAAGGCAGGATCCCTTCCTGTAAATCAATGACCACAAGGGCGGTTTTGGTGGCATCAAGCGTTAACATTGTCACTCCAGTAAAATTAATTGCTTTTTTACACCTTACGACGGGATGGCCTGTTATCGGTCGGATAATTTTGTTAATTTTTGTGAGAATAGACAATAAGAGCACAGCAAACACGCGTCAGGCCGTGCTTCGCTCTTATCGTGCGGCAGAATTTCCAGTATAATAGCCGCCTTTTTTCATCCAGTTGTGACATACAGAAAGCTGCGACATCGTAGCCTGTAAGACAGGCGACAATCAGCCTGCGGCTAATTAAGGGATATCTCATGCGTACAGAATATTGCGGGCAGCTGCGTCAGTCCCACGTCGGGCAGCAGGTCACCCTGTGTGGTTGGGTCAATCGTCGTCGCGATCTTGGTAGCCTTATCTTTATTGATATGCGTGACCGCGAAGGTATCGTTCAGGTGTTCTTCGATCCGGATCGCGCTGATGCGTTGAAGCTGGCCTCTGAGCTGCGTAATGAGTTCTGCATTCAGGTGACGGGCACCGTGCGTGCGCGTGACGAGAAAAACATCAACGCCGATATGGCGACCGGTGCTATCGAAGTGCTGGCGTCCGATCTGGTGATTATCAATCGCGCAGAAGCGTTGCCGCTGGACTCCAACCACGTCAACACCGAAGAAGCGCGTCTTAAATACCGCTACCTGGATCTGCGTCGCCCGGAGATGGCTCAGCGCCTGAAAACCCGTGCGAAAATCACCAGCCTGGTGCGTCGCTTTATGGATGACCACGGTTTCCTCGATATCGAAACCCCGATGCTGACCAAAGCCACGCCGGAAGGCGCGCGCGACTACCTGGTTCCATCCCGCGTCCATAAGGGCAAATTCTACGCGCTGCCACAGTCACCACAGCTGTTCAAGCAGTTGCTGATGATGTCCGGCTTCGACCGCTACTATCAGATCGTGAAATGCTTCCGCGATGAAGATCTGCGTGCAGACCGTCAGCCAGAATTTACCCAGATCGATGTGGAAACCTCCTTCATGACCGCCGAGCAGGTGCGTGAGGTGATGGAAGCCCTGGTGCGTAGCCTGTGGAACGACGTAAAAGGCGTTGAGCTGGGCGATTTCCCAATCATGACCTTCGCGGAAGCCGAGCGTCGCTACGGCTCCGACAAACCAGACCTGCGTAACCCAATGGAGCTGGTGGACGTGGCAGACCTGGTGAAAGCCGTTGAGTTCGCGGTCTTTGCTGGTCCGGCTAACGATCCGAAAGGCCGCGTGGCTGCCCTGCGCGTACCGGGCGGTGCTGCGCTGAGCCGTAAGCAGATTGACGACTACGGCAACTTCATCAAGATCTACGGTGCGAAAGGTCTGGCCTATATTAAAGTAACCGAGCGTGCTAAAGGTCTGGAAGGCATTACCAGCCCTGTTGCGAAATTCCTGAATGCGGACATCGTGGAAGCTATTCTGGAGCGCACCGGCGCGCAGGACGGCGACATGATCTTCTTCGGCGCAGACAACAAGAAAGTCGTTGCGGATGCGATGGGCGCGCTGCGTCTGAAGCTCGGCAAAGACCTGAACCTGACCGATGAAAGCAAATGGGCGCCGCTGTGGGTGATCGACTTCCCGATGTTTGAAGACGACGGTGAAGGCGGCCTGACCGCGATGCACCACCCGTTCACCTCGCCAAAAGACATGACGGCGGCGGAACTGAAGGCTGCACCGGAAGATGCGGTAGCGAATGCCTACGATATGGTTATCAACGGCTACGAAGTGGGCGGCGGCTCCGTGCGTATTCACAGCGGTGAAATGCAGCAGACCGTGTTCGGCATTCTGGGCATTAACGAGCAGGAGCAGCGCGAGAAGTTTGGCTTCCTGCTGGACGCCCTGAAATACGGTACGCCTCCGCACGCGGGTCTGGCCTTTGGTCTTGACCGTCTGACCATGCTGCTGACCGGCACCGACAACATCCGTGATGTTATCGCCTTCCCGAAAACCACCGCAGCGGCGTGTCTGATGACTGAAGCGCCAAGCTTTGCCAACCCGGCCGCGCTGGCTGAGCTGGGCATTGAGGTGGTGAAGAAGGAAGAGAAAAACTGATATGGCATATAAGCGTCCCGTTTCGGTTCTGGTGGTCATTTATGCAGAAGACTCGAAGCGGGTGCTGATGTTGCAGCGGCGCGACGATCCTGATTTCTGGCAGTCGGTTACCGGCAGTCTGGAAGAGGGAGAGTCCGCGCCGCAGGCCGCCGCGCGTGAAGTAAAGGAAGAGGTCGCCATTGACGTTGCTCGCGAGCAACTGACCCTGAAGGACTGTCAGCGCACGGTGGAGTTTGAAATTTTTAGCCATTTACGTCATCGCTATGCACCGGGAATTGAGCGCAATACGGAATCGTGGTTCTGCCTTGCGCTTCCCCATGAGCGGGAGATCGTGTTCACGGAACACCTGACCTACCGCTGGGTGGATGCGGCGGATGCCGCCGCACTGACCAAGTCATGGAGCAACCGGCAGGCGATAGAAGAATTTGTAATTAACGCTGCCTGAGAAGGCGCGATTTTTGGAGAACTTTTTATGGCAGGTCATAGTAAGTGGGCCAACACCAAACACCGTAAAGCGGCACAGGATGCCAAACGCGGTAAAATCTTTACCAAAATCATTCGTGAGCTGGTAACAGCGGCGCGTCTGGGTGGCGGCGATCCGGCCTCTAACCCACGTCTGCGCGCGGCGGTGGATAAAGCCCTGTCCAACAACATGACGCGAGACACCCTGAACCGTGCAATCGCACGTGGCGTGGGCGGTGATGAAGACGCGAACATGGAAACCATCATTTATGAAGGTTACGGTCCTGGCGGTACGGCGGTGATGGTAGAGTGCCTGTCCGACAACCGTAACCGTACCGTTGCGGAAGTGCGCCACGCGTTCACCAAAACCGGTGGTAACCTGGGCACTGACGGTTCTGTTGCTTACCTGTTCAGCAAAAAAGGCGTCATCTCCTTCGAGAAAGGCGACGAAGATGCGATCATGGAAGCGGCGCTGGAAGCCGGTGCGGAAGACGTAGTGACCTACGACGACGGCGCTATCGATGTCTACACCGCATGGGAAGAGATGGGTGCCGTGCGCGATGCGCTGGAAGCGGCAGGTCTGAAAGCGGATAACGCTGAAGTGTCCATGATCCCTTCCACAAAAGCGGACATGGATGCAGAAACCGCACCGAAACTGCTGCGTCTGATCGACATGCTCGAAGACTGCGACGACGTGCAGGAAGTGTATCACAACGGTGAAATCTCTGATGAGGTTGCAGCGACTCTCTGATGAGAGCCTGTAAACCGTTTACGGGAGACGCGTGATGTCGATTATCCTCGGGATTGACCCCGGCTCACGCGTCACCGGGTATGGCGTTATCCGTCAGGTGGGACGCCAGCTAACCTACCTCGGCAGCGGATGTATTCGTACCAAAGTGGACGATCTGCCGTCGCGCCTGAAGCTCATTTATGCGGGCGTGTCGGAGATCATCACCCAGTTTCAGCCGGACTTTTTCGCCATCGAGCAGGTCTTTATGGCGAAGAACGCTGACTCGGCGTTAAAGCTCGGGCAGGCGCGCGGCGTGGCGATAGTTGCCGCCGTGAACCAGGACCTGCCAGTGTTTGAATACGCGGCCCGTCAGGTTAAGCAGACGGTGGTGGGCATAGGTAGCGCGGAGAAAAGCCAGGTGCAGCACATGGTGCGTACCCTGCTGAAGCTCCCGGCGAACCCGCAGGCCGACGCCGCCGATGCGCTGGCCATTGCGATTACCCACTGCCACGTCAGCCAGAACGCGATGCAAATGAGTGAGTCGCGGCTCAATCTGGCGCGAGGCAGATTACGATAATGACAAATCAGGCTGGATGTTTATCCAGCCTTTTTTTATTATGTCGGCAGTTAATTTCATCCAGAACGCAGGAGCGTCACGTGATAGGCAGACTCAGAGGCATCATCATTGAAAAACAACCCCCGTTAGTGCTGCTGGAAGTGGGTGGCGTGGGCTATGAAGTCCATATGCCGATGACCTGCTTCTACGAGTTGCCGGAGGCGGGCAAAGAGGCGGTTGTCTTTACCCAGTTTGTGGTGCGTGAAGACGCTCAGCTGCTGTACGGATTCAATAACAAACAGGAACGCACCCTGTTCCGCGAATTAATTAAAACCAACGGCGTCGGGCCCAAGCTGGCGCTGGCGATTCTGTCCGGTATGTCAGCGCCACAGTTTGTGAATGCCGTTGAGCGCGAAGATCCGGCTGCGTTAATTAAACTTCCGGGCATCGGCAAGAAAACCGCCGAGCGCCTGATTGTCGAGATGAAGGACCGCTTTAAAGGTCTGCATGGCGATCTGTTCACCCCGGCGGCCGATCTGGTGCTGACTTCACCGGGCGGGCCAGCGACGGATGATGATGCCGAGCAGGAAGCGGTTGCCGCGCTGGTGGCGCTGGGCTATAAACCTCAGGAGGCCAGCCGTATGGTGAGTAAAGTTGCCAAACCGGATGCCAGCAGTGAAACTCTGATTCGTGAAGCGCTGCGCGCTGCATTGTGAGGTAAAGGATGATTGAAGCAGACCGCCTGGTATCGGCAGGCACCATTCAGCCAGATGACGTGGTGGATCGCGCGATCCGTCCAAAACTGCTGGATGAGTACATTGGCCAGCCGCAGGTTCGTTCTCAGATGGAGATTTTTATCCAGGCGGCAAAGCTGCGCGGCGATGCGCTCGATCACCTGCTGATTTTTGGTCCGCCGGGGCTAGGTAAAACCACTCTGGCGAATATCGTCGCCAACGAAATGGGCGTTAACCTGCGTACCACCTCCGGCCCGGTGCTGGAGAAAGCAGGGGACCTGGCGGCGATGCTGACCAACCTCGAACCGCATGACGTGCTGTTTATCGATGAAATCCACCGCCTGTCACCGGTGGTGGAGGAAGTGCTCTATCCGGCGATGGAGGATTACCAGCTGGATATCATGATCGGCGAAGGCCCGGCCGCGCGCTCGATCAAAATCGATCTGCCACCGTTTACTCTGATTGGTGCCACGACGCGAGCCGGCTCGCTGACCTCACCGCTACGTGACCGTTTTGGTATCGTGCAGCGTCTGGAGTTTTATCAGGTGCCCGATCTTCAGCATATTGTGGGTCGCAGCGCGCGCTACATGGGGCTGGATATGAGCGAAGAGGGAGCGTTTGAAGTGGCGAAACGTTCCCGCGGTACGCCGCGTATCGCCAACCGCCTGCTGCGTCGCGTGCGTGATTTTGCCGAGGTGAAGCACGATGGCACCATTTCGGCTGACATTGCTGCGCAGGCGCTGGATATGCTGAACGTTGATGCCGAAGGCTTTGACTATATGGACCGTAAGCTGCTGCTGGCGGTGCTGGATAAGTTCTTTGGCGGGCCGGTGGGGCTGGATAACCTGGCGGCGGCAATTGGCGAAGAGCGTGAGACTATCGAGGATGTGCTGGAGCCGTATCTGATCCAGCAGGGCTTTTTACAGCGTACCCCGCGTGGTCGTATGGCGACGGTGCGGGCGTGGAATCATTTCGGCATTACGCCGCCCGCGATGCCGTAAGTAGCGATTAATGGTAGCCCCGGTAAGCGAAGCGCCACCGGGGACATGCTGACTACTGCGCGGTTTTTTTCATCATACTGAAAATAAACAACACCGCCGCGCACAATACCACCGACGGCCCCGCTGGCGTGTCATAGAACGCCGAGAAGGTTAAGCCGCCCGTCACCGCGATCATTCCGATAATCACCGCGATACCGGCCATTTGCTCCGGCGTACGCGCAAAACGACGCGCCGTGGCGGCAGGGATTATCAACAGCGACGTGATGATCAGCGCGCCAACAAATTTCATCGCCACCCCGATGGTTAACGCCGTCACCAGCATCAAGAGCAGCTTCACGCGCTGAAGCTTCACGCCGTCGACAAAGGCCAGATCGGGGCTGACGGTCATTGCCAGTAAATTCCGCCACTGCCACAGCAGGATCCCGAGCACCACCACCACGCCAATGGCAATCGAAATCAGATCTTCGGGCGTGACGGCCAGCAGATCGCCGAACAGATAGGCCATCAGGTCCACGCGGATGTTGGACATCAGGCTCACCACCACCAGGCCCAGCGACAGGGCGCTGTGCGCCATAATGCCGAGCAGGGTATCAATGGCCAGGTGAGGGCGTTTTTCCAGCCAGACCAGACCGGCGGCCAGCAGCAGCGTGACGACAATCACCGCATAAAAAGGGTTCACGTCCAGCAACAAACCAAACGCGACACCCAGCAATGACGCATGGGCCAGCGTATCGCCGAAATAGGACATTCTGCGCCAGACGACAAACGAGCCGAGTGGACCCGCGGCGCAGGCAAGCATAATCCCGGCCAGCCAGCCGGGCAATAACAGTTCAATCATGAGTGTCCATTTCCCCGACGCAGGACAATTCGTCCCTGTAAATCATGGCGGTGATTGTGATTATGGCGATAAATGCCCAGCTGTTCGGCGCCACGATGGCCAAACATGGAGATAAATTCGGGATGCATTGACACCACTTCCGGCGTGCCGGAACAACAGATGTGATGGTTCAGGCACAGCACTTCGTCGGTTTTGGCCATTACCAGATGCAGATCATGGGAGACCATCAGCACCGCGCAGTTAAGCTCCCGACGGAGCTGGTCGATAAGATCGTACAGCGCAACCTGACCGTTGACGTCGACACCCTGCGTCGGCTCGTCCAGGACCAGCAGCTGAGGGCTGCTGAGCAGGGCGCGGGCAAGCAATACGCGCTGGGTTTCACCGCCCGACAGCTTTTGCAAAGGCGCCTCAACAAGATGTCCCGCCTGAACGCGTTTTAGCGCCGGTAGGATATCCGCTTTACGCGTACCGGGACGGAGACGCAGGAAGCGGCTCACCGTCAGGGGCAGGGTGGCATCAAGATGTAATTTTTGCGGCACATAGCCGATACGCAATTTGTCCTCGCGGACGATAACACCTGCGTCAGGGACTACCAGGCCTAATACGACGCGCACCAGCGTCGATTTGCCTGCACCGTTAGGGCCGAGCAGCGTGAGTATTTTGCCGGGCTTCAGATTCAGCGACACGTCAGAAAGGACGCGGCGCTGGCCGAACGAGACCGAAACATTTTCAAGAGAAACTAAAGTCGTCATGTCAATTTAAGCTTGCAGAAGTCATCGAATGTTATAATATCACATTCCACGCATTCATTACGATGATTAGTCGCATTATGTTACAGAAAAATACGCTTCTTTTCGCAGCTTTATCCGCTGCTCTTTGGGGGACAACAGCACAAGATGTTAACGCTGCCGTTGTCGCTTCGCTTAAACCACTTGGCTTTATCGCCGCTGCCATCGCCGACGGTGTGACGGACACAGAGGTTCTTCTGCCTGACGGGGCCTCCGAGCATGATTATTCTCTGCGTCCGTCTGATGTAAAACGCTTACAGAACGCGGACTTAGTCGTCTGGATTGGTCCTGAGATGGAAGCGTTCATGCAGAAATCCGCTAAACAGGTCCCTGCGGAGAAACAGGTGACGATTGGTGAGCTGTCCGCTGTGAAACCGTTGCTGATGAAAGGGGCTGAGGACGAGGGCGACGAACACGACCACGACCATGCTCATGGCGAAAAAGGTGACGACCATCACCATCACGGTGAATACAACATGCATCTCTGGCTCTCCCCAGAGATAGCGCGGCTTACAGCGGTTGCAATCCACGACAAATTAGTGGAACTTATGCCGCAAAGTCGAATCAAACTCGACGCCAACCTGAAGGATTTTGAGGCTCAATTAGCCGCAACCGACAAACAGGTAGGTAACGAGCTCGCACCGCTTAAAGGAAAAGGGTACTTCGTTTTTCATGATGCCTACGGGTATTACGAGAAACATTACGGTCTGACCCCATTGGGGCATTTTACCGTCAACCCTGAAATTCAGCCTGGTGCGCAGCGTTTACATGAAATCAGAACACAGTTGGTTGAGCAAAAAGCGACATGCGTTTTTGCTGAGCCACAGTTCAGGCCAGCGGTCGTAGAAGCCGTGGCCAGGGGAACATCCGTGCGCATGGGAACCCTTGACCCGCTAGGTACGAACATCCAGTTGAGCAAAGCGAGCTATTCGCAGTTCCTCAGCCAACTGGCGAATCAGTATGCGAGCTGCCTGAAAGGAGATTAACGAGGAAGTGAATACGTGCAACAGATAGCCCGCTCTGTCGCCCTGGCATTTAACAATCTGCCTCGACCCCACCGCGTTATGCTGGGGTCGCTTACAGTTCTCACGTTAGCGGTCGCCGTCTGGCGGCCCTATGTTTACCACCCGAGTTCTGCCCCTATTATTAAAACCATCGAACTGGAGAAGAGCGAGATCCGCTCTCTGCTGCCTGAGGCCAGCGAGCCTATCGATCAGGCCGCACAGGAAGATGAAGCTATTCCCCAGGATGAGCTGGATGACAAGATCCAGAATGAAACCGGCATTCATGAATATGTTGTTTCTACTGGCGATACGCTGAGCAGCGTCCTGAACCAGTACGGTATCGACATGGGCAACATTAGCCAGCTTGCCGCATCCGATAAAGAGCTGCGTAACCTGAAAATTGGTCAGCAGCTTTCCTGGACCTTAACGCCCGACGGCGATCTGCAACGTCTGACCTGGGAGATGTCCCGTCGCGAAACCCGCACCTACGATCGCACCGCAAACGGTTTCAAAATGACCAGTGAAATGCAGCAGGGCGACTGGGTTAACAGCGTGATGAAAGGGACCGTCGGCGGCAGCTTTGTTTCCAGTGCCCGCGATGCTGGCCTGACCAGCGCTGAAATCAGCTCGGTGATCAAAGCCATGCAGTGGCAGATGGATTTCCGCAAACTGAAAAAAGGCGATCAGTTCTCTGTCCTGATGTCCCGCGAAATGCTGGACGGTAAGCGCGAGCAGAGCCAGCTTGTGGGTGTTCGTCTGCGTTCAGACGGCAAAGACTACTACGCCATTCGCGCGGAAGACGGTAAGTTCTATGACCGCAGCGGTACGGGCCTGGCAAAAGGCTTCCTGCGTTTCCCAACGGCGAAACAGTTCCGTGTCTCCTCCAACTTTAACCCGCGTCGTCTGAACCCGGTAACGGGTCGCGTAGCGCCGCACCGTGGCGTTGACTTCGCCATGCCGCAGGGCACGCCAGTGCTGGCGGTAGGGGATGGTGAAGTGGTCATGGCGAAACGCAGTGGTGCTGCTGGCTACTACGTGGCTATTCGTCACGGTCGTACATACACCACCCGCTACATGCACCTGCGTAAACTGCTGGTCAAACCGGGCCAGAAGGTGAAACGTGGCGATCGCATCGCGCTGTCCGGTAACACAGGCCGTTCGACGGGGCCGCACCTGCACTACGAAGTGTGGATCAACCAGCAGGCGGTTAACCCGCTGACGGCGAAACTGCCGCGCACCGAAGGGCTGACCGGGAAAGATCGCAAAGATTACCTGGCGCAGGTGAAAGAGGTGATGCCACAGCTGCGCTTCGACTAAGCTAACACCCTCAAAAATAAGCCGGCGTCAGTGTGCGCCGGCTTTTTCTTTTGTACGCGGACGGCTGCCTCGCTACACTATCTGAATATATTTTTGCGTCACCAGACCCTGGAACCCGCATGGAAACCAAAAAAAACAATATTGAGTACATTCCCGAGTTTGAAAAATCCTTTCGCCACCCGCGTAACTGGGGCGCCTGGCTTGGCGTATACGCGTTTGCTGGCATGGCGTTGCTACCTGCTTCCCTCCGCGATCCGGTGCTCGGCAATGTGGGGCGCCTGGCAGGGCGCTTAGGTAAAAGCGCACGCCGCCGGGCGCAAATAAACCTTCTGTACTGCTTCCCGGATAAAACCGACGTCGAACGCGAAGCAATCATTGATGATATGTATACCACCGCGCCACAGGCCATGGCGATGATGGCGGAACTGGCGCTGAAAGGGCCGGAAAAGATCGTCGACCGCGTTGACTGGAAAGGGCTGGAAATCATCGACGAGATGCGTCGCAATAATGAAAAAGTGATTTTCCTGGTGCCGCACGGTTGGGGGGTCGACATTCCGGCAATGTTAATGGCATCGCAGGGCCAGAAAATGGCGGCGATGTTCCATAATCAGGGAAACAAAATCTACGATTTCGTCTGGAATACCGTGCGCCGTCGCTTTGGCGGACGCCTGCACGCCCGTAACGATGGCATTAAGCCTTTCATTCAGTCCGTACGTCAGGGCTATTGGGGCTACTATCTGCCCGATCAGGATCACGGTCCTGAGCACAGCGAGTTTGTCGATTTCTTCGCGACCTATAAAGCTACGCTACCCGCGATTGGTCGCCTGATGAAAGTCTGCCGCGCCCGCGTGATCCCGCTGTTCCCGGTTTATGACGGTAAAACGCATCGCCTGAGCATTGAGGTACGTCCGCCGATGGACGATCTGCTGACCGCGGACGATCGCACCATTGCACGCCGCATGAATGAAGAGGTGGAAGTGCTGGTGGGGCCACATAAGGAGCAATATACGTGGATCCTGAAGTTGCTCAAAACGCGTAAACCTGGCGAAACAGAGCCGTACAAGCGTAAAGAGCTTTTCCCGAAGAAATAGGAAACCTTCACCCCTCTCCCCTTAGGGGAGAGAGGATCGGAGCTTACTCTACGGTCAGTACGCGGGTGGTATTGGTTGAGCCGATGGTGCTCATCACGTCACCCTGCGTCACGATAACGATATCACCGGATACCAAATAACCTTTGTCGCGCAGCAGATTCACGGCATCGTGCGCGGCGGCCACACCGTCATTGGTGCTGTCGAAGTAGACTGGCGTCACGCCGCGATACAGCGCCGTCAGGTTCAGCGTACGCTCATGTCGGGACATGGCGAAGATCGGCAGACCGGAGCTGATGCGAGACGTCATTAGCGCGGTACGGCCAGATTCGGTCATGGTGATGATCGCCGTGACCCCTTTCAGGTGGTTGGCTGCGTACATCGCGGACATCGCAATCGCTTCTTCCACATTGTCGAACTGGATATCCAGGCGGTGCTTGGAGACGTTAATGCTTGGGATCTTCTCCGCTCCCAGGCAGACGCGCGCCATGGCGGCCACGGTTTCCGCCGGATACTGACCCGCAGCGGTTTCTGCTGACAGCATCACCGCGTCAGTACCATCCAGCACGGCGTTCGCCACGTCCATGACTTCCGCACGGGTTGGCATTGGGTTGGTGATCATGGATTCCATCATCTGGGTGGCGGTGATCACCGCGCGGTTCAGCTGACGCGCGCGACGGATCAGCGCTTTCTGGATACCGACCAGTTCAGGGTCGCCAATTTCCACGCCCAGATCACCACGGGCAACCATCACCACGTCAGACGCCAGGATCACGTCGTCCATCGCGTCCTGATCGCAGACCGCTTCAGCGCGTTCCACTTTCGCAACAATTTTCGCATCGCAGCCTGCATCACGCGCCAGGCGGCGAGCATAGTTCAGATCTTCGCCGCAGCGGGGGAAGGAGACGGCCAGATAATCCACGCCGATCTGCGCTGCGGTCACGATATCCGCTTTGTCTTTATCGGTCAGTGCTTCGGCAGACAGGCCACCGCCGAGTTTGTTGATGCCTTTGTTGTTGGAGAGCGGGCCGCCGACGGTCACTTCGGTGAACACCTTCATACCCTGAACTTCCAGCACTTTCAGCTGTACGCGTCCGTCGTCCAGCAGCAGGATGTCGCCAGGCACAACGTCAGCAGGCAGACCTTTGTAGTCGATACCCACTTTTTCCTTATCGCCTTCGCCTTTGCTCAGGTTGGCATCCAGCAGAAATTTATCGCCGATGTTGAGGAAGACTTTGCCCTCTTTAAAGGTCGATACGCGGATTTTTGGACCTTGCAGGTCACCGAGGATAGCAACATGGCGGCCCAGTTTAGCTGCGATTTCACGCACTTTGTCGGCACGTAATTTATGGTCTTCTGGCGTACCGTGAGAGAAGTTCATGCGCACCACGTTGGCACCCGCGGCGATAATCTTCTCGAGGTTATTATCGCGGTCGGTGGCCGGGCCTAGGGTGGTGACGATCTTGGTTCTGCGAAGCCTTCTGGACATGTAATACTCCGTTGACTGAAACAACTTTGGTGTTGCGTGAACATAGAATCGGCCTTCATCTATCGCAAGGCAGTAGCGAGGGGACCGAATGCCGTAAATCGTACATCGTCGTTATTAGGGAACATCGCTCTTTATAAGCAATTCTTTATCAAAACGCGATTCTTTCAGGGCTTCCTTGACCCGCTTCAAGTTATCCCGGAATTTTGCGCCCCGGCGTAAGGTAAAACCGGTCGCCAGCACGTCGATGACCGTCAGCTGCGCCAGGCGGGAGACCATCGGCATGTACATGTCGGTGTCTTCCGGTACGTCCAGGGTAATGGCGAGCGTTGCTTCCCGGGCCAGCGGCGTACCTGCCGTCGTCAGGGCGATGACCATCGCATCGTTGTCACGCGCGAGTTGCGCCAGCTCCACCTGGCTCTTGGTGCGGCCCGTATGGGAGATGAGTACCACGACATCATCTTCGCTACAATTCATACAGCTCATGCGTTGCAGCACAATGTCATCGGAGTAAATCACCGGCACGTTAAAGCGAAAGAACTTATTCATGGCGTCATGCGCCACGGCGGCGGACGAGCCAAGGCCAAAGAAGGCGATCCGTTTGGCCTGCGTGAGAAGATCGACCGCGCGATTCACTGAACTCATGTCCAGAGACTGGCGAACATGGTCGAGCGTGGCCATTGCCGATTCAAATATTTTTGCGGTGTAAACATCAACGCTGTCGTCTTCATCTACATTGCGATTAACATACGGGGTACCGTTTGCCAGACTTTGTGCCAGATGCAGTTTAAAATCAGGAAAGCCGCGGGTGTCCAGACTACGACAGAATCGATTGACCGTCGGTTCGCTGACGCCTGATTCCTGTGCCAGAGCGGCGATGCTTGAATGAATCGCCTGAGCGGGCGCGGCGAGAATAACTTCGGCCACTTTGCGCTCGGATTTGCTAAGGTGTTCCAGTTGAAACTGGATTTTTTCCAGCATGTTCATTGTTAACAAGACGCTCATGAGGGCATAAACGATTTCATAGAGATGAAACCTTGATTCGATTTAGCCGATATTACCCCCGGGACACCCGAAAGGGTAATCGTCGACAAGAAATGTTGTTGTTTTTTTTCATTACTTGATCGACGTCGGGTTTTGCTCTGCCCCTGTTGCGCAAAGAATCGACGTTTGTTGCGTCACCAGACGGGCGTAATGGCACCGGCGACGAAAAATCACCGTATCGCACGTGACGTTAAGCGCTAATGGTTTCAGGAAACGCGTAAAAGCAGTACAGTGCATTGTAATAAAATTACAACGATACCTGGCAGAGTACCAGGAGATCTAACTGAGGAGAATGACATGGCGGTAACGCAAACAGCCCAGGCATGTGACCTGGTCATTTTCGGCGCGAAAGGCGATCTTGCACGCCGAAAATTGCTGCCTTCCCTGTATCAGCTCGAAAAAGCGGGCCAGATCCATCCCGATACCCGAATCCTTGGGGTAGGGCGCGCCGACTGGGATAAGGAGGCTTATACCAAAGTCGTGCGCGAGGCGCTCGAAACCTTCATGAAAGAGAAAATCGATGAAAGCCTTTGGGATAAGCTGAGCGGGCGTCTCGATTTCTGCAATCTGGACGTCAACGATGTAAGCGCCTTTACCCGTCTGGGTGAAATGCTGGACCAGGAAAATCGCGTCACCATTAACTATTTCGCCATGCCGCCAAGCACCTTCGGCGCCATCTGCAAAGGTCTGGGCGAAGCGAAGCTGAACGCCAAACCGGCGCGCGTGGTGATGGAGAAGCCGCTGGGTACGTCGCTTGCAACCTCGCGTGAAATCAACGACCAGGTGGGCGAGTTCTTTGAGGAGTGTCAGGTTTACCGTATTGACCACTATCTTGGTAAAGAGACGGTTCTGAACCTGCTGGCGCTGCGTTTTGCCAACTCCCTGTTTGTGAACAACTGGGACAACCGCACTATCGACCACGTGGAAATTACCGTGGCGGAAGAGGTGGGCATCGAAGGCCGCTGGGGCTACTTCGACCAGGCCGGCCAGATGCGTGACATGATTCAGAACCACCTGCTGCAAATTCTGTGCATGATTGCCATGTCTCCACCGTCAGATCTGACGGCCGACAGCATTCGTGACGCCAAAGTGAAAGTGCTGAAATCACTGCGCCGTATTGACCGCTCCAACGTGCGTGAGAAAACCGTGCGCGGCCAGTACACCGCAGGTTTTGCCCAGGGGAAAAAAGTCCCTGGCTATCTGGAAGAAGAGGGCGCGAACAAGTCCAGCAACACCGAAACGTTTGTGGCGATCCGCGTGGATATCGACGACTGGCGCTGGGCCGGCGTGCCGTTCTACCTGCGTACCGGGAAACGTCTGCCGGCAAAATGCTCCGAAGTGGTGGTCTACTTCAAAAATCCGGAACTGAACCTGTTCAAAGAATCCTGGCAGGAACTGCCGCAGAACAAACTGACTATTCGTCTGCAACCGGATGAGGGTGTGGATATTCAGATCCTGAACAAAGTGCCGGGTCTTGATCACAAACACAACCTGCAAACCACCAAACTCGACCTGAGTTACTCTGAAACTTTCAACCAGACGCATCTGGCCGATGCTTACGAGCGTCTGCTGCTGGAAACCATGCGTGGTATCCAGGCGCTGTTCGTCCGCCGCGATGAAGTGGAAGAGGCGTGGAAGTGGGTGGACTCAATCACCGAAGCGTGGGCAGCCGACCAGGACGCGCCAAAACCGTATCAGGCGGGAACATGGGGACCTGTCGCCTCCGTTGCGATGATCACCCGTGATGGCCGCTCCTGGAACGAGTTTGAATAACCCCCATCTCTAGCCCAAAGGTGTTATTTTACCGGTAACATGATCTAACACAGCAAGTGGCATAATTTTTAATCTTTTAAGCTCCGCGTGGATTCACCCGCGGAGCTTTTTTTATTACACTCCCTTCAGACATTTTGCCCCTGCGCTCCGGATATCAGGCGTTTCAGCGTTGTTAACAACCGTCAGAAACTGTGTAAACTCCCGAGCCTGGACAGATAAATTAGAGGAGCTTTTATGAATCCGACATTGTTACGCGTAACACAACGCATCGTTGAACGCTCGAAAGAGACCCGTGCTGCCTACCTTGCCCGCATCGAACAGGCGAAGAGTGAAACGGTCCATCGCTCACAGCTGGCCTGCGGGAATCTGGCCCACGGCTTTGCCGCCTGCCAGCCTGGTGATAAAGACGCGCTGAAAAGCATGCTGCGTAACAATATCGCCATCATTACCTCCTATAACGACATGCTTTCAGCCCACCAGCCGTATGAGGTTTACCCGTCTATCATCCGCAATGCGCTGCACAGCGTGAACGCGGTGGGCCAGGTTGCAGGCGGCGTGCCGGCCATGTGTGATGGCGTGACTCAGGGACAGGACGGTATGGAGCTGTCTCTGTTGAGCCGCGAAGTGATCGCCATGTCGGCGGCAGTGGGCCTCTCTCACAATATGTTTGATGGCGCGCTCTACCTGGGCGTATGCGACAAAATCGTCCCGGGGCTGGTGATGGCCGCGCTGTCGTTTGGCCATCTGCCAGCGATTTTTGTGCCGTCAGGCCCGATGGCAAGCGGTCTGCCAAACAAGGAAAAAGTCCGTATCCGCCAGCTGTATGCCGAAGGAAAAGCGGACCGTCAGGCGCTGCTGGAAGCGGAAGCCGCGTCCTATCACGCGCCGGGCACCTGTACGTTCTACGGTACGGCTAACACCAACCAGATGGTGGTGGAGTTTATGGGGATGCAGCTGCCGGGCTCGTCGTTCATCCAGCCGGATGCGCCACTGCGTAAAGCGCTGACCGAAGCCGCAGCCCGTCAGGTGACGCGTCTGACCGGTAACGGCAACGAGTGGATGCCAATGGGCAAAATGGTGGATGAAAAAGTCATCGTCAACGGGATTGTCGCCCTGCTGGCGACCGGCGGTTCAACCAACCATACCATGCACCTTGTCGCGATGGCGCGCGCGGCGGGCATTCTGATCAACTGGGATGACTTCTCCGAGATCTCCTCCGTGATACCGCTGATGGCGCGTCTGTACCCGAACGGTCCGGCGGACATTAACCACTTCCAGGCCGCGGGCGGCGTGCCGGTGCTGATGCGCGAGCTGCTGAAAGGCGGCCTGCTGCATGAGGATGTCAACACGGTGGCGGGCTTTGGCCTGCATCGTTATACCCTTGAGCCGTGGCTGAACAACGGTGAGCTGGACTGGCGCGAGGGGGCGAGCAACTCGCTCGATCCTCAGGTTATCGCGACCTTCGAACAGCCGTTCTCTCCTCACGGCGGCACCAAAGTGCTGAGCGGTAACCTTGGGCGTGCCGTAATGAAAACTTCTGCCGTGCCGGAAGAGAATCAGGTTATCGAAGCCCCGGCGGTGGTGTTTGAAAGCCAGCACGACGTTTTACCTGCCTTCGACGCGGGTCTGCTTGATAAAGACTGCGTAGTCGTGGTGCGTCATCAGGGACCAAAAGCGAACGGGATGCCAGAATTACATAAACTTATGCCGCCGCTTGGTGTATTATTGGACCGCCGTTTCAAAATTGCGCTGGTGACCGATGGACGCCTCTCGGGGGCATCCGGTAAAGTGCCTTCAGCGATTCATGTCACCCCGGAAGCCTACGACGGCGGCCTGCTGGCGAAAGTCCATGATGGAGACATGATCCGCGTTAACGGTCAGACAGGCGAGTTAACCCTGCTGGTGGACGAAGCAGAGCTGGCGGCGCGTCAGCCACATATTCCTGACCTGAGCGCATCCCGCGTGGGTACCGGACGCGAAATGTTTGGTGCGTTGCGTGAGAAACTCTCCGGTGCGGAGCAGGGCGCAACCTGTATTACGTTTTAAGACGACTTGATTTTAACGATCTGGCGAGAGAAAACTCTGATGAAAAACTGGAAAACAAGTGCAGAAGCAATCCTGACTACTGGCCCTGTCGTGCCGGTTATTGTGGTAAACAAACTGGAGCACGCTGTCCCAATGGCGAAGGCGCTGGTTGCGGGTGGCGTTCGTGTTCTGGAAGTGACCCTGCGTACTGCCTGTGCGATGGATGCGATTCGCGCTATCGCCAAAGAAGTGCCGGAAGCGATCATCGGTGCTGGTACGGTTCTGAATGCGCAGCAGCTGGCGGAAGTGACCGAAGCGGGCGCACAGTTTGCCATCAGCCCGGGCCTGACCGAGCCGCTGCTGAAAGCCGCAACCGAAGGTTCTATTCCGCTGATCCCGGGTATCAGCACCGTTTCTGAACTGATGCTGGGTATGGACTACGGCCTGAAAGAGTTTAAATTCTTCCCTGCTGAAGCGAACGGCGGCACCAAAGCGTTGCAGGCGATTGCAGGCCCATTCTCCCAGGTGCGTTTCTGCCCAACGGGCGGCATCTCTCCGGCCAACTACCGCGACTACCTGGCGCTGAAAAGCGTGCTATGCATCGGTGGCTCCTGGCTGGTTCCGGCGGATGCGCTGGAAGCAGGCGACTGGGATCGCATTACTAAACTGGCTCGCGAAGCGGTAGAAGGCGCGAAACAGTAACAAATGCTCAATGCATAAAGCAGGCCCTCTGGCCTGATGCTGGTCACTTTATGTGACCAGCATGTATAAGTTCTTCTTCTTCTCCCCACAAACATTTTTAATATCCCTAACCCCAGGCGTATCATTCGTCATTATTAAATAATCCCTCACTTATATATTTGATGAATAATTCATTCTTAATTTATCTGTGATGAGATTGCCTGGGCTCTTTTTATTTATTCTGTGAATAATATTACTTCCTTTGAGTCAATTCAACTTGAGGTTGGGTATTTTAATAGGAGAGCGATAGGTGTATTGTTTTTAATAAACGGAATGTTTGTTAAAAGGATAGATAATAATGTCAGGGGAATCTGAGGTGGCTCAACGGTGGGACACGTTAAACAGATATTTATTGTATTTCCCGCGTAGCAAAAATGTTATTTCTGATGTTCATTCTTTTACAGGAAAAGAGATATTAAGCGAGCCTTATCGCTATACCATTCGCTTTACCAGTCCGGATCAAAACATTGCCATTAATGCTGTTCTTAATCAAAGGGCTGAGTTTATTCTGCGTGCACCCAATCTGGAAGCCTCATGGCATGGGCAAACCTCCTGGCTGCCGGTTCGCCAGATTAATGGCACGATCACCCAATTTTCCCGGCTGATGTCTTCAGGTGACGAAGCACTGTATGAATGCGTGCTGGAGCATGAGCTGGCGCTGCTGGATCAAAATTACCGTTCTGCGGTTTACATGAACATGACAGTCCCGGAGCTCGTTACAAAGCTGATGAAGGACAGTGGTCACTTTGACGGCTACAACATTGATTTTGAGCAACTGAGCCACAGCTATCCACGACGGGAAATGATCATTCAGTGGAAAGAAACCGATTTGCGGTTCATCCGTCGGCTGCTGGCAGAGATAGGGATCTGGTTCCGTTTTGAGAATCACAACAAAGTGAAAACGGAAACCGTCGTTATTTTTGGGGATTCTGCGCGTCGTTACAACTTCAGCGACAAACAGATGCCTTATGTCCGACATTCAGGCATGACCAGTTATAACGAATACATCACCGATCTGGAGGAGCAGCACGGCCTGATCCCAAAAAATGTGTTGGTTCGTACCTATAACTACCGTGACCCGCAATCGCCGCAGACGGATAAGACCATTAAAACGAGCGATATTCCCGAAGGTGTAACGACAGGCCAACACTATCACTATGCCGATCACTATCTTGCTGCGGGGGATTTTCACGGTGAAGAGGCGGAAACCGCCGCATTTTACGCCCGTCTGCGTTATGAACGCCTGTTGAACGGACAGAGTGTTCTGGGGGCGACAACCAGCGATCCCGAGCTTCAGCCAGGCATTATGTTTTATCCTGCAGGGCCTGTACCTGACGGGTTTAAGTCCGGGTTTGTGATAACTGCGATGATTATCCGCGGCAGCCGTGCTGAACACTATCGCGCCGTACTTTCTGGGATCCCCTATATACAAAAAACAGCCAGACCCGGATTCCACTGTGCCAGTCGTCATGATTGTTTTCCTCTATGTGATAGCTGTCGCAATGGGCCTCGCGATCCGGGCTCTCACCTGGCCTGAACAGGAACACGTTACGGCTCTCTTTTTTGTGCCTTCAGTTATTCTGCCCATCTGTGTTGTGTCGTTGCTAGTTTTTACAAGTTTCATATTTCATGACGCCAACATTCATTATGCTGAAACCCGAAAATTCATAGCAAAAGAGCAGGAGATTAATTTAAAGGCGTATGCGCGAAAAAATATCGCTATCGCAGCATGGTCTGCAATCACCCCCCTGGAGCAACCCGCGCTGAATATGTTGAAACTGGAAGGCGAATTTCCGCTGGCACCGAAAACGCCGGTTAATATTCAGCTGGAAGATCGCTTCGACCAGACCAGGAATGAACAGATGTTTTACCGCTTACTGGATCCGATGGCAGAAAAATTGAAGGACTATAACTACCGTATTTTTGAAACCGTTGTCTGGGTTCACGGAGGGAGTGGATCCTGCATTGATGAACTGAGGCGCACTCTGGAGCGGTTGGGTATTGAAACGGCCAGCACGTGTAAAATTGAGTACAGCACAGAATGTCCTGACTACGCGATCGTTAGCCAATGGATGAACTTATCTGATTACAGAGTTGAAAACCGGTTGATTGTTATCGTTGATTTACATGAAGAAAGCGGCGAATCAAAGAGCATGGAAAATGCATGTGCATTCCTGCTGACCAGTCATTATGTCCGGGAGGAGGGCGAAAAACCGGTATATTTATATCAGCCTATGTCTGATGTGACCGATGTAGAGGACAAAATGGCGGTCTTCCTTGAGACGGGTTCGGTACTTACGCCGAAAAATCTCTGGTATACCGGGCTGTCCCGTATCGAAAAATATCCATTAATGCAGGCACTGGACAAAAAAGCGCTCACGGTGGAACGGCTGGATATTGATGCCTCTCTGGGCGCAAAGAGTGCCGGGTATCGGTGGCTGGCTCTGGCATTTGCGGCGGATGCGGTAAAATATGCCCAGGGGGAGCAACTGGTAGCATATTCAGACAAAAACAAATTTTGTATTACTGCGCTTTCCTCCATGAAGACAGCTATCCCAAAAAAACTTACCTGGTGTAACTGGAGTAATCCCCTTTATCCTGCGGGGATGGCGGCTTTATTCTGCGTGTTATCCCTCATTGCCTATCGTATCAGTTTCCTGGCGCAAAACGATCCGCCAGCAATCTGGGAACTGATTGCGAGCATAATCATTCCCTTCGTTATTTTTATAGGCCTCGGTAGTTTTGTTTTCATCTCGAAAACGAATGAAGCCTACGAGGACATGGAATACGAATGGAAACGATAGAAACGAAACAACGTTAATCATGCTATGTGGCTGGTCGCTTACTTGACCAGCCTTTAGTTATTTACCCTGCCACTTTCACCGCAGTGGCCGCTTTTTTCGCTCTCGCGACGGCTTCGTCCACGTTTTCCCCGGTCGCTAATGCCACGCCCAGACGACGGGCTCCGTCGATCTCCGGTTTGCCGAACAGCCGAACCTGCAAGCCTGCGCCTACCGCACCTTCGACGTTATCAAAGGTGACATTCTGGCTGGTCAGTTGCGGCAGGATCACCGCCGAGGCTGCCGGGCCGTACTGACGGATGCCGCCAACCGGCAGGCCGAGGAAAGCACGTACGTGCAGCGCGAACTCAGAGAGATCCTGCGAAATCAGGGTGACCATCCCGGTATCGTGCGGGCGAGGGGAGACTTCACTGAAGATCACCTCGTCGCCGCAAACAAATAACTCCACGCCGAACAGGCCGTAGCCGCCCAGCGCCAGCACCGTTTTGCGGGCGATCTCCTGCGCGCGTGCCAGCGCCAGCGCGCTCATTCGCTGCGGCTGCCAGGATTCGCGATAATCGCCGTCTTCCTGGCGATGACCAATCGGGTCGCAGAAATAAACACCGTCCACGGCGCTGACGGTGAGCAGGGTAATTTCAAAATCAAACTTCACCACGCCTTCTACGATGACGCGCCCGGCACCGGCACGGCCGCCCTGCTGGGCATAGTCCCAGGCCTTGTCCAGCGTGCTGCTGTCGCGGATAAAGCTCTGCCCTTTGCCAGAGGAGCTCATTACCGGCTTAATGATGCACGGGTAGCCAATCTCCTCTACGGCCTGGAGAAACGCAGCTTTATCCCCGGCAAAACGGTAGCTGGAGGTCGGGAGCTGTAATTCTTCTGCCGCCAGGCGACGAATGCCTTCCCGGTTCATGGTCAGTTTTGCCGCTGTGGCACAGGGCACCACGCGCTGGCCTTCCTGTTCAAGGGCAACCAACATCTCAGTGGCAATGGCCTCAATTTCAGGTACCACGAAATCCGGTTTTTCGTCGGCAATTAACGCCCGCAGGGCATTACCGTCAAGCATATCGATGACGTGCGAGCGATGCGCGACGTGCATGGCGGGCGCATTCGCGTAACGGTCCACCGCAATCACTTCCACACCCAAACGCTGGCATTCAATGGCCACTTCTTTACCCAGTTCACCCGATCCCAACAGCATGACGCGCGTCGCGGCAGGACGCAGAGCGGTTCCTAAACGAGTCATAAAAATCCCCCTGAAAAAGATGCGGGCAGTATAAACGAAAACGTTTGCGTCTGTCTTGTATAGGGATAACCCGGACAGGGGAGAAATTTGCGCTTCTTTAGCACTGACAGACATTTCCTGACACCCGCTCGCTTAGGCTGTGAAGGTTACGCACTGTTACGTGAGGAAAAATATGTCAGGCTGGATGAATCAACTGCAATCCCTGTTGGGACAAAAAGGCTCGTCGTCCGGCGAGCAGGGTCTGAGCAAGCTGCTTGTGCCGGGTGCGCTCGGCGGGCTGGCCGGTTTGCTGGTTGCTAATAAATCATCGCGGAAACTGCTTACCAAATACGGTACCGGCGCGCTGCTGGCGGGCGGAGGGGCTATTGCAGGCTCCGTCTTATGGAACAAATACAAAGACAAGGTGCGCAACGCGCATCAGGATGAACCGCAGTACGGGAAGCAGGTTTCGCCGTTAGATTTACGCACCGAGCGTCTGATCCTCGCCCTGGTCTTTGCAGCCAAGAGCGACGGGCATATTGATGCCAGTGAACGTGCCGCGATTGAACAGCAGATGCGGGAAGCGGGCGTTGAGGAGCAGGGCAGGGCGCTGGTGGCGCAGGCCATCGAACAACCCCTCGATCCGCAGCGGCTGGCGCAAAGTGTGAAAAACGAAGAAGAGGCGCTGGAACTCTATTTTCTGAGCTGTGCCGCCATCGATATCGATCACTTTATGGAGCGCAGCTACCTGAACGCCCTGGGTGATGCGCTGAAGATCCCACAGGACGTTCGTGAGGGAATTGAGCAGGATATTCAGCAGCAGAAGCAGACCCTCGCGGGCTAGAAGGCCATGTTTCGCTTGCATCATACGCGTGTTTTGCCAACCTTATAGGATGTAAAACGAAAAAGTAAGAATGCCATGCCTCCAAAAGCCCGACGTACTCCTTATGCGATCACCACGCATGGCGATACGCGTATCGATAACTACTACTGGCTGCGGGACGATTCTCGTTCCCGGCCAGAGGTGCTCGACTATCTGCACGAGGAAAACGACTATGGCCGCCAGGTCATGGCCAGCCAGCAGGCGCTTCAGGATCAGCTCCTGAACGAAATGGTGCAGCGTATCCCCCAGCGTGATGTCTCTGCCCCGTGGTGCAAAAACGGTTATCGCTATCGCCATATTTATGAGCCGGGAAACGAATATCCCATCTACCAGCGCCAGTCTGTGCTGAGCGCCGAGTGGGACGAATGGGAGATCCTGCTGGATGCTAACAAACGTGCTGCCCACAGTGAGTTTTATACGCTGGGCGGCATGTCCATTTCCCCCGATAACGCCATTATGGCGCTGGCTGAGGATTACCTCTCCCGCCGCCAGTACGGTTTGCGTTTCCGCAATCTTGAAACGGGAAACTGGTATCCCGAAATGCTGGATAATGTCTCCCCCGATTTCGTCTGGGGTAACGATTCAGAAACGGTCTACTACGTTAAAAAGCATGCCTCAACGCTGCTGCCTTATCAGGTCTGGCGTCATACGGTGGGGACCGATTCCGCCGACGATGAGCTTGTGTATGAAGAAAAAGACGAGACGTTCTACGTCAGCCTGCATAAAACCTCGTCTCGCCACTACGTGATTATCTTCCTTGCCAGCGCCACCACCTCTGAGGTGCTGCTGCTGGATGCCGAACTGCCGGATGCCCAGCCGCTGTGCTTCCTGCCGCGCCGTAAAGATCATGAGTACAGTCTGGATCACTTCCAGCACAGCTTTTACCTGCGTTCGAACCGCGAGGGCAAAAACTTTGGCCTTTATAAAACCAAAGTGCGCGATGAACGGAAGTGGGAAGTGTTAATTCCTGCGCGCGATCAGGTGATGCTGGAGGGGTTCACCCTGTTTACCGACTGGCTGGTGGTGGAAGAGCGTCAGCGCGGACTGACCAGTATCCGCCAAATCAACCGCAAAACCCGCGAAGTGGTGGGCATTGCGTTCGATGACCCGGCTTACGTGACGTGGATCGGCTTTAACCCGGAACCGGAATCGTCCCGCCTGCGGTACGGCTATTCGTCAATGACTACCCCGGACACGTTGTTTGAGCTGGATATGGACACCGGGCAGCGTCAGGTGATTAAACAGGCGGAGGTCCGGGGATTTGAGTCGGAAAATTATCGCAGTGAACACCTGTGGGTGACCGCGCGCGACGGCGTTGAAGTCCCCGTGTCTCTCGTCTACCACAAGGATCACTTCAACAAAGGTAAAAACCCCATCCTCGTCTACGGTTACGGCTCCTACGGATCCAGCATGGACGCCGATTTCAGCAGCAGCAGGCTGAGCCTGCTCGACCGCGGTTTTGTTTATGCGATTGCCCATATTCGCGGCGGCGGCGAGCTGGGTCAGCACTGGTATGAAGACGGAAAATTTCTCAAAAAGAAAAATACCTTCAATGACTACCTTGATGTCTGCGATGCGCTGATCGCGCAGGGTTATGGCGATCCGCAACTCTGCTTTGGCATGGGGGGCAGCGCCGGAGGCATGTTAATGGGAGCCGTGGTAAACCAGCGGCCTGAACTGTTTAAAGGCGTTATCGCTCAGGTGCCGTTTGTGGACGTGGTGACGACCATGCTGGACGAAACCATTCCGCTGACCACCGGGGAGTTTGAGGAGTGGGGGAACCCGCAGGATGAAACCTATTACCGCTACATGAAAGAGTACAGCCCGTACGATAACGTCGAGGCGAAAGCCTATCCGCATATGCTGGTGACCACCGGCCTGCACGATTCCCAGGTGCAGTACTGGGAGCCCGCGAAATGGGTGGCGAAGCTGCGTGAGCTAAAAACTGACGATAATCTGCTGCTGCTGTGTACCGATATGGACTCGGGGCACGGAGGGAAATCAGGGCGATTTAAATCCTATGAAGGGGTGGCGCTGGAGTACGCCTTTTTGATTGGCCTGGCGCAGGATACGCTGCCAGGCCGCGCGGGAACTCAGGCTTCGCCTAAATAATGCTTCAGCGTCAGGCGCAGTTCCGGGCTCATTCTGTCGAGGTTGTTGTACAGCCAGCGCAGATAGCCCGGATCGTTGTCCGCCACTTCCGATACCGGTTTTCCACGATATTTACCGAACGTGAAGGTGGTCAGTAGGGCGGGGCGGCCGGTAATGGTCGCCATATCGTCCGGCGTCCAGCCGGAAGTATTCATGATATCAATCAGGAGCGCTGCGGTGATGTAGCAGTCATAGAGGGCGCGGTGATGATGCAGCCCTTCCGGCGTCCGCACGCTTAGTTTGCGCGACTTATACAGCGCCATATTGCTGTATTTGATCCCCGGCCACAGACGGCGCGCCAGCTTCATGGTGCAAATCCATTCACCGGGCATCTCCGGCAGCACGCGGCGGTCAAAGCTGGCGTTATGGGCGACATACCACTGGCTACCGTGGTAAAGAGGGATGATCTCTTCAATCCACGGCTTATCCGCCACCATCGATTCCGTAATGCGATGAATTGCCATCGCCTGCGCACTGATGGGACGGTCCGGGCGCACCAGGTGGCTCATTGGATTGACTATCTTTCCGTCAACCACGTCGACAGAGGCGACTTCCACAATTCCACCCTGCAAATCGCAGGTTTCGGTATCGATAACGCGCAGCATTGATCGCTCCTGATCCTAAAATGCCTAGCCTAATGGAATGATATCCCCTTGCCAACCCTGTCGGCCCAAAGAACCGGTTAACAGCAACTCTCCCTTATCGGCACGCACGATCAGCTGACCTTTTTCATCCCATAAGGCGCTACCGCTGCGCGCGTTCGCCATTAATACCGCGATGGCGTACTTATGCGCGAAGCGTTGTAACGAACTGATGGATTGCCGCCAGCGTTGCTCACCCACCGCCAGGCTGCTGGTGAACAGCGTTGCCTCTGGGTCTAGTTCCGGGGCGTCAGCCTGATTATCAACGATGGTTAACCGTTTATTGCCAGGATTAACACCCGCACCGTTACCCTGCGGATAGCGCCGGATGGTCGACAGGTTAGGGGTGAAAAGCGCGAGTCCTTTCTGTTGCTGGAGAGTAATACCGGCAATCACCGTGATGAAACGTGACTGCGCCGCGTGAAGGAGGGGGGCAAGCTGCAAATCGTCGGGGGGTGGGGGTAAGGTTGTTCCGCCAGGGCCGGTAAGCGAAAGCTCCGGAAAGACGACTAAATCGCACCCATGCGAGGCAGCCTCGGCAATAAAGTGCAGGTGATGTTTTACGTGCTCATCAACACAGTTGTGCCGCGGAGCATACTGAGCCGCGGCAATAGTCCATCGTGACATCGTGACTTCCTTATACACTAAGTCGCTGGGATTTTAAGATTACACCTAAATTTATCAGGGTTTTCTTATCCTGCCACATAACGCGTAAGGAAGTGTAACGGGACGTTAAGCTTATTTAACTTTAGGTTCGTACGGCAGGCGCGAGAGATTAACGGAGGCGAGGCGATGCGCAATAAGACGTTCGCGGAACCAGTCGCGCAGATGCGCGGGTTGTTCACGCTCTACCACTTCAGCCACGACGGGCATGTTGTAACGCTCTTTGAATGCGACCCCCGCGGCGGCGAGATCGACATTCACTTTGTCCATCTCGTCCTGAGGAAGGGCGGCCAGGTTAACGTTCATTTCCTTCTCCTTTTTCTGCGGCGGCAACGTTACCGCGATTGTTCAACGATGACAAGGGAGCAAAGGATGTTCCTCGACTCGTTAATTATACAGAGTTATTCTTTAGCATTCAGGCATAACGAAAAGGAATGATTGTGATGCACTTTACCCCTTCCCGCGTCGCGTGTGCGCTGGTGTTTCTGCTCTCTTCGGCAATCGCGCCATCAGCTCTGGCCCATGCGCACCTTAAGCAACAATCCCCGCAGGAAAATACCGTCGCGACGGCACCCGATGTCATTACCCTGAATTTCTCGGAAGGCATTGAACCTGCCTTCAGCGGCGTCGTGGTGACGGACGCGCAGCAGCACAAAATCCAGACCGGCGCGGTGAAGCGTGACGAGAAGGATAACGCAAAGCTGATTGTTCCTCTTGAGAAACCGTTGACGACCGGCACCTATACGGTGGACTGGCATGTGGTCTCCGTGGACGGCCACAAAACCAAGGGCAGCTATCACTTTAGCGTGAAATAGTATGCTGGCCCTGAGCTACGTAGCGTTTCGCTTTATCCATTTTGTTGCGCTGATACTACTGTTCGGCAACGCGCTATACAGTGTCTGGTTTGCACCGTCTTCGTTGCAGCGCCTCATGACGCAGCGTTTCCAGCGCCAGCAGAATATCGCGGCCTTAATCAGCCTGATGGCTGCTCTGCTGATGTTCGGCCTGCAAAGTGGGTTAATGGGCAATGGCTGGGGTGATGTCATTCGCCCGGCGGTCTGGCGCAGCGTGCTGGGCACGCAGTTTGGTGGCGTCTGGCTGTGGCAAATGGTGCTGGCCGCTGTGACCGCGGGCGCTGCATGGCTTACCCCGCAAAAGGGCTCACGGCTATTACTGCTCGCGATGGGGCAACTGGTGCTGCTGGCGGGCGTGGGACATGCCGCGATGAACGGTGGCGCGCCGGGTGCGTTGCATCGTCTGAACCATGCGCTTCACCTGCTCTGCGCCGCCACCTGGGTGGGCGGTTTACTGCCGCTGCTGTTCTGTATGCGGCTGGCGAAAGGCCGCTGGCAGCCAGCCGCTATCTTTACCATGATGCGCTTCTCCCGCGTGGGGCATTATGCCGTGGCGGGCGTGCTGCTGACCGGGATAATCAATACGCTCTTTATTGTGGGCATAGACGTGCCGTGGGAAGCGCCTTATGTACGGCTGTTGTTGTTTAAATGTGCGCTGGTCATCATGATGGTGGCAATTGCGCTGGCGAATCGGTATTTTCTTGTGCCACGCTTTCGCCCTGATGCCGGGCGGGAACAACAGATTTTTATCAGGATGACACAGGCAGAAGTGGTGCTGGGCGCGCTGGTACTGGCGGCCGTCAGCCTGTTCGCGACCTGGGAACCCTTCTGACAAGGTTTAATAACTTATGAAAAAGACACTGCTTTCTCTTTTACTTCTCACCTGTGCCAGCAGTGCGCTGGCCGCGCCGCAGGTCATCACCGTCAGCCGGTTTGAAGTGGGTAAGGACAACTGGGCATTTAATCGTGAAGAGGTCATGCTCACCTGCCGTCCCGGTAACGCGCTGTATGTCATCAATCCCAGTACGCTCGTGCAGTATCCGTTAAATGACGTAGCGGAGCAGCAGGTTGCCAGCGGGAAAAGTAACGGACAGCCTGTCAGCGTGATCCAGGTGGATGACCCGGCAAACCCCGGGCAGAAGAAGAGTCTGGCACCGTTTATTGAGCGCGCTAAAAAGCTCTGCTAGCCGTCAGGTTTCCAGTAAAAAAAAAACCGCAGGTGCTTGTAAAAGCTCTGCGGTTTTTCACATTTAGTGATGTTCTGACGCTTTTTTTCAGACCACTTTTACTGTGGACTGGAAAACCTGACGTCGTCATCTATTCTTAAAGGGCAAGGCGATTGAGCCTGCATTAATGCCAACTTTTAGCGCACGGCTCTCTCCCAAGAGCCATTTCCCTGGACCGAATACAGGAATCGTATTCGGTCTCTTTTTATCTGCATGAAAATAAACGATAAAATCCGGTTTTCGTCTCAGCAGAAGGTTCACTTCCTGTGCGCCTTATTCAAACATACCACAACCCGGCAGGCGTAAGTCCAGTCCTTTTTGGCTGTTTTGTTAAATTTTTGTTTGTATTTTGCCTGAGACGACTGCGGGATCAATGCGCGCATGTACGGAAGCCGCAATATCATCAAGTAACGCAAAGCGGCGACGGTATTCGGCGCGTTTTTTGCTGGCAATCTCCTCCAGTGCTTTACGCTCCATCTGGAGCGGCAACTGCCAGCAGAAGGGGGAGAGTTTCTTTCCGTTCAGGCCTTCCCAGAACTCGTCGTAGCTGGCGTGAAAATGACGCCCTTTGCTCAGACGGTAGCGCAGGGCGCGGAAAACATGGCCTTCATCGCTGACGGCAAAAATCGCGCTGATGTTCGAGCGTGAGGCAAGCTGGAAGATCACCTCCATCAGCACGCGTTTCGGTAAAAGCCCATGGCAGGCACGGGTAGCCTGCTTAATCACCTCCCGTGAAACATGACGACGGGGACCCTGGAGGCCGCCGATCACCAGCACCATACGGCCGTTACTGCGTGCGACACAGAACGTCAGGCTGGCAAGCAGCGTGTTGTCATTGTCATGCAGCCAAAGCGTGCTTTCGCCTTCACGTTCAGCCTTACCTGCGGACGAGGCGTGGACGGTATAGATTTCGCCGTTTTTTGCCTCGAACCGGACAACCGGCACCTCTTGCGGATTGGTCAGCGCGTGGGCGAGGGCGGTATTTTTCAGACTATCAATCCACTGATAGTGGCTGACGATAGCATCGGCCCGGTCGTTTGAGTTCAGGCCACGCATCAGATACTGGCGGTGAGTTTTGCTCGGCAAGGTAATTTGAGAGGTGATCAGCCTGTCGAAATCATCGCGCCCGGATAGCGCCTCCAGCATGCGATGGGTGGAGGACCAGAATAAAAGCGAGCGCAGAAGGAACTTTAACCGGTAATCACGTTTGTGCCAGATTGGGCCGGGAACGCGTTTCCCTCTCACCAGTTCAGAAATAATATTTGTACGATGCGGATAAAAAACATCGTTTTGCAGGTGTATGTTTGACACGTGAAAATCCCTCTTTTTATTCCGCACTATTTTAAAGGCCAGGGAATAAGGGATTAATAGCGCAGCGATCTTTATTTCCGGCTGGTTTATGGTTTGTTTGGATTCGCGATATCCAACGCCAGCGCATGACATTTTCTGTGGCAGCTATACTTCTTACAGGAGGCGTTATGTATCAGAAAATAGAGGGAGAACACTGGCGTCATGTCTGGGTTGTCAGCGATATTCATGGTTGCTATCAGTGGCTTATGGATGAGCTTAAACGACGGCATTTTAATCCTGATGCGGATCTGCTTATCTCGGTGGGGGATATTATCGACCGCGGTCCCGACAGCGTGAAATGTTTACAGTTGATGCAGGAAAAGTGGTTTTATGCGGTACGCGGTAATCACGAGCAAATGGCGTTAGATGCGCTTGAAAATAATGATTTTAGTCTCTGGAAGATAAATGGCGGTAACTGGTTTACCGGGCTTACGGTCGCTCAACAAAAGCAGGCGAAGGATTTACTCGACGCGTGTCGGGACTTACCGCACATTATTGAAATAACCTGCAAAAACGGTCTGAACGTGATTGCTCATGCGGATTATCCCGCCGCCGAATATGCCTGGCATAAGCCGGTAGATGCCCAGCGGGTGCTGTGGGATCGCGACCGGTTAATGGGCTTTATGGTGGGTAGAGGGCAGGGCATTAGCGGTGCGGATCACTTCTGGTTCGGACATACGCCTGTGGACAAGCGCTACGATTTCAACAATCTGCACTACATTGATACGGGAGCGGTGTTCGGGGGCTTTCTGACGCTGACGCAGCTTCAGTAATAAATAACCCGCCTTCGGGCGGGTTCTCTTTGGGTTATGCAAGACGCAAGACCCAGGCATCGGTTTTACTGTCGTAATGTTCACGGTACAGAACGGAATGTTCCCCATCAAGGATTGCCGGGACGCTGGTATCTGCATCCCAGGCGTCCAGTTGCATGCACAAATCCGGATCGGATTTGCAGGGAATACTTAACGTTCGTTCGCCTTGTGCTTCGCCACGCAATTCAGCGTCGTCGATTTCAAAAGCGCCAATGCGTACGCTGGTTTTCGTCATAATGCTCTCCGGTTTGTTGCCCAAAATCTGGTATGACCAGTGCAGTCATCCATTTTTGATCCTAGACAAGGAGAGCGAAATCGCCAGTAAAAAAATGCGTTTTTTCAGTCAGTGCGGCTGTTACCGGTAAACAGGCGACCATCGCGTACCAGTTCACGCGGATAGCTGTTTTTCAGCCGCGAGCCGACTTTTTTCGCCAGCCCGAGCGGATAGCCCTGATACGTCACGATGACTTCATCCTGTGACGGGCCGTCTTCCGGGTAAACGTCACGACCGCGATACCACTCTTCCGCTTCATGATGCGTCAGGGCGAAGGAGTTCTCACTTCCTGCCAGCGCAATGACCGCTTCGTGCTGCCAGCGATAGCCTTTGTTGTGGATCTCCGCCAGGCGAATACCGAGGCGGGAGAAACGCACCTTACCAATCAGCGGTTCGATGTTGGCCGGGAACAGCCACAGCTCTTTGTCACGCATCCAGAGGCGCAGGCTCTCATCCCAGTGCAGTCCCACTTTGTTGGCAGCCGCTTGCGCCTGTGCCGCCTCACGGCCTTTGACCGGCGCGAACGGGAAGTTGCCGACCTTAAACTTAGGGACAGGCAGCGGATCGACGGCGCGGGTTTTACGCAGTCGTGCGACAAAGAACCCCTCGCAATCGTAAATCTGCGGGAAGACGTGCAGGAAGCCTTCAGGGGTGGCCGCGTGACTGGCCGAATCGAAGAGGGTGTCCAGCGGCAGAAACTCGACGGCATCCGCATAGTGTTGCCTGAGCCACAGGCAGACGTCCTCGTTTTCATCGCGGTTCAGCGTGCAGGTGGAGTAAACCAGCGTTCCACCGGGGCGCAGGGCATGAAACGCACTGTCGATCAGTTCACGCTGCGTGGCGGCGATCTCCAGGTTGCTTTCAACGGACCAGTTTTTTAACGCATCAGGATCTTTACGCACTACGCCTTCGCCGGAGCAGGGCGCGTCGAGCAGGATGGCATCAAAAGCTTCCGGCAAGGCAGCGCCAAACACGCGACCGTCGAAGTGTGTTAACGCGACGTTGTGGATCCCGCAGCGGCTGATATTGGCGTGCAGGACTTTGACGCGGCTGGCGGAAAATTCGTTGGCGAGGATCGCGCCGCGGTTGTTCATCCGGGCGGCAATTTGCGTGGTTTTAGAGCCCGGCGCCGCCGCGACATCCATCACCCGCTCAGGCTGGTTTCCGTCGGCAAACAGCGCGGCAACCGGCAGCATGGAGCTGGCTTCCTGAATATAAAACAGCCCGCTCAGGTGCTCGGCGGTGCTGCCGAGCGGCAGGCTCTCCTCGTCATCCCGCTCGATCCAGAACCCTTCCTCACACCACGGCACCGGCGTCAGCTGCCAGCCGTAGGAGGAGACGAGATCCAGAAACGCTCCGACGCTGATTTTCAGCGTATTGACGCGAATACTTCGACGCAAAGGGCGCTGGCAGGCGGCGACGAAATCGTCGAAAGAGAGATGAGCAGGAAGCGCCTCGCGCATCTGTGCGAGGAATTGTTCAGGAAGAAATACGGAGTTTTGAGCCACGGGCACACCACAGGGAAACATTCAGGCGCGCAGTGTAACATAAAGGCTCCGGCGCGTTGACACCGGAGCCTGCGAGATTAACGCGGCAGTGCCGTTCCCCATTCGCGCCACTCTTTCGGTTCACTTTCCAGCAGCAGGAAGTGTTTTCCTGCCTGCGCCTTAGGCGCCAGAGGCGTGCCAGGCGGCGTCGCGAAGGCAATGCCGCCGCGAATGAACTGGTTAAAGGTCCCCGTTTTGACCACGCCACCGGTCAGGCCGAAGTCCAGCGAGTAGCCTGAAGCGAGCCAGAACACTGAGTTGTTGCGAACCAGATGCTGATAACGCTGGCTGATGCGCAGGCCAACCATCACGCGATCGGACAGGTTACCCAGCGTCAGGCTTGTTACTGTCCCCACTTCAATACCGCGGAACAGGACCGGCGTACCGATGCCCAGCGAACCGGCTTCCGGTACTTCAACCACAATGCTCAGACCGTCCAGATAACGGGAATCGGTGATGGTCGCCTCCTGCAACTCAAACTCACGACGCGCGTTGCCCCGACCCGGTTCAACGTTAATGTACGGCTGAAGTATGGTGTCGAGATGCTCAACCCCTGCGGCAGAAATTTGCGGCGTAACCACCGAGAAGCGCGAGCCTGCCCGGGCGAAAGTCTGTACATATTCCGGATAAAGCACGGCGGTAGCCTGAACTTCATTGCGCGCGGTGATCAGCGTCAGCTTCTGAACCTGCCCGATATCAATTCCGAGATAGCGGATAGGCATGCCTTCTGCCAGTTTACCGGCATCAAAGGTGTGCAGGGTAATCTGTCCCCCGACGGCGCGCGCCGCGGTTTCAGACGGGAAGAGGATCCGCTTGTCACCTTTACGCATGTTGCCGCCCGCGCCGCTCAGGTTATCGAAGCTGATCGCACCGCGCAGGGCACGGGAGAGGGGAGACGCCTGTACGGTCAGCCCGTTGCCATTGAGCTGCACTTTCGCGCCGCCTTCAGCCCAGAACACGCTGTTTGGCGTGAGCAGCTTGCGATACTCCGGCTTGATATGCAGTTCGATATCAAACGCGTCCGCACGAGGACGAACGGTGATCACTTCTCCGACCTCAAACTTACGATAAAGCACGACGGAGCCTGCCTGGACATCCGGCAGCGTTTCAGCGCTTAAGGTCAGCGTGGTGGTCGGCAGGTCGCCGAGGCTGTTTTCAATGGCTTTGTCCAGATTGGCGAACAGTGGATAGCTCTCACGCAGCGCGCCTTTGCTGCCCGGCAGAATGCGGATCCCGCCGTTAACCCACTCGCTGGCGCTGGCGCCGAGGAACTCAACGCCGTCCAGACCCACCTTCACGTCGACCCGGCTGTTCACCACAAATTTACTGTCGCCGTGCACAAGGTTGCCGTACTGCGGATCGATGGCGGCGGAGAAGGAGACCCCTTTTTCCGTCAGCTTTCGTTCCAGAACCTGACCCACCTGCACACCGTGCAGGATTAGCGGTTGACCGGCTTCGATACCATAGCTTTCCGGCGCATTCAGCTTAACCGTCAACACGCCCGGTTTTTGCAGCAGAGCTTTATCCGCCGGCGCGATGACAAAGTTTTTATTCGGCGCACCTTCACCGGGGATCAGCTCAAAGGTGCTTCCCGTCAGCAGGGAACTGATGCTGGCGTCGCTGAGGGAGAGCTTCGGATTACGCAGCTCGATGCGTGTTTTTTCCCGCAGGAGGTCCACAACGCTCGGATCCACCGTCATTTCGCCGGTAACGGAGCCGCCCGCGTTGAGGGTTAATTTTGTCAGTTGCCCGACCTCTAAACCCTGGTACATCAGCGGGGTCGAACCGGCTTTCAGGCCTTTGGCATCAGGCAAGGTCAACTTGACGATGACACCGCGCTGGCTGTGTGCCAGGTCGGCGTACAGACCAAAGGTATCCTCTGCGGCGGCAGGGCTGGAGTCAGCAGGTGAGTCGAAGGCGATAGCGCCATTCACCAGCGCCGCCAGGCTCTCAAGCTTCACTTTCGCACCGCTTAAGCTCAGGTCAGCATCGACGCCAGAGACGTTCCAGAAGCGGCTGCCTTTTTTTACCAGGTTGGTAAAACGGCGATCGATCAGTACATCAATGGTCACGCCATCTTTGTTCGGGTTAATGGCGTAGTCGTAAACGCGGCCAACCGGAATTTTGCGGAAATAGACCAGAGAACCACTGTTCAGCGAGCCCAAATCCGGCGCGCGGAGGTGGATCATCAGATCGCCGTTATTCAGCCGATATTTCGGCTGGGTATCCAGCGCAACAAAGTGATCCTGTGGCTCACCTTTGCCAGGCATCATGCCGATATAGTTACCGCCCACAAGCGCATCCAGCCCGGAAACGCCGGCCAGGGAGGCTTTAGGCGTGACCAGCCAGAACTGCGTTTCGGCGCGCAGGGCATCCTGCATGTCAGACTTAATGCTCGCCCGGACCTGGATTTTGTTCAGCCCTTTGCCGAGGGAAATATCCTGCACGGTACCCACTTCCACCCCCTGGAAGCGAACGGGGGTACGTCCGGCGACAATGCCGTCCGCAGACTGGAAATCAATCGTGATGGTACTTCCGCGATCTTCATAGCTCGTCCAGATAAGCCAGCCTGCGATCATCAGCGCGATGACAGGCAGCAACCAGAATGGCGAAATGCGGCGTTTTGTTTTAATTCTCGCTTCAGTCGGCGAAGCGGGCGTTTCCTGACTCATGTGCGTCCCAAAGTAAGCGGCTGTCCAGCCATTCCACTGCAAGAATAGTCAATATCACCGCAGAGCCGAAATAAAAAGCTGCGGGTCCCATGGTAAAAGCAAGTAACTGATCGCGATTGATGAGCGACATCATCAGCGAAATCACGAACAGATCCAACATCGACCAGCGACCAATCCAGGTCACGAATCGCAGAAGCAGGATACGGGTGCGTAGTCCTTGTTCGCATTTAAAGTGAATGCTGATAAGTAGCGTAAACATCACCACCACTTTGGTAAAGGGCACCAGAATACTGGCGATGAACACAATGGCGGCAACCCCCACGTTACTGTGCGCCAGAGAGATAATCCCTGAAAGGATAGTATCTTCCTGACGGGCGCCGTTCACATAAATTACGGAGATCGGCAGCATATTGGCCGGGAATAAAAATATCAGTGAGGCGATAAGCGCCGCCCAGCATTTTTGCAGGCTGTTGTTGCGCCGCAATCTTAACGGAATGTGGCAGCGAGGACACCTCCCGCGTTTATCCGGAAAACCGGTGTAATGGCACCCCAGGCAGACGCGCAGGTTTTCATCAGGCCGGGTCGCGGGACGCTGAGGGTAAAATCGCTCCCAAAGCTGTTCAACATTCAGATGAATCAGGGTCAAAATACTCAGCAGGACCAGTGAAATAAACGCAAAAAGGCCAATGCCGGGTTGTAAAAACGCATAATCCTGCACCTTAATGGAGGCCACACCGACGCCCACCAGATAGATGTCCAGCATCACCCACTCCTTGAGCTTTTCCAGCATGAGCAGGACAGGGCGCAGGTTCATCCCCAGAATGTTGCCAAACCACAGGTAGGCAATTGCCGCGACCAGCACCAGCGGTGCGCCGACGACGCAGAACAGCACCATAGCGCCGGTGAGCGGATCGCCCTCGCGCGTCATCTGCCAGATCCCCTGCAATACGTTAGCGTCAATACGCACGCCAAGCAGGTAGAGCTTCAACAGCGGCTCGGTCCAGGCGAACGGCATCAGCAGCAGCATGGTAACCGCCATTGCCGCCAGACGCGTCAATGACCAGTCCCGGCCGTCGCGAATTTTGGCATCGCAGCAAGGGCAAAAAGCACTTTGGTGCGATTTCATCTTCGGCAACATAAAAAGCGTATCGCACTGGGGACAACGCTGATAATGTGCACGAGGCAGAGCCTGGCTTACCGTACGGACAACGATCTTTCTTGTCGGCGTAATTTGGGGTGTTTTTAGGGCCATCAGTCGCACACAGATAAGTATTGTTGAAAGTTATAATAACTCATGAACGGATTCATCTTGAGCATGAGCGCATTTAATGCTTATTTTAATAGGCTATGCGGTAATTATGTAAGATAACTAAGTGATTGAATAATGAACAAAACAGAATTCTACGCGGATCTGAATCGCGATTTTAAGGCATTAATGGCAGGGGAAACCAGTTTCTTAGCCACTCTGGCAAATACCAGTGCGTTACTGTTCGAACGCCTTTCTGGCGTGAACTGGGCGGGCTTTTATCTGCTGGAAGGCGACACGCTGGTGCTGGGGCCTTTCCAGGGGAAACTCGCCTGCGTACGCATCCCGGTAGGTCGCGGCGTGTGCGGTACCGCAGTGGCGACCCGTCAGGTTCAGCGTGTCGAAGATGTACATGCGTTTGACGGCCACATTGCCTGCGATGCCAGCAGCAATTCTGAAATCGTACTGCCGCTGGTGGTTAAAAATCAGATTATTGGCGTTCTGGATATCGACAGCACGGTCTTCAGCCGCTTTACTGCCGAGGATGAGCAGGGGCTGCGCGCGTTGGCCGCAAACCTGGAAAATGTTCTGGCAGAGACCGATTATCATAAATTCTTTGCGAGCGTCGCAGGATAATCAACGGATAACGTAGCATTTACTGATAGCGTCATTATAATGTCGCCTGTTCATGCCTGCGCTTGTTGGCAACGTCCGTTGTAATCAGGAAATTTCATGGAAAATCAACCTAAGTTGAATAGCAGTAAAGAAGTTATCGCATTTCTGGCCGAGCGTTTCCCGCAGTGCTTCAGCGCTGAAGGTGAAGCGCGTCCTCTGAAAGTCGGTATCTTTCAGGATCTGGTCGCGCGCGTTGAGGGGGAGATGAACCTCAGCAAAACGCAGCTTCGTTCTGCCTTGCGCCTTTATACCTCGAGCTGGCGTTACCTGTACGGTATCAAGCCGGGTGCGACCCGTGTCGACCTTGACGGCAACCCGTGTGGTGAGCTGGACGAGCAGCACGTAGAACATGCGCGTAAGCAGCTTGAAGAAGCCAAAGCTCGCGTTCAGGCACAGCGTGCTGAACAGCAGGCCAAAAAACGCGAAGCCGCAGCGGCAAACGGTCAGGAAGACGCCCCTCGTCGCGAGCGTAAACCGCGTCCGGCACCGCGTCGTACTGAAAATAACGATCGCAAACCGCGTGCTGACAAACCAGCAGCTAAAGCCCCACGTGCGCCGCGCGAAGAGCCGCGCCACACCCCAGTTTCGGACATCAACGCCCTGAGCGTAGGTCAGTCTCTGAAGGTTAAAGCGGGTAACAATGCGATGGATGCCACCGTACTGGAAATCACCAAAGATGGCGTTCGTGTACAGCTGACTTCTGGTATGTCAATGATTGTACGCGCAGAACACTTGTTGTTCTGAAACGGAGGCCGAGCCTGGCATGAACACTTTTTTTAAGCTCACCGCGCTGGCTGGCCTGTTTGCTATAACAGGCCACGCTTTCGCTGTGGACGATATTACGCGTGTTGATCAAATTCCGGTTCTTAAGGAAGAAACTCAGCACGCGACGGTGAGTGAGCGCGTGACGTCGCGCTTTACTCGTTCGCACTATCGTCAGTTCGATCTCGATCAGGCCTTTTCGGCCAAAATCTTTGACCGTTATCTGAACTTGCTGGATTACAGCCATAACGTACTGCTGGCCAGCGATGTCGAACAGTTCGCTAAACGCAAATCCGAAGTGGGTGATGAGCTGCGCTCCGGAAAGCTGGATCTTTTCTACGATCTGTACAACTTATCGCAAAAGCGCCGTTTTGAGCGTTATCAATACGCGCTGAAAGTGCTGGAACGTCCGATGGACTTCACCGGCAACGACACCTTTAATCTGGACCGCAGCAAAGCGCCATGGCCGAAAGATGAGGCTGAACTGAATGCGCTGTGGGACGGAAAAGTCAAATATGACGAACTGAGCCTCAAGCTCACAGGCAAAGACGAGAAAGAGATCCGTGAGACGTTAAACCGTCGCTACAAATTCGCAATTCGTCGTCTGGCGCAGACCAACAGTGAAGATGTTTTCTCGCTGGCGATGACCGCGTTTGCGCACGAAATTGATCCGCACACTAATTATCTCTCTCCACGTAACACCGAACAGTTCAATACCGAAATGAGCCTGTCTCTGGAAGGTATCGGTGCTGTGCTTCAGATGGATGATGACTACACCGTTATCAACTCCATGGTGGCCGGTGGCCCTGCGTCGAAAAGCAAAGCGATCAGCGTAGGCGACCGTATTGTCGGTGTAGGTCAAACCGGAAAGAGCATGGTGGACGTGATTGGCTGGCGACTTGATGACGTAGTTGCGTTGATCAAAGGGCCGAAGGGCAGCAAAGTTCGCCTGGAGATCCTGCCAGCCGGAAAGGGGACCAAAACCCGTATCGTTACTCTGACCCGTGAGCGTATCCGTCTGGAAGATCGCGCGGTGAAAATGTCGGTGAAAACCGTGGGTAAAGAGAAGGTTGGCGTTCTGGATATCCCTGGCTTCTACGTTGGCCTGACCGATGATGTAAAAGTGCAGCTCCAGAAGCTTGAAAAGCAGAATGTCAGCAGTGTGATCATCGACCTGCGCAGCAACGGCGGCGGGGCATTGACCGAGGCCGTCTCGCTCTCCGGGCTGTTTATCCCGTCTGGCCCGGTGGTTCAGGTGCGCGATAACAACGGTAAAGTGCGTGAAGATGCCGATACCGATGGCGTGGTCTACTATAAGGGTCCGCTGGTGGTGCTGGTCGATCGCTTCAGCGCCTCTGCATCGGAAATCTTCGCTGCTGCCATGCAGGATTACGGCCGGGCGTTAATCGTCGGCGAACCGACGTTTGGCAAGGGCACCGTTCAGCAGTACCGCTCTCTGAACCGTATTTACGACCAGATGCTGCGCCCTGAATGGCCGGCGCTGGGCTCAGTACAGTACACCATTCAGAAGTTTTACCGTGTTAACGGCGGCAGTACGCAGCGCAAAGGCGTGACGCCGGACATCATGATGCCGACAGGTACCGAAGAGACGGAAACGGGCGAGAAGTTTGAAGATAACGCGCTGCCGTGGGATAGCATTGATGCCGCGACATTCGTGAAATCGGGTGATATGAAACAGTTCGGTCCGGAACTGCTGAAAAATCACAACGACCGCATCGGGAAGGATCCGGAATTCCAGTACATCATGAAGGACATCGCGCGTTTCAACGCTCTGAAAGCGAAACGGAACATTGTCTCTCTGAACTACGCCCAGCGTGAGAAAGAGAACAATGAAGATGACGCGACACGTCTGGCGCGTATCAACGATCGCTTCAAACGTGAAGGCAAGCCTCTGCTCAAAAAACTGGACGATCTGCCTAAGGATTACCAGGAGCCCGATCCGTATCTGGACGAGACGGTGCATATCGCGCTTGATCTCGCGAAGCTGGAAAAAGAGAAACCTGCCGTACAACCTGCTCCGACAAAATAATCCCCCAACAGGCACAAGAAATTGTGCCTGTTTCTTTTTGTTCCTCATCCTTCCGTCAGGCAGATTTCCAATTGTGTAAAGTTGTGTCTTTCTGGTGACTTACGCCGTCTGGATGCTTGAAAATAGCCGCAATACCCATACGATGTGGGTAATCGCATAGTGCGTTTTGTTAAACTGAGGTTAAAAGAATATTATGATGCGAATCGCGCTCTTCCTGCTCACCAACCTGGCGGTGATGGTGGTATTCGGGCTGGTGCTAAGCCTGACGGGAATTCAGTCGAGCAGCGTTCAGGGTCTGTTGATTATGGCGCTGCTGTTTGGTTTCGGCGGCTCTTTCATTTCACTGCTGATGTCGAAGTGGATGGCACTGAAATCCGTGGGCGGTGAAGTTATTGAGCAGCCGCGTAACGATATGGAACAGTGGTTGATGAGCACGGTTGCTCAGCAGTCAAAGCAGGCGGGCATAGCCATGCCGCAGGTGGCGATCTACCACGCGCCGGATATCAACGCGTTTGCTACCGGTGCGCGTCGTGACGCGTCCCTGGTGGCCGTCAGTACCGGTCTGCTGCAAAACATGAGCCGTGACGAAGCGGAAGCGGTTATTGCTCACGAGATCAGCCACATCGCTAACGGCGATATGGTCACCATGACCTTGATCCAGGGCGTGGTGAACACCTTCGTTATCTTTATTTCCCGTATTCTGGCGCAGATTGCTGCCGGATTTATGGGTGGCAACCGTGATGAGGGTGAAGAGAGCAACGGTAACCCGCTGATCTATTTTGCTGTTTCAATGGTGCTGGAGCTGGTGTTCGGTATCCTGGCAAGCATCATTACCATGTGGTTCTCCCGTCATCGTGAGTTCCACGCGGATGCCGGTTCTGCGAAACTGGTGGGTCGTGAGAAGATGATTGCTGCGCTGCAACGTCTGAAAACCAGCTACGAGCCGCAGGAAGCAAACAGCATGATGGCCTTCTGTATCAATGGTAAATCAAAGTCGCTGAGCGAGCTGTTTATGTCACATCCGCCGCTGGATAAACGTATTGAAGCGCTGCGAAGCGGCGAATACCTGAAGTAATACCCGCCGGATGAAAAAAAACCGGGCAGGAGACAATCTCCGCCCGGTTTTTTTATGCCTGCGCCTTTGGCTGGGTCACACGAAGGCCGCTAATGATAGCCGCGAGGGTCGCCAGTGTCCCTGCGGTAATCAGCGCAACGTGTGTCGCATTTTGCCCGGCAAGGTTAAACATCAACGCCACCATTGCGGCCCCGGTGCTTTGCCCTAATAGTCTTGCCGTACCCAGCATCCCGCTGGCGCCACCGCTGCGATGACGTGGGGCAGAGGTGATAATTGTGTGGTTGTTAGGTGACTGGAACAGACCGAAACCTGCCCCGCAAAGGATCATGCGCCAGATAATATCCAGATCCCCCGGCGAGGAGGGCAGGAGCGATAGCGCAAACAGTCCTGCTGCCATGACGATCAGCCCGATAGCCCCCAGCAGTCCGGCATGAACGCGCTCAATAAGGTACCCGGCCAGCGGGGCCATCACCATGGTTGCCAAAGGCCAGGGTGTGAGCAGCAAGCCTGTTTCCACTTCCGAACGGCCAAGCACGCTCTGCAAAAAGAATGGCAGCGCAACCAGCGCCAGCATCTGGGCGCAGAACGAGCAAATGGAGGTACAAATTGATAGCGAAAACAGCGGAATACGCAGCAAATCGACCGGCAGTAACGGCACGGGCAGCGCCAGCTGGCGTCGTACAAAGAAAAAGCCGATGATAAGCAGGGCAACGATTTCTGCGGCAATGAGCGACAAAGACTGTCCCTGCGCAAATCCGCTCAGCGCAGTAATCAGCAGGCCAAAGGTCAGCGCGTTCATCACAGCGCTGGGCAGGTCAAAACGTGGCATGGTGTTTTTCGGACCATTTTCCGGAAGATAGCGCAGGGCGAAGAAGATCGCCACAATGCCCAGCGGCACGTTAATGGCAAACAGCCACTGCCACGAGGCTACGGACAGAATGGCGGCGGCGATCGTCGGCCCGGCGGCGGACGACACGGCCACAATAAAGGAGTTAATGCCCATGCCGCGCCCCAGATGGCGATGAGGATAGATAAGCCGTATCAGGGCCGTGTTCACGCTCATTAGCGCCGCACCGCCAAAACCCTGTGCGATACGCGCAAGCGTAAGGGTGTGCAGTGAATCGGAAAGGGCACAGAAGAGCGAGGTGAGAGTAAAGACCACCAGCCCGCACTGATAAACCCGGCGATAACCAAACATATCGCCCAGGAAAGAGAGTGACAAAAGGGAAATCACAATCGCTATCTGGTACGCGTTCACAATCCAGATGGAGCTTGCCGGAGAAGCATTAAGGTCTTTGGCAATGGTAGGAAGAGCCACATTGGCAATCGCACCGTCAAGGACAGCCATCGAAATGCCGATGACAATAGTGGCAATTGCCCCGTACCGCTGTGGTAAGGGCAGGCCATCAGAAACGTTTTTTTGCATGGGAAAAGAATGACTCAGTGTGAAATTATTTTCAGAGTAACTATTTTAGCATCGTTATTTCGGTTTTATGTCGCAGATTTGTAACGAAGTAAACCCAGATAGATTGCAGCGCGCATCACACGAATTTATAATAAAAACCGGTTCTGATTTTTATAAAACACTCTCCATGAGGTGATAAATGGCAATCGCAGATTTGGATAAGCAGCCAGATTCTGTTTCTTCCGTGCTGAAGGTGTTTGGCATCTTGCAGGCGCTCGGAGAAGAGCGTGAAATTGGTATTACAGAGTTGTCGCAGCGTGTGATGATGTCGAAAAGCACCGTTTATCGCTTTTTGCAGACGATGAAATCATTGGGTTATGTCGCGCAGGAAGGAGAATCAGAAAAATATTCTCTGACCCTGAAATTGTTTGAATTGGGCGCCCGCGCCTTGCAGAACGTGGATCTGATCCGCAGCGCTGACATTCAGATGCGTGAACTTTCGCGGTTGACGAAAGAGACCATTCACCTCGGCGCACTGGATGAAGACAGCATCGTTTACATCCACAAAATTGACTCCATGTACAACCTGCGCATGTATTCACGCATCGGTCGTCGTAACCCGCTGTACAGTACCGCAATTGGTAAAGTCCTGCTGGCCTGGCGCGATCGTGAAGAGGTTAAGCAAATCCTTGACGGTGTGGAATACAAACGCAGCACCGATCGCACGATTACCAGTACGGATGAACTACTGAGCGTGCTGGATAAAGTGCGTGAGCAGGGTTATGGGGAAGATAACGAAGAGCAGGAAGAAGGGTTGCGCTGCATCGGTGTGCCGGTGTTTGACCGCTTCGGCGTTGTCATTGCGGGACTGAGCATCTCTTTCCCAACGCTGCGTTTCTCCGAAGAGCGTCTTCATGAGTATGTGGCAATTCTGCATACCGCAGCGCGCAAAATTTCAGAGCAAATGGGCTATAACGAATACCCGTTCTGATCAATGCCTCCAATAAAAACGCCGCACTCTTGCGGCGTTTTTGTAAGCGAAATTTAGCTCTGATTAGCCGTTATCCACCACAACAGATGATTTACGCAGCACAGGACAGTTGGTTAACCCGATGATCCCGCTGTCGGAATGGATGTACTGAGCCGTGCTTACCCCCTGGGCGGTGAGATATTTACACTGAATACCCAAACCCGCGGCATTCTCTTTGCTTCCCATTAATACGCCATACCCACTTAACAGCAGGCCGATCCACACAAGTGTCAGTACAATTATCGTACGAACGAGTAAACGCATCGATGCCTCTTTTTTCTTTGTTGTCATGGAGTAAGCGTAACGGGTTTACGCAGTGAAACAAGTGCACGATTCCGAAAAGCGTCTGTTGAAGGTACAGTTAGCCCCTGTTTAAGATAGCCGTGATAACCTGGCTACATCAGGTCATAAGACGGAGTGTGGAGTGAAAAAAATACGCTGGGTAATTCTGATTATAGTGCTGATAGCGTGCGTGGTGCTGTGGACGCAGACTATCAATGTGATGTGCGATCAGGATGTACAGTTCTTTAGCGGCATTTGTTCAATCAATAAGTTTATCCCCTGGTAGTGGCTATTTTTGCACTGAGCGATGTCCTTACGTGGCTGCAGTGGTAAAATGACTGTTTTTACTGAGGTGGTGAAATGGGTGAGTTAATGAATTCGGGGCTGCTGAGCATTGCATCCCTGGTAATGTCTTTAGTGGTGCTGGTCGTTGGACTGGTGCTGTGGTTCTTCGTTAATCGCGCCAGCTCCCGCACAAACGAGCAGATTGAGCTGCTGGAAGCATTGCTCGATCAGCAGAAACGGCAGACTGCGTTGCTGCGTCGTCTGTGCGAAGCTAACGAGCCGGAGGAGAAAGCGGTGCCGAAGGAAGCTGATGCTCAAAAACAAGACGAGGAAGAGTTCATTCGCCTGGTGGCCGAACGATAGTCTGCCCGGAACGGGGAGGTGGCCTGACGTACGGCGTAAATCTCCTCCCTTATCAAATGTAACCCATAACATCCCAACATATAATTAAGCAGCAGTTAACTACTGTTTCAGTATACTGAAAACTGGCGAATATTTATCCTTATACAAGTCATACCGTTTCGTTGAATAAATTGTGAGCTTTAACTTTCCCGAAGTGTTTTATTTTTATCGAAACGTTTTGCTTGCCTTGTTTTGAGGCAGAGTCATAAAAATTTCATTATTTTGGTGCAGAATAACGCTTATTAAATGGTGGATTTTAATACAGTTAGCAAAATGTATTTAACATCGTTTATTCACTGTCACACTCTGGTGCATTGCGATGTTTTCAGCATAACTTTTCACAAAATGTTCTAACTCAGTCATTCCTTTAAAGAAATTCAGGGATTGGGATGGACGCTTTGAAATGATTGAGCTATGTTTAAAAAGTCTTTGATTACAGGGCGCGTCAGCGCACCCTGTGGGCGGTGAGGTCAGGTGGCGCTTCATTTGACAATTCGCATAACTGTGCAGATTGTTATGGAGTAACGCCTGAATTTGTGCGGCGGATCGAGACACGTTTAAAAATGGCTTGCCATATTAAACGTTGTGTGTGATAACACGTTTTGGGTCAAACGAGGTACAGTTCTGTTTATGTGTGGCATTTTCAGTAAAGAAGTCCTGAGTAAACACGTTGTCGTTGAATACCGCTTCTCTGCCGAACCTTATATTAGTGCCTCAAGCAGTAATGTCTCAGTTTTATCTATGTTAAAGCCTGCGGGCTAAGAAAACACTCTAAGGAATTTTGCAAATGGCAAAGATTAAAGGTCAAGTTAAGTGGTTCAACGAGTCTAAAGGTTTTGGTTTCATTACTCCTGCTGACGGCAGCAAAGACGTGTTCGTACACTTCTCTGCAATCCAGGGTAACGGCTTCAAAACTCTGGCTGAAGGCCAGAACGTTGAGTTCGAAATTCAGGACGGCCAGAAAGGCCCAGCTGCGGTTAACGTAACTGCTATCTGATCGAATCACTGCTGACTGAAGCGCTTAGCGCTTCGATCTCAGACATAAGCCTCGCCGATGCGGGGCTTTTTTAATCACTTATTTTTCAAAATGTTACGTATTCCTCCTCTGTTATTATCTTGTTGCAAACCCGCGAAATTATTAGCATTGTTTTCCCGCCTTATTATCCCTTTTTCCCGTTAAATCAGGGCGTTGATTAACAGCCCTGGGGTTAAAGTGAAAAAAAAGACAATAACGGCCAACGGAAACTTTACACCGGCACGTTTTGCACTTCTGTGTCTCGCCATCTTTTGTAGCCTTGCTTTTCTGTTAGGCCGCGTGGCATGGCTACAAATTATCAAACCGGATAATCTGGTGAAGCAGGAGGATATGCGTTCCCTGCGCGAAGTGGCGATAGACGCCCCGCGTGGGATGATTGTTGACCGTGAAGGGCGTCCCCTTGCGGTAAGCGTACCTGTCCAGGCCGTCTGGGCCGATCCCAAAACTGTGCTTGATAAAGGGGGGATCGGCTTTGATTCGCGCTGGCAGGCCCTGGCAAATGCTTTACACCTTTCTCTGAGCACGCTCGCATCGCGAATAAACAGCAATCCGCACGGGCGATTCATTTATCTAGCTCGTCAGGTTGATCCCTCCCAGGCAAAGTGGATTGATAAGCTGCGTCTTCCCGGTATCAACTTACGCGATGAGTCCCGCCGCTTTTATCCTGCCGGACACGTGGCGGCAAACCTGATTGGCTTCACTAATATTGATGGTCAGGGTATTGAGGGCGTCGAGAAAAGCTTTAACACGCAGCTCACCGGGAAGGCAGGCGTGCGGCTGGTCAGGAAAGATCGCTACGGGCATGTGGTTGAGAACCTCACGGAGGTGGCGCCCGTACCGGCACATAATATCCAGCTTAGTATCGATGAACGCCTGCAAACTATCACCGAAGACGCGCTGGACAATGCCGTGGCGTGGAATAAAGCCGAGTCAGGCGCGTCGGTGCTGATTAATATCCAGACGGGCGAAATTCTGGCGATGGCGAGCTTCCCTGACTTCAACCCCAACAATCGGGAAGGGGCAACACTGGATGACTTTCGTAATCGCGCGATCAGCGACACCTTTGAACCGGGTTCGACCGTTAAGCCTCTGGTGCTGATGACGGCGCTACAGCAGGGGCTGGTGCAGCCTGACAGCGTGATAGACACGCATCCCTACACCATTGATGGTCATCGTATTCGCGATGTGGGTTACTACCCCGAGCTGACCATGACCGGGATCCTGCAAAAATCCAGCGACACGGGCGTATCCCGTCTTTCTCTCGCGATGCCCGTGCAACGGTTACTTGATACCTATAAAAACTTTGGTTTTGGCGAGAGTACCGGGCTTGGCTTAACGGGAGAAAGCTCAGGTTTACTGCCGCAGCGAAAATTCTGGAGTCAGTTAGACAGGGCGACCTTTGCCTTTGGGTATGGCCTGATGGTTACTCCCCTCCAGCTGGCGCATGTGTATGCCACCATCGGTAGCTATGGCATTGAACGGCCTCTGTCCATCACCCGTATCGATCCCCCCGTGATTGGCAAACGGGTGATGCCCGGGGAGATTGTTCACGAGGTGGAACACATGATGGAGAGCGTCGCGTTACCCGGCGGTGGCGGGATCAAAGCGGCGGTGCGTAACTATCGTGTGGCGATTAAAACCGGGACGGCCAAAAAAATCGATGAACACGGTAAGTATGTGGATAAATACGTCGCCTACACAGCAGGCGTTGCGCCCGCCAGCGATCCCCGTTTTGCACTGGTGGTGGTGATCAACGATCCGAAAAACGGAGCCTACTACGGCGGGGCCGTTTCCGCGCCCGTGTTCAGCGAAATTATGGGTAACGTCTTGCGCCTGGAAAACGTGAAGCCAGACGGGCTGCCGGCAGATTCTGACCATCTGATCGTGATGCGTCACCCAGCCGTTTATAACCCTGGCGAATAGCGGTACACTTCGCCTTTTGGTTTTCGCCCTGGAGCTGTCATGTCTTTCAGTTGTCCCCTTTGCCACGCGCCGCTGACGCGCGCAGAGAAAACGTTTATCTGTCCACTGGGACATCAGTTTGACCGGGCTAAAGAGGGCTATGTCAATCTTCTGCCGGTACAGCACAAGCGCTCCCGGGATCCGGGTGACAGCGCGGAGATGATGCAGGCGCGCCGGGCGTTTCTTGACGCCGGACACTATCAACCGCTCAGGGATGCCGTTGTCGACTTACTCCGTCAATATCTGACAGAAGGCGCATCCGCCATGCTGGATATCGGCTGCGGTGAGGGCTACTACACCGCCACGTTTGCTGACGTCGCGGCTGGGAAGGGCGCCGAAACTTACGGGCTGGACGTGTCGAAAGTGGCTATCCGTGCAGCAGCAAAACGCTACTCAGCGGTAACGTTCTGCGTGGCCTCCAGCCACCGCCTGCCGTTTGAGGAAGCGAGTATGGACGCCGTAGTGCGTATCTATGCCCCGTGCAAGGCAGAGGAGCTGGCGCGCGTCGTTAAGCCCGGCGGGTGGGTTATCACCGTTACGCCGGGACCGCGTCATCTGCTGGAGCTAAAAGGGCTGATCTATGATGAAGTTCACCTGCATGCGCCGCACTCTGAACAGCTGGCGGGCTTCGCGTTAAAGCAGGCGCAGTCAGTGGCGTATGAGATGACGTTGCAGGGAAGTGAAGCGGTGGCGTTACTGCAAATGACGCCGTTTGCGTGGCGGGCAAAACCAGAGGTGTGGGAAACGCTGGCAGCACAGACAGAATTTCGCTGCCAGACGGATTTCAGCATCCATTGCTGGCAGCGCGAAGATTAACCCGCGAAGTGTGCCCAGAGTATTTGGGCACCAATTCCGATCAACACGATACCGCCCAGAATTTCGGCGCGTTTGCCTAACAGCGGGCCAATGAACCGCCCCACCATCATCCCCAGCGTTGACATAATCAGCGTGGCGCAGCCAATCGCCAGCGCGGTGGCGATAATATTGACCTGCAAAAACGCCAGACCGACACCGACGGCCATTGCGTCCAGGCTGGTTGCGATAGCGGTTGTCACCAGAAGCCAGAAGCCGTGGCGTTGCAGCGGCGCATCATCTTCATCGCTGTTGCCACGAAAACCTTCAATTACCATGCGTCCGCCGAGGAACACCAGCAGCACGAAGGCGATCCAGTGGTTCCACTCCAGCACAAACTGGCTGGCGAGCATCCCCAGACCCCAGCCAATAAGCGGCGTCAGCGTTTCGATTGCGCCAAAGATGAGACCGGTGCGCAGGGCTTCGGAAAATTTAGGTTTATGGAGGGTGGCACCTTTACCGATAGAGGCGGCAAATGCGTCCATGGACATGCCAAAAGCCAGAAGGATCGTAGCGGAGATATTCATAAGTGCGTCCAGACCGGGGATATCCATATGACACATCACTGCCCCCAGTAAACAGCAGTTGATGTATCTATGGTCTCGCCTGATCGCTTTTGGCACAGTAAGTGTGCTGAATACGATCCGTACGCGCCACGTTTTGCAACGAGTATGTTGACACGTACATTTCCCGCAGGCAGGAAATCGGCTACTCCCCAACGACGGGCGCAACCTTAACATATTTTGAGAATATAAAACAACAGCGAAGATGGCTTTATAAAGCCACTATATTGATAACGATTTTCATTTAGGTTTATGCGTAAAAGTATCGTTAATAAATATAAGTTAATTCGCAGGTGAGATATAGCATCGGCTATATTGCTGGTTTGAGAATAATACAATACATAGCCGATGCTATAAAATTAATTCATTGAGTTTTAAGGAGTAATTTGTAGATTTTTTCCAGGTCGTCAATATTTTTGACCCGAATGAGCAGGCGGCGTTGTTCTAATTGCATCACCAGAACTCCGTCTTCGGATAAATTCATCTCTTTAATGCGGTTATATTCTATCCAGACATTGGCGAAGAAGAATCCGTGTTTTTTAAAAATGAGTTTTGGCGAGCGGATCCAGAACAGGTAAATCGCCATTAATGCCAGCGCACATAATAACCATGTGGTTAATATTGCGCCGTGGCTGGTCACATTATTGTAAATCAGGATGACTACCAGACCGGCGAAGATAAACGCATCAATGCGCCCACGGCGTAAGAGGGGAAGGGTCAGCAGCGTCTCGCCGTGGCGGCGAGGCATAATGAACTCGTCATAGATCGCGTAAGCCAGAAGGGCAACAATAAATAAAACCAGTACGGTGTCCGTGACAGTCATTCATCCTCCAGATAAAAAGACCGGGGGCAAGCCCCCGGTCGGTAACGCATTTTATTACAGACCCAGCAGGCCGACGGCGTAGCCCGCGATACCGATGACGAAGAAGCCAACGATGATCCAAAGCGGGTTCACTTTCTTACGCAGCAGCCACATACAGGCGAAGGTTAACAGCAGCGGTACCAGGCCAGGCATCAGCTGGTCCAGAATGGTCTGCACGGTGGTGACGCGCGTCTGACCATCCTGACCGGTGATCGTCGATACCACCAGCGGGATGTTCACGTGCGTCCACTTGTTAACCAAAGCCCCCATTACAAACAGGCCGAGGATTGACGCCCCCTCAGTCAGTTTTTGCAGGAAGCCGCCGCCCATATCCTTAACGATATCCACCCCTTTACGGTAACCGTATGCCACGCCGTAGTAGCGGGTCAGCAGACGCACCGCGTTGAACAGGATAAAGAACAGCAGGGGACCAAGCAGACTGCCGCTCATGGCGATCCCGGCGCCCAGTGCCGCAAAGACCGGACGCACGGTACCCCAGAAGATCGGGTCGCCCACGCCTGCCAGCGGCCCCATCAGACCGACTTTAATACCGTTGATAGCACCATCGTCGATCTCAGCCCCGTTTGCACGCTGCTCTTCCATCGCCAGCGTTACGCCCAGAACAGGCGCCGCTACGTAAGGGTGGGTGTTGAAGAATTCCAGGTGACGCTTAATTGCCTGACGGCGTGCTTCGTTGTTTTCCGGATACAGGCGTTTGATTGCCGGCACCATGGAGAAGCAGAAGCCGAGCGCCTGCATACGTTCGAAGTTCCATGAACCCTGAAACAGGTTAGAACGGATGAACACGCCACGAATATCACCCGGAGTGAGTTTTTTCTCAGTGGTAGTTTTTGTCATATCAACCATTTCGCTCACCTGTTAGTCCAGTTCGTTATCGAGATCGTTGTTACCAGCAGCCTGCGCAGGGGCACCCGCGACACGGTTGTATTTCGGGCTGAGCTGGATATAAAGAATCGCCATCACCGCACCAATCACACCCAGCGCAACCAGGTTGAAGTTGGTGAATGCAGCGGTAACGAAGCCAAGGTAGAAGAACGGCATCAGATAGCCTGCGCGCATCATGTTGATGACCATCGCGTAACCTACGACCACAATCATACCGCCCGCGATATTCAGACCGCCGGTGACCACTTCTGGTATGGCGTTCAGCATACTTTGAACTTCACTGGTCCCAACGGAAATCGCCACGATAACGGCCGGAATAGCGATACGCATCGCCTGCAGGAACAGGGACGAGACGTGGATCCAGGAGAGCGCTGTCAGGTTGCCGTTATCGGCCGCCTTATCCGCCGCGTGCTGGAAGGCAACGGTGATGGTACGAACAATGATGGTCAGCACCTGGCCTGCCGCGGCTAGTGGAATGGCCAGCGCGATACCGGCACCGATACTCTGATGACCGGCGATAACCAGAACGGTCGAAATAATGGACGCCAGCGCGGCATCTGGCGCAACTGCCGCACCGATGTTCATCCAGCCGAGGGCGATCATTTCCAGGGTACCACCGATGATGATACCGGTTTTCATGTCACCGAGAACGGCGCCAATCAACGTACAGGCCACCAGAGGGCGGTGGAACTGAAATTCATCAAGTACGGACTCCATACCCGCAATACACGCGACGATGAACACCAGCACAATCTGAAGAGTAGTAATCTCCATTGCACTTCTCCTATTACATAAGCTCTATATGAAAAACCGGCCCGGGCTTATTTCCCCACTTTGCCGATCAAATCCATCATTTTCAGTTTCTGATCCGTGGAAACCTTACGGGCTTCCAGCTCGATACCGCGTGCATTCAGCTTGTTGAAGGCCTCGATATCTTTCGCATCCACTGAAATCGCGTTGTTGACCTGCGTTTTGCCCTGACGGAAAGCCATACCGCCAATGTTAACGGAGGTGATTTTCACGCCGCCTTCAACAATGCGTTCAACGTCTGTCGGGTTGGTGAACAGAAGCATCACGCGTTCGCCCGCATATTTCGGGTTGTTGTAAACGCGGATCATTTTGGCGACATCCACGACGTGCGCGGTGACGCCCGGCGGTGCAACCTGGGTAAGAAGGGTTTTACGGACAGTGTCGGCGGCCACTTCGTCACTGACCACGATGATGCGTTGTACGTTGGTCTCTTTGGTCCAGCGCGTCGCCACCTGGCCGTGGATCAGACGGTCATCAATACGCGCAAGGCCGATAACCATGTAATCGTTCGGACCCATTGGCTTCGCCGGTGCCGCGGCTTTTGGTGCAGCAGGGGCAGGGGCAGGTTTTTCAACCGGCTGTGCTTTCAGCGCCTTCACGCCTTCGCGACCGGTTTCCACCGCCAGCGCCACCAGCTCGTCAAAGCCTGGGTTGTCGTCACGCGCCATGAAGGTTTCCACCAACATTGGGATATTTACCCCGGCGACGACTTCATAATGCTCTTTATCGACGACAATGCGGCTGGCAGCGTTGAACGGGCTGCCGCCCCATGTATCCACGAGAAACAGCACGCCTTTGCTGGTATCCAGCTTCTCAAGCTGAGCAGTGTACTTTTCAATCAGCGTCTCGGCGTTTTCACCGGGAACGAAATCGATCCAGCCGACGTTTTCCTGCTCGCCCAACAGCATTTCTGCCGTTTTGAGTAACTGCTCCGCAGCCCAACCATGTGTGCCTATGACAATAGCAATGGTCACTTGCTACCTCCTATTATTATCATTTATACGTCTGCCAGGCAGGCGTACTGAGAATCGTATTGGCGAACCGAATCGATTCAGATAAGGGTTAGAGTTCTAAAAAACCAAGACTTCCGCGAATTATTTTAGATAGTGAAAAAATAATTTATGTGATGAAGATCCGTAATTTAGCTACGCCTTACAGATTTTTCTGTAAGATAAACCACGTGTGTTACAGAAGTTTGCAAAGGAACGTAAATCTTTGCTAAAAACCCATTGTCTCTGATATGTTTAGCGTCCGTTTAATTATTCAGGAGTATAGGGCTACAGCCCACTATATGGACCGTCACCGACGTCAGTCATCTTCCAGGCCATTCCGCGCCTTATTCACCGGCGACCTTCGCCACGCATCGACCCCCATTCCCTTTGAAATGCCCGAAATTAGCGGGGCACCGTTTTGTCATTCCTTTAGCAGGAGCGTGTCATGGAATTCTTAATGGACCCGTCAATCTGGGTAGGCTTGCTTACGCTGGTCGTGCTGGAGATCGTTCTCGGTATTGATAACCTGGTGTTTATTGCCATCCTTGCGGATAAGCTGCCGCCGAAACAGCGTGATAAAGCCCGTCTGATCGGCCTCTCGCTGGCGCTGATCATGCGACTGGGCCTGCTGTCCGTGATCTCGTGGATGGTTACGCTGACTAAGCCTCTGTTCACCGTCATGGATTTCACCTTCTCCGGCCGCGATTTAATCATGCTGGTGGGAGGGCTTTTCCTGCTGTTCAAAGCTACAACAGAACTGCATGAACGGCTGGAGAACCGGCAGCATGATGATGGCCACGGTAAGGGGTATGCCAGCTTCTGGGTGGTGGTCCTGCAGATTGTGGTGCTTGATGCGGTCTTCTCACTGGATGCGGTGATTACAGCGGTTGGCATGGTGAACCATCTGCCGGTGATGATGGCGGCTGTTGTGATTGCGATGGCGGTAATGCTGCTGGCGTCGAAACCGCTGACGCGTTTCGTCAACCAACATCCGACGGTCGTCGTGCTGTGTCTGAGTTTCCTGTTGATGATTGGTCTGAGCCTGGTGGCAGAAGGTTTTGGTTTCCATATACCGAAAGGCTACCTGTACGCCGCGATTGGCTTCTCGATTCTGATCGAGCTGTTTAACCAGATTGCGCGCCGTAACTTCATTAAGCAGCAGTCGAATCAGCCGCTGCGCGCGCGTACCGCCGATGCGATCCTGCGCCTGATGGGCGGGCGTCGTCAGGTGAACGTGCAGGCGGATAACGAGAACCGTAACCCGGTTCCGGTGCCGGAAGGCGCGTTTGTGGAAGAAGAACGCTACATGATCAACGGCGTGCTTTCGCTGGCCTCCCGCTCCCTGCGCGGCATTATGACGCCGCGCGGTGAAATCAGCTGGGTGGACGCCAACCTGAGCGTCGACGAAATTCGCCAGCAGCTGCTCTCCTCGCCGCACAGCCTGTTCCCGGTCTGTCGGGGCGAGCTGGATGAGATCATCGGTGTGGTGCGCGCGAAAGAGATGCTCGTGGCGCTGGAAGAGGGCGTCAACGTCGAGGCCGTAGCGGCCGCGTCGCCTGCCATCGTGGTGCCGGAGACGCTGGATCCGATTAACCTGCTGGGCGTGTTGCGTCGTGCTCGCGGGAGCTTTGTTATCGTCACCAACGAATTTGGTGTGGTACAAGGTCTGGTAACGCCGCTGGACGTGCTGGAAGCCATTGCCGGTGAATTCCCTGATGCGGATGAAACGCCAGAAATCGTTGCCGACGGTGACGGCTGGCTGGTGAAAGGCACCACCGACCTGCACGCGCTCTCGCACACGCTGGGCGTCGAAAACGTGGTCAATGACGATGAAGACATCGCCACGGTAGCGGGGCTGGTGATTGCCGTTAACGGGCAGATCCCGCGTATCGGTGATGTGCTTGAGCTGCCGCCGCTGCAAATTACCATCGTTGAAGCCAACGACTATCGCGTTGATATGGTCCGTATTGTTAAAGAGCACTCTGTACACGACGAAGAAGAGTAACGCTATCTAGCGTAACGGCAATAAAGGCACGATGTGTCCGTTGTGACGGGCTGGCGGAGGGTTACTTTCCGCCAGCCATTTCGGAAACTCCCGCAGCGGCATCGGCCGCGCATACAAGTACCCCTGCAAAATATGTACGCTGTGGCGGCGCAAATAGCGTGACTGCTCCTCGGTTTCAACCCCTTCTGCAACCAGTTCAATATTCAACCTCTGGCCCAGCGCAATAATAATATCCGTTACCGTTGAGTTCACGGCGTCGGTGCCGATCGCGGTGGTGAAGGATTTATCAATTTTCAGCACGTCCGGGTGAAGTTTTTCAAGCCACGAAAGAGAACTATTGCCCGTACCAAAATCATCAATCGCAAGCTTCACCCCTTTGCGGTGCAGCTCTCGCACGATGCGGTAATCCACATCGAGCAACGCATCGCGCTCGGTTAACTCTACAATCAACTTTTGAACAGGGTTCGCCTTAAACCAGATGCGGTTGAGATCCCGGATCAGCGCAGCGCGGCGAAAATGGCTGGCGGCCACGTTGATGCCAATATGGAAATCCCGTGAGGCCGGGAAAAAGCCTATCTGCCGCACCGTTTCGCTGATGACGTAGCGGGTAAGCGGAACAATTAGGCTATGTTCTTCAGCCAGGGGGATAAAGACATCGGGAGAAATCCAGCCCTGACGCGGGTTGTTCCAGCGCAGGAGGATCTCGACGCCAACGCATTCCCGGGTGCGGGCGTTTACCAGCGGCTGGCAGAAGAGTTCAAACTCCCGGGCAGCAATCCCCATATTAATTTCCCAGGTGAAACTTATGCGTCGCGCCGTGGCAAGCCAGGCGATATAGCCCATCAGTAAACTGAGCATCAACGCCAGCGGTAGCTGGGTGGGCAGATTTTTCAATGCCATTTGGCCTGCCCCCGGGCCGCTGACCGTGACGCTGAAAGGGTAGTGCTGTGAAGACTGTTCCAGCAGGGAGGCGTGTTCATCGAAGGTCGGCGTATTCGTCACCTGCTGCCCGTCGCGGAGAAAATTATCGCCTACTCTCAGGACCACGTCGGTGATTTGTGGCCGCTGTGGCTCCAGAATCATTTTGGTGATGAGATCGATATTCACTACCTCCATCAACCCGTCACTGCCGTCGCCCGCAAGGGGTGACCACTGAATCAGTACCGGACTGCCCTTTAACAGCCACCGATCGGTCAACAAGATCAGCCTGGGTTCACTGGACGGAAGCATCGGCTCAATGTCACTGACGGGCATATTTCGGCTGCCAAATACGCTCGAGCAATACAGTATTCCGTCTTTGACGAGGGCGATGTAGCGCACGGTCTGGAGGATCGCCGCCTGTTTTCGCAGAATCGGATTCGCTTCAGCGCAGGGCATATCAACCAGAAAACGTAGAGTTTCACGCTGGGTTTCTAACGCAAGAAGCACCTTATCAAGCGCACGCACGGTGTGGTGAGTAAAGTCGTGGATCCGATCCTGATTAATGTTGCGCTGTGAAATAAAGCGAATGCCCAGCGTCAGGACGAGCGTAACGAGCGCAACCGTAACACAGACGATAACGCGTTTTCGGCGATAGTCTTTAATGATCGTTTGTGCAGTTTGCATGAACGGTCGCCTGATAAGCACCGGCCGGAAAAGCCAGACGCAACAGTGACAGTGTAGTGGGGAATACATGAAGCGACGAGAGGCGGTGGGAAAATTCGCCCATCTGTTGCAGATGGGCGAAAAGGAAGGTTTAGTCGCACTGCACCTTAATGGCCAGACCGCCGCGCGAAGTCTCACGGTACTTCGCGTTCATGTCCTTGCCGGTTTCGTACATGGTTTCAATAACCTTATCCAGTGACACGCGTGGCTCGCTGGTACGGCGCATCGCCATACGCGAGGCGTTGATCGCTTTGACGGAGGCGATGGCGTTACGCTCAATGCACGGTACTTGCACCTGGCCGGCAACCGGGTCACAGGTCAGACCGAGGTTGTGCTCCATGCCGATTTCCGCCGCCACACACACCTGCTCAGGGCTTGCGCCCAGCAGTTCCGCCAGACCGGCCGCCGCCATAGAGCAGGCCACGCCCACTTCACCCTGACAGCCTACTTCGGCACCGGAGATGGAGGCATTCATCTTGTACAGCGCGCCGATAGCGCCTGCCGCGAGGAAATAACGGATATAGATCTCCGGTGTCACGGGCTCAATAAAGTGATCGTAGTAGGCCAGCACCGCAGGAACGATACCGCACGCGCCGTTGGTTGGCGCCGTCACCACGCGACCACCCGCTGCGTTCTCTTCGTTAACCGCCAGCGCAAACATGTTCACCCAGTCAACCACATTCATTGGATCATTGGAGAATTTGTCGGTGGTGACCAGCATACGGCGAAGCGCAGAGGCACGACGTGGTACACGCAGTGGCCCAGGCAGAACCCCCTCGGTGTTCATCCCGCGGTCAATACAGGCGCGCATGGTTTGCCACACGTTAGCAAAATAGTCTTCGATCTCTTTCTTGCTGTGCAGCGCCAGTTCGTTCTGCATCACCATGCCGGAGAGGGAGAGACCGGTCTCTTTGCAATAGGCCAACATCTCGGTGGCAGATTTAAACGGATAGGGCACATTCACATCGCCCGCGCTCTCTTTGCCAAAGTGTTCTTCGTCAACGATAAAGCCGCCGCCGATGGAGTAGTAGGTTTTACTGTAGATCTCTTTTTCGCCGCTCCAGGCGTGGATGGTCATACCGTTTTCATGCAGCGGCAGGTTGTCGCTACGAAAACGCATCCCGTCATCCTGCGGGAAGTCCACTTCGTGCTGACCGTTAGCCAGCAGCAGACGACCGCGCGTTTCCACGTCGCGGATAAATGCCGGAATGGCATCAATATCAACTGTGTCCGGCATATTGCCCGCCAGACCCATAATAATGGCGATATCGGTGTGGTGGCCTTTACCCGTTAATGACAGTGAACCGTAAACGTCTACGGCGACACGGGTAACGCTTTCCAGTAATCCTTTTTCGACCAGATCATCGACGAACTGTTTACCGGCCTTCATCGGCCCTACAGTGTGGGAAGAAGATGGACCAATCCCCACTTTGAACATGTCGAATATACTAATCACTTTCACACTCCTGACAGGGTTACTGGGGTTCCAGTAACGATGTTATAACTGCGCATAGTGTAAGAGGGAACACTAACCTCGGCTTAACTATTCACATGAATTAAACTAATGGTTATCGATGGTTTAGCTAATAGCGCGACGCCGATCGCAAACCTGCCAGAAAAGGGTGGAATGTAAAGTATAGTCAAGGCTTCAGGCCGATTTGTAGCGCAAGCTCACGAATGATGCCTGCCGTCATGCCCCAGACAAAATAATGCTGATACCATGACAGCCAGACCCGATGATCGTGCCCGCGGCGGTGAATATCCAGAGGATGATAGCGGCCCAGACGAAGGGCCTCTTCAAGCGGCATTTCGAACACCGCTGAAACTTCATCGACGCTGGCGTGATACTGAAGATCGGGCGGAATAATGCCGACGACCGGCGTGACCTGAAAACCGGTTACGCTGTCCACTGGCGGCAGCACGCCAATTACCTCGACCGCCTCCGGGGGGATCGCCACCTCCTCATGCGCTTCGCGCAGCGCGGCGGCAATCAGGGAAGCATCGGTGCTGTCCACCGCGCCGCCCGGAAACGCAACCTGACCGGCGTGTTTTCGCATATGCGGTGAGCGCTGGGTAAGCAACAGACCCGGCTGTTCACGACGCACGACCGGGATCAGTACCGCCGCCTGACGTTGATTCAGCGCGGCGCGGTTAACCTGGGGCCGCAGAAGCTGAAAACGCGACAGAAAATCATCCAGCGTCAGGTTGTCTTTCTTCACCGTGAGTTCTCCAGTTGTTTCAGGATACGATTCACTTTATCAAAGGTTTCCTGATATTCCGCCCCGGCCTGGCTGTCGGCTACAATGCCGCCGCCTGCGGAACAGTAAAGGTTACCGTCGCAGGCCGTCAGGGTGCGAATAGTGATGCTGGTATCCATGGTTCCGCACAGGCTCACATAGCCGATGCTGCCGCACCAGGCGTTGCGGCGATGCGGTTCCAGTTCGTCGATAATCTCCATCGCGCGGACCTTCGGCGCGCCGGTGATGGAGCCGCCCGGAAACGCGGCGCGGAGCAGATCGCAGGCGGTCCGCGAGGCCGGCAGGCGTGCAGTGATAGTACTGACCAGATGATGTACCGCCGGGAAAGGTTCCACAACGAACAGCTCCGGCACGCGCACGCTGCCCGGCTCGGCGACGCGGCCAATATCATTGCGCATCAGATCGACAATCATCAGGTTTTCAGCGCGATCTTTCGGCGAGGCCGCCAGCGTCTCCGCCTGCTGGCGGTCGGCGTTAGCATCGGCAAGGCGCGGCAGGGTGCCCTTGATCGGGCGGGTCTGAATAATACCGTCAGCCAGATGAATAAAACGCTCAGGCGAAAGGCTGAGGATGGCGCCGTGTTCAAGGCGTAAAAATGCGCTAAACGGGGCCTTATTGCTGGCATTGAGGCGGGTAAATGCCTGCCATTCGTCTCCCCGGTACGCCGCCTGGAAACGCTGGGCAAGGTTGACCTGATAACAGTCGCCGCTGTGAAGATACGCCTGCACGCGAGAGAATTTTTCCGCATATTCCGCCGCGCTCATGTTCGAGTGCCAGCCGGAGGTCAGCATAAAGTGTTCCGCTGTGGCGGGCCGTTGCGCCTCAAGCCAGGCCAGACGCGCCTGCACGTCTCGGTGGCTAAGCAGGGAAACCGTCTGCTTACGGTGATCCACGATTAGCGCCCAGTCATACAGCCCCACCGCCATATCCGGCAGGGAAATATCCGCCAGTGCATGCTCGGGCAGCTTTTCGAAACGGCGACCCAGATCGTAACCAAACAGGCCCAGCGCGCCCCCCTGGAAAGGCAGATCCGGATCCGGTGTGGCAGATAAGCCCAGAGCATGGATCTCGTTCTGAAGCCGCATCAGCGGATCGTCCGTGGGTGACAGCGCATCGGTAGTCAGCGTTTTAACCGGGTCGGCCACCAGAATATCAAAGCGGCTGTAGGGGTGAACCGCATGCCCGGAGTGCAGCAGCATGGCAAAAGGAAGGTGGCTCAGACGGGCAAACCAGAACTCGGCGGCGTCTGCACGCCAGGGTAAGGTCATAACAGTGGGGAAGCGCATGTTCATGTATGGCATACTACCGGGTAGCGTGAAATAATTAGCGCGAATAATTTAGCAGGAGTTAACGATGTTTGCAGGTTTACCTTCTCTCAGCCATGACCAACAGCAGAAAGCGGTAGAGCGGATTCAGGAACTGATGGGCCAGGGTATGAGCAGCGGAGAAGCGATCACCGTCGTCGCTCAGGAAATTCGCGCCAGTCATACCGGCGAACGGATTGTGGCGCGATTTGAAGATGAAGATGAATAACCGGGCTTAAACTGCCGCGATAATCTTAATCTCCACCTTATACTCCGGTTTCATCAGCGTGGCCTGTACGGTGCAGCGTACAGGCGCGTGACCCGCCACTACCCACGCATCCCAGGCTTTATTCATCTCCGCGAAGTCGTCTTTATTCGCCAGGAAAATCGTCGCGTCCAGTATGCGGGATTTATCGCTGCCCTGTTTTTCCAGTACGGCGTCGATCTGCGCCAGGGTGTTAGCGGTTTGCTCGAAGGCGTCGGCGTCCAGATTGGCAGGGACACCGGTGTAGTACAGCGTCTGGTTGTGGATCACCACATCAGACCAGCGGGCTTCGGCATCAATGCGCGTAATTGTCATAAACGTATCCTCGTTATCTTTCATCGTCAGGCGGCAAGACTGCCATATTGTTCCGCCGTCGTCACTATTTGGGGTGGCACCGGAGAGAAGGGGCTGACATAATCCCTGTGCAAAAATACAGTGAGAGAACACCGTGGCAGACGATTTTTCCCCTGAAGGTCAGTTAGCACAGGCAATTCCCGGTTTTAAACCGCGCGAACCTCAACGTCAGATGGCGCATGCCGTCGCGCACGCCATCGACAAGGCGCAGCCGCTGGTTGTGGAGGCCGGCACCGGTACGGGGAAAACCTACGCTTACCTCGCTCCTGCGCTGCGGGCGAAAAAAAAGGTGATCATCTCTACGGGATCAAAAGCGCTCCAGGATCAGCTCTACAGCCGCGATTTACCCACGGTGGCGAAAGCGCTGAAATACAAAGGGCGTCTGGCCTTGCTGAAAGGGCGTTCTAACTATCTGTGTCTGGAGCGTCTCGAACAGCAGGCACTGGCGGGCGGTGACCTGCCGGTACAAACACTCAGCGATGTGATCGTCCTGCGCGCCTGGGCCAACCAGACGGAGGAGGGGGACATCAGCACCTGCGCGAGCGTGCCGGAAGACTCCCCGGCCTGGCCGCTGGTGACCAGCACCAACGACAACTGCCTCGGCAGCGACTGCCCGCTGTATAAAGACTGCTTTGTGGTGAAAGCGCGTAAAACGGCGATGGACGCCGACGTGGTGGTGGTGAACCATCACCTGTTTCTTGCGGATATGGTGGTCAAGGACAGTGGTTTCGGCGAGCTAATCCCGGAGGCGGAGGTGATGATCTTCGATGAAGCCCATCAGCTACCGGACATCGCCAGCCAGTATTTTGGCCAGTCGCTCTCCAGCCGTCAGCTTCAGGATCTGGCGAAAGATATTACCATTGCCTATCGCACCGAGCTCAAAGATACCCAGCAGTTGCAGAAGTGCGCGGACCGCCTGGCGCAATGCGCACAGGATTTCCGCTTACAGCTTGGCGAGCCGGGCTATCGCGGCAACCTGCGCGAACTGCTCGCGGACAAAAATATCCAGCGCGCGCTGCTGCTGCTCGATGATGCCCTTGAACTCTGTTACGACGTGGCGAAGCTATCCCTCGGACGTTCAGCGCTGCTGGACGCCGCCTTCGAGCGGGCCACGCTCTACCGTGGGCGGCTGAAGCGGCTGAAAGAGATCAACCAGCCGGGCTACAGCTACTGGTATGAATGTACCTCGCGCCACTTCACCCTGGCGCTCACGCCGCTGACCGTTGCCGATAAATTCAAAGAGGTGATGGCGCAAAAGCCCGGCACCTGGGTCTTTACCTCGGCCACGCTGTCGGTCAACGACGATCTGCACCACTTTACCGAGCGTCTCGGCATTGAGCAGGCTGAATCCTTACTCCTCCCAAGCCCGTTCGACTATGAGAAACAGGCGCTGCTGTGCGTGCCACGCAATCTGCCGCTGCCTAACCAGCCAGGGGCGGCGCGCCATCTGGCGGCCATGCTAAAGCCGATGATTGAGGCCAACAACGGACGCTGCTTTATGCTCTGCACCTCTCACGCCATGATGCGCGATCTGGCCGAGCAGTTCCGCGCGACCATGACGTTGCCGGTGCTGTTGCAGGGGGAAACCAGCAAAGGCCAGCTGCTCCAGCAGTTTGTCAGCGCCGGTAATGCCCTGTTGGTGGCGACCAGCAGCTTCTGGGAAGGGGTGGACGTGCGCGGCGATACGCTCTCGCTGGTGATTATCGATAAGCTGCCATTCACATCGCCGGACGATCCGCTCCTGAAAGCACGCATGGAGGACTGCCGTCTGCGCGGGGGCGATCCGTTCGACGACGTCCAGTTGCCGGACGCGGTTATCACGCTTAAACAGGGGGTAGGGCGACTGATACGCGACGTCACCGACCGCGGAGTGCTGGTGATCTGCGACAATCGCCTGGTGATGCGTCCCTACGGCGCCACCTTCCTCGCCAGCCTGCCGCCTGCGCCGCGCACACGGGATATTAAACGCGCGGTCCGCTTCCTGGCGAACCCGACGGCGGAGTAATTCTTCCCGGAGTGTGTTAAGATGCGCGCCATTTTGTGACTGACCATTGCGAGAGCGCGACGACTGATGCGAATTCTGGCTATTGATACCGCGACAGAGGCCTGTTCCGTTGCCCTGTGGAACGACGGTACGACTTTTGCTCATTTCGAAGAGTGCCCACGGGAACACACCCAACGTATTCTGCCCCTGGTAAAAACCATTTTAACCGAGGGCAACACCGCCCTGACTGACCTCGACGCGCTGGCCTACGGCCGTGGTCCGGGCAGCTTTACGGGCGTACGTATCGGGATTGGCATTGCGCAGGGGCTGGCGCTGGGCGCTGACCTGCCGATGATCGGCGTTTCAACGCTTGCGACTATGGCTCAGGGTGCCTGGCGCATGACCGGTGCCAGCCGCGTGCTGGCCGCGATTGATGCCCGCATGGGTGAAGTCTACTGGGCGGAGTACACCCGTGACGAAAACGGCGTCTGGCACGGCGAAGAGTCGGAAGCCGTGCTTAAACCTGAAGCCGTCACCGAGCGCCTGAAACAGCTCACCGGTGAGTGGGCGACGGTCGGAACCGGCTGGCCGGCATGGCCTGAGATGGCGAAGGACACCGGCCTTACGCTGGTGGATGGTAACATGCTCCTGCCTGCCGCCGAAGATATGTTGCCTGTTGCCTGTCAGCAGCTTGCCGCAGGAAAAACCGTGGCCGTTGAACACGCCGAGCCGGTTTATTTACGAAACACCGTCGCATGGAAGAAACTTCCTGGCCGCGAGTGAATCTCAGTAACAGGAACTGAGAAAAAGGAGTCGCATCATGGCGGTTCAGACTAAAGTTGTACGCTTTTTTATGGCAGGCGCGGTTGCCATAGCACTGAGCGGGTGCGTCACCGTTCCTGATGCGATCAAGGGCACCAGCCCGACGCCACAGCAGGATCTGGTACGCGTGATGAATGCTCCGGAGCTGTATGTCGGGCAGGAAGCGCGCTTTGGCGGCAAGGTGGTTGAAGTGCTAAACCAGCAGGGGAAAACCCGGCTGGAGATTGCCACCGTTCCACTGGACAGCGGCGCACGGCCTGTTCTGGGTGAAGCCTCGCGCGGGCGGATCTACGCTGACGTCAGCGGCTTCCTCGATCCGGTAGATTTCCGCGGGCAGCTGGTGACCGTCGTCGGTCCGATTACCGGTTCAGTGGCGGGGAAAATCGGCAATACACCATACAAATTTATGACCATGCAGGTGAACGGTTACAAACGCTGGCGTATCACCCAGCAGGTGGTGATGCCGCCACAGCCAATCGATCCGTGGATGTGGGGTCCACATCCGTATCGTTACGGCTACGGTGGCTGGGGTTGGTACAATCCAGGCCCTGCACAGGTTCAAACAATCGTAACTGAATAAGTTACTGTTATTATTAGGAAAGAGACAGCGGCTCAGCCGCTGTCTCTGTTTTTTTACGGATAAAACGAAAAAAAAGAGTGACGCGCTTCGCAACCTGCAATCTGAACAATTAATAAACTGGTACGCTGAGTTAATATAATGTTAACAAACTGTTTATTATCGGGGCTGTGATGACGACGAACACTCATTTCAGAGGTGATGCATTGAAAAAGGTTTGGCTTAACCGTTATCCCGCGGATGTCCCTGCGGAGATCAATCCTGACCGTTATCAATCCCTGATTGAATTATTTGAACACTCGGTACGGCGCTACGCTGACCAGCCCGCATTTGTGAATATGGGCGAAGTGATGACTTTCCGTAAGCTGGAAGAGCGCAGCCGGGCGTTTGCGGCCTATTTACAGGAAGGGTTGGGCTTGCAGAAAGGGGACCGCGTCGCGCTGATGATGCCAAACCTGCTGCAATACCCGGTGGCGCTGTTCGGGATCCTCAGGGCGGGGATGATCGTGGTTAACGTTAACCCGCTCTATACCCCGCGCGAGCTGGAACATCAGTTGAATGACAGCGGTGCGGCGGCGATTGTGATTGTCTCCAACTTTGCCCACACGCTGGAAAAAGTCGCTGAAAGAACCCAGGTTAAGCACGTCATCCTGACGCGCATGGGCGACCAGCTCTCTACCGCGAAAGGTACGCTGGTCAACTTTGTCGTGAAATACGTTAAGCGGCTGGTGCCGAAATACCACCTGCCGGATGCCATCTCCTTCCGCCGCGCGCTGCATGCGGGCTACCGGATGCAGTACGTTAAGCCGGAGATCGTGTCAGAAGATCTGGCGTTCCTGCAATACACCGGCGGTACCACCGGCGTGGCTAAAGGGGCGATGCTGACCCATCGTAATATGCTGGCGAACCTTGAACAGGTGAACGCCACCTACGGGCCACTGCTGCACCCGGGCAAGGAGCTTGTGATCACCGCGCTTCCGCTGTATCACATTTTTGCGCTGACCATGAACTGCCTGCTGTTTATCGAGCTTGGCGGTCAAAACGTATTGATCACCAACCCGCGCGACATTCCGGGGCTGGTTAAAGAGCTGGCGAAATACCCGTTCACCGCCATGACCGGCGTGAACACCCTGTTTAACGCGCTGCTTAACAATAAAGAGTTCCAGCAGCTCGATTTCTCCACGCTGCATCTTTCTGCGGGCGGCGGGATGCCGGTTCAGCAGGCGGTTGCCGAGCGCTGGGTAAAACTCACCGGACAGTATCTGCTGGAAGGCTATGGTCTGACGGAGTGCGCCCCGCTGGTCAGCGTCAACCCGCATGACATCGACTACCACAGCGGCAGTATCGGTCTGCCGGTCCCGTCGACGGAAGCTAAACTGGTGGACGATGAGGGTAACGAAGTGCCTCACGGCGAACCGGGCGAGCTGTGCGTCAGAGGGCCGCAGGTGATGCTGGGCTACTGGCAGCGCCCAGATGCCACGGATGAGATCATCAAAGACGGCTGGCTGTACACCGGCGACATCGCGGTGATGGATGACGAAGGTTTTCTGCGTATCGTCGATCGCAAGAAAGACATGATCCTCGTTTCCGGTTTCAACGTCTATCCGAACGAAATCGAAGACGTGGTGATGCAGCACAGCGGCGTGCTGGAGGTGGCAGCGGTGGGGGTTCCTTCCGGCAGCAGTGGTGAAGCGGTGAAGATATTTGTGGTCAAGAAAGATCCTTCTCTTACCGAGGAAGCGCTGATAACGTTTTGTCGCCGGCAGCTGACGGGCTATAAAGTGCCGAAGCTGGTGGAATTCCGCGATGAGCTGCCGAAATCCAACGTCGGGAAGATATTACGACGAGAATTACGTGACGAAGCCCGTGCCAAAGTGGACAATAAGGCCTGAGCTTCACGTTAATCGCCCAGACGCCGGTTAAGCCGGCGTTTTTTATGGGCGCAAACAAAAGAGAGTCCGATTTGAATTACCAGATGATCACTACCAACGACGAGCTGGCTTCGCTGTGCGAGGTGACGCGTGATTTCCCCGCTATCGCCCTGGATACGGAATTTGTCCGTACCCGCACGTACTACCCGCAACTGGGCCTGATCCAGATGTATGACGGCAAACACGTGTCGTTGATTGACCCCCTCGGCATTACCGACTGGGCGCCAATGCGCGAGCTGTTGCTTGATACCGCCGTGACCAAATATCTGCACGCCGGCAGTGAAGATCTGGAAGTCTTTCTCAACACCTTTGGCATCATGCCGCAGCCGCTGATTGATACCCAGATCCTCGCGGCGTTCAGCGGTCGTCCGCTCTCCTGGGGCTTCGCGGCGATGGTGGAAGAGTACACCGGTCTGACGCTGGATAAGAGCGAATCGCGTACCGACTGGCTCGCGCGCCCGCTGACGGCGCGTCAGCTTGAATACGCCGCGGCAGATGTATTCTACCTGCTGCCGATTGCTGGCCAGCTTATGAAAGAGGCTGAGGCGTCCGGTTGGCTGTCTGCCGCCCTGGACGAGTGCCGCATGACGCAGCAGCGTCGTCAGGAAGTGGTTGATCCGAAAGAGGCCTGGCGTGACATCACTAACGCCTGGCAGCTGCGCACCCGTCAACTGGCCTGTCTGCAACTGCTGGCTGACTGGCGGCTGCGTAAAGCACGTGAGCGCGATCTGGCGGTTAACTTCGTGGTGCGTGAAGAACACCTGTGGGCGGTAGCGCGCTATATGCCGGGTAGCCTTGGCGAACTGGACAGCATTGGCCTTTCCGGGAGTGAGATCCGTTTCCACGGTAAAACGCTGCTCGCGCTGGTAGAGAAAGCTCAGCAGCTGCCGGAGGACGCACTGCCAGAACCACTGCTTAACCTGATGGATATGCCGGGCTACCGCAAGGCGTTCAAAGATATCAAAGCGCTGGTGCAGACGGTGGCGGGGGAAAGCAAACTGAGTGCCGAACTGCTGGCTTCACGTCGTCAGATTAACCAGCTGCTGAACTGGCACTGGAAGCTGAAACCGCAAAATGGTTTACCTGAACTGGTCGCCGGATGGCGGGGGGAACTGATGGCTGAACGCCTGAATACCCTGCTGGAAGGGTATCCGCGCTAAAGAATTGTAGCCCCGGTAAGCGCCGCGCCACCGGGGAAATTGCCGGGCGGTACGATGCTTGCCCGGCCTACAAAACCACAAACGGATTAACGCGACTCTTCCGCTTCCGGAAGCGTCACGTTCAGCTCCAGAATCGAAATATCCCCGTCTTTTTGCTCCAGCTGAACGGTGACCATTTCCGGGTCAATCTGCACGTATTTGCAGATCACTTCCAGAATGTCTTTGCGCAGCTGCGGCAGGTAGTGCGGTTCGGCGTCGCTACGACGACGTTCCGCCACAATGATTTGCAGACGTTCTTTTGCGATGTTGGCGGTGCTTTTTTTCCGCGAGAGAAAAAAGTCCAGTAATGCCATAACTTATCCTCCGAACAGGCGTTTGAGGAAACCTTTCTTCTCTTCTTCAATGAAGCGGAAAGGACGTTCTTCTCCCAGCAGACGGTCAACGGTATCCGCATACGCTTTACCCGCGTCTGCCTGTGTATCCAGGATCACGGGCTCGCCCTGGTTAGAGGCGCGCAACACGGACTGATCTTCCGGGATCACGCCAACCAGTTTGATGCGCAGGATCTCCAGCACGTCTTCCATGCTCAGCATGTCACCTTTGTTCACCCGACCCGGGTTGTAGCGGGTCAGCAGAAGGTGCTCTTTGATCGGCTCCTGGCCATTTTCCGCGCGACGAGATTTCGAGGCCAGAATGCCGAGAATACGGTCGGAGTCACGTACTGACGAGACTTCCGGGTTAGTAGTGATGATGGCTTCATCCGCGAAGTAGAGCGCCATCAGCGCGCCGGTTTCGATACCGGCCGGGGAGTCGCAGACCACGAAGTCGAACTCCATCTTTTTCAGATCGTCGAGCACCTTTTCCACGCCTTCACGGGTCAGCGCGTCTTTATCACGGGTCTGGGACGCCGGGAGAATGTAGAGGTTCTCGGTACGCTTATCTTTAATTAGCGCCTGGTTAAGCGTGGCATCGCCCTGAATGACGTTCACGAAGTCATACACCACGCGACGCTCGCAACCCATGATCAGGTCCAGGTTACGCAGACCGATATCGAAGTCGATTACGACGGTTTTCTTTCCCTTCTGGGCCAAACCAGTAGCGATGGCCGCGCTGGAGGTGGTCTTGCCAACGCCTCCTTTACCCGAAGTCACAACAATAATGCGTGCCATAGAAATTCCTTGTTAAAAGGGATCAATTTAACGGTTGAACGGTCAAAGCGTTATCTGCCAGCTGCAGACGAGCCGCTTTGCCATAAAATTCGGCTGGGATTTTATCGCTCAGCCAATATTCACCTGCGATAGACACCAATTCTGCCGTCAGGTGAGTACAAAAAATTTGTGCTTCTCGATCGCCGCTGGCGCCCGCAAGCGCACGCCCACGCATCATACCGTAAACGTGAATATTGCCGTCTGCAATCAGTTCTGCGCCCGCACTGACGTGGCTTGTAACAATCAGATCACAGTTTGGCGCATAAATGCGCTGACCGGAACGAACCGGCAGATCAATCAATCGCGTTTTTGTGACTGGGGCTACATTTTGCGCCGGAGGCGGGGGAGCGGGAACGGTTGCAGGCGTTGCACGCGGGGCTTTTTCTTTGCCCTCGTTCAACAAGGGCAAACCCGCGCGTTCAATTTCGGCTTTTAACTCTGCGTCTTTGCAGCCGCTAATACCCACGATGCGCAACCCCGTGGAGACGACGGCCTGCTGGAGTCGCTTCCAGTTAACCGGCCCCTCAAGGTCGCTTACATTAACGACAACAGGAGCATGCTTAAGAAAAGCGGGAGCCTGCGCGATTTTGTCTTCTAACGCCTGACGAATAACCTCGGGTTTTGCATCATGCAAATGAACCACTGATAAGGTGAAGCTACTGCCTTTAAGCTCGATGGGCGTATTTGACATCCTGGCCTTACTCAATTTGCTATTAACCGCAACACATCGCCGCGATATTCCGAAGAGTATCAGGCATGTTATAGTCAGGAGTATATTGAGGCAAGCAACCACCCATTAATTCAGAGTAAAAACATGTTTTGTGTGATCTACAGAAGTACCAGCCGCGACCAGACCTACCTTTATGTCGAAAAGAAAGACGATTTTTCCCGCGTGCCTGAGGAATTAATGAAAAGCTTTGGCCGACCGCAACTGGCGATGCTGCTGCCGCTGGACGGCCGTAAGAAGCTGGTGAACGCCGATCTGGAGAAAGTCAAAAAGGCGTTAACCGAGCAGGGCTATTATTTACAGCTTCCGCCGCCACCGGAGAATTTATTAAAACAGCATCTTGAGGTGAGCGGAAAGAAATAAGCCCGGGTCATTCCGGGAACAACTCATCAACCGATTAGGGGTCGACCATGTATCAACATCATAACTGGCAAGGTGCATTACTGGATTATCCCGTCAGCAAAGTGATCTGCGTGGGCAGCAACTATGCAAAACATATTCAGGAGATGGGCAGCGCCGTGCCGGATGAGCCGGTTCTGTTTATTAAGCCAGAAACTGCACTGTGCGATATTCGCCAGCCGCTGGTTCTGCCGCAGGGGCTGGGCTCGGTGCATCATGAAGTGGAGCTGGCGGTGCTGATCGGCGCGACGCTGCGCCAGGCGACCGAAGAGCATGTAGAGAAAGCGATTGCGGGTTACGGTGTCGCGCTCGACCTGACCCTGCGCGACGTCCAGAGCAAAATGAAGAAAGCGGGGCAGCCGTGGGAAAAAGCCAAGGGCTTTGACAATTCATGCCCGATTTCCGGTTTCGTTCCGGTGAGTGAATTTACCGACGATCCGCAGAATACGCCCCTCAGCCTGAAGGTCAACGGCGAGATCCGCCAGCAGGGGACGACCGCTGACATGATCCATAAGATCGTTCCGCTGATTGCCTACATGAGCCGCTTCTTCACCCTGAAACCCGGCGACGTGATCCTTACCGGCACTCCGGAAGGTGTGGGGCCGCTGCACAGTGGCGACGAGCTGGACGTCAGTTTTAACGGCCTGTCGCTGAAAACTCGCGTGCTGTAAAAGCACCTTGCCGCCTGAAAAGGGCGGCAAAACTTGCATCAACGTGCCAGACTCGTTATAAGGTGCGCTCTATTTTGACGTGTGGACATCCCGATGAACGACATTCCTTTCTGGCAAAGCAAAACTCTCGACGACATGACCGACGCGGAGTGGGAATCGTTGTGTGACGGCTGTGGGCAGTGCTGCCTGCATAAGCTGATGGATGAAGATTCGGATGAGATCTATTTCACCAACGTAGCCTGCAAGCAGTTAAACATCAAAACCTGCCAGTGCCGCAACTACGAGCGCCGTTTCGACTATGAGCCGGACTGCATCAAGTTAACTCGTGAAAATCTGCCGACCTTTGAGTGGCTGCCGCATACCTGCGCGTATCGCCTGCTGGCAGAAGGTAAAGATCTGCCCACATGGCATCCGCTGTTGACGGGGTCGAAGGCGGCGATGCACGGCGAACGTATTTCCGTGCGCCACATTGCGGTGAAAGAGTCCGAGGTGCAGGACTGGGAAGACCACATTATGAATCACCCTAATCGGTGATAATAAAAAACCCGCCGAGGCGGGTTTTTTATTGTGCGCAATTTTGTCGGGTGGCGCTGCGCTTACCCGACCTACAAAACTGACGTTGCCGTTTTGCTTTTACCTTCCAAAAAGATCGCGTTTCTTTGGCTTGAACGGCTGGGCAATCAGCACCAGCAGCGCTACCACGAAGTAGGCGACAAAAATGCCCACCAGCCACTGCGGCATCTCCAGCGTCAGAAACTCCCACTGGCGTACAGAGCAGTCACCGGAGGCCACAAACACCTGCGGCAGCCATTTATCCAGCGGCAGCCAGCTCGGGAAGCGGGCCGCAAAGTCGCAGGTCATAAACGGCGACGGGTGAAGCTGCATCTGGGTGTGCTCCCAGGCAAGCGCAATCCCTTTCCCGGCGCTGTACAGCCAGATGGCAATTGCGGCATAGCGTAACGGTGTTTTAGGTGCAATCGCACCTACCAGACCTGCGCCCATAATGCCGAACAGCGCACAACGCTCATAAATACACAGGACGCAAGGTTTCAGCCCCATCACATGCTGAAACCACAGCGCGACCATTTCCAGCGCAAAGGCGGTCAGGGCCATCAACAACCACGCTCCGCGACCGCGTGAGCACTGGTTCAAAAATCGCAACATAATCATTTCCCTGGAACATGCTTAGACAGCGCAGTGTAAACGAATTTTAATGCGCCGCAAGTATACCTGCTTGCAACAACCATTGCGTACAGGGAACGAGAGTAATTTTGATGCACAGCAAACCAACAAGGGTAAGCACCAGCGTGTACGGCAGCGCCATCCAGACCATTCTTCCATAAGAAAGTCGTATGAGTGGCGCCAGCGCCGAGGTCAGCAGGAAGAGGAAGGCCGCCTGACCGTTCGGGGTTGCCACGGAGGGGAGGTTGGTTCCAGTGTTGATCGCCACCGCCAGCAGCTCGAACTGTTCACTGCTGACAATCCCTTGCTCCATCGCGGCTTTAGCCTCATTGATGTATACCGTCCCGACAAAGACGTTATCGGATATAGAAGACAACAGACCGTTAAACAAATAGAACAGCGTTAGCTGCGAATCTGGCGTGGCCTGAAGCACAAACGCGATGATTGGCGCGAACAGATGTTGGTCAATAATCACCGCCACGACGGCGAAAAACACCGCCAGCAGGGCGGTAAACGGCAGCGCTTCGGTAAAGGCTTTTCCGATAGCATGTTCGTCCGTGACGCCGCTCAGGCTGGTTGCCAGAATAATTACCGACAGACCAATCAGCCCCACCTCGGCAAGGTGGAAGGCCAGCGCAGCGATAAGCCACACGCCGATGATGCCCTGTGCAATCAGGCGCAGCGTCTCCTGGCGCGTGCGTTGTTTGCGGCTCTGCTCGTCAAACTTATGCAGCTCCTGACGGACCTGATCGGGCAACTTCGCGCCATACCCAAAAAGGTTGAATTTTTCGACCAGCACGCAGGTCGCTAAGCCGCAGATCAAAACGGGCACGCTGACCGGCGCCATGCGCAGGAAAAATTCGCCAAAATGCCACTCAGCCGCTTTGGCGATAATCAGGTTTTGCGGCTCTCCAACCATTGTCATCACGCCGCCCAGCGCCGTCCCCACGCCCGCATGCATCATCAGGCTGCGCAGAAACGCGCGGAACTGCTCGAGCACATCGCGGTTGTGCGCCTCAACGTGGCTGTCGTCCTGTAAGTTATCGCCAGGACGAGACGAGGCGACCCGGTGGTAAATACCGTAAAAGCCGACGGCGACGCTGATCACCACCGCCACAACCGTCAGCGCATCCAGGAAGGCAGAGAGGAAAGCCGCGGCGAGGCAAAACGCCAGCGAGAGCAGCGTTTTCGACGGAATGCTCAGCAGCAGACGGGTGAAGATAAACAGCAGAAGCTGCTTCATAAAGTAGATCCCCGCCACCATGAAGATCAGCAGTAGCAGGACTTCAAGATTCGACGCAATCTCGTTTTTAACATGCTCCGCGCTGGTCATTCCAATGATCACGGCTTCCAGCGCCAGCAGCCCGCCGGGCAACAGCGGATAGCACTTCAATGCCATCGCCAGGGTAAAGATAAACTCGGCGACCAACATCCACCCGGCAACGAAGGGATCCAGCAAAAAGATAACGGGATTAACGACCAGGAATACCAGTAGAGTGAGTTTGTACCAGTCAGGTGACTGACCTAAAAAGTTGCGCCACAGCGCGCGCCCAAATGAAATTTCCACGACAGACGTCCTTTCCCCGTCAAATAAGACAAGACATCAGTATACGCAAAAACGGCGGCGGAGAGGGGGATAAAGCCATTTTGTAAATTTCATAAAAATGAAACGGCGATCCCTCTTTTCTGTCTCTGCTGCGCTATCTGCCTCTGCGCGCCTCTGGTATGATGAGTGCAATTTGCTAAAGCTGTGTAATGGAAATCTCACTATGGTCATTAAGGCGCAGAGCCCGGCGGGTTTCGCGGAAGAGTACATCATTGAAAGCATCTGGAATAATCGTTTCCCTGCGGGATCAATTCTACCTGCTGAACGCGAACTCTCTGAACTGATTGGCGTCACCCGTACCACGCTGCGAGAAGTGCTCCAGCGTCTGGCGCGCGATGGCTGGTTGACGATACAGCATGGCAAACCCACTAAGGTGAATAACTTCTGGGAAACGTCCGGGCTGAATATTCTGGAAACGCTGGCGCGTCTCGATCACGAAAGCGTACCGCAGCTGATTGACAATCTGCTTTCGGTGCGCACCAACATCGCTACCATTTTCATCCGCACCGCGTTTCGTCAGCATCCTGAAGATGCGCTGAAGGTGCTTGCCACCGCCAATGAGGTGGAAGACCACGCGGACGCCTTTGCGACCCTCGACTACAACGTGTTCCGCGGTCTGGCGTTTGCTTCCGGCAATCCGGTTTACGGCCTGATCCTGAATGGAATGAAAGGGTTATATACACGCATTGGTCGTCACTACTTTGCCAACCCTGAAGCCCGCAGCCTGGCGCTCGGCTTCTACCATAAACTGAGCAAGCTCTGCACCGAAGGGCTGCACGATCAGGTCTATGAAACGGTGCGTCGTTATGGCCACGACTCCGGTGAAATCTGGCACCGAATGCAGAAAACCCTGCCGGGTGATTTAGCGATTCAGAGTCGCTGAAATAAAAAACCTCTCGATTGAGAGGTTTTTTTCGCCCGGTGGCGCTTCGCTTACCGGGCAAAAAAACTACAACGTATTCAACCGCGCCGGACACCGCTCCAGCAGCTCCACGCTGCCATCTTCATTCTGCTGCTCCAGCGACACGTCAAATCCCCACAGGCGATGCACATGCTTCAGCACTTCCTTACGCCCCTTATCCAGCGGCGCGCGGTTGTGAGGGATATAGCGCAGCGTCAAAGAGCGGTCACCGCGCAGATCCACATTCCAGACCTGAATGTTCGGTTCAAGATTGCTCAGGTTGTATTGAGACGACAGGCGCGAGCGGATCTCACGATAGCCCTCTTCGTTGTGGATCGCAGAGATCTCCAGGTAGTTGTTGCGGTCATCATCCAGTACGGTGAAGAAGCGGAAATCACGCATGATCTTCGGCGACATGAACTGGCTGATAAAGCTCTCATCCTTAAAATCACGCATCGCGAAGTGCAGCGTTTCCAGCCAGTCAGAACCGGCAATATCCGGGAACCAGTATTTGTCCTCTTCGGTGGGCGACTGGCAGATACGCTTGATATCCTGGAACATGGCAAAGCCGAGTGCGTACGGGTTAATGCCGCTGTACCACGGGCTGTTATACGCTGGCTGGAATACCACGTTGGTGTGGCTGTGCAGAAACTCCATCATAAACCGCTCGGTGACTTTTCCTTCGTCATACAGGTGGTTAAGAATGGTGTAGTGCCAGAAGGTCGCCCAGCCTTCGTTCATCACCTGGGTCTGCTTCTGAGGATAGAAATACTGGCTCACCTTGCGCACGATGCGCAAGATCTCACGCTGCCACGGCTCCAGCAGTGGGGCGTTCTTCTCCATAAAGTAGAGCAGGTTTTCCTGCGGCTCGGAAGGGTAACGACGCGCCTCGGCGACGGTTTTCTCCTCCTCACGTTTCGGCAGGGTGCGCCACAGCATATTCACCTGGCTTTGCAGATACTCCTCGCGGCTCTTCTGCCGGGCTTTCTCTTCCTGCAATGAGATCTTCTGCGGACGCTTATAGCGGTCAACGCCGTAATTCATCAGCGCGTGGCAGGAGTCCAGTAGCTTCTCTACCTCGTCCACGCCGTAGCGCTCTTCGCAGTCGGTAATGTATTTGCGGGCGAAGATAAGGTAATCGACGATGGAGCTGGCGTCCGTCCAGCTGCGGAACAGATAGTTATTTTTGAAGAACGAGTTATGTCCATAGCAGGCGTGCGCCATCACCAGCGCCTGCATGGTAATGGTGTTCTCCTCCATCAGATAGGCAATACACGGGTTAGAGTTAATAACGATTTCATACGCCAGCCCCTGCTGTCCGTGCTTATACAGTCGCTCCGTTTCAATGAATTTTTTACCAAACGACCAGTGCGGATAGTTAATCGGCATCCCGACGCTGGAGTAAGCGTCCATCATCTGTTCCGAGGTGATGACTTCAATCTGATGGGGATAGGTGTCCAGACGATAGAGTTTGGCCACCCGGTCGATCTCCGCCAGGTAGACATCCAGCAATTCGAAGGTCCAGTCGGGTCCATCGCTCAGACGTGTTCTGTCCCTTGACATGGAATCTAGTGTAGCCATTAGCGCGCCCTCGTTGTTGGTCGCTCTCTCTGACTGGAGAGCCTCCTTTCAAGCATAGATCACCCCATTCAAATACGCGGGGCGCAGAAATTTTTTCTTTGCGATTTCCCGTTTTCGATACGGCAAAAAAAGCGGTGCTCGCAGAATTTTCTACTGGTTAAAAATAACGCGCAGCAGGAGATCCCAAATAAGCGCTATCCCCTGATACAGCGGGATATGTGAGTTGAGTCACCATAAAAAAGTCATATGTTGAATAATATTTTCAGCTAGGTTATCAATCTGTAATTAGATGATTGTTCTTTTGCTCATAATGGAGTGGCTATGCGTGTTGTCATACTGGGAAGTGGTGTCGTTGGCGTAACCAGCGCCTGGTATTTAAGTCAGGCGGGACATGAGGTTACCGTTATCGATCGCGAATCCGGTCCGGCGCTGGAAACCAGTGCGGCGAATGCGGGGCAGATCTCCCCGGGCTACGCTGCGCCGTGGGCGGCCCCGGGCGTTCCGCTGAAGGCGATCAAATGGATGTTTCAGCGACATGCGCCGCTGGCGATAAGCCTTGACGGCACGCAGTTCCAGCTTAAGTGGATGTGGCAGATGCTGCGCAACTGCGATACCCGCCACTACATGGAGAACAAAGGGCGCATGGTGCGCCTCGCAGAATACAGCCGCGATTGCCTGAAAGCGCTGCGTTCCTCAACGGGGATCGAATATGAAGGGCGCCAGGGCGGCACACTTCAGCTGTTCCGTACCGCGCAACAGTATGAAAACGCGACCCGCGATATCGCCGTGCTTGAAGATGCGGGCGTACCCTATCAGCTGCTGGAAGCCAGCCAACTTGCCCAGGTGGAGCCAGCACTTGCCGAGGTCGCGCACAAGCTGACGGGCGGTCTGCGTTTACCGAACGATGAAACCGGCGACTGCCAGCTTTTCACCCAGCGTCTGGCGCGCATGTGTGAGCAGGCCGGGGTGAAATTCCGCTTCAATACTTCTGTCGACAAGCTGCTGTCGGAAGGGGAGAAGATTTACGGCGTGAAGTGTGGAGAAGAGGTGATCAAAGCCGATGCTTACGTGATGGCGTTCGGATCCTATTCTACCGCGATGCTGAAAGGGATCCTGGATATCCCGGTCTATCCGCTGAAAGGCTACTCCCTGACCATTCCCGTGAAAGAGGACAGCGGCGCGCCAGTATCAACCATTCTTGATGAAACATACAAAATCGCCATCACCCGTTTCGATAACCGGATCCGCGTCGGCGGCATGGCGGAAATCGTGGGCTTCAATACCGAACTGCTCAAACCACGTCGTGAAACGCTGGAGATGGTCGTCGGCGATCTCTTCCCGCGCGGCGGTTTCATTGAGCAGGCGACGTTCTGGACCGGCCTGCGTCCAATGACCCCGGACGGCACGCCGATTGTGGGCCGTACGCCTTACAAAAATCTGTGGACAAATACCGGCCACGGTACGCTTGGCTGGACCATGGCCTGCGGTTCGGGCCAGCTGCTTAGCGACCTGATTTCCGGGCGGACGCCGGCAATTCCGTTTGACGATTTAAGCGCCGCACGCTATCAATCAGGGTTTACCCCCTCGCGTCCACAACACCTGCACGGCGCGCATAATTAAGGAGTCGTCATGTCCCGTCCCATTCTGGCCCAGCTGGATTTGCAGGCGCTGAAGGATAACCTGCAAATTGTTCGTCGTGCTGCGCCGGGTTCTCGTGTCTGGTCGGTGGTGAAAGCCAACGCCTACGGTCATGGTATCGACCGTATCTGGAGTGCGCTCGGCGCCACCGACGGTTTTGCCTTACTGAATCTGGAAGAGGCCATCCTGCTGCGTGAGCGCGGCTGGAAAGGACCGATCCTGCTGCTGGAAGGATTCTTCCATGCGCAAGATCTGCCTCTGCTGGATAAGTACCGCCTGACGACCAGCGTTCACAGTAACTGGCAGATCAAGGCCATTCAGGACGCGAAGCTGCATGCCCCGCTGGATATCTATCTCAAAGTGAACAGCGGTATGAATCGTCTGGGCTTCCAGCCTGAACGCGTGCACACGGTCTGGCAGCAGCTTCGTGCGCTGAAAAACGTCGGTGAGATGACGCTGATGGCGCATTTTGCCGATGCGGAAAAGCCGGACGGCATTGCCGATGCCATGGTCCGCATTGAGCAGGCGGCAGAAGGGCTGGACTGTCCGCGCTCGCTGTCGAACTCAGCGGCAACGCTCTGGCATCCCGAGGCGCATTACAACTGGGTGCGCCCGGGGATCGTGCTGTACGGCGCGTCACCCTCAGGTCAGTGGCAGGATATCGCCAACAGCGGCCTGAAGCCGGTGATGACGTTACGAAGCGAAATTATCGGCGTGCAAACCCTGAAAGCGGGCGATACGGTGGGCTATGGCAGCCGCTATCGGGCAGCGGGCGAACAGCGTATCGGTATCGTGGCGGGGGGCTATGCAGATGGTTATCCGCGCATCGCCCCGAGCGGCACGCCGGTGTGGGTCGATGGCGTGCGTACGGGCACGGTAGGCACCGTCTCAATGGACATGTTGGCTATTGATTTGACGCCATGTCCTCAGGCGGGGATCGGCTCACCGGTTGAGCTGTGGGGCAACGAGGTTAAAATTGATGATGTGGCCGCTGCGGCGGGCACTGTCGGGTATGAACTGATGTGCGCGCTGGCGTCAAGAGTGCCTGTTGTGACGGTGTAACATGTGTGTGTGCCGGGTGGCGGCTTCGCCTTACCCGGCCTACAAAAGCCCGAACGTAGGCCGGGTAAGCGTTAGCGCTACCCGGCAAAAAAGCAGCTACTCCGCCTCCTCCTCCATCGGCCTTACGCCGACTTTGCGCACCGCGTTATCCTCTTTCTCGGCCACCGTCCAGACCATCCCGGCAAACTCCACCTGGTCACCGACGACCGGTGCAGCCCCTAATAATTGCTGAATAATCTCGCCCAGTGTTTGCTGGTTATCGCGATTCTCCATTCCTCCCTCCAGCCCATAAATCAGCGCCACATCCGCAAAGCGGGCGCTGGCTTCGAGGATAAAATCGCCGAAGAAACGCTGATCCAGCGCCACCGGGGGCGACTGGCTGAACAGCTTGCCAAGGGCAGGCAGGTCGCGCTCGCGGCCAATCACGCAGAGGATATCGTTCTCTCGCAGCCGCGTGCTGCCGGTCGGGTGAAGCAGGGCGTTATCCCGGAACAGGGCGGCAATGCGCGTTTCAGCGGGCATATGCAGATCGCGTAGCGAAGCACCCACGCACCACTTATCGGCGCTTAGCTGATAGACAAACTGTTCCCACGGGTTGTCTGGATGAATATCCAGCCCCACGCGGGAGACCGGCCAGCCAACGGGCGGTACCACCACTTTGGCTTTTTTCGCCGCCCAGCCCAGCGACGTCCCCTGGAACAGCAGCGATACCAGCACCACGAAGAAGGCGACGTTGAAGAACAGACGAGCGTTGTCCAGCCCGGCCATCATCGGGAAAACCGCCAGGATAATCGGCACCGCGCCGCGCAGCCCCACCCAACTGATAAATATCCGCTCACGCAGGTTAAACCCGCGGAACGGCAGCAGCCCGGCAAACACCGACAGCGGACGGGCGATGAAGATCATCCAGGCCGACAAAAGCAGCGCTGGCACGACGATAGGCAGCAGGTCGGAAGGCGTCACCAGCAGGCCCAGCACCAGGAACATGGCGATCTGTGCCAGCCAGGCCAGCCCGTCAAAGTTTTGCAGTATCGCATAACGGTTACGAATCGGTCGGTTGCCCAGCAGGAATCCACAGAGGTAAACCGCCAGAATACCGCTGCCGTCCAGCGCGGTGGTGACGGCAAAGATCAGGATCCCGCCGCTCAGGGCCAGCAGCGGGTAAAGGCCGGAAGGCAGCGTAATACGGTTGATTGTCTGCTGTAACAGGTAACCGCCGCCGAGACCAATGATAATCCCGAGGCCAAACTGCTGGAGGATGTGCCAGGCGAACATCCAGCTCAGGCCAGTTTCGTGCTGCTGGATCATCTCAATCAGGGTGATGGTCAGGAACACCGCCATCGGATCGTTGCTGCCGGATTCAATCTCAAGCGTGGAGCCAACGCGCTCGTTCAGCCCCTTGCCGCCGAGCAGCGAGAACACCGCCGCCGCATCGGTAGAGCCGACAATCGCGCCAATAAGCAGGCCTTCCATCATATCGAGGTTAAACAGCCAGGCTGCCATCATACCGGTCAGGCCGGAGGTGATTAGCACGCCGACGGTAGCCAGAGACAGCGCCGGACCTAAGGCAACGCGAAACGAACTTGCCTGGGTGCGCATGCCGCCGTCCAGCAAGATCACCGCCAGCGCGAGGTTACTTACCATATAGGCGAAAGGGTAATTATCGAAGGGGATACCGCCGATTCCGTCAACCCCCGCCAGCATGCCGATAGCCAGGAAAATGACAAGAATAGGTATGCCAAGGCGCGATGAAAATGAACTTAATAAAATGCTGAAGGTTACCAGGATGGAACCCAGAATGAAAAGACTGATTATCGCTGTGGCACTCAATGTCGTCTTACTCCCACCTCAATGTGAACGCTGTTATTAAAACCCTAACATATTAACAACTGTATCTGCGTTTTATTGAGGGGGAATAACGGCTTTTTTATGCCTTTAAGACCGGATGACCGCTGATTGTTAACCGACTGCCTGAATTACCGTGTGCAAGGTGCGCCTGGGCACCCAGTGGCAAGGTAACGGTTTGCTGCTCATGGCCGAAATTCAGACCGGCGATCACCGGAATATCCAGCCGGGAACGAATGAAATCGACCATCGTCTCCAGCGTGTAGCCCGCGTCGTAATCGTTGGGGGCTGACCCGCTGAAACTGCCCAGCACAATGGCCGACTGCCGATCCAGGATCCCGGCGTGATAAAGCTGTAACAGCATGCGTTCGACGCGGAACGGGTGTTCGTTGATATCTTCCAGCACCAGAATGCCGTCCTCGATCTGCGGCAGCCACGGTGTCCCAATCAGCGATACCAGCATCGCGAGGTTTCCGCCCCACAGCTGCCCTTCACATTCCCAGTGCGGTCCGTTGCCTTGCCACGCGACGGTAAACGTCGGGTTTTGCAGGGCGCGCCAGAAATGGTCCTGCGTAAACGCATCCAGCTCCGGCGCACCAAAGTTGCCGGCCAGCATCGGGCCGCTAAAGGTAATGACGTTATGCAACGCCAGCAGGCCGAGCTGGATCGCCGTGAAATCGCTGTGTCCGCAGATTAACAGCGGATCCTGCTGCTGGCGTGCGGCCAGCCCGGCCCAGTCGATGCTCTCCAGCAGTCGGCTTGCGCCATAGCCGCCGCGCACGGCCAGCACAATAGTGTTTTCACCTTCCAGCGTCGCCAGGCTGTTGATATCGCTCAGTCTCTGCGCCTCCGTACCGGCAAAACGCTGCATGCGGCGGGGGATAATTGTCTGATTTTCTACCTGATGGCCCATTTCCAGCAGGCGCTGAACGCCCCGCTGTGCCGCCTCCTGGTTGATGCAGTAGCCCGACGGTGCGATGAGATGAAACTGAGGCATGGCAATTCCTTGCTGAATGAGAATCTAATTGTCTATATCATGCCGCTTATACGCCGCCTGCTTCAAGGGGCGACGTACCGCGATGACCGGCTATAAGGATAGATGACGTGAAATTGAGATGGTTTGCTTTTTTGATTGTGTTGCTCGCTGGCTGTAGTTCAAAACATGATTATAAAAATCCCCCCTGGAATCCTGAAGTCCCGGTAAAGCGGGCCATGCAGTGGATGCCGATCAGCGAACAAGCCGGGAAGGCCTGGGGCGTGAGCCCGCGCCTGATCACCGCGATCATCGCCGTGGAGTCCGGCGGTAACCCGACGCTGGTGAGTAAATCGAATGCGGTGGGGCTGATGCAGTTAAAAGCCTCTACGGCGGGAAGAGAGGTCTATCGCTACATGGGCTGGAAGGGACAGCCATCCACCAGCGAGCTGAAAAACCCGGAACGTAATATCTCTATGGGAACCGCTTACCTGAGCATTCTGGAGCATGGCATTCTGAAGGGGATTGACGATCCGGAAGTGATGCAATATGCGCTGGTGGTGTCGTACGTTAACGGAGCTGGCGCGCTGCTCCGAACCTTCTCATCCGATCGCAAAGAGGCGATAGAAGAGATTAACGATATGGATAAAGATGAATTCTTCGAACACGTTGTGAAGAATCATCCATCAGCACAGGCTCCACGTTATATCTGGAAAGTACAGAAAGCAATGGACGCCATGTAACGTCTTTGTCGGGCGGCAGCACGCTGCCCGACGCCTTTCAGCGCACTTTATTCGCGCGTTCCCGCGCTTCACGCTCCAGTGAAAAAATGATGCGCTGTAGTTCGCGCTCGGCGCCTGGCCCGACATTCAGAAAGCGAAAACTCAGTCGCGGCGTGGTAATGGTTTCGTTTTTGCCGTCCACCACCTTGCGCTCGCTGATGGCAATCAGCTGGGCGTCAAACCAGAAGCGTCCCCATCCGCCCATATCCAGCTCGATCTGACTAAAACGCATACCTTCCACCAGCCCTTCCGGCTTCGGCATATCCATCAACGCTCCCATGCCGCCCAGCGACAGGTCAAAGAGACGAAAGCGGATCTCTTTTTTGTCCGGCATTTTTGCCTTACAGAAGTAGGCCGGGTGAAGCGGGGCGCTGATGCGAAAATACTCGCGGCGCTGCACGAACCAGAGATTAGCGGGCAGGGGGGTGATAAACGCAGGCAAACCCTGGTACACGATCGTGGTCAGGCGAGGCAGTATAAACTCGACTTTAGCCCCCTGCGTTTCGGCCATCACCGAGAGGTTTTCTGCCTGTAGCGCGGCACGGTTTTCATCGCTCTGGCTACCCAGATCCACGATCAGGTGTTCTGCCGTCACGTCCAGGATCTTGCTGATAAACTGGCTGGTTGACCAGTTGATGCGCAGCGGCACCTCGCCCTTTTTCAGGTCGCGTAACACCCCTAATACAGCCAGCGGATTTTGTTTCAGGAACTGCTCACTGTAGCTACTCACGCCAGATGGCTCCTCGATAGATGACAGACTGTCTCTGGGTTATCGGCACGCTGGCATGAAACTTAATACAAACGATCTGTTTTTCTCCGCTGATATTGATTCGGTAATAAAAATGATAATAATTGTCGTTCCCAATATCATCTAATAATAAGACGACACTATGAGCACCTCACGTTTTGCGTTATGCGCGTTGGCAGGCGCCGTTACGCTGGCATTGCAGACACAGGCTTTCGCAGAAGAACCCACCATCGTGGTAACCGGTACAGAGCAGGGCAGCGCGCTCCCTGCCTGGACCAATAGCGCCACGAAATCAGCCGTCGCGGAAAGTAAAACGCCGCAGGTGATCAACACCATCGCCGCTAAAGAGATTGAGCAGCGGCACGCCAGTTCGGTAAACGAGATCCTGCGCTATGCGCCGGGCGTTTCCACGGAGGTGCGCGGGAGCACCTCTTACATGAGCGAGTACAAAATCCGCGGGTTCAACGTTGATCAGGAGTTCTACAACGGCCTGCAACTTCCCTATAACGTCACCGGGAACACCAAAGCGCGAATCGATCCGCTGCTGATTGAGAGCGTCGATATCCTGAAGGGGCCGTCATCCGTGCTGTATGGCGGCGGCTCCCCGGGCGGGCTGGTCAATATTCAGAGTAAAAAGCCGCAGAAAGAGGCGAAAACGGAACTGGGCTTTAATACCGGAAACCGCAATCTGAAAGAGGGGTACCTGGATTCCACGGGGCAGATCGCGAACAGCGACTGGAACTATCGTCTGCTGGGCAAAGCGACGGAAAGTGACGAACAGGCGCACACCACGCGGTATGAAAACTATCTGGTGGCCCCCTCCGTGACCTGGCAGCCGGATGACAAAACGCGCCTGACCATTGACGCGCTGGCGCAAAATACGCCGAGCCTGACGCCGTCTGATCCGATGCCGCTAAGCTATCTGCGGTCTAAATACGCCGATCGTCGTGACTATGCCGGGGATGAGTGGAGCGGCTTCAAACAGCGCCAGTGGATGATGGGCTACAGCTTTGAGCATGAGTTTGACAGTGGCTGGGGCTTTAACCAGAAAGCGCGCTACTTTGACGTGGATACCCACCAGCGCAGCGCCTATTCCACCGGGACGGGCAGCGAGGTCTACCAGCTTAACCGCTTCGCCTATACCACGGATGAAGATTTGCAGAGCTTCAACATTGATAACCAGGTTACCCGAACCGTCGCGCTGGGGGACTGGCAACATCATCTGCTGGCGGGCTTTGACTACCAGAAGCTGAACTCTCACTTCCATTATCGTTACGCCTCGTCCACACCGGGTATCGATATGCGCAATCCGGATCACTCGCAGATCGATAACGATGCGCTGGGGCTTGAAACAGCGCAGAAAAACCGTCTCGGCTATCAGCAGAATGGCTATTACCTTCAGGATCAGATTGCGTTTGGCGGGCTTAACGTGCTGGCCAGCCTGCGCTTTGACGACTACCGTTCCGTCACCACCAACTATCTGCAAAACGGTGACAAAGCCTGGGTATCGCAAGATCGCCTCACCAAACGACTGGGGGCGCTTTATGCCTTCGAAAATGGTCTCTCGCCGTTTATCAGCTATTCGGAAGGCTTCGCACCGGTATCGCCGCAGGGTACGCTGACCGCGAAAGACGTTAAGCCCACCACCAGTAAGCAGGTGGAGGGTGGGGTGAAATATCTGCTGGCGGAATATGCAACTACCTTCACCGCCTCGGTGTTTAACATTCGTCAGAAAAATGTGGTGACCAGCGATCCGGGCTTCCTCAACTACCGCCAGACCGGGGAAGTGGAATCGAAAGGCGCGGAGCTTTCCGCTATTAGTCGTCCAACGGATAACCTGACGCTGATTGCTAATTATGCCTACACCCACGCCATCAATACCGAAGATGACAAGTACCAGGGCAAACGACCGACGCAGGTCCCTGAGAACGCCTTTAATCTGTGGGGAGATTACACCTTTGACAGCACGCCGCTGAGAGGGTTAACGCTGGGGGCTGGTGCACGCTACACCGGGCCGATGGAGATCTCGCCAGCCAATGATGCAGGCAAGCTGGGCGGTACGACGCAGTACGATCTGGCGGCATCTTACCGCATGGGCGAACTGGCGCCATCGCTGGAGGGGCTGACGCTGAAAGCGAGCGCGCAGAACGTCACCAACAAAGAGACGCTCACCTGCTATGACGCGACCAACTGCTGGATAGGCCGCGACCGCACCTTCCAGGTCGGGGCGAGCTACAGCTTCTGAAAAAAGCCCGGTGGCGCTACCGCACTGAACAGTCCCCTCGCCCCTCCGGGGAGAGGGTTAGGGTGAGGGGAACATACGGCGGTGGTGGTCATTCCGTTCACTTTATGTTCCTTGCTACTCTGTAACGACATGACCGGTGAACGTGCCAGGGTGGCTCAGTCGCCACCACCCTGGCGACCCGGGCTCCCGGCGGAAAATCGCCGCTTCGCGGTGCCCTCGGCTTATTCCTTCCGGCTTATCGGGTACGGGCGGAGGCAACGTCCCTGTAAAGCCGCCCTCTCGGCGCATCCCTGCGCCTCGCCCCGGCCTTCAGGAAACGCCTCAGCGATTTACAGCCGGACCAGGTCATCGCTGAAAGCTCTCAGTTATTCTGAAGGCAGCGTTATTGCTTCTGCTTTGAAATCACTGGGGAACCCTCGCCCCTTTGGGGAGAGGGTTAGGGTGAGGGGCGCTACTGCGCCGCCTGTTTAGCAGGTGCAACATCATCGTTTGCCGCAGACTGATTCTCCGGTACGCTGTCGCACGGCTTCTCTTTCGGGCAGACCATGTCCAGCATCCTGAGCGTCACACCGTTACTCCAGCCGAAACCGTCCTGCAACGGATACTCACCGCCGCCACCGCCGGTACCGGTCGAAGAGACATCGTACTTCTCAACCAGTTTCTTCTCGCGATCGTAAGTATGCTGAACGTTTTTCAGGAAACGCCAGGTCACGTCCATCGCCACTTTCTGCTGACCATAGTTCTGCAACCCTTCCACCGCTACCCACTGCAACGGCGCCCAGCCGTTCGGCGCATCCCACTGCTGCCCGCTGTTGATGGTGGTGGTAGAAATACCGCCCGGTTTCAGCAGGCGCGACGATGCGGCTGCGGCCACTTTATTGGCGCGATCCTGTGATGCGGCCTTCACATACAGCGGGAAGAGGGCCGCGGCAGTCAGCTGATTACGCACCTTCCTGGTTTTCAGATCGTAATCCGCATACCAGCCCTCTTTATCGTTCCACAGGTGGCTCTCCATGGCTTTCTGACGTGCGGAGGCCAGCGCGTCATATTTACTTGCGCTTGCGGTATCCCCGTCTTCCTGGCTGGCACGGGCCAGCAGTTTTTCCATCTTAAACATCAGCGCATTCAGATCCACCGGCACGATGCTGGTGGTGCGGATGGTACCCAGCTTCTGGGGATCGTCCATCCAGCGGGAGCTGAAATCCCAGCCCGAGGCCGCGGCAGAGCGCAGATCACGGTAAATCTCGGTGGCCGGACGGTTAGGGTTATTTTTGGCGGTGGTCACGTCATCCAGCCACGACTCAGGGCGTGGCGTGTCCAGATCGTCCCAGTAGCGGTTGAGGAGGGAGCCGTCATCCAGCTTCACTACGCGTTTGTTTGCCTGACCAGGCTGGAGCCCATCAGCCCCCTCCATCCAGTAGGCATACTCCTTCTCCATCTGCGGACGGTATTTCTTCAACGCGTCGCTGTCATGCGTGGCCAACAGTTCCACCATCAAAGAAAAGAACGGCGGCTGAGAGCGGCTCAGGTAGTAACTGCGGTTACCGTTAGGGATATGGCCCCAGGTATCAAGCTCGTATGCGAAGTTGTCCACCATGTCGCCGATCTTATCCCAGTGGCCGCTCTCGGCCAGCCCCAGCATGGTGAAATAGCTGTCCCAGTAATAGACTTCGCGGAAGCGTCCTCCCGGCACGACATAGGGTTTTGGCAAAGGCAGGAGGGAGTCCCATTTGTTCGCTTTGTCGGTGGTGCGGGTCAGCACAGGCCACAGATCGTCTATGTGTTCGCGCAGGCTCTGGCCCTCAGGGGGAACATATTTCTCACCCTCCTTCGGCAGGATAAAGTTCATCTCCACGAAGTGACGCAGGTCAAAACCGGACTGGGTATGCTGCATCCGGTAATCCGCCAGGATCATCCGCGGGTCGCTTTTGGGAACGGCATCCGCGAAAGTTTTCTGATCCGGGAACAGTTTGGCGCTCTGAACGTCATTAAAGAGGGGGCCAAGAAGAATATCAGGTGAGCTTTGCTGGCTCGTTGGCTGGTCTTCAGCATAACCAAATGCGGTAACACCGAGTAGTGCGCCTGCCAACGCAAGGGGTAAAAAAGCGGGGCGTCGTGCGCGAGGTCTTATCATCGGTTCGTCTCCTGTCTTCACTGAGCAGCGTGACCGCTGTTGTCAATTACCTGAAAACATTAGACGAATATCGATAACTTCGCGTGTTGAATGTCCCATTTTTCGCATAACCAGAAAATTCGGGTGCGCTTTCACTACACCAGGGTTGAATTACTTAATTTTTAACCACACCACGGAAAAGCCGGGTAAGCTTCATGCCACCCGGCTTAAGCCCTACAACCCTTTTTTATCCATCAGCACCGCCAAATCCACCAGACGGTTTGAGAAGCCCCACTCGTTGTCATACCACGACAGGATCTTCACCATATTCCCGCCAATCACCAGCGTTGAAAGCCCGTCGATAATGGATGAGCGCGGGTCGCCCTGATAATCACTGGAGACAAGCGGTTCATCGCTGTAGCCCAGGATGCCTTTCAGCGGCCCGCTACCGGCAGCCTGACGGAACGCGTCATTCACCTCTTCGGCGGTCACGTTGCGGCTCAGCGTCACCGTTAGATCGACAATCGACACCACTGGCACCGGCACGCGCAGGGAATACCCGGTGAGTTTACCGTCCAGTTCGGGGATTACTTTCCCGAGCGCTTTTGCCGCGCCGCTGGAATAAGGCACAATCGATAATGCTGCCGCACGCGCGCCGCGCAGATCTTTTTCTGGCTGGTCATGCAGCGCCTGGCTGTTGGTGTAGGCATGCGTGGTGTTCATCAGCCCGTGTTCAATGCCAAACTGCTGGTGCAGCACCTGCGCCGCTGGCGCCAGACCGTTAGTGGTGCAACTCCCGTTACTGACCACAAAATGCTGGGCCGGATCGTACAGCGTGTGGTTCACGCCCATTACCACCGTAAGATCATCATTTTTAGCCGGGGCGGAAATAATGACGCGTTTTGCGCCGCCGCTCGTGATATGCACCGCCGCTTTATCACGTTCGGTGAAGAAACCGGTGGCTTCGATTACCACCTCAACGTCAGCGTCTTTCCACGGAATGTTTGCCGGGTCGCGTTCACTGAATACGGTGATGCGTTGCCCGTCAACCTGTAGCGCGCCGTCCGCCGCTTCCACAGGTACCGGTAGCGTGCCAAGCAGAGAGTCATATTTCAGCAGATGGGCGAGGGTTTTACTGTCCGTCAGATCGTTAATGGCCACAATCTGGAGATCCGGATTGCCCAGCGCCGCGCGCAGGACATTACGTCCGATACGGCCGAAACCGTTAATACCGACCTTAACCATGATGCACTCCTTATCTGTGTTGTCTGGAGTTACTGTAGGTGTCAGGTCGGTTGGCGTAAATGACAAAAAAGGATCAGATTACGCCATTCTGCGGCAGTGGAAGCGCTGGCGATATTCGCCCGGCGTGAGATGAAGCTGCTTTTCAAAAACGCGGCGCAGGTTGATGCTGGTCCCAAACCCGCTTTTTTCGGCAATGACCTCAAGCGGATACGGGGTCTGCTCCAGAAGCTGTCGTGCGGCGGCCAGGCGCGCTTCGGTGACATAACGGGCCGGAGGTACACCGACGTCACGCGTGAACACGCGGGTGAAATTGCGCGGACTCATGGCGACCCGTTCGGCCAGCCTTTCGACGCACAAATCTGCGGTGAGGTTTTGCAGGATCCAGCTTTGCAGTTCGCTAACCGGTCCGGTCGCGCCGGACTGCTCCAGATTATAGCGGCTGAACTGTAGCTGGCCGCCAGGCCGACGCAGGTACATCACCATATCCTGCGCCACGTTGCGGGCGAGGGTGAAGCCGTAATCATCCTCTACCAGCGCCAGTGTCAGATCAAACCCGGAACTGACGCCGCCGGACGTCCAGACGGGACCATCCTGAACATAGAGCGGGCCGCCCTCAACGTTGACCGCAGGATAGCGGGTTTTCAACGTTTCCAGAAGCCGCCAGTGGGTCGTTGCCCGGCGCCCATCGAGCAGTCCGGCCTGTGCCAGCAGCAGGGCCCCGCCGCAGACAGAGGCGACGCGTCCCGCATGCGGCGCGGCCAGGTGCAGCCAGTCCACCACCGCAGTGCTTTCCTGCTCATTCATGCCACGGCCGGTGATGATAATCGTGTCCAGCGGCTCGCGCGGATCCAGCTCCGGCAGGCGATAGTCCGCCAGCAGATTTAAGCCGGACTGGCCATGGATCACCAGGTGAGGCTGGGAAGTGGCAATAATGATGCGGTAGCGGGGCTGCGCCAGACCGTCCGGGTGCAGACGGTTGGCCTGCATCAGAATGTCGGCTATACCGGCGGCTTCAAACAACATGCCACCATCAGGAACAATTATCAGGATCTTCTTCATGTCCTGAAAAGTACCTTTCTTACAATATAAGTCAAGTGGAGGACGTTGACAGTTACCGAGCACGGTTATGGTCAACCCCGATGTCGGCACCGGCACATATTTTGATACCTACTTAACCTGTTTTTACCGCTCGGCCTGTAAGCTATGGTGCGGGAAAGCAAAGAACTCATAACAAATTTTCATCATGTTTGTAATAAATCGTCGGAGTGGTGGAAAGCAAGCAATAGTGTAGTGACGGTAAAATGCCAAATGAAGTTCGCCTGTCGAAAGCAGCGTCTTTATTCATTACCTGGAAAGGGTGGGTTATATTTTGAGCAATGCTTTGGCGAGCAAGAGTGTAGTCAGGCTTAATTATTCATACGGCCCAGACGAAAGAAAATTATCTTAAGAAGGGGGGAGAGCATAAAGTTAATTTGCGGGGTGAAATTAATTTTTTCATCCTTACTGTGTTTTCTTAATTTGATGGGACATCGTCCTGAGTATTGACGATTTGCTATCGATACAACAAATAATTCGTGTGAGATATATTCATATGCAACTGAAAAATTCTCCGTTCTACTAATTATGGTAGTGGCAGAAATAGTGGTATTACGTTAATGATAATGGTTCTCTTTTGGTTTTTTTTGTCTTTAAATCAGTTAATTGCGCGATTTCTCTATTTTTCAGATTAATCTCAGAGTGAGGCGAATGCCTCATGAATCAGCAGTAGCGAAAAAGGAAATATTGAAAAGGCGATAAGCTCATGTAAACTTGTTTACCGTTTGTCAAAATATGTCAGGATTACGCTGGGCCTTATTCTCGAAGGCTCGTGCGGTAGCTATGCCCAAATAATAGTAACGCCCCGGAAAAACCTGACTATTTTTAACAATAGCACCTAAGTAAAATTTTATCCCCTCTCTTCATCCTCTAAATATCGCTACGGAAAAGCATATGAAACTGCGTGTATTGTTATCACTTCTGTTTGTTATGGCGGTGGCGGGCTGTAAGGCGCCGCAAAAACCAGCGATCACCGATGATACGATTGTGACCAGCCAGGTTAATGGCATCACGCTGACGCACCGTCACGCTGTTACCCCTCCGGCGGAGTTCACTCAGGTGAATGAACCGTATCGTGCTATGTACCCGGCATCCCTGATGAGCCGTCCTGACTACGGTGGAAAAGTGATCCGTACGCTTGAGACCGGAAAAACTTACGTCGTGCTGGGGCAGGTTGAACATTTCTGGATGGCGCTGGCCGATGAAGGGAGTGAACAGCTGATTGGTTACGTGCCGATGCGTGCCGTGATCAAGGCCGACCAGTACGAAGCCACCGTGCGTAAACAGGCACTGCGCCCTAAAGCGCGCAAGAAAACCACCTGTGTTGATGTCGATGGCAACAGCAAAGCCTGCAAAGACAGCGCGAACGGTACCTGGATCCTGAACTAAACGGGTTTCACGAGCATATTTTTATGAATAATAAAAATTTCCATCGGATGTGGTTCCCTTTTTTTGCGTTGATTCTCGCGCTGATCGGTGGTTGTACGTCGTCTTCACACAGCGACCCCTCCCGCTACAATCTTCAGTTTCAGGCTCATCCTCAAATCAATGATTCTGCACCGCTTAAGGTCAGAGTATTGCTGCTGAAATCCGATGCGGATTTCATGTCCAGCGACTTCTACTCCTTACAGAACAACGCGTCAGCCACGCTTGGCGCGAATCTGCTGAACAGCGATGTGTTCTTCCTGATGCCGGGCCAGCTTTCGAAAACCCTGAGCGGTCAAAGCTCACCGGAAGCGCGCTATATCGGCGTAATGGCGGAATACCAGGCACTGGACGGCAAAAAATGGCGCGTCTCACTTCCTTTGCCTGTTCCAGGCGAAAACGCGATTTACCAGTTCTGGAAATGGTCCGCAGATGAACTCCAGGCCAGCGTCTTCCTTGACGTAAATGGTATCCGGGTCATCAACCAGTAACGCCCTTCATTACAGGAAAGAGATCATCATGACGAAAGCAGAAAAGGTCGTCTGGACCGAGGGCATGTTCCTGCGTCCCCACCATTTTCAGCGGACAGAAAGTTACCTCCTCAACCACGTTCGTGAGTGGGGGGCCTTGCAGCGTTCGTATCTCTGGGGCTTTCTCGACCTTGAGCTGGATGAAGCGATGCTTCGCCAGGGCTGTATTGCCCTGAGCTACTGTAGCGGTTTGCTCCCTGACGGCACCTTTTTCCAGGTGCGCAGCGACCGCAACGGTCCGGCCCCGCTAAAAATCCCCGATAATCTTACCAATGAAAAGGTGGTGCTTGCGCTGCCGGTTCGTCGCGGTGGACGTGAAGAGGTGATTTTCAGCGAGGAGCACTCTTCTCTGGCGCGTTTTATTACGTTTGAACAAGAGGTAGAAGACGACAACGCCATGTCGGTCGGGGAAGCGACGGTTCAGTTTGGCCGCCTGCGTCTGACCCTGATGCTGGAGAAAGATCTGACGGCAGAATGGACCGCCATCGGCGTGGCGTGCGTCGCTGAAAAGCGCAACGACAACCACGTGCGGCTGGATAACAGCTACATCCCGCCAATGCTGAACGCCAATAACAGCCCGCAGCTGTACGGCATGATCAATGACCTGCACGGCTTGCTGGTGCAGCGTAGCCAGCAGATCGGCGGCCGCCTGCGCCAGCCGGGGCGTTTCAATACGTCCGAGATGGTTGAGTTCACGCTTCTTTCGCTGATCAATCGCCACCTTGGCGACATCTCACATTTAAAAACGCTGCCGCTGCTTCACCCTGAAGCGCTCTGGCGAAGCTGGCTGCCGTTTGCCACGGAACTCGCCACCTGGACGCCGCAGCGTACCGCAGAGAGCGTACTGCCGGTATACGACCATGACGATCTCGCCCTTTGCTTCGGCAAACTGATGCTGATGCTGCGTCAGGGGCTGTCGCTGGTCATGGAAGATCATGCCATCCAGCTGCCGCTGCACGAACGCTCTCACGGTCTTAACATCGCCACCGTGCCGGAGACCAGCATGGTCCGCGAATTTGGCTTCGTGCTGGCGGTAAAAGCCAATGTCCCCGGCGAACACCTGCAAACCCATTTCCCTGCCCAGATGAAGGTTGCGCCAGTCTCGAAAATTCGCGATCTGGTTCAGCTCCAGCTGCCGGGCATCATGCTTCGGGCAATGCCCGTCGCGCCGCCGCAGATCCCGTGGCATGCAGGCTACAGCTATTTCGAGCTCGAGAGGGGCAGCGAACTGTGGCACGAGATGGACAAGTCTGGGGCATTCGCGCTGCATCTCGCAGGGGAATTCCCGGGTCTCGATATGGAGTTCTGGGCCATCCGTAGCCCGACAGAATAATAAAGCGAGCGCTTAATATGCAGGAACGACAGGATACCGGCAGTGATGCCCTGTTTACCGGAGCCAGTGGGAACAATCAGCTGGTGGCGGCCGCCAATCCGCTGCTCAATGCGATTCCGCAAATCCGTCATTCGGTTTCCCACGACGATCAGGTCGGGCTGCGCCAGCGCCTGATTGACGAAATTCGCCGTTTCGAGGTGCGATGCCAGCAGGCGGGCTTACCGTATGAAGTGATTGTCGGCGCGCGCTACTGCCTCTGCACGGCGCTGGACGAAGCCGCCGCTCTGACCCCTTGGGGAAGCAGCGGCGTCTGGTCAAGCAATGGTCTGCTGGTGACGTTTCATAACGAAACCTGGGGCGGCGAGAAGTTTTTCCAGCTGCTGGCACGTCTGTCTCAGAATCCGCGCGAACACATTCTGCTGCTGGAGATGATCAACTACTGTTTGCTGCTCGGCTTTGAAGGCCGCTACCGCGTGCTGGACAATGGCCGGACCCAGCTTGAAACCATCAAACAGCGCCTGTGGCAGATGATCCGTGGCGTGCGAGGCAGCTACCCGCCGCCGCTCTCGCCGCACCCGGAAGATCGCCCCGTTCTGCGCAAGCTCTGGCGGCCGATGATTCCACTCTGGGCGTGCGTGGCGCTGGTCGGCTTTATCGCCTGCCTGTTCTATATCGTGCTGAACTGGCGTCTGGGTGATAACACCAGCCCGGTGCTGGCGAAAATTTACCAGTCCCAACTGCCGGAAACGACGATCCAGCAACCTGCACGTCAGCTACCGGCGGTACTGAACCTGCGCGGCTTCCTGAAACCGGAAATTGATGCCGGTCTGGTGGCCGTTAAGGATGAGGCGGATCGCAGCGTGGTGATCCTGAAAGGGGACGGACTCTTTGCCTCGGCCTCAACGGTGGTGCGCGATCGCTATGAGCCGGTCATCGACCGCATCGCCCAGGCGATGAATAACGTCAGCGGCAAAATTCTGGTGGTGGGGTACAGCGACAACGTGCCGATCCGCAGCGCACGCTTCGCCTCCAACTATGAACTCTCGCTTGAGCGCGCCCGTTCGGTGCAAAAACAGCTCCAGGGTAGCCTCTCGCAGCCTGAGCGCGTCAAAGCCGAAGGGCGGGGCGAGATCAACCCGGTAGCGCCTAACACGACGCCTGAAAATCGCGCCCGTAACCGCCGCGTGGAGATTACGCTGCTGGTATCGCCTGACAATACCCAGGCCGAGCTGAACGGATTGCCGCAAGGAAACTAAGGATGCTGACTACTCTACTTTCTATACTGACCAATCGCATTCTGTGGAGCTTCCTGGGCGTAACGGCGCTCGCGGCGGTCATCTGGATGATTGGCCCGCTGTTGTCCATCGTGGACACCCGGCCCCTTGAATCAGAGCAGAACCGCGTCATCAGCATTGCGGTGGTCTACCTGATTTGGGCCCAGAGCCACATTCTGCCGCGGCTGTATAACGCCTGGCTGAACCGTAAGCTGATGGACAAGCTTAACGAAAATACCACCAGCCCGGAGGCGGCCGATCCGCAGAAACGTCTGAACAGCGAGGAGCAGATCCTTGCCGGGCGTTTCGATGAAGCCGCCCAGATGCTGAAAAAAGCCCACTTCAGCAAAGCGGGACATGGCGCGCAGTGGACGCAGCGCTTCAGCACGCAGTACCTTTATCAGCTTCCGTGGTACGTCATTATTGGCGCGCCGGGTTCAGGTAAAACCACCGCGCTGGCCAACTCCGGGCTGCAATTCCCGCTGGCGGACCGCTTCGGTAAAACCGCGCTGCGCGGCATTGGCGGCACGCGCAACTGTGACTGGTGGTTTACCAACGAGGCGGTTCTGCTGGATACCGCGGGGCGCTACACCACTCAGGAGAGCGAGCAGGTTCAGGACGCCGGGGAATGGCTGGAATTTATCAACCTGCTGCGTAAATACCGCCGTCGCCAGCCCATCAACGGCGTGATTATCACCATCAGCATCTCCGACCTGCTTTCGCAGTCCGCTGAGGCCTCCCGCCAGCAGGCGGTCAACCTGCGCCAGCGTCTCTCCGAGCTGCATGAACAGCTGGGTATTCGCTTCCCGGTGTATGTGATGGTGACCAAAGCGGATCTGCTTAAAGGCTTCCGCGCCTGGTTTGCGGATTACGACAAAGCCCAGCGCGATCAGATCTGGGGCTTTACGCTGCCGTGGGAGCAGACCAAACACGCCGATTACGACCTGATGGGCAACTTCCAGCAGGAATTTTCCCTGCTGCAACAGCGTCTGGATGCTGGCCTGCCGGAAACCATGCTTAAAGAGCATGACGCCAAAACCCGTGCGGAAGCCTATCTCTTCCCGCAGGAGTTCGCCGCGCTGCGTCCGCTGCTGGCAGACTACCTGAGCACGGTCTTTGCCCGCTCAAACTTCGAAACCGAATTTTCGCCGCGCGGCATCTACTTTGCCAGCGGCACCCAGGAAGGGATGCCGTTTGACCGCGTGATGGGCGAGCTGAACCGCGCGCTCTCCTTACCTGAAGGGGAGGAAAGCACGCGCTGGGATTCGGTAAGCAAAGAGGCGCCGATCCCGGGCGCGAAGGGCCAAAGCTTCTTCATTAAAAATCTGCTGCAAAACGTGATTTTCCAGGAAGCGGGCATCGCCGGGGAAAACCGCTGGTGGGAGCTGCGCAACCGCGCCGTGATGTGGTCCGGCTACGCGGCGCTGCTGGCCCTGCTGGTGATCCTGGGTGGTCTGTGGCTGACCAGCTACGCCAAAAATAAAGCTTATCTGGAAGAGGTAGATGCAAAAGTGCCGATGCTGGAGCAGCAGAGCAAGGCGCTGCAAAACCAGCCCCAGCGAGATCTGTTTGCGCTTCTGCCGCTGCTTAACAGCCTGGTGGATCTGCCGAAAAGCGATGCCTTCGACGTTAACAACCCGCCGGTTTCCCGCCGCATGGGGCTTTATCGCGGGGATGACGTCAGCGATGCCTCGCAGTCTCTGTATCAGAAGGCGCTGGATCAGATGCTGCTCCCCGCCGTGGCGATGCACATTACCACCTGGCTGCGCAACGACAACGGCAGCGACGTGGAGTACAGCTATGAGGCGCTGAAAGCCTATCAGATGCTCTACCAGCCTAAGCATTATGACGGTAAATTCCTGCACTCGTGGGTGATGCTCAACCTGCAACGCAACCTGCCGCAGAACGTGACGCAGGCGCAGCTTCAGGAGCTGGAATGGCACCTGACGCAGCTGCTGGAGCCAAAAATTCAGGCTTCACCGTATGCGCAGGATGAGGATCTGGTGGCCCGCGAGAGGGCGCTGATCAACCAGCAGCCGCTCTCAACACGCGTATATGGGCGCCTGAAACGTCTGCTGGAGCATGATGAGAACCTGAAGCCGGTTTCGCTTTCTGATCTCGGCGGCCCGCAGAGCGAGCTGGTGTTTTCGCGTAAAAGCGGCAAGCCGGTGAGTGAGGGCGTACCGGGCCTCTATACGCCGGACGGCTACTGGAAAAGCTTCAACGACCAGATCGACAGCGTGACCACCGCCCTGCACGAGGACGATGCCTGGGTACTGGGAGCGACCACTGCCCAGGAAGATAAACAGCAGATCGACAACGCCGTGCGTCAGCTCTACATGCGCGACTTTATCGTTAACTGGGATCGCTTTCTCGCTGACATTCAGCTCAACAACAGCGCCGATCTTTCCCAGCGTATCAACACCGCGCGCCTGCTTTCAGGCACCAATTCGCCGCTGCGCCGTCTGGTACTTAACCTGAGCAAGGTGCTGACCCTGTCGCGCACTGCGCCTGCGCCGGAAGATGCGCAGAAAGCGGAAGACCAAAGCAACCGCGCCACCCGCACGCTGGAAGCACTGTTCAGCAACGGTGACAATGCCCCGACGCAGGGCGCGGTTGTGACGCAGGCGCCTGAGCAACTGGTGACCGACCACTATGCGCCGATGATTGAGCTGGCGCAGCCGCTGGAGAAGGGCGGCAAGACCATCGTCTTTGATGATTTTCTTAAGCAGGTTGACGAGCTTTATCGCTACCTGACCGCCGTTCAGGATGCAGCCAACAGCGGTATGCCTGCGCCGGGCGGCGATGCAATCAGCCGCCTGCAAGCCAGCGCGGGACGTCTGCCGGGCGGGCTGCAAACCATGTTCAGCAATATGGCCGTCGGCGCCAGCAGCGACACTCAGCGTCGCGATCTGGAGAACGTGCGTAAGCGCATTAACGTGGAAGTGGGTGGGTTCTGCCGTCAGGCGATTGCCGGGCGTTATCCGCTGGTGCGCAGCGCCAGCACTGAGGTGACGCCGGACGATCTCGCCCGCATGTTCGCGCCGGGCACCGGACTGATGGACACCTTTTTCCGCGACAACCTGACCAACAAGGTGGACACCACCCAGGCGAACTGGCGCTTTATGCCGGGCATCGACGGTAAAACGCTGCCGGGCAGTGAAGGGCTGCTGCGTCCGTTCCAGCAGGCGCAGTCTGTCCGCGATGCCTTCTTCGCAAACGGCGCGACCACGCCATCCTTCAAGGTGACGGTGCGCACTGTGCGTATGGACAATACCATTCTGAACCTGACGCTGGACGTGGACGGCCAACTGCTGCGCTACAGCCACGGTCCGCAGGCGGTGCAGATCATGACCTGGCCGGGGCCGGGCGGGACGAACCAGGTGCGTATGCAGCTCGGTCTGGCCAATGGCAGCACCGCAACGCTGGTGACTAACGGTTCCTGGGCGCTGAACCGCTTTTTCGACAAGGCGCGCACCAGCCCTGGCGCGGGTAGCCTGAGCCGTCAGGCCACCTTCAACGTCGACGGACACCAGGTCACGCTGGAGTTTGCCCCGAACAGCATCCGTAACCCGTTCCAGCTTCCCCGTTTCTCATGCCCATAACCGCAAGGACAGCCGTATGACGAATACCCCTGCGATGAACCGTTATAGCTGGTATGGCAAATTACCCAGCGCCGGAGATTTTTTGCAACGTCGCTTTCCGGATACCCTGCAACGCCAGTGGTCGCACTGGTTTCAGGTCGGCCTGCTGGCCTGGCAACAGGAAGAGCAGCGCAGCGGCGAGCGCCCGTTTTCTAAAGCCCCGGTGTGGAACTTTGTCGTCCCGCCGATGCTTGGTAGCCAGATGATTCAGATGGGCTGCCTGCTACCGGGCCGTGACAGCGTAGGCCGTCACTATCCGGTATGCCTGCAACTGAGCTTCACCCCGGCCGAGTGGTCATCCCGTCTGCTCGGGCAGGCTGAAAGCTGGTACCAGCAGCTTGGCCGTCTGGGGCTGCACGCGGTGCGTAACAGCTATTCTGCCTCCCAGCTGGATGAAATGCTGATGACCATCCCGGCGCCCCAGCCGGTTGAGCCGCAAAAGCGTTCCGACATTCTCGACGTGATTGGCTATGACGACGAGGGTCAGAGCACGCTGGGCTGGCCGCAGGCGGCGGAGTGTTTTGATCCGCTGCGCCAGACCAGCTACTGGTGGACAAACCGCTGCGACGGCTATCCGCTTTACACCCACGTCCACAGCGGAAACTTCACCGGGCAGCTCTTTACGCTGCTGTTCGATCCGGCAGGCGGCGCCCGTCCGGGCCGCCACGGTCTTTACCCGCCTATGTTTGAATAAGCAGGGATCTTATGAATATCGATGAATTTCTCGCGCCGATAAGCCCCGATAACCCCTGCGGTGAAAACCTAGAGTACGACGCTGATTTCCAGGCCATGGGGCAGGCCAGTCAGGGCAAAGCCGAACAGCAGTTTGGCGACACCATCATTCCGGCAGAGCCTGCCGACTGGAACACGGTGGAAAGACTCGCCACCAGCCTGCTGGGCCGCACCAAAGATCTTCGCGTCATGCTGGCGTTAACCCATGCCTGGACGCGTCGTCGCGGGCTGGCAGGTTACGCCGACGGGCTACTGCTGGTGCAGGAAGCCCTGTCCCGTTACTGGGAGCAACTTTACCCGCTGCTGGAAGAGTATGGCGAAACCGATCCGTTCTACCGCATTAACGCCCTCGCCGGGCTGAGCGATAAATCTGACCTGACGGTCGCGGTGCGTAACGCCTCACTGCTCCGCTCTAACGGCGATGAGATTTCGCTCCGTGACGCCCAGGCGCTGCTTGATGGCAGTAAAACAGAGTGTCCGGATTATCCGGGCGGTCGTCCACGACTGATCGATGAGCTGGCCCGGGGCGATCAGCCAGGCACCGAAGCGGTAATCGTGATCAACGAACGCCTGCTCGCCATCCGCGAACTGCTTACCGGCTATCTCGGGGAAAGTGGCGTACCGGAGATGGAACAGCTGCTGAAAACCGTCGGGCAAGTTTCGAGCGCCTGTCAGGTGACCGATATCAGCAAGTTGCTGCCGAACCGTGACGCGCAGGCTGAGCAGCACGCCGAGCCGCAGCCGGTGACCGCGTCGCCCGTTCAGCAGGTGACGGACTGGCGCAGCGTGCAGGTGACCAGCCGCGCCGACGCGCAGCTGATGTTGGAAAAAGCGAAACAGTATTTTGCGCAGTACGAACCCAGCCACCCCGCACCGCTGATGATTGAACGGGTGCAGCGGCTGTCTGAACTCAACTTTATGGACATTATTCGCGACCTGGCGCCAGACGGCGTTAACCAACTGGAAAACATCTTTGGACGCCGCGAATGACGCGTCCTGGCATTATGACGACAGGCATGGAGTCTGCCGTTTCACCTTCACCGCGCATCTTTGATGGAGAACATCATGGCAATGAGTAACAGTGGACAGAAATTCATCGCACGCAACCGTGCTCCCCGCGTGCAGATCGAGTACGACGTAGAGATCTACGGCGCAGAACGCAAAATTCAGCTGCCGTTTGTGATGGGCGTTATGGCCGATCTGGTTGGCAAGCCGGTGGAAAACCTGCCAGCCGTCGACGAGCGTAAGTTCCTTGAAATCGACATCGACAACTTCGACGAACGCATGAAGGCGCTGAAGCCGCGCGTGGCGTTCCAGGTGGATAACACCCTGACCGGCGAAGGTAAGCTCAACGTCGATCTGACCTTTGACAGTATGGACGACTTCCTGCCGGACGCGGTGGCCCGCAAGGTTGAGCCGCTGAACAAGCTGCTGGAAGCGCGCACCCAGCTCTCTAACCTGCTGACCTACATGGATGGCAAAAACGGCGCGGAAGAGCTGATTGCAAAAATCCTTCAGGATCCGACGCTGCTCAAATCCCTGAGCCAGATGCCAAAAAATGACGAAAGTGCAAAAGGTAGCGAGGAATAATCGATGAGCAACCAGACTCAACAACACGATCAGCAGGCGGGCCAGGCCTTCAGCCAGGACGAGTTCAGCGCGCTGCTGAATAAAGAGTTCCGCCCGAAAACCGATCAGGCGCGCTCTGCCGTAGAAAGCGCGGTAAAAACCCTGGCGCAGCAGGCGCTGGAAAACACCGTGACCTTCTCAAACGATACCTACCGCACCATTCAGAACCTGATTGCCGGTATTGACGAGCAGCTTTCACAGCAGGTGAACCAGATCATTCACCACGAGGAGTTCCAGAAGCTGGAGAGCGCCTGGCGCGGGCTGAGCTATCTGGTGAACAACACCGAAACCGACGAGATGCTGAAGATCCGCTTTATGAGCATCTCCAAGCAGGAGCTGGGCCGCACCCTGAAGCGCTACAAGGGCGTGGGCTGGGACCAGAGCCCGATCTTCAAGAAAATCTACGAGCAGGAGTACGGCCAGTTCGGTGGCGAGCCGTTTGGCTGCATCGTAGGCGACTACTACTTCGACCACAGCCCGCAGGACGTTGAGCTGCTGGGCGAGATGGCGCGCATCGGCTCTGCGGCCCACTGTCCGTTCATTACCGGCACCGCGCCGGGCGTGATGCAGATGGAGTCCTGGCAGGAGCTGGCTAACCCGCGCGACCTGACAAAAATCTTTCAGAACACCGAATACGCCGCCTGGCGTTCACTGCGTGAATCGGAAGATGCCCGTTATCTGGGCCTGGTCATGCCGCGCTTCCTGTCGCGTCTGCCGTACGGCATTCGCACCAATCCGGTCGACAGCTTTGACTTTGAAGAGCAGACCGACGGCGCGAACCACAACAGCTACTCCTGGGCGAACGCGGCTTACGCGATGGCCGCCAACATCAACCGTTCCTTCAAAGAGTACGGCTGGTGCACCTCGATTCGCGGCGTGGAGTCCGGCGGGGCGGTGGAAAACCTGCCGTGCCACACCTTCCCGAGCGATGACGGCGGCGTGGACATGAAGTGCCCGACCGAGATCGCCATCAGCGATCGCCGTGAAGCGGAACTGGCGAAAAACGGCTTTATGCCGCTGGTTCACCGCAAAAACTCCGACTTCGCCGCCTTCATCGGCGCGCAGTCCCTGCAAAAACCGGCCGAGTACCACGACCCGGATGCCACCGCTAACGCGCGCCTGGCCTCCCGTCTGCCTTACCTGTTCGCCTGCTGTCGTTTTGCTCACTACCTGAAGTGCATCGTGCGCGACAAAATCGGCTCCTTCCGCGAGCGCGAAGAGATGGAACGCTGGCTGAACGACTGGGTGATGAACTACGTGGATGGCGACCCGGCGAACTCCTCCCAGGAAACCAAGTCCCGTAAACCGCTGGCGGCGGCGGAAGTGCAGGTGCAGGAAATTGAAGACAACCCTGGCTACTACGCCGCGAAGTTCTTCCTGCGTCCACACTACCAGCTGGAAGGTCTGACCGTTTCCCTGCGTCTGGTATCTAAACTGCCGTCGCTGAAGACGAAGGACGCGTAATGACGATTGCCGGCCCGAAGGGGCCGGCCATCTGAGCGTAAGAGCTTAGCTTATTTCTGTCAGTGAATAAGGATAGACGGTGAAACATATACTTGTGATCGCGACCAGTTTGCTGGCAGTTTCTACTCTCGCAAGCGCTGACGCTGGAAATTACAAATACCCTCAAGCGGAAGCATTGCCTCAGGATGACACATCGAACTTCCAACGCGATCCGACGCTGTTAACAGGGTACGATTTAAATCTGAGTGCAGAGCGTTTTGCTAAAGCCTGGCTGTCGAAAACGAATGAACGTGAACGCATTAAGGCAAATATGTATCTTCTCGGCGTAGTCGACGCGTCTGAGGGCACTGCATGGTGCAAGGGCAGGCCTTTTTTGCCAAATACAATACATGAGTTTCTCTATTCTCGTTTTGCGAACTTATCGAAACAGCAAGGCGAGGAGCGCGCTTCAAAAATCATCATTGACGGCATGAAAGAATTACGCCCGTGCAAAAAAGGAGAGTGACAAATGAGACCATTATACGAACAACTTAAACGTCAGCATTACTCTTCAAATCACACACGCGCGGGTTTTGCCTCGGGTGAACAGGTTTTTTCAGAAATTGGCTACGATTATTCGACGATTATCAAGCAACAACCGGCATACGAAAATACCTGTGCGGTAAGAATGAGCCTGGCATTGTTAAAATGCAATGTTGAATTTACAGGGCGTTTACCCATAAAGACCGGTCCCTATAAGGGAAAAACAATCGAGCCTGGCGCAAAATTACTTGCCGATCAGCTTTATAAATCCCATGTGTTTGGCAAGGCAGAAATCTTTAAAGACCGCGAGGCTGGTGCACGCTCAATGTTGGGCCGAAAAGGTGTTGTTTTCTTCAATAAAATTGATGGGTATGGCGGTGGTCATATCGACCTTATCGAGCCTCTGAGTAATAATTCGTTTATATGTAACTCCGATTGCTTTCCGTACTGTCAGGAAATCTGGTTTTGGGAATTAAAATAATTATATTCAGGTTTCTAAAGACCGCATTTCTTTTGCTCACTTGCTTATCTTTTTCTGCTCGCGGTGACAACCCTTACGTTGATTTTTATCAGCAGCAAACATACCGGCAGGTGGTAAAAGATTTGGTCCTGGCGCGCTGCCTTGCGCAGGTTGCAGGTAAAGGTAGTCAATTTTCTGCTGATGCGGCCCGCAGTGCGAGTGCATTTATTGAGTGGATGCCGTTTGATGCTGAAAACGGTACTGACAAAGTTAACGCCATTATTGGGAAGTATAAAAACCAAATTAATGGTTTCCACTCGGAGCGCAAACCTGATGTAAAAGGCGTAACCTTAAATTGTCTACGTCTTTATCATAGCGACGAACTGAATAAACTGGTTCCGCAGCTCATCATTGGCGATCCTGATCGTACCTGGATTCAGGATAATCCGCAGTAGTAAAAGACTTAACATTCTTTCCGTTCATTCAGGGGGAATGTAAGACTGTCAAATGACACGGGTCGTTTGATATGAGGCAGAGGTAAAATATGGACGGTTTTATTCAGCCCCATGCTTTCCTGTTTGCCATATAAGGGCTTTTTCGAAAGCAATATTGTTCATCCACGAAGAGTAGATATTATGGCTATTGATATGTTTCTGAAGGTCGAGGGTGTTACGGGCGAATCTAAAGATTCTAACCACACCGGCTGGACTGATATTACCTCCTTCTCCTGGGGCGCGTCCCAGCCGGGTAATATGAGCGTTGGTGGCGGCGGCGGTGCCGGTAAAGTTAACTTTAACGATCTGCACGTTAACGCTCTGATCGACAAATCCACTACAGCAATCCTGAAACACTGCGCAAGCGGTAAACACCTGACCAAAGTTGAACTGTCCGTCTGCAAAGCGGGTGGTCAGCAGGTTGAATACACCCGCATCACCCTGGAAGACGTTCTCGTGACTTCTGTTCAGTACACCGGTGCAGACAACGGCGATACCGTTGGCGTGACCTATGCATTCCAGGCTGCGAAAGTGAAACAGCAGTATTGGGAGCAGACCACTGCCGGTGGTAAAGGTGCTGAAAGCAGCGCTGGCTGGAACATCAAAGAAAACAAAGAAGCGTAATTGTTCATCCATGACCGGGGAACCTCCCCGGTCATGATGATTGATTCCAAATATGTTGCAGGTGAATGATGATTAGAGAGTTAAACGTAATATCAATCGCATTAGCCTGTAGTGCTTGCATTTCACCACCTGCACAGTATAAGAAACTTTCTGTTACGTTAAAAAAACAAAATCCCTTGTTTTGATATCAGGCTGGATTCAAATTTTATTGGGCCTGTATCAGTTTACGCACCATCTGTAATGAAACGCGTTGGTAATCAATGGAAAACTATTAATTCTCATGACCAACTTCCAGCAATGCATATCTTGATTACAGAGGAGTGTATTCGTCTGAATGAGGTTGACTGGCGCAAAAGTGAGTATGATGTTGTATTGAAGATTGTCAATGAAAAAACTGCTATTCGATATGCTGCACGGTTAATATTAAAGAAAGGTATAAGTTGCGAGTTACTTTTAACGGCAAGTGAATGATATAATTTTCAAACCTCGGTGTTTTCGAGAGTGCATCGGCGTTTGAATGTTTATTTAATTATAAAATAATTAAACAATTCACCACTGCAAACTCTGGACAACTATGTGTGTTGATTAAAGGGTTTAAATATGACACATCGTTCAACCGTTAGCCCGGGCTACTGTGTGGTCCAACATCCTGGAACTTTAGATTATCAAGCTCGATTATTGTTTAATAATGTCAATAGCGAAGCCGCTAGATACTTTATGCAAATAAACAATGACACACCTTGGTTGAAACCAGGGCAGTTACTCATCGTGGCTGACCCAGACAACACGAATCAGTCATCGCAACTGAGTATTCTTTCCAGGGCAAAACAGAAAATTAACCATGCGCTGGCATCATTAAACACATCGGTTGCAGAGTATCTCCACGCTAATTATGACAATATTTCTGCATTGACTTCTTTAGGTGATAAACTAGCTGGGAATGCTGGTGATTTAGGTGAGAAATATTTCAGGCAAATTGAAAATATACTCATTAAAATTGAGAAGACTTATCAGAATCAGTTTATATCCCAAGGTTCTTTAATTGGTCAGCAGTTTTATATGGAAAGAAGGGCGTTATTCTCTCAGCTAAAACCTTTATTAAATAACGTAAGCAAGCTAACACTTAAGATTCAAACCTACGAAAATATTAAAAAAGCATTGAACTTATCAAGCCGCTCTATCGTCCATGAATGGAGTACGGTTGGTATCGGCGCGATCCCTGGATATTCAGATTATATTGTACGCTCTTCTCGCGCGGCTAGTATTATGAAAGCAGGGGGCTGGATCTCACTAGGTTTCTCTTTTTTGAATACTTCTAATGATGTTTATAAAGCCTGTACTGTCGATCGTGAAGATGAATGTGGAAAAGTTGCTGTTACTGAATATAGTAAGTTTGGTGGAGGTACGCTTGGTGCTGCGGGAGGAGCCTGGGCTGCGTCTTTAGGTACTGGCGCTCTTTGCGGTGCAATGGGAATACCTACGATGGGTACTGGTGCCCTTGTGTGTGGAATTGTTGTAGGACTAGGCGCTACTTCTGCGGGAGCCTGGATGGGTACTAAAGGAGGGGCTGAATTGGGTGAAGGGATTAGTAACTTGATTTTTTCTGGGGACGAATAAATGTATGGAGATTTGCGTTTAATATTGCTTTTATTGGTTTTTTTAGGACTGTTTGCTTCTTTGTGTTTTTATTTTTATTTTTATCGTAAATATTCCCTGGAGCTATCAAAATCATTTCATATTTTGAGTGATAAGCAATATTTAGATGTAAACGATTATCTTTTTTATGAACAACTTGGTCTTCCCGGATTTGCGCATCGTGTGTTCCTTATGAAAAGGATTTTGGCTGGAAAAGCCACAAAGCAAAATAGCAAAAAAAATCTCCCTCCGGAGGCAGAGGCATTAGTTTCATCGATATACGATTTCTCATGGATAAAAATGTTTTACAGGATGACACTTTTTGTTGTCTTTTTGATGCTTCTATTGTTCTTATTGATTGCTACAGGACCCTAAAAGCATGTCATCTTTATGCCTGGCAAATATAACGTTATTGTTTCTTGTGCTTTTATTTATTAACGTTGTAATCATGGATGTTTACAGTTCTTGGTTTTTTAAAAAACACGAGTCAGATTATAAGTGGCTTCTCTCTGAATATCGCCAAAAAGGCTACGATCTCGATCTGGTGACAAATTACGTATCTTTTTTTGGCTCGCTGGCGAACTATCAAAAAATAATCTGGTTTGTTCGTCTTCGCAAAGGCGTGAAGATGAAATTTACCAAAGACAGAAATGTTCAGGATGATGCCTATAAATTCGTTCAGGCTTTACCGGAAGAGAGAATCGGCTGGATATTAAAACTTCATCGACGCTATAAAGTTCAGGCCTTACTTTTTACGCTATGGCTGCTTATCGGCATTATTTTCCTGAATGTAGTCAAATAGCTTTAATCAGCCCTTAACCCCCAAACCCCGCCGTTCTCACCCCCGAGAGCGGCAGCGTTTGAGCGCTAATCATACCAGCAGGAATACGCCATGCGATTCACGATTATTTCTACGAAACCCGGTCATCAGCCGCCGCAAAGCAGCTGTGATTTTTATGCCCCGGGCGGCACCATTGGGCGCGGTACGGATAACAATCTGGTGCTGCCGGACAATGACCGCACCATCTCGCGTTTGCAGGCCATCGTTCACGTCGACGCCAGTGGCGAATGCCGCGTCACGAACCGCGGCAGCGTTACCCGCGTGGTACTGAATGATATCCCGCTGGAGCGTGGGCGTCAGGTTGAGCTTCAGGACGGGGATATTCTCGGTATTGATGATTATCGCATTGAAGTCAGCGAACTCATTCATGACACCCAGCCCGTAAGCCGCATGGCGGCCAGCATGCAACAGGCGCGCCCAGCGGCGACACCTGCTCCGGCGCCACAACCGAAACCGGCCAGCGCCGCGCCTCGCGGAAAAGCTGAACCTACGGCCGTGCCGTCGGAAATCTGGGACAGCCTGATGCAGGAGTTCTCCATCTCCGACAGCATCTCCAGCAATCGGGCAAAGCCACAGCCCGCGGCCTCCCACGACCCGTTCTCCCAGCCTGCGGCCCCGGAGCGGAATGCCGAAGACCCGCTGGCGATGTTCAACGATGCCGATCCGTCGCTTGAACGTAAAAACGTGGACCCGGACACGCTGTTCAGCGATGAAGCGTTGTTTAAAAAAGAGAGCATCTTTGACGATGTCACCCCTTCAACGCTCGTACAGCCGGACGAAAGCAAACCTGCCCAGCCAAAGGAAGAGGCGTCGGACGAACTCGATCCGTTAGCCCTGTTTGGCGGGTCGGCGAGCGCACCTGCCGCGCGTCACGATGACCCCCTCGGCCTGATGGGCGGCGCGCCGTTAACCCATCCGGATGAAATCGTGGCAGATAAGCCGGAGCCAAAGCCTGAAGCGCAAGCCGCACAGGAAGAGGATGCGCTTGCCAGCTCACCGCTGTTCGATCCGGAACCGACTGAACCACAGGACGCGCCGCGCGCGGAAGAGGAGCCCGCGCGTCCCGATTACGCTGGCTTCACCATGCCAACACCGCAGGCCGTGGCGCGCAGCAACGCGCAGGCGCCGAAAGGCCGCCTGCGTATCGACCCGGTTAAAAACGCTGCATCGCCTGCCGCCTCCGCGCAGACCGGCGAGCGGGGCGATGTGCTTCAGGGCGAACTGCTGGAGGCGCTGCTGGAGGGCATGGGCCTGAGCGAAATGCAGCCGGTGCCGCAGTTTGACCGGGAAAATATGCGTCAGCTGGGGCAGATCCTGGGCATGTTCTCGCAGGGGACCGTGGCGCTGCTCTCCTCGCGCTCCATCCTCAAGCGCGGGGTAAAGGCCGATATGACCATGGTGCTCGACGATGCCAACAACCCGTTCAAGCTGCTGCCAACCGGTAAAACGGTCCTGATACAGATGTTCGGCACGCCGATGCCGGGCTTTATGCCGCCGACCAAATCGGTGCGTGATGCACTGATCGATCTTCAGGCGCACCAGCTGGGGATGATCTCCGGTATCCGCGCCATTATCGCCGCTATGCTGCAATCCTTTAACCCGGAACAGCTGGAAGAGCAGGCGAAGCAGAACGGGATGACGTCGCGCCTGGCGCTGCCGGGCAGCCGTAAAGCCGCGCTGTGGGATTATTTCGTTCGCAGCTATGGCGAGACGGCGGGCGAGATCGAGGACGACTTCCATACCCTGTTTGGCGAAGCCTTCCTCCATGCCTATGACATGGAGGTCAATCAGTACAAAGACTCACAAAGCGGATCCGAAGAAAAATGAATATCGCAACGGCTTCTCTCTCCCGCCAGGGGACGCGCGCCAGCAACCAGGATCAGACGGGAGAAACCATCGGGGAACGTTCAGCCTGCTTTGTCGTCTGCGACGGCATTGCGGGCCTGCCGGGCGGCGAGGTGGCCGCTGAGCTGGCCCGCAATAGCATTATTTCCCGCTTTGATGGCGACAAGCACCTGAATGCGCAGCATATTCGTGACTACGTCCAAACGGCGAACCGCACCATCCTCAGCGAACAACAGGCCGTGCAGGACTATCGCCGGATGGGCACCACGCTGGTCAGCCTGTTTATCGACAGGGATTACCGTCTGGCTTACTGGGCGCACGCCGGAGACAGCCGCCTGTACCTGTTTCGCCGCGGCTGGCTGTGGCACGTCACCACCGACCACAGCCTGGTGCAGCAGATGAAAGATGCCGGGCATCAGACCGACGATCTCAACAGCAACCTCCTGTATCTGGCGCTGGGTATTGAGAATGGCGGACCGGAAGCGAGCTACAGCGATGTCGTGCAGGTTGAAGACGGTGATGCGTTTTTACTCTGCACCGACGGTTTCTGGCACGGCGTCAGCGAAGAGCAGATGAAACAGTCGCTGCACATGGTCAATACGCCACAAGAGTGGCTGACCTTGATGAACCAAATCATTCAAAAGAATGCTGAACAGGAGGGCAAAGCTCAGGATAACTATACCGCCGTGGCGGTGTGGATGGGCAACCCTCAGGACACCACTTTGCTGCATACGCTCTCTGACGCAGCACAATTTCTTCCCTGCGGAACTGATTAGACACACAAGGATTGATATGAAACTTTGGCTATCGGGTTTGGCTCTTCTGACGGTGGCGACCACCGCACAGGCTGAAAACTTCCGCATCGTGCAGTCTCCTGCGCAGAAGCTGGATATCTGGATCGACAACATTAAAGATAATACGCCGCAAAGCTGGTGTAAGGCGGACGTGGCGCTGCGTATCGTGGCGAACGGCAAGAAAGAGGTTTCGGTGCTGGAAAACTTCGTACCGCGCCTTGGCTCGCTGCTGGAGCATCAGTGTAGCAAACTGAATACCCTGAACTGGACGCTTAACGATCCGGAAGGCACGGCGCTTGCCCGGGGCACAGCGGCTAAAGCGCAGGACTGGGCGCTGGTGGTGAAACAGCAGGAAACGGCGGCGGCAACGACCACCACCTCAGGCGCGCTGCTACCGCCTGACCAGAATCCGGAGACGCACACCGTGGCGGCAGATCGTACGCCATGGCAGGAGTTCACCCTTCAGGACGGTTGCCACCTGCGCACCTTCTGGGAGGGCGGTTCCTCCGCGCCAGCGCTGTTTATTCCCGATTCCGACACCACTCGCTGCGGCAACGGCAGCTGGCTCAGCGGCCACACCGTGGTGACGCAGAATCGTAACGGGACGCAGAAAGCGATTCCGGTCACCTACATTCACGGCTTCCCGGTGATGGGACTGAACAACGCGGTCGATCCTGAAAAGGCGCTGATCACCTCCGTCAACAAAGAGCGCATGGTCTTCAGCACCCCGAACAGCGATCAGAGCTGGATGATCCTGCCGTACGACAGCACCCTGAACGGCTGGAAGAGCAACGGCACGGTGGCGGTGGAAATCACCCGTGAGATCGCCAGCGACGACGCCAGACTCCAGGCGCGTATCGCAGATGTGAAGAAGATCTGGAGCGCATGGATTACACCGGGCGCGGAGCTGAACGTTGTTCTGATTGACACGCTGCGTCCGCAGCTACGCGATCCGGCTGTGGGCGCCTGGCGCGCGGCGAATTAAGGAGGGGCTATGAATACGCTTTATCAACGTCTGGCGGGTGAGTCGATTAGCGACGCGCTGCTTCGCCTGGAAGCCGAAATCAAAGCTCGTCCGGCGGATGCCGATCTGCGCGCTGCGTTTGTGCAGTTTCTGATCCTCAGCGGCAACTGGGCGCGCGCCCTGACCCAGCTGAAAAGCTGGCTGGCGCTGAAGCCGCAGGCAAAACCAACCGTGACGCTGCTGGAGCAGGCCATTCAGGGTGAACAGCAGCGGGCGCGCGTGTTCGCGGGAGAGGTACGACCGGCAATGCCCGAGGCGCAGTGGCCGTGGCTGACCACGTTAGCCCAGGCGCTTACCGAAAGCGCAGGGCATGCGCAAACGCTGCGCCTGGCGGCACTCGAACAGGCCCCGGCAAGCCGCGGGCAGGTCACGCTGGAGAATGAAGAGAGCCACACCTTTGAATGGCTGATGGACGGCGATGCCCGTCTGGGGCCGGTGTGTGAAACCCTGGTCAACGGCCGCTATTTCTGGGTGCCGTTCTGCGCCATCGACACGATCCGTTTTCAGGCTCCGGCCAGCGTGACCGATCTGGTGTGGCGTCATGCGTTGGTCCGCCTCACGGACGGCACCGAGCAGGTGTGTCAGATCCCGGCGCGTTATCCGTTTGCTGACGGAGCGCCAGACAGCGTTAAGCTGGGGCGCACCACCGAGTGGCTTCCACTCGACGATGACGGCACCCTGTATGAAGGCATGGGGCAGAAAGCCTGGCTGAGCGAGCAAAGCGAAAGCCCGCTGCTCACCCTGAGCCTGGTGACGTTCGCCGCGGATGGCGCGGATGAGTAATCCCGCTGGCGAAGGCGATCTGCTGCGCAGCGGCTGGCAGGCCCGCAGCAGGCAGGAGAAAGTGGGGGCGCGCGACAAAATGCAGCCGTCACTGCTGGATCGCCTGACGGATAACGATCCGGAAAAAAAACGCGAGTCCGCCAACAGTAATCTGATTACCCACGCCGCGCTGCGTCGTAACGTCCTGCGGGATTTACAGTGGTTGTTTAACACCATTAACCACGATGCCTCCAGCGATCTGAGTGGTCTGACGCAGGTGAGCCGTTCTGTCGTTAACTTTGGCGTCGCGCCGCTGGCGGGGAAAAGAATGTCCGATATCGAATGGCACGACATTCAGCGCAAGCTCACCGAAGCGATTATTAACTTTGAACCGCGGATCCTGCCGCAGGGGCTTCAGGTTCGCTGCGTGTCCGATACCTCCTCATTAGATCTGCACAACGTGCTGTCTATCGAAATCAAAGGCCGCCTGTGGTGCGTACCGTATCCGCTGGAGTTTCTCTTTCGCACCGACGTCGATCTTGAGAACGGCCATTTTGAACTGAAGGATGCGGGGTAATTATGGAAAGCAAACTGCTCGAATATTACAACCGTGAACTGGCCTATCTGCGCGAGATGGGCGCGGAGTTCGCCGAACGCTACCCAAAAGTGGCGGGGCGGCTCGGCATGCGCGGCATCGAAGTGGCGGATCCGTACATAGAGCGCCTGATGGAAGGTTTCGCCTTCCTGACCTCCCGCGTGCAGATGAAAATGGACGCCGAATTTCCACGCTTTTCACAGCGTATGCTGGAGATGATTGCGCCAAATTACCTGGCGCCTACGCCGTCGATGGCGATCGCTGAGATTCAGCCCGACAGCAGCCGCGGCGACCTGAGCAAAGGCTTTATTGTGCCGCGCGGCACCATGATGGACAGCCTGGCGCTGAAAAAAACCGGCGTTACGTGCAGCTATACCACGGCGCACGAGGTCAACCTGCTGCCGTTAAAAATTGAGCGGATCGAGCTGGGCGGCGTTCCCGCCGATCTGCCGCTGGCCCAGCTCGGCCTGGGCCAGCGGGGGATCAGCAGCGCCTTACGGATCCGCATTGCCTGCGATGGCCCGCAGCATCTTGGGCACCTGGATTTTGACCGCCTGGAGTTCTTCTTAAGCGGCCCGGACATCGAGGCGCTGAAGCTGCTGGAGCTGGTGATGGAGCACCACGCGGGTATTGTCTGCCAGACGGTCAGCAAGCAGCCCCAGCGCCAGCTGCTGTCGTCTGACGCCCTGCGTCAGGAAGGCTTTGATGCGGATCAGGCGCTGCTCCCGGACGATCTGCGTAACTTCGACGGCTATCGCCTGTTGCAGGAGTACTTTGCGTTCCCGGCGCGTTTTCGCTTCATCAGCCTGAGCGGGCTGGGCAAGCTGATCCAGCGCTGCGAAGACGAAAAAGCGTTTGATATCTTCGTTCTGCTCGACAAGAGCGACGATCAGCTGGAGCGCGTGGTGGAAGCCAGCCACATGGCGCTGCACTGTACGCCGGTGATCAACCTGTTCCCGAAAGTGGCGGCCCGGCAGAAGCTGAGCGAAAGCCAGCATGAATACCATCTGGTGGTGGATAACATCCGCCCGCTGGATTATGAAATTTATGCTGTGAAAAAAATCTATGCCAGCGCGGATGGTCAGCGGGACGACCAGACGTTTCGTCCGTTCTGGAGTACCTGGAGCGGAGACGCGGGCAACTACGGCGCCTATTTTTCCCTGCGCCGTGAACAGCGCGTCCTCTCTGAACACGCGCTGCGCTACGGCACCCGTACGGGCTATATCGGCTCGGAGGTCTTCGTCTCGCTGGTGGATGCGCAGCACGCGCCGTGGCAGGAGAATTTGCGCTACATTTCCGCCGAGGTGCTGTGTACCAGCCGCGACCTGCCGCTGATGCTCCAGCAGGAGCTTGGGCAGTTTATTATGGCCGACTCCATGCCGGTGAAGGCGTTAACCCTGCGTAAAGGCCCGACGCCGCCGCGTCCGGCGCTGGCGGAAGGGTTCAGTACCTGGCGGCTCATCAGCCAGCTGCAAATGAACTACCTCAGCCTGATGGACAGCGAAAACGAAGAGGGCGCTGCCGCGCTGCGTCAGCTGTTAGGGCTGTACGCTAACCTCGCCGAGACGCCGGTTGCCCGTCAGGTGGATGGCGTTCGTCACTGCGTGCTGGAGCCGGTGCACCGCCGCGTGCCGGAACCCGGCCCGGTGGTGTTCGCCCGCGGGATCGGCATCACCTTGACGGTGGACGAACGCGCCTTTTCCGGTGCCAGCCCGTGGCTTTTCGGCAGCGTGCTGGAACGCCTTTTTGCCCGCCTGGTCTCCATCAACAGCTTTACGGAGTTCACGCTCAAGAGCCAGCAGCGCGGCGAAATTGGCTACTGGGCGCCGCGCATGGGTAAAAGGGCGCTGGTATGAGTGAAGTTGCCCCTGCAACGCTGCGCGTGCATCGCCTGACGCCGCTGCCCGATGCGTTCTGGCGCGGAGTGCGCGAGACGCCGTGGCGCTACGATCTGTTTCAGCTGTTAAGACGTATTGATGCCCAGGGCGGAGAACGTTACCCGCTGGGGCGCGCGCCGCTGCCTAAATTTGAGCCGCTGCGTATTGGTCAGCAGCCTTCAATGGGGTTTGCGCCGTCAACGGTTGCCGAGGTCCGGCAGCGGGAAGAGAACGGACTGCATGAGGTTTCCATTCTGAGCTTCGGCCTGTTTGGTCCTAACGGCCCACTGCCGGTGCACATGACCGAGTATGCCCGCGAGCGTATTCATCATCATCAGGATCACAGCCTCAGCGCGTTTGCCGACCTCTTTCACCACCGCCTGACGCTGCTGTTTTACCGCGCCTGGGCGGACGCGCAGCCTGCCGTTTCACTGGATCGCGACGACAACAGGCGCTTCGAAGGGTATCTTGCATCGCTGATTGGCATGGGTCAGCCCGGCCAGATGTCGAAAGGCAGCCTGAGCCCGCATGCCCGCTTTACTCACGCCGGTCACCTGACCCGCCATGGGCGGGACCCGGAAGGGCTGGAGAAGATCCTGCGCAACTATTTCAACATTCCGGTCAGGTTGGTGGCCAATGTACCGCAGTGGATGCCGCTCTCAACGCGGGAGCAGGCACAGCTGGGTGAGGGGCGTCGCCTGCCGCGCATGGGGGAGTCCGCTTTTCTCGGCATTGCGGTACGCGACGTGCAGCATAAATTTCGTCTTGAGATTGGCCCGTTGAGCGCAGACGAATACAACCGTTTTCTGCCGGGTGAAGGGTGGGTCACCGAGCTGCGCGACTGGGTGCGACAGTACGCCGGGGTGGAATTTGAATGGGAAACACGGGTGATCCTGCGCGCCGATGCGGTGCAGGGCACCACGCTCGGCAGCGCCGGGCGATTAGGGTACAACACCTGGCTGGGCCTTCAGCCTCAGCCTGTTCCGCGTGGCGATCTGGTGTATCGCGCAGAGCGATAATCCTTCCGTATACCGAATCATTGTTAATGGAAACTAACATGTCAGAAATTAGCCGTGCCGTGCTTTTCGGCAAACTGGATACGCTGTTATTTACCTCTCTGGAAAGCGCGACTGCCTTCTGTAAGCTGCGCGGCAACCCGTACGTTGAGCTGGTGCACTGGCTGCATCAGCTGATGCAGCAGCAGGATGGCGATCTGCAACAGGTCATCCGTCACTTCGCCCTTGATGAACAGCAGCTGACGCGCGATATCGTGGCGGCGCTGGATGCCCTGCCGCGTGGCGCGAGTTCCGTCTCTGATCTTTCCGAGCATATCGACAGCGCCGTCGAGCGCGCATGGGTCTACGGCTCGCTGAAGTTTGGCGTCAGCCGCATCCGCGGCGGCCATTTGTTGATCGGCATACTGAAAACGTGGAATCTGGCTAACGTGCTGAAAAGTATTTCGGCGCAGTTCACCCGTCTTAACGTCGAGGTGCTGATCGAGCAGTTCGACGCTATTTGCGCCAGCAGCAAAGAGAGCCAGCAGGCCGCCGCCGCTGCGGACGCAGCTGCCGGGGCAGTACCGGCTGCGCAGGGCACGCTGGCGCAGTATGGTCAGGATCTGACGGCGCGCGCCCGGGATGGGAAAATTGACCCGGTGGTGGGGCGCGATGAAGAGATCCGCCAGATGGTCGATATTCTGATGCGTCGTCGCCAGAACAACCCCCTGCTGACCGGGGAAGCTGGCGTCGGGAAAACGGCAGTGGTGGAAGGGCTGGCGCTGCGTATCGCTGACGGCGACGTGCCTGAGCCGCTGCAAAACGTTCAGCTGTGGCTGCTGGATATCGGCATGCTTCAGGCCGGAGCGGGCATGAAAGGGGAATTTGAGGCGCGCCTCCAGGCGCTGATTAACGAGGTGCAGTCCAGCGCCACGCCGATTATTCTGTTTATCGATGAGATCCACACCCTGATTGGCGCTGGCGGCCAGCAGGGTACCGGTGATGCCGCTAACCTACTCAAACCTGTCCTGGCGCGTGGGCAACTGCGCACCATCGGCGCGACCACCTGGGCGGAATACAAAAAATACATTGAGAAAGATCCGGCGCTGACCCGCCGTTTCCAGACCGTACAGGTTCACGAGCCGGATGAAGCGAAAGCTGTATTGATGCTGCGCAGCACCGTGTCGCCGCTGGAAACTCATCATCAGGTTTTACTCCTCGACGAAGCGGTCAGCGCGGCGGTGAAACTGTCGCATCGCTATATTCCTGCGCGTCAGCTGCCGGATAAAGCGGTGGCGCTGCTGGATACCGCCTGCGCGCGCGTGGCCGTCAGCCAGAGCGCGCCGCCTGCCCAGCTGGAAGACTGCCTGCGTCATCTGGCGGCCCTGGACGTGGAGCTGGAGATTGCCGAACGTGAAGCGCGCGTGGGGGCGGGCGATCCGGCGCGCGTGGCGACATTAAGCGCCGAACGTGACGCGTTCGAAACCCAACGCGAGGCCCTGGCTCGTCGCTGGGAAGAAGAGCGCACGCGGGTGCAGGAAATTATCCGTCTGCGTGCCGCACTGTTTGCGGCGAGTGATGAGGATACGGCTGAACTGCGCGGCCAGCTGGCAGAACAGCAGCAGGCGCTGAAGACCTTACAGGGTGACGAACCGCTGCTGTTTGCCGCGGTCGATGAAAACGTGGTGGCTGCGGTGGTTTCGGACTGGACCGGGATCCCGCTGGGCCGGATGGTGAAAAATGAGATCGACGCGGTGCTGAACCTGGCTGATACGCTGAACCAGCGGGTTATTGGTCAGCGTCACGGTCTGGATCTGATTGCCAGTCGGGTAAAAACCTCGCGGGCGAAGCTTGACGATCCGAACAAACCGGTCGGCGTATTTATGCTCTGCGGGCCGTCCGGCGTGGGCAAAACCGAAACCGCGCTGGCGCTGGCGGAGTCGCTTTACGGCGGCGAGCAGAACGTCATTACCATCAACATGAGTGAATTCCAGGAAGCGCACACCGTTTCGACGTTAAAAGGTGCGCCTCCGGGCTATGTGGGCTATGGTGAAGGCGGCGTCTTAACCGAGGCCGTGCGCCGCCGTCCCTACAGCGTGGTGCTGCTGGACGAAATTGAAAAAGCGCACCCGGACGTGCACGAGATCTTCTTCCAAGTCTTCGACAAGGGCTGGATGGAGGACGGCGAAGGGCGTCACATTGATTTCCGTAACACCATTATTATTCTGACCTCTAATGTCGGTACCGAGCTGATCGCAGCCATGTGCGCCGACCCGGAACTGATGCCGGATCCTGATGCGTTAAGTGGCGCCCTGCGCCAGCCTCTACTGGAGGTGTTCCCACCTGCGCTGCTGGGCCGCCTGCTGGTGGTGCCGTATTACCCTCTGAACGACGAGATGCTGGGGCAGATTGTGCGTCTTCAGCTCAGGCGCATTCAGCGTCGTCTGGAAGAGAATCACAATATTATTTCTGAATTTGACGACAGCGTGGTCGAACAGATTGTTCAGCGCTGTACCGAGGTTGAGTCGGGCGGGCGTATGGTGGATGCGATTCTGACCAATACGTTGCTGCCTCAGATGAGCCAGATTTTACTTACCGCCAGCCGCAGCGACGAGCAGTACCGACGTCTGCATGTCACCTGCGAGCAGGGCGAGTTCCACTGTCAGTTTGCCGCGTAATAATCATCAAGAGAACTGTAAAAGATGACGGATAATGATAACAATCGGACTGTCCCAAACGCGCTCCCGGTCGGGTACCGTTTCAATGAGTTTGAGATAAAAGAGGTGATTGGCGGCGGCGGATTCGGCATCGTCTATCGCGCCTGGGATCACCAGCTCGAACGCACTATCGCTATCAAAGAGTTTATGCCTTCCTCCCTCGCCGTGCGCGGCGAGGATATGACGCTGGTACTGCGCAGCGAGCGCTTCGGCAAAGCGTTTTCTGCCGGTCTGAACAGCTTCATTCAGGAAGCCCGCCTGCTGGCGCGCTTTAACCACCCGAACCTGCTGCACGTGCTGCGCTTCTGGGTGCAAAACGACACGGCCTATATGGGGACGCTGTTTTACAGCGGCACCACGCTGTCGCGTCTGCGCGAAGAGAAACCGGAGCTGATTAACGAGGCGTGGATCCGCCGCATGCTGCCAATGCTCTTCGGCGCCATCAAAACGATCCACGATGAGGGCTACCTGCACCGCGACATCTCGCTGGATAACATTCAGATTCAGGATAACGGTCTGCCGGTGCTGCTTGATTTCGGATCGGCGCGCCGCACCATCGGTAATCTCTCGGATGAGACGGAAACCATGCTGCGTCCGGGTTTTGCGCCTATCGAGCAGTATACCGACGACAATGAAAGCGAGCAGGGGCCGTGGACGGATATCTACGCGCTCGGCGCCGTATTGCGCACCCTTATCGTTGGCTCTCCGCCACCGGTCAGCGTGGTGCGTTCGATTCAGGACACCTGCAAACCACTGGTGGAGCTGATGCCGCAGGGGTATTCCATTCCGCTGCTTCAGGCCATCGACAAGGCGCTGGCGCTGCATATGGAAGACCGTCCGCAATCCATCGAAGAGTTTGCGGCGCTGATCGAGATGCCCGTCGCCGGTATCGACGAGGTGCTGACCGCGAAGAAGACCGGCACGATGCTGGTGCCGGTGGAAGAGGAGACATCTGCTTCCGCGCTGGACTGGCGACGTTACAAGCTTCCGGGGCTGGTGGCCGCGGGCGTGCTGGTTGGGGTGGTTGCCGGTGCGATGCTGTTCGGCGGCGGCAGCCAGGAAACGCCAGCGCAGACGGCGCAAACCCCTGCCGTGAGCCCTCCGGCTGAAACCTCCGCCGCAGCGGAAACCAGACCGGCAACGGCCGACGTGAGCGAGCCGGTAGCGCCACCTGCTACGGCGCAGCAGAGTGCGTCGCCTGTCGACGCCAGCCCGGTCGCGCTGGTCTATATCCGCATGCTTGATGGCGAGACGCTGAAGGTGAACGGCGAGCCGAAAGCGCTGCGTCCGGGGAATAACGGTTACGCATCGCTGAAACTGCCTGCAGGCGAGACCCGCATTGAACTGGAAGGCAATGGAAGAACGCGTACCCAGACGCTGGATATTGCGAAGCCAGGCACCTGGCTGGTGAATCCGTAAGCCTGCGGGTAACAGGACGGAGCGAATGTATAACATCAAGTTTGTCTATCTGTTCCACGAGAACGTCTCGCCAGCGCTGTTTGCGAAAATAATCCGCCCGTCCGTTGCCGGACAGTGGATTATGTCGGTTCATGACCATTCGCTGCGCTCGCTCTTCACGCGCTACGATCTGCTGCGCACGATCACCGGTGCGAATCCTTATCAGTCCGGGCGCGATACCCGCACGCTGATCGCGCAGGATTTAGAGATGGGCAGAGTGGTTGCTATTGACGAAAGTTTTCGTGACTGGTCATCAGTAACGGAAATTTTTTATATCAACGCCAAAGGGCAACTCCAGGCTGCCTCGCTGGTCGGCCTGGGCTGGTATCCGGTGAGTACGATTGTTGACCGCTACGAAACCATGGTGAGAACGTACGGATCTCGCCCTGCGCCAACGGTACTGCCAAAACAGGTAGTGAAATCTAAAACGGCACAGGTGCCGGATGAACCTACTCCCGGCAAGGACGGTAAAACCTATGCCGGGCAGCTTCAGAAGATGACCAAAGCAGAACGCTGGCAGGCGCGTAAGGATCTGATTGCGAAGGGGAGCAATAGCCTTTATCCGGATGCCCAGATCGCCGCGAAACGTCTGGCAGCGAATAATATCGCGGTGGAAAAAGCGAAGCTTGCGGAAAATATTTATAAGACCGTGAACCCGCTGGAAACCACACCGGGCGTGCCGGAGGGATGGACAGATATCAGTAATGACGATGCGCTGTTAGGAAAGTTCGGGCTGAACAAATCCATGCTCTTTGACGATGATACGTCCCCCAATTTTCTGGCGCGCGTCTATCAACCGAAGCCGGAAGTGTTTGGTGCAGATATGAACCCCACGCTGGTATTCAGGGGATCGCGCGAGCCTGGTTTCGCCTCTCTGTCTGAGAATGTCTCCTCTCTACTGACCAAAGGGGAACTGGCGCCGGTGGTAAACGGGGCTGACTGGTCGAATAACTTCTCACAGGGCATGGGTATGGCTTCAGATTATTATAAAAAGGCCGTGAGTATCGGTAAGGAGCTGGCAAGGTCAGGGCAGAATATTGATATTGCCGGTCATTCCCTTGGCGGTGGTCTCGCCTCTGCAACCTCTATGGGCAGCGGGAAAGCGGGGTGGACGTTTAACGCCGCCGGCCTCAATGCCGGAACCGTAGAAAAATACGGCGGTAAGATATTAGGCAGTACGGATAATATCCAGGCGTATCGGGTTGAAGGTGAACTGCTGACGAAGATTCAGGAAGTTAACCCCTGGGAAGATCTGAAAACGATGAAAGGGCATGTCCCTTCGTGGATCCTCAAAGAGGAAATCTCTGCGCTGAGCCCTAATGCTGCCGGAATACCCCATGATCTTCCCGGTGGAACCGGAAGCGCGCTGGACCGCCACGGAATTAATCAAGCGATTGATTGCATAGAGCAACAGAAGGATGAGGATATTTCGATAATCGGGAGTCGATTGTGAAAAAAGGGTTGATGGCTTTTGTCGCGTTATGTTTTTTATTCATGATTCAGGGGTGTAAGCAGGATATGGACCTTAATCCACAGGACTACTTCAGCGGCCAGCAGCTTGAACTGGCGAAAGCGATTGAGGAAGGCGACGTCGATGCGGTGAAGACGCTTGCGCCAGACAGCGACCTTAATCAACCAGGAAAGCAGGATATGACCCTGCTTTTCTGGGCCCTTGGCAACGCAATTAATGATAAAAAAACGTCGAGCCATTTAAAGGTGATTACGTTGCTAGTTAAGGATGGCGCAGATCCGCTCCAGCCTCGACCGCAGGGAAAAAGCAGTCCTGCTGAATTTGCCCTAAAGGGAGACAGTGCGGACTGGATCGACGCGATGTTGGACGGTGGCCTCTCACCCAACGTGAAAGATAAGGTTTTCCACGAACCGATCGTCTTCCAGTCGCTTAAAGCGAAAAATACAGAGACGCTGGAAGCCATGCTCGATCGCGGTGCTGACGTCAACTCAACCAACTCACTGGGTAAAACGCTGGTGTTTGATGCGCTGGATAACCAAGCTTACGATCATGTCTTGTTGCTGCTCGATCGGGGAGCGGATCCGTCAATTAAGGCCAAAAATGGCTGGTCGATGAGCAATGCGCTCGCGGACGCGCTGAATGGACTTGACCGAGGCAGTGAGCAATACGAGAAATTAAACGAAATAAAAGAGAAGCTCATCCAGAAGGGGGGCGAATGGCCACCCGCGCCGGTTAAGTGATTGCTCAACTGTCATGAACGCCAGAGATAAGGTTTTCGTTTTCTGGGGATGCATGGATGCCCTGGCCATTGTGCTCTATTGTGCCCAGTCCGTGCGACATGACAGGATCCCTTTTATTTCCGATATACACGCCTTCAGTACGGTTGTGAACACGCTGTCTGCTGGTGGGTGTAGCGCTCTGGTTATTCTTTTCTTTATTCTCGATTTCTTGTTGTTGGTCTCTTTTATTGCCTCAGCATGGTGCTTCTTCGCCCGGAATTTATACGCGAGAAGACTGGCGCTCTACCAGGAAATACTGCGTCTGGTTGGATTTCGCTACTCAGTTTCCCTTTTCCCCATGGTGTTAAGTTTCACGGGCGTGATGAATGTCTGGCTAAATGGATTTTTACTCATTTTGTCAGAGTTTCTGAAAATCTATTCCCTGTGGATTTATAAATATGAAGGGGAAAGGCCCCCGGTTAAAGAGTAAGACGGCCAATAACCAGAACATTCACGTTTAAAAAAGCATTTCGTTAAAAATATTCTCAGTATAAACCATTACGGAATAAAGATTATGCTCAACCGAATTACCGTTCAGCTCCCGGTTGAGGGGCTGCTTTTCTGGAAACTCTCCGGCCGCGAGGCGATGTCGGAGTCGTTCGCGCTGACGCTGACCCTGCTCGGCACGGATGCGCGCCTTGACCGCAGCAGGCTGCTCGGCCAGCCGGTCACAGTGACCATCCCCACGCAGAGCCTGCTTACTCCCCGCTATATCAACGGTAAGGTGACGCGCGTGGCGGTGAGTGCCGTGGAGCTGACGGGCACCCGCTATGCGGTCTACCAGCTGACTGTAGAGCCGGACCTGTGGCCGATGAAGCGCGACCGTAACCTGCGGATTTTCCAGGGCCAGACGTTACCACAGATTGTGAAAACCCTGCTGGGTGAGCATCAGGTTAACCTTGAAGACAAACTCACCGGCAGCTACCGGGTGTGGGACTACTGCGTGCAGTATCAGGAGTCGAGCCTGGACTTCATCAGCCGCCTGATGGAGCTGGAGGGGATTGCGTATCACTTCAGCCACGAGGCGGACAAGCACACCCTGGTACTGACCGACGCCGCGACGCAGCATCAGCCGTTCAGCGGCTATGAGGTCATTCCTTACCATCAGACGCCGTCCGGTGGCAGTACGGATGAAGAGGGCATCAGCCAGTGGGCTCTGGAGGACAGCGTGACGCCGGGGATTTACAGCCTCGACGACTACGACTTCCGCAAGCCGAACGCGTGGCTGTTCCAGGCCCAGCAGAACCCGGCGTCACCGAAACCGGGCAGCATCGACGTGTACGACTGGCCGGGCCGCTTTGTGGAGACAGGCCATGCGGAGTTCTACGCCCGCATTCGTCAGGAGCGCTGGCAGGTGGAGCATCAGCAGATTCAGGCGACGGCCACGGCGGCGGGCATTGCGCCGGGCCACATCTTTACCCTGACCAACGCGCCATTCTTCAGCGATAACGGCGAGTATCTGGTGACGGCGGCGGGGTATCACTTCGAGGAGAACCGCTACGCCAGCGGCGAAGGTGAAACCATTCACCGCACCGATTTCACCGTTATCCCGGCGGCGGTATCGTATCGTCCGGCGCAGAGCACGGCGTGGCCGCGGACCTACGGCCCGCAGACGGCGAAAGTCGTGGGGCCGCAGGGGGAGAGTATCTGGACGGACAAATATGGCCGTGTGAAGGTGAAGTTCCACTGGGACCGTCTGGCGAAGGGTGACGACACCAGCTCCTGCTGGGTGCGTGTCTCCAGCGCCTGGGCGGGCCAGGGCTACGGCGGGGTGCAGATCCCGCGCGTCGGCGATGAGGTGGTGGTGGACTTTATCAACGGCGACCCGGACCGTCCGATTATCACCGGCCGCGTGTATAACGAAGCCAGCATGCCGCCGTGGGCGCTGCCGGCTGCGGCGACGCAGATGGGCTTTATGAGCCGCACGAAAGACGGTTCCGTGGACAACGCCAACGCCCTGCGCTTTGAGGACAAGGCGGGCGCAGAGCAGGTGTGGATCCAGGCCGAGCGCAACATGGACACCAGCGTCAAGAATGATGAAACGCACAGCGTTGGCGGCGCGCGCAGCCATTACGTGAAGAAAAATGAGCTGCATCGTGTTGAAGCGAACCAGATCCAGGCCGTGAAAGGCGGAACCGAGATCCTGACGGGAAAAGGCAAGCTGGATGCAGCGGTAGAGCAGTATGTCATTGCTTCCGGGACGAAGCTGCGGCTGGTCTCGGGTGAGAGTGCTATTGAGCTTAACGCTAACGGCAAGATTAACCTGATTGGCAAAGAGTTTAACTTTTTCGTTGAGGGAGATGGGTATATCACCACGGGTGGTAAGCTGCATCTGAATACCTCGGGAACCAAGCCGGGCACAACGGCACCGGGATCGGGGCATAAAGGGGATATTGATGCGGCGGTGCAGGAGAAGTTTTCTCCAAATAAAAGTGCTAAGAATCCGGCTCCCGCAGTTTCAGCGCCAGCAGCATCCAGACCAAAACCAACAACAAAATTTGCAGCAGCTCCACCATTAAAAGGGAGTTACGTTTATCAAAATAATTCCTACAACTCTGATGTGATGCCCTTCAGTGAAGATGTAGTTAAGGAAATCAATAAGTCACCAACGCTTCAGACACAATTAAAAGATCTAAAAGATAAAGGGTGGGCTATCCAGCCGGGAGCCGCAGGAGGGGGGAGTTACGCTGATACTAATAACAAATTGATTGTCATGGACCCTGAACACATGGAGGATACAGCCACAACTGTGCAAACTCTGGCACATGAGGCAGGGCATGCAACTTATCCTGTTGCGGTAGATGCTTCGAGTAAGGAAAACTTCATCAACAGCCAGCTTATGGATGAAGGTGGAGCAACGCTGAATAACATTAAAATACAACGCGAGATCCTTGCAAACGGCGGTATTGATATTGATATAGCGGGAAGTGCCGAAAACCTAAAAGCATATAATTCTGCATATGATAAAATGGTGAGCGGTGAGTTATCTCGCATTGATGCAGCCAAAGCAATAGGAAAAGTGTATGGTAAAGGCGAAATAGCCTCAGGGACTAATTTAAATTATAATGATTACTATGGAGGATTCTATGGAAAGTAGGATGATTAAAGCTACATTCCTCATTGTTCTTCCACTATTTTCAGCATTTACCTATGCAGGGCATAATAAAATGAATCAAGATTCGTTGTGGCAAATGATCAAAGAAATGAAATCAGTGTGGGGTAAACAAGTTGAGGATGTCAGTAAACTGTTTAACCAACCGCTGATTAATAATACACAGGAGAAAGAAGACCGTTATACTTCAGCTCCCTTTACGTTAACTGATGGCACACGGATCAGCGATATGGATGTTCGTTTATGGGGAAATGGCGATAACAGCGTATCTTTGATTTCTTTCGTAATTAATCATCCATGTATTACTCTTGAACAAGTCAAATCTCATTTTCCAGATCTGAAATTGTCTAATATCCCCCGCGGAAACACGCCGGGACAATCAGTTGGATATCGCACTCCTACCGATGAACGCGGGCTGGCATGGGCATTTAGCTTTCCAGTTCTGAATCAGGAATGCCTGAGCAGGGTAGTTATGTCACGCTACGAACATTAAGTTGCGAGGCAACTTTACGGGCTGTGAAAGAAGATAATTATCAAACGGCCAATAATATCGCTGCCCCTAAAGTTTTTGCGGAAAAAAAAGAAAGTGCTAACGTTGTAATGATCTTGTCCCTCTGAGTCGCTAAGCAGTAATTAATATTGGCTGTATAAACTTTAGCGCTTTTAATCTTATTTTTCTAATATCATCCCGAGTTCACTTATGAAATACACCCTCCAGGAAGGTTCGTTTTCCCTTTTCCCTGCTGCCTGGCAGGATAACAGCATGAACATCATTCGCGATGACGAAAGCGGGTTATCTGTAGTGGTCAGCCGCGGCGTCATCCCGGATGGTAGCGATTACGAACAAGAGTTCCACCGTCAGTGGGAAGTCCTGCGCCCTCAGATGGGGGAGATCGCCCAGAGCGAATTTCAGCACGTAAAAGCCGGGCCAGACGGAAACATTAGCGGACTGGAAGTTGAGACCACCTTTGACCGTAACGGCCAGCGCCTGTGGCAAAAACAGCTGGCCGTGCAGACGCCGGGCAAACCGGTACTGATGATTTTTACCCTCTCGGCCTTAAAAGCCTTTACGGAAGAGGACGAGGCGCGCTGGAGCGCACTGAAGCAGAGTCTGACGCTAAACGACAACCGGAATGTGTAAGGCATGAGCGATAACAACGCGGCCCGTAAGGGCGACGAGATTATTCACTCCAGCATTTTTGCTGATATTACCAGCATTGTGGCGGAAGGCGCTGCCTATGCGGTGATTGGCGCGGCGGTGGGCGCGGCAGCGACCGTCGCGGCCCCACTGCTGGGAGCCGGGGCCGCAGCGGCAGGCGTGGCGGCAATTGGATCCAGCTGTCTGTTGAGCGGCATTATTGGTGGGGTTCTGGCGAACGTCGCGGGGATCACCGACGATATCAGCAATGCTGCTGAAGGGCTGGGCAACGCGCTTTTTCCGCCGTCGCCTGCGGGTAAGATCACCACCGGTTCAAATAACGTTCTCACCAACGCAATCCCCGCCGCGCGCGCGGCAGGCACGCTGACGCCCGCCGATACCCCTTCCCCTGAGCCGCAGTCGCCGGGCAGCTTTGCCGATTACGCGGGCATGCTGCTTTCCGCTGCCGGACAGTTCGGCAGCGAAATGTGGCAGCCGAGCGTGGCCTCTGCCGCTGCCGGGACCTCGCCGCTGGAAGAAGACAAGGTGGCGTGCGAGAAACACTCCGGGCCGCAGTATCTGGCGGAAGGCTCGAAAAGCGTCTTTATCAACGGGCAGCCCGCGGTGCGTGCAAAAGATCGCACCACCTGCGAAGGCACCGTTTCCGACGACGTCTCCCCGAACGTGATCATCGGCGGCGACACCCTCACGGTTCGCGATATTAAAAGCGGCAAAACGCCGGGCCTGGCGCTGGGGATGATTGCGCTCTCCCTGCTGCGCGGGCGTCCGGGCAAGATCCTGAAAAACATGCCCTGCGCGCTGGCTGCTGCCGGTGGCGGGATGCTGGCTGATATGGCCGTCAACGCCGTGTTCGGCTCCTCGCACCCGGTTCACGCCGCTACCGGCGTGAAGGTGCTGAATGACGACGACGAACTCGATTTCTCGCTGCCGGGGCGCTTTCCGCTACGCTGGCAACGCAGCTACAACAGCCTGACCACCCGCGAAGGGCTGTTTGGTCTGGGCTGGGCTACCACCTTTGACAGCTATCTGACGCTGGAAGAAAACAACGCCACCTGGTTCGATGAAACCGGGCGCGAGCTGAGCTTTGAACTGCCGCCGGTCGACCGCGCGTTTTACAGCATCAGCGAAGGCATTATCATCCGCCGCAATGAGAGCGGCGACGTGGCGATTGCCGACGATGACGGCGCGGTGTGGCGTCTGTATAAACCGACCCGCGCCAACCCAGCCATCCTGCGCCTGGCCTCCCTCAGCGACGAGTACGGCAACGCGTTGCTGACGGCGTGGGATGAACACGGGCGGCTGGTCGGTCTGCACGATGAGCCGCGGGCGATCGACGTCACTCTGCGTTATGAAAATGAACGTTTCCCGCAGCGCGTTACCTCGGCGAGCCATTTTGACGGCAACCAGACATGGCCGCTGATGCAGTGGGGGTATGACGCGCGCGGCCAGCTGGCCAGCGCAACGGATGCCTCCGGCGTGGTTACCCGTGAATACCGTTATAACGATGATGGCCTGATGGTCTGGCACCGTCTGCCGGGCGGGCTGGAGAGCGAATACCGCTGGCAAAAATTCGACCACTGGCGCGTGGTGGAAAACCGCACCAGCACCGGCGACGGCTGTCGCTTTAGCTACGATTTAGCCGCCGGGCTGACGACCGTCGATCACTACGACGGTCAGACGCGAAAGCATTACTGGAACGCGCAAAACCTGATTGTTCGCTACGTTGACGAGCGCGGTGAGAACTGGCGCTACGAGTGGGATGACAACGAACTCCTCACGCGTCGCATCGATCCGCTGGGTAATGCCGTTACCTTCGTCTATGACGAGATGGGCAACCGGGTGCAGGAGATCGACGCCGACGGCAATACCCGCACCACCACCTGGCTGGAGCACCGTGCGCTTCCGGCGTCCATCATCGAAGCCGACGGTAGCGCCACCCGGTTCCTGTATGACGAACATCACGGGCTGAAACGCGTGGTGGATCCGATGGGGCAGACCACGCTGCTGCGTCGGGACGAGTTTGGTCAGGTTGTGGAAGAAGTCGATGCCGCCGGGAACAGCCGTTACCAGGAGTACAACGAGGCCGGGCAGATGGTGCGTGCGACGGACTGTTCGGGCCGTGTGACACAATACCGTTATCATCCGCTGGGCTGGCTGGTGGCTGAGATAAGCGCCGACGGCGAAGAGACGCGTTACCGCTACGACGCCGCGGGGCGTCCGGTGCAGCTCGATCGCCCGGAAGGGTGGACAGAGTCGCTCAAATGGAACGAACGTGGTCTGCCGGTGAAGCATGCGGGCGCCGACGGGAAAGAGAGCGAGTTCAGATACGACGAGGCAGGGCGCTTAACCGCCACCCGTAATACGCAGGGTGAAGAGGTGCGCCGCCGCTGGGACAGCCGCGGGCGTCTGATTGCCCTGGAAAACGAAAACGGCGAAGCGTATCAGTTCCGCTGGGGCGCAGACTCGCTGCTGCTGGAAGAGGTGGGGCTGGATGGCGTGGCCTCGCAGTATCGCTACGATGCCTGCGGGCGTACGATAGCGCGCACCTTTGCCGCCGGACATCCGGAGGCCATTACCCATTCCTTCGCCTGGAGCGCGAGCGGCCAGCTGGTCGCCCGCACCACGCCGGAGGGGCAGACGCGCTACCACTACACCCCGTCCGGCCTTCTGAGCCGGATTGGGCTGCATCCCGCGCTTTCAGCCGATGCCTGGAGTGCCGAGGCCGAGCAGGAGCTTGTGTTTGAGTATGACGCGCTCGGGCGCGTCACGCGCGAAACGGGCGAGCACGGGGAGCTGGCGTGGGAGTATGACGCGCTGGGTAACCGCACCTCCGTCACGCTGCCCGATGGCCGGGAGCTGAAACAGTTCTACTACGGCAGCGGGCATCTGCTCAGCATCGCGCTTGATAAGCTCTCGGTCTCCGACTTTACCCGCGACGAACTTCACCGTGAAACCAGCCGTACGCAGGGGCTGCTAACCACACGCAGCGAATATGACCGTCTCGGTCGACTGCATCGCCGGGACGTTTTTACCGGCAATGCCCAGCGCCCGTCGCCGCGCCGCTGGTCCCGCCGCTGGGATTACGACTATCGCAATAACCTGGTCCGCGAAGAGCGGGACGATAACCCGTTCAGTTGGTACCGCTGGCAGTACGACAGCGCCGGACGTCTGCTGGTTCAGGACGGCACGCTGCCCGGCCAGGAGCAGTGGCGCTGGGATGCTGCCGGTAACCCGCTCGAAGGCTCTGCTGAGAAGGTCACGCACAACCGCCTGACGCAGCTGAACGGCATTCGCTGGTGCTATGACATCCATGGCCGCACCGTGGAGAAGGATAACGGCCAGACCCGCTGGCACTACCGCTACGACGGCGAGCACCGCCTGACGGAGGTCATCAGCCAGCCGCGGGACCGCAACAGACCGCAGACGGAGGTCAGCTTCCGCTACGATCCGCTCGGGCGACGCATCAGCAAAACGCGCCGCCAGATGCTGGGCGGCCAGCCAACCGGCAAGCCGGTCACCACCCGGTTTGTCTGGGAAGGGTTCCGGCTGTTGCAGGAAGTGCACGGGGATGAGCCGCTGACCTACGTCTACAGCGATCAGGACAGCTACGATCCGCTGGCACGTATTGACGGCGTTGATGCCCCGGAAATCTTCTGGTTCCACTGTCAGCCCAACGGCACACCGGAGCGGATGACGGATAGCGAAGGGCAGGTGCGCTGGGAAGGGGTGAACAGCGCCTGGGGCAAACTGCTGCGGGAAAGCGAAACGCAGGTATCAGGATATTCCCAGAACCTGCGCATGCAGGGGCAATACCTGGACCGCGAGACAGGGCTGCACTACAATCTGTTCCGGTATTACGACCCGGACTGCGGACGGTTTACGCAGCAGGACCCGATAGGGCTGGCGGGGGGGATAAATCTTTACCAGTATGCGCCGAATGCGCTGGGATGGGTGGATCCGTGGGGGTTATCGTGCAGAAATAGCTGGAATGATTTCCAGAGCAAAACTCGAGGTGCTTTTGCTACAAGAGGTCATGCTGCACGGGCCTACCGAGCTACTCATGGAATTTCAAAGCCAGATTTCCCTAATCCGGCGACATACCTCGATGCAGGAAAAATTAGTAGGCATTTAGAACTATTCAAGGGAGGGGTTACTAAGTTCGTTTGGGGTATTAATCCTGAATTTAGTCATTTAGGTCCTCCAGGAGGCCACTTTGTTATGCCAAGGACCGTTGCTGATGACTTAATTAGACGTTCGGGTGGGAACATTCCAAAGCTTGAAAGATTGTTAGGGTTAAATGCAGGTGATCTCGGAGACGCTCCTTTAAGAGTTGATATTAATAATCCGACAGGTTTAAGAATGCCAACAGGAAATGAACGAGGAGCAAATGAATTTTGGTTGCCGGGAGGATATACTTCAGGTGGTATCCCAGAGGCGGCCATAGATCCTACTCCGCTAAATCAATTAAAGATCACACCGTTGAAAAATTAAAAAAAGGAGGCGCAATGGATAAAATAATATTTAATAATTATGGAGTAATCCTTATCGAAAGAGAAGGGCGTTTTTTTATTAGGTTTTATTCAGGGGGGATAGTTATGAAAGAAGAGGAAGAAGAATTGAGCATTGATGAGGCCAAAAAAGTTCAAATGAGTGAAAAGGATGCTTATGAGGTTTTAATAGCCATTGAAAAAAAGAAAAGCTAAATTATTGGCCTCATTTTTAATAATTACCTGTCGATCAGTAATAAGGATGGTTTTTTACTACAAACCAAAATAAGTCGCTCAATGAGGTTCTTTGTAAAAGTTAACTTTAGCCAATTATAATAGAGAACTAAAAACACGCATGGGGGGCGTTTTTTGTTCAAAGCGATTAAAAGTTAAATAAAAAATTATCTCATAGAAATCTGTAAGAAGTAATTTTCCCCTTCCACAACCATCTTGTCCGCTACTTTCGTGCCTTGCTTATCCTTGTCGGCGTGGAGTCCTTATACATTATAGCTTGAGCACGTATAAGCCCTTGCTCTAGGCGCACGCAGGGGGGCTGTCTACCCGCAGCGAATATGACCGTCTTGGCCGCCTGCATCGCCGGGATATAGTTACCGGTAATTCTCAGTGCTCTTGGTTGCACCGCTGGGATACTACCGGTAACCCGCACGAAGGCTCTGCTGAGAAGGTCACGCACAACCGCCTGACGCAGCTGAACGGCATTCGCTGGCGCTATGACGACCACGAACGCACCATGGAGAAGGATAACGGACAGACCCGCTGGCACTACCGCTACGACGGCGAGCACCGCCTGACGGAGGTCATCAGCCAGCCACGGGACCGCAACAGACCGCAGACGGAGGTCAGCTTCCGCTACGATCCGCTCGGGCGACGCATCAGCAAAACGCGCCGCCAGATGCTGGGCGGCCAGCCAACCGGCAAGCCGGTCACCACCCGGTTTGTCTGGGAAGGGTTCCGGCTGTTGCAGGAAGTGCACGGGGATGAGCC
>NZ_KQ089925.1:2971113-3364351 GCF_001037655.1 Enterobacter sp. MGH85
AGTGCACGGGGATGAGCCGCTGACCTACGTCTACAGCGATCAGGACAGCTACGATCCGCTGGCACGTATTGACGGCGTTGATGCCCCGGAAATCTTCTGGTTCCACTGTCAGCCCAACGGCACACCGGAGCGGATGACGGATATCGAAGGGCAGGTGCGCTGGGAAGGGGTGAACAGCGCCTGGGGCAAGCTGCTGCGGGAAAGCGAGACGCAGGTATCAGGATATTCCCAGAACCTGCGTATGCAGGGGCAATACCTGGATCGCGAGACAGGGCTGCACTACAATCTGTTCCGGTATTACGACCCGGACTGCTGACGGTTTACGCAGCAGGACCCGATAGGGCTGGCGGGGGGGATAAACCTTTACCAGTATGCGCCGAATGCGCTGGGGTGGGTGGATCCGTGGGGGTTGAGTAGGTGTTCTGGAGGTACCCGCTTAACTGTTAATAAACCGAAGATTTTAAGCAGCACAAAGCTGTCATCAACTGAGAGAAAATTCCTCGAAAGACAGTTTATGAAAAAAATGAATGCCTTAAACCGAGCGGCTCAAAGAGGAGAGTTAGTTTGGTCCCCTGGCACCCATGAGGTTAGGATTTCATCTTTGCAAAGTTCTTACAGGCAGGCTGTTTCTGCACGCTTTGAAAAAATGTTTGGTTCAGCACCTGATCTAAGTAAATTAAACGCTGATCATCCTGTTGATTTAATTGTTGGAGGTTCGCCTACACAAAGATTACAAATGCTGAATGAAACTATTAATAAAAGTGTCGGTAGTTCTTTGAAAAATGCAGGCAGAAAGGCGGGGCTTCAGCCCGGAGATGCCATCAGTGAAATAATATTTCAATAGGGGGTAAAATGAATAAATCTATTAATATACAGACGGATACTGCCACATTAGTAATTTATGATTTGATGTCATTGAAGCATAGGATTAATGATGATGCAGATTGGTGGAGTCTTCCAGAAGATGAAGTTGAAGAAATAAATAAAGGGAATGTATTATTTCTCAATCTTGGAGATGATGGTAACTATAAAGTTGATATTAAAAGTGACATTGGTGAATATGCCGGATCGTTATTTTTAAACGTACCTACTGGAAAGGTTTTCATAGGGGCGGGAGAGGATGTCACTGGCGGAGATCTGGAGCCAGATGATTCAGATGCTATTTCAGGTGAGTTTATTACTTTAGAACCAGGTAGTTACGAGGTTAAATATAAAAAGCATGGTTCAGATGTGCTAATTTCCTTTACAAAAGCAACGTTTACTGAAAACTCATTAGAAGAGGGTGTTTATCTCTGAATAAAAATCCACGCCCTGGCGTGGATTTTTTCATCCAAAAAAATGTTAAAATGAAGAACCATAGATCAGAGACAAAAAGGCACTTCTAGTTATACTTGTGACTTTTTACATAAAATCAGTAAGGTAATCAAAATGTATTTTTTAGAAAGAAAAGATGCAGAAAAAATGCTCTTTGAATTTTTAAAGAGAACTTTAATAAAAGAGTCTGATATTGAAGAGTTAATGAGCATGGCAACTAAACATGATTCAGGCCCTCCGATGAAAGGTATAATGTATAAGTATGACAAAATGGAGAGAAATGAACTCACCGCACAAGATTTAGATGATCTTAGTACATTGATGCATTTTTATGGCCCGTGATTAAGCATATCAATTCTTTTCTTTTAAAATATTATAATTCCAGAGCCTGGAAAGCTATCAACAACCAAATAGATAATATTTTTATTATTTCTCAGAAAAGATATTCAAATCAAAACTAAATTTAAGGTTGTTATTCTTAATGATAAAAACCTGAAGCCTCATTGGAATCTTGAGGCCGTTCTAAAGAGTAAAGTCAGCATCAATATCAAAAACTTTCAACATCGTCCATGTATAAAAATAATTTTTTATTAAGAGAGAATATGAACGCTGACTTCAAGTTTATCTGAGAAAACAACGTGCTAGAATGGATTTTCTGTTCAAAAATTATTAGACTAAACATACCTCGCTTAGATGCCGCAAAGGTCGATCCTGTACGCCAATTAGTCTTTGCGATAAGCGAACCAGAACCATTACCAACCGTTTTGAAAATCTTCAATTTTTATACCTATGATATGAAGCTTAACACGCTGTCTCGGTCAGGCCCTGCGTGTTGAGATCGAAAGCGCCCCAAAATATTAACTATAACTAGTGGCAAAAGAGGGTTGCATAAGCAGTTCTAACAAGTGGCTGATAAACTGTGCTGAGAAGCAAAGGATGAGCACTGTTTACTTTGTCATATTTACCTATATAAAACCAGTCAAAGAGATTGACGCAGCGATACCTGCTCATGTGGAATGGCTAGAAAAGGGGAATTCAGAGCGGATCTTTCAGGCTTCCGGCATACTGATACTGTGAATCGGAGGTGTCAGTCTCGCTAAGTGCTAGTGTCAGGCCTTACTTGGAGAGCATCTACGCGAGAAGTCTTTACAGACTTTAAGTTTGAGACTCTGAAATCATTACTTTTGTACCCAGCTTGAAGACAGTTCTCTTAGACAATAACTTTTACCCTGCAATAAAAAATCCACCCCTAAGCGTGGATTTTTCCCGTTCATAAAAATTAAACGTAAACAAGAAGTTCATCACATCGCCATCTTCAACAATGTAATCTTTTCCTTATGCACGCATCTTGCCTCCTTCTTTCGCGTCTGGCCCTTCCTGACCCAGCTCGGCCATAAACTCTTCACGGTCGGCATCGTCCAGTTCAGCATTATCGGATTAAACCGTGGCGTAAACTACTACCACTAACGAACCTTCACCGCTTGAAGGTTCTGCTGAGAAGCTCACGCAAAACCGTCTGACGCAGCTCAACGGCATTCGGTGGCGCTATGACATCCACGGACGCACCGTATAGAAAGATAACGGTCAGACCATCTGGCACTACCGTTACGACGGCGAGCATCGTATGACGAGGGTCATCAGCCGGCCGAGGGACCGCAACAGGGCGCAGACGCAGGTCAGCTTCCGCTACGATCCACTGGACCGCCGCATCAGCAATACGCACCGCCAGATGCCTGACGGCCTGCCAACCGGTAAGCTGGTCGCCACCCGGTTTGTCCGGGAACGGTTACGGCTGTTACAGGAAATGTGCGGGGATGTGCTGCTGACCTACGTCTACAGCGATCAGGACAGCTACGACCCGCTGGCTCGTATTGACGGCGTTGATGCCCCGGAAATCTTCTGGTTCCACTGTCAGCCCAACGGCACGCCGGAGCGGATGACGGATAGCGAAGGGCAGGTGCGCTGGGAAGGGGTGAACAGCGCCTGGGGCAAACTGCTGCGGGAAAGCGAGACGCAGGTATCTGGGTATTCCCAGAATCTGCGGATGCAGGGGCAATACCTGAACCGTGAGACAGGGCTGCACTACAATCTGTTCCGGTATTACGACCCGGATTGCAGAAGGTTTACGCAGCAGGACCCGATAGGGCTGGCGGGGGGGATAAACCTTTACCAGTATGCGCCGAATGCGCTGGGGTGGGTGGATCCTTGGGGGTTGAGTAGATGTTCATCCTCAGGTAAATATAAGCTTGGAACAATTCTGGGACGTACAGTTTATAAAAATACTGTTGATATACATCCTGGGGTTCCTAAGTCAGTTCATACGTCAGTTCATCCTTCAATCAAAGCGAAAGTTAAGGATGGTTGGACAAACGTTGATTTGATGAAAAATGGCTATACTCCGATTGGCACAGATGGAAAACAAGTCAATCTTCATCACGTTCTTGGACAAGAACCTGGACCAATGGTGGAAATTCTTTCATCTACTCATAAGTTGTATCATAAGCAATTGCATGGATTAATCGAGAACGGTGGTAGTTTTAGAAATACTCCTGAACTTGATAGACAGTACATTAGATTCAGAAGTGCGTATTGGATGTTGAGAGCATTAGATTTTTAATAGGGTGTAAAAATGATGACTATCAAAGCTGCAATTGAATATTTGAACAATAATGCGACAGACGAAGTTTTTTGGTTAGGTCAAGTTGATATAGAACAGATTGATTCACTTGAAGATAACCTAGGCATTATACTCCCTCATGATTTTCGAGAGTTTTTATTTTCGGTTGGTGGCGGAGGGGTGATTGGAGAGGAGATTTCAGGAATAGTGGATAATAATGCTCTTGAAGAGTCAGGAGGTGCTGTTTTTTACGATACAATATATTGCCGTAAAGAATTTTCACTTCCTGAAAATTATGCTGTTATATATCTAAAAGATGATGAAGTTTGCTGGTGTATAGATTCAGGCAGTGAGGGTTTTGGAAGGGTTGTTAATTATGACCTATTTTCCAAGAATACGACAAACATCATAAGCCCTTCGTTTTCTGAATTTTTTGATAATTATGTTAAGTTGCGGACGTGATTAGTGGAATGAATGCCAATTGTATTCATGAGCATTTCCCAAGCTGATAAGGTCCAGGAGAGAATTTGGACCTTATTGTACGTATTCTATTGCTTCTAAATAGTGGTTGTTGATTATATGTTAAGTGATTAAATGTTGAAAATTAAGTATGAAATAATACATTTCCAAACAAATACAGCAACAATATCATTTATGATTTAGTTTCACTAAAACATAGAGTTAACGATGATGCAGATTGGTGGAGTCTTCCAGAAAATAAAGTTGAAGAAATAAATAAAGGAAATGTATTATTTCTCAATCTTGGAGATGATGGTGTCTATAAAGTCCTTACTAAACATGATGTTGATGAATATACCGGGGCGCTATTTTTGAAAGTACCTTCTGGAAAGGTTGTTATTGGGGCGGGAGAGGATGTCACGGACGGCGATCTTCAACCTGATGATTCAGATGTTATATCAGGTGAGCTTATTATTTTAGAGTCGGGTAGTTACGAAGTTAAATATAAAAAGCAAAGTTCAGAAGTTCTAATTTCCTTTACAAAAGCAACATTTACTGAAGCTCTTTAGAAGAGGGAGTTTATCTCAGAAATGAATCCACGCCTTGGTGTGGATTTTTCATTTAAAAAAACAAATGTTAAACAATTAATTCATCACGTAGCCATTTGTAACAATATTCTTTCTTCCTTCTGCGCATCTCTTGCTTATTTTTTTTTCGCGCCTTATTTACCCTTGCCCTTAATAAACTGTCAATTTACTCGCAACGAACAACACCACCCTGAGGATAGCCCCCTGTGGCTGCTGACCACCCGCAGCGAATACGACCGTCTTGGCCGACTGCATCGCCGGGACGTCTTTACCGGCAATGCCCAGCGCCCGTCGCCGCGCCGCTGGTCCCGCCGCTGGGATTACGGCTACCGCAATAACCTGGTGCGGGAAAAGCGGGACGATAACCCTTTCAACTAGGACAATAGCGCCTGCGACTACTCGTTCAGGACAGCACGCTGAGGGACAGGAGCAGTGGTGTTGGGATGCTGCCGGGAATTCGAACGGAGGATCCCCTGAGAAGATTATCCATAACCGTCTGCTGAAGGAAGTGCATAGGGATGCTCTGCTTACCTATTTTCTACAACGATCAAGACAGCTACGATTCGCTGGTGAGTATCAATGCCCCGTAGATTTTCTGGTTCCAATGCCAACTCGACTGCACCGATGACGGATATCGAAGGGCATAACTGTGGTACAGGTTCAAGTATTGGTAAACTTTTATCAGAACTTCCAGTTTGAACGATAATAAAAGTCGAGGTAATGTAATGAATGATAAAAAAATACAAATAGTTGATCTGCTGATTTCGCATAGTCAAATATTGTTACGCTCCAGAGACTATGATGAGAAACTGAGTCAGTGGGGGAGAGGAAATGTTTCGCAAAGTGCTGTATTTCACAAGGATTATGTTATATTCGATCCATTGCCAGAGGACGCGTTTGGAGCAAACGTCAATATCAAAATAGAGAATGATTTCAAATTAGATGAACATGCTCAGCGCTGTATTGTTGTACCATTTTTCATTACGGATAAACATAAGCTGCAAATCGCATCTGCAACTGAGAAATTCGATTTAAATATTGATGTGAACGATAAAGTTTATTCACTCTTTTATGAGGTTTGTGAAGGTGAAGAAATTTACTATAATTTCACTCTTGTACCGGCAAAAGAAGCTATTAATGCTAAGTTTTTGCTAGATGACCCTTGGGGAGGAATAAAAGACCATCCTCTCAAAGAAGGTATTTTTTAAATTTAATACTGATCGGGGAATTAATCTCGGAATAAAAAATCCACGCCAAGGCGTGGATTTTTTCACTCAAAACTAATCAGACGTTAAACAGGAAGTTCATCACATCGCCATCTTTAACGATGTAGTCTTTCCCTTCAGCACGCATCTTGCCAGCTTCTTTCGCGCCTTGCTCACCCTTGTAGGTGATAAAGTCTTCAAACGCGATAGTCTGCGCACGAATGAAGCCCTTCTCGAAGTCGGTGTGGATCTTACCAGCCGCCTGAGGCGCAGTCGCACCGACAGGGATGGTCCATGCACGCACTTCTTTTACGCCAGCAGTGAAGTAGGTTTGCAGATTCAGCAGCTCATAGCCCGCGCGGATCACGCGGTTCAGACCCGGCTCTTCCAGACCCAGCTCGGCCATGAACTCTTCACGGTCGGCATCGTCCAGCTCGGCGATATCAGATTCAACGGCCGCGCAAACCGCTACCACCACAGAACCTTCAGCCGCTGCGATTTCACGCACTTTGTCGAGGTACGGGTTGTTCTCGAAACCGTCTTCGTTAACGTTGGCGATGTACATGGTTGGCTTCAGGGTCAGGAAGCTCAGGTATTTGATCGCCGCTTTGTCTTCTTCAGTCAGGTTTTTCAGCGCGCGCAGCATGCCCGCGTTTTCCAGCTGTGGCAGACATTTTTCCAGGGCAGCCAGTTCCGCTTTCGCGTCTTTGTCGCCGCCTTTGGCTTTCTTCTGCACGCGGTGAATGGCGCGCTCGCAGGTGTCGAGGTCAGAAAGGGCCAGCTCGGTGTTGATGACGTCGATGTCGTCAGCCGGATCCACTTTGTTGTTAACGTGGATAATGTTGTCGTTCTCGAAGCAGCGCACAACGTGGCCGATCGCTTCGGTTTCACGGATGTTGGTCAGGAACTGGTTGCCCAGGCCTTCACCTTTGGATGCGCCTTTTACCAGGCCCGCGATGTCCACGAACTCCATGGTAGTTGGCAGAATGCGCTGCGGCTTCACAATTTCTGCGAGCTGGTCCAGACGCGGATCGGGCATAGGAACAACACCGGTGTTCGGCTCGATGGTACAGAACGGGAAGTTCGCCGCTTCAATACCTGCCTTGGTGAGCGCGTTGAACAGGGTGGATTTGCCCACGTTTGGCAGACCGACGATACCGCATTTGAATCCCATTTCTAAATCACCTTAATATCTTGATAATCAATCCGTTAACGATAACCGATTGAAGAAAAGTAAATAACTACGCCTATTATACACGTAACCCGCGCGACGCGCGGTAAAAAAGCCCCAGGGCGTCGATTATTGCGCTTTGAAAGCGTGCAGTCGATTGGTGGCTTTCGTCAGGCCGTCCTGAAGCCAAATCTCGGTGCAGCGGGCCGCTTCGTCCACCGCTTCGTCAATCAACTTCTGCTCAGAAACCGGTGGTTTACCCAGTACGAAACCAACAACTTTGTTTTTATCGCCCGGATGGCCGATTCCCACGCGCAAACGGTGGAAATTAGGGGTATTACCCAGTTTGCTGATGATGTCTTTAAGGCCGTTGTGGCCGCCATGACCGCCGCCCAGCTTGAACTTCGCCACGCCTGGCGGCAGATCCAGTTCGTCGTGGGCCACCAGGATCTCATCCGGATTGATGCGATAGAACGTTGCCATGGCCGACACGGCTTTGCCGCTCAGGTTCATAAAGGTGGTTGGCACCAGCAACCGCACGTCGGCACCCGCAAGATTGATGCGTGAGGTATACCCGTAAAACTTGGGTTCTTCACGCAGGGGCGCGCGCAGACGTTCCGCCAGCAGATCAACATACCAGGCGCCGGCGTTATGGCGGGTAGCGGCATACTCTGCGCCCGGATTGGCGAGGCCGACAATCAGTTTAATCGTCACGATTTACTTCCTAATGGGTTCCAGATCTGGCGCGTAGTTTACTGTCTGGCGCGCCGCTTGACAAAGTTCTGCCTGCTGTACACCGAAATGCGAATAATTTCTTCTTTGAACAATTAGAATTTCAAGCTGTTCAATGTCTTATTTGTAAATTTTTGTCCGGGAGTTATCTGTAAATGTGATCATTCACGCAACTCATATAAGTGGCGTTGTCTATACTTTACACACAAGGAGAAGGGGTTTTTCCCCTGACAACCCAAAGTTCCGGAGGTGACATATGAAACGCAAAAACGCTTCAATGCTCGGTAACGTGCTAATGGGGTTGGGACTGTTCGTGATGGTCGCCGGTGTCGGTTATTCAATTTTAAACCAATTACCGCAGCTTGACCTCCCACAATACTTTGCGCATGGCGCGGTGCTGAGTATCTTCCTCGGTGCGGTATTGTGGCTCGCCGGGGCGCGCGTGAGCGGACATGAGGAAGTCTGCGATAAATACTGGTGGGTGCGCCATTACGATAAACGATGCCGCCGCGACCAGCATAAGCACGGCTAGTGCCCCATAAAGAACACCGAAACGACTTCATCTGAAGTCGTTTTTTTTTGCATGACGCATTGACCCTCACGTAACGTAAGGCTTCAGAGTAGCAACACTGGCAGAACAAAAGGAGCCGTTATGTTGATTCAGGTGGGTGAACTGGCGAAACGTGCTGGGATCACCGTGCGGACTTTGCATCACTACGAGCAAACAGGGCTGTTGTTACCTTCTGCCAGAAGCGCGGCAGGCTACCGGCTTTATAACCTGGCGGATGTGCAGCGTCTGCATATGATCCAGACGCTGGCAAAAGCCGGGCTGGAGCTTGCCGAAATCAGGGATTTTCTGGAACAGCGTTCGCTGTCATTAGCGGAATTACTCGACGGGCAAATCACTTTGCTGGACAAGCAACTGCGTAGCATCCATACGCTGCGCAACCGGCTGGTGGAATTGCGTACCGGGCTGACCGACGATGCGACGCCGGATCTGGAATCCTGGCTACAGACTCTGGAGTTAATGAATATGTACGATCGCTGGTTTAGCAAAGAAGAGTTGCAGCAACTGCCGTTTGCGGTAGAGAAAGAGGCGCTGGCGGATATCTGGTCGGGTCTGGTGACGGAGGTTAAACATTCACTGGAACAGAACGTCAGCGTCACGGACGCGCGGGCGACCGATTTGGCTTCACGGTGGATGGAACGCCTGGAACAGGATACCGCAGGCAAACCGGAATTTTTGACCCGTCTGAACGAAATGCACAGCGTGGAGCCGCAGATGCAGGAGCAAACCGGCATTACACCGGAGATTACGGATTACATCACGCGGGCGTTTGCCGAATCAAAGCTCAGCATCTGGGAGAAATATCTCACTGCCGAAGAGATGGCCTTTACCCGGGCGCACTACTTTGACCGGATGATGGAGTGGCCGCCGCTGGTGGCAAAGCTACATCAGGCGCAGCGGGATAATCTCAGTCCCGCTTCTGACGATGCGCAAAAGCTGGCAGAAAAGTGGCTGGTTTTATTCCAGTCCTATGCGGGAACAAACCCGCAGACCCAGCAAAAATTTCGTCTCGCCATGCAGCAGGAGCCGCATCTGATGAAAGGCACGTGGATGACGCCTGCCGTGCTTGAATGGCTCCAGCAGGCGATCGGGGTGATGATGCAAAGACGTATCTCTGCATCAGATGACTCACAGATCCGCTAATGCAGCTTCACGGTTAGGGTAGAAGGACAATCGGCCAGGGATCGGCTGTACGCCCGCGCGCGCCATGGTGCGCAGGGGCTGGAATTCGAGGTTACTGATCCGCAGCTCGCAGCCTTCCGGCAGGCGGGCAACAAAGCGCTGGAAGGCATCCAGACCGCCGGCATCCAGCACCGGGACGGCATCCCACTTCAGCACCACAATCCGTTTGCCCGCGATGCGGGACGCCAGATCGCTGAACAAACCTTCCGCCGCGGCGAAGAACAGCGGGCCAATCACGCGCAACACCAGCACATCTTCAGGCACCTCAACGTTAACCGGGGAGAGACGCGTCATCTGCGCGATGCGGCGCATAAACAGCAGCGAGGCCAACACTATGCCGACGCTGATAGCGATAACCATATCAAACAGCACGGTCAGCGACATGCAGATCAGCATCACGATGATGTCATCTTTCGGCGCACGGCGCAGCAGATTCACCACCTTATGCGCCTCACTCATATTCCAGGCCACCATCAGCAGCAGCGCAGCCATGGCAGAGAGCGGAAGCCATGAAAGCAGTGGGGCAAGGATCAGCAGCGCCATGATCACCAGCAGGGAGTGAATGACCGCGGAAACCGGTGATGTCGCGCCCGCACGTACGTTCGCGGCGGAACGGGCAATCGCAGCCGTAGCCGTAATACCGCCGAAGAACGGTGCAACGATGTTCCCTAAGCCCTGACCGACTAGTTCGCTGTTGGCTTTGTGCTTAGTGCCGGTCATGCCGTCGAGCACGACGGCGCAGAGCAGGGATTCAATCGCGCCCAGCATTGCCATGGAGAACGCGGCAGGCAGCAGAGCGCGAAGGGAATCCCAGCTCAGGGTGAAGCTGGAGCCCGGCATGTCCCACGGCAGAACCAGCTGCGGCAGCAGCTGCGGAATACCGTTACCCTGTGAGCCATCCGCCAGAACATAGTGGAACTGGGAGCCAATGGTGGCGACCTGTCCACCGAGCAGGTTGACGACGCCCATCACCGCGCAGCCCAGCAGCAGAGCGGGGAGATGCCCCGGGAGACGAATGCCTAAGCGAGGCCAGACGATGAGTGTGCCGAGGGTAACGATGCCAATGGCTGCATCGCCCAGGTTGGCCGTCGGCAACGCCATAAACAGCGCGCCCACTTTCTGTAAGTAGTGCTCCGGAACATGGGCCATTTGCAGGCCGAGGAAATCCTTAATCTGCATGGTCCCGATGGTAATCCCAATCCCCGAGGTGAACCCCAGCGTCACGGAAAGGGGAATATATTCAATCAGGCGACCAAAGCGGGCCAGACCGAACAGAATTAAAAAGATGCCGGACATCAGGGTGGCAACCAGCAGGCCTGCCAGACCAAACTGTTGGGAAACCGGGTAGAGGATCACCACAAAGGCGGCAGTTGGGCCGGAGACGCTGAAGCGGGACCCGCCCGTCAGCGCAATCACAATCCCCGCAACGGCTGAGGTGTACAGCCCGTACTGCGGCGCGACGCCGCTACCAATCGCCAGTGCCATCGCCAGCGGGATGGCAATAATCCCGACGGTGATCCCGGCTATCAGGTCACGAACGAAGCGTGACGACGTGTATTTCTCTTTCCAGCAGGCGTCGATGAGGGCGCGAAAGGGCAGAACATGTGAGGAGGTTACGTTTTTCACAATTATCTATCATCCGTGTGCGCATCATCTGTCATATGAATGGCAGGTGAAGGAGGCATAAGTCATACAAATAAATACTATAAACAAAAAAACCCGCCGTAGCGGGTTTTTTGGCCGTGTTCGATCAGTGTTCGAACATTGCAGAGATGGATTCTTCGTTGCTGATACGACGAATCGCTTCGGCCAGCATCCCGGACAGAGTCAACGTACGCACGTTTGGCAGCGCTTTGATCTCGTCACTCAATGGAATGGTATCGCACACCACAACTTCGTCGATGACGGAGTTACGCAGGTTGTTTACCGCATTGCCGGAGAAGATCGGGTGAGTCGCGTAAGCGAATACGCGTTTCGCACCACGCTCTTTCAGCGCTTCAGCGGCTTTACACAGCGTACCGCCGGTATCGATCATGTCGTCCACCAACACGCAGTCGCGGCCAGCCACGTCACCGATGATGTGCATCACCTGTGAAACGTTAGCACGCGGACGGCGTTTGTCGATGATCGCCATGTCGGTATCGTTCAGCAGCTTCGCGATAGCTCGAGCACGTACCACGCCGCCGATGTCTGGAGAAACCACAATCGGGTTGTCCAGATTCAGTTGCAGCATGTCTTCCAGCAGGATTGGGCTGCCGAAAACGTTATCAACCGGCACGTCGAAGAAGCCCTGGATCTGCTCTGCGTGCAGGTCGACCGTCAGTACGCGGTCAACGCCGACGCTGGACAGGAAGTCTGCGACAACTTTAGCGGTGATTGGCACACGCGCGGAACGGACGCGACGGTCCTGACGTGCATAGCCAAAGTAAGGAATAACAGCAGTGATACGGCCAGCAGAAGCGCGACGCAGCGCGTCGACCATAACAACCAATTCCATCAGGTTGTCGTTCGTTGGAGCACAGGTGGACTGGATGATGAAAATATCACCACCGCGTACATTTTCGTTAATTTGTACGCTGACTTCGCCGTCGCTAAAGCGACCTACAGCGGCGTCGCCGAGGGAAGTGTACAGGCGGTTGGCAATACGTTGTGCTAGTTCCGGGGTGGCGTTACCAGCAAAAAGCTTCATATCAGGCACGAGAAGAACCTCAGGCATGCGTCCAGTGGTGGATAGCGTTCGCCGCAAACTGCGGGGCCTAAGCAAACGCTATCCAGGCGGTGTATTAAAGAGCGCGATGCAACGTCTGGAACAGGGTGACGTTGTCACCGAAACTCAGTCTGCGCCAGAATGGCCTGCTGTAGGGGGGAGGTGTTCATCCCGCGTGCTACAAAACCATGCAGCCAGTCCGGCGCTTGCTCAAGCACCTGACGGGCGGCGGATTCGGTGTCAAATTCAGCAAAGACACAGGCCCCTGTACCGGTCAGGCGCGACGGCGCGTATTCTAACAGCCAGGAAAGCACCGCATCAACCTCGCGAAAACGTTTTCTTGCGATATCCTCGCAATCGTTGCTGAATTCACAATTTAATAACGTTTTTATTGACCGTACCGGGGTATTTCTTTTCAGGTCAGGATCTTTAAAGATGACCGGGGTAGGAACGCTCACGCCAGGGTGAACGATCAGATACCATTTTTCCGGCGGATCGACCGGCGTGAGGATTTCGCCCACCCCTTCAGCAAACGCCGCGTGGCCGCGCACAAACACTGGTACATCGGCGCCCAGCGTCAACCCTAACGCTGCCAGCTCGTCCGTTGTCAGACCGCAACCCCACAGATGGTTAAGCGCCACCAAAACGGTTGCAGCATTTGACGAACCGCCGCCAAGACCGCCGCCCATCGGCAGGCGTTTGTCGATACGGATATCCGCACCGCTTCCCGCTGGCAGACGATCCGACGACGACGCCGTTTTCATAAGCAGGCGGGCAGCGCGCACGATCAGGTTATCGTCATGCGCCACGCCGTCGACTGGCGTCAGCAGGCAAATCTGCCCGTCCTGACGCGGTTCGATTGAGATCGTGTCGCCGTAGTCGACAAACTGAAACAGGGTTTGCAGGGTGTGATAGCCGTCAGCGCGCTGCCCGGTAATGTAGAGAAACAGGTTCAGTTTTGCGGGAGAGGGCCAGTGGGTCATCATTTAACGATCCAATTGTCCATTTTCAGCTTAATACGCTGGCTACCCTGCGTCAGCTCCATATTGGACGGCAGCGATGGTTGAGTCTTGCTGTCATACGCGCTGTACACCACTTTCCAGGTTTTACCGCCCTGGGTGTAGTTAACCTGGCTCAGACGGTATTGGTCATCAAGCGTATAGTCGGTGGCGTCACCCGGCAGGCCAAGGATCCACTGGCGCAGACTATTGAGCGGAATCGGCATCCCGGTCAGCTTGCCAATCATCTCTTCGGCGTCAGTCGCGGTGTAGTGCTGGCCTTTGTTATCGGTGATCTGCGCTTCGCCAGGCTTCGCGTTAAGCTCCAGCTCGGTGCTGCCCAGCGGGTTGAGCAGCAGCAGGCGATAGTTGTCCTGCCCCGTTTGCTGCCAGAAGAAGCGAGCATAAACTTTTTGTTCGTCAGAGAGATATGCAAATGCACCGCGGGTCTGGTACTGGCTTAATTTCAGCACATCCTGCTGGTGCTGATGCCACTGCGGTGAGTCGGGGCTTTTGCCCGGGCCCTTCGGCTGATGAACGGAACAGGCGGTCAGAACCAGGGCCGCCAGAGGCAGCAGGCGAATCATTCGGGTCATAATGATGACAAATCCTTGAGATACGTTGCAGTTATAACTGTTAATGCTAGCGTTGAAGGGTGCCACCGTCTACGTTCAAATTATCTCAAAGCGCGGCGTAAGCTATTACTCCGAAAGGGGGCAGTCTCTTTTATTGATCTCGCGCATCCTGTATGATGCGTCCTGCTAACCTTATTAACGCTGGTACTACTCCCGCTCAACATGACCCTATTAGCACTCGGTATTAACCACAAAACGGCCCCGGTTTCACTGCGAGAACGCGTTACGTTTTCGCCGGATACGCTCGACCTGGCGCTGGATAGCCTGCTTGCACAGCCGATGGTGCAGGGTGGCGTGGTGCTGTCGACGTGCAACCGTACCGAGCTCTATTTAAGCGTGGAAGAGCAGGACAACCTGCACGAGGCGCTAATCCGCTGGCTATGTGACTATCACAACCTCAACGAAGAAGAGCTGCGCAACAGCCTGTACTGGCATCAGGATAACGATGCGGTCAGCCATCTGATGCGTGTGGCCAGCGGTCTGGATTCGCTGGTGCTGGGCGAGCCGCAGATCCTCGGCCAGGTGAAAAAAGCCTTCGCGGATTCCCAGAAAGGGCATCTGAAAGCCAGCGAACTGGAGCGAATGTTCCAGAAGTCATTCTCCGTGGCGAAGCGTGTGCGAACCGAAACCGACATTGGCGCCAGTGCGGTTTCGGTTGCTTTCGCGGCCTGTACTCTTGCCCGTCAAATCTTTGAATCGCTGTCGACCGTCACCGTACTGCTGGTGGGGGCGGGCGAAACCATCGAGCTGGTGGCGCGCCATCTTCGCGAACACAAGGTGAAGAAGATGATCATCGCTAACCGCACCCGCGAACGTGCGCAGGTGCTGGCAGATGAAGTGGGCGCTGAGGTGATTGCGCTGAGCGACATCGATGAACGTCTGAAAGAGGCGGACATTATTATCAGTTCTACCGCCAGCCCGCTGCCGATTATCGGGAAAGGGATGGTCGAGCGTGCGCTGAAATCCCGCCGCAATCAGCCGATGCTGCTGGTGGATATCGCCGTTCCGCGTGATGTCGAACCGGAAGTGGGCAAACTGGCGAACGCCTACCTGTACAGCGTGGATGACCTGCAAAGCATCATTTCGCACAACCTTGCCCAGCGTAAGGCGGCGGCTGTGCAGGCGGAAACCATCGTTGAACAGGAAACCAGCGAATTTATGGCCTGGCTGCGCGCGCAAAGCGTCAGCGAGACCATCCGCGAATACCGCGGTCAGGCGGAGCAGGTGCGTGATGACCTGACGGCCAAAGCGTTAGCGGCCCTTGAACAGGGCGGCGACGCGCAGGCGATTATGCAGGATTTAGCCTGGAAACTGACCAACCGCCTGATCCATGCCCCAACCAAATCTCTTCAGCAGGCTGCCCGTGACGGGGACGATGAACGCCTGACTATTCTGCGCAACAGCCTCGGGCTGGAATAGCGCCCTATACCCATTTTCTAAGACAAGGTGCATTTACGCCTATGAAGCCTTCTATCGTCGCTAAACTGGAAGCTCTGCACGAGCGCCATGAAGAAGTCCAGGCGCTGCTCGGCGATGCCGGGACCATTGCCGACCAGGAACGTTTTCGCGCGCTGTCGCGTGAATACGCGCAGTTAAGTGATGTTTCAAAATGCTTTACCGACTGGCGACAGGTCCAGGAAGATATCGAAACCGCGCAGATGATGCTCGACGATCCTGAAATGCGCGAGATGGCCCAGGAAGAGTTGCAGCACGCTAAAGCGCGGTCAGAAGAGATGGAACAGCAGCTTCAGGTCCTTCTGCTGCCAAAAGATCCGGACGATGAGCGTAACGCTTTTGTGGAAGTCCGCGCCGGTACCGGCGGCGACGAAGCGGCGCTGTTCGCCGGAGATCTGTTCCGTATGTACAGCCGTTATGCGGAATCACGCCGCTGGCGCGTAGAGATCATGAGCGCCAACGAAGGCGAGCATGGCGGCTACAAAGAGGTTATCGCCAAAATCAGCGGCGACGGCGTTTATGGTCGGCTGAAGTTTGAATCCGGCGGTCACCGCGTGCAGCGCGTGCCTGCGACAGAATCTCAGGGACGCATTCACACCTCGGCCTGTACGGTGGCGGTCATGCCCGAGCTGCCGGAAGCGGAACTGCCGGATATCAACCCGGCGGATCTGCGCATCGACACCTTCCGCTCTTCAGGGGCGGGTGGTCAGCACGTTAACACCACCGACTCCGCTATCCGTATTACTCACCTGCCCACCGGGATTGTGGTTGAGTGTCAGGACGAGCGATCCCAGCACAAGAACAAAGCTAAGGCGTTATCCGTGCTGGGTGCCCGTATCCACGCGGCGGAAATGGCGAAACGCCAGCAGGCGGAAGCCTCTACCCGCCGTAACCTGCTGGGCAGCGGCGACCGTAGCGATCGTAACCGCACCTATAACTTCCCGCAGGGGCGCGTAACCGACCACCGCATCAACCTGACGCTCTACCGTCTGGATGAGGCAATGGAAGGCAAGCTCGATATGCTGATTGAGCCTATCGTGCAGGAATACCAGGCCGACCAGCTGGCGGCGCTGTCCGAGCAGGATTAATGGATTTTCAGCGCTGGTTACGTGAGGCGGCCCGTGAACTTTCAGAAAGTGAAAGCCCGAAGCGGGACGCCGAAATTCTGCTTGAGCATGTGACGGGTAAAGCCCGCACGTATCTGCTGGCTTTCGGCGAAACCGAACTGACAGCTGAACAGCTATCGCAGCTGGAGGCGCTGCTCGCCCGCCGTAAAACCGGCGAGCCGGTGGCGCATCTGGTTGGCGAGCGCGAGTTCTGGTCACTTCCGCTGTATGTCTCAGCGGCGACGCTGATCCCGCGCCCGGACACCGAGTGTCTGGTGGAGCAGGCGCTGGCGCGGTTACCGGCGCAGTCGTGTCAGATCCTCGATCTGGGTACCGGCACCGGCGCGATTGCGCTGGCGCTTGCCAGCGAGCGGCCGGACTGCACCGTGACGGCGGTAGACGTGATGCCTGATGCGGTCGCCCTCGCGCGGCGCAACGTTGAACGGCTGAGGCTGAACAATGTTTCCGTTCTGCAAAGCAGCTGGTTTGCCGCGCTTGAAAGCCGCATGTTCGAAATGATTGTCAGCAATCCGCCCTACATCGACGAAGACGATCCGCATCTCGCGCAGGGCGACGTGCGTTTCGAACCGTTGACCGCGCTGGTCGCTGCGAATCAGGGACTTGCGGATCTCGATCACATTGTGACAACGTCACGGCAACATTTGCTTCCCGGTGGCTGGCTGCTGGTGGAACATGGGTGGACGCAGGGAGAGGCGGTGCGAGCACTGTTTACGCGTGCCGGATACGCCGCCGTGGAAACCTGCCGGGATTACGGCGGCAATGAACGTCTGACGCTGGGGCAGTGGTCATGAGCCTGTTTACGCTGCTAATCTCCGTTCACCTGGTTTCCGTTGCCCTGACCATCGGCTTTTTCATTGTCCGCTACTGGTGGCGCTACAGCAATAATCCGCTGATTAACGCCCGCTGGGTACGTATCGCCCCACACGGTATAGACACAGTGCTGTTCCTTTCCGGAGCCGGGTTAATGTGGAAGACCGGCTATCTGCCATTTACTGATAAAGGCCTATGGCTGACTGAAAAGCTGTTTGGCGTTATCATCTACATCGTTTTGGGTTTTATCGCGCTTGGGCGTCATCGTCCGCGCAGCCAGCAGACAGGGTTTATCGCCTTTCTGCTGGGTCTGGTGGTGCTGTACATCATCATTAAACTCGCCACCACAAGAATACCGTTACTGGGGTAAGTCATGAGGTCCTTAGCCGATTTCGAATTTAACAAAGTGCCGCTATGCGATGGTATGATCCTGATTTCAGAGATGATCCGCGACGATTTCACATCACAGTACGTTTACGCTGAACTGGAAAATCTGGTCAGCCTGGCGCGCGAAGAGATCAATCAGGCACGTCCGCAAGACTGGCAATTAGAGAAGCTGATTGAGCTTTTCTACGGCGAATGGGGTTTCTGCGACACGCGAGGCGTGTATCGCCTGTCTGACGCACTGTGGCTGGACCAGGTGCTGAAAAATCGACAGGGTAGCGCCGTCGCGTTGGGCGCCATTTTACTGTGGGTTGCGCACCGACTGGATATTCCACTGGTGCCGGTCATTTTCCCCACGCAGATGATTTTGCGGGCGGAGTGGCTGGACGGTGAGATGTGGTTAATCAATCCGTTTAACGGCGACACGCTGGATGAGCATACGCTGGACGTCTGGCTGAAAGGCAACATCAGCCCGATAGCGGAGCTGTTCAATGAAGATCTCGATGAAGCCGATAACGCCGAAGTGATCCGCAAGCTGTTGGATACGCTGAAGTCTGCGCTGATGGAAGAGCGTCAGATGGAGCTGGCCCTGCGCGCAAGCGAAGTGCTGTTACAGTTCAATCCGGAAGATCCGTACGAAATCCGCGACCGCGGCCTGATTTATGCGCAGCTCGACTGCGAACACGTGGCGCTGAATGATTTGAATTATTTCGTCGAGCAATGTCCGGAAGATCCGATCAGCGAAATGATTCGCGCGCAGATCAACGCGATCGCGCATAAACACATTACACTGCATTAATCTTAATTCCGATTCACACCTGAATAAGGCGATCCTATGAAACAAAAAGTGGTTAGCATTGGTGATATCAACGTGGCAAACGACCTGCCGTTCGTGCTGTTTGGCGGTATGAACGTTCTGGAATCCCGCGATCTCGCTATGCGCATCTGTGAACACTACGTGACCGTGACCCAGAAGCTGGGCATCCCGTACGTGTTTAAAGCCTCTTTTGACAAAGCCAACCGCTCCTCCATTCACTCCTACCGTGGCCCGGGCCTGGAAGAGGGGATGAAGATTTTCCAGGAGCTGAAACAGACGTTTGGCGTGAAAGTGATCACCGACGTGCACGAAGCGTCTCAGGCACAGCCCGTGGCTGATGTGGTAGACGTGATTCAGCTTCCGGCGTTCCTGGCGCGCCAGACTGACCTGGTAGAAGCGATGGCGAAAACCGGTGCCGTGATTAACGTGAAAAAACCGCAGTTCGTGAGCCCTGGCCAGATGGGTAACATCGTCGATAAGTTTATCGAAGGTGGTAACGACCAGGTGATCCTGTGCGACCGTGGTTCAAACTTCGGTTATGACAACCTGGTTGTGGATATGCTGGGCTTCAGCGTAATGAAGAACGTCTCTAACCAGTCTCCGGTGATTTTCGACGTGACCCACTCCCTGCAATGTCGCGACCCGTTTGGCGCCGCGTCTGGCGGGCGTCGTGCGCAGGTGACCGAACTGGCGCGCGCCGGTATGGCAACCGGCCTGGCGGGTCTGTTCATTGAAGCGCACCCGGATCCGGTTAACGCAAAATGCGACGGTCCATCTGCGCTGCCGCTGGATAAGCTGGAGCCATTCCTGAAACAGATTAAAGCGATTGACGATCTGGTGAAGAGCTTCGACGAGCTGGATACCAGCAACTAATAAAAAACCCGCTTCGGCGGGTTTTTCTTTGCCCGGCGGCGCTACGCTTGCGCGGGCCTACGGGTTTCGTAGGCCGGGTAAGCGCAGCGCCACCCGGCAAAAAAATTACGCAAATATCGTCATCAGATACGCAATAAACAGCGCCATATGCGCCGCGCCGTTCAGCACATTGGTGCGGCCGGTTGAGAAGGAAATCTGGCACAGGAGTAGCGACGCTACCATCACAATCATCTCTGGTGCACCCAGCGCAAACTGCAATTCATTCCCCGTCATAAAGGCAATAAGCGTTACCACCGGAACGGTAAGGGAGATGGTCGCCAGAACGGAGCCAAAGAACAGATTCATCGCACGCTGCACCTGATTATTGAGCACCGCTTTCAGCGCTCCCAGGCCTTCTGGCGACAGGATCAACAGGGCTACCAGGAAACCGGTAAAGGCGACCGGCGCGTTCAGTTCAGTTAACAGCGCCTCCAGCGGGTTCGCATTCATCTTGGTGACCGCAATTACCGCAATCAGATGCACGATTAGCCAAACCGTGTGCCACGCGCTGCTGTGGGCCGACGGCTTACCGTGATGCGGGTCATCATCGTCGCCGTCGTCTTCATGCTCGTAAACAAACAGGCTCTGGTGCGTTTTGGTCTGGATCAGCAAAAACACGCCGTACATCGCCGCGGAAATCAGTGCCACCAGCAGCGCCTGGCCGGTGGTGAAGTTTGCGCCCGGCAATGCCATCGGGAATACCAGCACGATAATCGCCAGCGGGAACAGGGCGATCAGATACTGTTTAATGCCAAAAAGGTTCATGTACTGGGTGGCAAATTTGCGGCCACCTAATAAAAGCGAAAAACCGACCAGGCCGCCGGTAACAATCATAATGATGGAGTAGAGCGTATCGCGCATTAACGTTGGTGCGGCGTCGCCGGTGGCCATTAATGCGGAAATTAGACTGACCTCAAGAATCACAACCGAAAGGCTTAAAATTAATGACCCATACGGCTCTCCAAGACGGTGGGCTAAAACATCCGCATGGCGTACCACGCTAAATGCACTGGTTAAAATACCCACCAGAGCCAGAATATTGATCCCCACAACCACTGGCAATGACTGACTGCTTCCCCAGAAGAGCAGCACAGCCAGTGCCAGAACCGGGAAAATGAGAGAGGTCTCCTTGTGGCGGGTCTTTACCGCCTCGTGTGTTGCTGTCATGTGTTTCTCCAACAGTGCAGGTGCTTGTAATTATAGATAGATTTTGAGGGTGTTAAATTAACAGAAAACGGTTAAATACCCTGTATTTTTTACTTAATTTTACCCTTTAATGGGAATTTTATTCCTGAAGCTTATAATACCTTATTTACACAAAATATTAATTTAATAACAACGCCTTGCGCTCTTAATTAGTTCATTTCTTGCTGTCGGCTGGCACCCTGGCGTATCGTCGTCCACACTTATCTTTTAGCCAAAAGAGAGGTTAACGATGCCATACAAATCGAAAAGCGAATTACCGGATAACGTGCAAAACGTACTGCCTGCCCACGCTCAGGATATCTACAAAGAAGCCTTTAACAGCGCCTGGGATCAGTACAAAGATAAAGAAGATCGCCGGGACGATGCCAGCCGTGAAGAGACGGCGCATAAAGTGGCCTGGGCCGCCGTAAAAAATGACTATGAGAAAGGGGATGATGACAAATGGCACAAAAAGAAATAGCTGCCGAATAATACGCTGCCTCCATTTTGACATTTCAGGCGGTTGAACTGCCGCTGTATTGCATCTGGCCCGCGAATTGCTTATCGTTTCTCAACTGCTGTTAAAATGAACAGCACAGAATGCCGGGAAGGCGCATTAAAGATGTCGCAAGGAAGCATGCAGTGGCGGAGGTGGAATGTGTTAACGCGTGATTTCTTGATGAAGGCAGATTGTAAGACGGCATTTGGTGCTATTGAGGAATCGCTTCTGTGGTCGGCTGAACAACGTGCGGCGTCGCTTGCGGCAACGCTGGCCTGCCGCCCGGATGATAGCCCGGTCTGGATTTTTGGTTACGGCTCGCTGATGTGGAACCCGGCGCTCGAGTTTGTTGAATCGGCAACCGGAACGCTGCCTGGCTGGCACCGCGCCTTCTGTTTGCGCCTGACCGCCGGACGCGGCAGCGCGTGTCAGCCTGGACGTATGCTTGCACTAAAAGAGGGCGGGCGCACCACGGGCGTGGCATACCGGCTGCCGGATACCACGCTGGAAGATGAGCTGACGCTGCTGTGGAAGCGCGAGATGATCACCGGCTGCTATATGCCCAGCTGGTGCAAGCTGGAACTGGACGACGGCCGCACCGTCAACGCGCTGGTGTTCATTATGGATCCGCGGCACCCGCTGTATGAAGCCGACACCCGAACCCAGGTGATTGCCCCGCTGATTGCCGCCGCCAGTGGACCGCTGGGCACTAACGCCCAGTACCTTTTCTCGCTCGATCAGGAGCTGACGCGTCTCGGTATGCAGGACGACTGTCTGAGTGAGCTGGTGGTGAAGGTAAAAGCGCTGCTGGAAGGGAACCCGCTCAGCAATACGCTGCGCCCGGGTTTTGCCTGATAATACGCCCGGCTGGCCGGGCGTTTATGGTTATGCTGCCACGTAACTTACGGAATGTTCGAGCGACTGGCTGTGGCTGTCGATCAGCACATCCCAGGTGCCGGTGTAAGGCACCGTCAGCCAGGCCTTATCATCCTGGACGGTAAGGATATCTGCCTGCGATTGCTTTTGCCCTTTTGTACTCATCAGATGGATGCGGCAACGTTCTGAGCAACGCACCACTACCGTATCCCCGCCAAACAGTTTCAGACTCGTTTTAACTCGTGCCATTTTTTATACCCCGTCGTTTTTGCCCATCCCGAGCGTGATGTTGTTCACAATTTACTCATTGCATAACACCAAAGGGGAAGGTGGGTGATGCTGATTTCGATCAAAAAATGGCGCAACGATTAAACAAAAATGACAAAATTTCTGAAACCTTTCAGCCGACGCGCGTTTTCCCTGCTTAACGCGCGTCCGGGAAAAATTATATGCGGAAATGGCCAGCGGTCTCAGCAAGGTCGCCCGCCTGGCTTTGCAGCGCGCTGGCCGCCGCAGCAGACTGTACAACGAGTTCAGCGTTCTGCTGCACCATGCGATCCAGGTGAGTCACCGCGTGGTTAATTTCATGGATCCCTTTCATCTGCTCGCGGGTGGCAATAGATATTTCACGCATAATGCCAGACACGCTCCCGACGCTGGCGCGGATCTCATCCATGCTGTCGCCCGCAAGGTGCACAAACCGGGAGCCGGTTGCAACGCTTTCGGTAGTGGAGTCAATAAGGGATTTGATCTCTTTCGCCGCCTGAGCGCTGCGGCTGGCCAGATTACGCACTTCCCCCGCAACGACCGCGAACCCACGGCCCTGCTCACCGGCACGAGCCGCTTCGACGGAGGCGTTAAGCGCCAGAATGTTGGTCTGGAAGGCGATGCCGTCAATCACGCTGGTGATATCGCCAATCTTTGCAGAAGCCACTTCGATGGACTGCATGGTGCTGATTGCCTGCGAGACAACTTCGCCGCCGCGCGCTGCGGCCGCAGAGGCCTTACTGGCCTGGTCGTTGGCTTCTTCGGCCGATTCATTCGACTGGGTAACGGAGGCGGTTATCTCTTCCACGGCGCTGGCGGTCTCACGCAGGCTGGACGCGGCCTGCTCGGTACGTCCGGAGAGATCCTGGTTGCCTGCCGCAATCTCCTGCGCGGCGTTTTTCACTGAGGCGCTGGCGTCGCGAAGCTGGACCATCACCACCGAGAGCTTATTGCTGAAGGCGTTAAACGCCTGCGCAATTTGCGCCACTTCGTCATCACCGCTATCCGGCAGACGCTGGGACAGATCGTTGGTGCCGTTGGCAATGCTGTGCATCGCGTCGCGAATGTCGGACAGGCGCTTAAGCAGGCGGGCTATCAGGAGGTGGACAATGGCGCCGCTCAGAAGCGCCAGAATCACCAGCGAGATTGCCGACGCTTTCAGCAAGGAACGCATGCCGGAGGTGGCGTCGCTGCTGTCGAGGGCGACGACCAGCAGCCAGTTCGTGCCCGGCACGGCTGAGGCGATAAAGGTTTTTTCCTCATCATTCAGCGTCCCGTCGACCGGATTACCGCTCTTCAGCGCCGCAAGGTCGATGCCTTTGATCGTCCCGGTAAACGGCTTCAGCGTCAGGGTCGGCTCGTTGGCGGCAATAACCGTGCCGTCGCTGTTCAGGAGCAACCCGCTGCTGGCAGGCGTTGGGTGGATCCCGCGCACGTTCGCCACCACGCTATCCATGGCGACATCGCCCGCTACCACTGCTTTCAGAGTACCATTCTCCTTCACCGGTACGGCAAACGTCACCACCAGCTTCCCGGTCCCGGCATCAACGTAGGGCGCCGTCACAACCGGGCCGTCCGTGCTCACCACCTGCTGATACCAGGGACGAATGGTTGGGTCATAATCCGCCGGGACCCCCGCAGGATCGGAGAATTTCGCCGTCTTGCTGGCGTAGCCTGCGTAGACGTTGGTGAAGCCGCCCGCCTGGGCTAATTGCTTAAACACCGGAACCGGATCGTCAGCCAGCGCGATGCTCTGCGCGGAGGCAATCACCGTCATTTTGCTTTTGACCCAGTCGGCAATCGCCATATTGTGGCTGGCGCTGGTGCTGGTCAGTATATCGCGCTGCGACTGCTGATTATCCTGGCGCGTGACCTGAAAGTTGATAATGGTATTAAGAAGAAGGGCGACGACCATACAGCCTGTCGTCGCCGCAATAATGCGGGCGCGAATGGATCTGAACATAAGTGTAATACCTGCTGTGTTGTTTCCATGCCTATCGGCAATGGCGCAGGTAAACTTGATGCTGAAACCGCGTCCATAAGAAAATAATATTTTTAGCGATTTATTATTAAAAAGTTAATACTTTATCAGCGGTAAGAGTCCATTCAGCCAGTTCAACCAGCGTGCCAATTTCCACGCCATCAATCAGGGGCAGCCCGGTAATGCCGCGACCGTCGGTACAGGTTTTGCACAGCTTGACCGGAACGTTTTGCGCGGTCAGGATCTCCAGCATGTGTTGGATGTTGTAGCCCTCAGCGGGTTTCTGCCCCTTCAGCGCGGCCGTGACGGCATCGGACATCAAAAAGAGGCGCAGCTCCAGCTCACTCTCCTTATCGCGCAGCGCGATTGCCAGGCGCAGACTGTTAAAAAGGGATTCACTGCCGTAGGCCGCACCGTTGGCGACGATCACAATCTTCTGCATGTTGACTCCTGTTCTTTAAAAAGGCACGAATATTGCTTCTCATACCGAAGAATATGTATCGGAGAGAGAAACGATGACGATAGTGGCTGGCAGTTCGCCTGGCGCGACCGAATGGTTCCAGCGTGCAAGAATGCTGCGGGAGGAACAGCTCGGCAGATTAGCGCAGCTGGGCGCACTGGTGAACGGCATCAGTCGACTGGTGCATATGCTACAGTGCGAACGCGGTGCGTCAAATGTCTGGCTCTGCTCGCAGGGTAAATTGTACGGGCCTGAATGCAAGGCCAGCAGGGCTTTGGTGGATGAAAACCTTGCGGCATTGCACCTCCTGTTTAGCGAACCGCTGCCGGGCAGCGCCCTCTGCGAACGTATCGCCAGTGCACTGCACGGCCTTGAAACGCTGATGGTGCTGCGTGATGGCGTTACAGGTCAACGCGTCACCGCGCCGCAGGCGATGGAACACTACAGCCGCATACTGCGGCATCTGCTCAATATCGTACCTCAACTCAGCGACAGCATTGACGATCCGCACATCGCGGGCCGATTTGTGGCCCTTTACAGCCTGATGCAGGGCAAAGAACTTGTGGGACAAGAGCGGGCGTTAGGGGCTATTGGTTTCACCCAGGGATTCTTTGACGATGAAACTCGCCAGCGGCTGGTGGATCGCATTGATGGCCAGCAGGCCTGCTTTGAGGTTTTTATCTCCCATTGCACTCCAGACGTGCAGGAGACGTTTACCCTCAACTGTCAGCCGGGTCTGGAGACTGAAAAACTCAGGCGTGAAGCGTGCACCCGCCAGCCTCCGGCAGATAATGGCGATACCGCCCTCAAATGGTTTGCCCTGCAAACCGCGCGCCTTGAGCATCTGCGCACGCTGGAGGAGGTAGCCATTGCCGATCTGATGACGGCAGTTGAGGAGCGTCGCTATAGCGAAAACCTGCACGTAGACGATGAGTACGACGATATCCTGGCGCGATTTCCGGATAGACCACTGCTGCCGCTGGTGCGCCAGCAGGCGCGTGAAATTGAGCAACTCTCCCGTCAGCTTGCTTCCCTGCGCGACACGCTGGAGGAGCGCAAGACCATCGACAAAGCCAAAAGCGTGCTAATGACGCATCAGAACATGAGCGAGGAGCAGGCGTGGACAGCCCTGCGCAAAATGGCGATGGATAAAAACCAACGCATGGTGGATATCGCCCGTGCGCTCCTTACGGTGAAAAATCTGTGGAATGTACCCCCTGGGGAGTAGTTGCACAGTCAGTGGGCATTTAATGCCTGATTGAGGTGCGTAAAAGAGCGCTCTCCTTGCAGAAACCCCGTAAAGCCGGGGTTAAAAAGCTGGCATCACCTTTGCATTAACAGATTAACTATTTTTGACGATGCGCCAACGGCGGTGCATACGTCTTCGGGATAAAGGCGTCCAGCGGTGCATCAGCACCGTCGGGCGCTTTTTTTTGCCTTTTTTCAGGAGCAATTATGGCGGATTTGTCGAGACGGCGTTTATTGCAGGCCAGCATGCTGGCGAGTGGTGCGATGCTGTTGCCGGGTGTCATGCAGGCCGCATGGGCGGCGGGGTCAGATAAGCCGGAGCAGGATTCCGTGCGTATCGGGTTTATCCCCCTGACCGATTGCGCGCCAGTGGTTATCGCGGCCCTGAAAGGGTTCGATAAAAAACACGGCATTACCATTGTACCTACCAAGGAGGCGAGCTGGGCGGCGGTGCGCGACAAGCTGGTGGCGGGGGAGCTGGACGCCGCACACATTCTTTACGGCCTGCTGTACGGACTGGAGCTGGGTATCGCGGGCAAGCCGCAGCAGATGGCGAACCTGATGACTCTCAACCAGAACGGTCAGGCCATTACGCTCTCCAGCGATCTGGCGGAGAAGGGCGTTCGTGATCTCGACGGGCTGAAAAAGCTGATTACACAGCAGGCACCGGGAACCTACACCTTCGCGCATACCTTCCCGACGGGGACACACGCTATGTGGCTCTACTACTGGCTGGCCAGTGCGGGCATTAACCCGTTTGACGACGTGCGCACTGTGGTGGTCCCGCCGCCACAGATGGTGATGAACATGCGCATCGGCAACATGGTCGGGTTCTGCGTCGGCGAGCCGTGGAACGCGCGGGCGATTAACGACCGCATCGGGTTTACCGCCGCCACGTCACAGTCCATCTGGGCCGATCACCCGGAAAAGATCCTCGGCACCCGACGCGACTGGGTGGTGAAAAATCCGCACACCGCACGGGCGCTGGTGAGCGCCGTGATGGAAGCCGCGCGCTGGATCGAGGCGTCAGCGGAAAACAAACGTGAAACCGCGCAGATCCTCTCGCGCCGCGCATGGCTCAACTGCAAGGAACAGTACCTCACCGGACGCATGCTCGGCGAATACGACAACGGGCTCGGTCAGCGCTGGCAGGATGCGCACCCGATCCGTTTCTTCAATGAGGGTGCCGTGAGCTACCCGTATCTCTCCGACGGCATGTGGTTCTTAACCCAGTTCCGCCGCTGGGGTTTGCTCAACGCCGCGCCAGATTATGCGGGCATCGCACAGCGCATTAACCAGACCGCGGTCTGGCAGGATGCCGCGACCGCCGTGGGCGGCATGTCCACACCGTCATCACCGTATCGCAGCAGTACCCTGATGGACGGCACCGTCTGGAACGGCACCGATCCGGAAGGGTACGCCAACCGCTTCGCCATTCACCGTAAAGGGGCCTGAGTATGCAGCATCTGCAAAATACGCAACCACAAGAGAAGTCAGAGAGCGGGGAAGTGATTGTCCTGCCTCCGCTACAGGTTCGCCGTCGTGCGCCAGCGTTTACGCGTCGGATGAATGAGTTTTTACAGCGCGTCATCCCGGCGCTGCTCGGTCTCGGTCTGCTGGTGGTGCTCTGGCAGCTGGCGGCGATAAACAGTAAAGGTTTCCCGACGCCGCTCAGCACGCTCGATTCGGCCATGACCCTGTTTGCCGATCCGTTTTATCGCGACGGGCCAAACGATATGGGCATTGGCTGGAACGTGCTGGCGTCGTTGCAGCGCGTCGCCATCGGCTTCGGTCTGGCGGCGCTGGCGGGCATTCCGCTGGGCTTTTTGATTGGGCGCTTCACCTTTTTCTCCCGCATGTTCAACCCGCTGATCGCGCTCCTGCGTCCGGTCAGCCCGCTGGCCTGGCTGCCTATCGGCCTGCTGCTGTTCCAGAAAGCGGAGCCCGCGTCGAGCTGGACCATTTTCATCTGCTCCATCTGGCCGATGGTCATTAACACCGCCGAAGGGGTGCGCCGTATTCCGCAGGACTACCTCAACGTGGCCCGGGTGCTGCAACTCTCAGAGTGGACCATCATGCGCCGCATTCTTTTCCCCGCCGTGCTGCCTGCGGTGTTGACCGGGGTACGTCTCTCCATTGGCATTGCCTGGCTGGTGATTGTCGCCGCCGAGATGCTCACCGGAGGTTTAGGCATTGGCTTCTGGATCTGGAATGAGTGGAACAACCTCAACGTCGAAAACATTCTCATCGCCATCGTCATCATTGGCGTGGTCGGGTTGCTGCTGGAGCAGGGGCTGATGCTGATCGCCCGTCGCTTTAGCTGGCAGGAAAAATAAGGAGTGAAGATGAAACCTTTAATTCAGGTTCAGGCCGTGAGCCAGCGTTTTTCCACCGCCAGCGGCGAGTTTCTGGCGCTGCAAAACGTCTCTTTTGATATCCACGAGGGCGAAACCGTCAGTCTGATTGGTCACTCCGGCTGCGGCAAGTCGACCCTGTTAAACCTGATCGCCGGGATCACGCTGCCGACGGAAGGCGGGCTGATTTGCGACAACCGCGAAATCGCCGGGCCGGGGCCTGAGCGTGCGGTAGTGTTCCAGAACCATTCGCTGCTGCCGTGGTTAACCTGCTTCGACAACGTGGCGCTGGCGGTGGATCAGGTCTTCCGTCGCACCATGAGTAAGGCCGAGCGCAAAGAGTGGATTGAGCACAATCTCGACCGGGTGCAGATGGGCCACGCGCTGAATAAGCGCCCCGGGGAGATCTCCGGCGGTATGAAGCAGCGCGTCGGTATTGCCCGGGCGCTGGCAATGAAGCCGAAAGTGCTGCTGATGGATGAGCCGTTTGGCGCGCTCGATGCGCTGACGCGTGCCCATCTTCAGGACTCGGTGATGCAGATCCAGCAGGCGCTGAACACCACCATCGTGCTCATCACTCACGACGTGGACGAGGCGGTACTGCTCTCTGACCGCGTAATGATGATGACCAACGGCCCGGCGGCCACCGTGGGTGAGATCCTGCGCGTCGATCTGCCGCGCCCGCGCAACCGGGTGCAGCTGGCGGACGATAGCCGCTATCACCACATGCGCCAGCAGATCCTCCATTTCCTCTACGAAAAACAGCCGAAAGCGGCGTAATGAGGGGGCACGATGCGACTGGTCATTATCGGTAATGGTATGGCGGCAACCCGGCTGATTGCATCGCTCACCGGGCGTGTGCCCGGTCTTTTTGCTATCACCGTCATCGGTGACGAGCCGGAGCAGGCGTACAACCGCATCCAGCTTTCGCCGGTGCTGAGTGGTGAAAAGCAGGCGGAGCACATCTGTCTGCACGATGAAGACTGGTACACGGCACGAGGCGTGACGGTGCTGCGAGGAGAAACGGCGCTCGCAGTAGACGTCAACGCGCGTGAAGTGCATACCTCTGCTCGCACGCTGGGCTGGGATGCGCTGGTGTTTGCCACCGGGTCTACCCCTGTAGTGCCGCCGATCCCCGGCGGCGATGCGCCGCATGTGTTCACCTTTCGCACCCTGGCAGAGACCCGCGCCATCCAGAACCTCTCCGGTCCGGCGGTAGTGCTGGGCGGTGGCGTACTTGGCGTGGAAGCAGCGGCAGCGCTGGCGCGCAACGGTGACAACGTCACGCTTATCCATCGTGGTCCCTGGCTGATGGAACAGCAGCTGGATCAGCAGGCGGGACTGCTGCTTGAAGAGGCGCTGGCTGCGCGGGGTGTTAGCTGTGAATTCGCCTCTGGCATCGCGGCGATTAACGGCAAGAGCGTGACGCTACTCAACGGGCACAGCGTCACCGCCGCGCGCGTGGTGCTGGCCACGGGTGTACAACCCAACGTTGCGCTGGCAAAAGCCAGCGGCATTCACTGCGCGCGCGGCATCGTGGTGGATCACCAGATGCAAACCTCCGTGCCGGATATCTACGCCATCGGCGAGTGCTGTGAAATTGACGGCCAGACATTTGGCCTGGTCGCCCCTTGTCTGGCGCAGGCGGATATTCTCGCCGCGCGGCTGGCCGGGGAGATCACCGCGCCGTTTACCCGGACCGACAACGGCGTGCGTCTTAAGGTGACCGGCGTGGAGCTGTTCAGCCTCGGACGCGCGACGGCGCAGGCGGACGATATGGTATGGAGTTCATGGGATCCGCTGACCCGTCACTATCGACGTTTACTGATCCATCAGGGGACGCTGGCTGGCGTGCTGCTGCTGGGTGACTGCCGCAGCGCGGCAACCTTTACCGATTTACTGGCAACGGCTGCGCCCGCCCACGCGGACTGGCTGTTCGATCGTTTCACAACGCAACCGCAGGTTGCAGGACAGAACGCTATGACAAAACCTACTCTGGTGGTGGTTGGGCACGGTATGGTCGGCCATCATTTCCTCGAAGACTGCGTTAACCGCAATTTGCATCAGCAGTATCAGATTATTGTTTTTGGCGAAGAGCGCTATGCGGCCTATGACCGCGTGCATCTGTCGGAATATTTTGGCGGACGCAGCGCGGACTCGCTCTCGCTGGTGGCGGGGGAGTTCTTTGCCGATAACGGTATAGAGCTGCGCCTCTCGCAGCAGATTGTCGCTATCGATCGTGATGCACACGTTGTGCGTACCGCCAGCGGCCATGAAACCCACTGGGATAAGCTGGTGCTGGCGACCGGCTCGTACCCGTTCGTACCGCCCGTTCCGGGCAGCGATCTGCCGGGTTGTTTTGTCTACCGCACCCTCGACGATCTGGACAACATTGCGGCCCATGCGGCAGGCTCTCGCCGCGGCGTGGTAATTGGCGGCGGCCTGCTGGGGCTGGAGGCGGCGAATGCGCTTAAGCAGCTAGGGCTGGAAACCCACGTGGTGGAGTTTGCGCCGAACCTGATGGCGGTGCAGCTCGACAGCGACGGTGCGGCAATGCTGCGCAAGAAAATTGAGGCGCTGGGCGTAGGGGTACACACCAGTAAATCGACGACGGAGATTGCCACCGCAGACGACGGGCTGGTACTGCGCTTTGCCGATGGTGAACAGCTGGAAACGGACATGGTCGTCTTCTCTGCCGGTATTCGTCCGCAGGACGCGCTGGCACGCAGCAGCGGGCTGGCTATTGGCGAGCGCGGCGGGATCTGTATTGACGACGGCTGCCGGACCTCCGATCCGGACGTGCTTGCCATCGGGGAATGCGCGCTGTGGGAGGGGAAAATCTTTGGCCTGGTGGCCCCGGGCTACCAGATGGCGCGCGTGGCTGCCGCTGTGCTGGCGGGTGAGGAGAAGCGCTTCACCGGCGCGGATATGAGTACCAAACTCAAGTTGCTGGGGGTGGATGTGGCGTCGTTTGGTGATGCCCACGGGCGCACGCCGGGGGCGCTGAGCTACCAGTGGACGCACGGGCCGCAGCAAATCTACAAAAAAATTGTGGTCAGTCACGACAGCAAAACCCTGCTGGGTGGCGTGCTGGTGGGCGATGCCAGCGAATACGCCACGCTGGTGCAGATGATGCTTAACGGCATTAGTCTGCCAAAAGAGCCGGAAACGCTGATCTTACCCGCGTCGTCAGGCTGCGCGCCGAAAGCGCTGGGCGTGGCGGCGCTGCCGGAAAGCGCGCAGATCTGTTCGTGTCATAACGTCAGCAAAGGGGATATCTGCCTGGCGGTAAGTGCGGGCGCAACGGATATCGGCGCCATTAAGCAGTGCACCAAAGCGGCGACCGGCTGCGGAGGTTGTAGCGCGCTGGTGAAGCAGGTGATGGAGTTCCAGCTTGCGGAGCAGGGCGTGGAGGTGAAAAAAGATATCTGTGAGCACTTCCCGTACTCGCGTCAGGAGATATACCACCTGGTGCGCGTCAACCATATCCGGACCTTCGACCAGCTTATCAGCCGTTACGGACAAGGGCACGGCTGTGAGATCTGTAAACCGCTGGTGGGATCAGTGCTGGCCTCCTGCTGGAACGAATACCTGCTGAAACCGGCGCATCTGCCGCTGCAGGACACCAACGACCGCTACTTTGCCAATATTCAGAAGGACGGAACGTATTCCATCGTGCCGCGCATGCCCGGCGGGGAAGTGACGGCCGACGGGCTGATCGCCATCGGCCAGATTGCGAAACGCTATAGCCTTTACAGCAAAATCACCGGCGGACAGCGTATTGACCTGTTTGGCGCCACGCTCGAACAGTTGCCGGAAATCTGGCAGGCGCTGGTGGAGGCCGGATTTGAGACCGGTCATGCGTACGGGAAATCCCTGCGCACGGTGAAATCCTGCGTCGGGTCGACCTGGTGTCGCTATGGCGTGCAGGACTCCACCGGCCTTGCGGTCAAACTGGAGCATCGCTACAAGGGGTTACGTGCGCCGCACAAAATCAAAATGGCGGTCTCCGGCTGTACCCGTGAGTGCGCAGAGGCGCAGAGCAAAGACGTGGGGGTGATTGCCACGGACAAGGGCTGGAACCTTTATCTGTGCGGCAACGGCGGGATGAAGCCGCGCCACGCGGATCTCTTTGCCAGCGATCTGGACGACGAAACGCTGATCCGCACCGTTGACCGTTTCCTGATGTTCTACATTCGCACGGCAGATCGTCTGCAACGCACCAGTACCTGGATGGATAATCTGGAAGGCGGCCTCGACTATCTGCGCGAGGTGATCCTGAACGACAGTCTTGGGATCGCCCACGAGCTGGAGCAGGAGATGGCCCGGGTGGTGGAGACCTATCAGTGCGAATGGCAAACCACCCTCAACGATCCTGATCGCCTGGCGCTGTTCCGCACCGCGGTGAATGTCCCTGCCGCGGCGGAGAGCAAGCGCTGGCAGGAAATTTGCGGCATCGATGATATCCCCGAGCAGGCGGGCATCGGCGCGCGGCTTGGCCGAAAACCGATTGCGCTGTTCCGCTTTGGAACGTCCGTTTATGCCCTGGACGACCAGGAGCCGGGCAGCAGCGCGAACGTGCTTTCGCGCGGCATCCTTGGCGATGCAGCGGGCGAGCCGGTGGTGATTTCCCCGCTTTATAAGCAGCGCATACGTCTGCGCGATGGATGTCAGGTGGAGAACGGCGAACCCGTGGTGCGCGCCTGGCCGGTAAAAATTGAAAACGGCAAGGTTTGGGTTGGAAGCCAAGAGCTGGTGATGCGTGCGGAGGCCTCATGACGGAAACCCGTACAACGTGCCCTTACTGCGGGGTGGGCTGCGGCGTGGTCGCCAGTGTGGAAGATGGCGCGGTAAGCGTTCGTGGGGATGAAACTCATCCGGCGAACTTTGGTCGCCTGTGCGTAAAAGGATCTGCCCTTGGGGAAACGACGGGGTTGCAGGGACGTCTGCTGCGCCCGGTTGTTGACGGCATGGAGGTGGCATGGCCGCAGGCGCTGGGTGAAGCGGGCGAGCGGCTACGGAAGATCATCAACGAATGGGGGCCGCAGGCGGTGGCGTTTTATGCCTCCGGCCAGCTGTTGACCGAGGATTACTATGCGGCCAACAAGCTGATGAAAGGCTTTATCGGGGCGGCGAACATTGATACCAACTCGCGGCTGTGCATGTCGTCAGCGGTGGTGGGCTACAAACGCGTCTTCGGTGAAGACATTGTGCCGTGCAGCTACGAGGACGTGGAAAACAGCGATCTGGTGGTACTCGTTGGCTCAAACGCGGCCTGGACGCATCCGGTGCTGTATCAGCGGCTGGTGCAGGCAAAACGCAGCAACCCGCAGATGAAAGTGGTCGTGATCGATCCGCGCAAAACCGCCACCTGCGATGTCGCTGACCTGCATCTGGCACTTAAGCCCGGCAGCGACGCCGGGCTGTTTGTGGGATTGCTCAATCTGATTCAGGGGAGCGGCGAGTGGCCGATTCCTCACGTGGCCGCGTTTTGCGATCTGCCTTCAGACGAGATTGGCACCTTCTACGACTGGTTTGTCACTGCGCCACGCGCGATCACGCTCTACACCATGGGGATCAACCAGTCCTCCAGCGGCAGCGACAAGTGTAACGCCATCATTAACGTGCATCTTGCCAGCGGGAAGTTCAACCGTCCGGGCTGCGGCCCGTTTTCGCTGACCGGACAGCCAAACGCCATGGGCGGGCGGGAAGTGGGTGGGCTGGCGAACCAGCTGGCGGCGCACATGAACTTCGAGCCGGACGATCTTTCGCGCGTGGCGCGTTTCTGGGGAACCGAGCGGCTGGCACAAACGCCGGGGCTGATGGCGGTAGAGCTGTTTGACGCGATTGCCCGCGGCGAGGTGAAGGCGGTGTGGATCATGGGCACCAATCCTGCCGTGTCACTTCCCGACAGCCACGCGGTGTGCCAGGCCCTGGCAGCCTGCCCGCTGGTAATAGTATCTGAGGTGATGCAGGAGACGGACACCAGCCGGTTTGCTCATATCCGTTTTCCCGCCCTGGGCTGGGGCGAAAAAGACGGAACGGTGACCAATTCCGAGCGGCGTATTTCGCGCCAGCGCGCGTTTCTGCCTGCGCCGGGCGAGGCCAGACCGGACTGGTGGATCATCGCCCGGATCGCAGAGCAGCTCGGTTATGGCGATGCCTTCGCCTGGGAACACCCTCATGAGATATTTTGTGAACATGCGGCGCTGACGGCGTTTGAAAATAACGGCGAACGGGCGCTAAACCTGCGCGAACTGGCGTCGCTGTCGCGAGAGGCGTGGGACGAGCTGGCGCCTTATCAGTGGCATGCCGGTGATTTCCCGCAAAGAAATCTTGTACCGGTTGATCCTTTCTCACATGGGGCAGGCGTCGACGAATTGTACCCCTTGATACTGAATACCGGGCGGATCCGCGATCAGTGGCACACCATGACGCGCACGGGGTATGTTCCGCGCCTGATGCAGCATATCGATGAGCCTTTTATTGAGATGAACGCAACCGATGCGGCGCGCGCGGGGCTGACTGACGGCCAGCTGGCGCGGATAAGTTCCCCGCGCGGGGTCATGGTTGCCAGAGTACGTATCTCTACCGCACAGCGTGCGGGCGAGCTGTTTGCGCCGATGCACTGGAACGCGCAGTTTGCCCGGCAGGGGAAGGTCAACGCGCTGGTGGAAGGGCGGGTTGATGCCTGGTCCGGCCAGCCGGAGAGTAAACAAACCGCGGTGAGGATCCTGCCCTGGCTACCCGCCTGGCAGGGGGAGCTGTATGCCCGCGAGTTGCCAGCGCTGCCGCCGTCGGTATGCTGGTGGCGTAAAGCCTCACGTCTGACGGTGGCGGGGGAGCAGCCGTTGCTGTCGTGGGTCATGGCGTACGCCAGCGGTCGGGGCTGGCAGTTACAGGTGGCACAGACGGGAGAACGCAGCAGCGTGCTCGCCTGGCATCACGGCGAGCTGATGCTGGGCTACTGGGAGGGCCATACGCTGCCGGCGCTGGCGCATGCGTTTATTGAAGAAGCCTTTGCTGCTGCGCCCGTACAACTCGCTGAACGCCACGCGCTGCTGCACGGACAACGGCCGGGCGAAGATGCCGATCCCGGGCGAATTATCTGTAGCTGCTTTAGCGTGGGTGAAAATACGATACGTAAGGCGATAGCCGGAGGCTGTAATTCTGCCGCAGCGCTGGGCGTGAAGCTGCGTTGCGGTACGAACTGCGGCTCCTGCCTGCCGGAGCTGAAAGGGCTGTTGGGATAATAGTGTAAAGGCGTCAGGTGGCGGCTTCGCACCGGCACGAATTTGTAGGCCGGGTAAGGCGATGCCGCCACCCGACAATTCTGTTCAGGATATTCCTGAAATTTCTGTTAAGACTGGTTTTCAGTGCTTATGGCGTTAACATAATAAGTGTTTGTTCATAAACACAGGTTCTGATTGACGACGTTGAAGGCTGTATCGTCCCGCATCCGTTTTTTGCTGTTACTCCCCCTTTTTACGGCTGGAGCCGTTCACGGTGCGCCGAAATCCTTCGTGCAGCAGGCGCAAAATCCGTTTGATAACAACGGCGATAGTCTGCCGGATCTCGGTATGGCGCAACCGACTACCGAAGGCGAAAAACACCTGGCTGAAATGGCAAAGGCCTTCGGTGAAGCCAGTATGATCGATAACGGCCTGACGGCCGGGCAGCAGGCGCGACAGTTCGCGTTTGGCAAGGTGCGGGATGCCGTCAGCGGGGAAGTCAACGAGCAGATTGAATCCTGGCTTTCCCCCTGGGGTAACGCCAACGTCAATGTACTGGTGGATGACGACGGCAACTTTAACGGCAGCAGCGGAAGCTGGTTTATCCCCTGGAACGACAACACCCGCTATCTGAGCTGGAGCCAGCTTGGCCTGACGCAGCAGACAGACGGGCTGGTGAGCAACGTCGGGATCGGGCAGCGCTGGGTTGCCGGAAACTGGCTGCTGGGCTACAACACTTTTTACGACAACCTGCTGGAAGACAACCTGCAACGTGCCGGACTGGGCGCAGAGGCGTGGGGCGAAAACCTTCGCCTGTCGGCCAATTACTACCAGCCGTTCGCTGGCTGGCAGCCGCGTTCCGACATCCGGGAGCAGCGCATGGCGCGCGGGTACGACGTAACGGCCAAAGCCTGGCTTCCCTGGTTTCATCACCTGAACACCAGCGTCAGCTTTGAACAGTATTTTGGCGATAACGTCGATCTGTTTAACAGCGGTACGGGGTATCACAACCCGGTTGCGGTCAACCTGGGGCTGAATTATACCCCCGTTCCGCTGGTCACCCTGACGGCTGCCCATAAGCAGGGGGAGAGCGGCGTTAGCCAGAATAACCTCGGGCTGAAGCTCAACTATCGCTTTGGCGTGCCGCTGGCGAAACAGCTTTCCGCCGGGGAAGTGGCGGCGACGCGCTCGCTGCGGGGTAGCCGCTATGATTCACCTGAGCGTGATAATCTGCCCGTGATGGAATTCCGTCAGCGTAAAACCCTCTCGGTCTATCTGGCCACGCCGCCGTGGGATCTTAAGCCAGGCGAAACTGTGATGCTGAAGCTGCAAATTCGCAGCACGCACGGTATCCGTCAGATCCACTGGCTGGGTGATACCCAGGCGCTCAGCCTGACCTCACCGGCAAACAGCAACAGCAGCGATGGCTGGAGCATAATCATGCCCGCCTGGAACGACGCGGAAGGGGCGAAAAACGAATGGCGGCTTACGGCCGTGGTGGAAGATAAGGATGGGCAGCGTGTCTCCTCCAATGAGATCACGCTTTCCGTGGTGCAACCGCTCGTCGCAATGCCTGCCGACGATCCACGGTGGAAGTTGCTGCCGGATGAGTAAGTTAAAAAATGCGCTCCTGATGCACCCAGACGGCGGCTTCGACGCGGGATTTTAACTTCATTTTCTTCAGCATGTGTTTGACATGCACTTTGACCGTGCTCTCGGTGATGTCCAGACGGCGGGCGATCATTTTGTTCGGCAGACCCTGAGCAATCAGCTTCAGAATGTCGCGCTCGCGCGGGGTCAACTGGCTGACGTCACGGTCAGACGTGGCGCGGTTCGCACGCAGGCTGGCGGCCAGTACCGGCGTTAACGCTTCACTCAGCACCATCTCGCCTGCGGCAGCCTGTTGCAGCGCCTTGAGCAGATCTTCCGGCTCCATATCTTTCAGCAGATAGCCGTCTGCCCCCCGCTTGAGGGCGGTGACCACGTCTTCTTCATGGTTTGAGACGCTGAAGACCACCACCCGGCCAGAGAGGGATTTCTCCCGCAGCTTGTCGAGGGTTTCCAGGCCATTCATGCCCGGCATGTTGAGATCGAGCAAGATCAAATCAGGATCGAGCGATTCGGCAAGTTCAATACCCTGTTCGCCGTTGCTGGCTTCCCCGACGACGGTGATATCGGGCGCCATGCTGACAAGCTGTTTAACGCCAGTGCGCAGCATCGGATGATCGTCAATCAACAGGATAGATGCCGGTTCCTGATTAGTCATGGTTTTCTCCTTGAGCAGTTATGAGGGGCTTTTCGGGTATAAAGGTGACCACGACTTCGGTGCCACCTGACTCTCCCCGGCGAACCTGGCAATCACCGCGCAGGCTTTGCGCGCGGTCTCGCATGATGATTAAACCATAATGGTTCGTTCGTTCGGCATTTTCCGGCACGCCGCGGCCGTTATCCTGAACCCTGAGCTTCACCTGATTATCCTGGCAGCTGACGGTGACCGTGACGGCCGTCGCCTCGGCATGCTTGAGCACGTTGCTCAGGGCTTCACGGGCAATTTGCAGCAAATGGATCGCCTGGTGAGAGGGGACAAAACGCGGTGGCAACTGGTAATCCAGCTTCACCGGGAAGCCCAGCCTGGCACTAAATTCCTGACAGCTGGACTCCAGCGCAGGGCGTAGCCCCGGCTCGGTGAGCTGTAAACGGAAGGTGGTCAGCAGCTCGCGAAGCTGAATCCACGAGGTGTTAAGCTCGTTGCGGATCTGGCTGAGCAGCTGTTTGCTGCTCTCGGGCATGCCTTCGTCCTGCATTTGCAGGCAACTCACCTGCATCTTCATGCAGGAGAGGGACTGGGCGATGGAGTCGTGCAGCTCGCGAGCGATGGTGGCGCGCTCCTCCATCACGATCAGCTGCTGCTGTTTTTCCTGGTGACGGTCGAGCGCCAGCGTGGCCGTGAGCTGCTCTACAAGAGTATCGACCAGCTGCTGCTGGTCGTGGCTCAGGTGACGTCCGGCGGGCAGGGTGGCCAGCAAAATACCGTACTGGGTATGGCTGTCCATCAGCCGCCACTTGAGGGTCGTGCCGCTGGTGGTAAGCGGCGGCAAGCCGCGCGGGCACAGATGACACCCTTTATCGTCGCAGGAGACGTCCGACTGACAGGTAAATTCCTGATGGTTTTCCTCATCTTCAACGTCATAAACCCGTAGCTCAAGATCGTGGAGCAGAGTCAGGTTTTGCAGGCCGTTCAGTACCGGCGAGAGACGCTCGCAAAGCGGTACCTGCATATGCAGGCGACGGTTCGCCTGCCAGAGGAAAGAGAGGATCTCGTTTTTCTGCTCAAGCCCGGCGGTTTTCTCCTGGACGCGTTTTTCCAGTACCGCGTAGCTTTCAGATAGCTCCGCCGACATGGTGTTGAGCGCCTCGCCGAGCATCGCCATTTCGTTGCGCCCGCTGATGTGCGTGCGTTGGGTAAAATCGCGCTGTGTGACGGCGCGGGCCATCGCCAGGAGTTGCTTCCAGGGGTTAAGCAACCGCGCGCGCAGCCAGATAACCGTGAAAATCAGCAGCAAACCCATAAACAGCGCCATTGCGCGGTGAACCATCACCACGCGGTCAATGCGTAACTCTGTGGTGCGATCGAACGAGGAGACGAGATGATCGATGCGTGACACAAACCCGGCGACATCCTGGGCGACCGTTTCCCGGTCTTCCGCCCGCTTTAACCCGGGCTCCAGCTGGGTATGCCAGTAGCCCTGAAGCGCCTTAAGCTGAGATTGCTGGCCGTCACGGATGGCGGCTCTTTCCAGTTCAGGGCTGAATGCGGTACGCTCCATTTCGTCGATAAGCGGTTGGTCAGCCTGCGTCAGCGGCACCGACGCCAGCAGCCGGTAACTCTGCATACGTAGCGAGCCTGCCTCGTTGATGGCATGCGCATTACCCTGCACACCCTGTACCAGCCAGCCAGAAATAGCCATGCCGGTCACACCGATAGCGGTGGACAGCAGAACAATAAGCGCCAGCTGGTTAACCAGCGTCAACGGAGATAAACATCTTTTTAACATAGAGTTGCCGGGCTCCTGACGTGACCTGATTGCAGGAATGGCGCTATTCTGGTGCATACCCTGGAGTATACCCATACCAATAAAGGATTACCTCTAAATTGCCAGAGAGGTAACGGTTAGTGGGTGGACGAAGCAGGGATGCGTCAGCACCGTGAAAAACCACACCTTTTTTTCGTTTTGTATCTACTCATTAAGAGTGATGGCTTTTTTTTCGCCGCAAAACCTCCCACTTTTCCTTTGATTTATATCAACTTACCGCCGCCCTAAAGCCCTAATGTTTGCAGCATCATTCGAGAATCAGAGGTGTCTATGAGTCACTCTTCCGCTCCCGAAAGGGAAACTGGTGCCGTTATTACAGACTGGCGTCCAGAGGATCCGGCGTTCTGGCAACAGCGCGGCCACCGTATAGCAAGTCGTAATCTGTGGATTTCCGTGCCATGTCTGTTACTGGCGTTTTGCGTCTGGATGTTGTTCAGTGCGGTTGCGGTTAACCTGCCAAAAGTGGGCTTTACCTTTACCACCGATCAGCTGTTTATGTTGACTGCGTTGCCGTCGCTTTCAGGCGCACTGCTGCGCGTTCCTTACGCGTTTATGGTGCCGGTCTTTGGTGGTCGTCGCTGGACGGCTTTCAGTACCGGGATCATGATCGTGCCGTGCGTGTGGCTCGGTTTTGCGGTGCAGGATACCTCTACACCGTTTAGCGTGTTCGTGATTATCTCTCTGCTGTGCGGCTTTGCGGGGGCGAACTTTGCGTCCAGTATGGCAAACATCAGCTTCTTCTTCCCGAAAGCGAAGCAGGGTGGTGCGCTGGGCATTAACGGCGGTCTGGGTAACATGGGCGTGAGCGTGATGCAGCTGATTGCTCCGCTGGCGATCTCGGTCTCCATCTTTGCGGCGTTTGGCGGCGGCGGTGTGACGCAGCCCGACGGTTCAGTGCTGTTCCTGCAAAATGCCTCCTGGATTTGGGTACCGTTCCTGGTGGTCTTTACCCTGGCGGCATGGTTCTTCATGAACGACCTGTCCGCGTCCAAAGCGTCCCTGAGCGAGCAGCTGCCGGTTCTGAAACGTGGCCACCTGTGGGTAATGGCACTGCTGTATCTGGCGACCTTCGGCTCGTTCATCGGTTTCTCCGCAGGCTTTGCCATGCTGTCGAAAACCCAGTTCCCGGACGTACAGATCCTTCAGTTTGCCTTCTTCGGTCCGTTTATTGGCGCGCTGGCACGTTCGCTGGGCGGGATGATCTCCGACCGTCTGGGCGGAACGCGCGTTACGCTGGTGAACTTTGTATTGATGGCCATCTTCTGTGCGCTGCTGTTCCTGACGCTGCCTGCGGGTGGTGAGGGAGGTAACTTCTTTGCCTTCTTCGGCGTCTTCATGGTGCTGTTCCTGACCGCCGGGCTGGGCAGTGCGTCTACTTTCCAGATGATCTCTGTCATCTTCCGCAAGCTGACCATGGACCGCGTGAAAGCGCAGGGCGGGAGCGACGAGCAGGCGATGCGTGAAGCCGCCACCGATACCGCTGCGGCGCTTGGGTTTATCTCTGCGATTGGCGCGATTGGCGGCTTCTTTATTCCAAAAGCGTTCGGTATCTCACTGGATCTGACCGGCTCTCCGGCGGGTGCGATGAAGGTATTCCTCGTCTTCTATATCGCCTGTGTGGTCATCACCTGGCTGGTATATGGCCGTAATACCAAGAAAAACAAGTAAGCTTGATTATCCGTTTGCGCGGCCTGAGTGCCGCGCTTTTTTTAATCGCTTAATAGTTACAACATACTAATAGCGTTTCCCGTAGTCGCACACAGGTAACGCTGTGATCGCCATCGCTTTACAGGTGTCTCTACCCCTTAATACCTTAGATGTTAAATTTTGCTCCACTTATTGTACGATAAATAAAATATATCCATATAAATCATTAAGTTAAAAAATATTAACAGCTACCGCTTTGGTGGTATTTGATCTAATCCCCCCCACAGAGACCCCCCTCCGTCTTGATCGTTATCAATTCTCACCATCTTTCATAGCGTTACCTTCGCTGCAAATCAGCAATGTCGATTTAGAGAGCCACAGGCTCCACACAGGAGATACCCGATGAGCAAATTTTTGGACCGGTTTCGCTACTTCAAACAGAAGGGTGAAACTTTTGCCGATGGGCACGGCCAGGTTCTGGATACCAACCGGGACTGGGAAGACGGTTACCGTCAACGCTGGCAGCATGACAAAGTTGTCCGTTCTACCCACGGTGTAAACTGCACTGGCTCATGTAGCTGGAAGATTTTCGTTAAAAACGGTCTGGTGACCTGGGAAATGCAGCAGACCGACTATCCGCGTACCCGTCCGGATATGCCGAACCATGAACCGCGCGGCTGCCCGCGTGGGGCCAGCTACTCCTGGTATCTCTACAGCGCCAACCGTCTGAAATACCCGCTGATGCGTAAACGCCTGATGAAAATGTGGCGTGAAGCGAAAGTGCAGCACAGCGATCCGGTTGATGCATGGGCATCCATCATCGAGGACGCCGACAAAGCGAAAAGCTTCAAACAGGCGCGTGGTCGCGGTGGTTTCGTTCGTTCTTCCTGGAAAGAGGTGAACGAGCTGATTGCGGCCTCCAACGTCTATACCGTGAAAACTTACGGTCCTGACCGCGTGGCAGGCTTCTCGCCAATCCCGGCAATGTCGATGGTCTCTTACGCCTCCGGCGCGCGCTACCTTTCACTTATCGGCGGTACCTGTCTGAGCTTCTACGACTGGTACTGCGACCTGCCGCCAGCGTCGCCGCAGACCTGGGGCGAACAGACCGACGTGCCGGAGTCCGCTGACTGGTACAACTCCAGCTACATCATCGCCTGGGGCTCTAACGTTCCGCAGACCCGTACCCCTGATGCGCACTTCTTTACCGAAGTACGTTACAAAGGGACCAAAACCGTTGCCGTGACCCCGGACTACGCCGAAATCGCCAAACTGTGCGACCTGTGGCTGGCACCGAAACAGGGTACTGATGCCGCCATGGCGCTGGCGATGGGCCACGTCATGTTGCGTGAATTCCACCTCGACAAGCCAAGCCAGTATTTCACCGATTACGTGCGTCGCTACACCGACATGCCAATGCTGGTGATGCTTGAAGAGCGTGACGGCTATTACGCCGCTGGCCGTATGCTGCGTGCTGCGGATCTTGTGGACGCGCTGGGTCAGGAAAACAACCCGGAGTGGAAAACGGTCGCCTGCAACAGCAACGGCGAGCTGGTGGCGCCAAACGGTTCTATCGGCTTCCGCTGGGGAGAAAAAGGCAAATGGAACCTGGAACAGCGTAACGGCACCACGGGTGAAGAGACAGAACTTCGCCTCAGCATGCTGGGCAGCCAGGACGAAATCGCCGATGTCGGCTTCCCGTACTTTGGTGGTGAAGGTTCCGAGCACTTCAACAAGGTTGAGCTGCAAAACGTTCTGATGCACAAACTGCCGGTTAAGCGCCTGCAACTGGCGGACGGTTCTACCACTCTGGTCACTACGGTCTACGATCTGACCATGGCGAACTATGGCCTGGAGCGCGGTCTGAACGACGAAAACTGCGCGACCAGCTATGATGACGTGAAGGCTTATACACCAGCCTGGGCGGAGCAGATCACCGGTGTGCCACGCGCCCAAATCACCCGTATCGCCCGCGAATTTGCGGAAAACGCAGACAAAACTCACGGTCGCTCCATGATCATCGTCGGTGCCGGTCTGAACCACTGGTATCACCTCGATATGAACTATCGCGGCCTGATCAACATGCTGATCTTCTGTGGCTGCGTCGGGCAGAGCGGCGGCGGCTGGGCGCACTACGTGGGCCAGGAAAAACTGCGTCCGCAGACCGGCTGGCAGCCGCTGGCGTTTGCCCTTGACTGGCAGCGTCCGGCTCGTCACATGAACAGCACCTCCTACTTCTATAACCACTCCAGCCAGTGGCGCTACGAGACGGTGACCGCGCAGGAGCTGCTGTCGCCGATGGCAGATAAATCCCGCTACAGCGGCCATCTGATTGACTTCAACGTGCGCGCTGAACGCATGGGCTGGCTGCCGTCTGCACCGCAGTTGGGCACTAACCCGCTTCGCATTGCGGAAGCGGCGAAGAAAGCGGGCATGTCACCGGTGGACTACACCGTGAAATCGCTGAAGGATGGCTCAATCCGTTTTGCGGCAGAACAGCCTGAGAACGGCAAAAACCATCCGCGTAACCTGTTCATCTGGCGCTCCAACCTGCTGGGTTCGTCCGGTAAAGGCCATGAGTACATGCTGAAATACCTGCTCGGTACCGAAAACGGTATTCAGGGTAAGGATCTCGGCAAGCAGGGCGGCGTGAAGCCGGAAGAGGTGGAGTGGAAAGACAACGGTCTGGACGGCAAGCTGGATCTGGTGGTAACGCTGGACTTCCGTCTGTCCAGTACCTGCCTGTACTCCGATATCGTGCTGCCTACCGCCACCTGGTACGAAAAAGACGACATGAATACGTCGGATATGCATCCGTTTATTCATCCGCTGTCTGCGGCCGTTGACCCGGCGTGGGAATCAAAAAGCGACTGGGAAATCTATAAAGACATCGCGAAGAAATTCTCCGAAGTCTGTGTAGGGCACCTGGGCAAAGAGACCGACGTGGTGACGCTGCCAATCCAGCACGACTCCGCTGCCGAACTGGCGCAGCCGTTTGACGTTAAGGACTGGAAAAAAGGCGAATGCGATCTGATCCCGGGTGTGACCGCGCCGCACATTATTCCGGTTGAACGTGATTACCCGGCAACGTACGAGCGCTTTACCTCTATCGGTCCGCTGATGGAGAAGATCGGTAACGGCGGTAAAGGCATCGCCTGGAACACCCAGAGCGAAATGGACCTGCTGCGCAAGCTCAATTACACCAAAGCAGACGGCCCGGCCAAAGGCCAGCCAATGCTGAACACGGCAATTGATGCAGCGGAAATGATTCTGACCCTGGCACCGGAAACCAATGGCCACGTGGCGGTGAAAGCGTGGGCGGCTCTGAGTGAATTTACCGGCCGTGACCATACGCATCTGGCGAAGAATAAAGAAGAAGAGAAAATCCGCTTCCGCGATATTCAGGCTCAGCCGCGCAAGATTATCTCCAGCCCGACCTGGTCTGGCCTCGAAGATGAACATGTGTCCTATAACGCCGGATACACCAACGTTCACGAGCTGATCCCATGGCGCACGCTCTCTGGCCGTCAGTCTCTGTATCAGGATCACCAGTGGATGCGTGACTTCGGTGAAAGCCTGCTGGTTTACCGTCCGCCAATCGATACCCGCTCCGTGAAAGCGGTGATGGGGGCGAAATCAAACGGTAACCCTGAGAAGGCGCTGAACTTCCTGACGCCGCACCAGAAGTGGGGTATCCACTCCACCTACAGCGACAACCTGCTGATGCTGACGCTGTCACGCGGGGGGCCGATTGTCTGGATGAGCGAAGCGGACGCCAAAGATCTGGGTATCGAAGATAACGACTGGATCGAAGTGTTCAACAGCAACGGTGCCCTGACGGCACGTGCGGTGGTGAGCCAGCGTGTACCAGCCGGGATGACCATGATGTACCACGCGCAGGAACGTATCGTTAACCTGCCGGGTTCAGAGATCACCGAGCAGCGCGGCGGTATTCACAACTCTGTGACCCGTATTACGCCGAAACCGACGCATATGATCGGCGGCTATGCCCAGCTGGCCTACGGCTTTAACTACTACGGCACTGTAGGATCAAACCGCGATGAGTTCGTGGTGGTACGTAAGATGAAGAATATTAACTGGTTAGATGGCGAAGGTAATGACCAGGTACAGGAGAGCGTAAAATGAAAATTCGTTCACAAGTCGGCATGGTGCTGAATCTGGATAAATGCATCGGCTGTCATACCTGCTCAGTCACCTGTAAAAACGTCTGGACCAGCCGTGAAGGTATGGAGTACGCCTGGTTCAACAACGTGGAAAGTAAGCCGGGCACCGGCTTCCCGACCGACTGGGAAAACCAGGAGAAGTGGAAGGGTGGCTGGATCCGTAAAATCAACGGCAAACTGCAACCGCGCATGGGTAACCGTGCGATGCTGCTCGGTAAAATCTTTGCTAACCCGCATCTGCCGGGCATCGACGATTACTACGAGCCGTTTGATTACGACTATCAGAACCTGCACAACGCGCCGGAAAGCAAACACCAGCCGATCGCCCGTCCTCGCTCGCTGATCACCGGTAAGCGCATGGACAAAATTACCAGCGGTCCAAACTGGGAGGAAATTCTGGGCGGCGAGTTCGAAAAACGCGCCAAAGACCAGAACTTCGAGAACATGCAGAAGGCGATGTACGGCCAGTTCGAAAACACTTTCATGATGTATCTGCCGCGCCTGTGCGAACACTGCCTTAACCCGGCGTGCGTGGCGACCTGCCCAAGCGGCGCCATCTACAAGCGTGAAGAAGATGGCATTGTGCTGATCGACCAGGACAAGTGCCGCGGCTGGCGTATGTGCATCACCGGCTGCCCGTACAAAAAAATCTACTTCAACTGGAAGAGCGGTAAGTCAGAGAAGTGCATCTTCTGCTATCCGCGCATCGAAGCCGGTATGCCGACCGTCTGCTCTGAGAGCTGCGTAGGGCGTATCCGCTACCTCGGCGTGCTGCTGTACGACGCGGATGCGATTGAAAATGCCGCAAGCACCGAGAACGAGAAAGATCTGTATCAGCGTCAGCTGGACGTCTTCCTCGATCCGAACGATCCGAAGGTGATCGAGCAGGCGCTGAAAGACGGTATTCCGCAGAGCGTGATTGACGCCGCACAGCAGTCCCCGGTGTACAAAATGGCGATGGACTGGAAGCTGGCGCTGCCGCTGCACCCGGAATACCGCACGTTGCCGATGGTCTGGTACGTGCCGCCGCTGTCTCCGATTCAGTCTGCGGCTGACGCAGGTGAACTGGGCAGCAACGGCATTCTGCCGGACGTGGAAAGCCTGCGTATTCCGGTTCAGTATCTGGCCAACCTGCTGACGGCCGGGGATACCCAGCCGGTGCTGCTGGCGCTGAAACGTATGCTGGCGATGCGTCACTTCAAACGTGCGGAAACCGTTGACGGCGTTAACGATACCCGCGCGCTGGAAGAGGTCGGCCTGACCGAAGCGCAGGCGCAGGAGATGTACCGCTATCTGGCAATCGCTAACTACGAAGATCGTTTCGTGGTGCCGAGCAGTCACCGCGAGCTGGCTCGCGAGGCCTTCCCGGAGAAAAGTGGGTGTGGCTTTACCTTTGGCGACGGTTGCCACGGGTCAGACAGCAAATTCAACCTGTTCAACAGCCGCCGCATCGACGCGATGGATGTGACCAGCAAAACGGAGCCGCACCAATGATTGAACTCGTCATTGTTTCGCGTCTGCTCGAGTACCCTGATGCTGCGCTTGTGCAGCATCAGCAGGAACTCTTTGATGCACTCGCGTCATCTGAAAACCTGGATAAAGAGGATGCCCAGTCGCTGGGCATTTTCCTCCGCGACCTGCTGGCGCGCGATCTTCTTGATGCGCAGGCGGACTACAGCCAGCTGTTTGACCGTGGTCGTGCCACGTCTCTATTGCTGTTCGAACACGTTCACGGTGAATCCCGCGACCGTGGTCAGGCGATGGTGGATCTGATGGCCCAGTACGAGCAGCACGGTTTGCAACTCGACAGCCGCGAGCTGCCGGATCACCTGCCTCTGTACCTGGAATATCTGGCGCAGCTGCCGAAAGAGGAAGCGCTGGGCGGGTTGCAGGACATCGCTCCCATTCTGGCGTTGCTCGGCGCACGTCTCCAGCAACGTGAGAGCAATTATGCAGTCCTGTTCGATCTGCTGGTGAAACTGGCTAACGCCTCGGTTGACAGTCAAAAAGTGGCGGAAAAAATTGCGGATGAAGCCCGTGACGACACCCCACAAGCACTGGATGCCGTCTGGGAAGAAGAACAGGTGAAATTCTTTGCTGACCAGAGCTGTGGCGAATCTGAAATCTCCGCGCATCAGCGTCGTTTTGCCGGAGCGGTGGCTCCGCAATATTTGAATATCTCTAACGGAGGACAGCACTAATGCACTTCCTGAATATGTTCTTCTTTGACATTTACCCGTATATCGCGGGCACCGTGTTCCTGGTGGGAAGCTGGCTGCGTTATGACTATGGCCAGTACACCTGGCGTGCTGCCTCCAGCCAGATGCTGGATCGTAAAGGGATGAACCTGGCGTCAAACCTGTTCCACATCGGGATTTTGGGTATTTTCGCCGGTCATTTCCTGGGGATGCTGACGCCGCACTGGATGTACGAAGCGTGGCTGCCGATTGAAGTGAAGCAGAAGATGGCGATGCTCGCCGGTGGCGCTTGCGGCGTGATGACCCTGGTGGGTGGGCTGCTGCTGCTGAAACGCCGTCTGTTCAGCCCACGCGTGCGGGCTACCACGACCGGAGCGGACATCCTGATCCTCTCCCTGCTGATGGTGCAGTGTGCGCTGGGTCTGCTGACCATTCCATTCTCTGTGCAGCATATGGACGGCAGCGAGATGATGAAGCTGGTGGGATGGGCGCAGTCTGTCGTGACCTTCCGCGGTGGTGCCTCTGAGCATCTGGACGGCGTGGCGTTCATCTTCCGCGTTCACCTGGTGCTGGGTATGACCCTGTTTGTGCTGTTCCCGTTCTCTCGCCTGGTGCACATCTGGAGTGCGCCGGTGGAGTACCTGACGCGCAAATATCAGATCGTGCGTGCTCGTCGCTGATTCGCTGTATTGATACAACCCCGCATTTGCGGGGTTTTTTTTGTCCTGGAACCAGGGTTTCGTGCGGATGCCGGGTGGCGGCTGCGCCTTACCCGGCCTACGGAATTCACTATGCTCGGATCGAACCCTGGTCGAAGCTTCTCATCTTTCCCCGCATGGGAGAACCATGGGGCATTGTGCTTTTGGAGAGTGCTAAAGAATCTGGAAGTGATGGTGGTGGGGGAAGGATTCGAACCTTCGAAGTCGATGACGGCAGATTTACAGTCTGCTCCCTTTGGCCGCTCGGGAACCCCACCAGGGGTAATTCATATTTTGAGGTAAAGCTGGAGATGGTGGTGGGGGAAGGATTCGAACCTTCGAAGTCGATGACGGCAGATTTACAGTCTGCTCCCTTTGGCCGCTCGGGAACCCCACCACGGGGTAATGCTTTTAACTGGCCTGCTTCCTGTTGGAAGCGGGGCGCATCATATCAAATGAGACGCCCCTGTAAAGCATTCCTTTAGGAAAATGAAGCTGTTTGCCTGCTTTTTATCCGTAAAGGCGTAAAGCTAATCAATTCATTTTCCGAAGGATTAAAGAATAATCGTTCTGTTGCCGTACACAAAGACGCGCTGAGCAAGTACCTGATAAAGCGCACGGCTCAGTACGTTCTTCTCAACGTCACGGCCAGCACGCATCATATCTTCTGCCGTGTAGGTGTGATCCACGTGGATCACGTCCTGCATGATGATTGGGCCTTCGTCCAGATTATCATTTACGTAGTGCGCGGTTGCGCCAATGATCTTCACCCCACGCTCGTACGCCTGGTGGTACGGACGCGCGCCAATAAAGGCTGGCAGGAAGGAGTGGTGGATGTTGATAATTTTGTTCGGGAAGCGCGCCACGAAGGATGGCGTCAGCACGCGCATGTATTTTGCCAGCACCACGTAGTCCGGGTTATGCGCTTCAATCGCAGCAGCCATCAGGTTGTCGTGCTCTTCGCGGGTATGACCTTCATGGCTGACCAGTTCAAACGGAATGTCGAAACGTTCAACCAGCGTACGCAGCGTCTCGTGGTTGCCAATGACGGCGGCAATTTCGACGTCCAGGCCACCGTAGTTGGCTTTCATCAGCAGATCGCCCAGGCAGTGCGCCTCTTTGGTGACCAGAATGACAATGCGGCGACGACCCGCCGGGTTTAGCTCGCGCACCGAGCCTTCCGGCAGGGCGCTGTCCAGATCGGCAAGCAGGGTTGTGTCGTTGAAAATACCTTCCAGCTCGGTACGCATAAAGAAGCGACCGGTACGGTGGTCAACGAACTCGTTGTTCTGCACGATATTCAGTTCATGCTTGTAGCAAATGTTGGTAATTCGTGCGATCAGTCCTTTTTGATCGGGACAGATAGTGCGCAGAACTTTACGTTGTAATGATTGCATCGCCGGGAAATCCTGTTTATGTATTTGCGAAATCTGAGTTGTCAGGCATTACTGCCGCAACACTTTTTAAATTTTTTTCCTGAACCACAGGGGCAGGGATCGTTACGACCGAATTGCGGACGTGTGCCGTCAATATAATACCATTGCCCGCTGTCGTTTAAGAACCGTGAGCGTTCAATGATGGCGCCGGGTTTGTTTTGTTCGCTAAAGCGGGCGACAAAACTGACATAGCCCTCGTTGGCATCGCGGCCGGGAGCGGCATCAAAGACGGTAAGGCCCAGCCAGACGGTGTTGGCAAATCCGGCTTCAATCTCTTGCCGAAAATCGGCAGCATCACAGGACGGATGCCAGGTTTTAATCAGGTAGTCTGCGTTTTTGATCACAAAAGCAGTATACCGCGAGCGCATAAGGTGTGACGGGTCTGGTGCAACCTGCTCGCCAGAAAGATATCGCTGGCAACATAGGCTATACTCCAGAGCGCTACCACAGGGGCAGAGTTGAGACACGATTCTCTTCCTGGAACAAAAAATAAGGCGTTAAACGCTTAAGGTAGCAATATGTTAACTGAGCAGGTGCGTTGACGCTATGTCGGGAATCCAGGGGAAGTAAAACAGGGCTAATGAGAAAGGTAAAAATTGGACTGGCGTTGGGCTCAGGTGCAGCCCGGGGTTGGTCACATATTGGCGTTATCAATACCTTAAACCAGATGGGGATTGACGTTGATATTGTCGCAGGATGTTCTATCGGGTCGCTGGTCGGATCCGCGTACGCCTGCGGTAAGCTCCCGCAGCTTGAAAGCTGGGTGCGCTCCTTTAGTTACTGGGATGTACTGCGCCTGATGGATCTCTCCTGGCAGCGTGGCGGCCTGCTGCGCGGCGAACGCGTATTCAATCAGTTTCGTAAGATAATGCCCCTCGCTGACTTCAGCCACTGCCAAATGCCTTTCGGCGCCGTTGCAACCAACCTCAGTACGGGCAGGGAGTTATGGCTCACCGAAGGGGATATTCATCTCGCCGTTCGCGCATCCTGTAGCATGCCTGGGTTAATGGCGCCTGTGCCTCATAATGGCTACTGGCTCGTTGATGGTGGCGTGGTGAATCCTGTCCCCATCTCTCTGACGCGCGCCATGGGGGCAGATATCGTCATAGCAGTGGATTTACAGCACGACGCTCACCTTATGCAGCAGGATTTGATGCCGGTTAATCTTCAGAGCGATGATGCGGAAGAAGAGAAACTTGCCTGGCATGCGCGTTTACGCGGCAGAATAGGGCGCCTGACTGCCCGTCGCACGGTGACCGCGCCGAACGCCATTGAAATCATGACGACCTCCATTCAAATTCTTGAGAATCGCCTGAAGCGAAACCGTATGGCTGGCGATCCTCCGGATATTCTTATTCAGCCCTATTGTCCACAAATCTCTACCCTTGATTTCCACCGGGCTGAGGCCGCCATAGCAGCGGGCTCGTTAGCCGTCGAAAAGAAAATAGATGAACTGTTGCCTTTTGTGCGTACAGCACGTTAAGCACTTTTTTGATTACTTCAGCAAAATCTGACAGGCGATAGTACCAATAGCATGCCACTATTGAGTAACTGTCAGCCAGGGGAGGAACCATGACACAGCCATTGGCCGGAAAACATATTTTGATAGTAGAAGACGAGCCCGTTTTCCGATCGCTACTGGATTCGTGGTTATCCTCACTGGGTGCAACCACGTCCCTTGCCGAAGATGGCGTCGAGGCACTGGAAAAAATGGCCAGCATGGCGCCTGATCTGATGATCTGCGATCTCGAGATGCCGCGCATGGACGGATTAATGCTGGTGGAAAATCTGCGTAACGAAGGTTATCAGACACCGATACTGGTGATCTCGGCAACCGAAAATATGGCGGATATTGCTAAGGCGTTGCGTTTGGGTGTGCAGGATATCCTGCTCAAACCGGTTAAAGATTTAAACCGACTGCGTGAAACGGTGTTGGCCTGCCTGTATCCCAATATGTTTAATTCCCGGGTGGAAGAAGAAGAACGTCTTTTCCAGGACTGGGATGCTTTAGTCAGTAATCCGCTCGCGGCCGCGAAGCTGCTTCAGGAACTTCAGCCGCCGGTGCAGCAAAATATCTCTCATTGCAGAGTAAATTATCGCCAGCTGGTAGCGGCTGACCAGCCTGGACTGGTGCTGGATATTGCGCCGCTATCAGATTCCGACCTCGCTTTTTATTGCCTGGATGTTACCCGAGCGGGTGATAACGGCGTTCTGGCGGCCTTATTACTCCGTGCGCTGTTTAATGGATTGCTACAGGAACAATTATCCCATCAGGGGCAACGACTTCCTGAGTTAGGCAGTTTACTAAAACAGGTCAACCAACTTTTTCGCCAGGCCAATTTGCCGGGGCAGTTCCCGCTTCTGGTTGGCTATTATCACAGCGGGTTGAATAACCTTATTCTGGTCTCTGCTGGATTAAATGCCACGCTGAATACCGGCGAACATCATATACAGGTGAGTAACGGTGTGCCGTTGGGAACGTTGGGTAATACTTACCTTAATCAAATTAGCCATCGCTGCACCTCCTGGCAGTGCCAAATTTGGGGTGCCGGTGGGCGGTTACGCTTAATGTTGTCCACGGAGTAAGTAGTCAGATTTTATTTTTCAGATTGCTTTACCTGTGTTTTTGCTGGCAGTGCTACTATCGCTGCAAGTTTCATGCGTATTTGTCTTAATTGATCGGCAACGCGTTCTTTTCAGACCCGTATTAGTGGCTGAGACTGTATACTCAACGCGTTATTCAATGCATAAAAGTTCAAAACTTGAACAGTTCAGGAGAATTTCAATGGCTGCCCTAAATTCGAAAGTCAGAAAGGCCGTTATCCCGGTGGCGGGATTGGGTACCAGGATGTTGCCAGCGACGAAGGCAATCCCAAAAGAGATGCTGCCTCTGGTTGATAAGCCATTAATCCAGTATGTCGTGAATGAGTGTATTGCGGCAGGTATCACCGAAATTGTACTGGTGACGCATTCATCTAAAAACTCTATCGAAAACCATTTCGATACCAGTTTCGAACTTGAAGCAATGCTGGAAAAACGCGTAAAGCGCCAGCTGCTGGAGGAAGTGCAGTCTATTTGCCCTCCACACGTTACCATTATGCAGGTTCGTCAGGGCCTGGCGAAGGGCCTGGGACACGCAGTATTGTGTGCACATCCGGTAGTGGGTGATGAGCCGGTCGCGGTTATTCTGCCAGACGTGATCCTTGATGAGTATGAGTCCGATCTTTCCCAGGAAAACCTGGCGGAAATGATTAAACGCTTCGACGAAACCGGCAGCAGCCAGATTATGGTTGAGCCAGTCGACGATGTGACTGCTTACGGTGTGGTTGACTGCAAAGGTGTTGCCCTGCAACCTGGTGAAAGCGTACCGATGGTTGGCGTTGTTGAAAAACCTAAAGCGGACGTCGCGCCGTCTAACCTTGCTGTCGTTGGCCGTTACGTACTGAGTGCTGAAATCTGGGCGCTGCTGGCCAAAACGCCTCCGGGTGCGGGCGATGAAATCCAGCTGACGGATGCTATCGATATGCTGATCGAGAAAGAGACCGTGGAAGCCTACCATATGAAAGGTAAGAGCCATGACTGCGGTAATAAGCTCGGTTATATGCAGGCATTCGTCGAATATGGCATTCGCCATAACAGCCTGGGTGAAGAATTTAAAGCCTGGCTCAAAGGTAGCGTGGGTATTAAGTAATAAACTCACGGACCAGTGAACAAGACCGGTGTGGCGATGCCCACCGGTTTTTTTATGCCTGTCGATCCGTAATTGGCTGGAGATTGTCAAGGACGTTAAATAGTGAGCCAGGCAATATGACAGAATGTAAGGAGATGTTTGGGGAATATTATGGGCATAAAAAATCCCGCATTAAGCGGGATTTTTCAGAATCTTTCCAGATTAATCCTTGATCAGGAAGTCATCCAGTTGTTTACCTTGTTCGTCCATAGCTTTCTTGATTACAGCAGGAGTACGACCCTGGCCGGTCCAGGTTTTCTCTTCGCCGTTCTCGTCGATGTAGCTATATTTAGCAGGACGTGCTGCGCGTTTTGCTTTGGTACCGGTTTTAGCCGCAGCCATGCTGTTCAGCAATTCGTTTGGATCGATACCATCGGCAATCAGCATTTCGCGATACTGTTGCAGTTTACGTGTACGTTCTTCGATTTCAGCCGCTGCTGCGCTTTCTTCTTCACGACGTTCGTTAACGACAACTTCTAATTTTTCGAGCATCTCTTCAAGCGTTTCAAGGGTACATTCTCTTGCCTGCGCACGAAGAGTACGGATGTTGTTCAGAATTTTAAGTGCTTCGCTCATTGTAGTAATCTCAAACTTATAATGGGGGTGGGTTTGTTGTCCTAATAATAGAGCGTTAATTTCACTTGTGCAATAGGTTGGAATGTAAGGAATTCAAAAAATGCAAAATTAATGACGCTATTATTAATTACGCTAACTTAAATTTCATTGTTTGCTGGGGCGATGAGATATCGTTTCAAACGGCAAAAGCGCGTCATTTGCATGTTTGTTTTGTGACTTTTACCTCAGGAATTATAGTTGCGGTTGATAAATATCAGCCTTTCGTATTACTCCGGCTAAGCGCAGCGAACAGAAGAATAGTTAATAAATAGTGAATTTTAAAGATTGCAGAAGCCACTATAAAAAGAAGTGTTATCTCCGGTGTCGAGCTCGCCTTATTGTCCGTGCTAAAAGCCTTTACTGTCTGTTTTAACGCATTATTTTGCGCTATCAACGAAGAGTTTATTGGTGCAGAACAGCCTGGAGCACGCAGCCCGCCGCTGATGACAATACAAAATATGGTACAATGATCCATCGGGAATATTACACATTGATTAGGGTTCTTCGGCCAATGGCACAACTTTATTTCTACTATTCGGCAATGAATGCAGGGAAATCGACGGCGTTACTGCAATCCTCATACAATTATCAGGAGCGGGGGATGCGTACCGTTGTTTATACCGCCGAAATCGACGATCGCTTTGGGGCAGGGAAGGTAAGCTCAAGAATAGGGCTCTCGTCGCCTGCAAGGCTGTTTAACCCTGAAACGGACCTGCTTGAGGACATTCGTGCCCAGCATGCCTCTAAGCCTGTCCATTGCGTGCTGGTAGATGAAAGCCAGTTCCTGACCCGCGAGCAGGTCCATGCGCTTTCAGAGGTCGTTGATGAGCTGGATATTCCCGTTCTTTGCTATGGATTACGCACTGACTTTCGCGGTGAGTTATTTGCCGGTAGCCAGTATCTGCTCGCCTGGTCGGATAAGCTGGTTGAGCTGAAAACTATCTGCTTTTGTGGCCGCAAGGCAAGTATGGTTCTTCGCCTGGACCAGTCGGGTAAGCCTTATGCTGATGGCGAGCAGGTGGTGATAGGGGGCAATGAACGTTATGTCTCGGTCTGCCGCAAGCATTATAAAGAGGCGCTGGCTGTAGGCTCGCTGACGGCGTTACAGGGCGACAATCGCAAATAAAAAAAATGTCTTACGGATCCTCAGATATAAAAAAACCCGCCAGCGGCGGGTTTTTTTCACACTGTCAATCAAGCATTTTTCTTCGCTTTCTTGTCAGCTTTTACAACTGCGGGGATGTCTACTTTTACGGCAGCGACATCGCTTTCAGTGAAGTTACGACCGTAATAGGTATCCAGCAGGATCTGTTTCAGTTCGGAAATCAGTGGGTAGCGCGGGTTGGCACCAGTACACTGGTCATCGAATGCATCTTCAGACAGCTTATCTACGTGAGCGAGGAAGTCAGCTTCCTGAACGCCTGCTTCGCGGATAGATTTAGGAATACCCAGTTCAGCCTTCAGGCTTTCCAGCCATGCCAGCAGTTTCTCGATCTTCGCTGCAGTACGGTCGCCCGGTGCGCTTAGACCCAGGTGGTCTGCGATTTCAGCGTAGCGACGACGAGCTTGCGGACGGTCGTACTGGCTGAATGCAGTCTGCTTGGTTGGGTTGTCGTTGGCGTTATAGCGGATAACGTTGCTGATCAACAGGGCGTTCGCCAGACCGTGAGGAATGTGGAACTGTGAACCCAGCTTGTGCGCCATGGAGTGACAGACACCCAGGAAGGCGTTAGCAAATGCAATGCCCGCGATGGTTGCCGCACTGTGTACACGTTCACGAGCTACAGGGTTTTTCGCACCTTCGTTGTAAGAAGCTGGCAGGTTTTCTTTCAGCAGTTTCAGTGCCTGTAAAGCCTGACCGTCAGAGAACTCAGAAGCCAGTACGGAAACGTAAGCTTCCAGGGCGTGAGTTACCGCATCCAGACCACCGAACGCACACAGTGATTTCGGCATTTCCATGACCAGGTTGGCGTCAACGATAGCCATATCTGGCGTCAGTGCGTAGTCAGCCAGCGGATATTTCTGACCCGTTGCGTCATCAGTCACAACAGCAAATGGCGTCACTTCTGAACCGGTACCGGAAGTGGTGGTGACGGCGATCATTTTCGCTTTCACGCCCATTTTCGGGAACTTGTAGATACGTTTACGGATATCCATAAAGCGCAGCGCCAGTTCTTCGAAGTGGGTTTCCGGATGCTCGTACATGACCCACATAATTTTCGCGGCGTCCATTGGGGAACCGCCACCCAGTGCGATGATCACATCAGGTTTGAAGGAGTTAGCCAGTTCAGCGCCTTTACGTACAACGCTCAGGGTTGGGTCAGCTTCAACTTCAAAGAAGACTTCAGTTTCGACGCCAGACGCTTTCAGAACAGAGGTGATCTGGTCTGCATAGCCATTGTTGAACAGGAAACGGTCAGTCACGATGAGCGCACGTTTGTGGCCATCAGTAATCACTTCGTCCAGCGCGATTGGCAGAGAGCCGCGGCGGAAGTAGATAGATTTCGGAAGTTTGTGCCACAACATGTTTTCAGCTCGCTTAGCAACGGTTTTCTTGTTGATCAGGTGTTTTGGACCAACGTTTTCAGAGATGGAGTTACCACCCCAGGAACCACAACCCAGAGTCAGGGAAGGTGCGAGTTTGAAGTTATACAGGTCACCGATACCACCCTGAGAAGCAGGGGTGTTGATCAGGATACGTGCCGTCTTCATCTTCTGACCGAAGTAAGCAACACGCTCTGGCTGGTTATCCTGGTCGGTGTACAGGCAAGAGGTGTGGCCGATACCGCCCATCGCCACCAGCTTCTCTGCTTTTTCTACCGCGTCATCGAAATCTTTCGCACGGTACATTGCCAGTGTCGGGGACAGTTTTTCGTGAGCAAACGGCTCACTTTCATCAACGACTTTCACTTCACCAATCAGAATCTTGGTGGTAGCAGGGACGCTAAAGCCGGCGAGTTCAGCGATTTTATACGCTGGCTGACCTACGATAGCTGCGTTCAGTGCACCATTTTTCAGAATCACGTCCTGAACGGCTTTCAGTTCTTTACCTTGCAACAGGTAGCCGCCGTGGCTGGCGAAACGTTCACGAACGGCGTCGTATACCGAATCAACCACGACAACAGACTGTTCAGATGCACAGATAACGCCGTTATCGAAGGTTTTTGACATCAGCACAGAGGCAACTGCACGCTTGATATCTGCCGTTTCGTCGATCACAACAGGGGTATTACCTGCGCCTACGCCGATGGCTGGTTTACCGGAGCTGTATGCTGCTTTAACCATACCAGGGCCGCCGGTCGCCAGGATTAAGTTAATGTCCGGGTGATGCATCAGGGCGTTGGACAGTTCAACAGAAGGCTGGTCGATCCAACCGATCAGATCTTTTGGCGCACCCGCAGCAATGGCAGCCTGAAGCACGATATCCGCTGCTTTGTTGGTGGCGTCTTTCGCACGTGGATGCGGGGAGAAAATGATTGCGTTACGTGTTTTCAGACTGATAAGAGATTTGAAGATGGCGGTAGAGGTTGGGTTAGTGGTTGGAACGATACCGCAAATAATGCCGATGGGTTCAGCGATAGTGATGGTGCCAAAAGTGTCGTCTTCTGACAGCACACCGCAGGTTTTCTCATCTTTATAGGCGTTGTAGATATACTCTGAAGCAAAGTGGTTTTTGATCACTTTATCTTCAACGATACCCATACCGGATTCGGTAACGGCCATTTTAGCGAGAGGGATTCGAGCATCTGCAGCAGCCAGAGCGGCCGCGCGGAAGATTTTATCAACCTGTTCTTGGGTGAAATTGGCATATTCACGCTGGGCTTTTTTCACGCGCTCGACGAGGGCGTTCAGTTCAGCGATATTGGTAACAGCCATAATGCTCTCCTGATAATGTTTAAACTCTTTTAGTAAACCAGCGCTCGATACGTCTGACAGTATAGTCAGAGCCGATCCCACTTGCGTAACACACAGTAAAACAAAGGATTACTCACTGCTTCCGCTCACTAATTTACTAAAAGAGCCTTACCTTAGCATCATACCTTTTTGATAGGTGATCTCCCTGGCGGCGTAACCAAGATTACTCACTTCTGAGTACGAAAATTATGATCAAGATCAATTTTGTCCTAAGCTGATACCTTTCAGCAGGGTTATTTTGTGCTAATTATTCCAGTGTTAAATAATTAAGTAACTATTGGAAGTGGCGCTATCATTGATTATACAAATGTTTAACATCATGAATTGATAACGTTTTAGAACAGATTTCTGGTGAAGTGTGCGGCTAAAAAGCGTATCTTCAGCGCGGATTTATCATTACACGCTGTCTCTCCCTGACCATGCTCAATTGCGGAGCTTAATGTGATTCAAACGCTCTTTGATTTCCCTACATATTTCAAGTTTTTTATTGGCTTGTTTGCCCTGGTCAACCCGGTAGGGATTATCCCTGTCTTCATCAGTATGACCAGCTATCAGACAGCCGCCGCGCGAAATAAAACCAACCTGACGGCAAACCTGTCGGTGGCGATTATCTTGCTTACGTCTCTTTATCTGGGGGACGCCATTCTTCAGGTCTTCGGCATCTCGATTGATTCATTCCGAATAGCAGGCGGGATCCTGGTGGTGACGATTGCCATGTCGATGATCAGCGGCAAGCTGGGGGAGGATAAACAGAATAAGCAGGAAAAATCAGAGACAGCTATCCGCGAGAGCATCGGCGTGGTGCCACTGGCACTGCCGCTGATGGCGGGCCCGGGGGCAATCAGCTCTACCATTGTATGGGGAACACGCTATCACAGCCTGATGCACCTGATTGGCTTCTCTGTCGCCATTGCCCTGTTCGCACTTTGCTGCTGGGGCGTATTTCGTATGGCGCCATGGCTGGTTCGCTTGCTGGGACAAACGGGCATCAACGTGATTACCCGTATCATGGGTCTGTTGTTAATGGCGTTAGGCATCGAATTTATCGTTACCGGTATAAAAAGTATATTCCCCGGATTAGTACACTGACTTTCGTTTGAAAGAGCGGAGCCAGCGGCTCCGTTTTTTTACGTGAATATCAGCAAATCATATAAATAAAGTTGAAATACGCACCAGCCATAATAAGTTCTACTAATAACCCTCTTTTGTTGATTTTCAAGAGGTTGTTTATTTTCAGTTTGCTTCTCTGCCCATAAATCCTTCAAACGCTCTGTTATTTTACTCACATGATACTCTGGGGCTTGCTGACAGATAACCGAAATGATATTAGTAATTTCGACGCTGACCCAGACGAATGTGCTAAATAATAACCAGATGTTAAATTTTCGTGAAAAATCGTTCGAATTTGTCATGTCATCGCACCAGTCACGAGAGAACTCTACAACTGAATGTATTGTAAGGGTTTTACTTGTTTTTGGCGTGAAAGGTGGTCGGCGGCATAGCTACGCCTGACTCCGTAAAAGAGAAATGCTTAACAAATTTGCAAAATGTATTGGCGAGAGTTGGCACCATTTGGTACTTTCCGGCCTTATATTTTGCGGCATTAAACAAGTTGATGAGAACTATTTTCATATAGACCTCACTTAAGCTTTCCAGCACACCTCACTGACAGGGGAGAGGTGTAAAGAATCGACGCAAGATCGCCGTACGAGCGGTCAGTAATAATGAAGTCGATGATAGCAAGAAGTAAAAAAAGAACCTGACAGCAGCAAAAAAAACTCCTGCGCTGTACAGGCCCCAACAGGGGATTACACTACTGGCGAAGGCCAGTCATAATAATGAGTGGAGTATCAACACAATGTCCATCATCACAAAAAAAAGTCTGGTAGCGGCGGGGATTTTAACTGCGCTAATCGCGGGCAACGCTGCAATGGCTGCGGACGTTCCTGCTGGTGTTCAGCTGGCTGAGAAGCAAACGCTGGTACGTAATAACGGTGCGGAAGTGCAGTCTCTTGATCCGCACAAAATTGAAGGTGTTCCAGAGTCTAACGTTAACCGCGATCTGTTTGAAGGTCTGCTGGTGACTGACGTAGACGGCCACCCGGCTCCGGGCGTGGCGGAAAAATGGGACAACAAAGATTTTAAAGTCTGGACCTTCCATCTGCGTAAAGATGCCAAATGGTCTGACGGTACGCCGGTTACCGCCGAAGATTTCGTCTATAGCTGGCAGCGTCTGGCGGATCCGAATACCGCCTCCCCGTACGCGAGTTACCTCCAGTATGGCCATATCGCCAATATTGATGACATCATCACGGGTAAAAAGCCAGTAACCGACCTGGGCGTAAAAGCCATCGATGCCAAGACTTTTGAAGTGACGTTGAGCGAACCTGTTCCGTACTTCTATAAGTTGCTGGTTCACCCGTCCGTTTCTCCGGTACCAAAATCCGCGGTAGAAAAATTTGGTGAAAAATGGACGCAGCCTGCGAAAATCGTGACCAACGGTGCATATAAGCTGAAGGACTGGGTCGTTAACGAGCGTATGGTGCTGGAGCGCAACCCGCAGTATTGGGATAATGCCAAGACGGTTATCAATCAGGTCACCTACCTGCCAATCTCTTCTGAGGTAACGGACGTAAACCGCTACCGCAGCGGCGAAATCGACATGACCTATAACAACATGCCGATTGAACTGTTCCAGAAGCTGAAAAAAGAGATCCCGAAAGAAGTTCACGTCGATCCGTATCTGTGCACCTACTATTATGAAATTAACAACCAGAAAGCACCGTTCACCGACGTACGTGTTCGTACCGCACTGAAGCTGGCTCTGGATCGCGACATTATCGTGAATAAAGTGAAGAATCAGGGCGACCTGCCGGCTTACAGCTACACCCCGCCTTACACCGACGGTATGAAGCTTGTTGAACCTGAATGGTTCAAATGGTCCCAGGAAAAACGTAACGAAGAAGCGAAAAAGCTGCTGGCTGAAGCGGGCTATACCGCCGACAAGCCGCTGACGTTTAGTCTGCTGTACAACACCTCCGATCTGCATAAAAAACTGGCTATTGCCGTCGCGTCAATCTGGAAGAAAAATCTCGGCGTGAACGTGAAGCTGGAAAATCAGGAATGGAAAACCTTCCTCGATACGCGCCATCAGGGAACCTTTGACGTGGCACGTGCAGGATGGTGTGCAGACTATAACGAACCGACCTCATTCCTGAACACCATGCTCAGCGACAGTTCGAACAATACCGCACACTATAAGAGCCCGGCGTTTGATAAGCTGATTGGCGATACCCTGAAAGTGGCAGATGACGCCCAGCGCGCCGATCTGTACGCGAAATCAGAACAACAGCTCGATAAAGACTCTGCGATCGTTCCGGTTTACTACTACGTTAACGCCCGCCTGGTGAAACCATGGGTAGGGGGTTATACCGGTAAAGACCCGTTGGATAATATTTCCGTTAAGAATCTTTATATTATCAAGCATTAATGGCAATACGTGGGGCGAGCGAGCTTGCCCCACTGTGTCTATTTTGTAACATTCATCAGGCACACGCCAGAAGGTACGGGCAATGTTGAAATTTATCCTGCGTCGCTGTCTTGAAGCGATTCCAACGTTATTTATTCTAATTACAATTTCCTTCTTTATGATGCGTCTTGCGCCGGGCAGTCCTTTTACCGGTGAACGCACGCTTCCGCCAGAAGTTATGGCCAACATCGAAGCGAAATACCATTTAAACGATCCTATCACCACGCAGTACTTCAACTATCTGAAGCAACTTGCACACGGTGATTTTGGTCCGTCATTCAAATATAAAGACTATTCCGTTAACGAGCTGGTGGCGTCCAGCTTCCCGGTATCGGCTAAATTAGGGGCTGCTGCATTTATCCTGGCCGTTGTTCTCGGTGTCACTGCGGGCGTTATCGCCGCACTAAAACAAAATACCCGATGGGATTACGCCGTAATGGGGGTCGCAATGACCGGGGTGGTTATCCCCAGCTTCGTTGTCGCGCCGTTGCTGGTCATGATATTCGCGATAACCCTTAAATGGCTGCCCGGGGGCGGCTGGAATGGCGGGGCGCTGAAGTTCATGATATTGCCGATGGTGGCATTATCTCTGGCCTACATTGCCAGTATCGCCCGTATTACGCGTGGTTCAATGATTGAAGTCCTGCATTCGAACTTTATCCGTACCGCCCGAGCGAAAGGGTTGCCGATGCGCCGGATTATTTTCCGTCACGCTCTCAAGCCTGCACTGTTACCGGTGCTCTCCTATATGGGTCCTGCTTTCGTCGGCATTATTACGGGTTCAATGGTGATTGAAACCATTTATGGCCTGCCAGGCATCGGGCAGTTGTTTGTTAACGGGGCGCTTAACCGTGACTATTCGCTGGTGCTGAGCCTGACGATCCTCGTGGGCGCGCTGACCATACTCTTTAATGCCGTTGTCGATGTGCTGTATGCCGTTATCGATCCGAAAATCCGTTACTAACTGGAGCACGCCATGATGTTGAGTAAGAAAAACAGCGAGGCGCTGGAAAACTTCAGTGAAAAGCTGGAGGTCGAAGGTCGTAGCCTTTGGCAGGACGCCCGCCGTCGTTTTATGCATAACCGTGCCGCCGTTGCCAGCCTGGTCGTGCTGGTGCTTATCGCGCTTTTCGTAACCCTTGCGCCAATGCTCTCTCAGTTCACCTATTTCGATACGGACTGGGGCATGATGTCCAGCGCGCCGGATATGGAATCCGGGCACTATTTCGGTACCGACTCCTCCGGGCGTGATTTGCTGGTGCGTGTGGCGATTGGCGGCCGTATCTCCCTGATGGTTGGCATCGCAGCGGCGCTGGTGGCGGTAATTGTCGGCACGCTTTACGGTTCGCTTTCCGGTTACCTCGGCGGGAAAGTGGACTCCGTGATGATGCGTATGCTTGAAATCCTGAACTCCTTCCCGTTCATGTTCTTCGTCATTCTGCTGGTGACCTTCTTTGGTCAAAATATCCTGCTGATCTTCGTGGCGATCGGGATGGTGTCCTGGCTGGATATGGCGCGTATTGTGCGCGGCCAGACGCTGAGCCTTAAACGTAAGGAGTTTATCGAAGCCGCACAGGTTGGTGGCGTTTCTACCGCCAATATTGTGGTGCGTCATATCGTTCCTAACGTGCTGGGCGTGGTGGTGGTATACGCCTCCCTGCTGGTGCCAAGTATGATCTTGTTTGAATCTTTCCTGAGCTTTCTGGGATTAGGTACGCAAGAGCCGTTGAGTAGCTGGGGCGCTCTGTTAAGTGACGGCGCAAACTCCATGGAAGTGTCACCGTGGTTACTGCTGTATCCGGCGGGCTTCCTGGTCGTCACCCTGTTCTGTTTCAACTTTATCGGCGATGGCCTGCGTGATGCCCTCGACCCGAAAGACCGTTAAGGAGCGCCGTCATGACCATTATTGAAACGGCAACCGCGCCACAGGCGCAACAGCGGACCAGCGCACTGCTGGACGTTAAAGACCTCCGCGTGACGTTTAAAACCCCCGACGGTGATGTGACTGCCGTTAACGATCTCAACTTCGACCTGCGTGCCGGTGAAACGCTGGGCATTGTGGGCGAATCCGGTTCCGGTAAATCCCAGACCGCATTCGCGCTGATGGGCCTGCTGGCATCAAACGGCGTGATAGGGGGTTCGGCGACGTTTAACGGGAAAGAGATCCTGAATTTGCCGGAACATGAGCTGAACAAGCTGCGCGCCGAGCAGATTTCAATGATTTTCCAGGATCCGATGACCTCCCTGAACCCCTATATGCGGGTGGGTGAACAGCTGATGGAAGTGCTGATGCTCCACAAGGGGCTGGGCAAAGCCGAAGCGTTTGAAGAGTCCGTCAAAATGCTGGATGCGGTGAAAATGCCTGAAGCACGCAAGCGCATGCGCATGTATCCGCACGAGTTCTCCGGCGGTATGCGTCAGCGAGTCATGATCGCGATGGCATTGCTTTGCCGGCCAAAACTGCTGATCGCTGATGAACCAACCACCGCCCTTGACGTGACCGTCCAGGCGCAGATCATGACGTTGCTGAACGAGCTGAAGCGTGAGTTCAACACCGCCATCATCATGATCACCCACGATTTAGGCGTCGTTGCCGGGATCTGCGACAAAGTGTTAGTCATGTATGCAGGCCGCACGATGGAATACGGTAATGCCCGCGATGTGTTCTACCAGCCAGCCCACCCGTACTCTATCGGGCTGCTGAATGCCGTACCGCGCCTCGATGCGGAAGGGGAGTCGCTGCTGACTATCCCGGGCAACCCGCCAAACCTGCTGCGTTTGCCAAAAGGCTGCCCGTTCCAGCCACGCTGTCCGCATGCGATGGAAATCTGTAACAGCGCACCGCCGCTGGAAGCGTTTGCCCCAGGCCGTCTACGCGCCTGCTTTAAGCCGCTGGAGGAGCTGGTATGAACGCAATCGACGAAAAAAGAAATGTGCTGCTCGAAATCGCTGACCTGAAGGTCCATTTCGATATCAAAGACGGTAAACAGTGGTTCTGGCAGCCTGCCAAAACCCTGAAAGCGGTGGATGGCGTCACGCTACGCCTGTACGAAGGGGAGACCCTGGGCGTGGTGGGCGAATCCGGCTGCGGCAAGTCGACATTTGCGCGTGCGATCATCGGCCTGGTGAAAGCCACCGACGGGAAAGTGGCCTGGCTTGGCAAAGATCTGCTGGGGATGAAGCCGGATGAATGGCGCAATGTGCGCAGTGATATCCAGATGATTTTCCAGGATCCTCTGGCGTCCCTGAACCCGCGTATGACCATTGGCGAAATCATTGCCGAGCCGCTGCGCACCTATCATCCGAAGATGCCGCGCCAGGAAGTTCGCGATCGGGTGAAAGCGATGATGCTGAAGGTGGGTCTGTTGCCTAACCTCATCAACCGCTACCCTCACGAGTTTTCCGGCGGTCAGTGCCAGCGTATCGGTATCGCACGCGCGTTGATCCTTGAACCGAAACTGATTATCTGTGATGAGCCGGTTTCGGCGCTGGACGTTTCCATCCAGGCCCAGGTGGTTAACCTGCTACAGAAACTGCAACGGGAAATGGGGCTGTCGCTGATCTTCATCGCCCACGATCTGGCGGTGGTAAAACACATTTCAGACCGTGTGCTGGTCATGTATCTGGGCCACGCCGTGGAACTGGGCACGTATGATGAGGTGTACCATAATCCGCTGCACCCTTATACCAAAGCGCTGATGTCTGCGGTTCCCGTTCCGGATCCCGATCTGGAAAAAAATAAAACCATTCAGCTTCTGGAAGGTGAACTGCCTTCGCCAATCAACCCGCCTTCAGGCTGCGTATTCCGTACGCGATGCCCAATAGCCGGGCCGGAATGTGCAAAAACACGGCCGGTTCTGGAGGGCAGTTTCCGACATGCGGTTTCCTGCCTGAAAGTAGACCCGTTATAATCGCAAGGGCTGACATGATGTCAGCCCTTATTTTTTAGAGGTTAATGTGTCGCGATTATTCACGTCGGCCCGTCAGCGGCTTTATCACCTTTTATTTGATCCAGAAACGGTTTCCGGTCGCCGTTTCGAGGGTCTGTGTGGCTTATTTGCGCTGATTAGCGTCATTATTATCTTTATCGAATCCGGTGCCGGAACGCAGTACCACATGACGTATGAGGAGTGGCACGTTTTTGTCTGGCTGGAATTGATCGTCACGCTGGTGTTTACCGCAGAGTATGTGCTGAGGGTCATTAGCTGGCCAAATCCGGCGAAATACGTTTTCAGCTTCTGGGGATTTATTGATTTAGCCACTATCCTGCCGCTGTATGTCATGTGGCTGTGGCCTGAGATCAGCCTGAATTATGTGTTTGCCTGGCGCGCAATGCGGGCGATTCGTGTGTTACGAATTCTGAAGCTGCTGCGCTTTATGCCGTCGCTGAGGGTTTTTTGGGTCGCCATTGTCAGCGCCCGCCACCAGCTTATTCTCTTCTATTCGTTTATTGCTATCGTGATGATCGTTTTTGGCTCCCTGATGTATTTAATCGAAGGGCCAAAATACGGGTTTACCACGCTTAATGCGTCGGTTTACTGGGCTATCGTCACGGTGACCACCGTGGGCTATGGCGACATTACCCCGCATACGCCGCTCGGACGTATTGTGGCATCGATTCTTATCCTGATCGGTTATTCGGTAATAGCGATACCGACGGGGCTAATTACCACCCATATGAGCAGCGCCTTCCAGAACAGCAAGCAGCAACGCAAATGTCCGAATTGTCAGCAGGGAAATCATGAACCCGGGGCGCGGTTTTGTCACCGCTGTGGAAATGCTTTGCCGGATTAAATAAAAAAGGCTGCGCGGGCAGCCTTTTTTATTATTCGCGCCAGAGAATATGGCACAGCTTATGGTCTTTCTCGCGGCACAGCAGGACGCGGGCAAAGATGTCGTTAATTTCTCCGCCGTCTTCATCTGCCAGGCCAATTACCACCTCAGCGAAGAAGTCCGGGTTGAGATCAAAATCGACGTGTTCGGCCCAGTCTTCAGACGGATCGAACAGCTCAGCACCGCCACGCTCTTCAAATTGCAGGTTGAAAAGAATGACGTCAGCAGGGTCGAGATTATCGACCGCCAGCTCGAGAAAAATATCGTAGGCCTGTTCGAGCGTTTCGTCTTCGGTCAGGCGATTGTTCAGATCCATTTCCATGATGACTACCTGTTAAACATCGTTGGGCACGTTTTACAGCAACGGACTAAAGAAGTAAAACAGTCGTTCGGTAATTCGCTGCCACAGCGGACGTTTCGCCCACAGTCTGGCGTCCAGCAGGCGTGAGCGGGAGATATAATCATCCTGAACCGCCGCCAGATCGCCGCCGAAACCGGCGTCATCAATGACCAGCGTTATTTCAAAATTCAGCCACAGACTGCGCATATCGAGGTTGACGGTACCCACCAGGCTCAGCTCTCCGTCTACCAGCACGCTCTTGGTGTGTAACAGACCGCCTTCGAACTGATAGATTTTAACGCCCGCGGCCAGCAGCTCACTAAAGAACGCGCGACTTGCCCACCCGACCAGCAGCGAATCGTTCTTGCGCGGCATAATAATGCTCACATCCACTCCGCGCTGTGCCGCTGTACAGATGGCGTGCAGAAGGTCGTCGCTGGGGACGAAATAGGGCGTGGTCATGATCAGATATTCCCGCGCTGAGTACGCGGCGGTAAGCAGTGCCTGATGGATCAGATCTTCCGGGAAGCCAGGACCGGAGGCGATAGTGTGGATAGTGTGCCCGCTGGCTTCCTCAAACGGCATGATATTGCCATCCGGCGGCGGGGGAAGAATGCGTTTACCGGTTTCAATTTCCCAGTCGCACGAATAGACGATGCCCATAGAGGTTGCCACCGGGCCTTCCATGCGAGCCATCAAATCGATCCATTGCCCCACGCCGGAATCCTGTTTAAAGAAGCGGGGGTCGACCATGTTCATGCTGCCGGTGTAGGCGATATAGTTATCGATCAGGACCATTTTCCGGTGCTGACGAAGATCCATGCGGCGCAGAAAGACGCGCATAAGATTCACTTTCAGCGCCTCGACCACCTCGATACCGGCGTTGCGCATCATGCCTGCCCACGGGCTACGGAAAAAGGCCACGCTGCCGGCGGAGTCCAGCATCAGGCGGCAGTGGATACCGCGACGTGCAGCGGCCATCAGCGATTCGGCGACCTGGTCCGCCATGCCGCCCGGCTGCCAGATATAAAACACCATCTCGATATTATGCCGGGCGAGCTGGATATCACGGATCAGCGCCTGCATCACGTCATCGGAAGAGGTCATCAGTTGCAGCTGATTGCCTTTTACCCCAGCAATGCCCTGGCGGCGTTCGCACAGCTTGAACAAAGATGCGGCCACGCTGCTGTTCTCTTCGGCGAAGATATGCTTGCAGGCTTTAAGGTCGGCAAGCCATTTTGCCGTGGAGGGCCACATGGCACGGGCGCGTTCGGCCCGGCGTTTACCCAGATGAAGTTCACCGAAAGAGAGATAGGCGATGATGCCCACCAGCGGCAGAATGTAGATAATCAGAAGCCAGGCCATGGCGGAAGGCACCGCTCTGCGTTTCATCAGAATGCGCAACGTCACCCCGGCAATTAACAGCCAGTATCCTAAAATGACCAGCCAACTCACCACGGTGTAGAAGGTTGTCATAAATAAAAAATCCTTTTGAAAGCGTATTGTTATGAGTTTACGCATCAGGATTCATCTGGCAAATAAAAACGGCAGATAAAAGCGCTGGTTTGCCGCCTGCTTAGGCATATAATGGCATCTCTGTTAGAGAAAGAGTTGTAGACATGAAGCGCAGTAGAACTGAAGTAGGGCGCTGGCGCATGTTGCGACAGGTGAGTCGTCGTAAGGCTCGTTGGCTGGAAGCACAATCCCGCCGCAATATGCGTATCCACGCCATCAGAAAATGTGGCCTGAACAGACACCGTAACGCGCTGCTGTTCGCGGTCCAGGATATCTGAAAAGCATGAGGGGCACCGTAAAGGTGCCCATTAAACATCCAGACTATCAATTTTTGCAGTCTCCTCCCGTCTGCTTTCCACGATATACTACGTCCCCATAACGTCATGATATTAAAAGATGAATCCTTATCTCTGGATTTTTATTGCACTTTTGGCGCTGGATGCGCTCAGGGAAGGTTTAGGACTTTCGTCATTTTCCTCATTGGCAGATTATGTTTTTGCATGGGGAATACATTGGCTTTATTAAAGGAAAAAAGGATGAACGTAAAAGTGATGGCAGCACTCTTCGGGATTGCAGTATTAAGCGGTTGTGCCAGTAGCAAAACCTCACCCGAACGGCACGCGTTTTATTTCGTGTCGCATCAGTCCAGCTTTACTGGCGGCAATTACACCTCCAGCGTGCAGAAAAATTATCACCTGAACGTAGCGCAGTTCCGCGAGCTTTATGCCCGGGGCAAAGCTGACCGTGCGGAAGGGCGGACTCAGGCTGAAGCCAGTGAATACGCGCAAAGCATTCGCGATCAGTTGAAAGAAAATGCGAAGTCGCAGGAATTGTACGCAGGCAACGCGAAGGATAAATGGTCTTCGGACATGGACAGTAAAGACGCCATATTATTTGGTAACGAACTGGCCGCGACTTATCTTGATGGCTATAACGGCGTACAATAGCGCAACTGATTCAGGGGATACCGTTATTACTGGTATCCCCGCTGTTTTTGAGCAAAAGGAGTGAGACGTGTTTGCGGAGTTTGGTGTACTGAATTTCTGGACCTATGTTGTCGGCGCATTTTTTATCGTGCTGGTTCCAGGACCGAACACCTTGTTTGTGCTGAAAACAGGGATTGGCCACGGCGTTAAGAAAGGCTATCTGGCAGCCACCGGTGTGTTTATTGGTGATGCCGTGCTGATGTTTCTGGCCTGGGCGGGCGTCGCCGCGTTGATCCAGACCACTCCGGTATTATTTAATATTGTCCGCTATCTTGGGGCGTTTTATCTGCTGTGGCTCGGCGGAAAAATGCTCTGGTCCGTTATGACACGTCAAAAAAATGCGCACGAAAGTAGCGCCGAACCGGCAAGCGCGATCCTTAAGCGTTCGCTGGTGCTGAGCCTGACGAACCCGAAAGCGATTCTCTTTTTATGTATCGTTCTTCGTGCAGTTCATTGATGTCAATGCGAAGGATACCGGCACGTCGTTCCTGATCCTCGCCACAACGCTTGAGCTGATCAGCTTCATGTACATGAGCTTCCTGATTTTCTCAGGCGCGTCTGTCACGCGTTATCTGAAAACCAAAAAGAAACTGGCGAAGCTGGGGAACGGGTTGATAGGCCTGCTGTTTGTTGGATTTGCGGCGAGGCTGGCGTCGCTGCACTGAATGAAGAAAAGGCTCCCGAGGGAGCCTTTTTAATATCTGGCGTAACTTGAAAGACGCGCCAGACAAGGCTTCACGTTTTACTACTAGCAGTCAAAAGCCATAAAAAGCGGCTCTGACGCGCCCGGAGTCCTGTCAATAACTGTGGAAAGCTCACAGGCGGTGGCGATCCAGTTATGACCCCCACACCGTCCGAGCAAGCCGCAGCGGTGTTAAATCTGATTGAGCGCGGGGTTATCGGTTGGAATGAGCCAGACGTTGTGTAGGTGCTTAACGAGGCGTTAAAAGCTCGCGCACCGCGCAAACATCGACATCAAAGAAGCAATGCGCCGCTCAAAACCAGCGAGCAAGCGCCATCAGCCCGGATGACAAAGTCCGAAAGGGATCGCGTCGCAAAAATTCGTTTCGATTTAGCTCAGGACGGCATTACCCCGGAACGGTGTGAGCTCGACGCGCTGGCGCGTGGGGCACGGTGATTTATGGCAAGAAAAGTTTCAAATATCCGGCTACTGACGAGTGGCCTGGAAATTCAACTGAAATGGAGTGGACTTTATGAAAGATTATTTATTCAGATGGCTAATTATCGCAAGAGAAAATAACCGCAAATATAGCGAGATCAGCGATACGAAAATTGAGGGGTTTACACCGGTGATAGGTTCGATAATTCCGCCGCCACGTCGACGATAGCAACGCCGCCGGTGCTGAAACTCGCTTTCAGTGTCGGTGGTGTTGAACAACGAGCCCTGAGAGGCGTTAACTTCTAAGCCGATAAAATCAGAATCAGGAAAAGTAGATTGAAGTAAAAACGTCCTTTATGATGACTCAAAGGTTAGCCCAAAAGGAAATCATGACAATGAGCGTTGGATTAATTACAGACGAGCCAGGACGTTTCTACACCTTCCAGTCTACATTGCCAGCCGGTGAATATTTCGAATTTCGCCCACGCAATCCTCCACTGAACTCAAAACCCATCGTTGATGACGAAAGCGGGATGTGTATTGGTTATTCCGTCGCTCAGGCTCCCGGTTTATGGCAGATTTATGATGCAGACGGCATGTTTGTTAGGCTGGAAGAAGCGCCATTAGAAGCCCCCCTGATTGACCCAACAGACCTCGCTCTAATTGCTTTTGGTGCATTTCGTCTTTTACGGGCAGGTCAGGCGTTACTGGAAAGTGGTGTCAAAGCCGGCGTAACTGTGAGGCTCAGTGAGGCTACCATCAGTCTCTTGCGTGGCCGCCTTAAAATGGGCTTATCCGCTCGCGCGCTCAGGATGAGCGAATCATCGGCAAAACACATGCTGACCCCAGGTCGTTATGTGCCTTTGCAGATTCAGGAAAAGGCCATTCGTTATGGCATAAGAACGCCGGATCCTCTCAAAAAGCCAGGGCTTTTCCGTTACGAGGCTCGTATGTATAAGCTGGTGGAAGACAGGCAAAATAAAGGCACTTATATTTATAAGTCTTACCGTCTTGAGGTTTTGGTCAGGGAAGCTGACTGGACTATCATGCATTTTCAGTACATGCCGTAAGGGGGGATCATGATAGATATCACAAGCGGTGACAGACACCTTAAATTAACACCTTATGAAAGGCTGGCTGAGCCCGAAGAGCCTGCCTATAGCCGTATTATGGTTTGGGTTGAATTCTCAATCCCAGCCTTAAAAACAGAGTTTGCTGCAGAGTTTTTTGTCGGTCAGTTGGAGCAGTTCAGGAATGATACACATGATTTCCATCTGGCCTTAAAGACAGGGGCGAAATTTAAGGATATTAATTTAACCTCGGCATTCGAGCAGGTTGTGCTTAAGTTTCATCAGGCACATTTTGCCGGGGCTGTTGGCGTTAGCATGGTACTTAAGCCTGAAAACCATGCTGACAGTATTACCCTTGATGATTCCTTCGATATTGATGAAAGTTACTTTCCCGACCTGCTCTCTGGACTGGACGACATCATTTCATGGCAAAACTGATGCTTGCATCAAGCCACAAGACCGGCACTCAGAATGCCGGTCTTGTTATGCCATTTACTCGTGATTTTCTCGTATTTAAGCTCTACATGCATCAGGTGCATGAGTTTGCATCCGTTTTTTACTCCAGCATTTGCCAGTCAGCGCCAGCGCTGGCACAGCTTTCCGCAACCGCGTTGTCGTGGCAGTTACAGCGACGACTCATGCTGCCTTCCAGACCGTGTGATTTCAGGAACGACTGCCACTCATGGCTCGTGTACTGACTGACCTGATCAGAGTGAACCAGTACCTGCTTATGAGGATTACGCCTCAACACCGCCATAAAGAATGCGTTCAGGACAATCTCTTTTGTCATGCGGGGTTGCATTGACCAGCCGATAACTTTGCGTGAGAACAGGTCAACCACCACGGCCAGATACAGCCAGCCTTCGTGGATTTCGGCCTGAGCATCTGACTGTTCATTATGAGTGGAAGAATCCGGACCGTACTTCTTTATCCAGGCGTAAAGACTGTGAGTGGTGATATCGAGACGTGTTGCAACACTGGAAACAGAATGACCGCGTTCAACAACCAGTTTGACTGCTTCAATTTTAAACTCTTCAGGATAACGCTTACCGCTCATGGGCACCTCTCTTTAAGTCATCTTAAATGACTCTGAGGTGTCTGTTAAACCCGTGGCGATTCAATTTCATTGTGTTAAGGTGTTTAAAATGGCTCCCGAGGGAGCCTTTCGTTTCAGAACACTTTTTTATACGGGCGAACCGTGACTTTCTCGTACACGCCGGCTGCGACGTACGGGTCTGCTTCTGCCCAGGCCTGCGCGGCTTCCAGAGATTCAAACTCGGCAATCACCGTGGAGCCGGTAAAACCCGCTGCTCCCGGATCGTTGCTGTCAACGGCAGGCATCGGGCCTGCGGTCAGCAACCGACCTTCATCCTGTAGCAGCTGTAAACGCGCCAGATGGGCAGGGCGAACGGAAAGACGTTTTTCCAGAGAATCAGGTACATCTTCAGCGTAAATCACATAAAGCACGGCAAAGCTCCTTAACCGGTAAAAGTGACATTTACGTTATGTGAAAGCACAAATGACTGCAATGTAAAGATAATAACAATGTTAAAACCCTGATCTGGATGCCCCTTTTTTGCCCTCTTATACGCTTAAATTGCGCCAGGACAAAGTGTCTTATTGAATATGATTGCTATTTGCATTTAAAATCGAGGTTCGGTTTTTTAACGTTGATGATTATGACTTCGATGACCCTTGATTTACCTCGCCGCTTTCCATGGCCGACGCTGCTTTCCGTCGTTATTCACGGTGCTGTCGTGGCGGGTCTGCTCTATACCTCGGTTCATCAGGTTATTGAAATGCCAGCGCCAGCGCAGCCAATTTCTGTGACCATGGTATCGCCCGCGGATCTTGAACCGCCGCAGGTTGCGCCGCCGCCGCCACAGCCCGTTGTTGAACCCGAGCCGGAACCCGAGCCGATTCCTGAACCGCCAAAAGAAGCGCCGGTGGTGATCCATAAGCCAGAGCCGAAACCTAAGCCGAAGCCAAAACCCAAGCCGGTCAAAAAGGTGGAAGAGCGTCCGAAACGCGAAGTGCGTCCGGTTGAGCCACGCACCACGCAGCCGGTTGAAAATGCCGCCCCGTCACGTCCGCTGATGAGTAACACCACGACCGCGACAAAACCGACGGTAACGGCGCCAGCGGGCCCGCGCGCGCTGAGCCGTAACCAGCCGCAGTATCCGGCACGTGCTCAGGCGTTACGTATTGAAGGGCGTGTACGGGTAAAATTCGACGTTACGGCTGATGGACGTGTGGATAACGTGGAAATCCTGTCCGCACAGCCGGCGAATATGTTTGAACGCGAAGTTAAATCGGCCATGCGCAGGTGGCGTTATGAAGCCGGTAAACCCGGCAATGGGTTGATTGTAAATATTGTCTTCCGCCTGAACGGCGGGGCACAGATGGAATAAAAGAAGCCTCCGCAAGGAGGCTTTTTTTTACCTGAGGATCAGCTCCGTGGGAGCTGGCGGGGCTTACCGTCGCTATCCACTGCCACGTAGATGAACAGGGCCTCCGTCGCCTTATAGCGCTGACCAATCGGTTCAGAAGAGACTTTTTTCACCCATACTTCAATGTTAATGGAGATAGACGTATTGCCGCGTTTTACGCAGCGTGCGTAACAGCACACCACGTCCCCCACCGCGACAGGGCGCAGGAAGGTCATGCCATCGACCCGGACGGTTACCACGCGCCCGTGTGCAATCTCTTTTGCCAGGATTGCACCGCCCATATCCATCTGCGACATTAACCAGCCGCCAAAAATATCGCCATTGGCATTCGTATCCGCAGGCATTGCCAGTGTGCGTAAAACCAGTTCGCCCTGTGGGGCGTCATTTGTTGTCATTGTTTTAAACTCGTAACTGAAGACTTCAGGCGGGATGCTACTATGATTTCTGGCTGGAGAGAATAGGGTTAGCGCCCGCAGCGCGGGCGCCTGAAGGTCAGAAGGACATGGTTACGCCAGCGTAATAGGCGCGGCCCGGTTCGTTATAGGTAGATGCACCGTCATTTTCACGGTAAATCTGCTTGTCAAAGAGGTTGCTGATGCCGGCATTCAGGCGCAGGTTTTTGGTCAGCTGATAGTTACTGCCGATACCCACGATGGAATACGCGCCGATCTCTCTGTTGGACATCGCATTTTCCTCTTTGCGGATTTCAGCGTTTTCTCTGGGCTTCTGGCGGCCGTACATCGTCCAGCTTACGTTGGCTGAAAGCTTGCTGTTAACCTCCCAGTCCAGCATGGTGTTGACGGTATATTTGGGGATAATCGACAACGGATTACCGGTGTCTTTACTTTCAGACTGAATCATATACGTCGCATTAGTACGCCAGGTTAGCGTGTCGCGAATAACAGGGACGGTGAGGTTGCCTTCCAGCCCTTCAACAACGGCCTTACCGCCGTTCTCCCATTGCAGGATATTTGCGTCGCTGCTTGTCTGCCCCAGCACGTCCGTTCCTGAAACGATCTTGTTTTTGTAATCATTGCGGAACCAGGTAATTCCAGCCTCGTAGCCTTCCAGGGCAAAGGCCAGGCCGATCTCTTTGTTCACGCTGATTTCCGGATCCAGATCCGGGTTACCTAACAGATAACAGCTTCCTTCGGAAACGTTATTCGGGCAGCCATTGCCGCGGGTGGAAAGCAGATAGCCTTCGCTGGATTGATACAAATTTGGCGCTTTAAATACCCGAGCGATACCCGCTTTAACCTTGAACATGTCACCCAAATCCTGAGAGAGGTTCAGGCTCGGACTCCAGTTGCTGCCAAATTGATTGTGATAATCAAAGCGGAGCCCTGGAATCAGGTTGGTGCCCTGACGCGCTTCAATATTGTCCTCAAGATAGATGCCGGTGAGGTCAGCGCTGTTTTTGCTGTTGCGCTCAGAAGCCGTGCCGGGAACGCCGTTAATCACTTCTCCCGACACATTTGTCGACTGCATTGAGGCCGGATCGTTCAGTTCATCACGGTTCCATTCTGCACCCACGGTTAGCGTCTGTTCTACCAGCCAGAAGAGAGGAATGTTCAGTTCACCCGTTGAACGGTATGACTCCAGCCGGCTGGTATCGTATTTATCGCTATTGATCATCCCTTCAACTTTGCTCGTAGAGCCTTCTTCCAGTCGGGTGTTGTTGGTCTTTTCATAATAAACCCCGAACTTTGACTGACCCCAGTCCCAGATGCCGTTGTGCGTAATGCCATAAGACTGGCGGTACATTCGGTTGGTTTCGTGTCCATACAGGGACGACACCAGACCGTCAGGGCTGACGTTGCTGTTGCTGTATTGAGTATCACCCGCGTAGATATTGCCCTGGCGGCTGTAGCTGTAGTCGAAATCGATAATCTGCTGTGGCGTGAGTTTCCAGGAGAGCAGGGCATTAATGTCCTTGTTACGTACGCCCTCTCGCCCGGCGGCGTAAGAGCCGTTTTGCGCGGTGTTGATGTCCTGAGCATCTGCGTCGGTTTTGTTGATGTTCCCGTACAGGCGCATCGTTAACGCATCGCCCGCGAGGGGGCCGCTCAGATCAAAATTAGCGCGTTTCGTCGCCCCCTCTTTATCATTTTCAGGCTGGTTAGTGTACAGGGAGAGGGAGCCGTGCCAGTCGTTGGACGGGCGTTTGGTAATGATGTTGACGACGCCGCCGGCAGCCCCCGAACCATAGCGGGCGGCAGCTGGTCCCCGGAGCACTTCAATACGCTCAACCATCTCTGGCGGAACCCAGTTGGTGTCCCCGCGGGTGTCGCGCTCTCCGCGCCAGCTGTAGCGCACCGAGTTACGTGACGTCACCGGCACACCGTCAATCAGAATCAGCGTGTTCTCTGGCCCCATACCGCGGATGTCGATCTGACGGTTGTTACCACGACTGCCTGTCGCGCTGTTTCCGGTGAGATTAACCCCGGGCATTTTGCGAATAATTTCCGAAAGATCGTTAACCGGTGGATCCTTTTCTATGTCCTTTGCCGTGATGATGGAAACCCCCGGCTGTTGCTTTAGGGCCTCTTCAGCGGTTGCCTGAACGACCATTGTTTCACCATCGGCGAGAGGATCTTCCGCTGCGTGCGCGCTCTGGTATAGCGTTGAAAAAATGGCGAGTGTAAGTGTAGCCGGGGCAAATCTTATTATGTTATTCATCAACTCATTTCCATTTGTTAAAAATGCGATGAAGAATATTAATGATAGTGATTCTCATTACAATAAAGCGACAGCAATCTCCATAAAATCTTCATGATTCAGACATTTTCGCAGGAAGGTTGTGGAGAAAAGGGAAGGCGGGAAAAGAGGCCAGACCGCGTGACGATCTGGCCAGAAGGATCAGTGCTTGTCATCCTGCGGCATGTGGCGATAAATATAAACGCCGCTGAGCAGGGTGAAGATAAGGGTCAGCGCCGTCAGGCCAAACACCTTGAAGTTGACCCAGATATTCTGCGGCAGCCAGAATGCGATATAGATATTCGCCAGACCACACAGAATAAAAAATAGCGCCCAGGCGATATTCAGACGCCCCCACACAGCCTGCGGCAGCGTCAGTTCTTTCCCCAGCATGCGCTGGATCAGCGGCTTCTTCATCACCCACTGGCTGATGAGCAGCGCGCCCGCAAACAGGCCGTAAATCACTGTGACCTTCCATTTGATAAATTCATCATTGTGGAAGAACAACGTCAGACCACCAAACACCGCCACCATCAGGAAAGTGATGAGCGCCATCTTTTCAACTTTGCGATAGCGAACCCAGCTGTAAATCAGCACCACAGCCGTTGCCACAATCAGCGCCAGCGTGCCGGCATAGATGTCGTACAGCTTATAAAAAGCGAAAAATACGATCAGCGGTAAAAAATCAAGAAACTGCTTCATTCTGCGATCCCGGTTACTGACGAATTAACATGTACAGGCGGAACAAATAGACCAGCAGTACAGCTGAAATCAGATTGCTCAGCGTATTGGCGACAACCGCGCCGACGTTTGGCGTTAATACCGCAAAATTCGGCGCAAACAGCAACAGTAGAGTCTTGGCCAGCAACCAGCTGATAACGGCCGGGGCGACCAGACGCATATTCGCCCACGCGAGCCTTATACTGCTGCGCATGGCGGTGAAAATACCCATTTTGTCCTGCACAACCATTACTGGCGCAAATGAAAGCACGATAGCCAGCAGCACGCCCGGAACGACAACCAACATTATCCCCATCTGGACCAGCAGCGTAGTCAGGAAGATGAGGATAAACAGTTTCGGCAGCACCGGAGCACTGGCCCCGATGGCACGTAACGCGCTGACGCGTTGGCCGGCAGACACCAGCTGGATCATCACCAACACGCCACCCGCCAGAATGGCGTTGCCGATCAGCCCCGAGAAGGTAGATGCCGCAGATGCACGCAGCAAGATTTGCTGTTGCTCTGGCGTCATATTCTGCACAAGGTCAAATAACCCTGCGCTGCCTGCAAGATGATCCCCCTGGCTCAGCGAGGCAATCTGTTCATCACTGGGTGAGAACGCATGACCCAGCACCACCGTAATGAAGGCGCACAACAACGCGATCAGTAAAAAAGTAACGAACTGATTGCGGAAAAAATTTCCCGTGTCACGGTAGACAGACTTCGCCGTGATAGACATGCACTCTCCTTGAGTATTGCAGGTGTTAATTAGCCGGCAATTGTACACCGGATAACACGCTGGTGGCAGCATCAAGGCTTGTATGGAAAAGCATATCTTTGTAAAGCGGCGGTAATCCATAGCGGGCGCGGGCGCGATTGCATGCCTCATTGACCTGTCCATCCTCTCCCGACATCGCGAAAGTGCGGCACGGGCTGGGGCGATCCGCGTAAATGGAACAGCGGGTGGATACCCCTGGTTCACCTTGCAGTGCCACACAGCGGCTCTGTTTTTGGTTGGTGCCGCGCATGCAACGCAGGAAAGGGGTCAAGGGTTCAGTGAGATCAACCGGAACGGTGCCGCCGCCATCGCTGGCTTCAGCCCAGTAGAAAGAGACTCGAAAATACGCACAACAGGCTCCGCACGTCATGCACGGGTTATGATCACTCATGGCACACCTGCAAAAGTAGAACGCATCAAATCAGATTGTGAGAGCGATAAATTATCCAGCCGCTACAGGAAGCGCAAGAGAGGAAAAACAGAAAATTTTTCAACTATGAAATGCCAAAAATTGACGCGGTAACAACTTATTGCTTTATGAGGCGTCACCAAAAATTAACCTAGATCAATGAATGTTAACTTACTGGTTTTAATGTGATCTGTGTTAGATCACTTATTACTCATTTGTGAGTATATTCTCCTCCGCAATTAAAACCACAACGATGGAGCGGATATGAAAAAATTAGCGGTGGCAGCCCTTATCTTAAGCAGTCTCTCTGGCGGCGCGTACGCGCATGAAGCAGGTGAATTCTTTATTCGTGCCGGTTCGGCAACGGTGCGTCCAACGGAAGGTTCCGACAATGTACTGGGTATGGGCGGGTTTAACGTTAGCAATAACACCCAGTTAGGCCTGACATTCACGTATATGGCTACGGATAACATTGGCGTTGAGCTTCTGGCCGCCACGCCATTCCGTCACCGCGTCGGTTTAGGGCCGACCGGGGACATTGCTACGGTGCACCATTTACCACCAACCCTGATGGCGCAGTGGTACTTCGGCGATTCCAGCAGCAAGTTACGCCCTTATATTGGTGCAGGCGTTAACTACACCACCTTCTTTGATGAGAAATTTAACGATACCGGTAAAGAGGCTGGGCTATCCGATCTCAGCCTGAAAGACTCATGGGGCATGGCGGGGCAGGTTGGTCTGGATTATCTGATTAACCGTGACTGGCTGATCAACGCCTCGGTCTGGTATATGGACATTGATACGGACGTGCGCTTTAAAGCTGGCGGCCAGCAGCAAAGTATCAATACCCGTCTGGATCCGTGGGTATTTATGTTCTCAGCAGGCTATCGTTTCTGACAGAAGATATATCCCCGGTCAGCCGGGGATTGCTGTATGGTGGTTGTTCCACATACCTGGCTGGAGGGGATATCCCCAACATCAAATTTGAGTGTCCGGTTTGTGCAGGTAAACAGTTTCAGTTCACGACGTTCAGCCCAGCACATAGCCTACCTCACGGTGCTATCTGTTCCGTTTGCGGAACACGTCTCACCATTCATTCATGCCTGCCGAAGCTCAGACGACGACGGTGGCCAAAGCCAGTAAACTAGAAAAGGCCTCTGAGAGGCCTTTTTCGATCGTGAAATCACTTCTGAATTAAATAACGAATGGTTGGTCCGTCCTGCTGGATATCTAGCACGGTATAGCCGTGATTTTTGGCATCAAGCGGAATGTTATTGATCGACTGGGGGCAATCGCTCACCACTTCCAGAATTTCACCTTTCTTTAGCTGCGGTAGCGCTTCAAGCGTGGCGACGGCCGGGTAAGGGCAAGGTTCACCCACCATATCGAGACGATAATCAGGCACGATCTCTTTCATGCGGCATTCTCCTGAGTTTCAGTTTTGACGGTGACGCGTCGGAAGAAGCGCTTCTCTTGTGCAACAACCAGTAAGAAGGCGATAAGCAGCAGGGCGTAGGTCACCAGGAGTCCCCCGAGTGGACCAAAGGTTTTCAGCAGGTTGACCTTGTCCCAGTTTGTTGCCAGCACCGGAGAGACGTCATCCCAGTAGCAGGCCAGAAGGGTAGAGCCAATCACGTTACCCAGACCCACCCACCAGTAATGCACCTGGCCTTCCACAGCGCGATACATCCAGCCGGTTTCACACCCGCCCGCCAGCACGATGCCAAAACCAAACAGCAGCCCGCCAATGACCGCATTTGGGCCCGCCCACATGATTTTCGGTTCCACGCCGAGCTGAACGTAGCTGAAGATGCCGATCGCGCTCACGGCCATACCGGCAATGATCGCCTTCGCCATCATGGTTCGTCCGGTGATCCACATATCGCGAAACGCGGAGGTAAAGCAGATCTGCGCGCGTTCAATCAGCAGACCAAAGCCGACGCCGAACAGCATGGCCAGACCGAGTTTGGGCTGATTCATCGCCGTGCAAATCGCCCAGGCAACCATAGCAAAAAAGACCAGCATACCGAGGCGGAAGCGACGACGCGCCTGATCGGGTTTTTGCGTTAACGGAGATGCAGCGCTAACTTTCGTCATTTTCACCGGAATGCGGAACAGTGGCAGCAGGGTGAACTTTGCACCGAAATATGAGCCAATGGCGGTGGCGACGGCAAAGAACCAGGCATGCAGCGAGAACTGCGGAATACCGGTAAAGAACGCGGCCAGATTACAGCCCATCGCCAGGCGGGCGCCAAACCCGGCAATGATACCGCCGACCACGGCCTGCATAATGCGGATGCGGCTTTTCGGCATGCGCAACTTAACGTTGTTGGCCCACAGCGCGGCCGCAAAACATCCGCCAAACATGCCAATGATCATCATTCCGTCGATGCGGGTCAGCGGTGAGCCCTCAAGATGGATCAGTTTGAAGTAACCCCACTCTTCGGCATGAACGCCTGCCAGCTGTAATAGCTGCCCACCCCAGCGGGTAAACTCGCCCGTAACAGCCCAGAAGGTGCCGGTAATACCGAAATAATAGGTAGAGAGAATGCCTGCCGCGATAACGGCCGGAACAGGTGACCAGAACTTAACCAGGTAAGTCTGTTTGAAGGAATGCCAGGACATGAATAACCTCTGAACTCAGAAGGGTAACGCTAAAAAGAGCCCAGATCATACGCTTACGCGAAAGTTTGAAAAGTCATTCACACCGAAAATATCGACAGGATCAATTTTGACCTGCTTCTTTCAGGAAGAGAGAAGGGAAAACCGCCTGACGCCGGTGCCAGACGGTGTTAACGGTTACGCCTTGTGTGTGGCCGCTTTCATGGATGTGACGAATGCGTGTAACTCAGCCAGCATCTGATCTGGCTTATCCACGTTCTTCTCGATGATTTTCACGATAGCCGAACCGGAAATGGCCCCGGCGGCTTTCGCGTCAATCGCCGCAGTAACCTGATCCGGAGAGGAAATCCCAAAGCCCTGAAGCGGCGGCGCAGCATGGTATTCTGCCAGCTTCTCCACCAGATGATGCAGCGGAAGCGCGGCTTTGTTTTCCGCACCGGTGACGCCCGCACGGGAGAGCAGGTAGGTGTAACCCCGTCCGTAAGAGGCAATCTGGCGCAACAGAGCGTCATCGGCATTCGGTGGACAGATGAAAATCGGCGCGACGTTGTGGCGCATCGCCGCCTGACGGAACGGCGCAGACTCTTCAACGGGCACGTCAGCCACCAGCACGGAGTCAACGCCCACGCGGGCGCACTCTGCGTAAAACGCATCAATACCGCGGCTGAACACCAGGTTGGCGTACATCAGCAGGCCGATCGGAATGGTCGGGTGCTTCTGGCGGATCGCCGCCAGCATTTCGAAGCACTGGCCCGGCGTCACGCCCGCAGCAAACGCGCGAAGCGTCGCGTTCTGGATGGTCGGGCCATCCGCCAGCGGATCGGAGAACGGAATCCCCAACTCCAGCGCGTCGGCACCGGCGTCAATCAGGGTATCGATAATCTTCAGCGACAGCTCCGGACCGGGGTCGCCCAGCGTCACGAAGGGAACGAAAGCGCCTTCCTGGCGGGCTTTCAGTTGTGCAAATGCGTTGTCGTAGCGTTCCATCAGATTTCCCCTCGTGCTTTCAGAATATCGTGAACGGTGAAAATATCTTTGTCACCGCGACCGGAAAGGTTTACCACCAGCAGTTGCTCTTTTTCCGGGTTTTCCTTCATCATTTTCAGCGCGTGTGCCAGCGCGTGGGAAGACTCCAGCGCCGGGATGATCCCTTCATTGCGACACAGCGTTTTGAAGGCCTCCAGCGCTTCGTCATCAGTGATGGAGACATAATCCGCGCGGCCGGTGCTGTTGAGGAACGCGTGCTGCGGCCCTACGGACGGGAAATCCAGCCCGGCTGAAATTGAGTAAGACTCCTCAATCTGCCCTTCATCGGTCTGCATCATCGGGGCCTTCATGCCGAAATAGATCCCCACGCGGCCATGCTTCAGCGGCGCACCGTGCTCACCCGTTTCAATGCCGTGGCCGGCAGGCTCAACGCCAATCAGCCCAACGCTGGTTTCGTCGATAAAATCGGCAAACATGCCGATGGCGTTAGATCCGCCGCCAACGCAGGCGATCACCGCATCCGGCAGGCGACCCTCTTTTTCGAGGATCTGCGCTTTAGTCTCTTCTCCGATCATGCGCTGGAATTCACGCACGATGGTCGGGAACGGGTGTGGGCCTGCCGCGGTACCGAGCATATAGTGGGCGGTTTCGTAGCTGCCAGACCAGTCGCGCAGCGCTTCATTACAGGCATCTTTCAGCGTGGCAGAACCGCTGTGCACAGGGATCACTTCCGCCCCCATCAGACGCATACGGAACACGTTAGGCGACTGGCGTTCCACGTCTTTCGCCCCCATATAGATGCGGCACTTCAGGCCGAGCAGGGCGCTGGCGAGGGCAGAGGCCACGCCGTGCTGGCCCGCGCCGGTTTCGGCGATAATTTCGGTTTTACCCATACGTTTGGCGAGCAGAGCCTGGCCAAGCACCTGATTAGTTTTATGCGCGCCGCCGTGCAGCAGATCTTCACGTTTAAGGTAGAGCGTGGTTCTGGTGCCTTCGGTCAGGTTGCGGCATTTGGTCAGTGCCGTCGGACGACCGGCGTAGTTTTTCAGCAGGTCAGTAAACTCCGCCTGAAACGCCGGATCTTTCTGCGCGCTCACGAACGCTTCTTCCAGCTGGCGCAGCGCGGGCATCAGGATTTGTGGGACGTACATCCCACCAAACTCACCAAAATACGGGTTAAGTAATGTCGTCATCTTCTCTTCCTTAATATGCACGCAGAGTTTTAAATACCGATGCCAGCTTGCTGGCGTCTTTTATGCCCGGTTGGGACTCTACGCCTGAATTGAAATCGAGGCCGGCGCAGCCGGTTTTGGCTGCTTCCACACAGTTATCGGGGCTTAATCCCCCCGCCAGCAGGACATTGTCCAGCACTTCGCCACGCAGCAGTGACCAGTCGAAACGCTGCCCCGTGCCGCCCTGGCCGTTGTCGAGCACGTATTTATCAACATGCGTAAGGTTACGCGCGGGCAGGATGGCGCCAACGCTTTGCGCTTTCCAGATCTGAACCTGAGGTGCCAGAACATGTCGCAGAGCATCGATGTATGTCTGATCTTCATCGCCATGTAGCTGAACCGCGCTCAGGGATAACGCGTCCGCTTTCGCCGCAACGTCGTTAATATCCGCATTGCGGAACACGCCCACATAGCTCAGTGGCGCAGCCGCAATCACCTTGCGCGCCTGTTCTTCATTAACGGCGCGAGGAGAGGACTCAACAAAGATCAGACCACCATAGATTGCGCCCGCCTCATACGCGGCCTGCGCATCCTGTTCACGGGTCAGGCCGCAAACTTTGTTCTCACCCAGCAGCACGCGGCGCACGGCCGCATTAAGATCGTCGTGTTCCATCATCGCGGAACCGATCAGGAAACCGTTGGCAAAGTGGCTGAGTTCGCGCACCTGAGCGTAGCTGTTGATTCCGGATTCGCTGATCACCGTGACGCCCGCACCCAGACGCGGCGCAAGCTGGCGCGTACGGTTAAGGTCAATCGACAGGTCGCGCAGGTCGCGGTTGTTAATGCCGACCACTTTGGCTTCCAGCGCGATGGCGCGCTCCAGCTCCTCTTCGTTGCTCACTTCGGTAAGCACGCCCATATTCAGGCTGTGCGCGACGGCGGAGAGCTGGCGATACTGTTCGTCAGCCAGCACGGAGAGCATCAGCAGGCAGGCATCGGCCTGGTAAAAGCGCGCCAGCCAGATCTGATACGGGTCGATAATAAAGTCTTTGCACAGAATCGGCTGCGGCGCGATGCCGCTGACTACGGGCAGAAAATCGAAGCTGCCCTGGAAATATTTCTCATCCGTCAGCACAGAAATGGCAGACGCATGATGCTTGTAGATACCGGCAATACGCGCCGGGTCGAAATCGTCACGGATCACGCCTTTGGACGGAGACGCTTTTTTACACTCCAGAATAAACGCGGTACGCGCGCCCTGGAGGGCATCATAGAAACGACGGCTGCTCGGAACGACGTCATTCTGAAAACTGGCGAGCGGCTGCTGTTGCTTACGGGCTTCCACCCAGATGGCCTTATCGGCGACGATTTTCGCTAAAACGGTCTGCATTATTTACCCTCTTGCCGCAAGTGCGGTAACGCGATCGTAAGCTGCACCGGAGCGCAGTACGTCCAGAACTTTTTGGGCGTTGGCTTTCAGATCTTCCTCGCCATGTAAACGCATCAGCATGGCTACGTTGGCCGCCACGGCGGCCTCATGGGCGGCCTCACCTTTACCTTGTAATAAGCGCGTGAGAATGTCACGGTTTTCTTCCGGCGTGCCGCCCGCCAGGGCGTCCTGATGGTACGGGGTCAACTCGAAATCAGCGGCCTCAAGCTGATAGTTCAGCACTTCGCCGTTATTCAGTTCGGCCACCAGCGTGGGCGCATGCAGGGAAACTTCATCCATCCCGCCGCTGTGTACCACGGCGGCGCGTTGGTAACCGAGGACGCGCAGCGTCTCCGCAATCGGCAGGACCAGCTCCGGACTGTAAACGCCAATCAGCGCCAGCGGCGGGTGCGCCGGGTTAATGAGTGGACCGAGCACATTAAACAGTGTCCGGGTTTTAAGCTGCTGGCGAACCGGCATCGCGTGGCGGAAACCGGTGTGATACTTCGGCGCAAACAGGAAACAGACGCCCAGGTCATCCAGCGCTTCACGGGAACGCTCGGCGTTCATGTCCAGATTGATACCGAAAGCCGCCAGCAGGTCGGACGATCCGGAACGGCTGGACACGCTGCGGTTGCCGTGCTTCGCCACTTTCAGTCCGCATGCCGCCGCCACAAAGGCGCTGGCGGTCGAAATATTGATGCTGTTGCTGCCGTCGCCACCGGTCCCAACGATATCGGCAAACGGATAGTCCGGGCGCGGGAACGGGGCAGCATTTTCCAGCAGCGCGGTTGCCGCACCGGCGATCTCCTGCGGGCTTTCGCCGCGCACTTTCATGCTCACCAGCGCAGCGGCCAGCTGCTCAGGCTTCAGCTCGCCGCGCACAACGGCGGAGAAAAGCTGGTGGCTCTCCTGCTGGCTCAGGGTCTGGGCCTGATACAGTTTTTCCAGAATCGGTTGCAGGGTGTTGGTCTGCTCCAGCTTTTGCAGCGCCCAGTTGAGCGTTTGCTCCAGCAGGCGCGCGCCGTTAGACGTCAGGATAGATTCCGGGTGGAACTGCATCCCGCAGACGCGATCCGCATCGTGACGCACCGCCATCACCATCCCTTCAAACGAGGCGTTAATCGTCAGCCCGGCCGGAATATTGCTGCCGACCAGCGAGTGGTAACGCGCTACCGGAAGCGGGTTCGGCAGACCGGCAAACATCGCCTGACCGTCATGTTCAATGCTTGACGCTTTACCATGCAGGATCTCCCCCGCCTGACCCACGTAACCACCGTAGGCTTCGACAATCGCCTGGTGGCCGAGGCAGATGCCGATAATCGGCAGCTTGCCGCGCATACGGGTCAACAGCTCAGGCATACAGCCCGCTTCGCTCGGTGCGCCTGGCCCCGGGGAGAGCATCAGCACCGGGTTTTGCATGGTCGCCAGACGGTCAATCAGCGTCTGGGCCGGAACGTGGTTGCGATAGATAACGACATTGTGCCCATTCGCACGCAGCTGATCTGCCAGGTTGTAGGTAAAGGAGTCGATATTATCGAGCAGCAGAATGTCAGCCATCAGAAAATCTCCTGTGCATGGTGTGCGGTAGCAATGGCGCGCAGTACCGCGCGCGCTTTACTGCGGGTTTCGTCGGCTTCCGACTGCGGAACAGAATCCAGCACAATCCCGGCCCCGGCCTGGACGGTAGCAATGCCGTCCTCAACGTAGGCGGAGCGAATCACGATGCAGGTATCGAGGTCACCGTGAGCGGTGAAATAGCCCACCGCGCCACCGTAGCTGCCGCGACGGCGGCCTTCAGCTTCGGCAATCAGCTGCATGGCGCGGACTTTCGGCGCGCCGCTCAACGTGCCCATGTTCATGCAGGCGCGGTAGGCGTGCAGGACGTCGAGGTCGTGGCGCAGCTCACCCACCACGCGGGATACCAGATGCATGACGAAGGAGTAGCGGTCGACTTTGGTCAGGTCTGCCACATAGCGGCTGCCCGGCGTACAAATACGCGCCAGGTCGTTACGTGCCAGGTCAACCAGCATCAGGTGTTCGGAGAGCTCTTTGTGGTCGGTACGCATTTCCAGTTCGATGCGGCTGTCGAGATCGCGGTCCAGGGAGCCATCGGCACGACGGCCGCGTGGACGGGTTCCCGCTATCGGGTAGATCTCAATCTGGCGGCTGGTGGCGTCGTACTTGAGGGCGCTTTCCGGTGACGCGCCGAACAGGGTGAAATCATTGTCCTGCATAAAGAACATGTACGGGCTTGGGTTGCTCTTTTTCAGCACATCGTAAGCCGCCAGCGGCGACGGGCAGGGCAGTGAAAAGCGACGGGACGGCACCACCTGGAAAATCTCCCCGGCACGAATCGCTTTTTGCATCTGACGCACCACCGCGCCGTACTGATCGTCGGTCTGACTCACCTCGCAGGTCATCTTTTCAACACGCTGCACCGGGAGCGCGGGCGGTGCTTCTGACATCTGCTGTTGCAGTTGGGCGATGCGCTGCCCAAGTCGGTTTTTCTCAGACACGGACGGCGTGAACAGGCTGGCCTGGATGCGGGTGTATTTTTTCTGATGGTCGATCACCAGCAGGGTTTCGGCCAGGTAGAAGCAGTAGTCCGGGCAGCGGTTACCCTGCTCGGTTTCCGGTAAATCTTCAAAGCCAGCAACCAGGTCGTAAGCAAACAGCCCACCAAAGAACATTGCTTCGCGCTCATCTTCCGGCACATTGACCAGATTTTGCAGCAGGCGGAAGGCGTCGAAAACGGAGAGTGAGCAGAGGCGGGCATCTTCATCCAGCAACTGGCTTACCGGCGGGAAATGCAGAATTCGCAGGTCCGGATGACGCTCATTTTCAATGCCTGAAGGCAGAGCCGCATCCAGCAGCGGCAGCAGCGACGCACCATTCTCGGATAACGCCTTAATAGTGACAGTGTCACCCGCTGCGGTAATGCGCAGCGCGCTGTCAACCAGCAGCAGGCTTTTGAGATCGTCCTTGCTGTCGATATCAGCAGATTCCAGCAGCAGCGTCGCAGGACGTGCACCGCACACCTGATGAAAGAGCGCGGTAGGGTTATGGCGATAGGCCGTCTCGCAGGTCAACAGTTCGAGGTGGGGTTTGGCTGTTTGCATGTTGTTATTCTCATATTCTGTTCAAAAAAAAGCCCGCTTGGGAGCGGGCCGGGTATCTGTTTGCTATTCGCAGACGCGTGACACTGCCCGAAGATCAGGAAGTACGCCACCAACCGTGCAGAGCGAAATGTGCTGTCATTTTCAGATACCTTTCTCGTGTGAACTTGCGTACTAGTTAACTAGTTCGATGGCGTGTTGTCAACCCCTGATTTCAGTATTTCGCGGTAAGTCGGTATCATAGGTGCTTCGGATGTCTCCAGACTGTTATGGGAAGTGCTTTGAGCGATACCACCTACGCCGTAATTTATGATTTACACAGCCATACGCAGGCTTCAGATGGCCTGCTGACGCCCGAAGCCCTGGTCCATCGCGCCGTTGAAATGCGTGTCGGCACGCTGGCAATAACCGATCACGACACAACAGACGCCATCCCCGCCGCGCGCGCCGAGATTGCCCGAAGCGGGCTGGCGCTAAATCTGGTGCCCGGGGTCGAGATCTCCACGCTCTGGGAAAACCACGAAATTCATATCGTTGGCCTGAATATTGATACAGAACATCCGGCAATGTGCGCATTTTTGCAAGAACAAAAAGCACGACGCAATCAACGCGCGGAGTTGATAGGCGAACGTCTTGAGAAGGCGCATATCCCCGGTGCGCTGGAAGGTGCGCGCAAGCTGGCGAACGGTGGGGCGGTCACGCGCGGCCATTTCGCCCGTTTTCTGGTTGACGCCGGTAAAGCGACGACCATGGCGAATGTGTTTAAAAAGTATCTGGCCCGCGGGAAAACCGGATACGTTCCTCCCCAGTGGTGTACAATAAAACAAGCTATTGATGTGATTCATCATTCTGGTGGTAAGGCCGTATTGGCCCATCCGGGGCGGTATAATCTTTCTGCTAAATGGCTGAAAAGGCTGCTGGCCCATTTTGCCGAATCCGGCGGTGAGGCGATGGAAGTTGCCCAGTGTCAGCAGGCACCCAATGAGCGTTCGCAGCTCGCGACCTACGCCCGTCAGTTTGGCCTGCTTGGGTCACAGGGTTCAGATTTCCATCAGCCCTGCGCGTGGATTGAACTGGGGCGCAAGCTCTGGTTACCCGCTGGCGTTGAGCCCGTCTGGCAGCTCTGGGAACAGCCACAGCAAATTGAAGAGAGGGAAGTATGAGTCAGTTTTTCTATATCCATCCGGATAACCCACAGCCACGTCTGATTAACCAGGCTGTGGAAATCGTCCGTAAAGGTGGCGTTATTGTCTACCCAACCGATTCTGGCTACGCGCTGGGCTGTAAAATCGAGGATAAAGGGGCGATGGAGCGCATCTGTCGCATCCGCCAGCTGCCGGACGGCCACAACTTTACCCTAATGTGTCGCGATCTCTCTGAGCTGTCGACCTATGCGTATGTCGACAACGTGGCCTTTCGCCTGATCAAAAACAACACGCCGGGAAACTACACCTTCATTCTGAAAGGGACAAAAGAGGTGCCGCGTCGTCTGTTGCAGGAAAAACGTAAAACCATCGGCATGCGCGTGCCGTCGAACCCGATTGCCCAGGCGCTGCTGGAAACCCTCGGCGAGCCGATGCTGTCTACCTCGCTGATGCTGCCGGGCAGTGAGTTTACCGAGTCCGACCCGGAAGAGATCAAAGATCGTCTGGAGAAAGTGGTGGAGCTGATTATTCATGGCGGCTATCTAGGCCAGCAACCGACCACCGTGGTGGATCTCACCGAAGACGCGCCAGAAGTGATTCGTGAAGGCGTGGGCGATGTTAAGCCTTTCTTGTAAGGGTGTAAGCAGATATACTACGCGGCCATCAAAGCAGGGCGCCGCCCTGTTTTTGACCTGATTCGACGCCTGTGAAGGCGCACAAGATAAATATTAAATCTTTTGCAATCAATTAGTTAATGTGTCTCGGTTAATGGTTATTACCAGCTTGTGTGACAGCCATTAGCTACATCTCGACTCTCATCATGTATGTACACGTTTCCCTACCATTCCTGTCTTCGTTGGTACTGTTCCTTACTTGGTATTAATACGACAAATTGGAAAGCCTCATCGATTCTCTCGCTCAAAGACAACGCTCATTTGTCGAAATTATGCTTGATAGTAAACGCGAAGACTATCCCATCTGGAACAATACCTAACTGTAATTATCCTCTCATCATATGCACGTGTTAGAACTTCCTGTTCCGGAAGCTGGAATACATCATCAGATAGCGTTTCAGATTGCGTAATGTCATCAGATTCATTAGCGTTTGTGGTCGCATCCTTTTGTTGCGAATGTAGTACAGGGTGAAAAGCTGATATTTTTTACTCGATACGTCTAATTTTGCTTTGTGCTTCCGGTAAAAATCCAGATAACCTGAAAACTTACGTCCTGAGCAGGTGATGCGGACCTCACCGTGATTGACATATAGCACCTGAGTTATCACGTCCAGTTTGAAAGGATCGCCATAGGTTTCAGCCAACCGGTAGAATGCATCATAATCCTGAGCGGCGGTCAGGTGTTCATCAAACAGAACCTGCTGCATCCGGCTGGTTAAAGTAAGCATCTGGTTGCCGATAATATTCCGCTTATCAAACAGGTTCTTTTTATAGGGAGGTTTAGGGTAAACCTGTAATTCATTAAGGTGCTTGTATCCGGTGCTGTCGCAAAGGTAATCATCAGCGTATAAGAAGCTGTGCTGTTGAAGTTTATGTTGGCAGGCAAGAAAGGAGGACAGGCGTGTCGGCAGCCATTCATCATCATCATCCAGACCCGTTATCAGATATCCCTTGGCCATTCGTATCGCCTGATTCCGGACGGCACAGGCTCCGGAATTAAATTCATTGCGGATGTAGGTAATGCGCGGGTCATTCAGATCGGCGATATAAGTCTGAAGTTTATCAAATGACGATGAGAAATCATCGATAATAATGAGTTCCCAGTGTGTATAATCCTGTTTCAATACTGATTGTATAGCCCTGATCGTCAGTGTTTCACGGTTCCAGGTAGGCATATAGACGGAGATGAGCGGTCGGGATGAAAGCGTGTCGCTGCTAATATCCACACGCTCTGTCAGTGCCCCAGTAAAAGTAGCTTTTTGTATGTCACTCCCTGAAAAGTCCACTCCGGTACAGTTCGCGTGACTGAAAATCGCCCCTTCCGTTTTACAGTGGCTGAGATTTGCCCCTTTCAGAGAGGCATATGAGAAATCGGCTCCCCGAAGATCGCTGAACGAAAGATCGCAACCCGATAAATTAATATTACGCAAGTTAAACCTCCTAAGATCCATAAACCGCAGGTCCGAACCTGCCAGATCCGACTGGTGACGAGGGTTCTTAAGGTCAATGTGATGATATTTCAGCAGTTTTTTTTGAATTCTATTTTTGCTGTTCATGTTCAGCTTACTGTGAGTATCGATAATAAATTAGGCTTGCAGTTAATCACTCCCCATATCATTCTGCAATTGTACCCATTCATTTTCAGAAATATTCCCAAAGACAAACTGACGTTATGTAACATTTGTTTATAGTCGTCTGGCGTTCGCCAAGGATGGCAAAACTGCCAACGTCAGCACATTCAAACTTTTCATGGTGATCACCATTCTAAAGAAAACTCCTCTGTTAAATCGTCCTGCACGTCCTGACCGTACCCGATGTAATACATGGTTGAACGTGGATCTGTCTGCCCCAGGAAATGGGCGATAGTTTCAATAGCTACACCATTTTCGAATAGGATTCGCCCCCGACTTTTTCGCGGCGTATGGCAGCCCACGTTAGAGAATCCGGCTCTACGTCCCATCTTCCCAAATTCAGTGAATACCGTGTTACGGGTTACTGCGTTGCCTTTACTACGTAGATCGCCCTTGCTAAAGATGAAATCCGTCTTCACTGGCATATCGGCTTGCTCTGCCTTACGTTGCGCTACGGCTGACAGCATCGCGGCTGTCACCTTTGGCCTCACTACGTTTCCGGTTTTCTCCTGCTTCACCTTAAGGTGAGATTGCCCTTCTACATCTTCGTACCGGAGTTTGAGCACATCAGAGATACGTAGACCGCTTTCATACATAAACACCCACAAGCAATAAAACAGGTTGCTTCTGGCGTTGCGCTGTAGCTCTGCTGCTACTGCCTTAACTTCGTCTGCACTCTTTAGCGCCTGACTAATACCTTTCATCTTTACCCCTCCTTATGTTCGTTTCGGTGAAAACATCATTGATCAGAAATTGATCATTTTCAACAGGTTGTACGATACGTATGTTTAAGAAGAGCACAAAATGATCAAAATGTGTGCGCGGTTGCTTGAGTTGCTTAACGGCGTGATCAAGGCCGCCCCAATTCCAGGAGCAGATTTTGGCAAATATCAGTAAGTGATTGAAAAATAGATGAAAAGACGTTTAATCTCATGAGTCATGAAAGGGGTATTCTGTCAAGAAATTTATTTTCGATGGTGGGGTGTTACCCCTGTTTGCACGGTGAAGTGATGGAAAAGTGTACTGATTGAATAGAATCAATGAGTTGCAGAATACACTTTGCTAATGTGTATCGAAGTAGGGCGTAATTGCACTGTAGATGATAGTTATTATGATTTGAATTGGTTGCGATAAGAAATGATTAGAATGCTAATGAATTGGCGGGTTTTGGCATGGAAAAAGAAACATCGTTTCAATTTAGAAAACTCGTTCAGCACAGTGCATCGAATATGGAAGTGCTCATTGTGGACAATGACCGCTGTAAGCCTTGCGTAGTACGGTTTCCGCATAAGTGAGTGATAGTTACTATTTGCTAACTATGGCAACTTTATCCCTGTAACAACGGCAATCTTTACCTGGCATTTAAGATAGGTTTTGGCGTTATTAATGTAGTTTTTTGATAGGGATAATCTAAGATTTGCCTCTGGCTGTTCTTAGGATTGTTGCATGTGCGATTTGGAGTGAGCAGGGCGACGGTCTACCGTTGGGTGAAGGTCTGATCGGTACTTTGGATAACCCTCAAATTGAGGTGTATTTGCACCTGTGATAATCGGATAGCCATCAAATTGAGGGATAAACTCAAGATATAACCCTCAAAATGAGGGATAGATTGGCAGGATAACCCTCAAATTGAGGTGCTATACAAAGAGATTCTAAAAGCGATCTCTAAAAGAGAGCTTTTAGAAGATCTATGTTTTTGCGCTTGTCGCAAAAGACCTTTTGCCTGGCGTCTATCGCCGTCACTCCTGGCAAGCAGCCTTACTTCGCTTCCTTTCGGGCTACGTTGGCTGGCCTCGTTCCGCTCACGACGCAGCAAAGCGTTATCTATACATTCTGTATGGTGCAATGGCTTTGCCACCGTGAAACGGTTGCACACGATGATTTCGCCGTGGGCGAATACCATTGCGCTGTGCGCGGAATTACCATCTGACCAACCAACTACCGTTGATTGTCCATCTGATAAGCTGACTAACTTCACCTCTTACTCTCCATTTCATTACGTGCAAGGTTTCAGTAAGTCAGTGGCTCAGGCTTCACTATCACTCGTACCGTGTGCCAGTTCATCCAGCCTCAATCCAATCCCAACACCTACTATCCTGATAACTAACGTTATCCCTCAGTAGTTGTGCTATTGGTTTCGGTAAGTGCCAGAGGGCGGACTTGATGCGAATAGAACGCCTCAGACGCGCTTTAAGCGGTTTTGAGAGGGTAGGGGATGTAGATTGCTACCGATGTAACAAAAGCTCTCAGAACGCGATACAGGAGGTTTTGTTAGTGTGAGAAGGGGTTGAACAAATAGCTTGAGTGTGTTAAAATTTTAATTCACTTAATTTTGAAATTAGCTATTGACTTTGAAATCATTTCATGTTATAGTAAGTTTTGTCGGGTGATGAAAGCATTCATCCCGTTACCTTCTTAGGCATCCAGCCTAACGCAAACAATCCAAATTACACCGCACTATCAGGCAACGTTATTAACGTTCTCCCTGGATGGTGTTTTCGTTTATCTCACACAAGGAGAATCAAAGTTAAGTATTTCAACCCAGAACTTGTCTTCGAGGCTTTGAAAACTGGAGACAAGACCCGCAAGGCACTTAACAGCCAGCGAGCAGCAGCACAGCGTCAAGGATATTTGGAACACGCTGAAAGATTGCGTAAAGGAATCGAACTTTACGATCAATGGAAAGCTGAACAGGCTGAAACCACCACCAACGACTAAACCAGAAGGAGAAACCAAATGAGCGACATTATAAACGCAACCCCAAAGGGGAAGGCATTCACTACTCTGAAAATTGATGATTCAACGTTTCAAGCTCTTTTTAAGGCAGCGAGAGCGCAAAGAATTACCGTAAGAGAATACATTCTTTCTATTCTTGACCAGCACGCGGAGAAATTAACAGAGGGCAAGTGATCCCAAACTCACCTATTAACCGCGCAAGCGGTGACGACAAACAAGGAATAATAACCAATGACCAAAATAAAATACATCGATACTAACGATTTCGATTATGTTCCATCTGAAACAGCATTTCTCGAATGCACCAGGATCACCAATCTGAAATCAGGCATTACAGAGTCACTCACAAACAATGACAAAGATTTTTACGTCAGGATGCGGCATCGCTACTATTACTTCGTGAAAGAGTTGGGCGGTACTTATTACGATAACGTCGATCAGCTTGGTCAAAGTATTGGTGTCAGCCCAGCAACGGCAACACGTATTGTTGCAAAGCTGAGAAAGATCGGTCTTATTTCCAGTGATAATCCAAAGCGATCCAATCAATGGACTGTTACACCGCTCACGCCGGAAAACTTCCTCTTAGAACGTGATCGTAACGCGCTGGAAGATAAAGCCGATCCTGATTGGGTGGACTGTCTGAAACATCCCGTGTTTGGCAAATCTAATGAAGACGTAACTCCAGAGGTGCAATTAGAGGTGCAACGCGAAGAGGCGAAAGCCGATCCGATGTGCGAGCTTGAGGAAGCACCGGAAGAGGAAACGCCAGCGCCTGAAAAAGTGAAGCCCACGAAGAAACCAGCGGCAAGGAAAGCACCCGCCAAACAGCAAACCGTTTCCCCATTCGAGTTTAAAACGCCACGAGACGAACGTTTTGATGGGTTAGCCTTTGAAAGGTTAAACGACGCATCTGATCGCTTCTTAGTTTTCCAGGATTACGATCTGCCATACCTCGTGTTATTCGAAAGTCAGGGGAAACTAACCAACCCAGCCGCAATAGAACATTTGAAAATGAAGAGGAATCTCTTCGAAATAACAGGGCGCTTGTAGCCATTTTAACCAGGAGGACTAATTGATACAATACTTAGTGAAATACGGCGTTGACCGTATTCAGATTAATGACGCTGGAAAGCGTGTGTTAGAAACCCTGCATTACTTCTATAAATCCAAACCGACAAAGATCAGCTACGGTGACATTATCGAACGTTCTGGATGTTCGCAAGGTGGTGTGATGTTCTGACTACATTCTCTTAAATCTTTCGGTGTGATCGATTTTAAAGAAGCTGGACATCTCGACATAACAATAAAATCTATGATCTCGGATTATGAGATCATTTATTCGAACGACTAAATAACAACAATCGGGAAACTTTTATGATCATCGCTATGTATTGGTTATTTGCATTTTACGCAGTATGGACATTAACGAGAAAACACGGAAGTTTCCCTCTACGAGGAATGAATGGGACGAAAAGAAAACGTAACGTAGTTACAAAATTTGAACGAAACGCACAATCATTATTACGAACATCTGATTTTCAAAATCTATCTCGCCTTTCGAAGGAATACAATTCTGTTCCTGGTGAATGGCAAACTACAATAATTGAAGAGAATAGCCCTGCAATGTCTCCTGACGAGATGGGCGCATTACAGGATATTCTCAATAGCTGCCCAGGTGCATTCTGGAAACCCAGGAAGATGAAAATCTTTAATGTTGATTCATCGAATCTTAAGAAGTGGCAAATTCTTAATTTCTCCTCATACGAACATTATTGCGGCTGGCTTTCGGTTAATCACCTTAACAATTTAACCCGCGACTTTGACACCCTATTTGATACCAAGGAACATTATGACTCTTAAAACTTTGGACATCGTGAACAACGTGAACACCCTAATTAACTCTTTCCACGATATTTGGCATTTACCAACCCTACAGCTTGTTAATAAGGCGTGGCGTGAGAGAACGCCCTCCGTGCTCCTGGAGGCGGTGCAATACACTGAACAGGCAATCACTGCCCTTGAACACTGGTATGCTGCTGTAGAGCACCTGGTGCAGATGAACGGGGATACCGTCACCGTGGATCAGGCGTGGCGCATTGCCAATGATATGGAGGAGCTTGCTTGCTCCCTGCAATACATCACCGCCGAACTTGCGGAACTGGCAGGAGCCATTGCCGAGAAATACGCAGTAAGCAAATTTGAATAAAAATGCAAGGAAAGTGAATAAAATTTCGGTTTGGGTATTGACAAATTAACAGAAATGTTATAGAATAAGAAGTATGGATAGAATTCGAATCACTTCTCCCTCCTGAATGCCGTTTCCCATAGCGGCACTCTTTCCATTCGAATGTTCTCTCTGAAAGTGTTGGTTCTTTCTTCTTTGTCTTGTTTAGTTCCGAAGGAATGCGCGGGCGTTCCCACTTGTGTCGGGTGGTAACGGACAATCACCGCGCACATTCTCTTTCAGAGAGCAAATTCTTTGCTCTAAACCTTATAACCCCGTTAGGGTGAATGTAGTCAGACTGAATAAATGCCGTCAGTGGTAGTTACGTTCAGGCTGGCAATCTCTTATTACTATTCCAGTGGTGATATTGAGATTCCATTCCCACTTCTCGCCATGACAGAAGGGCTTCTGTTTTGAAGTGGGAGCAATGACGGGCGATCCTTCTTCTGTTATTCGTAACAGTTGCGCCCTTCATTATTTTAGATGTCATTCTTTAACATCATGATCCTCCGAAACGAAAATGATTTTAACAGAATGCTTTCTAACAAGGGCATACTCTTCAGGGCTACTTCGGTAGCCCTTCTCTTTACCCTGCATACAGCATTTATGTTGTACGCAGACACAACGCGAAGGAACAACATGTTTCTATTAAATAATCGCGACCGAATCCTAAAATACAAATCCGAAGTGATTCAAGTTAACCCTGAAATAACAGCTAAAGTGGCTGAAATGGCAGGATGCACTATAGAAGAAATTGAACTCGCTGTAGAGCGTTATTTCCCTTCTGAGGACACTCCTCAACTTAGTATGCAGGAACGGATCGCAATCAAATCCAAGGAAATCAAACAACAATGATTGTAGACCTAACCGAACTTTTCCCGGTTCGTAAGAGCTTCACAGACATTGTGAGCTACGCCACTGATTCTTTTGCAGTCGTAGAAGGTCGTGTTTTCGACCTGCCAGCGGATATTCAATGCGCCGATGTCATCGGGGCTGATGGCGCTCTCTATACCTCTGGCGATAATGCCTTTGTGGTGGTAAGTGATATTGTGAGTGCTGCGACGGTAAAACCGTGAATGTCCTACGTGCGCCTAATGTTGGCAGCTTCGTAGCGCTCAAAGCCGACAACCTGAATGCAGCTAACCACGCAGCAGCGATCAGCGCATTACAGGCGCAAGGCTTCGCCACTCGTGAATTTTTCACCTCTTAAGCAAGGAAGATAAATAATGATTAAAATCGCAATTGGGCGTGAGATGGTCGATTTAGCGCCAATCTTCCAGGCCCTGCCGGAACGTAACTACCTTATGAATGCCCTCGACCTCTTCGACGAAGTAGGTGTTCAGAATCCGAAAGTGGTGGTGACACAGCTGCTGGAAGATAACACCAGCCTGTTTAACACCCCGCAGAGCCGTTATTCATCAAACCACGACACTACCGCGCGTCAGAGCGGCAAAGAATATTTGGTGGAGATTCCTTGGTTTGCAAGGGAAGACACCTTCAAACCAGTAGACGTACAAGGGAAAAGGGTACAAGGCACTGATTACGAACAAACCGTTACAGACCTGTACACCGAATACACTGGGAAACATAAAATTGCTTACCTTCGAACCCGTGAAAGTTACCTCGCACGATCACTCTTCTCTGGTCAGGTGTATACACCTGCAACTGATGACCTGCTGATCTCTTATGCTGAATTGTTTGGCGTTGTGCCAATGACAGCCAGCGTGAGTGCAGCGACAGCGGCACAGGATTTTGATGCCATCTTAGACAAAGTTCAGGCTGCCGCAGGTGGATTGGCTGGTCAGATTGAACGAGTGATCGTATTCGCTAAACCTGCTGCATTCAGCCAGATTCGCTTCTCTGACAGTATGTCTAAAGCGTTCCAGTATGTAGCGCCATATGACGACCGTAACCTGTTCTACCAGCGTCACGAGCTTCTCCCTGGTGTTTCAACCTTTAGCCTACCTGGTAGCCCAGTAGATTTTGTGAAGGTCACAGACACGCTGATCCTTGCACAGATGCCAGATGATTGAGATGGTGGCGGTTCCGGTGTTCAGCAAGGGCAGTGGCAGTACAAACCCTTATCAGAACATCTACGGCGCTGCCTCGGCAACTTTGCGCTGATTGATGCTGCACCTGCTGAATACTACTCCTGGGGCTACCTGAGCGAGCGCGGCGATGCTTACCACGTTATGCACGAAAACTCAGCACTGCCAGTTAACCATGCGTTAGGTATGCAGGTGAAAATCACCATCACTGCTTAATGAGCAAGCGGCAGCCTGCCGCTGGAAATAATCAGGCGTTTTAATGAGGGATGCTCACTAATCCACAGCGCAATTGTGGCTCTGGTTGCATCCCTTTTTTTATTTCCAGAATATGAGGAAAGATAGAGGTGGAACTCATACTCAAATCCAATCGTGGCCTACACGTCCGACTGAGTGCAGACGATGCAGAAGGGCTGCTCAAGGTGAGCCAGCTTTGCGAGCTATTAGAGATATCGTATACGGGCGTTAGAGCGCGTATTTTCCGTGGTGAAACCGTCGAAGCGGCAATTCATCACTTCTTGGATCAGAAAGGCGGTGGCGATGCTTGATATCAACGTAGCTTCCATCAAGACGACGGTTACATTCGTGGTGGATAAGCAGAGCATTGCTCTGGCTAAAGCCGCAGCGGATAACCTTCAAAAGCACTTCCAGAAAATAGCCGATCCCAAGATTCGCTTCCAGGCTCAGAAGCAGCGCAGACAGAAAGCTCGTCAACAAGCCGATGATGCACGTTTTAATGATAAACCTCGTGATACGAAGGAAATGAAAGCCCAACGTGCGGCGCAGAAGCAGAAAGCCAGGGATGAAAAGGCCAATCTGAAAGCGAAGCAGCAGCTACAGAAGCGCCAAGAGACAGCCGAGCTTAAACTTCACCATGCAGGGCTACAAGTGTCAGGAATTAAAGGTAAATACGGACTTGATCCTAAATCTCAATATGAAGCGTTACGTTTCATACGTCAGCAAACAGAGGAATTTGCCAAAGGCAATCTGACCAGTGACCGTATGAACGCATCTATTCGTGAGCGTGTAACCCTGTTACGCAGAGAAGCCGCACAGCAAGCCAAAGTGACACAGGCACAGCGTACCCAGTATGCCGCAGCAGCCACTAAGCTAAAGGCTCAGAAGGGCGGGAATGCTCCTATCGTCGGTGGTGGGGTATTAGGAAGCCTTGCGTTAACGGCTGGCTCCCTCGGAGTGGGGCAGCGAATTGTTGACAAAGGGAATGAAAATCTTGACCTGGTGCGACAGTCGGCTCTTGTTAAGACAAATCCTAATGCAATCAAGACAATGGTAGCCTGGGGGCAGCAACATGGGGTTGACTCAGCTAATACATCTAAAGCCGTTGATAATATGAAAGATGTTCGTGAACGCCTCGCCATGACTGTTAACGATGCTCAAATGAAGAATGGCGAATGGAAGGGTGGGGATGGTGGCATTACGTCGATAATGAACAAATTTGGATGGAGTAAGGATCAGATTTCCAAGTTCCAAGATTCACCACTCGATTTTGTTCAAGCTACAGTGAATGAAGGGCAACGCCGTGGTATGTCACAGGCTCAGATTGGTACGCTGATTGAGAGTTTAGGTGATGACCTGATGCACTACACAGATATGTTCATGAATAACGGAGCTGAGTATAACAAGACGCTGAAACAGCTTGTGGAAAGTGGTCAAACTCTTAACGACGAGCAAATCAAACAAACCTACGCTTACGGCGATCTGTCTGTGGCAATGGGTAATCTGATGAATGGTGTGGATAATTCTTTATTCACCGGATTCATGAAAGGCTTCGCTGATGGTGGTGATGACCTTGTGAAGAACACCAAAGTGATTACTGAATCGGCTGGAATGCTCGGAGAGGGGTTAGGCAATCTCTCGAAAGAAATCACCGGATTTGTGGGTGAGATTTCCAGTGTGGTGAGTGATATCAATGCTGGGCTTCGCTCTCGTTTCCCAGAGTGGTTTAGCAATGCTAACAAACCAGCGGCACAGAGTTTGTATGATGGTGCTGTTACAGGAAGTGCCAACAGTGCTGCCGATTGGGTGCAGGACAAGACAGGGTTTAATACCCGTAGTGTCGGTCATGCTGTTAAAGGTTGGTTAGGAATAGATGATAAGCCTACAGGGACAGCGGTAGAACAGTACGGCCTGAATGGTGATTCTCTGCGAGGGGGAGCGCTTCGTGATTCTGCTATATCATCCCTAACCAGCACCAATAGTGCGCCATCGTACAACCTTGCACCTGTATTCAATCTCAATCTTGAAGCGTCTGTTCCGCTCACCATCGCCAGCGATAGCTCAAGATTAAGCGATTACATTGATTTCCAGGCGAGAGCCTCACAAGCAAGTTTCGCACAGTCACTAACCTTGTCAGCCTTGAGCGGTCAAAGCAGTACAGGCGGGTGATACATCAAAGGGGCGTAAGCCCCTTTTTTGATGGTTTCAACACTACAGCAATAAATCCACGTTTTTAAAAGGGACAGATTTAAAAAGATACCCCTGTAATCCCCAAATCCCCACCTCACGCAGTAACCCCATATGATCTCTATTCTCAATCCCTTCAATAATAATTTTGTCACAGTGTTTTTTGATTGATGCAATCAGCTGGTTGAAGGTTGGTTTCTGCACCTGTTCATTAAAGAAGCAGCGATCTACCTTTACAACCTCAAAGTATCCTTCCATCAAACTAACTACATTCGCGTTTCCTGCGCCAAGGTCATCGAGCCATAGCCCATTTACACCCTGGCTCAGCGATTTTAATAAGGGACTTTTCAATCCCTTATCCAAACCAGGGAAATGCTCAGAAAGTTCAAGTTTGATGAATGGCATCGATTCGAAAGTTTGTCTAAGTATGTAGTCATGACGTATCAGAAAAGCCATTTGCTGATCAATGTTCAGTGTACAAAATAGATTCTTTTGCTCGAACCACGTTTGCTTAATGGCAATGTTTCCACATTGTTCGTATAGGAAAAGCCGCTTCCTATCTAAATCCCAAGATGAAATTACGAACTCAGGGTGAAGGGGACGTCCATCTGAGGTAATGAAGCGAGTGAGAAGCTCAACGCCTAACAACCTCTCGTCAATGCTCACAATTATTTCCGCGATAAATTGAGTCTGCATGTGTTTACTCCATGAATGTAACAGACTGATAATGATGCATTTAAAAATGCTGATCAATAAAAGCGATCAATTAGCAATATACGATTGATAATAACGATTGATATAAGCGATTGAAATATGGGGGGAAAATAAATTTCAGATCATTCCTAATCATGGGTTAGGGGGCTGAGGATTTATGTGTTCTTGAGCGGGAAGATATAAATGGGGCATCAGCCCCTTTTTTAGTTCTGGAAGTCAACTACACATAACAGGTCTTTAAGCGGTGGGCGATGCGTGTAAATAGAGGTGACGCCTAAACTTTGGGTTCGGGAATGACCAACTACAAACTGCATCAAAGGTAAAGACACGCCCCCAGATGCAAGGCAATGGCTTACGAAGGTGTGACGAAGACTATGTATGCGCCTTTTTAGCCCAAACTCATCATAATCAGGGATACCTGTTTCATTCATCAACTTACCCCATTCGACTGTTGCTGTGGTGTAGTTAGGTAAGTCACTGAAAATCAGATCACCATCGTTTAGAGCATCGGCAAGACTGAGTAAACCTGACTCTAAAACCTTATTGAGTGGTATCTGGCGTTGGGCATGTTCGGTTTTCCCGTCTTCTATATAAATGTACCAGCGTGAAGTTTCTTCATCTAAACGGATGTCCCGCTTTCTGATAGAGGCAATCTCGCCACGTCGAGCACCAGTATAAATGAGGGTGAGGAAGTACCATTTGCGCCAATCGTTATTTTCCAGTGAGAACAGCTTGGTTTTAAGCTTACTCAACTCAGTGTTGCTGAAATGACCTCTCCGATTAGGCTTCACCTCATATGTGATTCCATCGGTTGGGGATTTCTCTAACTGGTCTTTGGTTTCGACGAGGTAAGTTTTAAAAAGCGAGCGCCAGATCTTGAGATGTTTTTCAACATGCTGACTACTGATCAGATCTTCCTCTGGTACGTCATAATCAATGCATTCAGGCAAAGATAGGCGCTTGTATGGCAGCTTAGTACGAGTAGGTAAGTTTTCGGTCACTTTCAGCGCTTCACGAATATCTTGCTTAGTAACCCGATCAATCGGTTTATCACCAATAACGTAAATCAGCACATCAAAGAAACGCTGGTTCTCGTTAGCGATGCTTGCTCGCCATTTTTGACCTTTTTCTTCAACATACTGCGTCCATGCTTCGGAAAGTTTGATTGCTTGGCTTGCGGTATCTTTAACTTCCGTTGAAAAAGCCTGGTTTGTTTCAACCCTACTTTGGGGTGAAGATTTTAGTTTCTGCTCTTCTAACTGATTTTGCAGTGTTGCAATGAGTTGGCGATATCGTAGCAAATCTTTCGAATAGAATGCTTCATAGGCTTGCGCGACGGTCGCGCGGCTCATATCAAGTGCAGCACCTACTTGATTCGCAAAGGGCAAATCTCCCTTGGAAAGTTCAAGTTTCTTCATGTGAAGACTTGCAAGCACTTCGTTTGCTGTCTGATCGCTACCATTAACCACGCGTTGGAAGTGAGCTTCCGAATAGCCTTGTGCGGCTTCTACCGTATCTGAAGCAGATAATAGACAATTAGGATGTATGTTTCTGTGCCACTGTCCTAACTCCGGCAGACGCTCCACCTCTGCAATATCTCTTTCGAGTGCATGTAGAAGATAGTTGTCAAAGTCCTGCTTAGTGGCAGCTCGGTAGCCTTGCATTTTGCGTTTGAACTCTTCGAGGCTCATCGTTCCATTCTGCACAAGGGGAATGAAAGGGCGGATCTGATTCATGATCACTTCTGCTTGCTTTCGGCTATCAGTACCGAGACTCAGACGCACAAAACTTGTTGAATCATTTAGTCTAAAGTTAGTGTAGTATGTGCGCCCACGAATCATTGTGTGTGACAGCTTGTGTGACACGTTGTTTGCCATGCTGTGTACCATGAAAGAGTTACAGATCAGTGAGTTAAGTCGATTTATTGGCTAACTCGTTGTTTTAGAAAGTATACCAGACGCCTGTGAAGGCGACACCTGAGGAAGCTCAATGAGCGAGAAGTTACAGAAAGTGCTGGCGCGTGCCGGCCACGGTTCGCGCCGTGAAATCGAAGCCATTATTGAAGCAGGTCGCGTGAGTGTGGACGGTAAAATCGCCACACTCGGTGACCGCGTTGAAATCGTACCGGGGCTGAAGATCCGCATTGACGGCCATCTTATCTCCGTGAAAGAGTCCGCTGAACAGATCTGCCGCGTGCTGGCTTACTACAAGCCGGAAGGCGAACTGTGTACCCGCAACGATCCGGAAGGCCGCCCGACGGTGTTCGACCGTCTGCCAAAACTGCGTGGCGCCCGCTGGATTGCCGTAGGGCGTCTGGACGTGAATACCTGTGGCCTGCTGCTGTTCACCACCGATGGTGAACTGGCAAACCGCCTGATGCACCCGAGTCGTGAAGTGGAGCGTGAATACGCCGTTCGTGTTTTCGGCCAGGTTGATGAGAACAAACTGCGCGATCTGTCGCGTGGCGTTCAGCTGGAAGACGGCCCAGCGGCGTTCAAAACCATCAAGTTTACCGGTGGTGAAGGCATTAACCAGTGGTACAACGTTACCCTGACAGAGGGACGTAACCGCGAGGTGCGTCGTCTGTGGGAAGCGGTCGGTGTCCAGGTAAGCCGTTTGATTCGTGTCCGCTATGGCGACATCCTGCTGCCGAAAGGCCTGCCACGTGGCGGCTATACCGAGCTGGATCTGACGCAAACTAACTACCTGCGCGATCTGGTTAGCCTGACGCCAGAAACCACATCGAAAGTGGCGGTAGAGAAAGATCGTCGTCGTATGAAGGCGAACCAGATCCGCCGTGCGGTTAAACGTCACAGTCAGGTTAGCAGCAATCGCCGCTCTGGCAGCCGTAATAACAACGGTTAATCTAAAAGCCCGGTGAATATACCGGGCTTTTTTCTTCAGTAATCAATCCCTATTTGCGCTTTGATACCCGCATCGAACGCATGCTTAACCGGACGCAGCTCGCTGATGGTATCGGCCAGCTCCAGAATGTCCCGATGACACCCGCGCCCCGTGACGATCGCCGTCTGGTGTGCAGGGCGGTTCCTGAGGGCCTCCAGCACGGCTTCCAGCGGCAGGTAGTCATAGGCCACCATATACGTGATCTCATCCAGCAACACCATGTTCAGCGACGGGTCAGAGAGCATTCTTTTGGCATGCTCCCAGACGGCGAGGCAGGCTGCGGTATCTGTTTCCCGGTTCTGGGTATCCCAGGTAAAACCGGTCGCCATCACCTGAAACTCAACGCCATGCGGTTCGAGCAGATTACGCTCGCCGTTGGGCCATTCACCCTTGATAAACTGGATCACGCCCACTTTCTGACCGTGCCCGACTGCGCGGGTGGCGGTCCCAAATGCGGCGGTGGTTTTGCCTTTGCCGTTGCCGGTGAACACGATGAGGATCCCGCGCTCGTCCTGAGCGGCCGCCACGCGTGCATCAACCTGTTCTTTCAGACGCTGCTGGCGCTGCTGATGACGGTCTTCACTCATTGCGATATCCCCGGTTTGCGGCCTGGCTGAGCATCGAATGTCATTCCGGTTTTACGACGGCTGTCGTCACCCATTAGCCACAGGTAAAGAGGCATAATATCGGCCGGGGTTTTAAGCTTTTGCGGATCTTCTGTCGGGAACGCGCTGGCACGCATTTTAGTGCGCGTACCGCCAGGGTTAATACAGTTAACCCGCAGATGGCGGTTTTGATACTCTTCGGCCAGCACCTGCATCATTCCTTCCGTGGCAAATTTTGAGGCGGCGTAAGCCCCCCAGTTCGCACGACCCTGACGCCCCACGCTGGAGGAGGTAAACACCAGCGAACCGGAATCTGAGTTAAGTAATAAAGGAAGCAAGGCCTGGGTCAGGAAAAACGTCCCATTGACGTTAACCTGCATCACCTGCTGCCAAATCTCCGGATCCTGTTCATCCATCGGGCGCACTTCGCCCAGTAACCCCGCGTTGTGCAGTACGCCGTCCAGACGCGAATAATGCGTACTAATGCGCTGGGCAAGGGCCTGACATGACGCTGGCGTACAGGTCAGCAGATCGAGCGTATACCAGGGCGTGGGGGTACCGCCTGCGTTTTCGATTTCACGGGCAACGGCTTTGAGCTTTTCTTCATTACGTCCCAGCAGAATAAGGCTCGCACCGTATTCAGAATAAGTCAGCGCCGCTTCGCGACCAATCCCGTCGCTGGCACCGGTAACCAGAATGATGCGGTTCTGTAGAAGGTTTTTTTGTGGCTGATAATGCACGGTGGCTCCTCAGGCGCATTGGGCGTGACTTGCACCTTTATTTATGACTTTTCGGCTTTATGCCCGAAACCGCGTCAGAATTCAATCAGTCTACAGGACAGAACGCTGGGAAATTAACAATTTGCAAAGATTTAAACCAGAAACGGGGGATTCCTGAAGCCGCCTCGCAGAGCTAATGTCCAGAGCGAGACGCCTGCGCAGGGCTGTTGTACACTGGCGTGAAAGATTCGTGGTTAAATCAAGGTGGAACGCGTGGAATTACTTTCTCAGTATGGGTTGTTTTTGGCCAAAATTGCGACGGTGGTTATTGCTGTCGCGGTGATTGCCGTCCTGATTGTCAACCTGACGCAGCGTAAGCGTCAGCGTGGTGAGTTACGCATTACCCGCCTGAGCGAGCAGTATAAAGAGATGCGGGAAGAGATGTCTCTGGCGCTGCTTGACGATCATCAACAGAAACTGTGGCTAAAAGCCCATAAGAAAAAACATAAGCAGGACGCCAAAGCCGCGAAGGCGAAAGCTAAGCTCGCCACGCCACAGGCTGTCGCAAAACCGCGCGTCTATGTGCTCGATTTTAAAGGTAGCATGGATGCGCATGAAGTATCCTCTCTGCGTGAGGAAGTGACAGCGGTGCTGGCCGTGGCGACAGCCCAGGATCAGGTGGTGGTACGCCTTGAAAGCCCGGGCGGCGTAGTGCATGGGTATGGACTGGCGGCTTCGCAGTTACAACGTCTGCGGGATAAACAGATCCCGCTCACCGTGGCGGTAGATAAGGTCGCGGCGAGTGGCGGCTATATGATGGCGTGCGTGGCGGATAAAATCGTCGCAGCACCGTTCTCCATTATCGGCTCGATTGGGGTGGTTGCGCAGATCCCTAACTTCAATCGTTTCCTGAAAAATAAAGAGATCGACATCGAATTGCATACGGCGGGTCAGTACAAACGTACGCTAACGCTGCTCGGCGAAAATACCGAAGAGGGACGGCAGAAGTTCCGGGAAGATCTGAACGAAACCCACCATCTGTTCAAGGATTTCGTGCACCGCATGCGCCCAACGCTGGACATTGAGCAGGTGGCTACGGGCGAACACTGGTACGGCACGCAGGCGCAGGAGAAAGGGCTGGTGGATGAAGTGGGTACCAGCGACGACCTCCTGCTCAACCTGATGGAAGGCCGTGAGCTGGTGGGGGTGCGCTTCACCCGACGTAAGCGCCTGCTTGACCGTTTTACCAATAGTGCGGCAGAAAGCGCGGATCGCCTGCTGATACGCTGGTTGCAGCGCGGACAAAAGCCGCTGCTGTAAAGAAAAACGCGAGGCAGATGCCTCGCGTTTTCGTTTTAATCGACCAGGTGGTACTTCTCTGAGAGGGTATGCGCCAGGTATTTAAACATGTTAAACACGGCGGTGCTTTTCGGGGTTGGTAACCCTTGTTCATCAAGGAAGTATTCACCGCTGAACACCAGCACGCCATTACGTTGTTCCACGCCAGTCGCTTCAATCCCCGCCAGGGTGTCTTCATGGTCGCGAATGAGTTTGTTTGCTTCGATAAGCAGTGAAGCTCGGTCAATGGGTTGGGTCGTATTCTGCATATTCCACTCCTTAAACAGTGACAATAGTCTACGCCTGGGTCGCTTCGGGGGCAAATTTTCCCTGCTATACGCGGGTATAAGGAACAGGGGCTGGCTGGCGGGATTTGCTTTTGCATGCTAATAAAGTTGCGTAACGAATTTTATCAGGTACAGTGTGCGCTTTCGTCATTCTGGCAACAGAATTGCTTGACATTCGACCGGGAATTCGTCACGAATGAACTTTGATGTGAGAAAAATACCCGAAAACTCAATGACCTGGATGTCGCCATACTGACGTTCGGTAAGACAAAGGGGTTGATATCCCCTGACGACGTCGCAATATCAATGGCTCGTCGTCAGCGGAAGGGAAATCAACGTGCGGCGTATTCCTGGAAGAATTAAATTAGGTAAAGGTGAATATGGGTAAAGCTCTCGTCATCGTTGAGTCCCCGGCAAAAGCCAAAACGATCAATAAATATCTGGGCAATGACTACGTGGTTAAGTCCAGCGTTGGTCACATTCGCGATTTGCCGACAAGTGGCTCAGCCAGCAAAAAGAGCGCAGACTCTACCTCCACCAAAGGGGCTAAAAAGCCTAAAAAGGATGAACGTAGCGCGCTTGTCAACCGCATGGGTGTTAACCCATGGCACAACTGGGATGCACAATACGAAGTGCTGCCAGGCAAAGAAAAAGTCGTTAACGAGCTGAAACAGCTTGCTGAAAAAGCAGACCACATTTATCTCGCAACCGACCTTGACCGCGAAGGGGAGGCCATCGCATGGCACCTGCGGGAAGTGATTGGGGGTGATGACAAACGCTACAGCCGTGTAGTGTTTAACGAAATTACAAAGAATGCGATTCGTCAGGCGTTTGAAAAGCCGGGTGAACTGAATATCGACCGTGTTAACGCTCAGCAGGCGCGTCGCTTTATGGACCGCGTTGTAGGCTACATGGTTTCGCCGTTGCTGTGGAAAAAGGTCGCTCGCGGCCTGTCTGCGGGACGTGTGCAGTCTGTGGCTGTTCGTCTTGTTGTCGAACGTGAACGCGAGATCAAAGCGTTTGTCCCGGAAGAGTTCTGGGAAGTGGATGCGAATGTCACCACGCCGGGCGGCGATGCGCTGCCGTTGCAGGTGAGCCACCACAACGACAAACCGTTCCGTCCTGAAAATCGCGATCAGACCATGGCCGCCGTAGCGCTGCTGGAAAAAGCGCGTTATCAGGTGCTGGATCGTGAAGACAAACCGACCAGCAGCAAGCCTGGCGCACCGTTTATCACGTCAACGCTTCAGCAGGCGGCAAGTACGCGTCTGGGTTACGGCGTGAAGAAAACCATGATGATGGCCCAGCGTTTGTATGAAGCGGGTTACATCACCTACATGCGTACTGACTCCACCAACCTGAGCCAGGACGCTGTCAGCATGGTGCGTGGCTATATCGAGGACAACTTCGGTAAGAAATACCTGCCGGACAGTCCTAATCAGTACGCCAGCAAAGAGAATTCTCAGGAAGCGCACGAAGCGATCCGTCCTTCTGACGTTTCCGTTCTGGCGGAATCTCTTAAAGATATGGAAGCGGACGCCCAGAAGCTGTATCAGCTGATCTGGCGCCAGTTCGTGGCCTGCCAGATGACGCCAGCGAAATACGACTCCACTACGCTGACCGTTGGCGCGGGTGATTTCCGCCTGAAAGCGCGCGGCCGCATTCTGCGTTTCGACGGCTGGACAAAAGTGATGCCTGCGCTGCGTAAAGGTGATGAAGACAGAACGCTGCCTTCCGTCAACAAAGGCGACGAGCTGTCGCTGGTTGATCTGGTACCGGCCCAGCACTTCACCAAGCCGCCTGCGCGTTTCAGCGAAGCGTCGCTAGTAAAAGAGCTGGAAAAACGCGGCATCGGTCGCCCGTCTACCTATGCGTCAATCATTTCGACCATTCAGGATCGTGGATACGTTCGCGTTGAGAACCGTCGTTTCTATGCTGAAAAAATGGGTGAGATTGTTACCGACCGTCTGGAAGCTAACTTCCGTGAGTTGATGAACTATGACTTCACCGCGCAGATGGAGGACAGTCTCGATGAGGTTGCCAGCCATAAGGCCGAGTGGAAGAAAGTTCTCGATAGCTTCTTCAGCGATTTTACCAACCAGCTTGAGAAAGCTGAGAAAGATCCTGAAGAAGGCGGCATGCTGCCTAACCAGATGGTACTGACCAGCATCGACTGCCCAACCTGTGGCCGTAAAATGGGGATCCGTACCGCAACCACGGGCGTGTTCCTCGGCTGTTCTGGTTATGCGCTGTCGCCGAAAGAGCGTTGCAAAACCACCATCAACCTCGTGCCGGAGAACGAAGTTCTCAACGTGCTGGAAGGTGACGATGCGGAGACCAACGCACTACGCGCCAAGCGCCGCTGTAAGAAATGCGGCACGGCGATGGACAGCTACCTGATCGATCCAAAACGTAAACTGCACGTTTGCGGTAATAACCCAACCTGCGACGGTTATGAGATCGAAGAAGGTGAGTTCCGCATTAAGGGCTATGACGGTCCGATCGTTGAGTGTGAGAAATGTGGTTCCGAAATGCACCTGAAAATGGGACGCTTCGGTAAGTACATGGCATGTACCAACGACGACTGTAAAAACACGCGTAAGATCCTGCGTAACGGTGAAGTTGCGCCGCCGAAGGAAGATCCGGTTCCGCTTCCTGAGCTGCCGTGCGAGAAGTCAGATGCGTATTTCGTGCTGCGTGACGGCGCTGCCGGGGTATTCCTGGCGGCCAACACCTTCCCGAAATCGCGCGAAACCCGTGCGCCGCTGGTAGAAGAGCTGTACCGCTTCCGCGACCGTCTGCCGGAGAAACTGCGTTACCTGGCCGATGCGCCACAGCAGGATCCGGAAGGCAACAAAACCGTGGTGCGCTTTAGCCGTAAAACGAAGCAGCAGTACGTGGCGGCAGAGAAAGAGGGTAAAGCGACCGGTTGGTCAGCCTTCTTTGTCGACGGGAAATGGGTTGAAGGCAAGAAATAATCTTCCCTTACCGTAACTTACCTGTAAAAGGGCCGGACTTCCGGCCCTTTTTTATTACGTAGTTATTATTTTTTGTTCCGTACTATACAGCCTGGCTATAAATGATATAGTGGTTATAGTTAACCCGTTTCTTATTATCAAATCGTATTAAGCGATTGACGCATGCGCTAAATCGGATGGTCTGGCATGAAATTACAGCAGCTTCGCTATATCGTTGAGGTCGTCAATCATAACCTCAATGTCTCTTCCACCGCAGAAGGTCTTTATACCTCGCAGCCTGGCATCAGTAAGCAGGTGCGTATGCTGGAGGATGAATTAGGTATTCAGATATTTGCCCGCAGCGGTAAGCACCTGACTCAGGTCACGCCGGCAGGGCAGGAAATCATTCGCATCGCACGAGAAGTGCTTTCCAAAGTCGACGCCATTAAATCCGTCGCCGGGGAACATACCTGGCCGGATAAAGGCTCCCTTTATATTGCCACCACGCACACGCAGGCGCGTTATGCGCTTCCCGGGGTGATCAAAGGTTTCATCGAACGCTATCCCCGCGTTTCCCTGCATATGCATCAGGGCTCACCGACGCAAATCGCAGAGGCCGTGTCTAAAGGCAATGCCGATTTTGCCATCGCGACGGAAGCTCTTCATCTGTACGATGATCTGGTCATGCTCCCGTGCTACCACTGGAACCGCTCTATTGTCGTGACCCCCGATCATCCGCTGGCGGGGAAGGGCGAAGTGACAATCGAAGAGCTGGCGCAATACCCGCTGGTTACCTATACGTTCGGATTTACGGGCCGTTCTGAGCTAGACACCGCCTTTAACCGCGCCGGATTAACGCCACGAATCGTCTTCACTGCAACGGATGCGGACGTCATTAAAACGTACGTGCGTCTGGGTCTGGGCGTAGGCGTTATTGCCAGCATGGCGGTGGATCCTGTATCAGACCCGGATCTGGTGCGTCTGGACGCGCATGATATCTTCAGCCACAGCACCACCAAGATAGGTTTTCGTCGCAGCACGTTCCTTCGCAGCTATATGTATGATTTTATTCAGCGCTTCGCACCGCATTTAACGCGTGACGTGGTCGACACGGCCGTGGCGTTACGCTCCAATGAAGACATCGAAGAGATGTTTAAAGACATCAAACTTCCTGCCAAATAATTACACCCGGTATCTTTCTCTTCTGGAAAGATACCGGTTTCCCCCTTTAAATCTAAATTAGAATTAACCTCATCTGCGCCTACTGTCATATATCGTCATAACCCATTTGATGAATAGGGTTTTACTGTCGCAAATTTGCGACAAAAGTAGAAACTAATTTACAGGTGTGCAAATTATTCTTTTCAATTATTTATTTCTGGTCAAAAGATTGAATTTTCCCAGGCTCAGATTCGTAAATTCACTGGCTTTTCGGCTAAAGTTTCTTTAGGATTTATCTCATCAGATGATTACTTGTGCCAATTGTTTGGTCTCTAAATGATAAGCGATATCGATTGTATGAGGTTAGCAATGCCGTCAGGAAGTGAAGAACCGCAAAGGGATCCCGCGCTTAAGCGTAAAGCCTGGCTGGCGGTCTTTCTCGGCTCTGCCCTGTTCTGGGTGGTTGTTGCTCTTCTCGTCTGGAAATATTGGGGTTGAATATGGTCATGACGGTGCGTACTGACGCGAGAAAAGAGATGTGTCAGCTTCGTGACAATGCTCACAAAGCGCGTAAGGCGCCAGCAACCAGCGTGCCAGGCTCCTGGCAACTGACGCCACAGCAGCAGGCCTTTATTGATGTGTTCGCAGAAGACGAACCCAAAAAACAATAATTTTGATTTTTGCGTAATGATGCAAATAGTCTGAATAAAGACTGTGCACTTTTGTACTCCTTAATAAATACACATCAGCAATATAGAACGAGGGCAGACCTCGCATCCTTAAATAATTAAAGTCTGGTGTCCCTATGATGAATAACATGACAACCGTAAAATACTGGTCATGGCTCGGCGTATTCTCAGCGTCGATCCTCTTCTGGTGTCAGCTCCTCTGGCTGGCCTTACACTAAATCGTAAAACCTCGCCACGGCGGGGTTTTTTGTTTAATCCCTCGCGTTGGACCATTCCTAAATTTATCAATTTGGGTTGTTATCAAAACGTTACGACATCTTTGTGTTATCTTTAATTACAGCCCTGATGATTGTCAGGACATCCCTGTTTTTAAGGAGGAGCTTATGTCGTTAACCCTACGCGAAGCCAGTAAGGACACATTACAGGCGGAAAATAAAACCTGGCGCTACTACAGCTTACCGCTGGCTGCCAGGACGCTTGGGGACATTTCGCGGTTACCCAAGTCGTTGAAAGTACTATTGGAAAACCTCTTGCGCTGGCAAGATGGCGACTCGGTTACCGAGGAGGATATCCAGGCTCTGGCAGGGTGGCTGAAAAATGCTCACGCAGACAAAGAAATTGCCTACCGCCCGGCCAGGGTATTGATGCAGGATTTCACCGGCGTGCCGGCGGTTGTGGACTTGGCCGCCATGCGTGAAGCTGTTAAGCGTCTCGGGGGCGATACGGCTAAGGTGAACCCGCTCTCACCGGTAGACCTCGTCATCGACCACTCCGTCACCGTCGATCACTTTGGTGACGACGATGCTTTCGGTGAAAACGTCCGTCTGGAGATGGAACGTAACCATGAACGCTATGTCTTCCTCAAATGGGGTCAGCAGGCGTTCAGCCGCTTCAGCGTTGTTCCACCAGGCACCGGCATTTGTCACCAGGTCAACCTGGAATATCTCGGCAAAGCCGTCTGGAGTGAATTGCAGGATAAAGAGTGGGTGGCTTACCCGGATACGCTGGTGGGCACCGATTCACACACGACCATGATTAACGGCCTTGGCGTTCTGGGCTGGGGCGTCGGTGGTATTGAAGCGGAAGCGGCCATGCTCGGCCAGCCGGTATCGATGCTCATTCCCGATGTGGTGGGCTTTAAGCTGACCGGTAAATTGTCCGAAGGCATTACCGCCACGGATCTGGTCCTGACGGTCACCCAGATGCTGCGTAAGCATGGCGTGGTGGGTAAATTCGTTGAATTTTATGGTGATGGTCTGGATTCACTGCCGCTGGCGGACCGGGCCACCATCGCCAACATGGCGCCGGAATATGGTGCGACCTGCGGCTTTTTCCCGATTGATAGCGTTACGCTTGAGTATATGCGCCTCAGTGGTCGCAGCGAGGAGCAGGTGGCGCTCGTAGAGGCCTACACCAAAGCGCAGGGCATGTGGCGTAACCCGGGTGACGAGCCGGTATTTACCAGCACGCTGGAACTGGATATGGGCACCGTTGAGGCAAGCCTCGCAGGGCCGAAACGACCGCAGGACCGCGTCGCCCTGAGCAACGTTCCGAAAGCCTTTGCCGCCAGCAATGAGCTGGAGGTTAACGCCGCGCAAAAAGATCACCGTCCTGTGGACTATGTTCTGAACGGGCATCAGTATCAGCTCCCTGACGGCGCCGTGGTGATCGCCGCTATCACTTCCTGTACCAACACGTCCAACCCGAGTGTGTTAATGGCTGCCGGGCTGCTGGCAAAAAAAGCGGTAGAACTGGGACTCAAGCCACAGCCGTGGGTTAAGGCGTCCCTGGCGCCTGGTTCGAAAGTGGTTTCCGATTACCTGGCGCAGGCCAGACTCACGCCGTACCTCGACGAGTTGGGCTTTAACCTTGTGGGCTACGGCTGTACGACCTGCATCGGTAACTCTGGTCCACTGCCTGAGCCTATTGAAGTGGCGATCAAGCAGGGTGATTTGACCGTTGGCGCGGTACTTTCCGGTAACCGAAACTTTGAGGGGCGTATTCATCCGCTGGTGAAAACCAACTGGCTGGCCTCGCCGCCGCTGGTTGTAGCCTATGCTCTGGCCGGAAACATGAACATTAACCTGGCGACCGATCCGATTGGTCACGATCGCAAAAATGAACCTGTCTATCTGAAAGACATCTGGCCATCATCGCGTGAAATTGCGCGCGCGGTAGAGAAAGTTTCCACCGAGATGTTCCGCAAAGAGTATGCGGAAGTGTTCGAAGGTACAGCGGAATGGAAAGCGATTGACGTGGTGGGTTCCGATACCTATGACTGGCAGGATGATTCCACCTATATTCGTCTGTCGCCCTTCTTCGATGAGATGCTGGCGGAGCCTGCACCGCTGAAAGATATTCACGGCGCGCGCATTCTGGCGATGCTGGGCGATTCCGTCACCACTGACCATATCTCACCAGCGGGGAGCATCAAAGCGGACAGTCCGGCAGGTCGGTATCTGCAAAGCCGTGGCGTGGAACGTCGCGATTTTAACTCCTACGGTTCGCGCCGCGGTAACCACGAAGTGATGATGCGCGGGACATTTGCCAACATCCGCATTCGTAATGAAATGGTCCCGGGCGTGGAAGGGGGCATGACGCGCCACCTGCCAGATACAGAGGTCATTTCAATTTATGACGCAGCCATGAAGTATCAGCAGGAGGGTACGCCACTGGCCGTTATTGCCGGTAAAGAGTACGGCTCTGGTTCCAGTCGCGACTGGGCGGCTAAAGGTCCACGTCTGCTCGGGGTTCGCGTGGTGATTGCCGAATCCTTTGAACGTATCCACCGCTCAAACCTGATCGGGATGGGGATCCTGCCGCTGGAGTTCCCGCAGGGCATAACGCGTAAAACGCTGGGTCTGACCGGGGAAGAGCAGATTGATATCAGCGGTCTGCAAAATCTGCAACCGGGTAAAACCGTTCCGGTGAAGTTAACGCGGGCAGATGGTACAACAGAAGTGCTGGATTGTCGGTGTCGTATTGATACGGCAACAGAGCTAACCTATTACCAGAACGACGGCATTTTACATTATGTGATTCGAAAGATGCTGGATTGATAAAACTCGCCCGGCAGAAGTGCCGGGCGTTTTGCGTTTACTCGCTCAGCAGGTGCCCCATCTTTGCAGCTTTGGTATCGAGGTAGTGCGCGTTTTTCGGATTGCGGCCAACAATCAGCGGCACGCGTTCAACGATATTGATGCCCGCTTCAGTGAGGATCTCCACTTTTTTCGGGTTATTGGTCAACAGACGCACTTCGTCCACGCCCAGCAGCTTGAACATATCTGCGCAGAGGGTGAAATCGCGCTCGTCAGCAGCAAAGCCGAGCTGATGGTTTGCTTCGACGGTATCATAGCCCTGATCCTGCAACGCGTAGGCGCGGATTTTATTCAGCAGACCGATATTGCGTCCTTCCTGGCGGTGATACAGCAGCACGCCACGTCCTTCCTCTGCGATATGAGAAAGAGCGGCTTCGAGCTGGAAACCGCAGTCACAGCGCAGGCTGAAGAGCGCGTCACCGGTCAGACACTCAGAATGAACGCGGGACAGTACCGGCGTCTGCCCCGAAATGTCACCGTATACCAGGGCGACGTGATCTTGTCCGGTTGCCAGTTCTTCAAAACCCACCATCAGGAAATCGCCCCATGGGGTTGGCAGTTTGGCTTCTGCCACACGTTTAAGCTGCATGTGATTCTCCATACCAGGCTGACACGTTTCGTGCCTTTGCCCCATTTTGCTTTCTGTATTGGACTATTTTGCCACAAGCCCGGCTACTTCACCTAATCACCACCACGCTATACGGACGTTAAACGCACGATCCGACATATCCACCAGAAGGTGGAAATTCAGTTATGATTGTGGTGCTTAGTGAAAAAGGAGAGGACATGCTTTCAATTGCCAGACGCACGGCCGCAGGCGCCGCCGTATTGCTTGTTATACCCCTGATCGTTTGGTTCTCCGGCTGGATGTGGAAGCCCGGACAAAACGAGACGTGGCTGAAAGCCTTATACTGGATAACTGAGACGGTCACCCAGCCCTGGGGGATTATTACGCACGTGCTGCTCTGTGCCTGGTTCCTGTGGTGCCTGCGCTTTCGTCTTCGCGCGGCGCTGGTATTATTTGCCATTCTCGGAGGTGCCATTCTTGTCGGGCAGGGGGTGAAGTCGTGGGTGAAAGATCGCGTGCAGGAACCCCGTCCCTTTGTTATCTGGCTGGAAAAAACGCACCATATTCCGGTAGATGAGTTCTACACTTTAAAGCGTAAGGATCGCGGGGCGTTGGTGAAAGAACAGCTTGCGGAACAGCAGGATATCCCGACATTTTTACGCAAACACTGGCAAAAAGAGACCGGCTTTGCGTTTCCTTCCGGACATACGATGTTTGCTGCCAGCTGGGCGCTACTCGGCGTGGGGCTGCTTTGGCCACGTCGACGTACCCTCACGATTGCGATTTTGCTGGTCTGGGCGACAGGCGTAATGGGCAGCCGGATGCTGCTGGGTATGCACTGGCCGCGTGATTTGGTGGTGGCTACGCTGATTTCGTGGGTACTGGTTACGCTGGCGACCTGGCTTGCACAACGTTTCTGTGGGCCTCTGACGCCACCGCAGGAAGAGAAGGAAGAAATAGCCGAAAGGGAGTCAGGCGGAACCTGAAGCTTGATATTCCGCATTTTGACCATAAATCCATGAAGGGCGCATTACTTTTTCCGTTTCGCGCCCGCCACTAAAATGGTAGCTTATAAGGCTGATTGCAGTGAGTTGAACACGCTTTATACGCTCGAACCACATAACGGGAAGTCATGTGAAATATTTACTCATTTTCTTACTGGTGTTGGCGATTTTTGTCATTTCAGTCACATTGGGCGCGCAAAACGATCAACAGGTAAGTTTCAACTATCTGCTGGCGCAGGGCGAGTACCGGGTGTCGAGCCTGCTGGCTGTGTTATTCGCAGCGGGTTTTGTCATCGGATGGCTTGTATGTGGCCTGTTCTGGCTTAAGGTTCGTGTTTCCCTTGTTCGCGCTGAACGTAAAATTAAACGACTTGAACATCAACTTACGCCTGCGACTGACATTCCGGCGAGCTCTGGTGTGCCGGTAGTCAAGGAATAATCGAATATGCTGGAGTTGTTGTTTCTGCTTTTGCCTGTCGCCGCAGCCTATGGCTGGTATATGGGCCGCAGAAGCGCGCAACAAACAAAACAGGATGAAGCAAACCGACTCTCCCGTGACTACGTTGCGGGGGTGAACTTCCTGCTGAGCAATCAGCAGGATAAAGCGGTCGATCTGTTCCTCGACATGCTCAAAGAGGATACCGGCACCGTAGAGGCGCATCTCACCCTGGGAAACTTGTTCCGCTCGCGCGGAGAGGTTGACCGTGCCATTCGTATCCACCAGACCCTGATGGAAAGCGCTTCGTTGACCTATGAGCAACGGTTGCTGGCCGTTCAGCAGCTTGGACGGGATTACATGGCCGCGGGGCTTTACGATCGCGCCGAGGATATGTTCTCTCAGCTGGTGGATGAGACCGATTTCCGTATCGGTGCGCTTCAGCAACTTCTGCAAATCTACCAGGCAACCAGCGACTGGCAAAAAGCGATTGATACCGCCGAACGGCTGGTCAAACTCGGCAAAGACAAACAGCGCGTCGAAATTGCCCATTTTTACTGCGAGCTTGCCCTTCAGCAAATGGGTAGCGATGACATGGATAAGGCCATGGCATTGCTAAAAAAAGGCGCCGCGGCCGATCGCAACAGCGCCCGCATCTCGATAATGATGGGGCGGGTCTTTATGGCTAATGGTGATTACGCCAAAGCCGTGGAAAGCCTGCTTCGCGTTATCGATCAGGACAAAGAGCTGGTCAGCGAAACGCTGGAAATGCTGCAAACCTGCTATCAGCAGTTAGGTAAGCAGGATGAGTGGGTTGCATTCCTGCGCCGCTGTGTTGAAGAAAACACCGGTGCCACAGCCGAGCTGATGCTGTCGGATGTCGTCGAAGAGCACGAAGGGAGTGATACCGCCCAGGTATACATTACCCGTCAGTTGCAGCGCCATCCGACGATGCGCGTCTTCCACAAGCTGATGGATTATCATCTTAACGATGCAGAAGAAGGGCGCGCTAAAGAGAGCCTGATGGTGCTGCGAGACATGGTCGGTGAACAGGTGCGGAGCAAGCCGCGCTATCGCTGCCAGAAATGCGGCTTCACCGCCTATTCGCTCTACTGGCATTGCCCTTCCTGCCGGGCCTGGTCCACCATCAAGCCAATTCGTGGTCTGGACGGGCAGTGATTTTTTAAAACACTCCATTTTAGTTACAACATACTAAAGAGTGCATTATTTCTTTCAGCACCGTGCGGTCTGTGGTTCAGCAGGAAAAGCATTCGATTCTGTTCATTTACCCCGAGGGCAGGTAGAATGCACGCCGTTTATCTGTTCCGCGCCGCTGCGCGCCCATAGACGAAAAGGGCTGGTCATGACGTCTGTTACTTCCTCCACTTCCCGCGTAGTTACCGATTCTCCTGTAGTTGTTGCTCTGGATTACAATAACCGTGACGCCGCACTGGCCTTTGTTGATGGTATTGATCCCCGGGATTGCCGTCTTAAAGTAGGCAAAGAGATGTTTACGCTGTTCGGTCCGCAAATCGTCCGCGATCTGCACCAGCGTGGTTTCGACGTTTTCCTCGACCTGAAATTCCACGATATTCCGAATACCACTGCCCACGCCGTTGCTGCGGCGGCTGAACTGGGTGTGTGGATGGTTAACGTTCATGCCTCCGGTGGGGCACGTATGATGACGGCTGCGCGCGAAGCGCTGGTGCCGTTTGGCAATGACGCTCCGCTTCTTATCGCCGTCACCGTGCTGACCAGTATGGATGAATCTGACCTTCGTGACCTGGGTGTGACGTTGTCACCTGCCGAACATGCGGAGCGTCTGGCGCGCCTCACGCAACAGTGTGGGCTTGATGGCGTGGTCTGTTCAGCTCAGGAGGCGGTTCGCTTCAAATCTGAGTTAGGCCGCGAATTTAAACTGGTGACGCCAGGTATCCGTCCGGCAGGCAGCGAGTCAGGGGATCAGCGACGCATCATGACGCCAGAGCAGGCGCTGAGCGCGGGGGTAGACTATATGGTAATTGGTCGCCCGGTGACGAAATCCGCTTATCCGGCAGAGACTCTGAAAGCGATTAATGCATCACTGAAAAAGGGGGCATAATGCGTGATGCCAACACTCGTCTGGTCTATTCAACAGATACCGGGCGCATTGAAGAGCCAAAAGAGAAAGTTGAACGTCCGAAAGGCGATGGAATCGTGCGTATTCAGCGCCAGACCAGTGGCAGAAAAGGGAAAGGCGTTTGCCTTGTCACCGGCATTGATCTGGATGATGCAGAGCTGGTAAAGCTCGCCGCTGAGCTTAAAAAGAAGTGCGGATGCGGTGGGGCAGTAAAAGACGGCATAATTGAGATTCAGGGCGATAAGCGGGATTTAATTAAAACGCTGCTGGAAGCCAAAGGTATGAAAGTCAAACTGGCGGGCGGTTAAAATAAATGAGCCACGGACATTGCCGTGGCTCTTTTTTCTACGTGCGTAAGTCAGACCTGAAAATACAAAATATATTATTATACCGGTGAGAGCCGTTATGGTGATTATTTGCCCACCTGGTGACCGATAATACCACCTACGGCAGCACCACCTAATGTACCCAGCGTACTACCATCCGTTAATACTGCACCACCAAGCGCACCAGCACCGGCACCAATCGCGGTGTTACGGTCACGTTTAGACCAGTTAGAGCAAGCGCTCAGAGACATTGCTACAGTGATTGCCAGAACAGCGGCGGCTAATTTTTTGCTGGTAAAGGTCATAATACTTTCTCCTGAATTATCGATTCACGGAAAGGAATGCACTTTAAGTATAGACAATATCCATACTTAAATTCTGTTCCCGTGAAAGCTGGTCGCGCAGGCGTTACATCATCACGCAGGTGATAGTCACTTCCTGTTATATCGCTAATATTAATTTTACGTGTTTAGAACAGTTTCAACAGGTAAAAACTCTTAAAGGAAGGGTCGGAATACTCTCAGAGAAAGGTTTAAGTGCGCCCATTATTCGGGCGCAGCAGGATAATCAGGCCGTTTTTTTCACAATATCGACAGTCAGGCCGTCTTGTTCTAATTGCTGGCGATATTCATCGCGTAAACGCTCATCCGTGATCACACGGCTGAAGCGCGAAGCCGGACCCATCGTATAAGGGTGTACGGCGCCAAACTTAGAGCTATCGGTCAGCACAATCGCTTCACACTCTTTGGCGAGTACGGCGTTCACCACGTCTGAACGCATCATGTCGCGACCGGTAAAGCCGGTGTCGGGCTGCCAGCCGTCAATGCCAATGAATGCCTTACTGAAGTGAACCTGCTGAACATATTGACGCGTTAATGGCCCCACCATGCTTTCGCTTTTCTTCTGGTAAATGCCGCCCAGCAGAATGACCTCGCAGCGAGTTTCCTTCAACAGATGGGCGATATAGCTGCTTACGGTAATGATGGTAACGTCTTTTTGATCGGCAAGCGTGCGCGCCAGAAGGGCGTTACTGCTGCCATTTTCAATAAAGACGGTCTCACCGTTATTCACTAAGGATGCAGCAAACTCCGCCAGTTCCCGCTTGAGCGCAAAATTGTTCATCATGCGGGTTTCAACGTCCTCGCTGTCCAGTGGAACGGCATATCCGTGCGCACGCCGCAGGTAGCTCTGTTTTTCCAGAAGATTCAGATCCTGACGAATGGTGACTTCAGAAACGCCGGTAGCTTTAGCGAGATCGACTACGCTTACGCGTCCCTGATCGATCACCATCTGCAAAATGATTTGTTGTCGGGAATTCATAGCATCCATTTAAAAGGCAAGGGCGAAAACGACGTGGTTACACTTCCCACGGGGCTTTTGGTTGAGTGGATTCTGATGCGTTATCAGTGCCGTTCTCAGCCAGCAGTTCAGACTTGAGGATCTCAAGATTACGGATAGCAGAGTGATAATCGCCCGCGACAAGAATATCCAGCACAGTATCAATACGCTGTGCCACGGCTGTTGCATCAATGTTAGACATAAGCTCACCCTGAAGCGAAAAGTTAATATTATCAATGATGCAGAAAATTGATTCAAAAGAGAAGGTAAAAAATGCAATAACCAAAGTTCATAAATGAAAGTGACAAATTTAACCCCCGTATGCTGCGGGTTGTAGGGGTGGATTAGTCTAAAACTGCGCGCAACGCGCTTTTTTATAAGAGGAATTCGACTATGACAGTTATCAACCAGACAACCTGCACATTGTTTACTGATGCTGAACGATTCACTCAACTTGCGGCTTATTATGAGGCCGAACGGCGCACGGTGTGGATGATGTTACGTGCCACGCCACGGCCTTGCTTCAATCATGCGCTGATCGAGGAGATCATGAATCTCTCCTGGCTGGTTCGCCAGTCCGGATATGTCGTTGATTTTTGGGTCACCGGATCGCTGGTCCCTGACATCTACAATACCGGCGGTGATTTACAATTCTTCGTTGAGTGCATCAAAAACAACCGACGCGAAGCGTTACGCGCCTATGCCCGGGCCTGTGTGGACTGCGTTCATGCCGCCTCGCGAGGGTTTGATACCGGTGCTGTCACGCTGGCGATGGTTGAAGGAAGCGCGTTAGGGGGCGGGTTTGAAGCCGCGCTGGCGCATCATTTCATTTTGGCCCAGCGCGATGCCCGATTAGGCTTTCCGGAAATCGCGTTCAATCTATTCCCGGGCATGGGCGGTTATTCACTGGTGGCGCGTCGTGCCGGCATGAAAATGGCAGAGGCGCTGATCTATAAAGGTGAGTCGCATACGGCGGAATGGTATGAACAGCATGGTCTTGTGGATCTCTTATTCGAGCCGTTACAGAGCTATGTTTCGGTACGGACGTTTATCGACACGCTACAGCCGAAGCTGAACGGCGTAAGGGCCATGCTGCGCGCGCGTACGCGTGTCCTGCCACTTCCGCGAAGCGAGTTGATGGACATTACAGAGGATTGGGTGGATGCCGCCTTCTGCCTTGAACCGAAGGATATCGCCTACATGGAGCGGCTGGTTATGCTGCAAAATCGCCATCAGGCGACGGGCTTACGCAAAGCCAGCTAACGGACATTCCTGGCCTGATAGCGCTTTAGCCATCGCTCGAATGCGGCTGCGGGCATGGGCTTAGCAAAAAGATAACCCTGCCGTTCGTTGACGCCATTCTTCGTCAGAAAGGCGTCTTCTTTTGCACTCTCTACCCCTTCAGCAATGACCTGCAGATTCAACGCCTGTGCCACGGCGACTATCGCGCGCACGAGCGACTGTGAAATGGACTGCTTATGGATATCCCGGACGAAGGACTGGTCAAGCTTGATGGCGTCGATAGGGAAGCGCGCCAGCTGCGACAGGGAAGAGTACCCCGTACCAAAGTCATCAAGGTGAATTTGCGACCCCAGGCGGCTAAATTGCTGGATCACTGACAGGGCCAGCTCTTCATTTTCGATGAGACAGCTTTCGGTCAATTCCACGTCAATCGGGCAGTATTCAAAATTCAGGTCTTTCAGCGCCTGCTTCAGGTCACTGAAGATGGTCTGGTCCGCCAGCTGACGGGCGGAAACGTTGACCGCGACGCGCAGGTTGATCCCTTTGTCGCGCCATTTTGCCACCTGGCGCACCACATCGAGCATAACCCAGCGGCCAAGGGGCACTATCAGCCCTGACTCTTCCGCATAGGAGATAAATTCCATCGGCGGGATCAGGCCACGCTCTGGTGACTGCCAGCGCACCAGCGCCTCCAGACTTCTGACTTCGCCGCGCCAGGTCATTTTTGGCTGGTAGTGAATTAACAGCTGATCGTTATCCAGCGCTTTACGCAGGTTGGTATCCAGCCACAGATATTCAAATACGCGCTGGTTCATCTCTGGCGAGAAGACGCAGAATTTACCCCGGCCATTTTCCTTGGCGGTGTACATGGCGGTGTCGGCATTGCGAATGACGCTTTCCCGATCGTTACCGTGCTGGGGCGCAAGCGCGATACCAAGCGAGCAGCCGGTGTAAACCTCAATCAGCCCGATGCGGAAAGGCTGCCGCAGTCGGGTCAGAATGCGCGACGCCATAGCTTCCAGCGCGCCCTGCGAGGTATCGGTGGCCATCACGATAAACTCATCCCCACCCAGGCGCGCCAGGGTTTGTCCGTCGTCCAGGCAACTCAGGATCGCCAGCGCAACGGCCTGTAGCAGCTGGTCGCCAAACATATGCCCATAGGCATCGTTCACTTTTTTAAAGTTATCCAGATCGAGATAAACCACGCCCACCTGCGTTTCACCCCGGGAGGTGATGGCGTCGGAGATCAGCTCATGGATGGCATTTCGGTTAGGCAAACCGGTAATCGTATCCGTATTGGCGAGAACGCTCAGGCGCTCCTGGGCCCGACGCTCTTCCGTGATGTCGGTACCCGAACAGATGAGGAAAATTTCATTTTTCCCGCTGCCGCTGTGAACGAATTTATTTCTGAAGAGAAACAGGCGTTGCCCCTTGCGGGTCTTGATCCAGCGTTCGACTTCGTAGGAGCTGCCGTTACGAAAAAAACCGGTGATGTTGCGTTTTGAGGCCGCGGCTTCGCTGCGGCTCATGAACAGTTTAAACACGTTTTGCCCGATGACTTCCTGTTCCTTCAGGCCCGTATATTCTTCACTTAAACGGTTGAAGCGCTGAATATTCCCGTTCTGGTCGAGGATGACAATTACGGAGTTAGCTTCGGACACCACCTGTTCGGCGAAGGAGAGTCCCTGCGCCAGATCGCGCGCCACGGAAGGCGTGTCGTTCCATGCTGATGCCGTTCCCGCCCACTCATTTTTGTTAATTTTACGACCGACAAGATGGACGGGAACGTCCAAACCATACAAGGGAAGGGTCATGGCAATGCTGGCGGTGATAACGGTGAGCTGGCGAATCAGAGCAGCCTGCTCATCGTCCAGCGCAACCACCTGAACGATGTCAGCGCTTTCACTGGCAGCAAGATGCAGAGCATTGCTGTCTGCTGTTAGTCGCCACCAGGGGCTATGCGTACCCATGTAACGAAACAGCAAATTCTGCTCCAGATCGTCCATCCCGTTTTCTCCCGCGGCTGCTGAGTAGCGCACAAATTATTCATTTGCAGTCGACTATGACGGCTCTTTTTACTGTAGATAATTCTGGCGAAATGTGGCGGTAGGAAACAGAAAAGTGTGAGAAAAAACGATGATTTTGCGAGAGATAATGCTGGGGAGAACTCCCGGCCATCCCTGAACGGAACGGCCGGGAGTCTACGCGGTTATCAGGCGACAGGGCGCGCGATAATGCTGCGGGTTTCCATGCGGACTTCAGCGATGTTTACATCAATCACGTCAGTGACTTTGTAAACCGTTTCGCCTTTAATTTGCACGGTCCCGTTTTCCTGGCTACAAACCAGTTCGTCGCGAACGGCATGCAGGAACGGGGCAGGAATAAAGGCAACGGCGCCATTATCCACCAGACGCACGCGCATACCGCCGCGGCTGATGTCAATGATTTCAGCCGGGAAACGGGTGTCAGTCCCTGCCTTATCATTCAGGAAACGCGCGTACAACCAGTCGCCTACATCACGCTCCGCCATACGGTTCAGACGGCGACGCTCTGCCATCTGCAACGTAGTCTCATCCTGTGGCCGGGCAACAGATTCCCCTTTGATGATCGCTTTCAGCAGACGATGGTTAACCATGTCGCCGTACTTACGGATCGGGGAGGTCCAGGTGGCGTAAGCCTCAAGACCGAGACCGAAGTGCGGGCCTGGCTCCGTGCTGATTTCCGCAAAGGACTGGAAGCGGCGAATGCGGCTGTCAAGGAAACCTGACGGCTGTGCGTCCAGCTCGCGGCGCAGCTTGCAGAAGCCTGGCAGGGTCAGCACCTCTTCCGGATCGACGTGGACGTCATGGGTCTTGAGCAGGGCGGCCAGCGCTTCGGTGTTAGCCGGGTCAAAGCCGGTGTGCACGTTGTAAATGCCAAAGCCTAACTTGTCGCGCAGCACGCGTGCGGCGCAAATGTTGGCGGAGATCATCGCTTCTTCAACGATACGGTTGGCAATACGGCGTGGCTCGGCGACGATGTTGAGCACTTCGCCTTTTTCCCCCAGCACAAAGCGGTAGTCCGGGCGGTCCTTAAATACCAGCGCGTGGGTCTGGCGCCACTCACTGCGGCTCTGGCAGACGCGATGCAGCAGACGAATTTGCGCAGCGATATTATCGGATTCAGGCTTCCAGCTGCCGGTATTTTCCAGCCAGTCGGACACGTTGTCATAAGCCAGTTTGGCTTTGGATTCGATGGTGGCGGCGAAGAATTCGATATCTTCTTCAATGGTACCGTCAGCCGCGATGGTCATGCGGCAGGCCAGTACCGGACGCACTTCATGGGGACGCAGGGAGCAGAGATCGTCGGAAAGCTCGCGCGGCAGCATCGGGATGTTGAAGCCCGGCAGGTAGTTGGTGAACGAACGCACTTTGGCCATTTCGTCCAGCTTGCTGCCTTCGACAATCCATGCGGTAGGGTCGGCGATGGCGACGGTCAGATGCATTTTGCCATCCGCTGCCTCTTCGGCATACAGCGCATCGTCCATATCCTCGGTGCTGGCGCTGTCGATGGTGACAAAGTCCAGCGCTGTCAGATCGCGACGCTCAAGACCTTCGTCCTGCATTTTGGTCGCGACGCCATCCGGCGCTTCTTTTTCGAGGTTGTGGCGCGCCAGCGTCACCCACCATGGGACGAAATGGTCGTCGCCAAAGGTGATGAACTGGGTCAGCTCGGCGTAGAAACCGCGATCGCCTTTTAAAGGATGACGGCGCATTTCGGCAACCGCCCAGTCACCCTCGACAAAGTCATGCTCAACGTCACGCGCGGCGCGGCAAGGGATGGCATCTTTCAGGAGAGGATGATCCGGTACGATAGAAAGACGATCGTCTTTTTTATGCACTTTCCCGACAAAGCGGGTCAGGAAAGGTTCGATCAGTGCTTCCGGCTCGGCAGACTCTCGTTCCTTTTCGGTATGAATAACGGCCGAAATGCGGTCGCCATGCATCACTTTCTTCATCTGAGGAGGCGGAATGAAGTAGCTCTTCTGTCCGTCAACTTCAAGAAAGCCAAAGCCCTTTTCCGTGGCTTTTACGACCCCTTCTGCACGGGGCGTCTGGGAATGCAGTTGCTGTTTAAGCTGCGCTAGCAGCGGGTTGTCCTGAAACATAATGTTCTATTTTCGTAGCCATTGAGCGGCTGACAGTTTTACGCGATTCTCACTGCTACAGCAAGCGCTCTTTAGGTAAAGCGTGTGGTTATTCCTCTTTGCCAAGCGCCACGCGAAGACGGTCCAGCCAGCCATTAAAAGCGCCGTGGGTTAACAGGTTAATTGCCTTGCCCGGTGGGATACCGGCCTCCGTGAGAGGCGTTAACTGGGCGGCGCTAAAACGATCGGGAGACGTAAGCAGCAGCGCATGGGCGGCTGAGAGCGATGCAGATGGCTGGGCTTCGCTTTGTGGGTGGTTAACCAGTATCTCGCCCGTCAGATTCAGCAGCATCGGCTCATGGCAGAGAACCGGCGTGAGCGCTGAAAGCGCAGGTTCGGCCTGCCAGCGTGAGAGCGCCTCAAGTTGAACCGCACTGGCATATTTTAGTTCGACTACGGGCTGGGTGGCTGTCCATCGGGTAAAGCTCAGCGGTAGTGTATGGGGCTGAATGTGGTGTCCCGGTAGCCAGCGTACCGGATGGCCAAGCAGCGCCTGAAACACTGCAACCGCCCGCGCCTGAAAACCAGTAAAGCCGATGATCTGGTTGATAAGCACAATGTCATACGTTGTCAGTCCCACCTCATCAAGCTGAGTTTGCGCTTTATCGTCAATGACGTCCGGAGAGCTCGCCAGCTGGCGGGCATACTGAGTGATTTCTGCAAGGCGTCGATTGCTTTCCCGGGAAGAGTCGGGGCCCGGAAGGGGGGCGAGGAGCGCCGCGTAGTGGTTACAGAGCCGCTGGACGCCACACGCCTGGGAAACCGTCAACGCCGTGCTCAGTCTGTCGTAGGCGCTAAGCGTGTGCAGACGGTTCACGGGAGTATCGAGCGGGAATAAGAGGCGGCACAAGGTTCGGGCTGGCGTAAGCCACCCACAACAGCTTGCGGCAATGTCGTCAGGCAGGGCTAAATCGAGCAAAAAACGATCGTCGACGTTAGCGGCTTCAGGCACCAGCGGCAGAACGTCCGTCTGCGAATGATTCGACTGGGTTTCGTGATACCAGTGGCCTTTGCCGGAAAAACGGCGTTGTTCCATGGGCGTTCCTTGATCTCAAAATGGCGATCAATATCCTGGCGTAAGGCGGATGAGGGGAAAAATATTGTTAGGTGATAACAAATAGCAGAACGGAATAACGAAGTGCGGGGAGGGGAGAAAACTCTCTTCCCAGGCGGGAAGAGAGTAACAGACTTATTTGATTTCCAGCTCGTTCATGGCAGCGATGTTGAAGCCGCCGTCCACGTGAACCACTTCGCCGGAGATACCTGCGGAAAGGTCAGAGCACAGGAATGCCGCAGAGTTACCCACATCTTCGATGGTAACGGTACGACGAATCGGGGTAACCGCTTCGCAATGTGCCAGCATTTTACGGAAATCTTTGATCCCGGAAGCGGCCAGAGTACGGATTGGACCCGCAGAAATTGCGTTAACACGCACGCCTTCAGGACCCATTGCGTTCGCCATATAGCGCACGTTGGCTTCCAGAGACGCTTTCGCCAGACCCATAACGTTGTAGTTAGGGATAGCGCGTTCTGCGCCCAGGTAGGACAGGGTCAGCAGGGCTGCGCCCGGGTTCAGCATCGCGCGGCAGGATTTTGCCATCGCAACGAAGCTGTAGGAGCTGATGTCATGGGCGATTTTGAAGCCATCACGGGTAACCGCGTTCACGTAGTCGCCGTCCAGCTGATCGCCCGGAGCGAAGCCGATGGAGTGAACGAAACCGTCGAATTTCGGCCATGCTTTAGCCAGTTCAGCAAACATGCCATCAATGCTTTCGTCTTGTGCAACGTCACATTCCAGAACAATGCTGGAACCCAGCTGCGCGGCAAATTCTTCAACACGGCCTTTCAGCTTGTCGTTCTGGTAGGTGAACGCCAGCTCAGCGCCTTCGCGATGCATAGCCTGTGCGATGCCGTATGCGATGGACAGTTTGCTGGCAACGCCAGTTACCAGAATGCGCTTACCGGAAAGAAAACCCATAGCTTTAATCCTTATATTCATTGCTTATTTTGCCTTGTAATTCATAGCGTTACAGGCAGTATTTCAAAATCATTCGAAATTAGCTCGAAATTATAGCCCACTCACAGCCCCTTGTGTCACGATATTTCTCGCTCACGTGCCGTGACTGGGCGCACGAAAGACGTTGAACTGACTCTTTATCAGGCTATTTCGTGTGTATTCCAGCAGTATATCACCAGGTGCTGGGTTCGCCTCATCCAACCAGAGGTTGGCCAGAAGCTTCACGCTAAGACGGCCGGATATTAATTCGCTGGCGAGGGGATTCGGGCAATAACCTTAATTTCAAAATCAAATCCGGCCAGCCAGTTAACGCCGATAGCCGTCCAGTTTGGGTAAGGTGGCTGCGGAAACGCCAGTTTTTTCACCTCCATGATGACGGGGAACTGGTTTTCTGGATCGGTATGAAACGTCGTGACATCAATCAGATCGTCAAAAGTGCATCCTGCGGCGGCCAAAGTCGCCTGTAAATTATCGAATGCCAACTGCACCTGAGCGGCGAAATCAGGCTCAGGCGTGCCATCGCTGCGGCTGCCGACCTGACCGGAAACAAATAACAGATCGCCAGAGCGAATGGCAGCCGAATAGCCATGCTCATCATAAAGGGCATGTCGATTGGCAGGGAAGACAGGATTACGTTGATGCATGGCATTTCCTTTTCTGTCAGAGGCGTTGTTGTGGTTACTTAAGAGAAGTAACATACGCAATGTATGTGAAAAAAATGTAATTCACATACGCCTCGTATGTCAAATTAAAAATATCGCTTTTATAGGAAGTTCTATGGCTACAAAACGTCGTGCTGAAACAGCTCAGGAAAATCGCGAAAAATTGATTCATGCGGCGCGAAAGGCGTTTGCTGAGAAAGGCTTTGCTGCAGCGTCGATGGATGAACTGACGGCAAGCGTGGGGTTAACGCGCGGTGCGCTGTATCATAATTTCAGAGATAAGAAAGGGTTACTGGCGGCGGTGGTCGCGCAGATAGACAGCGAAATGGCGGGCAACGCGAAAGCCGTTGCCGCGGCCACAGACGATGATTGGGAGAGACTGCTGGCGGAAGGCATCGCCTACATCAACATGGCGCTCGTTCCGGAAGTTCAGCGTATCGTGCTTCTTGACGGTCCGGCCGTTCTGGGCGATCCGGCGCAATGGCCCAGCCAGAACAGCTGTCTTGAGTCGACCCGCCAGACCATCGAAAAATTAATCGAACGCAACGTGCTTAAAAAAATGGATGCGAAAGTCGCAGCCCATCTGTTGAACGGCGTTGCGCTGAATGCTGCCTTGATGATTGCCGCGAGTGATGAGCCGCAGAAGACGCTGCCGCATGCCATTGAGGTGTTTACTCTGCTGGCAAGCGGGTTACGCAACGGCTAACGATCTTTCCGCCACGCATCGGCCGTCAATGCTTCACCAAAGTGTCCGGCAATCAGGCGTTTTGTCAGGTCGTGGAGCGGGGAGGCCAGCACGTCAGCGGTACTGCCGCGCTCAACGACTTCACCCTGGTGCATCACCAGCACCTGATCGCTGATGTGCTTCATCATGCCCAGGTGCTGAGTCACGTAGATATACGAGATCCCCTGCTTTTCCTGTAACTCCAGCATCAGGTTAATGAGCTGCGAACGCATCGACATATCCAGCGACGCCAGCGCTTCGTCGGCGATGATGACCTTCGGGCGCAGGATCAGCGCGCGGGCCAGACCGAGACGCTGTTTTTGGCCCGGGGCCAGCATGTGCGGGTAATAGCTGACATGGTCGGGCAGGAGGCCTACCAGACGCAGGGTTTCGACAATCCGTTTGCGACGCGCTTCCGGCTCTAGGTCGGTATTCAACCGCAGCGGGAAATCCAGGATCTGGGAAATACGCTGGCGCGGGTTCAGGGACGTCGACGGATCCTGAAAAATCATCCGGATGCGCTGACTGCGAAAAGAGTAGTCCCCAAATTCCAGAGGATGATCGTCAATCAGTATTTCACCGCCGCTCGGCTCGACCATACCCGCGAGCATTTTTGCCAGGGTCGATTTGCCCGAGCCGTTTTCACCGATAATCGCCAGCGTCTGCTTTTCGCGCAGCGTAAAGCTCAGGGGTTTAACAGCCTCGACGGTCTGACGGTGAAACAGGCCGGTGCGATAGCGAAAGGTCTTACTCAGGTTACGTACTTCCAGTAAGGTTTCGACCATTTCACTCTCTCTCCATGTTCAGCGGGAAATGACAGGCAAACAGATGATTTTTCGGCCCTGTCAGGCGCGGTGTTTCAATGCATTTACGCTGAGCATACGGGCAACGCGGACCCAGACGGCAGCCAATGGGCAGCGATTCCAGCAGCGGTATCGCGCCAGGCAGAGTATTCAGACGGCTCTTGTGTGGCATTGCGCTGCCGAAATCAGGGATCGCCCTGATCAGCGCCTGCGTGTAGGGATGATGCGGCGTCGTCACCAGGTCTTCACTTGGCGCGGTTTCTACCGTTTGTCCGCAATACATCACGTCAATTTTATCCGCCCACTTGCTCAACATTTGTAGGTCATGGCTGATCAGCAAAATGGTGGTGTTGTTATTCTGGTTCAGACGCGTGAGCAGGCGGAAAATCTGCGCCTGAGTCGTTGGCTCCATCGCGTTCGTCGGTTCGTCCGCAATCAGCAGACGCGGCTGATTGGCCAGGGCGATAGCAATCATCACTTTCTGGCATTCACCGTCGGTCAGTTCGTAGGGGAAACTGCACATCGCGTCTTTATGGTCTTTGATCCCCACACGGTGCAATAGCTCAATGGCACGGCGTTTACGCCAGCCGAAACGCTGCCACCAGCGGCCTTTATAGGTCCAGCCGGGGATATTCTGCATCAGCTGTTTCCCAACGCGCTCGGACGGATCGAGACAGGATTGCGGCTCCTGAAAAATCATCGAGACGTTATGGCCCACCAGTTTACGGCGTTCGCGCGGGGAGAGACGCAACAGATCGATGTCGTCGAAACGCATACGGTCGGCGGTCACCCGCCAGTTGTCCTTCGCCACGCCGCAAATGGCTTTGGCGATTAGACTCTTACCGGAACCCGATTCGCCCACCAGCCCGCGTATTTCGCCCTCTGCGAGCGTAATACTGATGCGATCCACCGCTTTAACCCAGCCTTCGCCCGTTTTAATTTCGATCGTGAGGTTGCGGATATCAAGTAACGGCATTATTGCACCCCCGCATTGATTGCGCGGCGGATCCCGTCGCTAAGCAGGTTAACGAGCAGAACGCTCACCATAATGGCCGCGCCCGGCAGCATGACCGTCCACGGCGCAACGTAAATCAGCTCCAGCGCATCGCCGAGCATTGCGCCCCATTCCGGGGAGGGGAGCTGTGCGCCCAGGTCCAGGAAGCCCAGCGCTGCGATATCAAGAATCGCCATCGACAGGGCGCGGGTGATCTCCGTCACCAGCCCGGCGGCAATGTTAGGCAGCACGGCAAACCACAAAATATTAAACGTGGTGGCACCGTCCAGACGGGCGGCGACGACATATTCTTTCTCCAGTTCGTCGTGAACCAGGCTGTAAACCGATCGCACCATGCGGGGCAGAATGGCCAGCCAGACGGCGAACATCGCATGTGTGAGGTGCGGCCCCGCGAAGGCCACGACGATAATCGCCAGCAGCAGCGAAGGAATCGAGAGCAAGGTATCAAGAATATGATTAAGCACGGCAGACCGCAGCCCATGGGTAGAGCCGGCAAAAATGCCCAGCGCAAGGCCGCATATCGCGGCGGCCAGGGTGACCACGAACGCGCCGCCTACCGTAGGTGCGGCGCCGCTCAGTAAACGACTTAGCACGTCGCGTCCGAGATCGTCAGTCCCCAGGAAGAACGAAACCTCCCCGTAACGCGACCACGATGGCGGTAAAAGCTGATAACCAAGGAACTGCTGATCGATGCCATACGGCGCAAACCACGAACCCAAAACACACAGCAACACGAGGCCAATGCAGCCGTAAAAGCCGATCATCGCCGTGGTGTCGCCGTAGAAATTACGCCACACGGTGCGTAGCGCACCAGGCGTGCGCTTTTCGCTGTAGACGTTATCGTAAGGCATACCATTCCTTATGCTTCAACGGGTTGGCCATGGCACCCAAAATATCGGAAACAACGTTAACAATAATAACCAGCGAGCCAATCACCATCACTCCGGCGGAGATCGCAGCGTAATCCTGCTGGCGAATGGCGTTGATCATCCAGCGTCCAAGGCCCGGCCAGCTGAAAACCATCTCGGTGATCATCGCCAGCGTCAGCATGGTTGAGAATTGCAGCCCAAGCCGTGGGATTACCGGCGGCAACGCATTGTGCAGCACATGGCGACGTAGAATCGTCAGGCGAGACAGTCCGCGTGTGGCGGCGGCTTTCACATAGTTTTGATCGAAGACTTCGATAGTGCTGATGCGCATCAGGCGGATCACTTCGGTCGTCGGTGCGACGGCCAGCGTGAGCACTGGCAGCACCATATGGCGCATGGCGCTCACGATCATTTCGTCGCGCCAGACTGAATCGGAAAGCCAGGCGTCAACGATGGCGAAGCCGCTCACCGTTTGCACGTTATACAGCAGGTCGAAACGGCCAGACACCGGAAGCCAGCCTAACGTCAGTGAGAAGAAGAGGGTAAGCAGCAGCGCCAGCCAGAAAACAGGGATGGAAAAGCCAATTAAGGCAAGCGCGCTGATGAATTTATCCTGCCATTTATTGCGATAAATTCCCGCCAGCATCCCCACCGGGATCCCCACCATGAGGGCAAAGCCAAAGGCGAGTATACACAGCTCCATGGTGGCCGGGAAAACCATCTTCAGCTGCTCAGAGATGAGCTGTCCGTTGATGCTGGACACGCCAAAATCCCAGTGCAACAGGCCGTTAAACCAGAACAGCCAGGCGTCCCAGAGGGATGAGCCCTGAAGCGGGGCGTGCGGCGTAAAGTAGCTAAGGCTAAAGCCGACAAAGGTCAGGAAGAACAGGGTGACCAGCAGTAACAGCAGCCGCCGCAAGGTAAATATAATCATGGTTTTTTCACCTCTTGTTCTTTCTCACGAGTCACGCCCGCGAAGGAGGCGTTACCAAACGGGCTGAGTACCAGCCCTTTTATATCGTAACGGTAGGCCTGAAGGCGCAGGGAAGAGGCAAGCGGCAACACGGGAAGCTCTCTGGCCAGAATATTTTGCGCTTCATCGTAGGCCTCAATGCGTGAAGCAAGCTGTTGAGATGAGAGGGCTTTTTTCAGCACAGCATCAAATTCCCGGTTACACCAGTGCGCGTAGTTGGTCTGGGAGTTGATCGCCGCACAGCTCAGCAGCGGACGGAAGAAGCTGTCCGGGTCGTTACTGTCGGTAGACCAGCCAGCCAGCGTTAAGTCGTGATTCATGTCCATCAGACGCGCCTCCTGGAAACGGCCTTCGACAGGAACGATGATCACCTTCACGCCCACCTGGGCCATATCTGCCTGCAACAGTTCGGCGGTTTTCAGCGGGCTAGGGTTCCACGCCTGAGAGCTGGTGGGTACCCACAGCTGAAGCGTCAGGTTTTCTGCCCCCAGTGCTTTAAGCTGTTCGCGCGCTTTCGCCGGATTATATTCCGTGATCTTCGCCTCGCCGTCATAGGCCCAGGAGGCGCGGGGCAGAATAGAGGCGGCAGTTTCCGCGGTGCCGTAATAAATCGACTGCATCAGACGCTGATTGTTGATCGCTAACGCCAGCGCATGGCGCACGGCCGGATTATTCAGCGGTGGCTTATCGGTGTTAAACGCCAGATAGGCGATGTTCATTCCCGGGCGTAGGGTCAGGCGCAGGCGGGGGTCGTCGCGCAAAATAGTCAACTGGCTGGCCGCAGGCCACGCAAGGACGTCGCACTCACCGGTCAGCAGTTTGGAGAGGCGGCCTGTTCCACCTGAACCCAGATCAACAATAACCTGCGGCATCAGCGGTTTGCCGCGCCAGAAATGATCGTGTCGTTGCAGGCGAATGTATTGTCCGGCGCGGTACTCAGCTAACTGGAAGGGTCCTGTGCCCACAGGCTCACGATCGAGACGTTCCTGACGATCCTTTTTCGTCAGCTGATCCGCGTATTCGGCTGACATGACGGACGCGTAGTGCGTCGCCAGGTGCCAGAGGAAGGAGGCGTCCGGGCGCGTCAGGCGAAACTCAACCGTGCGGTTATCCAGCTTACGAACGCTTTTGACCGTGTCCGCGAATTGCAGACTGTCGAAGTAGGGGAAGTTTCCGCCGTTAACGTTATGCCACGGATGGTTGCGGTTAAAGATGCGCTGGAAGGTGAAAACCACGTCATCCGCGTTGAGCTTGCGGGTTGGGGTAAACCACGGGGTGTGCTGAAAAGCCACATCATCGCGTAGACGGAAGCGGTACGTGGCGCCGTTATCAAGCACTTCCCAACTTTCAGCAAGCTCCGGAACCAGCCGATAGGTATAAGGATCGACGTCGAGCAGGCGATCGTAAATCTGTGCGGCCAGCGTATCAACAATCACGCCGCTCCCCGCTTTTTGCGGGTTAAAGGTATCAACTTGCCCGCTGACGCAATAGACGAAACCACTATCACGAATATCAGGAGGCGCAGTACGATCGGGCGCAGCAAAGGCCAGATTGCTGAACAGACCGAGTGCAAACAGGGATGATAAAACCAGGCGCATAGTTTTTAAGGTTTTTAGATTCGATCTGCAAAGTGTATCGCACTTACGCCTGCTTCGTAAAAATGTCTGGGGGTAAGTGCTGATAATGTCAGCGCATTTGATGTTTTTTGAGCAATGCCCTTAACTGATGGTAGGTCAGACCCAGCAGTTCAGCTGCCCGTTTCTGGTTATATTTCGCCTCTTTCAGGCTCCGTTCCAGCAGTTGCTGCTCCTGCTGATGCTGGAACTGGCGTAAATCGAGCGGCAACGCCGGATCATGCTGGCGCGCCGCCGGAGCAAGGGGCTGTTTAACCTCGCGCCGAAACGGATCGAGAATAATGTTGTCCAGTTCGGTCTCGCTGCTGCCATGACGGTAAACAGACCGTTCCACCACGTTTTTCAGTTCACGGATATTCCCCGGCCAGTGGTAACCGAGCAGGGTCTCGGTGGCCTGTTCGCTGAAGCCCGGAAAGAGCGGCAGGCCCAGTTCCCGGCACATCTGAATGGCAAATTGATCGGCCAGCAGCATGATATCGCTGCGCCGCTCACGCAGCGGCGGCAACTGGACGACATCGAAAGCCAGCCGGTCCAGCAGGTCGGCGCGGAATTTATCTTCTGCCACCATCGCGGGCAGATCGGCGTTAGTGGCGCACACCAGGCGAACGTTAACCTGAAGCGGCTGACTTCCGCCAACGCGTTCCAGTTCGCCATACTCAATGACGCGCAGCAGCTTTTCCTGTACCAGCATTGGCGCGGTCGCCAGCTCGTCGAGAAAGAGCGTTCCGCCATCGGCACGTTCAAAACGACCGGGGTGCCGTTTTTGTGCGCCAGTAAACGCGCCGGCTTCATGACCGAAAAGCTCCGTGTCGAGCAGATTTTCATTCAGCGCCGCGCAGTTAAGCGAAATAAAAGGCCCGTCCCAGCGGCCAGACAGAAAGTGCAGACGGTTAGCGATAAGTTCCTTACCCGTTCCGCGCTCACCGATAATGAGCACCGGTTTATTCAGCGGCGCCAGGCGCGATACCTGCTCAAGCACTTCCAGGAAGCTGTTTGCCTCGCCAAGCAAATTGTCTTTATATTCAGCCATGATGAAATTAACCACTCCTTAGTGATATTCACCAGGTGAGAATAGCCGCTGGATGGATAAATATCAATCACACCCAGTAAAATCAATAAGATAAAAAGTTGGCATGGGATTTGTATTAACTACTCAGCAGGGCATCGCCCGATAACAGAACTATGAGGATTGAATTATGGGTATTTTTTCTCGTTTTGCCGACATCGTGAACGCCAACATCAACTCGCTGCTGGAGAAAGCAGAAGATCCGCAGAAGCTGGTGCGCCTGATGATTCAGGAGATGGAAGACACACTGGTTGAAGTACGCTCCACCTCCGCCCGCGCGCTGGCAGAGAAGAAGCAGTTAACGCGTCGTATCGAGCAGGCGACTGCCCAGCTTAACGAGTGGCAGGAAAAAGCTGAACTGGCGCTGCGCAAAGATAAAGAAGATCTGGCCCGCGCTGCGCTGATTGAGAAGCAGAAGCTGACCGACATGGTGGCCACGCTGGAACATGAAGTGACGCTGGTGGATGATACTCTGACGCGTATGAAGAAAGAGATTGGTGAGCTTGAAAATAAACTCAGCGAAACCCGTGCACGTCAACAGGCGCTGGCGCTGCGCCACCAGGCTGCAAGTTCGTCCCGCGACGTGCGTCGCCAGCTGGACAGCGGCAAACTGGATGAAGCGATGGCGCGTTTCGAATCGTTCGAACGTCGTATCGACCACATGGAAGCGGAAGCCGAAAGCCACAGCATCGGTAAGCAGAAAACCCTGGATCAGCAGTTTGCTGACCTGAAAGCCGATGATGAAATTAGCGAGCAGCTGGCGGCGCTGAAAGCCAAAATGAAGCAAGACCACCAATAATAAATCCTGCGGCACCTGAGCGTGCCGCATCGCATGACAAGGAGTACACATGAGCGCGCTTTTTCTGGCAATACCCCTGACAATTTTCGTGCTGTTTGTTCTGCCCATCTGGTTATGGCTGCACTACAGCAACCGCTCTTCTCGCGGGGAGCTGTCGCAAAGCGAGCAACAGCGGCTGGCGCAGCTCTCTTCTGAGGCAAACAAAATGCGCGAACGTATTCAGGCGCTGGAAGCCATCCTGGATGCGGAACACCCGAACTGGAGGGAGCGTTAATGGCTGGACTAAATCTGAATAAAAAACTGTGGCGCATCCCGCAGCAGGGCATGGTTCGGGGCGTTTGCGCCGGGCTGGCACACTATCTGGATGTCCCGGTAAAACTGGTACGTGTGGTCACCGTATTGTCGATTTTCTTTGGCCTGGCCTTTATTACACTGGTGGCTTACATCATTCTGTCGTTTGTACTTGATCCGATGCCGGAGGGGGAGCTGGATGCGGAAAACACGCCAACCAGCAGCGATCTTCTTAACGCGGTGGATGAACAGCTGAGCGCAGGGGAGAAGCGATTGCGCGAGATGGAACGTTATGTCACCTCCGATACCTTTACGCTGAGAAGTCGTTTCCGTCAGCTTTAAGAGAGAACTTACATGAAACAAAACTGGCAACAGGCCGGTCAGAAGGTAAAACCCGGCCTGAAAATCGCAGGTAAACTGGTTCTGATGACGGCGTTACGTTATGGTCCGGCTGGTGTGGCGGGCTGGGCGATCAAGTCTGTTGCCCGTAAGCCGGTCAGAATGTTGCTGGCGGTCGCCCTGGAGCCGCTGTTACAAAAACTGGCAAAACGCGTTTCACGTCGCTACTTTTCACGCTAATCCCGCTCATATAAGCCCTTTCTCGCGCTGAGAGAGGGCATGAATTCCCCCTCTGCTTTTTCTCTTTCTTTGCGGCAGCTCACATTACTGCGTTGCGCTGCTTTGAGAATGCCTTTTTCAGCCCCCAGGTCCGTTGACAGATATTTTTCATGGGAGTAGATTGCCACTCCGTGGGACCGCTACCATGGAAAATAATGTGAACGCAAAAATTAAATACCTTATCAATCATATTTACGGTGAATCATTTTCAGATGCACACCTTGACGTGTTATTAACTAAGCTTCAACAGGCGGCGGTTAATATTACGGAGAAGCGTAAGTCAGGCTGGGATGAAAAAGATGTTGTTCTGATTACCTATGCCGATCAGATCTCCGCGAAAGGGGAGAAAGCATTGCCGGTATTTACCCGGTTCTATAATGAGTGGCTTTCTCGTACTTTTTCTCATGTCCATCTTTTACCTTTCTATCCTTGGTCATCAGATGATGGTTTTTCCGTTATTGATTATCATACCGTTGCACCTGAAACGGGAAACTGGCGCGATGTCGCGGAATTAAAACAGTCAGCCAGCTTAATGTTTGATTTCGTTTGCAATCATATGTCAGCGAAAAGCGAATGGTTTGCGAATTATCTGGCGCAGAAGCCTGGTTATGAAGATTTCTTTATTTCTGTCGACCCGGAAACCGATTTATCCGCGGTGACGCGCCCACGCGCTTTACCGCTGTTGACGCCGTTTACGCTTAATGATGGCAGCGTTCGTCATTTATGGACTACATTCAGCGATGACCAGATCGATCTCAATTTCGCCTCGCCGCAGGTGCTGATTGCAATGGTTGACGTTCTGCTCCATTACCTCATGGAAGGGGCGCGTTATATTCGTCTGGATGCGGTCGGGTTTATGTGGAAAATCCCGGGAACAACCTGCATCCATCTGGAACAAACCCATTGCCTTATCCAGCTGTTCCGCGCCATTACGGACGCCGTGGCACCTGGAACGGTGATCATTACTGAGACAAATGTTCCGCACAAAGACAACATCTCTTACTTCGGTGATGGTGAAAACGAAGCCCAGATGGTCTATCAGTTTTCCTTACCTCCGCTGGTGCTGCATGCCGTTCATCGTCAGGATGTGAAAGCACTTTGCCAATGGGCGGGGTCGCTGGCACTGCCTTCTTCACACACTACATGGTTTAATTTCCTGGCCTCGCATGATGGTATCGGTTTGAATCCGCTGCGCGGCATTCTTCCGGAATCAGAGATCCTCTCGTTGGTCGAAAATCTTCAGCAGGAAGGCGCGCTGGTCAACTGGAAAAATAATCCTGACGGAACGCGAAGCCCTTATGAAATTAATGTCACCTATCTTGATGCGTTAAGTTTACAAGACAGTTCAGATGAGGAACGTATTGCACGGTTCCTCCTCGCGCATGCTGTGTTGTTAAGTTTCCCAGGCGTCCCGGCTGTTTATATTCAGAGCATTCTTGGTTCGCGGAACGATTATGAAGGCGTCGAACGCCTCGGATATAACCGCGCGATTAACCGGAAAAAATACACGGCGGGGCAGCTTGGTAGCGAACTGAATAATAAGAAGAGTATTCGTTATCAAATTTATTCTCGTTTGAGTGAGTTTATCGCTATTCGTCGCGGCGAGAGGGCGTTCCATCCGGATAGTCAGGCTGCTTTCGACGCAGTGGGTAAACAAATTCTTAAAATTATTCGTGTTGCTGAAAATGGCGAGCGAATTACAGCATTATTTAATTTTAGCAATAAAATGCAGACCGTTTATGAACAAACGCTTTCTGGTAAGGAGTTATTATCAGGACAGGATATTAGCGGTACGGAGCTGATCCTCAATCCATGGCAGGTAATGTGGATTAAAGAAAACTAAAAAGGACCCTAAAATGAAAATGCCAAAAATTGTGCTGTTATCAGCACTGGTTTCGTGCGCCCTGTTATCAGGCTGTAAGGACGATAAAGCATCTCAGGTCACCATTGAGTTTATGCACTCGTCGGTAGAACAGGAGCGTCAGGCCGTTATCACGAAATTGATTGAAAAATTCGAACAAGAGAACCCGACTATAACGGTGAAACAGGTACCCGTTGAGGAAGATGCCTATAACACCAAGGTTATTACTCTGGCACGTACCGGTGCGCTACCGGAGGTGATAGAGATCAGTCATGACTACGCCAAAGTCATGGATAAAGAGCAGTTGCTGGATCGTGACGCCATCGGCCGCGCCGTCAAGGCGGTGGGCGAGGAGACATTTTACGACGGTATTTTACGCGTGGTTCGCACGGAAGATGGCAACGCATGGACGGGGGTGCCGGTTAGCGCCTGGCTGTCCGGCGTCTGGTATCACAAAGATGCGCTCGCGGCAGCGGGGATCGAGGAACCGCACAACTGGGAACAACTGCTGAAAGCCAGTCAGGCGCTCAACGATCCGGCGAAAAAACATTACGGCATCGCGCTTCCAACCGCAGAAAGCGTCATGACGGAGCAGGCTTTCTCGCAGTTTGCTTTGTCTGGAGGGGCTAACGTCTTTGATGCAAACGGCAGCGTGAAAATCGATACCCCTGAGATGTCGAAAGCGCTGGAGTTTTATAGGGCACTGGCCGCGAACACCATGCCGGGCTCGAATGATGTCATGGAGATCAAAGACGCCTTCATGAACGGTTCTGCGCCTATGGCCGTTTACTCTACCTATATCCTGCCCGCGGTCTTCAAAGATGGCAATCCGGCCAACCTGGGGTTCGTTGTCCCGACGGAAAAATCATCAGCCGTGTACGGCATGATCACTTCTTTGACGATCACTACCGGCCAGACCGAAGAGGAAACGCAGGCCGCCGAGAAATTTGTCACCTGGATGGAGCAGGCTCAGAACGCCTCTGATTGGGTCATGATGTCTCCGGGCGCCGCGCTACCGGTCAATAAACTCGTGGTGGGCACTGATTCCTGGAAAAACAACGACGTTATCAAGGCCTTTGGTCAACTGCCTTACGAGCTGATTGCGCAGTTCCCGAACGTCCAGGTGTTTGGTGCCGTGGGCGACAAGAACTTTACCCGCATGGGAGATGTTACCGGGTCCGGCATTATCAGTTCCATGGTGCATAACGTGACGGTGGGACAAAAAGATCTCAATGCGACGTTAAGCAACAGCCAGAAGAAACTGACTGACCTGATATCACAACGATAGGAGCGCTTTGCGAAGGGAATTATGAAGACGTTGTTTTCTGGTCGTTCAGATATGCCTTTCGCCATGCTGCTGTTGGCCCCCAGCCTGATTTTGCTGGGGGGCCTGGTGGCCTGGCCAATGATTTCTAACATTGAAATCAGTTTTTTACGTTTACCGCTGAATCCGCGTATTGATGCGGTGTTCGTCGGTCTGGATAACTACATTCGCATCCTGGGCGATGCTGCGTTCTGGCACTCCCTGTGGATGACGTTCTGGTATACGGCGCTGGTGGTGATCGGCAGCACCGGACTGGGGCTGGCCGTAGCGATCTTCTTTAACCGTGAATTCCGCATGCGGAAAACGGCACGTTCACTGGTGATACTGTCCTATGTGACGCCGTCTATTTCACTGGTATTTGCCTGGAAATACATGTTCAACAACGGCTACGGAATTGTGAACTATCTTGGCGTTGATCTGCTGCATCTCTACGATCAGGCGCCGCTGTGGTTCGATAACCCTGGCAGCAGTTTTGTCCTGGTCGTGCTGTTCGCCATCTGGCGTTACTTCCCATACGCCTTTATCTCGTTCCTCGCGATTCTACAGACCATTGATAAATCCTTGTACGAAGCGGCAGAGATGGACGGGGCGAATGCCTGGCAGCGTTTTCGTATCGTGACGTTGCCCGCCATCATGCCGGTGCTGGCCACGGTGGTCACGCTGCGCACCATCTGGATGTTCTACATGTTTGCGGATGTTTATCTGCTCACCACCAAGGTCGACATTCTGGGCGTATATCTCTACAAAACCGCCTTTGCGTTCAATGACCTGGGTAAAGCAGCCGCCATTTCCGTTGTGCTGTTTGTGATCATCTTCGCTGTCATTCTGCTGACCAGAAAAAGGGTAAACCTCAATGGCAACAAATAAACGCGTTCTGGGCCGTATCGGTTTTTATCTGGGACTGGCGGTATTCCTGATTATCACGCTGTTTCCGTTTTTTGTGATGCTGATGACATCGTTCAAAAGCGCGAAAGAGGCGATCTCACTGCACCCGACTATCCTGCCGCAGGAGTGGACGTTACAGCACTACATCGACATCTTTAACCCGCTGATTTTCCCGTTTGTGGATTATTTCCGTAACAGCATGGTGGTGTCGCTGACCTCCTCGGTCATTGCGGTGTTTCTCGGTACGCTGGGCGCTTATGCGTTATCCAAACTGCGCTTTAAAGGGCGCACGACGATCAATGCGAGCTTCTACACCGTCTATATGTTCTCCGGGATCCTGCTGGTAGTGCCGCTGTTCAAAATCATCACCGCGCTCGGCATTTATGACACCGAGCTGGCGCTGATCATCACCATGGTGACGCAGACGTTGCCGACTGCGGTCTTTATGCTGCGCAGCTATTTCGACACTATCCCGGATGAGATAGAAGAAGCCGCGATGATGGACGGCCTGAACCGCCTGCAAATCATCTTCCGCATCACCGTGCCGCTGGCGATCTCGGGTCTGGTGTCAGTCTTCGTTTACTGCTTCATGGTGGCGTGGAATGACTACCTGTTCGCCTCCATTTTCCTGTCCAGCGCCAGCAACTTCACGTTGCCGGTGGGGCTGAACACGCTCTTCAGTACGCCAGATTACATCTGGGGTCGCATGATGGCGGCATCGCTGGTGACCGCACTGCCCGTTGTCATTATGTATGCCCTGTCTGAACGTTTTATTAAAAGTGGTTTGACCGCCGGCGGCGTAAAGGGCTGAGGCGGCCGATTTTAACAAGGAGTGAGTCATGAAAAAATTAGTTGCGACAGCGCCTCGTGTAGCGGCGCTGGTGGAATACGAAGATCGTCCTGTTGCAGCACATGAAGTGAAGATTCGTGCCCGTTATGGCGCCCCGAAACACGGCACCGAAGTTGTGGATTTCCGCGCGGCAAGCCCGTTCATTGATGAAGAGTTTAACGCCGAGTGGCAGATGTTTACCCCACGTGAAGAGGGGGCAGCCCGCGGCATCGAATTTGGTAAATTCCAGCTGGGAAACATGATCGTCGGCGACATCATCGAATGTGGTGCGGACGTAACGGAATACCAGATCGGCGACAGCGTTTGCTGCTACGGCCCATTGCAGGAAACGGTCATCGTCAACGCGGTGAACAACTATAAGCTGCGCAAAATGCCGCAGGGCGCATCCTGGAAAAACGCCGTTTGTTACGATCCGGCTCAGTTCGCCATGAGCGGCGTGCGTGATGCTAACGTCCGCGTAGGGGATTTCGTTGTAGTTGTCGGGCTGGGCGCTATTGGCCAGATTGCGATTCAGCTGGCGAAAAAAGCTGGCGCGTCAGTGGTTATTGGTGTCGATCCTATTGAACATCGCTGTGAGATCGCCCGCCGTCACGGTGCAGACCACTGCCTGAACCCAATCGGTACCGATGTCGGTCTTGAAATTAAGAAACTGACCGGCAAGCAGGGCGCGGATGTGATCATCGAAACCAGCGGCTTTGCAGATGCGCTGCAATCTGCGCTGCGCGGACTCGCCTACGGCGGCACGATCTCTTACGTGGCTTTCGCCAAACCTTTTGCGGCAGGCTTCAACCTGGGCCGCGAAGCACACTTCAACAACGCGAAGATTGTCTTCTCCCGCGCATGCAGTGAACCCAACCCGGATTATCCACGCTGGAGTCGCAAGCGTATTGAAGAGACCTGTTGGGAATTGCTGATGAACGGTTATCTCAATTGTGAAGATCTGATCGACCCGGTCGTCACCTTTACCACCAGCCCGGAAAGCTACATGAAGTATGTCGATCAGCACCCGGAACTCAGTATCAAAATGGGCGTTACTTTTTAAGCTAAGGACAGCAAATCATGAAAATTGCAACACAAAACCAGGCCTTTTTCCCGACCGCTATCATGGAAAATTCAAATATATCAGAGCGATGGGATTTGATGGCTATGAAATTGATGGCCGACTGCTGGTTGAACATCTCGACGAAGTGAAAGCCGCTATCAAAGCCACCGGTCTGCCGGTCACGACGGCGTGTGGCGGATACGATGGCTGGATCGGGGATTTCATCGAAGAACGCCGCCTGAACGGTCTCCAGCAGATTGAACGCATTCTGGAAGCGCTGGCAGAAGTTGGCGGAAAGGGGATTATCGTTCCGGCTGCCTGGGGGATGTTTACCTTCCGTCTGCCGCCAATGACTTCGCCACGTAGCCTGGATGGCGATCGCAAAGCGGTCAGCGCTTCCCTGCGCTGGCTGGATGAGGTAGCAGCGCGCACCGGTACTACCGTCTACCTGGAGCCGCTGAACCGCTATCAGGATCATATGATCAACACCCTGGCCGACGCGCGTCGTTATATCGAAGAGAACGGCCTGAAGCACGTGCAGATCATCGGTGATTTCTACCACATGAACATTGAAGAAGACTCACTGACGGAAGCGCTGCATCACAACCGCGACCTGCTGGGTCATGTGCACATTGCTGATAACCACCGCTATCAGCCGGGCAGCGGCAGCCTCGATTTCGCCAGCCTGTTCGGTCAGCTGCGTGCTGATAACTATCAGGGTTATGTGGTGTACGAGTGCCGGGTTCGTGCCGACGATCCGGCTCAAGCCTATCAGGACTCACTCAATTACCTGCGTGAATGCTAAGGATGACGAGCGTGATGAGTGCTTCTACACCTTTGCCTCTGCGCGTCGCCATCATTGGCGCCGGGCAGGTTGCAGACAAAGTGCATGCCTCGTATTACGCCACGCGCAGTGATGTTCAAATGGTGGCTGTCATGGACAGCCGCCTTGAGCAGGCACAGGCGTTCGCGGAGCGTTTTGCCATTCCAACGGCATGGCAGGACGCTCACGAGATGTTGCAGAAAGTAAAACCGGATGTGGTGAGCGTCTGTTCGCCTAACCGGTTCCATTTTGAACATGTGATGGCGGCTCTCGAAGCGGGTTGCCATGTGATGTGTGAAAAGCCGCCGGCAATGACGCCGGAACAGGCCGACCAGATGCGCATCGCGGCGCGCAAAGCAGGAAAAGTCCTTGCGTATGATTTTCATCATCGCTTTGCCCTGGACACCCAGCTCCTGCGCGATGCGGTAATGAACGGCACACTCGGTGAAATTTACTTCACTTCCGCGCAGGCGCTGCGTCGCTGCGGTGTGCCGGGGTGGGGCGTTTTCACCAATAAATCGCTCCAGGGCGGTGGACCGCTTATTGATATTGGCATTCATATGCTGGATGCCGCCATGTACGTCCTGGGTTTCCCGGCGGTGAAGCGGGTGACCGCGCACAGCTTCCAGAAGCTCGGAAACCAGAAACACAGCGGCCAGTTTGGCGAGTGGGATCCCACGCAGTTTACCGTTGAAGATGCCCTGTTTGGCACGATCGAATTCTGCAACGGCGGCGTTCTGCGTCTGGATACCTCCTTTGCGCTTAACATCCGCGAGCAGTCCGTCATGAACGTTTCCTTCTGCGGTGAGAAAGCGGGCGCAACGCTGTTCCCGGCGCATATCTATAACGACGAAGCCGGAGTTTTGGAAACCCTTGCCCAGCGTGAAGAGGCGGACGATCGGCGCCATCTGCGCAGCATGGATGCCTTCGTACGGCATGTCCTGGGTGAGCCCGGGATGATCGCTGACGCAGAGCAGGGACTGGTTATTCAACAGCTTGTAGCCGCGCTTTATGAATCCGCAGAAACAGGGGAAAGCGTGACATTATGCTGAACGTATCTGTATTAACCGATCCGGGATTTTGTCCTCACAGCCTGAATAAATATGCCTCAGTCATGACCTGCGGTAATGGCTACATGGGCATTCGCGCTGCGCATGAAGAAGATTACACCCTGCAAACCAGGGGCATGTATCTTGCCGGCCTTTATCATCGCGCGGGTCGCAACGAGACCACTGAACTGGTCAACCTGCCGGATATCACCGGTATTGATGTTGAGCTGGACGGCGTCAATTTCACCCTCCTTTCAGGGGAAATACTTGAGTGGCAGCGCGAGCTGGCCTTTGCAAACGGCGAACTGCATCGCAACGTTGTCTGGCGTTCACCCAACGGCAAACGCTATCGGCTGGAGAGTCGCCGATTTGTGTCGCTGGACCAGCTGCCTTTAGTGGCTATGCAGCTTGCAATCACCCCCCTTGATGCCCCCGCGCAGGCCGTGCTGAAAACCGGCATAGATGCGACACAAACGAACAGCGGCAGACAGCATCTGGATGAAATCTCGGTCAGGATCTTTGACCAGCACTACATGCAGGGCGTGTATGAAACGCAGGACCGTGCATCTGAGGTTGTGGTTTCGGCGTATTGCCAGCTCTCGACGAAAAGCGACAGCTGTTTCACCGCCAAAAACCGCCGTCTCAGCGTGCATCATTCGCTGACGATTGTTCGGGGTGACACTGTCACGCTTGAGAAGATCGTCTGGGTGGCTCATCGTAGCGAGAAAGCGCTGTCACAGGAGTCATTCGCGCGCAACGCGCTGGCCGATCTTAAAGTCTGCGCGGCAAGAGGTTATGAGGCGTTGCTTGAAAGCTCAGCGTATGCCTGGAAAGATGTCTGGCGCGACGCACGTGTGGAAGTGACTTCCACAGAGCAACAGGATCAGCAGGCGCTGGATTACGCCGTCTGGCATCTGACGACAATGACGCCTGCTCATGATGAGCGAAGCAGTATTGCGGCGAAAGGGCTGACGGGTGAGGGGTACAAGGGGCACGTCTTCTGGGATACCGAAATTTTCCTGCTGCCGTTCCATCTGTTTACCCGCCCGCAGATTGCCCGCAGCCTGCTACGCTATCGTTGGCTTAATCTGGCAGGCGCACGGGAAAAAGCGCGCCGTAACGGTTGGCCGGGTGCATTGTTCCCGTGGGAAAGTGCGGCCAGCGGACAGGAAGAGACGCCAGAATTCGCGGCCATTAACATCCGCACCGGGGTTCGCCAGAAGGTGGCTTCCGCACTCGCTGAACATCACATCGTGGCTGATATCGCCTGGGCCGTGGTCGCTTACTGGCAGGCAACACACGACGATGCCTTTATGCGGAATGAGGGGCTGACGCTACTGATGGAAACCGCTTCGTTCTGGATGGGACGCGCGACGGAAATCAATGGTCGTCTTGAGATCCATGACGTGATCGGACCGGATGAATACACCGAGCATGTCAACAACAACGCCTACACCAACTATCTGGCCTGGCACAACGTTGCCTGCGCGCGTCAGTTTATGGCGATGTTTGGCCGTGAAGATGCGCGTTTTACGGAGAATGCCGGGAAGTTCCTGGCGCGCCTGTGGCTGCCAGAGGCCGACGCTGACGGTGTGATCCCGCAGGATGATACCTTCATGGCAAAACCTGCCATCGATCTGAGCCGCTATAAAGCCAAAGCGGGTAAGCAAACCATTCTGCTTGATTACTCTCGCGCGGAAGTGAACGAGATGCAGATCCTGAAGCAGGCCGATGTGGTGATGCTTAACTACCTGCTGCCGGAACGGTTTACGCCGCAGCAATGTGCCGCCAATCTGGCGTTCTACGAGCCACGTACGATTCATGATTCATCCCTGAGTAAAGCGATTCACGGCATTGTGCTCGCACGCTGCGGTGACACCGAGGGGGCGTATGCCTTCTGGCGTGACGGTATCGCCATCGACCTGGGGGACGACCCACACAGCAGTGATGACGGTATTCATGCCGCTGCCACCGGTGCGATCTGGTTGGGCGCTATTCAGGGGTTTGCTGGCCTGCACATTAGCGAAGGGGAGCTGCATCTTGCACCGAAACTGCCTGTTCACTGGCAGAAACTCGCCTTCCCGCTGCGGTGGCGGGACGCAACAATGCACATTACCTGTGAAAATGACCAGTTAACCATTGAGACTACCGCACCTGTCACGTTGACGCTGTGGGGTAAAACGCTGCACGTATCAGGGCGAAAAGTCTGCGCGCATAAGGACTTTCTTGCACCTGTTAATGGGACCGCTACCACGGAGGGGCGCCATGACGCTTAACGCTGTTGTATTCGATCTGGACGGGGTGATCACCGATACCGCGCATCTTCACTTTCTGGCCTGGCGCGCCGTGGCGGAGGAGATTGGTATTACCTTCGATGAAGTATTTAACGAACAGCTGAAGGGAATAAGCCGTATGGACTCCCTCCAGCGCATTCTGAAACATGGCGGGAAAGAGGGGATGTTCAGTGACGAGCAGCGCCTGGCGCTGGCAACGAAAAAAAACGCGCTTTACGTCCAGTCGCTGGCATCACTGACGCAGGATTCGCTGCTCCCGGGTATTCGCGACGTGCTGGCGGATATTCGCGCCGCGAAGGTCAAAATTGGGCTGGCATCCGTATCGCTTAATGCCCCTGGGATTTTGCACGCGTTGGGTATTCATCAGGCTTTCGATTTTTGCGCCGATGCTTCGCGCATTTGCCGCTCAAAGCCGGACCCGGAGATCTTCCTTGCAGCCTGTAAAGGACTGAACGTGCGTCCTGAAGAGGCCATTGGTATCGAAGATGCCGCCGCAGGGGTAGATGCGATCAACGCCGCAGGAATGCTGTCGGTCGGGATTGGGCCTGGCCTGAACCATGCGGGATTACAACTTCATTCAACGCAGGAACTGACCTGGGAACGCCTGACGGCGTTCTGGGCATCCCGGGCGTATTGATAAGGAATTAATAATGGCTCAACTGTCTCTGAAACACATTCAGAAAATCTATGATAACCAGGTCCACGTGGTTAAGGATTTCAATCTCGAGATTGAAGATAAAGAATTTATCGTCTTCGTCGGTCCATCGGGCTGTGGGAAATCCACGACGCTGCGAATGATTGCCGGCCTTGAGGAGATCAGCGCAGGTGAACTGATTATTGACGGGGTTTGCATGAATGATGTTCCCGCCAAGTCCCGTGATATCGCAATGGTCTTCCAGAACTATGCGCTCTATCCGCATATGACGGTCTACGACAACATGGCGTTTGGTCTGAAGATGCAAAAAATAGCACCTTCCATCATCGAAGAACGTGTTAGCTGGGCGGCCCAGATCCTGGGTTTACGCGACTATCTCCAGCGTAAACCTGGCGCATTGTCAGGTGGTCAGCGTCAGCGCGTGGCGTTAGGCAGGGCGATAGTGCGTGAAGCAGGGGTCTTCCTGATGGATGAACCGCTGTCAAACCTCGATGCCAAGCTTCGTGTACAGATGCGCGCTGAAATCAGCAAGCTGCACCAGAAGCTCAACACCACCATGATTTACGTGACGCACGATCAGACGGAAGCCATGACGATGGCGACCCGTATTGTGATTTTAAAAGACGGCATCATTCAGCAGGTGGGCGCGCCGAAGCAGGTTTACAACGAGCCGGCGAATATGTTCGTTGCAGGCTTTATTGGTTCACCTGCGATGAACTTCATTCGTGGCGCGATCGACGATAGATATTTCGTGACGGAAACGCTGCGTCTGGAGATCCCGGAGGAGAAGCTGGCCGTACTGAATGCGCAAGGTTACCAGCGCAAAGCGGTCGTCTTTGGGATCCGTCCGGAAGACATTCTCACGCTACAGCGCAGCGGTGAAAACATCGCGGCGAAGATCAGCGTCGCTGAGCTGACTGGGGCAGAATTTATGCTTTATGCCAACGTGGGCGGGCATGAACTGGTTGTCCGTGCGGGAGCGGCGGATGATTACGTTGCAGGAGATAATATCGGCATCCAGTTCGATATGAGTAAGTGCCATTTCTTCGATGCTGATACTGAAGCAGCTATTAGATAAGAAAGGTATTCGCCGGAAATGAAAGTTTCCGGTTTTTTTGTATGTTAATTATAAAGGAATATTTTAATGAGTACTCTACTAAGAAGTGCTGCGCTCGTTCTGTGCGCAGGGGTAAGCTGCGCGCAAGCAACAGAGTCAACCAAACAGTGGGAATTTAATATTGGTGCCATGTATGAAATTGAAAACGTCGAAGGTCAGGGCGACGATAAAGATGGATTATATGAACCTTCCGTGTGGTTTAACGCCACGTATGATGCGTGGACAATTTCACTGGCGATGTATCAGGAAGGCCCGGTTGATTACAGCAGCATGACGCGCGGCACCTATTTCGATCGTCCTGAATTTGAATTACGGTATCGCTTCATTGGCACAGAGGATTTTACGCTGGGTCTTACGGGCGGATTCCGTAATTATGGATATCATTTTAAAGATGAGCACGGTGCGAAAGACGGTAGTGCTAATATGCAGCGCTATAAAATTCAGCCTGACTGGGATGTGAAATTAACAGATGACTGGCGTTTTGGCGGTTGGTTTGCCATGTACCAGTTTGCGAATGACCTGGGAAAAACCGGTTATTCTGACAGCCGCGTCGAAACGGAAACCGGATTTACCTGGACAATAAACGAAACCGTCTCTGCAAAAGTTAACTACTATTTAGAGCGTGGCTTCAATATGGACAGTTCACGTAATAACGGTGAATTCTCCACCCAGGAAATTCGTGCCTACCTGCCTGTTTCATTAGGCCAGACAACGCTTACACCTTACACCCGTCTGGGGCTCGATCGCTGGTCAAACTGGGACTGGCAGAACGATCCAACTCGTGAAGGGCATAACTTCAATCGACTGGGTCTGCTCTATGCTTATGACTTTGCGAATGGCCTTTCAATGACGCTCGAGTATGCCTACGAATGGGAAAATCATGACGAAGGCGAGAGCGACCGCTTCCACTATGCGGGTGTCGGCGTCAATTACGCGTTCTGATGACGTTATACCAGGGGCGTTTGCCCCTGGTTTTTAGCGTAACGAAGCTGCATCTGAAAAATGTGTTTCAACCAATACCTTATGCGGCGCAGGTTTATCCGCAATGCACCTGAACAACAAATCGCAGCTCTCTTCGCCCAGCTTTTTCGTGGGGATATCAAAGCCGCCTGGTGCAGGGGTTAAAATGAGAGATAGCATCGGGTCGCTGTATCCTGCCATTGCGACCTGTTCCGGGATCGCCAGATTTAGCGCATCCGCAGCACGATAAAGACTCAGCAATTTCATGCTGTCAGTCGCAAAAACCGCATCGGGCGGGTTGTCTGAGGAGAGTAGTTGGCAGGCCGCCTGAAGCGCGCTTTCATGGGTATAGCCGCCATCGATAACCCAGGTCGGGTTAATTTCGATGCCGTGTTTCTCAAGGCTGAATTTATAACCCGCCAGGCGATCGATAGAGACGTGATAATCGAGCGGGGCATGCAGGCAGGCAATTTTGGTGCGGCCATGCGTGATAAACGAGTCTGTTAATATGGCGCTGTCGCGGAAATTATCCGTGTCGACAGAATAGATATTCTGGTAATTTCCTTCCACTTTACCAATGACGACCACAGGCACACCGTATTCATCCAGCGTCGAGAAAAACGACTCGTTCGCCGGCGAGCTTAGCATGATGATGCCTTTGATCATCTTCTGCTTTATTTTACCCACGCATTTTTGCAGATCATCTTCACTGCTTTTGGACGTTTGTAAAATAACATCAAAACCTTCTTCTTCTGCTTTTGCCGTTATGGCATGCAGTACATCTGAGAAAAAGGGATTTCCTGCAGTGGTCTTGGTTGAGCGGGTCGAAATAACCATAATGGCGTCGAAGCCAGAAGAGGTGAGTGCGCGGGCAAGTTTATTAGGTTGGTAATTTAACTCATCTATCGCCTTCAACACCTTTTCACGCGCTTCAGGAGAAATATTCGTTTGTTTATTCAGAACGCGTGACACGGTTGATTTCGAAACGCCAGCAACGCGGGCAATATCATAGATGGTGGGTGACATACACCTTACTCACTCCAGACGGACAGCAATTGCGTCCATCTTACTGGAGAGAAAACGGCAATAGCAATAATTAAGAATTAATAATCAACGATCTGCCCCAATTTACTGTATTCTGAAGTGACTTTGTTCAGGGTTCCAGACAATGAAGGACGGCGATGAAGCGACTTAAAAACGAATTCAATTCTCTGGTGAACCGTGGCGTTGATCGCCATCTGCGTCTTGCCGTTACCGGGCTGAGCCGCAGCGGTAAGACGGCATTCATTACGGCGATGGTCAATCAGCTGTTGAACCTGCATGCTGGGGCGCGCCTGCCACTGCTTAGCGCGGTGCGCGAGGAGCGATTGTTAGGCGTAAAACGCGTACCGCAACGTGATTTTGGCATCCCCCGTTTCACCTATGATGAAGGTCTGGCACAGTTATACGGGGAGCCTCCCGCCTGGCCCACCCCGACGCGTGGCGTGAGCGAAATTCGCCTTGCGCTTCGTTTTCGCTCGAATGAATCCCTGATGCGTCACTTTAAAGAAACGTCCACGCTGTATCTCGAAATTGTGGATTATCCGGGAGAATGGCTGCTCGATTTACCGATGCTGGCGCAGGATTACCTGAGCTGGTCCCGGCAGATGACCGGTCTGTTGCAGGGGCAGCGGGCAGAGTGGTCGACCAAATGGCGCCAGCTTTGCGAAGGGCTGGATCCGCTGGCACCGGCGGATGAAAACCGTCTGGCTGTCATAGCCCAGGCCTGGACGGATTACCTGCATCAGTGCAAGCAGGAAGGGCTGCATTTTATTCAGCCTGGCCGTTTTGTTCTGCCGGGAGATCTAGCCGGTGCTCCCGCGCTACAGTTTTTCCCGTGGCCGGACGTTGACCGCATCGGCGAATCGAAGCTGGCACAGGCAGACAAGACCACCAACGCCGGTATGCTCCGCGAGCGATACAATTATTACTGTGAGAAGGTGGTTAAGGGTTTTTATAAAAATCATTTTTTACGCTTTGACCGCCAGATCGTGCTGGTGGACTGCCTGCAACCCCTCAACAGCGGGCCGCAGGCGTTCAATGATATGCGGCTGGCGCTGACGCAGCTGATGCAAAGTTTTCATTATGGCCAGCGTACGCTGTTTCGCCGTTTATTCTCGCCGGTCATCGACAAGCTGCTGTTTGCCGCCACAAAAGCTGATCATGTGACGGTCGATCAGCACGCCAACATGGTATCCCTGCTGCAACAGCTGGTGCAGGATGCCTGGCAGAACGCGGCGTTCGAAGGGATTAGTATGGATTGTCTGGGTCTGGCGTCCGTACAGGCAACACAGAGTGGGTTGATTGACGTGAATGGCGAGAAAATTCCGGCCCTGCGGGGCAACCGACTCAGCGACGGTGAGCCGCTCACGGTCTATCCGGGCGAAGTTCCCCCACGTCTGCCGGGCCAGGCTTTCTGGCAAAGCCAGGGTTTTCAGTTCGAAGACTTCCGTCCGCAGAGCATGAACGTTGACCAGCCATTGCCGCATATCCGTCTGGATGCCGCGCTGGAGTTTTTAATTGGAGATAAATTACGATGACGGAACCGTTAAAGCCCCGCATTGATTTTACCGGCCAGCTTGAGCAGTCCCCGCATGAGGCGTTTAAAACAGCGCAAACCTTCAGCGGTCCGCAGGCCGACAACTTTGCTCCCGTGCTGGCAGAGGAGCCGTTGGTTGAAGAGGGGCAGGCGGAAGCGGTCGTTGATGCGGCACTGCGCCCGAAACGCAGCCTGTGGCGTAAGATGGTGACCGCCGGGTTAGCCCTTTTTGGTGTGAGCGTAATTGGTCAGGGCGTGCAGTGGGGCGTCAATGCCTGGCAAACCCAGGACTGGGTAGCGCTGGGGGGATGCGCCGCCGGGGCGTTGATCGTTGGTGCGGGCGTCGGCTCGGTCGTGACTGAGTGGCGTCGCCTCTGGCGTCTGCGTCAGCGTGCGCACGAACGCGATGAAGCGCGGGATCTGCTGCACAGCCACGGCACCGGAAAAGGGCGTGCTTTTTGTGAAAAGCTTGCGGCTCAGGCCGGGATAGATCACTCTCACCCGGCGCTTCAGCGCTGGTATGCGGCGATCCACGAAACCCAGAATGACCAGGAAGTGGTCACGCTCTATGCGCACATTGTTCAGCCGGTACTGGATGCGCAGGCTCGTCGTGAGATCAGCCGCTCGGCGGCGGAATCCACCCTGATGATTGCCGTCAGTCCGCTGGCGATGGTGGACATGGCCTTTATCGCCTGGCGCAACCTGCGCCTGATCAACCGCATCGCCAGACTGTATGGCATTGAGCTTGGCTATTACAGCCGACTGCGCCTGTTCAAACTGGTGTTGCTGAATATCGCCTTCGCCGGGGCAAGCGAACTGGTGCGGGAGGTCGGGATGGACTGGATGTCGCAGGATCTTGCGGCGCGTCTCTCTGCCCGGGCGGCGCAGGGGATTGGTGCCGGTCTGCTGACGGCACGCTTAGGAATCAAAGCGATGGAGGTTTGTCGTCCACTCCCCTGGATCGATGGCGATAAGCCGCGGCTGGGGGATTTCCGTCGCGAATTGATTGGTCAGCTTAAAGAGACGCTCAATAAAAAACCTGCTCAGTGAGGTTTCGTTTACTAATCGTGCGGGCTGTCAATATTTGTTGACAGCCACCTTCCCGAATACCGTGATCTGACATATCATTTTACTGTTATTGGCTTAAACGGTGAATTTCCCATGCGTCTGGAAGTCTTTTGTGAGGACCGTCTCGGTCTGACCCGCGAGTTACTCGATCTTCTTGTTTTACGTAGCATTGATTTACGTGGCATAGAGATCGACCCTGTCGGGCGAATTTACCTCAATTTTGCCGAAATTGAATTTAATACCTTCAGTAGCCTGATGGCCGAAATCCGCCGTATCGCTGGCGTTACGGATGTACGCACCATCCCCTGGATGCCATCCGAGCGGGAACACCTTGCGCTGAGCGCACTGCTGGAAGCAATGCCGGAGCCGTTTCTCTCTCTCGATCTGAAAAACAAAGTCGAGCGCGTTAACCAGGCCAGTTGCCAGCTGTTTGCGCAGACTCAGGAAAAGCTTATCGGTCATTACGCCACGCAATTTATCCCAGGTTTTAATTTCCAGCGCTGGCTGGACAGCAACCCGCAAAATACCCATAGCGAGCACGTCGTCATCAATGGACAGAATTTCCTGATGGAGATCACGCCGGTCTACCTGAAAGGGGAAAATGCCGCGCGGGTGCTCACCGGCGCGGTAATCATGCTGCGCTCCACGGTGCGCATGGGACGCCAGTTACAGAACCTTTCCAGCCAGGACGTCGGCGCATTCAGCCAGATTATTGCGGTGAGCCCGAAGATGCGTCACGTGCTCGACCAGGCGCGCAAGCTGGCAAATCTTACGGCACCGCTGCTGATTACCGGGGATACCGGTACGGGGAAAGATCTGCTGGCGCATGCTGTGCATATGGCCAGCCCGCGTGCGGCAAAACCGTATCTGGCGCTGAACTGCGCGTCTATTCCTGAAGATGCGGTGGAAAGTGAACTGTTCGGGCATGCGCCGGAAGGCAAAAAAGGCTTCTTTGAACAGGCGAATGGCGGCTCGGTGTTGCTGGACGAGATTGGTGAAATGTCGCCACGCATGCAGGCGAAACTGCTGCGTTTCCTCAATGACGGCACGTTCCGCCGCGTGGGGGAAGATCATGAAGTGCACGTGGATGTACGCGTCATCTGCGCCACCCAGAAAAACCTGGTGGAGCTGGTGCAGAAAGGAGTATTCCGCGAAGATCTCTACTATCGTCTCAACGTTCTGACGCTCAATATTCCGCCGCTGCGCGATTGCCCGCAGGACATCATGCCGTTGACGGAACTGTTCGTCGCCCGTTTTGCCGACGAGCAGGGCGTGCCGCGTCCGAAGCTCTCTGCCGACCTGGGTACCGTGCTGACGCGTTACGGCTGGCCGGGCAATATTCGTCAGCTAAAAAATGCGGTCTATCGCGCATTAACTCAGCTTGAAGGGTATGAACTGCGTCATCAGGATATTCTGTTGCCGGATTACGATGCCGGGACGGTCTCGGTAGGCGAAGAGGCAATGGAAGGCTCGCTGGATGACATCACCAGTCGTTTCGAGCGTTCGGTGTTAACGCAGCTTTATCGCAGCTATCCGAGCACGCGCAAGCTGGCTAAACGTCTTGGGGTGTCACATACCGCGATTGCGAATAAGCTGCGCGAGTATGGGTTAAATCAGAAGAAGGGTGACGAATAAATAAAAAAGCCTCTTTGCAGAGGCTTTTTTACGTTTAGGCTTTAAGCGCCTCAAGTGCAGCGGTGTAATCCGGTTCGGTAGTGATTTCGTTAACCAGCTCACTGAAAACAACGTTGTCGTTTTCGTCGATCACCAGCACCGCACGAGCAGCCAGACCTTTCAGCGCGCCTTCGGAAATGGCAACACCGTATTTTTCCAGGAAATCCGGGCTGCGCAGAGTGGAAAGGGTGATGACGTTGCTCAGGCCTTCAGCGCCGCAGAAGCGGGACTGGGCAAACGGCAGGTCAGCAGAAATGCACAGCACCACGGTGTTGTCCATTTCGGTCGCCAGCTGGTTGAATTTACGCACTGATGCAGCACAAACGCCAGTATCGATGCTTGGGAAAATGTTCAGGACTTTACGTTTGCCAGCAAACTGGCTCAGCGTGACGTCAGACAGATCTTTAGCCACCAGAGTAAAAGGCTGTGCTTTGCTGCCAGACTGTGGGATGGAACCTGCAACAGCAACCGGGTTGCCCTGGAAATGAACGAGTTGTGACATAGATATCTTCCTGTTTACAAATAGTTAACGTCGTGGCTAGTGTATGTCATCCACAGTTAGCACGGCAAACCAATTTTCTGCCTTTCCGGCCTGCAAGGAGTCAGTGATGAGAAGCGTTAAGGTCTATGAAGAAGCCTGGCCATTGCACACCCCGTTTGTGATCTCGCGCGGTAGCCGTAATGAGGCCTGCGTGGTCGTGGTTGAATGTGAAGAGGACGGCGTAAAAGGCGTCGGGGAATGTACCCCTTATCCTCGCTACGGAGAAAGCCTGGCGTCAGTCATTGCGCAAATTATGACGGTGGTGCCCGAGTTGCAGGCGGGCCTGACGCGTGAGGCTCTTCAGCAGAGGTTGCCGGCCGGAGCGGCACGTAACGCGATTGACTGCGCACTCTGGAGTCTGGAAGCGGCGAAACAACAAAAACCGCTACCTTCGCTGCTGGACGTTACGCTGCCGCAATCGATCGTCACCGCGCAAACGGTGGTCATCGGTGAACCAGAGCAAATGGCGGCCAGCGCCCAGGCGCTATATGCAACCGGTGCAACCTTATTAAAGGTGAAGCTCGACGATCGTCTGATTAGCGAACGCATGGTCGCCATTCGTGCGGCGGTACCTGATGCCACCCTTATCGTCGATGCGAACGAATCATGGCACAGCGAAGGGCTGGCAGCCCGTTGTCAGCTGCTTGCCGATCTGGGCGTTGCCATGCTGGAGCAGCCTCTCCCGGCAGAAGACGATGCCGCGCTGGCGAATTTTATTCATCCGCTTCCCGTCTGTGCAGACGAAAGCTGTCATACCCGTGAGAACCTGTCAGCCCTCAAGGGCCGCTACGAGATGGTGAACATCAAGCTGGATAAAACGGGTGGGTTAACCGAGGCCCTGGCACTGGCACAAGATGCCCAGGCGCAAGGCTTTTCCCTGATGCTGGGCTGTATGTTGTGCACGTCCAGAGCGATCGGTGCTGCACTCCCGCTGGTGAACAGCGTGCGTTTTGCCGATCTGGATGGCCCAACCTGGCTGGCGGTTGACGTTTCACCCGCCCTGAGTTTTACCTCCGGCGTACTTCATCTTTGAGGCTGCCAGCGCAGAAGATCTGTCATCGCTCTGAGGTATTTTTCACTCGCTTCATCCGAGGAAATAGGCGGAAACTCTGCGGTGATACAGTGAAGACTGAGGTCCGCGCACCAGCTGCCAAACGACCCGGGCGTTTCATACCCGACGCTGGTTACCAGAGGTAGAGCAAACGCATCCGCCAGCCACTGCCCGAGCGCTGTATGACGAGGATCTTCAATACAGGCGAGGGGATCGTGGAAAGAGACAACCCAGGCCGGGTGGATCTTATGAATAAGCTGACACAGCGCCTGGGTTTCGGGCTCGGAACCCGGTTTTTCTCCCGTAAGCAGGACCACATCTCGTTCCTGCGCCGAACTGTTCCAGCGATACACCGTTTCACCGGCACGCCAGTTTGCTGCCGGAAAGTTCCTGTTAAGGTCAACGCCTCGTGCATTCGCCCGTAATCCAAGCTGGCATCCGTCCGGGTTGACGGTCAAAATCACATGATGTCGTCGTAAATCGGGGGCCAGCGTACGTAGCGCGCACGAAAGCGTCACGATGGACGAGTTTTCATCGCCATGTGTGCCCGCAATGATTAAGCCGCTAGTGCGATCGGGCTCGGGAGCCGGAAACCAGATCAGTGGAGCGCCTAAAAATGAGCGGCCATAATGTTCAGTCCCGGGCGGGAAGGCGCCGCGTTCCGTTCTTGGTCGGGTGGTTGCCATAATAAACCCTGATGATGAAGTCGCTTCTGGCAGTGTTGTGCAAAACCCGCGCTTAATCAAATAGTTTCCGTCTGTGTGTAAAATTGCCTGACATCAACTTTCCTGAGGAAGCATTTGCATTTCTCCGTTTCGAAACAAATAATTACGCATCTGCCTGTTACCTGACATCATTAAGGGGATCGTATGAAGCATCCTGTTTCGCTTCTTTGTACTGCGCTGTGGCTGTGCGGGTTTTCTTCACTTTCATATGCCGCGGAGGTTCCCAGGGGAACGGAGCTGGCGCAAAAGCAGGAGCTGGTTCGACACATTAAAGATGAACCCGCCTCGCTCGATCCGGCAAAAGCGGTGGGTTTACCCGAGATACAGGTGATCCGCGACCTTTATGAAGGGCTGGTGAATCAGAACGAAAAAGGGGAGCTGGTTCCCGGCGTGGCGACGCGCTGGCAGAGCAACGATAACCGTGTCTGGACGTTTACGTTGCGGGATAACGCGAAGTGGTCTGACGGTACCCCTGTGACGGCACAAGATTTTGTCTACAGCTGGCGTCGTCTGGTTGATCCTAAAACTACGTCACCTTTCGCCTGGTTTGCAGCGCTGGCGGGTATTAATAATGCGCAGGCCATTATCGATGGTAAAGCTGCACCGGAAACGCTCGGCGTGACGGCAGTCGATGCTAAAACGCTGCGCGTGCAGCTGGATAAACCGCTGCCATGGTTCAGCAACCTCACGGCTAGCTTTGCGTTCTATCCTGTTCAAAAGGCAAACGTGGAAAGCGGTAAAGAATGGACGCGCCCTGGCGCGCTCATCGGCAACGGTGCGTATGTGCTGAAAGATCGCGTGGTGAATGAAAAACTGGTGGTTGAGCCGAATACTCACTACTGGGATAACGTCAACACGGTGCTTAAAAAAGTCACCTTTGTGCCAATCAACCAGGAGTCCTCAGCGACCAAACGCTATCTGGCGGGCGATATCGATATTACAGAATCGTTTCCGAAAAACATGTACCAGAAGCTGCTTAAAGATATTCCGGGACAGGTTTATACACCGCCACAGCTTGGGACCTATTACTACGCGTTTAACACACAAAAAGGCCCAACTGCGGATGCCCGCGTACGTCTGGCGCTCAGCATGACTATCGACAGACGTATTATGGCTGAAAAAGTCCTGGGAACCGGTGAGAAACCGGCCTGGCATTTCACTCCCGATGTCACTGCCGGTTTTACACCGGAAATCTCGCCATTTGAGCAGATGTCGCAGCAGGAGCTAAATGCTCAGGCGAAAACGTTATTACAGGCGGCAGGCTATGGTCCCCAGCGCCCGCTGAAATTAACGCTGCTGTACAACACGTCTGAAAACCACCAGAAAATCGCCATTGCCGTCGCATCTATGTGGAAGAAAAATCTGGGTGTTGACGTTAAGTTGCAGAATCAGGAATGGAAGACCTACATCGACAGCCGCAATACCGGGAATTTCGACGTGATCCGTGCGTCGTGGGTAGGGGATTATAATGAGCCGTCGACATTCCTGTCGCTGCTGACGTCCTCTCACACCGGCAACATCTCACGGTTCAACGACCCTGCTTACGATAAGATTATTCATCAGGCGACGCTCGAAACCACTGAAAAAGCGCGTAATGCAGACTACAACATGGCCGAGAAGATCCTCGCCGAGAAAGCGCCGATAGCCCCTATTTATCAATACACCAATGGCCGCCTCATTAAGCCCTGGGTTAAAGGGTATCCGATAAATAACCCAGAGGATGTTGCGTACAGTCGTACAATGTATATTGAAAAGCATTAAAAAAACAGGAAAGGCGCTTAAGTGGTTTTGGCAAATAGCTATACATCGCTTAAGCGCCTGAACACACGGTTCATGGTACCTACAGGCTAGTTATTATCAAAATTCCTTTCATAAAAAATCATTTATTCTTTTGATGAATGCTTCGAGCGACATCTCCTTTCCAGTTTATTGAAAAGCGTGCAAGCATTTATACATCCTCCATGTCATAGCTTAATTCCTGCTATTTAAAACCTGACTTTTGTCCGATATAGGATTTTTCCATATTCAGGAGGTTTATTGAATAAGATGATATGTCTCTGCGATTTTGCAGCTGATGCTTAAATCAGCATTGATATAAATCAATTATTCAACGACAGGTGGCAATGAATTCAATATTCTCTATCAAGGCAGACGTTCCTGCTAATCTATTGTGAATAAATGGTTAATACTTTCTGCGTGCCACTTATATCTGGAATTTATAAATACTAGTGATTAGTGGAAAATTCTTAAGAAAAATCCATATGCAGATCTTTGATCTGAAAAGTTGATCATGAATGGGCTTTTGCTCTAATATGGTTTTGTAAAGACCCGTCACTCACTTAACTCGTATTTCTTGCAAAGAAAGGGACTGCTATGGCCGATTCATTTCAGCATGAGGTGCCCAAGGCACGCATAAACTTAAAGCTGGCGCTGCATACAGGCGGCGCGCAGAAGAAAGTCGAACTGCCGCTTAAACTTCTCACAGTCGGTGATTTCAGTAATGGAAAAGAGAATCGTCCATTGTCCGAAAGGAAGAAAATCAACGTCAACAAAAATAACTTTAATAGCGTACTTTCGGAATTTAACCCGGAGGTTAATCTGACGGTGCCTAACACCATGGCTGTCGATGGTTCGGAGGAAAGTATAAAACTGAATTTCTCCGATATTAAGGATTTCGAACCTGAACAGGTTGCCCGCCAGATCCCCCAGCTCCGCGCCATGCTGGCCATGCGTAATTTATTACGCGACCTCAAATCCAATCTTCTTGATAACGCCACTTTCAGAAAAGAACTCGAGAAAATTCTTAAGGACCCGGCGCTGTCTCAGGAATTACGCGACGAAATGAGTGCACTGGCCCCGAAATAAGCGGCATGTGTAATTTGATGGATTAACCGGGAATATGCTGATGTCTGTGAATAGTGAAACCGCCTCCGCGCAGGGGCAGACCATCGTACTGGAAAAAGAGGGCGTTTACGCCTCCCTGTTTGAAAAAATCAACCTGACTCCGGCCTCGAGCCTGGGTGATATCAATGCGTTTCTGGATGATGCCGCGCTTTCTGACGCGCCGGCGGGTGAACGCCTGACGGCGGCGATGCAGGTGTTTATGGACTGCATCCGCAAATCCGGTCAGCCCGTGGAGAAGCTCGACAAAACGCTGATTGACCACCATATCGCCGAACTGGATTTCCAGATCAGCCGTCAGCTGGATGCCGTAATGCATCACCAGGCGTTCCAGAAGGTGGAGTCCCTGTGGCGCGGCCTGAAGCAGCTGGTGGACAACACCGACTACCGCCAGAATGTGAAAACCGAAATTCTGGACGTCTCCAAGGACGACCTGCGCCAGGATTTTGAGGATGCACCGGAACTGATCCAGAGCGGCCTCTACTGGCACACCTATACCGCCGAATACGACACCCCGGGCGGCGAGCCGATTGGTTCCGTGATTTCATCCTATGAATTTGACGCCAGTCCGCAGGATGTGGCGCTGCTGCGCAATATCTCTAAAGTATCAGCTGCCGCACATATGCCGTTTATTGGCTCTGTCGGCCCGAAATTCTTCCTGAAAGACTCGATGGAAGAGGTCGCTGCAATTAAGGATATCGGCAACTACTTCGACCGCGCCGAGTACATCAAGTGGAAATCTTTCCGCGACACCGACGACGCCCGCTACATCGGCCTCGTGATGCCGCGCGTGCTGGGGCGTCTGCCGTATGGCCCGGACACCGTACCAGTACGCAGCTTTAACTACGTTGAGCAGGTGAAAGGCCCGGATCATGAGAAATACCTGTGGACCAGCGCGTCGTTCTCCTTCGCGTCAAACATGGTGAAGAGCTTCATCAATAACGGCTGGTGCGTGCAGATCCGTGGCCCGCAGGCGGGCGGGGCGGTGAAAGATCTGCCTATTCATCTGTACGATTTGGGTACCGGCAACCAGGTGAAAATCCCGTCTGAGGTGATGATCCCGGAGACCCGCGAGTTTGAGTTTGCCAACCTCGGCTTTATTCCGCTCTCGTATTACAAAAACCGCGACTATGGCTCAGCTGCAGGAGCAGTTCCCGCGCCAGTGCAAGGTTGGCAGCCCCGATCATGTCAGAAGTATCGTCAATTCATCGCGGGTGGGCGTGCCGCTGACCCCGCTGCGCCATGTGCCGGCAGCCATTCCGTTACGTCTGGAAAATCAGTATTTCAGTCTTGATGTCTCTCATCCTCAGGCCACTGAAATGCTCCAGGGCGGCACCTGCATGTTTTACGTTCCGGGCATGCTCGGCGAGCCTGAACTCGAACTCTTTGCGGTGCTGAGAACATGAGTGAGCGTAAACGCGGCGCTGCCGCGGCCATTGATATTGATGCCCTGCTGCAGGATACCTGGCTGCAGGTGATCAGCCTGCGTCACGGTCCGAAATTTCAGGATGGAGAAGGGCGCACGCTGTGGGAGCGTTGCATTGCTGATGTCGAACGTGTGCAGCGTGAGCTGAAAGCGGGCGAACTTGATGAAGCCAGCTGCCGGCATATTCTCACCGCACAATGTGCGCTGCTGGATGAGGCGGTTAAGAGTCGCGGTGTGGAGGATGATGCCTGCGTGCAGTGGTATGACATTCCCCTGCAGGGGCACTTCCTTGGCACCATGGACGCCGGTGACACGCTGTGCGATCGGATGCGCGATGTGCTGCGTGAACCGGCTCCTGACCACGCTGTCGTGACCTGCTTCCAGCGGGTCATGATGCTCGGATTCCTCGGCAACTACCGCTCCCTGAACGATCCTGAGCGGCAGAAACTCATGAATGCACTTAATGAACATGTTGCGCCGTTCAGCTATTCACAACCCCATCCCGTTCTGGCGGAAAGCCATGCCGGACGGGGGATAGGGGGTTGGCTTGCATCATGGCCCATGCGCATTGGCCTGAGTGTGGTGGTGGTCACCGCATTATGGTGGGGACTGGATTGCTGGCTGGATCAGACACTGCTTACCCTGCTGCCGGGAGCCGTGAAATGAGCCCTGCACAACAGCGCGGGCTTGCGCTCTGGGCTGCCCTGCTGAGTGCAGTGGTCGGCCTGTGGTTTCTGCCAGCATCCCGGCTGGTTTCCGTTCTCGTCCTGCTGGCGGTACTGGGGCTAATCATGGCGTTCTGGGCTGTCGCCTGCCGTCGCGTGCAGCACGATTTCACCCTGTGTCTGGAGGACCTGCCTGAAACCAGTTATTGCCAGCCCGTGGTACTGGTCTGTGGCGATCTGCCGCTTGCCTGGCCGCATCAGTCACCGGTACTTACTGTCACGCAGGGCTGCTGGATCCGTGTGGAGGATCATCTGGAACTGGAGCAGGCCGCCCGTCAGGTAACCACCTGACGTTACAGCCATTGAAGGATGACTGATGCCAAAGGGACATAATACGCCATCGCTGTATGAAATGCTGAGCGGCAATTTCTCAGGTGGCCTGAACCTCAACCAGGTCAGCGAACAGAATCAGGTGATTTTATCAGTACTCGATAACATGCAGCGCATCCTCAACTGCCGCGCTGGTACGCTGGCTCACCTGCCAGACTACGGCCTGCCGGATATGACAAAAATCCTCCAGGGGATGCCCGGAACCGCCCATCAGCTGATCACCACACTGTCGGCCGTGTTGCTGAAATATGAGCCGCGCCTGAATCGAATTAACGTGGTGATGCAGGAACAGATTCAGGCCGGTGAGCTTCGCTACGCCATTGACGCGGAGCTGAAGGGGGTGGGGCTGGTGCGCTACGGCACGGAATTTATGCCCGAGGGCAGGGTATTAATCCGTCATCTGAAACAACAGCAATACCTCGATGCACGAGCCGCCATCTAGTTATTACTCAGGTTAAAACAGTTATGACAATAAATTCTGAACGCCAACTTAAAACCGGCGGGGATCCGCGCACGCTTGCGGATTATGCTGCCTTGCGCGAAGAAATGAACAAGCTCACCCATCCGGCACGCCCGGATGTGAACTGGCAACACGCGGAAACGCTCTGTCTGTCACTGTTCGGGCATAACGGTGTGGAGCTACAAACGGCTGCCTGGTATACGCTCGCCCGTACGCATCTGGCCGGATTGTACGGTATGAATGAGGGGCTTGCGTTACTTGCTGCACTGGTAGCCCGCCAGTGGGGAAACCTCTGGCCACAGCCTGTCCATGCGCGAATCGAAATCCTCAGTGCACTCAGCAAGCGCCTGCAACAGGTAGTACGAACGCTATCGCTGACGTACGCTGACTTAGGGCAGCTGTATCAGTCTGAAGAGCATCTGAGCGCTTTGGGGGAAGTCTTGCAGCGTATGGAACTCAAGCATGCTACTCAGCTTGATGCTCTGCGCACGATGATGCAGAACGCAGCAGTGCGTCTGGAAAACAGCGAAAATACGGACATGAGTCTGCACGGTGACGCATTGGGTGCTACGGAAATTCACCTCGTCGAACCGACTGAGCGTAGTAAATGGGTTTATGTGGTTGAGCCCGAGCCGGTGCTGAACGTTGGGGTGGTTAAAGAACCTCCGGTGTCGATGAAACCCTGGAAGCCATTTGCTGCTGGTATGTTGACCATGCTGGTGGCAGCCAGTGTCGTCGCAGGAGGATGGCAGATGTTGCATGCGCCAGATTCGGCACAAGCGCAGCTAGCCGCGGCTCTGGCCCCTCTACCTCAAGGGCTATCTACAGGGCAATTAGAGGCGCTGCAACAAACGTCACCGTCACCGGAACCGGGGATTGGCAAGACACAACAGCTGTTAGCGCAGCTTTTACAGTTGAAACCAGACTGGGCAGTGAGCTTCGGCGACCGTCTGGTGCAGCAGGCGCTGACGCTGTGGCCGGAAGAGGCCAAACCCCTGGCGCAGCATTGGCAGAAACAGATGAGTATCGCTGCGCTAGCAGATTTAGATCTGAATGGATGGCATCAGGGTATGGCGCAGTTGCAGCAATTGACGAACAAGCTGAACGCACTGGATGAACAGAAGGGGAAGTACATGACGGTGAGTGAACTGAAATCAGACGTGTTTGCCATGTCGCAGTCATTTAGCCAAACCATACCGCTTGAGGAGCAGCTTCGTCTGCTTTCCACTCTACCTGCCGGGCAACCCCGGTCAGCAGCGCAGCAAAACAAGGTCGAACAACATCTTCAGCAGTTGATTGTTAGCTACGCCCTGCTGAAGCACAAAAAAGAACAATAAGACTGGCGAAAAACACGGAGTTAACATGTCAGTAAGAGAGCGTTTTTTTAAGAAAGTGCAGCAGAATAACGTAAATAAACCGATTCATATTAATACGGCTGAAGCCGAAGTCAGGGCTTTTTGTCAGCGGATGGATGATCTTGCACAGCAAATTATTGTTTGGTTTGAGGGTTCTGGTATTGAAGTCCTGTTATCCCAAAAGCATATCACCGATTTGAGTACGGTCGGCTACAGCCTCAGTAGCAGTATATGTCGTTATGTCATCACGACTGTCATTCTGCGAAATGGAGATCGCAGCGTCAGCATTATACCAGAACAGATCATCAGGGGATCAGAGAAGGGGTGTATGACAATGTGCATTAATGCCCCCGGCAGTATATCGGGGGAGAGGATATACCATTTAAGCATGGCGCCTGAAACAGGCTGGTATATTCGTCGCGGACATCAAAGTGTGAAAGAGAATGTTCTCATGACGGAGGACTATTTTTTCCAGTCAGTCGACTGTCTGGCCTGAACGTAAGCCAGCCTGGTGGGAGGTCACGGTAACGTAGTTGATATATATTAACTACGTTAACTTATTAAGCATGACTAAACAATGTTGCCCTACGGTACTCCTTCTTAAATAGGTAAGTGCTAATATTTAAGGGGGACGGTAACCAAACTACAAGCTGGATTTTTACAGTATATCATGCTTTTTATCTGCCTTAAGCGAAACTATGCAAATCAAACTGCAAAACAACAAACCAACGACGAACGTGAGGACAAAATACTGTGGCAATGCTATAAACCTTAGAGCCCACAAAAATATAAAGTCGTAGGAAAAACTATGCTAAGAAATATTAGTGTCAGAACCTTCATTGTCTATTTCCTTTTATGTGTGTTTTTGGTAAGTGATGGAGTTATAGCGCTATTTTCAGGGAGTTTTTCGCTTTTTATTGCAGTCATTATCGTACAATGTATCGCCTTAATTTTACTCTGGGCGTATATGACAAAATATCTTGTGACGCCGATCAATACTGTGAAAAAAAGTATTGAAGAAGTGACGTCAGGCAATCTCGGCGTGTCGATCCCTGAATTCGGCAACAACTGTGCGGGACGACTGATCCCGGGCATTAATAGTCTCTCCAGCAACATTGCAACGCTGGTCCGTGAGATCCGCGCCTCCTCGCAAACCGCGATGACCCTGTCAGATCAGCTTTCTTCACGCAGCGCGCAGCTTTCCGTTAAAACAGAACAGCAGTCAGCTTCGCTGGTGCAAACGGCAGCCAGCATGGAAGAGATGGCTGCAAGTACAAAAAATAATGCCGACAATACCCGTTTAGCCAGCGAACAGGCGAATATCGCGACGTTGCAGGCGCGTAAAGGCGGAGAGTTAATGGGGCAGGTCGCGAACAATATGCAATCAATTACCGACTGCGCCCAGCAAATGACAGAGATTATCTCGCTGATTGACGGTATCGCTTTCCAAACCAATATACTGGCGCTTAATGCTGCCGTTGAAGCGGCAAGAGCGGGCGACCATGGTAAAGGATTTTCAGTAGTCGCCGGTGAGGTCAGAAGCCTGGCGCATCGTAGCGCCGAAGCGGCAAAAAATATTAAGTCATTGATTGAAGTCACCAGCCATAACGTGACGCAGGGCGTTAACGTAGTCTCTGAAGCTGAAAAAAACATGCACGACATCGTTACCGGCTCGGGCAACGTCAGCAGACTGATGGATGAAATTTCCGCCTCAACATCGGAACAAGAAAAAGGGATTTCACAAATCACGCTGGCATTGTCAGAGCTGGAACGCGTAACACAGAGCAATGTGTCGATGGTTGAAGAACTCAACGGCTCGTCAGATGTGTTGCGCAATCAGGTGATTGAACTTCAGACACGAACACGTAATTTCCGTCTGAAGAACGAGTACCAGGCTGATAATGCGTTAATAAGCCGCGAATGGGTGGTGAATTCCTGAGCATATTCAGGATGATGCCTCACATAATTATTGCTTAACCCTCGACGAAAGCTAGACTGACACCGAAAGAGATAAATCGGTGGAGGCGCTGTGGAGAGCATTAAAGGGTCTGAAGTTAACGTACCTGACGCGGTTTTTGCATGGGTACTTAATGGGCACGGGGGCGCAAGGCCGCTTGAAGATCAGGATCACATCGACAACGAACACCCATGCTGGCTGCACCTCAACTACACGCACCCGGACAGCGCCGAGTGGCTCGCGTCCACGCCGCTATTGCCCAACAACGTTCGGGATGCGCTGGCGGGAGAAAGTCTCAGACCTCGCGTCAGCCGGATGGGTGAGGGGACGTTAATAACACTGCGTTGCATAAACGGCAGTACAGATGAGCGTCCGGATCAGCTGGTGGCAATGCGTGTCTACATGAATGAACGATTGATTGTTTCCACCCGTCAGCGAAAAGTGCTGGCGCTGGATGACGTCATTAACGATCTGAAAGAGGGCACGGGGCCTACGGATTGCGGAAGCTGGCTGGTGGATGTATGTGATGCGCTGACCGATCATGCCAGCGAGTTTATTGAAGAACTCCACGATAAAATCATCGATCTGGAAGACAACCTGCTCGATCAGCAAATTCCCCCACGTGGTTTTCTGGCGTTGTTGCGAAAACAGCTTATTGTTATGCGCCGCTATATGACCCCGCAGCGCGACGTCTATGCGAGACTGGCCAGCGAACGCATGATCTGGATGAATGACGATCAGCGTCGCAGAATGCAGGATATTGCTGACCGGCTGGGACGTGGTCTGGACGAAATTGATTCGTGTATCGCCAGAACGGCGGTCATGGCGGATGAGATAGCACAGGTAATGCAGGAGTCATTAGCCAGGAGAACCTATACCATGTCGCTGATGGCGATGGTTTTTTTGCCAAGTACGTTCTTAACCGGGTTGTTTGGCGTCAATCTTGGGGGGATCCCCGGCGGTGAATATCACTATGGCTTCACCACGTTTTGCGTCATGTTAGTGGTTTTGATTGGGGGTGTTGCATGGTGGTTGCATCGTAGTAAATGGCTGTAAATTTACGCATTTTCTAATGCTGCGACTGCTTCAAAACGACATTTTAATTGAGCGAAGTCAATAAACTTAGACCATGTTAGGTGCAATATTACTCCCGCAGGTGAATGCAACGTCAAGCGATGGGCGTTGCGCTCCATATTGTCTTACTTCCTTTTTTTGAATTACTGCATAGCACAATTGATTCGTACGACGCCGACTTCATAGTCGGCTTTTTTTTGCCTCCTTTTTATCTGCGTCTACCCTTTAGGGGTAAGCACCCAAATCTGGAGGAAAAGATGAGTATGCTACTTGCCCTGCAACGCCTGAACACATGGCAGTCCGATCCGGTGCCCACCGATCCGACCCCAATTCCCGATCCCATCCCGCGTCCGCAGCCGATGCCGGATCCGCCACCGGACGAAGAACCGATTAAATTGTCGCATCGTTAGCGGAGATCTGCGAGGATACGCGCCATCTGACTGCAATCATTACCATGAGAGTATATTGTGACCGCTTTTTCCACGCTGAACGTTCTGCCTGAAGCCCAACTGACAAACCTGAATGAGTTGGGTTACCTCACTATGACCCCTGTCCAGGCCGCCGCGCTGCCGGCTATCCTTGAAGGCCGGGATGTGCGCGTGCAGGCGAAAACCGGTAGTGGAAAAACGGCTGTATTTGGACTCGGCCTGTTGCAGCATATTGATGCAACCCTGTTTCAGACCCAGTCCCTGATACTCTGCCCGACGCGCGAGCTGGCCGACCAGGTCGCGGGTGAGTTGCGTCGTCTGGCGCGTTTTTTGCCTAATACTAAAATTTTAACGCTCTGCGGCGGGCAACCGTTCGGTGCGCAGCGCGATTCCCTTCAGCACGCCCCGCATATCATTGTGGCAACGCCGGGCCGTCTGCTCGATCACCTGCAAAAAGGCACCGTTTCACTCGATGCACTGCAAACGCTGGTGATGGATGAAGCTGACCGCATGCTGGATATGGGCTTCAGCGATGCGATTGACGACGTGATCCGCTTTGCGCCCGCCACACGCCAGACGCTGCTTTTTTCTGCCACCTGGCCAGAGGCGATTGCGGCGATCAGCGGGCGCGTGCAGAAGAACCCGCTGACCATTGAAATCGATACTGTCGATGCGTTACCAGCGATTGAGCAGCAGTTCTTCGAGACGTCGCAGCAGGGCAAAATTCCACTGCTGCAAAAATTGCTTAGCCAACACCAGCCAGCGTCCTGCGTGGTGTTCTGTAATACCAAAAAAGATTGTCAGGCGGTGTGCGATGCCCTGAATGATGCCGGACAGAGCGCATTATCGCTGCATGGCGATCTGGAGCAGCGCGATCGCGATCAGACGCTGGTGCGTTTCGCTAACGGCAGCGCTCGCGTGCTGGTTGCAACGGATGTGGCGGCTCGTGGCCTGGATATTAAATCGCTTGAACTGGTGGTGAATTTCGAACTGGCATGGGATCCGGAAGTGCATGTCCACCGCATCGGGCGTACCGCGCGTGCGGGTAACAGCGGTCTCGCGATCAGCTTCTGCGCGCCTGAAGAGGCGCAGCGCGCTAATATTCTTGCGGAAATGCTGCAACTGAAACTCAACTGGGTGAATGCCCCCGGTAATATCGGCATCGCTCCGCTGGCGGCGGAAATGGCCACCCTGTGCATCGACGGCGGAAAAAAAGCCAAAATGCGACCCGGTGACGTTCTGGGGGCGTTAACAGGGGATATCGGTCTCGACGGGGCAGATATTGGCAAGATCACGGTCCATCCTGCACATGTCTATGTAGCGGTTCGCCAGTCGGTTGCGCATAAGGCCTGGAAACAGTTGCAGGGCGGGAAGATTAAAGGGAAAACCTGCCGCGTTCGGCTGCTGAAGTAAGGGAAAAAAGCGTCTCAGAAGCACTGTCTGAGACGCAGTCAGGTTATTTCACTTCCACCACGTTCAGGCGCAGTTCATCGAATTGCGCATCCTCTTCCTCTGGCTGCCAGCCAGCAGGCTGCATCGGGATCTCTTCGCGGTCAAACGCCAGATCCCCGCCGTTCACCACCTCTGAACCGTGGTTAATCCCTTTGAAATCGAACAGTTCAACATCGGCGAGGTGCGAAGGCACCACGTTCTGCATGGCGCTGAACATGGTTTCAATGCGACCCGGATAGCGTTTATCCCAGTCACGCAGCATGTCGCCAATGACCTGACGTTGCAGGTTCGGCTGTGAACCGCACAGATTGCACGGAATGATAGGGAAGGCTTTGGCCTGAGAGAAACGCTCAATGTCTTTCTCGCGACAGTAGGCGAGTGGGCGGATCACGATGTGTTTGCCGTCGTCACTCATCAGCTTCGGTGGCATTCCCTTCATTTTGCCGCCGTAAAACATATTCAGAAACAGTGTTTGAAGAATGTCGTCCCGGTGATGACCAAGCGCAATCTTAGTGGCGCCCAGTTCGGTTGCGGTGCGGTACAGAATGCCGCGACGCAAACGTGAGCAAAGCGAGCAGGTCGTTTTGCCCTCCGGGATCTTCTCTTTAACAATGCCGTAGGTATTCTCTTCTACGATTTTGTACTCAACGCCCAGGTTCTCAAGGTACTCCGGCAGGATATGCTCCGGGAATCCTGGCTGTTTCTGATCGAGGTTAACCGCGACCAGGGAAAAGTTCACCGGTGCGCTTTGCTGTAGATTGCGCAGGATCTCCAGCATGGTGTAGCTGTCTTTACCGCCCGACAGGCAGACCATGATGCGATCGCCTTCTTCAATCATGTTGAAGTCTGCAATGGCTTCGCCCACGTTACGGCGCAGTCGCTTTTGCAGTTTATTCAGGTTGTACTGTTCTTTCTTGTTAATCTCTTGATTTTGTTGCATCTATTCGTTACTCAGATCTCAAATGGGGCACAGGGTGAGAAAACGCTTTCAAAGCGTCAGCTTCGTGTTCATCTCTTCTATCCATGTAGCATAGATTTCATACACCATCTGCGCATTTACGTGCCCCATCTGGTTAGCGATAAAAGACGGGTTTGCGGCTACCGGTAAAAACCAGCATGCGAAAGTGTGTCGTGTATGGTACGGATTGCAGCGCCGAATGCCAGCACGATTTACAAATGAGCCCCTCAAAGAAGTTTGGTTAAGACTAACGGGTTGTCTACACTTACAGCTTACGCAGTAAAAACGGAGGTGAAAATGTCTGACCGTCCCGTTAATGGTGACCATCCTGATTATAATCCCAGCCCGGATAACCCGGAAAAGGATGGAAGAAAACCGAAAGATGATCCTGGCTCAGCGCCTGAATCAGGCGATAAAGATCCAGAGTAATGACCAGCCGCCTTTACGAAGGCGGTTTTAAAACCCATTACGGCCTCGCTATGCGCAACGCTATTCACGATATTCCGATACCCGCTCAGAACCCCCTGTTTTGCCGGACGAGAAGGTGAGATAAAGCACCGATCTCATCCCCGCGTTCCAGCACGTTTTACAGTTCTCCTGCTACGCTTTTGAGGGGGACAAGGGAGCGCTTCTATGAAAAATAAAGACGAACAGACAGGATTAGTTGGGCTGGCGATTGGTGCCGCCGTTATCGGGCTGGTTTCAGCGCAGAAGATCATCAACCGTGAAAGTATTGTCGATGAGCTGGTGAGGCTCGGCAGGCAGAAGGGGGATGGTGTCGAAGATGAGGTCTTTTTAAAAGCGGCTGAGTTAGTGAGAAAAGGGGTATAAGCGATGGCTGAAATTCGTCATGCACAGTGTCATTGTGGGGCGGTGAAATTTACTGTTGAGCTGACGGACGGCCTGAATACCGCACGGCGATGTAGCTGCTCGTTTTGCAGGATGCGCGGGGCAGTAGTGGTTTCCGCGCCGTTGACGGGTATTAAGGTGACGCAGGGCGCGGACACGCTCACAGAGTACCGTTTCAACACCGGCACGGCGCGCCATTTCTTCTGCTCGGTTTGCGGTATTTACACGTTCCATCAACGACGTTCCAATCCCAATGAATATGGTGTGAATGTCGCCTGTCTGGAAAATGTTACGCCATTCGACTTCCCGGAAGTGGCGGTAATGGATGGGATAAATCACCCTATGGATGGCGACAGCGGGGTAATTGGCTATCTCTCTTTTCGCAAAGAACAGGCGAAACAGAGATAAAATTAGCCCGCAGATCGCTGCGGGCTAACGGGATTAGAACTGGTAAACCAGACCTAACGCTACGATGTCATCCGTACCGATGCCATTGTTTTTGTAGAATGAATCATCTTCATCCAGCAGGTTGATTTTATAATCAACATAGGTGGACATGTTTTTGTTGAAATAGTAGGTAGCACCGACGTCAGCGTATTTCACCAGGTCTTTATCGTCCTGTCCATTGCCCAGATCTTTACCTTTGGACTGTAAATAGGAAACAGCCGGACGAAGGCCGAAGTCAAACTGATATTGTGCGGTCACTTCAAAGTTCTGGGTTTTATTTGCAACCGCATCTGCATTGTCGCCGTACGGCGTCATATTGCGGGTTTCGGAATACATTGCAGCCAGGTAAATGTTGTTGGCATCGTATTTGAGGCCTGCGGTCCATGCATCCGCAGTATCACCGCCCGCAGTAGTGTAATTTACCTGATCGTTAGTAGGGTCAGATGAAGCATATGCCGCGCCTGCGCTGAAGCCCATGCCGAAATCGTAGGTTGCGGAGATACCGTAACCGTCACCATTTTCATGACGTGTATCACGACCGTTGTTGGTCCCTTCATTGGTAGAGCAGAAATTCTCATCGCAGTTATTACCTTCATTATTACCCTGATACTGCACCGCGAAGTTCAGACCCTGCACCAGACCAAAGAAGTCGGTGTTACGGTAGGTCGCCACGCCGTTTGCACGACCGGTCATAAAGTTATCGGCATAAGTATAAGAGTCGCCACCAAATTCTGGCAGCATATCGGTCCAGCCTTCTACGTCGTACAGGACGCCATAGTTACGGCCGTAATCGAAGGATCCGTAGTCGCCTACCTTCACACCCGCGAAGGCCAGACGCGTCCAGGACTGATTGTCAGAGCCTTCGGTGTTGTTTGCCTGAATGTTGTATTCCCACTGCGCGTAACCGGTCATCATGTCGTTGATTTGGGTTTCACCTTTGAAACCCAGACGCATATAGGTTTGGTCGCCATCTTTTGACGCATCGTCAGAGAAATAATGCAGACCATCTACTTTGCCATACAGATCCAGTTTATTGCCGTCTTTATTATAAATTTCAGCTGCGTGAGCGGCTCCAGCCATTAACAAAGCGGGGATCATCAGTGCCAGTACTTTTCTTTGCATTTTGATTATTCCTTTGCAGTTATTTTTTTATTGCTTAGTGAACTTTCCGGGATGGAAAGCTGTCCCATGCTAAATCACACAGAGGGTTGATGAATAAAATATAATTGTTACGGGTTGAGTAAAATCTAAAGCAAATGATGCGTTTGAAATAACAATTGATGCCGTGAATTAATCGTTATAATCGATACAAAATAAAAATTATTAATTAAGTGGTAAAGAAGGTATTCTCCATGGCGTTATATGCCTTTAAGATTTTTTCATCCATAATTCACGTGAATATTGTTCAGAACATTGAGGCAATTTTCACCGAACATTTGGATTAGCCCGGTGCACGTGCATCGGGCTTTTTTATGGCAAAAAAATGCCCGGGCAAGCCGGGCATAACGGTTATTCGCTGGTTGATTTTTCCGCTTTCCCCGCCAGCTGTGCAAGGAAGTCATAACGCTTCTGAAGATCCGCTGCCGCGTCCCTCCATAGCTGCTCTGCTACTTCTGGTTGTTGAGCGTTCAGCCTGCGGAAACGCTGCTCCTGAAGTAAGGTTTCGGCAAGGGCGTCTGAAGGCGGACGGGAATCCAGCGCCAGCGGTAATTTTCCTTCATCGGCACGGCGCGGGTCAAAGCGGTACAGCGGCCAGAAGCCGGTTGCGGTAAGCTGACGCATCTGGTCGTGGCTAAGCGCCAGATCGTAGCCATGCTCCTCACACGGGCTGTAGGCGATGATCAGCGACGGGCCAGGATACGCTTCCGCTTCCTGAATGGCTTTCACCGTCTGGTTAAGCTGCGCGCCCAGCGAAATCTGCGCGACGTAGACGTGTCCATACATCATCATGCTGACGCCCAAATCTTTACGCGCCTTACGTTTGCCATGCTCACCAAATTTCGTGACCGCACCCAGTGGCGTTGCTTTCGAGGCCTGTCCGCCGGTGTTGGAATAACACTGAGTATCAAGCACCAGAATGTTAACGTTTTCGGTGAGGCTCAGGACGTGATCAAGACCACCGAAACCAATATCGTAGGCCCATCCGTCGCCACCGATCAGCCAGATAGATTTTTCAACCAGCGCGTCAGCATCGGTCAGCAGTTGTTCAGCCCCTTCAACACCCTGAAGCGCGTGGCGCAGTTCAGCAACCTGTGCGCGACGAACGTCAGGCGTGGCCTCCGCATGCAGGGCGTCATTCAGCTCTGCCGGGATTTTATCGGCAAACTGTTCCAGCAGACGCATTACGCGGGCGCGGTGCTGATCGACCGTCAGGCGGAATCCCAGACCAAATTCTGCGTTATCCTCAAATAGCGAGTTTGCCCAAGCCGGGCCGCGGCCATACGCGTCGGTGGTATAAGGCGTGGACGGCAAGTTCCCCCCATAGATTGACGAGCAGCCTGTCGCGTTGGCAATCAGCATCCGGTCGCCGTAAAGCTGGGTAAGCAGTTTGATGTACGGCGTTTCACCGCATCCGGAACACGCCCCGGAGTACTCGAAGAGGGGGGTGATGAGCTGCGAGGTACGAATGTCAATGCGTTCCAGCTTGTTGCGATCGATTTCGGGCAGGTCGAGGAAGAAGTCATAATTCACTTTCTCTTCTTCAACATGTTCCAGACGCGACATCATATTAATGGCTTTGATTGAGGGATCCTGACGATCTTTCGCCGGGCACACCTCGACGCACAGGTTACAGCCGGTACAGTCCTCTGGTGCCACCTGAAGAACATATTTCTGGCCACGCATATCACGGGATTTTACATCCAGCGAGTGCAGACTTTCCGGTGCGTCCGCCATCGCTTCTGGCGACACCACTTTGGCGCGAATGGCCGAGTGCGGGCAGGCCGCCACGCAGTGGTTGCACTGGGTGCACAGCTCTTCTTTCCAGATAGGGATCGCTTCGGCAATGTTGCGTTTTTCCCAGCGGGTCGTGCCCATCGGCCAGGTGCCATCAGGCGGAAGCGCAGAGACGGGAAGAGTGTCGCCCAACCCGGCAAGCATCGCCGCCGTAACGGTTTTGACGAAATCCGGGGCAGCGTCAGACACCACTGGCGGCCGGTTCGGGCTGCTGGTATTGACCGGCTGCAACGGCACCTCGAACAGCGACTCGCGGGCCAGCGCCAGCGCCTGCCAGTTGCGCTCAACCAGCTCCTGACCTTTGCTGCTGTAGCTTTTGGCTATCGCCCCCTGGAGCTCCATCAGCGCGCTGTCGCCCGGCAGAATATTGGTCAGGTGGAAGAACGCCATCTGCATAACCGTATTGATACGCGCGGCCAGGCCGCACTCGCGGGCGATCTTCGCGGCGTTAATGACATACAGGCGCGCCTGTTTCTGGTTTAGCACCGCCTGGACTTCCTGGGGCAGTCGTGCCCAGACCTCATCGGCGCTATACGGGGTGTTGATCAGGAAAATACCGCCGGGCTTCAGGCGCTCGGCCATCTGGTATTTATCGATAAACTGGAGCTGATGACAGCCAACAAAATCCGCCTGAGAAATCAGGTATGCCGAGCGGATTGGATGTTCGCTGACGCGCAGGTGCGAGACGGTCAACCCGCCCGCTTTTTTGGAATCGTAGACGAAATACCCTTGCGCATACCACGGCGTGGAGTTACCGATAATTTTGATGTTGTTCTTGGTCGCCGAGACGCTGCCGTCGCTGCCCAGACCGTAGAACAGCGCTTCCAGTTTCGCATTCGAGGGCAGGGTGTTTTCCGGCAAAGGGAGAGAAAGGTTAGTCACGTCATCATAAATGCCGACCGTAAAGCGCGGCTTCGGTTTTGCCTCGCGCAGTTCAGCAAATACGGCCAGGACGCACTCCGGCCCGAACTCTTTGGAAGACAAACCATAACGCCCGCCAATGACGCGCGGCAGCGTTTCGCGCTCACCGTGATTAAATGCCTCAGCCAGAGCGGTCATTACATCAAGGTAAAGGGGTTCAGCCTGCGCGCCAGGCTCTTTGGTGCGGTCAAGTACCGCCACGGCACGCGCGCTTTCCGGCAGGGCTGCGAGCAGATGTTTCGCAGAGAATGGACGGTAGAGGCGAACTTTTAGCACGCCAACTTTTTCACCACGCGTAAGAAGCTCATCGACCACCTCTTCGCAGGTGCCGATGGCGGAGCCCATCAGGACGATTACGCGCTCGGCCTGCGGATGACCGTAATATTCAAATGGCTTATATGCGCGACCCGTCGCAGCGGCAAAATCGTCCATCGCCTGTTCGACGTGCTCATATACCGCGTTGTACCACGGGTTTGTCGCCTCGCGGGACTGGAAATAGGTATCCGGGTTGGCAGAGGTACCCCGGATCACCGGATGTTCCGGATTGAGGGCCCGAGCGCGATGGGCATCAATGTCAGCCTGCGGCAGCAGGTTCAGTATGGTGTCATCCGGCAGCGGAACGATTTTATTGATCTCGTGAGAGGTGCGAAAACCATCGAAGAAATGAATAAATGGCACTCGACTTTTCAGCGTGGCGATATGCGAAATCAGCGCGAAGTCCTGTGCTTCCTGCACGCTGCTGGCGCAGAGCATAGCGCAGCCGGTCTGACGCACGGCCATCACGTCTGAGTGGTCGCCAAAAATAGAGAGCGCGTGTGTGGCTACAGTACGTGCGGCGACGTGCAGGACAAACGGCGTTAATTGTCCTGCCAGCTTGTAAAGCGTGGGGATCATCAACAGCAGCCCCTGAGACGAGGTGAACGAGGTCGACAGGGCACCGGTCTGCAACGCACCATGCACGGTGGCAATGGCGCCGGCTTCGGACTGCATCTCAACAACCCGCGGGACATCGCCCCAGACGTTTTTAACCCCATTACCAGCCCAGGCGTCAGCCTGTTCAGCCATCGTGGAGCTTGGGGTGATGGGGTAGATGGCGATAACTTCGCTGGTGCGAAACGCAACAGACGCGACTGCACCATTGCCGTCAATAGTTTGCATAGGACAACACCCTTACATTGCGCAAAAATGAAGGGCCTGTAAAACGATGACAGACCCTGAATATTATCTGTGTATTTTAGCAAAGCTCAGGTTTTACGATTTTCGCTTTTGTGTCCTTGGGATGCGCTGTATCAATGACTGGATGGCTATTCGCGATAAAAAATTGCGAGAAATTGTTACCAGAGCGCATAAATACGCACATCCACTCTCGACGATGCGGCGCGTGATGCCTATTATGCATAGGTTTCGCTTTAACTATGGGGAGGAAGGTATGCGTTCTGCATTTTGGGTCGGATGTGCCGCGTTACTGTTGTCGGCATGCAGCAATGAACCTGTACAGCAGGCGACAGCGGCACACGTTACGCCAGGTATGCGAGCGGCTATGTCCAGTTCAGGCCAGGCCAACTGCGCAATGATCGGAGGGTCACTCTCCGTTGCCCGTCAGCTCGACGGCTCCGCTATCGGCATGTGCGCGTTGCCAAACGGCAAACGCTGTAGTGAGCAGTCGCTTGCCGTAGGATCGTGCGGAAGTTACTGAGTTATTCAACTCGCTTAAACATTAAAGACTTATTGGCTGTCGCCAGCGTTAACTGGTCTTCGGTCAGGTCTACCTGAGCGCCTGTGCGTAGCATATCGGCGAGGGTCTGATCCAGTTCATTAAGCTGCGGCTCGGTGCAGAGTTTCCGCGTCATTGCCAGCGTTTTGACCGTCAACTCTCCTTCGGACAATTTTCCCTGGCCGTTGAAGCCGTTGCACATTGTGCCGGAGACGGCAATGTTGTTAATCAGGCTGATACTGGGCTGCGCGCTGAACCGAATTTCAGGCTGCGTTTTCAGGCCCTTAACCGCTTTGCCATCAACGTTTTCCAGCACGAAACGGTGATTCTCTAACTGATCGGTCTGAACGGAGGCTTTACCGGGATTAACGCATCCAGCCAGTGCGAGGCTGATTAAACTTACTGCCGCGAGCTTTTTCATTTTTCTTCTCAAACTATCAATGCTGTAAATATTTTTTCAGTGTAACCATACCCTCCAGGGTGTTAATGGGGTTTATCTGAAAGTGCGAGATAAGGACCGGGCGGCAACGCACCCGGTGAGTGTATTAGTGCGATTTAAATCCGGCTGCGGCCATCAGCATTTTAAAGAGCATACTTACGCAGGCCAGTGCCAGGACGCTGCCGCCCCAGATGATGGCAAGCCACATCAAACGTTTCCATACTGGTTGTTGCATCAGTGATAACCCTCCCCATGCTGTACTTTTCCGCGAAAAACGTAATAACTCCAGAAGGTGTAGACCAGAATCACAGGAATGATCAACAGTGCGCCCACCAGCATGAAGCCCTGGCTTTGGGCTGGCGCAGCGGCCTGCCAGAGGGTAATGTCCGGCGGGATGATATGCGGCCAGATGCTGATCCCAAGCCCGCTAAAGCCAAGAAAAACCAGCCCTAACGTCATGATAAACGGCAGAGTATGGCTCGCAGGATCGTTCAGGCAGCGCCACTGGCACAGACTCAGGATCGCAACCAGCGCAGGAACGGGCAGCAGATAAAACAGATTCGGCAGCGTAAACCAGCGCGCAGCAATGGCTGGTTGGGCGAGAGGGGTCCATATACTGATTACCGCAATGAATACCTGAAGCAGGAGCAGAAGCACTTTCGATACCTGACGCATCCGCTGTTGCAGGGCATTTTCACTTTTCATTACCAGCCACGTTGATCCTAACAGTGCGTAAGCCACCACAAGACCCGCACCGCAGAAAAGATTGAACGCGGTAAACCAGTCAAACGGACCACCGCTGTAAGCGCGACCGGTGACGCTGAATCCGTGGATGACCGCGCCGACGGTGATGCCCTGGCTGAAGGCCGCCACAATTGACCCGCCAATAAAAGCCTTATCCCAGAACGGGCGGTGCGCCGGAGTCGCTTTGAAGCGAAATTCGAAGGCGACGCCACGAAATATAAGCCCGATCAGCATTATTGTCAGTGGAATGGTTAGCGCGTCGATGATCACCGCATAGGCGAGAGGAAAGGCGCCAAACAGGGCCGCACCGCCAAGCACCAGCCAGGTTTCGTTGCCGTCCCAGACGGGAGCCACGCTGTTGACCATTACGTCGCGATCGTCCGCATTCGGCGTTACCGGAAACAGTATGCCTATCCCCAGATCAAAACCGTCCATCACGATATACATCAACGTGGCGAAAACGATAATCACGAACCAGATAATGGAAAGATCGATACCCATTACGGTTACTCCTTGAATTCAGTGGTGACGGCAGAAAGCGGACGAGCAGGGCGGCCATCGGATTCAGACGCGAAGGATTCATAAGGCTGCGGCCCTTTTTTAATCAGACGCACCATATAGCTGTAACCCACGCCGAACACCGCGGTATAAACCATGAAGAAGGCCAGCAAGCTGATGCTCATGTGCAGATCGCCATGTGCGGAAACCGCATCCTTCGTACGCTGTAGCCCATAGACGACCCAGGGCTGGCGGCCGACCTCCGTTGTTACCCATCCGGCGAGGATCGCGATCAGCCCGGACGGCCCCATCAGCAGGGCAAACCACAGGAAGGAACGTGAGGTGTAGAGGCGCTGTTTGTAACGCAGCCAGACCGCCACCATGCCCAGGAAGAGCATCAACATCCCTAAACCGGCCATGATTCGGAAAGACCAAAAGACAATGGTGGCGTTCGGGCGATCGTCTTTTGGGAACTCCTTCAATGCCGGAACCTGTTTATCGAAACTGTGGGTCAGGATAAGGCTGCCGAGAGCGGGAATTTCAAGGCTAAAACGGGTCCGTTCCTGATCCATATCCGGCCAGCCAAACAGCAGCAGTGGAGTAGGCTCACCCGGCGAATTCTCCCAGTGGCCTTCAATGGCGGCTATTTTCGCGGGCTGGTGTTTTAAGGTATTAAGCCCGTGCATATCACCCACCAGTGCCTGAACAGGGGCTACGATCAACGTCATCCACAACGCCATGGAGAACATGGTGCGAATGGCAGGCGTGTTGTTTCCGCGCAGCAAATGCCAGGCCGCGGAGGCTCCGACAAACAGTGCACTGCTGAGAAATGCCGCTATCGACATGTGCAGCAGGCGGTAAGGGAAGGAGGGGTTAATCACCACGGCAAACCAGTCCACCGGAACGACCTGACCGTTGATGATTTCATACCCTTGCGGTGTATGCATCCAGCTGTTTGACGAGAGGATCCAGAACGTAGACATGAGGGTCCCCAGTGCCACCATGCAGGTCGAAAAGAAGTGCAGCCCCGGCCCGACCTTATTCCAGCCAAACAACATTACCCCGAGGAACCCCGCCTCGAGGAAGAACGCGGTGAGCACTTCATAGGTCAGCAGAGGGCCGGTAATGCTGCCCGCAAACTGCGAAAACCCGCTCCAGTTGGTGCCAAACTGATAAGCCATCACCAGGCCGGAGACCACTCCCATCCCAAAGTTGACGGCGAAGATCTTCGACCAGAAATGGTACAGCGAACGCCAGACGGGGTTTTTTGTTTTCAGCCACAGCCCTTCCAGCACGGCGAGATAGCTCGCCAGGCCAATGGTTATTGCCGGAAAAATAATATGAAAGGATACGGTAAAGGCGAACTGTATTCGCGCAAGATGAAACGCATCTGGACCAAACATGCACTGCCTCAATGTTAAACGGTGTGCTGTTATGATAAAGAGGGGGAAAATGAGATATCAGAAGCAGAAATTGATAATTTATCTATAACAGTTGTGGGAAAAGGTGAACTTTATCTGGCTGATATAGCTAACAAGGAAGAATAAAAAATTTCTTTTTATGATTTTTACGCATTAAACAGCTTGCTTTGTCGCCAGCAACATGCGTTAATGGATTTCTGGTTTTGAATCCAAATAAATATCTGACGTAGTTTTATAAAGCAGTTCTCATCAAGTTGTGCCTCTCCGCAGCCTCTCTTGGGTCTTTATCTACATTCCGATTAGTTTTGTATCGAACCAACTTTTGCCTGATCGGCTCATGAGTAATTTACGTTTTTACGTTTACAGGAGAATCCTATGACTTCTTATATCCATTTCCGCTGCCCATGCTGTCATGGCTCGCAGTACCGCACCTCAGCTTTTGATGTGTCTGACAAAAATCCGTTCGGCGCAAAATGCATTTTCTGCAAATCGTCGATGATCACGCTCGACCACCTGGCCGCAGCGCGTTCTGCTCAGAATCACATTACTGAGTATCGCAAGTAATCTGCCACGTTTCCCATAACAGTTAGCAAATTCTTCTCTTTTTCTCCTGCTGATATACACTGTCAGCAATAAGGAGAATCTGATGAAAAAATACCAGCGTCTGGCGCAACAAATTATCTCGCAGATTGAGCTTGGCGTATGGTTGCCGGGCGATAAGCTGCCTTCTCTGCGAGAGCAGGTGGCAAGCAGCGGCATGAGTTTCATGACCGTGGGCCACGCGTATCAGATGCTGGAAAGTCAGGGGCGCATTGTTGCCAGACCGCAGTCAGGCTATTACGTTGCCGCCCGTCCGACCACACACCAGCCAGCACCGCCCGCGCAGGTGATGCGCGATGAAGTAGTTGACATCAACACCTATATCTTCGACGTGCTACAGGCCAGCCGCGACCCCTCCGTTGTCCCTTTTGCCTCGGCATTTCCCGATCCGCGCCTATTCCCGCTTCAGCAACTCAACCGCTCGCTGGCTAATGTCAGTAAAACGGCCACGGCCATGAGCGTGATTGAAAACCTGCCGCCGGGTAACGTCGACTTACGTCATGCCATTGCCCGTCGCTACGCTCAGCAGGGGATGAATATCTCCCCGGATGAAATTGTGATCACCGCGGGCGCGCTTGAGGCGCTCAACCTCAGTTTGCAGGCTGTGACTGAACCAGGGGACTGGGTTATCGTTGAAAATCCCTGTTTTTATGGCGCACTCCAGGCGCTTGAACGTCTGAAACTGAAAGCGCTGTCGGTTGCCACTGACGTGCGTGAGGGCATCGATCTCAGTGCCCTTGAGCAGGCGTTAAAAGATTATCCGGTGAAAGCCTGCTGGCTGATGACCAACAGTCAGAACCCGCTCGGCTTCACGCTGAGTGCAGAGAAGAAAGCTCAGCTGGTGGCCTTACTCACCCGGCATAACGTCACGCTGATTGAAGACGATGTTTACAGCGAACTCTACTTTGGCCGCGAAAAGCCGCTCCCGGCAAAGGCCTGGGATAAGCAGGATATGACGTTGCACTGCTCCTCATTCTCCAAGTGTCTGGTGGCCGGTTTCCGTATTGGCTGGGTGGCGGCGGGAAAACATGCGCGCCGTATTCAGCAGTTGCAGCTGATGAGTACGTTATCCACCAGCTCTCCCATGCAGCTGGCGCTGGTGGATTACCTGGCGACCAAACGTTACGACGCCCACCTTCGTCGCCTGCGACGCACGCTTGCTGAACGCAAACAGCAGGCCTGGCAATCGCTTTTGCGCCATATGCCTGCTGGTGTCAAAATCCATCACAACGACAGCGGCTATTTTTTATGGCTGGAACTGCCTGAACAGCTGGATGCGGGGCGGTTGAGTGAGAAGGCATTAACCCATCAAATCAGCATTGCGCCCGGTAAGATGTTTTCCACCTCCAATATCTGGACACCGTTTTTCCGTTTCAATACCTCATGGGGCTGGGGCGAGCGGGAGGAGCAGGCGGTCGTCCAGCTGGCGGGGTTAATCCGCGAAATGATGCTGCACCCAGTCACACCTTGATGAAAATTCCTGAAGCGACATGATGCGCGGTCTACCTTTAGTAAGGGAGTGCGGATTGGTAACGTGACGTTGTCACGTATCGGCCCGCCAGAACGTGTGCTGACAGCGAAAACAATGTCGATTTCAACAGGACGATGCTATGCAAAATCAATTGCTGATTAATGGTGAACTGGTGACCGGCGAAGGTGAGAAGCAGGCGGTTTATAATCCTGCCACGGGTGAAGTGCTGCTGGAGATGGCTGAAGCGTCGGCAGCACAGGTGGACGCTGCCGTCCAGGCTGCCGATCGCGCGTTCACAGAGTGGGGACAAACGACGCCGAAAACGCGCGCCGAATGTCTGTTGAAACTGGCTGATGTGATAGAAGCCAACGCTGACGCGTTCGCAAAACTGGAGTCCCTTAACTGCGGGAAACCGCTGCACTGCGTCCAGGGGGATGAGATCCCGGCCGTGGTCGATGTGTTTCGCTTCTTTGCAGGAGCCGCTCGCTGCCTGAACGGGCTGGCTGCCGGAGAATATCTCGAAGGACATACCTCGATGATCCGCCGCGACCCGGTTGGCGTTGTCGCCTCTATTGCCCCCTGGAACTATCCTCTGATGATGGCGGCGTGGAAGCTGGCGCCCGCGCTGGCGGCGGGAAACTGTGTCGTCATCAAGCCATCTGAAATTACCCCGTTGACGGCGCTGAAGCTGGCGGAACTGGCGAAAGATATCTTCCCGCCAGGCGTGCTGAACGTGCTGTTTGGTCGCGGCAAAACCGTAGGAGATCCGCTGACCGGTCACGAAAAAGTCCGTATGGTTTCTCTCACTGGCTCTATTGCCACCGGAGAACATATTATCGGGCATACCGCATCTTCAGTGAAACGTACCCATATGGAATTGGGCGGAAAAGCCCCGGTCATTGTCTTTGACGATGCAGATTTGGATGCCGTGGTTGAAGGCGTGCGCACGTTTGGTTTCTACAATGCCGGTCAGGATTGCACCGCAGCCTGTCGTATCTATGCCCAGAAGGGGATTTACCCCGCGCTGGTCGAAAAGCTGGGCGCAGCCGTTGCCAGCCTGAAAATGGGCGCGCCGGACGATGCGTCAACGGAGCTGGGACCGCTCAGCTCCGCAGCGCATCTTTCCCGCGTTAGTGCTGCCGTGGATGAAGCCAAAGCCCTCGGACATATCCGCGTCGTCACCGGTGGCAGTAAAAAAGAGGGGGCAGGATATTACTTCCAGCCAACGCTGCTGGCCGGGGCGAAGCAGGAAGATGCGATCGTCCAGCGAGAAGTGTTTGGCCCGGTGGTCAGCGTGACAGAATTTGAGGATGAAGCGCAGGTGCTGAACTGGGCTAACGATTCGCAATACGGCCTGGCCTCGTCCGTCTGGACAAAAGACGTCGGACGCGCCCATCGCCTCAGCGCACGGTTACAGTATGGCTGCACCTGGGTCAATACCCATTTTATGCTGGTGAGCGAAATGCCGCACGGCGGGATGAAGTTATCCGGTTACGGAAAAGATATGTCGGTCTACGGACTTGAGGATTACACGGTAGTCCGACATGTCATGTTTAAACACTAAACCCTCATGCCCGGCGCAGTGCCGGGCGATTCAGCTTACCAGCCACATACCTCGTGTTCATTTTCCGTATCGTAGGCGCGAACGGTGTTCACCAGATCCTTCACGACATCTGCCGCGACGTCCGGGATCAACAGCTCCATTGGCGCTTCTGTTTCATAATCCACTGACACGCCATTGCTGTTGTTGGTGACGGTCACGGTATAGGTAGCCTTACCCATTATTTACTCCTTATGCGTGTTGACCACTTTACCGATGCCCGCACCGCTGAGCGTGACGGCAGGATCCGCGAAAAAGTCGATATTAAAATAGGTGTCGTCGGTCAGAAGCTCAATGCGGTGCCATTTTTGCGGTGGGGAGATGCCAAAAGAACCGGCCTCAATAACCACTTCCAGATCGGGCTCGGTGGCGTCGCCATCGGCAAAGCCAAAGTAACGCACCGCACCCTGCATGACGGATAGCCGACCGTACACGCCGGCTTTGGTGTTGTGATGGGTAAAAAGCGCTTTTGGGGCGGTCTCTTTATTCCAGAACGGCGTCGAGCGGGTATGAACAAAGTTTTCAGGAATACGTAACATCATAGTTTCCTTCATGTTGGCGGGTGCTTAAAGGGATTTAAGCACCTCAGGTTCAACAAAGAATTCAATATTGAACAGGGTGTCGTCGGTCATCACCTCAATGTGGTGCCATCTCTCTGGCGGGAAAACGCCGAAACGACCCGCTTCAATGACGAGCTCGCTGTCAGGCTCAGGTATAAATTCATCAGCATAGCCCAGATAACGCACTGCGCCACGCATCACCGACAGGCGAGGGTAAACGCCCGGACGCGTGCCCGTATCAAGGTGACGTTTAAAAATGCCAGCTGGGGCCGTTTCTTTGTTCCAGAAAGGCGTGGAACGGGTGTGAATGCAACTCTGCGGAATGCGTAGCATGTTTCCTCCCTTAAAAGCCTGCTGTTATTAAACTGCTTTCTGAGGGGATGGATTTATCAAAAAGTGCATTTCATATGCATCTTATCAATAATAACCGTTTTGCTTTACCCGGCGTTGTTACACAAGGTACTCAGTTGTTATTATCCTTAGTATTTAAGTGGTTATGATGTAACGAAAAAACTTGATCTGTGTCAACATATGACGCATATTGCGTGCGGTTATTTTTCGGCTCAGGTAAACAGAATGACGTTGTATCAAAAGATGTTGGTGTTCTACGCAATCATGGCCTCCATCTGCGCATTAATCACCTGGTTCCTGTCTAAAGATCGTAAACGTATTCGCCTGTTGAGCGCATTCCTGGTGGGTTCCACCTGGCCGATGAGCTTTCCTGTTGCCCTGTTGATCTCTCTTTTCTGAAGCACGCTTCCAGAATCGGCATCCAGCCATAGCATTCCATACATTGAGGCTGTATAAATATACAGTCCGTTATACATGGAGTGCTTATGAACAGTTTCTATTCGCAGCAAGCAGGCTGCACTGTGCGCTGGCAGGATCTTCCCGGTTTCGGTGACCCGGTTGTGTTTATCCACGGGTTGGGCTGTGCATCGTCGTATGAATATCCTCGTATTGTCTGTGATACCCGTTTCGGGGGGCGCAGAGCCATTCTGATCGATCTCCCCGGTAGCGGTTACAGTGACAAACCTGACAACTACCGTTATCGCACAAGTGAACAGGCGCAGGTGGTGGTTGAACTGTTAGACCATCTCGGCCTGGATAGTCTTTGGCTCTATGGTCATAGCATGGGGGGGAGTATCGCGATCGAAACGGCAACGCTGCTAAAGTCACGCGTTAAAGGCCTGATAGTGTCTGAACCCAATTTTCATGCGGGTGGCGGGATGTTCAGCCGGGCAATTGCGGCCCAAACGGAACAACATTTTCTGGAACAGGGCTATGATGACATGCTGCGGGCGGAAACGACGGCGTGGTCTGGAAGCCTTCAAAGCAATGCCCCCTGGGCCGTCTGGCGCGGCGCAACGAGCTTGGTCAAGGGCGTTAAACCCGACTGGGAACACCTGTTTTTGTCATTGAGCTGCCCGGTCATGTTAGTTTTTGGTGAGTGGTCCCTGCCTGATGAAGATTTTAATCGCCTGCAACAAAAAGGCGTTGCTGTAAAAATTATCCCTGATGCGGGCCATTCAATGTCCTGGGAAAACCCGTCAGCGTTGGCTCAGGCTTTGTCTGGCTTCATAAACGGATCATGAAGGGGTAGCCCGCATTGCTGCGGGCTGCAATGATTAAGACAGCAAGGCAGACAAGGCTTTCCGCGCAGCAGGCTTAATGTCATACGGGCACTGATAATCCACATTCTCAATCGCGCGGGTGTAGAGCGCAACCAGCCAGTCATAAACATAGGCTGTCGCCGCGTGAACAGGCTGCTCGCCAAGTCGGGTAAGCCGGGGTGAAGCGCAGCTCACAACTGGCGTCACAAAAATTGGCTGACCTTTGCGGATCCGGCTTGCAGGCCGTTCAGAAACGGGCGTCAGTTCATAGCCAAGCCAGCTAACGAAATTGCCTGTCGCGGCATGCAGCTGCGCAGCACTGCTTTTATCTGTTTCTGCAATACGTTGCAGTTGCAGCGGCAGATCCAGCCGGTAGCTGGTAACGATCAGCACATCCGCAATTTGCTGCAATACCTCTGGGTCCAGGCCCAGACGGGCGGCGGCCGCGTCGTTGCGACTCCACTGACGAAGATGGTTAACCCACACGTTATGGGCCAGTCGCGCCTTGTCTTTGGTCTGCAACGTGCCTGGATATTCCGGCGTCTCTTCCGCAAACAGATCGATAACGTCGTTAAACAGGCCGTTGACCTGTTCCTCACGGGGCTGGTGAACCGTCAGCAGCGTCTCAAACGCATTTAACGGCGGGAGAAGTCCTTCAAGCAGTTCACCATGACGAGCGGCGCTGCCTTGCAGCGTTCGGACCATTTTTTCGGCCTCTGCCCGCCCTGCGCCTGGCTCCTGAGTGAGTGGGGCGACGTATGCGCGCATCAGCGTCGAAAGAGACTGTTGCAACAGCCTTTTCAGCGCGTGGAGACGCTTCTGGCGCTGTGCTGGAAGGGTAGCCTGCGACAGCCATTCAATTACCCGCTGCATGCTGTGGGTATCGAGCGCCTGGAGCGTGCCCCAGCGCAGACCCGGCTGGCCCAGCAACTGTTGCACCGCTTCGTCCAGATTCTGCTTTGTGGTAAACCGCGCATCGTGAGGGGTAATGGCCCAGACCAGGCCCGGCAACGCGGACTCTTCCACCGGCTGCGTCTCTTTGACCCAGTTTTGCAGGAGCCTGGCCGTTTTTGCCGTCTGCTGGTGGTGGGCCGTCGCATTGCAGATAACCAGGACATCCGGCTGTATGTGCTGACGATAATGCTCCAGCAGCCACAGGCATTTTGCCTGCGTCATCAGCGACGTGTTTTCCTCAGAAATGGCCGGAATATCAATAATATCTACGTTATCCAGAACGCAGTTTTCAACGGGCAGCACCACTTCGCGGGTCAGGCAGGCCAGCACATCGACGGGCAGGCTAATGGCATTAAGCAACTCGCCGTTATTTACCGGATGAAGCAATGTTTCCTGCGTTTCCGGCACGGTAAAGGCCCCGTGAGTAAGGAAACCTTCACACGGCAGACCAAAACTGTCCACAAGCAGACTCAACGGCGCCGCAAGCGCGCTGGCATGGCTGGTTTGATGCAGCACCTGGGCGAGTTTAAGCCACTGCTGGGTTAACTCCTGCTGCTCACCCCACAGCAGAGACCAGACGCTGGCGCGGGTGCTGAGATCAAGCGACGGAACCAGCAGGGCAAACTGGTGCCACAGGGCATCATCAATATGCTGCTTAGCGCCGGGTACTACGGTTTGCCAGAACCGGGCAACGGTCGCGACTTCCTGCGCCGTTATTCCCGGCACGCTGTGCGGCTGACGCAGCGTACGCCACTTCTCAAGCCGGGCTTCAATCACCGATTTATCCACCGCACGGATCTGCGGATCCAACGTGGTGCGGGCGATAAACAGCTGTACCAGCTCGGCCTCCGTTACCAGGCTCAGGCGCAGGGGAAACGCGTCGTCTGCGACCTCGCTGGTCGCTCTGGTGAAACGCACGGCCATATTGGTCGGCGCATGCCCGGGGTTAATATGCGAGAAGTAATCAAACGTGCGTTGACCCGGCGTAACGTTCAGCCGTTCGTCGTCGCTGCCGCACAGGGAGGCCAGCAGATGCGCTTTCGCGGCCTGCGAGTGGCCGTATAAGCCGATGCTGCCCTGGCAGACAAGGGCACGTTCGAGGGCCTCTTCACGCGCGCGCGCGGCGTTAAGGCGGGCAAGCAGGGCGTCGGCTTCGTTATCCAGCATCGGGGCGTGCTGTCGCGTCTCGTTGATCCACCCGATTAAGGCCTGAGTGGTGGCAGTCGTCGCAGTCATTTAAGGTATACGCTCCCGCTGTCGATCCAGTAGTGGCTGCCGCTGTGTCGGCGATCGGCCAGAGTATTCAGTTTAAAGGTCAGGGCGTCCGGCGGCACTGGCGTGCCGTCCTGTAGCCAGGCATCACTCAGCTCGAAAGATTCCGGGCCCTCCTGCTTATTGCCGCCACGCAGCTTCAGGCGCACGTTCAGTACGCCGTCGCCCGCAATGGCTTTCGCCAGCTCGGCAGAGTTGATGCTCAGGGTATAGAGCGGCGTCGCGGGCCAGCGGGCATTGGCCAGTTGCCGGAAGCCCAGCGTAACGTTGCCGCGCAGCGGGAAGTGCAGACGGGCGTCCAGTTTCGCGCCGGGCTTATCGAGGTCGATATCGTGATACCAGACGTTCTCGTCCCGCAGGGTATTGATAGTGTTATCCAGCACGCCCAGATAGCGCACCGTAGAGTACGCGCCAATATCTGCTGCTTTAAAGTTAAAGCGCGGCAGACGAAGATCCAGCGCCAGGCTACAGAGCATCGCTCCCACGGCGGCGGTGGATTTCGGGTTGCCGATTCGTCCCTGCTGGCTGAAAGGATACCATTCATGAACCTGGTATTTATCCAGCCAGACGATGCGGTTGACGGGCACCGGTTGCAGGTGGCGAATCAAGGCCTGAACGCCGGGCAGACAGCCTGGCCGTCCCGTGATCAGCAGAATATCGCAGCTGTAGTGAGAGATCGCCTCACATACTGCATGCAGCGGGGCGGCAAGCGTGAACTGACCCGCCAGCATCGCGTCCTGCATCTCGCGGAAACTGACGTGCAGCGGGACGCTGAACAGATCAAAGTGTTCTGAGCTGGCAGGCAACGCATGGTCGATCGCCTGCCGGAGATAGTTCATCACGTTGCGGGTCGGTTTTTGCGCAAGCAGATCGCCAAAGGTGGCATGCAGCCCGGCCAGCGGATCGTCAACATCGCTCGATTCCCACGCCGCCAGGATCGCGTGGCCGATCGGCATAAAAAGCTGAAGTGCCGTCTGCTGGCGCAGGACCGCCTGGGTATCGATCCGCCCGGAGTCGCCGAACAGGGATGCCATCAGCTGGGAAGCATCGGCTATGCCGGATTTCTGAAGCTGGGTTTGCAGTGCGGGCAGAACGTAGCGCTGGATCACGTCCAGCAGCGTGTCGTCGCCAGCGACCTTGAACCCTTCGCGAAACAGCAGTTGCGGGGTGATTTTGACATTATTACCGGTACCATCGTCTAGCTGATAGTGCGTGATGGCCATATCCGTCGTGCCGCCGCCGATATCAATCGAGGCCACGCGCAGAGCGCGCCCCGGCTGGACGCCAGGCTCAGGCGCGCGATCCGGACGGGCAAGGGAGGCGAAAAAGGCCTCGGTCTGGCCACCGAAGTGGGAAATGGCTTCGTTATACAGCCACACCAGCTGGCCGCAGCTGGCCTCGTCCCACTCCATCTGGATCTCAGGGACCGGCACCACGCTTTTTTCCTGCTGTTTACGGCTGGCAAAATCTTCATCCTGCGGATGCCAGCCCATCGCTTTCCAGACGATGGCGATGGCTTCGAACATGCGGCGCCGGAAAATCTCGCGCTCCTGTTTCGGCATCGCCGAAGGCAGGGTGAGGATCAGCGTTCGCAGCTGGCGGGGAGAGGCCGGGAAGCCGAGCCGCAATCGGGTGGCTACGCTGTTAATCTGGCCAAGCGCCTGAGCCAGCAGCTCGCAGAGCATGTGCGTCATCAGGGTGCTGCGGCTGTACTGCGGCGAGAACACCGGCAGGCGCTCATCCTGCGGCAGCGTAAAGAGCGGTTCCCCGTCGTCGTTCATCAGGTTCATCAGCGGAAACGCGGTTGCCAGCGGTTCGCGCTGAGTTTTGCTGTTCATCTGGCTAAAGCGCCAGTCCTGCACCACCGGCGTCTCGTCCCACAGATAGCGACGCGGGCTGGAGATACCGCTGTTGCCTTCCGTGCCCAGACGCTGCATCGCCAGCTTACGCGCTTCATCACCCACGCGGACAATGGATGGCCAGACGAACGCATCCTCCCGGCCGCTTTCCACCGAGAAGTGCTGCTTGCCAAAACGCGCTTCGGAAAATTCAAGACGGCTGGTAAACAGCGGCTCATTCAGAAACTGCGGCTCACTCAGGGAACGCACCTGGAGTTCAGCCGTCTGGCGCAGGCCGTCGTTGGCATCACCATGATCTTCAATAATCACGCCGCAGGTGTGGGTGTTGCCTACGTCAAGGATCAGATCGACAGGAATGGCAGGGGTGCTCAGGGTATGGGTGACAAACTTCACTTCCGGCACGGTGAGTTGTTCACCGAGCATGGAGAGCAGGTTGAGCCAGTGCGCCTGATATTCAAAGCTGCGCATGGCCTGATGCAGCTCGCGCTCGGCGCGTTTTTCAACCCCGTCAGCATATTGTGTGAAGGCTTCACGCAGCCAGCCGTCAATCCAGGTCTGGTCGAGGAAACTCTCAACCTCACTGTCGCGCCAGGCGAGGGCGAAACGCGTGCCGTTAAGAATGTCGTTTTCAACCGGCGACAGGGCAGACGTCGCATGCTCCGCAATCTGGCTGTCGAGCGCGACGGTGACCCGGTGCGTATTGCCAGCCGCGTCGGGCGTGGAAAGCTTCCGTACCTGGACGCGCGCCCAGTTATCCGGGCCATCAACAAACGTCCGCGGCGGGTTAAAGCGCAGGAAAGGAAGCGGCAGCCAGACACCGTCCAGCACGGTCAGGGAGTCATGCAGTGGAATGGTGCTTTCAGGCTTGACCACTTCCGGCTTCCCGCCATCGGTGGCAGGCAGCGTGTACCGGCCGTTGACCAGGTCAAAATCCAGGCGCAGCAGCGGGCCATTTGCCGTTTTACGCACGAAACGCCCGTTGCTGGCGGTGTCCTGCGGAGTCAGGCCAAAATCGAGAAACTGTACGCCGCTGTTAGCAATCAGCGTCACGCTCTGTTTATAGTCGCAAAGATTAACCAGCATAGGATCAGACACCTGCTTTCTTGAACGTCAGAGGAACGACGGTGTTGGCATCGTAACGTGCGGTGCATTCCGCCACGTCGCTGGCACCTGCCTTACAGGTCACTTCCGGCATCGGATAGCGTGAACCGTCGGTGCAACGAGCGTTTCCGCGCGTTTTGATCAACAGCTCGCCGTTGCTGTGTAATCCGGAAAAGACGTCTACCCGGCAGACAATGTTGTCGCCATGCACGACCCGGGCGAAACCTTTATTGTTCTGGATCTGGTAGCGCAGAGACGGCGGTTTGCCGGTGAGCGGATCCTGCACATCGAGAAACGCGCGCCAGGTGCCGTTCAGGAAGCGCGTTAACCCCGCTTTGACCTGGTTTGCCTCCATCACCATCGCATCTTTCGGTATCGCGGTAATGACCACCGGTTCGGCTGCCGGGGCAGGCGTCTTCACCTTAGGCTCTACCACTTCTGCCTGATGCAGTGGGAGTTTCAGCTCAAGCGGCTCAACCGTCTTCACGGGGGCCGGAGCAATGGCGACAGGTGCTGGCGCTGGTGAGGTAACTGGCGCTGCGGTCGGGGCCTGTTTTGGCCAGAGCAGCGGCGTGGCAATGGCTGCAATAATGACGGCGGCAACCGGCAGCAACCACAGGGGGGAACGACGTTTTTTCTGCACCACCGCTGGTGCGGGCTCTGACGGCACGGTGTTCATGCGCACCGGCTCTGGCTTATACAGCTCATCTTCGGTGATACGGACGGTAGCCACAGGCGTGATAAGCGGCGCGTCGGCCTGCTCGAAGGTCACCACCGGGGCCGGTTCTGGCTCAGGTTCAGGTTCAGGTTCGTTAATCATCACGGGTTCAGGTTCAGGGACCAACGATTCGCGCAGGCAGTCCAGCACGTCGTCGCGCGCGTTTTCGTTAAGACTGACGAAACCCCAGAAGCAGATCACCGGTTTGCCATCCACCAGGAAAACAAAGTTTTCACCGGGAAACTGGAAAGCTTTAGAGAGCAGAGATCCAAACAGTTGCTGCGCCGTTTTCGGTGACTGAAGGCATTTTTTACTCAGCGACTCCATGCTGGCGAGCGTGTTTTCCAGATAGCGCAGGGCGCGAAAACGCTCGTCTTCATCCGCCGCCTTCCAGCTGGAGACGGTTCCCTCAACCGGGGAGTACCAGTCAACGCGATCGCCGCCGTCATTGACCTGGGGAATGGCCAGGCAATCGACGATAGCCTGCTGTTTGCGCAACCGAAGCGCTTCGCGGATTTGCAGCGCTGATTCAAAAACGGCCTGTCCGCCGCCGCCAACGGCCTGAAAATCATCCAGATTACCGCTGCGTAAAAGTGTTTTTGCCACGATTTGGTCCTGTAGACTTCTTCACGCCATTACTTTAGCGAATCAGGTAAGCAAGCAAACGGCGGAGGAGACGACAAAAGGGACGATTTCTTGCGGCATTGATCGTGACGGTTGTGCTTGACGAATAATGGACCTTAAGGCAAATCGGTTTCTGCGGGCTGATGTTAAAACCAGCGAAATGTACGGCTTTAGAATAACCTGATAGTGATTCGTTATTTGTCAGGCCAAAACGTCTGTGCTGTTATTACTGTTCACTATAATAAAACCGAAAGGGTCATAACCATGTTTACAGGGAAAACCGTGCTCGCCCTCGCGCTGAGCGCGCTGCTACCGGCAAGCGCCGCATGGGCGGCAAACAAAGACACCATTATCTACTGCTCCGAGGCGTCGCCGGAGTCGTTTAACCCGCAGATCGCCAGCTCTGGCCCCTCGTTTGTTGCCAGCTCGCAAACGCTGTATAACCGTCTGATTAACTTCGACCCGGTAAAAAACACGCCGGTGCCTTCTCTTGCGGAGTCGTGGACCATTTCGCCAGACGGCAAAACATACACGTTTACCCTGCGTAAAGGGGTGAAATTCAACAGCAATAAATACTTCAAACCGACCCGTGATTTTAACGCTGATGACGTTATTTTCTCCGTTATGCGTCAGAAAGACCCTAAGCATCCCTATCACAATGTTTCCCAGGGTAATTACGAATACTTTAATGACGTGGGCCTCGACAAGCTCATTCAGGATGTGAAAAAGATCGACGATTATCACGTTCAGTTCACGCTGAGCGAACCCAACGCGGCTTTCCTGGCCGACTGGGGAATGGACTTCGCCTCGATCCTCTCTGCCGAGTACGCGGACGCGATGCTGAAAAAGGGCACGCCTGAAAATGTGGACACCTGGCCAATCGGCACCGGGCCGTATGTGCTTCAGCAGTACAAGGTGGATTCGCTTATCCGCTACGTCGCCAACCCGAACTACTGGGAGGGAGAGGTGCCGACCAAACACCTGATCTTCTCCATCACGCCAAACGTTGAGACGCGTCTGGCGAAGCTGCAAACGAACGAGTGTCAGATCATTCCTGCGCCGTCGCCGGTGCAGTTTGAAGCGATCAAGAAAAACAAAGACCTGACGCTGCACTCGGTGGATGCGCTGAATGTGGGGTACCTGGCGTTCAACACGGAGAAAAAACCGTTTGATAACGTGCTGGTGCGCCAGGCTCTGAATTACGCGACGGACAAAAAGGCCATTGTGAACGCGGTCTTTATGGGGTCTGGTACGGTCGCTAAATCGCCGATCCCGCCAAACATGCTCGGCTTTAATAAAGACCTGAAGGATTACGGCTACGATCCGGAAAAAGCAAAAGCGCTGCTGAAGCAGGCGGGTCTGGAGAAAGGCGCGGAAGTGACCCTCTGGTCCATGCCGGTTCAGCGTCCGTACAACCCGAACTCCCGACGCATTGCAGAGATGATCCAGGCTGACTGGGCGAAAGTGGGCGTGAAGGCGAAAATCGTCTCATATGAGTGGGGGGAATATCTCTCCGGCATGCGCAAAGGCGAGCATGATTCCGCGCTGTTCGGCTGGATGTCTGATAACGGCGATCCGGACAACTTCGCCGATGTGCTGCTGGGTTGTAACAGCATCAAAACCGGATCTAACGCCGCGCGCTGGTGTGATAAGGGGTATGATGAGCTGGTGCAAAAGGCCAAACTGACCAGCAACCCGGACGAACGTGCGAAGCTGTATGGCCAGGCACAGGAGATTTTCTACCAGCAGGCACCGTGGATTGCGTTAGCTAACGGTAAAACGTTCTACGCGACCCGCAGCAATGTGACCGGGTACAGCGTAAGCCTGATGGGCAGCGATTTCTCGAAAGCGAAGCTGAACTGATCGTATTTTGCCGGGTGGCGGCTATGCCTTACCCGGCCTACGGGTGTCAAATGTAGGCCCGGTAAGCGTAGCGCCACCGGGCACGTGAAAAGGAGTGACAATGTCACATTTAAATGATGTTATCGCCCGCGTCGATGCCACCATCGAAGAGAGCGTAATTACTCACATGAACGAACTGCTGATCGAATTAAGCGATGATGCAGAGCTCAGCCGTGAAGATCGCTATACCCAGCAGCAGCGCCTGCGCACCGCGATTGCGCATCATGGTAAGCAGCATAAAGAAGAGGCGGAGGCACGCCATGCCCACCTCACCCAAGGCGGGACTATCCTGTAAGGGTTAAAACTGGCGCCGCGCCACCAGCCAGGCACCGACCACCAGCATCACTGCGCCGCAGACCGGGCCAACCAGCGCGCGCAGGGGAACGCCGTTGCTCTTGAGGATGTCCATCACCAGGCCGCCAATCAGCTGGCTTGCCACCAGGACGGCAATGGTCGTTGCCGCGCCCACATTCTGATAGCCGCTAATACTGGCAAAGACAAAAAAAGACCCCAGCAGGCCGGGGATCAACGTCCACCAGCGCACCGTTGACGCCAGTTCGTTAAACCCCGCCAGGCCATTTTTCACCAGCAAAATGCTGACAAACAGCACAATCCCCACCAGCGAGTTCAGCAGCATGGCGATAAGAATGGTGGAGGAAGATTGCGTAATACGCACCATCAGGGTGTTTTGCACCACCAGCCCAATCCCGGCGGCTACCAGAAACGCTAACGTCAACGATTGATTCATGGCAGAGCATCCGGATCGCTGCGCTCATCAAGCTGGAGCTGCATAAAGGTTAAATCCAGCCAGCGACCGAATTTGGTTCCCACCTGCGGCATATTGCCGGTGGTAATAAAGCCCAGGGTTTCGTGCAGATGAATTGACGCCTGGTTCTGCGCCTCAATACCGGCAACCATCACGTGCTTACCGATCTGGCGGGCTTCCTTGATTAACTCCGTCATCAGCAGCCGGCCAATGCCTTTGCCCTGATGTTCGGGATGAACGTACACCGAGTGCTCCACCGTGTGGCGAAATCCGTCGAACGCTCTCCAGTCGCCAAATGAGGCGTATCCCGTCACCACTCCGTCTTCTTCACTGACCAGAACTGGATAACCCGACAGAGTACGCGCCTCAAACCATGCGATACGGTTATCGGTGTCGACAGTTTTATCATTCCAGATGGCGGCGGTGTGCAGCACCGCATGGTTATAAATTTCACCGATAGCGGCACAATCTTCTTTGCAGGCATGACGAACAATCATGGGTAACCTCTGGCTGTGTTGTTCACTATAGTAGTACGATTTACTCACAATATTACACAGTTCTTATATTGCATCGCTACGACAAAATCCCTATTTTTTTGTCACAAAACTGCCCCGAAAAACCATCCGTACACTATAGTATGACGTCATGAATACAATGACAGACAATATGAATCAACGCATTAGCGCCCGCATACGCCTTGAACGCGAGTCGCGGGGCTGGTCATTAAGCGAACTGGCCGAACGGGCAGGTATCTCACGCGCCATGATCCACAAGATTGAACGGGGAGACAGTAGCCCAACGGCGACGCTGCTTGCGCGGTTATCCGGTGCCTTCGGTATTAGCATGTCTACGCTTATTGCGCGCGCGGAAATGCAGGAGGGCAAACTGTTACGTCTGGCGAACCAGCCCGTCTGGCGCGATCCGCAAACCCACTATTTGCGTCGCCATGTGTCGCCGCGCAGCGATATGCCTATCGACCTCGTCCAGGTGGAGCTACCCGCAGGTAGCGATGTGCCGATGCCCGCCTCCTCTTATGCGCTGGCACGACAGCTGATTTGGTTGCAGGCAGGTGAACTGGTCTTTCTGGAGGGGGATACTCGCCATGAAATGAAGGCCGGAGATTGTCTGGAACTCGGGCCGCCGAACGACTGCCGGTTTATCAACGAAACGGATGAATCGTGCCTTTATCTGGTCGTGCGGCTTAATCAGTCCGGCTCATAATGCACAGGCGATCCGCAGGATAACGTGCCAGACTTGAATGACATTTTCAGCAGTAAGGAGCGATGAATGAGTCAATCTACTACGCAAAACCGACGCTGGGTACTGGCTTCCCGTCCACACGGCGCGCCGGTTGCCGATAATTTCCGCCTGGAAGAGCAGCCGATCCCCGCGCCCGCAGAGGGGCAGGTGTTATTACGCACCGTATGGCTCTCGCTTGATCCGTACATGCGAGGCCGTATGAGCGATGCGCCATCCTATTCACCTCCGGTCGAGATTGGCGCGGTGATGGTGGGCGGCACGGTAAGCCGCGTCGAGACCTCCCGTCATCCGGATTATAAAAAGGGTGAATGGGTTCTGGGTTACAGCGGCTGGCAGGAGTATGAACTATCCGACGGGCAGGGGCTGGTGAAGTTGGGTGAAAACCCGTCGCATCCTTCATGGGCACTCGGCGTGCTAGGGATGCCGGGCTTCACCGCGTATATGGGGCTGCTCGATATCGGCCAGCCTCAGGCAGGGGAAACCCTTGTCGTGGCGGCGGCCACGGGGCCGGTCGGCGCAACGGTGGGGCAGATCGGTAAAATCAAAGGATGCCGGGTCATCGGCGTGGCTGGCGGGGAGGAGAAATGCCGTCATGCGGTCGACGTGCTCGGTTTCGATGCCTGTCTGGATCACCATGCGGATGATTTTGACGAACAACTGGCTAAAGCCTGCCCGCAGGGCATTGATGTGTATTACGAAAACGTCGGCGGTAAAGTCTTTGACGCCGTGCTGCCGCTCTTGAATACCTCCGCGCGCGTGCCGGTTTGCGGACTGGTCAGCGGCTACAATGCGACCAACCTGCCGGAGGGTCCGGACCGCTTACCGCTACTGATGGGGACCATCCTGAAAAAACGCATCCGTATGCAGGGTTTTATTATCGCGCAGGACTATGGTCATCGTATTGACGAGTTCCAGCAGGAAATGGGCCGCTGGGTGCAGGAAGGCAAAATTCACTATCGCGAGCAGGTTACGGAAGGGCTGGACGCGGCGCCGGACGCCCTGATTGGCCTGCTTGAGGGGAAAAACTTCGGCAAGGTTGTGATCCGCGTGGCGGCCGACTAAACAGAGCATCGGTTATGGCGGGCAGTGTCCGCCATAATTATTTGTGAAGATACGATATATTGTCTTTAATTAATCCATAAGCTTTGCGCGCCTCGGCCCAGCTGAGCCAGAAGTGAAAAATGCAATATTATTTGAACGATTTTAATATTACGCGCGCCCCTCATACCAGGCATGACGATACAGGATATATCTAACCGGCGATGTTTTTTTAAACAGACGCTGAAAATGGCATTTTGTTTGGCTACGGGAATTAAACATGCTTGATTTGGAACATATGGAAAAAGCACAAAGAATCAGTCTGACTTTGCAAGTAGAGAACAGTTTAAAGGGAGCATTAATTACGGGCTCATTAAAACCTGGGGCTCGACTCGTTACAAAAGAGATTGCGGATAAATTGGGCACTAGTATCACACCGGTGCGCGAAGCCCTGCTGCGCCTGGTGTCGGCGGGGGCATTACAGGCCACGCCAGCGCAGGCGTTTTTGGTGCCAGAAGTGACGCTGGAACGCTATAACGAAATTAACGCCATCAGAAAGCAGCTTGAACCGATGGCCGTTGCGGCGGCGTGCCAGAATATGACCGAGACCAAACTGGATGCGTTACGCGCGCTGTCAGATAACTTCAGTGCCGCCATGCATCAGGGCGATGTACAGAAAGCGATCCATGCCAACCGCGTGTTCCGGTTCACGCTCTATCAGTATGCCGAGATGCCGACCCTTCACTCGCTGATTGAGCAGCTCTGGGTACGGATTGGTCCGTGCATTCACTATCTGCATGAAGAGTTAAGCGAGGTTCCCGCAGCGACCTATCATTATGACGATCTGCTTTCTGCGCTTGAGCAAAGGGATGTGACGGCCAGCCGGGAAGCGATCGACAAAGCCATTGATGAAGCCAATATTCTTCTGCAACGGCAATACTACAGTTAAGGATCCCTCTGGCGCACTTATTTGTTTATTTGTATCAAACGTCCTTGATTATATTCCCGGCGCATCAGGCAACCGGGAATGATGTTATTTTGCTTATTTTTTACCGGCAACGTGCGCTGCCGGAGAATGGTTTACTCAAAACGATAAGAGACCGACAGGCCCACGCCATAGTTACGACCAGGGGCAGGTTCGTAATAGCGGTTGTAGCCAGCGTTAACAATCTCTGAACCGGCGTACTCTTTATCGAACAGGTTATCGACGCGACCAAAGACGTCCATTCCCCATTTGCCGTAGTTGAGTTTATAGCCGGTATTCAGGCCCACAACGGTATAAGAGGGCGCTTTAGCGGTGTTGGTATCGTTGGCCATGACATCGCTCATGTAGCGGGCATCTGCCCCCGCGTACCAGCCTTCCTCAGGCTCCCAGCCAAACGACGCATAACCCATGTTACGGGCGATCCCCGGCATCCGGTTGCCGCTACAGTCTGCATTGCTACAGACGTTGGTGCGGTAGGTGGCATCAAGATAGGTCCACGCCATCTTCAGCTTCCAGTTCTCGGCAAACTGCTGGTCGAGCGCAATTTCCACACCCTGACGGCGCGTTTTTCCCGCGTTTTTATAAGTCGTGCGACCATCCTTGCTTTCGTCCACCACGATCTCGTTGTCGGTATCCGTGCGGAACAGCGCCGCCGTCAGGATGCCATTGCCGATGCGGGTTTTGCTGCCAATCTCATAGGTGTTGTTGGTGGACGGTTGCAGGTTCATATTGAGGCCACCTTTGCCATCAGAACGGTAGGAAAGTTCGTTGATGGTCGGCGTCTCAAATCCCCGTCCTGCCGCGACATACAGGTTCCATGCGTCGGTCACGGCGTATTTCACCGCACCTGCCGGGAGCCATTTGTGGTAGCTGGCGTCGCCGCTGTCATCACCGTTTTGCGGGGTAATGTAACGATCGTTGGAGTCAAACCAGACGGAGCTATAACGTACGCCCGCCTCTAAGGACAGTTTTTGCGTTAGCTGCCACTGGGTTTGCAGGTAGGGATCCAGGTTCCACATCAGATTGCGTTCGTCACGGCGTTTATTACCCTTCACGCCATAATCTGGCACGCCGTTGTCCATCACGAAGTTCTCATACCCGCGACGATTTTCGCTCATGTTTTCGTAGTTCAACCCGGTGGTAAATGTCACCGGAACCAGCAGCTCACCGCGGTGGGTCCAGCGCGTATCAATACCCTGATAGTGACGCTGCATATCAATCACACCGCCCGAATGCGCAGGATTCTCGCGCTGAGTGGACGCCGGAATGGACTGGTACTGAGTCATTTCACGCTCACCGGCATACATCATCACGCTGAGGTCGTCCTGTTCGCTCAGTTGACGGTCGTAGCGGATCCCGGCCTGGGTCTGCTTAATGGTCTTACGCGTGTTGTACTGATCGCCACGTGGTGACTGGCGCGGGTTATTCTGCCACTCCTGATAGCTCAGTCCGCCCGGATCGTTGGCTTTCATGTCCACGCTGTTAAAAATCAGCGTCAGCTTGCTGACATCATTAATGCGCACGCCCAGTTTCGCGTTGGCGAGGTTTTTGCGCGCGCCGCTGTGGTCGCGATAGCCATGTGTGGTAAAACGGGTAGTGGATACGGCGTAATCCACATCGCCCGCCTGAGTACCATCACCCACCGCCCCGGTGGCCTTCATGCCGTAACGCCAGGTGCCGTAGCTGCCGTAATAGCTGCTGGCTTCAATGGTGGCTGGCTGTTGTCCGGTCTGGGTGTTGATGTTGATCACGCCGCCGGAGGCATTACCGTACAGGGCAGAGAAGGGGCCGCGCAGCACGTCGACGCTCTCTATGCTGTTGAGGTCAATGTTTGATGTCTGCCCCTGGCCGTCGGGCATGGTTGCCGGAATGCCGTCCACGTACATACGGATCCCGCGTACGCCGAAGGTTGAGCGCGCGCCGAATCCGCGAACGGAAAGTTGCAGATCCTGAGCATAGTTCTGGCGGTTCTGGATTTGCAGGCCAGGTACGCTCCCAAGGGATTCAGAAAGGTTGATGCGCGGTGTGGCATGTCGCATATCCTCGCCGCTCACCACGCTGACTGCGGCCGGGGTGTCCAGTTCTGAGACGGTTTGCGGCGTGGCGCTGACGATCAGGGTCTGTTCATCCGCGGCCATCGCACTCAGCGGGCCAAAAATGACGGGAACGAACAACAGGGGTAGTGAGGCCTTATGGGCAGTAATAATTTTCATGGAGTAAGCCGGTTAAGAAAAAATTCGAACCAAATCAACTGGAACCTGTGTATATATGTTAAATCCTTTGTAAATGTTATGAAAACTATAACCGCACATTTCGTGAATGTAAGGTTTTGCAGGAAAGAAATACTCCACATTCAACTCATTAATGATTACTATTCTCATTAAAATAACGGCAAAGCGATGACTTTGCCCGCCGGAAGCGATGTCAGCGGTAAATCTCCTCATTTAAAAAGGAATTGTTATGTCTTTACGTCATCTGTGCTCGCCGCGCCTGCGTGGGTCTCTGCTGTTGGGCTCTTTACTGTTTGCCGGTACGTTCCAGGTTCATGCCGCTGAAGAGATGCTGCGCAAAGCGGTCGGCAAGGGCGCGTATGAAATGGCCGTCAGCCAGCAGGAAAACGCGCTGTGGGTTGCGACGTCACAAAGCCGCAAAACCGATAAGGGCGGCGTGGTCTATCGTCTGGATCCGGTCACGCTGGAAGTGACGCAGGCGATTCATAACGATCTCTAGCCGTTTGGCGCCACGATCGATAACGCCACCCAGACGCTGTGGTTCGGTAACACCGTCAACAGTGCCGTGACGGCGATTGACGCCAAAACGAGCGAGGTGAAAGGGCGCCTTGTGCTGGACGATCGCAAACGTAGCGACACGGTGAAGCCGTTTCAGCCGCGCCAGCTGGTGGCCGATGACACGACCAATACGGTATACATTACCGGCATCGGCAAGGAGAGCGTGATCTGGGTTGTTGATGGCGCAACGCTGAAGCTGAAGGACACCATCACGAACACCGGCACGTTCAGCACCGGACTGGCGCTGGATGCGAAGGCAAAACGCCTGTATACCACCAATGCGGACGGTGAGCTGGTGACCATTGATACCGCGACCAACAAAATCCTCAGCCGTAAGAAAGTACAGGAAGACGGAAAAGAGCACTTCTACCTGAACCTGAGCCTGGACACTGCCGGCCAGCGTGCGTTTGTGACGGATTCAAAACAGCCTGAAGTGCTGGTGGTGAATTTGAAAGATGGCAGCGTAATGCAGAAAATCGCCGCGCCAGAATCGCTGGCCGTACTGTTTAACCCGGCGCGTAACGAAGCCTATGTGACGCACCGCGAGGCGGGCAAGGTGAGCGTGATTGACGCCAAAACTTACAAAGTGACCAAAACCTTCGATACGCCGGTTTACCCGAACAGCCTGGCGCTGTCTGCGGACGGTAAAACGCTGTACGTGACGGTGAAACAGAAGTCTACCCGTCAGCAGGAAGCCACTCAGCCTGACGATGTGATTCGTATCGCGCTTTAAGGTGGGAATTGCCCGGTGGCGCTGCGCTTACCGGGCCTGGAAAACAATGAAATGCAGGCCGGGTAAGGCGTAGCCGCCACCCGGCTTTTTTATTAACGCGACGTCTTTTCCACCAGCGGACCATCCTGTTTATCATCTCCAGGATGAACCGGGGCGGTACTGTGGATTTCATTCACGCGTTTACGCACGCCAAACCAGCCAGCAATCAACAGCACCGCCAGCAGCGGGATTGTGGCGATGGTGTAAGTACCGTTCGGGTAGTCGAAGGCCATCAGCACCAGCACACTCAACAAGAACAGCAGGGTAAGCCAAGAGGTCACCGGCGCGCCCGGCAGCTTGAAGCTGACGTCAGCCGCTTTCCCTTCTTTAATTGCTTTGCGCAGACGCATCTGACACACCACGATAAAGGCCCAGGAGGCGATGATGCCCAGCGCAGCGACGTTCAGCACGATCTCAAACACCTGAGACGGCACGAGATAGTTCAGGAACACGCCAAAGATATACACCACCAGCGTAGCCAGAATACCCGCGTAAGGCACCTGCTGCTTGCTCATCTTCGACATAAACTTCGGCGCAGAGCCCCCCATCGACATGGAGCGCAGGATACGGCCCGTCGAATAGAGCCCGGAGTTCAGGCTGGAGAGCGCGGCAGTCAGTACCACGATGTTCATGATGCTGCCCACGTACGGCACGCCCAGCTTAGAGAAGAAGGTCACAAACGGACTTTGCCCCGCCTGGTATGCATTCCACGGCAGCAGCAGTACCAGCAATACCACGGAGCCCACATAGAACAGACCGATACGCCAGATCACGCTGTTGATGGCTTTTGGCACCATCGTCTGCGGATCTTTACATTCACCTGCCGCCGTACCGACCAGTTCGATGGAGGCAAAGGCGAATACCACGCCCTGGACCAGAACCAGCGCTGGCAGCAGGCCGTGCGGGAAGAAACCACCGTTATCGGTAATCAGGTGGAAGCCGGTGGCGTTGCCGTCCAGCGGTTTACCGGTGCCGAGGAATACGGTCCCGACCACCAGGAAGATCACAATGGCCAGCACCTTCACCAGCGCGAACCAGAACTCCATCTCGGCGAACCATTTCACGCCGATCATGTTCATGGTCCCGACGATTGCCAGCGCCCCGAGGGCGAACACCCACTGCGGCACATCGCCAAACGCGCCCCAGTAGTGCATGTACAGCGCAACGGCGGTGATATCGACGATACCGGTCATTGCCCAGTTAACGAAGTACATCCAGCCCGCGACATACGCGGCCTTTTCACCGAGAAATTCACGGGCGTAAGAGACAAAGCTGCCGCTGGAAGGGCGGTGGAGCACCAGCTCGCCGAGGGCGCGAAGAATGAAGAAAGAGAAGATACCGCACACCAGATAGACCAGGGCGAGAGCGGGTCCAGCCATTTGCAGACGTGCGCCTGCACCTAAAAAAAGACCTGTACCGATAGCGCCGCCGATGGCGATCATCTGAACCTGACGGTTGCCCATCGCCTTGTGATAGCCCTCTTCATGAGAGTTCAACCAGCGACGTTTAGCAGCATGATGATCGGCTGCGCTTTTATTGCTTGTTTTCATTGAGTTACCTGTTTGCCTGTCTGAACCATTAACGTGATAGTCCTGCCTGGCAGAAGCCGAAACAAACGATTGCTTCTGCGCAGACACATGCTGCCTTTCCAGTCATTCTGTGTATGGATAAGTCAAAACATGGCGAGGCATCCTACCCGCAATTGATAAGCGACGCAAAATATAACCGTGCCGAAAGTGATGCTCGTCGAAGGAAATCGTGTGGTCAGAGCAGACTGCGATCACAACGCGCTGAATCGTGACGATTTTTTAGGCAAAAAGGTCTGTGAATGCTGATTTAATCATCAGGTTTACTTAATAGTTACCTATAGGTAGAGCTTATGGATGCCGCAGAGCTGCGATAAGTAATGAAAACGCGGAAGTGTGCTGGCGGCGGCTCGGATAATAGAGATGATAACCGGCAAAAGCCGGACACCAGGCTTCAAGCACACGCACTAACCGGCCCTCAGCAAGGGCGTCCTGAACCGCATCTTCCGGGACGTACGCCAGCCCCAGACCGTTTTCGGCGGCATCAATGCGTTGCGGCAGGCTGTTGAGGATCAGTTGGCCCTCAACCCGCACACGCAGCTCACGTCCGTCCCGTTCAAATTCCCAGGCATATAATCCGCCGCGTGTGGGCAGGCGCATATTAATGCAGCGGTGCTGATCAAGCTGCTCCGGCGTTTCCGGTACCCCGAAACGATGCAAATAGTCTGCCGACCCGACGACCGCCATGAGCATGTCCGGGGCAATACGTATCGCAATCATATCTTTCGCCACCTGCTCACCCAGACGCACCCCCGCGTCAAAGCGGCCATCGACAATATCTGTCAGCCCATCGTCCACCGTGACTTCAACGTTGATGTCAGGATACTGCGCCATAAAGGGTTTAAGCACAGGCCACAGCACGGCAGACATGGCGTGCTCCCCGGCGGTTAGGCGAATATTCCCGGCAGGTCTGTCGCGGGTATCACGCAGCGCGGTAAGTTCCTGCTCGATCTCCAGCAGATGGGGGCTTAAGCGCATGAAGAGTTGCTCGCCGGCCTCGGTAGGGGCCACGCTGCGGGTGGTGCGGGTTAACAGACGGACTTCCAGCCTCGCTTCCAGATTGCGCATCGCGTGACTGAGCGCCGACTGAGATACCCCAAGCTGCGCCGCTGCGCGGGTAAAGCTGCGCTCCCGGGCGACAACCATAAAGGAGAGCAGATCGTTGAAGTTGTCTTTTAACATGGCGGCTTATCCTATTTATGAATTGAACTCATAGTTCCTTTCTGATTATGCAATCTAATGCTCCCCATGGCTTTACGCTACTGTTAACGCAATAGCAAACGAGGAGTAGATCATGAAAATTATCCGTAGCGGTTCGCTACCTTCCGTTCATGGGGCAGAGGCCTGGTTTACCGGCAGCGTGCGCATTGACGCACCTTTCCAGGCGACTGAACCGGCAAAAGTCGGCGGCGCGACCGTCACCTTTGAACCCGGCGCACGTACCGCCTGGCATACGCATCCTCTTGGACAAACGCTGATCGTGACGCAGGGGCGCGGCTGGTTACAGGAGTGGGGGAAAGAGGCGGAACCGCTGAATCAGGGTGATATCGCCTGGATCCCACCCGGCGTGAAGCACTGGCACGGTGCAAGCGTGCAGACGGCCATGACCCATATCGCCATCGCAGAAGCGGTCGACGGGAGTCCGGTGGCATGGCTGGAGAAGGTCAGCGACGAGCAGTATCCGAACGAGTAGCGGTAAGCTATAGCTGATTTCCGGCAATCCAAATGTAAATTAATTGTTTCTCAGAGGTGAAATCCGCCTTTAATAATGACGACATGTTAAGTCAAACGAGAACGCAACATGTCATGGCGAATCAGCATTCTGGATAAAAGCCCCGTCGCAGAACACGAAACAGCCGCCGATGCGCTGGCGCGAACCTTAGCACTGGCGCAACAGGCAGAAACGCTGGGTTATCACCGCTTCTGGATTGCCGAACACCACAATACCCCGCAGCTTGCCAGCCCCTCGCCGGAGCTGCTGATTGCCTGGATCCTCGGGCAAACAAAACGTATTCGCGTGGGCTCAGGCGGCGTCATGCTGCAACATTACAGCCCCTATAAAGTCGCCGAAAATTTTAACGTACTGGCCGCCATTGCGCCGGGCCGGGTTGATCTGGGCGTTGGCAAAGCGCCCGGCGGTCTGCCGCTTTCTACCCGCGCCTTGCAGTACGGCCTAAATCCGCAGGAAAAAGGCAGCTTTACTGAACAACTGACGCAGCTTGATCGCTGGATCCGCCCTGAAAATCAGTCAGCGGAGGAGGACGTTCGCGCCACGCCGCTGCCGCCGGTGCCTGCCCGGGGATTTCTGCTGGGCGCCAGTACCGAAAGCGCGCTACTGGCGGCCTCCCTCGACTGGCATTTTGTCTTTGCCGCCCATCTGAACGGTGATCCTGAGCTGCTGCGCGAGGTCGTCACAGCGTGGCGTCAACACAGCGTCCGGGAGGTGATTGTGGCCGTGCAGGTCATTGTTGCCCCAACCCAGGCTGAGGCCGATGCGCTGGCGCAGAAGGTTGAAGTGTGGGGCGTGGAGCTGGTAAACGGACAGCGCGTCACCGTGGCCAGCGAAGAACAGGCCTACGCCTTTGCGCGGCAGGCGGGGAGTGACCCGGTGCGCATCGCGCGTCGGGCGCAGTCTCTGCTGGCCGGAACGGCGGATTCGGTGCTTGAACAGCTCAACGCGCTGCATCAGCAGTGGGGAATTGACGAATTTATCATCGACACGCCGGTCGCTGATGGCGCAACGCGCGTGCAGTCACTGCGACTGCTGGCCGAGGCGCGATTTAACAGGGAGGTGACCGTATGAGCTTTAGCGAACAACTGATTGCCTGGCGCCGTGAGCTGCACCAGAACCCTGAACTCTCCGGTCAGGAGGTCGAAACAACGGCGCGTCTGCGCGAGTGGCTGACGGCGGCCGGGATTGCACCGCTGCCTTACGATCTCCAGACCGGGCTGGTTGCGGAGATCGGCACGGGCAACGCACTGGTTGCGCTGCGCGCCGATATCGACGCGTTACCCATCGACGAGCGCAGTGGGGTGCCGTTTAGCTCCCGGCGTGCGGGGGTGATGCATGCCTGTGGCCATGACATCCACACCAGCGTGATCCTCGGCGCTGCGTTAAAGCTAAAGGAGCGGGAAGCCTCGCTCAACGGTCGCGTGCGGATCCTGTTCCAGCCTGCGGAAGAGAATTTCGGCGGAGCAAAAAGTATGGTGCGGGCCGGGGCGTTACGTGACGTACGCGCGATTTTCGGAATGCATAACGAGCCTTCACTGCCGGTCGGCGAGTTTGCCACGCGCGGCGGCCCATTCTATGCGAACGTCGATCGCTTCGTTATTCATGTTACCGGCAAAGGCGCGCATGCCGCACGTCCCCATGAAGGCAACGACGCCATCGTGCTGGCAAGCCAGCTGGTGACCGCGCTGCAAAGCGTAGCCAGCCGTAACGTCAATACGCTGGATTCGGTCGTTCTGAGCGTGACGCGCATCGCCGGGGGGAATACCTGGAACGTGCTGCCGGAAAGCGTTGAGCTGGAGGGCACGCTGCGCACGCACCGCACGGAAGTGCAGCAGAACGTGAAAGCGCGCGTCGGTGAAATCGCCGCCGGATTTGCCAGCGCCTTTAGCGCGCAGATCAACATCACCTGGTACGCCGGGCCCACCGCGCTGGTGAACGATGAACACTGGGCCGGGTTTGCCACCTCGGTCGCGCGCGAAGCGGGATATGAAACCCGGCATGCGGAACTGCACATGGGCGGGGAGGATTTCGCGGTCTATCTGCAAAACATACCCGGCGCGTTTGTCAGCATTGGCAGCAACAGTCCGTTTGGGTTACATCACCCGGCATTTAACCCGGACGAAGCATTAATCGAACCCGCTGCCCGCTATTTTGCTCAGCTCGCGGAAAAAGCCCTGCAACACGTTTAATTAATTTGAGGTGAATATGTCTGCACATCGTCAATTGCGGCTGGGGACCATTTTGCATGGTGCATCCGGAAATATGTCTGCCTGGCGCCATCCTGCGGCGGTCGCGGATGCCAGCATTAATTTTGATTTCGTCAAAGAAACGGCTTTAAAAGCAGAAGAGGGCAAGCTCGACTTTATATTTGTGGCCGACGGTCTTTATATTAACGAGAAATCCATTCCGCATTTTTTAAACCGCTTTGAGCCTCTGACGGTGTTGTCCGCGCTGGCGAGTATCACCTCGCGCCTGGGGCTGGTCGGCACGTTATCCACCTCGTACAGCGAGCCTTTCACCGCTGCACGCCAGTTCGCCAGCCTCGATCACCTGAGCAACGGACGCGCGGGCTGGAACGTGGTGACGTCGCCGCTGGAAGGGTCAGCGAAGAACTTCTCCCGCGAAAAACACCCGGAGCATGCGCTGCGCTACCGCATTGCCGATGAGTATCTCGACGTGGTGAAAGGGCTGTGGGACTCCTGGGAAGGGGATGCCTTTATCCGCAATAAAGAGAGCGGACAGTTCTTTGATGCGTCGAAACTGCATACTCTGGATCACCACGGTGATTTCTTCCAGGTTTCCGGCCCGCTGAATATTGGCCGCACGCCGCAGGGACGTCCGATTGTCTTTCAGGCTGGTGCGTCCGACGACGGTAAAAAGCTGGCGGCAAAACACGCTGACGCCATCTTTACCCACCATGACACGCGGGAAGAAGCCCAGGCTTTTTACCGCGATGTTAAACAGCAGCTGGAAAGTCACGGCCGTCGCGCAGAGGATTTACATATATTCCAGGGCGTCAACGTGATTGTTGGAAACGACGCCGATGACGTAGAAAACCAGTATCAAACTACGGCGGCACTGGTCTCCATTAATGATGCGCTGAATTACCTCGGACGTTATTTCGAGCATCACGACTTCAGCCAGTATCCCCTCGACGCGCCGTTCCCGGATATTGGCGATTTGGGCAAAAACAGCTTCCGCAGCACCACCGATGAAATCAAGCGTAACGCCCGTGAGCGCAACTTAACTCTGCGTCAGGTCGCGCTGGAAGCCGCATCGCCGCGCCCGCGTTTTTCCGGCACACCGGAGCAGGTGGCCGATGGTTTACAGGCCTGGTTCGAAGAGAAGGCGGCGGATGGCTTCATCATTCAGGGCGGTACGCCGGACACCTTCCCGCGCTTTGTCGACCAGGTGGTCCCCCTTTTACAGGCGCGCGGCCTGTTCCGCACCGACTATCCCGGCACCACGCTGCGCGAAAGTCTGGGCTTAGACGAGCCCAAAAATCAGTTCACACAACAATAAAAGAGAAAAACGCTATGCAGAAATCATCGCTTATTCTGGCGCTTGCGCTGGCTTTTACCCCTGCCGTCTGGGCAGAGAACGTCAATATTAACGGCACCGGCGTGAGCATTGAGGCCAATAAAACGCCGATCAATACCGCCAAAAACAGCGATGCGATCGCGCAACTGCCGAAAGACTATCGCTTTGCCGTGCCGGGGAAATTTACCGTGGCGGTGGCGGGACTGAATCAACCGCCGCTGACGGTCTTTTCCGACGACAACAAGACCCTGCTGGGAAGTGAGGTCGACATTGCGCGTCTGGTGGCGGACAGCCTTGGGCTGGAGCTGAACGTGGTGCCCACCTCCTGGGAGGACTGGCCGCTGGGGGTGGCCTCCGGGAAATACGATGCGGCTATCAGCAACATCACCGTCACCAAAGCGCGCAAAGAGAAGTTCGACTTCGCCACCTATCGCAAGGATTCACTTGGCTTCTACGTGAAATCCACCAGTCCCATCAACTCGCTTGTGAAGGCAGAGGATATCGCCGGGCTGCGCATCATCGTGGGTTCCGGCACCAACCAGGAAGCCATTCTGCTGGCATGGAACGAAGAGAACCTCAAAAAAGGGCTTAAACCCTTTACGCCGATCTACACCAAAGACGACGCGGCCCAAACGCTGGCGCTTCAGTCCGGACGCGCGGACGCCTACTTTGGCCCGAACGTGATCGGCGCCTGGAAAGCGGCGCTCAACGGTAAAACCAAACTTGTCGGCAGCGTCGACGGCGGCTGGCCGAAGGCGGCGCATATCGCGGTGACGCTGAAAAAAGGCAGCGGCCTGGTCGAACCGGTACAAACCGCGCTGAACGGCGCGATCAAGAACGGAGATTACGACAAAGTGCTAAACCGCTGGGGGGAAGGCGTGGAGCGTATCTCCAGTTCCGAAGTTAACCCGGCGGGTCTGGGCGATTAAGGAGGCGCTATGCGCGAACAATTTCGTGACGTTTCGCCGGAAGATGTCGATCTTCAGCCCATTATCGCGGGGCTTTTCGGTGAGTACGCCGCTCGTTACGGCGACTACTTTTCAAAGGATGCGGAAGTCGAGCTGACAGAGTGGTACCTGGCGCCGCAGGGGCTGTTTATCGTCCTGGAGCGCGATGGCGAGATCATCGCCACCGGGGCGTACAAGCCCTTCGACGAACATACCGCAGAGATCAAACGTATCTGGACGAATAAAACGCTGCGCCAGCAGGGACTGGCCGCGCGCGTGGTACAGGAGCTGGAGCGCCGGGCGGTGCTGGCGGGTTACAGCCACATCTACCTGACTACGGGGTTTCGTCAGCCGGAGGCGGTGCGGCTCTATCTCAGTCAGGGGTATCAGCCGCAGTTCGATCTCAACCGCGACCCGGAAGAGTATAGCCAGCCGCCGTTCGACGGTCGGCTGCGTTTCACCAAGACGCTGATCCGCGAAGCGCTCAGCAAAACCGCATAAGGAGCGACGATGAGCAACGTTGAAACCATAAAAGTGGTCCCGGCACGTTATCCGCTGCGCGCTGCTGGCGCCGTGGTGGCGCTGTTTGTGCTGGCTGTCGTGATCCAGTCCGTGGCCTTTAATCCGCGCTGGGAGTGGGCGGTATTTGCCCGCTGGTTCTTTGACCCGGTGATCCTCGAAGGCGTCGGACAGACGCTGCTGCTGACGTTGATAAGTACCGTACTGAGCGTGGTGATTGGCGGCATGCTGGCGCTGGCTCGGCTCTCGTCATCATGGCTGTTGAACAGCCTGGCGTGGGGTTACATCTGGCTGTTCCGATCGCTGCCGCTGATCGTGGTACTGATTATCCTCTATAACTTCTCCTATCTCTACGACACGCTCTCTCTCGGCGTGCCTTTTACCGGCATTACCTGGGGCAGCTTTGAAACCATCAACGTTCTCGGGCAGTTTTCTACCGCCATCGTGGGGCTGACGCTGGTGCAGAGCGCCTATACGGCGGAGATCATTCGCGGGGGCTTCCTTGGGGTCGACCACGGTCAGTATGAGGCGGCCGCTGCGCTGGGTCTGCCGGCGTGGCGTCGCACCGTGCGCATAATTCTCCCCCAGGCGCTGCGCACCATCCTGCCGTCCGGGTTTAACGAAATCATCAGCCTCGCCAAAGGGACGGCGATGGTTTACGTGCTGGCGATGCCGGAACTGTTCTACACGATCCAGATGATCTACAACCGCACCCAGGAGGTGATCCCGCTGTTGATGGTGGGGGCCGTCTGGTATCTGGTGATCACCACCGTACTGTCTGCCATCCAGCATGTTATTGAGCGTGGACTCGCCCGCAGCGAGCGCCGCTCCGCCGTAAACCAGAGCCGGGCGACCAGCCGCGCGCGTTCCGTCACCACTTCGTCAGCACAGGAGCCCGTTCATGCAAGCCTCTCCTGAAGGACACATTTCCATAACCGGCGTCAGTAAGTTTTTTGGCCGACATAAAGCGCTCGATAACGTCACGCTTGAGATCCCACCGGGCTCCGTGACGGTGATCCTCGGACCCTCTGGATCGGGAAAATCGACGCTGCTGCGCACTATTAACCATCTGGAGCGCGTAGACGAAGGCTTTATCCAGATTGACGGGGATTACATCGGCTATCGCCGTCAGGGTGACAAACTTTACGAGCTCAAAGAGAAAGAGATCCTCAAACAGCGCGTCAACGTTGGGTACGTGTTTCAGAACTTCAATCTTTTTCCGCATCTCACGGTGCTGGAAAACCTGATTGAAGCACCCATCGCGCATAAAAAGTTCAGTAAAAAAGAGGCTGTTGAAAACGCCTACAGCCTTCTGGATGTGGTAGGTCTGCGCGATAAAGCCGATGCCTGGTCGCGTCACCTCTCCGGCGGCCAACAGCAGCGCATTGCCATTGCCCGCGCGCTGGCGCTGCGCCCGCGCGTGATGCTGTTTGATGAGCCAACTTCGGCGCTGGATCCGGAGCTGGTTGGCGAAGTGCTGGACGTGATTAAAAAGCTCGCCCGCTCCGGCACTACGCTGGTGGTGGTCACCCATGAGATCGGCTTTGCACGGGAAGTGGCGGACCAGGTGGTATTTATGGTCGACGGTAAAATTGTGGAGCAGGGCAGCAGCGACGACGTGTTAAACCGACCGTCGCATCCGCGAACGCGCCAGTTCCTCTCAAAAGTGCTGTAAGGAGCGCAGATGAAATATGGACTCCTGGCGGGGCTGGTCTTCACGACAGCGAGCCACGCCAGCATTGATTTAAAGGCCAACGAACAGCCGCTGCCAGTGACGGTTGATCAACAGGCAGTGGCGAAAATCCCGGCGAACTATAAATTTGTTGAGCCGGGTACCCTCACGGTGGCGATTTCAGCCCTGAATTCTCCGCCGCTGGCGCTGCTGGCCAGTGATAACCGCACCCGTATTGGCAGCGACCCGGATATCGCCCGGTTGCTGGCGGGCAGTCTGGGGCTGAAGCTGAAGCTGGTGCCAACGGCGTGGGAAGACTGGCCGCTGGGGATCACTTCCGGGCGCTATGACGTGGCGTTGGTGAATATCGCCGTCACCGAGCAACGTAAGGAGAAGTTCGATTTTGCAACCTATCGCGTCGATTCCCTGGCCTTCTCGGTGAAATCCACCAGCAACGTACAGTCGATCACCAGTGCGAAAGATCTGGCCGGTAAAAACGTGATTGTCGGGTCAGGCACCAATCAGGAACGTATTCTGCTGGGCTGGAACGAAGAGAATAAAAAGGCCGGACGCGAGCCTGCGTTGCCGGTTTATCTGACCGACGACGCCTCAGGCAATCTCTATATTCAGTCCGGCAGGGCGGATGTCTTCTTTGGACCGCAGTCCGTTTCGGCCTACAAAGCCGCGTTAACCGGCAAAACCCGCGTCGTGGGATTAGGCCCGAAGAAAGCCTATGTCGCCACCACAACCAAAAAAGGCAATGGGCTGGTGTATGCGTTGCAGGCTGCGCTGGACGGTGCGATTAAGCGCGGGGATTATCAAAAGGTGCTGGCGCGCTGGGGGGAAGCGGGCGAAGCGGTGACGTCTTCAGACGTTAATCCGCCCGGGATAACCTACTAATGGTGCTCTATACCCTAAATAATTCGAGTTGCAGGAAGGCGGCAAGGGAACGAATCCCCGGGAGCGTACATAAGTACATAAGTACGTGACTGGGGTGAGTGAATGCAGCCAACGCACCTGCAACTTGAAGTATGACGGGTATACACTTAGGGTTTTCATCCCTGAGGAGGCAACATGATCAAACTCTATGGCGTACCCGGCTGGGGATCGGCAATCAGTGAGGTGATGCTGACTCTGGCAGACATCCCGTATCAGTTCGTCAACGTGGATGGGTTTGACCAGCCCGGCCCGCAGCGCGAATTGCTGTTGAAACTGAACCCGCTGTGCCAGGTGCCGACGCTGGAGCTGGAAAATGGGGCGATCGTGACGGAAACCGCGGCGATCGCCCTGATGGTGCTCGACAGACGACCCGACCTCGCGCCGCCCGTTGGGCAGGCCGAGCGCCAGCAGTTTCAGCGCCTGCTCATCTGGTTTGTGGCGAACGTCTATCCCACCTTTACGTATGCAGATTACCCGGAACGCTGGGTGCCTGATGCCCCGGAACAGCTGAAGAAAAACTGTATTGAGTACCGGAAATCCCTCTATCTGTGGTTTGACAGCCAGCTCAGCGCCTCGCCTTATGCCTTTGGCCAACAGCTTACGCTGCTTGACGTCTATATTGCCGTCGTGCGTACCTGGGGGCCAGGTCATGAGTGGTTTACCACCAACGCACCTAATATCACCGCCATCGCGGATGCCGTCTGCGCGTTGCCAGAACTGCACAAGGTGCTAAAAGCTAACGACATAATCTGATAACGTGGAACGCTAACCTATAAAAGGAGCCCTGCCCATGCCTCACGTTGATATCAAATGTTTTCCACGCGATCTGACTGACGAACAAAAAACGGCCCTGGCGGCGGATATCGCCGAAACGATAGTCCGTCATCTGAACAGCAAAGATCGCTCAATCTCCGTGGCGCTTCACGAAGTCCAGGAAGCTGACTGGAAGGCGCAGGTCTGGGATACCGAGATTGGACCTAAACTGGATGAACTGATTAAGAAGCCCGGCTATTCGATGTAACTCGCCTGCCGGGTGGTGCAGTATCACCCGGCGATCCCCGCCTTTCATTCCTTTCGCAAAAATCGATAATAAACAGCACAACGTTTCCGCTACAATTCACTCCTCCGAACAATATTCGTTAAATCAGCAGGTAAGCACTACAACTGCACCAGATTAAGTACAGATAGTAAAAGGATAATTTTTTCATGACAAAATTACCTCGGTTTTCACTCGCCTTTATTCATCCTCGTTACTGGCTCAGTTGGGCAGGCATCGCCGCACTCTGGTGTACGGTCCAGCTCCCATATTCGCTTCTGTTAAAAGCAGGGCACGGACTCGGGCGTCTGGCCATGCGTCTGCTTCCACGCCGCGTGGAAATCGCCAGACGAAATCTTGAGCTTTGCTTTCCGGAGATGAAAGAGGGTGAGCGCGAGCGTTTGCTTGAGCGTAATTTTGAATCGGTTGGAATGGGCGTCATCGAAACGGGCATCGCGTGGTTCTGGCCTGACTGGCGCGTGCGCAAACACTTCAGCGTGACCGGCTACGAACATATGGAACAGGCACGGGCGCAAGGAAGGGGCGTGGTGCTCATTGGCATGCATTTTCTCACGCTGGAATTAGGCGCACGCATCTTTGGCATGCTCAACGCGGGTATTGGCGTCTATCGTCCCAACAACAATGCATTGCTCGACTGGCTACAGACGCGCGGTCGTCTGCGTTCCAATAAAACCATGCTCGACCGTTACGATTTGAAGGGCATGATCCGCGCGCTTAAGCAAAACGAGATCCTGTGGTATGCCCCGGATCACGACTATGGAAAAACGAATAGCGTGTTTGTGCCGTTTTTTGCCGTCCCGGACGCCGCGACAACTGCCGGGAGCTATATGCTGGTGAAAAGTGCCGGACCGGCCGTGATCCCGTTTGTACCACGCAGAAAAGCAGACGGCACAGGGTATGAGCTGATTATCCTGGACGATATTAGCGATACCTTGCAGGGAGGCGATAAAGTGGCCGTGGCTACGCAGATGAACAGGGCGATTGAGCGTGCGGTGATGATGGCACCCGAGCAATATATGTGGCTGCATCGTCGCTTCAAAACGCGTCCTGAAGGGCAACCGGACCGGTATGCGCGAAAAAAACAGGTCCAGTCCTCAGTCAGAACTTTCTCTGCCAGCGATATGTCGGATCGGTCGAGTATCCAGCAGTAGCACAGGGGGCGGATGCCGTTGCGCTCCGCCCTTTATAAAATCTGCGCCGCTGGATAGAATTACCGCATCCACCTTGTCGGGATGCAAAATATGACCGGAAGAGTCGACTATCACCTTGAAAAATATCTCCTCACCGAAGTCGCCGAGCCAGAACGTCTGACCCGCCAGTGGGCAGAAGTGATGCGCGAGTGTCGCGAGCAAAAATCCGGTGCGGAAGAGCGTTTGCGTCTCGCGCTGCTGAATGTGGATTATGTGACCAGCTTTGAGCTTCCCTTCCGGTTACTCCTCACCCGCGCCCCGCAGTTGATTGATGGGATCAGAAATGAGTTCCAGCTCAGTCAAAAAAATGTCCTGTTCAACGGCAAGCGGTTTGGCTGCGTTTACAGCCTTAAACAGGACCTGGAAGGCGTTCCTGATGAATTTACCTATCACCTGAAAACGCGGATCCAGCGAAGCGACAGCACTGGCGGAAGTGAAGTACCTTACCGGCAAATTGCACAGCAGGTGAAAGCGCCCAGGGAACGACTCAAACTGGCACTCGAAAATGGACTATCTGTAACGGCGCTCGACGGGCTTTTCTGGTTTGGCATTCAGCGCATCGCGGCCGATGTGCAGAGGCTAAGAAAAACGGGCACGAGGATTGTGACGTCAGAGACTGAGGTGTTTGATACGCTAACGATGACAACCCGGCGAATCCCCGTCTACAGCCTGACGCAGCCGGAATGAGCCTCGGTCGCTGAATCGTCGAGCGTCTCAGAGAAAACAAAAAAAGACGGTAAGCTCTTTCTCAGATATACCGTGCTTCAGCAACGCTTTCATTGACATTATGCCCCTTAGAAAGAGGGGCGTTTCACGCGATGGCATTGCTACTCAGCAAATGCCCGCAATGCCTCGCCATCAAGACGATAGCGTACCCATTCGGACTGCGGTACCGCGCCGATGCTCAGATAAAAATCAATTGCAGACTGGTTCCAGTCAAGCACGCTCCATTCCAGCCGGCCGCAGTGACGTTCCACTGCGCATTGCGCGATAGTTTTAAGCAGTGCTTTTCCCGCACCCTTGCTGCGGTATTCCGGGGAGACATACAAATCTTCCATATAGATGCCGTTGCGACCAAGCCAGGTGGAATAGCTGGTGAAAAAAACGGCATACCCCACAGCATGGCCTGCATATTCGGCAACCAGCGCTTCGGTTTTACTGTCTGCACCAAACAGCGTTTTACGGATTTCGTTTGGCGTGGTGACCACTTCTTCTGGCGCTTTTTCATAGACTGCGAGTTCGTAAATCATATCGTATATTGCCGCTGCATCTTCAGGTCGCGCCTGACGAATCGTAATGCTCATTCCTTTCCCTTTATCTTTGTTTGTAGTTGATGGGGATAAGCATAAAGGCTAATGTCAGAAGAATTAAGTGCAATGAAATCAATAAATGATGAATATTATGCATCCAGCCTTAAGGCGCCTTGATTTAAACCTTCTGCCGGTTTTTGACGCGATTTATCGCCACAGTTCCGTTCGACTTGCGGCAGATGAGCTGGCGATGAGCACCTCGGCGCTCAGCCATGCCCTGTCACGGCTGCGTGTTTCGCTCAACGACCCGCTGTTCTACCGGGAAGGACATCGAATGTGTCCCAGCGTCTATGCCACCCAGCTTGCGCCAGTTATTGCATCGGCCCTGAAATATCTCGACGAGGAGCTGTCGCCGCAGCCGGAATTTGATCCTGCTATTAGTACAGCGTGTTTGCAGATCGCGATAACGGACTTTACCGCGTTCTGCATATTCCCTGCGCTCATGAATACGCTTCAACATGCGGCGCCTGGCTTGCGTCTGGAATTACGATATTTGCCGCACAGCCCGGCGTTGACGGAATTACTGGCAGGCGAGGTGGATTTGGCCCTGGGATTCAGCACCATTGAGGATCGCCGGTACCCGGAGCTGGAAGAGATCAGCTGGTTCGAAGATGAATATGTGGTGATTAGCAATGCGAGCCGGAGCGCGCTCACGCTGGAGGATTATCTCGCCGCCCGGCATCTTGTGGTTACGCCGTGGAATGAGAAGCAGGGGGTGCTGGATTTGCAGCTGGAACGCATGGGTTATACCCGACACATTGCGATCAAAACCCCGTCTATGCTCAGCGCCCCGTTTGTTATTGCAGAAAGCGATCTGCTGATGGCGTTACCTCGATTCGCCGCTGAAAAGCTGCTGCCAGCTACCCGTATTAAAATTTTTGATTTACCGTTCCACATCAGTCCGTTTGAAGTAAAAATTTATTCGCACAAGCGCAGCGGGAAACGAGGCGTCACGAACTGGCTCAAAGCTACGCTGCGCGCGCTGGCCGAAAGGCAACAGTCAGTGCGCTTATGATTTCGACTGTAACAGGATCGCCATCAGCCCCGGAAAGCGGGCGTCCAGATCTTCTCTTCTCAGTGAAATCATATTCTCGCGCCCCTGCGGGCGCTGCCAGATCACGCCGCTGTCGCGCAGTACACGCCAGTGGTGAGTCATGGTTGATTTCACCACCTCGTCCGGGCGCAGCGCGTTGCAGCTCAGCTCACTGCCGTCGGCCAGCCGTCGAATAATCGCCAGCCGCAGCGGATTGCCGAGGGCGAACAGCACATTTTCCAGCAGTATTTGTTCAGGTTCCGGGTGGTTTGGGATCATCGTTTTCATGCGTCTCGCGTGAGATTGAGCTATATCAACAATAGGTCAACCGTTAAAAAATAGTTCGATAATACTCGTACAATAGGACTATTATAACAAACGAACAAACACGCGACTATCCTGGTCGTCACAAACCCGTCATGAAGACGTAAGGAAATATCATGCCCCGACCCATTCCACTCGAACGTTATCGCAACATCGGTATCTCCGCGCATATCGATGCGGGCAAAACAACCACCACTGAGCGCATCCTGTTTTACACCGGGATGAGCCACAAGCTGGGTGAAGTACACGATGGCGCGGCAACCACCGACTGGATGGCGCAGGAGCAGGAGCGCGGGATCACCATTACGTCGGCGGCGGTGAGCTGTTTTTGGCCCGGCATGGACAGAGGCTTTGAACCGCACCGCATCAATATTATCGACACCCCCGGGCATGTGGATTTCACCATTGAGGTGGAACGTTCCATGCGTGTGCTCGACGGCGCGGTGATGGTTTATGACTCCGTCGGCGGCGTGCAGCCGCAGTCGGAAACCGTCTGGCGTCAGGCGAATAAATATCACGTCCCGCGTCTGGCATTCGTCAACAAAATGGACCGCCCGGGTGCGGATTTCTTCCGCGTGGTGCGGATGATGCAGGAGCGGCTGAAAGCTAATCCGGTCCCGATTGTGATCCCCGTGGGCGCAGAGGAACACTTCACCGGCGTGGTTGATCTCATCAAGATGCGCACCATTCTTTGGGATGATGCGACCCAGGGCATGGCGTTCACCTACGCGCCGGTGCCCGACGATCTGCTGAGCACCGCGCAGACGTGGCGAGAAAAAATGGTCTCGTCTGCGGCAGAAGCCAGCGATGAGCTTATGGATAAGTACCTTGAGACGGGTGAACTGGATGAAGTGGAAATCATCAAAGGGTTACGGATCCGGACGATCTCCGGTGAAATACAGCCCATGCTGTGCGGCAGCGCTTTCAAGAACAAGGGTGTGCAGCGCATGCTCGACGCGGTGATTGAATTGATGCCGTCTCCACTGGACGTGCCCGCTATTGATGGGGTAGACGAAGATGGACAGCACGCCGAGCGCCACCCAAGCGATGATGAACCATTCTCTGCGCTGGCCTTCAAGCTGATGAGCGATCCGTACGTCGGACAGTTGACCTTTATTCGCGTCTATTCCGGCATACTGCGCAAAGGCGACGCGGTTTATAACCCGGTGAAGGGCAAAAAAGAGCGAATCGGGCGCATCGTGCTGATGCATGCCAACGACCGCCATGAGGTGGACGAGTTGCGCACAGGGGATATCGCAGCCTGTGTCGGGCTGAAAGACGTCACCACCGGTGACACGCTGACCGACCCGAATGCGGTGATCACCCTTGAACGGATGGAGTTCCCGGACCCGGTTATTTCGCTGGCGATTGAGCCGAAAACCAAGGCCGATCAGGAGAAAATGGGGATCGCCCTACAGCGCCTGGCGGCGGAGGATCCGTCTTTCCGTCTGCACACGGACGAAGAGTCCGGTCAGACCATTATCTCCGGGATGGGCGAACTGCATCTCGAAATCATCGTTGACCGCATGAAGCGTGAGTTTGGCGTTGAGGCAAACATTGGTCGTCCGCAGGTCACCTACCGTGAAACCCTGCGTAAAGCGGTGAAGGATATTGAAGGTAAATTTGTCCGACAGTCCGGCGGGAAAGGGCAGTACGGTCATGTGGTCCTGAGTCTGGAGCCGTTAGCAGCCGGAAGTGGTTTTGTGTTTGAAGATGCCACCAAAGGCGGGGTAGTGCCGCGGGAGTACATCCCGTCGGTGGAAAAAGGCTTGCGAGAAGCCATGAATACGGGTGTGCTGGCGGGCTATCCGGTTGTCGATGTGAAAGCGACCCTGACGTTTGGTTCCTACCATGACGTTGACTCCTCGGAGATGGCCTTCCGCATGGCGGCGATCCTCGGCTTCAAAGAGGGCGCGCGGCGGGCGGATCCGGTTATTCTTGAGCCGGTGATGCACGTTGAGGTGGAAACGCCGGAAGAGTATGCCGGGAACATTATGGGCGATCTCTCCTCCCGCCGCGGCATGGTGCAGGGGATGGCAGAGCAGTACGGCAGCCAGATTATTCGCGCTGACGTCCCGCTGGCTGAAATGTTTGGCTACGCCACCACGCTGCGCTCGATGTCCCAGGGGCGCGCGACGTATACGATGGAGTTCCATCATTTTGCGGAAGCTCCGCGGAATGTGGCGGATGAGATTATTGCGAAGCGCGTTAAGTAATAAAAAGCCCTCTTCCTCAGGAAGAGGGCTTTTCTTTTTTGAGATGCGTTAATCCAGCGCCTTCACCATCTTCCCACTCGTCACAAACGTCCCGGCCCCCAGATGATGCAGCGTATTCAGCTTATCCCCGTCAAACTGCCAGCGTCCGGCGACAAATGCGCGTTCATCTGCCGCGGCGGAAACCACTTCGCCAAACAGGGTGTCATATTTCTCGGCCGCAGAAGTGACAGGTAATAACCGACACTCCATCCACGCCAGACATTTCTCTTCTATAACCGGCAGACCAAGCTCAGGGCCATGAATAACCGGGATCCCGTAGCAGTTAAATTTATCCTCGTCGCGCCCGCTGACGCTGCCGACCGCCCAGGTCCAGTTGGCTGCCGCCACGCCGGGGATCACAATGCCGAATTTCCCGCTGCGTTCGATCAACTCCCGTGACCACGCGCTTTTGTCTACCACAATCGCGATACGCGGGGGTTCAAATTCCACCGGCATAGACCATGCGGCGGCCATGACGTTGCGACGATCGATGGTCTCATCCCGACTGGTGATGAGCACGGTTGGACCGTGATTCAGAAGACGGCTGGCATGACGTAATTCAACAGGACGAAAGTGGCTCATAGGATCTCCTCATGTACACGATGAGTATGCCGAAAAAGCACTTTTGCGCATATGCATAAGGGAAAATAGTTTATAAACAGGGGATATCACATCATGGAGCAAATCATGTCCCCATTTCTGAGTGCTTATTTTGCCCGCACGGGCTGGCAGCAGCCCGTACAGGTTAATATCGATACCCTGCGGGGGCTCCATTTACACCATAACTGCGCGATCCCTTTTGAAAATATTGACGTCGTTTTGCCGCGGGAAATTCATCTGGACGACGGGTGTCTGGTGGATAAACTGGTCACCGCGCGTCGGGGGGGATATTGCTTCGAGCAAAATGGCCTGTTTGAGCGGGTGTTGCGCGAAGTTGGGTTTACGGTACGCAGCGTGCTGGGGCGGGTTGTACTGGCGAATCCGTCGCAGATGCCGCCGCGCACGCACCGGTTGCTCCTGGTTGAGCTGAACGGCGAGCGCTGGATCGCCGATGTGGGATTTGGCGGACAAACGCTGACGGCGCCGATTCGTTTGATCGCCAACGAGGAGCAGAAAACCCCGCACGGGAGTTATCGTTTGCTGAGCGAGGGTAATGACTGGGTACTGCAATTCCGCCATCACGAGCACTGGCAGTCGATGTACCAATTTGACCTGGGGACGCAGTACTTCAACGATTACGTGATGGGTAACTTCTGGTCGGCGCACTGGCCTCAGTCCCATTTTCGTCATCACCTGCTGATGTGTCGCCACCTGCCGGACGGGGGCAAGCTGACGCTGACCAACTTTAATTTTACCCACTGGCAGAACGGTCATGTGGAGGAGCAGATCCATTTGCCGGATGCGGAGGCGCTATATAAGCTGATGCAGGAGCGGTTTGGCCTGGGCGTTGATGACCCGAAGCACGGCTTTACGCTGGCAGAGCTGACGGCCGTGATGGCGGGGTTTGATACGCATCCGCAGGCAGGGAAATAGCCCGGTGGCGGCTACGCCTTACCGGGCCTACGGGAGTGTACGTAGGTCGGGTAAGGCGTAGCCGCCACCCGACAAATCAACGGCGCGATCTCACCACCTGATACCGACGCGTGAAGTACTCAAACGGCGCGCTCCACACGTGCACCAGGCGGGTGAACGGGAAGATGAGGAAGATCGTCATCCCCAGCACCAGATGCACGCGGAAGATCGGCGCGACGCCGCTCAGCATTTCCGACGAGCCGCCCCTAAACGTGACGATCCCCTGCGCCCAGCCGACCAGCTTCATCATCTCGCTTCCGTCAGGGTACTGAGCGGAGAAAGGAATGGTCGACAGCCCAAGGATGCACTGAAGCAGCAGGATACTCATGATGATAATATCCGGCGTGGTGGACGTGGCGCGCACCCGCTGGTTGAACAGGCGTCGGATCAAAAGCATCGACCCACCGATCAGCGTCAGCACCCCGCAAATACCTCCCGCAATCATGGCTAACTGCTGTTTAACCGCGACGGGTAAAAACCAGGCGTACATCCAGTGCGGGGTTAACATGCCGAACAGGTGCCCGAAGAAGATCCCCAGAATCCCAATATGAAACAGGTTCGAAGCCCAGTTCATCCCGCGCTTGCTGAGCATCTGGCTTGATGACGCCCGCCAGGTGTACTGCCCATAGTCGTAGCGCAACCAACTGCCGAGGAAGAAGACGGTGGCGCAGATGTACGGATAAATGTCATAGAAAAACACGTTCAGGTAATGAGTCATTTTGGGCCTCCGGCGCTGACGTCCACGTACTGCGGCGCGACGTCCTGGCTAAAGCGTCGTTGATATTGCTGCATCGGCGAACTGTCGCACGATGTGGCGTTGTCTTCGATAAACTTGACCTGTTCCTCTTCCCACACGGCGTCCAGCGCCTGACGGGTATCATCACGTTTTTCACCGGATACCTGTTTCGCCACGCTGTCGCTGGAAAGCCGTGTTTCCGCCAGCGACAGCAGGGCGTCAAACAGCTTGTAATGCGCTACCTCGCGCTGTTTCAGGCGGCCTCCAATCAGCGCCAGTATAGGCGCGACGTTTTGCAGCCCTTCACGCGCCTCGTCGTCGCTGACGATACTGAGATATTCCAGATAGAGCGGCAGATAGTCCGGCAGCTCGCGGCAATCCAGCTCCAGCCCGGCTTTCTCATACTGGCTCATCAGGTCGACCATCGCCTGACCGCGATCGCGGGACTCGGCGTGAACGTGCTCGAACAGCAGTAGTGAAGTCGCGCGCCCCCGCTCGAAAACTTCACACCATTCGGCCTGCTTATCCAGCAGCGGGGCGCTCAGGTGCTGCTGCGCAAACGGCAGTAGCATGGGCGCATCCTGTTCCACCAGGGAAAGCGCTTCTTCACGGTTATCCCAAAGCAGCTCATCGGGATACTCAATCAGTAGCGCGATGATTTTAAGGATCTGCATTATTCTCCCTCCCCGTGATCGCGCACCTCGGTAATGTTGATCGCGTCGATGCGGCTGCTGTTGAAGAGGTTGAACCTGGTGTCGGAGCCGTGACAGCCGTCACCGAAGGTGAAGCCGCAGCCGTTTTTCTCCGGGAAGGCGTCGCGCGCCATTTCGCGGTGGCTGGTCGGGATCACGAAGCGGTCTTCGTAGTTAGCGATGGCCAGATAGCGGTACATCTCCTCAACCTGCGCTTCGGTCAGGCCCACTTCCTCAATGGCGCGGGTATCGGCCACGCCTTCCACGGTCTGGGAGCGTTTGTAGTGGCGCATCGCCATCATGCGCTTCAGAGCGCGCAGCACCGGGCCGGTATCGCCCGCGCTGAGCATATTTGCCAGGTATTGCACCGGGATGCGCAGGCTTTCGACCGCAGGCAGTACACCGTCGCTCTGCGGCAGGCCACCCGCGTCCGCGTAGGACTGAATCGGCGACAGCGGCGGCACATACCAGACCATCGGCAGGGTGCGGTATTCCGGATGCAGCGGCAGGGCGAGCTTCCAGTCCATCGCCATTTTGTAAACCAGGGAACGCTGCGCTGCGTCGATGACGTTCTGCGGGATGCCCTGCTTCAGGGCTTCTTCAATCACCGCCGGATCGTTCGGGTTAAGGAACACGTCGCACTGGCGCTCATACAGATCGGTTTCATGCTCGGTGCTGGCCGCCTCTTCAATACGGTCCGCGTCATACAACAGCACGCCAAGGTAGCGGATGCGTCCAACGCAGGTTTCTGAGCAGACGGTCGGCTGGCCGGACTCGATGCGCGGATAGCAGAAGATGCACTTCTCTGACTTGCCGCTTTTCCAGTTGAAGTAGATTTTCTTGTACGGACAGCCGCTGATACACAGACGCCAGCCGCGGCATTTGTCCTGGTCGATCAGCACAATGCCGTCCTCTTCGCGTTTGTAAATCGCACCGCTCGGGCAGGTGGCGACGCAGCTCGGGTTGAGGCAATGCTCGCACAGGCGCGGCAGGTACATCATGAAGGTGTTTTCGAACTGGCCGTACATCTCTTTCTGGATCTTCTGAAAGTTTCGATCGCGGGCGCGTTTTTCGAACTCGCCGCCCAGCAGCTCCTCCCAGTTTGGTCCCCAGACGATCTTATCCATCCGCTTACCGTCAATCAGCGAGCGGGGGCGGGCGGTAGGGAGGTGATCCCCCTCCGGGGCGCGGTGCAGATCCTGGTAATCGAAGGTGAAAGGTTCATAGTAATCGTCAATCTGCGGCAACACGGGGTTGGCGAAAATTTTCGACAGGACGCCCATTTTTCCGCCGAGGCGCGGGGTCAGCTTGCCGTGAATACTGCGGATCCATCCGCCTTGCCACTCATCCTGATCTTCCCAGTTTTTCGGATAGCCGATACCCGGTTTGGTTTCGACGTTATTAAACCACGCATACTCCATCCCTTCGCGCCCGGTCCAGACGTTCTTACAGGTGACCGAGCAGGTGTGGCAGCCAATGCATTTATCGAGATTCAGTACCATGCCAACCTGTGAGCGTATTTTCATTTTTTCGCCTCCTGAACCTGATCCCGACCTTCGCCGTCCAGCCAGTTAATGTTTTTCATTTTGCGGATCATAATGAACTCGTCGCGATTCGAGCCGACGGTGCCGTAATAGTTAAAGCTGTACGCCAGCTGCGCGTAGCCGCCAATCATGTGGGTCGGTTTCGGACAGACGCGGGTGACCGAGTTGTGGATCCCGCCGCGCCGTCCGGTCACTTCTGACCCCGGAATGTTCAGAATGCGCTCCTGAGCGTGGTACATCATGGTCATGCCCGGCGGCACGCGCTGGCTAACCACCGCGCGGGCGGTGAGGGCGCCGTTGGCGTTGAAGGCTTCGATCCAGTCGTTGTCCTCAATCCCCAGCTCGCGCGCGTCGGTTTCGCTGATCCAGACGATTGGCCCCCCGCGTGACAGGGTCTGCATCAGCAGGTTTTCGCTGTAGGTGGAGTGAATGCCCCATTTCTGGTGCGGCGTCAGGAAGTTAAGCGCTTTTTCCGGGAAGCCGTTCGGCGGGATCTCGCGCATATGGGTGACGCTGCGGGTATCAATCGGTGGACGATAGGCCACCAGACTTTCACCGAAGGCGCGCATCCAGGTGTGATCCTGATACAGCTGCTGGCGGCCGGAAATCGTGCGCCACGGGATCAGCTCGTGAACGTTGGTATAGCCTGCGTTATACGAGACATGCTCGCTCTCAAGGCCGGACCACGTTGGGCTGGAGATAATTTTGCGCGGCTGCGCCTGAATATCGCGGAAGCGAATTTTCTCGTCTTCTTTGTTCAGCGCCAGATGGGTGTGATCGCGCCCGGTCAGTTCGCCGAGGGCCTCCCAGGCTTTGACCGCGACCTGACCGTTGGTTTCCGGCGCAAGAGCGAGGATCACCTCTGAAGCATCAATGGCGGTTTCAATGCGTGGTCGGCCTTTGGCCGGTCCGTCGAGCTTGACGTAATTGAGCTTGCCGAGGAAATCGACTTCGTTTTGCGTGTTCCACGATATGCCTTTTCCGCCGTTGCCGAGTTTGTCCAGCAGCGGACCGAGAGAAGTGAAGCGCTCGTAGGTTTCCGGATAGTTGCGCTCGACGACCGCAATGTTTGGCGCGGTTTTACCGGGGATGAGATCGCACTCGCCTTTGCGCCAGTCCAGAATATCAAAAGGCTGCGACAGTTCCCCCGGGGAGTCATGCTGTAGCGGCTGTAGCACCACGTCAGTTTCGGTGCCGAGATGCCCGACGCACACTTCAGAGAAGACTTTGGCGATGCCTTTGTAGATCTCCCAGTCGCTGCGGGACTCCCACGCCGGGTCAACGGCGGCAGAGAGCGGGTGAATAAACGGATGCATGTCCGAGGTATTCATATCGTCTTTTTCATACCATGTGGCGGTCGGCAGGACGATATCGGAGAACAGGCAGGTGCTGGACATACGGAAATCGAGCGTCACCAGCAGATCCAGCTTGCCCTCAATGGCGGCGGTTTGCCATTCCACCTCTTCAGGTTTGACATCATCCGTTGAGCCTAAATCCTCGCCCTGGATCCCGCTCTCGGTGCCAAGCAGGTATTTGAGCATGTACTCATGGCCTTTTCCGGACGAGCCAAGCAGGTTAGAACGCCAGACAAACAGGTTGCGCGGGTGGTTCTTGCCGTTGTCCGGCTGTTCGCAGGCGAAGCGAATATCGCCCGATTTTAACGCCTGCACGGTGTAATCCTGCGGCGACATCCCGGCGGCGTCGGCGCGGGCCTTAACGTGCAGCGGGTTGAGGTTGAGCTGCGGCGCGGAAGGGAGCCAGCCCATGCGCTCGGCGCGGACGTTGAAATCAATCAGATGTCCGGTGAATTTCGACGCGTCTGCAAGAGGAGAAAGCAGCTCCTGTGCGGTGAGCTTCTCATAGCGCCACTGGCTGGCGTGGTTGTAGAAGTAAGAGGTGCTGTTCATCTGGCGCGGCGGACGGTTCCAGTCCAGCGCGAAGGCCAGCGGCAGCCAGCCGGTTTGCGGACGCAGTTTCTCCTGGCCGACATAGTGCGACCAGCCGCCGCCGCTTTGCCCGACGCAGCCGCAGAAGACCAGCATGTTGATCATCCCGCGGTAGTTCATGTCCATGTGGTACCAGTGGTTCACACCGGCCCCGAGGATGATCATCGAACGACCATGGGTTTTGTGCGCCGTGTCGGCAAATTCACGGGCGATTTTTTCTATCAGGTAAGCGGGGACGCCGGTAATTTGTTCGCCCCAGGCCGGGGTGTAGGCTTTGATCTCGGCGTAGTTTGCCGCCGCGTTACTGTCTTCCAGACCGCGATCGAGGCCGTAGTTTGCGAGCACCAGATCGTACACGCTGACCACGCGTCTCTGGCTGCCGTCGGCCAGCGTCAGGGTTTTACTCGGTACGCGGCGCGTCAGCACCGGCTCCTGCTTCACGCTGCGGAAATGCGGGTTCTCGTTGCCCCCGAAGTAAGGGAAGGCCACGTCTGCCACACTGTCGTGGGTGATGAGCAGGGAAAGCGTCAGCTCGGTCTCCTGTCCCGCGGCCAGCGACTCCAGGTTCCATTTGCCTTTTTCGCCCCAGCGGAAACCGATAGAGCCGTTCGGCGCCACCAGATTTCCGGCGACGTCAAAGGCGATGGTTTTCCACTCCGGATTATTGGTTTCACCCAGCCCGTCGGCCAGATCCGACGCGCGCAGCATGCGGCCCGGCACCACGCGACCGTCAGCCTGTTCATCCAGCAGGACCAGCATCGGCATGTCGGTGTAGCGGCGGCAATAGTTGAGGAAGTAATCGCTCGGGTTATCAAGGTGGAACTCTTTGAGGATCACATGCCCCATCGCCATGGCAAGGGCACTGTCAGTACCCTGTTTGGGGGCCAGCCACTGGTCGCTGAGCTTCGCCACCTCCGAGAAGTCCGGCGTAATGGCGACGGTCTTGGTGCCTTTGTAACGCACTTCGGTAAAGAAGTGGGCGTCCGGGGTACGCGTCTGCGGCACGTTCGAGCCCCAGGCAATGATATAGCTGGAGTTGTACCAGTCCGCCGATTCCGGCACGTCGGTCTGCTCGCCCCAGGTCATCGGCGATGCCGGAGGCAAATCGCAGTACCAGTCATAGAAGCTCAGGCAGGTGCCGCCGAGCAGGGAGAGATAGCGCGTACCGGCGGCATAAGAGACCATCGACATGGCCGGGATAGGCGAAAAACCGGCCACCCGATCCGGGCCGTAATTTTTGATGGTCCAGACGTTGGCGGCAGCAATCAGCTGGTTAAGCTCTTTCCAGTTTGAGCGGATAAACCCGCCTTTACCGCGCGCCTTTCTGTAGCTTTGCGCTTTCTGTGGATCGTTCTGAATGGCATCCCAGGCCAGCACTGGATCGGTATGCTGCGCCAGCGCCTCGCGCCAGAGTTCGATCAGCCTGCGGCGTACCAGCGGGTACTTGAGACGGTTGGCGCTGTAGAGATACCAGGAGTAGCTTGCGCCACGCGGGCAGCCGCGCGGTTCGTGGTTAGGCAGGTCGGGGCGGGTACGCGGGTAGTCGGTCTGCTGGGTTTCCCATGTCACCAGGCCATTTTTGACATAAATCTTCCAGCTACAGGAGCCGGTGCAGTTAACGCCGTGGGTGGATCGCACAATCTTGTCGAACTGCCAGCGCTGACGGTAGCTGTCCTCCCAGTCGCGGTTGGTGTGGTACACCTGGCCGTGCCCATCGGCGAAACTGTCGCCTTTTGTTTTGAAGTAACGGAAGCGGTCCAACAGTTTGCTCATGACATTTCTCCTGCTTCGATAACATGGCCGGAGGGTGAGGCATCACGCTCCGGCGAAGAGGTAGTTATTATTTTTGTGAGGATTTGCGGCCGTACACCAGCCAGGTGACGACCACGCAGACGATGTAAAACACGAGGAAGACTTTCATGGCGCCCACCGGGGAACCGGTCATCGCCAGGGAGGTGCCAAAGGCTTTGGGAATAAAGAACCCGCCCACCGCACCGATGGCAGAGATAAAGCCCAGCGCCGCAGCCGTTTCGGTCACCGCTTCATGCTGTGCCTGTTCATCGCTCCCGCCCTGTTTTTTCACGCGGTCGAGGGTGATTTGGCGAAAGATAATCGCGATCATCTGGAAGGTCGAGCCGCTACCCAGGCCTGCGGTCAGAAACAGGCCCATAAAGACCAGATAGAAGGCGATAAAGCTGCCTGAACCAGACCCGGGGAGCGTCAGGAAAATCAGGGCGCTAAAGATGGCCATAAAGACGAAGTTGATCAGCGTCACCCTTACGCCGCCCAGTCTGTCCGAAATCATTCCGCCAGCCGAACGCGCCAGGGCGCCGATCAGTGGGCCAAAGAAGGCGAGGTGGAGGATATTAACGTCCGGAAACTGGGTTTTCGACAGCATGGCAAAGCCTGCCGAGAAACCGATAAACGAGCCGAAGGTTGCCAGATAAAGCAGGCTCAGCAGCCAGAGATGAAAGCGCTTAAGCACCGGAAGCTGGCTGGCAATGGACGCTTTCGAGCTGGCGATGTCATTCATGCCAAAAAACGCCGCAATGGTGGCCAGAATCAGCAGCGGCGCCCAGATCCACGCCGCGTTCGCCAGCCACATCGTCGAGCCATCCTCCTGCGGTACGCCGTGCACGCCGAGGAAGGTAAACATCGGCAGGAAAATCACCAGCGGCGCAACCAGCTGCATCACACTCACGCCCAGGTTACCCAGCCCGCCGTTAATGCCCAGTGCGCTGCCCTGTCTGGCTTTCGGGAAGAAGAAGCTGATGTTTCCCATACTGGAAGCGAAGTTGGCACCGGCAAAACCGCAAAGCAGCGCGATGATGATGAAGATCCAATAGGGCGTGGCGGTATTCTGGATGGCGATCCCAAGCCAGACACAGGGTACGACCAGGATAACGGTGCTTAACACGGTCCAGTAACGCCCGCCAAATATCGGCACCATAAAAGAGTAGGGGACACGCAATATCGCGCCGGAGAGAGAAGGTAATGCCGTTAGCATAAAAAGCTGATCGGTGCTGAAATTAAATCCGACCTTATTAAGATTTACCGCAATAGCGCTAAACAACATCCAGACACAAAATGCGAGCAGCAAACACGCCACGGAAATCCACAGGTTTCTTCGTGCGATATGTTTCCCTTTATTCTCCCAAAATTGCGCGTTTTCCGGTTTCCAGTTACTCAACAGATGCTGATTACTCTTCTCGCTTTGATGTGACATATCACCCTCTTGCTTACCGAAGTGGAGAGAAAAAAGAAGGAAAAACAGAAAGATACCTGTCAGTGGCGTATGAAATTTATAGGATGTTATGGGATACATCTGAAAGGATAGATAAAAAAGCGAATCCCTGAGTTTGGAATGGGAATCAGGGTTCGCTTTATGTGTTACTAATTGTAACTATTTGCGGAAATTAATACTCCGATGGGAGTATTAAAACAATTCGAGGGAGATAAGTTTATCCAGATGCTTATTAAATGCCGCGTCGTCCATTTCAGGCATATTCAAGACGTATATGCCATCCAGGCCACATACCAGACCAATTAAACGCCAGGCGATATTTTCCGGCTGATCAGCAAGCGTAAAGGCGTTGGCCTCCGCCCCGGCGCGGATAATTGCGACCGTTTCCTGGTGCCACATCTCCATGGTCAAAACGTAGGCGCCTTTGATATCGCTATCCCGGCTGGCGAGAATTTGCGCCTCCCGCCACAGCCGAATGTAGGGCTCAAACCCACCGTCATCGCTGCCGAGCATGGCATGCAGGCGCTCGCGCCAGCCTGCGTTTTCGCCAACGATTTCAGCATCCAGCAAATCGCGAATCAGCCTGACAAACGCCAGCGATTTAAGCTCGCCCGCCGACGCAAAGTGGTGATGCACCTGCCCGGTGGCAACGCCCGCTTCGGTAGCGATTCGGCGCACGGTCATCGCAGCGAATCCTTCGGTCAGCGCCACGCGCATTGCGGCCTGTAGGATCTCTTCCCGCCGCTCGTCCTTGCTCAGATAACGCATAATTTCTCACTCTCAATGGCAACGAAACGAGTGTAACAAAGAGCTGGACAAGTGTTCAACTTTACGTAGGATCGCAATCTGGACATGTGTCCAGTTTTTAACTGAAAAGGAAATTTATGTTTCGTCAGTGGTTAGCGTTAGTGATTATCGTGCTGGTGTATATCCCGGTGGCGATTGACGCGACGGTGCTGCACGTGGCGGCGCCAACATTGAGCATGACGCTGGGTGCCAGCGGCAACGAATTGTTGTGGATTATTGATATTTACTCGCTGGTGATGGCGGGGATGGTGCTGCCGATGGGCGCGCTGGGCGATCGTATAGGTTTTAAGCGCCTGCTGATGATCGGCAGCGTGCTGTTTGGCCTGTCATCGTTAGCGGCGGCTTTTGCGCCGTCCGCGGGCTGGCTGATTGCCGCCCGCGCGTCGCTGGCGATTGGCGCGGCGATGATCATTCCGGCTACGCTTGCAGGGATCCGCACGCTGTTTATTGACGTGCGGCACCGTAACATCGCCCTTGGCGTCTGGGCTGCCGTTGGGTCGGGCGGCGCGGCGTTTGGCCCGCTGATTGGCGGCATGCTGCTGGAGCACTTTTACTGGGGTTCGGTCTTCCTGATTAACGTGCCGATCGTGCTGATCGTGGTTTCGCTTGCTGCGCGCTTTGTGCCTGCTCAGCAGGGTCGGCCCGAGCAGCCGCTCAATATCAGCCATGCCATTATGCTGATTGTCGCCATTTTACTGCTGGTCTACAGCGCCAAAACCGCCCTGAAAGGGGTGCTGTCGCCGTGGATGGTGGCCTCTACGCTGCTTACCGGGGCGGTGATGCTGTTTATTTTCGTCCGTATCCAGCTGCGCGCGCGCGTGCCAATGATCGACATGCGTCTGTTTTGCCATCGCATTATTTTAAGCGGCGTGGTCATGGCGATGACCGCCATGATTGCGCTGGTGGGCTTTGAACTGCTGATGGCGCAGGAGTTGCAGTTCGTGCATGGTTTTACGCCGTTTGAAGCAGGGATATTTATGCTGCCGGTGATGGTGGCGAGCGGATTTAGCGGGCCGATCGCGGGTGTGCTGGTCGGGCGTCTGGGGCTGCGCATTGTCGCGGCCGGAGGCATGGGGCTAAGCGCGATCAGTTTTATCGGCCTGTCGACGCTCGATTTCAGCACCCAACAGTGGCAGGCGTGGAGCCTGATGGTGCTGCTGGGCTTCAGTGCCGCCAGCGCACTGCTGGCATCGACGTCAGCGATCATGGCTGCCGCGCCCAAAGAGAAAGCGGCCGCGGCAGGCGCGATCGAAACCATGTCCTACGAGCTGGGCGCTGGTCTCGGGATCGCCATTTTCGGTCTGTTGTTAACCCGCAGCTTTTCGGCGTCAATTGTACTGCCGCAGGGGCTGAGCGCGTCGCTGACCGATAAAGCCTCGTCGTCCATCGGTGAAGCGATGAAGGTTGCGCAGGAACTGACGCCGTCACTGGCCGAGCCGGTGATGACGGCGGCGAAAACCGCGTTCATCACCTCGCACAGCGTGGCCCTGGGCAGTGCGGGTGCCATGCTGATGATTCTGGCGATCGGGATCTGGTTTAGTCTGGCGAAGGTCGGAGGGCAGCAGTAAAAAAAAGGCCAGCCGCGAGGGCTGGCCTTTTGAACTAACACCTCTTAGAACTGGTAGGTCAGACCTACAGCCACGATGTTGTCGGTAGCCACTTTGGCATCTTTGGTGAACTGGCTGTCATCCACGAGGTTGATTTTGTAATCAACGTAGGTGGACATGTTTTTGTTGAAGTAGTAGCTCGCGCCAACGTCAACGTATTCAACCAGGTCCTGGTCGCCATAAGAACCGATGTCTTTACCTTTGGATTTCAGGTAAGCGATGGATGGACGCAGACCGAAGTCAAACTGGTACTGAGCCACAACTTCGAAGTTCTGTGCTTTGTTGGCAACGTGACCGCTACCGAACGCCGTCATGTTGCGGGTTTCAGAGTAGGTGGTTGCCAGGTAGATGTTGTTCGCATCGTACTTCAGGCCAGCAGCCCAGACTTCTGCGTTTTCGCCACCGGCGTTCAGGTTGCTTGCAGCACGAACCTGACGGTCAGTACGGTCAGATTTCGCGTAGGTCGCACCCACACCGAAGCCGTCGAATTCATAGGTAGAAGACAGACCCCAGCCGTCACCGTTGGATTCGGTGATCTCTGAACGGTCGTTTTTACCCTGGTACTGGGCAGCCACGTTCAGGCCGTCAACCAGACCAAAGAAGTCGGTGTTACGGTAGGTGGCAACGCCAGTGGTACGACCGGTCATGAAGCCGTCAGTCTGCGTCCAGGTATCGCCACCGAACTCTGGCAGAACGTCAGTCCATGCGCCGATGTCATAAGCAACACCGTAGTTACGACCGTAGTCGAAGGAACCGAATTCATCGAATTTCAGACCAGCGAAGGCCAGACGGGTTTTGTTGCCGTCGGAACCCTGAGCTTCAGAGCGGTTGCCCTTGAACTCATATTCCCACTGGCCGTATCCGGTCAGTTGATCGTTGATCTGAGTTTCACCTTTGAAGCCCAGACGAACGTATGTTTTGTCGCCGTCGCTACCAGCATCATCAGAAAAATAGTGCAGACCAGTAACTTTGCCGTACAGATCCAGTTTGTTACCGTCTTTGTTAAAAACTTCAGCCGCGTTAACAACGCCAGCCGCCAACATGGAAGTCACTGCCACTGCAACTAATTTAAGTTTCATCTTAACTAACCCTTATAATTTTATTTAGGTATTTCCTAAGCCACCTGAGCGATTTTTAAACGAGGCTTATCGTCAATGGCAGACTATTTTTAAAATTCCGTAGACTGCTTTCAATAATAAGTTTCAAAATATTAAAGATAATTTCAATTAGTGTGATCCTGATCCGATAAATTTCCCTTAAATCGCTTAATAAGGTTAATTTATATACATAAATTGATTATTAACAAAACACGATAATAAGGATGGAAATAGTTGCCATGCGTTTTTGTTTTTAGAGGGAGATAAAAGGGCTTGGCAGATAATCTCAAGGAATGGGGCGCGTTATTGACTTTTAAAACAGTGGTTTGTGGATTTTTCCGGAAGCCAGCAACTGCTTTTTAAAAGAAACATCCAGAAATAAACTATTGCACTATGTGCTATATAGCGCGGGAATATTGGGGTTGAATTAATTACCTGCGTTGTCAGTTTATGTCAATTTCCACAACGGATCTGACTTTGTGTGAATACTCTATACAGAAATAGAAATACACACGAATGTTATAAATAATATTCTTTACTGTGATCACATATTAAAATAATGTTAATTTTTACCGGGCATAATTCGTGCCCGGTAAAAATAAAAATGCTATTTGCGGGTGGCATACCAGCAAAGTAATGATCCTGCGCAAACCATTAATGCCCCTTGCCAGAATGAGAATGAAAGCGGAGAGCTCAGCATAATAGCCGCCAGCGCGGCAGAGAGTACCGGGGTGAAGTAGGAGACGGCCGCAAGCACCGTGACGTTACCGTGGAGGATCCCAATGTTCCAGGCGGCGTAGCCAAAGCCAAGGGCAACACCACACATCAACAGTTTCACGACTACCGGCACGCTGAATACCATTTCGGGCTGATCGCTGACGGCATATTTGACCCACAGGCTCAGGGCGGTCAGCAGGACGAAAAGAGTAATGCCATTTTGCCCTCTGGCATACCTGCTGGTGACGGTGCAGTAGGCGGCCCAGATAAAGGCACCGGTAAATGCCAGCCCGTAGCTCAGCGGGCTGGAAACGATGTTTAGCATGATGTCGTGAACGTGCAGCCCGTTTTCGCCGCCTAAGACCCAGCCCACGCCCAGCAGGGAGATCGCTAAGCCGGGGATCACCCACAGGGTGGATTTTTGACCGTTGAACAAAATGGCGAACACAATCGTCAGGCTTGGCCAGAGATAATTGACCATGCCCACCTCAATTGCCTGCGAGCGCGTCGCGGCAAAGCCAAGCGACAGGGCAAGGCACATTTCATAGCTGACAAACAGGACGCTGCCCGCAGTGAGATAGCCTTTCGAAAACCGTTTAATATCAGGGAAACCTACCGTCGCCAGACACAATAATCCGCTGACGGTGTAGATCATCGCTGCGCCCCCCACCGGGCCAAGTCCCTCACTGACGCTGCGGATGAGACCCACCATGGTGCTCCACAGCAGTATGGCCACCAGGCCAATCAGCGTTGCTCTTTTTCTGTCCATTACCCTGCCAGTCTGATAAAAATCAAAGGGTAAACTTATAGCATCTAACCCATTCACCAGGCGAATTTTCTGTTTCGCGGTTAACCCGAAAGGAGTAATAAATCATACCGGCGGTGACTATTAAGGGGGCGAAGTTCGGCGACCTTGATTTGACGCAAAAAAAACAGGGGCTTTGCTGTTAGTTTGCGGCGCGAAGTCTTATCAGATAACGAGGACAGCAATGGACGTCAGCCGCAGACAATTTTTTAAAATCTGCGCGGGCGGTATGGCCGGAACAACAGCCGCAATGCTGGGATTCGCTCCCAAAATGGCGCTGGCTCAGGCACGCAACTATAAACTGCTGCGCGCGAAAGAGATCCGTAACACCTGCACATACTGCTCCGTGGGTTGTGGGCTATTAATGTATAGCCTGGGTGATGGCGCGAAGAACGCCAAAGAAGCGATTTATCATATTGAAGGGGACCCGGACCATCCGGTGAGCCGCGGGGCGCTTTGCCCGAAAGGGGCGGGGCTGCTGGACTACGTCCACAGTGAAAACCGTCTGCGCTATCCGGAATATCGTGCGCCGGGCTCTGATAAATGGCAGCGCATCTCCTGGGACGAGGCCTTCTCACGTATTGCAAAACTGATGAAAGCGGATCGCGACGCCAACTTTATTGAAAAGAACGAGCAGGGCGTTACGGTAAACCGCTGGACCTCCACCGGGATGCTGTGTGCGTCTGCGGCAAGTAATGAGACCGGCATGCTGACGCAAAAATTTGTGCGCTCCCTCGGCATGCTGGCGGTTGATAACCAGGCGCGCGTCTGACACGGACCAACGGTAGCAAGTCTTGCTCCAACATTTGGTCGCGGTGCGATGACCAACCACTGGGTTGATATCAAAAACGCAAACGTCGTGGTGGTGATGGGCGGAAACGCCGCTGAAGCCCATCCGGTGGGATTCCGCTGGGCGATGGAAGCGAAAAACAACAACGATGCGACGCTGATTGTCGTCGATCCACGCTTTACGCGTACGGCATCGGTGGCTGATATTTATGCGCCGATACGCTCCGGTACGGATATTACGTTCCTTTCCGGCGTGCTGTTGTACCTGATCGAAAACAATAAGATTAACGCGGAATACGTTAAGCATTACACCAATGCCGGCCTGCTGGTGCGGGAAGATTTCGCCTTCGAAGATGGCCTGTTCAGCGGCTATGACGCAGAGAAACGTCAGTACGATAAATCGTCCTGGAACTATCAATTCGACGAAAACGGCTACGCGAAACGCGATGAGACCCTGACCGATCCGCGCTGCGTGTGGAACTTGCTGAAACAGCATGTTTCCCGTTATACGCCAGACGTGGTGGAAAACATCTGCGGTACGCCGAAAGCAGACTTCCTGAAAGTATGTGAAGTGCTGGCCTCCACCAGTGCCGCCGACAGAACAACCACCTTCCTGTACGCGCTGGGCTGGACGCAGCATACCGTGGGCGCGCAGAACATCCGTACCATGGCGATGATCCAGCTGCTGCTCGGCAACATGGGGATGGCCGGTGGCGGCGTGAACGCCCTGCGCGGACACTCCAACATTCAGGGCTTAACCGATCTCGGCCTGCTGTCGACCAGCCTGCCGGGTTACCTGACCCTGCCGTCGGAGAAGCAGACCGACTGGCAAAGCTGGCTTGACGCCAATACGCCAAAAGCGACGCGTCCGGACCAGGTGAACTACTGGAGTAACTATCCGAAGTTTGCCGTCAGTCTGATGAAATCGTTCTACGGCGATGCGGCGCAGAAAGAGAATGACTGGGGCTTTGAGTGGTTGCCGAAATGGGATCAGGCTTACGATGTCATCAAGTATTTCAACATGATGGATAAGGGCGACGTCACGGGGTATATCTGCCAGGGCTTTAACCCGGTGGCGTCATTCCCGGATAAAAACAAAGTCGTTCGCAGCCTGAGCAAGCTGAAGTACATGGTGGTTATCGATCCGCTGGTCACCGAAACGTCTACGTTCTGGCAGAACCACGGCGAGTCTAACGATGTCGATCCGGCATCCATTCAGACTGAGGTGTTCCGCCTGCCATCGACCTGCTTTGCGGAAGAGGACGGTTCTATTGCCAACTCTGGCCGCTGGCTACAGTGGCACTGGAAAGGTCAGGATGCGCCGGGTGAAGCGCGTAATGACGGCGAAATTCTGGCCGGTATTTACCATCGTCTGCGCGAGATGTACCGCACCGAAGGCGGCAAAGGCGCAGAGCCGCTGCTGAAGATGAGCTGGAACTACAAGCAGCCGGATCATCCTGAGTCTGAAGAGGTGGCAAAAGAGAACAACGGCGTGGCGCTGGCCGATCTGTACGATGCCAACGGCAATCTGGTGGCGAAGAAAGGCCAGTTGCTCAATAGCTTCGCGCTGTTGCGTGACGACGGCACCACGGCCTCGTCATGCTGGATCTACACCGGCAGCTGGACGGAGCAGGGTAATCAGATGGCGAACCGTGATAACGCCGATCCGTCAGGCCTGGGCAACACGCTGGGCTGGGCATGGGCGTGGCCGTTGAACCGCCGCGTACTGTACAACCGTGCCTCCGCAGACGTGAACGGTAAGCCGTGGGATCCGAAACGCATGCTGATCGAGTGGAACGGCACGAAGTGGACGGGGAACGATATCCCGGACTTCAACACCGCCGCGCCGGATAGCAACACCGGGCCGTTTATCATGCAGCCGGAAGGGTTGGGGCGTCTGTTTGCCATCGACAAGCTGGCGGAAGGGCCGTTCCCGGAACATTACGAGCCGATGGAAACGCCGCTCGGCACTAACCCGCTGCACCCGAACGTGGTCTCCAGCCCGGTAGTGCGTATCTATGAAGATGACGTGATGCGTTTAGGTAAAAAGGACAAGTTCCCGTATGTCGGAACTACCTACCGCCTGACTGAGCATTTCCATACCTGGACCAAACATGCGCGGCTTAACGCCATCGCGCAGCCGGAACAGTTTGTGGAGATAAGCGAAACGCTGGCGAAGGCGAAAGGCATTGCCAATGGCGATCGCGTGACGGTGAGCAGCAAGCGCGGCTTTATTCGCGCGGTAGCGGTGGTCACCCGTCGTCTGCAAAGTCTGAACGTACACGGCCAGCAGGTAGAAACCGTCGGTATCCCGCTGCACTGGGGCTTTGAAGGGGTGGCGCAGAAAGGCTACATCGCCAATACCCTGACGCCAAACGTCGGCGATTCCAACTCGCAAACGCCGGAGTATAAAGCGTTTTTGGTCAACATCGAGAAAGCGTAAGGAGCGATTAAATGGCGATGGAAACACAAGACATTATTAAACGCTCCGCGACCAACCCGATAACGCCCGCGCCTCGCGCGCGGGACTACAAGGCAGAAGTCGCCAAGCTGATCGATGTCTCCTCCTGCGTGGGCTGTAAGGCCTGCCAGGTGGCCTGCTCGGAGTGGAACGATATCCGCGACGAGGTGGGGCACTGCGTTGGCGTTTACGATAACCCGGCTGATCTGAGCGCCAAGTCCTGGACGGTGATGCGCTTTAGCGAAACCGACCAGAACGGCAAGCTTGAGTGGCTAATCCGTAAAGACGGCTGTATGCACTGTGAAGATCCGGGCTGCCTGAAGGCATGCCCGTCTGCGGGTGCAATTATTCAGTACGCCAACGGGATCGTCGACTTCCAGCAGGATAACTGTATCGGCTGCGGCTACTGCATCGCAGGCTGTCCGTTTAATATCCCGCGCCTCAATAAAGAAGATAACCGGGTCTATAAATGCACGCTGTGTGTCGATCGCGTCAGCGTCGGACAGGAGCCTGCCTGCGTGAAGACCTGTCCTACCGGGGCTATCCACTTCGGCACCAAAAAAGAGATGCTGGAAGTGGCGCAGCAGCGGGTGGATAAGCTCAAAGCGCGCGGCTATGACAAGGCCGGGATTTATAACCCGCAGGGCGTGGGCGGTACGCACGTCATGTATGTTCTGCACCACAATGACCAGCCGGAGCTGTATCACAATCTGCCGAAGGATCCGGCGATCGATACCTCAATCAACCTCTGGAAAGGGGCGCTTAAGCCGCTCTCAGCGGCGGGCTTTATCGCCACCTTTGCCGGGCTGATTTATCACTACATCGGTATCGGGCCGAATAAAGAGGTGGATGACGACGAGGAGGAGCATCATGAGTAAGTCGAAAATGATAGTGCGCACAAAATTTGTCGATCGCGCCTGTCACTGGACGGTGGTCATCTGCTTCTTCCTGGTGGCGGTATCCGGCATTTCGTTCTTCTTCCCGACGCTACAGTGGCTAACGGAAACCTTCGGGACACCGCAGATGGGGCGCATTCTGCATCCGTTCTTCGGCGTACTGATTTTCGTGGTGCTGATGTTTATGTTTGTACGTTTCGTTCATCACAACATCCCTGACAAGCAGGATATTCCGTGGCTAAAAGGCATTGTTGAGGTTCTGAAAGGCAACGAGCATAAAGTCGCGAAGGTGGGCAAATATAACGCCGGGCAGAAGATGATGTTCTGGACCATCATGAGCATGATTTTTGTGCTGCTGGTGACCGGGGTGATCATCTGGCGTCCGTATTTTGCGCACTATTTCCCGATTCAGGTGGTGCGTTATGCGCTGCTGATCCACGCGACCTCGGCCATTATTCTGATCCACGCCATTCTGATCCATATGTATATGGCATTCTGGGTGAAAGGATCGATTAAAGGCATGATTGAAGGGAAGGTGAGCCGCCGCTGGGCGCAGAAGCACCATCCGCGCTGGTACCGCGACGTTGAGCGTCTTGAAGCGCAAAAAGAGAGTTCGGAAGGGTTGAAGTAAACCTCGCGCCGTCGGCATTGTCCGGCGGCGCTGCGCTTGTGCTGGTCTGCTTCCCTGTATCAAAACCGCTCTGCAATATACCGGAAGGGATATTTTGTTGGCTTCACTTTGCCGATCTTGCGTTTCGGTAAATCCGCCTTGTCAACGTGAATTTCTTTATAGGGGATCTGTGAAAGCAGATGCGAAATAATATTCAACCGAACCCGTTTTTTATCTTCTGAGCGCGCCACAAACCACGGCGCCCAGGCGGTGTCGGTCGCTTTAAACATCGCATCACGGGCGAGGGTATATTCATCCCACAGATTGAAAAATTTTATGTCCATTGGAGACAGCTTCCAGATCTTGCGACCATCATTAATGCGATCGCGCAGGCGGCGTTCCTGCTCTTTTGGCGTTACTTCAAGCCAGTATTTCAACAATATGATCCCGGCATCGACCATCGCTTTTTCCATCACCGGCGTTCCATCAAGAAATTTGTCGGCCTGCTCTTCGGTACAGAAACCCATTACTCTTTCCACGCCTGCGCGGTTGTACCAGCTCCGGTCAAAAATGACGATTTCACCGGCAGAGGGCAGATGGGGAACGTAACGCTGAAAATAGAGCTGACTTTTCTCTTTATCGGTGGGGGCCGGTAACGCAACAACGCGAAACACCCGGGGGCTGACGCGTTCGGTGATGGCTTTGATGGCGCCGCCTTTACCGGCGCCGTCTCGCCCTTCAAAAACAATACAGACCTTTAACCCTTTGGCGACCACCCATTGCTGGAGCTTAACCAGTTCAACATGGAGGCGGCGAAGCTCTTGCTCGTACGCTTTGGTTTTGAGCGGCGCGTTTTTAACGACATCATCAACAACACGGGTTTTCTTCTTACTGACCATGGCGGGTCTCCCTATGGGTCCGGTCGCGGGATCGAGGCCGTACTAAGCGTGTAATCGGCCTGAATGAATGGATTAATGTGTCAGAAAGCTGATTTGAACTGGTTCACCATACAAGTTTAATCAATAATGCACGCTGCGTATTTTTTAACAGTGGTCGCGGTATGAAAAAAACAATTTTTTCGTTAGCACTGGCTACCTTTGGCCTGGGGATGGCTGAATTTGGCATTATGGGCGTGCTGACAGAACTGGCTCATGATACGGGCATTTCGATTCCCTCCGCCGGAAATATGATTTCGTTTTACGCTTTTGGCGTAGTGATCGGCGCGCCGATTGTGGCGCTGTTCTCCAGTAAATTTTCGCTGAAAACAACGCTGCTGTTTCTGGTGGCGATGTGCGTCGTCGGTAACGCGCTCTTTACCTTCTCTGACACCTACATAGGGCTGGCGGCGTGGCGCTTAATCTCTGGTTTCCCGCATGGCGCGATTTTCGGTGTGGGGGCGATAATCCTGTCAAAAATTGCGCCACCGGGTAAGGTGACGGTTGCTGTAGCAGGGATGATTGCCGGGATGACCGTTGCCAATTTGCTTGGCGTCCCGCTCGGGACGTGGCTGGGACATGAATTTAACTGGCGCTACACCTTCTTTTTGATTGCCGTCTTTGATGCGCTGGTGATCCTCTCTGTTCTGCTGTGGGTGCCAGACATTCACGACACGACAACCACCCGGCTGACAGAACAATTCCACTTCTTGAAAAAACCGGAACCGTGGCTAATTTTTGCCGCAACGATGTTTGGCAATGCCGGGGTGTTTGCCTGGTTTAGCTTCGTGAAGCCGTTTATGGTCAACGTGTCAGGCTTTTCCGAGGGCGTCATGACCGCGATCATGATGCTGATGGGGCTGGGCATGGTGCTGGGTAATGTCTTCAGCGGCAAGCTGTCGTCGCGCTTTAGCCCGCTGCGCATTGCTGCCACCACCGACATGGTGATTGTGGCTTCGCTGCTGTTACTGTTCGCGTTTGGCGAGCTTAAAACAGCTTCACTGGTAATGGGATTTGTTTGCTGCGCCGGGCTGTTTGCGCTCTCTGCGCCGCTGCAAATACTGCTGCTGCAAAATGCGAAAGGCGGCGAAATGCTGGGGGCCGCAGGCGGGCAAATGGCGTTTAACCTCGGCAGCGCAATAGGCGCGTATTTCGGTGGAATGATGATTACGCTCGGCTTTAGCTGGAGCTATGTCACGCTTCCGGCAGCGATCTTATCCTTCTCAGCAATGACCTCTCTGTTGATGTACGGTTTTTTATGTGCCAAAAAGCGTCAGGCCAACGCAGGAGCGCTGGCCTGATTTCACGCTTTGCCCGCTGGTCGCGGGCACAGGAGAGGACTACACGAATTTCGCCAGCGGGTCAGCGGCGGCAAATGCGACAGCTTTGTCTGCTGCTGGCGGGTAAATCAGTTCGTTGGTGATGGCGACTTTGATCTTTTTGCCTTCCTCGCGCACGGATTTAACACGCTGTTCCCAGCCCTCGGTGTACACCGCGCCCCAGCCACCCAGATCCAGACAGGTGACGTAATTCACCTGACGGTAAGGGTACGGCTCCAGATTTAACAGGCTGGCAGCTGCGTTATGTCCGGCGAATTTCCCCAGCTGGATCGCGTGCTGGCAGGTCATCAGTGCCGTGTTGCCCGCATCGTCCGTTTTGGCGTGAGCCATATCACCCGTCGCGTAAACCTCCGGATGCGCAGGGACCTGCAACGTGTCGGTGACGATAAGGCGTCCCTGAGTGTCGCGTTCCCCGTCAATTTGCAGGCTGAGGGGGTTAGCTTCTACCCCTGCCGTCCACACTACAGTCGCGCTGGCAATGCGCTCTCCATTTTTCAGCGTCACGCCGCTGGCATCAATAGCTTCAATTTCACTGTTTAAACGCCATTCAACGTCCAGCGCGTTGCTTGCTTCTTCAATGGTGTTACGCAGCGCCTCGCTGTAACGCCCGCCAATGGTTGGACCTCTTTCAACTACGATCACTTTAGTCTTTGTATCGGTGCCGAAGCGGGTGCGAAGACGAGCAGGGAGTTCCGTTGCCAGCTCAATGCCGGTAAAACCGCCGCCACACACGACCACGGTATTGCGTTCTGGGGTGGAGGGGCGCGAAACCAGCGAATCAAGATGTTGCTCGAACAGCCTGGCGGAGTCGAGTTGGTCGATATCAAATGCGTATTCAGTCAGACCGGCAATCGGCGGACGTTTAGTCTGGCTACCGGTTGCGAGGATCAGACGTTCCCAGTTGACTTCGGCAATGGCGCCGTTTGAATCGCGATACAAAACGGTTTTAGATGAGGTATCAATATGTTGTGCTTCGCCCGAAATAAAGGCAATACCCAGCTCAGCAAACAGTTCGGTCAGTGGCGCGACCATCGTCGACACGTTCTCTTCATAAAAACGTGGACGAACGCGCAGTTCCGGCACCGGGGCCAGCACGGCAATGCTGAGGCTATTATTACCTTCCAGAGCAGAAAGACGCGCGGCGCTGACCGCAGCCCACATACCGGAAAACCCACTACCCACAATTAAAATCTGCTTTTTCATACTCGATCCTTTTGTTCGTCAGGCTGTGTGTCTGACATAACTGCCACTATACTTGTCGGAGTTAACTACGACAACTTCTTTCTGAGTTAAAATTCGTTATAATGCAGCGAACAATGACCCGGAGTGAGCCATGGCGTTTTACAGTTCTGGTGTGGAATATGGCATTCATAGCCTGATGTGTATGGTGGATGCAAAAGGCAATGAGCGTGAGATGAGCGTCCGGGAGATGGCGGCCTTGCAGGGCGTACCGTACGACTATCTTGGGAAGATTTTCACTCGTTTGTCACGCGCGGGGCTGGTTATCAGCACCGAAGGCAAGGGGGGTGGATTCCGGCTGGCGCGTCCGGCAGAGCTGATCAGCGTGCTGGACGTGGCGCACGCCATCGACGGCGATAAGAATATGTTCGAATGTCGGGAAGTGCGTCAGCGCCTGGCGGTATTTGATGAAACGCCACCGGCCTGGGTCTGTGACGGACCGTGCGGGGTGCGATCGGTTATGGACAGCGCGCAGCAGCGGATGGAAGAGGAGTTAGGACGCCATACCATCCTGGATCTGGCGCGGAAGATGTATCGAAAAGCGCCGGACACGTTCCAGATCGAGGTTCAGGAGTGGATTTCCGATCGCCGTTCGTCTACGTGACAGGCCGGGCAGGGCAAACCCGCTACCCGGCCACCGCGGTTAAGAACGTAAATCAATCACCATACGGCCACGGATCTGGCCCTGTTCCATCTCTTTAAAGATGGCGTTGATATCTTCCAGTGGGCGCATCGTGACTTTCGGAACCACCTTACCTTCAGCCGCAAACTGGAAGGCTTCGAGCAGATCCTGACGAGTACCCACCAGAGAGCCCACCACCTGAATCCCATCCAGGACCAGACGTGGAATATCCAGGCTCATCGCTTCCGGCGGCAGGCCAACAGCCACCACGCGGCCTCCGGCGCGAACCGCGTCAACAGCAGAGTTGAAGGCCGCTTTCGCTACCGCCGTCACCACTGCCGCATGTGCGCCGCCGGTTTTCTCCTGAATCACTTTTGCCGCATCTTCACTGCGGGAGTTCACGGTTAAGTCTGCGCCCATGCTGGCAGCGAGCTTCAACTGCTCGTCATTCACGTCAATGGCGATAACTTTCGCATTAAAGACATTTTTGGCGTATTGCAGTGCGAGGTTGCCCAGACCGCCAAGGCCATAGATCGCAATCCACTGGCCGGGTTTGATCTCAGAGACTTTTACCGCTTTGTAGGTGGTGACCCCAGCGCAGGTGATGCTGCTGGCCGCCGCAGAGTCCAGCCCCTCCGGGACTTTAACCGCGTAATCCGCGGTCACGATGCACTCTTCTGCCATGCCGCCGTCGACGGAGTAACCCGCGTTTTTTACGTCACGGCACAGAGTTTCGTTGCCGGTATTACAATATTCACAGTGGCCATAGCCTTCGAAGAACCACGCCACGCTTGCACGATCGCCAACTTTCAGTGACGTGACGCCCGGACCAATCTCTTTGACAATACCAATCCCTTCATGGCCGAGGATCACCCCGGTCTTGTCGCCAAAATCGCCATTTTTAACATGGAGATCGGTATGGCAAACGCCACAGCACTCCATCTTCAGCAGCGCTTCACCATGTTTGAGCGCGCGTAAGGTTTTCTCTGTAACGTTAACCTGATGATCCTGAGTGACAACAGCAGCCTTCATGTGTTTCTCCTTTTACTAATGAGTATCTGCATAGCAGGTGTAATACCCATTAAGGATTAATACTTTGGCGCTGTAATGCAAGGCAACCGCAACATAATGTCATCAATTAATTCAGTTTCAGATTAAGAATACGGTGATCCTCTAATAATCAGTAGGGGAAAACGCTAACGTAAAAAACCCGGCGTAATGACCGCCGGGTACAGATTTATAGTTGGGCTTCTATCTCCTCAATCTCTCTTCGCCATTGCGCCTGCAACTGCGGTTTTTGGTGTTTTGGCTTGCGCGCCAAATCCTCTTCCAGCAGCGTTTCCAGGGCAACCAGGCGTTCGAGCAGATCGTCAGACGCTGAAGGTGGTGCCTTCGATGCAGTCTTCGATGCCCCAGGCACCACCGGACCGGTGCCCGCACGCAGGCGCTCAAACACCGCCTCCGCATCGTGCCATTCGCTAAGCCTGCCGTCCTCAATCAGCCAGTAGCGGTTACAGCTCTGGCTAATTAACTGACGATCGTGGCTCACCAGCAGCACTCCGCCTTCAAACTGTTGCAGTGTTTCCGCCAGCGCCTCTTTGCCTTCCATGTCCAGGTGGTTGGTTGGCTCATCCAGCATCAGAAGGCTATAGCGAGCAAGCGTCAGGCCGATGAACAGCAGGCGCGAACGTTCCCCACCGCTCAGCGTACTGACTTTTTGCCCGTGACGCGCCCACGGGAACCCGGCACTGATGAGGGCCATTTTACGGGTCTGCGGATCTGGCGCGAAAGGCTCCAGCGCGTCAAAGATTGTTGCCTCCTCCGAAAGCTGATTCAGCGTCTGATCGTAATAGCCTGGCGACACGCGAGGATGAAGTTTCAGGCCAGCCTCTGAAGGTTCACCTGAAAAATGCCGCCAGATAAGCTTCATCAGTGATGATTTGCCGCAGCCATTACGCCCGACGATAGCCACGCGATCGCCACTTCTAAGCCGCGCAATGTCGACGTGAAACAGCTCAGACAGGCCAGGCTCAGGCGCTACGCTTAGGTTTTCCATCTCCAGTAGCCGGTCTGCCCGCAGGGCGTCACCGCGCAGGGTTAATGTCCACGGACTGCCTGCGGTGAGCTCTGTCTGACTCTCCTTAAGCCGTTCGACCTGCTTTTCCATCTGTTTGGCTTTGCGGGCCAGATCTTCGTTATCGTAGACCTTGCCCCAGGTGGCCAGCCGTCTGGCACTGGCGGTTACGCGGTCAATCTCCTTTTGCTCCGCCTTATGCCGCAGCGCATCACTTTCGTCTTTGGCTACCAGCGCCTGACGCGCGGCGGTGCAGGGAAGGGCGAAGTAGTGCAACATCTTATCGCGCAGGATCCAGCTGCCGTTGGTGACGGCATCCAATAGTTGCCTGTCGTGTGAGACCAGCACAAAGCTGCCGGACCAGTTCTGTAAAAACTGTTCCAGCCAGAGCAGGGTCGGCAAATCGAGGTGGTTACTCGGTTCGTCCAGCAGTAACAGATCTGGATCGCCGATCAGCGCCCGCGCCAGCAGGAGACGCGTATGCTGCCCGCCGCTCAGCGTTGCCGACGTTAAGGCCATGTCCTGCGGTGTAAAGCCCATACCCGCCAGCAGCGTTTCAGCTTTCCAGTGCAGACTCTCGCGTTCAGTCGCGGGCAGTTGCGCCAGCACGGCATCCAGCATGGTCAGGGGATAAATGGCTTCTGGCAGGTGTTGCTCAACGCGCGCCATCAGACAGTATCCGGCCAATGCGACGGTTCCGGCAGCAGGGGAGTCTGTGCCGTCCAACACCTTCAGCAACGTACTTTTGCCGCAGCCGTTGTCGCCCAGCAGGCCAATACGGTCGCCTTTTTTCAGCGTAAAGGAGAGGGAGTCGAACAGCGTGCCAAACGCCGTATCAACACGTAAAGATTGTGCAGTGAGTAAAGTGCTCATTGTTGCTTACCCAAGAGTTACAGGCATGTTTATGCCTCGTCAAACATCGCTGACGATAACTCAGTAAGCCCGAGAGAAGGGATTTCAGGGGTTGGTGTCTTCGCTCAAGCGGAAGTTATCGCAGCACGATACCGATAACGCTTGAGCTGGTGCGATCACCAAATGTATGTGAAACATTGAAAATTTCACAGTACAGCATAATTGGCCTCCTTATAAGTTAAGTGATTATTAGTAACCATCACTATACAACATTTTCATAGAATGAACATACTACTGCGGCAAAAAGCGATATCTTCGGTTGCGGATACAGAACTAAGCGCGTGATGTGATAAAAGGAAGGGCAGCTTCGCTGCCCAGAATCATCTTTTTCGTATAAGCAAATACAGGGATAGCGTGATTACAGACGCAATGAATATGGCCATGCCGAAGAAAACATACAAAACAAAATCCATTATCCTTTCGTCGCCATATATTCCAAAAAGCTCCACAAAATCGTACTGCGTTTCTGGTGGAACAATCTTGTAGAGTGTGAACATTGATAGAAACACGGCTATACACCACAACAACACAAGGAATGCCGCCTTCATTAATAGACCTGCACAACGCCATGTGCAATCATGTAGTTTCCCAATTGCTGCCCTCCAGTTCGAAGTAAGGCTGATGCCAGAATCTTAAAATCGCTCTGACTATAAAGTGTAATACAACCCTTACTTATGCCAGATGGCCCGATAGGGTGTAACCGGAATTCACCTCGCCTTACGCCTTTCACAAAAGTCTCATCATTTATCAATCCGTCATCGCGATATAATGCAAACCATTCGTTCCGATTCGAACCGGTGAAAAATGCGTTAACACTATCCTTAGTTTGAGTATACCAACCCCCTAATCCACGTAAAAGTATGTAATAGCGACCAGGTGGGAGTGGGCCGATATCAGGTATATTTGCGCTTTCTGCACGGTTCGTCGCGTCACCATTCCCTGAAAATGCAGGAAAAAAGCCAACTCCGGGCACAGACAAAGTAGCGTACGTACCTCCGTTGAGGTGGAAAAAGCACTGTATGAGATTCATGATCTGTCATTCCAGGAATCAGCAAAGATGATATTACCGTCACAGTGTCGCCATGTGATCTTCTCGTAACGGAGGGAAATATTTTCTAAATGATTATGTTTTTCCATTGCTGGATTTTTTACGTCATGCATCACCGGGCATATTGAGACCACTTTAACGTTCTCAAGGAACATGTTGAAGTATTCGACCTCTTGACCAGCATCATTGATTTTGTACCACTTAAACTCGGCACTTTTTAGCGTTTGGCCTTTTGCTACAGCCTTGTATAAGTTAGGGCTGGAACTGTCGAACTCCTTTTCAAAAACCAGAGCGCTATGCATGCGCGTACCCGTGATTTTTCCTGTCATATTATCTGTCGGTAGATGCAGTCCATGACCGAATCCTAATACTTCAATACTGCCCTCGCGATATTGCACATCAACCGCGCCTTTGATATCTGCGCCGCCGTCATCTTTCAGCCATAGATATGCTGGGATTGCCATTTCAAAACTCCTTTTTCAATAAATGAATTTAGTGATGCAAAACGTTACTAAACTCTTAAGAAAAACTATTTGTTAGGCAAGAAGTGTTATGTAAAATTTATATATTTTAAAAGGATATAGATTTTTGATTAGGTATGCATTTTTCAAATGATCGATCCTGCTGCATTTTTAAAGCCAAATTATCATGAGTGACTTTCAACAAAGCATTTATAGGCAGGATTAAGGGAATTAGAGGAAAAAGGGAGAAGGGACTTCACGTTCCCTCTCCCTTGTGAAGAGAGGGAACGTTCAAAACTCCGATTTAAATCGAAGTACGACGATAGCTACGGTATTCCGGCATCCAGAAGTTATCATCAATCGCCTGCTGCAACGCATCGGCAGAGGTTTTCACCGCGACGCCTTGCTGCTGCGCCATTTTGCCTACCGCGAAGGCAATTGCGCGGGACACTTTGTGAATGTCTTTCAGCTCCGGCAGTACCAGGCCTTCACCGTTATTCACCAGCGGAGAGTGACCTGCCAGCGTTTCGCTCGCGGACATCAGCATTTCGTCGGTGATGCGGGACGCGCCGGAGGCGATAACTCCCAGACCAATACCCGGGAAGATATAGGAGTTATTGCACTGCGCGATGGGGTAGAGTTTGTCCTTCCACACCACAGGATCAAACGGACTGCCGGTTGCGACCAGTGCCTTACCTTCGGTCCATGCGATGATGTCCTGCGGCGTTGCCTCCACGCGTGAAGTCGGGTTAGATAGCGGCATCACGATAGGGCGTTCGCAGTGCTTGTGCATCTCGCGAATAATCTCCTCCGTGAAGAGGCCGGTCTGCCCGGACACGCCGATCAGAATGTCCGGCTTCACGTTGCGCACCACGTCAAGAAGCGAGAGCACTTCGTTATCCGTATCCCAGTTTTTCAGGTTTTCGCGCTTCTGCACCAGTTTGGTCTGGAACGGGAGCAGGTTTGGCATGCCGTCGGTCAGCAGGCCAAAACGGTCCACCATAAAGACGCGGGAGCGGGCCAGCTCTTCGCTTAAGCCTTCGCGCTGGGTCTGGGCAATAATTTGCTCGGCGATGCCGCAGCCCGCGGAGCCTGCACCCAGGAAGACAATTTTCTGATAGCTGAGCTGGCTGCCCGCCGCACGGCTCGCAGCAATCAGCGTACCGACGGTCACTGCCGCAGTGCCCTGAATGTCATCGTTGAACGAGCAGATCTCATCGCGGTAGCGGTTCAGCAGCGGCATGGCGTTTTTCTGTGCGAAGTCTTCGAACTGCAACAGCACGTCAGGCCAGCGGTGCTTCACGGCCTGGATGAAATCATCCACAAACTGATAGTACTCGTCGTCGGTAATGCGCGGGTGACGCCAGCCCATGTACAGCGGATCGTTCAACAGTTGCTGGTTATTGGTCCCCACGTCAAGTACCACCGGCAGGGTGTAGGCCGGGCTGATCCCGCCGCAGGCGGTATACAGCGAGAGCTTACCGATGGGGATCCCCATCCCGCCAATGCCCTGGTCACCGAGGCCCAGAATACGTTCGCCATCGGTCACCACGATCACCTTGATGTTGTGGTTAGGCACGTTTTGCAGAATGTCATCCATGTTGTGACGGTTCTGATAAGAGATGAACACACCGCGGGAACGACGGTAGATCTCTGAGAAGCGTTCACACGCCGCGCCGACGGTGGGGGTGTAAATGACGGGCATCATCTCTTCAAGATGGTTCTGCACGAGGCGGTAGAAGAGGGTTTCGTTGGTGTCCTGAATATTACGCAGGTAGATGTGTTTATCGATTTCGGTTTTAAAGCCCTGATACTGGATCCAGGCACGTTCTGCCTGTTCTTCAATGGTTTCAACCACTTCAGGCAGCAGGCCCAGCAGGTTAAAGCTGCTGCGCTCTTCCATGCTAAAGGCGCTGCCTTTGTTCAGAAGGGGGAACTCCAGTAAAACCGGACCGGCGTAAGGAATATAAAGGGAACGATGTTTTTTCAGTTTGTTGTCCATGTCACTCACTCTTTTTAAGAAGATCCGTCCCTGACACTGCTGTTTGTCATCTTTCTGGCCTGTGCTACGGGGTGCGGTCGGTTGGTATTATAAAGGAGCTGAATATTAATTACCGCAACACATAAACAAAAACACCATCGGGATTACCGATGGTGTTGTGAATTCCGTGCCGGAACTTACTTGCCGGAAGGGCGTTTCCTGCCGGTGGCGTGGGTAACTTGCGTTTCGCTACCCTCCTCAATAACCACTTTACGCTGGTTAGAAAGCTTGTAGTTCAGTCCCAGAATATGGCGTGCCTGACGGTTCGATTTCATGTTAACTCCTCAATCCTGTTGATAGTTTTAAGGACAAGCTTGCTTACGCAAACGAAATGTAACCCCTTAGGTTGCAGATCCAGCTTAGCAGGTTTTTACAGAGGTGCGTTTCGCCCACTAACCACATAGTTGATGGTTTGCTGGTAGATGTCACTGAGGATGTCATTGTCCGTGGCTTCCACCCACTTGGTCAGTTCCATCAAAATGTCATCTTCAGTAACAACACCGTGCTCGGCGTGAAGACCTTGTGCGATCGCGTTAACAAGTTCCGGTTGTGCTGCTGTGGTATGTGCCGGGTAATAAGTAAACATGCTGCCTCCGTGTCGTTGTCTGTTTAATGTTACGGCGTGCAAAATCGTAATTCACATTCAGATTGGCAAATATTTTTGCCGTTGTGGTTCAGATTCGTCCTGGAATTAAAAATAACATCCCCCGTAGCACAGAAATAAAACTCAGGGTTTCCAGCGGCGTAAATTCGTGGTTTTTTCATAAGGCATGGGCGTCGGCCAGGAGATCAATTCCACAATGCTGCCCCAGGGGGTTTGACCATAGCAGAAAGCATTACCTTCACCTTGCTCATCCGGAAAGCTAAGCGGCTTCGGTGCGGTGAACATCTCGCCGCCGGCGGCGGTGAAAGCCGCGATGGCACTATCAAAATCATCAACATAAACAGCAAAATGCTGAAGTCCAAAGTCGCTGGCGCGAGCGGGCATTCCCTGTTCAGGGCCATGCATTTCGAAAAGTTCTATGCCGGGTCCGTGCGGCATAACAAGCATGCGAATGGCATGAATTTTAGTGCCGGGAAATAATTTTAAGGTGTGTTGCTGGGCGGGCTGATCGATATTATCGGTTTCTGCATCGACAGAATGATATAAAACCTGTGCGCCGAAAGCGCGTTCAAAAAATAGGGTGGCTTTTTCAATGTCGGGCACCGTAATACCGATATGGTCAATACCCCTTACTGACGATGTCATAGTAAACTCCTGCTATAAAAAATTTAAATATAGCAGGAGATAGTCAGCTTATTACCACTTCATTTCGCCGGTATTCACTTTGGCACTCAGTTCCAGCGAACTTTCTTCCGCAAGGTTCGGCCACTGTTTTTTCATCGCGATGATGACGTCGGTAGACGCTTTATGCGTCCTGAGGGCCTTTTCAAACTGCTGTAGATAGCGACGGGTAAAGTCGATAGCGCCGGTACCCGCTGGCGGTGTCCCAAGGTAGTGGCCCGGAATAACGCGTTCGGGCTTAAGGGCAGCCATGCTATCCAGCGTCTGCTGCCACTGTTTACGGCTTTCCGGCGTTTGGGTATCCGCCGTCCAGACGTGAATGCCCCATGAGACGCCCGTGCCGCCGAGGATGGTTTTGGCGGATGGGATCCAGACGTACGCCGCATAGCTTTCAGGCTCTTCAATGCTTACTCTCTCACCGTCAATCATAAAGGTGGTTGAGGCAAGCACTTGCGGCACGTAGAGCTGCGTCGGCGCGCCATCTTTCATCTGTGGCCCCCAGAAGGCGAGCTTCGCGTCTTTTGTGGCCCTGATATGGTCCACCACCTGTTGCGTGGCGACAACTTTGGCATTAGGGAAGGCTTTCATCAGCGGTTGCAGGCCGAAATAGAAATCCGGATCGCCGGAAGTGATCACGATTTTGTTCAGCGTTTTACCGCTGTGGCGAATTTTTTCTACCAGCGCTTCGCCATCTTTCACGCTGAACTGGGCGTCAAACAGTACCGCCTCTTTCGGGCCAGATACCAGCGTGGAAGAAACGGCAAAAATGCCTTTTTCCTGCGGGTTATACGTATCAACGGTCAACGGCGCGGCAAAGACGGCCGGAGTGAAAAGGGTTGTCAGCAAAGCAAGGCGGGCGATTGTCATGGTCATGTCTCTGTTCTTCAGGAAAGTCTCTATTGTACGGATCTCTTCATTTGCCAGAATTCCTGAAACAGGAGATGCTTAGTTTCGTAGATCGAGCAAATGGAGGTCGAAATGGATCGCGTTATTGCCGCCCAGGTGTACAACCGCATCTGTGAGCTGGGGAGTTTAAGCGCGGCGGCGCGGGCGCTGGGGATCTCCCGTCCGATGGTGAGCCGTTATCTGGAGCAGATGGAGAAGTGGGCTGGGGCGCGGCTGGTTAACCGCTCCACCCGCAAGCTGACGCTGACGGCAGCGGGGGAGAAGGTCCTGCAAAAGACGCGCACGCTATCGCAAATTTCTCAGGAAATTGAAGATCAGTCAGTGAAGGATTTACCCTCAGGCACGCTTCGTGTCGCCTGCGCGCATTTTACCGCGATGCAGATTATCGCTCCGGTGCTGCCCGATCTGTTGCAGCGTTACCCTCAACTGCGCATTGAGCTGGATGTTAACAACCATCCGGTGAGCCTGGTGGGCGAGCGAATTGACGTGGCGATCCGCATTACTGATAACCCCGAACCGGGTATGATCGCTCGCCGGTTGGGAGAGTGTCGGTCCGTGCTTTGCGCCTCGCCGCACTACCTTGCAAGCCGGGGCGTTCCAGAGGAGCTGGAAGACTTAGCCCGGCACAACTGCCTGCATTACAGCTTTTTTGCCGGTCAGTCGTGGCGTTTTTTAACGCCGGCAGGGGAGCCGGTCACGACGGCGGTCAGCGGCAATCTCAGCGCCAGCATCTCATCTCTGCTGATGGAGGCGGCGATAAATCACTGTGGTATTGCCATGCTGCCCGAGCGCGAGGCCGACGCGGCGCTACGGCAGGGAAGCCTGGTGCCGGTGCTCAGCGCCTATACGCCAAAACCGATCGGCATTTTTGGTATTTATCAGTCGCGAGACTATCAGCCTGCGGCGCAGCGTGTGTTCCTCGACGCGCTGGCAAACCACCTTGCCACGCGATCGGACTAGTCTGTCTTCCCTGCAAAATAGATTATGCGTCCTATACTTATCCCTTTGTAAGCCAAAAGGAGAGCAAGAATGACGATTCATAAGCACGGTTCAGCACACTGGTCTGGCGACATCAAACGCGGCAAAGGGACGGTATCGACCGAAAGTGGCGTCCTTAACCAGCAACCTTACGGCTTTAACACCCGCTTCGAGGGCGAGAAAGGGACTAACCCGGAAGAGCTGATTGGCGCAGCGCACGCGGCATGTTTCTCTATGGCCCTGTCGCTAATGCTGGGCGAAGCGGGTTATACTGCCGATTCCATCGATACCACGGCGGATGTCTCGCTGGATAAAACCGACAGCGGTTTTGCCATCAGCAAAGTCGCGCTGCAAAGCAAGGTGACGGTACCGGGTATCGATCCGCAGCAGTTCGACGGCATTATCCAGAAAGCCAAGGCCGGTTGCCCGGTCTCGCAGCTGTTGAAAGCGGAAATCACGCTGGATTACAAACTGAACTGATATCGGGCCGGGCGCATGCCCGGCTCATTTTTAACGGTTACGCCAGCAGCGTACGCTTCGGCTTGCGGAAGAGGGCTGGAGCTGTTGCGGCTGTTCACATCCCTGCGTCGCCAGCGAACAGCGGTCGCGGAAATAGCACCCAACGGGCAGGTGGCGATTACCCGGAAGATCGGTTTTTCGCAACGCAAGATCCTCATCCAGCGGTTCTCCGGTCCGGGGAACGGAGTCAAGTAGCAGCTGCGTATAAGGATGGCGCGGCTGACCCAGCACCTGGTTCGCCGGACCCAGTTCCACGATTTGCCCCAGATACATTACCGCCACCCGGTCGCTCATGTGCCGGACCACCGAGACGTTGTGCGAGATAAGCACGTAGGTCAGATTTCGCTGCTGTTGCAGGGCAACCAGCAAATTGAGGATCTGTGCCTGGACGGAAATATCCAGCGCGCTGGTGGGTTCATCCAGCACGATGATGTCCGGATCCGAAGAGAGCGCCCGGGCGATAGCGATGCGCTGGCGCTGTCCGCCCGAAAACGCATGCGGCAGGCGGTCAAGATATTCCGCTCGAATCCCAACCTGCTGCGCCAGCGTTTCAGCCAACTGACGACGCTCCCGTTCGCTGCGACGTTGCTGTATCCACACCGGCTCGGTGATGGTGCGCCAGACGGGTAAACGCGGATCGAGGGACGAGAGCGGGTCCTGAAATACCATCTGCATACCACCCGCCGCATTCGCGCGCTGACAGGCACCGGTACTCGGTTTGAGCATGCCCATCAGCAGCTGCGCCAGCGTGCTCTTTCCACAGCCGGATTCCCCCACAACGCCCAGCGTTTCGCCGCGATGGATCCGGAGATCCATGCCGTTAAGGGCGTGTACCTGTTCCGTCACGCGCCCCAGCCAGTTTTTGCGCGCAGGAAAATTCACATGCACGCTATCCAGTTCCAGCAGTACCTCAGACATGGCGTCTCTCCTGTTGTGGGTACCAGCAGGCAGCCTGCTGGCCTTCTGCGCCCGTGGAAATTAAGCGCGGCGTTTCGCTGCATTTCGCCCCGGCAGCAAAACAGCGTTCGCGAAAAGCACATCCGCGCGGGAGGTGGCTGAGGTTAGGTACCGTGCCGGGAATGGCCGGTAGGATCTCGCGCGGTTCACCATTTTCCGGGGCACACCGCAGCAGGCCAATCGAATAGGGGTGCACAGGATGGTGGATCAAGGTCTGCGTGCTGCCGCTTTCGATCACGCTGCCCGCGTACATAACGTACATCCGGTCACAAAGCTGCGACACCACCGCCATATCGTGACTGATAAACAGCACCGACGTTCCGCTGGCGCGCGCTTTATGTTTCAGCAGACGCAGCACCTGAAGCTGGACGGTCACATCCAGCGCGGTAGTGGGTTCATCAGCGATGATCAGCTCCGGCTCGCAGGAGAAGGCAAGGGCGATCATGACCCGCTGGCGCATACCGCCGGAAAGCTCAAACGGATAGCGATCCATTACCTGCGCCGCATCCGGGATTTGCATCTCGCCCAGCAGGGAGATCGCCTTCTGCTGCGCGTCGCGGCGGGAAAGCGACTGATGCTGGCGGATCACCTCCACCATCTGCCTGCCAATCCGGCGCGTGGGGTTAAGCGCCGTCATCGGCTCCTGAAAAATCATCGCCACCCTGGCGCCGCGCCACTGACGAAGCTGTTTTTCCGACGCGTTCAGCACATCTTCCCCGAGCAGCGTGACCCGGCCATGGTGAACATGGTAACTGCCTTCCGGCAGCAGGCGCATCGCCAGCATCGCGGTGACCGATTTTCCCGAGCCGGATTCGCCCACCACGCCGACAATTTCACCCCGGCCAATCTCCAGCGAGACGTGGTTAAGCGCGTGGATGTCACCGCGAAAAATGGGGAAGCTCAGGTGCAAATCTTCAATCGATAATACGGAATCACTCATGACTGCTTCCCTCCTGATTTGGGATCCAGCAGGTCGCGAAGACCATCGCCAAACAGATTAAAGCCAACCGCCGTGATCAGAATTGCCGCCCCCGGAAACGCGCAGTACCACCACTGGTCAAGCACGTAGTTACGCCCCACGGCCACCATTGCCCCCCATTCGGCGGTCGGCTGCTGCGCGCCTAATCCAATAAAGCCCAGCGTGGCGGCCATCAGAATGGCGCTGCCGATATCCAGCGACGCTTGTACGATCAGCGGCGGCAGGGCGTTACGCAGGATATGCCAGCTGATCAGGTGCCAGCGCGATGCGCCAAAGGTGCGGGCGGCCAGCACGTAGGTGAACTGGCGCACCACCAGCGTTTGCCCGCGTGCCAGCCGCACGTAAAACGGAATGCGTACAATCGCAATCGCCAGCATCGCGTTAAACAGGCTTGGGCCGAGCGCGGCGGCCAGGGCCATCGTCAGCACCAGCGAGGGGATGGAGAGCATAATGTCCATGATGCGCATAATGATGGCGTCGCCGCGCCCGCCAAGTACGCCGGACAAACAGCCGAGCAGCGAACCGATGCCGCCCGCAATCACCACCACCGCCAGCCCCGCTGTGATGGACTGCTGGCTGCCCACCAGCACGCGGCTGAACAGATCCCGGCCCACCTCATCGGTGCCAAACCAGTGCTGGGCTGACGGTGCCTGTAAGCGCGCGGTCAGATCCAGCGCGTTCGGATCGTGCGGGACTATCCACGGCGAGACCACCATCATCAGCAGCATCACGATCATAATGACCCCGCCGATCAGCGTGAGCGGGCTTTTGCGTAACATCCAGAACAGCTTTGCCCAGTTGATGCGCTGTTTAGCGGTGCTGACAGGGACGGGCGTTTCCTGAGTTAACATCATTCGGCACCTCCGCGCCCGATTCGCGGGTCGATCCACAGATACAGCAGATCCACCACCAGATTAACGAAGACATAGGCCAGCGATACCACGACCGCGAAGCCCATGACGGCAGGGAAATCCAGCGCCTGAATGGAGGTCACCACCCAGGCTCCCATTCCCGGCCAGGCAAACACGGTTTCGGTAAGGACGGCCCCGTACAGCAGATCGCCCAGCGCCAGCCCGAGCACGGTAATGGAGGGGATCATGGCGTTGGGTAAGGCGTAGCGCAGGACGATGTACCAGCCCGGCAACCCGCTCGCGCGGGCGGTACGAATATAATCCTCGCTCAGTTGCTCAAGCATCGCGGAACGTACCTGACGCGCCACAATACCAAGATGCACAAAGGCCAGGGTCAGGGAGGGTAAAATCAGGTGCTGCAGGGCGTTGAAAAACACCTCGCCGTTGCCTTCCAGCAGAGCGTCCAGCAGATAAAAACCGGTAACGTGGGCGGGCGGATCGAGCCAGTCGTCCAGCCTGCCGCCGCCGGGCAGAATTTGCAGTTGACCGTAGAACAGAACGATAACTCCCAGTCCCAGCCAGAAGGCAGGCGTCGAGATGCCCGTCATCGCCATCAGTCGCACCAGGTGATCCAGCCAGCGGTTACGGTACACCGCCGATAAAATGCCCAGCGGCACGCCAATCACCAGCGCCAGCAGCAGGGAGCAAAAGGCAAGCTCCAGCGTGGCGGGGAAAAAAGCTTTCAAATCTTCCGCAACGGGGCGACCGGTGCGAATAGACGTGCCCAGATCGCCATGTGCCAGCGCCTCAACGTAGCGGCCAAACTGAATATAGAGTGGTTGATCCAGCCCCAGCTGCTGGCGGATGCCCTGCACGATTTCATCGCTGGCGCGATCACCGGCCAGCAGGCGGGCCGGATCGCCGGGGATCAGGTGTGAAATAATAAAAGTAATAATACAGACACCGGCCACCACCAGGATTAACCCCCAGCAGCGCTGGCGCACAATGCTCCAGAACGTCATACACTTCCCCCCGGCGTGGGCCGTTACTTACTCATGGTGGCGATGTTAAAGACCTGCTCAAGCATCGGATTAAAGGTGAAGCCTTTGACCTCTTTGTTCATCGCCAGCTGGTAGTTCTTCTGGAACAGATAAACGTAAGCCGCCTCGTCAATCACCACTTTCTGCGCCTGCTGGTAATCTTTGGTGCGTTCCGCCTGATCGGTGGTTTTCAGTGCCGCCTGCAACAGCGCATCGACCTCTTTGTTCTCATAGAATGAGCGGTTCCCCGGCAGCCCTTTTTTGTCCGATTCGAACCAGTAGTTCATGAACATGTACGGGTCAGCGAAGTCCGGGCTCCAGTTACCAATCGCAATGTCATAATCACCTTTGCCGACGCGGTCGCGCATGGTGGCGTTCGCCAGTTTCTCGAGCTTGACGTTAATCCCCAGCTTGCCCAGGCTCGCCTGCGTGGAGAGGGCGATAGGCTCCCAGTTCGGGTCGTTATCGGAATAGAGGAACGTCAGGCTGGCAGGTTTATCTTTGACTTTCTCCAGCGCCGCTTTGGCTTTGGCCTCGTCAAAGCTGTACTGCATGGCGTTCGCATCGAAGCCCCACATGCCCTCCGGGATCGGGCCGCGCATCTGCTTGCCGTTCCCGCTGAGAATGCCTTTCACCATCCCCTGGTAATCGGTCGCCCAGGAGACCGCGCGGCGCAAATCCACCTGATTCATCGGAGGCTTACTGTTGTTCAGATAGAGGTAGGTCACCCGCAGGGACGGGTATTCCGCCACGGCCACTTTGCCTTCCTGCTTCAGAGCAGCAAGCTGATCCACCGGCAGGGCGTCGGCGATATCCAGATCGCCACGGGAAAGTTGCAGGCGACGCGAGGCGCTTTCACCGATAATCTTCACCGAGACGCGCTTAAAGTGCGGCTTTTCACCTGGCCAGTGTGGGTTGGGCACCATCACCAGCTGTTGACCTTTCCGCCAGCTTTTCAGCATAAACGGTCCGGAACCCGCGGTGTTTTGCGCCAGGAAACCGCGTGCGTCGTCGGCGGCATTGGCCTTCAGCACCGCCGGGTTGACGATCGACGCGCCGTCATTGGCCAGCGTGTAGAGGAACGGGGCAAACGGCTGGCTGAGGGTGAATTTCACCGTATGCTCATCCACCACGTCCACTTTCAAATCTTTCGGGAACGCTTCGGAAGGTCCCTGGTTGATTTTAAGCAGACGTTCAAACGACAGCTTGACCGCTTCGGCGGTCACCGGCGTGCCGTCGGAGAATTTTGCATTATCTGCCAGGGTGAACGTCCACACTTTCTGGTCGTCTGACGCCTTCCAGCCCGTCGACAGATCACCTTCCACCTCCGTGGTGCCAGGCTTGTATTTCACCAGACGCTGGTACGAGGGGTAGGTCACCGTCCAGTCGTTGTTATCGATAGTGACCGCCGGATCCAGCGTTTGCGGATCGGCAGCTTTCCCTATCACCAGCATATCTTTTGGCACCGCCGCCAGAGCGGGAAGGGTGCTCAGGGCGAGCGTAGCGGCAATCAGGGTAGTAAGCAGCGTTGTTTTCATGGCCGGGCTCCAGAATTACAGTGAGTGTGTGATCGGATAACAGGCGAACTGGTCATCTAACAGCGGATAGCTGGCGGCGTTCGGCAGCTCGAAATGCCACCACTCGCTGCTGATGCCCACAAAACCGCCGCCGTACATAACGGCGTTCAGGAGCAGACGATTTCGCTGCGCCTCGGGCGGAACGGAAGGGTGCCAGGCATGAGAACGGTCGTGCATTTCGTCAAACCCGGCGCCCATATCCAGCACGTTGTCGTGTTCATCCATCAGCGTGACGTCAATGGCAGTGCCCCGGCTGTGGTTCGAGCCAATCGCGACATCCACCACGTATTCCGGATTGGGGCAGGCATCCCAGAGTTGCGCCTGTGCCTGCTGGGGGCGGTAGGCGTCGTAGACCACCAGCTTCAGACCGGCCAGCGCGGCGATACTGATCGATTTCGCCAGCGCGGTGGCGGCATCCGTGTGCAGCAGGCACGCGGCGTGCTGGTAGATCGGGCGGCCGGTAATGTTATCGGCGGTCGCGTATTTCAGATCGATATGCAGCGTGGGAAAAGTTTTCGCCACATCAATCAGTTGACTCTCTTCAGGCATAGCTCCGCTCCTTTAGCGTTCAAATTGACCAAATTCTTGTTGTAGTTGTCGGTTGATTGCCAGACGTTCCGGCAGCGCTTCCCCCAGCGCCTCCACAACGCCCGACAGCAGCAGGTTGAACAGACAGCTCACCGGCGCCAGCGAGTCCCAGAAATGGCCGGTATCGGTCTTCACCTGGAGTAAATCAATCGGGTAATCCCGCGCCCACGGGCACCAGATATCGGTGATCAGCGCCATCGCCAGGCCTTTTTCGCTCGCCACGCGGCAGTACTGGCGGGCAATGGCGGAGTAGGCGCGGGTATCGGTCAGCACGATATACGGGTTAGCAAAGCCGGAGTTAAGCGACTCCACCCAGCTACCAGAGAGCCCTTCGGAATAGCTTACCCGCGGGCGCAGATACTCCAGATGGCTGAAGAACGCATTGGCGATCCCGCGCGTGGACTGGATCCCCAGCACGAAGACGGCGTCGGCATGGGTAAGTTGCTGGACCACCTGCCTGAACGTTTCGCTTTGCGCCAGCTGGTAGACATGGGCAATGGCGTCCACCTCCAGCGACAGGGAGTGCTGAAGGCGATCCGACAGCGGCTGTTGCTGCTTCCAGGAGTCGAGACGCTCGTTAATGCCCCAGGGCTGGTGGGGATCGCGCAGGCTTTTTTTGGCGTCATCAAGGTTGCGATAGCCCAGCTTGCGCAGAAAGCGTCCGACGGTGATCCCGCTGGTGGCCGTGGCCAGCGCCACGCTCTCAGCCGTTTCAAAAGGGATCTGCCCGGCGTGCGCCAGCATCCAGCTTGCCACCCGCTTTTCGCTCGGGGTGAGCTGGCTAAAGGTCGCTTCGATACGGCTCAACACCTCAGGTTTGGTCGTCATACCGCCTCGCTGTTAACTGGCTGTCAAAGGCCGGGTTTCTGTTATCAGATTAACAATGCAGGACGCGTGCCATGTTCACATTGCGGCGAAAACGCGCTGTGCAGCAAAGTTAATGCAATATTTGTTTAACAGATGCTCAACATTTGTGCAGCGTAGTTCACTTTTGGTGCAGTGTCCGGCCTGAGCGGTATCTATTTGGTGAATACGACAGCCTCTTCACATTTTTTGGTAAGATGAAAGCTCTGTGGATAAGAGAGGGAGCCTTACATGGCGAATTTGCCCTGGCGGGTCAGCGTGCGCCTGATGGCTCTCGCAAAAAAAATAGCGATGGTCATCGGGATCATCGTGCTCGTTCTGCTGGCGGTGCGGGTTTATCTTTCGCAGCAGGGGCCGGCTCTGCATCACTGGCATACCTGGCGGGCTGACGAAATGTCCGTGCAGGAGATGGATAACGCGACCTTCGCAGCCTATGTCGCGCGGGAAAACGCCATCTTCACCGCTCTTGATGCTGAGGTGACGGCGAAAGTCACCCCCGCAGAGCGCACGCCGCTGAACCGCTATTACCGTCAGAGCCTGGTGTGGCCAGGACACTTTACTCCGGATGCAAACCGGTCGTTTGTGCTGATGCCTGCCGGAAAGCCGCGCGGGGCGGTAGTGTTGTTGCACGGTCTGACGGATTCGCCCTACAGCGTCAGGCGTCTGGCTGTGAATTATCAAAAGCACGGCTTTGTGGCCGTAGTGCCTCGTTTGCCCGGACATGGCACGGCGCCGGGCGCGTTGACAGACGTTGACTGGGAGGCGTGGCTGGCAGCTACGCGCCTTGCGGTTCGTGAAGCAACACGCCTGACGGGGAACGATCTTCCCCTGCACCTGGTGGGCTATTCCAACGGCGGGGCGCTGGCGATGAAATACGCCCTCGACGCCCTTGATGCGCCTGAACTGCGTAAACCTCAGCAGATCGTTTTGCTCTCACCGATGATTGGCGTCACGGCGTTTGCGCGCTTTGCCGGATTCGCCGGGCTACCGGCTATGTTACCGGCGTTTGCCAAAGCCGCGTGGCTCAACATTTCTCCGGAATATAATCCTTATAAATACAATTCGTTCCCGGTGAATGCGGCACGTCAGTCCTGGCTGCTTACCCGGGCGCTGCATGAGCAGATAAACCGCGATGTTCATGATCACAAACTAACGCAGCTTCCGCCGGTACTGGCGTTTCAGTCGGTCATGGATTCAACGGTCAGTACCCGCGCCGTAGTCAGCGGGCTGTTTGACCAGCTTCCGGCAAATGGCAGCGAACTGGTGGTATTTGACATCAATCAGGCCGGGAGTTTCCGTCCACTGTTCAGGCCATCATCCTGGACGGCGGTGGCTGACCTGCTGCCCGAGGCGAAAAGACGTTACAGTGTCACAATCGTGACCAATGCCAGCCCTGACAGGTTTGATATGGTGGCAAAGACAACGCCTGCGGGCAGCACCCGGGAAACGGTGACGCCGCTGTCGGTCTCGTATCCGCAGGAGGTTTATTCCCTGTCGCATATTGCCATTCCGTTCCCGCCTGAAGACGATCTGTATGGCCGCCATCCTGAGGTGAAAAACCGCTATGGAATCAGTCTCGGGACGATAGCCCTGTGGGGAGAAACCTCAGTTCTGAGCGTCGGCAAAGATGCGCTGATGCGCGTGACGTCGAATCCGTTCTACGACTATATGCAGACGCGGATCGACAGCCGTATCGGGGAGAATTAAGCCCGACGTGGAATAGATTAGGTCACACCGGGGAACTGTGTTAAACAATACCGTTCAGGCGTATACCCCATACCGGACCCCGTTTCTGTGCTGACAACTCTCATTTATCGAAGCCAGCTGAGCTTAACCTGCACCTCCGCAGCGTTAAGCGCGCTGGTTGAACAGGCCAGGATCCGTAATACGGAGCAGGGCATCTCAGGCATTCTTCTCTCCCGTGGACGTGACGTTCTGCAAATTCTCGAAGGCACGGAACAGAGCGTCGTCGCGCTTTTTAACACCATCCGTGCGGATGACCGGCATACCGGCGTGGTGGAGCTGATGCGCGATTACGGCCCGCGCAGACGTTTCGAAGACGTGGGAATGCTGCTGTTTGACCTGGATGTTCAGACCCCGAAAGCGGTTCTGGCGTCAGTTATGCATTACAGCAAGCTGGAAAGCTATCTGACTTCTGAGGATCGGGTCTTCAAATTTATTCAGACCTTTATCACCGGTAAAACCGCTATCCCACCCGCTTCGGACTATGAGCCTGATAAATGGACGCTTTCGCGAGAGCGCGCGCCGTTTGGTAAAGGGTTAGGTCTGCTGGCGGGACAGCCCTGCCAGTTTGCGCTGCAACCCATTGTCGAGCCGTCCGAAGGCAAAATCAGTTCTCTCGAAGCGCTTATACGCGGAAACGACGGCGGCAGCCCGGAGCATTTCTTCCATAGTCTCGATCGTGAACAGATTTACGAAGTCGACCTGCAAACCAAAGCCTGGACCTTTGCGCTGGCGCAAAAGCTCGGCATCGGCAGCCACAAACTGGCGGTGAACCTGCTGCCAATGTCGCTGGTTAACGTGCCGGGCGCGGTAGAGTTCCTGGTAACGCAGATCAAAAAGCACAATCTACAGCCAGAGCAGGTGATCATTGAAGTCACTGAGAACGAGATGATCTCTGGCTTCAACCAGTTTAACAGCGCCATTAAACAGCTGCGCGCGGAAGGAGTTGGGCTGGCGATAGATGATTTTGGTTCCGGCTATGCTGGTCTTTCACTGCTCACGCGGTTCCAGCCGGATAAGCTCAAAATCGACAGAGAGATCGTCAGCGATATCCATCTGAGCGGGCCCAAGCAGGCGATTGTGAAGTCGATAATCAGCTGCTGCACCGATCTGGAGATTACGCTGGTCGCAGAAGGCATTGAGAAGATAGAAGAGTGGTGCTGGCTTGAATCCGCCGGTATTCGCCGCTTCCAGGGCTTTTTGTTCGCCCGCCCGCAGCTCAATGGCGTGGGTGATATCCACTGGCCCCAACGGGTAGGTTAAGCAAATTTTCCCTCGCCATATTTCCCCGACACCCTGCCTGTGCTTAAATAGCTAAACCGGTTTAACATTATTTAGCTAAGAAGGTTATATGGAGACGATCTGGGTACTTGGCGATGCAGTGGTGGATCTGTTGCCCGACGGAGAGGGCAAACTGCTGCAATGTCCGGGCGGCGCACCGGCCAACGTCGCGGTTGGGATTGCGCGTCTGGGCGGCAGAAGCGCCTTTATAGGCCTGGTGGGCGACGACCCCTTCGGGCGCTTTATGCAAAAAACGCTTGCGGATGAGCAGGTTAATACAGAATGGCTGAGACGGGATCCGCGGCATCGCACCTCCACGGTGGTGGTGGATCTCGATGACGACGGGGAACGTTCATTTACCTTTATGGTTCGCCCGAGTGCTGATCTGTTCCTCGACGCCGCCGATCTCCCGCCATTCCGCGCCGGGGAGTGGCTGCACGTCTGCTCTATCGCGCTTAGTGCCGAACCCAGCCGTTCCGCGACGTTTCAGGCGATGTCCGCTATCAGACTGGCGGGGGGATTCGTCAGCTTTGACCCCAATATCCGCGCCGATCTCTGGCACGATGAAGTCGAGCTGCGTCAGTGTCTTGAGCGGGCATTAGCCTGTGCAGATGTGGTGAAAATCTCGGTGGAAGAACTGGCGTTCTTAACCGGAAATGCGCAGGTCCATGAGGGGCTGGCGGCGCTGATGCGCACCTGTCCGGCCAGGCTGGTGCTGGTGACGCAGGGAAAAGAGGGCGTGACCGCCTGGCAGGGAGGCGCGTTGACGCACTATCCTGCATCACCCGTGGAATGCATTGATACCACCGGCGCGGGGGATGCTTTCGTCGCCGGGCTGCTGTTCGGTCTGGCTCGTGATGGCCAGGCCCGTCTCTCAGAGGTCATCACGCTGGCGCAGCGCTGTGGGGCGCTGGCGACAACCGCAAAAGGGGCAATGACCGCGCTGCCTTATCATCACGAACTGTAATTCACCTCTCCAGGCCTCCGGTCGGCGGCCTGAATTGTCGCCTCGATCACACTTACTAAAACGGTTTAGCAAAAAACGTTGCCGATTCAAAATTCAACGGTTTAGTATCATCAGCCTAAACCGGTTTAGCAATTTAGCACTTTCACCGATAGTTATTAGGGATGCGACAAAATGTATAAAAAACGCAGACTTGCCGTGATGATAGGCATGCTGGCCGGGAGTACCTCTGTTTTTGCCCAGACGGATATGACACGTATCGAAGCGCGCCTGGCGGCGCTGGAGCAGCGTTTGCAGGAGGCGGAAACCCGCGCGCAGGTTGCTGAAAAGCGCGCCACGGCAGCGGAACAGAAAACACAGCAGCTGGTGGCTGCGCAGCAGGAAGCGCAGACCTCCACACAGGCGGTGGCGCAACGTACTACGGTGCTGGAAGAAAAAGCCGACCGGACAGGCGGTTTTGAATTTCACGGTTACGCCCGTTCCGGCCTGCTGATGAACGACGCGGCCTCCAGCAGCAAAAGCGGCCCTTATCTGACGCCCGCCGGGGAAACGGGCGGGGCCATTGGGCGTCTGGGGAACGAAGCGGATACCTACGTTGAGCTGAATGTTGAGCACAAACAGACGCTGGAGAATGGCGCGACGACGCGCTTTAAGGCGATGCTGGCCGACGGTCAGAAAACCTATAACGACTGGTCGGCAGACAGCAGCGACCTGAACATTCGTCAGGCCTTTGCCGAGCTGGGCAATTTGCCGGACGTTACCGGTGCGCTGAAAGGCAGCACCTTCTGGGCGGGTAAGCGTTTTGACCGCGACAACTTCGACATTCACTGGCTGGATTCCGACGTGGTATTTCTCGCCGGGACCGGCGGCGGCGTCTACGACGTGAAGTGGAACGATACGCTGCGCAGTAACTTCTCCCTTTATGGCCGTAATTTCGGCAGCGAAGAGGAGATCGACAACAACGTCCAGAACTACATCTTAAGCATGAACCACTTCGCCGGGCCGGTGCAGTTGATGGTCAGCGGCTTACGGGCAAAAGATAATGACGACCGTAAGGACAGCAACGGCGATCCGATTAAAACCGATGCGGCGAATAACGGGGTGCATGCGTTGGTGGGTCTGCATAACGAGAGCTTCTACGGCCTGCGGGAAGGTTCCGCCAAAACGGCGCTGCTTTACGGCCACGGTCTGGGGGCCGAGGTGAAAAGCATTGGTGCAGACGGCGCATTGCTGTCAGAAGCCGATACCTGGCGTTTTGCAAGTTACGGTGTCACGCCGCTGGGCGGTGGCTGGCACATTGCGCCCGCCGTACTCGCGCAAAGCAGTAAGGACCGCTACGTGAAGGGCGACAGCTATGAGTGGGTCACGCTCAATACGCGTCTGATCAAAGAGGTGACCCAGAATTTCGCCCTCGCGTTCGAGGGCAGCTATCAGTACATGGATTTAAACCCGGAAGGCTACAAGGATCGCAATGCGGTTAACGGTAGCTTCTACAAGCTGACCTTTGCCCCGACGTTAAAGGCGGGCAAGATTGGCGATTTCTTCAGCCGTCCGGAGCTGCGCCTGTTCGCCACCTGGATGGACTGGAGCAGCAAGCTGGATAACTACGCCAGCGATGACGCCTTTGGCAGTAGCGGCTTCAACGCGGGCGGGGAATGGAACTTTGGGGTGCAGATGGAAACCTGGTTTTAACCCTTCACGCTCCCGCATCGCGGGGGCGTTTCAAACATCATAAAAAGAGGTCAGGAAGAGGTATCTATGGATTTTAATCATATTGCGCGCGAGCTGATTCCGCTGCTCGGTGGCAAAGAGAACATTGCCAGCGCGGCACATTGCGCCACGCGCCTTCGTCTGGTGCTGGTCGATGATGCGCTTGCCGACCAGCAGGCTATCGGCAAGGTTGAAGGCGTGAAAGGCTGTTTTCGAAATGCCGGGCAGATGCAGGTGATCTTCGGCACAGGGGTGGTGAATAAGGTTTACACCGCGTTTATTCAGGTGGCAGGGATTAGCGAGTCCAGTAAATCGGAAGCGGCGGATATTGCAGCCCGCAAGCTGAACCCGTTTCAGCGCATCGCGCGTCTGCTCTCCAACATCTTCGTGCCGATTATTCCGGCGATCGTGGCCTCGGGTCTGCTGATGGGCCTGCTCGGGATGGTTAAAACCTACGGCTGGGTTAATCCGGATAACGCGCTCTATATCATGCTGGATATGTGCAGCTCGGCGGCGTTTATTATTCTGCCGATCCTGATTGGCTTCACCGCAGCGCGGGAGTTTGGCGGCAACCCGTATCTGGGCGCAACGCTCGGCGGCATCCTGACTCATCCGGCGCTGACCAACGCCTGGGGCGTAGCGTCCGGCTTCCACACCATGAACTTCTTCGGTCTTGAAATCGCCATGATTGGCTATCAGGGAACCGTCTTCCCGGTACTGCTGGCGGTGTGGTTTATGAGCATTGTGGAAAAACAGCTTCGCCGGGCGATCCCGGATGCGTTAGATCTGATCCTGACGCCGTTCCTGACCATCATTATCTCCGGCTTTATCGCGCTGTTGATTATTGGCCCGGCGGGACGCGCGCTGGGCGACGGGATCTCCTTTATTCTTAGCACCCTGATTGCCCACGCGGGCTGGCTGGCCGGGCTGTTGTTTGGTGGGCTCTATTCGGTGATTGTCATTACCGGCATTCACCACAGCTTCCACGCTATTGAGGCCGGACTGCTGGGTAACCCGTCGATTGGCGTGAACTTCCTGCTGCCGATCTGGGCGATGGCGAACGTGGCGCAGGGCGGGGCATGTCTGGCGGTGTGGTTCAAAACCCGTGATGCCAAAATCAAAGCCATTACCTTACCGTCGGCGTTTTCCGCGATGCTGGGCATCACCGAAGCGGCAATTTTTGGCATCAACCTGCGTTTCGTGAAACCGTTTATCGCGGCGCTGATCGGTGGTGCGGCGGGCGGTGCCTGGGTGGTGTCGGTGCATGTCTACATGACCGCCGTTGGCCTGACGGCGCTTCCCGGTATGGCGATCGTTCAGGCCAGCTCGCTGCTCAACTATATTATCGGCATGGTGATTGCCTTTGGCGTGGCGTTCACCGTCTCTCTGCTGCTGAAATATAAAACGGACTCTGAATAATGACCTTACCTTCCCGCTGGCCTGCCGTGTTGCAGGCCGTTATGCAAGGCCAGCCGCGTGCGCAAGCGGACAGCCACTATCCGCAGTGGCATCCCGCACCGGTGACAGGGCTGATGAACGATCCGAACGGCTTTATCTGGTTTGCCGGACGTTACCATCTGTTTTATCAGTGGAACCCGCTGGGCTGCGATCATCGCTACAAGTGCTGGGGGCACTGGAGCTCAGCAGATCTGGTGCACTGGCAGCACGAGCCAATGGCGCTGATGCCTGACGAAGAGTATGACCGCAATGGCTGTTACTCCGGCAGCGCCGTGGATAACAACAGCGTGCTGACCCTGTGCTATACCGGCAACGTTAAGTTTGACGATGGCGGCCGCACCGCCTGGCAGTGTCTGGCGGTGCAAAATGACGACGGCACGTTTGCCAAACTGGGACCGGTGTTGCCCCTGCCGGACGGGTATACCGGGCACGTCCGCGACCCGAAAGTGTGGCGCCATGACGGGCAGTGGTACATGGTGCTCGGGGCGCAGGATCAGCATAAGCGCGGCAAGGTGCTGCTGTTTACGTCAGCCGATTTGCACACCTGGGCGTCCTGCGGCGAAATCGCCGGTCACGGCGTCAATGGACTCACGGACGCGGGCTATATGTGGGAGTGCCCGGATCTGTTTGCGCTTGATGGCACACACGTCTTGATCTGCTGCCCACAGGGGCTGGCGCGCGAACCGCATCGCTATCTCAACACCTATCCGGCCGTCTGGATGAGTGGGGCATTTGATTATCAAACGCCTGCATTTGCGCACGACGAATTGCATGAGCTTGATGCCGGTTTCGAATTTTACGCGCCGCAAACCACGGTGGCAGAAGAGGGCCGCCGCATCCTCATCGGCTGGATGGGCGTGCCGGACGGCGAAGAGATGCTCCAGCCTACACGGGTGCACGGCTGGATCCACCAGATGACCTGTCCGCGCGAGCTGCGCTACCGCGACGGTAAGCTCTGGCAAACGCCGGTCCGTGAGCTGGAAACGCTGCGCGAGGATGAACATCACTGGCAGGGACGCGCCAGCGATGCCCCGGTGCTGGAGGGAACGCGTCTTGAGTTCGAACTGAGCGCCTCGCGCGTTAATGTGGATTTTGCCGGCGCGTTGCGGCTGATTATGGATGATGCGGGGATCCGTCTGGAACGCGCCAGCCTGGAAACCGGAGAGACGTTGACCCGCTACTGGCAGGGCTCTGTTCATCATTTACGCGTGCTGTGTGACCGTTCCAGCGTCGAAATTTTCATCAATCACGGTGAAGGCGTCATGAGCAGCCGCTATTTTCCTGACCATCCGGCCCAGGTTCGCTTCGAAGGTGCGTCCGACATCACATTACGCTACTGGTCGCTGCGCAGCTGCATGATAGAATAGGGGTTTTGGCAGCCGGATCTAAGTCGTTGTGAGAAAAACAAAACGCGTCACCATTAAAGATATCGCGGAGCTGGCGGGGGTATCAAAAGCCACCGCCAGTCTGGTTCTGAACGGCCGCAGCAAAGAGCTTCGGGTGGCGGAGGAGACACGCGAGCGTGTGCTGGCGATTGCCAAAGAACATCATTATCAGCCCAGTATTCACGCCCGTTCGCTGCGGGACAACCGCAGCCACACCATTGGTCTGGTGGTGCCGGAAATCACCAACTACGGGTTTGCCGTTTTTTCTCATGAGCTGGAGACCCTCTGCCGCGAGGCGGGTGTTCAGCTGCTGATCTCCTGTAGCGATGAAAATCCGGGCCAGGAGACGGTGGTGGTCAATAACATGGTGGCCCGCCAGGTGGACGGGCTGATTGTCGCCTCCAGCATGCTCAACGACGCGGATTATCAAAAGCTGAGCGAGCAGTTGCCCGTTGTGCTCTTTGACCGTCATATGAACGACAGTTCTCTGCCGCTGGTCCTCACCGATTCAATTACCCCAACCGCCACGCTGGTGGCCGACATTGCGCGCCAGCATCCGGATGAGTTCTACTTCCTCGGCGGCCAGCCGCGGCTTTCCCCGACGCGTGACCGTCTGGAAGGGTTTAAGCAGGGGCTGCGTGACGCTGGCGTCGAGCTACGTCCGGAGTGGATTATTCATGGTAATTACCATCCGAGTTCCGGCTACGAAATGTTTGCCGAACTTTGCGCGCGCCTGGGCCGCCCGCCAAAAGCCCTTTTTACCGCCGCCTGCGGTCTGCTGGAAGGGGTGTTGCGCTATATGGGGCAACATAATCTGCTGCAAAGCGATATGCGTCTGGCCAGCTTTGACGATCACTATCTCTATGATTCTCTGACCATTCCTGTCGATACCGTTCGTCAGGATAACCGCCAGCTCGCCTGGCACTGTTTTGATCTGATTGGCAAACTGATTGAAGGGGAAACGCCGGAGCCAATCCAGCGTAAACTGGATGCCACACTGCAACGGCGATACAAGGCCCGGGAGTGACAGGGTAACGTCTGACGGATATATCAATAACTTTAATTAATTAAAGATCGGATTCAGCCGATAACCAAAGGGAAATTATATCCCTGAGGTGTGTTATGTCGTTGAAAAAATCATCCCTGATTATCCTGTTTTCTCTGCTTTTCTTCTTTGTGGCCAGCACCATCACCAGCGTTGGGCTCATCATTAAAAGTAATACTTCGCTGGATAATGTGAACAAAGAAATTCAGGTTGTCCTGTCCATTATTGATCCCATTAACCATAGCCGAACCCTGCGCGTCAGGGTTATGGAGTATGTAAAAATGGTGGAAGCGGGGGACGCCACCGACTCGTCTGCGAAACTGGCCTCGGTTAAAGAGGCGCTGACCAAAGCCGATAGTGCATTTTCGGCGTTTATGGCCTCGCCGCGTTTGCAGGACGAAGCCCCGCTTGTCACTGCCTACCAGCAGGCGTGGCAAAACTACCGTAACCAGGGACTGGCACCGCTGATTGCCGCTGCCGCCGCTCACGATGTGTCGCGGTTCAACGCTCTTATTCCCGTGGTGTCTCAACTCGATCGCCAATATGAAATTGTGCTCGATCAGGTTCTCTCCGTTCACCAGAAGTACGCCAAAACGCTGAACGAGGATGCGAGCCATAATTTTGTGTCGGGTCTGGTTATTATCGCCTGCATTGCGGTGCTGTTCGTAGTGGTGATCTTCGTCGTCAGCCTGCTGATGAAACGCGTGGTCTTTGCGCCAGTGAACCTGGCGCGCGAGCACTGTCGACAGATTGCGGCCGGGAAGCTGGACGTACCGGTACCGACCAAGCGTGATTCCGGGAATGAAATCGATCACCTGATGTCCTCGATGGAGCAGATGCGCCAGGCGCTGCTCTCCACCATTTCTCAGGTGCGCGATGCCAGCCACACCGTAACGCATGCGGCGCAGGAAATTGCTTCCGGCAATATCGACCTGGCCTCCCGTACCGAGCAACAGGCTTCTGCCCTGACCCAGACGGCCGCCAGCATGGAAGAGCTGAGCGCGACGGTGGCGAATAACACCGATAACGTGTTCCAGGCCGGTAAGCTGGTGCAGGATGCCGTGAAAAATGCCCATACCGGTGAAGCGGTAACCCGTGAAGTCATCGAAACGATGAATTCTATCGCGTCCAACTCGAAGCGTATTGAGGACATCACCAGTGTCATCAACAGTATTGCTTTCCAGACTAATATTCTGGCGCTGAACGCGGCCGTTGAAGCGGCGCGTGCCGGTACGCAGGGGCGAGGATTTGCCGTGGTGGCAAGTGAAGTGCGCACCCTGGCCCAGAAAAGCGCGGTGGCGGCGAAGGATATCGAAAGCCTTATCGCCCAGTCTGTTTCCAGCGTGAAAAACGGTGCGGAACTGGTGAATCGTTCGGGAGAGGTGATTGATTCTATTATCAGCTCTGTGAATAAAGTGCATACGCTGATGGAACAGATTTCGGTTGCCTCAGAAGAGCAGAGCCGTGGAATTGGTCAGGTTGGGCAGGCCGTAACGGAGATGGACGGTGTGACCCAGCAGAACGCGGCGCTGGTGCAGCAATCCGCCGCAGCCGCGGCCTCGCTGGAGGAGCAGGCGCAGCAGCTGTCGCAGAGTATTTCGAGTTTTCGTCTGCCGGCAATTGCGTGATTAAATGAGGAAGGCTCCTGTTGGAGCCTTTTTTTAATGTCTGCATGCAGCCGCTGCACAATCTCCTTCAGCCATTACTGTTATCCGTACAAAGCCGCTATCACATAAATTTTATCTTTCCCCGGCAATATTTCTGTTCCTCATCCGTCTACCTCATCAGAGACCATAATCATTCAACATAAACGAGGTACATATGAGAAATTTCGATATGCACGGAAAAGGTCACGGGCGTGGTTTGGGCCGCCATCGTATGTACAAGGGCATCGTGATAGGCGCAGTCCTGTTCGCGGTGCTTGGCCTGCTGGTCATGTCCCTGTGGAACGCGTTGCTCCCGGCCATCCTGGGGGTTAAAGCCATTGGCTTCTGGCAGGCGCTGGGGATCCTGCTGCTGAGCCGCATTCTTTTCGGTGGGCTGGGTTTTCGTCCAGGCATGTTCGGTGCACACCGCCGTATGCACGCACAATGGATGAATATGACCCCCGAACAACGGGAGGCCTTCATTCAGCAGCGTCGGGCAGGGTCTGGGCGTCATGGTCATTGCCGGTGGCACGATGACCGGGATGAGAAGCGAGATGATAACGCTGCGAAAGCGCCGGAAGCCGAGTGAGCGATATGAAAGCCGGTGAGGCGGGGGAATCATTACTGATCTCGGCACTCAATGCCTGCCGCGCACGGCTAAAAGCCTTCATTCGCGGACGGACTGCGGTTCGTGATGATGTCGATGATATTCTTCAGGAAGTGACCTGGCAGTTGATGAAAGTGGAACAACCGGTGGAGAACGTCGCCGCCTGGCTGTTTCGCGCCGCGCGGAATGAGATGATCGACCGGGCGCGAAAAAAGCATGAGGTTTCACTGCCGGGGTACCTGACGGCAGATGACGAGGACTTTCCGGAGCAGGAGATTGCAGAAACGTTATTCGGCGTACCGCAAACGCCGGAGGAGGAGTATCTCAACATGCTGCTGTGGGAAGAGTTGGGGCAAGCCCTGTCGGAACTGCCGCCACCACAGCGCGAGGTGTTTGAAAAAACGGAATTTGAGGGATACACCATGAAGGCGCTGGCGGAGGAAACGGGCGACAGCGTGCAGGCGTTATTATCCCGCAAACACAAAGCCGTGCGATTTTTGCGTAATCGCCTCAAGGATATTTATGAAGCGTTGACAGGGCAATAAAGTTCGACCACTCTGAAAAACAATATCTTAGAGGGGTCGTTATGCTTCAACTGTTAGCAAAGAAAAAGATGCTGTTACTCTCTGCTCTGCTGTTTTCAGGGCTGGTCAGGGCAGAGGAGTCGCTTCCGGATGTGGTGAAGCACTTCAGTGAGCAGCAGGATATCAAAATCATTAAGAAAATTGATGCCCCCGGCGGCGCGCCAGCGTGGCTGGGGCAGTATCAGGACATGGGCGTGACGCTCTTTCTGACCCCTGACGGAAAGCACGTGGTGTCTGGCTATCTGTATGATGAGAAGGGAACCAACCTCAGCGAGGCCTTTTTCCAGAAAGAGATCTACGCCCCGATGGGCCGCGAGATGTGGAAAAAGCTCAATGCGGCGCATCCGCTGAAAGAGGGCGCGGAGAGCGCCCCGCGCAAAGTCTTTGTTTTTGCCGACCCGTTCTGCCCGTACTGCAAGCAGTTCTGGGCTGAAGCGCAGCCGTGGGTGAAGGCCGGCAAGGTCCAGCTCAACACGCTGCTGGTTGCGTTTCTTAACCCGAACAGCGGGCGTAACGCCTCTGCGATCCTGAATGCCAAAGATCCGGTGTCGGCCTGGAAAGAGTACGAGCTGTCCGGCGGTAAAAAGCTTCCTAAACCTGAAGGGGCGGCTTCACGGGAAACCGTTGAGATCCTGCAAAATCACCAGACGCTTATGGACGGTCTCGGCGCAAATGCCACACCAGCTATTTATTACCTGAATGAGCAAAACGAACTGCAGCAGGTCGTGGGCATGCCAGACGCAAAACAGCTTGAGGCGATGTTCGGGCCGAAGCCGTAAAAAGAAAGGCAGAAACAAGGCGTTTCTGCCTTTTTACAGTCAACTACCCCAGCGCCCCCGGAGGTAATTTACGGCTTCCTGCGTCTGCGGCTGGTTAAGATAGTCTTCACGGAACAGGATGGTGCCTTTTACGTCTGGCAGTGAATCGTTGAGGTCGAGCTGTTTTTTCAGCTCCGGTACGCCGCCGTTCACCGTCCAGTCCGGTTCGTTTCTGGAAGGCGCGCCCACTTTGTAGAATGCGATCCCGATATACAGGCGGGTATGGGTCGGTTTCACCACGTCAGCCCACCATTTTGTCAGCACATCGTATCGTGCCGCGTCGCGGGCGAAGGGCCAGTAGATCTGCGGCGCAATGTAATCCAGTAAACCCTGCTGTACCCACTTACGCGTGTCAGCGTAGGATTCATCGTAGGCTGCGGCACCGCGCGTGTCCGATCCTGCCGGGTCGAAGGAGCGGTTGCGCCATACACCCGCTGGGCTGACGCCAAATTCAACCTCAGGCTTTGCCTGCTTGATCGCCCTTGATACCTGCACAATCAGCTGCTGCGTATTGTGCCGACGCCAGTCAGCTTTCGCCGCAAATCCCTCGCCGTAGCGCCTGAAGGTCCAGGCATCGTTCAGGGTTGAGCCCGGCGTCTCGGTGTAAAAATAGTCATCGAACTGAACGCCGTCGACAGGGTAGCGATTCACCACTTCCATCACCACCTGGGTTATCCAGTCCCGCACCTCGGGAATGCCCGGGTCGAGAACAAAACGATCCCCCGAGGTGCGGATCCACTCCGGATGCTGGACATAGACGCTGGAGGGATGAAGCGACGAGGTACGGTTAAGCGCGGCGATGGTCGAGGGCTTCGTGTTGGTGGAGACGCGGTAAGGGTTGAACCAGGCGTGAACCTTCATCCCGCGCTTGTGCGCTTCATCCAGCATAAACTGGAGCGGATCGTAACCGGGGTCTTCCCCCATAGTCCCGGTCAGGGTATCTGACCACGGCAGTATTTCAGAGGCCCACAGCGCCGTACTGTCCGGTTTTACCTGAAAGAAGACGGTGTTGATCCCAAGCTTTTTCAGCTTATCGAGCTTGTCCGTCAGCGCCTTCTGTTGCTGGGCGATACGCTGGTCCGCGCTGCGGCCATTCACCGATGACACGGGGGGCCAGTCGAGACGGGAGACGGTCGCCAGCCAGATCCCGCGCATGGGTTCGTTAGTCTGCTGTACAGGTTTCGCCTGCGGCAGCGGGGTAACGAGTGATTTGGGTGGTTTGGAAGTGCAACTTACCAGTAAAAGCGCGCAGCCAAGCAGCGCGCCAGTCCGTTTTACGTGTCGCATCATTTGCGTGTTAGCTCCTGGGTGTCCGGCCATCCGTCCAGGGATTAAACGCCGGTTCGTCCTGTTCCTCGTTACCGTCATCGTGAAGGGAGTCGAGGTAGAGGGCTTCAACTTCCGCCCGCGCCCATGGGGTCCGGCGCAGGAACTTCAGACTCGATTTAACACTCGGGTCCTTGCGAAAACAGTTGATTTTGATTCGGTTGCCCAGTTCATTCCAGCCATATCGCGCAACCAGCGCGTTAACCTGCATTTCAAGCGTTACGCCATGCAAAGGATCGTTGGAAATATGTGCTGTCATAGGCGTCCGGTAGTCTCATTTTTTATGGGGATGTGATAAACGCTCAAAGGTTACAAGAAAGCAGGGGACGCGGCAATTTCAGCGTGAGGTTCTTCACCCGTAAAGGGTGAAGAGGATTTCCGGTTAATACTATTTTTTAAACAGTTCAGGTGCCCACGGCGTCGGGTCTACCTCCATAAAGGGCGCACGCTCAAAGCGGGACTTCAGCGCCCAGGGCACCGTACAGTCGAAAATCGTTTTGCAGGTGATCCCGTTGCCACGAATTGAGGGACTGTAGTCCGGCGCCTGAGACGGATCGAGCTGGTGACCGCGGATCCCCGGCAGATGGGTGATACTGACATCGCCCTGCATACGGGTCGTCATCGCCCACAAAATGTCGTCGCTGTCGAAAATATCCACGTCTTCGTCGACGAGAATAATGTTCTTAAGCTCGGAATAGGTGGCTAACGCGATGAGGGCCGCCTGACCCTGACGCCCTTCGTCAGAAGGCTGCCGTTTTTTAACCTGCAATACCCCAAGGAATTTGCCCCCGCCAGCGGTATGCGCATAGACGTTTTGCAGGAAACCGGGGATGGCTTCTTCCACCGCATTCCGGATGCTGGCCTCCGTTGGCAAACCGGCCAGCGTGGTGTGCTCTTCGCCCGGTCCTACCAGGGTTTGCAGGATCGCCTGATGACGCATCGTGACGGCCTTCACTTTGATTACCGGCAAGGAGGGGTTAGCCTCCCCGCAGTAGCCGGGAAATTCCGGCATCGCGTGCCCGGTGTGGGTATGCTGATCTTCTTCTACGCGCACGCCCGGCAGCAGTTCGCCTTCGATAATAATTTCCGCACGCGCAATCGCTTTTTCATTTACGGCCACACCCTGCACCAGCTCGACGGGAGCCTGACGTAACGCACCGGCGACACCCAGCTCGTTGTAGCCGAAGGGCGTGGTAGGGGCTTCGAAACAGGCGCCAATATAGATAGCGGGATCGAGACCCATATTGATCGTGACCGGCAAGGGTTTGCCCGCCTCTTCGGCTTTCTTACGGAACACTTCAATATGGCGGCCCGCGGCAAGGAACATGGAGAGCTCATCGCGCTCTTGAACGCAAAGACGGTGAATAGTGACATCGGTCAGCGAGGCGTCTTCCGGATCGCTTGCCAGCACCAGCCCCAGACAGAAGAACGGACCGGCATCTATCGGCGTGTTGGTCGGTGCCGGAAGCAATTTACGCAGATCGAAGTCCGGATCGTCGGCATAAAACACCTGCTCCTGACACGGCGCCTGGGCCGCCGGGACGACAACGGGAGCAATCGGGTTTTTCACCGCCTGGCCGACATGTTTTGCCAGTTCAGAGGGCTCGCAGCCCAACAGGAGCGCCGCCCGCTCGCGGCTGGCGTGCATACCGACCAGAATACGGGAGTCGGGATACCCCTTAATAGCGTTAAACATCATGGCCGGGCCGATGCGCGTCGGACGTTTTACCGTGCCGCCAGCACCAATGTGCCGGTACACACCCGCCAGCTCCGCGTCAGGATCGACCGGATGGCTGGTTTCAAGGTATTGACCTTCATGGCGTTTAAGCAGTTCGATAGCACTTCTGAGATCGTTGATGTGGTTTTCCATATTTTCCCCCTCGGATGATTGCATCCATTCTTAACCGGACGAAGAAGGCTATCAATTGCATCATTCATGCTATTTTAATATGAATTTTATTATCAATAATGAAGGCACAGTATGCAGTTTCGACTGATGCGCAATTTTATCGTGGTGGCGGAAGAGCTTCACATGCATCGTGCGGCGGAGCGCCTTAACATGGCGCAACCGGCACTAAGCCAGCAAATCAAAACGCTTGAAGATCGTCTGGGGGTAGTGCTCTTTAGCCGGGCGAATCGTCGCCTGACGCTGACGCCAGCCGGTGAGGCGTTTCTCAGTAAAGCCAGAGTGGCGATTTTTATGACCGATCAGGCGATTCTGGATGCCAGACAGACGGCCAGAGGGGAACAGGGCGTGCTGAATCTCGGATGCGTTTCAAGTGCGATATTCGACAGTAAGCTGCCCGACGCGCTGCGGCTTTTACATGAGAAATGGCCAGCCATCAGCCTTTCCATGATGACGGGAAACGTGCAAACCCTTTATACCGGCGTGCAAAGCAACCAGCTGGATGTGGCCATTATTCGTGCCCCGTTACCGCTGCTGCCTGACGATCTTCAAAGCCGTCCTTTCACAACGGAAAAAGCCGTGCTGGCCTTACCTCGTCAACACAGTCTGGCGGGCTCCGCCGCGCTGACGCTTGCGTCGGTGAAAGAGGAGAAGTGGATCGCCCTGCGCGACCCGGAGGGGATGGGGCTGGAGCAATATTTCTATGATGCCTGCCACAGCGCTGGCATACAGCCTGACGTTGTGCAAAATGCCACCGATGTCCCCACGGTGATAAGCCTTGTCTCGGCAGGGTTTGGTATCGCCATGCTGCCAGCTTCAGCGAAGGCGATATGCGTACAAAACGTCGTCTTTGTAGATATTCTTGACCGACTCCGGGAGAGCGAGCTGACGCTGGTTTGCCACCGGATTATTCGCTCTGAGGTGCTGAAAAAATTGATGAGTATCCTCGATCATACCTGACGTCCGGCGGCCTGAAGAAGCTGTTCACGTAGCCAGCGGTTAGCCGGATCCTGACTGTTTTTCGGATGCCAGTACATACCAATGACGATCGGCGGGAGATCCAGCGGCGGCGGAAAAATATCAAGCGTTTGCGTAAAGCGTAGCAACATGCGCCTGGGTAGGGTGCAGAGTAAATCGGTACCGGCAACAATCGCAGGCGCCATCGCATAGCTTTGCGTCGACATCACCACGTTACGCTGGTGGCCAAGCCCCGCCAGATGCTGATCGACAAAGCCCGCGAACGGGTCGCCCTCGGATGAAACCACCAGGTGTGAAAGACTACAATAGCTTTCCAGATCCACCGGCCCCGTACCGCGCGGATGGCCTTTCCGCTGGGCTGTGGCATATTCATCGTCAAACAGTTTGCGTCTGACCCATGCATCGTGCGCCCCCGCATTAACGCCAACATAAATATCCACATCGCCATTTTCCATCTGCGCTGACAGCAGCTGGGTTTCCGGGAGCGCAAAACGCAGGCGGATACCTGGTGCCGCACTGCTAATCTGATTCTGCAACTCAGCCCCCAGCATTAGCGCCGGGTTTTCGTGCAGGGCAATAACAAAGGTGCGGTTGCTGTTCTGCGCGTTGAACGTGGTGGGTTCAAGCATCGCCGCTATGCCCTGCAAAACCGTCGCGACCTGCGGCCTTAACGCTTCGGCGCGCGGCGTCGGTAACACCCCACGTCCGTGTGGGGAAGGGACAAACAGCGGCTCACCAAACAACACGCGCAGGCGTGCCAGGCGGGCAGACATTGCTGGCTGGCTGATGCCCAGCCGCGCGGCCGCATGGGTGATATTCTGGTCCCTGAGTAACGCATCCAGCGTCAGGATCAGGTCCATATCCATATCGGAGGGGGACATCTTATTTTGCGTCACGGTTGGTATAGGTCACCGGGACCCACGCGTAGCCTTCCCGCTCACCTTTCGTCACATAGCCGATCCCGGGGAAAGGCAGATGTGGCGCCGCAATCAGATCTTTGTTTTTCACAAACTCAGCGAAAGCTACGTTGCGCACCCGGGCGGCGCCGTCCTGATCCTCATCGTAAGCAATCGTCACGTTGGGCTGCGGGAACTGAACTGCGGCGACGTGGATGATGTCGCCGACAAAGGTAATTTTTTCACCTTTGCTCTCCAGCGTGTAAAACGCGGAACCTGGGGTGTGGCCCGGGTGAACCGTACCGCTGATGCCCGGCAGAAGCTGTTCGGTGCCTGAGAAAGTATTCACTTTTCCGGCATCCAGATAAGGCTTTAATGTCTTGTGCGCGACATCGAAGTAGTTCTGGTCATAGCCAGACTTTTTCTGGTTCGCGTCGTTAAAGAAGAAATCGATATCCGGTTTGCCGACATAGACCTGCGCGTGGGTAAACACGCGCTGACCGTCTTTGACCAGACCACCGGCGTGATCGGAGTGCGCATGGGTGATTAGAACATCGGTAATATCTTCGGGTTTGATGCCCTGGGTCGCCAGGCTTTCAATCAGCCGCCCGCCTTTGCCGGGGCCAAAGAGCTGACCGGAACCGGTATCCACCAGGATTTTGTGCCCGGGCAAGGCGATATAAAACGCGTTAATCGATGCTTCCACCGGATTGGCCTGGAAGTTTTTGGCCAGTAACTCATCGGTATTTTCCGCCGTCGTCCGGCGCAGTAAGGCGTGAAGATCCTGCGGCACGCTGCCGTCCGTAAAGGCGGTGATAATCCTGTCGCCAACCTGAACGCTGTAGCCGCCAGCCTGCTGTTTCACCACATGCTGCGGAACGCTGGCCACCGCGTGGATCGCTGGAAAGAATAAAACTGAACCGGTCAACAGGGTTGATATCGCAAGTTTTTTCACAGTAAACATGATGGGCTCCTCAATAGTAAGTTCATCATAGTTCAACTGCGATTTTTGAGAATAGCAGGGGAGTGAATGTGACCTATCCATGAAATGGATAGGTCTGAGAGGATGCTTTACAGCACGCCGGTACCGCCATCAGAGCACCACACTTGCCCGGAAGCGTATGAGCAGGAATCGGAGGCAAACAGCACATACAGCGGTGCGATTTCAACCGGCTGACCCGGTCTCCCCAGGGGCGTATCTTCCCCGAACTTCTGAACTTTGGACTGCGGCTGGCCGCCGCTGGACTGAAGAGGCGTCCAGTATGGACCTGGCGCGACGGCATTCACCCGAATGCCACGCGGCCCAAGCTGCTGGGCCAGAGACTTGGTAAAGGCCACGTTACAGGCTTTGGTCTGCGCATAGTCCACCAGGATCGCGCTCGGTTTAAACGCCTGAACGGAAGTGGTGTTGATGATCACGGCACCTTCCTGCAAATGGCGCAGCGCAGCTTTGGTGATCCAGAAGGGGGCATAGACGTTGGTCTTAAACGTCGCGTCAAAATCTGCCGTGGTGAGATCGTCGATAGATTCACAGTACTGCTGGCGTCCGGCGTTATTCACCAGGATATCCAGGCCGCCCAGTTCGGCAACGGCTTTTTCCACCAGCGTGTCACAGAAGGACTCCACGCGAATGTCGCCGGGAATGGCGACCGCTTTACGGCCTTCGGCCTGGATCAGCGCAATGACCGATGCTGCATCGGACTCCTCTTCCGGCAGATAGCCAATAGCGACATCTGCACCTTCACGGGCATAGGCGATGGCTACCGCGCGACCAATGCCGGAATCACCGCCGGTAATCAGCGCTTTTTTTCCTGCCAGTTTTCCTGACCCGATATAACTTGTTTCACCATGATCCGGTATTGGCTTCATTTCCGATGCCAGCCCGGGAGCCCTTTGCGGTTGTTCTGCAAACGGTGGACGAGGGTAATGCAGCGTGTGATTATTTCCTGTAGACATACCGGCCTCCTTAATAGTGAATTCCAAGATTAGTCGTTAATTAAACGTAAGCGGGCAAAATTGACAAATTCAGACAAATCTATATTCCAGTGGCGGATATAAAATATTTTCTCAAGCCAGCATGTAATACCAGAAAAGGGCGACCTCATCTTTTTCCGGCAGGGCGTTGTAAAGGTAACGATCGTAACCGCCCAGAATAAACCCATAGTGACGATAGAAAAGGCAGGCAGAAACATTAACGTTCTGCGTCTCCAGCCGTAAGCCGGGCGCATTGAGGCTTCGCGCCCAAACGTGGGTGGCAGACATCAGCTTGTGCGCCGCGCCCGTTCGGCGTTTTGAACGCTCCACGGCAATGTAATCCACCGAAATAAATTTATTCCAGTTGCAGGACGCGGTAATAAAACCGGCGATTTCACCGTCATCCGTTTCGGCGATAAGAAATATTGAATCGGGATTAACGCAATGATTTTCCAGCGTCTGGAGATCCAGTTCATAGGTTTTATGATAAGGATCGGTTAGCGCCTCGATATGCAAATCACCATTGAGAAAAGGTTCTCTGGCAATCTCATCGACCGTAAAAGAAAAATCACAACATTCAAGACGGGCGAGGTCGGTGCTTAATCCTTTTCGAATATGCATAGTATTCCTTAAGTGGGAGTTATAAATAGATAATAGACGAAGCGGCATACCCTGCTGGCATAACACTCTGTTCATCCTGGTCTAAGCTTGTATTTCGTTCCGCGTAAAATGTGGTCATTCGAGGACAATGAATGGAATTCAGAACATGTCGCAGGCACTGGGGTGCTGAGTTTATTTCCGATGACGTTGTACGTTTTCGCGTCTGGGCAGAAGGGCAGAAAGATCTCACGTTGCGTTTAACAGATACCGACATTCCGATGGCGGCGGTGGGCGACGGCTGGTTTCAGGTTGACGTGCCCGGCGTCAGACACGGTACGCCGTATCAGTTTGTTTTACAGGATGGAATGGCGGTGCCGGATCCGGCCTCGCGCGCGCAACAGGCTGACGTCAACGGCCCGTCGGTGGTAATCGAACCGCGTCACAACCTGCCCGCACAGCGGGAATGGCAAGGGCGGCCATGGGAAGAGACGGTGATCTACGAGATGCATATCGGCACCTTCACCGGGGAAGGAACCTTCAGGGCGGCCATCGATAAATTGCCTTATCTGGCCGAACTGGGTATTACGCAACTGGAAGTGATGCCCGTGTCCCAGTTCGGGGGCGCGCGCGGATGGGGGTATGATGGCGTACTGCTGTATGCCCCGCACTCAGCTTATGGCACACCGGATGATTTTCATGCCTTCATCGATGCCGCCCACGCGCTCGGGCTTTCCGTGGTGCTGGATATTGTACTCAACCACTTTGGCCCGGAAGGGAACTACCTGCCGTTGCTCTCGCCGGCGTTTTTCCATCAGGATCGTATGACCCCGTGGGGCAACGGTATAGCCTATGAGGTTGAAGCCGTCCGGCAATACATCGCTGAGGCGCCGTTATTCTGGCTCTCGGAGTATCATCTTGACGGTCTGCGCTTCGACGCCATCGACCAGATCCATGACGACGCTGAGACCCATATTCTTCCCGAGATAGCGCAACGGATCCGCGACGCCTTTCCGGATCGGCATATCCATCTGACCACCGAAGACAGTCGCAACGTGATTTTCCTGCATCCGCGCGATGAGCATGGTCAGACGCCGCTTTTCACCGCCGAATGGAATGATGATTTTCACAACGCCGCGCATGTCTTCGCGACCGGGGAATCACACGCCTATTATCAGGATTTTGCCTTTGAGCCGGAGAAAAAGCTGGCGCGGGCGCTGGCAGAGGGCTTTGTCTACCAGGGGGAAATCTCGCTTCAGACCGGGAAATCGCGCGGGGTAGAGTGTCGCGAGCAACCACCGCAGTTTTTTGTCGATTTTATTCAGAATCACGACCAGGTCGGCAACCGTGCCCAGGGGGAGAGGCTTATCTCTCTGGCTGGGGCGGAGAAAACGCGCGTGCTATTCGCGGCGCTGCTCCTGTCGCCACATATCCCGCTGCTGTTTATGGGTGAGGAGTATGGCGAAACGCATCCGTTCCTCTTTTTCACCGACTTCCACGGCGACCTGGCGAAAGCCGTGCGGGAGGGGCGCGCGAAAGAGTTTACCGGCCATGCCGGGCACGATGAAACCGTACCGGATCCCAATGACGTAAATACCTTTATGCGGTCGAAGCTTGACTGGAACAAGGCAGACACGGAGGAAGGCAGGGCGTGGCTGCACGTTACGCGCGAACTGATTGCGCTGCGTCAACGCTTTATCGTCCCGTTACTGAAACAGCGGGGCGCCGTGGAGGGTAACGTCCTGCAAACGGCGCTCGGCATGGTTGCCGTGAGCTGGCGTTTTCCGTCCGGTACGCTGTCGCTGGCGCTGAATATCGGCAAAAAGCCCCTCGCCTTAGCGGACCTGCCCGGAAAAACGATCTTTAGCTGGCCGGAGGCAGTCGAAAACCTGCCGCCGAACAGCATTGTTGTTCGCTTTGCTGATGGAGAAGCAGCGCTATGATCCCTTCCTCTACTTACCGAATTCAGTTTCGCAACGGCATGACCTTCGATCGCGTGGTAGACCTGATTCCGTATATGAAAGACCTCGGAATTAGCCATCTTTACGCGTCGCCTGTTTTCACCGCAACCACGGATTCCACCCACGGCTATGACGTGACCGACCCCAACGAAATCGACCCGGCGATTGGCGGGCGGGAAGGGTTTGACCGCATGGCGGCAGCATTAAAGCATGCGGGAATGGGCCTGATTCTGGATATCGTTCCTAACCATATGTCGACCTCGCTGGAAAACCGCTGGTGGCGCGATGTTATCGAGCATGGTCGGCAGAGCCGCTATGCGGCATATTTTGATATCGACTGGTCCCGACCGCTGACGTTGCCGTTTCTTGGCGACACCTTTGAAGCCGAGCTGGAGCGGGGGGCTATCACCCTGAAACGTGACAGTGTCACTGACAGCGCGGCGTTGGTTTACTATGATACCGCCTATCCGCTTAATCCCGGCACGTATGCCGAAGGCAAGAGCATCGCTGAGATCCACGAGGCGCAAAGCTGGCGGCTGATGTCCTGGCGGGAAGCGCCGAAACAGCTTTCATGGCGGCGCTTTTTTGAAATCACCGGGCTGGTCGGCGTGCGGGTAGAGGATGAGGCGGTATTCGCAGACACGCACCGCCTCATCCTTGAGCTTGTCCACGCCGGGGTTGTCGACGGCCTGCGCATTGACCATGTGGACGGGCTTGCCGATCCGCTGGGCTATTTGCAGCGACTACGTGCGGCGACCGGACCGGATTGCTACATCACGGTAGAGAAGATCCTCGCCAAAGGGGAACAGCTTCCTCCGGAGTGGCCCATCTCAGGTACTACGGGCTATGAGTTTATCGCCTCCCTGGCGGAAGTGCTGGTGGATGATACCAACCTCTCGCGGCTGGAGACGCTCTACGACGAGACACTGGGTACGACCGTTGACAGGCAGGCGGAACTTCGCAACGCCAAAGGCCTGATGACCGATCGTAATTTTGAAGGTGAATTTACCACGCTGCTCAAAATAGCCAGCGAGCTGGCCGGGCATAACGGTGCCGAAGTGGAGCATGAGGATATCCGCCATGCCTTGCGCGAGCTGCTTATCGCGTTTCCGGTGTATCGCACCTACGGCACCGCTGAGGGGCTGACGCCACCGGATGTGGCGCTGCTCAGCCGCGTGGTCGCCAGCGTCAACACCTCTGAACCCGCTCTGAGCCTTATCGTGCGTATTCTTACCGGCGATCTGCCGGCGCATGACCACGCACTGGCCTCGCTTTTCCGCACCCGTTTTCAGCAGCTGACCGGGCCGCTGATGGCGAAATCGGTAGAGGATACGCTGTTCTTCCGCCATAACCTGGAGCTGGCCCTGAACGAAGTCGGCGCCGACCCGACGCCGCGCGCGTTTTCACTTTCCCGTTTTCATCAGGAGATGCGCATTCGACTTACCCGTCAGCCCGATGCGCTGCTGGGAACTTCCACCCACGACACCAAACGCGGCGAGGATGCACGAGCTCGTCTGTATACGCTGACGGAAGCGCCAGATCTGTGGGGAGAAAATCTGGCGCGCTGGCGGCAGATGAACCAGACGCAGGTCCGATTCCTCAACGATGGCACCGCGCCGAACGCCGCCGACACCTGGATGATCTTCCAGGCGCTGGCGGGCGTCTGGCCAGCAACCCTGTCGCCTGAGGATCGTGATGGCCTTAAGTCACTGGAAGAGCGTTTCCTCGGCTTTATCGAGAAAGCCCTGCGCGAGGCCAAGCAGCGTACCGACTGGATCGACAGCAACGAAGGTTACGAGAGCGTGGTCCTGGACTACGTGCGCCATCTGCTTTCCCCGGATAACACCCTGTTCCTGCGTGATTTCAGTGCCGCACTCCAGCCGTTTATTCGGGCTGGGTTAATGAACAGCCTGAGCCAGACGGTGATCAAACTGACTGCGCCTGGCGTACCGGACATCTACCAGGGCAGCGAGGGGCTTAACTTCAGCCTCGTCGACCCGGATAACCGCCGCGAACCGGATTTCGCCGCACTGTCGGAAAACCTCAGCGTAGCGGATGGCACCGTTTTTAACGATGCGCAACGCTGGCGAGACGGCAGCGTGAAGCAGTACGTCACCGCCACGCTGTTACGGCTTCGGCCACATTACCCCGCGCTTTTCCGCTACGGCGACTGGCTGCCGCTGAAGGTAACCGGCGAGCGGGAGGAGAATCTGATCGTTTATGCCCGCATCAAAGATGACGAGGCGCTGATCGTCGCCGTGCCGCGCCTGGTGTTTGACGTCACCGATAATGCGATGCTGTGGGCCAATACTACCGTGGCCATACCCCAGGCGCTGGCCGGGAAGCACTACCGGGATCTGTTTACCGGTGAGCGTCGCCTTCTGCCAGAGACGCTGGATTTAACGTCTGAAAAGGGATGTTTGTTGGTTCTGCTTACCTGCGAATAATTGAGGAGAACAAAAATGCCAAAGGATACAACGTTTGAAATTCGGGCCGGTCATGGCCAACAGTTGGGCGCAAATTATGACGGAAAAGGGGTGAACTTCGCCCTGTTTTCCGCCCACGCGGAGCGGGTGGAGCTGTGTCTGTTTGATCCTTCGGGAAAAACAGAAATCGCCCGTCTGGAACTGCCGGAATATACCCATGAGGTCTGGCACGGCTATGTGCCGGACCTGAAACCGGGGGCGCTGTATGGCTACCGCGTTTACGGCCCCTACGATCCTGAGAAGGGTCACCGCTTCAACCCCAATAAGCTGCTTATTGACCCCTATGCCCGTGAACTGGTAGGTGAAATTGAGTGGAACGATGCCCACTTCGGCTATGAGCTGGGACACGACGAGCTGGATCTCAGTTTTGACACGCGAGACAGCGCGCCGTTTACGCCCAAATGTAAGGTCATCGACCCCAATGCCGTTGACTGGCAGGACTCACGCCCGCCCGATATCCCGTGGCCGCATACCGTGGTCTATGAAAGCCACGTAAAAGGCTTTACCCAGCTTAACCCGGCTATTCCGCCTGAACTGCGCGGTACGTTTGAGGGGATGGGGCATAAAGCCTCGGTGGAGTACATCAAAAGCCTCGGCATTACCTCGGTCGAGCTGCTACCGGTTCACTGGTTCCCTGACGATCAGCACCTGCTCGATCGCGGCCTGAAAAACTTCTGGGGCTATAACTCGCTCGGTTTCTTTGCGCCAGCGTCCCGCTATTACGGCCCGGCGGGGATCCAGGGTTTCCGCGACATGGTGCGTGCTTATCATGACGCGGGCATCGAGGTGATCCTCGACGTGGTCTATAACCACACGGCGGAGGGCAACGAGCTGGGACCAACCCTGTCGTTTAAGGGGATTGATAACTTCTGCTATTACCGCACCATGCCGGATCAGCACCGGTATTACATCAACGACACCGGCACCGGGAACACCGTTAACACCTCGCACCCGCGCGTGTTGCAGATGGTCATGGACTCCCTGCGTTACTGGGCGGAATCGATGCAGATTGACGGTTTCCGCTTTGACCTCGGAACCATTCTCGGACGCGAGCCGGAGGGATTCGACCCGCGCGGCGGCTTCTTTGATGCCGTGACCCAGGATCCGGTGCTGTCGAAGCTGAAGCTTATCGGTGAACCGTGGGATATCGGCCCAGGGGGGTATCAGGTGGGGGGCTTCCCGCCAGGCTGGGGCGAGTGGAACGACAAATACCGCGACACGGTACGTGAATACTGGAAGGGAGATAACGTTTCTAACGATTTTGCCGCCCGTCTGTTAGGGTCCGGTGATTTGTACGATCAGCGAGGACGTCGTCCGTGGGCCAGCGTCAATTTTATCACCGCGCATGACGGCTTTACGCTGAACGACCTGGTGTCCTACAACGAGAAGCATAACGCCGATAACGGGGAAGATAATAACGACGGACATAACGATAACCGATCGTATAACTACGGTGAAGAAGGGCCGACGGAGAACCCCGATATCATCGCCACCCGCGAGCGGCAAAAGCGCAACTTCCTCACCACGCTCTTCTTCTCCCACGGCACGCCGATGCTGCTGGCAGGTGATGAGTTTGGCCGGACGCAAAAGGGCAATAATAACGGCTATTGCCAGGACAGCGAGATCTCCTGGATAAACTGGGAAGGACTCTCTGAAAACGACGAGAAGCTGCGCGACTTTACCCGTCGGTTGATTGCTCTGCGCGCTGAGCAGCCGCTGCTGCGCCGTGCAAACTGGCGCGACGGGCTTGAGATCCGCTGGTTTAACGCCGGTGGCGGACCGCAGCAGTCTGAGCAGTGGGACGAGGGTTCCACCCTTGGTCTTGCCATCAGCCGTCCGGATCTTGAGCAGGAAGAGGGCATCTGGCACGACGTGCTGATGCTGTTTAACCCGTTTGAAGGCACGGTGCCATTCCAGATCCCGCAGTTTGGCGAAGGGGGCTGGGTGCTGGAGCTTTCGACGGCGGATGATGCCCCCACAGGGGAAATCATCACGGAATCCGTCGATTATGAACTGGCCGGGCGGAGCATAACGCTTTTCCGCCGTCCTTAAAGCGAGGCCGCCGCGCGTGCGGCGGTATCATACAGGGAGGAGATCGCGCGGAGTAATTGCGCGGTCTCGCCAATCGACGCGCCCGGAATGCCGCTTTCCGCATGAATGTTGTTCAGGCAGGCTTCCCGTACCTCCCGGTACTTCATGCACAGCGCTTTGCCTTCCTCCGTCGTCGAGAAAAAGAGTTCTTTCCCCGCTTTTTCACTGGTGACGTAACCCGCCTTTACCAGCTTTTTCAGCGCATACGTCACCACGTGGGTATCTTCCACGTTCAGCACAAAGCAGATGTCGGCCAGCTTTTTCTTGCGGTTGCGGTGGTTTACGTGGTGCAGAAGCGAGACGTCGAAAGCGCCCATATCCGGTTCACCTGCTGCGGTCATGCAGCGCACCATCCATTTGTTAAACGCATTGCTGGTCATGATCAGCGCATATTCCAGCTCCGACAGTTCGGCACATCGCTCTGAGACGAGATGGCGGGAGGAGACGATACGCCCGTCCGCAATATCGTCGTGGTTTAACGCTGTTTTCGTTTTCTTTGTCGTCATACCGATCCTTTCTCCAGAATGTAAACCCGTCGATAAAATAAGAACATTTTATTGATAAATTGTTTACATGTTTTTGACGTTCAGATATAGCTTTTTAGTGCAGGTTCTGTGGAGCCTCACGCAACACACAACATCGCGCGCCGTAATGCACCGGCTTCGCTCTGCTGCGAAGTATAAAAAATAGCCGTCGGCGCGCAACGCTCACTTTGGATAGGGTAACGTTTATGGACAGTTCTACACTGTTGCCACTTATCGGGATTCCGGTGGTGGTTATTGGTTTTGCACTGCGTTTCAACCCGCTGCTGGTTGTCGTGGTGGCGGGGCTGGCAACGGGCCTGCTGGTTGGCATGGATTTCGGTATGCTGCTGGAAACCTTTGGCGAAAAGTTCGTGAATAGCCGATCGCTCGCCACTTTCATTCTGATCCTGCCGGTGATTGGCCTGCTGGAGTATTACGGGCTGAAAGAGCGCGCTCAGGCCTGGGTCGCGAAGATCGCCAGCGCTACCTCGGCGCGTATCCTGATGCTCTACTTTGTTGCCCGCGAAGGGACGGCTGCGCTGGGCCTGATGTCGCTTGGCGGCCACGCACAAACGGTGCGTCCTCTGCTGGCGCCGATGGCCGAAGGGGCGGCCCTGAATGAATACGGCGAACTGCCGCAGACTATCCGCGACAAAATCAAAGCCCATGCCGCCGCCTGTGACAATATCGCGGTTTTCTTTGGGGAAGATATCTTTATCGCCTTTGGCGCGGTACTGCTGATTGATGCGTTCCTGAAAGAGAACGGGATCGAGGGGATCGAACCGCTGCATATCGGCCTGTGGGCCATTCCGACCGCTATTGCGGCACTGGTCATCCATATGACGCGTCTGCTGCGCCTCGACGCCAGCATTCGTCGCGACGTGATGGCCTGGAGAGCAGAGCAGGGTACGCAGGAGATCGCACCATGATGACCCTTATCACCATTAACCGCGTGTACTACCTGATCGGCTTTGTCGTGATGCTGCTGGTTGTGATGACCCTTCGCGATCGCGCTAACCCGAAACGCTATACCACCGCGCTGTTCTGGTATCTGTTTGGCGGGATCTTCCTGTTTGGCGATCTGATGGTGCAGGAGCTGGGTAAGTCGCTGGCGTATCGCATTATTGGCGGCGCCGTTATCGTGATTGCGCTACTGGCCGGTTTCGGGCTGGTCGGGAAGGGGCATTATAAAATGTCCACCGAGGAGGAGCGGGTTACCTCATCACACCGGCTGAAAAACTGGCTATTCTTGCCCGCGCTGATGATCCCGGTGGTGACGGTCATCGGGACGCTGTTTCTGAAAGGCGTGTCGATTGGCGGTGTCTATCTGCTCGACCAGAAGCAGCTTACGCTGGCGGCGCTGTGCGTGGCCTGTGTGGCAGCTATCCTCACCGGCTGGTGGCTGACAAAAGGTACGCCGCTGCATGCGGTTCGTCAGTCGCGTCGGCTGGTCGATACCATTGGCTGGGCGGTGATCCTGCCGCAGATGCTCGCCATGCTCGGCGGGGTGTTTGTGGTGGCTAATACCGGCGAATCGGTACAAAAGGTGGTCAGCCTGTTTGTGAACCCGGACAGCCGCTTCATGCTGGTGGTCATTTATTGCGTGGGGATGGCGCTGTTTACCATGATTATGGGCAACGCCTTCGCTGCCTTCCCGGTGTTAAGCGCCGGTATCGCTCTGCCATTCCTGATTAACGTCCATCACGGTAACCCGGCACCATTGCTGGCTATCGGCATGTACGCAGGCTATTGCGGCACGCTGATGACACCGATGGCCGCCAACTTCAACATCGTGCCCGCCGCGCTGCTGGAGCTAAAAGACAAATATCAGGTTATCAAGATCCAGATCCCGACCGCGTTAACCTTGCTGGTGGTGAACGTGTTCTTAATGTATTTCCTCGTGTTTCGCTAAGGAGCTGCAATGGAATTAACGCAACATCAGGCTGACGCCTTCGCCAGAATGCCGTTGACCTATTTACGTCAGGAATACCCGAACCACATTATGCATCTGCTCAACGATGACGGCGACGTTCTGCCGCCTCGCGAGCTGCACCCGATCTTTTACGGCTGTTTTGACTGGCACTCTGCGGTGCACGGCTACTGGCTGCTGCTGCGCTGCCTGCGTCTCTGGCCCGAACTGCCGTGTCGGGAAGAGATCATCACTCTCTTCGAAGAACACCTGACCGACGAGAAGGTGGCGAAGGAGTTGGCCTATTTTACCGCGCCGTTCCGCGCGTCGTTTGAGCGACCTTATGGCTACGGCTGGCTGCTGGCGCTGGCCCAGGAGCTGAAACAATCGTCACTGCCGCAGGCGGAGCGCTGGTACCAGACGCTGCAACCGTTAACGCGGGATATTCGCCAGCGGCTGGTGGATTACCTCAGCAAGCTTACCTATCCGATCCGCGTCGGGACGCACTACAACACGGCGTTTGCGCTCGCTCTGGGGCTGGATTATGCCCGGGCGGTGAACGATGACACGCTTGAGCGCGCCATCCTGGACGCGGCAACGCGGTTTTACCTCGCGGACACGCATTATCCTGCGCATTATGAGCCGGGTGGCGACGAGTATATCTCCGGAGCGCTGACCGAGGCCCTGCTGATGAGTAAGGTGGTGGAGGATTTCCCGGCCTGGTTCGATGCGTTTCTGCCTGAAGTGGGCGCCATTTCTGCGCTCATGAACCCGGCTGAGGTGAGCGATCGCACCGACCCGAAAATCGCGCATCTGGACGGTCTCAACCTCAGCCGTGCCTGGTGTATGAAGCACATTGCCCGCGCCCTACCGGAAAATCATCTCGCCCGGAAGCCATTACGCGATGCCGTTGCGCGCCATCTCTCGGCAAGCGTGGAGCATGTTGTCGGCAGTCACTACAGCGGCGGGCACTGGCTGGCGAGTTTTGCGCTGCTGGCACTGGAGTAGCGCTTAGTTGTATATCAGACTAAATGTCGCTAGGCTGTCTGCCAGCCCCGCGGTGGCCTGGGTTTCGGTGCGCACATATTGTGCGTCGTAATCCAGGGAAAACGCGGTCTGCCGGGCAGCGTTGGCAAAAGGTTCGACACCGGTGCTGTTGAGAGGAACGGTTGTACCTCTGGCGGCACCGTAGTTATCGCCATACAGAATGCGGATCCCCACGCCGGTAGCGGCGCTCTCCTGTTGACTTAGCGCCAGCACATCGTGATTCTGCGCGTCTTTTTCAGTCGGACCAAAGAACCCGATCTTCACCGCTGCCGTTTGGGATGCGTCACAGACCAGAGGGATGATGAAGCGGTGTTTATCCCCATCCATTCCTTTGTTGAGATCGCTTACGCTACTTTGTCCCATATTGACGGTGATGTTGTTATCCGAGATATAACAGCTCGATTTATGCACTTTCAGGTCGGCGGCAGCGACTTCCACCGTCACGCCAGCTTCAGATATCACCGCGCCGTTAGTATCCTCCAGAATCAGCGTTCCTGCGCGAATTTGCCCGCTGTTCGGCTGTTCATAGACAATCTCCTGCGCGGTTTTATAAAACACGACGAAGAACTGGGTCGCCATTTGCGAGGGATCGTTTGTGCTGCAAATCGCAACGCTGTCATCCCCCGAGGCGATGTAATGCACGGGTTCAGCTGCACAGTGCGTGGTTTCGCGAATGCCCACCGCAAACCCGACGCCGGGAATATCTGGCACGTCATAAACGGAGGCCGGGGCGCCCGTACCGTTCGGCGCCACGCCGCTGACGGGCGCTACGGTTAAGGCGTTATTGGCCACAAAGCGCATCGTTACCGGGCCGGTTCCCTCAGGACAGTTATAAAACGAGCGGTTTTCCTGGCCCAGGATAGCGCCTGAAAGCATCGACCCCGGAGGGATCGAGGGGTTATCAGTGATCGAGTAGTTTTGAAAGTTAATGACCGCATCGCCCATGGTCGGCGGGCAGGTCTGAGACGCCCTTGCCGTAGCGTGAATCAGCAAAAAAGCGAGCATCAGGAGATTGATTAAACGGTTGATATTGTTCACAGATATCTCAGTAAGTTATTGGCACTGAAGCTTCAGAAGCGTGACCGGAGTGCGGCCAGCGGTATCCGGAAGGCGTAATGGGGCGCTACAGCGCATATCCTGGCCTTTCTGCCGCCAGCTGGCATGCAAGGTCCCGCGTAGCGGCACGCCGCTGAGATAGACCTGTCCTGCTTCGCCAATGATGCCGACGCTTGATTTCGCAGACGTCCCGTTCGAGACATACGCGCTGGCGCCAAATGGAAGCGGGCGCCCGTGTGCCGTAAGGGTGATGAGCGTTCTGATGCCCACGTGGGTATGGTAATTCGCCAGGACGACCGCGCCGCTGGTCGGCACAATCGTTCTGCTGTTCTGGTCCAGATCGACATTTTCTGCCAGCGTTTCGGTATCCAGCGAAATGGTGTTTTTGTGATACGCCGATAAGGTTGGCATCACGGCATAACCTCGGGAGTCGGTGTGAACATTGGTCGCCCCTTCAACCTGAACGTCCGACGCCTCGTCAGCGCGGATCAGCGCCAGGGTATCCCCAAGGCTTTGGCTCAACGTCACCCCATACTGTGTTGCCACAATGCCGCCTGCCGCGCCGTAGTTCACGCGGTTGCTATAGCGATCGTGGCTGTACCCGAGACTGGCGCTGCCATAACCGCCGTGATAAGCCAGCGCAAGGTTGCTGTTCGCGGTTTTGGCCTGGTTGTCGAAGCCCTGCTGGAGGTTATAGTTCAGGCGATCGTGGGCCAGCGCCGTACCATACAGCGAAACCTGCCGGGTAGTATGGCCATCAAGGTTATTGTTGAGGCTGTAGCTGGTTGTTGCGCCGGGTAGCCAGCGGCTGAGTGGGACGCTGATGCTAAGGTTTATCGCCCGTTCGTTGTCGCTATCATCAGCGCTTGAGCGGGTGAGATAATACCCAACACTCAACGACACCCCTTTGTAGTTAGCGTAATAGCCAAGATGGACGGTTTGATCGACCGCCGAGGCGTTCCAGTAATCCTGACGGTAAAAGGATGCGCTGATATTGCCCAGCGCACCGAGATCCTGCGTCAAACTGAACTGTGTGCGGTTACGCCGGTTATGCATGTGCTGGTCTGGATCGCTGTCATCATTTGCTTCACTGAAACTGTAAAAGTCATGCGTCGTGTAATGGCTGGTCGAAAGGGTGAGCGACGTGTTCGTTTCAGCGAGATTTTTTTGGTACTGAGCGCGTATTTGCTGCCCGAGGGCCAGCCTGTCATCACTGAGGTGTGCTTTCGCCGCAACGGTGTCCACACCCAGTGCCCCAAACCGGCCAAAATCTTTACCTAATCCCAGCGCGAGAGCCTGATAGTGGCCGGAAAGCTCCGCTCCGCCGTACAGCGTCAGGCTTGAAGACAATCCGTAAAAGGCGGAGGCCTGAACAAACGGCGGGGTGTCGCCCTCGGCGTCAGGGCTGTTATACCGTCCGGCGCTGGCGCTGAATTTCAGTCGTTTCTCCCGTAGCATAAAGGCCACCGAGGAGTAGGGTTGGGTGAACGTGCGTTCGCTGCCATCACTTTCATGGACCGTGATCTCAAGATCGCCGCTTTGCGAAGTGGGGAAGAGATCGCTAATGACAAATGCGCCAGGCGCAACATAGGTTTCATAGATGGTGTAACCGTGCTGGCGAACGCTGACGCGGGCATTGCTGTGAGCGACCCCGCGGATCGTGGGCGCGAAACCGCGCTGGCTGTCCGGCAGCATATTCTCATCCGAGGCAAGCTGAAGCCCCGTAAACTGAAAACTGTCAAAAACCTCGCCAGACGTGTAGGCATTCCCTATTGTTAACGCGCTCTTCAGCGGCGTAATGGCCCGCTGGAGGGATGTTCCCTGAGACTGCCAGTGATGGGTATTACCATATTCAAACGTGGCGTAATTGCGTAAACGCCACGCCCCCAGGTTGATACCGGATCGCAGGCTCAGATAGCTGCTGTTGTCATGAATATTGTCGATGTTGGTTGTCGAGCCCGTAAGATTGTAATCGACAAAAGCAGCGGGGATGCCGTCGTCCCACTGTTCGGGAGGAATATAATCGGCACTTTTTTGCAACATGGCTGCCTGCGGAATGCTGAAAACCAGCCGATGATGGGTGAAGTCAAAATGCGTCGACGCATCGGGAATATATTTGCCGATGTCCGTAAATGTCTCCTCGTCATGCAGCGCATCGAACGAAGAGAAGGCCGCGATGTTTACCCCAAGTCTCTTGAGGTACGCCTGGTTGAGGACTGGTGAGAGCGTTCCCCCGGTATCAACGAATGCAATTTCGCGCTCATCCCGCTGCGTCTGGTTAACAACAACCGCGACACGATAACGTCCCGGCTGCTGACCGCCTTGTCGGGAAAAATAGCTTAAGTCGCTAGCCTGCTGCTGATCTGCTGTGATCTCCAGCGCCTGAGGATCGAAGTACTCATCGGCCTGTGCCCGGCGCACATGAATGCCAGACGTGACCGCACCCGCAAGCATCGCGAGCGTATAAATGCGGGGTAAATTGCGTGGGCCGAGAGAATGCATGTGCGGTCGTTGGCTACATTCGCCAAAGGCGTGTTGTCACAGCGTCAGGATTGCGTGGCGACTCTCGTCAGCCCGCCGTAATCGTTGATTGCCTGCCAGTGAATGGTCCCCGAGCAGGGAATGTGCCATTGACGATCGGAGAAGGGGTCAATCATTCCCGGCATTTCAACGTCGGTGTTCCCAACGCTGACCTTGTAAAACGATACAAACCAGGGCGAGGGGTTGTGTGCGCTAAGCGTATTATTACGACAGGTAAATTTTAATTTTTTGTAGGCAAGTTCGGCATTGCCTTTCAACCCTGCGGGACGGAAAAATAACTTGAATTTTGACTTCACGTTAATCTGCAATTTGTTGCTGTTTGCTTTTTTGCTCGGGGCAATATTTTTGATGTTAAGCCAAAAAACAGATTCCCGGTCGGTGGGTAATGGCGTTCCAAGATAATTGATGCGCAGCGAGTTTTTCTGTTCCGCATCTAAACGAAATAACGTAGGCGTCACGATAAAGGGCGGAGCGGTTTTATTCTTACTGTCAATATTTTCAATCCACGACTGAATAAGATAAGGGGTTTCTTTTTCCATATTGGTAATGGAAAATGCCACTTCTCTTTGCCGCTCAAGGTAAACAACACGCGTACCGCCCATCACAACCCCCGCGTGTGCTGACAGACTCATGCCGAGCGAATAAAAGAACAGGGCCGCGGTGAGTTTCTTCATTTTCAGATCCCCGTAGAGGAAAAAGATAAGCAGAGAAAGCTCTGCTTATCATCAGTCGATCAGTTATAAACCATCAGGAAATTGGCATCTGCGTCGGCTTCTCCGGTGCTGACGACATCGGTGGTGGCATTATAATTGGCGTAGAAATTGAGTGTTTTTGAATCTTCCCCTTCGGCAAGGTCGATACTCTGAGAAATATCACCAATTTTAATCTGCGTGTTACGGTCGCTTTCATAGAGTTTAACGGCAACGCCAGTCGCAGTATTACCATCGCTGTCCACGGAGGAATTTAAACCCAGCAGGGTATTATCATTCGCATCTTTGTTACCATCAAACAACACGGCAACGGTTTTAACGGAATCCGGGCAACCTTCAACTGAGATCTGGAAAGGCGTGCGCGTGGTCTCTTTTTGGGTGGCAAAGTAGCTTGCAGCCCAGGTGCCTAATTCAACGGTTTGCCCTGCTGAGTCGGTGGTGATATTACAGGATGCATCGGTAATCTTACCGGTAAAATGGACTACGCCGCCCGTGCCCTGAGTCCCCGCATCGTTCTCTGGGTTGGTATTAATATTATTGTCGCTGTCACCAGAAGGAAGGCCCGCCAGCGCACTGCCACTTGCCATCATCAGGCCACAAAGGGTTAATGCGATCATGTTTTTTTTGTTGATCATGCCTATTGTTCTCATTCGCTCAAATATGTCAGTCTGGATATGCTGCTAGCCACACTGCCGGTGGCGTTATTGCTCAGAAAAAACAGCGCGAATGCTAACAAAATGCCAATCCAGGCCATAACAAAAGGTTGTCTAAAATTAAATTACTTTATTTTACGAAACTCCGTAACTTTCTTGTAACCTTACTTCGGGTTTGCTGATGTCGTTTATTGATGTTGCGAATCTAATTCCTGCCTGAGGGTTTATATTTGCCTTGTCACAAACGGTGCATTATTCATTGTGAGCTCAGTGGAGCTACTTTGTTATTGTCTCGTCCTGGCAGGAATAAAAATGAAGATATTTATTATTTCTATTGGGATATCAACGAATGAAACTGACTAAAATTGGTGCGACGCTTATTCTGACTTTCTGTGGCGCGAGCGCGGCGACGGCTTCTAACACTATCACATTTAATGGAACGGTGCTCGATCAGGGTTGTGATATTGCCGTTGATGGCGGCACGGCAAATGCGACCGTTGATCTGGGCTCAACGGCGGCAACCGACCTCGCTACAAAAGGCGACCTTGGCGCGCCAAAACAGTTTGTGTTCGACCTGAATAACTGCCCAACCAGCACGACTGCAAATATTGTCTTCTCAGGCCCTGTTGATGCTGTTGCAGCCGATCCATCCTATTTTGCAAACACTGCTACGCTGGGTGCGGCAACCAACGTGGCCGTTCAGCTCAAGCAGGGCGGCTCAAATGGTACCATCGTCAAAAATAATGCAGATAACGATCCTATTACTTTCACCGATGGCACAGCGAGTCAAACCTATACCGCGCAGATGATTGCCACCGGGCAGGCCGTTGCCGGCGATGTTAACGCTGTTATTACCTACAACGTCCGTTATAACTGATTCCGCAGGAGGGGAAACCCTCCTTTTTAGTTTGTGAGTGCATTATGAAACCCATCGCCGCTGTTATTTTTTGCGTGGCCAGCGCCGCCAGCCTGAACGCGTCCGCCAGTATTGTTACCGGGAGTACGCGGGTTATTTTTGACGGCTCCCGCCAGGCCGCCTCTTTGTCCGTTGAAAACTCTGACAAGGTTACTAACCTGGTACAGTCGTGGATTAGCCCGGCTAAAGGCAGCCCGTTAAAAAAAGAAAATATGATTATTACGCCACCGCTATTCCGTCTGGAAGCCGGGAAAAAAGCGTCAATTCGTATTGTGCGTTCAGGTTTACCTGTTCCGGAAGATCGTGAATCGCTGTTATGGCTGAACGTGAAAGGGATCCCCGCTACCGACGGTAGTGAAGGTAAAAATACGATGCAAATTGCCATCAACTCAAAGATTAAGCTGATCTACCGTCCGGCAGCATTACAGGGGCAGACGCCAGAATCCAGTGCGGAAAAGCTTAAGTGGAACCTGACCGCGAAGGGTTTACAGGTCAATAACCCGACACCTTTTTATATGAACTTCTCACGAATTGAAATTAATCACCAGGCGTTAAGCGGACAGTATTTTGTCGCGCCATTCTCCACGTTGAGTATTTCTGAAGGTGTTATGTCACCTCACGGCAAAGTAACCTGGTCGCTTATTAATGATTATGGCGTGAAAGGCCCGGACAAAGTCACCTCATATTAATCGACACCGTAAGTCTCCCGCACGGATACAGGGTTACAATGGAAAAAGTGAAACAAACCTACGTCCTTTCTTTAGGGCTCGGGCTCAGTGTTGTCTTTAGTTCTTTCAGCGCACGTGCGCAGGAACATTTCAACCCTCATCTTTTGGAAACAGACAGCGCAGAAGTGCCAGCAATGGATCTCAGTCTGTTTGCCAAAGATGAGGTGCCGCCCGGGGACTATAACGTCGACATTTTTATCAACGGCAATCTGGTAGACAGTAAAACCCTCTCTTTTCGACGGTTGAAAAGTGCCCCTACGTCAGACCGCACAGGGGCATGCTTAAACGTCACTCAGCTGAAAGCCTGGAACGTTCGTGTCGATAACTATTTTGGCGAACAGGAAAAAGCCAGCGAATGTGTGGATCTGTTTACCATCCCCGGCGCGGACGAAAAAATCGATCTGGCGCAGCAGCGTTTCGACCTGATCCTGCCGCAGGTTGCTTTATTTAACACCGCAAGGGGTTATGTTTCACCGGAGCGCTGGGATGAAGGGATCACGGCGGGTTTACTTAATTACAGCGTCTCAGGTCAACAGGATCTGCATCAACGCAACGGCACCGACAGCAGTAATCAGTTTCTTAGCCTGCAACCGGGGCTGAACGTAGGCGCCTGGCGCTTTCGCAACTATTCCACCTATACCCATTCCGAATCCGAAAATGACTGGGATTCCGTGTATACCTACGCCTCACGGGATATTAAATCTCTTAAAAGCCAGCTGGTACTGGGACAAGGAACCACGCGCGGCGGCATTTTTGATAGCGTAGGTTTCACCGGGGTGCAGATGTACTCGGATAACGATATGAAGCCGGACAGCATGCAAGGCTTCGCCCCTGTAATACGCGGTATAGCCCGCAGCAATGCCGAAGTGACGGTATACCAGAACGGTCACAGCATTTATAAGGCTACCGTGCCGCCGGGGCCGTTTGAATTCAGCGATATGTATCCGACCGGCAGCTCCGGCGATCTGCAGGTGGTGATCAAAGAGTCCGACGGTACGCAAAGTAGCTTTATTGTGCCTTACGCCACGCTGCCGGTATTGCAACGTGAAGGTCAGGTGCAGTATGGCCTGGTGGCGGGCAAAACCCATCAGGACGGGTCGGGTTCACGTGCAGAGGATTTTAACTTTATTCAGGGATCAGCGGCCTGGGGCGTCGGAAAAGGGATCACGCTTTACGGCGGCTATATTCAGGCGGAAGACAATTATTCCAACTTGATTGCCGGAACCGGTTTTAATATGGGCAGCGCCGGAGCGCTCTCATTTGATATTTCCCAGTCGTGGGCGGATATCCCGCAGCCGGACAACATGCGACAACAGGAACACCATAGCGGCCAGTCGTATCGCGTGCGCTACAGTAAGACGCTTCAGCAGACCAACACCGATATTGCCGTCGCCGGTTATAAATTTTCAACCCGGGGTTATCTTTCGTTTCAGGACTTCCTCAATGACTGGGATCCGGGCAATAGCACTATTGATAATGGCCGCGAGCGAAACCGTTTTGATGTGACAATCTCACAGACGTTGCCTTTCGGCACCCTGTCACTGAGCATGTACGACGCCTCTTACTGGAACAGTGAACATGCGGACTCCATGAACCTGGGCTTCAGCAGCACGCTTGGACCGGTGTCGTACTCGCTGAACTATGCCCACTCTAAAAACGTCAATGGCGGTTACAATAACGATTCCGATAACTACGACGACGATAACGTCTTCTCGCTTAACCTGAGCGTACCGTTCAGCGCCTTCAGCCACAGTGAAGCGGCCCGGTCTGTTTCGGCTAACTATTCGATGAACAGTAGTAAAAACGGCGATACCACGCACAACATCGGAATTTCCGGTACCGCGATGCAGGAAAACCAGCTGAACTGGCAGGTTTCAGAAGGCTATAACGCCGATTCTGAAGCTACTAACGGCAATGTCACTGTGGGTTATCAAAGTACTTATGCCGATATGTCCGCAGGCTATAGCTACGACGATTACAGCCGACGAGTGAATTACAGCCTGCGCGGGGGCATGGTGCTGCATCGCGACGGTATCACCCTGGCGCGTCAGCTTAACGATAGCGTAGCGCTGGTTGAAACGCCGGGGGTTTCCGGTATGCCGATCAACGGGCAGACGAACGTTCATACCGATTATTTCGGTAACGCCATTGTGCCGTACGTTCGTCCGTATCACAGCAATTCGATCTCACTCAACACAGTGGATGCCAGCGATACTTCCGCGGCCATTGATAACATCGCCAAAACCGTGGTGCCGACCAAAGGGGCGGTAGTACGCGTGAAGTACAACACCTGGATTGGACAAAAGGCGATGATGACGCTGACCTACAACGGTAAACCGGTGCCGTTTGGCGCAGTAGTAACACAAACCAGCGGCGAGTCGGATGACACGCGCAGCAGTATTGTTGGCGACGGCGGGGAAGTGTATCTCGTCGGGCTCGCCGGGAAAGGGCGGTTAATTGTTAAGTGGGGGGAGACGGCGAACAAGCAGTGCGCCGTTGATTACACACTTGCCGGCGCTAAAACAGAGGCCGATATTTTATTCATCAACGGGGTTTGCCATCCCGTATCGGGAGCAAATTAATGTCACGCTTCATTATTCTCCGTTCCGGCCTTAAATCGCTCATCGGCCCGGGAATGGTATTCATGCTGAGCGTGTCGCCGGCAATGGCGTACACCGATCGCAATGATATTGAGTTCCATGTCACCGGAAACATTATTGATGGCTCATGTAACGTCACCAAACCGGAGGCAGTCGACCTCGGGAAATATTACTGGAAAGACTTTGCCGTAGCGGGGGGGAACACAGGAAATGTGCCAGTGACCATCGCGTTTGACAGCTGCACCGCAGGGTTAAGCCAGGCAACGGTTACCTTTACAGGCGCACCTTACGCTGAAGATCCGGCTTATGCCTCTGTCATTTACGCCAATCAGGTGGCGGCAGATGCAGGCGGCGCGACCGATGTCGGCCTTCAGTTGTTTATCCGTGACCACGAACATCCCATCAGCGGTGTCGCGCTGGCCAACGGCGTGAGCTACCCGGTTGCGCTCGAAAACCAAACCGGCGCGATGACTTTTACTGCCCGAATGTATACCCCACATGGGACCCCAACACCGGGTGCATTCAGCAGTGCGATTACATTGAATGTTGTTTATAACTGAGCTTAAGTGAGCAGACTAATTTCATGTCAAAATATTTATATTATCTGGTGTTATTGCTGGGGACAGTCCCACTATTAAGTCATGCAGCCTGTAACCGGGATAACGGCGATGATGTTACCGTCACGACGATCCCATTACCCTCGAAACTGTTGGTCAGTGCGAAAAATTATACCTTTGGCGAAGTGTTATACGATTCTGGATATATCAGCGGGACGGATGGGGATGTCACGATTAAAAACTGTAGCAGGGATTATTACGTAGGATTTCATTATAACCCGACTCATTTAGCGTCGGCGTCGCCGGTGGGAGATAATATCTACCCGACCACGATACCGGGTATCGGCATTAAGACCTACACGCTTAACCAGGCCGGTCCGTATGATTATGAACGTGCGGTTGATAACTCATGGCAGTCCGGCGATGGCGAGAGCAGCCATACGCTGGCGGGCTCGGCCTATCGTGTGCAGTTGATTGCGACGGGGGGTACAATCCCGAGCGGTAATCTGGCCCTCGAGAGCGGCAAACTGGCGACGGTGGAATTTCGTGAAGGGCAAAGCAGTTCGGATAACGGTGATAATGCGTCAGAAGTCTATTTGTCAAATACGCAGATAGAAGTCTATGCGATGGGATGCTCAGCATCCGTTTCTTCCCTGCTGTTTAATATGGGCGATGTGGATACCTCTGCGTTTGATAATTTTAAGATGGTGGAAGGACCCGAACAGGATGTTGGTCTGAGCTGTCAGCCAGGCACCAACGTGACCATGACCATCAACGGGCCGCTTGCCGAGGGCGACAATGATAATGGCTCAGTGATTGCCTTAGACCAGTCTGAATCGGGTACGACGGCGACCGGTGTGGGGGTCGTGATATCAGCCTATCAACCGGCGCTACGCAGTTTTACCTACTGGGCCATTGGTCAGGAGGTGCAAGCTTTTAATTCCAGTCGTGTAAAAGCCGCATCACAAGGCAGTGGGCTGGCTGCCGATGGTACCGCGATTGCTGATATCGGCTCCGCAACAACCTATAGCGATCCGGCAAATGCAGGCGGGGCCGGAGAGTCTGAAACCTTACGTTTCAAAGCGTGGTATTACAAAACCAGTGACGTTGTCACGCCAGGGCAAGCAAATGCCACCGGGACAATCACCCTTAAATATAATTGATACCTTTGATCATGACAGGGGGTAGCGCTGCGGTTTATTTTTGTACACCTCTGCGCTACCGTTATGTGTTTCTGTCGTGTACATTTCCTCTGCGACCCTATTTATTCGGTGGAACTGACAATGATTACTAAACGGTCTGAGCCACGCTTTTCATTCATTCTGTTAATTTTTGTGTGTCTTGTAGGATTATATTCTTTTAACGGTCACCTTAAGCCTCACGCCGGACAAAAAGGGGTTGCATGTATTTCTTACAAGCGGATCCTGCGTGAATCACCGTTACTGGCACAGGAAAAAAAGCAGAACGAAATACTTCTCGCATTAGCTAAAAAATCCGCGCTTGAAGTTGAGAAAAAATATTACGCTCTGCCAGAACCCTTGCGCCGTGAAATGAAAGCGATCGATGATATGAGTAAAAACACGCAACTGCGGGCAGAGCAGGGTCGCCTGCGGCATATAAGCCAGCGAGTCATATCTGATACCGTTGAAAAATACAGAATAGATCATCACTATTCGGTCGTTTTCAATAAAGATAGCGCCTCTACAGTGGATTATGGTCACGACATCAGTAATGAAATTATTAATGAATTACAGCATGTAAAAGTGGTGTACGGGCCGCGCCCTAATTTTGAAGATGCGACCCGGGAGCTTTTGCTCGCTCAACCTGTTTCCGCAGGATGAGTGATTTTACCCAGCCGGCTCGCGCTGACGATGACCGCTACCGCAGAAGCCGCCGCAGCGATCCACAGTGCAGCATGAATAGCTCTCTCATTTGTCGCCAGCAGTACGCCCACAGCGGCGGCCCCCAGACACTGCCCGAACGTGCGCATAATGGATAACACACCGGATGCATAGCTCGCATAGTCACGACTAACGTTTGAGAGCATTTCCCGGTTATTGGGACTCTGAAAGCAGCCAAATCCCATCCCGCAAACCAGGTTTCGCAGGCAGATATCCCACATCGAAGGGCTGGCGGGTAACGTTGCCAGCAGAATCAAACCGACGACAAAAATCATCAGCCCCAGAGTTGAAATCACCGGGGAGGAAATCGTGTCCGCCCACCGGCCTGCATGCGGCGCAATCAGCACGATCCCGAGCGGCCACGGCGTAAATAGCAGGGCAGAAATCACCGGACTGTAGCCGTATTCGCTCTGAAACAGGAAGGGTAGCGCAATAAAGGTGATACCCTGGCTGACAAAAGCAATCATCGACGTTAGGGCCGCGAGGGTAAAACGTTCATTTTTGAATATGGCTGGCGGCAGTAAGGGGTTATCCGTGCGGCGGATCTGCCAGATAAAAGCCATGCCGCTCAGCGCAGCGAGAACCGTCCAGCAAAGACTACCTGTGTGATAAGTAGCATCATGGAGGCTGTTCGCCGCCACGATCGTCGAACCCAATAGCAGCGCCGACAATATGGCGCCCAGGGAGTCAAAGGGCGCTTGCTTTCGAACCGCATCCCGCGGCAGCGCTTTGACCGCCAGCAGCAAGGCGAGGGTGCCGGGAAGAACGTTTATCGCAAAAAGCCATTGCCAGCTCAGGGTGTGAAGGATCGTACCGCCCAATACCGGGCCGATAGCGGAGCTGGAGGCGATGAGCAGGGCGTGCAAACCCAGAATGCGGCCAAGCAATCGTCCGGGAAATACGGACCGCAGTATCGCGGGAGCAATACTCAGCGTCGCTGCGCCGCCGATCCCCTGAAGCACGCGCATACCGATAAGCACTTCGGGCGTTTTCGCCAGCGCGCAACCCAGCGATGTCAGGGTAAAGGTCGTCAGGCCTGCCAGAAATACTGGGCGATAACCCAGGCGGGCCGCAAGCGCCGCGAATATCGCCAGCGTCATTGCAGCCGCCAGCAGATACCCGTTGGCGAACCAGACGGCATAACTGGCTGGCACCTGCATCTCCTGAGCCATGGAGGGCAGGGCAATGTTGATCATGGTGCCATCAAACACGCCCATTAACGTGGTGGTCATTATCGCGGCCATCACCCGTGCGCGCGTCGGGCCAGGCAGTCCATCGTCGCCGGGTTGGCTGGAAAAAAGCATCATCTTGTTGTCCTTAGAGAAGAGTGTGTGGATGACAAAACTATAAAGATGGCTTTTGCAGGGCGGAAGGCGCACCATTTACACTTTATCGTTGCATGAAACGCCTTATCTGAATCTACAGGGAGGAAGGAGATGTCCGAACCCGATTTTAATTTGCTGATAGCACTCGACATATTGCTGAGCGAAGCGAGCGTGGCAGGCGCGGCACGTCGTCTGAACCTCAGCACCTCGGCAATGAGCCGGACATTAAGCAGGTTACGCGACGTCACTGGCGATCCGATTCTGGTGCGCGCCGGACGTAACATGGTACTGACCCCGTGGGCCGAAGCGACCCGGGACCGTGCCAGGCGTGCAGTGCACGAGGCCAGGGCAGTATTACAGCCCTCAACTGATACGTTCAGCGCGCGAAGTCTGGCGCGACTTTTTACCATCAGGGCAAACGATGGTTTTGTGGTGGCGTTTGGGCCTGCGCTTATAGCGGCTGTGGCCGACGCCGCGCCGGACGTCTGTATACGCTTTGCGCCTAAGCCGGAAAAAACGTCGCGCTATCTTCGGGAAGGGCTGGTTGATCTGGAGATTGGCGTCCAGAGTAATATGGGGCCTGAAATACGGCTTCAACTACTGTTTGAGGATCGGTTTGTGGGCGTCGTGCGTAAGGGGCATCCGCTGGCTAAGCAGGCAGAAATAGGGGTGAAGGATTATGTCGCCTGGGGCCATGTGGTAGCGTCACCCGAGGGTGCACTGCACGGATCCGTTGACGATGCGCTGGCCGAACTCGGAACAAAACGTAAAATCGCGAGCGTCGTACCGGGATTTCCGACGGCGCTGTCCGTGGCGGTGGCATCGGATCTTATCGCCATGATACCCGCGCTCTATTTACTCAATCAGCAGGTAACGGACCAGGTACACGTTTTCGAGCTGCCGTTCAAAAGCCGTCAAATTACGGTATCACAGATGTGGCACCCAAGAATGGAACGCGATCCCGCGCACCGCTGGCTGAGAGAGCAAATTCTTGCGATATGCAGAGTGAAGAGGTCAGACATGATTAAGGGGTTTGTATAGCGATTGCTATACGCGCCGCTTATGCTATGCTTGTAAAGCAATTGCTATACAAGAGGTATACCCATGAAATCAGATGTTCAACTCAATCTTAGAGCCAAAGAATCCCAGCGGGCGCTTATCGATGCCGCCGCAGAGATCCTACATAAATCACGTACTGACTTCATTCTGGAGATGGCCTGTCAGGCAGCCGAAAATGTGATCCTCGATCGGCGTGTATTCAATTTTAACGATGAACAGTATGCAGAGTTCATTGATATGCTTGATGCCCCGGTCGCCGACGATCCTGCCATAGAAAAACTGCTGGCAAGGAAACCTCAGTGGGACGTGTAACCGCCCCAGAGCCCTTATCCAGCGTCCATCAACTGGCGGAGTTCGTCAGTGGAGAGGCCGTACTTGACGAATGGTTAAAACAAAGAGGTCTGAAAAACCAGGCGCTTGGCGCAGCCCGAACGTTTGTCGTTTGTAAAACGGGCACAAAGCAGGTCGCGGGATTTTACTCTCTGGCTACCGGCAGCGTTAACCATACGGAAGCGACAGGTAATTTGCGGCGTAACATGCCGGATCCCATTCCCGTGATTATTCTTGCCCGTCTGGCTGTCGATGTCTCAATACGCGGAAATGGGTTGGGAGCCGATTTACTCCAGGATGCGGTTTTACGCTGTTATCGGGTAGCAGAGAATATTGGGGTGCGGGCGATCATGGTTCATGCACTCACTGAAAAAGCCAAAGCGTTTTATATCCACCATGGTTTTAAAGCATCGCAGACTCAGGAACGGACACTGTTTCTCAGGCTTCCTCAGTAGCGGCGGGATTTTATGGAATGAATGTTCAGCCCGTCTGGCTGATAAGCTTGCGCCAGACTCTGTTATGCAAAGTAAATAGCAGCATCCTATAGAAAGCGGTAGAGAGGATACAGCTGCCGCTAAGCCCAAGCATGACAATAGTTACCAGCGCCGCGGTCAGGCTGACGCCCGGAGAAGAAGTACCGCTCAGCGCAGCCAGCAGATAGGCTGCCGTTAATACCAGGCTTAACACCGCCAGCGTAAGATGTAACCGCACGGCGCGCATGCTACCTTTGCCAATCATAAACATCGTCACTCCGTTGATGCCGGCAAAGAGTAGGGCGATCAGCACAACCCACACGAAAACGCGCTGTGCTGGCTGGCCGAGCGCGGTGAGTACGCCATACCCCAGCCACAGTTGCGGAATGGCGAAACTGACAATCACCCCGAGCTTACTAACCGCTGCCGGAATACCCATGGTATGAAGCCCCACGGGCTTAACCATATCATCAGCCAACTGCGTCTTCAGCTGCTGCAACTGTTTCGGGGCGGCATTTTTTATGCTGGCGGACACCTCATTACAATATTGCAGGCGACGGGTTAAAACTTTAAACATTTGAATACTCAGCGTTTATTTTCTATATCCAAACTGGCCCCCAGTACAACAATTCGGAAAGTTTAAAACAAAAGCAGCAAGGAACCGATCTTATAAATAGTGTATTATTTTTTCAGGTTAAAGGAGACGTGAATGACAGTGAAAAACCAGGAACTCATAGCGGCAGGATTCACCAGTAAGGATATCGAGCGAATCAAACGTCACCAGGCGACGGGGGAATCGCAGGAAAAGGTTCTGAAGGATCTGGCCGGTTATTTCCTGTCGGTAGCCTGGATCACCGGCGGGATGGCCATCATCACCTTGTTCACCGCGATCTTTGGCAGCGCCAGCCATGTTATCTCCTGTGTGGTTGCCGTCGTCTTTTTGCTAATTGTTCTGCTTCTGGTGATGCCGGTCAGACTTGGCTATAAATCATGGAAGCTGATGAGAACACAGATCAGCGACTCCGGTCATCACGGGTAAGGAGTTCCAGTACCACCTTCGCGCTCACCCCCCATCCCATAACCTTCATCGTCAGTTTGCCCGGAGACATGGTTTCCACCTTGCGGTAATAGTCTCCGGGAAGATAACGGAAAAGACGCCAGGCATCAGCTTTACCAGTCATACCAAACACCCCATAAACGCTGGCTGCAAGCGTGGTTGCGTTAAAGATCCCCAGGCCAACATCGCGACTGAACCCCATAAATTCCGCTATGGACATAGCGCCGTCCGCTATTAGAAACGCAGCGAACACAGAATGTTTTCTTGAATCCCCAGATGTTTCTTGCTCAGTTCATTCATTCCATAAATTGTGGCGAACATAACCGGTAGGGTAGTCACATCATCAACTATGAGATGATTTCTCTGATTCATCGGTAAGCTCCTGAAAGAGAGGAACTCATGAACTAAAGAATAAACTCACCGTATTTAACATAATATACATTATGCGCACTTAGATTGAATACGAGTAAATCCAGCCAGTTCAGACCCATCCTTGTTCTGCTCATTCCGCGCATCATGTCCCTCTGTTCTGTGCCATCAACGTTCATAACTGTCGTTACGGTCTAGCGTGATCTCCACGGCAGTCACCTGTACATCCTTAAAGCGCAGCTCATCCACACCAGAAATTTTCCCGAACTCTGACGCGTCAATCAAAATCCCCTCCAGCGTTAACCCGACCACAGGACGCTCCGGATATCCCTCGATGAAAAATGCCCGCGAAAAGCATTTGCTGTCTGATCGACGCGCCGTCATATTTTTAATCGTCAGTCCGCTGACCGCAGTAAGACCGGCTTCGCCCTCAACACCTTCAGCCAGTTTGCGCCAGTGTTCTGGTTTATCAGATAAATTGCTCTGGTCGCCATAGCTATACTGCGGAAACCAGTTCAACTGGATCAGCACCGGAAAACGCACGTCCGTAAGCCGTAGATTTTGTACGGTGATATCACGGATAAATCCGCCCCGGTTGCGAGCAGATTTAATGCGAAACCCGACGCCCGTTCCGTTAAACGCGTTATCTTCTATCAGGACGCGTTCAATGCCACCTGAAGTTTCACTCCCCAGTGTGATCCCGGATCCCTTATTCAGCGTACATCCTCGAATCACTATATCCCGCGCGGCACGAGCTTTTTGCGCCGCTTCGCGTCCTCGTCCTGATTTGATGCAGATATTGTCGTCATTGCAGGACACTATGCAGCGTTCAATCCGCACCTGCTCGCAGGAGTCGACGTCAATCCCGTCGGTGCTCGGCCCCGCAGAATTGCTGATTTGCACGCCCTCAACCGCGATATGGCGCGAATAACAGAGGTGCATGTTCCAGAATCCGGACTCCCGACTGGTAAAATCACGCAGCAGAATGCTCTGGCTTTCAAAGACCAGGATATTGCGCGGGCGCTGACAGTCATAATCAACAACCCAGCGCAATCCTCTTGCGCTGTAATCGCCAACCATGCCGCTGCGCTCGTCATCGCCCCAGTAGCGTTGCCACCAAATTGCACCCTGCCCGTCTATCGTGCCTGTACCGGTAATGCTGACGTTTTCACAATCGATGATATTAATAATGCCTGCCGGCCAGCGCATATCAATGCCGGCCACCCGGGTATTTATCAGGGGATAATCAGCCAGATCCTGGCTTCCAACGAGCTGTGCGCCAGCGTCCAGGCGAAGTGAAACACCGCTTTTCAGAAACAACGCTCCGGTTAGAAAACGGCCTTGCGGAATAACGATGACATCGTTCTGTTGAGCACTATTTATGGCCTGCTGAATGGCGGATGTTGCCAGGCGTTGCGCGGTTGGGTCCGCGCCATACGCCAGAATGGAGATCGCTTTCATGGCTTTTCCTTAAACAGATGAAAGCCTTAGTCTAGGAATCTGCGTGATGAATAACCTTTGTCTGTTTGACAGCCACGCAGTCAGGCTGGCAAAAAAGCGGATATTTACTGGCTGGCGATCACTGCAACGCCCTTTTCTTTCATAGCGTTGACCCAGCGTTCATCCGTTGTGTTTTCAACAACGAGCGTATTCACCTGCGACAAATCGCCAATCACAAACGCCGAGGCCGTGTTGATCTTTTCCGGTGAGGCCAATACCACCGTTTCCGCCGCTCTGCCGGAAAATGCACGTTTGATGCATGCTTCTTCATAATCTCCGGTGGTCAGCCCGGCCTCAGGATGCACGCCGGTGACACCCATGAAAAACAGATCCGCATGAATATTGTTGATGCCTTCAATAGCGGCCGCGCCGACCGTGACGATGGAGTGTTTATACAAACGACCGCCAATCAGGATCACCTCTATGCACGGATGGTTGACCAGCCCCAATGCAATACCCGGGCTGTGCGTCACCACGGTTACCCGCAAATCTGGCGGCAAGAAGGTAATAAGTTCTGAGGTGGTCGTCCCGCCATCAATGATCACCACCTGCCCCGGTGAAATGAGCTGCGCGCCCCGACGTGCCACGCGTTTTTTTGCATCCATTTTAACGGACTGACGCTCGGCAAAAGGCGCAATCGCTGAAGATGCCGGAAGCGCGCCGCCGTGGACACGCTGCAAACGCCCTTCTGCCGCCAGTTCACGTAGATCCCGGCGGATAGTGTCCTCAGACACCGAGAAAAAGAGGCTGAGCGCAGTTGACTGGACCTGGCCTTCCGCCTCCAGCTTTTCCAGAATCAACTGTTTACGCTGACTTGTGAGCATGAATTATTCCTGATGTTGCACGATAATTATTGTAATTACACGAAAATGCTGTTTATGATGCATACTCTACGAGAGGAGAGCCAAACGTGCAATCAAAACGTGCAGATATACGCATCATCAACAGCGAAACGTTGTCCGACAACTGGTATAACCTGAAAAAATACACTTTTGACCTCCAGCGCAGCGATGGTGACTGGCAGCGGCAAGAGCGTGAAGTGTATGACCGCGGGAATGGCGCGACGATCCTGCTCTATAATCGCGCCAGCAAAACAGTCATTCTTACACGTCAGTTTCGTTTCCCTGTGTTTATCAATGGTCACGAAGAGGATCTCATTGAGGCGGCTGCCGGGTTGCTCGATAACCTTGACCCGGAAAGCCGGATTAAGGCCGAAGCGGAAGAGGAAACCGGGTATAAGGTGACGCGCATAGAGAAAATTTTTGAGGCCTATATGAGCCCGGGCTCCGTTACCGAAAAACTCTACTTCTATCTGGCGGAATATCACCCGCAGGTTCGGACCAGCGCGGGCGGCGGCGTTAAAGCAGAGGGGGAAGATATCGACGTGCTGGAAATGACGCTGGACGACGCGCTTCGTGGCATCGAGAATGGCCAGATCGTCGACGGTAAAACCATCATGCTGCTTTATCACGTGGCCCTGAAAGGCATTTTATAATCTCACGTTTATCCGGATACCTGCCCCTGCGCAGGTATTTGCCTGTGCTATTCTTGCTGAACACCTCAACATGGAGATGCGAAAATGGCCGACTGGGATCCTTCTCTATATCTTCAATACAGCGCAGAACGCACACGTCCCGCCGCTGAGTTACTGGCCCGGGTGCCGCTTGCTGATATAATCTCTGCCGTGGATTTGGGCTGCGGGCCAGGCAACAGCACCGCGCTGCTGAAACAACGCTGGCCTTCAGCGCAGATAGCCGGTGTGGATAACTCCCCGGCGATGCTGGAGGAAGCCCGACAGGCCCTGCCAGACTGCCACTTTGTTGAATCGGATATCCGTCACTACAAACCTGACCAGCCTCTCAGCCTGATCTACGCCAATGCTTCCCTGCAATGGATCCCGGACCATTACCACCTTCTGCCGCATCTGGTTTCACTGCTCCAGTTAAACGGCGTGCTGGCGTTACAAATGCCTGACAACTGGCTTGAGCCGACGCACGCCCTGATGCGTGAAGTTGCCTGGGAACAGGGCTACCCCGATCGTGGCCGCGAGCAGCTGCCGGGTATTCATGCCTACTATGATATTCTGACGGACGCGAGATGCGACGTGGATATCTGGCGCACCACCTACTTTCATCAGATGAGCTCTCATCAGGCGATTATTGACTGGGTCAGCGCGACGGGGTTACGGCCGTGGCTACAGGATCTCAACGAGAGCGAGCAGCAAAACTTTCTGAAACGCTACCTCGAGCTGCTGGAAGAGCAGTATCCGCTCCAGGAGAACGGGCAGATACTGCTGGCTTTTCCGCGCCTGTTTATGGTTGCTCAGCGGGTTCCGTAAGCCGAATCAGGAACGCGCTTCCTTGAGCAAATGCTGAATTACAGCCTCCTGCTTGTCGTAGTTGCCTTCGCCAAACGAGGTGTAACGCAGTTGCCCTTTCGCATCGAAATAGTAATGTGCTGGCCAGTACTGATTACCGAACGCGCTCCAGATTTTGTAGTTATTATCCGTCACTACGCGGTACGGCAACTGCCATTCGTTGACCGCGTTTTTCACCGATGATAACGGCTTTTCCCAGGGGTATTCAGGGGTGTGGACGCCAATCACCACCAGACCTTGTGACTCATATTTCTTCGCCCAGTCTCGAACATGCGGAAGGGTATGCTGGCAGTTGATACAGTCCCAGGTCCAGAAATCGATAAGCACAACTTTCCCCCGCAAGGCCTTAGAGGTGACAGGGTCACCGTTTACCCAGCCCGTACCGCCGCTTAATGTCGGTAGCTGGCTGCTCGGCATTGCGTCAGCGATCGGTCGCAGTTTCACCTGCGTGGAGGTTGGTTGCGCAAGGCTCAAGAGAGCGTTTTCCAGCTGGTCGGTAATACCGCTGGCGCCTTTCAGGACCGACGTCATTCCTGAGGCGTTGAAAGCCACGGCGGCTATCATCATCACCCCTGCGCCCTGACGCAGACGCTCCATCAATGCGGATTTGGCTCTCAGAGGGGTTATCAGCTTACGGCCCCCCGCGACAAGCAGCCCCAGCATCAACGCGCACCCACTGCCGTAAGCGGCTAACAGCGCTCCGGTTGCGATGGCCGAGTGGCCAGTAATGTTAATGCCGAAGATCGCCCCGAGAATCGGTCCTGCACAGGGGGACCACAGAAGTCCAACGGCCAGCCCTGCCAGAAAAGCCGAAGACATGCCGTGTCGCTGAACGCTGTGGGTGTTAAGAACGTTCCCCGCGCTGACCGCCGGGCTGGCAATGCGCTGAGCGAACTGCGGGAAGATCAGGGCCAGGGCGGCAATGCTCAGTACCAGCAGCGCAATCCAGCGACCGATAACGGTGGCGTCAGCGATCCAGTCACTGGCAACCGTTACTACCATCGCCACAAACGTGAACATCACTATCATTCCCGCCAGAAGCGCCAGAATGTGTTTGCGCTGCCCCTGAAAGCCGGCGAACAGCAGAGGAATAACGGGAAGCGTGCACGGACTAAGCAGGCTAATCATGCCGCCTAAAAAAGCGATTATCAGAAACATAACGACCTCACGATACAGTTGCTGCGAAGGTGCAGTGAGGTCATTTCACCCTGCGAATGTGTTCAGGCCGTGTGCAAAAAACTGAATTTTGTCTGCCTTCGTATCCGCACGGCGCGCAGATACACAGGCGTACAATTAAACGCGCGGAAGAGTCACGCTTACGGCCAGCCCGCCCTCTGCCCGGTTTGCAAGATGCAATTTCCCGTCAAGCTGGGCGGTGAGCTGCGCGGCAATGGCGAGGCCTAACCCGGTGCCGCCCGTTTCGCGGTTGCGCGACGTTTCAACCCGGTAGAACGGCTGTAACACCGCCCCCAGTTCTGCCTCCGGGATGCCGGGGCCGTTATCCATAATGCGGATCGCTACCTGCCTTTCATCTTCATCAATCTCTATTACCGCGCTATGGCCAAACTTGAGCGCATTATCCAGCAGATTGGTCATTACCCGGCGCAATGCCTGGGGGCGGGTGACGATCGGCAGACGTGTACTGCGTGCATGAAACTGCACGTTTTTACCAATGTCCTGATAATCACTGGCGATGCTGTTAACCCACGCGTTCAGCTCCAGCTTAAGCGTGGTCTCTTTCAGTGATTCTGATGACCGGGCATAGGCAATACCTTCTCGTACCAGGCGCGACATATTATCCAGGTCGCTCAACAACTTATCGTGGAGTTCGGGCTGATCCGCCATTTCGACCCGTAGCTTCATACGCGTGATGGGCGTCTGAAGATCGTGAGAAATGGACGCCAGAATCTGCGCGCGTTCACGCAGATAAGTTTGTATCCGCGACTGCATCTCATTAAAAGCCTGCGCCGCCTGTCGCACCTCAACCGGACCTTTTTCAGTCATAGGAGAATGGGCCGCAGGATCGAGGGAATCAACCGCGCGCGTGAATTGCAGGAAAGGCCGGACAACCTGGCGCACGGCAATCCAGGAGCAGAGCGCGACAAGTAACAACTGAAGAACCAGCACCACGGGTAACCAGCTGGCGACTGGCGGCATGCGCGGGATCAGATCGATAGTGAGCGGTGCGCCGTCGCGGAGCGTCAGATGGGCCTGAATGTGGGAAACAGGCCCCGGCACTGCCGTAAACTGGAGCGGATATTGAACTGAAAGCGTCTCTTTCAGGGTGCGAATCGCATCCTGCGAGCGCTTGTCCGTTGGCGCAGCGCCTGCCTCGCCGGGACCAAGGATATAACGATAATTACCGCGACCGAGCCGTTCCAGCCACTCTGGCCGCTCTTTGGCCGGAAGCCGGTCGAGAATGGCCACGCTGGTCGCCACGTCATTCTCAAGATTGCCCAGCATAACCGTGCGCGCGCTGTGCATTCGCTCAACCATGACCAGCGTCAGGCTGAGCGCGTTAGCCAGCAAGAGTCCAAGCAGCACAATGATCAGCAGCCGGGCCAGTAAGGTGCGGGGCCACAGCGTCATTCATTGGCCTCGACGATGGTCACCGGCATAGTAAAAACGTAGCCTTCGCTGCGAACGGTTTTAATGTAGGCTGGCGAGCGGGCATCTTCATTCAGGCGCTGTCGCACGCGGCTCACCAGGAGATCAATCGAACGCTCAAACAGCTCGGCATCACGTCCCTGCGTCAGGTTCAGCAGTTGATCGCGGGTCAGCACCCGTTGAGGATGATCGAGAAATACACGCAGAAGGCGATATTCCGCCCCGCTGAGCGCCACAACCATCCCCTCGTTATCAATCAGATGACGCGCCACGGTATCCAGCTGCCATTCACCGAACACCACCAGGCGCCCTGCCTCGGTCACCTGAAGATTAGGCGGCATAGTACGAAAACGGCGCAGGATAGTTTTGATACGCGCCAGCAGTTCGCGGGCCACAAACGGTTTTACCACATAATCGTCGGCGCCCATCTCCAGTCCCAGGATCCGGTCCATGTCCTCGTTGCGCGCGGTGAGCATCAGGATCGGCAGATCCTTATGCCTGCTGCTGCGCAGCTGTCGACATACCGTCAGGCCATCATCACCGGGCATCATCACGTCCAGCACCACCAGGTCGATATGCTGTTTGTCGAGCACTACGCGCATCTCTTTCCCGTTCGCCGCGCCAGATGCGTGGTAGCCGGATTTCACGAGGTAATCGACAATCAGTTCACGAATATCCCTGTCGTCATCGACGACAAGGATGTGATCAATATGCTCCACCGCAGGCTCCTGATTAAGAGGTAACGGATTGAAAATAGCACATATCAGAGCTTATCCGCGTCGACAACGGCTTTAACAAAGTTCTGCGGATCTTCCTGCGGCGGGTTGTGGCCAACTGTTGCGCCGAAAGTACGGTGCTCATATTTTCCGGTAAATTTCCCGGCATAGGCCGCAGGTGCAGGGTGTGGCGCCCCGTTATTACCGCCTTCGATGGTGATGGTCGGCACCGTAATGTTCGGCAGCGTCGCCAGTTTTTGTTCATAGGCGTCATATTTAGGCTCCCCTTTTTCCAGACCCAGACGCCAGCGGTAATTACTGAGCGTGACGGCAACGTGGTCCGGGTTATCGAGGGATTTGGCGCTGGCATTGAAGGTGGCATCGCTGAATTTCCAGTCCGGCGAAGCCTGGGACCAAATCAACCGGGCAAAATCGTGCGTATTTTTAGCATAGCCTTCCGCCCCGCGCGGCGTGGCGAAATAGAACTGATACCACCACTGAACTTCTGCCTTCGGCGGTAAAGGCTGTTTGCCAATCGCCTGGCTGCTGATCAGGTAGCCACTTACCGAGACCAGCGATTTCACCCGTTCCGGCCAGAGCGCCGCAACGATATCCGCCGTACGTGCACCCCAGTCATAACCGGCAAACACCGCCTGTTTGATATCCAGGGCGTCCATCAGGTTGACGATGTCTTTCGCCATTGCCGAAGGCTGGCCGTTTCGCGGCGTTTTATCAGAAATAAAGCGCGTGGTGCCGTACCCGCGCAGGGACGGCACAATGACACGATACCCTTTCGCGGCCAGCGCGGGGGCCACTTCAGCGTAGCTGTGAATGTCGTACGGCCAGCCATGCAGCAGGATCACTGGTTGCCCGTCTTTCGGCCCGATATCGACATAACCGACGTTCAGATCGCCGGCGTTAATTTGTTTTACCTGGTTAAAAGCCGACGAGTAATCCTTACCCATCGCTTCTGCCTGACAGGACATTAAGGTGCCAAGCGAAACGGTCAATGCGACTGCTGAATATGCGAGTTTGTTAAACATGATGTTATCTCCGGGTAAGTTCAGTTGACGGAGATATAACACCATGGGTTTGTATAGGGGATGTGTGCGGAGGCGGTTTTATTGCATACCTGTGTATGTATCACAGAGGCAGATACAGTGTGATACAAATCCGGTTAAAGGGTGATTCGGTAACGGAGGTAATCGTCGGCTTCACCATAGTGGTCATACAGCTTACGCGCCGGATTGTGCATGCGGGTTACCCAGTAGAGTTTTGACCACCCTTCCCGCTTACCCTCATCGATCAGGGCGTCGATAAGCGCTTTACCCGCCCCTGCGCCACGTTCGGCAGCGTCAACAAATAGATCTTCCAGATAGGGGTAAGTTTGGATATCGAAAATTATGTACGTTAAGGTTAATTTTTTGCCATCACGTCATTAGTATATTCACAAACAGACTCGCCATTATTGACTGTATGCTGGAGATTCAGCTCCGTTAAGTAGCCGTCTGCCAGATACAAAACCCGGTCTGCAGAGGCTATGGTTTCCGGGCGATGGGCTATCAGCAGAACAGGAAGCCCCAGTTGACGTAAGGTCTGGCTTATCCGGATTTCACTCTCAACATCAAGGTGGCTGGTCGCTTCATCCAGTAACAGGAATCCCGGTTTCTTGTACAACGCCCTTGCCAGCAGAATGCGTTGTTTTTGTCCTCCGGAAAGCCCTCCGCCGGTTTCACCAATCAGCGTCTGATACCCCATCGGCATTGCCATAACATCGCTGTCGATAAGTGCCAGTCTTGCGCACTGGATCATTCGTTCATAATTTCGGTCATCACTGAAAAAAATAATGTTATCTGCTACAGAACCTTTGAAAAGATGGTCATCCTGCAGTACGGTACCGATACGCTGACGAACCTGAAAATAATCCGGATGCGTATGCAATATGCCAAATGCCCTGATCCTGCCCTCATCAGGGATGTGGATCCCAAGGATAAGCTTCACCAGTGTCGTTTTCCCGCATCCGGATTTACCTGTAATGGCAACGACTTCTCCGGGATTGAGTGTCAGCGACACCCCGCCGATTATCGGATTTTCCCCTCCCTTGTGGCTGAAGATGATGTGCTCAAGTACTAGAGGAGCATGAGCATATTCATCCATCTCCCTGCGGGATACAGAAGGAATGTGCGAAGCGTTGTTATGCTCACGAAAAGGCTGTTGCTGAAGGCCTTCTGTCGGGGTCAGTACAATATCAGCCAGTCGTTCGTTGTAAACATCGAGCATACGCCAGGAAAAAAACTTATCAGTCAGGCTACTGATACTGGAAGAAAAACGCGTCTGATAGGATAAATAAGCAACCAGCATGCCGACGGTGAAGGTACCATTCAATACCTCCCCGGCGCCTTTCCACAAAATGATTGCTGATACCACGCTGCCGGTAAGAGTGTGAGCAATGTCATAGCACATCAGCAGACGGCTCTGACGCAACTGCGTATTTCTGCGGGCAACGTTGAGATTCAGCCAGGCGGCCTCACGATGTGCCGTCACACCGTTAATTCTCAGGCTGAGGATCCCGTTGAGTGTTTCAAGAAAATGCCCGGACTCCTTGGCACCTGCATCCCAGGCATCTTCTGCCGACTGTCGAAGGGACGGATACCACAGTGCCCTCAACACACCATAGAAAATGGCTGCAAGTACGGCGATCAATGTCATTTCAGGACTGTACAGCAGCATCATGCAAAGCGCAGTCACCACGAGCAACACATCCAGAATACCTTCCAGCACTTGCGTAGTCAGCGCCTGCTGGATGGTATCTACCGCCTCAAAACGAGCATTAATACTCCCCTTACTGCGTGCATCAAACCAGGCCAGAGGAAGATGGACCAGATGATGGAAAACCCGTGCTGTCCACTGCATGTTAAAATTGACGGACAGTGTAATACTCGCCCACTGGCGGGCCAGTGACAGCAGCATCTGGGTCAGTGACATCAGCAGAAGCGCAATAATAATGACGGTCAACAAACTCTGGTCGGCAGCCACCAGGACTTCATCAATCACCAGCTGGTTGAGAAGCGGGCTTCCCAGTGTCAGGATTTCGAGTGCCACGGCAAAAACGATAATTCGCGACATTGCCGACAACAGACCCGGTGTTTTACCTGTCAGTTGGCGCAGATGGATTTTTTTCCTTTCATCCCGAGCGGTAAAATCACTGGCTGGCATCAGCTCCAGCGCGACGCCGGTGAAATGTTTTCCAGCATCCTGTAGGGAGAGCGTTACTTTTCCCTTTTCCGGATTATGAATAACCAGCCTGCTTCCGCGAACTTTATGTAGCACAACAAAATGATTCATGTTCCAGTGGAGAATACACGGGAGAGAAAGGGATCTTAGGTCCTCAAGCTCCAGCCGAACTGCCCGGCTGGATAATCCGATACCGGCCGCACATTCAGTCAGTCTCTGCAGGGTCATCCCTTGTGAGCTGATACTGAAACGTTCGCGCAGTGTGGGTAAGTCTGTTTGCAGACCATGCCAGCAGGCCATCATGACCAGGCATGCCAGACCACATTCCGCTGACTCTGTCTGTCGGGTGAGAGGAAGCTGTTTTCTCCCGGTCCATTTGAGTGTATCCATCACAGCTTTCCTTTCAGGCTCCAGAGCGGCTCAGTCAGCCACTCCCACAAATTGCGGGTATCCAGGCTGACATCCCCCTCAAGAACCATGCCGGGGCGCAGGGCTTCCTGTTTCCCATAAGCCAGAATAAAAGTATTTTCAGGTTCAACGATGACGCGGTAATGACCTTCATTCTCCTTCCAGGTCACAGGAGATACGGAGAGTAAATCAGAAGATGTCAGCGTTGTATGGCTTATTTCACGGATAGTCCCGTACTGCACACCAAACTTCTGATAGGGGAAGGCAGAGAACCGCAGGGCAACACGCTGCCCCGCCTGAATAAAGCCAGCATTCTGACTGGTAGCATAGAGTTCTATCTGCAAACGGGCATTGTCGGGAATGAGGGTCATGACAGGTTCAGATGCCCTGACAGACTGTCCCTGTCTGACCAGCACGGCAGCAACGGTTCCGGATACCGGTGAAGTCAGCGTGAAATTTTCCTTACCTGCCAGTTCGTCCTGCTGTTGCCTGATAACCTGCAACTGCCTGTCCATTTCAGCCTTCCGGCTTTCACCCTGAACGATGAGATGGTCAAGGTCGTCTTTAGCAGCCTCCATCGCGGTGTGCAGTTGCAGAAGCCCCTGACGCTGATCCTCAACGTTTTGCTGTGACGTTGAAACGTCAATCTGCTTCTGCTGGTATTCGATATCTGATACGTAATGCGTATCAGCAAGTTTCTTATAGCGCTCCATAACAGACACGGCCAGCGCAGCCTGATGCACGGCAAGTGACAGACGCTTTTCTGCACTTTCAACCTGAGGTTTCAGGGAAACTATTCGCTGTTGTATGGCATGCTGCTGCTGACTGTTGTCACGCAATTCCAGGGTCTGTTGAGAAGTCAGCATTGTAAACTGAGTTTGTAGGGAAAGTCTTATAGCAGCGAGTGTACCTGCCCCCTGTTCGTTGAAATGTTCACCGCTGATATGATAAAGAGTCTCACCGGCAATAATGTGTTGACCTTCTGAGGCGGTCAATTTGGTTACGTAGCCAGCATATTGAGGAGTGATTTTTACCAGCCCGGATGAGGGCATAACGATTCCGGAAAGGTGAGCCTTACGTGTATAGCTACCATAAAGAATAAAGAGTATCAGGCACAGAAATATGAATAACGTTGTGAGTGCGCTTACTGATAAACCGAATGACGCAGGTAAGACAATCTCACCATAATCAGAATCTGTTTGATGATTTAAAGCCTCTTCCCTGAAGATATTCATATCCCAAATACCCTTCAAAAATTTAACGACAAAACAAAAGCATTCATGCACGAATGAATTATAATAGGATAAAAAAGCCCTCTACTTCTTATTCTAACTATTAATAGCAATATTGACACCAAAAAAAGAATGGATTGATCTAAAATGTTATAATACTGTCCATGCATCAGACAAAAAGACAATGAAGTCAATATACATGGGATAATATACTTTTTATTAAAAATTGAGTGGAAAACACCGAAGATACAGCCCCTGTATATAATCTCCTCATAATATGGGACTACGAAGGTGGCTATTATAAATGCTATAAAACTAATATGGGAAGGTCCATAATGATATAAATTATCCCTGTAAAGATAAACATTATACTGAACCAGCAAAATGACAAACAACACAACAATAGAAAATTTTATTGAAGTTAAATCTCTACTTGGGCGTAATTTAAAACCATCCAACTTCCTTAAGTAAAAAATATACAAGAAAAATGCAATTGAAAATTCCGCAATAAACAATAAGAAAAATGACACATCGAGAGTAAGATAGCGGAGGGTTATGGATGGCGATAACGTAATTATTATTGAGATAACAGACGCAATAAAAAGAACAATTACGTTTTTCTTACTATAAATGAATGGATAGACATGCCTAAAGATTATCATGTTCAACCTATTATTAATTCATATTTTATATAAGAATCAACAAATATGGTTATGATATCGTAATCATTTTTTGATATCATGCACTTTAACTTCAGTGAACATTTGTAATGATTCCATTCTGCAACACAACAATTTTTATCGGAGTGTACTTTATTTACTTTTAAACCTATTCATCAAGTTAACGCCCCATCGAGTTACTGCTATTAATACAATCAACGCAATAAGAAACCTTGATATAATCCCTGGCCGTGATACTTCGTCAAACTCAAGAACTTCAGCGTATTTCAAAAGGGTAAATGCGATAATGAAAAAAAATAAGTAAATTAGGAAATTTAAAAATTGTTTCATGCTTAACCCGATACTTGTGATTACATTAACTTTATCAAAAATAATAGCTCACCATGACTACTTCGAATAATTATTAAATATCGAAACACCTAGAATAACATTCAGTTATAATGAGCTTTTAAATTATTATCACACACAACTCAAATTACTTACCAACGGCATTGTCCGGGGCCGTTGTAATTATTACTTTTATCTTTACTACCACGATCTGAAAAACTATCTTTTGTGCACTGGCCAGCTATAGCTCCACCAATTACCCCAGCGGTCATACCCACTGGCCCCCCAGGAGAGCCGGCGATTAGACCACCGATGATTCCTGCGCCGCATGAGTCAACGCCCTTGTAAATAGAGCCATTGTTTCCTTTTGAATTACCAGATTTAGAGCTGGTGTTACGACTACCGGCACCTTCATAATTACCGCTTCCATTGCCGCCACTTACTAATGCTATCTCATTAAGGCTTAATGCTCTTATATTCGACATAAATCATCTCCATTTAATTTAGTTTTGCATTTTGTGCTAAAAAAATATCTTACATTACTTAATGTAAAGAAAGTGTATTTATGTAATCAAATGTAAATAAGCTATTGAACTTCGTAAACCGTAGCTCCATTTGGGAGCAGTTCAGCTCCTGCATGGGCAGGCCAATAACACGAAATCGACCTGGAGGTACGGTAATGTTCAGGCATCTTTTCTGACGTCCAGCGCGCAATCACTTCTGCGTCGTAACAGATTTTACAGCCATGGCGCATCGCTTCGTTACGGACGTGCCAGAGTGTTTCGGCTTCTTCGGGCCTGGCTTTTCTTGGCATTACATACTCCTTTATGGATAAATCTGAATAACAAAAGCACGACCAACTGGAATGTGATATTGATGAAATATCAGAACCCAAACAAATGATAACGCTCAAATATGGAGATCACCGGATGACGATACCCACGCTTACGACAGAACGCTTATTACTTAAACCCCTTGTTGCCGCCGATGCCGTCCAGATCCAGCAACGCTATCCGCGCTGGGAAATTGTCCGCTATATGGTGGCTTCAGTCCCCTGGCCCTACCCGGAAAACGGTGCAGAAAATTATGTCAACAACGTTGCACTGCCCGACATGGCCAAAGGAATTGCGTGGTTCTGGACGATTCGCCGTCGCGAAGCGCCTGACGAACTGATGGGGTTGATTTGCCTGTATGACGTGGAGGACAACAACAGGGGGTTCTGGCTCGCGCCGGAATTTCAGGGCCAGGGATATATGCGTGAGGCGAGTATCGCGGCAACGGATTACTGGTTCAATACGCTTAACAAAGCGGTGTTACGCGCGCCGAAAGCGGCGGCCAACAGCCGCTCCCGACGTATTTCAGACAGCAGCGGCATGCGACTCATCAGGACAGAGAAGAAAGCCTATGTCAGCGGCCTGCTGGATTCGGAGCTGTGGGAAATCACCCGCGACGAGTGGAATGCCCGTCAGGTCAGCTGATAATGCTTATCCGGCATTAGCCTTTCAGGGATGTTCTCTTCATCGTTCATCTGCAACAGATCGCGCTCCATCATGTTGCAGATGGCGTCCAGCGGCAGATCGTTATCTTCCGTCCCAAACGGATCTTCCAGCTCTTCCGCCAGCGTATCAAGCGAGATAAAAGTGTAGGAAATCAGCGCAGAGACAAAGGGCGTCATGTAATGCAGATCAACAACCAGCGCAAACGGCAGCATGATGCAGAACAAATACACCGTTCGGTGCAGGATCAGCGTATAGGCAAACGGGACTGGCGTATTGGCGATACGCTCACAGCCTGCCAGCACGATGGACATATCGTTCAGGCGGTTGTTAAGGCTGTGAAACAGGATGTCTGAAAGGTGCCCGCTGCGCCGCCGTACGGCCAGCCACTCCCCCATGATCAGCAGGATACGGTTCGCCGGCGAGTTGGCATCCATCACTTTGCGTAAATCGTCTGGAGCCAGATAGCGGGACAGCTGATCGGCATTGGTTTCTCTGCGCAGTGTCATACGCAGACAGTTAGCAAACGCGATTTGCAGGCGGACAAACTCTCCAAGATGTTTATCATCCGGCAAGGTGTTTTTTACCTCGCGAAACAGCGAGCGCGCCGCTATCATCAACTGCCCCCAAAGCAGACGTGCCTCAACGTAGCGCGAATAACAGGCGTTATTGCGAAATCCCAGGAAGATGGCGATAGCCACGCCCAGAATGCTGAACGGCGCGACGGTAAAGCGGATACCCAGCGAGGTGTACCACGGCAGCATGACAATCACGGCGATGGAAAGCAGGAAGTTAAGCAGCAGTCGGGTATAAATTTTGGGAAGTACCGAACCATGCCAGACAAAAATCAGTTGCAGCCAGTGCTGTTGAGGACGAACAATCATAATCAGCTTCAGAAAAGTAAAGAGCGCGGCTATTAAACGTGATCCTCATCACGGTTGCAAGCATGTTAATAGTTCATTGCATTTTCTGACCTGTTAAGCCCTGACCGCACGGTGCTGCCTGTGCTTTTTAAAAAAAGGACGTATAGTATGTTGTAATTAATAATGGTCTGTAAAAAACCCGGCAAACGCCGGGCATTATGATTAGCAGAGCGGTTTCACCGCCTCGCGCATGCCTTTGCTTAAAATTGCTTCCAGATCCTGCGCAACCTGGTCTACCAGTCCGTTCACCAGAGTGAGATCCTGTTCCCAGTGCTCGCTCACGCTTAACACCGACGATACCAGTTCACGGGTAGTGACTTGTTTGTCGTGATGTTGCGTCCACAGCTGCTGGTAACGTTCAAGCCAGTGCGCATCGTCCTGCACCGGATAGCGCTCACCGTTGCGCTCGGCACGGTAAAATGCAATCAGCGCCGCCAGGGCAAAGGTCAGACGTGCTGGCAGTTCACCGGTCGCCTTCTGCCCTGCCAGCAGTTGCGGCAGAATGCGGGTGCGGTACTTGGTCATCCCGTTCAGTGCAATCGACAGCAGCTGATGCTTAATGTACGGATTACGAAAACGCCCCATTACGGCACTGGCGAAGGAGTGCAGCTCATCGCGCGGCAGATCCAGGACCGGAATAATCTCTTCATAAATAGCCTTCTCTACGAACGCGCAAATCTCCCCGTCGTTCATGGCTTCCCCTACCGTATCCAGCCCGGCCTGAAAAGCGACCGGAACCAGCGCCGTGTGTGCGCCGTTGAGGATCGCCACCTTACGCTCTTTATAAGGTTTGATATCGTCAACAATCAGGACGTTGAGCGGGTATTTATCCAGGCACAATTCAGCTGAAAGTGATTTTGGCCCCTGAATAACAAACAGGTAGAAATGTTCTGCCGTGTCGAGGAAGCTGTCGTGATAGCCCAGCCCGGCTTCCAGCTCTGCCACCTCATCACGCGGAAAGCCGGTAACAATGCGGTCAACCAGCGTCGAGCAGAAGGTGTTAGCGTTATTCAGCCACGCAATGAATGCCGCTGGCAGCGCCCACTCCTGTGCATAACGCAGCACCAGTTCACGCAGGGCATCGCCGTTATAGTCGATAAGCTCACAAGGAATGATGATCCAGCCTTTATCCGCAGCCCCGTTAAAGTGGGTAAAGCGTTCGAACAGCAGACGCGTCAGTTTGGCCGGATAGCTGACTGCTGGCGCATCGTCAAACTTATCGCCCGCGTGATAGCCGATCCCCGCCTCCGTGGTATTGGAGAAGACAAACCGCATCTCCGGGTTATGGGCGAGTTTCAGAAATTCATCGTACTGGCTGTAGACGCTGATTTCACGATTCACGGAACGAATAAGACGCGCATCGCTTACCGCATCCCCCTCCTCATTCAGACCACGAATAATCGTGGTATACAGACCATCCTGGGTGCTCAGCGACGGCGGAAAATCACTCTGGATCGGCCGCACAATCACCACACCTGCATTGAGATCGGTATGCTCGTTTAAGAGGTCGATTTGCCAGTCAACGAACGCGCGGAGGAAGTTACCTTCGCCAAACTGGATGATACGTTCAGGGTAGCGCGCACCGGGGAAATCACGACGGTTGAGTGTGTTCACAATGGAGGTCCTTTATGATTAGTCATACAGCCTGATAAGATTGGTGTGATAACTTATCAAAACTTCAGGACCAGAACCCCTGTCTGGATCAACTCAGGACGCGATGGTGAAAAATATCAAAGAAATTTATAGAACACCGAGGTCGCCGTCATGTCCCCGTTCGGCATCAGGGCGTAGCGTGGGATCTCCCCCGCCTTTTGCCAGCCCGCTCTCTGATAAAATGTCTCCGCGCCGCTGCCGGTCGAGGTATCAAGCACCAGCACCGTAAGCGCTTTTTCACGCGCAACCGCCTCCAGGACTTCCATCAGCGCCATTGCCGCACCTTTACGGCGCGCCTTCTCATGTACCAGAAGTTTCGCGACATCTGCGCGGTGCGGCTGGTTTTCCGGCTGGTCGGTGATCAGCTGGACCGTGCCAACCAGCCCCTGCTCTGCGTCAAAACAGCCCAGGACGGTACGCTCGTCGCGCCCGACGCTGTCTGCGACGCCGAGCCAGAAGGTTTGGGCTTTCTCGGGAGAAAAAGGCAGCATAAAGCTGACGGAGGCGCCGCCGTTTACACAGTTGACGAGGATATCGCTCAGGGCATCAATGTGGGTGAGGATGTCCTGTCGGGAGAGAGGTTTAATCAGCATGGGAGAGTTCATTGCGCGTCCTTAGGTTGAATCTCTCCACTTTGCTATTAACATTTTTGTTACGCAATAAGCGATGACATAGGATTTCGTTATGTCATTTTTCGCCGTGATGTTGCCGCTTCATGGCGTACATTTGCGCATCCGCGTGTTTTAACCATGCCTGCATATCGTTGCGGTGATGATCGAACTCGCTCAGCCCCCAGGAGAACTGTAACGACCAGGGATGCAGCTGACGCGCGTTATACTTCTCCGTTTGTTCGACAAGATACTGCATGGCGATCCAGGCGCCAGGCTCATCGGTATCCGCAAACAGCACCGCGAACTCATCTCCCCCGAAACGCACCAGCATATCGGCCTCGCGGAATGAGGAGCGCATCAGGGCGGCCATCGCTTTCAGGGCCTTGTCGCCCTCCTGATGCCCGAAGCGATCGTTAATGGTTTTGAAATGGTCCAGATCCAGCCAGCCAAGCGTTAACGGTTCTGCCCTACGCTGCGAAACCGACAGTGCAAACTGCGCAAACTGGTTAAACCCGCGTCGGTTAAACAGGCCCGTGAGTTCATCGGTCGTGGCGGCGCTAACGGCTGCAAATTCATCTTCTGCCAGCGCGCTGAGATCGGCCAGTACGGCGGAATCCGCCGCGGTAAACTCACGCGGTGCGTAATCAATGAGACACAACGATCCTACGCACGCCCCGTCACGTAAACGCAGCGGGAAACCGGCATAAAAGCGCACGCCCGGATCTCCCGCCACCTGCGGATTATCCGCAAAGCGTTCGTCCAGCAGCGTGTCAGCCACCACCAGCGGCGCGTCACCCAGGATCGTATGACCACAAAACGAGAGATCGCGAGGCTGGCTGGCGAGTGCCCGGCCGTCGGCAGATTTCACGATCGTAGCGTGGTCATCCACCAGCGTAATCATCGCCAGCGGCACCCTGAAAAAGCGTGTTGCCAGCCGCGTGAGACGATCAAACGCGGGATAATTGTCGATCTCAAGCAGACCGGACTCGCGCAGCGCATTCATGCGCTCCGTTTCATTCACGGGAATTAGAGGTGCTTTCATGACGTCTCCTGACGCTGAGCATTAGTAAAAGCGTAGCTTAAACAGAGACATTGTCAGTTCAGGAGGCACGATTTACCTCAATGACCAGCCAATGATGGATCACGTTGACGATATACTGTTGCTGCTGCGCACTCAGCGGCACGCCCTGCGGGATAGCATGCCACTTAGCCAGACAGCCCCGACAGCAGGTTGCCGTGGCATGCTGGGCGATAAAAACCGGATGGCCGCGCATCGGCGTCTGCTTACCGTCATTCACCGGGTGTGCAGGCGCCAGCCGCGCGGCGACAAAATCAGCGGCATGCTTATCGATAGTGTCCGCGCCCTTATCCCAGCAGTATTGTCGCTCTTTCATCCCTAAATGAAATCGTGAACGAAACGTGGAGCGAGCCAGGCGCGTGAACAGAGGATCTAACGTGGACATCAGTATACGGACCGTCCAAGGCGTTTGGTCAGCTGTTCCAGCGCCGCGACGCCCGCCAGTGAGTTGCCGGTCTCGTCCAGTTCCGGGCTCCAGACGGCAATCGCCATCTCGTGCGGAACAATGGCCACAACGCCGCCGCCAACGCCGGATTTAGCCGGCAGCCCCACGCGCCAGGCAAACTCCCCGGCGTTCTGATACATTCCGCTGGTTGCCATTAAGGCGTTGATCTGCCGGGCCTGCATCGGGGAGACAACGTCCTCCCCCAGATGCGGGGCATGGCCCTGATGCGCCAGAAACAGAAAAGTCTGCGCCAGTTCAACGCAGTTCATCTTCAGGGCGCAGTAATGAAAATAGTTTTGCAGAACCGTGGCGACATCATTATGAAAGTTGCCGAAGGACTTCATCAGCCAGGCGATGGCGGCGTTACGTGCAGAGTGTTCAAACTCAGAGCGCGCTACCACCGGATCGTAGGCGATGTCCTGCACGCCGGAAAGCTGCCGCACAATCTGGAGCATACGCTGGCGCGGCGCGCTCAGACGGCTTTGCAGCATATCGCACACCACCAGCGCCCCGGCGTTGATAAACGGGTTACGCGGCTTACCCTGTTCGATTTCAAGCTGGAGAAGGGAGTTGAAGGGCTGACCGGAGGGATCTTTGCCCACCCGCTGCCAGATCTCCTGCTCGTCATACTGGCGCATGGCGGCAACGAGGCTAAGCACTTTTGAGATCGACTGAATTGAAAAGCGCTCCAGTGCATCTCCCGCCTGAAAACGCTGCCCGTCGACAGTACAAATGGCGATGCCGAGCTTATTACCGCTGATCGAGGCCAGCGCGGGAATGTAATCGGCAACCTTACCCTGCCCCAGTAACGGACGAACCTGCGCCAGAATCTCGTCCAGCATCTCATTATGGATGACCGCAGCCACACTTTGCTCCTTGCCCTCAGGCTAAAACGGGCTGCGAGTATAACAGAGGCTTATACGTCACGTCAGGCAGGGAGACGAAAACGCGAGACGGCCTGCAACAAAAGATCTGACTCCCGATGCAGGCGCTCAGAGGCATTCGACGCTTCGCTAACCAGCACATCTGTCTGACGCGATACCTGATTCAGCGCCTGAAGTTGGCGCGTCATCTGATGAATGCTTTCCCCCTGATTTAGAGTGGCCAGCGAAATATCATTCAGCAGGCTACTCAGATTGGCCACCAACCCGGTGACCTGCTGGAGATTTTCTTCCAGACGGTTTACCACCTGAGAACCTTCTTCAATGCCCTGTAGCGAGTGGTTAATTAGCGACTGGATGGTTTGCGTAGAGTGACTGCTTTTTCTGGCCAGCAGCCCCACTTCACGTGCGACCACCGCGAACCCGCGCCCCTGTTCTCCCGCATGGGCGGCTTCAATGGCAGCGTTGAGGGCCAGAATATTGGTCTGAAACGCCACGCTGTCGATCATGGCGACGATCCCACGCATCTCTGAGGATCGGTCGACGATCGTCTGCATTGAGCCATTTACCGCTGTCATCATTTGCTCCCCGCCGACGGCAGCCTGTCGGGCTTCATCCGCGCGCGAGCGGGCGAGTTTTGCATAACCCGTGTTCCCCTCAACGTGGGTTTCGAGATCGGCGATATGCGCGGTAACTTCCTCCAGCTCTTTGGCCTGTCGCGTGGACTGCTGATAAAGCTTCTGGTTCCCCTGCGCAAGTGACCCGATATTTTCGACCATAGAGGTCGTGGCCTCGCTGACCTGAGTCACCAGCTGCTGGAGCCCGCGCTGCATGGCGGTAATACTGCCGCTGAGCTGGCTGATTTCACGGTTAAAACGCACAACGTCAGGGGGTATTCCCGACAAATCCCCTGCCGCAAGCTGGTTAATATGTACAATCAGACGGCGTAGAGGGGATATCACCCATTTCGCCATTGCAAACCAGACGGCAATGGCAATAGCCAGCAGCACCAGCGGCGCAAACAGGAACAGCCGTTGCAGGCCTGAGAGTTGTTCCATGAGCGACTGACGCCCCTGTATCGCCTGCTTCTCACTCCGTTGCTGATAACGTGCAAAGTTGTCATTAAAATCGGTCTGAAACGCCTGGGCGGGTACGGCGAAAAAGAGGTCGATGCTGTTGGTTTTCACCAGCCCTTCCGCCTGCTCGCTAATGGCACCGAAGAACAGCTGATAGCTATTAACAAGCCCCTCGTCCTGCGGAGGATTAAGCGCGAGCCAGGCTTGCCATGCCTGCTGAGACGCCGCCAGGGATTTTTGCGCCTCGTCCATCAGGCTATGCCAGCTCCCTTCCGAACCGGTCTCTTTATCCTGCATAAAGTACACCCCGGAGCGGTTGAGCAGATCGCTCGCCGCAAGCAGCGAAATACGCGCCTGATCCAGTCTGCTCTGTTGCTGCCAGGCCAGCTGATTGCGCTGTTCGTTACGCTGGGCTTGATTCAGGGAAGCGGTAAGCAGGAAGGAGGATGAAAGTTGCAGGGCGGAGAAAAGGCCGATAATACAAAAGATGCCGGTCAGCAGGCCAAACTGACGAGGAAAAAAGCGCTGCGCAAGACGACGAAAAATTTGCGTTAGGTTCATAATTTTCTTCTGTAACAATACGTTAGACGCGAGCGAGTCTACGAAACGAAAATGACAGAACCATTGCAATATAATGACAGGAAACGTGAATTGCCGGGTAGCGGCCTTGCCCTACCCGGCAACAACATTACACGCGATCCTTCCAGACCGTCTGAACGTTACAGAACTCATGCAGACCGAAATGTGAAAGCTCTCGCCCGAAGCCGCTCTTCTTCACTCCGCCAAACGCAACGCGCGCATCGCTTGCGCTGTAGCCATTGATAAAGACTCCGCCGCACTCCAGCTCGCGAGAGAAGGTTTCAGCCAGCGCATCGTTCGCGGTAAAGACCGTCGCTGATAAGCCAAAGTCGCTGTCGTTAGCCAGCTGCAACGCGTGCGACGCATCATTGGCGACGGTAATCGCAGCCACCGGGCCAAACAGCTCCTGACGGAAGGCCGTCATCTGTGGGGTGACGTCGCCGAGTACGGTTGGCGCATAAAAGTTACCGGTCCCGGCAAGCTTCTCGCCGCCGAGCAGCAGGGTCGCCCCTTCCGCCAGCGTAGCCTGTACCTGCTGATGCAGTTCATCGCGAAGATCAAATCGCGCCATCGGGCCAATATAGTTATCTTCCTCATCCGGTGCGCCCATTTTCAGCGCCTTGACCGCGTCAACAAAGCGTTGGGTAAAGGTGTCCGCCACGCCCGCTTCCACAATAAAGCGTTTCGCCGCCGCGCAAACTTGTCCGGTATTCTGATAACGCCCGGCCACGGCCGCGTTGACAGCCAGATCCAGATCGGCATCATTCAGAACGATAAACGGATCGGAGCCGCCCAGCTCCAGCACGCATTTCTTCAGCGCCGCGCCCGCCTGCGCGCCAATTGCCGCACCAGCCCGAACGCTGCCGGTTACGGTCACCGCCGCGATACGCCGATCGTTAATCGCATGGCTGACGCCGTCATTTGTCGCGTTCACCCAGCCAAAGATCCCCTCCGGGAAACCGGCATCCGCGAACACCTTCCCGATAAGCTCCGCCGAGCCGAGCACATTTGGCGCATGTTTAAGCAGATAGCTGTTCCCTGCCAGCAGGATCGGCACCGCACCGCGCAGCACCTGCCAGAGCGGGAAGTTCCACGGCATCACCGCCAGAATAGGCCCCAGCGGACGGTACTCAATCACCGCATTGTCGACCTGGGTAGATTCCGGGCGCAGCATTGCCGGGCCGTATTCAGCGTACCAGTCGCAAAGGCTGGCGGACTTAGCCACCTCCGCACGCGCCTGCCCAATGGGCTTGCCCATCTCCCGGGAGATAGTCTGCGCCATCTCTTCCGCACGGCTACGCAGCGCCGCACCCAGATCGCGGAGTTTTTGCGCCCGGTGCGCCACGCTTTCGTGTCGCCACTGACGAAAACCGGTATCCGCCTGCGCAATGGCACGTTCAACGTCACCGGACGTTGCCCACGGGTAAGCAGCCAGCGTTTCGCCGGTAGCCGGGTTGACAGAGTGGGCATGGGTAGCAGATGAATACGTCATGAAGTTCTCCATGTAATAACAGTTGATTGATTGTGGCCCACTCTGCTATTTCTTAAAAATGAATAATACTCACCACCTTGTTCACGAATCGAGAACGGTATGGACTTAACACAGCTTGAGATGTTTAACGCCGTCGCACTGACCGGCAGCATTACCCAGGCGGCGCAGAAGGTACACCGGGTGCCGTCAAACCTCACCACCCGCATCCGACAGCTTGAAGCGGATCTCGGTGTGGAGCTGTTTATTCGCGAGAATCAGCGCCTGCGGCTTTCCCCCGCCGGGCACAATTTTTTGCGCTACAGCAAGCAGATCCTGGCGCTGGTCGACGAAGCGCGAATGGTCGTCGCCGGGGATGAACCGCAGGGATTATTCTCGCTCGGCGCGCTGGAAAGTACCGCCGCCGTACGCATTCCGGAAAGTCTGGCGCGGTTTAATCAACGCTATCCGCGCATTCAGTTTGCGTTATCCACCGGGCCTTCCGGTACGATGATTGACGGCGTGCTTGAGGGGACGCTCAGCGCCGCCTTTGTCGACGGGCCGCTCTCACACCCCGAACTGGAAGGAATGCCGGTTTACCGGGAAGAGATGATGCTGGTCACCCCGGCGGGTCACGCGGAAGTGTCAAAAGCCACGCAGGTGAGCGGTAGCGAGGTTTATGCCTTTCGCGCCAACTGTTCCTACCGGCGTCATCTGGAAAGCTGGTTTCATGCTGACCGCGTAACGCCGGGAAGGATCCACGAGATGGAGTCCTACCACGGGATGCTCGCCTGCGTGATTGCCGGGGCAGGCATTGCGCTGATGCCCCGCTCCATGCTGGAGAGCATGCCGGGGCATCATCAGGTGGCGGCGTGGCCGCTGGCGGAAAACTGGCGCTGGCTCACCACCTGGCTGGTGTGGCGACGCGGGGCGATGACCCGCCAGCTTGAGGCGTTTATAGGGCTGCTAAACGAACGTCAGCCACCAGTGTCTTCTCCATAAACAGGCTCAGCGGATCCTCGTTGTAGGGGGCAAACGCGGGGCGCCGTTCGTATCCACACTGTTGATACAGACGAATGGCGGCATGTTGTTTGATCCCCGTCTCCAGCCGGACGGTGTGGCAGCAGCGGCTGAGGGCTTCATATTCCAGCGCCGCCAGTAATTTATCACCCAGCCGTTGCCCGCGATGGGTTGGATCAATATAGACCCGTTTCATTTCCCCGGTCCCGTCCCCGTTCAAAACAACAGCGCCACACCCGACAGCGTTAAGCTGAGTGTCACGAATAATCATCAGGATCAGCGAGTCGTCCGGCAGTTCGGTTAAATCCAGCAGATGATTACTTTCCGCGGGATAGAGAACGCTTTGATAACGGTCCAGCGCCGTAATCAGGGCGAGAATATCTGGATGATGGGCGGATTCAGCGGTAATAGAATACATGGCAGGCTCCTTGTCGTTTTCGTTCAACATACCGCCCGCCCTGTATACCGGCGTCATAGTTTTTAATGATGACCGTAATCCTGGAGACGAAGGAAAATTTTCCCCTTCATATACAGCGTGGCCTGCCCGCCAATCAGCACGCGGTCGCCTTTCAGCTCGCAGCGCAGATCCCCGCCGCGCAAGGAGACCTGGCGGGCCGACATCTGCGTTTTTCCAAGCTTTTCGCTCCAGTACGGGATCAGCATGGTGTGCGCTGATCCCGTCACCGGATCCTCCGGTACCCCTTCCCCCGGGCAGAAGAAACGGCTGACGAAATCATACTCATCCCCCGGCGCCGTAACGCAGACCATTTTCCCCAGCGGAAGCATGGCTGTGATATCCGGCGTCAGCGCCTCCACCTGCCGCTGGCTGTCGAGCACCACCATGTAATCGCGCCCTGCACGCACCTCTTTTGCCGCGTTAATGCCCAGCGAGCTGAACAGCACTGGGGGTGGAGTATCGACAACCTCGGTTGACCACGCCGGGAAATTAAGCGTCAGCCAGTCGCCGCTGCGTTGTACCGTCAGTTCGCCGACAAAGCGCGTGGTGAAGGTGATTTCCGTATGTGGATAATCCAGGTATTCGAAAATAACGTGAGAAGCCGCGAGGGTTGCGTGGCCGCAGAGGTTAATTTCATCCTGCGTGGTAAACCAGCGCAGTTCAAACCCGTTATCCGTTCGGACAAAGAACGCCGTCTCTGACTGATTATGCTGCTTCGCCATCTTCAGCAGCGTCTCATCCGGCAGCCACGCTTCCAGCGGACACACCGCCGCCGCATTGCCGCCGAACGCCCTGCCGCTGAAGGCATCCACCAGATAAAAATCAATTTCCTGCATCGTTGGTTCCTCTTAGATTTATTCAGCGCAGAAATACTGTGCCCTTCAGATACAGCGCCGCCTGCCCGCCCATCCGCACGCGGTCGCCTTCCAGTTCGCAGCGTACGTCGCCACCACGGGCAGAAACCTGACGGGCAAACATCTGTGTTTTGCCAAGCTGTTCACTCCAGTAAGGGATCAGCATGGTGTGCGCGGAGCCGGTGACAGGATCTTCCGGCACGGCCACGCCCGGCGAGAAGAAACGACTGACAAAGTCGTATTCCCCCTCGTCCCGGGCGGTGACGGCCACTTTATGCTCCCCCGGCGTCATGGCGGAGAAATCCGGATTAATGGCTTCCACTTGCTCGCGGCTCTCCAGTACCAGCACCCAGGCGCGGCCTTTTCGCGCCTCGACGTAGTGGCTGATACCGAGTGCGGCGAGCATCTCCGGTGGCGGCGTCTGTGCCTGCGTCGGGCAGGCCGGGAAGTCCAGCGTCATCCAGTCACCTTCACGGCTGACGGTCAGGCGACCAGAAGCGGTGTCAAAATGAAGGCGTGAGTCCGGATAATCCAGTTCGTTAAACAGAACATACGCCGCGGCAAGCGTCGCGTGACCACACAGATTAACCTCGGTGAGCGTGGTGAACCAGCGCAGCTCAATCCCCCCTTTGGTGCACACAAAAAACGCGGTTTCCGACTGGTTATGCTGTTGTGCCATCCGCAGTAACGTCTCATCCGGCAGCCACGCGTCGAGCGGGCACACCGCCGCCGGGTTGCCGCCAAAGGAGGACTCGCTGAACGCATCTACCAGATAAAAATCAATCTCCTGCATTGTGTTACCGCCTGTTTTTGTTGTGTTGTTCTTTATCTTCAATGAAAACAACCGCGTTCGCTACCGCTGCATGAAGGTAAATTTTGTGATTCACATCACATAACGGTTGAGTTTTCGCCGTTTAAGGCTTTAAGATCGTCTCCTCATCTTTCAGGCAACGAATCCCAGATATCCCTATGACAACACACACGGTTTCCCGCAGGGTCGCGTGGCTACGCGTGGTCACGCTCGCCATCGCAGCGTTTATTTTCAACACCACGGAATTTGTTCCGGTTGGGCTGCTGTCCGACATTGCAGCCAGCTTCCATATGGAAACGGCACAGGTTGGCATTATGCTGACCATCTATGCATGGGTGGTAGCGCTGATGTCGCTGCCGTTTATGCTGCTGACCAGCCAGATGGAACGTCGTAAGCTGCTGATTGGGCTGTTTGTGGTGTTCATAGCCAGCCATGTGCTGTCATTTATGGCATGGAACTTTACGGTGCTGGTGATCAGCCGCGTCGGCATCGCGTTTGCCCATGCCGTTTTCTGGTCGATCACCGCATCGCTCGCCATTCGTCTCGCCCCGGCGGGGAAACGCGCCCAGGCGTTGAGCCTGATTGCCACCGGAACGGCGCTGGCGATGGTGTTAGGCCTGCCGATCGGGCGCATTGTGGGTCAATACTTCGGCTGGCGCACCACCTTCTTTGCCATCGGCATGGGGGCGCTGATCACCCTGGTGTGTCTGATCAAACTGCTGCCAAAACTGCCCAGCGAACACTCCGGCTCGCTGAAAAGTCTGCCTCTGCTGATGCGTCGACCGGCGCTGATGAGCATCTATCTGCTGACCGTGATTGTGGTGACCGCCCATTACACGGCCTACAGCTATATTGAGCCGTTTGTTCAGGTTGTGGCGGGCTTTAGCGCTAACTTCGCCACCGTTCTGCTGCTGATCCTGGGCGGCGCGGGGATTATCGGCAGCATCCTGTTCGGGAAGCTGGGCAATAAGCACGCGTCTGCGCTTGTAAGCAGTGCGATTGGCCTGCTGCTGGCGTGCCTGCTGTTACTGATGCCTGCGGCAGGCAGCGAGAGTCATCTGGCGATCCTCAGTCTGTTCTGGGGCGTGGCGATCATGATTATTGGTCTGGGAATGCAGGTCAAAGTGCTGGCCCTGGCCCCGGACGCCACGGACGTGGCAATGTCGCTGTTCTCGGGAATTTTTAATCTGGGAATTGGGGCCGGTGCGCTGGTGGGAAATCAGATCAGCCTGTATGTATCGATGTCGGCCATTGGCTATCTCGGGGCGATTCCCGCGCTGATTGCGCTGATCTGGTCGGTGCTTATCTTCCGTAAATGGCCGGTCGCGATGGAAGAACAGACCAGCCACGGTTGACGTTAGTTGTGCCGGGTGGCGGCTTCGGCCTACCCGGCCTAGGTTATTACGGACTTGTAGGCCGGGTAAGCGCAGCGCCACCCGGCGATGTCCTCAGTGATACGTCTTAATGATCTCCAGCACGCCGTTAATAATAAACTGCACGCCCATACAGACCAGCAGGAAGCCCATCAGACGGGAGATAGCTTCAATCCCCCCCTTGCCCACCCAGCGCATAATCGCCCCGGAGCTGCGCAATGACCCCCAGACGATAATGGCGATAAGCGCAAAAATGATCGGCGGCGCAACGGTAATAACCCAGTGCGGAAAAGTAACACCATCACGCACCGTTGAGGCGGAACTGATGATCATCGCAATCGTTCCCGGCCCCGCCGTGCTCGGCATGGCTAACGGCACAAACGCGATATTGGCGCTCGGTTCGCTTTCAAGCTCCTCCGATTTGCTTTTGGCTTCCGGCGATTCATGCGCTTTATGCGCCGGGAACAGCATCCGGAAACCAATAAACGCCACAATCAGCCCACCGGCGATACGCAGACCGGGAATCGAAATACCAAAAGTATTCATCACCAGTTGTCCGGCGTAATAAGCCACCATCATAATCGCGAAGACGTAGACGGAGGCCATCCTCGACTGCTGGTTGCGCTCCGCGCTGTTCATGTTACCCGCCAGCCCCAGAAAGAGCGCCACGGTCGTTAACGGGTTCGCCAGCGGAAGCAACACCACCAGCCCAAGCCCCACTGCTTTAATCAAATCCAACATAATGCACCGCAGTCCTTATCCTTATTCATTACCGCAATTATAGGGGGAAAGTCTCGTCCTGAGCTATCCGCGCAACGTAACCATAATTGTCCGGCGTAACTAATAACCCCAGATTATCTATATGATTTAAAAGCGTACAGAAAAAGTTCCTGAAGCGTTTTAGCAATTCGTGGCATCAGCAGATCCATTCAGTTGACTTATACTTGCCTGAGCAATAATATCTGCCGTGACTAAACTACTTGCCAGGGCAACCATTGTGAAAAGCACCAGTGATCTCTTTAACGACATAATCCCACTGGGTCGTCTTATTCATATGGTTAACCAAAAAAAAGATCGCCTGCTCAATGACTACCTGTCACCGCTGGATATCACCGCAACACAGTTCAAAGTGCTGTGTTCCATTCGCTGCGAAGTGTGTATCACGCCGGTTGAGCTGAAAAAGGTGCTCTCTGTCGATCTGGGTGCGTTAACCCGCATGCTGGATCGTCTCGTCTGCAAAGGATGGATAGAACGAAGCCCTAACCCGAATGACAAACGTGGCGTACTGGTGAAACTGACCAGCGATGGCGCGGCCATGTGTGAGCAATGTCATCAATTAGTAGGACAAACACTGCACCAGGAACTGACAAAAAACTTAACGGCAGATGAAGTGGCAACGCTTGAGCTTTTACTCAAGAAAATCCTGCCGTAAACAGAAAAAGAGGTATGACGATGTCCAGACGCAATACTGACGCTATCACCATTCATAGCATTTTGGACTGGATCGAAGATAACCTGGAATCTCCACTTTCCCTTGAGAAAGTGTCTGAGCGTTCAGGTTACTCAAAATGGCACCTGCAACGGATGTTTAAAAAAGAGACTGGCCATTCATTAGGACAATATATTCGCAGCCGTAAGCTGACGGAGATTGCCCAAAAACTGAAAGAAAGCAATGAGCCGATCCTCTATCTGGCGGAACGCTACGGATTTGAATCGCAACAAACCCTGACGCGTACGTTCAAGAACTACTTTGACGTGCCGCCTCATAAGTACCGTATTACCAGTATGCCGGGTGAATCCCGTTATCTGTATCCGCTAAAACATTGCAGTTAATCATCGCCTGTTAAGACGTAACCGAGGAAATCATGAAATTTATCGTCTCCGCCGCCCTCACCTTGCTGGTGCTGGTTTCCGGCCAGAGCTTCGCGGAGCAAACCCCCAGTGCGGGGCAGCAAAATAATCGTGACACCATGATTATGCCGTCCACGCAAAACCAGTCGCCCTGGGACTTCAATCACATGGGCGCTGGCAGCGACAAATCCGACGAATTAGGCGTGCCGTATTATAATCACGACCTGTAATTCGTTTTTGCCCCGCTAATGCGGGGCTTTTTTCTGCCTTAACTCCGCACCCGCGTCGCCCGACGCACCCGCAAGCCAAAGACGTTGATATACAGCCCGGCCATAATCAGCCCTGCGCCACACAGTTGCAGCGCGCTGAGCGTTTCATCCAGCAACAGGGCGGCGCTGGCAAGCCCGACCACCGGTACCAGCAGCGATAACGGCGCCACGCGCCAGGTTTCATAGCGTCCGAGCAGCGATCCCCAGATGCCGTAGCCAATGATTGAGGCGACTAATGCCAGGTACATCAGCGACAAAATGGTCGTCAGGTCGATCTCCACCAGGCTTTTCAGCATCACCTGCGGTCCATCCAGAATAAACGACGCGGCCATAAACGGCACAATGGGGATCAACGCGCTCCAGACCACCAGCGACATGATCCCAGGACGCGACTCATGCTGCATTATCAGCTTGTTAAAGATGTTGCCGCACGCCCAGCTCAGCCCCGCCGCCAGGGTGAGCATAAAGCCCAGCAGCGCGACATGCTGACCGTTGAGGCTGCCTTCTATCAGCACCAGCACGCCAAAGACCGCAAGGCTAATGCCCGCCAGCTGTTTGCCCTGCAAACGTTCGCCAAAGACAAACGCGCCGAGAATAATGGTAAAGAAAGCCTGCACCTGAAGCACCAGCGAAGCCAGACCCGCAGGCATACCGAATTTGATGGCGCAAAAAAGAAACGCAAACTGACCAAAGCTGATGGTGAGGCCGTAGCCCAGCAGAAGCTTCAGGGGAATCTTTGGGCGGGCAACGAACAGCAGCGCCGGGAAGGCCACCAGCAGGAAGCGCAGACCCGCCAGCATGAGTGGAGGCATGTTATGCAACCCCATTTTGATGACCACAAAATTGAGTCCCCACACCACGACAACCAGTAACGCTAACAGCCCGTCTTTCCGCGTCATTTTCCGCCCCTGAATTATTAAATTTTTGTAAACACTTCAAGGTAACAGAAAAAATATCCCCGCGAGAAGATCATTAATTCTGGTACTGAGGAGAAGCACTTGCGGATAAATTGGGTGCTATACAAGCTGCCGATCCCATGATAATCCTGTAATAACACAACAAAAAAAAGCATAAGCATTTGTCGGGCAGGAAAATGAAACCATCAATCAGGCGCTCAACCGCAGCGCTGCTGGCATCGTCATTGTTATTAACAATTGGCCGCGGGGCAACGCTGCCCTTTATGACCATATATCTCACACGCGTGTACGATATGAGCGTGGAGAATATTGGCTATGCCCTTACCGTGGCGTTGACCATTGGCGTGGTGTTTAGCCTGGGGTTTGGCATCCTGGCGGACAAGTTCGACAAAAAACGCTATATGCTGGTCGCCATCGTGGCCTTTATCGCCGGGTTTGTGGCCATTCCGCTGGTGAATAACGTGACGCTGGTGGTGTTGTTCTTTGCCCTGATTAACTGCGCCTATTCCGTCTTCTCAACGGTGCTGAAAGCGTGGTTTGCCGACGTGCTGACCTCCAGCGAAAAGGCGCGCGTTTTCTCACTCAACTACAGTTTCCTGAACATCGGCTGGACGATTGGGCCGCCGGTTGGCACTCTACTGGTGATGTACAGCCTGCAACTGCCGTTCTGGCTGGCGGCCTTCTGCGCCGCACTGCCGCTCGGGTTTATCCATTTCTTTGTGCAGAAAAGCGTAGCGTCTGACAGCGTGGAGGAAAAAGCGCCGTGGCAGCCCTCGGTGCTGCTGAAGGACCGGGCGCTGTTCTGGTACACGCTCTCCGGCCTGCTGGCGTCCTACGTGGGCGGATCGTTCGCCAGCTGCATTTCCCAGTACGTCCTCGCCGCGTATGCGGACAGCGATTTCGCAGAAAAGGTGGTGGCCGTTGTGTTGCCCGTCAACGCGGTGGTGGTGGTCTCCCTGCAATACGCGCTTGGCCGCAAGATCTCCGCCAGCAACATCCGCCCGCTAATGACTGCCGCGACGCTCTTTTTCATCCTCGGGCTGGGCGGGTTTATGCTTTCCGGCGAGAACCTGCTTTACTGGGGGATTGCGGCGGCGATTTTCACCCTGGGTGAAATTATTTATGCTCCGGGTGAATACATGCTGATCGACAATATCGCCCCGCCGGGCATGAAGGCGAGCTACTTCTCCGCCCAGGCGCTGGGATGGCTGGGCGCGGCGGCGAACCCGATGATCACCGGGCTCATCCTGACCCATCTGCCGCACTGGTCGTTATTTATTATTATGATGGCCGCCATTATTGCGGCGTGGCTGATGGTTTTGCGCGGGATGCGCGTGAAAAGTGAAGATAGCGTGTCGGGTGGCGCTGCGCTTACCCGACCTGGAAAACCCTAATCCCACGCCGGGTAAGGCTAAGCCCCCACCCGGCAAAACCAACAGCCTAGTGGTGCAACATCTCCTCCACCACCTGCTCTTTATACATCTCGTTCGGGTAGTAGGTCGGCCAGTTATCCATCTCTTTCAGCAGCGCCTCGTGGGAGGTGTTGCCCATAAAGATATGGAAGTGTGAAGAGGCTTTCGGCCCGATGGTATGATCGCTGAACTGCACAAACTTAGGCGCCTGGCTTGCCTTATCCTTACATTCAAACAGGTAGCGCACGCCTTTTTTCCCCGACGCATAGGTCAGAATTTTATAACCGCTGTAGTCGTAGCGGCAGCTGCTCACCGTTTTGCCTCTGTGGAATTCCATCACGTTGTTTTCAATGCCGATGGCGTCCACGTCCGTCGCGTAGCCCTTACGGTAGTAGGCTTTCACCTCGGCAGCGGATTTTTCCCCCTTCTGCGCTTTCTTTTCGAAAACCGGATCCAGCGAACCATCAAGCAGGAACGGGTAAACAGACTGCCAGGTCCCGTCCCAGTCAGACAGCGTCCTGTCCCTGACGTCTTTATCCTCAAAGACGCCGTTTGCCGCCTTCTGTTCCGCCTCCGTCATCTGATGACCGTGCGAATGGGCAAAAAGCGAGCCGCTTACCAGCAGCGTTCCCAGAGTCAGCGCAATTTTTCCAAGTTGTGCAGCCACAGCAAAACCCTCATTCCGTGTTATAAGAATGAGGATGTTATAGTATAACATTTCAGATCGCAACCAGTCCGCGAACCCCCTCCTGCTCCATGTTCTCACCGCGCCCCTGCTGGACGATGCTGCCGCGCGACATCACCAGATAGCTGTCGGCCAGCTCCGCCGCAAAATCATAAAACTGCTCCACCAGCAGGATCGCCATATCCCCCCGGTTCGCCAGGCTGCGGATCACCTGCCCAATCTCTTTAATCACCGACGGCTGTATACCTTCCGTGGGTTCATCCAGGATCAGTAACCGTGGACGGCTCGCCAGCGCGCGACCAATCGCCAGCTGCTGCTGCTGACCACCGGAAAGATCGCCTCCGCGACGGTGTTTCATCTCCTTCAGCACCGGGAAAAGCTGCCAAATCTCCTCCGGCACGCTCCTTGCGTTTCCCGCGGAGAAGCGCGACAGTCCCATCAGCAGGTTTTCTTCTACGGTCAGACGCGGAAAAATCTCCCGCCCCTGCGGAACATACGCCACGCCGGACTGCACCCGCTGGTGCGGTTTACTGTGAGTGATGGTCTTTCCCTGCCAGACCACCTCCCCGGCTTTCACCGGGATCAGCCCCATCAGGCACCTCAGCAGCGTGGTTTTCCCCACCCCGTTGCGCCCCAGCAGGCAGGTAACTTCCCCGACCACCGCCTCAAAGCTCACCCCGCGCAGAATATGACTTCCGCCGTAGTACTGATTCAGCTCGTTAACCTGTAACATCCCCTCTCCTTAGCGTCCCAGATAGACGTCAATCACCTGCTCATTGGCCTGTACCTCGCGAAGCGAGCCTTCTGCCAGTACGCGCCCCTGATGCAGCACCGTAACGTGGTCGGCGATGGTCTCGACGAAGCCCATATCGTGCTCAACCACCATCAGCGAATGCTTGCCTGCCAGAGTTCGGAACAGCTCGGCTGTGTATTCCGTCTCTGCGTCGGTCATACCGGCGGCGGGTTCGTCCAGCAGCAACAGATGCGGATCCTGCACCAGCAGCATGCCGATCTCCAGAAACTGCTTCTGCCCGTGGGAAAGCAGCCCGGCGCGGCGATCGCGCTCGCTGCCAAGCCGCAGCAAAACCAACATCTCGTCAATGCGGTCGCGCTGCTCGCCGCTGAGTGTTGCCCGCAGGCTCGCCCAGACGGACCTGTCGGCTTTCATGGCGATTTCGAGGTTTTCCCCTACGGTCAGCGCTTCAAACACGGTCGGTTTCTGGAACTTACGGCCAATGCCCTGACGGGCAATGGCCGCCGGTTCAAGGGCTGTCAGATCGATGGACTGATCGTAAATAGCCTTCCCGCTTTTTGGCCGGGTTTTGCCGGTGATCACGTCCATCAGCGTAGTTTTACCGGCGCCGTTAGGGCCAATGATGCAGCGCAATTCTCCAATGCCGATATTAAGTGAGAGATCGGTCAACGCCTGAAAACCATCGAAACTGACGTTAATGGCCTCGAGCTGTAACACAGGATCGGTCTGCTCACGGTAACGATCGCCCGGTAGCTGGCGGGTAAAGAGTCCTTCAGAGGGCTGCATTAATTCTCTCCCTTACGAAACAGACCGAACACGCCGCGCGGTAAAAAGAGCGTCACGGCGATGAAAATCAGCCCAAGAAACAGTTGCCAGTACTCCGGCATCGCCACGGTGAAAAAGCTCTTCGCACCATTGACCAGCGCCGCACCAATCACCGGGCCTACCAGGGTGCCGCGCCCGCCCAGCGCCACCCAGATGGCCGCTTCAATCGAGTTGGTCGGCGACATTTCACCCGGGTTGATAATACCCACCTGCGGAACGTACAGCGCCCCCGCCAGACCACACAGTACGGCGGAAAGCGTCCAGACCAGCAGCTTGAAGCCGCGCGGATCGTAGCCGCAGAACGTCAGACGGTTTTCCGCATCGCGCACCGCCGTTAAAATGCGGCCAAACTTACTCTTCGCCAGCGCGTAGCCTGTGCCCAGGGCCAGAAGCAGCAGCATGACCGTTGCGAGAAACAGCGCGATCCGCGTGGTAGTCGCCGTAACGGAAAACCCGAGCAGCGTGGTAAAGCCGGTAAAGCCGTTATTGCCGCCAAAACCGGTTTCGTTGCGAAAGAACAGCAGCATGCCCGCATAGGTCAGCGCCTGGGTCATGATGGAAAAATAGACCCCTTTTATCTTCGAGCGGAAAGCAAACCAGCCGAAGACCAGCGCCAGCAGGCCGGGGATCGTCACGATTAACACCAGCGCCCAGGCGAAATGCTGCGTTCCCCACCAGAACCAGGGCAGTTCGCTCCACGAGAGAAACGACATAAACGCGGGCAGCCCGTCCCCGGCCGCCTGGCGCATCAGGTACATGCCCATCGCATAGCCGCCCAGGGCGAAGAATATGCCGTGCCCCAGCGAGAGCATACCGGCATAGCCCCAGACCAGATCGAGGGCCACGGCGACAACCGCGTAGCAGAGGATCTTGCCGATAAGCGTCAACATCCACGTCGAAACGGCCAGCGGATGGGTGGCGGGTAACAGCGCGAGAAAAGGCAGCACCAGCAGCGCCGCAACCAGCAGACTGCCGAAGATTTGCGCGGTGCGCGGTGCCCTGCGCGCCAGTGTTAAGGTCAATGGCTGGCTCATCAGTCTGTCACCCTCCCTTTAAGTGCGAATAACCCCTGCGGACGTTTCTGGATAAACAGAATGATCGCCACCAGAATCAGGATCTTGCCCAGCACGGCGCCCATCTGCGGTTCAAGAATTTTATTGAAGATCCCCAGACCAAAGGCCGCCGCGACGCTACCGGCCAGCTGGCCGACGCCGCCGAGCACCACCACCAGGAACGAATCGATGATGTATCCCTGGCCCAGCTCCGGCCCCACGTTCCCCAGCTGGGACAACGCCACGCCGCCCAACCCGGCAATGCCGGACCCGAGGCCAAACGCCAGCATATCTACCCGTCCGGTGGGAACGCCGCAGCAGGCCGCCATGCTGCGGTTTTGCGTCACCGCCCGCACGTTGAGACCCAGACGCGTTTTGTTCAGAATGAGCCAGGTGAAGAACAGCACCAGCAGTACAAAGCCGAGCACCACAATACGGTTCCAGGGCAGCGTCAGGTTGGCGAAAACCTGCACCCCGCCGGACAGCCATGCCGGGTTAGCGACCTCAAGGTTCTGAGCGCCAAAGGTCATGCGGACCAGCTGGATAAGCATCAGGCTTATCCCCCAGGTGGCGAGCAGGGTTTCCAGCGGGCGGCCATAAAGATGGCGTATCACCGTGCGCTCCAGCACCATTCCGATGCCTGCGGTCAGGCAAAACGCCACCGGCAGCGCCACCACCGGATAGAGCGCCAGCCACTGAGGCATCCACTGCGCCATTACCTGCTGCACCATCCAGGTGGCATACGCCCCGAGCATCAGCATTTCACCGTGAGCCATGTTAATCACCCCCAGCAGACCATAGGTGATAGCCAGCCCGAGCGCGGCCAGCAAGAGTACCGACCCCAACGACAGGCCCATGAAGGCCTGCCCCAGCAGTTCGCCCCACATCAGCCGGTGCTGAATACGCTCCAGGCTCTCAGCGGCGGCGGCACGTACCCGTGCGTCCGGCTCGGTTTGCGTTTGGGTGAACGGCGTCAGCGTGGCCTGCACGTCCGGATCGTCAGACTGTCCCAACAGCTCAACAGCCTTGAGCCGTACTTCAGCCTGTGGGCTCGTCAACTGGAGGTTTGCCAGCGCCAGCATCAGCGACTGTCGGGTGACGTCGTCCGTTTCGCTACTGGCCCGCTGTTGCAGAAAGCCGAGCATATCCGGCCGGGCGTCACGCTGAAGTTGCCGCGCGGCATGACGCCTTTCGGTGACACTGTCACTGACAAGCTGATGCGTCGCCAGCGCCGTGACGGTTAACACGCGCAGTCGGTTGGTCAGCCGCACGGCTTTGGTCGTGCCTTCAGCGCTTTTTGCCGCGCCCAGGGCAACCATTTCGCCGTCGATGCGGGTAAATGCCTTCTTCTGGCTGTCGGTATAAAGGTTCTCCTGTTGCAGCGCCTTAAGCAGCGGCAAACGTGCAGGTTCCGGCGTGGCTGCCCAGCGGGTCAGCATGGCGGTTTGCTGGCTGCGGCTAGCGGCAACGAAATCATCGGCATCCGATGCCTGCGCCATCCCTGGCAGCAGTCCGGTAAGCCACACAATCGCAATCATCATGCGTATGGCGTTCATGACGTCTCTCCCTGGTGGTGGCTTAGTTGCTGGCGGTTTTCATCGGCTGGTCAGGCTTTTTGTCATTCCCGGCGATAAACGGGCTCCACGGTTGAGCGCGTACCGGCTGTTCGGTTTGCCAGACGACGTTGAACTGGCCGTTGCCTTCAATTTCACCAATCATGACGGGCTTATGCAGGTGGTGGTTGGTGGCGTCCATGGTCAGCGTAAAGCCGGACGGCGCGTTGAACGACTGGCCCGCCATTGCCGCGCGCACTTTGTCCACGTCGGTTGTCCCCGCTTTTTCAACCGCCTGCGCCCACATATGCAGGCCAACGTAAGTCGCTTCCATCGGATCGTTGGTGACCACGGTATCGGCATTCGGCAGCTTATGGGCTTTCGCGTAGGCTTTGTAAGCCGCGACAAAGGTCTGGTTGGTCGGGTTGTCGACGGATTCAAAGTAGTTCCACGCCGCCAGGTTACCCACCAGCGGTTTGGTATCAATGCCGCGAAGTTCTTCCTCGCCCACCGAGAACGCCACCACCGGCACGTCCGTGGCTTTCAGCCCCTGGTTCGCCAGTTCTTTATAGAAAGGCACGTTGGAATCACCGTTGATGGTGGAGACCACTGCCGTTTTGCCGCCTGTGGAGAACTTTTTGATACTGGCGACGATGGTCTGGTAATCGCTATGTCCAAATGGGGTGTAGACCTCTTCAATATCTTTATCTTCAACGCCTTTCGAGTGCAGGAAGGCGCGCAGGATCTTGTTAGTAGTGCGCGGGTAAACGTAGTCCGTACCCAGCAGGAAGAAGCGCTTCGCGCTGCCGCCGTCCTCGCTCATCAGGTACTCCACCGCCGGGATCGCCTGCTGGTTAGGCGCCGCGCCGGTATAGAAGACGTTAGGTGACATCTCTTCACCTTCATACTGCACCGGATAGAACAGCAAACCGTTCAGCTCCTCAAAAACCGGCAGAACCGATTTACGCGATACGGAGGTCCAGCAGCCAAACACCACGGCGACCTTATCCTGGCTCAGAAGCTGGCGGGCCTTTTCGGCAAACAGCGGCCAGTTGGATGCCGGGTCAACCACCACCGGCTCCAGCTTTTTCCCGAGCACGCCGCCTTTAGCATTGATTTCATCGATGGTCATCAGGGCGACATCTTTCAGGGGCGTTTCTGAAATGGCCATCGTGCCGGAGAGAGAGTGCATAATCCCGACTTTAATGGTCTCTGCGGCCTGGACGCCAAAGCTCATTCCCATGGCGATGACGGAGGCGGACAAGGTGAACGCTTTAATAAAGGTACGACGGTGCATATTTTCACTCCTGAAAAGAAAGCTGTGCGAAGACGTCCGTTACCGCCGGACGCAGAAAAAAGTAACGCCAGTTTCAGGAGAGCAAAAACAGTGCCAGGTTGCAGAGACAGGATTTTAAAGGGATCGAAGAGAGGAGTGACGGGAAACGACTCAGAATGGTACAGCGCTGCACTGTAATAATGCAGCGCTGTAAACGGCGTTACCAGACGTCGCTGGCGATTTTCGTCACGAGGCGAACTTTATCCCACTGCTGGGCTTCGCTCAGGCTGTTACCCTCTTCCGTAGAAGCAAATCCGCACTGCGGGCTGAGGCAAATCTGCTCTTTCGCCACGTAGCGCGCAGCCTCTTCCAGACGCGCTTTCACCCCTTCCGGGTTCTCCAGTTCACCGTGTTTGGTGGTGATCAGCCCCAGAACCACCTGCTGTTTACCCGGGCGCACAAAACGCAGTGGCGCGAAGTCCCCGCTACGGTCGTTGTCGTACTCCAGGAAGAACGCGTCGACGTTCACCGTGCCGAACAGCACCTCCGCCACCGGCTCATAGCCGCCCTCGGAAATCCAGGTTGAGCGGAAGTTGCCGCGGCAGACGTGCAGCCCGACGGTCAGATCGTCCGGTTTGCCCTCCAGCGCCTTATTCAGCACCCGGGCATAGGTCCGGGCAAGTTCGTCTGCATCGTCACCGCGCTCGCGGATCTGGCGGCGCTGGTCCTCCGAACAAAGATAGGCCCAGACGGTGTCATCCAGCTGCAGATAGCGGCAGCCTGCATCGTAAAAGGCCCGAATGGCATCGCGCCAGGTGGTCGCCAGATCGTCAAAGTAATCCTTCAGATCCGGGTAGACCGTAGCATCAATATCCTTGCGGCCACCGCGGAAGTGCAGCACGCTCGGGCTCGGAATGGTCATCTTCGGCTGTGCATTACCGCTAATGCTTTTGAGGTAGCGGAAATCTTCCAGCATAGGATGATCGCCGAAGCCCAGTTTGCCCGTTACGCGCACGCCATGGGCTTTAGTCTGCACCCCGTTGAACTGAATGCCCTGCTGGGAATCATAACGCTCCACGCCCTGTAGCCCGTCAAAGAAGTCAAAGTGCCACCAGGCGCGGCGGAATTCACCGTCCGTTACCACATGCAGACCGCAGGCGCACTGCTGCTCGACAACATGACGAATGGCCTCGTCCTCAACCGCGCGAAGCTGCCCGGCATCGATTTCACCGCTGGCAAATTGCAGACGGGCCTGTTTAATAGCATCCGGGCGTAAAAAACTGCCGACTACATCGGCGCGGTACGGGGCATGGTGTCGCTGCATGGAAATCTCCTCTGTCTGTCGGCGTTAATTGCCCACAGTGATAATTCATCTCTTGAATCTTTAGACTTCTGGATGTCTAAACGTCCTGAAAAGATGTCATACCGGCTCGCCGCCGACAAACGAGAAAATTTCATCTGTGTTGAAATAAATTCATGTTCACAGAGCGGGTGATGAAGATCCTGCAAACGCGAACCGCTCATCTTCCCAGCCGGTCATGCCCCCGAGCATAATCTTAACCGGCAGACCCAGACGCGCCAGCTTTAGGGCCGCCCTGTCCGCCCCGTTGCAGTGCGGGCCTGCACAATAGACGACAAACAGCGTGCCCTCCGGCCACGCTTTCATCCGCTCTGCGGTGATCTGGCTCCAGGGTAAATGCAGCGCGCCGGGCAGATGCCGCCGGGCAAAATGTTCAGGCTTTCCGACAACGTGCAGCAGAACAAAGTCCTGCTCACCGCCGGATACCGCGTGATGGACATCGGCGCAGTCCGTCTCGACACTCAGACGACGCAGAAAATGTCCCACAGCTTCCTGCGGCTCAGCAGCCGGAAATTCAGTAACATAGCTCATGAATCTTCCTCATTTGTGGTGTTTGTGTTAACACTACTCTATCCCTTAATTCAGCCCATGAATGCGTCCGCCTATGCCAGAAAACAGCAAAAAGATGACAAACTTAAGACATCCCTCGCCGCGCGCGATCGTGCTGGCATATGACGGTTTATGTACCTTTGAGTTTGGCGTGGCGGTAGAAATCTTTGGCTTGCCGCGCCCGGAGATGGCCGATGACTGGTATCAGTTTGCCGTGGCGAGCGTGGATGATGGCGAACTCCGGGCAACGGGCGGGATCCGTATTCTGGCCGATGGCGATCTGGGTCTGCTGGAGACGGCGGATCTGGTTGTCGTTCCCGGCTGGCGAGGGCTGGACGAACCCGTACCCGAAGCGCTCTGCCAGGCGCTCCGCGCGGCGCATGCCCGCGGCTGCCAGCTACTCTCGATCTGTTCAGGCGTTTTCGTTCTGGCAGCCTCAGGCCTGCTTGACGGGCGGAAGGCAACCACCCACTGGCGCTACACGCAAGCGCTGAAAACACGCTATCCCGCCATTACCGTGGTCGAAGATGTGCTCTACCAGGACGAAGGCGATATTCTCACTTCCGCCGGAAGCGCCGCGGGGATTGATCTGTGCCTGCACGTGGTGCGCCGGAATTACGGTATGGAAGTGGCAAACCGCGTGGCGCGTCGGCTGGTGATCCCGCCCCATCGGGACGGCTCGCAAACCCAGCAGCTTAGCCGACCGGTGGCTCAGTTGCGGGAGAGCCAGCGCCTCGGCCAGTTGTTTGATTATCTTCACCAGCATCTGGCTGTTTCCCATACCGTCGAATCGCTGGCCCTGCGGGTGGGTATGAGTCAGCGCACCTTTCTGCGCCGTTTCCAGGACGCGACCGGAACAACGCCCGCGCGCTGGTTATTGACTGCGCGATTGCAGCGGGCAAAAGATTATCTCGAAAACAGTCGGCTCAGCATCGACAATATTGCGGAACAAACCGGATTTGGACAAAGCGCCACGCTGCGCCACCATTTCCGGCAGCAATTTGCGCTTTCACCCGCGCAATATCGCAAACAATTTTTACAGCCGGTACGATAAACGGGCAAAAAAAAACCGCCATAATCTGGCGGTAAATGCTTGCATGGATAGATTTGTATTTTGGTATCTACGCTCCGGTATTCCATACCGGGATGTGGATCACCTGCAATCTACCACTGTGAGCCTCAACGAAGCATAAACGAATCGATTAACCCGCTTTGGTATTAATTTGCAGATAACGCATCAGCCCCTGCTCTGCACTCTGGCGGGCATCATCATTAATCGCTTCGAGATAAAACGCACGAGAGACCCCATACGGCGCCTGCTCGGATGGGTAAACAGCGAACTGGAAGGTTTTGCCCCTCGCCTTATTGGTACAGCCCAGCTCCCAGCGATCTTCACTTACTTGGGTGCTATTACATTCGACACGTCCGTAATCGCTGGTTAAATACGATCCGACACGGCTTTTTGCTGACTGAATATATTCTGGTTCTTCATTTGAATAGATGCTGGCCGCAGCACCCACCGCAACCACTACGCCCAGAAGTGATAGCACGATTATTTTTTTCATTTATTCGATCCAATCCTTAGCCAGAAAAATCTTATTGTAAATGATTTCCCAATAAATCTAGCTTCTCTTTGCATACCAGAAATGGGAGTTTACAACGGCGATATTGCTTTTAAGAATAGTCTTAAGTGAGTTTTATGGCGACCACAATTTTTGACAGTCTATTTTCTCAAATTTAAAGAGTCGAATAATTACTCTATGAAATTATCCCTACGATGACCGTAGCGTATTTTCGGGGGTAAAAGATGTTCAGAAAAGGCTTTTCGCTACTGCTGCTGATTAGTGCACTGTTCTCGGGGCAGATTATGGCGGAGCACAAAGGGCATGAATTTGTGTATGTGAAAAACGCCGACCATCAGCTTCGTCATGAAGCTGACAGCGACGAGTTACGTAGCGCGGCAGAGGAGTCTGCGGAGGGGTTGCGCGAGCACCATGTATGGCAGAAATCGCGCAAACCGGATACCCATTCTGCGGGTTAGCTGCCTTTACGCTTCGGCAGGGTTTTCATCAAATCGTCAGGGCTGACGGAGGCCACAATGCTGCCCGGAGACGGCATTTTGAAGATGTGATTCTTCATCTTGCCGATAACGTGCATTTCACACGGACGGCAGTCAAACTTCAGCGTCAGTACTTCATCGCCATTCACCAGCTGCATCGGCGTCGCTTTCCAGCTTTTAATATTGCCTTTCGCCTGTTTCGGACAAAGGTTAAAGGCAAACCGCAGGCAGTGTTTGGTGATCATCACCGGCACATCGCCCTTCTCTTCATGCGCTTCATACGCGGCGTCAATCAGTTGCACGCCGTGACGATGGTAAAACGCACGCGCTTTGTGGTTGTAAACGTTCGCAAGGAAAGAGAGATGCGTGTCCGGGTAGACCGGCGCAGGCACCGCTTCGGCCTTACGACTGCCGCGCGGATAGTTTGCCAGGCGTGCTTCATCCAGCATCTCAGCCGTTTCACGGCGGAACTGGTTCAGCAGGCTGTTCGGCACGAACAGCGCATCCGGCAGATTCACCTCAATATTGCGCGCATAATAAATGGTCTGCCCGAGCTTCGCTACGCCATCCTTGAGGTTGCTGAGCGCTTTCTCCGCATTGTTCGCCACCTCGAACAGGCCGTCGAGCGTATGCGTCACGCTGATGCCGTCTTCGCAGGTCATGGTCAGGATCAGCTGCTCTTCCCAGCCACCCAGCGCGATATCCACCGCAATGCGACGCTCGCTGGAGGTCTTGAGCAAGGCCTGCTGCCAGTTGTGATCCAGGTTACGGTTCAGCGCCGCATTCGGGCGGGCTTTGTAAAGGTCGGCAGGCATTTCATTCGGCCAGACGCGATAACGATTTTCGCCGGTTTTCTCCACCGTATTGGCGCGAAAACCAACCACTTCACGTTTGATCATCACGTTGAGACCATCGCCGTTCGCCAGCGGCTCTGTAACCTGAACGTCAAGATGATCCTTCGCCACTTTCAGCACTTCACCTACCGGCAGACCAATAAACTTCGGTGAATCGAACGCGCCAATATCCCCTTTGCGCGCATTAACGAAATAATCCGTACTGCCGCGGTGGAACGTTTTGTCCGTCGATGGAATAAAGAAATGCTCTGTACGACCGGCGGACGCGCGCGCCAGGTCACCGCGATCCTCGATGATGGCATCCAGCATCTGACGATAATGGGCGGTGATATTTTTCACGTAGCTCATGTCCTTGTAGCGGCCTTCAATTTTGAAGGAGCGTACGCCGGCATCGATCAGCGCGCCGAGGTTTGCCGTCTGATCGTTATCTTTCATCGACAGCAGGTGTTTTTCGAATGCCACCACGCGGCCCTGATCGTCTTTCAGGGTATACGGCAGACGGCAGGCCTGAGAGCAGTCGCCGCGGTTAGCGCTGCGCCCCGTCTGGGCGTGAGAGATATTACACTGCCCGGAATAGGCCACGCAAAGCGCACCGTGGATAAAGAATTCAATGGTCGCGTCGGTGGTCTGGTGGATATCGCGGATCTGGTTAAGGTTCAGCTCGCGCGCCAGAACAATCTGCGTAAACCCGACGTCTGAAAGAAACTTCGCCTTCTCAACGGTGCGGATATCGCACTGGGTGCTGGCGTGCAGCTCAATTGGCGGGATATCCAGTTCCAGAACACCCATATCCTGAACGATCAGAGCGTCAACGCCGGTCTGGTAGAGATCGGTAATAAGACGCTGCGCGGGCTCCAGCTCATCATCATGAAGAATGGTGTTCAGGGTCACGAACACCTTCGCCCCGAAACGGTGGGCGAACGGTACCAGTTCGGCAATGTCGCGCAGGCTATTGCTGGCGTTATGACGGGCACCGAAGCCTGGGCCGCCAATGTAGACGGCATCCGCACCGTGAAGAATGGCTTCACGGGCAATGGCGGCGTCGCGGGCCGGGCTTAGCAGTTCAAGATGATGGGGGTGCAGGCGCATACTTCGTCGTTATCCGTTATGGTCAAAATGGCGGCTATTGTAGTCAGAAGTCTGAGCCAGTGAAACCGTTTTGCGACGCTTTAGCGGGGATAATGGATCAGAGAGTGAAAATGTACCGTCCGGGTGCTGCTGTTGCGGTACGCGTGCGGTTTATCGCCGGCAAAACGCACGCCTGAATCAGCGTATACAGTGCGCCAGACACCGTCGATATGCATATCCAGCTCACCGCTTATCACCACCACGTGTTCAATCACCCCGGCTTCGTGCGGCGTGGACTCACTCAGCGCGCCGGGCGACAGGGTGATGGAGAAATGGTCGAACTTAAGCTGTTCATCCCAGGGGAAAAGCGGTTTCACCACCATCGCCTGCTGCTGCGGATCGAACACCGCCTGCGGTTCGCTCTCTGGAGTGATAAACGCCGAAAAAGGTACGTTCAGCCCGGTGGCAATTTTCCACAAGGTTGAGACCGTCGGGCTGGACTCATTGCGTTCGATTTGCCCAAGCATCGCTTTCGACACGCCCGTCTCTTCCGCCAGTTTCGACAGGCTCCAGCTCCGCGCCTGACGCAGCGCTTTCAGTGTGGTTGCCAGATGTTGAGTGATATCCATGGTTCCTCCTGTTGGGGCAAAGCATACCACTTGTACGCTATAGCGCACAGTGATACCTTATCCCGGACGTTATAACGCACAACGGAGTTCACATGCGATCGACTGCCTCTCTCTTTCCTGCCGTGCTGGCTGGTTTTGTTGCCGTTCTGGTGGGCTACGCCAGCTCTGCCGCCATTATCTGGCAGGCGGCTGCGGCGGCGGGCGCCAGTACACAGCAAATCGCCGGATGGATGACCGCGCTGGGGCTCGGGATGGGGATCAGCACGCTTGCATTGTCGTGGTGGTATAAAGCCCCGGTGCTGACCGCCTGGTCGACTCCTGGCGCGGCGCTGCTCGCCACCAGCCTGCAAGGCGTGACGCTGGCGGAAACCATAGGGGTATTTATATTTGCGAATGCGCTGATTCTGCTGTGCGGCGTCACTGGCCTGTTTGCCCGGTTGATGAAACTGATCCCGCACTCGCTTGCCGCCGCTATGCTGGCAGGCGTGCTCTTACAGTTTGGCCTGAAGGCATTCAGCAATCTTGAGGGACACGTGCTTCTTTGCGGCAGTATGCTGGCCGCCTGGCTGGTGGCAAAAGCCGTGGCGCCCCGGTATGCCATTGTCGCCACGCTGCTGGTGGGGGTGTTCGTGGCCTGGGCTGGAGGTGACGTTGTCACGAATAAAATGACGTTATCGGTGATCATGCCGGAATTCATTGCCCCTGCGTTCACCTTCACCAGCCTGATCAGCATCGGCTTACCCTTCTTCCTGGTGACCATGGCGTCGCAGAATGCGCCCGGCTTCGCCACCATGCAGGCATCGGGCTATCCGCTGGCGGTCTCACCGCTGATCGTTGCCACCGGCGGGCTGGCGCTGCTGTTGTCCCCCTTCGGCGTCTATTCCATCTGCATCGCCGCCATCACCGCCGCCATCTGCCAGAGCCCGGACGCCCACCCGGATGCCAGTAAACGCTGGCTGGCAGCGGCGGCCGCAGGTGGGTTTTATCTGCTGGCGGGGGTGTTCGGCGGGTCGATTTCGGGGCTGATGGCCGCCCTGCCGCTGAGCGGCATCCAGACGCTGGCCGGGCTGGCCCTGCTCGGCACTATCAGCGGGAGCTTGTATCAGGCACTGAATCATGAAGCAGAGCGCGACGCGGCGATCGTCACCTTCCTGATGACCGCCAGCGGCGTCACGCTCCTGGGAATTGGCTCCGCTTTCTGGGGACTGGTGCTGGGTGGGATCTGTTACGCTGTCTTCTCACGCCTTCGCCGCGCGTAGCTGTGACGGCGTGATGCCGGTCATGCTGCGAAAACGGTTACTGAAATGGCTGGCGGAGTTAAATCCACAGGCCAGCGCGATGTCGGTGAGCGGCGTGGTCGTGTGCTGAATCAGCGCTTTGGCCTTCTCCATGCGGCGCTGCATGACGTACTGATGCGGCGCCAGCCCCATCGACTGGCGGAACATCCGCGCAAAGTGATACTCACTGAGTGCGGCCTGGCCCGCCAGTTCCGCCAGCGTTAAGGGTTGCGCCAGATTTTCCTCGATAAAGGCCAGCACGTTGCGCAGCACAAACGGCGATAGCCCGCCGGTGACCACCGGTAACTTCCACTGGACGCTGGAATAGTGCTGGACCAAATGCGTCAGTAATAAGGTCGACGCAGTGCTCAGGGTGAGCTGATTGGCGTTTTGCTGCCAGTCGCAGCCGAGCAAAAACTGGCGATAAAGGGCGGTGATTTTCGGATCGCTGCCGAAGATTTTTTCCTCCAGCGTCAGCGATAGCGGTCGTTTATCCCAGATTTTCTCCCCCACGTCCCGCAGGTGTTCATCGGTGCAGTAGAGGTGCACGAACGACAGGTCATCACGAATATCCCATGTGGATTCGCTCTCTTCCGGCATCAGACAAAAACGGTCCGGCCCACCGCCATTTTTCCAGCCACCCGGCGTTTTTTGATAGCTTTCATAGCCATCCGCCACGTACAGGCTAAGGGTGTGATGGTTGCTTTTCACCGTGATCGTATCGTGCTTGTTGTACCACGCCGCCAGTTGAATGCCAGTATTGAGCGCGACGGTTTCCCGCAGCACTGCATTTTTTTGGCGTAACGTTTCAAAGGTGTCGTAAACGAGAGACATGGCCGTAAACAGGTGATTAATCAGACTGTCAGTCTAAGAAGTGTTGCAGCCTGTTACCAGCCATTGTGCGAGAAAAAAGCGCAAGAATTTGCAAGTCCGGCGCAAGACGATGAAAGCCGGGGCCCCCTTCTTTCGCCACACTGTTGTTTTTCGCGGTATGAGAAGAGAGACACCATGAACGCATTACTCTATGGGCTGGTTGTTGTTATCTGGGGCACGACCTGGATCGCCATTTTTTTACAACAGGGGCCGGTTGCAGCGCCGGTCTCCATTTTCTGGCGCTTCGCCGTGGCCAGCGCCACGATGATGATCGTCCTGGTCGCCCTTCGTCGCCTGCGCAGGCTGGCGCTGCGGGATCATCTCTATTGCATGCTTCAGGGTTGCTGCGTTTTCTGTTTCAACTTCTGGTGCTTTTATACCGCCGCCGCCCATATCAATACCGGCCTTGAGTCGGTGATTTTCTCGATGGCCGTACTGTATAACGCCATCAACAGCTTTATCTTCTTCGGCCAGCGTCCACCCGCGCGCTTCTGGACGGCGGCAGCGCTGGGGCTTATCGGGATCATTACCCTGTTCTGGAACGATCTGCTCGCCAGCGGCTGGAACGCGTCATTGCTTACGGGCATCGGGCTTTCCGCCCTTGGCACCTACGGCTTCTCGCTGGGGAATATGATCAGCATGCGTCATCAGCGAAACGGGCTGGAAACCATGACCACCAACGCCTGGGCGATGCTGTATGGCACCGTCGTGATGGGCCTTATCGCTCTCTTCAGGGGCGATAACTTTATGCCGGAATGGACGGTGAGCTATATGGGGGCGCTGCTCTATCTTGCTCTGTTTGGCTCGGTGATTGCCTTCGGCGCCTACTTTACGCTGGTAGGCCGCATTGGTCCCGGTAAGGCCGCGTACAGCACCCTGCTGTTCCCGCTGGTGGCGCTGTCGATTTCAACGGTGTACGAGGGTTACGTGTGGCATATCAACGGGATCGTCGGCCTGCTGTTGATATTGGGGGGAAATATGGTGATGTTTACGAAACCGGAAACCTGGTTCCGCCGCCTGCTGACGGCATAAAATAACGGCCTGCGTAAATGCAGGCCGTTTTTTATTATTTTGCTGTCTGATGGACATCAAACATGGTGGCATCGGTCGCCATATCATCCACAACCTGTTTCAGTGTGGCGAATCCCAACGGCGTATTCTCGTTGGCAAGCTCTTTACCTTCACCTTTACGAACAACTTTTACTACCGGTTTGTTCGTGGCCGCATCAATCAGCTCACCTTCAAAGAAAAGATGCGTATCCATGGTGCGATGGCCAGTTGCCATCTGCGTACCCGCAACCAGCAGCGCGACGGGCACCACTTCATAGAACTGCAAACCTTCTTTCTCTGAGCTCACACCCGTGATGGCGCCGCGGAAGATCAGGCTGTGTTTGCCCGGCGTCGTCACAATTGGCTTACGCTGGCCAATCGCGTTTTTTAGTGTGTTATTGGTGTAACTCAACAATTCATCAAGCGTTTTTTGCCCAAGCTGTGTGGTTGGCTTTGGTGTCGGATAATAGGTTATCGGGGTCCAGATAATACTGTCGTAGTTCGCCGGATCATAGGAAGGATCGACCCAACGCAAGGTTGGTTTCCCGGTTGCTGATGTCATCTCCTGCAAGTCAGAGTAATCTTTTAAAAAGCCTGAATATTGATCGGGGGCTGCGACTTTTGACGCACAGCCAGAAAGGGCCAACAGGCCAGAAAGCACTGCAACTTTAAAAAAAGTGGAAGTACGCATGATGGAGTTCCGAGTTATCTGCAAGTATGCACTTGAAGTTATAACAAAAAACAGAGGGAAATGTTGTGGCAAAAAATGACGGGGAAGGCACAAATTGTAAAAATAGTGCCCGGACGGGATCCGGGCAGAAAAATATTACTGTTTTATATCTACCTGCCAGAACAGATGTTTGCCGAAGGGATCGATTTCATAGCCCGTGACCTCTTTTCTGACTGGCTCAAAAATGGTCGAGTGGGCAATCATAACCGCCGGCATTTGATCGTGCATCATCTGCTGCGCCTGCTTGTACAGCGCCACGCGTTTTTCGCGATCGGTTATCGATTTTGCTTCGGCAATCAGGTTATCAAACGGCTTATAGCACCATTTGGCCGAGTTCGACCCGCCGTTGGCGGACGTACAGGTAAACAGTGGTCCGAAGAAGTTATCCGGATCGCCCGTCGCCGTTGTCCAGCCCATCAGCGCAGCCTGATGCTCCCCGCCCTTCACGCGCTTCAGATATTCGCCCCATTCGTAGGTCACGATTTTGGTCTGCACGCCTACTTTCGCCCAGTCCGCCTGGATCATTTCAGCCATACGCTTCGCGTTCGGGTTATACGGCCGCTGCACGGGCATAGCCCACAGTTCGATGCTTACGCCGTTGGCAAATCCCGCCTCCTTTAACAGCGTTTTCGCTTTTTCTGGATCGTAATCGTAGTCTTTCAGCTCGCTGTCGGCACTCCAGACGCCGGGCGGCAGCAGGTTTTTCGCCGCCGTGCCGGTGCCGTGGAAGACCGCCTCAATGATGGCCGGTTTGTTAATCGCCATCGCCAGCGCCTGGCGCACTTTTACGTTATCCAGCGGCGGCTTTTGCGTGTTAAATGCCAGGAAACCGGTATTCAGACCGGCCTTGCTCATCAGGTTGATGTCTTTGTTAGCCTTCATACGCGGCAGATCCGCCGGGTTTGGGAACGGCATCACCTGGCACTCATTCTTCTCGACTTTGGCAAAACGCACCGAGGCGTCCGGCGTGATGGTGAACACCAGACGATCCAGCTTCGATTTTCCCTGCCAATAGTCCGGGAAGGCGGTAAAGAGGATGCGGGAATCCTTCTGATATTGCGCCAGCTTAAACGGCCCGGTGCCAATCGGCTGCATATCGACCTTTTCAGGCGTGCCCGCTTTCAGCATGGCATCGGCATACTCCGCCGACAGGATGGAGGCAAAATACCACGCCAGATCGGCAACAAACGGCGCTTCCGGGTGCGCCAGGGTGAAGCGCACGGTGCGATCGTCAATCTTATCAATGGCGGTAATCAGGCTGCCGAACTCCAGACTTTCGAAGTTGGAATAACTGCCGTTGGATACGTTATGGTAGGGATGATTCACATCCTTCTGGCGCATAAACGAGAAAATCACGTCATCCGCGTTGAAGTCGCGCGTCGGCGTGAACAGTTTATTACTGTGGAATTTCACCCCTTTGCGCAGGTGGAAGGTGTAGACCTTACCATCCTCGCTCACCTCCCAGCTTTCCGCCAGGCTCGGCACCAGTTCGGTAGTACCCGGTTTGAAATCGACCAGACGGTTATAAACCGGTACGGCGCTGGCGTCCACGCTGGTTCCCGACGTGTAGAGCTGAGGATTGAAGTTTTCCGGCGATCCTTCGGAGCAATACACCAGCGTTTTTGCCGCGACGGTGGAACTGACCGTCAGCGCAGCAAGCGCCAGCGTTATCATTGTGAATGTGCTTTTCATCATTTATTCCTGTCTTTTTAATTCGACGGCTAATTACTTCTTTTGCCATTTCATAAATAACATTAAAGTGATGGCGCAAACACATGAAAAATAAATACAGAAGGAAACACTATGGGCTCAGAACTCTCCAGACAATTAACCCAACGCTTTTTCCGCTATCTCGCCATCACCAGCCAGAGCGACCCGAAAGTCAAAACCCTGCCCTCCACCCCGGGCCAGCACGACATGGCGCGGGAGCTGGCGAAGGAGCTGGAAACGCTGGGGTTAGACGATATTGTGATTGATGAGTTCGCCACCGTTACCGCCGTGAAAAAAGGCAATATTCCCGGCGCGCCGCGGATTGGTTTTATTACCCATATCGATACCGTTGACGTCGGTTTATCCCCGGATATTCATCCACAAATATTAACCTTTACGGGAGATGATCTCTGCCTGAATAAAGAAAAAGATATTTGGTTGCGCGTAAATGAGCACCCGGAAATTCTGGCTTATCCTGATGAGGAGATTATTTTCAGCGACGGAACCAGCGTATTAGGCGCAGATAATAAAGCGGCCGTCACCGTGGTCATGACGGTGCTGGAAAACCTCACCGCTGAACATAAGCATGGCGATATTGTGGTGGCGTTTGTGCCCGATGAAGAGATTGGTCTCTGTGGCGCGAAAGCGCTGGATTTGAAGCGCTTCGACGTCGATTTTGCCTGGACCATCGACTGCTGCGAGCTGGGGGAAATTGTTTACGAGAACTTTAACGCGGCTGCGGCTGAAATTCGCTTTACCGGCGTCACGGCGCACCCGATGTCCGCCAAAGGGGTGCTGGTCAACCCGCTGCTGATGGCAACGGATTTCATCAGCCATTTCGATCGCCAGCAAACCCCGGAATGCACCGAGGGGCGCGAAGGTTATATCTGGTTTAACGGCATCCAGGCCGGGCAAAACGAAGCGGTGCTGAAAGCCAACATTCGTGATTTTGACAAAGAGGGTTTTGCCGCCCGCAAGCAGCAAATTGCCGATGTGGCAGCGCGGATTGCTGCGCAGCATCCCACGGCAAACGTGGAGTATCGCATTGAAGATACCTACAGCAATATCAGCAATGCGATTGGCGAAGACCGCCGCGCGATCGACCTGATGTTCGAGGCGATGGAATCGCTCGGTATCACCCCAAAACCGATCCCCATGCGCGGTGGCACGGACGGGGCGGCCCTGTCAGCCAAAGGCTTGCTCACCCCGAACTTCTTCACCGGCGCCCATAACTTCCACTCGAAGTTTGAGTTTTTACCGCTGTCGTCGTTCGAGGCCTCCTGTCGCACGGCCCTGCAACTCTGTCTGCTGGCCGCGCGTTAAGCGGGCTTGCGTGCGAGCATGGTGGCGAAGCGCAGCTTGATACGGTTGCCGTTGGCATCGGTACGGTGGAGTTCCCCCACCTCTTCGTTGTACTTGATCAGCTCCCAGCCTTCGTAGTAGTGGCTCAGTTCACCGGTCTTAAAGGCAAACGGGAAACCGACGGTACACGGATAATCCTCCGTATCCATGGCGGCAACGATCAGGTTATAGCCGCCTGGTTTAGTGCAACGCTGCATATTGGCGATAAGACCAGGGATGGTTTTTGCTTCGAGAAACATCAACACGACGGTGGAAAGAATAAAGTCGTATTCGCCGTCAAAGGTCAGGTTGTTCAGATCCTTTATCGCCGTTTGCAGATTCGCGATCCCTTCCGCCGCCTTAATGCGCTCGATGTTATCGATGCTCATCGGGTTTTTATCCCACGCCGTCACGTCATAGCCGTTGGCAGCGAGGTAGAGGCTGTTACGGCCATTTCCGCTACCGAGATCGAGCGTTTTTCCCGGCTTAACAATGTCCGCGCTGAGCAGGACCTCTGAGTGCGTGCGGGTCAGCCCATATTTCTCAGTAAAGTAGTTTTCATCGACAGTCATTATTTTTCCTCAGATTGCATTAGCAGTGCCTTATCAGCGCGCACCAGAAGTTTGCCCTGCATCAGCAAGATAAAAGTACGGACCAGCAGCATCGCGATGATGATGTTGGTGAAAATAAACAGGGGAACCGCGAGGGCATGAAAGAACCCTGACGGACTGCTCTGCCCCAGATGTAAACCGGTGGTCGCCAGCGCCGACACCCCGAACGAGAAGCTCCAGAACGACACGTTGAACGGCTGCGACAGATACCACGGCATCAGACGCAGCATAAACAGGAGTTGCAACAGACCATAGCCGAAAAGCATTTTGGCGAAGGTGTCCGCTTCGCCGCCGTTGACGCTAAACCAGGCGCTACAAGCCACCAGGGCAGGCGCAAGCTGGATCCCGAGCGAAGTACGAAGCGCCGCGGGCAGTTCGCCCGCGCTGCGCAGGCGTTGCAGAATGACTGGCTCGAGGCTCAGCCAGGAAAAGACCCCGGCACCAAGGAACACCAGCCCCGCATCGTGGAAACCCAGCGCACCGCAGGCCATGGCGCTGATAAAATTGTTCGCTACCGTCGGCAGATACAGTCCCGGCGTCGTGGCCTCTTCCGGATGCTTACCGCGCCACAGCCCGGCGCTTTGCCAGGCGGCATACGCAAGCTGGATCACCACGCCTACGCTAAACAGCACCAGCGACACTGGTCGGCACCACGGCACAAAGCCAATGGCCACCAGTAGCGTTGTGGCTGGAAACAGGCTGACAAAACTGCTCATTACCGGATGCCGCATCTCGGCCAGTACGCTATATGGAAACCGTACCGCACGGGTAAGAAACGCCACGCTCAGCAGGAACCAGATCGCCACCGCCAGCGCCACCAGGATCTCGCCCGGCCAGCGCGTCACCGGCCAGATAGTACCGGCATAACGCCAGGCGAACCCCATACCTATGGTACCCAGAACCATACCGAAATAACCGGCGGGCAAGTTAAGAACGCGTTGGTCTTGGTTATGCATTTTTTTTAAACTTTAAAATGTATTTTAAATGCCATTTTAAGGGGTTTACCGTGCAGACGCCAGCACTTCGAAACGCCAAAAGTTTGCTACGTTTAGTGAATGGCTTTTCAGGGAAAACACGATGACAAAATACAGGCTTAGCAATGAAACCCGTCTCTGGCGCTGGCAGGACGGATCAACGCCGTGCACAACCCTACTCAGACAGATAATTGCCGCAAAGGATTTTAACGATGTGACCAGCGGGACAAAAGGTGGTTGGGTTGAGGATGAACACGCGCTCGCCCAGGACGGGGATTGCTGGGTTTATGATGAAAACAGCGTGGTGTTTGCCGGGGCCAGGATATCCGGCAACGCCCGCCTCACCCAACCCTGCATCGTAAGCCACCGCGCACTCGTAGGCGGCAACAGCTGGCTTGACGCGGCAGAGGTGAGTCACGGCGCGGCAATAAGTGACAACGTCACTATCCAGCACTCCACCGTACGCGGGGAATGCCGTATCGCGGGTGACGCGCGGGTGCTGCATGACAGCATGGTGATTGCAGCCAAAGGGCTGACACCCGACCGTGAGCAGATCCTACAGATTTACGACAGAGCCACGGTCAGCCAGTCGCGTATTGTGCATCAGGCGCAAATCTACGGCGATGCCATGGTGACCTGGGCCTTTGTTGAGCACCGCGCGGAGGTGTTTGACCGCGCCATTCTTGAGGGCAACGCGCTTAATAACGTCTGGGTGTGCGACTGCGCCAAAGTGTACGGCAACGCCCGCCTGCTGGCCGGTTTAGAGGATGATGCGATCCCGACCGTGCGGTACAGTTCACAGGTCGCGGAAAACGCCCTCGTCGAAGGTAACTGCGTGATTAAACACCACGTATTGATTGGTGGCGAGGCGTGGTTACGCGGCGGGCCGATCCTGATTGATGACAAGGTCGTTATTCAGGGGCGCGCGCGTATCAGCGGCGATGTCCTGATTGAGCATCAGGTGGAGATGACAGACGATGCGGCGATCGAGGCGCTGGAGGGTGAAAGCATTCACGTCCGGGGAGCCAAAGTGATCAACGGTGACACGCGGATCACCCGGACGCCGCTGCTGGGGGCGCTATAGCGGGAATAACCTGGCGTACAGGTTTACGTCATCGAAGCGGCCGTTGAGCATTTCCGCTTCCCGCAAACAACCTTCCAGCGCAAAACCGTTGCGCTGCGCCACGCGATTACTGTTATGGTTAGCCACGCGACATTTGATCACAAAGCGGCGGATCTCGCCGCGCTCAACGTAATAGCGCATAAACGCCTGTAGCGCCTGAGAGAGAATGCCCTGCCCCTGATGCGCTTTGTCAAGCCAGTAGCCGATGTACCCGGCCTTATTCGCAGGCTCTATCGCGTTAAAAGAAAGCACGCCCACCAGCTCGTCCTTCATGAAAATCAGGAACATTTTGGCGTAGCCGCGCTGGTGCAGCATCTGGTTGCTCTGCACGTTACGGCGCGTGTCCTCTTCAGTGCCGACATGCTGCGCCCAGTCGAAGGCGGTTTGCAGCCAGGTTTTGTTTTTAATAACGAGGTTGTGCAGATCGGTGGTATAGCGCTCTTCGACGGCGCGAAGCTCGATTTCCTGGGTTACGGGGATAATTTCTGAAGACATAGTGCCTCTTAATTGCCGGGTGCGCTAACGCTTACCCGGCCTACAAATGCGTCCGAATCAGGCCGGGTAAGGCGAAGCCGCCACCCGGCACAAACCCATAAGGACTAACGCATGATCCGGTCATCAACGTAGTTACGTTTGTCCGGCGCGGGCGGGAAATACTGGTACAGCCAGGTCTCGCTGATGGCGTCGCCCTGACAGCGCAGGAACAGACGCATATCGACCGGCTCGGTGGAGTCAGAGGTTGGATACCAGTCAAACAGAATGCGATACCCGTCGAACGGCTCGACGTAGAGGATCTCCACCTGCTTCGCTTCACCGCTGGACAGGGTGATCACCGGCTCAATGCCCTTCGGTGCGGCGGCCTTCAAATCGCCCCCGACGAAGTCGATGGCAAAGCGACGGGCCCACACTTTCGGGTAATTTTCACCCGGCGCCCAGCCCTCCGGGAAGCCGCCCATACCGGTACGGGTAGCGTAGACGTTTGCCAGCGGTGAACGCACCGGCGGCTGCGCGCTCCAGTAGAGACGGTATTTGAAGTCCAGTTCATCACCCGCCTGCACCGGTTTCTCCGGCTGCCAGAAGCAGACCACGTTATCGAGCGTCTCGCCGGTTGTCGGGATCTCCATCAGGGCGATGGATCCTTTACCCCAGTTGTTGCGCGGCTCGACCCACAGGCTTGGTCGCTTGTTATACCAGCCCATGACGTCCTGGTAATGGGAGAAGTCCCGATCAAGCTGCAACAAACCAAAGCCTTTCGGGTTTTTATCCAGATAAGTGTTAAATTGCAGCTTTTGCGGGTTGTTCAGCGGTCGGCAGATCCACTCTCCGTTACCGCGCCACATTGCCAGGCGGTCTGAATCGTGGATCTGCGGATGAATGGTGTCGCACATGCGGCGTTCGTTGTTGCCGCAGCTGAACATGCTGGTCATCGGCGCGATGCCGAGCTGCTTGATGTCTTTGCGCGCATAGAGATGGTTCTCGACGTCCATGATCACCTGGCTCTTCTCACAGTGGATCACAAACTTATAGGCACCGGTAATGCTCGGGCTGTCCAGCAGCGCATAGACGGTAAAGGTGGTATCGCCCGGCTTAACGGTTTCAAACCAGAAGGAGGTGAAATCCGGGAACTCTTCCGGGGTGTCAGTAAAGGTATCCACCGCCAGCCCGCGCGCGGAAAGGCCGTACTGGTAGGTATCATCCACTGCGCGGAAGTAACTCGCGCCCAGGAACGAAACGATATCGCGTCGCGCCAGTTCGGGCGCTTTAAAGACGCGGAATCCGGCGAAGCCGAGGTCACTCTGACCTTCAAGCTGTTTGGTATCCACGCCCGTATCGCCGTAGCTGAACAGCTCTGGACGGAAGTGGATCTCACGCGCCTGAGAGGTGCTTTGATCCAGCGAGAACATGCGCACGCGGCGGCGGAATCCCATCCCCATATGGAAGAACTGGGCGTCCAGCTGGCGACCTTCAATGTTATTCCACAGCGACTGTTTCTCATCGTAACGGATGGCGTTGTACGCCTGCGGCGTCATGGTGGCCAGCGTTTCCGGCAGCGGACGCGGCGCACCACCCCACGGGGTTTTCGCCAGATCGTGCGCCATGGATTGCAGAACAGAGAAGTCAAAGCGACGGCTCTGACCGTCGGCAATGTCGGAGTCAGCAGCATACGCCGCCTGGGAAAACAGAGAAGCAAGGCCAGAAGTGCCGCTCAGGGCAGCCATTGCCAGGGAACCTTTGAGAAAACGTCTGCGATTCATGCCTGAGAAAACGTCCTTATGGTCGTGTGAATGAGTTTCGCGCGCAGCGAAATGACGGCAAGAAAGAACGCACAGCCTAAACAAAAACGGTTAAGAATCCAATTGTTGGCGGGTGATTATCTGAACAAACCGAGAAATATTTTCTGTCGACCAGAACGGCCTGAAAAAGGGGTAAAGTTATGTATAAAAGAGTCCCGGCTGGACATCAACAGCCGGGACCAACGAGGCGGTTATTTTACGCTGACATCGATACCCGGGAAGTACTTATCAGCCAGTTTAGCGATCGTGCCGTCGGCACGTACTTTATCAATTGCGGCATCAAGCTGCTTTTTGGTGGCCTCATCCCCCTTACGCAGCCCAAAGCCGATCCCACTGCCGAGGATGGTGTCGTCCGACACCGGTTTGCCGATAAAGCCAAACCCTTTACCCTGCGGCTTGCTGAGGAAACCTGCCTGCCCGGCCGCTGACATGACCAGCGAGGCATCGATGCGGCCATTCAGCAGATCTCCCCAGGCCATATTCTGATCTTTATAAGACACCACGGTGACACCGTGCTTTTCCCAGTGCTCTTTGGCGTAGGTTTCCTGAATTGAACCCTGGAGAACGCCGATGGTTTTGCCCTTCAGCCCTTCCGGCGTGGCCTCTACCGCAGAACCGGCTTTGCCCACCAGCTGGGAGGGAATACGGTAGATGGGCTGGGTAAAATCAATGCTCTTACGACGCTGTTCGGTGATGTTCATCGCCGAGTTTATGGCGTCGAACTTTTTCGCCAGCAGACCGGGAATCAACGCATCAAACGAGGTTTCTACCCAGCTGCACTTCAGCGCGGCGGCTTTACAGATGGCATTTCCCAGTTCTACGTCAAATCCTTCCAGCTCCCCTGAGGCATTGCGGCTTTCAAACGGCGGATATTCCGCTTCCAGCCCGTATCGCAACTCGGTAGCAGCAAACGACGAGAATGAACACAGCAGTCCTATGCCGACAACTAACGCGCGTAATTTCATCTCAAATTCCTTAACGTGGTGTAACCCGACAAAGGGTCTGGGCACCTGCCCGTAACGTCGCCTCATCTTTCGCAAAAGAGAGACGGATCAGTTTATTGTCCGTGCCATCGGCATAAAACGCTGACAGCGGAATGGTGGCAACCCCGTACTCGACAATCAGCCTTTTCACCATCTCGCTGTCGCGCTCGTCGCTAAAGCCGCTGTAATCCGCAAGCAGGAAAAACGAACCGGCACTCGGAAGCAGCCTGAACGGTGAGTCGGCGAGCAAACTTTGCAGCAGATCGCGCTTGCGCTGATAAAACGCCGCCAGCGACAGCCAGGTTTGCGGATCGGTCATGTGTTCGGCAAACGCGTACTGCATCGGCGTATCGGCCGAGAACATTAAAAATTGATGGACCTTACATATTTCATCCATCAGCTCCGCGGGCGCCACACAATAACCCACGCGCCAGCCGGTGACGTGATAGGTTTTTCCGAAAGAAGAAATAATCACGCTGCGCTCCGCCAGTTGCGGGTGCGTTGCCATCCCGTGATGCGGTTCGCCATCAAAAACGACGTGCTCGTACACTTCGTCAGACAAAATGATGATGTCGGTGTGGCGCGTCAGCGCTGCCAGCTGGTGCAGATCGGCGGCTGAAAACACCTGTCCGCTCGGGTTGTGCGGCGTATTGACGATGATCATCCGCGTGCGTGGGGTAATAGCCGCGCGTACTTCATCCCAGTTCACGGCAAAATCCGGTACCGTCAGCTTAATAGCGATCGGCGTCGCCCCCTGCAGACGGACAATCGGCGCATAGCTGTCAAAGGAGGGCTCGAAATAGATCACCTCATCGCCAGGATGAACCAGCCCGCTGATGGCTGAGTAAAGCCCTTCGCTGGCGCTGGCGGTCACCAGTACCTCACTCGCCGGGTCATAGCGGGTGCCATAGAGCGTGGCAATTTTGTCCGCGATGCGCTCTCTGAGCGGTTGCAGCCCGGTCATGGAGGCATACTGGTTATGCCCTGACTCCATGGCGCGAGTGACGCCGGAGATAAGTTTTGGGTCGCAGGAAAAATTCGGCGCACCCTGAGAAAGGTTGATGGCGTTATGCCGGGCTGAAAGCTGGCCGATAACGGTAAAAATGGTGGTTCCTACATCGGGCAATTTGGAGCGGGTCTGCACCGGCGTTTTCAAAGTCATCCTCTGTCCCTTCTCGTGGTGAATGCATAACTATTCAAACAATAACTTGATTGCCGGGACAATCGAATTGTTGTCATAATAGCCATGACAAAAATGCATAGCTAAGGTGAGATATGTCGCGTCGTTCATTTCCGCTTAATGCCGTAGAGACGTTTATCGTGACCGCGCGTCACCTGAATCTTACCCATGCCGCGAAGGAGCTTTGTCTGACGCAGGGGGCGGTAAGCCGCAAAATTGCCTCGCTGGAAAGCTGGTTCGGCTTCCCGCTGTTCGAACGCCATGCTCGCGGCCTGCGTCTTTCTTCACAGGGAAGCGCCCTGCTGCCGGAACTGCAATCTGCGTTTGAGCACCTGCTTAACGTTGCTGAACAGGCGCGGACGCACCAGACCGTAATTCGACTGAAAGCGCCTACCTGCGCGATGCGCTGGCTGGTACCGCGTCTGTTACAGGTCGAGCGCGAACAGCCGGAACTCCAGATTGCGCTGACCACTACCACCGATCATAACGTCAATTTCAAAACCGAATCCTATGACGCGGCGATTGTGTTTGGAACGCACATGAGCGCCGGCGATCTGCTGTTCGAAGAGGCCTTAACCCCGGTGATGAGCCCGCTGCGGGCCGGTTCTGCGCTGGAAACACTCACCTTCCTTCACCCCACGCGGGACAAAACGGACTGGACGCTGTGGCTGGCGAAACAGCCGCGTCCGGCGCCAGCTATGCTCAAAAATCAACACTTTGAAACCATGGATCTGGCCATTACCGCCGCCATTCAGGGGCTGGGCATCGCCATTGCGGATGAAACGCTGGTGGAGGAGGACGTGCGCGCCGGACGGCTGATACGGCCTTATGATACGAGCATAAAGACGGGGGCGAGCTACCGGCTGGTGTTACGCGACGCACCCGACCCGGAGAACGGGCTGGATGCGTTTCGTGCCTGTCTGCTCAGTCGAGGCTGACGTGGTGTTTCATTACCCGTTTGAAGAGGCTCATACGGGCACGCATAAAACGGTTTTCAAGCCGAAAACCTGCATGTTTATTCACACCAATGCGTAACAACACGTCCCGCCCTTTCCGGCAGGCGGGCCAGCGCGTGGGCCCCACCAGGCTATCGCGTGCTCCCGCATCCCGGGCGAAGCTCACCCAGTAGTCCGCCACCTGAGCGGCGAAGGCCAGATCGCGTTCATTTACATACTGCCGCGAGGGTTCCACCTGCCCAAGGGTATCGAACACGTAGGGCACTTCGTTACCGTGCCAGGCGCCGTTGGTATACGTCGCGTGCTCCGCTTCGGCCACATAATCAAACCAGTATCGCCAGCACAGGCCGCCTGCCCGCTGCTGCGCCTGCATCACCACGTATCCCATGGTGGTAAAGGCCATGTCGCGGCAAACCTGCCTGCCGAGTTCCTCATCGCCCTTCACGCCCGGATAAAGCAGCTTGATCAGCCCCAGGCCAAAGCGCCGCTCGCGACGGAGCTTCTGGATCTGCCCGGCAAGATCGACCCCGAACACCGACATCACGCTGGCTTCGTCGCTGTTTGACCCAATCATCACCGGTACTGAATGCTGACGGGCAGCGAAAAAGACATCGAGCATGGCCTCAGGCAAAACGCAGTCACCCACGATGGGCGCAGGGGCGATATTCAGTGGCGAGGTCAGCGGCCAGAACGCCTCAGGCGGGATCGCGCGAAGCTGTTCCGCGGTGGCATTTTGCAGGCCAAAATGGGCAGCAATCACTTCGCCTTTATGCATGGCCTGCTCGCGCGGGGTGTCGGGCAGCGTGTACCCGCTTTGCACAATGGCTTTATGGAACAGTCCTCCCGCAAGCGGAGAAGCCATCAGCGACAGCACGCTGCGCGCACCGGCCGACTCGCCAAATACGGTGATGTTCTCAGGATCGCCGCCGAACGCGGCAATGTTATCGCGCACCCATTCCAGGGCCTGGATCTGATCGAGCAGCGCAAAGTTATGCACCACGCGTTCTTCTTCCCCCTCAAGCGCCGGATGGGCAAAAAAGCCGAGGTGTCCGAGACGGTAATTAATTGTCACCACCACCGTGCCGCGCTTCGCCAGCGCCCTGCCGTTATACGGAGGCAGACCGCCAGCGCCGAGTGTAAATCCTCCGCCGTGCAGCCAGACCATCACCGGAAGCGGATCGGCGCGTACGACTGGCGACCAGACGTTAAGGTACAGGCAGTCTTCAGAGAACTGGCCAGGATCGCCGCCGCCCAGCTCCTGACAGCTTTCGCTGCTCTGCCAGCTGGAGGCGGAGAACGCCGTCGCCGGACGCACGCCATCCCAGCGTGCAGGGGGGCGTGGGGAGCGCCAGCGCCACGGGCCAACCGGCGGTGCCGCATAAGGAATGCCACACCACACATGGGTATCGCCTTCAGTAGAACCAATTAGTGCGCCCTGGCGCGTTTCAACCACAGGGGCGGAGGGATTTTCCATACCAACCTTCTTTTTCCATCACACTCCTGCAGAGTAACGGTTTCAGAGCAAACCGCAACGCTGTTTGCTGCGCGCTTCCGCCTCCTCGTAAAGCGTAAACTCGTCGTACACCGCACAGCCGAGCGCGGCTTCGAAGGCATTGCGGCTGGCATTGCCGTGGCTGCGCGCCTGCGTTTCATTGCCAAGATTCGACTGGAAAATCCCCGCCGCGCTGACGGGCAGAAAATCCTCATAGGTGATCGGCTGCGCCACAACCCAGCCGCGTTCGATCAGCGGCTGCGGATCGTCGCCGGGACGAAACGCGTGGCGATGCGCCTCACCTGTCGGAGTCAGACGGTAGCGGAAATAAGCCAGCCCCTGACGGCGCAGGAACATTTCGCTGTCCGGGAAGGTGCTGAAGATCTCGCGCAGGTGAAGCTGATGGGTCAGGTTGTCTTTGCCGGTCCCGGCCTGATTTAACAGACGGTCGTACAGCTCGCGCCCTTTCGGCGTAAGGGCCACGCCCCGCTGCTCAATCTCACCGAAACGCGCGGTATGCGTACCCTTGTGTTCTCCCGCGAAAAGCACCGGCTCTTCCAGCGCCTTAAAGCTGGTCTGGCGCAGGAGGATCGGCACCTCGCGGCGCGGCGGGCCTTCAATCAGAATTTTCGGCTCAATGCCGTACTTCGGCATTAGCTCCTGCACCCGGTCGATATCCAGCGTGCGCGGCGTGAGATGGTTTATATGACACCCCGGGAAACAGACCACGTCGGCAATCAGGCGATGTTCGTTGCTCAGCGCCAGATAGGTTTCCTGATCGACCGTCGCATGGCGATGCCAGCGGAAGGTTTCCAGGGCTTCCTGCACAAATTCGCGCGCCTGTGCCTCAGTAAAGTGTCCCTGCGCATCATGCAGGTCGATCAGGTCCAGACAGCGCGGCGTAAAGATGTTGCGCCGGGAGAGGATCTCCGCCGCCCTTTCGCGCAGCGCAACGTTTTCAATCAGCTCCAGGCGCAGCAGCGAGGTAAAAATGCGAAACGGATTACGGCAGAGCGCCGCATCGTCTGTCGGACGAAACGCCGTCGAGTGGACGGGCACGCCCGCCTGGGAGAGATCGTAATAGCTGACCGGGTACATGCCCATAATGGCGAAGATCCGGCGCAGGGTGGAAAGCTCCTGCGCGGTGCCAACGCGGATCGCACCGTGACGTTCAACATTCAGGCGCGCCAGTTCGTCTGCGTTCGCCAGTTGTTCATGTAAAAGTGGGTTATTTTCCAGAACCGCCAGGTTAACGTCCGCCACCAGTTCCAGCAAGGAGCCGTACTGCGGAACTTCCTGCTGGTACATCGCCGACATAGCCTGCGAAAAGTGTTCCCGAATATCATCAGCCGTGATGGTGTTCGCCATGATGTCATGCCTCCAGTGAATACTACCTGGAGTGTAGAGAAGCCCGTTCCTTTCGTTGGGAAGAATTTACGAATTGTGATCCAGGCAGACGAGTGCTCAAAGCGTGGGCATTTTCGAAAAACGGTTGTAACTCAAACAGGTCAAATGTTAAAAATATTTTGCTATCAGGTTATCAAATTCAAACATCTTAACTTGTCACCCGCGTCGCTCTGTTTTTAACATCGCCTATGGAAAAAAATGGTCTGTTCAGTCAGCGCATACGCTTGCGCCATTTGCATACTTTTGTGGCCGTCGCTCAACAGGGAACGCTGGGGCGAGCGGCTGAAACCCTTAACCTCAGTCAGCCTGCACTCTCCAAAACGCTGAACGAACTGGAACAGCTTACCGGAACCCGCCTGTTCGATCGCGGCCGTCTGGGCGCTCAGCTTACGCTCGTGGGCGAACAGTTCCTGACGCATGCCGTTAAAGTTCTCGATGCCCTCAATACCGCCGGTCAGGCCTTAAATCGTAAAGAAGAGCAGGCCAGCGACATCGTGCGCGTGGGGGCACTGCCAACGGCGGCGCTGGGCATACTGCCTGCGGCGATCGGCCAGTTCCACCGTCAGCAAAAGCACGCCACGCTTCAGGTCGCGACCATGAATAACACCATGCTGCTGGCGGGCCTGAAGTCAGGCGAGCTGGATCTGGGCATTGGGCGGATGTCCGATCCGGAACTGATGAGCGGCCTGAACTACGAGCTGCTGTTCCTGGAATCGCTGAAGCTGGTCGTGCGTCCGAATCATCCTCTGTTGCAGGATACCGTGACCCTGAGCCGTGTGATGGAGTGGCCGGTGGTGGTCTCACCAAAAGGAACCGTTCCGCGTCAGAATGCGGAAGCGTTGCTGCAAATGCAGGGCTGCACGCTGCCTTCCGGGTGTATTGAAACGCTCTCGGCGTCGCTGTCGCGCCAGCTTACGGTGGATTATGACTACGTATGGTTTGTGCCGTCCGGCGCGGTGAAGGACGATCTGCGACGCGGCGTGCTTACGGCGCTGCCGGTAACCTCACCCGGCGCGGGAGAACCGATTGGGATCCTGACGCGGGTAGATGCCCCGCTCTCTGAAGGTGCCCAAACGCTGTTAAGCGCCATTCGTAAATCAATGCCTCTCTGACCATAAACGCAGAACCCGCCGCGAGGGCGGGTCTGTCTTACTCAGAACGTTTCCCAGTTATCACCTGAGACAGCCGCCGCCGGGGTTAAAGGCGCGGGTTTTGCTGCGTTTGCAGCGGCTGTAGTCCGTCCTGCGTGCGCCCCGTTGAGACGAAACGCGCCAACGGCTTCCGTCAGACGTGCGCCCTGCTCCTCCAGCGAAGCCGCTGCCGCAGAAGCTTCTTCCACCAGCGAGGCATTCTGCTGCGTCACCTTATCCATCTCGGAAATCGCCTGGCTCACCTGAACAATGCCGCGGCTCTGCTCATCAGACGCGGCCGCAATCTCCAGCATAATATCGGTGACGCGTTTAACCGCCTCGACGATCTCATTCATGGTATTGCCCGCCGCAACCACCTCCCCGGAACCCTGATCGATAAGCGACACCGATTCATTAATCAGGCTTTCAATCTCTTTCGCCGCGTTCGCGCTGCGGCTTGCCAGGGTGCGGACTTCACTCGCTACGACCGCAAAGCCGCGTCCCTGTTCACCCGCACGCGCCGCCTCGACCGCCGCATTGAGCGCGAGAATATTGGTCTGGAACGCGATGCTGTTAATCACGGCGGTAATTTCAGAGATCTTCTTCGAGCTGGTGGAAATATTACCCATGGTTTTCACCACGCCGGAGACCATCTGCCCCCCGCGGCTGGCCTTACCGGAGGCATCTTCTGCAAGTTTACTCGCATGATGCGCGTTATCGGCGTTTTGCTTCACCGTCGCGGTGAGCTGCTCCATGCTGGCCGCCGTCTGTTCGATGGCCGCCGCCTGCTGTTCGGTTCGGGATGAGAGATCGGTATTACCCGCGGAGATCTCGCTGGTTCCACGGTAAATCTCCTCCGCCCCCTGCCGCACCGTGCCCACGGTTGCCACCAGCGCGTGCTGCATTGTTTGCAGATCGCGCGTCAGGCGGCCAATTTCGCTGCGCCCGGTCGGTTCGTCCGGCATGGTCAAATCGCCTTTCGCGATATTTTCGATACGCGTAGCGGCTCGCTGAAGCGGGTTTATCACCGTACGGCGCAGCACCACAAAGGTGATCACCGCCAGCGCCAGCGCCAGGCCAAACGCGCCGAACATAAACATCAGCCCCAGCCGGGTGCGGGTGTGAGCCTGCGCCGTCAGTGCGTTGGCGCGTTCGGTGCGGATTTTTATCGCCTTCAGCAGCACCGCGTTATAGGCATCGTCCAGCGGACGCGCGGTCTCATTTTCATGGTTGATAATGGCTTCAAACATGCCGTTTTTGGCATATTTCAGCATCGGCTGCATACCGGCGATGTAGGCGTCATAGCGGGCTTTCAGATCGCCATCCAGCGCTTCATCAGCCTGAGTGCGAACGGTGCGCTTCATATAGGCGGCAAATCCATCCTGCGACTGCCTGATGCGGGTCTCAGCCTCAGCGATGTTTTGCTTCATCGCCTCCATCTCCGCGATGCGGCTCGCCGCCCCCGCGTGGATCATGTTGATACGGGCGGTGCGTAAATGGTTGGAACTGTTTGACAGACCGGTGCGCACCTGGATTTCTGCTGTGACATCCTGCTGATCGTTATCGGCCTGGAGCAGGAAATAGCCTGCCAGACCCGAGCTCAAGGCAAACAGGAGAATAATGCCACCGAGAATGGAGGAAAACAGCGGAACCAGCCGGATGTGATGCAAGAAACTCAGCTTGTGCTGCGCCTGCATCGATGTTGTGTTGTCCATGACCGTCGACTCTCTTATAGGTAAGATGCGTAAAAACACGCCTGTAAAAGAGTCATCGGCACAGCGGGGAATTAGATTACGCCTAAAAGCGCCAGACAGGTCACACTTTAGAGAAGATCAGGGAAGAAATGCCAGCGGGAAAAACCGCTGGCAGAATAATCAGTTGTCGCCGAAATGGATGACGGTACGAATGGATTTTCCTTCGTGCATCAGATCGAAAGCTTCGTTGATCTGTTCCAGCGGCAGGCGGTGCGTAATGAACGGGTCGAGCTGAATTTTGCCGACCATCGCATCTTCAACCATGCCCGGCAGCTGTGTACGGCCTTTCACGCCGCCAAATGCCGACCCGCGCCATACGCGCCCTGTCACCAGCTGGAAGGGACGGGTTTTAATCTCCTGACCCGCGCCGGCCACACCGATAATGATGCTCTCACCCCAGCCTTTGTGGCAGCACTCCAGCGCTGAGCGCATTACGTTGACGTTGCCGATACATTCGAAGCTGAAATCCACGCCGCCGTCGGTCAGCTCAACGATCACGTCCTGAACCGGTTTGTCGTAGTCTTTCGGGTTGATGAAGTCGGTCGCACCCATCTCACCTGCGAGCTTAAATTTCTCCGGGTTGGTATCCACAGCAATGATACGCCCAGCTTTCGCCTGTACCGCGCCCTGGATGACCGCCAGACCGATCCCGCCCAGGCCGAACACCGCCACGGTGTCACCCTCTTTCACTTTCGCCGTGTTATGCACCGCGCCGATACCGGTGGTGACACCGCAGCCGAGCAGACAGACTTTATCCAGCGGTGCCTGCGGATTCACTTTCGCCAGTGAGATCTCGGCGCACACCGTGTACTCGCTGAAGGTGCTGGTCCCCATGTAGTGATAGATTGGCTCGCCGTTATAGGAGAAACGGGTGGTGCCGTCCGGCATAAGACCCTTGCCCTGCGTGGCGCGCACGGCCTGACAGAGGTTAGTTTTGCCGGATTTGCAGAACTTACACTCGCCGCACTCTGCGGTGTAGAGCGGGATCACATGGTCGCCGGGCTTCAGGCTGGTAACGCCTTCACCCACTTCCACCACTACACCGCCCCCTTCGTGGCCGAGCACCGCCGGGAATACGCCTTCCGGATCGTCACCGGAGAGGGTAAACGCATCGGTATGGCAGACGCCGGTGTGAGTAATTTTGATCAGCACTTCGCCTTTCTTCGGCGGAGCAACATCAATTTCAACGATTTTCAGCGGCTTGCCTGGGCCGAACGCGACAGCTGCGCGAGATTTCATGATGTCTTTCCCTTGTTGTGAGGTGTGTGGGTTTATTTTAGATAAGAGCGCAGCAAATGGCCGACTTCCGCCATCCGCACTGCCCGCTGATCCGGGGTGGTCTCCCCCGTCACCAGCTCATCTTTGAGGTGAATTTCAACCATTTCACCCATCAGGCCATTGGCAGCACCGCGCACGGCGGCTATTTGCTGCAGAATGGCGAGACAGGGATCGCCCGACTCCAGGGCGCGTTCAAGGGCATCAACCTGGCCTCGAATGCGGCGGACGCGGGTCAGAATACGTTTTTTATCTTCGGGTGAATGCGGCATACGCCCTCCTGATACTATAGGGGGGTATGGTACCTCGTATGTTATTGCCCTGTAAACCACAAGAAAGAGACGCTGCAATGAGCACATCGCCGGCAAGGAACAAAAGATATTTAGGGTTTATTCTGGCCGCTACGAATCCTATTTAGCTCGTAATGTTAAAATTCAGCACTTATATGGCACGATGTGAACAGAAATAACATTCTCGTCACCTAACATACTGCTACAAACAAAATGGTGGTGTTAATGATTGTACTAAAGAGCTTTTTATTCTTTGTTGGCGCGGCGGTCGCATGCGCGCTTATTATACTTTGTCTTTGGGTTGATATGCGGTTTGTCGGCCATGATATTCCGGAATTATCACTGACCGAAATCATGCAGGAAACGGTATTAGCGACTATCGTGTTTCTCCATTTTCGTCTGGCGAAAATGGATGAATCCATGCGTTACTGTAATATACTGGTTGGCGGTTTTTTCCTGACGATGTTAATTCGTGAACTGGACGCGCTTTTTGACCTCATTTCTCATGGGAGTTGGGTGTGGTTCGCGCTGATTACCGCTCTGCTGGCTTTAATTCGCCCCGTTATGCATTTTCGCGCTACCCTGGAACAGCTGGCAAAATACACGCAATCCCCCTGGTACGGTATTCTGTTGAGCGGCCTGCTGGCCGTACTGGTCTTCTCCCGTCTCTTTGGAATGCAGGTGCTGTGGCACGCCATTCTGGAACATGGCTATATGCGTGTCGTGAAAAACGCCGTGGAGGAAGGTTCGGAATCGTTCGGCTATATGCTGTGCCTGGCCGCATCCCTTGGCTATTACATTACCTTTCGCGCTAACGCACGAGAGAAATAGTCTCTTCCCGCTACGTAGACAGAGACGGCGAGGGAAATATTTATCCACTCCATCCTTAGGGCGTTATGGTGGACATGTAAGAAAGACATATCCTAAAAAGAGGTAATCAGGCGTTGATTTTAGCGAATTCTCTCTCACTCTTGCCATCAGCGTCTATCCTTAGACTATCAACAAAAGGAGGCTGGAATGTCTGATTTCGACACTGATAAAAATGCACAATACGCTGGCGATAAAGCCAAAAACAAACTTGATGAATTATCCGGCTCTGCGCAGCAGCAGTTTGGTGAATTCGTTGATTCCCCTAAACATCAGGTGAAAGGTGCAGCGAAAAAATATGCTGCCCAGGCCAGTGATGCCGTCTCGGATGTTACTGAAGCCGTCAGAAATAACCCGTTAACGGGCTTAATCGCTGCGGGTGCGGTAGGCATCGTTCTGGGACTTCTGCTGGGACGGAAATAATTTCAGGCCCTCCGGGGCCTTTTCTTTTCCCCACGTTTTTCTCCCTCTCTTCCCCCCTAATTTTGATAGTTCTTCTGACAAATCCCCGAACTGCACGAAAAACTTGTACAATTTAGATGTACAGATTTGACCGGATAGTATAAATTCGATGCCAGTGATGTTACAAAATTGTTTGTCAACGGTGGAAAATTATGCGTCGCAACCATGCTCCCTCTACAGCAGAAAGCGCTATAACCTTGTATTTCAACAAGGATAATGTCCCAACACAGCAGGAAACCCTTGGTGCCATCGTCAGTGAGATCATCAAAGAAAATGTACAACTGAGCAGAATGACAATTTGTACAAAGCTGTTGCGCAGAATTGAAGAATCAACGTCTGACGTTGAGAAAGCGCACTATAACGGTTTGATAGCCCTCTTCTTCGAGCGTTAACCTGAACACTGTTTTTAACTTACTAAGTTAGTCATGCTGAGTGAGAATAGAGCATCTGGATGCGATGACTAACCCCATGCTACAGCCGCGTGTAGCAGAGTGAGATTAAGCTATGCATAGAACTAAATTTGAACGACTTAAGGATGACCTTATCGGTGAGGCCGTATTATCCATACTGAAAGAGAACGGACCTATTACCTTTGCGTCTCTTGCTAATCGCCTGCTGGCGATGGCTAATGTTGAATCAAATGACGAGCGTAAAAATGCATTGATTGCCGCTGAAGATGAAGTGCGCCAGCGTGTAACCGGCGTATCGCACGACCGGGGAAGAGTGATGGGCGATTATGAAATTGGCCGCATGCGCTCTCTCTTTACTCACAACACGCTTCTGAGCCCAAATAAGAAACACTAATTTTAACCGAGACGGTGACCACCATGAGTAAAGCGACTATGCACCAGACGTATAATTTTGAAGCCCTGCACGATAAAGGACTGGCGGAACACTTTCTTAATGCTGGAAAGCATCTCAGTGGTGAAGTTGAAGTGTTAGGCTCGGCAATACGCTGTATTATGCTGACCGGTGACAACCTTTCGAATAAAGAGATCATCCTGCAACTGATTCACGCCCTTGAAATTACCGAGGAGCCTGAAGCCTGCGATGTCATTCGCAACACACTTGAAATTGTTGTCGGCTTTACGCGTGATGATATCTGAGAATACACTATTGCGACGGTGAGTGAGTGTTTTTTACTGGTGGTCGAATACTGTAGTCTGTCGTACCACCAGCATAGTGAAGCCGTTAACTAAATAGCCGTACCATTCGATCCAACTCTTCTTCTTTAACCGCGCGGGAAAGATAATAACCCTGGAATCGCTTAACCCCTAACGCGACAAGTTTTTCAAATTTTTCTTCGCTATCGACGCCTTCCGCAACGCATTCGGTCCCCGTCATGTCGCTGTAAACCTGTATCGCTTTAATAATGCTATAGTCTTTGTCGTTAGCTACAAAGTGCTCAACAATATCGCGATCAAGCTTTAGTCCATCAACATTAATCAGTCTGATGGGCAGCATAGCATGATATTTTGAAAAACAGTCATCCAGAAAAAGCCGACATCCCTCGGCGCGTAAACGCTGGAGTGTTTCGGGAATATTTTTATCCTTTGTTACGTCAATCGTTTCAGCTACTTCAAAGACCAGTTTCCCGGCCCACTGCGGTTTGAGTAACATTTCGACGGCCTTTTTGGCCATCCCCGGCAGCGCGTTTCCCGAAGCAAGTTGAGGAGGAATGTTAACTGAAAAATAATATTTTCCATTGTATTTATTGATACCTGATACGGCCGCATGGATGACTAACGCCGTTAGCTTGAGCCATATTTCACTATTTTTTATCCCTCCCAGAAAATAGGCTGGCTTCAGGATCTCACCTTTTTTATGCCAGCGCAGCAGGATTTCAAATCCAACTCCTTTTTTATCACTATCAGTGATAATTTGATAAGCCGCAAAGATTTCCCGTTTATGTAACGCTTGTAATATATCTATTTCTGTTTCCGAAAACACTTTTGTTTTATTTTTTCCTGCACAAACCTCATCTCTGAAAACGCGAGAGTCGCTAAACCATACTCTGATAATATATAATTTACCCAAACCCACCTTGCGATGGGTATAAATAGTTTTATCTGACAGCCCTAACCTCTTACTCTGCTCTTTTATGGAAATACCCCGATAGAAATTCAGTAGCACGGTTAACTCGCGATGTGTTAACCCATGCAAATTTTCTTTACCCTCCTTGTCCGGTACGTTACGCAACAAGCGTGAAGGGCCAGCACGCTCATCTGTCTCATTTTTTACAAAGCCCATTATTTCTGTAATATTCTCTACCCTGATCGTGGAAAGCTTTTTTGTATTATTAACGAGACTTCTCAACGTTGCATTAAGCCATCGCTCAGGTAGTGCACCATACAGGGTGACCCTGCAAATCACAGGCAGTGCATTCAGAACGGATACCAAGCGCTTCAGGCTTTCAAGAAAAGTAGCAACGTCACGACCAAGGAAAACCGAAACCTCGGGCGATTGATTTTCCATCATTTTTTCAACGTCAACGGAACATATTTCATCCTCTTCAAAATGGAGTCGCGTGGCGTGTACGCCTCGAGATTTCAGAAGCAGGCTATACCCTTCAAAGGTGAAACCGCAGGCTGAAATAACAAACCGTTGCTTGTAGCAAGTACCTTGCACAGAAGGTAAATTTTGAGACATAACCTGCTCCTGAGAATACAAACATCATTCCCATATGTAATTAAAGCCAATACTCCTTGTCGCATTGAATAATTTTACCGCACCCCATTTGGTTAATAAACCGTTATCAATGTTATGTACATGAACATCTTTGCGTTAATCAACCGACTCATCCATACGAAGCATAAATATCATTTTCTTTTCATATAACAACAGTAACCAGGACTTTCTCAAGGTATAATGAAAATTCCGAAAAAGAAGTCCGGACACTTCTTCTCATCGGCTCAGACAAAAAAGAGAAAATGCTATGGATAATCACATCTCATCCAGAGCTTTGCTACATCGACGGGATGTCATTAAAAACAACCCGCGATTTAGTGAAGCTATAATAGAACACTACAGAATCAATGACGCCATTTATAAAAAACAACCCCTGTTCTACAAAACGATGCTTCAGGAATCACGGTTCAATATAATACTCTCAATATGTTGTTTTGTTTTTGGCAATCAGGCTGAGTCGGTCTCGGAGATTAAGGCACTGTGCTCACGCTATAATATCGCCAGCCCTAACAGCGTTATTGCGATCATCACCATACTTAAAACCACCGGGCGAATTAAGACCTGGCGCTGTACCGAAGATCGGCGAAAAACAAAAATCGCGCCTACGGAAAAAGGACTGGATGAGCTTAAACGCTATATGTCCGGGGCGTTCACGCCTGTTAGCATTCTTTATCCGACATTCAACATTAATGTTAATCTTCTGGACAATGACACACTCAGGCACAACTTTTTCCGGCGCGCCGCAGAATACCTTTTCCGCGGATTAACATTCAGTAAAGTACTTCCGGAGGTGGGTTTATTTATTGATAAGGATGGTGGCCGAATGATTATGCTCTATCTCTATTTGCAGGCCATTAAAAACAAAACAGCATACGGTGCCATAATAGCGTATTCAGCCAGCACACTTGCAAAAGAATTTTTCGTCTCGCGTATTCACGTCAACCGCATTATCAAATCGGCACAGGAGGCTGGTTATCTTAAAGATCGCGGCGATGGCCGGATGTCCATTTACCCGGCATTTATCGAACTTGTCGAAAATTATGCCGGTTTATATTTTGCCTATGTCACACATTACATCAATGTGGTGCCAAAAGAACGACGCCATGCTGTCAACATGACGTCTACACTCTGATCTGACGGGCGTTCGGCTTGCTGAACGCCTTTTTTATCGCTCGCGCAGCGCCTCTTTTGCCTTATTTAACGGTTTCAGCAGATAATCAATGACGGATTTACTGCCGGTTTTGATATCAACCGTAGCTATCATGCCCGGAAACACCGGGAATTCCTTGCCCTGCCGGTTAGTCAGATGGTTACTGTCTGTACGGATATAAACGCGATAATAATAAACATCCCGTTTCACCTCGTCCTGAAGGGTATCCGGTGAAATCATCGTCACCTCCCCCTCCAGCCCGCCGTAAATGGAGTAGTCATAAGCGGTGATTTTCACCAGCGCTTTTTGCCCGGGATGGATAAACGCGACATCGCGCGGCGAGATTTTTGCTTCTATCACCATCTGGTCATCAAGCGGTACCAGGCTCATCAGTTTGCCGTTCGGCGGGATCACCCCGCCAACCGTCGTCACGTCAATGTCTTTCACGATGCCACGCACCGGCGCATTAAACGTTAAGCGGGTGAGTGAGTCTTCGCGCCCTTTCATCACCGAACGCTGCGCTTCGATTTCCGCGTTCGCTTTCGCCAGTTCTTCGCGGGCACGAACGTAGTACTGGTTTTTCATCTCGGTGATTTTGCTCTCCAGCTCATTTTTTTGGCGTTCAAGGCGTAAGACTTCGACCTTACTGGCCGCCCCCTGCGTCACCAGCGGGCGCGTTAATGCCAGTTCACGCTGCACGAGATCCGCTCCCTGGCGTAAACCCGCCAGCCCTTTTTCAAGGCTTTCGCGACGAGACTGGTAAAGCGCCGTTTCCTGTTTAACCAGCTCAACGTCGTCATCCAGCTCTGCCGGGAATGTCAGCCCGGTGTCGTTCACTTCAGCATTCAGACGCGCGGCTGTCGCCATCGCAGCATTTAATCGAGACTCGCTCTCAAGCACGCTGGACTCGGTTTTCGTCCGGTCCAGTTGGGCAAGCTGTTGACCACGCTCGACGATATCGCCTTCGCGCACCATCAGACTGTGGATAATCCCCCCTTCCAGGGACTGGATCACCTGCTCGTGGGAGGACGGGATCACCTTGCCACTGCCCGTAGTGACCTCATCCAGCTGGAACAGGCTGGCCCAGGTAATAAACATCACCAGCAGGGCAAACAGCGACCATGCCACCAGCGACGATCGCGGCAGGCGGGGCTCCTTCAGTCGGCTATTAAAGCGGGAGAAATCATTCATGCCACGCCCTCCGTTTTCAGTTTAACCGTGCGCTGCGCCGCCTGCTGCGGGGCCATTCCGTGCTGGCGTAAGATGGCATCACGAGGGCCATCCATCACCACTTTGCCGTTTTCCAGCACGATGATGCGGTCAACCAGGTCCAGAATCGGCAGACGATGCGTCGCCACCACCAGCGTCCGGCGCTTACCGAGCCACTGGTGGAGATGCTGGATAAACTGCTTCTCGCTGACCTCATCCAGCCAGGCGGTGGGTTCATCCAGCAGCAGAATATTCGGCGAGGTGATCAGCGCGCGGGCCAGCAACAGCGCCTGACGTTGCCCGCCGGAAAGCCCCATTCCGCCCTCGTTGATGATGGTGTTCAGCCCCATTTTCTGCTTGCGCACAAACTCCAGCGCGCCGCTATTGACCAGCGCCTGATGGATTTCCTCGTCTGTCGCCAGCGGATTACCCATCAGGATGTTGTCGCGTACGGAGCCGAAGAACAGCCTCGCCTGCTGACTGAGCAGCTGCATATCGCGGCGTACGTCAGCCGGGTCAAGATGATTGAGAGCAATATCGTCCAGCAAAATGCTGCCCTGCTGTGGCTCCTGCATTCCCGCCAGCAGGTGCAGCAAGGTGCTTTTCCCCGAACCATTCCGCCCGAGCACCGCCACGCGCTCCCCGGCGCGAATGCGCAGTTTGCTGACGTTCAGCACGGTGAGCTTCTCTTCTTCGTCGTAATAAAACCCGACGTCGTCCAGCTGATAATCACCGCGCAGGTGGGCTTTATGCACTTTTTTGCCGTGCTGGGGATCGTCAATCGGACGCTGCATCAGGTCATCCAGTCCCTTGCGGGCCACCTTTGCTGACTGCCAGCGGGAGAGCACGCCGGAAATCTGCGACAGCGGCGCAATGGTGCGGGACGCCAGAATCGAGGTGCCCACCAGCGCACCGGTGGTCATGTCGCCGCTGATGACCAGGTAACAGCCCACCAGCAGCACCACGGCGTAGACGATAGATTGCACCTCCTGGGTCCAGGTCAGCAGCAGCCCCGTCAGCCAGCGCTGTTTCATGCCGACGCTGGCGGCAACGTCATTGGTGTTATTCCACTGGTTCTGGAACCGCTGCTCGGCGCGCATCAGCTTGATGTCCTCAAGCCCCTGCACCGCTTCCACCAGCGTGGCGTTACGAATCGCCGATTCACGCATCCCTTCGCTGGAGAGTTTTCCCAGCGGGCGCTGCACCAGCAGGCCGGGAATGAGCAGCAGCGGCACGGCCAGCAGCACCACCAGCACCAGCGGGCCGCCAATCATCCACAGAATGAAGACGAACAGCAGGAAGAACGGCAGATCGGAGATGGCCGCAATGGTGGTGGAGGTGATCAGCTCCCGCACCGACTCCAGCTCGCGGATCTGGGCGATAAACGACCCGGTCGATTTCGACCGTGCGCCGTTTTTAATCCTCAGGGCGTGGGCAAACACGCGCTCGGAAATACGCAGGTCGGCGCGTTTCCCTACCACATCCGAAATATGCACCCGCAGCATGCGCATGATGAATTCAAACACGATAGCGATCATCACGCCCCCAAACAGCACCCACAGCGTGGCCTCCGACTGGGACGGCACCACCCTGTCATACACTTGCATGGAAAAGACCATGCCGGAGAGCGCCAGCACGTTGGCGACCAGCGCCACCAGCATAATGTCGCTGTAGCGACGCCAGTCTTTCAGCGCCAACTGCCAGAACCAGTTTTTCTCATAGGGTTTGATGTAATCATCCACGCGCGCATCCGGCGTGGACTCCAGGGGACGCAGCACCATCAGCCCTTTTAACCGCGAACCGAGTTCGTCACGCGTCAGCGTCGTCTCCAGGCCGCCGTCGCCGCTGAACTGCACGCTGATGTTCCCTTCGTTGTCCATACGGTTGATGACCGCGATTTGCCCGCCGGTGAACTCCGCCAGCAGCGGTAAGCGCCACGGGTCGAGCGATACGGCTTCCGCCGCTACCCAACGCATCCCCAGCCCAAGCTGGCGCGCCATCTCCTCCAGCACCAGCTGGCGCGAAGACTGGCTTTCATGGTTAATCGTGACCCGAACATGCTCCGCCGAAAAATCCAGCCGATAGTGCTTAGCGATGATGAGCATGCCCTGCAACCAGGGTTCGTACTGTGGATGTGTCTTCATAATGCTACGTCCTGTTCAGGGCGATGATTTCGCACTGAAATGATACCTTTGCGAGATGATTAGAAATCGAACGTTACCTAAACGAGCCCGCAAAATAATCTTGTGAAATAGAGGGTTATGGCTATTAATGTAAAGAAACGCAAAAAGCCGCGAGGATCGCTCCCCGCGGCGTTGTTTTACGCAATTAACAGTTGATGATTTGCCAGCAGCGTCGCCAGATCCGTCTGCACACCGTTCAGCGTCACCAGGGTGGTTGGCGAGAACTGGCCGCCCGTCCCGTCGAGGTCAACCTGGATCTCGGTGTTGCTGCCGTTCTGCACCACGCGGATGTAGTCAGCAATGTTGCCCGCGCTACTGTCCAGCGTCGCCACGCCGTTCACGTAGCTCGCCGAGCCGGTGCCGGTATAGCCGCTGTCGGAAAGCAGGTCGCGCAGATCGATGCGGTCCGTGTCTGCCGTCCCTTCCCAGGTACCGACGGTAAAGCCGTTCACCACATCGCTACCGTTGCCGCCCGTCGCGTCAGACGCGTTGATCAGCTTATAGAGCAGCGTGTCCTGACCGCCGCTGCCGATGTTGAAGGTGTCGTTACCGCCGCGGCCTTCGAACTGGTTATCACCGCTGTTGCCGGTGATCACGTCGTCATAGTCGGAGCCGTTAATCCCTTCAATATTCAACAACCGTGTGGTACCGAACCCGGTGTCCTGAGCCGTTGAGAGGCGCAAATCAACAGTTATCCCAGAGGTGGCATTGCGGTAATCCACCACGTCCATGCCGCCGGTATTGCTCCAGGTGTCGTAGTCGGAATGGGTATTCCAGCCGCCGGAGCCGTTATAGGTATAGGTCCCATCCTCTGCGATAAAGGTGTCGTTATACCCGGTTCCGGTAATGGTTCCGCTGTGGCCGCCGGTGGCCGCTTCGGCGGTGAGAACATAACCCTCTTTGCCGTTGCTCGCGTCCAGGCCGGTCCAGGTGACGTTATCCGACACGCCGTTGGTGATCTTCACGATCTCCGCCGAGTAGGTTTCGTTCGGATCCAGCCCGTAGAAACTTACCTGCGCAGAGGTATCATTCGAGCCAATGCCGGACTGGGCGTTGATGATCTGCGAGGCCACCAGCACGCCCGCAGCGTTATACAGATTGACCGTGTTGCCATAGTAGGCGTTGATGCCTTCGCTATCGACAATGTGCAGATGCATCGCGGTACCGTCAGCGATCTCCGCATTGTTCTGCACCAGCACCACCTTGCCATTCTGCTGAGACACCAGCAGATCCTGCGCACCATCCCAGTTGTAGTCCACCGCGGCGACGCCGGTGACGTTAGCAAGCCCTGACGCAAGCTGGCTTGAAGTCCAGGTTGAGCCGTAGCCGTTGTTGGTGAACAAGGTTGCCGTCTGCGAGCCGCCGTAGGTGCTGAGCTTGATGATGTCCATCTGCCCATCGCCGTTCCAGTCCACCGCCACCGACAAATAGCCCGCCGTGGCGTTAGAGGCTTCCACCGCGCTCCTGGTGGTGGATAGCTGCCCGGTACCGTCGTTGTAGTAAATCACCCCGCCGTTGCTGTTGTAGCTGCTGCCCAGGTACAGGTCCATGTAGCCATCGCCGTTAAAGTCCGCCCACGTCATGGACGCCGCCGTGGTGGTATTCGAGGCGTTGGCCACAAACACGTTGGTCAGGTTCTGGCCAATGGAGAGCGTACCGTTCCCGTTGTTGTTTATCACGGTGAGCGAGTACGCCCCGCTGCGGTTGGTGTGCTGCACGATGTCCACGGTGCCGTCGTTGTTCAGGTCGACGCCGGAGATTTCACGTCCGGAATCGAACTGGCCGTAGAATCCACCTTCCCCGCCGGTGCCGTCCGGCGACAGAACGCCGTTGGTATTAACCAGGTAGGTCAGGGAGTCCATACCGGCATCTCCGTAGGCCAGATCCAGATAGCCATCCCCGGTTTTATCGTAGGCAATTACGCCGCCGTACCAGATAGTGGTCCCCATTGCCAGCTGGCTGGCGGTGTAACTGCTGCCATCGTAGGTCCACATCACCTGCGTAGAACCCGCGTAGGTGTTCTCAGTTGCGAAAATATCCTGGGTGCCGTTACGGTCAAAGTCGGCGGCGGTCTGACTCACCACGTAATAGACACGGGTGTTGCTCAGCGTATTGCCGGCATAGGTCGAGCTATCGCTGCTGGAGTAAGACTGGCCGTTAGCAATGATATTCCACAGCCCGCTGCTATTGGTGCCCACCGTCATGGTCGAGTTGTTCGAGTTACCCGTCGTGGTCGCCCAGTCGGTATTCACCGAGGTGGTATCGATCACCAGGCTGCCGGTTGCCGTACCAGTGGTGTTACCGTTGCCCGCGCTACTCTTCACCTGCGCGGTTACGTCGTAGTTCGCCACGCTCAGGGCATCGCTGTCCGGGATCTGCAGATACCAGGTATTGTGATCCGGGTCGACTACCACCGCGCCGCCGGTCTGCGACGTATAGGTTTTCCCGTTCACCATCACCACCAGGTACTCCCCATTCACCAGGTCCGCAGACACCGTGCCATTAATAATCGGCGTGGTATCCGAGGTGGTCTGGGCAGTAATCGCCGCCGTGGTGGTCGGGATGCTGGTATCGACGTTCAGCACAAAGCCATCCGATTCCGTGTAGTTACCGGCTTTGTCGGTGACGCGCAGAATGTAAGTGTGATTCCCGTCGAGCAGGCCGTTGTCCTGATAGGACCAGCTTGCGCTGCCGTTCATTGTGACCTGACCCAGCAAGATCCCGTCCCGGTAAAGCTGCACGATTTCGCCGTCTTCCGGAGCACGGTTAAGCGTACCGTTGATCAGCGGTGAGGTATCGTCTGTCGCGACTGATGCGCCGTACGTGCCCGTACGTTCACCTTCCCCGTCGGTATAGCTGACCACCGTTCCCACCGTTTCAGGCGGCGTGGTATCAACCGTTACCACCTGCGACGAGGTTGAGCCGACGTTGCCCGCCTGGTCGATGATCCGCACCTGCCAGGTGTAATCCCCGTCCGCCAGATCGCGGGTATCCGTATAGCTCCAGCGCTGGTTAGTGACGGCAGTGTCAATCCAGGTATTGCCGCCGTCGAGGCTGATCTGTACGCGCTCGTCGCTGGCCAGCGCGCTGCCCAACGAGCCGTTGATCGTCAGCGAGGTGTCCATGGTGATGAAATCACTCCCGGACTGCCCGGTATCTTCGCTGATGCTGTCAATGGTGATGCCGTACTGCGGCGCCTGGGTATCCACCGTCACGTCCTGCGTGGTGGTGGCCCCGACGTTGCCCGCCTGATCGACAACCCGCACCTGATAGCGGTAGTCGCCGTCGGCCAGGGTGCGCGCGTCGTTATAACTCCACCGGGTGCCGCTTACCGTGGCGTAAACCCAGGTAGTGCCGCCATCCATGCTCACCTGCACATACTCACCCGCCCCGAGTTCGGCCCCGAGCGTCCCGTTGAGCGTGTACGAGGTCGAACTGGTCAGGAAGTCGTTATTGTCGAAGCCGGTATCGACGGTGATGTTATCCACGGTCACCGTAATCGCCGCATCCGGCGCGACCGTATCGACCATCACCTGCTGATGAGCGCTGGCACCCACGTTGCCCGCCGCATCCACTACGCGAACGTAGTAGTCATAGGTCTGGTTACCCAGCGTGCGGCCGTCCACGTAGTACCAACTGTTGCCGGTGACGATCACGTTCTGCCAGCTGACTCCGCCGTCGATGCTAATCTGGGCATATTCGCCGTCGGCCAGCGTTGCGCCGAGCGAGCCGTGCAGCGTCAGGGAGGTATCATTGGTGATAAAGTCGCTGCTGCTCAGGCCGGTATCGTCGCTGATGCTGTCGATAGCGATCGTTTTGCTGGCGTCCGGCGCGACGGTATCAATGGTCACCACCTGGCTGGTGGTGGCGCTGATATTCCCCGCGTCGTCAATCACCCGCAGCTGGTAGTTGTAGTCTCCGTCGGCCAGCGTGCGGCCATCAACGTAGGTCCAGCTCAGACCGCTGACGCTCACGTCAGTCCAGGTCGCGCCACCGTCCAGGCTGATCTGCGCGTGGTCGCCGCTGCCCAGGGCCGCGCCGAGCGTCCCTTTCAGGCTAATCTGGTTGTCGCTGGTAATGAAGTCGCTGTCGGACAGGCCGGTATCCTGCGAGACGGAATCCACGGTAATGCTCGTCGCCGCAGGCTTCGTCAGATCGATTACCACGTCCTGGCTGTCCGTTGCCCCAACGTTGCCCGCATTATCAATGACGCGCACCTGGTACGGGTACGTCCCGTCCGTCAGGGTACGCCCATCGGTGTAGCGCCAGGTGGTGCCGGTCACGGTCAGGTCAATCCAGGTTGAACCACCGTCCAGGCTGATCTGCGCCTTCTCGTTATTGCCGAGCTGCGCCGATAGCGAACCGTTCACCACCACCTGCTTATCGTTGGTGATGAAGTCACTCGCGCTCAGGCCGGTATCGTTTTGCAGGGAATCAATGCTGATCCCCATTGACGGTGCGGTGAGATCCACGGTGACGCTGTGGTTATCGCTGGCGCTGTTGCCGATGGCGTTGCTCACCTGCGCATTGATCACGTACGAACCGCCGTCCGCCAGCGCGGTCACGTCTGCGCTGCCGACCGTATAGCTCCAGGTGCCGTCATTTTGAACGGTAGCCGTGTAGGTTTTACCGTTAAGCGTAATGGTCACCGTCTGGCCCGCAGGCGCGTCGGTGGTGCCGCTGACAATTAGCGGCGTGCCGTGCTCGGCGGCGTTGACAATATCGTCCTGGGCAAAGGTGTTAATGACGATGGTCGGCACGTCGCCGTTCAGCGTCACGTCGTGTGTTGCGCTGCCCGGGTTACCCGCCTTATCGCTCACCGTAGCCGTAATGGTGTAATCCCCATCGCTCAGGCCGAGGAAGTCGCGGCCCGGCACGAAGACCGACCACGAACCGTCTGCTCCAACGGTCGCCTGATAGCTGTGCCCGTTGAAGGAGACGGTCACCGTCTGGCCCTGCTCCGCGGTGGTGGTCCCGCTAATAGTCTGCCCCGCCAACTGCTCGGCGTTGTTGACGATATCGTCATCGGCCACGGTGCTGATGGTGACGGCTGGTGCGACGGTATCGACCGTTAAGGTATGGGTATGGGTCGTCTGGCCGCTGTTACCGGCTTTATCGTTGACCACGGCGGTCACCGTCAGCGCACCCTGGCTCAGTGCGACCAGGTCTGCCGCCGGAACGTCCAGCGTCCAGGTGCCATCGCTGCCGACAAGCGCAGTGTAGGTTTTTCCGCCCAGCGTGACGGTCACCGTCTGGCCTGCTTCCGCGCTGGAAGAGCCGTGTACGGTGAGCGGCTGCTGAGCTTCCGCCGCATTCAGCACGTCGTCGCCCGACAACGTGTTCACGCTAATCACCGGCGCGGTGGTGTCCACGCTGATGGTATGCGTCGCCGAGGCGCTGTTCCCGGCGCTGTCCTGCGCCGAAGCAGAAACCTGGTAGCTCGCGCCGTCGGCCAGAGCGCCCACGTCGGCGGCTGGAACGGTGGTCTGCCAGGCGCCGTCGCTCTGAATGGTGGCCGTATAGCTCTTACCATTCAGGGTGATAGTGACCTGCGTACCGCTGGCGAACTGCGCACTGGAACCGTTGATAACCAGCGACGCGCCCGCTTCTGCCGCATTGATCACGTCATCACCGCTGAGGGTGTTGACGGTCAGCGCGACCGATGCGGTATTTACCACCACGTCATGGGTCTGAGTGCTGCTGTTGCCTGCGCTGTCGGTGATAGTCGCGCTGAGGGTTACGGTGCCGTCGGCCAGTGCGGAAATCACGCTGGCCGGAACGCCCACGCTCCATTTGCCGCTGGCGTCAACGGTGGTGGTGTACTGATTCGAACCGATGGTGATAATCAGCTTATCGCCGACGCTGGCGCCGGTTGCGGTGCCGCTGACGATCTGCGCCTGCCCGTGCTCCACGCTGTTGATGACGTCATCACCCGCCACGACGTTAAAGCTGACGGTCGGCGGCGTGGTATCAAGCGTAATCGCTTTACCCGCGCTGCCCGGGTTACCCGCGGCGTCACTCACGCTCACCTGCACGGTGTAGCCGTTATCCGCCAGGGCGGACAGGTCTGTGCCCGGCACGTTAACGCTCCAGACGCCGCCCTGCTGAACCTGCGCGGTGTAGCTGTTCCCGCCGAAGGTTACGGTTACCGTCTGACCGACTTCCGCCGTGGTGGTGCCGGAAATGGCCACGCCCGCAGCCGCTTCGCTGCCGTTGATCACGTTGTCGCCTGCGACCGTGTCAATCGTCACGGTTGGTGCGGTGGCATCTACACTGTATTCGCGGCCCGCCGAAGCGCTGTTGCCGTGCGCGTTGGTGATGCTCACCTGCACGCTGGCGTCGCCGTCTTTCAGACCCGCCAGATCCGAGGAAGGCACGCTCGCCGTCCAGTTGCCGTCGGCATCGACTTTGGCGGTGTAAGACCTGCCGCCAAAGGTGATGGTCACGGTCTGGTTCTCTTCCACATTGGATGTGCTGCCGGAAAGCACCAGATCCGCGCCTTTCTCCGCCGCATTAATCACGTCGTCGGTGGCGATGGCATCGATGCTGATTGCCACGGCTGCCAGATCGACGGTGACGTCGTGGCTGATGGAGACCGGATTGCCCGCCGCGCTCTGGCCCGCTACGGTGACGGTCATCGTGCCTGCGGCCAGAGCGCCCACGTCTGCCGCCGGGATCGCCGCGGTCCAGGAGCCGTCTGCCAGTACCGACGCGGCATAGGTCTTGCCATTCAGGGTCACGGTGAGCGTAGTGCCCGCCGCCAGCCCATCGCTTGAGCCAGTGACGATAAGATTCTGACCATGCTCAATGCTGTTGATCACGTCATCGCCCGCCACGGTATCCACGCGCAGCCCCGGCAGGCTGGCGTCGATAGTGATATCGCGCTCGCCCGTTCCCGAATTGCCATGGTCATTAGTGACGGTCGCTGACACCGTTAAATCGCCGTTGCCCAGCGCCGTCAGAACCGACTCAGGCACGTTCACGGACCAGGTCAGATCGCTCTGCACCGTCGCGGTGTAGCTGTTGCCGCCGATGGTCACCGTCACGGTGTTGCCCGCCTCAGCGTTCGTTACCCTGCCGCTGAGGGTCTGCCCCGCAGCCACTTCCGCCGCGTTAATCACGTTGTCGCCCGCCACTGTGTTGATGGTGACGGTTGGCAGCGCGGTGTCGACAAGCAGGTTCGCGGTATTGCTCACGCTGTTGCCCACGCCGTTGGTGGCGGTCGCGCTCAGGGTGTAGTTGGCTTCGCCCAGGCTCGCCAGATCCGCCGCCGGAACGGTCAGGCTCCAGGTGCCGTCTGCCGCAGTTGTCGCCGTGTAGTTTTTACCGTTCAGAATTACGGTCACCACGGTGCCTTCCGCCAGGTTGGCGCTGGTGCCGCTGACGCTCAGGTCCTGCCCTTTTTCTACCGCGTTCAGTACGTTGTCATCGCTGATGGCGTTAAAGCTGACCGACGGCAGACCGGTATCGACGGTCACATTATGCGTGCCGCTGCCGGTGTTGCCCGCCGCGTCGGTGACAGACGCAGTGACGGTCACGGTGCCGTCGCTGAGGACTGAAATCACATTTGCCGGAACGCCCACGCTCCAGTTACCCGCCGCGTCCAGCACGGTGGTGTAAGTCTGGCCGCCGATCGTGACGGTGACCTTATCGCCCGCCGCCGCGCCGGTGGCGGAGCCGCTGACGATCTGCGCCTGATTGTGTT
>NZ_KQ089925.1:3364451-4720963 GCF_001037655.1 Enterobacter sp. MGH85
TTAATCACATCGTCACCTGCAACGGTGTGGATGGTCACCGCAGGAACGGTCACATCCACCGTCAGAGTGTGATCAACCGATGCCGGGTTACCCGCCTTGTCGCTGACTGAGGCAGTGACCGTCACGCTGCCGTCGGTTAATCCTGCCAGATCCGCCGCCGGAACGTTCAGCGTCCAGCTGCCGTTCGCGCTGACGGTTGTGGTGTAATCTTTGCCGTTCAGCGATACGGTCAGCGTCTGGCCTGCTTCGGCGGTGCTGGTGCCGGAAATTGCCAGGTCTGACTGCGCTTCTGAGGCGTTGAGGATATCATCTGTGGCAATCGTGTTGATGGTCACGGACGGCGCGGTAGCATCCACGCTGTACTCGTGGCCCGCAGACGCGCTGTTGCCGTTCACGTTGGTGACGCTCACCTGCACGCTGGCGTCGCCATCCTTCAGGCCAGCCAGATCCGCTGACGGCACGGTGTAAGTCCAGTTGCCGCTGTCGTCCACGGTGGTGGTGTAGATCCTGCCGTTCAGACTGATGGTCACGGTCTGCCCGGCTTCCACGTTGGTGGTCGCACCGGACAGCACCAGATCCGCGCCCTTCTCCGCCGCGTTAATCACGTCGTCGGTGGCAAGCACATTGATGCTGATGGCAACGGTAGCCAGATCCACGGTCACATCGTGGCTGATGGTGATCGGGTTACCCGCCGCGCTGTCGCCGGTAACGCTGATTTTCACGGTGCCTTCCGGCCACGCGCTCACGTCGGTGGACGGGATCGCCGCGCGCCAGGTGCCGTCTGCCAGTACCGTTGCCGCGTAATCTTTACCGTTGACGGTAACCGTCAGCGCCGTGCCCGGCGCCAGCCCGTCGCTGGAGCCTGAAACAATCAGGTTCTGCGCGTGCTCAATGGTGTTGATCACGTCATCACCTGCCACGGTATTCACGCGCAGGCCCGGCAGGTTAGCGTCGATAGCGATCTCGCGTTCGCCGGTGCCGGTGTTGCCGTGGCCGTTGGTGACGGTTGCCGTCACGCTCAGGCTGCCGTTGCCGAGTGCGGTCAGCACGTCAGACGGCACATTCACGGACCAGGACAGATTGTTCTGCACCGTTGCGGTGTAGCTGAGGCCGCCGATAGTCACGGTCACGGTGTTGCCCGCTTCGGCATTCGCCACGGTGCCGCTCAGGGTCTGACCTGCCGCCACTTCCGCCGCGTTGATGACGTTGTCGCCCGCCACGGTGTTGATGGTGACGGTTGGCAGCGCGGTGTCCACCAGCAGGTTCGCGGTGTTGCTCACGCTGTTGCCCACGCCGTTGGTGGCGGTCGCGTTCAGGGTGTAACTGGCCTGACCGAGACCGGCCAGATCCGCCGCCGGAACCGTCAGGCTCCAGGTGCCGTCTGCCGCAGTTGTCGCCGTGTAGTTTTTGCCGTTCAGAATTACGGTCACCACGGTGCCTTCCGTCAGGTTGGCGCTGGTGCCGCTGACGCTCAGGTCCTGCCCTTTTTCAACGGCGTTCAGGACGTTGTCATCACTGATGGCGTTGAAGCTGACCGACGGCAGACCGGTATCGACGGTCACATTATGCGTGCCGCTGCCAGTGTTGCCCGCCGCGTCGGTGACAGACGCAGTGACGGTCACGGTGCCGTCGCTGAGGCCTGAAATCACATTTGCCGGAACGCCCACGCTCCAGTTACCCGCCGCGTCCAGCACGGTGGTGTAAGTCTGGCCGCCGATCGTGACGGTGACCTTATCGCCCGCCGCCGCGCCGGTGGCGGAACCGCTGATAATCTGTGCCTGCTTGTGTTCAGCCACGTTAATCACATCGTCACCTGCCACGGTGTGAATGGTCACCGCAGGAACGGTCACATCCACCATCAGAGTGTGATCAACCGATGCCGGGTTACCCGCCTTGTCGCTGACGGAGGCGGTGACCGTCACGCTGCCGTCGGTTAATCCTGCCAGATCCGCCGCCGGAACGTTCAGCGTCCAGCTGCCGTTCGCGCTGACGGTTGTGGTGTAATCTTTGCCGTTCAGCGACACGGTCACCGTCTGGCCTGCTTCGGCGGTGCTGGTGCCGGAGATTGCCAGGTCAGACTGCGCTTCTGAGGCATTCAGGATATCGTCTGTGGCAATCGTGTTGATGGTCACGGACGGCGCGGTAGCATCCACGCTGTACTCGCGTCCCGCAGACGCACTGTTGCCGTTCACGTTGGTGACGCTGACCTGCACGCTGGCATCACCGTCTTTCAGACCGGTCAGGTCCGCAGACGGCACCGTGGCGGTCCATTTACCCTCAGCGTCCACCGTGGCGGTGTAGCTCTTGCCGCCGAAGGTGATGGTGACGGTTTGATTTTCCTCCACGTTCGAGGTGGTGCCGGAGAGCACCAGATCTTCGCCCTTCTCGGCGGCGTTGATCACGTCATCAGAAGCGATGGCGTCAATGCTGATGGCGACGTTTGCCAGATCCACCGTTACATCATGGTTGATAGTCACCGGATTGCCCGCGCTGCTCTGCCCTTCAACGGTCACGGTGACCGTGCCTGCGGCAAGGGCACTCACGTCCGCAGAAGGGATCGCCGCACTCCAGGTGCCGTCTGCCAGCACGGTAGCCGCATAGGTTTTACCGTTTACGGTGACGGTCAGCGCCGTACCCGCCGTCAGGCCGTCGCTTGAACCCGTGATAATCAGATTCTGCCCGTGTTCGATGCTGTTAATCACGTCATCGCCCGCCACGGTATCCACGCGCAGGCCCGGCAGATTCGCGTCTATCACGATTTCGCGCTCGCCCGTTCCGCTATTGCCCACGCCGTTGGTGACACTGGCTGACACGGTTAAATCGCCGTTGCCCAGTGCGGTCAGCACCGACTCCGGCACGCTCACGGACCAGGTGAGATCGCTCTGCACCGTTGCGGTGTAGCTGTTGCCGCCAATGGTCACGGTCACGGTGTTGCCTGCTTCGGCATTCACCACCTTACCGCTGATGGTCTGGCCGGTTGCCAGCTCCGCCGCGTTAATGACGTCGTCACCTGCCACGGTGTTGATAATCACGCCCGGCAGAACGGATTCCACGTTCACGGTGTGCGAGGTGCTGGTGCTGTTGCCGACGCTGTCCGTCGCGGAGGCCGACACGGTGTAAAGCGCTTCACCCAGTTGCCCCACCTCGCTCGCCGGAACGGTTGTAGTCCATTGGCCATTGGTAGCTACCGTGGCGCTGTACGCTTTGCCGTTGAGCATCACGGTCACCACCGCGCCCGCCGCCAGCCCGGAAGCCGTACCTGTGATGGTCAGATCCTGAGTTTTCTCGGTGTTGTTGATCACATCGTCACCGGACACGGTGTCGATGGTCAGCACCGGCGCGGTGAGGTTGACTTCAACCTCGTGCGTTGTGCTGTTGCTGTTTCCGGCTTTATCGGTCAGCGCCGCGGTGATGGTGTGATCCCCGGCAGTCAGAGCACTCACGTCCGCCGCAGGCACGCCCACGTTCCACTTGCCGGAAGCGTCCAGGGTCGCCGTGTAATCTTTGTTATTGATGGTGACTGTCACCACGTCACCCGCCGCCGCACCGGTCACGGAACCGGTGACAATCAGCGCCTGCGCATGCTCGGCGCTGTTGATCACGTCGTCGTCGGAAACGGCGTTAATGGTCAGCTGTGGCACCGTGGTATCCACCAGCACATCGCGATCCGCCGAGGCCGGGTTACCCGCTTTATCCTGGACGGCTGCCGTGATGGTGTAATCGCCGTCGGCAATCGCGCCGACATCCGCAGACGGTACGGTGACGCTCCAGCTGCCATTCGCCTGCATGGTGGTGGTGTAATTCTCGCCGTTCAGGGTCACGGTCACTGTCTGGCCCGCTTCCGCGTCAGAGACGCCGTTGATGACCAGATCCTGCTGCGCTTCGGCAGCATTGATGATGTTGTTGTCGCTGACGATTTCAATCGACACCGTCGGCGCGGTGGCATCCACGCTGTACTCGCGGCCCGCAGAGGCGCTGTTGCCGTTTACGTTGGTGACGCTGACCTGCACGCTGGTGTCGCCGTCTTTCAGTCCGCCCAAATCGGCAGACGGTACGGTCGCCGTCCAGTGGCCGCTGGCATCCACCGTCGCGCTATAGGTCTTACCGCCGAAAATGATATTAACGGTCTGGTTTTCTTCCACGTTGGTGGTCGAGCCGGACAGCACCAGATCCGCACCCTTCTCGGCTGCGTTAATCACGTCGTCGGTAGCTACGGCGTCGATGCTGATGGCGACCGGCGCCAGATCCACCTTCACGTCATGGCTGATGGAAACCGGGTTACCCGCCGCGCTCTGGCCGTCAACGGTCACGGTGACTGTACCTGCGCTCAGCGCGCCGACGTCAGCCGCCGGAATAGCCGCCGTCCAGGTGCCGTCCGCCAGCACGGTTGCCGCGTAGGTTTTGCCGTTGACGGTGACCGTCAGCGCCGATCCGCTCGCCAGCCCGTCGCTGGAGCCGGTGATAATCAGGTTTTGAGTATGCTCGATGCTGTTGATCACATCGTCGCCTGCCACGGTATCCACGCGCAGGCCCGGCAGGCTGGCATCAATCGTGATGTCGCGCTCGCCGGTGCCGGTGTTGCCGTGGCCGTTGGTCACGCTCGCTGTTACGGTGAGATCGCCGTTACCGATAGCGGTTAAGACGTCAGATGCCACGTTAACCGACCAGCTCAGATCGTCCTGAACCGTCGCGGTATAGGTGTTGCCCCCGATACCGATCGTGACAGTGTCACCGCTCGCCGCGCCGCTCACTTTCCCGCTCAGGGTTTGTCCGGAAGCCACTTCCGCTGCGTTAATCACGTCGTCGGTGGCAACTGCATTAATGGTGACCTGCGGCAGCGCGCTGTCGACCAGCACGCTATGGCTGGTGTTCGCGCTATTACCCGCGGTATCGGTCACGCTGGCCGTCACGCTGTAGCTCGCTTCGCCCAGTGCCGAGACGTTTGCCGCCGGAACGGTGACGCTCCAGTTACCGCTGGCATCGGTGGTGGCGGCGTAACTGATACCGTTCAGGGTTACGGTGATGCGGGTCCCGTCCGGCTGGTTGCTGGTGCCGGAGACCAGCAGATCCTGACCTCTCTCGGTCGCGTTGATCACGTCGTCAACCGCCAGGGTAGTGATGGCAATCACCGGCGCGGTCAGGGAGACGTCAAACGCGTGCGTCGTGCTGGTGCTGTTGCCCGCTTTATCGGTGAGCGTGGCGGAGATCGTTTGATCGCCGTTAGCCAGCGCGCCCACGTCCGCCGCCGGAACGCCCACGCTCCAGTTACCGGCACCGTCCAGCATGGCGGTGTAGTCTTTGCCGTTCAGGGTCAGGGTAATCACATCGCCCGCCTGCGCGCCCGTCACCTTGCCGGTGACAATCAGCGCCTGGCCGTGCTCGGCAATATTAACAATGTCGTCGCCCGCCACAATGTTGAAGGTAATCTGCGGCACGGTAGTGTCGACCAGCACGGACGCCCCCGCGCTGGCCGGGTTGCCCGCTTTATCGGACACGGTCGCCGTGACCGCCGCGCTACCGTCTGCGATCCCCGCCAGATCCGCCGCCGGTACATCCAGCGTCCAGCTGCCGTTTGCCTGCACCTGGGCGGTGTACTGATTGCCGTTGAAGGTCACGGTGACCGTCTGGCCTGCTTCGGCAGTAGACGTCCCGCTCAGGGTCAGATCCAGCGCCGCCTCTGCCGCATTTAGCATGTTGTCGCCGCTGATGGTGTTGATGGTGACCGCTGGCGCGGCGGTATCGACGCTGAATGCCTGCGAGGAAGAGGCCGCGTTGCCGTTCATGTTGGTTACGCTAACCTGTACGCTGGCGTCGCCATCCTTCAGGCCGCTCAGTTCGGCAGCCGGTACGGTGCAGGTCCAGTCGCCGTTGGCATCGACCATCGTGGCCCAGGTTTTACCCGCAAAGATAATGGTAACGGTCTGGCCCGCTTCAACGTTCGAGGAGGAGCCGGACAGCACCAGATCCTGGCCTTTTTCTGCCGCGTTCAGCACGTTGTCGTCCGTCACGCTGTTGATGCTTATCGCCACCGGGGCGAGATCGACATCCACCACGGTACCGATGTTCACCGGGTTGCCGGAGGTATCCTGCGCGCTGGCGCTGATGGTGAGCGCTCCATCCGCCCACCGGGAGACGTCTGCGACCGGAACCGCAGCCTGCCAGGTGCCGTCCGCCAGTACCGAGGCGGAATAACTCTTGCCGTTGATGCTCACGGTGACGGTACTACCCGCCGCCAGGTCGGTGCTGGTGCCGGAGATAACCAGGTTCTGCGCGTGTTCAATAACGTTAATGACGTCGTCACCAGCGACGGTATCAATGCGCAGGCCGGGCAACTGGGCGTCAATGGTGACATCCAGGGAAGACGATCCGGTATTACCGTGCGCGTTCGTCACGCTGGCCGAGACGGTCAGGTCGCCGTTGCCGAGCGCGGTTAACTGACTCTGGGTTAACGGCAGGCTCCAGGTGAGATCGTCCTGTACGGTAGCCGTGTATGTCTGCCCGCCGATGATAATGGTGACGGTATCGCCCGATGCCGCGTTCGATACTTTCCCGGTCAGGGTTTGACCTGCGGCCACTTCCGCCGCGTTAACGATATTGTCGCCCGCGACGTTGTTGAGGGTAACAACCGGCAGCGAGCTGTCCACCAGCACATCGTGCGTGGCAGAGGCGCTGTTGCCCACATTATCGGTGACGCTCGCCGTCACGGTGTAATTGGCTTCACCCAGCGCGCTCACCGCAGAGGCGGGTACGGAAACGCTCCAGTTGCCGCTGGCGTCGGTGGTGGCTGCATAGTTGATACCGTTCAGATTAACGGTGATGGTGGTTCCTTCCGGCTGGTTGCTGGTACCGGAAAGCAGCAGATCTTCGCCCTTCTCTGCCGTATTGATCACGTCATCCGCTGCCAGCGTATTAATACCGATTACAGGCGTGACTGTATTGACCACCACATCCACTGAACTGCTGCCGGTGTTGCCGGACCGATCGGTCACGGAGACGTTAATGGTCCAGGTGCCGTCCGTCAGCCCCTGAACGACGGACGCAGGCAGGCCGAGGCTCCAGTTGCCCGCCGCATCCACCACGGTGGTGTAGTCCACGTTATTGATGGTGATGATGACCAAATCACCCGCCGCCGCGCCGGTGACGGAGCCGCTCAGGATCTGCGCCTGTGAATGGGCCAGCTGGTTAACGGTGTTGGTGTCGGTGACGAAATCGTTGATGGTCACCTGCGGCACGGTGGCATCCACCAGCCCAACGCGGTCCGCGCTGCTGCTGTTGCCCGCCACGTCACTGACGGTGGCCGTGACGGTGACATTGCCATCGGTCAGCGCGCCAACGTCGGCGGCAGGCACGTTCAACTGCCAGCGACCGTCCGCCTGGACCGTGGTCTGGTAAGATTTACCGTTCAGCGTCACGGTGACCGTCTGGCCCGCTTCAGCGGTTGTGCTGCCGCTGAGCACCAGATCCTGCTGCGCTTCTGCCGCATTAATGATGTTGTCGTCGGTCAGGTTATCAAGCGTAATGGCTGGTGGCTGCGTATCGACGGTCACCACGCGTGAGGCGTCCGCGCTGTTGCCGTTGACGTTAGTCACGCTGACGCTCACCTGCGCCCGCCCGTCGATCAGCGTTTCCATCGCGCTCGCCGGAACGGTCAGGCGCCAGGAGCCGTCCTGCTGCACCTGTGCGGTAAAGGTTTGATCCGCGAATTTCACCACCACGGTCTGCCCGGCCTCTACGCCCTGCGTCTGACCGGAAAGCGTGACATCCGCGCCTTTTTCCGCCGCGTTGAGCATATCGTCAGTGGTTACGGTATCGATGGTGACGGCCACCGCGTTCAGGTCAAGCTCGATCGGGTGTTCAGCCGCCACGGTGTTGCCCCAGGCATCTTCCGCACTGACGCTGACGGTCATGCCTCCCGCCGTCCATGCCTGCAGGTCCGCTGACGGCACGCCAATCTGCCAGCTGCCGCTGGCGTTAACCGTGGTGACGTATTCAACATTATTGATGGTGACGGTGATCTGTGTGCCTTCGGCCAGATGAGTGCTGGAGCCGGTCACGGCCAGATCCTGCTGCTGCTCGATGGCGTTAATCACGTCATCGCCAGAGATCGTGTTCACGCGCAGGCCCGGCAGTTCGGCGTTGATGTTGATATCACGTTCGCCGGTGCCGGTGTTGCCGTGCGCATTGGTGACAGAGGCGCTGAAGGTTAACTCGCCGTCGCCAAACGCCTGAAGGTCGGCCGATGGGATGGTCACGCTCCATTTCAGGTCGCTGCCAACCGTCGCGGTGTAGCTCTTGCCGCCCACGGTGACAGAGACGGTATCGCCCGCCGCCGCGCCGGTGACGCGTCCGCTGAGGGTTTGGTCAACCGCCGCTTCGGCGTTATTGACCAGGTTATCCCCGGCAAAGGTGTTGAGGATCACCTGCGGCAGCGCGGTATCGACCAGCAGATTCGCCTCGGCGGAGCCGCTGTTACCCACGCTGTCGGTGCCGCTGACGCTCACGGTGTAAAGGGTATTCGCCAGATCCAGCACGTCGGAAACTGGCACCTGAACGGACCAGCTACCATTCTCAACGGTGGCCTGATAGTTAACGTTGTTCAACGTCACGGTGACAGCGCTGCCGTTCGGCAGATTACTGGTCCCGCTCAGGCTCAGAGGCTGCATGGCCTCCAGCGCATTCAGGACGTTATCCTGGCTGATGGGGTCAAGGGTAAATTCCGGCGGGTTGCCGCTGAGCGTAATGCCGTGCGTCGCGCTGCCGGTGTTGCCCGCCGCATCGGTCACGGAGACCGAAATGCTGTGGCTACCTTCCCCCAGCGCGCCAATGACAGAGGCAGGCACGCCGACGCTCCAGCTGCCGTCCGCCTGGACGACACCAGTAAAGGTCTTGCCGCCAACGGTCACGGTGACAACGTCGCCCGCCGCCGCGCCGTTCGCCTGGCCGGAAATAATCTGAGCCTGCCCCTGCTCGCTGGTGTTCAGAATGTCGTCGCCCGCGACAGTGTTGATAGTGACCACTGGCGCTGCGGTATCGACCGTGAAATCGGCGGTGGTGGAGGCCCCGTTACCCGCTTTGTCGCTGACGTTTGCCGTCAGGGTGTGCTCGCCGTTAGCCATCGCCTGTACTTCACTGGCCGAAAGCGTAACGGACCAGGTGCCGTCGCTGCCCACGGTCGCCGTGTGATTTTTGCCGTTCAGCGTGACCGTCACAATCTGGCCCGCTTCCGCATCGGTTTTTCCGGTCAGCGTCAGCGGCTGATTATGTTCAGCCGCGTTGATGATGTTGTCCTGGGCGATCGTGTCGACAGAAATCGCTGGCGCAGCGGTATCGACGCCAATCGTCTGGCTGCCGGTCACGGTGTTGCCCGCCGCGTCTTTGCCGCTGACGTTGACCGTCCAGGTACCATCGCCCAGCGCCTGCGCGTCAGCAGCAGGCACCTTCACGCTCCATGCGCCGTTTGCCCCCACTTCTGCGGAATAGGTTTTACCGTTCAGCGTGACGGTAAGCGCCGTGCCCTGCGCCAGGTTTTTGCTGGTGCCGGACAGCGTAAAGCCAGCGGCCTGCTCGCTGGCGTTGATCACGTTATCGCCCGCCGTGGTGGCGAGCGTCACGCTGGTATCCGCTGTAGAAACGGTTACGGTAATACTGCCCGCAGAGGTCGTTTTACTGCCGTCGATCTGAACGACGGACCAGGTATGTTCCCCGTCCGCCTGGGTCGGAAGTGTTACCGTCCAGGTGCCGTCCTTTGCGACCATGGTGCTGGCGATGGTGCTGCCGCTGCTGTCTTTAACCTGAATGGTCGCGCCCGGCTGCCCGGTACCGCTGAAGGTTGGGGTGTTATCATCCGTGACCTCTTTTGCACTCAGCACCCCCTGCTTGTCACCCGCGTTATCCGTCAGCAAAAATGTTGGCGTGGCGCTTTCGACTTCTTTCGTATTATCAATAACTTTTGTTTTGGTTTCGCCGTCACCGCCGTGAGCCAGCAGTGCGCCAATCGCACCGCCTCCCAACGCCGCTCCGGCAATCCAGCCCCACGGCGCATCGCTTAAGACGCTTCCCTGCTCCAGAAAAGGTTCAATGCTGCTAATGGGTGCAGCCTGGGCGGTTAATTCGGTGGCGGCAACGCCTGATGCTTCCCCGGCATTGGCAAATGAAATATGCGTCAACTCCTGGTTATCGTTAAATACCAGTTCGGAATGATTATGGGTTTCCGTGTCTTCGACAAAATAATTATTGCAGCGGATCACGCTGCCATCTTTCATATAAATGAGGAGGTCATTCCCCTGGCGGACATAACGCACCACGTCCTGAGCAGAACCCTGAATTTCAATCACGCTCGGCGATGAAATAGAGACCGAGAGATTCCCTTCACCGGTTAATTTCGTTTTTTCTGCCGTTTTTCGAATGATAACATCAACAACTTTTGCGTTACTCATATTCTTCTCCTTGCAGGTGCGCGTATTCCTGTGGTTATGTCCACCAGAGGGATGTAACTATCCCTGGGAAAAACCACCCATTATTGTCTGACTTATTTCGCGCAGAAAGGCGCGCCTTTTTTAACTCAAATCAGGTAATTTCGCGGCAGCGTTTTTCTCTATTCCGATAAGCGGCATGAGATTATCCACCGCGGAGGCGTAATTAATCGCCGCGCTCCAGCCATCGTATTCAGCCATTATTTTCGCTGAGGTGGCAGACCAGACATCCTGCTCCACGCTGAGCAGATCGTTAATGCTGCGCTTGCTCAGGGTATATTCATTTTTGTAGACGTCGCGGGCGCGCAACGCATTTTCCAGCTGACGTTTTCCGGCCTCCATACGTCCTTGCGCCCCGGTCCAGTCGGCCTGTGCGACGGAGGCTTTTTGCAGGACATCAAAACGGGCCTGATCGACCTGAGACGATGCCATTGCCCTTGCGCCCTCGGCCTGACGGACGCGCGCCGAGACCGCGCCGCCCTGATAAAGCGGTGCATCAATATTGAGCTGGATCTGATCATCCCAGTACGCGCGATTATCAGACTCGTACCGGGTGCGGCCCCCTTTCAGGCTTAAGGTTGGCCAGTGCTGTGACTTCGCGGTTTCTACGCCGTACTGGGCTGAACGCTCCATGTTCTGCGCGGCCATCACCGTTGGGATCAGTGAATAATCAATTCGATTGAGAGAATCCGACTCCACGGCCAGACCTCCCGGAACCGGTGAATAGCGTTCAGCCTGTATGCCAGTTAATACCGCCAGCCGCGCGCGGGCGCTGTTCAGTGACGCATTGTACTGCTCTACCGTCGCCTGCATTCCGGCAATACGGGTGCGGGTCTGAAGCTCATCAGAGGTGGAGCTTACGCCTGCATCGGCGCGGAGTTTTGCCAGCTGCTCAACGTTTTTAAGCGCCTGCACGTTCTCTGTTGCCGCCTGTAGCAGATCGCTGTAGCGTTTCACTTCCACATAGCTGAGGGCCGTTTTTTCAGCGACGGCAGACATCGTGCTCATCAGCTGGTAGCGATAGCTGTCACGCTGAGCTGAAGACTGGCTGATGCTGTTATTGGTCTTGCCAAAATCGTACACAAGCTGCGTCAGGCTCAGCCCCCAGGCTGCGGAATTTCGCAACGAGCCGCTCGAATCGGTGGTCTGGCTGTGACCCGTACTCCCGTTCAGGGCTATTTGTGGCATCCAGCCACTACGCGCTTCGTCTATTTGTGCCTGGCCAATCCCCAGCTGTGCAGCCTGCTGACTCACCGACGGGTCGCGGTCAAGAGCGAAAAGAATACTTTCTTTCATCGTCATTGCCGCAACGGGAGATATTCCTACCAGACCGTTAGTTGCATGAGCCGCTGTCACCACCAGTGAAATTAAGGTCAGGGAAGCAGATAATCTGAGCATCCTGTTATTGCATTTCATCTTTATAATACCCCCGGACTTCAGGTGATGGCTAAATAATTACCAGGAAGAGGTACAAATAATTCACCCTATTTGCCCCACTCCTGTTTGATAAATTCCGCCAATAGTCGACCACACCCATTTCAATTGAGATGAGAGCCGTTCAATCTCTTTTTTTCTTTTAAGAATTTACTTGAATATTTATTGATTCGCAGCATAACAAAATGTGATATGAGCGACCACATCTGTAATGTTAATGCGGTGTTACAAATAAGAAAAAAGATGGGGTTTCTGGACAAATGGCTATTAGATGCGTTTACGCTGAAACATATAAACCCTATGTAATTTAAGGAAAATTCTGAAACACCTTGATGTACATTTTTGCGTTTATTTCATCTCGAATCAGACACAAAGATTTTCAAAGAACTGTCAATTTAAGTCATTCGCTGATTAATATTAAATTATTTTACTTTAAAAAGAATATCTAATAGATATAAGCACCAATTTATATTTATAATCTGGTTTTATATTCTTATTCGAACTCCTTATTCGGTAGCTTTAACCAAATTTCTATGTAAAACATAGCGTTAACATCAGGTCTAAACGATACATACATGTTTTTGATGACTGATTAATGCTAATTCAATATTCACCTTATTAAACTGTTTTTGGACAACATCCCCCTCCTGTTACGATTCCCTTTCCTGTAAAATGCTGTAAACTGCATAGTATTGCGACATTTTGCAGGATACTGCACCCATGCATAAAACCGCCAGACAGAAATATGTACTTGAAATTATTACTGAACAAGGCCAGGCCAGCATCACTGAGCTGGCAGAAAAGTTGCAGGTTTCGGCGGATACCATCCGTCGCGATCTGACCGATCTGGAAAAACAGGGACTGGCGCAAAAAAACCATGGCGGCGCCATCGCGCTGAATCTCTCGACGATGAACCGAGTTAGCAGGAATACCTTACTGCCTGAAATCAAGCAGCGGCTGGGTAAACAGGTTGCGCAGTGCGTACCTGCGGGCTCGACGCTTTTTCTGGACGCCGGAAGCACACTTCTGGCCGTTGCCTCTTTCCTGCAGGGACCGCTGACCATCATCACCCCTTCTCTTGATATCGCCCAGCAGGTTAGCGATCGGGAAGATATCGATCTGATCCTGCTTGGTGGAAAGTGGGATCAGAAACAGCGCCTGTTTGCCGGAAGCGCCACCCTTTCGCTGCTCTCTCGCTACCGGGCGGATATCGCCATCCTTGGCGCATGCGCCATTCATGCCGAGCTCGGATTGAGCGCCAGTCAGGAGGCGGATGCCGAGGTGAAGCGTGCCATGCTGGCCGCAAGCCAGGCGCACTGGGTAGTCGCCGACCATCTTAAACTCAACCAGTGCGAACCTTATCTGGTTTCAGGGTTATCCCAGATTCATCAACTGTTTTTAGATCGTCCCTGGGCAGAGCTCGGGGACCATAGCGCCGTGCAGGTTACCGTTTGCGCGCATTAACGTGGAGAAGGTCATGAATAAAGTGAAGACAATGAATATTGCGCTGATCGGGTATGGTTTTGTGGGTAAGACGTTTCATGCCCCGCTGATCCAGTCCGTCGACGGCCTGAAGCTGGCGGTGGTCTCATCCCGGGATGAAGAAAAGGTCAAACGCGATCTGCCGAATGTCCTCGTTGTTGCCACCCCTGAAGAGGCTATTCAGCACCCGGATATCGACCTGGTGGTTATCGCCTCCCCTAACGCGACCCATGCGCCGCTGGCCACCCTGGCGCTCAACGCCGGCAAGCACGTAGTGGTGGATAAGCCGTTTACGCTCAATATGCAGGAAGCGCGAGACCTGATTGCGCTTGCGCAAGAAAAACAACGCCTGCTCTCTGTCTTCCATAACCGCCGCTGGGACAGCGATTTTCTCGGCATTAAGCAGGTGATTGAGCAAGGCAGTATCGGAAAGGTAAAACACTTTGAATCGCATATCGATCGTTTCCGCCCGGAGGTTCGCGTGCGCTGGAGAGAGCAAAATGTTCCCGGCAGTGGCCTGTGGTTCGACTTAGGCCCGCACATGATTGACCAGACGCTACAGCTTTTTGGTCTGCCGCTGTCGGTACAGGGCAACATCGCCACCCTGCGTGACGGTGCGGAAATTAACGACTGGGCGCACGTGGTGCTGAACTATCCTGAACACAAAGTGGTCCTCCATTGCAGCATGCTGGTGGCAGGCGGCGTTGCCCGCTTTACCGTCCACGGCGATAAGGCCAGCGTGGTGAAAGCGCGCATCGATCAGCAGGAAGCCCAGCTTCTGGCAGGCGTCATTCCGGGTAGCGAAAGCTGGGGGGAGGACAGCGACGCTATGGTGCTGTTTAATGCCCAGGGTGACGCCAGCGCTATCCCTGCGCCAAAAGGCGACCAGCGGCAGTACTATATAAACGTGCGCGATGCCCTGAACGGCAAGATTGACAATCCGGTCCATCCGGTGGAAGCCCTGGCGGTGATGGCGGTGCTGGAAGCGGCGGTAAAATCTTCAGAAACGGGTACAACTCAGGAACTGGATTTAACGGCGCAGGAGCGCGCGCAACTGCAATAAGCCGCAAAAAAAATGCCCTGCGGGTTGGCAGGGCATTATCGGTCACTGACGCTTTTTCGGCATCATGCGCAGCAGCGTATTGTCTTTCCAGAAATAGTGATGCATCAACGCGGCAAAGGCGTGCAAACCAATCACAAAATACCCCAGATTCGCCAGCGTTACGTGCCACGCTTTTAGCGTATCCACCAGGTCAAAATTCCCCTCCGCCGCATGCGGCATCGTCAGGCCAAACGCAAACCAGTCATTTCCCCGGTTATACATCATCACCATGCCGATCAGCGGCAGCGCAATAAACAGCAGGTAGATAACCAGATGCCCCAGATGGGACAGCCCGGTGATCATCGCTTTTGGTTTCGGTTGAATGGGCGGAGCCGGGAATTTCAGGCGGATAAGCAGGCGCGCCACCATCAGCACCAGGATGCTGATCCCGCAGGAAACGTGGATCATATTAATAAGCGGACGATCGGTTCGCGGGAACCAGCCTCTGAATTCCATGGCGCAATAGGCCATAATCACTAACAGAAAAACCAGCCAGTGAATGCTGATTTGCAGACCCGTATATTTTGTGCGCATGTTGTTTCCCGATAAATAACAGTTATCGCGCCAACATAACCACCTTTCCTGAAAATGTGAACCCCCTTTTACGGAGGGCCGAGTATTCCCAGTTATTTGAAATCAGAAGCATTAACGTGCCTTCAGAATAACGGAGGGATTACAGCGATGCCCAGGTCCGGCTGTAAATCGCTGAGGCGTTTGCCTTCCGGCCGGGGCGAGGCGCAGGGATGCGCCGAGAGGGCGGGCTTTGCAGGGATGTTACCTCCGCCCGTCCCCGATAAGCCGGAAGGAATAAGCCGAAGGGACCGCGAAGCGGCGATTTACCGCCGGGAGCCCGGGTCGCCAGGGTGGTGGCGACTGAGCCACCCTGGCACGTTCACCGGTCATTTTGTTACAGAGTAGCAAGGAACCTAAAGTGAACGGAATGACCACCAGAGCCGTATGTTCCCCTCACCCTAACCCTCTCCCCAAAGGGGCGAGGGAACTGCTCCGTGCACACATTATCTCGCATGGAGGGGGCTCCTGATTACGACTGTAAATAGACTACCTGCGTCTGCAAATACTCATTCAGACCGTGTTTGCCATCCGCCCCGCCGATCCCGGATTTCCGCCAGCCCGCATGGAAGCCCTGCATCGCTTCAAAGTTTTCACGGTTAATGTAGGTCTCGCCGAACTTAAGCCCTTTAATGGCTTTCATGGCGACATTCAGATCCTGCGTATATACAGACGAGGTTAAACCGTAGTCGCTGTCGTTGGCCATTTTCAGGGCCTCTTCCAGGGTGTCAAAAGCCACCACCGGCAGCACCGGGCCAAAGGTCTCTTCGTGCATGATGGCCATGTCCTGACGTACGTCCAGCAGCAGCGTTGGGGGATAAAAATACCCTTTACCCTCTGCCGCTTTACCGCCAAGGACCACTTTAGCCCCTTCCTGCACCGCGCGCGCCACCTTCTGCTCCACACGCTCCAGCGCGGCGGCGTTGATCAGCGGCCCCATGGCAATATCCGTTCGCTCAGCCGGATTGCCAAACTGGACGGCTTTCATTGCCTCGCCCAGACGATTCACAAAGCGGTCATAGATCCCCTTCTGAACATAGACACGTTCCGCGCAGTTACACACCTGTCCGGTATTGATGACGCGTGAATCCACAATGGCCTTCACGGCCAGCTCGAGGTCGGCATCGTCCATCACGATGGCCGGGGCTTTACCACCCAGCTCCAGCCCCACTTTGGTGATGTTTTTCGCAGCCGCAGCCATGATCTTTTCACCGGCCCCGACGCTGCCGGTCATGCTGACCATCGCCACTTTCGGGTTCCCGGCCAGCTCCTGTCCGACGGTTTCACCGCGGCCCAGCACCAGGTTGAAGACGCCTTTCGGCAGGCCAATCTCGTCGACGATTTTGGCAAACGCAATGGCGTTGTTTGGGGTAAATTCGCTCGGTTTGATAACGATGGTGTTGCCGGTGATTAGCGCAGGAGCGAGCTTACGGGCAATCAGGAAGAAGGGAAAGTTCCACGGCAGAATGCCGGTGGTGACGCCAAGGGCGCGCTTAAACACCAGAATATTCTCGCCCGGACGGTCGCTCTGAATGATTTCCCCTTCATAACGGCGCGCCCACTCGGCCATATAGTCGATATAGTCAGCTGTAAAGTTAACTTCCACTTCCGCCAGCTGCTGGATCTTGCCCCCTTCGGCCACAATCAGCGCGCTGATTTCGCTGACGCGCTCGCGGATCCCGGCGGAAATTTTGCGTAGCCAGCTGGCGCGTTCAATGGCCGGCAGCGCCTCCCAGCCAGCCTGCGCGCGCTCTGCCGCGTCAATGGCCTTGCGGGCGTCCTCGGCGGTGCCATCGGGAATACGGGAAATGACCTCTTCCGTGGCCGGATTGATCACGTCAATCCAGGCATCACCCTGCCAGGCAACAAACTGTCCATCAATATACATAGGATGTTGTACGGGTACTGTCATAACCTGCTCCTGTAATCACACTGTTTTTAACAAGTAAACTTAATGTTAAAAACTATAATTACCGGGGCAATTGCCTACTCTATGAGGCTGTTTTTGTGAGATATCTCATAAAAGCAACGGGTCAGCCCGTTTCAAAAATCACAAATCGGCAACAAAGGCTGCCCGTTTGCGTAAAAGATGGCGCAAACGGGCAAGAGCATTACAGCAGAGAACGGCTCACCAGCGCGTCGGTGAGAATGACGTCGTTTCGCAGGATCTGCCACGCGGCGTCCACGTCGGCAGGGATATCGACATGGGCAATGAAATCACGTCCCGCCGGACCGTAGCCGTTGATGTCGTCCCTGAGTCGCGGAAATTCACCCAGCACCAGCGACAGGTAACGTTCTACCGGCCATAACCCCTCGACCGGGCCGCTGAACGCCAGACCGTCGTCACTGTTTTGCAGCACGGGCGTCAGGCCGGGATGACTCATCCATGCGGGCGATGCAGCCTCGTCGCGGCAAACGCGGGCAAACGTAGCCATTGTGCGACGCTGCATCGTCGGGTCCTGCACTACCAGCACCCGGGCGGCATTCAGTCCGGACTGTTTCATCAACGCCCGGCTGAAGCGGGCGTTTTCGCCACAGTTGGTCGACTGATCCTCAACGTGAAGATGCTCAGCCGGAATGTTCCAGAATTCACGGGCGATGTCGGCCAGAATAGCCGCCTCTGCCCGCCCGGTGGTGGGTATCCTGTTATAGCGGGGGTGCTTAGCAATCGCGGCGTAGAGGAAGGTCGTCGAGTGACCGATCCCGCCGCTGATGATCAGAGGAACCCCCTGTTCAGCCGCGATTTTACAGGCAGCATCAATCGCGGGGATCACCGCGTTACCCGCCAGAATCACCAGATCAACGGGCTGGTTGTCCTGATAGTCGTCCTGAGCAAGCCACGCCCCAACGGTATTCACGGCGTCGAGTGTTGTGCCAGGCAGACAGGGGAAAAGTGCCATTGTCATCGTTACCTCCTTACAGCATTAATCTTTAGAGTACTTCACACAACGGGGGTGAAAAGGAGATCACTCTGAAAGCCGAGGTGATCATTACGCTGCATATTTGTCATTTTGATGAAATAACCAGAAACATCCAAAAACAATTGGGTTGCACCCTGAGTTTGTGCTTTTGATTATCTGCCCTTCAACACATCCTGCCACAACAGCGTGCTGAAAAAGCACCAGTTGCTGCTTAATCCATCGTGATCTGACCCGTTTTAGTTCTGGCTGACTTGCCAAACGTAACATCCAACCCTAAGTTGCTTAACAATTTCACAACCATTACACACCGACAGGTTGCACCTGAAGCGCGCCAGGTAACACCTCTATTATCATCCACGTGGCGGAGTTTTGAGTCATGACACAACATGAGAGCACGACAACGGTATTGCGGAAAAACAAAAAGGTATTAATTGCCAGTCTTACGGGAAGTTCTATTGAATGGTTTGATTATTTTCTCTATGGCACCGCTGCCGCGCTGGTGTTTAACAAGATTTTCTTTCCGATGGTCGACCCGGTAATCGGGCTGATCCTCTCCTATCTCTCCTTCTCGTTGACCTTTTTTATTCGCCCCATTGGCGGCGTTCTCTTTGCACATATCGGGGATCGTATCGGTCGCAAAAAAACGCTTGTCCTCACCCTTTCATTGATGGGAGGTGCAACCGTGATGATTGGCCTGCTGCCCACCTACGACATGATCGGGATGTGGGCGCCCGCGTTGCTGATCCTGATGCGTATTATTCAGGGGATGGGTATCGGCGGTGAATGGGGTGGCGCGCTGCTGCTGGCTTATGAGTATGCTCCAGAAAAACGCAAAGGCTTCTTCGGCAGTATTCCGCAGGCGGGCGTTACCATCGGCATGTTGATGGCGACATTTATCGTCTCGCTAATGACGCTGTTCAGCGAAGAGGATTTTCTCTCCTGGGGCTGGCGCATTCCGTTCCTGCCAGTTCCGTGCTGGTAATATTGGGGCTTTGGATCCGGAAAGATATTGACGAAACGCCTGATTTCCAGAAAGTGAAAAAATCCGGCCAGGTTGCGAAAGCTCCGCTGCGCGACACCATAAAACACCACTGGCGTGAAGTGCTAATTGCCGCCGGGCTTAAGGTTGTTGAGACAGCACCGTTCTATATTTTCTCCACGTTTGTGGTGAGCTACGCCACTACCACCCTGACCTATCAGAAATCCCAGGCGCTGGAGGCAGTAACTCTTGGCGCACTGGTCGCCACTATCATGATCCCGCTGATGGGGCTGCTCTCCGACAGGGTTGGCCGCCAGCGTATGTACGCCGTCAGTGTCTTCGTGCTCGGCCTGTTTATCGTGCCCTGGTTTATGCTGCTGAATACCGGTACCACCTGGGGAATTGTGCTCGCGACCGTTATCGCTTTTGGCGTACTGTGGGCACCGGTGACGGCAGTTCTCGGCACGCTCTGCTCTGAAATTTTCAGTGCCAACGTTCGCTACACCGGTATCACGCTGGGTTATCAACTTGGGGCCGCGCTGGCGGGCGGAACGGCACCGCTAATAGCTACCGGACTGCTGGCGAAATACGACGGCGACTGGGTACCCGTGGCCTGGTATCTGGGCGTGACGGTCGCTATCTCCCTCATTGCAATTTTTTGTGCCAGCCGCATCAACCGTGAACGCCACCTTCAGGCGCAGCCGGAACAGCGATAATATTATTGCGGCTCCGTTCGCGAGCCGCACTTTTTCTTCATCATTCCCTCTACATTTGATTAACATACAATATTCGTATTCACTTGAATTATGATTTGCGTCAGCCGTAGAATCATTAGCCCGCTCACAATTCAACATTTTTAAAGGTAAACCCCGTTATGCGCCTGCCCCAACGCGATCCTTATGCTCCTCGCGAGTGGCAGCCACACGAGAAACCCGCTCTGCTGGGTTCCCCTTCCACCCCGGAACATCCAACGTCGAAACGGATCGCCTATGGCGTGGTCGGCCTGCTGGTGTGCCTGACCGGGGCGCTGGGTAACGCGGTCGTCACCGCCAATCTGCAAAATCTGCAAGGCACCTTCGGCGCCTGGTCGACTGAAATCGCCTGGCTGCCTGCCGTCTATGTCATGACCAACGTCTCCATCAACCTGCTGCTGGTAAAATTTCGCCAGCAGTACGGTTTGCGCGCGTTTACGGAAGGCTTCCTGGTGCTGTATGTGCTGGTCACCTTTTTCCACCTGTTTGTGAACGATCTCAGCTCGGCGCTGATGGTACGGGCGGCACACGGGATGGTCGCCGCCGCGCTCAGCTCGCTCGGCATTTATTACCAGATACAGGCCTGGCCCGCGAAGCACCGACTGAAGGCGCTGACCATCGGCATTACCGGTTCGTCGCTGGCGATACCGCTGGCGCGGCTGTTCTCCACCGAGCTGTTGCAGCTTGATGAGTGGCGTGGGCTGTACTTCTTCGAGCTGGGTTTGGCCCTGATCTCACTGGCCTGCGTGATGGTGCTGAAACTGCCCCCGGGCGATCGACGCAAAGTTTTCGAGAAGAAAGATTTCATCACCTTCTTTTTGCTTGCGCCCGGTATGGCGCTGTTGTGCGCGGTTCTGTCGCTAGGGCGTCTGGAATGGTGGTTTGAAACACCGTGGATCGGCTGGGCGTTGGCTCTCTCGCTGGTGCTAATTGTCTGTGCAATCGTTTTTGAACATAACCGCAGCAACCCGCTGCTCAATACCCGCTGGCTGTCCAGCGGCAGCATCGTACGCCTGGGGTTGATTATGCTGCTGATCCGCATCGTACTGGCGGAACAGAACACCGGCGTCATCGGCTGGCTGCAATATGCGGGCCTACAGAATGAACAGATGACCCATCTGGCGTGGTCTATTTTCGCCGGAATCGTCTGCGGTATCGTCACCAGCTGTCTGACGATCAAACCCACTAAGCTGGCCTGGCCGATTATCACCTCGCTGGCGCTAATGATTGTTGCTTCGCTGCTGGACAGCCAGTCCAACAACCTGACCCGGCCGGATCAACTGATGTTCAGCCAGTTCCTGCTTGGTTTCGGCAGCGCTTTCTTCCTCGCCCATGCGATGCTGGCCGCCATTGGCGGGGTGATCGCCGATCCACGCAATCTGGTCAGCTTTTCCGTGATGTTTGGCATGAGTCAGAACCTTGGTGGCCTGCTGGGTTCTGCAATCCTTGGTACCTTCCAGACCTGGCGCGAGAAGTACCATTCCAGCCTGCTGGCTGACCAGCTCACCACCCTCAACCCGCTGGTGAACGAACGCATTCAGCTTTACACCCAGATGTATAAAAGCTTGGTTGGCGACAGTTCCCTGTTGGGAACCCAGGCCATTATTCAGCTACAGACGGTGACGACGCTTGAGGCAAACATTCTGGCTTACAACGATACTTATCTCCTGACGGCGAGCATTGCCACAGCCACGCTGGTCTGGATTTTATGGCGCTTGCTGCGCCTGCGCATCACCGCCCGTATGGCCCTTAAGAACGCCACTGGCAATAAGTAATGACTATTTTTCAGGAGAAGTTATGAGTCAGCAGGATGCCGCCAAAGAGCAGGCCAACACCCGCAAAAATGTACGCGTCGTTTCCATTTTCACCGCCGCGGCTATCGGCATTGTCGGGGGGCTGGTGATCCTTTATGCCTGGCAGTTGCCCCCGTTCACGCGTCATACCCAGTTTACTGATAACGCCTACGTGCGCGGCCAGACCACGTTCATCAGTCCGCAAGTCAACGGCTACATTACTGAGGTCCATGTTCAGGATTTTGTGCAGGTTAAAAAAGGCGACCTGCTGTTGCAGATTGATGACCGGATCTATCGCCAGCGCGTCCATCAGGCCGAGGCGCAGCTGGCAATGAAAATTGCTGCGCTGAACAACAACCTGCAACAGCGTAAAAGCGCGGAAGCGGTGATTGCCAAAAACGAAGCGGCACTGAAAAACGCCCGTGCCCAAAGTCTGAAAACCCAGGCGGATCTGAAACGCGTGAAGGATCTGACCGCAGACGGCTCCCTGTCCATTCGCGAGCGCGATGCGGCGCTGGCCAGTGCCGCCCAGGGGAGCGCCGATATCGACCAGGCGAAAGCAACGCTTGAGATGTCGCGCCAGGATCTACAAACGGTTATCGTCAATCGCGCTTCGCTGGAGGCGGACGTTCAAAATGCGAAAGCCGCGCTGGAGCTTGCGCAGATCGATCTGCAAAACACCCGCATTGTCGCGCCGCGTGACGGTCAGCTCGGGCAGATTGCGGTGCGTCTTGGAGCGTACGTCACCGCCGGGACGCACCTTACCACGCTGGTCCCGCCGCAGCACTGGGTGATCGCCAATATCAAAGAGACGCAGCTGGCGAATTTACGCGTCGGACAGCCAGTGAAATTCACCGTCGATGCCTTAAACGATAAAGCCTATCAGGGCCGCGTGGAGAGCATATCCCCGGCCACAGGCGTCGAGTTCAGCGCTATCACCCCGGATAACGCCACGGGCAACTTTGTTAAAATCGCCCAGCGCATCCCGGTACGCATTGAGGTACTCGGTGAGCCGGAGGCGTACCGGCTGCTGCGCCCTGGCATGTCGGTGCAGGTCACCATCGACACGCGGGAGGCGAAACAATGACGCTTCGCCCAATAGCCGGCCTGCTGATGATGGCTATCCTTGCGGGTTGCCAGTCGGTTGACGTTGAGCCCGCCAAATCGTCCCTGCACATCCCGGCCCAGTGGCGCGCGACGTCGGGGCCAACCAGCCCGACAGAGCAGCTCTGGTGGCGTAATTTCCACGACAGCAATCTGAATCACTATGTGGATCAGGCGCTGAAGAACAACAGCGACGTGCTGATTGCCCGCGAGCGGATTAACGAGTATCAGGCCCGGGTGTACGCTGCCGACGGCAGCCTGTTCCCGTCGCTTGACGCGGGCGTGACCGGGACGCGCGCGCGCTCGCAGTCCGCCGCCACAGGCCTTCCGGTATACGGTACGTTGTACAAAGGCAGCCTGACCGCCAGCTACGACGTGGATATCTGGGGGGTAAACCGCAGCACCTCCCGTGCCGCCGAAGCGTCGCTGGAGGCTCAAAAGGCGGCGGCCGCGGCGGCAGATCTCACGGTCGCATCGTCGGTGGCCTCCGGGTACGTCACCCTGCTGTCGCTGGATGAACAGCTTCGCGTTACCCAGTCCACGCTGAAATCGCGTGAAGAGGCGTTCAACCTTGCTAAACGACAGTTTGAGACGGGATACAGCTCTCGCCTTGAGCTGATGCAATCGGATTCTGAGCTGCGCGCCACCCGCGCTCAGGTTCCACTGCTTCAGCACCAGATTGCGCAGCAGGAGAATGCGCTTAGCCTGCTGCTGGGCAGCAACCCGGGTAACGTTGCGCGCGGTGAAAGCTTTGATGCCCTGACGCCGCTGAAACTGCCCTCCCAGTTGCCGTCGACGTTACTGAACCGGCGTCCGGATATCGTCCAGGCTGAACGTCAGCTGATTGCGGCGGACGCGACGCTGGCGGCATCGCGCGCCAGCCTGCTGCCGTCGATCAACCTCACGGCCACAGGATCGGTGCAGGATCGCACGCTGTCGGGATTGCTGGATAACCCCCTCCAGCTCTGGAGCGTGGGCGGCAGTATTCTTGCGCCGCTGCTGAACCGACAGACGCTGAATGCACAGGTGGATATCTCCCAGTCTCAGCGTAATCAGGCGTTGTACAGCTACGAAAAAACCGTACGTAATGCGTTTGCCGAGGTGAATGACAGCCTTGATGCCATCACCCGTTATCAGGAACAGCTTACCGAGCTGCTGGCTCAGCAGGCGGTCGCGCAGGAGACGCTGCGGATAGCGCAAAACCGCTACCGCAACGGGTACTCTTCTTATCTGGATGTGCTCGATGCACAGCGCACGCTGTTCTCGGTGCAGACCAGCGTGGTACAGGTGAAAAACAACCTGCTGCTGGCGCAAATTGATTTGTATAAAGCGCTGGGCGGCGGTTGGGTCAGTGCGTGAAAACATGCCGGGTGGCGGCTACGCCTTACCCGGCCTACATTTCGCCTCTGGCGATACCCCCAAGGAGTCAATCTATGCAACAGCAGTGGTGTTCAGTAGATAATTACATGATTTCGTCGCTTATTCCTGAAGATGAAGTTCTCCAGAACGTCCTTGAAAACAACAAACGCGCCGGTTTACCCGAGCACGACGTTGCCGCAAATCAGGGGCAACTGCTGGCTCTGTTTGTCCGCATGACGCAGGCGCGTCGAATACTGGAAATCGGTACGCTGGGCGCGTATAGCTCAATCTGGATGGCGCGCGCCCTGCCGCCGGATGGAAAGCTGATTACGCTTGAAGCGGACCCGAAACATGCCGCTGTTGCACGCCAGAACATTCACCTTGCGGGACTCAGCGATCGTATCGAACTGATTACAGGCCCGGCGCTAAAGTCGCTCGAGAATTTCGGTGACGTCCCGCCCTTTGACCTGATCTTTATTGATGCCGATAAGCCAAACAATCCCGGCTACCTGGAGTGGGCGCTGCACTACTCCCGTCCCGGCACGGTCATAATCGGCGATAACGTGGTGCGCGACGGCGAGGTGGTTAACGGGCAAAGCGACGATGCACGCGTGCAGGGGGTACGGAAGTTTATCGAGATGACTGGAGATAACCCACGCTTAACCGCCACCGCGCTGCAAACGGTGGGCGTTAAGGGGTGGGATGGGTTTACGCTAGCGATGGTGGAACGATAAAAAGCTGGGTGGCGGCTACGCCTTACCCGGCCTGCATGTTCTCCCGTAGGCCCGGTAAGCGCAGCGCCACCGGGCAATGGTTTTAGCCGGAGATCTGCTCCATCGCCTGCAAGATACGCTTATCCGAAATGGGATACGGCGTACCGAGCTGCTGGGCGAAGAAGCTGACGCGCAGTTCTTCGATCATCCAGCGGATCTCCCGCACGTCGTCGTCATCGCGACGCGCTGGCGGCAGTTTGTTGAGCCACTGCTGCCACGCCTGCTGCACGTTTTCGACTTTCAGCATCTGCGCTCGATCGCGATGCGGATCGACCGCCATTTTCTCCAGACGCTTCTCAATCGCCTGCAAATAACGCAGCGTATCACCCAGACGCTTAAAGCCGTTGCCGGTGACAAAGCCGCGATACACCAGCCCCGCCATCTGCGCCTTCACGTCCGACAGACCCAGGGCCATGGTCATATCCACCCGCCCCTTCAGGCGCTTGTTGATATTGAACACGGCGGTGAGGATCTGCTCGACCTGTTTCGCAATCTCTACCACGGTATCGTTCAGCTCCGCGCGCACCTTTTCATGAAGCTGAGCAAAGCCCTCTTCCGTCCAGACCGGACCGCCCGCCTCGTGGATCAGTTTGTCCACACCGCAGGAGATACAGTCGTCGATCAGATCCAGCACCTTACCGTACGGGTTAAAGTAGAGCCCCAGCTTGGCTTTGTTCGGCAGCTTCTCGTGCAGATACTTAATCGGCGACGGGATGTTAAGCAGCAGCAGGCGACGCAGCCCGCGCCACATCATCTGCTGTTGCTCCTGCGGATTGTCAAAGAGCTTAATCGCCACGCTGTCGCGCTCATCCACCAGCGCGGGCCAGGCTTTCACCTTGTAGTTCCCGCGCTTCTGCTCATAGCTTTCCGGAAGCTGACCAAAGCTCCAGATGTGCAGCCCGCTCTGCTCAATACCGTCATCGGCCACCGCAGAGAGCGTCTCCTGGACTTTACCTTTCAGCGCTTCTTTCAGCTCCGTCAGAGAACGGCCTTCGAGCAGCTTTTTGTTTTTATCGTCCACTACGCGGAATGTGATTTTCAGGTGATCGGGCACCTGATCCCAGTTCCAGTCGTCGCGGTCAATGGTGGTCCCGGTCATGCGTCGGAACTCACGCTCCAGTGCGTCCAGCAGCGGCAGTTCCAGCGGCGTGACGCGGCCTAAAAACGCTTCGGCGTAGTTCGGCGCCGGTACAAAGTTACGCCGCACTGGTTTAGGCAGGGATTTGATTAATGCAATGACCAGTTCGCGGCGCAGGCCGGGAATTTGCCACTCAAACCCGCTCTCATCCACCTGGTTTAACAGCGGCAGCGGAATGTGCACCGTCACGCCATCGGCATCCGCGCCCGGCTCAAACTGATAGGTCAGACGCAGCTTGAGGTTGCCCTGATGCCAGAAGTTCGGGTAGTCGAGCTTGCTGACCGACTCCGCGCCCTCTTTGATCAGCATGCTCTTTTCAAAGTTGAGCAGGTCCGGGGTCTCTTTGCTGGCTTTCTTCCACCAGCTGTCGAAATGGCGCGCCGAGATCACATCGTGGCTGATGCGCTGGTCGTAAAACTCAAACAGCGTCTCGTCGTCCACCAGAATGTCGCGGCGGCGGGACTTGTGCTCAAGCTCTTCCACCTCGGCGCGCAGCTTGAGGTTTTCGCGGAAGAACGCATGGCGCGTCTGCCAGTCGCCTTCCACCAGCGCATGGCGGATAAACAGCTCGCGACTCAGCGCCGGGTCAATCTGGCTGTAATTAACCTTACGCGCTGCAACCACCGGCAGGCCGTAAACGGTGACTTTTTCCGTCGCCATCACCGCGCCCTGCCCGCGCTCCCAGTGCGGCTCGCTGTATGAGCGTTTCAGCAGGTGCTGCGCCACCGGCTCAACCCACTCTGGATCGATACGCGCGGCGATACGCCCCCACAGACGGCTGGTTTCCACCAGCTCGGCGACCATGGTCCACTTCGGCGGCTTCTTGAACAAACCGGAGCCCGGGAAGATGGAGAAACGCGCGTTGCGTGCGCCGGTAAATTCCTGTTTATCCGCATCCTTCATCCCGATATGAGACAGCAGGCCGGTCAGCAGGGCGATATGAATTTCGCGGTACTCTGCCGGTTCACTGTTCACCGGGATGCCCAGCTCTTTCACCACCTGGCGCAGTTGGGTGTAGATATCCTGCCACTCGCGTACGCGCAGGTAGTTGAGGAAATCCACCCGGCACTGACGGCGGAACTGATTCGAAGAGAGCGCTTTTTGCTGCTCGCCGAGGTAGTCCCACAGGTTGACGAATGCGAGGAAATCGGACTCTTTATCGTGGAAGCGACGGTGTTTTTCATCCGACGCCTGCTGTTTGTCCATCGGACGCTCGCGCGGATCCTGAATGGAGAGCGCCGAGGTGATGATCATCGCCTCGCGCACGCAGCCGTGTTTTTGCGCCTCCAGCACCATGCGCGCCAGCCGCGGGTCGACCGGCAGCTGGCTAAGCTGGCGGCCCAACGGCGTTAGCTTGTAGGCCGTCGCCTGCTCGTCGGTAGTAATGGCCCCCAGCTCTTCCAGCAGCCGCACCCCGTCCTGAATATTGCGCTTATCCGGCGCTTCCACAAACGGGAAGGCGGCGATATCGCCCAGCCCCAGCGCGGTCATTTGCAGGATAACGGATGCCAGGTTGGTTCGCAGGATCTCCGGATCGGTAAACTCCGGGCGCGACAGGAAATCGTCTTCCGAATAGAGACGAATACAGATCCCTTCCGACACGCGGCCGCAGCGGCCCTTACGCTGATTAGCTGACGCCTGCGAAACCGGCTCGATCGGCAGACGCTGAACTTTGGTTCTGTAGCTGTAGCGGCTGATGCGCGCCGTACCCGGGTCGATCACGTATTTAATGCCCGGTACGGTCAGCGAGGTTTCGGCCACGTTGGTCGCCAGCACGATGCGGCGCCCGCTGTGCGGCTGGAACACGCGGTTCTGCTCGCTGTTGGACAGGCGCGCGTACAGCGGCAGGACCTCGGTATGGCGCAGATCGCGCTTGCTGAGCGCATCGGCGGTATCGCGGATCTCACGCTCGCCGCTCATGAAGATCAGAATGTCGCCAGAACTCTCGGTGCCCAGCTCGTCGACGGCATCGAAGATGGCCTGAAGCTGGTCGCGCTCGGTATCGTCCGCCTCTTCTACAATCGGGCGATAGCGCACTTCAACCGGGTAGGTTCGGCCTGAGACTTCAATGATCGGCGCATTATTGAAATGTTTTGAGAAGCGCTCCGGGTCGATGGTCGCGGAGGTGATGATGATTTTCAGATCCGGACGCCGGGGCAGCAGCTCTTTCAGGTAGCCGAGCAGGAAGTCGATGTTCAGGCTGCGCTCGTGCGCTTCATCGATGATGATGGTGTCGTACTGCATCAGCAGACGATCCTGCTGGATTTCCGCCAGCAGGATACCGTCGGTCATCAGCTTAACCATGGTGTTATCGCTGACGTGGTCGCTGAATCGCACCTTGTAGCCGATGCAGCCGCCCGGCTCCGTTTGCAGCTCGTCGGCAATACGGTTCGCCACAGTGCGCGCCGCCAGACGACGCGGCTGGGTGTGACCGATCAACCCTTTCACCCCGCGGCCTAATTCCATGCAGATCTTCGGCAGCTGAGTGGTTTTACCTGAACCGGTTTCCCCCGCGACGATCACCACCTGGTGGTCGCGCACGGCCTCAAGAATGTCCTGTTTTTTCTGGCTGACGGGCAGGTTTTCCGGATAGGTAATCTCCGGGCGTGCGGCTTCACGCAGCACAACTTTCCCTGCCGCCTGTTCAATCTCTTTGGCCATCTCCTGGTAGATGGCCTGTTGTGCATCAGGATTTTTAACCTTCTTAACGCCGTGCAGACGGCGCGCAAACCGCTGTTTATCGCGCAGCATCAGCGAATCAAGCTGTTGCATCAGCATCGGGAAGGATAATTTCTGTTGTTCTGTCATAGCGTTAACGGGCAGTGCACTGCCGGATAAAATCTCTTTTTAATGATTGCTATAGAGTACCACATCAGCGCTTTTCGCGCCTTATTCAAAAAATTCGAACATAGGCTTCGATATATTGCGCTATCCCTGTGGCAGGATTGTGAATAAAGTGTCAACAAGCAACGGGGCACCCCCCTCAATCAAATACAAAACAGGAAATTCCCATGAGCAAAGTATTAGTGTTGAAATCCAGTATTCTGGCAGGGTATTCACAGTCTGGTCAGCTGGCTGACTATTTCGTTGAACAGTGGCGTGAACAGCACAGCGCGGATGAAATCACCGTGCGTGACCTGGCGGCAAACCCGATTCCTGTGCTGGACGGCGAGCTGGTTGGCGCGCTGCGTCCGAGCGATGCGCCTCTCACCCCACGTCAGCAGGAAGCCCTGGCGCTCTCCGACGAGCTGATTGCTGAGTTGCAGGCCCACGACGTTATCGTGATCAACGCCCCAATGTATAACTTCAACATTCCTACGCAGCTGAAGAACTACTTCGACCTGGTGGCGCGCGCTGGCGTAACCTTCCGTTACACCGAGAACGGCCCGGAAGGTCTGGTGAAAGGTAAACGCGCTATCGTCCTGACCAGCCGCGGCGGTATTCACAAAGATACCCCTACCGATCTGGTCGCGCCGTACATGACGCTGTTCCTGGGCTTCATCGGCATTACCGACGTGAACTTCGTGTTCGCTGAAGGTATCGCTTACGGCCCGGAAGTAGCCACCAAAGCGCAGACCGACGCGAAAGCCGCTATCGACAGCCTGGTCGCAGCCTAAATTTTCCCCCTCTCACCGCCCGGTGGGAGGGTTTTTCTTTCCCCCGTATTTCGTTATCATCCGCACCCACTCTCCAGCCCGGCGGCCTGATGTCTGTCATAATCGATACGTTTATTGCACCACCCTGTCACGACGACATTGAGATCCTCTGGCAGGACGAGCATCTGCTGCTGATCAACAAACCCTCAGGTCTGCTCAGCCTGTCCGGGAAAAATCCGCAAAACCGCGATTCCGTCCACCACCGTCTGGTGCAAACCTTTCCCGGCTGCACGCTGGTGCATCGTCTTGATTTTGGCACTTCGGGTCTGATGGTGATTGCACGTAACAAAGCGATTAACGCCGCGCTTTGCCACCAGTTCAGCCAACGCGCCGTGACCAAGGTTTACACCGCCCTGTTGTGCGGACATGTGGAACAGGACGAAGGGACCGTGGATGCCCCGATTGCCAAAGATCCGGCGCTGTTTCCGCTGATGACGATCTGCGCGCGCACTGGTAAGCCCGCTCGCTCCCGCTATCGGGTGATGGAACGTATTTACCAGGATACGACAATGCCGTTGACGCGGGTTGAGCTTACCCCGGAGACCGGGCGCACCCACCAGCTGCGCATTCACTGCCAGCAGTTAGGCCACCCTATTTTGGGGTGCGATCTGTATGGGGGTCTGGAATGGCCGGGGGCGGAAGAAACGCCCCGGCTGATGCTGCATGCAAGCGTTCTGAGTTTTATTCATCCGCTGAGCGGCGAGACCATGAATGCCCGTCACGCCGCGCCATTCTGAACGAGGTTTACCACATTAAATCGTCAGGGATTTTGAAGTCTGCGTACGGATCGTCTTCGTCCTGCTCTTCCTGACTCAGCGCGCTGTTTAGCACAATGCTGTCCGCATCGCGCTGGGCAATTTTATCCGCCACCACCGCCGGGATAATCGCGTAATCACAGTCGCCATTCGCGTTAATCACCAGTCGGGCAATCGCCAGACGACCGTTGATCAGCTGGGTTTGCGTCTGCTTATCGACGTCGATTTTTTTGATCAGGCTGCCATCGGTAAAGTTAAAGGTAATGTTGCCCTTCGCCACGGTGATGCGGTTCATCTCAATCAGCTGCTTCACCTGCGCCCTGAACTCTTTTGCCAGCACCGCCTGTTTTTGCTGTTCGCTCAGCTGCTTATCACGCTCCAGCTGGGCTTTCTTAATCTCTTCAACAGCCTCTCTCGCCTCGCGAGCCTGGACGCGGGATTTTTTCGCCGTGCGCTGAACCTTCGCCATCTTTTTACTGCTGACTAAGCCCGCTTTCAGCATCTGCTCTTGTAGGGTGAGTTTTGTCATGATCGTTTAAACCGGTTGGAAATGTCGGGGGATTATACCTGAATCGCGCAGTTCATGAAGAACCCTCATGACGCAGTGAAATTAAGTCACTTCCCCTGCGCCAGTGGCTCAGGCATAAATTATGCATTGATAACGTTTAGGCAACATGAACTTAGGATGCATAACCAAATGAGTCAGGCTTTCACATTTACCCTTAAGCGCAGTTGCTTTGATGAAAATTATAACCCGTCAGAAAACACGCGTACCACCACCAACTTCGCCAACCTGGCGCGTGGCGAGAAGCGTCAGGAGAACCTGCGCAATACGCTGATGATGATCAACAACCGCTTTAACGCGCTGGCGAGCTGGGATAACCCAAAATCCGACCGCTATGCCGTCGAGCTGGAGATTATTTCAGTCGATATGAATATCGGCGGCGATTTTACTTTCCCGGCCATCGAAATTCTGCAAACGACGATCGTGGATAAAAAGACCCACGAGCGCATCGAAGGCATCGTCGGGAATAACTTCTCATCCTATGTTCGTGACTATGATTTCAGCGTCCTGCTGCTGGAGCATAATAAAGATCAGCCCCGTTTTACCCTCCCCGAGAATTTTGGCGAGCTGCACGGCAATATCTTTAAAAGCTTCATTCATTCTGCGGAATATCAGGCGAACTTTAAAAAAGCGCCGGTGATCTGCCTGAGCGTCTCCAGCAAAGAGACCTATCGTCGTACCGGTAACCACCACCCGGTGCTGGGGTATGAGTACCAGCCGGACGGCGAGTCGCTAACGGAACAGTACTTCGCGAAGATGGGCCTCAAGGTTCGCTATTTCATGCCGGAAAACAGCGTCGCGCCATTTGCCTTCTTCTTCTCCGGCGATTTACTCCGTGATTACACCAATCTGGAACTGATCGGCACCATCAGCACCATGGAGACGTTCCAGAAGATCTATCGACCAGAAATTTACAATGCCAATTCCGCTGCGGGACAGTGCTATCAGCCCGACCTGAATCAGCAGGATCACTCATTAACAAAAATCGTCTATGACCGTGAAGAGCGCAGCCGGCTGGCCATTGAACAGGGTAAATATACCGAAGAGCGGTTCATCAAACCCTATAAAACCCTTCTTGAGCAGTGGTCTCATCACTTCACGCTTTAATTTAATACGAATAAAAGGTTCTTCTTATGAAAACATTGCTCCCGACATCGACGGCTGGCAGCCTGCCGAAACCCACCTGGCTTGCGCAGCCGGAAACGCTCTGGTCGCCGTGGAAACTCCAGGATGAGGAATTACTGGCAGGGAAACAGGATGCGCTGCGTTTGTCTCTGGATGAACAGATTCGCGCCGGGATTGATATCGTCAGCGACGGGGAACAAACCCGCCAGCATTTCGTCACCACCTTTATTGAACATCTCAGCGGCGTGGATTTTGAAAATCGTCAGACGGTGCGGATCCGTAACCGTTACGATGCGAGCGTGCCGACCGTGGTAGACGCGGTGGCGCGCCAGAAACCGGTGTTTGTAGACGATGCGAAATACCTTCGCCAGCTGACGGATAAGCCGATCAAGTGGGCGCTGCCCGGCCCGATGACCATGATCGACACGCTATACGATGCTCACTATAAAAGCCGCGAAAAGCTGGCCTGGGAGTTCGCTAAAATTCTCAATCAGGAAGCCCGCGAGCTGGAAGCGGCCGGCGTTGACATTATTCAGTTCGACGAACCTGCTTTTAACGTCTTTTTCGACGAAGTGAATGACTGGGGCATCGCCGCGCTGGAGCGCGCCATTGAAGGGCTGAAATGCGAAACCGCAGTACATATCTGCTACGGGTACGGCATCAAAGCCAATACGGACTGGAAAAAAACGCTCGGCTCCGAGTGGCGCCAGTATGAAGAGGCGTTTCCTAAGTTGCAGACCTCAAAGATCGATATCATCTCGCTGGAGTGCCACAACTCGCGCGTGCCGATGGATCTGCTGGAGCTTATCCGCGGTAAAAAAGTGATGGTCGGGGCAATTGACGTCGCCACCCAGACCATCGAAACGCCGGAAGAGGTGGCCGATACGCTGCGCAAGGCGTTGCAGTTTGTTGATGCAGACAAGCTCTATCCGTCCACCAACTGCGGCATGGCTCCCCTTTCCCGCCAGGTCGCCAACGGTAAGCTGAAGGCATTAAGCGCCGGGGCTGACATTATCCGTCGCGAGCTTGCCCGCTAACCTTCAGGTTTGCCAGTACAGTGGCGTACCGAACCGCTCAATATAGTAGTCAATCACCGCCCTGACGTTCAGGGGCGGATGACGCGCGTTCGGGTAAATCGCCGCAATCGTCAGTGGCTCCGTATTAATAGAACACTCCATTTCCGGCAGCAGTGCCACCAGCTCACCGCTTTTGAGCCGTTCGCTCACCATCCAGTCCGGGAATAGCACAACGCCCATGCCGCCCAGCGCCGCAATCAGGAGCGTTTCCGCGTTATTGGAAGTCATCAGCGGTACGATGGGATAGTGAACCCACGCCTCGCCCGGCTGCCGGATCAGCCAGCGGTTAGGCCCGGACGAACCGCGGTAAACCAGACAGTGGTGACGACTGAGATCGTCCGGCCCCTCGGGTGCGCCATGTTTTTGCAGATAGTCCGGCGAGGCCGCCAGATGGTAGAACTGCTGACCGAACACCCGGGCGTGAAACGAGGAGTCCGTCAGCGCGCCGATGCGGAAGATAACGTCCGCGGCGTCGCGGTGCGGATCGATAAAATCGTCGGTGAGGGTCAGTTCAATGGAGAGACGAGGATAACGCGCCAGAAGCCCCGGCAGGCCCGGCGCGATGTGCCGTTGTCCGAAAAAGACCGGGCCATTGATACGCAGCGTGCCCGACGGCTCGCGGGCGCGTTCATCCAGCTCGCGTCGCGCATCCTCCAGATTTCCGGCCATCGCCCGGGCATAGCGCACAAAAAGATGCCCGCTCTCTGTGGGCATAATCGCCCGCGTGTTGCGGTAGAAAAGCTGTTGCCCGAGGGCATCCTCAAGCTGGTGGATCATGCGGGAAACCTGCGACGCAGAAATCCCTTCCCGCCTCGCCACCACGGAAAAATTCTGCGTTTCATAAACGTCGATGAAGATCAGCAGCGCGCGAACGCTGATATGTCCGGCATCCATCATTAATGCATTTCCTGCACAGGTGTTTCCTGCATTATGGCATTTTTCTCAATGATGTTCAGACGTAATCTTCTCCGCCTGGAAAAAGGAGAAAAAGTGTTATGCACATTATTTTAATTTTACTGGTGATTGCCGGCGGCATGGGGTTGTCCGTGGAAGCCGGGCTGCTGGGGCCGCTGGGCGCGGAGGTGGGCGACCTGTGGGCGGCGTTCAGCATATTTAGCGTGGGAACCGGGCTGACGTTTCTGCTGATGCTGTTTTTCAGCCCCCGCAACAGTCCCTCATTTTTTGCGCAGCCGTCATGGCACCTGCTGGGCGGCGTGCTCGGCCCGGTCTACGTCATCATTCTCACCATTGCCACGCCAGCGATCGGTATTGCTATGACGATGATCGGCATTCTGGCAGGCCAGGTCTTTAAAAGCCTGATTATTGACCACTATGGCCTGCTGGGTACGCCGCACCGCAGGATCGATACAAAACGCATTATTGCGCTGGGATTTATCATCGCCGCGCTCATTCTCGTGGCGCAGGGGTAACGTTATGACAGTGATTATGATTATTCTGGCGGTGATTGGCGGCGCGACACTGAGCATTCAGGCTGCCATTAACGGGCAATTAGGCAGCAGCGTGGGGGTATTCAAAAGCGCGTTTCTGACCTTTTCCGTCGGCGCGCTGGTAACCGCCCTGCTCATCTTCTTTTTTGAGCCGAAACAGGCGGTCAGCCTGATGGATGTGCCCAAGTGGCAGCTTCTGGGCGCCCTGTGCGGCGTGCCCTATATAGTGATTATGGTACTCGCGGTGCAACGTATCGGCACCGCCGTTGCCACGGTAGCGGTGATCCTGGGTCAGCTGGCCATGAGCATGCTGATTGATAACTTTGGCTGGCTGAACAATGAAGCCATTCCGTTTTCAGCGAGCCGTTTCGGGGCCGTGGTCTGCCTGAGTATCGCGCTCGTCTTCATCTACTCAAGCAGTAAACCTCAGCCCGAAGAGGATTAACCGCCCTCTTTGCGGGTAAAGAACAGCGTCACCGTGGCGACGGTGACGCCAAATTTCTTCATCTCGGTTTTATTGAATAGGCGGGTGCTGTCCTGCAAATACATCCAGTCATCAAAGTGCAGCAGCCAGGTTTTGCCGTCCGCCTTCACGTTCATGCTGTAGCGCCAGTTAAGGGCGTTGCCCGAAACCTGACCTGTCGCGACACCTTCTATGTCACCCGCCGTGCCTTCGTAACGATCGTGGCCAATGCGGCGGATATGCCAGACGCGCTTTTGCTTCTCGCCGTCGTCATAGACAAAATGCTCGTTCAGCGTCAGCGTATCGCCGATAACATCTCCGGCGATCTCGACGTGAAAACGGCGGATCTGCTTACCGCTGCGGTCCTGCACCATCCCCCACGCCTCGGTTTTGCCCTGGAAGTAGTGGAAAATATCAAGCCTTGGCTGCTGCTGACGATACTCGGTCACTTCTGTGCTGCACCCGGCCACCAGCATTGTCAGTGTAAGCGCCATTAACAGGAATCGTTTCATTGTGGTCCTCCGATTAACTGCTGACGCAGTTCAGGATACTCGGTGCGGGGATCGAGCCAGATCGCCAGAAAGCGCGAGCTAAACGCTGCCGACTGGCGCGGCCCGAGGGGCGTAAATTTTTTCTGCGACGCCGTGGGGCGATACCAGAATTGCCCCTGACCGTTATTAACCACAAACGCGAGCTGCGTGCCGGGCGTGACGTCGGGCCAGAGCGCTTTTAGCATCCGCAGCCAGGCTTCACTCTGCGGCTCCTGCTGCAAAATGCCCTGCGCCTGCCACTGGTCGCGGGTCGCCTCGACCAGGTCGTCGCCATCGATATCCCGGGCATAGGTGATAATCAGCGCGTTATCGCTGTTTGTTCCTGTATATCTGCCGTCGGGCGTCAGCAGCTGAGAGGTATAAACGGTAAACAGCCCCCAGGTGAGGGTGGCATCGCCTACCTTGCGCCAGCTCAGCCAGTCAGTCGCCTGCGCGTTACAGGCCATAACGGTTAGCGCGAGCGCGAGTAACAGATGTCTCATTGTTGTCTCCCCATCAGCAGGTGGAAAAACAGCATCAGCACCAGCCAGCCCGGGATCATCCAGCTGACGACGATAAAAGTCGGCTCCAGGAACGTGATGGCCCCCAAACGCTCGCCAAACAGGTAGGCCAGCGGCCCGCCCAGGGTCGCCAGCGCCGTCAGCAGCCAGCCCGGCAAGGTGGTCGTGCGGGTCAGTTGCGTCCAGACGGTGGCAAACATCAGCCACAGCGCCACCATCCATAGCGGCATCAGAGACGTGCCAGTGAATGAAATCAACCCCGTCAGCGCCCAGAGGGCGTCCAGCATCGCGCCCGACGCCGCCAGCACAAGGGCGTATACCCGGTGTGATGGCGGTAACAACAGCCAGGCAATCAGCGCCAGCGCGATCCAGATGACCAGCCCCTGCTCGCGAAACAGCACCACCAGCGTCCAGTAGAGATCAAACCCGATGGCCAGCAGAAAGACCTGCCCGTAGCGCTTCATACGCGTTCCGCAGTCAGTTGCACCACGCTGATGGTGCGGGCGTTAAACCCTGCCTCACAGTAGCCGAGGTAGTACAGCCACATCCGGCGGAAACGGTCATCAAATCCGAGCTTTTCAATCTCCTGCCAGGCGTGAACGAAGCGCTGACGCCAGTGCGCCAGCGTGCGGGCGTAGTCCGGCCCCATATCGAAGAGGTTACGCACGACAAAATCGGTATGGCGGGTCATCAGTTCATTCATGGCGGTGATGCTGGGCAAAAAGCCGCCGGGGAAGATGTAGCGCTGAATAAAATCGACGCTTTTGCTGTAGTCGCGATAGCGCTGATCCTGAATGGTGATGGCCTGAATCGCCATCCGCCCGCCCGGACGCAGACGCGCCTGGCAGGTGCGGAAAAACGTTGGCAGATAGCGTTGGCCGACGGCTTCAATCATCTCAACCGACACCAGCTTATCGTACACTCCGGTCAGATCGCGGTAGTCGCAGAGCAGCACCTCAACGCGATCCTGTAAACCTGCCCGCGCGATCCGCGCGGTGGCCCAATGGTACTGCTCCTGCGATAGCGTGGTAGTTGTGACCCGGCAGCCATAATGACGGGCGGCATATTCCGCCATCGCCCCCCAGCCGGTACCAATCTCCAGCAGATGATCGTTTGCGGTGAGCGCCAGTTGGTCGCACAGCCTGGCCATTTTTGCCTGCTGAGCCGCTGCCAGATCCTGCTCTTCCCCGGTAAACAGCGCGCTGGAGTAAAGGAGTTGTTCATCAAGGAAATGGGCGTAAAAGGTGTTGCCCAAATCGTAATGGGCGGCAATATTTTCCCGTGCCTGCGCGCGGGAGTTGCGCCGCATCCAGTGCCGTAGCCGCTCTACCGGTTTCCCGAGCAGGCGAAACCCTTTTTCCAGTTGCCCGAGGATTTGGCTATTACGTGCAATCAGCTCCAGCAGCGGCGTCAGGTGGGGCGTCTCCCAGTCGCCATCCATCCACGCTTGTGCCGCGGCGAGGCTGCCCCCGGTTAAAATGCGCCAGTAGACGCCCGGAGCAAGTACCTGCACCTCAGCATGAAGCGCGGCGGAGGCGTCGCCGAACTGGAACGTCTGCGCGCCTTCACGCAGCGTCAGCGAGCCGCCGCGCAGCCCGTTCAGCAGGCGGAAGAGCAACCATCGCGCGACGCGGACGTTTCGCGGGATATCGGGTTCAAGCGCAAAGACGGGATCGGTCATGAGCGTTCACTCCTGCTGAGGGGATGGTTATGCAGCGGCACGCGCTTCAGCCACAGCCTGAGCGCCTGCCAGTAAATGGCGAAAACGGTTTTGAGGGTCATCAACGGGATCCGCGCCAGCAGCGACCGCAGCGCTGCGCGCGTCAGCGGCTCCCGGCGCAGCGTCAGAGTGGCATCAAACACCTTCGTCTCCTGATGGTTTTCGATATGCATGCGCAGCGTGCTGGCCGGACTGTTGAAGCGCCAGTGGTAGACCATGTCCATCGGATTAAAGGGCGAGACGTGAAACGCTTTTTCCGTCGGCGGGGCGTCCCGCCCCGCTACCGCGTAGTAGTGTCGTTCATTCCACGGCGTGTTGCGGACTTCGGCGAGAACCCAGCGCAGGGTGTCTTCCCCGTCATAGCAGTAGTAAAAATTGACTGGGTTAAAATGAAAGCCGAAATAACGCAGTTGGGTTAGAAGCATGACCCGCCCCGCCGGGCGTTCGCCGGTCAGATTTTCCAGACGCTCAAGGACGCACTCTTTGAGCGGGGTGCCCAGCGGGTAGTCCGCATCATAAAATGCCGCGGGCGCAACGCGGTTACGGCGCACACCGACGGAGGGCAGCGCGTCCAGCTCATCGAGATCGAGCCAGGCCATAAAGACGCTGTAGGTAAAGTGGTGCGCTTTTGGCGAAAGACGGCGATGGCGCAATGTGCCGTGGTAAAGGCAGCTGTTCATCTCAGTTGCCCTCCCCGGCCGCGATAGCGTTTACCACATCCAGCGCACTGCGTACCCCATCTTCGTGGAAGCCGTTGTACCAGTACGCGCCGCAGAACCAGCTCCGCTGGCGACCGTTTATTTCGCCACGCCGGGCCTGGGCTTGCCAGCTTTGCGGGTTAAAAAGCGGATGCTCATAGACAAAGCGGCGCAGCACATAGCGTTCTTCCACCGGCGTTTCCGGGTTGAGGGTGACGCAAAACAGCGGGCTACCCGGCGGCAGTCCCTGCAAGATATTCATGTTGTAGGTGACGCAGGCGCTGGCCCGATCCTGCTCGCTGAGGCGGTAGTTCCAGCTCGCCCACGCGCGCTTGCGCACCGGCAGCCAGCGCGGATCGCTGTGAAGCACCACCTCGTTACGCTGCCAGCCGATATCACCCAGCACCTCACGTTCAGCCTGCGTTGGGCTGGCGAGCATCGCCAGCGCCTGAGCGGAGTGGCAGGCGAAGATCACCTGATCAAAGTTGTCTGTTACGCCCTCACGCGTAATATCAACCCCGCGATCGTGGCGAATAATCTGCTGCACCGGCGCATTGAGGTGCAGCGTCAGGCGATCGCCAAGCTTGTCCAGCATCGCGCGAATGTACTCCCGGGAGCCACCCGGCACCACGTACCACTGCGGACGATGGGTAATGTCCAGCAGACCGTGGTTCTCGAAAAAGCGTAAAAAGAGCGGCAGCGGGAAGCGTTTCATCTCCTGTAGCGAGGATGACCAGATAGCCGCCCCCATTGGCAGAATGTAGTGACGGGCAAAAAAAGGCGTGAAGCGGTGCTGGTGCAGGAACGTCTCCAGCGTGGCGGACTCGCTGACGTCACCCCGGAGCGTCTGTTTCGCCAGTCGGTTAAAGCGCACGATCTCCTTCAGCAGCGTCCAGAAGGCAGGGTTTAACAGATTACGACGCTGGGCGAACAGCGACGTCAGCGTGTGGCCGTTGTACTCCAGCCCGCTCTGCGGGTTATGTACCGAAAAACTCATCTGCGTTTTTTGCCCACTGATGCCCAGTTCGCTCAGCAGCCCCATGAAGCGCGGATAGGTGCGGTCGTTGTAGACAATAAAACCGGTGTCGATGGCAAAGTTGCCCTGCGGCGTGTCGACATCCACCGTTGCGGTATGACCGCCCGGCGTGGCCTGCGCTTCAAACAGCGTGACCTGATGATGTCCGGCGAGCCGCCAGGCACAGGTTAACCCGGCGATACCGCTGCCGATAATCGCGATCTTCATGGTCGCACCATCCTGCGCAGCAGTGCGCGCTGAAGTTTATCGGGCAGACCGGAGAGCAGGCGCAGCGCCAGGCTAAACCCGGCGGGAAACGCGATATGATCCTTCCCTTTTGCCAGACCGCGACGAATGGCATGGACGGCGTCCTCCACACTGACCCGGCCCGGCATCGGGAAATCATTTTTTCGGGTCAGCGGCGTGTCGACAAAACCAGGTGAAACGACCGTGACGGCGATCCCTTTCGGCTCCCAGTCGAGGCGCAGCGTCTCAGCAAACCAGGTTAACGCCGCTTTAGAGGCGCCATAGGCTTCGGCTCGCGGGAAGTGAAGCCAGTGCGCCATTGAACTGACCAGCACCACGCGGTTGCCGGATATCAGCTGCGGCTGCAACGCCGCAAGGCAGTTTACCGGCCCCATGAAATTGGTGGTCATGACGCGCGCCACCAACGCGGCATCCACCTCGCCGCGATCGAGATACTCGCAGGTTCCGGCGCAAAGAATCACCGTGTCGGCAGCACAGTCCGCCAGCGCCTGGCGACAGGCGTCCCTGTCTGTCATATCGAACAGGCGCACCGTAATGTTGGGGCTGTGCTGATGCACGGCTGCCAGACGTTGCGCATCGCGCCCGCAGGCAATCACCCGGTAGCCATCGTCGGCAAAAGATTTCGCCAGCCCGGCCCCTATGCCCGAGCTTGCGCCGGTGATCAGAACCGTTTTCATGATTTCACTCTCCGCTTCACGCCGCGTACGGCCCAGCCGAGCACCGGAAGATGTTCGTAAATCATCTCTCCGGCATCGTAGTAATCCCGCTGGCGAACAATGCGATCGTCGCGCATGTGTACCACAGAGCAGCCCGGCAGCTGGCGCATTGCCCCCCGGGCAATACGCGGGTGCGACCAGTGCATCATCCAGGTAACAACAAAGCGATCGCCCTGCTGCAAGGGTGCATCGACGGTAAAGCGGCACCGCTGGACGTTAGCCAGCAGGTGAGTGAAATAGCGCTGAATCGCGAACAACCCGCTGTGTTCGCCAAAGGGATCGATAAGCGTGGCATCGGCGCGATAAATCTTTGCCAGAGCCGAAGGTGGCTGGGTATCCAGCGTGGCGTAATAATCAACGAATCGACTGATGACGGACGGCAACGTGCTCATGGGTCACATCCTGGCTGTAAACAACGTAGCGAAATCGCATAATTAAAACTTACACAATTAGTGTTATTTGTCCAAGTTTGTGCAGATATATTTTTTATACCTCTTTTAATTCAGTATTTTAAAAACTTTCCCTGAGGTGCCAATTTGAGTCAAAAGCAGATTCTCACCGCCGTGCCGTTATTTTTTAGGGATAACCTTAAGGCAAAGGTGCCATTTATCTTCCAGACTTATCCTTTTAATTCATAAGGATGTCACGCGATGAAAAATTTACTGATGGCGCTCTTTTCCAGCCCGGAATCCTTGTTGCAGGTTATGAGTCACCAGGAAATTATCGAAGCCGTAGAGGATGGCGACCGCATCATCATCGATCAGGATGGAAACGCCTCGGTTAACTACAAAAGTAACGAGGTTCGGCAGGACTTTCTGCGCCATGTCAACGCGCTGAAGAGGGCCTGAAATGGGAACGGCAATATTCATGGTATTGATGGTATGCGGCTACTGGTACACCAGCCGCGATCTCTCAACCCGGTTCAAAATTAAGCGTTCATTCGGCTGGGATGTCTATTTCCTTGTGGCGCTGTATGGCTGCATTTTCGTTTTACAGGGCGTGATCGCCACCGGCCTGCTCTGGCTGCTGTTGTTCGCCCTCTCCGCCGCCGACAACACGTTCCATTTCACGTCCGCAAAATACGCCGACTGGCAAATTGATTTTATGAACTGGAGCTTTTTAGGGATTCAGGCTCCGGTCGTGGTGATGCTGGCCTTTGCGATCCTGTTTTGTCTCTATCGTTCTAACTGGGCCGGCAGCGCGCGGCTGGACGGCGAAGGCCGGAAAAAGCTCTACAAGCGGCTGGCGCAATCGAGCGGGATTGAACAACTGCTCTATCAGTGCATGGAGGAAGGTGAACTTGCGCACGTCACGCTGAAGTCGCGGCGGATTTATATTGGCATGATCCATACCGCCACGCTGGAGTATGAAAAAACCGCCAATATCGTGCTTATCCCGATGCTGAGCGGCTACCGCGACGGGGAGAACATGCAGCTGTGTATTGAGCACAACTACAGCAAATGGTACGCCGAGCATGAGGTTACGCTCGACTCAGAGCCAAAAAGCGCTATGGATTTCCGTAAGGTGATCATGCTTGATCAGATCGAGAGTATTTCGCTGTTCGATCCGGCAAGTGCCAGCGCGCTGGCGATGCGTGAATAAAAAAATGGCGCCTTATTTCTAAGGCGCCAGGATTATGTGGATGAAACCTGAACTTATGGCGTTACGATATTGAACCAGAAGTCAAATTTGTCCATGTAGCTCAGCATCTCTTCCAGCTTCGCCCCGTTTCCACTCACCTTCACGTCACCTTTATCCATCGCCTGCTTCAGCGTCTCTTTCTTAAGGATGATGTTGTTCAGCGTGGTGCGGTCAAGCGCGATAGTTGCGTCGGCATCCTTCGCCTGCGCGTTGGCGGTATGGTTCAGCACGCCGTTTTCCAGCTCCAGCTTGTATTTGCCGCCATCCTTACCGAGATCGACATTGAAGACCGCCTTCGCGTTACCGGCCCGCACCCCGTTGATGTGCACACCCAGGTAGTCGAAGAACATTTCCGGGGTCATCGCTCGCACGGTATCCGGACTGGCGGTGTTCGGCGTCGGCAGCTTCTTCACGCCATTACGCAGTTCTTGCGCGCCGGTCAGGTAGAAGTTACGCCAGGTGCCCGCTTCCGCCTGGTAACCTAACTGCTCAAGCGCGTCGGCTTCCAGATTACGGGCAGCCTGGTTGTTAGGATCGGCAAAGACCACTTTGCTGACCACCTGAGCAACCCAACGGTAATTACCCTGCTGATAATCCGCTTTGGCTTTCTGCATGATGGCATCAGCGCCGCCCATGTACTGCACGAACTTCTTCGCAGCCTGTTCAGGCGGCAGCTCGTCGAGGGTTGCCGGGTTGCCGTCGAACCAGCCGAGATAAAACACGTAAGTGGCTTTGACGTCGTGGCTAACGGAGCCGTAGTAACCGCGGCTTGCCCACTGTTTCTCGAGCGATTCCGGCAGCTTAAATTCTGCGGCGATCTCATCGCGAGTCAGGCCTTTGTTGGCCATACGCAGGGTCTGGTCGTTGATGTAGCGGTACATATCGCGCTGGCCTTTCATCAGCTTGACGATATTCTCGTTACCCCAGGTCGGCCAGTGGTGCTGCGCAATAATCACTTCCGCGTCCGCGCCCCAGCGCTCAATGGCGGCGTTAATGTACTTCGACCAGGCCAGCGGGTCGCGGATTTTCGCGCCGCGCAAGGAGTAGGTGTTGTGCAGAGTATGGGTCACGTCCTCTGCGGCCTCGATCATTTTCTTCTCTTTGACGTACCACAGCATCTCCGACGGAGCTTCTGAACCCGGCGCCATCATAAAGTCGTAGGTCAAGCCGTCGATCACTTCTTCCTGACCGGTATGGGTAATGTAGTCGGTCGGCGGGATGAGGGTGACAGTACCCGCAGAGGTGGTGGTGCCAAGGCCTGCACCCACCTGGCCTTTTGCATCCGGCTTCAGCAGGTTGCCGTACATATAGCTCGCACGGCGGCTCATCGCGTTTCCGGCCATAATGTTTTCGGAAACCGCCTCTTTCATAAAGCCATCCGGCGCGAAGATTTTCACTTTGCCAGACTTGACGTCAGCTTCGTCAACCACGCCGCGCAGGCCGCCATAGTGGTCAACGTGGCTGTGGGTGATCACCACAGCGACGACCGGTTTCTTGCCGCGGTTTGCATAGTAGAGATCCAGCGCTTCTTTCGCCGGTTCAGCGCTTAACAGCGGGTCGATAACGGTAATGCCCTTCTCGCCCTCAATGATGGTCATGTTGGAGAGATCGAGATTACGGATCTGATACACGCCGTCGGTGACCTTAAACAGCCCGCCAATGTTGATCAACTGTGACTGACGCCACAGACTCGGGTTTACCGTATCCGGGGCTTTTTCACCCTCTTTGACGAAATCATATTTCGCCGGGTTCCAGATAACGTTCCCCTGCTCGCCTTTGATCATGTTTTGCGGCAGCGGGGCGATAAAGCCTTTATGGGCATTTTCAAAGTCGGTTTTATCGGCAAACGGTAATTTGTTATACAGGGCGTTATTAGCCTGCTGGGTTGTAGGAGTGGCATCCTGCGGCTGTACTTCCGCAAACGCGGAAAGCGACAGCGACGTCAACACACCGGCCAGCGCCAGATGTTTAGCGATTATCGTTAATTTCATTAAATGGCCTCATAGATTAATTGCGCCGCCAGCGATATTTAATTGTGGCGGATAATTTTAATGCGAACTCATTGAGGACCATTCTAATCAGAATACCTTCCCTTCATAGTCCCATATGGGACTGGTTATTTATCGATTCGTAATCCGTTGGCTATTGCTGCTATACTCGCTACCATAGCAGACGTTGCGGGGAGAGGCTTAGCGTGAATTTTCAGGATATCCATACCTATTATCAGCAACTCAATATTGGGCAATTTTTTCCGCAAATGCTTTGTAAAGGCGAGGTCTTAACCGTTGCCGCAAATAAAAAACTCACCGTTGAACCTGGCTATATTTATTTTTGTACTGAAGGGTCACTGACGATATTAATGCCTGATGATGGGCTGAATATTGGCAATACTATTGAGTATATGCCGATCGGGTTAATGGAAAGGTATTGTCCACTGGCGAAGTATGAATATCGCAGCAGTGCCAGGGTGAAACTGGTGAGAATATCCTGGGCCGACTTCGACCAGATATTTTTCCAGGGTGGGCCTGAGCGCATGCAGGCGCTGGCCACCATACTGACCTATATGTCGATATTCACCATCGACCTGCATAACGAACGCAGGCAGGTCACCAGCTACCAGACCATTAAACCTATGCTCTATCGCTATCTTTATCGGCAGGAAACCCACACGGGAGAGAATGAGGGTCTGGCGCTGTTTATCATCAAGCGCACTAACCTGTCGCGAACGCATGTCTTTCGCGTGCTGGCGGATCTTAAAGCCGGGGGCTATATCACCATGAAGCGCGGAAAGCTGGTGTCGATAGACCGTCCGCTGCCGGAGGCGTATTAAATTACGCCCCTGAAGCGAATGCTTCAGGGGCTGGCTGATTAACGCACCAGGTGCAGGAAGTGCAGATGTTTTTCATACTGGTCCAGGATATCGTTAATTAACTGCTCCTGGTTCCAGCCCATCACATCGTAATTTTGCCCACCTTCCTTGAGGTAGATTTCTGCCCGATAGTACCGGTGCTGTTCTGCCTGATTCTCATCATTCTCCATGGCCGCTAGCGCGAAGGTCGGCGAGTTATAGCCACGCAGCCTGACTTCATAAATGAAATTCAGCTCATTGCCTAAATCCACCTCAAGGCGAATACGATCGTCCGACGCGTCGCTGATATGGCTCTGCGTTCCCTGCTTATTCAGTTCATCCTGCACCAGCACCATGGCCGGTTTGATCACCTCTTCCATAAAGCGTTTCACCAGGGAGCGTTTAGGTAAGTATGCGATGTTACGCAGTCTGCGCTGCCACGGAATGGGGTTACGGGCCGCTGTCGGCGCGATCGTGGCCATACTCAGGCTCTCGCGTTTGGTCAAATCGCGTCGGAGCGCCTTCAGCAACCCATAGATTGAGACCAGCAGGATCATCGAGAACGGTAGCGCGCTGGCGATGGTCACGGTTTGCAGCGCACTCAGTCCGCCCGCGAGCAGCAGCGCGATAGCGACTACGCCCATCAGCGCGGCCCAGAAGATGCGCTGCCAGACGGGGGTATTGGCTTCGCCGCCGGACGCGAGGGTATCCACCACCATCGCCCCGGAGTCGGCTGAGGTCACAAAGAAGACGATGACCATCGCCATGGCAATAAATGACAGCACGGAAGAGAACGGAAAATGCTCAAGGAAATTAAACAGCGCCAGCGCCACGTCCTGCTGGACGGTATTCGCCAGATCGGACGCTCCCTTGTTCATGATGAGGTAAATGGCGCTATTGCCGAACACCGTCATCCACATCAGGGTAAAGCCCGCCGGGACAAACAGCACGCCGGTCACGAACTCGCGGATGGTTCTGCCGCGGGACACACGGGCAATGAACATCCCGACAAACGGCGACCAGGACAGCCACCAGCCCCAGTACAGCAGCGTCCAGCCTCCCAGCCAGTTGCTGGATTTCGGTTCATAAGCGTACAGGTTAAACGTCTTGCTCACCAGCTCGGACAGGTATCCGCCGGTATTTTCCACAAAGGATTTCAGCAGGAGTACGGTTGGCCCCAGGCACAACACCAGCACCAGCAGCAGTACCGCCAGCCCCAGATTGAGCTCTGATAAAATGCGAATGCCTTTATCCAGACCGGACACCACAGAAATGGTCGCCAGCCCGGTAATCAGGACGATAAGGATCACCTGCACGGTATCGTTGATGGGCACGCCAAAAAGGTGGTTCAGCCCGGCATTGACCTGTAAAACGCCGTAACCTAACGAGGTCGCCACGCCAAATACGGTGCCGATTACCGCGAAGATATCCACCGCATGACCTATCGGGCCGTAAATACGGTCGCCGATAATCGGATAAAGCGCCGAACGAAGCGTCAAAGGCAGGCCGTGGCGGTAGCTGAAGAATGCCAGAATCAACGCAACGATGGCGTAGATAGCCCAGGCGTGCAGCCCCCAGTGGAAGAATGTCAGCCGCATGGCCTCTTTGGCCGCAGCGACCGTTTCAGGTGTCCCCACCGGCGGGGAAAGGTAGTGCATGACCGGCTCCGCCACGCCGAAGAACATCAGTCCGATCCCCATCCCCGCCGAGAACAGCATGGCGAACCAGGAGTGGTAGCTGAAGTCAGGCTGGGAGTGGTCGGGCCCGAGTTTAATATCGCCGTAGCGGGACAAGCCGAGGAACGTCACGCTCATTAAAATCAGCGCGACGGCAAGAATGTAAAACCAGCTGGCGTTGGTGAATATTTGCTGTTGCAGTAGCTTAAAGTTTTTATCGGCAACGTCAGGGAAAATCGCGGCAAAGGCGACAAGAAGGAAAATTAACAAAGCAGATGTGTAAAATACCGCTTTGTTAATCTGGCTTTTGGACTGCTTTGGGATAGTGTCGTTTTCACTCATATAGTGTCTTCCATAAACGCATTGACCGCTCTGAATGAGAGGCGTGATCTGCGTCAGGGTAACAAAATCCCTTTATGAATGCAGGTCTGAAACGTTCAATTATACACTATCCCCAAAGGGTATTTGTTGCGCGTTAACGCATCCCTATGCCATTGCATTATTTCGCAGGCAAGAAATGGTTAATTATCCCGGCCAGCCGACTTGGGCCGTAAGTTCTCATCGAATACCAGCCGTTTGCGTCCGGGCTCCTCTTCCCGCAGCGGCTCTACCTGATGCAGCGTCTGCTTACAGCGATCCACCAGCACCTGATACTCCCGCGTGCCCTGCTTTTTCCACTCTATTTCCTGCGCGCTTAGCTCACGAATCGCTTTCGCCGGACTGCCAAGAATTAAGTGATTCGCAGGCATTTCCGCTTTGGCCTTCACAAACGCCGCCGCCCCGACGATGCTGTTTTCGCCGATCGTCGCTCCGTCCATCACCACCGCATTCATCCCCACCAGCGCATTACGGCGGATAATGCAGCCGTGCAGGATCGCGCTGTGGCCGATATGCCCGTCCTCTTCCACCACCGTGTCCTGCTCCGGAAAACCGTGCATCACGCAGTTATCCTGAATGTTCGCGCCGTCTTTCACCACGATCCGGCCAAAATCACCGCGCAGGCTGGCGTTGGGGCCTACGTAAACACCTTTGCCGAGGATCACGTCGCCAATCAGCACCGCGGTCGGGTGAACATAGCTCTCTTCAGGCACGACCGGCGTCAGACCATCAATTTGATAAACAGGCATACCCTCTCCTTATGTGATATTCAGACCACCAAAACGCTGGTGATAAAGCGTGCCGGGCGCGGGCAGCTCGCCGACGGAGGTTTCCCCCTTCTCACTGACAAACGCCAGGGCTCCCGCTGCCACGCGCTGGTAGATGTTAATGCACAGCTGTCGCGCGCTCTGTCCCGCCCAGTGCGCCGGGAGTAACTCCTCCGGCAACAGCGGATCTTTCAGCACCACGCGACGATAAAAATGAATGAGTAACAGCTGGATCTGAAAGCAGCGTTCCGGGGTTAAATCCTCGGGCGACGCCTCTTTCAGCAGCGGCAGCAGCGGACGGAACGAGTTGATAAACGTTTCGTACATCGCGTTTTGTTCGGTCAGCTGCCAGCACTCTTCCACGCGGGATCGTAATGCCGCGCGTGACAAAGCCAGCGGCGAATGAGCTTCAAAGAAAATGACGTTTTCCGCCACGCCAGCGTCATGCAACAGCGACTGCACGTCCGCGAGGTTCTGCGACGGCGAGGCCATCAGGCTCGGCGCCAGCGTGCCGAACCCTTGCCAGATGAGCTGTTTTTTCACGTCCGCGAGCGTGGTTTTATCCAGCCCCTCGGAAAGCAGTAGCAGCCATTTACCATCCCACGCCGGCAATTCTGCACGGTAGATTTTATTTTCCGCGCGTCGGGTCAAACGCAGCCCCTTGTCGCTGAGACGGTAAAAGCTGCGGCGGCCAATGCGGGACACGTCCAGCCAGCCCTCTTTGTTGAGGCGAAACAGCGCGGTGCGCACAAAGCGCTCCCCGAATCCCATCCCTTCCAGCAGGGCCGCCAGACTGCCGAGCCAGATCTCTCCGCCGCGATGGGAAAGCGCGTCGCCATACAGCGAAGAGATAAGCGACGTTCCGCTGACGGGAACAGAGCTGACTGCGTGCTGGATAAAGGCATCAAGTTTATTCATGTGATTCATTCTGTTGTTATTTTTTTCCTGAATGAATCATAGCATACGAATCTGGGGTGTACCCTCACCCTAACCCTCTCCCAAAGGGAGAGGGAACTTAATACACCCTCTCCCTTTGGGCTGAGGGATCCCCAGTAATTTTTTTATGCAGAAGCAATAAAGTTGCTTTCTAAATGACTGAGGGCTGTCAGCGATGCCCTGGTCCGGCTGTAAATCGCTGAGGCGTTTGCCTTCCGGCCGGGGCGAGGCGCAGGGATGCGCCGAGAGGGCGGCTTTACAGGGACGTTGCCTCCGCCCGTACCCGATAAGCCGGAAGGAATAAGCCGAGGGCACCGCGAAGCGGCGATTTACCGCCGGGAGCCCGGGTCGCCAGGGTGGTGGCGACTGAGCCACCCTGGCACGTTCACCGGTCATGTCGTTACAGAGTAGCAAGGAACATAAAGTGAACGGAATGACCACCACCGCCGTATATTCCCCTCACCCTAACCCTCTCCCCGGAGGGGCGAGGGGATTGCTCAGTGCTCGCATTAATTTGTGGGGAACCCTCAGCCCTTTGGGAGAGGGCTGGAGTAAGGGAAATTCAACCGTTGGCTGCTACTTTACGCAAATCAAACACCCGGCAGGCTTTACCCTCGGATCGCGGTATGCTTCCGCAGTTAACGATCATCACATCGGTTGAAATCCCCACCATCGATTTAATCCGATGACGCAGCTGATGGCAGACCTGACAACGCTGTTCATGCGTCAGCGTTAAGCTACTCTGTTTCAGCTCGACTTTCACCGAAAGTGAATCAAGATGCCCGCGGCGGTTCACCTCCAGCTGATAGTGCGGCGAAAGATGTTCGAACTTGACGATCTCCTCTTCCAGCTGTGACGGGAAGACGTTAACGCCGCGAATGATGAGCATGTCGTCGCTGCGCCCGCTGATGCGATCCATCCGGCGCATGGTGCGTGCGGTGCCCGGCAGCAGGCGCGTCAGGTCGCGGGTGCGGTAGCGGATCACCGGCAGCGCCTCTTTGGTCAGCGTGGTGAACAGCAGTTCGCCCTGCTCGCCGTCGGCCAGCGGCGTGCCATCATTCGGGTTGACGATCTCCGGGAAGAAGTGATCTTCCCAGATGGTCGGACCGTCAGCGGTTTCAAGACACTCCATCGCCACGCCCGGCCCCATCACCTCGGAGAGACCATAGATATCCAGCGCGGTAATGCCCAGCCGTTTCTCGATTTCGCGGCGCATCGCCTGCGTCCACGGCTCGGCGCCAAACACGCCGACGCGCAGGGAACAGGCGCTGGCATCACCGCCCATCTGACGCTCCAGCTCTTCGATCAAGTTCAGGCAGTAAGAGGGCGTCACCATGATCATATCCGGCTGGAAATCGCGGATCAGCTGCGCCTGCTTCTCCGTCTGGCCGCCGGACATCGGGATCACCGTCGCCCCCAGACGCTCTGCACCGTAGTGCGCCCCCAGCCCGCCGGTGAAGAGCCCGTAACCGTAGGCGACGTGAATTTTATCCTTCGCGCTGCCCCCGGCGGCGCGCAGGGAACGGGCGACGATATTGGCCCAGTTGTCGATATCATTCTGGGTATACCCCACCACGGTCGGCTTTCCGGTGGTGCCCGACGAAGCGTGGATGCGCACCACCTGCTCCATCGGCACCGCAAAGGTATCGAACGGGTAGTTGTCGCGCAGATCCTGCTTGGTGGTGCACGGGAATTTTTGCAGGTCCGCCAGCTCGTTGAAATCGTCAGGGTGAACGCCCGCGGCATCAAACTTACGTTTGTACATCGGAACGTTGTTGTAGGCGTGGTTCAGCGTCCACTTCAGGCGCGCGGTCTGCAACGCCTGCAATTCATCAATGGACGCGGTTTCGATCGGATCAAGCTTTGTTGTATTTATCATCGCAGGGTACTCACATTATTGTTCGCTCAAACACGCTCAAGGATCATGGCAATGCCCTGACCCACACCGATGCACATCGTACACAGCGCGTAGCGCCCGCCGCGTCGGTGCAATTCATTGCTCGCGGCCAGCGCCAGTCTGGCACCGCTCATTCCCAGCGGATGACCTAACGCGATCGCCCCGCCGTTCGGGTTGACATGCTCCGCGTCATCCGGCAAGCCCAGCTGACGCAGCACCCCCAGCGCCTGTGCGGCGAAGGCTTCGTTAAGCTCAATAACGTCCATATCGGTGATACTGAGTCCGGCACGTTCCAGCACCTTACGGGTGGCGGGAACCGGGCCTAATCCCATCAGACGCGGCTCGACGCCCGCGGTCGACATGGCCACAATGCGGGTGCGCGGGATTAACCCCTGGGCAAGCGCCATCGGCTCGCTGGCGATAATCAGCGCCGCCGCCCCGTCGTTGACGCCAGAGGCGTTCCCCGCCGTCACCACACCGTTCTTGCGAAACGGGGCTTTCAGCGCGGCAAGCTGTTCAAGGGTGGTTTCGGCGCGCGGATGCTCGTCTACGCTCACTTCCGTTACCGCGCCTTTTTTCCCCGTTACCTGTACCGGGATTATCTCCTGCGCCAGAACGCCATTCTGCTGCGCCAGCGCGGTGCGCTGCTGGCTGCGCAAGGCAAATGCGTCCTGATCGGCACGGCTTATATTTAACAATTCCGCTACATTCTCTGCCGTTTCCGGCATGCTGTCAGTTCCGTATTGCTGATGCATGAGCGGATTCACAAATCGCCAGCCGATGGTGGTATCGAAGATCTCCGCCTGACGCTGAAACGCCGCGGTGGCTTTACCCATCACGAACGGCGCACGGGACATGGATTCGACGCCACCGGCGATCAGCAGATCGCCATCCCCGGCCTTAATGGCGCGCGCCGCAAAGCCAAGGGCATCCAGACCGGAGCCGCACAGGCGGTTAATGGTGGTACCGGAAACGGTCTGCGGCAGCCCGGCCAGCAGCGACGACATGCGCGCCACGTTGCGGTTATCCTCTCCGGCCTGATTTGCGCAGCCGAAGATCACGTCATCTATGCGCTCCAGATCGAGCTGCGGGTAACGCGCCAGCAGCGCACGCAGCGGAACGGCCCCTAAGTCATCGGCACGCAGGCTGGATAATCCTCCACCGTAGCGACCGACCGGGGTACGCACACCCTCACAAATAAATGCGTTACGCATCAGGCTTCTCCTGTCACACTGCCGCCGGTGCGGTGGGATTTCCCGCGAAAAAGAGCGACGGTTTTCTGTTGTTGATTCTGAATTTCGATGTCGTAGACGCCGGTCAGTTTGCCCTGATGCTTCACCCGCGCGGTAGCGGTCAGCTTATCGCCAGCAAAGCCCGGACGCAGAAAATCGATGGCGCAGCCTGAGGCCACCGCCGCCAGCCCCTGACTGTTGCAGGCGTAGGCAAAGGCGGTATCGGCCAGCGAGAATAGCTGTCCGCCGTGGCAGGTTTTATGCCCGTTAAGCATCTGCGGGGTGATGGTCATGGTCACCACCGCGTAGCCCTCGCCCATCTCGATAATGTCCATCCCCATCGCCTGCGCGCAGGCGTCCCGTTCGTACATCGCGCGGGCGTTATGCCAGGCGTTATGACTCATAACTACTCTCCAGAAGCGCACGCTGGCGCAGCAGTGAACAGGGGCGATAACGTTCCTCGCCGTAGTGACGTTGCAGGTTCTCCAGCAGCGTTAACAGACGCTGCCAGCCAAGGCGCTCGCCCCAGGCGATGGGGCCGCAGGGATAGTTGACCCCTAAGCGCATGGCGGTATCGATGTCTTGCTCACTGGCGACCCCTTTTTGCAGGGCATCCAGCGCTTCGTTGGCAATCATCGCCACCGTGCGCCAGATCAGCAGGCCGGGGTAATCCGCAATCTGGACCACACGTTTCTCCTGGTGCTGCAACCAGTAAATGGCTTTCTGCGTGGCGGCGTGCGGGTTGCCGGGCGCGGCGGCTATAACGGCCACATCCCGCTCGATGCGGTCGACCACCACCACCGGACAGCCGTGGCGCAGCGCCAGCGACTGCGCGGTTTCACCCTGCGTTTCGATCAGCAACATATCGTCAATTTCCGTGACACCGTCACTTCTTCGCTGTGCGCGCATCGGGCTGAAGCTGTGGCTGACCGGGGCGAGCCAGCTGACGGCGGGTTTGTCCTCCTGCCAGCGGTAAACGCCCTGCCCGCTTTTCTTACCCAGACGCCCCGCCAGCACCAGCTCCTGCTGCACCAGCGACGGCAAAAAACGACGCTCCTGCCAGAAGGCGTTAAATACGGAGCAGGTCACGGCAAAGTTGACGTCCTGACCAATCATGTCCGTCAGCTCAAGCGGCCCCATCGGGAAACCCCCGCCGTCTCGCAGGGCGGCGTCGATCACCTCGGGCGCTGCCACCTGCTCTTCCAGCGCGCGCCAGGCTTCCGAGTAGAAAGGACGCGCTACGCGGTTGACGATAAACCCCGGCGTGGACTGGCAGCGTACCGGCTGCTTTCCCCAGCTCAGCGCCAGCTCGCACAGCGCATCGGCCACTTCGGGTGAGGTCGCCAGCCCGCTGACCACCTCCACCAGCTTCATCACCGGGGCAGGATTGAAGAAGTGCAGCCCGGCGACGCGTTCAGGGTGGTTTATCTCCGCCGCAATCGCGGTAACGGAAATGGACGAGGTATTGCTGGCGAGTAGCGTCTGCGGCGGACAAACCTCTGCCAGCTGGGTAAACAGCGCCTTTTTCACTTCAAGCCGCTCGGAGGCCGCCTCGATCACCAGTTCGGCTTTCGCCAGAGCACCGATATTCGTCACCGGCGTCAGGCGGGCGAGGATCTGTTCCCCGGCGTCGGCAGAGAGTTTTCCGCGCGCAACGCGAGAGGACAGCCGCTGGCGAATGCCGTCGACGGCGCGGGAAATCGCCGCAGCGTCAATGTCGTACACCAGAACCGGATGACCGTGGCTGGCTGCCACTTCGGCAATCCCGGCGCCCATGGTGCCGCTGCCAATGACGGCGACCGTATGGATATTCACCATCTTATTTCCCCGTAAAGTTCGGCGCGCGTTTTGCCAGGAACGCGCTGACGCCTTCCCGGTAGTCGTCGCTGCGTCCGGCCAGACGTTGATAGTCGCGCTCCAGATCAAGCTGGGCGTCGAGGGTGTTGGTTTCGGCGGCGTTGATTGCCTGCTTGATCAAGCCCAGGCCATAGGTCGGCTGCGAGGCAAAATGCAGCGCCATCTGCTGTGCGGTGGCGGAGAGCTGCTCGTCGTCCACCACCTGCCAGATCATTCCCCAGGCCTGTGCCTGCTCGGCGCTGAGCTTGTCGCCCAGCAATGCCAGCCCCATGGCGCGGGCGCGTCCGGTCACGCGCGGCAGCAGCCAGGTTCCGCCGCAGTCCGGTACCAGCCCGAGCTTGCTGAAGGCCATCACAAAGCTGGCTGAACGGCCCGCAATCACCATGTCGCAGCCGAGGGCCAGCGTGGCTCCTGCCCCCGCCGCCACGCCGTTAACCGCGCAAATCACCGGCTTCGGCAGTTTTGCCAGGCGGCGCACCAGCGGGTTGTAAAAAGTCTCAACGGACATGCCCAGATCCGGCGCAGGGCCGTTCGGGTCCACGTTACGGTCGTTGAGATCCTGCCCGGCGCAGAAACCGCGTCCTGCCCCGGTGATCAGCAGGCAGCGGATAGCGTCATCGCGCTCGGCCTGCTTCAGGCATTCGGAAAGCTGCTGGTGCATGACATCGTTAAAGCTGTTCAGGCGCTCCGGGCGGTTCAGCGTAATGGTCATTACGCCCTGCTCAACATGGCTCAGAATAAATTCCACAATTAGCGTCCTTTAAAGTCTGGGGTGCGTTTTTGTAAAAAGGCGTTGATACCTTCCCGGCGATCGTCTGTGGCCGCGAGCAGCGCAAACAGCTGACGCTCCTGCGCCAGCCCGGCCTGAAGCGGCACTTCCTGCGACTGGCGAAGCGCCTGCTTCGCCGCCTGTAACGCCAGCGGCGAGTGGCGCGCCATCAGCCCCGCCTGCTTCAGGGCGTACTCCAGCGTCAGCGAGGCCGGGTAGACGTCGCTGACCAGCCCGGCGCTGTGCGCCTGAACCGCCGTGATGCTTTCGCCCGTCAGCACCATTTTGCTGGCCAGCGATTTGCCCACGCTACGGATTAGCCGCTGTGTGCCGCCTGCGCCCGGCATGATCCCGAGGGTGATTTCCGGCAGGCCAAAGCGGGCGTTATCACCGGCAATCACCACGTCGCAGAGCAGCGCCAGCTCACAGCCTGCCCCCAGCGCGTAGCCGTTCACGGCGGCAATCAGCGGTTTGGTGAAGGCGTTTATTCGCGCCCACAGCTGCGGGCGGATATCGTTCAGGGTTGCGGGCAGGTCTTTCTCCGCCATTTCGTTGAGATCGGCCCCGGCGGCAAAGCAGCGTTCGTTGCCGTAAATCACACAGACGGCGATCTCCGCATCCGCGGCGGCGGCTTCAAGCTGCTCCGCAATTTGCGTGAGCAGGGCATTGTTGAGCGCGTTGCGCGCCGCCGGACGGTTAAGCGTCAGCTGCAACACGCGGCCATGACGGGTGACAATCAGTTCGCTCATGCCATCCCCTTCGCATCAAAATCGACGATAACGTCAGCGGTTAACGGCAGCGCCTGACAGCTCAGCACATAGCCTGCGGCCAGCTCGTCCGGCTCCAGGCTGTAGTTGGTCGCCATGTCCACCTCCCCGCGAAGCACTTTGCATTTGCAGGTGGCGCACACGCCGCCCTTGCAGGCGTAAGGCAGATCTGCCCCCTGACGCAGGGCCGCGTCAAGAATGCTCTCGTCGTCCGCCGTCAGGGTGATCTCCCTGTCGCGCCCGTCCTGACGGACGGTGACCTTCTGCCCGTCGGCCTGCACGCTGACTGTCCGCTTAACGGGGGTTCCCGGCGTGTTAAAGCGTTCAAGATGGATCGCTTTTTCCGGCATACCCAGCGCTTTCAGCGCCGCCTCAGCCTCGTCCATCATCGCCGACGGGCCGCAGATGAAGGCTTCATCGTACTGGCGGAAATTCACCAGCGTTTTTGCCAGCGCATGGAGCTTTTCCCCGTCAATACGGCCATGGAGCAGATCGCTGTCGAGCGTCTCCTGGCTGAAGATAGAGATCAGCTGCAAACGCTGCGGGTATTTATCTTTCAGGTCCGCCAGCGCCCGGCGGAACATCATGCTCTGGCTGCTGCGGTTACCGTAAATCAGGGTGAAGTGGCTGTGGGCTTCAGTGGCCAGCGTAGCGGACATAATCGCCAGCATCGGGGTGATCCCGGACCCGGCGGCAATCGCCAGATAGTGGCCTTCGCGTTCGGCCTGCGGCTGGTAGCCAAAATGCCCCTGGGGAACCATCACCTCCAGCGCCATGCCAGGTTTGATCTCGTCCCGGGCATAGCGGGAAAAACGTCCGCCCTCGATGGCTTTGACCGCCACGCTGATCTCACCGCACGCGGTGCTCCGGCAGATGGAGTAGCAGCGGCGCAGTTCATCCCCGCCAGGACTGGCTTTCAGGGTCAAATGCTGACCGGGACGGAAGCGGTACGCCTCCTGTAACGCCTGCGGCACCGCGAAGGTAATGGTCACCGCGTCGCGGGTTTCGGGTTCCACTTTTGCCACTGTTAATGAATGAAACGTTGTCATGGCAGCCTCAAATACATTTGAAATAGTCGAAGGGCTCACGGCAGGTATTGCAGCGGTAGAGCGCTTTGCAGGCCGTGGAACCAAATTCACTGATGAGCGAGGTATCGGTGCTCGCACAGCGCGGGCAGCTCACCTCCGCAGGAACGTGGGCATGGCAGCTATGGCCGACAGGCGGGCTGATGCCATATTCCCGCAGGCGCCTGCGGGCATCGTCGGTCATCCAGTCGGTGGTCCAGGCGGGCTCCAGTTGCAGCACAATATGTACCGGGGAAAAGCCGTTCCCGGTCAGAGTTTCGCGGATCGCCCCCAGCAGATGCTCCGTTGCCGGACAGCCCGAATAGGTTGGCGTGAAGCCTATAACCCAGCCTTCCCCCTGCGCCTTCACGCTGCGCACCATGCCTAAGTCGGTGATGGTCAGCACCGGCACTTCCGGGTCGGGGATCTGGCTTAACAGCGCCCAAATCTGCGGGATTTGGGCAGGCGCAATGTCGACGAGGCGTTGCATAGTGTTCTCCTTTACCACTGCTGGTCGGGGTAAACGCGCTGGAGATACTGCATCTCAGCCAGCATCGGTCCGAGGTGTTCAGTATGTAGCCCCTTCTTGCCGCCCGTGCGATACGCCACTTCCTCGGGCACGCGGAGGGTAGCTTCCGCCAGCCCCGCAAACACTTCGCGCTCCCACGGTTCCCGCAGGGCGCGCGGATCAACCGCCACGTCGGTGTCAACCAGCTCCAGCTCGACGTCGTCGGCGTCAAACAATTCAGCCGTAAAGCGCCACAGGCTATCCACCGCCTGCTGCATTTTCTGTGAGGAGGTTTCTGTCCCGTCCCCCAGCCGCACCAGCCAGCCGCGGCTGAAGCGCAGGTGATAGCGCGCCTCTTTAATGGCTTTTGCCGCGATGGCGGCAAGCTGACTGTCGCTGCTGTGGATCAACCGTTCGTACAGCGCTACGTTCCACGCATCCATCAGATACTGACGGGCAATGGTGTCGGCGAAGCTGCCGTTTGGCTGTTCCACCAGCAGCAGATTGCGGAACTGACGCTCATCGCGGCCATAGGCCAGGGTGTCTTCATCACCCTTACCCTCCCGTTCAGCGGCGTAGGTCAGGAAATTGCGCGCCTGCCCGAGCAGATCAAGGCCGATATTGGCGAGCGCCAGGTCAATTTCCAGCTCCGGCGCATGGCCGCACCAGGCGCCCAGACGCTGTGAGAGCACCAGACCGTTGTCGCCCAGACGCAGGGCATAAGCAGATACGTTGTTCATCCCCAACCTCACATATGCTCAATGCCATCAGGGATGGTGTAAAACGTCGGATGGCGGTAGACCTTGCTTTCCGCCGGATCGAAAAACTCCCCGCTCTCTTCCGGCTGGGAAGCGACGATTTCACTCGCCTTCACCACCCAGATAGAACAGCCTTCGCTGCGGCGGGTATAGGCATCGCGCGCGTTTTCCAGCGCCATGCGGTCGTCGGCAGCGTGAAGGCTGCCCACATGGCGGTGCGACAGCCCCTGCTTCGAACGGACAAAAACTTCGTATAACGGCCAGTAAACATTGCTCATGGTTGATTCCTCTTATGCGGCCTGGCGGGCGCGTTGTTTTTCCGCGTGGGCCAGAGCGGCTTCACGCACCCATGCGCCGTCATCCCAGGCTTTACGTTTTGCGGCCAGACGTTCGTGGTTGCAGATCCCGCGCCCGTTGATCACCTCGTCAAATTCGTGCCAGTCGATTTCGCCGAAGCGGTAGTGGCCGCTCTCTTCATCGAAACGCAGGTCGGGATCCGGCACGGTCATGCCGAGCATCTCCACCTGAGGCACCGTGTTGTCCACGAAGCGCTGGCGAAGCTCATCGTTGCCAAAGCGTTTGATCTTCCAGGCGAGACTGCGGGCGCTGTTTGGGGAGTTGTCGTCGTTGGGTCCGAACATCATCAGCGCGGGCCACCAGAAACGGTTGATGGCGTCCTGCAACATCTGCCGCTGTGCTTCGCTGCCCTGCGCCAGCGCCATACAGGCCTCAAAACCCTGACGCTGGTGGAAGCTCTCTTCTTTACAGATTTTCACCATCGCCCGGGCGTACGGGCCGTAAGACGTACGGCACAGCGCCACCTGGTTCACAATGGCCGCCCCGTCCACCAGCCAGCCAATGACGCCGATATCGGCCCAGCTCAGGGTCGGATAGTTGAAGATGGAGGAGTATTTCATCTTGCCGTCGAGCATCTTTTGATAGATGTCCTCCCGGGCGCAGCCCAGCGTTTCCGCCGCGCTGTAGAGGTACAGGCCGTGTCCGGCTTCGTCCTGAACCTTCGCCAGCAGAATGGCTTTCCGGCGCAGCGTCGGCGCGCGGGTGATCCAGTTTCCTTCCGGCAGCATGCCGACAATCTCAGAGTGGGCGTGCTGTCCAATCTGGCGGATCAGCGTCTTGCGATAGGCATCCGGCATCCAGTCCTGCGGCTCGATGGCCGTCTCCTGTGCGATGCGTTGCTCAAAGCGTTGTTCTTGCGTCACATAACCACCTTTGTGATTCGTTAAATCACCACAAACAGCAAAATGGTGAATCATTTGGTTTCTTAAAAGTTACACAAAGGTTAAATATAACCCCAAGAAGTGTTTGATTATTTTGTGACGACGCTCGCAAGCCTTTTCATTAAAGGCCGATGACACAAGGCTTTCGGGTGGTCAGGCTAAGCAATAGAGATCACAACGTTAACAATTCATTAAAACTCAGCTTGATTTTTATGATTCGCGATCAAACTATTTATAGTGAAATCACGAAACACCTGGAGAGAAGAAATGCAGCAGTTAGCCAGCTTCTTGTCCGGCACCTGGCAATCAGGCCGGGGCCGCGAGCGCACCATCACCCACGCCATCAGCGGGGAAACGCTATTTGAAGTCACCAGCGAAGGGCTGGATATGGCGGCCGCGCGCCGTTACGCCATTGAACAAGGCGGAGAAGCGCTCCGCGCAATGAGCTTTATCGAGCGCGCCGCCATGCTGAAGGCGGTGGCCAAACATCTGCTGAGCCAGAAGGATCGGTTTTATGCCCTGTCAGCCCAGACCGGCGCGACGAAGGCCGACAGCTGGGTGGATATTGAAGGCGGTATCGGCACCCTCTTCACCTACGCAAGCCTCGGCAGCCGTGAGCTGCCGGACGATACCCTGTGGCCGGAGGATGAGCTGATCCCGCTGTCGAAGGAAGGCGGCTTTGCGGCACGTCACGTGTTAACGTCGAAATCCGGCGTGGCGGTGCATATCAACGCGTTCAACTTCCCGTGCTGGGGGATGCTGGAAAAGCTCGCGCCCAACTGGCTTGCCGGGATGCCCGCCATCATCAAGCCCGCCACCGCCACCGCGCAGGTGACTCAGGCGATGGTGAAAGCGATCGTCGAGAGCGGACTGGTGCCGGACGGCGCCATCAGCCTGATCTGTGGTGGCGCGGGCGATCTGCTGAACCAGCTCGACAGCCAGGACGTGGTGACGTTTACCGGGTCGGCCAGCACCGGGCAGAGCCTGCGCGTACATCCGAATATCGTCGCGCATTCCATTCCGTTTACCATGGAAGCAGATTCCCTTAACTGCTGCGTACTGGGTGAGGACGTGACGCCGGAGCAGCCGGAGTTTGCGCTGTTTATTCGCGAAGTAGTGCGCGAGATGACCGCCAAAGCCGGGCAAAAATGTACCGCCATCCGCCGCATCATCGTGCCGGAAGCGCAGGTTGAAGCCGTCAGCCAGGCGCTGATTGCGCGGCTGGAGAACGTGGTCGTCGGCGATCCGGCCCAGGAAGGGGTGAAGATGGGGGCTCTCGTCAACAGTGAGCAACGTGCTGACGTGCAGGAAAAAGTCGATCATCTGCTTGCCTCGGGCTGCCAGATCCGTCTGGGTGGTAAAGCCGATTTGCAGGCGGCTGGCGCATTCTTCCCGCCCACCCTGCTGTTCTGCCCGCAGCCGGACGAAACTCCGGCCGTTCACGCCACCGAAGCCTTTGGCCCCGTCGCCACCCTGATGCCGTACCGCAACAGTGAACACGCCATGCAGCTGGCGCGGGCGGGCGGCGGCAGCCTGGCGGGAACGCTGGTCACGGCAGATTCAAACGTGGCGCGCCAATTTATTGCCGGTGCCGCGCGCGCCCACGGACGCATTCAGATCCTCAACCAGAAATCTTCGAAAGAATCCACCGGCCACGGTTCACCGCTACCGCAGCTGGTGCACGGCGGCCCGGGACGTGCGGGCGGCGGCGAGGAGCTGGGCGGCCTGCGTGCGGTGAAGCACTATCTCCAGCGCACGGCAATTCAGGGCAGCCCATCCATGCTCGCCGCCATCGGCAAACAGTGGGTCCGTGGCGCGGAGGTGCAGGAAGATCGCGTTCATCCTTTCCGTAAATACTTCGAGGAGTTACAGCCGGGCGACAGCCTGCTGACCCCGCGTCGTACCCTGACGGAAGCGGATATCGTGAATTTTGCCTGCCTGAGCGGGGATCATTTCTATGCCCATATGGACAAAATTGGCGCGGCGGAGTCGATTTTTGGCGAGCGCGTGGTACACGGTTATTTCCTGATTTCCGCCGCGGCGGGGCTGTTTGTCGATGCCGGGGTTGGGCCGGTCATTGCCAACTACGGCATGGAAAACCTGCGCTTTATCGAGCCGGTCAAGCCGGGCGATACCATTCAGGTGCGCCTGACCTGTAAACGTAAAACGCTGAAGAAACAGCGCACTGCCGAGGAAAAACCGACTGGCGTGGTGGAATGGGCGGTGGAGATCTTCAACCAGCATCAGCAGGCCGTGGCGCTTTACTCCATTCTGACGCTGGTGGCGCGCCAGCAGGGTGACTTCTGACGCACCTCTTTCTTGCCGGGTGTCGCTCCGCTTACCCGGCCTACAACTACCTGACCGGGGTGTGATGCACCCCCGCTCTTTTTTTAACCTGGCAAGACTGACAAACAACCTGGCAGATGCAGGCAAACGCTTTTCGTGCGCGCCTGTCAGGATAAGGCTGACACAACACAATAAACACAACAAGATGAGGTCTGCGATGGGAAGCAATTCTTCTTTTTTTGCCCGTAGAACGGCACTGGCCATGGCCGTTGCGCTCTGTTGCGCCTGGCAATCCCCTGTTTACGCTCACGGCAGCGAGGCGCATATGGTCCCGATGGACAAAACGCTTCAGGCGTTTGGCGCGGACGTGCAGTGGGATGATTACGCCCAGATGTTCACCATCGCTAAAGACGGTGCCTTTGTGAAGGTCAAACCCGGCGCCAACACCGCCATCGTTAACGGCAAACCGCTGACGCTCCAGGTGCCCGTGGTGATGAAGAACAATAAGGCCTATATCCCGGAGACTTTTATCAACGATGTCTTTCAGTCCGGTCTTGATCAGACATTCCAGGTTGAAAAAAGCCCCCACCCGTTAAACGCGCTGACGGCTGATGAAATCAACCAGGCCGTAGCCATTGTGAAAGCCTCTGCGGATTTTAAACCCAATACCCGCTTTACCCAGATTGCGCTGGCGGAGCCAGAAAAAGCCAAAGTCTGGGACTTCGTGCTTAACGGCACGGCGGTGGATGCGCCCCGCCAGGCCAATATCATTATGCTTGACGGCAAACGCATCATCGAAAGCCGGGTGGATCTGAAGGACAAAAAGATCCTCCGCTGGGAGCCGATCAAAGACGCGCACGGCATGGTGCTGCTGGATGACTTCAATACCGTGCAGCAGATCATCAATGAAAGCCCGGAGTTTGCCGCCGTGCTGAAAAAGCGCGGTATTACCGATCCGAAGAAAGTGATCACCACCCCGCTTACCGTCGGCTTTTTTGACGGCAAGGATGGGCTGAAACAGGAAGACCGCCTGCTGAAAGTGATCAGCTATCTCGACGTGGGCGACGGTAACTACTGGGCGCACCCGATCGAAAACCTGGTTGCGGTGGTGGATCTCGAGCAGAAGAAAATCCAGAAGATTGAGGAAGGCCCGGTCGTGCCGGTGCCGCTCACCCCGCGTCCTTATGATGGCCGTGACCGCGTTGAAACGGTGAAAAAACCGCTGGAGATTATCGAGCCGGAAGGCAAGAACTACACCATTACCGGGGATATGGTGCACTGGCAGAACTGGGATTTTCATCTGAGCCTGGACTCGCGCGTCGGCCCGATGATCTCCACCGTGACCTATAACGACAACGGCAAAAAGCGACAGGTGATGTATCAGGGATCGCTCGGGGGCATGATTGTGCCGTACGGCGACCCGGATATCGGCTGGTACTTTAAGGCCTACCTGGACTCCGGCGACTACGGCATGGGTACCCTGACCTCCCCGCTGGTGCGCGGCAAGGATGTTCCGTCTAACGCCGTGATGCTCAACGAAACCATCCCGGACTATACCGGTGCGCCAATGGAGATCCCCCGGGCGATCGCCATTTTCGAGCGTTACGCCGGGCCGGAATATAAGCATCAGGAGTTAGGTAAACCCAACGTCAGCACCGAGCGCCGCGAGCTGGTGGTGCGCTGGGTCAGCACCGTGGGTAACTACGATTATATCTTCGACTGGGTATTCCACGAAAACGGCACCATCGGCATTGATGCAGGGGCCACGGGCATTGAAGCGGTGAAAGGCGTGCAGACGAAAACCATGCATGATGCCACCGCGAAGGATGACACCCGATACGGTACGCTGATCGACCATAATATTGTCGGCACCACCCACCAGCACATCTACAACTTCCGTCTGGATATGGACGTGGACGGCATCAACAACAAGCTGGTGGCCATGGATCCGGACGTCAAACCGAACACCGCTGGCGGACCGCGCACCAGCACCATGCAGGTTAATCAGTATGATATTGATACCGAACAGCAGGCGGCGCAGAAGTTTGATCCGGGCACCATCCGCCTGTTGAGCAACACCAGCAAAGAGAACCGCATGGGCAACCCGGTCTCGTATCAGATCATCCCTTACGCGGGGGGCACACACCCGGTGGCGACGGGCGCGAAGTTTGCCCCGGACGAGTGGATATATCACCGCCTGAGCTTTATGGATAAACAGCTGTGGGTGACGCGTTACCATCCCGACGAGATGTACCCGGAGGGAAAATACCCGAACCGTTCCACGCATGATACGGGCCTCGGCCAGTACAGCAAAGATAACGAGTCGCTGAACGACCAGGATAACGTCATCTGGATGACCACCGGCACCACCCATGTCGCCCGCGCCGAGGAGTGGCCTATAATGCCGACGGAATGGGTGCACACGTTACTCAAGCCGTGGAACTTCTTTGACGAGACGCCAACGCTCGGTAAGAAAAAAGAGCAGAAATAACACGTTGACCGGGCACGATGCCCGGTTTTTCATTCGCTTTCTTGCTGAATACCACTCCCCGATTATAGTTAATGTTACTTCGCTTAATGCTTTTGCAACATCTGAAACATTTTGTAGATATCGAAGTGTCCATGAACAACGCTATACATAACCGAGAGGTTTTAGGATGAAAGTCACTGAGATAGTAAGAAGCCTTGCGCTGGCCGGTTTTTTCATTTCCGCCAGTTCAGCCTGGGCCGCAGAAGCCTCTAAGGATGCAACCGCAGCAACTCAGCAGGCCAACAACGCACTCTTCAACCAGCTTCCTTTCTCCGATAACACCGATTTTACCAATGCCCACAAAGGGTTTATCGCCCCGCTACCTCAGGAAATTATCAAAGGGGAGCAAGGCAACACCGTCTGGGATCCACAGCAGTACGCCTTTATCAAGGAAGGCGATAAAGCGCCCGATTCGGTTAACCCGAGCTTATGGCGTCAGTCCCAGCTGATTAACATCAGCGGCCTGTTTGAAGTCACCGAGGGCGTGTACCAGATCCGTAACCTCGACCTGTCAAACATGACCATTATTGAAGGTAAAGAAGGCATTACCGTGGTCGACCTGCTGGTGTCGGCGGAGACGGCCAAAGTCGGTATGGATCTTTACTATAAAAATCGCGGCAAGAAACCTGTCGTCGCTGTTATTTACACCCACAGCCACGTTGACCACTATGGCGGCGTGCGCGGCGTGGTGGACGAAGCCGACGTGAAGTCCGGCAAGGTTAAAGTCTACGCGCCAGCCGGATTTATGGAGGCCGCCGTCGCGGAAAATATCATGGCGGGTAACGTCATGAGCCGCCGCGCCAGCTATATGTACGGCAACCTGCTGAAGCCGGATGCGAAAGGCCAGGTGGGTGCGGGTCTCGGCACCACCACCTCCGCCGGGACGGTGACCCTGATTGCCCCGACCAATATCATCGAGAAAGATGGTCAGAAAGAGGTGATCGATGGCCTGACCTATGATTTTATGCTCGCGCCGGGCTCCGAAGCGCCTTCTGAGATGCTCTGGTATATCGAAGAGAAAAAGCTGATCGAATCTGCGGAAGATGTTACCCATACCCTGCACAACACCTACTCCCTGCGCGGTGCGAAAATTCGTGAACCGCTGCCATGGTCGAAATACATCAATCAGGCAATTGTACGCTGGGGTGATAAGGCCGAAGTTATCATGGCGCAGCACCACTGGCCGACCTGGGGCAACGAGAATGTGGTTAACCTGCTGAAAAGCCAGCGCGACCTCTACCGCTACATCAACGACCAGACCCTGCGCATGGCGAATGAAGGGCTGGCGCGTGACGAGATCGCCGCCAACTTCAAGCTGCCGAACTCCCTGGCCAATACCTGGGCCAACCGAGGCTATTACGGTTCAGTCAGTCATGACGTCAAAGCCACCTACGTGCTCTATTTAGGCTGGTTTGACGGCAACCCCGCGACCCTGGATGAACTGCCGCCTGAAGAAGCCGCGAAGAAATTTGTGGAGTATATGGGAGGCGCGGATGCCATCCTGAGTAAAGCTAAAACCGATTTTGACCAGGGCAACTATCGCTGGGTGGCTCAGGTGGTCAGCAAAGTGGTATTCGCCGATCCAAACAACCAGGCCGCACGTAACCTTGAAGCGGATGCCCTGGAGCAGTTGGGTTATCAGGCTGAATCCGGCCCATGGCGTAACTTCTACCTGACCGGCGCGCAGGAGTTGCGTAACGGCGTGGTGAAAGGTCCCACCCCGAATACCGCCAGCCCGGATACCGTGCGCGCAATGACGCCAGAAATGTTCTTTGACTATCTGGCGGTGCATATCAACGGTGAAAAAGCAGCAGATGCAAAATCGGTGTTTAACATCGACCTCGGCAGCGACGGCGGCAAATACAAGCTGGAGCTGGAAAATGGCGTGCTGAACCACACGGCGAACGCCGAAGCGAAGGATGCTGACGCGACCGTGACCCTCAACCGCGATACGCTGAATAAAATCATCCTGAAAGAAGTGACGCTTAAACAGGCTCAGGATAATGGCGATATCAAAGTGACGGGCGATGCCGCAAAACTCGATGCCATGCTCGGTTACATGGATAAATTTGAATTCTGGTTTAACATTGTGACCCCGTAAAGGCATGCACTCGCGGGCGGTCTTTCCGCCCGCCACAGGGACATTCTCTCTCATGGAAAAAAGACACAACGCCACTCCGGAGCCCGCGACCTGGCCGACCCGTAACGCCATGGTTGTCCACGGGCTGGCCATGAACCTGCCGTGGCTCGCCTTCGTCAACGCGAGCTTTGCGCTAATGATCCTGCTGCGCAATTCCCTGTTCGGCCAAATTGATACCCTCTTACACGTCAGCCCACCTCTCACACAGATGATTGACGCTTCCATGCTGGGGGTAGTCATCCTTTCCGTGGCGCTGGTAATAATGGCCTGGCGCCACATCCGCGGCGTCAGCGCCGTGCTGTTAATGTGTAGCCTGCTATGGTCGATAAGTTGTTACTGGTTTATCAACGTGATACAGCTTCCTCATCCCTGGCCGATATTCGTTACCCTGCTGATGGCCGGTATGACCGCGCTCTATTTTCATCCGGTGGGGCTGGTGTGCTTTATCGCGCCGCTGTGGATCACCATGCCCGTTGCCAGCCTGCTGCTGAATCAGGAGATGAACCTTCGCTTTGCCGGGCTGTGGGTGGTGTTCACGTTCATTCTCGTTTGCGGACGCTACATCCTCTTAAGCTGGTTTGAAGAGGCCTGGCGTCGCAACCAGCAGAATCAGCGTTTAACTTCGCGGCTGGATGCGCTGGCCCATCAGGATCCGCTGACGAAAACGGCCAACCGCCGGGCGATGGAGCTGGTGCTGGAAAACGCGGTGGACCAAGGCAAACGCTTCGCGGTCCTGATGCTGGATGTCGACTACTTCAAACTGTATAACGACACCTATGGTCACCAGGCAGGAGACGCATGTCTCGCGCGGGTCGCGGAGGTGCTGAACTCCTCGGTGCGCACGCCAGAGGATGTGGTTTCGCGCTACGGTGGTGAGGAGTTCGTCGTGATCCTCTTTGACTGTGAAGAAAGCGTTGCTGAGAGAGTCGCCGCGCGGATCCAGGCTGGCCTGCGCACCGCAGCCATTGCGCACAGCGCGTCGAAGGTGAGTGAATGTGTGACGGTGAGTATGGGCATTGCAGGCTATACCCCAGGACTGGCCGGCCCGGAAATCATCGCCCGCGCCGATGCGGCGTTGTATCGGGCGAAGGAGTCCGGGCGGGATAGGTGGTCGCTGTAAGTTACGCCGGGTGGCGCTGCGCTTACCCGGCCTACAAAACCAACCTTTTCCTTGCTCCCGTAGGCCGGGTAAGGCGTAGCCGCCACCCGGCGTTTTTTTAATACCGCACACACACCGACTTAGTTTCGCACCAGCCGTCCAGCCAGTCGGGGCGGAAATCATTGCCCGCGCCGATGCGGCGCTGTACAGGGCGAAGGAGGCCGGGCGGAATCGGTGGTCGCTGTAAGTTACGCCGGGTGGCGCTGCGCTTACCCGGCCTACAAAACCAACCTTTTCCTCGATCCCGTAGGCCGGGTAAGGCGTAGCCGCCACCCGGCGTTTTTTTAATACCGCACACACACCGACTTGGTTTCACACCAGCCGTCCAGCCAGTCGGGGCGGAAATCATCGCCCGCGCCGATGCGGCGCTGTACAGGGCGAAGGAGGCCGGGCGGAATCGGTGGTCGCTGTAAGTTACGCCGGGTGGCGCTGCGCTTACCCTGCCTACAAAACCAACCTTTTTCCTCGATCCCGTAGGCCGGGTAAGGCGTAGCCGCCACCCGGCGTTTTTTTAATACCGCACACACACCGACTTGGTTTCACACCAGCCATCCAGCCAGTCGGGGCCGAAATCGCGCCCGGTGCCAGACTGCTTCATGCCGCCGAACGGCAGGTTGGCATCTATCAGCGTGTGGCTGTTCACCCACACGGTTCCGGCCTGTAGCCTGTCGGTGTACTCCAGCGCTTTACTGATGTTCTGCGTCCAGACGCTGGCCGTTAAGCCGTATTCAGTGTCGTTCGCCAGCTGAAGCGCCTCTTCCCCGTCAGCTACACGGACCAGATTCACCACCGGCCCGAAGACCTCTTCACGCGTCAGTCGCAGATGATTATCCGGGTTGACCACCAGCGTTGGCGAAACGTAATAGCCTTTGCCGTCTGGCCCCCGGTTCCCGGCGATCAGCTCCGCATTGTGCGCCTTCGCCTCATCCAGAAACGCCTGGACCTTATCGCAGTGGGCGCGCGACACCAGCGGGTTGATAAACGCATCCGGCGACATGCCCGGCCCGACGCTCAGGGATTTCACGGCCTGTTCAAAGCCGCTGACCAGCGTGTCGAACAGCGGAGCTTCAATATATATACGTGAACTGGCCGCGCAGACCTGCCCCTGATTCAGGAAGCTGCCGGTCATCAGCCCTTCAATCACCCACGCCGGATCGGCATCTTTCAGCACGATGGCCGGGTTTTTGCCGCCCAGTTCCAGCGTCACGCCCGTTAGCGTATCCGCCGCCGCGCGGGCAATCTGCTTGCCCGTCGCCGTCGATCCGGTAAAGCTCACTTTGGCAATGCGCGGGTGCGAGGTCAGTGCCGCGCCACAGACGGCGCCACTGCCGGTCACCACGTTGAATACGCCATCCGGGATCCCCGCCTCGCTCGCCAGTTCCGCCACCCGTAACAGGGTGAGCGGCGTGGTTTCCGAGGGTTTGATCACGATGGAGCAACCTGCCGCCAGCGCGGGCATCACTTTCCACATGCCAATCATCAGCGGGAAGTTCCATGGCACAATCCCCGCCACGACCCCAACCGGCTCTTTACGCGTCCACGCCTGATAACGCGCGCCCTGCGGCAGTGGAATCGAGAGATCGAGGGTTTTACCGGCAATTTTGGTGGTCAGCCCTGCCGTGTAGCGCATCCAGTTCAGGGTGCAGCCCACCTCGAAGGCGCGGGAAATGTTAATCGATTTCCCCTGCTCCAGGGTTTCGAGCTGTGCCAGCTCTTCGCCATGCTGTTCCACCAGATCCGCAAACCGCAGCAGGATGCGTTCCCGCTCTGCCGGAAGCCGCCCGGCCCAGCTTCGGGCGACAAAGGCGCGCCAGCCAGACATCACCGCACGATCGACATCATCAACGCTGGCATCGGCGGTGGAGGCAATGACCTCTCCGGTCGCCGGGTTGTAGACGTTCAGACGCTTTTCGCTATCGGATGCCGCCTGACGCCCTTCGATCCACAGGCCGTGCTGGCGATCTAAAAACTGCTGCACGCCAGGCAGGACGGCGACGTGTGATTCGGACATAGGATACTCCTTCGTTATGCTTCGCAGGGTGTGTATGCAGTCTAAGAGGGGATTCGCATTCCTGCTTTTGTCTGTGTGACATTCGCTTTGCCAGCTGTGACAGGCTCCGCAAATCGTGATAATTCCCGCTTATATCGCTGTAACCGTTGAGTGTTCTTTCCTATAGTCAGCCTCGTAGCCCTGACAAAATGCAACATAAATGCAACAATGCGAAAACAGTGACGGTTCAGCGAGAAAATCAATGGCATGTGCAAGCGAACAGGACAATTTTCAGCAGTGGCTGGCGCAAATTAACCAGGTTTGTGGGCGCTTTGCGGCACGTCCGTTAGAGGGGGCGTTTCTCGGCGAACTGGAAACCAGCTACACCCAAAGTCTGAAGCTGAGCACGGTGACCGCCGCAGGCGTTAACCTGTTTCGCACCCGTCAGGAGATCAAAAACGGCAACGATGCCTGGTTCTACACCGTGTTTCAGCTGGAAGGCAGCGCCGGAATCGAACAGGACGACCAGCGCGCGCTGCTGAAAGCCGGGGATATCACGCTGATTGACGCCTCCCGCCCGTGCTCAATTTACTGGCAGGAGCGTTCCCGCCAGATTTCGCTGCTGCTCCCGCGACAAATCATTGAGCAACACGCGCGTTTTCAGGAAGTGAGGTGCGCGTTGCCCCTCTCCCGCAGTCTGCCTACCGTACAGCTGAGCTACCGACTGTTACAGGAGAGCATGGGCAATGCCGATCTCAGCGCCAGTGAAAGCGAAGCGGCGCTGGAGGCGATGGTGTGTCTGCTGCGTCCGGCCTTCCAGCAGCATGACGAGGTGCTGCCGCGCAAGGAGCGTCAGTTCCGCCACGTTCTGTCCCTGATTGACGATCATATTCAGTCGGAGGCGTTAAGACCGGAGTGGATAGCCTCAGAGAGCGGCATGTCCGTGCGTAGCTTGTACCGCATGTTTGCCGGGAAAGGGCTGGTGGTGGCGCAGTATATTAAGAACCGTCGCCTCGATTTATGCGCTCAGGCGCTGCGTTCCATCGGCGATGACGAAAAGCTGGCGGGCATTGGCTACAGCTGGGGCTTTACCGACCATAGCCATTTTTCCACCGCCTTTAAGCAGCGTTTCGGGGTTTCGCCGGGCGAATACCGTAAGCGTTACCGCTAGTTACTTTTTCAGCCATTTGCCGTTAATCCCCTTCACGTACTCACCCGGCTGCGCGCGGGCCACCAGCTTTTGCCCCGCCATTTTCGCCACCTCGTCGACGGGCAAATTATTGCTGTCAGCAAGCAGCTGGTAACTTTCCGTGCGTGCGGCGTTGATACGGTTCACCAGCGCCAGGGTTTCAGCGTCGTGCTGAACGGGCGCAAGATAGCCGCTCAGGGTTTCCCCTACGCGCCCCTGGGTGCGCGCATCGTTGAGCGTAAGCGTGGCGGCGTGAACGTTCATCCCCAGCGCCAGTAACATCAGAGCTAATCGTTTCATGGCATCCTCAGAACAGATCGCTGCGGGATTTCAGCAGGGCTTCGACGTCTTTATCCACCTTGATATGGATTTCATGCTCGATTTTCACGTTCATGTTGATGGTGATCGGCTCTTTGGGCGCCGCCACTTCAATGCGCGGCGTGCAGCCTGACAGCAGCGCGACGACGGCCACGGTGAGTACACCTGCCCTCTTTTTCATTGTTGTTCCTCACTTTCCTTGCCTGTCGAACTGCGGAGAAGGGGTATCGCCGCATGTTGCTCAAACCATGTTTGCAGATTGTCCCCAAAGCGCAGGCTGCGCCAGAGGGTAAAAATGTTCTCTTCATGGGTGTAATTCAGGTTAACGAAGCTGCTTTTGCCCTCGACGCGGCTGGTGCCTTTAATGGCCGCCTGCATGGTTAACACACCCAGATTATCCACATTGAGTTTTGTCCACGACTGCGAAATTTCCATATAGCGGAGCCAGTTGATCGCCGCCCCGGCAACCACGTTGTCTTTCACAATGGCATCCGCCGTGTCCTGGTCGATGCGCAGCGTCATCGGCCCCGGGTTGGTCAGCCAGCCATCTTTAATGATCCATTTCTCATTGTCCAGCCAGAACGGCAGCGCGCCGCTCACCGGGCCGGACATGGCAAACTGCTTCGGATTTACCGCGCTTATCAGTTCGCTGGAGGAAATATTATCCACGCGCAGTAAAGCCGGATCGTGCTGCGGCATTCTCAACTGCTGCATGGTGATTTTCCCGCCGAGCGCTTCCACCTTCACGTTGGTGAGCAGGAGCGGGTTCGCTTCGGTCCAGGGATAATCGCCCTGGAGATCCGCGGTGATAGTTCGGGCTGTGACCAGGTTTTTCACCTCGTCGATTCGTAGCGTTACCGGTCCGCGCGTACCCAGTGACCAGGTGCCCTGGCTTAAGCGGAACGGCAGAACAAAATCAACGCCGTTGATTTCGTTATCCGGCATCCACGCGCTGCCCGCTTTCAGCACGCCGTGCCCCCCGGCCTCAAACCCCTGGTCGGGGGCCGCCGAGAAAGCCACCTGCGCGTACATTTCGCCGCCGCGCAGGGTCATTTTCCAGTCTGGCGGGATCAGCGGCTGGAACACTGTAAGAGACTGTTTTGGCCACCAGGCCTGACCGCGGAGGCGTTCGCCGTCCCAGCGTCCATTCACCTGGACCGGGCCGATGTCGTCCGCATGCAGGTTCCCTTTAAACTGGAACACCGTCGGATCTGTCCCGTCAACGCTGAAGGTCAAAACGGACGGCGGCAGCACGCTTCCGCCTGAAAAGCTTGTTTGCCCGGCATTGAGCGCGAGCGCGCCGCTAAAGGAGGGGTTATCCGGGTCCCGCGACCAGCGCACCGGGTGATCCAGCACCAGGCGCGGTTTGCTGACCAGCATCGTGCCGTACTGCAATTTGTCGAACCCCGTGGAAAGATCGGTCAGTTCGATAACGTTGTCGCGCCACTCCCCGGTTCCCCGGACATCCCAGCGCGCGTTCATCGGCGTGAAGTTCCCTTTACCCCAGTAGCGCCACTGCCACAAACCGTTGTCCGGTAAAAAGTCGTTAGCCTGGCCGTCCAGATGCAGCTCAAAATTGCCCATCTCGTTTTCATGCGCCCGCAGAATGGCTTGCAGGCGGCCGTCCACGCCCTTTTGCGTGAGCTTCACGCCCGCCAGCGGCCAGCGGATCTCATCGATATCCAGCGAGTCAATGATGCGTCCGCGCGAGCGCAATAGTGCGCCGGGTTCAAACGTAAGCTGCGGATCGTAAAGGCTGCCGGTCAGCTTCGCCGGGAGTCTGGCATACAGGATCAGATCGTTTTGCTTGGCTTCCCCGCTCAGGTGCAGCGGCATAGCGCTGTTTTCCATACTGAGCGAGCCGGGACCGATATTCAGCACCGCGTTGCCCTTACCCGCGTCCCCCTGGGTCAGCACGTTTAGCCGCCCCGTGAAGGTGGCTTTCTCCAGCCCCTGCTGCCAGTTATCCACCTTCAGGCCGATGCGACCGCTCATCGGCATACCGGAGGCTGACCAGTTCCAGCGCCCGTCGCTGATGGTCAACTGCTGAGCGGTGATCTGCCACGGTAAATCGAGCAGCGGATCGGGGTTGTCCCGCGCCATAACCACCAGCTGGCCCTGATTATCCTCCCAGTCCAGATCGGCATCGACCAGCGAGGATAACTGTGGCACGTTAAAGGTCGCGACCGTATGCCCTTTCACCGGTACGCCGTCCGGCACCAGCGGCAGGGTAAATTCACCGACCAGCTTCACGGGCTGCGACTGGTCCGGAAGCTGCACATCGAACTGGCTGAAGGAGAGCGTCTGGCCGCGCAACTGCCCCTTAATGCTCACCTGCTCGCCTTTATAGGTGATGTCCTGGCGGGCTGGCGTGAGTGAGGCATGTAGCTCACCCTCCCACTGCTGCCAGGGAGAAAGGGTAAAACGGTGGATGGTCAGCCAGGTGTTGGGCAGGATGGCCTGCCACTGCGCCAGCGTTTTCGGCGCCACCGTAGACGGCGCCGATTGCGGTAATTTGCTCAGGCAGACAGAGTTAAGTTCAAGTGCGCCAATATCCAGATCCCAGCGGCTGGGGTGTGACAGGGTCACGTTTTCCACGCGGGCAATTTCGCACTCTTCTACCAGATAACGGAGATCGGGGATGATCAGGGCGTGGCGCGTGAGCCGTGGGCTTTTTTCAAACGCGATGCGTGTTCCAACGGGAAGCCAGATCCCGGCGAGCGTGGGCACCCACTGGGCGAGCGTCATCAGCAGCGTCAGCGGCACAAGAAATAGCAGCAGTAAAAGCGCGATTGCGGCTTTGTATTTACCCTTCATGGGCAGTTAATATCCTGATTTTGCGAAATAAATAAGCCGTTCTTGCCGCTCATTGTCGCATGTTTAGCCAGGCAATTGAAGGTAATGCCATTTTTAAGAGTAGATGCTCTACAATAATTCATAGAACTTATTGATTTCAATGAATTTTGAAAAATTGTAAGATAATTTTAAACATGCTAACGTGGTTCCAAAATCACTGGAGAAAGTCTTATGAAACTCGCGGTATATAGCACAAAGCAGTACGACAAAAAGTATCTGCAACATGTTAACGAGACGTACGGTTTCGATCTTGAATTTTTCGACTTTCTGCTGACTGAAAAGACGGCTAAAACCGCCCACGGCTGCGAAGGCGTGTGTATCTTCGTTAACGATGACGGTAGCCGACCGGTACTGGAAGAGTTGAAAAAACAGGGCGTGAAATACATTGCCCTGCGCTGCGCGGGCTTTAACAACGTCGATCTCGATGCCGCCAAAGAGCTGGGTCTGAAGGTTGTTCGCGTTCCGGCCTATTCTCCGGAAGCCGTGGCAGAACATGCGGTCGGGATGATGATGTCGCTCAACCGTCGTATTCACCGTGCCTATCAGCGTACCCGTGATGCCAACTTCTCTCTGGAAGGGCTGACCGGCTTTACTATGTACGGTAAAACCGCAGGCGTGATCGGTACCGGCAAAATTGGTGTGGCCGCCCTACGCATCCTGAAAGGATTTGGCATGCGCCTGCTGGCGTTTGATCCGTACCCAAGCGCCGCTGCGCTGGAGCTGGGCGTGGAGTATGTCGATCTGAAAACGCTCTTCTCGCAGTCTGATGTTATCTCCCTGCACTGCCCGCTGACTCCTGAAAACTATCACCTGCTTAACCAGTCGGCGTTCGACCAGATGAAAGACGGCGTGATGATCATCAATACCAGCCGCGGCGGACTGATCGACTCTCAGGCCGCTATCGAAGCGTTGAAAACGCAAAAAATCGGCGCGTTGGGTATGGACGTGTATGAGAACGAACGCGATCTGTTCTTTGAAGATAAATCTAACGACGTGATTCAGGACGACGTGTTCCGTCGCCTGTCGGCCTGCCACAACGTGTTGTTCACCGGCCACCAGGCATTTCTGACCGCCGAAGCGCTGATCAGTATTTCGGAAACCACGCTGGGGAATTTACAGCAGCTTGATAAGGGCGAAGCGTGCCCTAACGCGATCGTTTAAGACCGTCAGGCCGGGTGGCGGTAACCTCTGCCCGGCCAATAATAAGCCCATCAGAAAAATAAGCACAGGTTAACTATTAAGATGGCTAACGTTCATCGTAAATATAACAATCAAGGATATGACTGTTCCGGTGTGACCATATCAGAATGAGGCTCTGCTGAAGGCTGCGTGATTTGCTGCACTATCGTAACCAGTTGTTCAAAAACAGCTCTCATTTGCGTCGGGTAGGTTAAAGACAACCAGGTTGCCAGCACTGCTCCAGCCAAAAAGCCCAACTTCATACACCATCCCTAATAAATTCAGCGAGATACAAGCTTTAACGTATGTGTGGTGCCGGGTGCCTCCCGGTGAGTCGTTGGTCAGCCACCTTGACCCGCTACTGATTGCCTAAGCTACACGTGCTGTTTAGCCCCTCCGCACAGGGGGATTCACCACGCGAGAAAAATAACACAGTGCCCCGGCTGGTTTAGGGGATATTTCGTTTAAAAATAAATAATGACCATACAAAATTAATCTATAACTGTTTTCAGGAACCCTTCTACACTTTAAGCGGATATATCAGTAATAAGATTAATATAAGTCAGTTTTATTACGTCCCTAAATGCTGGGCTATTTACTTAGCCTTCACACATGTTGCCATTAGCAGAGGAGTCTGAAATATGGCATTCGTAACAACGAAAGATGGTGTCAGTATTTATTACAAAGACTGGGGTCCGAAGGATGCGCAGCCGATCGTTTTCCATCACGGCTGGCCGCTGAGCGCCGATGACTGGGATAACCAGATGCTCTTTTTCCTTGCAGAAGGCTTCCGCGTCATCGCCCTCGACCGTCGTGGTCATGGTCGTTCCGATCAGGTAAGTGAAGGTCATGATATGGATCATTATGCCTCCGACGCATCAGCCGTGGTCGAAAGCCTTGATTTGCGTAATGCAGTGCACGTCGGCCACTCCACCGGCGGAGGCCAGGTCGCCAGATACGTTGCGAAGTACGGCCAGCCTCAGGGGCGGGTGGCCAAAGCGGTACTGGTCAGCGCCGTTCCTCCGCTGATGGTAAAATCAGACACGAACCCCGGCGGTACGCCCATTGAGGTGTTCGACGGCTTCCGCCAGGCGCTGGCCGCTAACCGCGCCCAGTTTTACCTCGACGTCGCCAGCGGTCCTTTCTATGGATTTAACCGAGACGGAGCAGAGGTTTCGCAGGGAACAATCCAGAACTGGTGGCGTCAGGGTATGATCGGTAGCGCCAAAGCCCACTATGATGGCATTAAGGCATTTTCAGAAACCGACCAGACGGACGATCTCAAAGCCATCACGGTTCCCGTCCTGGTGTTGCAGGGTGATGACGATCAGGTCGTCCCGTATAAAAATGCCTCCCTTCTTCAGGATAAGCTGCTCGCAAACAGCGAGCTTAAAATCTATCCAGGCTTCCCGCATGGGATGCATACCACGCATGCAGATACCATAAATGCCGATATCCTGACGTTTATTCGCTCATAAAGACGTTGATTATCCATAAAACAACCGGGCACCACGCCCGGTTCTCTTTTGCGGCAAGAATTGAGCGACCATTTCAGGAAGAAACGCTTACAGGAGTTTGATTTTTACTTCATACCCCTCCAAGCCTGTCATGGCCTCACGAGCGATAAACTCAATTTCAGATACTTCCTGCCCTGTTTTTTTTCGTAATTCTGCAATTTTTTTGGCTATAAGCGCTGAAATTTCTTCCTCTGCCTTTTGCGTCATTGCGTCAACTTTCATATTTACCTCTTGCGGCCGTTTACTGTTTCCAGTATCTAACTGGTTTTAACCATAACCCTATGTAAAGCGTAGACTATCTGCGTTACGTATGCTGCCTTCACCTTGAGATGAGGGGCAGATGGGGCCATTGCATTTAAATATGCATTTAGATTGCATTATTTGAATAAGCTGTTATTGTGCCAACGCCTTAGAGCACATAAACATAAGAAAAGATTTGACTCAAACTCGCCCCGCACCAGGGGCATTTTTTTTGCTCCCTATAAGCAAAAAACCCGCCATGAGCGGGTTTCTGCGTTATTCGGAAAGATTATTTGAAGACTTCTGCTACGGCCTGGAAGTTAGGGCCATGCTCTCGAGCGGCGATGATGACATAGTATTTCCCGCCCTTCTCATCTGCCAGTTTCGAGAGTTTTTGATGAAGATCTGAAGGTGAAGAAATTTGTCCACCTGAAGCCCCTACAGATACATTGCCCAGGTATTCAAGTTTGAAGTGGTGCGCTTCATCTTTGGAAATCATATCTGCCGCAGATGCGCCAAAGCTTGCAACTGTTAAAGCCAATACACTCCCTAATAGTGCTTTTTTCATATCATTCCTCCTGTTAATAAATCTATCTATTTAACATTAGCATTAAATATGGGAATGATCCGTGCCAATGTCGTAGAGAGACTGAGCGATAAGCGTCGCCTTATTGAGCATTATTACCTGCCCTCTCTGACGCAACCTGCGATTACAGCAGGTTCATCTACTATACTGACCTGTGCAGTTAGCATTTATCTGCCCGGTTGCGCGTTAGGTAACCGAAACTTACCTGTACCATGACCATCAGGAGAACAATATGCACACGAGTAAAACCCTGAAAAGGCTGCTAGCCGTATCAGCAGTTGCAGCAATGTTCAGCACTGTTGGCGTACAAGCCCAGACGACAAGCGCCGCGCAAACTAACGCTGCGGGCCAGGCTCAACCGGACGCCAGACTCAGCTCCGGCGACGAGAAAGCGTTAAAGGACATGGCGCAGGCCAATATCAACGAAGTCGCCGCCGCCAGGCTCGCCCTGGACAAGGCCCAGACCAGTGAAGTGAAAACATTCGCCCAGAAAATGGTCGACGACCACGGTGCCGCCCTGACCAAAGTGCAGGCCGTTGCCCAGAAAAAGGGCGTAGAGCTGCCGACCGAGCCAGACGCCGCCCATAAAGCCCTGAACTCAAGGCTTGAAAACCAGCGCGGTGACGCTTTTGACAAAATGTATATGGAATATGCTGGCGTGAAGGACCACGAGAAGGTGCTGTCGAAGCTTAAGAGCGACGCCAGTAAAATCGACGATTCGGATGTGAAGGCTCTGGCCAACGAGCACACGCCAGTCGTTGAGCAGCATCTGAAGTCCGCCGAGCAGATGTCAACGCGTGCTGGCGCATCAGCCGATAAATAAGTGCGTCGGTGAAACGACTACTGCAAAATAAAGGGGGGCCCGCAGGCCCCACGCTTATTTCACCTTCCTGATGAATTATTCCGGCAACGCGTAGACAACCACCTGATCGCCTACCTGATCCTTCAGGATCGTGTTCCCGCCAGCCACGAAGGCCACATACTGCCGACCCTTATATTCATACACGGACGGGTTCGCTACCGCTGGAGCTTCTGCCTGATCGGACCACAGCTCTTCACCGCTCTCTACCGAGTAGGCACGCACTTTGGCATCCATTGAAGCACCGATGAAGATCACGCCACCCGCCGTCACTGCCGGGCCACCAATGGTAGGCGAACCCCAGCTTTCCGGCATGAAGAAGCCATACTGCTGTGAGGCGCCAACCGGACGACGCCATTTCACATCGCCCGTGTGCATGTCTATCGCCACGATTTCGCCAAATGGCGGCTGCCAGCACGGCATGCCCAGCCAGTTGCTCGCCACCAGCAGACGCATACCGTACGGGGCGCCTTCCTGTGGGGCAAAGCCGCTTTCGTTGCCGGAGTCTTTGTCCGCGTTATCGTAATCCTCACGGCTGTAGAGCTTCACGTACTGAACGATATGCGAGGTGTTGACGATGGCGATCTGTTTTTGCGGATCGAACGCCACCCCGCCCCACTGCACGCCGCCGGCGCTATCGGGATAGGTGAGCGTGCCTTCGCCTTTGGTGGTAGGCGGAGTATACATTCCCTCATAGGTCAGGTTATCCCACAGGCGAGAGCACTGGCCGCCACCGACGATATCCGCCAGCTTCCAGATTTCCGGCTTTTTCGACTGGTCGAGCAGCGGCGCAGGTTTGGTCGGGAACGGCTGTGTAGGCGAGAGAACTTCGCCCTGGACCGAACCATCACCCTGCGGAACCGGACGCTCTTCAATTGGCCAGACGTCCTCCCCGGTCAGGCGGTTAACCACAAACAGGAAGCCCTGCTTGGTGGCCTGAACCAGCGCCGGGATCTGCTTGCCGTCTACGGTGATATCCATCAGCGTCGGGGCAGAGTTGATGTCGTAATCCCAGACGTCGTGGTGTACCCACTGACGGGACCAGACCACTTTACCGGTGTTGATGTCCAGCGCGGTGGTGGAGGTGCCAAGCGGAATTGCGTCGACGCGGTTGCCGCCCCAATAGTTGGGAGACGGCGATGAGACCGGGAGATAGACCAGCCCATTGGCCTCATCGGCGGACATGTGCGTCCAGACGTTGGCGGTACCGGTACGCTTGCGGATCTCTGCCGGTATCGCCTCAAAGGTCCATTCAAGCTTGCCGGTCTGGGCGTTGACAGAAAATACGGTACCCGGAGGCGCTTCGGCATAGGCCCAGTCTTTCCCGGCCCAACCCACCAGCAGATGGTTGCCGACGACGGTTGGCGGTTGCAGGACAGAGAGCGGATACTTGGCGTTAACGGTGTTCCACTGGTTCAGATCCAGCACCCCGTTGTCCGCAAAGCCGCTGCACGGTTTGCCTGAATCGGCGTCCAGCGCAAAGAGCTTGCCGTCAACGGTGCCCATATAGACCATCTTCTGGCACGCCTCTCCCTTCACCGGATTTTTGGCCTGCCAATAGGAAACGCCGCGGTTTTTCAGCACCGGCTGGGTCAGTGCCTTGCGCGACGATTTGGTGTCATAGTGCCACTTCTCTTTACCCGTGCCCGGATCCAGCGCAATCAGGCGATCGAAAGGGGTACCGATGTAGAGCGTGTCGTTAGCGAAAATGGGCGTTGCGGACCACACGGTCGCTGGCGTATCACCTTTACCATCTGAGACGTCGCCGGTATGGAACTCCCAGACTTTCGTTAATTTATTGACGTTATCCGCCGTGATCTGGGTAAGCGGGCTGTATTTCTGCGCGTTAAGCTGGCCGTGGAAGCTGTCCCAGGTTGGCGTGCCGGGCACCAGCGGCGTCGCTGGCTGGCTGGCCGAGGCGACTTTCTTTCCGTCACCGCTACCGGTTGAGGCATCGTCTGTGGTTTTTGTGGTTCCAGGCGCCTGCTGATCGGCCGCATCAATATTCAGTGATTCCTGGGTCCCCTGAGAGGCCTCAGCGGCTTTATCCTGCGCCTGCAGCGCGAACGGGGTGACCAGCAGCGCCAGCGCCGTCATGCTGACTTTTATGAAGGGATAATGCTTATCGTTATGCACGGGCGGCTCCTCAGGTTCTGACGGAATGGTTGTAACGGGCGGAATGGCTGCTCAGCATAATCAGACCAATCAGGCCGACCACCATGGCTGCCGTTATGATGTACTGGTGCAGCAGCGCGGCGGCAAAACCAATACCCGCCAACACCACCAGGGTGACAATAATCAGGAAAACACGCGCCCCGCGCCCCGATGCCGCACGTAACACAAAGATCAGTATCGCCAGCACCGCGCTGGCAATGGCCACGCCCAGTGCGCCAATGGTGCCTGTGACGCCGGTAAGCGGCGTCCACCAGGCGTATAGCGCCACCGCGAAGCCTATAACCGCGGCCAACAGCAGCAAAATAGTGCCGACGCGCGAAGATTGAGAATGCAACATACCAGGAATCCCCCTCTAAAAAATGCAAAATGGACCAACATTAAGGCGTTTTCGTGGATATATGTCCCTGCTGTTCGCGCGTGCAATGGCTATTAAAACAACGCGACGTGAAAAACGGCGGCATATTTCCCTAAACGTAACTGAGTATAGAAGAGGATTTTTTAAAGGGGCGTTTATCCGGCGAGTCCCCTTCCTCACGTTGAGCCCATAAGGCAGTGTGTTTCGCTAAAAACGCTCGGGCGAGGTTTATTGTCTGCTTTGAGCGAGGGACGAACGCTGGGGTGTAAAAAAAAATCGCCAGATGGGGTAGTAAAGGCTAGATTTAATTCAGGCATAACTGGTATGACCACATAAATAAGGCTCTATGAATGCGTTCAGTCATAATACCCGTCAATGAAGGTGGATTTCTGGCAGCCACAATTTGGGAAAGAAGCGATGCCAAAGCGATAGTGCTCCTTCATCCGGCAACGGCGGTTGTACAGGGATTTTATAAGGGATTCGCAGAATATCTTTTTAACAGAGGATTCAACGTCCTCACATACGATTATCGCGGCACCGGCCTCTCTAAATCCGGGCTGGTCCGTACTTACCGCGTTTCGATGTCTGACTGGATCGACCAGGACGTCGGATGTATAACCGCCTGGGCTAAAGCACATTTTCCAGAGCTTAGCCTGTTGGCGGTAGGACACAGTGTGGGCGGGCATGCCGTTCTGCTTTCAACAGCCACCCACGCCCTGCAAGCTGCGGTCATTGTAGCCTCACATGCCGGGGTGACGAGCACCATCAAACGCACCACAGAAAAGGTGCGTGTCTGGTGCGTATTACGTGTTCTGGCTCCGATTCTGTGCCGTATCTTCGGTTACATGCCTGCCAGGCGCCTGGGGCTGGGTGAAGATTTACCGGCGCCAGTCATGCTTCAATGGGGGCGCTGGAGCGCAATGCCTGGATATTTCTACGATGATCCACACTGGAATGCACGCCAACGGGCAAGTGAGATCACCCTACCCGTGCTGGTAATGGGATTTGATGACGATCCCTGGGCTAACCGTGAAGCTATTGCGCGGCTGATGGAGCCAGTGCAACAAGCAAAAATAGAACGCTGCGAGATACGGCACGCAGAGTTTGGTCTTTCGTCCATTGGGCATATGGGATTTTTTCGTACACGATGTGCGGAGAAATTATGGCCCGTCGTCGGTCAATGGCTGGAGAGTCAGTGCCCGGATTGAACGACGCGTGAACATGACCTTTCTGAGTATTCAACATATTAAAACCTGCCGGCATAAAAATTTGGAAATTTAACGGAAATGGTTAAGCTTCTTAGACACATGCTTAAGGGATAGTCAGGAAATGATTGTTAACTGTATGGTCTACCGTTCAGGCCACCCCGCCGAAACCGTAGATATTGAGGATATCAGTGAAGTCATCCAGGATACCGATGCGTTTATCTGGCTGGGGCTTTGGCAGCCTGAACCTGCGTTTATGTACAAAGTCCAGGAGGAGTTCGGTCTGCACGATCTGGCCGTTGAGGATGCGCTTAATGCACATCAGCGGCCTAAAATAGAGCGTTATGGCAGCTCGGCATTTATCGTTGTAAAAACCGTCAGTGGACAGGACGACAATATTGAGTTTGGCGAAACGCATTTGTTTGTGGGCCGAAACTTCCTTATTACGGTGCGCCATGGTGCTTCAGTGAGCTATGCACCTATACGCGCCCGTGCTGCTGAGGCCCCGGACATGCTTTCGTACGGTCCGGCTTATCCTCTTTACTGTATTCTGGATTTTATTGTTGACAGTTATGCAGAGCTGACTGCGCGCCTCAACACCAAAATTGGTGATATAGAAGCGACACTTTTTCACAGTGAATTTGACCGTGAAGCTATTCAGGACGTGTATTCCCTCCGCCGTAATCTACTCGGGCTTCGCAACGCCGCTCAGCCAGTAGAAGAAATCTGTACAGAGCTTATCCGCATTCATGAAGAACTTATTCCAAAACCCCTCAGGGCGTATTTCAGAGATATTCAGGATCACGCAAGCCATGTAGTAACGGATGTAAATGACATGCGTGAGCTGCTAAGCAGCGCGATGCACGTTAACCTGGCACTGGTTTCAGTGCAGCAAAACGAAGTCGTGAAGAAACTGGCCGGTTGGGGGGCCATCCTCGTGATCCCGACGGTAGTCTTTAGCATGTATGGTATGAACTTCGACCATATGCCGGAACTGAAGACGCTCTTTGGTTATCCGGCTACGGTCGCTGTCACGCTGGGAGCCTGTGTATTACTGTGGCTTCGGCTCAAACGCTCTCGCTGGCTTTGATTGATAAGCGATCTGATAGTTTTTGGTGTCGTGAAGTACAGTAAAGCCTCACGCTTATGTCGATTATGCCACGACACCATACCCTATCCGTTATTTCCCCTGCATATGTCGGTACATTCCTGTTCACCGGGACCCGGTTTCTCAATCCGGGATCGCCCGCTCCACCGTTTATAAAATCCTGAAAAACGAGGCTATCACAGGGCAAGGTCACTCGTTATTCTAAATTATCAAACCACATCGATAATTATTATATTTGTTTATGATTCATTGAGCTCAGGTGTGAATTTATATTGACGGACGTAAACATTATTTTTTCACACAAGGATGGTTAATATGAAAAGGGTTTTTATGACGGCTGCATTAACGGGTTTATTTGTCAGTAATAATCCGTATGCAGGAGAAAGCTATCTGGTCTATAACCCACATAATATTGCGGTATTTGAAGTGCGTTTCTTTAATGTTGGCGACGGCCCCTTTATGCCGGACTGGCCGAATGCGTCTGAGTCAACCTGGGATCTTGGCCAGCAACAAAAAGAAAAAATACTCGATGCTATGCGTTACTGGGCTGAGGTTATTACCCCCAGCCCAGGGCAACTGCCTGCCATTATCAATGTGGGGACGTTTAACGACGAGAATGCCGCAGGTTCCAGCGATTCAGTTACCGACGGCATTATAAGTCTGACGCAGTTGCAAGGCGCATTGAACGGTATTGATACCGGAGAGCTGACCTTTGGCTCCCACGCCCAGTTCATCATGGGCAAACTGGATTTTGATAACGTTCCCTATGTGCCCGCGCAATTGCCGCGCACTGGAAAGGCCGATCTGGTCAGCGTCGCTGTTCATGAGCTGGCCCATGGACTGGGAATATCCAATATGGTTACCGATCTGCAAGGAAGTGGCACATTCACGCCCGCTTTCGATACCGTGCCTTTTGGCTCCTGGACCAGCCATCTGCGCGATGACCGTGGCAATCCTGCCCGGCCAGGGCAAGTAATATTGTGTAATGGATGCAATAACAGATGGGATCCACAAGGCTTTGATGTACGGCTTGATAAAGGCTATTTCACCGGCAGGCATGTGGATGAAGTCCTTGCAGGCGCCATGCCTGGCGTGCCGGTGAAAATGTTAGCAGACGACGGCTCGGTCGATGATAACTACATGAGCCATATCGAGCTGAAAAACAGCATGATGAGCCATCAGAACTACCGCAATTACACCACGTTTATGGAAGCGGAACTGGCGTTGCTGCAGGATATGGGATATCAGATTGACCGGCGTAACTTTTTCGGTTTTTCGCTATATGGCAACGGGCAATCGCTCGTTAACCGCAATGGCTATTTTCAGCGTAATCAGCAGGCGGATGGCTATCTGGCTGGTCAATACAATACCGCTAATCTGGGAGTTGGCCTGCATGTGTATGGCAGTAATAACCATATCTTTCAACAAGCGGACCTGTTGACGTCAGGGGCTGGCGGCGCGGGCATCCGTATAGATGGGCAAAATAACACCCTGAGCATCGATCCCGGTGTACGGATATACGCCGATGGCGTTAATGGCCGTGGGGTGATGTTTGCCTACGGTAAACAGCACAGCCTTATTCAACGTGGCGACGTTCAGGCACTGGGAGCCAGTGGCGTCGGTATCAGTTTTGATTTTGGCAATAACCTCCTGGGTAACGAGGTGGACTATCGTGGATCCTGGCTTCATATCGTGGACGGCTATTACGATGCGTTATTACCCGAGTTGCAGGGAGCGCTGGTAGACAATGCCGACATCAGCGGACGGGTTGCCGGTAAAGGCGCGGCGATTTATATATCACCGAACGCGCTGGTCGGTAATATAAATATATTAACGGGTGCCCGGCTGGAGGGTGATATTTATTCGGACTACGCCCAGCGGGATGACTATGGCCAACAGCGGTTAACGCTGCTTACCTTCGGTCGGAAGGCCAATGCGTACGGGCAAGCGACGGAAGCTGCCGATGCTGATTTCAGCTTTACGTACCGCGGAAACATTGAAGGTATCAATAATCTGGCACTGGACGCGCACGGAGGGAAAACCTCGCTTAATGGCGATTTCCAGATTTACAGCATGACTATCGCGCCAGGTGCCAGCCTGTCCGGCAACGCCAGCTATACGCTTAATGAGGAAGGCCGCTTTGTAAATAACGGGATCCTTGCGCCGGGTAATTCACTTGGGCAAATCAATATATCCGGTGCTTATCAACAGGGGAATACCGGGCAGTTGTTGTTGGAAGTCGACGGGCGCGGCAGGCATGATACTCTGCGAGTGGACGGTCACGCACAATTTGACGGTCAACTGACATTTGCGCCGCAGCCGGACTGGTACGCAACAAACTGGCGTCTGAATACGCAAGATTTGCTAAAAACGGACGCTTCCGACGGCAATTTCAGTGCGGTGAACAGCGTGCTCCGTTCACCCACGCTAACGCTGCAAACAACGCCACAGGGAAAGAATAGCTGGCAGCTCTCAATGCTGCGCGCTTCAAACGCATACAGCCGGTATGCGCAGGACGCTAATGCGCGTCATGTAGGGCAAGCGCTGGATAAAATTGTGGCGGAAGCTAAGTCGGATATACAACCGCTGTACCGTACTCTGGATTTCTCAGCCACTGATGGCGGGAGTATCAGCAATGCCTTGCCGCAACTTTCTGCGGGCGCCTACAGCGCCATGTTCGCAAGTTCCCTTCAGCGTGAACAGCAGATAGCGCGGATCGTGGGCGGGCCAAATCCTGTGGTTATGCCGAAGCAACTGACGGAAGGCGAATGGCGCAGCTTTGCCATACCCTTTGGCGGCGGCTTCTGGCAACAGCGTCAGGGTGACAGTGTAGGGTACGACGCCAGCAGTTATGGCATTGTATTCGGTGCTGAAAAACAAAACGATGAGAATCACAACTGGATGTATGGCTTTCATGGTGCGGTCAGCGGTCAGTCGGTGACGGTGAAATCACCAGAAACCGCAACCGGGAAAACCACTGCTTTCGATCTGGGTGTTCATGCTCGTTACGGCGCTGAAAGGTCCGAAGGAATGTATTTATTCGGCACTGGCCGATTGGGTATTGAAAACAGCTGGCTGGACAGAAACATTAATGTAGAAACTTACGGAGCAAGCCACCATGCCACCTGGACCGGATTGTCAGGTTCTGTTACGGCCGGCGGAGGCTATCGATGGGCGCTGAATAATAATGTGAACGCCGGACCGGTAACGTCATTGAATTACACCACATTACATCGTCCCGGCGTGAAGGAAAGCGGCAATGACGGCAGCCGACTGATGCTGGGTTCGCAGACCTTCGATTCTCTGAGATCAAGTATCGGGGTGAATGGTAACTGGAATGTACCCCTCGCTTCAGGGGCATCGTTCGCAGCTGAGCTGCAGCTCAGCTGGGATCATGAACTGCTTGATGGCAACGTAGTGCAACAAGCCTCTTTCGCCAACTATCGAAGCACAGGGTTTAGTTCCAGGAATCAGGTGACTGGTCGTGACACTCTGGGTGTTAAGGCAGGTATGAGCTATAAAATCAACGCTGATGTCGAATTGGGCATCGGGGTTGAAAGCGAAATGTTTCGTTCTGGCTATGACTCGATTGCAGGTAATCTTTCAGCCACATGGCGTTTCTGATGCCTGAGGACGAGAAAATAATAGGACTGGCCCTATCCCCGGCGTTGCCGGGGTATTCCTGAAGGCTTTTGATATCAAAAATGGCTTGTGTCGCCCTGGCCATGCTCACCTGAACCTCTAACCCGCTTAAGCTGGATCTCTTCACCACGTTGCCAGGCATCCGCTCCCTTAGCAACTGGGTGCGCCACAATATCCTTACGTTCTTCTTTGATGGCTTGCGTGCTCACGTCAAAGCGTCGATCTCTGTCCGCCAGGAGTTTAGGGTCTAACTGCCCTTCCCCGGTAAAGCCCATCATCAGTGCCGGAATGCCGAGCGGCAGCTTTTTATCGCGGTCGGTGTGCCAGGTATGCCAGGTCTTGCCGTAGGTATTCACAATTTTGCTCATCAATGCTTTGTCAGCCACTGCAGGTAAACCTGGAGCAATCAGGCTGCCGGATTTCACTTCATATTGATGGCTGTGCCACAATTTTTTTTCTTCCGGCGGCAGAGTGTTAAACAAACGCTCACTAATGATGTACTCAACGCCCATTAAACGGGCATCTTTGGTGTTACCGTCGTAGATCACCGCCTGCATCACGTCTTCATTCAACACGGTTACATAATGATGGGCTTCCATCTGGCCATTTTTATCCCCGCTATAAAAATGGAAACCGTCAAGGTAGGCACTCATTGCATCAATGGGCGGACGGGACTGGATAAGCTGAGCACCGGCTTCAAGCGTGCTCGTCCCGACGGAGGTTTTTACACCCGGAAGAGGCGTATTTGAAGGGGTATTGTTCGCGCCACAACCCACTAACGTCAGGCTCGACAATAATAAAAGCGATAATGGTTTCATTGACCCTCCCTGTAAAAGTCACTTTACTGAAAGTAGTACATTCGCGCAGACACGCCAGGAGAGTTTTTATTAAACCATCCGGCAAACTGGCGTACGTTCCGTTTAAGAACACCATTTAAATACTGGCAGAAAGAGCATCAGAGATTTTTCAGCCGCGAAGGCCATTTTTCTGAAGATATGGAGTTGATCGCAGAAGAGTTTGAAGTGGTTGAGATCCTGTAGGACAAAGTAAAGGGGCTGGCGTTTGATCAATTGCCATTTATATCAATGTCCGCTTCTGGCACAAAACAGCCATTAACATTCATCGAATTCTCAGTAAATCTGAATACCGGGTCGTATACCGCGGCGAAAGCATTTCACGCTTCATCTGCCATTGCTGCTGTATGCCCTGCCCGGCAAAATAAAGCGTACCCTTTCCATCTTTCGCGTTCAGACGATCCAGCACTTCCATCAGCTTTTCACTTCCGGCACGCGGCGCGCTATTGTCAAACAAATTGAGCTGGGCAACGCCCTGGCTGAAGAAGTCCCCGAGCATAATGCCGGCTTTCTGGTAGCGGTGGCCCTCCTTCCAGATTTTGTCGAGGCACTTTACCGCGGCGTTGATAATGTAGCGGGAGTCCTGAGTGGGTGTGAGAAGCGTCATTGAGGCACTGTTGCCGTAATAGGGTTCGTTCAGAGCGAACGGAGAGGTCTTTACAAACGCCGAGATAAAGCGGCAATACTGGTGCTCGCCACGTAACTTCTCAGCGCCACGGGCCGCATAGCTGCATATAGCCTGGCGCACCTGCTCGTATTCTGTCACGCGCTCACCGAATGACCGACTACAGACGATCTCCTGCTTTGTCGGTGCAAACTCTTCCAGATCGAGGCACGGCTCGCCGCGCAACTCCCGGACCGTTCGCTCCAGCACTACATTGAAGTGCTTGCGGATAATCCACGTGCTCTGCTCTGAGAGATCCAGCGCCGTTTTGATACCCATCGCATTGAGCTTCTTGCTGATGCGCCTGCCCACGCCCCATACGTCCTCTACAGGCACGATAGCCAACAACCGGCGCTGGCGGTCGATATTGGATAAATCAACCACCCCACCCGTCTGCTGCTGCCATTTCTTCGCCGCGTGATTTGCCAGCTTCGCCAGCGTCTTCGTCTGGGCTATGCCAACGCCGACCCTCAGGTGCGTACGCTTCAAAACCGTTTCGCGGATCTCCTTGCCAAAATCAGTCAGGTCCCGGCAATTACGAACCCCGGTGAGATCACAAAAGGCCTCATCAATGGAATATATTTCGACGCGAGGGCTTATTTCTTCCAGCGTGGTCATTACCCGGCTGGACATGTCAGCGTAAAGTTCGTAGTTACTGCTGAAGCAAACCACGCCGGCGCGCCGGAACAGGTCTTTCTGCTTAAAGTATGGCGCCCCCATGGTAACGCCAGCGGCTTTGGCCTCTGCGCTGCGCGCTATCACGCAACCGTCGTTATTTGAGAGGACAACCACCGGTCGGCCTCTCAAATCTGGCCTGAATACCGTCTCGCATGATGCATAGAATGAATTCACATCACAGAGCGCAAACATATCAGCTGGCCGATTTAACAATAAAAGTGACCACACCAAAAACGTCCAGCGTGTCTTCACTGCCAACGATAATCGGTGAATAAGCGCTGTTCATCGGATTGAGTTGAACATTAGGCCGCAGTTGCAGGCGCTTAACGGTGAATTCCCCTTCCACCGCGGCGATGACGATATCGCCGTGCTCAGCCGTTCGGGAACTATCGACCACCAGTAAATCGCCGTCGCTTATTCCCCCTTCAATCATTGAATCACCCGCGGCTTTAACGAAATACGTCGAGCTGGGGTGGGCAACCAGAAGTTCATTAAGATCAATGCGCTGCTCCACATAATCGGCAGCCGGGCTTGGGAATCCGCACTGAACTAAATCGCTGAAAAGTGGAAGCGCGATAATCTCACGCAGTTCTGTAGGTCTGATAAATTCCATTACGCATACCTCTAATACTGTTTTTATATACAGTAGTTTTGTTTTAAAGCACGCGCAAGGCAGCTGAACCGTAGCGACTGTTTAAACCTTCACCGTTTCGTTTGTAAGTTTCTCTCTGGCTTCAAATTATGGTTTTTGTAAATTTTACGATTAAACGCTTCGACTGCTCGTTTTAAAGGCTAAATGAATAGATTGTCATCAACATAAACAAGGTGAAGAGCGGCATGGCATTTCTTTAGCCGGAATGCCGTTTGACTGTACCCATATACAGTAGTATTTTTACGTGCAGACAGAATCGCACAATTAATATTCATAGGGAAAAAATAATGTTTGTTGAACTGGTTTATGACAAGCGAAACGTACAGGGGCTGGAGGGAGCCAGGGAGATAATTCTGGCTGAACTGACAAAACGTGTGCACCGGATTTTTCCTGATGCCAGCGTGACGGTTAAGCCAATGCAGGCGAATGGCCTGAATAGCGATGCCAGCAAAAGCGACCGGGAAAAGCTGAACCGTATGCTTGAGGAAATGTTTGAAGAGTCGGACATGTGGCTGACGCAAGAGTAACAAGGTTAACAAATACCAGCCCACCGGGGAAAAACCGGGCGCAATGCCCGGTTCTGTTTTCAGCCAGTAATGCCTTTAATCACTCACCCGCGGTTCTCCAGCATCGGTTCATTTCTCGGATCGTGCCCGCAAGATAAAAACGCCTCCCGGAATTTCTGCCCATTTTCTCGCGTTATCTTGCACAAAATACAGCTTTTGCATGTCGATCAAATCATCTTATCCCTGCCCTATACTTTGAGTATGACATCCGACTGGAGGTTTCTATGTGTGGACGCTTTGCACAAGCCCAAACCCGTGAAGAATACCTGGCCTACCTTGCCGACGAAGGCGATCGCGACATCGCGTATGACCCGGCCCCCATTGGCCGGTACAACGTCGCGCCCGGTACCAAAGTCCTGCTGCTGAGCGAACGCGACGAACTACTGCACCTCGATCCGGTGTTCTGGGGCTACGCACCTGGATGGTGGGACAAAGCACCACTGATTAACGCACGTGTAGAAACCGCGGCCACCAGCAGAATGTTTAAACCTCTGTGGCAACATGGCCGGGCGATCTGTTTTGCCGATGGATGGTTCGAATGGAAGAAGTCAGGTGACAAGAAACAACCCTACTTCATCCACCGGGCCGACGGTCAGCCAATCTTTATGGCGGCGATCGGAAGCACACCGTTTGAGCGCGGCGATGAAGCCGAGGGATTTCTGATTGTGACGTCTGCGGCTGATAAAGGCCTCGTCGACATTCATGACCGCAGGCCATTAGTTTTGTCACCAGAAGCGGCACGCGAGTGGATGCGACAGCATGTTGGCGGGAAAGAAGCTGAAGAGATAGCTTCAGATGGTGCAGTGCCCACCGATAAGTTCGTCTGGCATGCGGTAACGCGTACAGTAGGAAATGTAAAAAACCAGGGGAGGAATTTGATAGAGCAAATAGAAATCAAATCTGATCTTAGTTAGACCTGCACTTTTTAGATGGGATAATAAAACTCTTCCCTCTATTGAAGTCAAAACCTTTGACAACTCCTGTCATTTTACGAGACAAATTATTTCCTTGCTATAAATCAAATTTGACGACACAGGAAAAATTTGGATTGGCTAATCTAATCTGTATGGCCTCCCAGATGGCTAAAATAAGATTTGCTTAAAAGATCTACACGTGCCTTAATGATGCGGTTGGTTCGATGCAATGTGAATCTGACTTTTCCAAAGTAGTCCTCATAACCAGGTGCTATCTCTGATATCCCCTCCTCTTGAGTCCATACGTATGCCATCATGCGTTTCTTTTCATGAACTTGTAACTTTTAAGTGTTCACGTGGATTTTTTATGTCATCAAAAATGATAGGTCTTGTTAAGTGGTTTAACGATGATAAGGGCTTTGGCTTCATCTCCCCACTCGATGGAAGTAAAGATATCCTTGTTCACTCTTCTTCTCTACAGGGAGAGACATTCAAAACTCTTTTTGAAGGCCAAAAAGTTAAATTTGCTGTCATTGCCGGTACCAAAGGTCCGACAGCTGCAAATGTTACGCTTTGCGATAAATAACCCCCCTCAATGACCGCTTAAGCTTCTGTGAATTAAATAACCAGAAGCGTCATTTATCGTTTGCGAATATCATTACAACAGGCCAGCATATTTACAGCACCGTCAAATTTGCTGACCGATGTGATGAAATGCAGGACTGCTGCATGAATAGTCTCAAAGCAGAAGCTAACTGCTTATAAAATATTAAAGTGCGTAAGAGGTTAGGCAGCCTCCAAAAGCATCACTTCTTAGTTATTATATGAGATTTTTTAGTAATGTTGAGGGGATTTGAACAACGCGTTGCAGTAAGGGCAAACCAGTTGAGCTCCCTTTTGTACACGATTGTAACTATGCTCCGAGTCTCTTGTGCAGTTTGGACAAGGGCATTTGACTAAATAATTTCGGCGGAATTGCGTGTTTTTACGTGCAGACATAAGCTTCTCCAGTACAAATGGACTGCTACAGTACACGTTAAGGCAGAATATTGCTTGTTTTAATTTCGAAAGAGGTAACTAAACGTCAATAAATCAACCCCTTTCGAACAACCCCGGGCCATAAAACCCCCTGAAATACATGGTGATACATGAAAAAAGTAATTATTTTCTTTAATGGTAAACCAGGTAAAGTAATCACCGTACTTAAGGGCGTGACATCAATACGCGAACAATACCCTAATGGAGAAGGGATAAACCTTCCGATAATGTCAGCCGGTTTTCCCTCTTTAACAGGTGACCATGAAGTTGTCTATGTTGCATCAGATCGAGAGCTTACATCTCAGGAAATATTAGATGCAGCCAGGAAGTATCTATAAGCTTCAATATCTTCTACCAACACTGCGGATAACCTTCAGTAACAAGCATTATTAAAACAATTAGGAATTATCAGTATTGCCTACCTGGCGTAGGCTTTTTTTTCATTTAGCAGACAATACATTCCTGTCTAATGTCATATATTTTTTAGGACTCGGAACATTTTTTGATTCAAACAGTCTAAAAGATATACTCACAAAGGGGGCCTTTATGACAACGCTTATCATCTCTACTATCGTGGCAATGGTACTGGCATTGATGATTTTAAGTCTGATCAAGATCGGGATCAGCGTATCGAACAATCCTGATGAACTGTAATGTATTCAAGTTTCCATAACCTCTTTATTTACTGGGCAGCCTATTCACCTTTCCTCGCAGGCAGCGCCACTCCAGCCCCGGGTACGTTCCACAATTAATTCCCTCTCCATTGGCGCAGCAGGAAGCTGCCCAGTCGTTCGCCCTGATATATAGGGTCAGCCATAAGAAAGTTATCCTGCAAATTTCGCAGAATTTAAGGATTCACTTTGGGGAGGAATTTGGAGGAGTTTCGGGGAAGAAAAAATCGAACAAAAAACCGGGCATCGCGCCCGGTTCTGTTTCCACACTAAAAAGCCCTTAAACACTCAATCCACGATTCTCCAGCATCGGTTCGATCCTCGGATCGTGCCCGCGCCAGTTCCGGTAAAGTTCAGCTAAATCAGTGCTGTTGCCGCGCGACAAAATCGCCTCGCGGAATGTCTGTCCGTTTTCGCGCGTTAAACCACCCTGCTCGACAAACCACTGATAGCCATCGTCCGCCAGCATCTGCGTCCAGAGATAGGCGTAATAGCCCGCCGCGTAGCCGCCGCCGAAGATATGGGCAAAATAGCTGCTGCGATAGCGCGGCGGTACGGCTGGAAGATCCAGCCCTTCTTTTTTCAACGCGGCGGCTTCAAAGGCTTCCACGTCTTCAATGGGCTCATGAATGCCGTGCCAGTTCATATCCAGCAGCGCGGCGCTCAGCAGTTCCGTCATGTCATAACCCTTATTAAACTGGGTCGCATTGAGCATTTTTTCCCGCAGCGCATCCGGCATCGGCTCGCCGGTTTGATAATGGCGGGCAAAGTGCGCAAACACCTGCGGATGGCTGGCCCAGTGTTCATTGATCTGCGACGGGAATTCAACGAAATCACGCGGCGTGTTGGTGCCTGAAAGCGTGGCATAGCGCTGGCTGGCAAACAGGCCATGTAGCGTATGGCCAAACTCGTGGAACAGGGTAATCACATCATCCCAGGAGATCAGCGCGGTCTGCCCGTTCGCTGGTTTTTGATAGTTGCAGACGTTATAAATCACCGGACGCGCGGCAAACTCGTAAGACTGCTCAACAAAATTCCCCATCCACGCCCCGCCCGCTTTGGAATCACGCGCGAAAAAGTCGCCGTAGAACAACGCCATGCCTTCACCCGTGTGGTCGAAAATCTCCCACACGCGAACGTCCGGGTGATAAACCGGAATATCGAAACGCTCGACAAAGCGGATACCGAACAGCTGCGTGGCGGTCCAGAATACGCCATCTTCAAGCACGGTATTGAGCGCGAAATAGGGTTTGATCTGCGACTCATCCAGCGCATATTTCGCTGAACGCACGCGTTCGGCATAAAACGCCCAGTCCCAGGCCTGCACCGTAAAACCGCCCTGCTCGTCGTCAATGACCTTCTGAATATCCGCCTGCTCCAGCGCGGCTCTGCTGCGCGCCGCAGGAACTATCCCGCGCATGAATTCGAGCGCGGCATCCGGCGTTTTCGCCATTTGATCGGCAATGCTCCAGCTGGCATAGTTGTCAAAGCCGAGCAGCTGCGCCTGTCTTGCCCGCAACGCGGTAAGCCGACGGATCAGGTCGCGCGTATCGTTTTCGTCGCCTTTTTGAGTGCGTTCCCAGCCCGCGCTAAACAGCTTTTTACGGGTCTCGCGCAGAGACAGCGCCGCCAGCGCGGGCTGTTGCGTGGTATTCAGAAGCGGGATCAGCCAGCGATCCGTCAGCCCTTTTTCTGCGGCAGCATGAGCCGCGGCAGCCATCTCCTCCGCACTGAGTCCGTCAAGCTGGTGAACATCATCCACCACCAGCCCTCCCGCCTTATTCGCCGCCAGCAGGCGCTGGTTGAACTGGCTGGTCAGGGTGGCGGCTTCGGTATTCAGAGATTTCAGCTCGGCTTTTTCATCGGCGTTCAGACGCGCGCCCGCAAGAACAAAGTGCTGATACGTCACCTCCGTCAGTCGGCGGGATTCGGCATCCAGCGTGTCGCGATCCTGCCAGACGGCTTCCACGCGGGCGAAAAGCGTATCGTTTAGCCAGATATCGTTCGCCAGCCCGGCCAGTTCGGTGGAGAACTGCTCGTCCAGTGCCTGAAGATAATCGTTGGTGTGTGCGGACGTCATGGCGAAGAACACGCTGCTGACGCGCGACAGCATGGCCCCGCTCATTTCCAGCGCCAGCACGGTGTTGTTGAAGTCCGGCGCGGCGCTCTGCGCGATAATCGCGTCAATGTCTGCACGCTTGAGGCGCATTGCTTCATCAAACGCCGGGCGATAGTGGCTGTCTTCTATCACATCAAAACGCGGAGCCTGATAAGGCAGCAGGCTAACGTCAAAGAAAGGGTTGTTGACCGACATCGTTTACTCCTGAGCACGGTATTTCTCACCAGAGTAGGCCAGCCTGCTCCGGCCTGCAATGGCGTCATACAAATGTTGCCTTAACGATGTGCCCGAGTGCGTGCTATGGTAGTACAACACAAAAAGCGTTGAGGAACAGTGAGATGATTATATTAGTTACCGGGGCGACAGCAGGTTTTGGTGAAAGCATCACGCGTCGCTTCGTCGCCAACGGACATAAGGTGATTGCAACGGGTCGTCGTCAGGAGCGTCTCCAGGAGTTGAAAGACGAGCTGGGCGACAGCATCCTGACCACACAGCTGGACGTACGCAACCGCGCCGCCATTGAAGAGATGATTGCCAACCTGCCTGCCGAATGGCGTGAAATCGACGTGCTGGTCAATAACGCTGGCCTGGCGCTGGGCATGGAGCCTGCCCACAAAGCCAGCGTGGAAGACTGGGAGAACATGATCGACACCAACAACAAAGGCCTGGTGTACATGACCCGCGCCGTGCTGCCGGGCATGGTTGAACGTAACCGTGGTCATATCATTAATATCGGTTCCACCGCAGGCAGCTGGCCTTACGCGGGCGGCAACGTCTATGGCGCAACCAAGGCCTTTGTACGCCAGTTCAGCCTGAACCTGCGCACCGACCTGCACGGTACCGCGATTCGCGTGACCGATGTTGAGCCGGGCCTGGTCGGTGGAACGGAATTCTCCAACGTGCGCTTCAAGGGTGACGACGCGAAAGCGGATAAAACCTATGAAAATGCGAATGCGCTGACGCCGGAAGATATCACCGAAACCGTCTGGTGGGTCGCGACGCTGCCGAAGCATGTCAACATCAACACGGTTGAGATGATGCCCGTCAGCCAGACCTATGCCGGACTCAGCGTTCATCGCGGGTAATTCACCCTTCCCGGCCTGCGGGCCGGGTATGTGATGACGGGTAAAAGAATGGTAGTATGTTCAGGTTAACTCTCTGAGAAATCACAACCCATGGCCGCTGAATCGCAACTTAATCCTACCCAGCCTGTAAATCAGCAAATTTATCGCATCTTACGCCGTGATATCGTTCGCTGCCTGATCCCACCGGGAACGCCACTCTCAGAAAAAGAGGTTTCGGTACGTTTTGACGTTTCCCGTCAGCCCGTGCGCGAGGCGTTTATTAAGCTCGCAGAAAACGGCCTTATCCAGATCCGCCCTCAGCGCGGCAGCTATGTAAATAAAATTTCGCTTTCGCAGGTACGGAATGGCTGTTTTGTTCGCCAGGCCATTGAGTGCGCCGTTGTGCGTCGCGCCGCGTCGCTCATCAACGATAACCAGTGCTACCTGCTGGAGCAAAACCTGCATCAGCAACGCATTGCCATCGACCGCAAACAGTTAAACGACTTTTTCCAGCTGGACGACGAATTTCACCAGAAACTGGCGCAGATCGCCGAGTGCCAGCTCGCGTGGGATACCGTCGAAAACATCAAAGCTACCATCGACCGCGTGCGCTACATGAGCCTCGACCATGTTTCTCCGCCAGAGATGTTGCTGCGCCAGCATCACGATATTTTCAGCGCACTGGAAAAACGCGACGTGGAAGCCGTAGATAAAGCGATGACGCTTCACCTCCAGGAAATTAGCGAGTCAGTTCAGTTAATTCGTCAGGAAAACCGCGAGTGGTTCAGCGAAGAATAAAACCTCGCCGCCCCTTTCGGTTGCGGCGAAGTAATTAGCGGACCACTAATACCGGAATAGTGGCGTAGCGCAGGATAGTTTCAGCATTCGAGCCCAGCAGATGTGTTGTCATGCTCGGGTTTCTTGATCCAATAACAATAACGTCATATTTCCCCTCTTTGCTGAGCTGGATGATTTCATCGCGTACGTTGCCGAAACGTACTTCACAATCAATATTTTCTGGGGACATATCAAAGAGCCGTTTCAGTGCCTTCATCTTCTTATCCGACTCGGCGGTCATATACTCTTCGAACTTCTTAATATCGGCATTGAACCCCCGCAGTAACGAACGGCTGCTGTTAGGGAGAATGTTGACCAGGGTGATCGTCGCGCCTTCCGATTTCGCGAGGTTGACCGCGTGGCGTACCGCTTTATCGCTTAGATCCATTTCAAACACGTCAACAGGCATCAAAATTTTCTTATACATAAGCCTGACTCCTTTTCCGATGAAGGGTTATTTTCTGCCTCCAGAATGGCATTGTGGATATAAACAAAGCCTAAACACTTGCGTCTAGAAACTATCAATTAAGGAAAATAACTGTCCGCTTTGTAAAGCGGTGTCCTGAACCGTCAACGCCATCAGGAAATAAGAAAAAAGTGTGAGCTTGATCAAAAGCAAATAATTTCGTTTAAGAGAGGCGTATTAATAGTGCCCCGTGAACGGCAGCCGTTGAATTAGCGCCGTAACGGATAAGTGCGAGAGGAGAAAATACCATGATGACATACGACCGTAACCGAAATGCAATCACCACTGGCAGCCGCGTCATGATTAGCGGCACAGGTCAGTTTGGCGTGATTAAAGCGATCCACAGCGACGGCCTTAATGCCGAGCAGGTGCGTCGTGGTAAAACGGTTGAAGTGGAAGGATGCGAAGGTAAGTTCGAACCGATTGAGCTGATTCGCCTGGGGATGCACTAAGCTGTGCCCCGACATGCCGCCGCGAACGGCGGCATGTCAAAGCGTTAAAGCCGGGCTGCGTACTCAGCAACCGCGGCCTTCGCGCCTTTTTGCAGCAACGTTTGATAGGCCTGCATGACGGCAGCCACGAATACCGTGTCCTTCGGCAGCTCGTTACCGAAAATAGCCTCAATGCCCAACAGCGCGCTAACGCGGCTTTCACCTTCAGCGCTACCGTTTACCGCCGCCTGAATCACCGCCAGCTGCGGATCGCTCACCTCAATCGCGTTACCCTGCTCATCCACACCGCCGACATAACGCATCCAGCCCGCCACGCCGAGGGCCAGCAGCGGGAAGGGTTTCTGGTGGACAAGGTGCCAGCGCACGGAATCGAGCATGCGCTGCGGCAATTTCTGGCTACCGTCCATGGCGATTTGCCAGGTGCGGTGACGCAGGGCCGGATTGCTGTAACGCGCAATCAGCTGGTCGGCATAACGACCCAAATCCACGCCCCGCACTTTCAACGTCGGCGCCTGCTCTATCAGCATCAGCGCATGCGCGGCTGCGCGATAATGTTCATCTTCCATGCAGTCGTTAATGTGCTGATAACCGGCAAGATAGCCGAGATAGGCCAGGAACGAGTGGCTGCCGTTAAGCATTCGCAGCTTCATCTCTTCAAACGGAATGACATCAGAAACCAGCTCCGCACCGGCCTTTTCCCACTGGGGACGTCCGGCAACAAAATTATCTTCCACCACCCACTGGCGGAACGGCTCGCAGGCGACACCTGCCGGATCGCGTACGCCAGTCAGCTGTTCGATTTTATCCAGCGTATCAGCCGTGACGGCGGGCACAATGCGGTCCACCATGGTTGACGGGAAGGTGACGTTCGCTTCGATCCAGTCGGCCAGATCGCCGTCTACGGCGCGCGCGTAGGCACAGGTCACATTGCGCATCACGTGGCCGTTCTCCGGCATGTTATCGCATGACATCACGCTGAATGCCGGTAGCCCCGCCGCCTTGCGACGCGCCAGCGCCTCAACCACCACGCCCGGCGCAGATTTAGGCTGATGCGGGTTTTGCAGGTCTGCAACGATTAACGGATGATCGAACATCAGTTGTCCGGTTGCCGGGGAGTGGCAATATCCTTTCTCGGTGATGGTCAGGGAAACAATGGCGACCTGCGGCTCACACAGCGCCGCCAGCACGATTTCCAGCCCGTCGATCTGCGCATGCAGCGCGTTTTTGACGACGCCGACCACGCGCGCCGTCCACGCATCGGCAGACATCTCTGCCACGGTATAAAGGTTATCCTGTGCCTTCAGATCGGCGATCTGCTGTTCGCCGCCAATCAGGTTAACTTCGCAGTAACCCCAGTCGCTGCCCTGTTCTGCGGCGAGTATATCGGTGTACACCGCCTGGTGCGCACGGTGAAACGCGCCAAACCCTAAATGAACAATGCGTGCCTTGAGGCTGTCGCGATCGTATTGAGGATGCGTTGCCTTCGCCTGTAATAACCGGTTTTCCATGATTGAGACTCGTTAATTAATGAAAGCTGTGATCCACTGCCGCTTCCTTTTAAGAACGGCAGCGCCTGCTGACTACACCAACTAGAATGGCAGTCGGAGTCAAAAAACGCTGCCATTAACCATACTGATACATCGTTTTCAGATCTTGATTTACATTAACTTTTCGCCATGTGGTGTGACATCAGTAAAAAGTTGTGTGACAGGTAGCGCAAGATGTAAACCACTAGCGGCGTGAAGAGAGCGCGCCGTAGGCTACCGATTCCTTATGAGGAGCCTCCGCAGCATCTTCGGCTTCACTCAAATCGCGGTCGCGCACTTCCGGCATCAGCAACGCGGAGACCAGCCCAATCAGCGAGTACGCCACCAGCATCACCACAATCGGCCACCAGGACCCGGTCATGTTGCAGAAGATCCCCGCCAGCACCGGACCAAAGCCTACGGCTACCAGCCCGCCCGCCTCTTTCGAAATGGCCATGCGGGTAAAGCGGTTCCGCGAACCAAACATCTCTGCCATGGTGATATTTTCCAGCGCGAACAGCCCGAGCACCGCAAAGTTATGAATAACGATGATAGAGAGCATAATCACGCCCGGCGCGTAACTCTTATCGACGATAATCGACAGCATCGGGTAAGCCAGAATAATGGCTGAAATGTTAAGGAGGATATACGGCAGACGGCGCCCCACTTTATCGGACAGCCAGCCCAGCAGCGGGATGGAGAGGAAGCCGAGAATCGAACTGATCATCAGCGCATCGGTTGGGATCGCCTTATCAAACAACAGCGTCTGCACCAGATATCCGGCAAGGAAAGTCTGAATCAAACCTGAGTTGCCGGCCTGACCAAAGCGCAGCCCCGTCGCCAGCCAGAACGATTTGCTCTTAAACATCGCGCCTAATGAGGTATCCTGCGCAGCAACCGGCGCAATGGTTTCAGCGTCGTTAACCTTCTCAAACACCGGGCTCTCTTTAAGGTTCATACGCAGCCAGATGGCGAAGATCATCACCACCACGCTGGCGAGGAACGGCACGCGCCAGCCCCAGGCAATAAGTTCTTCACGATCGAGGGCAAAGAACATCACGGCCCAGATCGCCGTGGCGCTCAGCGTCCCGCAGTTGGTTCCCATGGCCACCAGCGAGGAGATGATGCCGCGTTTACCCTTCGGCGCGTACTCCGCCAGCATGGTACCTGCGCCTGAGATTTCTGCCCCCGCGCCCAGCCCCTGAATAATACGCAGCGTCACCAGCAGCACCGGTGCGAAAATCCCGATCTGCGCGTAGGTTGGCAGGACGCCGATTAAGGTGGTGCAGATCCCCATCATGGTGATGGTGATAAACAGCACCTTTTTGCGGCCAATTCTGTCGCCCATTCTGCCGAAGATAAATGCCCCGACGATACGCGCGATGTAGCCTGCCCCATAGGTCCCCATCGCCAGGATCAGCGCCATGGCCGCGGATTGTTCAGGGAAGAAAATTTCATGGAATACCAGCGCGGCGCCAAGGGAGTAAAGCTGAAAATCCATAAACTCCAGGGCGGTGCCCAGCCAGCCGGATACGGCGGCTTTCACCAGGTCTGACGTACTTCTTTGAGGTTGTGCTTGAGTCATAATGGCTATCTCTGCAAGGTAAGATGCGTACCACTGAGAGCCTGTCTTCGCAGGCTCTTAACCGCGTGAATTATTATTGGTCGAACGTGAGCAAGACTTTGCAGCACTGCCGCTGGTCTTTTTCAAACAGTTCGATGGCGTCTGTAACGTGGTGATAGTCAAATGTATGGGTGACCAGTTTTTCAGGGTCGATCAGCCCTTTTTCCAGCCAGTCAATGACCACCGGGAATTTGTTGGCATTCAGGCGCGAAGAGAAGATCGACAGCTCTTTGCCGGTGATCCCCTGCTGCACGATCTGACTCGGGTCGCTGGAGAAGCCCATCAGCACGATGCGCGCCGCCGGAGACGCCAGCGTAATCGCTTCCTGCAAAATGGATGGATGACAGGCAGCATCGATGATTAACGTCGGCTTGATGCCTTTTTCTTCCAGCGCGGCCTGTAATGAGTGCTCGCTGTTGTTGAAGACCCAGTCTGCGCCGCTGCGTTGCGCCATCCCCAGCCGCTCATCAATCCGATCCACCACGATGACCTGCTTCACCTTGTAAACGCCCTTTAGCGCCTGCACGGTGACCAGCCCCATCGGGCCTGCGCCGTAGATCAGCGCCACGTCCTGTTCGGTGGGTTTCGCCTGCCCCGTCACGTTGGCGGCAATGGTGAAAGGCTCAACCATCACCGCGTGTTTGTCAGGGATCGCATCCGGAATGTGCCAGGCATTTTTCGCCGGCACGACGGCGTATTCGCTGAAGCCGCCGTCACGGTGGACGCCCAGCACCACCAGCGAGGTACAAACGTTCGGTTTTCCGACGGAACACGGGTAGCAGTGCCCGCAGCTGATCACCGGATCCACAGACACGCGCTGGCCCAGTCGGGTACTCTCCACACCTTCGCCAACCGCGTCTATTTCGCCAAAGAACTCGTGACCGATTACCCGCGGGTATTTCGCAAACGGGTTATGCCCGCGATAGATATGGCTGTCTGAACCGCAGATACCGGCGAGTTTAATTCTGACGCGGACGTCGCCTGCGTCCGGCAACGGGAGAGGACGCTCCTCAATCACCAGCGCATTCGGCTGTTGGATCACTACGCTTTTCATTATTCGCTCCTCGTTTACCAGTTCCAGAGGGTGCCGTCTTCCAGACGGGCCACCGGCAGACAGGCCGGTTCGTACGGGTATTTCGCTGCCAGCTTCTCATCAAACTCAATGCCCAGCCCTGGCTTATCGCCCGGGTGCATATAGCCGTTATCGAAGCGCCAGCTGTGCGGGAACACTTCCAGCATCTGCTCTGAATAACCCATATACTCCTGCACACCAAAGTTCGGTACCCACAGGTCAAAATGCAGCGCCGCGGCGTGGCAAATCGGCGACAGATCCGACGGGCCGTGTGAGCCGGTACGCACCTGGTAGAGTGAGGCAAAGTCCGCAATGCGACGCATCCCGGTGATGCCGCCCGCATGGGTTATGGTGGCGCGGATATAGTCAATGAGCTGCTCTTCAATCAGCTGCTTGCAGTCCCAGATGCTGTTGAACACTTCCCCCACCGCAATTGGCGTGACGGTGTGCTGGCGGATCAGGCGGAAACACTCCTGGTTTTCAGCGGGAGTCGGATCTTCCATCCAGAACAGGCGGTACTCTTCAATACTTTTGCCGAATCGCGCCGCTTCGATGGGCGTCAGACGGTGGTGCATGTCGTGAAGGAGATGTTCGTTGAAGCCGAACTGACTGCGCACTGCGTCGAACAGTTTCGGCGTGAAGTCGAGGTATTTCTCGGTGGACCAAAGCTGCTCGTCCGGCCAGTCGCCCTTGGTTGCAGGCTCATACGCCAGCCCTTTTCCTTTAGACATACCATAGGTGGTTTTCATCCCCGGCACGCCGCACTGCACGCGAATAGCCTTGAAGCCCATCTCTTTATGACGGGCATAATCTTCCAGTACGTCGTCAATGGTGTGCCCGGTGGTATGACAATAAACCATCACCCCTTCCCGGGAGGCTCCGCCAAGAAGTTGATAGAGCGGCATGTTCGCGGCTTTCGCTTTGATGTCCCACAGCGCCATATCCACGGCAGAAATCGCTGACATGGTGACCGGGCCACGACGCCAGTACGCGCCTTTATAGAAGAACTGCCAGATATCTTCGATGCGGTGCGCATCGCGGCCAATCAGCTGAGGGCACAGGTGATCTTTCAGGTAGGAGGCAACGGAAAGTTCACGTCCGTTAAGCGTGGCATCACCCAGGCCGACAATGCCCTCATCGGTGGTGATTTTAAGGGTGACAAAGTTACGCCCCGGGCAGGTGACAAATACTTCAGCCCCGACAATCTTCATAATCCATTTCCTTACATCGCTCGTTGTGATGCAGGAAATTTACGCAACTACACTACTACCATACAAGTATAACGATCGAAAAATCAGTGGGCGATCACACTATGAGGACGACTATGCGCGTCCCCAGCCGGCCACGATGATCAACATGCCGCACAGGGCAACCAGCGCGCCTGCCCAGTCATACAGGCTTAGCCTGACGCCATCGACAACGCGCAGCCACAGCAGCGCAGTACAGACGTACACCCCCCCGTAGGCCGCATAAACCCGCCCGCTGGCGGCCGGATGCAGGGTGAGCAGCCAGACGAAAAGGACCAGGGACACACCCGCCGGGATCAGCAGCAGCGCGGAAGCGCCCCGCTTTAGCCAGAGCCACGGCAAAAAGCATCCGATGATTTCACACAGCGCGGTCGCGAAAAAAAGCAGCGTCGTTTTGAACATTTTTCTCGTTTCGTGAGGATTGATTTAGACATCATACGCGATAATGCTCTCATCGTTCCCATACCTGCCGCGCGGGTATGACACCCTTTCGGATTGGTGTAGAATCCAACGGGGTAATCCGATTGTCTGCACCCGTTTAAAGGAAACGCTATGACTACATTAAGCAAACGCCTTTGTCTGACAGCCGCACTGGCGCTGTCCTCGTTCGCCTTCACCGCAACGGCATCAGCCGAAACCAGCAAACTCATCATTGAGTCTGGTGACAGCGCGCAAAGCCGCCAGAATGCTGCCATGGACAAAGAACAATGGAATGACACCCGCAGCCTGCGTCAGAAAGTGAATAAGCGCGTGGAAAAAGAGTGGGATAAAGAAGACGTCGCGTTTGATGCCCGCGACAAATGCCAGCAAAGTGCCAACGTCAACGCTTACTGGGAGCCTAACACCCTGCGCTGTCTGGATCGTCGCACTGGCCGCACGGTAGCACCGTAATGTCGATGCCGTGTGACGTAAAGCTCCGTCCGCTGGAGCGCGAAGATTTACGCTTTGTCCACCAGCTCGACAACAATGCCAGCGTGATGCGCTACTGGTTTGAAGAGCCTTACGAGGCCTTCGTCGAGCTGTCCGATCTCTACGATAAGCATATCCACGATCAAAGTGAACGCCGGTTTGTGGTGGAGTGCGAAGGTGAGAAAGCCGGGCTGGTTGAGCTGGTTGAGATCAACCATGTTCACCGTCGGGCGGAATTTCAGATCATTATTTCACCGGAGCACCAGGGGAAAGGTCTTGCGTCGCGGGCGGCAAAGCTGGCGATGGATTATGGGTTTAACGTCCTGAATCTCTACAAGCTTTACCTCATCGTCGATAAAGAGAACGAAAAAGCAATTCATATCTACCGTAAGCTCGGCTTTATGGTGGAAGGTGAACTGATCCATGAGTTCTTTATTAATGGCGAATACCGTAACACCATCCGCATGTGCATTTTCCAGCATCAGCATCTGGCCGGGCATAAATCCTCCTCCGCCAACCTGCTTAAACCCACCGCGCAGTAACCTGCGCGGTTTTATTCTTAATAATATTCAATGCTGTTTTTGATGGTGTACTTGCGCTCAATGGCAGGTTTAACGCTGTCATCGACGATAACCAGCTCACAGCTCACCGGGTTGTTGTGGCGATCGTAATCGCAACTCTGCTTTACATTGCCCATCGGTTTATCGTTCAACAGGCTTACCGCCGTATAATCCATGCGCTTACGCAGATCTTTCGACGGCATCGATTTGACCGATAAACGCTGGTCGCCGGAGACCGTGGTTTTACCGAGCGGGTAGCCGTCGGTATCATACTGGTACTTCACTTCCATCTCTTTGCTGTGCGCGGCAACCACAAACCCGTTATCGTCGGTGTCCCACGTCAGGCCGGCAGACGGCAGTTCCGCCAGCTGACATTTTCCCTGCAACTTCACCTTCTGCTGCTGGGTTTCCGCATCGACGTAGTAGTTAGCATCCAGCACCAGCGCAACGCCCGTATTAGCGTCGAGATCGTGCAGTTCAAGCGTATCGAAACATCCTTCCGTTGACATCGTGCCGGTCACACGTTTAGAGACTTCACCCTTATCGTTGAACAGCGTCTGGGTAAAATCCTTCACCGGCCCGCGCAGAGGATCAAAGTCAAACTCGTTCGAAAAACTCGCCATCTCCGGCGTAAATGACAGCGGCGCGGTGTTGTTGTCGCATCCCACCAGTACCGTTGCCAGTAGCGTTATCGCTGCGTATTTATTCACATCATTTACCGTTCAGAGAGAGATACAATCATATTAGCAAATACAGCAACTTACATAACAGCACTTCATTTGACTCTTTACGCTGTATAAATCCGTCATTTGCATTGACGAGACCTGCCAAAGTGGCTACTTTGGGCGCGGAAAATTCCACATTATTATAAAATTAGATTCTTAAATTTTCGGGTTAACATCATGATTTACGACTGTTTTTTGTACTATGACGAAGATATGTTGCTCGACATCAGATTACATACGCTCGCTGATGTCGTTGACCGTTTTGTCATTGTAGAAGCAACACACTCTTTTACGGGCATACCGCGAGAATTACATTTCGATATTACGAAGTTTGCCAAATTCAGAGACAAAATTATTTACGTGCCTTTTGACGCGCAGCCTATTTTAAACAGTGCTGACAATAACCAGGTTGATGCCTGGGCAAATGAAGCAGCGCTTCGCAACTCCATTATGAATGGGTTAAAAGACGCGGCAGACGACGATCTGATTCTGGTGTCAGACGTTGATGAAATTTTCTCTCCCGAGACGGTCAGGGCCATTAATCCACGCGCGCTCTGCACGACTATTCATCAAAACGTGTTCAACTATCAGTTTAATCTTCAGGTTCACAACATGGATGGTACGCCGAGAAAATGTACCTTGCCCCGCGCGACGTCCTATTACAACCTTAAGCATTTCTTCCACGGTGAGCCTGAATCTTTCAGAAACTGGAAGCGTGCACGCAAAGATAAAAACTGGTCATGGTTTAAATGGAACTGGCTAAAAATCAATAATAAGGTTGTGAAAGATGGCGGCTGGCATTTCTCCTGGGTAATGACCCCAGAAAGAATTTCCGAAAAAATGTCTACCATTTCTCATACCGAATACGATCTGCCGGAATTTAATAACCCGGAACATATTATGAAGGTTATCACCAACGCCGAAGATATCTGGGGACGAGACCGAAAACTGGTCAGGCAAGAGGTATCAAAACGCACCCTGCCTTCTTATCTGGTAGACAATCAGCACCATTATTCGCAATTTATTTTATGACGCAGGCGGGGCTCCAGGACAATTCAGAAAGAGAGACACAAAAACAAAAGCTTACCCTAACCCTGCTATGCTTACAGTCTACACAGTGAAAAGGAGCTACAGATGAAACGGTTACCCTGGATTACCGCCCTGCTGTTAATGAGTGCTTCACCTGCTATTCTTGCGGCCCCGGACTCCTGCGAGCGCGTGAAAAGCGACATTCAGCAGAAGATTATCAACAACGGCGTACCGGAGTCTGGCTTTACCCTGAACATCGTGCCGAACGATCAGGCCGACCAGCCGGATGCGCAGGTCGTTGGGCATTGCGCCAACGATACTTTCAAAATTTTGTACACTCGCACCAGTAGCGGCAACTACCCGGTAAGCGGTGCAGGTACGCAGGAGAATGCACCCGCTGAGCCGCAATGATTTTCCCACTCAATTCCCCTGAGTTGACGAGGATTAATATTTAATACCTCTAAATAAGTAACACTCCCCCCATCATTAGCCCGGTTGTAGTCACGGGTGAAAATAAATATTAACAATGATGGGGTGAGTTATGTCCGAAGTTGAACATCACGACGGGATAAGCCGTCGAACTCTGGTTAAATCTACTGCCATAGGATCTCTGGCGCTTGCCGCCGGTGGGATCGCATTGCCTTTTGGTCTGAAAAGCGCCGCCGCCGCAGTGCAGACCGCTAATCAGCCAGCGGAAGATAAAGTCGTCTGGGGCGCCTGCTCGGTAAACTGCGGTAGCCGCTGCGCGCTGCGTCTGCACGTTCGCGATGACGAAGTCTATTGGGTTGAAACGGATAATACCGGCGAGGATGTTTACGGCAACCATCAGGTTCGCGCCTGCCTGCGAGGCCGTTCAATTCGCCGTCGCATTAATCATCCAGACCGTCTGAACTATCCGATGAAACGCGTGGGCAAACGCGGAGAAGGCAAGTTTGAACGTATCACCTGGGAAGAAGCGCTGGACACCATCGCCGCGAGCCTGAAAAGCGTGGTCGAAAAATACGGCAACGAAGCGGTCTACATTAACTACTCCTCCGGAATTGTCGGCGGCAATATCACCCGCTCCTCCCCTTACGCCTCGCTGGTGGCACGCCTGATGAACTGCTACGGCGGCTTCCTCAGCCACTACGGCACCTACAGCACCGCGCAGATCGCCTGCGCAATGCCCTACACCTACGGCAGCAACGACGGCAACAGTACATCGGATATCGAAAACACCAAACTGGTGGTGATGTTCGGCAATAATCCGGCAGAAACGCGCATGAGCGGCGGCGGGATCACTTACTACCTTGAACAGGCACGTGAACGGTCTAACGCACGAATGATCGTTATCGATCCGCGCTACACCGACACCGCCGCAGGCCGCGAAGACGAGTGGATCCCGATTCGTCCGGGCACCGATGCCGCACTGGTGGCAGGTATTGCGTGGGTGCTGATTAATGAAAACCTCGTCGATCAGCCCTTCCTCGATAAATACTGCGTAGGTTATGACGAAAAAACCCTGCCGGAAGGCGCACCTGTTAACGGTCATTACAAAGCCTATATTCTCGGCCAGGGTGATGACAAAACCGCGAAACCCCGGAATGGGCGTCGCGCATTACAGGCATTCCTGCCGATCGCATCATTAAGCTGGCCCGTGAAATCGGTTCGGCAAAACCGGCCTACATTTGCCAGGGCTGGGGCCCGCAGCGTCAGGCCAACGGCGAGCAGACATCCCGCGCCATCGCCATGCTGCCGATCCTGACCGGCAACGTCGGCATTAACGGCGGCAACAGCGGCGCGCGCGAATCGACCTACACCATCACCATCGAACGTATGCCGCTGCCGGAAAATCCTGTGAAAACGCAAATCTCCTGCTTCAGCTGGACGGGTGCCATCGTGCGTGGACCGGAGATGACCGCCCTGCGCGACGGCGTACGCGGTAAGGATAAGCTGGATGTGCCGATCAAGTTCATCTGGAACTATGCGGGTAATACCATCATCAACCAGCACTCTGATATCAACAAAACTCACGACATTTTGCAGGATGAGAGTAAGTGCGAAACGATCGTCGTTATCGACAACTTCATGACCTCGTCCGCGAAGTATGCCGATATTGTCCTGCCGGACCTGATGACCGTTGAGCAGGAAGATATCATCCCCAACGATTACGCCGGCAACATGGGATACCTGATTTTCCTCCAGCCGGTAACCGCCCCGAAGTTCGAGCGCAAGCCCATCTACTGGATCATGAGCGAAGTAGCGAAACGTCTCGGACCGGATGTCTATCAGAAATTCACCGAAGGCCGTACGCAGGAGCAGTGGCTGCGCTACCTTTACGCCAAAATGGTTGCCAAAGATCCGCTGCTGCCGTCCTACGACGCGCTGAAAAAAATGGGTATTTATAAGCGCAAAGATCCAAATGGACATTTTGTGGCCTATAAAAAATTCCGTGACGATCCGGATGCCAATCCGCTGAAAACCCCGTCGGGGAAAATCGAGATCTACTCCAGCAAGCTGGCGGATATTGCGGCAACCTGGGAACTGCAAAAAGACGAAACCATCACCCCGCTACCGGTCTATACCTCAACCTTTGAAGGCTGGGACGCGCCCGAGCGCAGCAAATTCCCGCTGCAACTGTTCGGTTTCCACTTTAAAGCCCGTACCCACTCCAGCTACGGCAACGTGGATGTGCTCCAGGCCGCCTGTCGCCAGGAGGTGTGGCTTAACCCTGTAGACGCCGAGAAGCGCGGCATTAAAAACGGTGACACGGTGCGCGTGTTTAACGATCGCGGCGAAGTGCGCATTGCCGCCAAAGTCACCCCGCGCATTATGCCTGGTGTGAGCGCGATGGGCCAGGGCGCCTGGCATGACGCCAACATGAACGGCGATCGTGTCGATCACGGCTCCTGCATCAATACCCTGACCACACACCGCCCGTCACCGCTGGCGAAAGGCAATCCGCAGCACACGAACCTGGTGCAGATCGAGAAGGCATAAGGATTAACCGATGACAACCCAGTATGGATTTTTTATTGATTCCAGCCGCTGCACCGGATGTAAAACCTGCGAGCTGGCCTGCAAGGATTATAAAGACCTGACCCCGGACGTCAGCTTCCGTCGTATTTATGAATACGCGGGCGGCGACTGGCAGGAGGATAACGGCGTCTGGCATCAGAACGTCTTCGCCTATTACCTGTCGATTGCCTGCAACCACTGCGAAGATCCGGCCTGCACTAAGGTCTGCCCGAGCGGGGCAATGCACAAGCGCGACGACGGTTTTGTGGTGGTGGACGAGGATGTCTGCATCGGCTGTCGCTACTGCCACATGGCCTGCCCGTACGGCGCGCCGCAGTATAACGCGGCTAAAGGCCACATGACCAAGTGCGACGGCTGCCACAGCCGCGTGGCGGACGGCAAAAAGCCCATCTGCGTCGAGTCCTGCCCGCTGCGCGCGCTGGACTTTGGCCCGATTGAAGAGCTGCGTAAAAAACACGGTCAGCTTGCTGCGGTCGCGCCGCTGCCGTCTGCGCACTTCACGAAGCCGAGTATTGTGATTAAACCTAACGCCAACAGCCGTCCGACGGGTGATACCACCGGCTACCTGGCAAACCCGAAGGAGGTGTGAGATGGGAAGTGGATGGCATGAATGGCCGCTGGTGATCTTCACCGTTTTCGGGCAGTGCGTGGCTGGCGCATTAATCGTGATGGGCTTCGCCTGGCTGAATGAACGTGATGACAAGGCCAGAATACGCATCGTGCGCAGCCTGTTTTTTCTCTGGCTGGTAATGGGTATTGGGTTTATGGCCTCGGTACTGCATCTTGGCTCCCCGCTGCGCGCCTTCAACTCGCTTAACCGCGTGGGAGCGTCAGCGCTGAGTAATGAGATCGCGGCGGGTTCGATCTTCTTTGCCGTGGGCGGTTTCTGGTGGCTGGTGTCGGTTATCGGTAAAATGCCCCCAGCTTTAGGCAAAATCTGGATGGTTGTCAGCCAGCTCCTGGGTGTCGTTTTTGTCTGGGCGATGACCCGGGTCTATCAGATCGATACCGTTCCGACCTGGTATACGGGCTACACCACGTTGGCCTTCTTCCTGACGATGGCTCTTACTGGCCCGATGCTGGCCGCGCTGCTTCTGCGGGTCGCAAACGTGACATACAAAGGTACCCTTGCCGCGTCTGTCAGCGTACTGGCACTCATCGCATGCGTGGCGGTCGTCGTATTGCAAAGCAATACGCTGGGGACGATCCAGAGTTCTATCCAGCAGGCTAACGCCCTGCTGCCGGATTATGGTTCGCTTCAGGTATGGCGCATCGCGCTGCTGGCGGCGGGTTTAGGCTGCTGGATCTGTCCACTTATTCGTCGTCAGGAACCGAAAACGCTCGGCCTGTTTGCAGGTTTCGTGCTGGTGGCTGTGGGTGAACTGATTGGCCGTGGGCTATTTTATGGTTTGCATATGACCGCAGGGTTAGCAATTGCAGGTTAACACAGGTGCGCGGGCTACCCCCGCGCACAAGTAAGGAAAGTTGTAATGAATGACGTCTCACACCGCGAATCGTTCGCGTTCAGCGCCCGGGTACTGGGCGCGCTGTTTTATTTTGCCCCTGACAGCGAGCAGACCGCACCGCTGGTGAGTGCCCTGACCGCAGGTGACTGGGTGCAGGACTGGCCGCTGGCGCAGGAAAGCCTGCAGCCCGTGGCCAGTATGTTTAAGAACCCGTCGGACGAAGCGTTGAAAGACGCCTGGCAGCGTCTGTTTATTGGCCCGTATGCCCTGCCCGCCCCCCCGTGGGGCTCCGTCTGGCTCGATCGCGAGTCCGTGCTGTTTGGCGATTCGACCCTTGCATTGCGCCAGTGGATGCGTGAAAACCATATCGCCTTTGAGATGCAGCAGAATGAGCCGGAAGATCACTTCGGAACGTTGCTGATGCTGGCGGCATGGCTTGCCGAGAACGGTCGCGACACAGAACGCGACCAGCTTATGGCCTGGCATCTGCTGCCGTGGAGCACGCGTTTCCTTAGCGTATTCGTTGAAAACGCGGCCCATCCGTTCTATACGGCGCTGGGTAAACTTGCCCAGCTGACGCTGGCAGAATGGCAGTCCACTTTGCTGATCCCGATTGCAGAAAAAACGCTGTACCGATAGCAGCTCCTGGCTTGTACATCCGTTGTGTAAGCCAGGTTCGGACATTTTTGCTGCAACGCAGATCCGGAACTGCTATACTGTATATAATTACAGTGCTGGAGGTGCAAAATGGCTGTTGAAACAAAATTCGTGGTCGTAAGAAAAGGTGAAGAGAAAATGACTTTTGCCAGTAAGAAAGAGGCTGACGCTCACGACAAACTGCTCGACATGGCAGAAGCGTTCACCGACTGGCTGCTGCAAAGCGGAATGCAGATGGATGAAACGCAGGCGGAAAACCTTGGTCTGTATCTTGCCGAGCAGAAAGAGTCCGTGCAGCATATCCTGCGTACCAGCAAGCTTCCCGAGCTCAATGCTGCAACGGATAAAACAGCGCCAGAGGCGGATAGCAGCAAAAAAATCCGGGCCGTCAAAGCCGCCTGATCGTCAGAACGACTCATCACCTGTCCTGCTGCCGCGGGCCGGAAACGGCTCGCGGCTTAATAGTGCGGTAAATTATCACACAACTCTTGCAACTCGTTGATTAGTCTGGCCACATGGAAACCATCACAGACAGAATGATGAACCTGAACGGCGAAAGGCAACAAGACTTTTCCATCCTGGTTAAAGTATTTTCCAAACGTGAACATGGGCGCAAAAAAGTTCTGCATGTTAGCCACGTTGATATTAAAACTGGTAAAACTGACCCACGGAATATCCGATATGAAGAATATATTTTCCCGGTACTCTTCTTTGGGCCAGTAGGCAAGATTATCACCATAGCGAGAAACGTCTTCTGCATAAACGTTTTGAAAGTGATGAATATTCCCGTCGAAGTGACTCCATAATGATGAAAACGTCTCCGTCTCTTTATGGAAAAGGGTATAGCTGGGATGCACCTCATTCCATATTACAAGCTCATTATCCTTCATAGCCATACGGAACTCAGAATGGCGGTTAACGACTGTCGAAATAAGGGAAATAATCGAAGGATAAAATTTCCAGCCAACCTGTTTGATATGTTTCAGCAGCGCAGTGATATCCAGCTGAACCGTTTGGTTAATCGTGCATTGAGCAAAGCTCTGAAAGACTTCAAAATGTTCTTTCCTTGCCCAACTCGATAAGTCTACAGCCGTATATTCTGGCGTAATTTTTGTCATTTCTTTGCCTTAATTAAGCAGCGCTATATAAAATAGTAGCGTACCATAAACCCAGGAGCTGTATAGACCATCGAGCAGAGGCTGCCTTAAATTTTCAACGTATCAATAACCGCTCTCAGCGCCGGGGACACGTTGCGGTGCGGATAATAGAGGTAAAGCCCGTCCATCCGCAGGCTGTAGCGCTGTAAGACGCGTATAAGCGTGCCACGGTCCAGATCGTCAGCCACCAGCTCAACCGGGACATAGGCCAGCCCGAGTTCCAGCCGGGCCGCTTCGGCCTCCATGTAGCTGTCGGAAAAGGCCCATTGCCCCTCAGGCCGGTGCGTAACTCGCTTCCCGTCCTGAACAAGCTCCCATTGATAGTGGTTACCGTCGGCAAACTGGTAGGCAATGCAGGGATGAGCATCCAGATCGGCGGGCGTCTGCGGGAAACCATAGCGCCGAAAATGCGCCGGGGCGGCAACCACAGCCATCTCCATATCGGGCGTGATGCGCACCGCAATCATTCCTTGTCCCACCTCCGGCCCCAGCCGGACGCCCGCGTCGAATCGCTCGGCAATGATATCCACGAACCGGCTCTCATTCATCAATTCCAGACGGATATCCGGGTAACGCTGTTTGAAGATAGCGAGCTTTGGCAGCAGACATTTCTCGATGGCGTGCTGGCTGGCATTAATGCGCACCGTGCCGGACGGCGTCTGGCGGTAATGCGCCAGTCTGGTCAACCCGGTATCAAGCGCATCAAAGGCGGAGCCGGCGGTCTGGTAAAGCTGTTCCCCAGCGTGTGTCAGCGACAGCTTGCGCGTAGTGCGCACCAGAAGCTGAACGCCCAGCCGCTCCTCCAGCTCGCGAACCGATCGGCTGATCCCGGATTGCGCCAGCCCGAGCCGCTGTGCGGCTGCCGTGAAGCTTCCCTCCCGCACCACCTGGATAAAGAGATACAGCTCATTATAGTTTTCCCGCTTCGCCATCATGCCTCGTCAATTCATAACAAAATGATATTAATCCTAGCAGCTTTTGGCCTCTAATCAGCACTATTTCTGCTAACTATAATGGCCTCATTACAACAACACACGGTACCTCTTATGAAAACATTCACCCAAAAACTGTCCGTTGCGCTGCTGTTATGCGCATCATTAAGTGGAGTGACAACAATGAGTTATGCAGAAACGCTAAATCCTAACGCCCCCGTTTCGATGGTGACAACCTGGGATAAAACCTTCGCCGAGAGCAATAAAGTCAACCACCGCAAAGTGACGTTCCAGAACCGGTACGGGATCACTCTGGTGGGCGATCTGTACATTCCCAGGAACCACGGCGACCAGAAACTGGCGGCGATAGCCGTCAGTGGGCCGTTCGGTGCGGTTAAAGAACAATCTAGCGGTCTGTACGCCCAGACTCTGGCTGAGCAGGGGTTCGTGGCCCTGGCCTTCGACCCATCCTACACGGGGGAAAGTGGCGGCCAGCCGCGTAACGTTGCCTCCCCTGACATCAACACCGAAGACTTTAGCGCCGCTGTGGATTTCCTGGGGTTACAGAAAGAAGTCGACCGTAACCGTATCGGCATTCTTGGTATCTGCGGCTGGGGCGGTATGGCGCTGAACGCGGCATCCATGGATACCCGCGTGAAGGCGGTCGCCACCAGCGTAATGTACGATATGAGCCGCGCGATGGGTCACGGCGTGGGCAACGGGAAAGATCGCTATTCAGCGGCCGATCGTCGGGCCGTATTGCAGTATCTGAACGCGCAGCGCTGGAAAGATGCTGAAAGCGGCACTTTCGCCCATGGCGGCCACGATATTAATGTCGATGAGAATGGCAAGGTGACGGCGGCCGAGCGCATTCTGCCGGAAGCACTGCCCACCGATCCGCATCCGGTACTGAAAGAGTTCTATGATTACTACCGTATGCCGCGCGGTTTCCATGCCCGTTCCGTAAACTCCACCGGCGCGTGGACTGCGACCATGCCGTTATCCTTTATGAATATGCCGCTGCTGAGCTATGCCGGGGAGATCACTATCCCAACGCTGATTGTGACCGGTGAAAACGCACACTCTCGTTATTTTGCGGAGGATGCGTTCAAGGCCGTCGGCAGCAAAGAGAAAGAGCTGGTGATTGTTCCCGGTGCAAACCATGTTGATCTCTACGATAACGTCGAAGGAAAAATCCCGTTCGCGCAGTTTGAGCAGTTCTTCAAAACCAGTCTGAAATAACACTCTAAGCCCCCGGAAATCACGGGGGCATCTCTTCTCATCGTCGTGAATGACACCTATGTCTACACTGAATCAAATCCCATCCCGCTACAGCGTGCATGCACACTGGGACAGTATTTTTGCCCGTCAGTCTGCTCGTGGCATCTGCAATAAGGCATTATATTAACAGGGTTATTTTATTTAATTACAAAACCTCGCACTCCTCCCGTTGAAATAATAATTAAGCAATATCCTGGTCAGTCGGCGACATCGCTTTGTTAGCTTGAGCATTCAGGCAAAGCTCAAACTGGAGGTATTCTTTGCTGATTAAATTAAAGAAAGAACGAACGCATCAGGAGGATCGTCGTCTTGCCCTCTGGCTGGCGACCTCCGCGGGACTGCTGAATGCCATTGCGCTGGGCGCGTTCGGCTTTTTTCCCTCGCATATGACGGGCAATACCTCGCAGTTATCCAGCGAAGTTTCCTCCACCGATCTCAGCGATATTATTTTCTTTGGCGCCATTATTCTGTCGTTTGTCTCAGGCGCCATTGTTGCGCGGATTATTGTTATCTGGGGGATTATCCATAACGTCAGGCTGGTATTCAGCCAGGTTCTGTTTGTTGAAGGGTTATTACTGGCCGGGGTATCCCTGTACGAAATGTATTTTCATTCCTTCGCCACGAATCAGGAGATTATTCTTTTCCTGTGCGGGTTGATGGGAATTCATAACTCCACCTCAACTCAGCTTTCCGGCGGTCGGGTGAGATCCACGCACATCACCGGCACGCTGACCGATGCGGGCATTTCGCTGGCCTCCGTTATGGTCGCCATGCTGCGCCGGGATTACTCCAAAGATACGGCCGCGCAAAAGAGCCAGCTCAAAACCCATTTAACCACCCTTTTCTCGTTTATTACCGGCGGGATTGCGGGGCTGATCCTCTTCAGAGAGTTTGGATTCCACGCGATGCTGGCACTGGGCCTGATGCTGGTGTTTATCGCCGCCTTTTCAATCGTTCGTATCTCGTGGCGCGTTCGAAAGGTACGCGCCGCGCTTAGTCGATAGGGTGATCAGCACGCCTCAAGTGACGTTGTCACTTGAGGCGTGCTTCTTTAAGACTATTCTGCCTTCCCACTGACAGCCCTTACGCCATAAGGCTTAACTCAGGTTGTCACTAATTTCATAGGGTTACTGTTTTACCCCCTTTGCTGGAACCCTTCCGTTTCGCTTGCTATAGGTGAAGTACCCCTGCCGAAACATGGCATAACAACAGGCAACCGCAACAGGTGGTTGCTATAACGCATGCGCACAGGGAGACACACCGCAATGCACCCATTACTTAAACGTTCGCTGCTTTTTGTCGGCGCGATTATCGTGGTCCTCGCTCTCCTCGCCTGGGGAATTGGACTGGAGACGATTAAGGCGCGCCAGGTTGACCTGCTCTACCTCGGTCAACAGCACCTGATTCTGGTCTTTTCATCAATGTTCTTTGCCCTGCTGGTGGGCATTCCAAGCGGTATTCTGCTGAGCCGTCCGGCGGCACGGGGTATCGCCGAATACGTGATGCAAATCTTTAACGTGGGCAACACCCTGCCGCCGCTGGCCGTTCTGGCGCTGGCGATGGTGGTGATTGGCATCGGTGATAAACCGGCCATTATCGCCCTCTTTCTCGCTTCTTTGCTGCCAATTGTGCGTAACACCTATGCCGGGCTGTGCTCTGTTCCCGCGTCGTTGCTGGAAGCGGCAAACGGCATCGGCATGACCAAATGGCAGCGCCTGCATCAGGTCGAAATTCCTAACGCCTGGCCGGTGATGCTTTCCGGTATTCGCATTGCCACTGCGATTAACGTCGGTACCGCACCGCTGGCATTCCTGATTGGCGCCAGCAGCTACGGCGAGCTGATTTTCCCGGGGATCTATCTGAATGACTTCCCGACGCTGATCCTGGGCGCGGCGGCCACCGCCCTGTTCGCCCTGATTCTGGATACGCTGCTGGCGGCACTGGGTCGACTACTGAGCCCGCATCTCGCGCGATAATTATAACAAGGAGCTTCTATGAGACTGTTTTCCGGCCTGACGGCGCTGTGCGCCGCCGCGCTCTTCACCAGCCAGGCGCTCGCCGCGCCGCTGATCCTGGCAACAAAGAGCTTTACCGAGCAGCACATTCTCTCGGCCATGACCGTACAGTATCTGCAAAAGAAAGGAATTCAGGTGCAGCCGCAGACTAATATTGCGACGGTGATTTCCCGTAACGCGATGATTAACAAGCAGATTGATATGACCTGGGAGTACACCGGCACGTCGCTGATCATCTTCAACCATATCAACAAACGCATGTCGCCGCAGGAGTCATACGAGACGGTGAAACGCCTCGACGCAAAGCACGGTCTGGTGTGGCTTAAACCTGCCGATATGAACAATACCTATGCCTTTGCCATGCAGCGCAAGCGCGCCGAGGCTGAACATATCAATACCATGTCTGAGATGGTGGCAAAGATTGAGCAGATCCGTAAAACCGATCCAGATAACAACTGGCTGCTGGGCCTTGACCTGGAATTTGCCGGGCGTAGCGACGGGATGAAACCGTTGCAGGCGGCCTACAACATGGAGCTGGACCGCCCGCAGATCCGCCAGATGGATCCGGGGCTGGTCTATAACGCGGTGCGCGACGGGTTTGTCGATGCCGGGCTGATCTACACCACCGATGGGCGCGTGAAGGGCTTCGATCTTAAAGTGCTGGAAGACGATAAAGGCTTCTTCCCGAGTTACGCCGTGACGCCAGTTGTTCGAAAAGACACGCTGGAGGCTAACCCGGGGCTGGAGGAGGCGCTGAACACCCTCTCAGCCCAGCTCAACAACGACGTTATCACCGAACTGAATAAAAAGGTGGATATCGACCATCAGTCACCGCAGCAGGTCGCCCGTGATTTCCTGCGTAGCAAACAGTTGCTGTAGGAGGCGCTATGGAGACGATTCACTATATTCTCGACAACTGGGACTATCTCTTAACCCTGACGCTGCAACACCTCTGGCTGGTGGCACTCGCCGTGGGCCTGGCGATTGTTATTGGCGTGCCGCTGGGTATTTTAATTGTCCGCCATAAATGGCTGGCAACGCCGGTGCTGGGGATTGCCACCATTGTGCTCACCATCCCGTCAATTGCGCTTTTCGGCCTGATGATCCCGCTCTTTTCGCTGATCGGTCAGGGCATTGGCGCCCTGCCCGCGATTACGGCGGTGTTCCTCTATTCACTGCTGCCGATTGTGCGCAACACCCACACGGCGCTCGACAGCCTGCCACCCGGCCTGCGCGAAGCGGGACGCGGCATCGGCATGACCTTCTGGCAGCGTCTGCGCTGGGTGGAAATCCCAATGGCGCTGCCGGTCATTTTTGGCGGCATCCGCACCGCCGTGGTGATGAACATCGGCGTCATGGCGATTGCTGCCGTGATTGGCGCGGGCGGTCTGGGCCTGCTGCTGCTTAACGGTATTGGCGGGAGTGATATTCGTATGTTAATTGCGGGCGCGCTGATGATTTGTCTTTTAGCGATTGTGCTCGACTGGTTGCTGCACCGTTTGCAGGTGGTACTGACTCCGAAGGGGATTCGATAATGATAAAACTGGAAAACCTCACCAAACAATTTTCACAGAAGCACGGCCAGACGTTTAAGGCCGTCGACAACGTCAATCTGAACGTGCCTGAAGGGGAAATGTGCGTGCTGCTCGGCCCGTCCGGCTGCGGGAAAACCACTACCCTGAAGATGATTAACCGTCTCATTACGCCAAGCAGCGGGACGATCCTGATTAACGGCGAAGACACCAGCGGGATGGACACCGTGACCCTGCGCCGCAACATTGGCTACGTGATCCAGCAGATTGGCCTGTTCCCGAACATGACTATCGAAGAGAACATTACCGTCGTGCCGCGCATGCTGGGCTGGGACAAAGCGCGCTGTAAATCCCGTGCCGAGGAGCTGATGGATATGGTGGCAATGGATCCACATAAATTCCTTCACCGCTATCCGCGCGAAATGTCCGGCGGTCAGCAGCAGCGTATCGGCGTCATCCGCGCGCTGGCAGCGGATCCTCCGGTCCTGCTGATGGATGAACCATTCGGCGCGGTTGACCCGATTAACCGTGAGGTGATCCAGAACCAGTTCCTGGAGATGCAGCGCAAGCTGAAAAAGACCGTGATGCTGGTGAGCCACGATATTGACGAAGCGCTGAAGCTGGGCGACCGTATTGCCGTCTTCCGTCAGGGGCGTATTGTTCAGTGCGCCAGCCCGGACGAGCTGCTGGCGAAACCCGCCAATGAGTTTGTCGGCTCGTTTGTTGGTCAGGACCGGACGTTGAAACGCCTGCTGCTGGTATCCGCGGGCGACGTCACCGACCAGCAGCCGACGATTACGGTACGCGAATCGACGCCGCTGCCAGAGGCCTTCGCCACCATGGATGACAACGATATTCGCGCCATTACCGTGGTTGATGATCTCGGCAAACCGCTGGGCTTTGTGAAGCGCCGCGAAGCGCGTAATGCCAGCGGCAGCTGCGGTGATATTCTGCATCCGTTCCGCATGACAGGTAAGGCCGAGGATAACCTGCGCGTGGTGCTTTCTCGCCTGTATGAGAGCAACACCAGCTGGATGCCGATTGTGGACGAGGACGGACGCTATAACGGCGAGATATCCCAGGATTATATTGCGGAGTATTTGAGCTCAGGGCGTACGCGCCGGGCGTTGAATATTCATAGCGAGAGTTAAGCATTCAGGCCGGGTACTGCCCGGCCTTTTTCCGCACGCATACCTTTTGCTAACCTCACGTTTTCCCGCCACAATATCGTATCGTCCCCGTTAATCACGACTTCATGCAACGTCTTCACGCTTACCCCGACATCCGCGCGATGTTTCGCCGTCTCCTGATTGCTACTGTCACCGGCGTGCTGGCAGCGCTGGCCGTTGCGGTGTTCCGCCACAGCATGTATCTGCTGGAGTGGTTGTTTCTCAGCAACGAAAGCGGAAGCCTGGTGAATGCCGCTGCCGCGTTATCGCCCTGGCGGCGGGCGCTCACGCCTGCGCTGGGTGGTCTGGCCGCGGGAGTGCTACTGTGGGGATGGCAGCGCATGACGGCACAACGTCCCCACGCCCCGACCGATTATATGGAGGCGCTGGAGACGGGTGATGGCCAGTTTGATTACGGCGCCAGCCTGGTGAAATCCCTCGCCTCGTTGCTGGTGGTCGCCAGCGGCAGCGCCATCGGCCGGGAAGGCGCCATGATCCTGCTTGCCGCCCTCGCTGCCTCCTTTTTTGCACAACGTTGTACGCCGAAATCCGAATGGAAACTGTGGATCGCCTGCGGTGCCGCCGCCGGGATGGCCAGCGCCTATCATGCGCCGCTGGCGGGCAGCCTGTTTATCGCAGAGATCCTGTTTGGCACGCTGATGCTGGCCTCCCTCGGCCCGGTGGTGATTGCCGCTGTGGTGGCCCTGCTGACCACGCGCCTGTTAAGTCCCGGCGCGAATACACTTTATGATGTCCATCTCAGCGAGATGCTTACGGCGGTGGATTATTTCCTGATCGTTGGCGTGGGTCTGCTGGCTGGCGTTTGCGGCCCGCTGCTGATGTGGCTGATGGCGGCCAGCCACAGGCTGTTTCTGCGTATCAAACTTTCACCGCCGTGGCAGCTGGCGCTGGGGGGGCTGATCGTCGGGCTGCTGTCGCTGCTGACGCCGAAGGTATGGGGGAATGGCTACAGCGTGGTTCAGGCGTTTTTGCAGTCGCCGCCGTTGCTGTCGGTAATTGCCGGCGTCTTTATCTGCAAGCTCCTGGCGGTGCTGGCAAGCAGCGGGTCCGGCGCACCGGGAGGCGTGTTTACGCCAACCTTGTTCGTTGGTATGGCAACGGGAATGCTGTTTGCGCAGATCTTTGCGCTGTGGTTTCCTGGCTCTGAGACGGCGATCCTGCTTGGGCTGGCAGGAATGGCGACGCTGCTCGCCGCCACAACGCATGCGCCAATCATGTCGGCCTTGATGGTATGTGAGATGACCGGGCAGTATTTTTTACTTCCCGGTTTGCTGGTTGCCTGTGTTGTGGCGTCGGTATTGTCGAGAACGCTACGCCACGACTCGATCTACGGCCAGCATACCGCCGAAAGCCGAGAGATCGATATAGTGCGCTAATTCGCGCTGCTCGGCGCGGGGCAGATAAGGCAGTTCGCCTACCAACGGGCCAGGCAGCTTTTTGCTCAACACGTCGATGATTTCTGCGTAGTGCGCAAGGCCCGGGTTAATACGGTTCGCCACCCAACCAATCAGTGGCAGGCCGTCATTAGCGATAGCCTGCGCCGTCAGCAAGGCATGGTTGATGCACCCTTCCTGAATGCCCACGACCATAATCACCGGCAGCTGCTCCTGCACCACCCACTCGGAAAGGGGACGTAAATCGTTCATCAGGCTGCGCCAGCCACCGGTCCCTTCAACGACAACGTGGTCAACCTTTTCACTCAGATTTGCCAGGCCATCAGAGAGCAGACTGTAGTTGATAAGCCCACTGTGAGCGACGCTGCTTTCCTCTTCGCTTAACGCGATGGGATTGACGGCATCATAAGGCAGTTCCAGAGACGAGACGCTTTGCAGAACCAGGGCGTCCTTATTGCGCAGCCCTTCTGGCGTCTCTTTACTGCCTTTTGCTACCGGCTTGTATCCTGCAACGCGTTTACCGCTTGCCGCCAGGGCCTGAAGTAACGCGCGGGATACGACGGTCTTCCCGACAGACGTATCCGTACCAGTAATAAAGAAACGCTTAAGCATGACTCATTCCACCTCTTGGGTATGCTTCAAAAAATATAAACCAGGTAAATAATTCAGTGGGGAAAGTCTACGGGAAGCGTGCGCTACCCGGCTTGAGATAGCGCAATTTTTCGTACATCTATGGAAAAGAGTTAGCCCTGAAGCAAACGAATCAGTAACGAGCCGTTGTACATCGCATCTTTTACCAGCGCGGCGCCAGCCATCGTACCTTGGTTGGAAAATTGCGTACTTTCCACCACGATGTTTTTACTGTATGCGGGAAGCGCCTGCTGGTTGATGCAGGCGGAAATCGCCGGAAAGAGGATATCCGCCGCCTGGCTGAGCGGGGAGCCAATCAGTATTTTTTGCGGGTTAAACAGGTTCACCATAATGGCCAGAATGCGCCCGACATTATTGCCCACGCCGGTAATGATGTCCTTCGCCAGCAGATCGCCCTGCCTTGCCGCAGTGCACAATGCCTCGACGCTCAACGGTTGACCGTGCAGCGTGGAGCTCATTGACTGGCTGAGCCGCACCTGCGCCAGCTCCAGCACGCTTTCAACGCTGGCAATTGTCTCCAGACAGCCATGGTTACCGCAGTAGCAGCGTTTTCCGTACGGATCGACCTGCGTATGGCCAATCTCCACCAGGCTACTGCTGCCAGCATGCAACAGACGCCCGTCGGTGATCACACCTGCGCCAACGTTATGATCAATCACCACCTGAATCACGTCGCGCGCGCCCCGGGAAGCGCCAAACAACGCCTCCGCCATCGTCCAGGCGCTGATATCATGCTGAATGTAGACCGGCACACCGGTGTGGTTTTCCAGCACGTCGCCCAGCGGCATCTCTTTGACGTTTTCATAAAACGGCATGCGGTGCACAATGCCATTTTCGGTATCAATAATTCCCGGCAGGGTGATCGCAATCGCCGTTAAACGTTCAAGGCGCTGCTGGTGACGAATAAAGAACTGGTCGATGTGGGTCAGAATGGCATCGAGAAGTGGTTGCTCTGCATCGAGCGGGAGGTCCAGCCGGTCTTCCACCACCAGCTTGCTGCTGAGGTCGCGCAGCGCGAGGAAGATTTCCCCGCGGCTAATTCGCAGCGACAGGTAGTGCCAGGCTTCCGTTTCCACCACCAGCCCTACCGCCGGACGGCCACGGCTGCCCGGCTCCTGAATTTCTGTCTCCTGAACCAGATGGGCTTCCAGCATTTCGCGGACAATCTTGGTAATACTGGCGGGTGCCAGTTGTGCCAGGCGCGAAAGATCGATACGCGAAACCGGACCCAGCTGATCAATCAGGCGATAAACGGCGCCCGCGTTGGTCTGCTTGATCTGATCGATATGCCCTGGCTGACTATCAGCAACCACCTCGTACTCCCTTATTTTCGAGCTTCGAAATAAACTGAGGGCTATGGTGAAGCACTTCAATGGCTGACGTCAAATTTTTACTTAGCCATGTGATTTACTGCACATTTTCGCCCGCTTTTCCCTATAAATAACGCCCGTAAGAAGCGGTAATTAATTGTTCTTTGAAACGCTGTGCCGCATGGCTCTGTTCATGATGTTTAGACCACACCAGCCACATCTCCGAGACCGCATCCTGCTCGGCAATATTCACCCAGCGCATTTCCGGCAGTTGTACCCGTTTAAACGAGGCCGGAAGAATCGACACGCCAAGCCCTGCGGCAACGAGACCAATGATCGTCATGGCTTCCCCCACTTCCTGCGCGATAGTCGGGACAAGGCCATATCGCCGCATCAGACCAAGAATATCGTCATACAATCCGGTACCCACCTGTGGGTCAAAAAAGACAAAGGGTTCTTTCGCCAGTTCAGCCAGCGTGACGCTATGCTGCGCGGCGAGCGGGTGATCCCGGGGGATCATCGCCATCAGCGGTTCGCGGAGGATCACCTGCCACGCCAGGGTATCAGGCAACTGCGTGTTACGCATTAGCCCCAGGTCGAGCGATCCTTCATTAAGCGGCGATATTTGCTCCCGGGTATTTATTTCGCGCGTCTGAATATGCACATCCGGAAAGTTACTGCGAAACGAGGATAGCGTTTGTGAAACAGCGCTGATGAAGGGGGCCGACGAGGTAAACCCGATGCGCAGCTCTCCCGTCTCCCCGAGATGAAGCCGTTCCGCTCTGGCGGCGGCGTCCACCACCATACTCAGGATCTGTCGGCTATCGGCGAGAAACTGTTTTCCCGCCGCCGTCAGGCTCACGCTGCGGTTGGTTCGCGCCAGCAGACGCGCCCCAACCTGCTGCTCAAGGATCTGGATCTGTTGGCTCAGCGGTGGCTGGGAGATATTCAGCCTTGCCGCAGCACGACCAAAATGGAGCTCTTCAGCGACGGCGACAAAATAGCGCAGATGGCGCAGCTCGATATTCATATTTTTAAAGTATCATTTGAGATTATTAATATATTAGACAGAATATTTACATTTTCCTACCCTAATCTTGTGGTCATACCCGTCACCAGAAACCACGGGGAAGTTTAAGCAAGGATTATGTGTGAGCCGTACAACGACCGTTGATATCGCGCCGGCCAGCGACATTGATGATTTACCCGCAGTACCGCAGCCGGTTCAGTTTATAAAACGTGGTACCCCCCAGTTTATGCGCGTCACGCTGGCGCTCTTTTCAGCGGGTCTCGCCACTTTCGCCCTGCTCTACTGCGTTCAGCCGATCCTGCCGGTCCTGTCGCATGAATTTGGCGTGTCGCCAGCCAGCAGCAGTATTTCACTCTCCATTTCAACCGGGATGCTGGCGATCGGTCTGCTGTTCACCGGGCCACTTTCAGATGCCATCGGGCGTAAGCAGGTCATGGTAACGGCGTTAATGCTGGCCTCCGTGTGTACCTTGCTGTCCACCATGATGACCAGCTGGCACGGCATTCTGGTCATGCGCGCGCTGATTGGGTTATCCCTCAGCGGCGTGGCGGCGGTCGGGATGACCTATCTCAGCGAGGAGATCCACCCGAGTTTCGTGGCCTTCTCCATGGGGCTGTACATTAGCGGGAACTCTATCGGCGGGATGAGCGGACGCCTGCTCAGCGGTGTGTTTACCGATTTCTTTAACTGGCGCATTGCGCTGGCCGTAATCGGCTGCTTCGCCCTCGCTTCGGCGCTGATGTTCTGGAAAATCCTGCCGGAATCGCGCCATTTCCGCCCGACTTCTCTGCGTCCGAAAACACTGTTTATCAACTTCCGTCTGCACTGGCGCGACAAAGGTTTGCCGCGATTGTTTCTGATGGGATTCCTGCTGATGGGGTCATTTGTCACGCTGTTTAACTATATTGGCTACCGGCTGATGCTCTCGCCGTGGCATCTTAGCCAGGCATTGGTGGGTTTGCTCTCTGTGGCGTATCTCACCGGGACGTGGAGTTCACCAAAAGCGGGCGCCATGACCGCGCGCTTCGGCCGTGGTCCGGTGATGCTGGTGTCCACCGCTGTGATGTTGTTCGGACTGCTGATGACGCTTGTCTCTTCCCTGTGGCTGATTTTTGCCGGAATGCTGCTCTTCTCTGCGGGATTCTTTGCCGCGCATTCTGTTGCCAGCAGCTGGATTGGCCCACGCGCGCGCCGCGCTAAAGGTCAGGCTTCGTCTCTGTATCTGTTCAGTTACTATCTCGGTTCCAGCATTGCCGGGACTCTCGGCGGGGTGTTCTGGCATAACTACGGCTGGAACGGCGTGGGCGGATTTATCGCGCTGATGTTGTGTGCGGCACTGCTGGTGGGCGCGAGCCTGCATAAACGACTGCATTAACATTCAGCCCTCTTCGTGTTTAAATCGAGCCGATGCTAATTTTTGTCATCGGCTGATTCAGACACGAGGACTTCATGAAAAACAATAACTATCAACAACTCACCCGCACCTTCCAGCGTCTCTCCCGCTTCACTCACCTCTCCTCCATCGCCAGCTGGGACATGTTTACCATGATGCCGCCCGGCGGCAGCGCCGCGCGCGGTGAAGCGCTGGCGGAGATGAGCGTCCTGCAACATCAGATCCTGACCGATAAAAAAGTGGGTGAATGGCTGGCGGCGGCGGCAGAAGAAGATCTGAACGACGTTGAGCAGGCCAACCTGCGTGAAATGACGCGCCACTACCAGCAGGCCACTTTACTGCCGGAATCGCTGGTAGAGGCCAAATCGCTGGCGGGCAGCAGGTGTGAACACGCCTGGCGTACTCAGCGTCCGGCCAACGACTGGCAGGGCTTTTCAGCCAACCTGAAAGAGGTGGTGAAACTCAGTCGTGAAGAAGCCCGCCTGCGCGCTGAGGCTAAAGACTGCACGCCTTACGACGCGCTGCTGGATATCTTTGAACCCGACATGACCAGCGCTCGCCTGGATGTGCTGTTCGGCGATCTGAAGTCCTGGCTGCCGGAGCTGCTGGCAAAGGTTGTGGAAAAACAGGCTCAACGATCGTTCGTTCCGCCACAGGGTCCCTTCCCCACCGCCACCCAGCGCGAGCTGGGCCTGGAAGCGATGAAAATGCTTGGCTTCGATTTTAACGGCGGTCGTCTGGACGTTAGCGCCCACCCGTTCTGCGGCGGCGTGCCGGAAGATGTGCGTATCACCACGCGTTACGATGAAGATGAACTGCTCAGCGCGCTTTTCGGCGTGATCCACGAAACCGGACATGCCCGCTACGAGCAAAACCTTCCGCGAGCGTGGGCCGGCCAGCCCGTTGCGCTGGCGCGCTCTACGGCGATCCATGAATCCCAGAGTCTGTTTTTTGAAATGCAGCTGGGCCGCAGCGACGCTTTCCTGAAGCATCTGCTTCGGGCGGTCCATGCCCGTTTCGGCAGCCAGGCGGCATTCAGTGAAGAGAATTTTATTGCCTGGAATCAGCGCGTGAAACCGGGCTACATCCGCGTTGACGCAGATGAAGTGAGCTATCCGGCGCATGTGGTATTGCGCTATGAGATTGAGCGCGCGCTGATCAATGGCGAAATCGAAGTGGATGATATCCCCGCGTTATGGGATGAGAAAATGCAGGCCTGGCTTGGATTATCCACCAAAGATAACTACCGCAACGGCTGTATGCAGGACATCCACTGGACCGACGGCGGTTTTGGCTACTTCCCGTCTTACACGCTGGGGGCAATGTATGCGGCACAGCTGTTTCATGCCGCCAAAACTGCGCTGCCCGGGTTGCAGGCATCCATTGCCGGGGGCGATTTCTCGGCGCTGTTTGACTGGCTGCGTCAGAATATCTGGCAGCACGGCAGCCGTTTCAGCACGTCGCAGCTCATCACCCAGGCCACAGGTGAAGATCTGAATATCCGCTACTTCCGCGAACACCTGACGTCCCGCTACCTGTAAACGAACGCGCCGGGGGCCACCCCGGCGTTGTACATATGGTTACACGCCGATACCAATCACTCACGGAAACCCCGAATTTACAGGGATATAGTTATTTCAACGGCCCCGCAGTGGGGTTAAATGAAAAACCAAATTCGAGGGTATGAAAATGAAAAAAGTATTAGCTCTGGTTGTTGCCGCTGCTATGGGTCTTTCTTCCGCTGCATTCGCGGCTGAAACTACCGCCACCGCAGCGCCTGCGGCATCCACCGCTGCTCCGGCCAAAACGGTTCACCATAAAAAACATCACAAAGCGGCTAAACCAGCGGCAGCACAGAAAGCGCAGGCCGCGAAAAAGCACCACAAAAAAGCGGCAAAACCTGCGGTAGAGCAGAAAGCCCAGGCGGCTAAAAAGCATCACAAAAAAGCGGCAAAACACGAAGCGGCTAAACCTGCTGCACAGCCAGCAGCGTAAGAGTACAAGCTTAACCGTGCCCTTCGGGGCACGTTGGTAAACCGGCGCTGAACGGGATTGCGGTCAGCGCCGTTTTTTTATCCGGAGGGCGTATGCTGCGGCGCTATCGGTTTGAGTTCATTCTTATCCTGCTAATTTTATGCGCGCTCATCGCCAGCCACTTTTATCTTTCCTGAATGTAGCACGCTGATTTTACTCCCACTTTCTCGCCGTCGCGTCTATAGTATTTTCATAGGGTTCACTTTTAATAATCATAATTACCCCCACCAGAGTGTGATATGCGTAAATCTGTTGTGTTGTTACTGGGAACGTTTAGCCTTTTTGCAGGCTTTTCACATGCGGATGAGGGCGACGATGACGCCATCAGCGCCAAAGAGGTAAAGACGCTGTTTTTTGGTCATGACGATCGTACGCGTGTCACCGATCCTACCGAAGCGCCCTGGGATGCCATCGGGCAACTGGAAACCGCCAGCGGCAATCTATGTACCGCAACTCTCATAACGCCACGCCTTGCGCTGACGGCGGGTCATTGCCTGTTAATGCCGCCCGAAGGCAAACCGGATAAAGCGATCGCCCTGCGCTTTGTCTCGCAGAAAGGGATTTGGCGCTACGAAATTCACGGTATTGAGGGGCGGGTGGATCCGTCGCTCGGGAAACGCCTGAAACCGGATGGCGATGGATGGATTGTGCCGCCCGGGGCGGCATCCTGGGATTTCGGGCTGATCGTTTTACGTTATCCGCCGTCCGGGATCGCTCCGCTACCGCTCTTTGATGGTGACAAAGACGCGCTCACCGCCGCCCTGAAAGCCGCCGATCGAAAAGTGACGCAGTCAGGCTACCCTGTTGATCACCTCGATTCGCTGTACACCCATACGGACTGCGTGGTGACGGGCTGGGCGCAAAACAGCGTGCTTTCGCATCAGTGCGATACGCTACCGGGTGATAGCGGATCGCCCCTGATGTTAAAAACCGTTAACGGCTGGCAACTGATTGGCGTTCAGAGTTCTGCTCCGGCAGCGAAAGACCGCTGGCGCGCCGATAACCGAGCGTTAGCGGTGACCGGTTTTCGCGACCGGCTGGAAGCCCTGGCGCAGCAGTAGGTCACTCAGGCCAGTTTAATCATGATCATGCCAGCGAGCAGTAATACCAGCCCTATCCAGCCTTTATGGTTTAAACGCTGCCCGAACATAATCCAGCCTGCCGCCAGGGTGGCGGCAATACCGAAGCCGCCCCACAGCGCGTAGGCCACGGAAAGATCGATGCCTTTCACCGCCTGCGACAGGGCGCTAAACGCCCCCAGAACCGCGGCAATCGATAACAGGCCGTAGGCTTTGCGACGAAAGCCGTCGGAGAACTTCAAAAAGACGTTCGCAATAATTTCCAGAACGATGGCGAAAGCCAGCCAGGCCGCGTGGATCCATTCAAACTGCTGCATGGGTCTGCTCCTTCTGCTGTTTGGCTGGTTTGCGCGTACCCGATTTAATCAGCACGATACCTGCGACCAGGGTCGTCAGCCCGGCAATTTTCATTGTCGTCAGGGTTTCATCAAATATCATGACGCTGAACAGCGTGATCAATAAAATACCAACACCTTCCCACAAAGCGTATGCCACGCCCAGCGCGATTTTTTTAACCGCGAAAGAGAGGAATATATAGGAAAGTGTAATCATGATCAGCATCAAAATAAATCCGGTGTTGCCGTCACTCACGCTCGCCCATTTCATCGACAAGGTGCCGGTAATTTCAGCAACGATAGCCAGAGCTAATAAAATCCAGTAAAACATGTTTTTCTCCTGCTTGAGAATATAATCCATCGAGGCTCGCTGCGAACAGCAAACCAAAAAAGTGGGAATTAAATCAGTTAGCTAAGCGCATAGCGCCAGCTCAGGCAGAAGACGTGACTATAGCGCGGAACGCCAGTGTTGTTCACCGGAAAGCGTGCAGAGGGAGGTAGAAAACAGAGCAGAGTTGTTTGAAAAATACGTCCTGAACAAATTGTCCATAAAATTACAATTATCCGCGGTGTTGCTTCTCGTCTTTGCGGATGAAAATTGTCCTCAGTAGTTGAACACGCCTGATTTGTATCATAAGCCAGGAATTTACTCAAAGCCTTTTCATTTCTTTACCCAGTCTGTTTGATTTTGGTTAGTTTTTTTAATCCGCTTTCCCCTCTATTATAAATAAAAAACTGTTCAGGAACGTCCATGGCCAAACCCATTATCACCCTCAACGGGCTTAAGATCGTCATCATGCTGGGCATGCTGGTGATCATTCTGACCGGCGTTCGTTTTGCGGCCGATATCATCGTGCCCTTTATCCTGGCGCTTTTTATCGCGGTGATCCTCAATCCACTGGTGCAGCGAATGGTGCGGCTGCGCATCCCGCGTGTGCTGGCGATAAGCCTGCTTATCAGTATTATTATCGTTGCGATGGTGCTGTTAGTCGCCTATCTGGGAACCTCCCTGAACGAGCTGGCGCGGACGCTGCCGACATACCGCTCTTCCCTGGCGACCCCGCTGCTGCAAATTGAACCCTGGCTGCAACGCGCGGGTATCGAAGTCTCGGTTGAGGAACTGCTTAAATACATCGATCCGAATGCCGCCATGACGATTGTCACCAGCCTGCTGGCACAGCTCTCCAACGCCATGACCTCGATTTTCCTGCTGTTCCTGACGGTTGTGTTTATGCTGCTGGAAGTTCCACAGCTGCCTGCAAAACTCCAGCACATCATGGTGCGTCCGGTAGAGGGAATGGGTGCTATTCAGCGCGCGCTCGACAGCGTTTCACGCTATCTGGTGCTGAAAACGGCCATCAGCCTCGTGACGGGATTAGTGGTCTGGGGGATGCTCGCCGCGCTGGATGTGCGTTTTGCCTTCGTCTGGGGGCTGCTGGCCTTTGCGCTCAACTATATTCCTAACATTGGCTCCGTGCTGGCGGCGATCCCCCCTATCCTTCAGGTGCTGGTTTTCAGCGGTTTGTATGATGCCCTGATTCTGCTGGCAGGCTATCTGGTGATTAACCTTGTCTTCGGGAACATTCTCGAACCACGGATAATGGGACGCGGGCTGGGGCTTTCAACTCTTGTTGTGTTCCTGTCCCTGATTTTCTGGGGCTGGCTGCTCGGGCCTGTCGGCATGCTGCTCTCCGTTCCGCTGACAATTATTGTCAAAATTGGCCTGGAGCAGACCGCCGGTGGACAAAGTATCGCTGTACTGCTGAGCGACATGAGCCATAAGGCCGATTAATTGTCCATCGACAGCATAGGCTTGCCCGTTCTTCCCGCTTCGCGGTAGTTGCCCACTGCCCGCTGCCATTCCGACAGCGGGTAGAGGGTAACATCGCTGCACTGGCTGGCGCGCAGTTTAGGCCAGATGCGCCGAAACTCCGCCTGCCACGCCTCAGCGCTCAGCGCGTCCAGATAGTTACGAATGTGAAACCACGCCACGCGCGGCAACGGCCGCTGCTGCCGGAAGGTCTGCCCGGAGAGTAGCCCGTAGCAGACAAAGGTACCGGTTTCGGGCATCACGCTCAGGATCGCCTCCGCCAGGCTGCCGCCCGTGGCGTCGTACACCACCTCCGCTTGCGCGGCGGCAGCGTTGACGGCGGCCGTATCATCTTGCGCAATCGGGACGATCCCCATTTCAGCCAGACGTTGAGCGTGCACGGGCGAGCGATGGATCCCGTAAACCGCCTCTGCACCCGCCTGGCGTGCCCATTGCCCGAGCAGAACGGCGCAGTCAGAACCGGCAGCGGTGAGCAGCACCGTTTTCCCGACCGGAGGATAACGGTCCAGCATCATCTGAGCGGCAAGCGGGTTGATATACGCCCGCGCGGCAAGAAGCGAGTCGATGTCGTCCGGGACGGGAACCGCATACGCCACCGGGCAGTCGACATAGCGCTGCCAGGTTCCCTGCCCCCGTAACGGCAGAACCCGCTTGCCCAGCATCGCCGGGTAAGCGGCGGGCGTTTCGGTCACTATTCCGACCCCTTCATAACCGGCTATTGCGGGCAGCGGCGTGCGATGGCGATATGCCCCGGTGATGGGGATGAGATCGGAGGCGTTCACCGGAGAAAAAAGCATGCGCACACGTATCTCTCCCGGCTGTCGCGGTGACAATGGTGTGGTTTCCGCTTGCAGTACCGATTCAGGCTCACCAAACCGGCGATACCAGAGGGCCAGATTACGCATTGCGATCGCGCCATCCCATTTCCGGTGCGACATGTTTCAGGATGGACTCGATCACATGTGCGTTGTATTCCACGCCCAGCTGATTCGGCACGGTAAGCAACAGCGTATCCGCTTCCGCGATCGCTTCATCCTTTTTCAACTGTTCAATCAGCTTGACTGGCTCTGCGGCATAGCTGCGTCCGAAAATGGCCCGCGTTTTCTCATCCAGATAGCCAACGCTGTCGCTCTCATTGCGGCTTGAACCGAAATACATCCGGTCGCGATCGTCCATCAGGGCAAAAATACTGCGGCTGACCGAAACGCGTGGCTGACGGGTATGCCCTGCCTCGGCCCAGGCCTGTCGGTAGGCACGGATCTGTTTTGCCTGCTGAATATGGAACGGCTCGCCGGTTTCATCATCTTTCAGCGTTGAGCTTTGCAGGTTCATCCCCAGTTTTGCCGCCCATACTGCCGTTGCATTGGAGCCAGCCCCCCACCAGATACGATCGCGTAAGCCCTCTGAATGCGGCTCCAGACGCAACAATCCCGGCGGGTTTGGGAACATCGGCTGTGGGTTAGGCTTCGCAAACCCTTCACCGCGTAATACATCAAGCAGTACCTCAGTGTGACGGCGCGCCATATCAGATTCGTTTTCCCCGTCCTGCGGCACGTAACCAAAATAACGCCAACCATCAATCACCTGCTCCGGGGAGCCCCGGCTGATACCAAGCTGTAATCGCCCGCCGGAGATGAGATCTGCCGCGCCAGCATCTTCCGCCATATACAGCGGATTCTCGTACCGCATGTCGATCACGCCCGTCCCGATTTCGATGCGTTTGGTTTTCGCGCCTATCGCAGCCAGCAAGGGGAATGGCGAACTGAGCTGGCGGGCAAAGTGGTGCACGCGGAAATAAGCCCCGTCCGCGCCCAGCTCTTCAGCGGCGACAGCCAGATCGATGGACTGTAGCAGCGTGTCAGCTGCGGTTTGCGTGCCGGACTGGGAAGACGGCGTCCAGTGACCAAACGACAAAAATCCGATCTTTTTCATAGTGGAGTATCCTGATAAAGCATTGCGTTATCCCTACTCTACGCATTAACCGATGAGAATAAATGGTGATTATTTAACGGAATGCTTCAAATAAACTGACAGAAATACGCAAATCGCACGCTGCCTTCCCGCAGAGGAGGCATTCTCCTGGCATCTCAAAATGGGATATAGTGTGAACTGTTCTCTTTTTTAACAGGTAACATCAGCAATGGCTCTGATTCCCAAAAACTACGCACGGCTGGAAAGCGGCTACCGTGAAAAAGCGCTAAAAATTTACCCGTGGGTCTGTGGACGCTGCTCGCGGGAGTTTGTGTATTCGAATCTTCGTGAACTCACGGTCCACCATATCGACCACGATCACACCAATAATCCGGAAGATGGCAGTAACTGGGAGTTGTTGTGCCTGTTTTGCCATGACCACGAACACTCAAAGTACACCGAAGCGGATCAGTATGGCACCACCGTTGTCGCAGGTGAGGATGCGCAAAAAGACGTGGGTGTCGCCACGTTTAACCCCTTTGCCGATCTCAAGGCGATGATGAACAAGAAGAAGTAATATCGGCGGCTTTACTGCCCATACCTGCCGTATGGGCAGTCAGAAAGATAAAGGTAATGTATTCCAGTCACAGATTGAACAAGGAGACGGCCTTAATATCGGCTTCAGGATTCACGCGTTTTACAGCCTCTAAAAACGCAGCAAAGTTTTGATTAAACACCGTCAGATTATTATAAAATTGCACCTGTTTTTCACGGGTTCCCTCAAGATAGCTCACAGACCAGATCCGCCTGTTATTTACCACTGTCGAGCCCGGCTTAATTTTTACGATAGCGGCCAGCTCAATTTTACGGGTGACGCTATTTATGACCTCGTATAAATACTGCTCATCATAAAAATAGGTTTTACCTGACGATCCGCCAAACCAGGAAGGATGGGTAGAGATTTTTTTCATTCCCCGGCTGTCGGCAACGATGCGCTTTGGATGCCGAATACGCCTGATGAAAAAGCGCATCAGCATAATCAGTGCCGTGAAAAACAGCACCACGAAAATAAAATTAATGCTCTCCCGCATATTTCGTTACCTGCCACGCATAACTCAAAGTGGCGAAGTATAGCGTAGCCCGGTAGCTCAGGGAACGTACGCGATGCAATCGCAGATGGAACGGGAAATGCTCTTATCTCGCCACGCAACATGATGTGCGGATCTCCTCACGGTTAAGCGTTATTAACAATTGCTGCTAAGTTGTAAGTTTCTCCTTGCCGGACAGGACAAATCAGTTATCGTGCCTGGCAACTTTTTCAGCAATAAAAAACAGTGGGATGCGCTATGGCGATTTTTGATGGTCACAATGACCTGTTGCTTAATTTATGGCTTCATCATCGCCAGGATCCGGTAACGGCCTTCTTCTCCGGCATTGAGAACGGACACCTCGATTATCCGCGCATGCAGCAAGGCGGATTTTCCGGCGGGCTGTTCGCGCTGTTCGTGCCGCCGCAGGAGTATATCGCCCGCATGGCGCCGCACTACGCCAGCGAGCCGTGGCAACCGATCGACATTCTCTGGCAGCAGTTGACGATCCTCAAGCAGCTTATCGCACACTCCGATGGACGGGCGCGATTGTGCCTGAGCGCGGCAGATATCGAACGCTGCCGTCAGGATAAGGTGCTGGCGATGGTGGCGCATATTGAGGGTGCGGGCGGTTTTGACGGCGAGGGTGGCGATCTACAGGCTTTCTATGCCGCTGGCGTGCGCAGCATTGGGCCTTTCTGGAACATTGCTAACCGTTTTGGCACTGGCGTTAACGGGGCGTTTCCCGGCAGCCCGGACAGCGGCCCAGGGCTTACCGCAGAGGGTATCGCCCTCATTAAGCACGCTAACGCCCTGAACATGCTGATTGACGTTTCTCATATGAATGAAAAGGCGTTCTGGGATACCGCTCGTCATTCCTCTTCACCGCTGGTCGCCACCCATTCCAACGCCCATACGCTGTGCCCGCAACCGCGCAATCTGACCGATCGGCAGCTGCTGGCTATCCGCGACAGCGGCGGCGTGGCAGGGGTCAATTTCGGCAACGCCTTTCTGCGCGCCGACGGTAAACGCGATAGCGATACCCCGCTGAGCACAATCGTTCGTCATATCGACTATCTTATTAACATCATGGGCGACGATCATGTCGCGCTGGGCTCCGATTTTGACGGCATCACGTTACCTGATGATTTGCATGATGTGAGTGGTTTACCGCGGCTAATCAGCGCGTTGCGTGACAGCGGCTATGATCAATTTGTGCTGAATAAGCTGCTGTGGGGCAACTGGCAAAAGGTATTGCAAAATGTTTGGCAACAATAGGTTACGTTGTAAACATTACGTTAATTCCTTACATCTTTCGGGTTGAGCTTTGCCCCACTGTGACGCATTATTTGATGACCATCACAAAACTGGCACAAACAATGGTGTTGGTGCTGCATTTTTAAAGAGGAAAAAACGATGTGGAAGAAACCTGCTTTTATTGATTTACGTCTTGGCCTGGAAGTGACGCTGTACATTTCCAACCGCTAATCGCTCAGCCCGCCATCCGTGCGGGCATTTTTGTTTTACTACCTGGCCTATCTTCATGTTTATTAAAGTCCTCGGTTCCGCCGCCGGCGGCGGTTTCCCTCAGTGGAACTGTAATTGCGCCAACTGTCAGGGTTTGCGCAACGGTACCCTTCAGGCGACCCCCCGCACCCAGTCGTCGATCATCGTCAGCGATAACGGCGAAGAGTGGATACTGTGTAACGCCTCGCCCGATATCAGCCAGCAGATTGCCCATACGCCAGAACTGAATAAGAAAGAGGTTCTGCGCGGCACGCATATTGGCGGCATTATTCTCACCGACAGCCAGATTGACCACACCACCGGGCTGCTCAGCCTGCGCGAGGGGTGTCCGCATCAGGTATGGTGTACGCCGGAGGTGCATGAAGATCTTTCCAGCGGATTCCCGATTTTTACCATGCTCCGGCACTGGAACGGCGGCCTGATTCATCATCCGATCGCACCGCTCACCGCCTTTAGCGTGGAAGCCTGCCCTGATTTGCAGTTTACCGCTGTCCCCATCGCCAGTAACGCACCGCCCTATTCGCCGTGGCGCGACCGCCCGCTACCGGGGCATAACGTGGCGCTGTTTATCGAAAACCGCCGCAACGGTCAGACGCTGTTCTACGCGCCGGGTCTCGGTGAACCCGATGACGACATCCTGCCGTGGCTTAAAAAAGCGGACTGTCTGCTGATTGACGGCACCGTCTGGCAGGACGATGAACTGCAGGCCGCTGGCGTCGGGCGCAATACCGGCCGCGATATGGGCCATCTGGCGCTCGGCGATGAACACGGCATGATGGCGCTGCTGGCCTCACTGCCGGCAAAGCGCAAGATTCTGATTCACATTAATAACACTAACCCGATCCTTAACGAGCAGTCGCCGCAGCGTCACGCCCTCACGCAGCAGGGAATTGAAGTGAGCTGGGACGGGATGACCATCACGCTTCAGGACTAACTATGCACATTCGTGAAACGCTCTCCCCGCAAGAGTTTGAACACGCCCTCCGGGCGAAAGGCGCCTACTATCATATTCACCATCCGTACCATATCGCGATGCATAACGGCGAGGCCAGCCGCGAGCAGATCCAGGGCTGGGTGGCGAACCGGTTTTACTACCAGACGACGATCCCGCTGAAAGATGCGGCCATTATGGCGAACTGCCCGGATCCGCACACGCGTCGAAAATGGGTGCAGCGGATCCTCGATCACGACGGCAGCAACGGTCATGACGGCGGGATCGAAGCCTGGCTACAGCTGGGCGAAGCCGTAGGGCTTAGCCGCGACGACTTAATCAGCGAACGCCACGTGCTGCCCGGCGTTCGTTTTGCCGTGGACGCTTACGTTAACTTCGCCCGCCGCGCCAACTGGCAGGAGGCGGCATGCAGTTCGCTCACCGAACTGTTTGCCCCGCAAATTCATCAGTCGCGTCTCGACAGCTGGCCGCAGCACTATCCGTGGATCAAAGAGGAAGGCTATTTTTATTTCCGCAGCCGCCTCAGCCAGGCCAGCCGCGACGTTGAACACGGTCTGGAGCTGGCGAAGAGTTACTGCGATAGCGCAGAAAAGCAGAATCGGATGCTGGAGATCCTTCAGTTCAAACTCGATATCCTGTGGTCGATGCTCGACGCGATGACCATGGCCTACGCGCTACAGCGTCCGCCTTATCACACGGTCACCGACAAAGCGGCCTGGCACACAACCCGACTGGTATAAGCATGCAAAAAAACTCCATCGTCGCCTTTCGTCGCGGCTATCGCCTGCAATGGGAAGCCGCTCAGGACAGCCATGTCATCCTTTATCCGGAAGGCATGGCTAAACTCAATGAGACCGCGGCCGCAATCCTCGAACTGGTCGATGGCCAACGCGACGCGGCGGCCATCATTGCCATACTCAACGAACGGTTCCCGGAAGCCGGCGGCGTGGATGACGACGTCGTAGAATTCCTGCAAATCGCTTATCAACAGAAGTGGATTATTTTCCGTGAGCCAGAATAAACCCGCCGTCAATCCACCGCTGTGGCTGCTGGCGGAGCTGACCTATCGCTGTCCGCTACAGTGTCCTTACTGCTCTAACCCGCTGGACTTTGCCCGGCAGGATCAGGAGCTGACCACTGAACAGTGGATTGAGGTTTTCCGCCAGGCGCGGGCGATGGGCAGCGTGCAGATAGGTTTTTCCGGCGGCGAACCGTTGACGCGTAAAGATCTGCCGGAGCTGATCCGCGCCGCCCGCGATCTCGGTTTTTATACCAACCTGATCACCTCGGGAATTGGCCTGACGGAAAGCAAGCTCGACGCGTTCAGCGAGGCCGGTCTGGACCATATCCAGATTAGCTTCCAGGCTAGCGATGAAGTGCTCAACGCCGCGCTGGCGGGGAATAAAAAAGCCTTCCAGCAGAAGCTGGCGATGGCCAAAGCGGTCAAAGCGCGCGATTACCCGATGGTGCTGAATTTCGTCCTGCACCGGCACAACATCGACCAGATCGATAAAATCATCGAGCTGTGCATTGAACTGGACGCCGACGACGTCGAACTTGCCACCTGCCAGTTCTACGGTTGGGCGTTCCTTAATCGTCAGGGCCTTTTGCCGACGCGAGAACAGATCGCCCGCGCGGAACGTGTGGTTGCCGACTATCGGCAAAAAATGGCCGCCAGCGGCAATCTGACCAACCTGCTGTTCGTCACCCCTGATTATTACGAAGAGCGACCAAAAGGCTGTATGGGCGGCTGGGGGTCGATTTTCCTCAGCGTGACCCCGGAAGGCACGGCGCTGCCCTGCCACAGCGCGCGCCAGCTACCGGTGGAGTTCCCCTCGGTGCTTGATCAGAGTCTGGAATCCATCTGGTATGACTCTTTCGGCTTCAACCGCTATCGCGGGTTTGACTGGATGCCGGAGCCGTGCCGCTCCTGCGATGAAAAGGAGAAGGACTTCGGCGGCTGCCGCTGCCAGGCCTTTATGCTCACCGGGAATGCTGATAACGCCGATCCGGTGTGCAGCAAATCGCCGCATCATCATAAAATTCTGGACGCGCGACGCGAAGCAGCCTGTAGCGACATGAAAATCGGCCAGCTTCAGTTCCGCAACCGTACCCGTTCGCAGCTTATCTATAAAACCCGGGAACTGTAGCGATAATGACCCCCCGCATCGTGGAGCTGGCAGGCGGTTTACGCGCAACGCTGGTGCATCAGCCGCAGGCGACACGCGCGGCGGCGCTTGCGCGCGTGAGTGCCGGAAGCCATCACGAGCCACCGCGCTTCGCCGGTCTTGCGCATTTACTTGAGCACCTGCTGTTCCGCGGTAGCCAGCGCTATCAGGGCGACGATCGACTCATGGCCTGGGTCCAGCGTCAGGGCGGTAGCGTCAATGCCACCACGCTGGCTCGCCACAGCGCATTTTTCTTCGATGTGGCCGCCGATAACCTGTCCGACGGCGTCGCGCGGCTGCGGGATATGTTGCAGGCGCCGCTGCTTTCATGCGATGACATACAGCGCGAAGTGGCGGTCATTGATGCGGAAAACCGGCTCATCCAGCAGCATGATTCCGCCAGGCGCGAAGCGGCGGCACGCCACGCGATGGAAGAACCCACAGTTTTTCGCCGTTTTCAGGTAGGTAGCCAGGATTCTCTGGGGCAGGACCCGGGATCGCTGCAAACCGCGTTGCGCGACTTTCATCGGCGCTATTATGTGGCCGGACACCTGCAATTGTGGCTGCAAGGGCCGCAAACGCTGGATGCGCTGGCCGAGCTTGCCCATACGTTTGCGTCCGGTTTTGCTTCTGGTGGCATGCCTGAAACCGTTCCCCCGTTGCGTCTTAGCGCTGAAGCAGATTTTCAGCTGGCAGTGACAGAGCGACCCGCACTGTGGCGTTGTCCGTTAATTCGAAAAAGTGACAACGTCACCTTATTTCGGGAGTTTTTACTGGACGACGCCCCCGGAAGCCTGATTGCCGGGCTGCGGGCGCGCGGGCTGGCAGAAGATGTCACACTGAACTGGCTTTATCAGGATAACGATAACGGATGGCTGGCGCTAACGGTTGATAGCGAACGACCCGAGGAGATTGACTCGCATATTACCCACTGGCTACGGGCGCTACAGCAAACGACGGATGAGCAGCAGCGGCATTATTATCGGCTGGCACAGCAGCGTTTTAGCGCCCTGCCGACGCTGGAGCAGCTGCGCCAGCGGGCGTTCGGTTTTGCGCCCGGTGCGGCGCCCGTAAGTTTTTCTGCCTTTTGTGCCGATTTACTGGCGGCGCCCACCTCGTATCTGGCCTGCAAAAAAATTGAAACCGCTGAAATTATCGCCAGCCAGGGGTTTGCTCTGCCGCTTAGCCATTGGCGTCGCCAGCCGGTTGCAGATGATAGCCCCATCGCGTTTTCCTTCTACCCGCAGACTGCCAGGTATGTTACGCCAGCCCCGACGTCAGAAGCCGCTCCGCTGCTGCATTTGACGGCGCAGACACAACCGCCAACGCTGATCCTGCGCAGGCCTTTTTATTCGTGCCTGGAACGGGCGCAGGGGGTGGCGATGGGCAAACAGTTACGCCCTCTCCTTGCTGAACTGCGCCATATTGACGGCAGCGGCGAGTGGCAAACGGTTGACGGTAGCTGGCAGCTCACCCTGCGGCTTCCTGACGCCGTGGTGACGGCGGAACACATCATCGGGGCGATAATCGATCGCCTCTCCCACCCCGCCCCGGCTCTTACGCCAGTGCCAGAAGGCATTGCCATCCGTGAGCTGCTTCAGCAATTGCCTGAACGTCTGGCATCGGATCCGCTACGGGACGGCTGGCTGGCGGCGCTAGTTGGCGGCAACGCCGAACACGCGCACGGGTTAGCCCGGCAGCTTGGCCTGCTCCGGGCGCCAGTTAACGCTAAGGGGTCGCCGTTTAGCGATTGTCCCGGCGGAATCGAACGTATCCCGCACGCCAGCGCGGACTCGGCGCTGCTGGTGTTTATTCCCCTGCCGCCGGGCGCATCGCTCGCCGCGCTGCGGCTGCTGGCGTTATGCTGCGAACCGCAATTTTTCCAGCGCCTGCGCGTGGAACAGCAGATTGGCTACGTGGTCAGCTGTCGCTATCAGCGTATTGCCGATCGCGATGGCCTGCTGCTGGCGTTACAGTCGCCTGACCGCTCTCCAGTGAACCTGTTGGGTTGCTGCAAACAATTTTTGCGTGAGCTGACGCTGTGCGATGTGACGGCGTTCAGCGTATTGCGACAGCAGCTGGCGATGCAAATCCGGTCACCGATGAATGCCAGCGCCACGGCAGTAGCCGCCCTGCGCCAGCGCTATGGTTTACCGGTGTTAACGCCGCAGGCTGTTGATGCCCTGCAACATGACGAGATAATCGCACTATGGCGCGAGATGACTCGCCATCGCCGTCGCTGGCGGGTGCTTTTCACGGGCTGACCGGACCCGCCGCTTTCTTCATATCCGTGGTTTTTAGTCAAAATAAAGCCCCGTACTACGACGGGGCCAGGTTGCTTATTTCGCTGTTATTTATCCAGCGCGTAGGCAATCACGTAGTCACCACGATCCGGCGACTGGCGTGCACCGCCAGCAGAGATCAGAATGTACTGTTTGCCGGTTTTCGGTGATACATAGCTGATAGGTCCGCCCTGGCTACCCACCGGAAGACGCGCTTTCCACACTTCTTCCCCCGTAGAGGAATCAAAGGCGCGCAGGTAGTAATCCTGGGTTCCCGCAATGAAGACCAGACCGCCCTGCGTGGCCAGCGTACCGCCCAGCGTCGGCATACCGACAGGCATTGGCATACGCATTTTTACCCCAAACGGACCGGTATCCTGTACGGTACCGACCGGCACCTGCCAGACGATTTTCTGCGTTTTCAGGTCAATGGCGGAGAGAGAGCCAAACGGTGGTTTCTGGCACGGAATGCCCAGTGGTGACATGAAACGGTTTTTGTTGACCGAATACGGCGTTCCTTTCATCGGAACGGCGCCCATCCCGGCGTTCACGGCTTCACCACCCGTATTTGCCACCGCGCTCTGCGGATCTTGCTTAATCAGCTGAACCCACAGGCCCAGACGCATGTCATTGACGAAGATATACTGGTTGTTCGGATCGGTGGACAAACTGCCCCAGTTCATTCCCCCCAGCGAGCCCGGGAAGCTCAGGGAAATATCGGTTCCCGGCATCGTGTACAGACCGTCATAACGCATTGATTTGAAGCTGATACGACAGGCCAGCTGGTCAAACGGCGTCGCCCCCCACATATCAGATTCTTTCAGGGTTTCTGCGCCAATCTGCGGCATCCCCACAGAGCGAGGCTGCGTTGCCGGGTACTGTTCACGTGGAATATCCGCTGGTTTTACCGGAACCTCTTTCACTTCAGTGAGCGGTTTACCCGTCAGGCGATCGAGAACGTAAATTTGCCCCGCTTTAGTGCCCACTACCACCGCGGGCTTGTTGCCCTCTTTCGTTGGGAAATCAACCAGGCTCGGCTGCATCGGGATATCGAAATCCCAGAGGTCGTTATGCACGGTCTGGTATACCCACTTCTCTTTCCCGGTAGTCGCATCCAGCGCGAGGATTGAGGTGGCGTATTTGTGATCTTCCGGAATACGGTCAGCGCCCCACAGGTCGACAGAGGAACTTCCCATCGGGATAAACACGGTATTCATCGACGCATCCCAGGACATAGGGGCCCAGGAGTTTGCGGAGCTGCGTTTGTAGTGTTCGCCCGGCTTCAGAACATAGTTCGGATCCGGATTACGCGGATCGAACGCCCAGCGCAGCTGGCCGGTGATCACGTCATAACCACGTATTACGCCGCCCGGCATATCGGTGCTGACGTTATCCGCAACGCGGCCGCCAACCACGACCGTGGTACCCGCCAGCGTCGGGGCCGACGTCAACACATAGGTTGGATCTGACGCGTCGCCCATTCCTTCATGCAGGTTAACGCTGCCGTAAGTACCGAAGTCCGGGCAGAATTTGCCGTTATCGGCGTCTAACGCGATCAGCTTACCGTCAATGGTATTCATCAGGATACGGCGCTGGCATGCCGCGCCCGGTGCGACCTGCGCTGGCAGAACCGGTGTGGAGCCGGCTACCGTTGGCTGTGCCAGCGGTTTGGTGGCATCAAAGTACGCCAGGCCACGGCAGCGCATCCAGATGGCAGACTTAGCGTTGATTTCCGCTTTCCAGATCTCTTTCCCGCTATCGGCATCCACGGCGATCACGTTGTTATGCGGCGTACAGAGGAAGACACGATCGCCTACCTGTAGCGGCGTTTGCTGATCTTCTGCGCCATTGCCATCCGGACTTTGCGGAATATCACCGGTATGGTAGGTCCAGACCGGTTTCAGGTTTTTCACGTTGTCACGGGTTATCTGGTCCAGCGCCACAAAGCGACTACCGCCAGCCGTATTACCGTAGTGATCCCAGTTCTGCTGTTTCGCCTCTTCTTTTACCGGCACCAGCGGGCGCTTTTCGCCGCTAAATGGCACGGTCGGATGGGGTTGAAACATCTGAACAAAGGTGACGCCCATGCCGATAATAAGGACCGCGCAGACCGCCATCGCCCCTTTCGTAGAGGACGGTTTTCCTTCACGCTTACGCAATGCAGGCCAGGTGGCTGCTGCCAGCACCATCAGCCCGGCGGGTACCATTAATCGGGAAACCAGGGGCCAGAAGTCGAGTCCGGCATCGAAAAATGCCCAAATCAGGGTGCCAAGAAACACCAGAGCAAACAGCCCTACGGCAGAGGATTTGCGGCGGAAAAACTGAATTGCAGAGAGCAGCGTGAAAACCCCGGCAATGAGAAAGTACCAACTCCCCCCCAGGGAAACCAGTTTAAAACCGCCGATGGCAAAAAACAGCCCCGTCACAAGAAGTACCACACCCACCAGCAGGCACCACGGGCCTAACCAGCCCAATGGGCGGGGATTATTGTCTGACATAAAAATGAATCTCCTGATTACTTTATATAAAGCAGGGTTTTATTAACTGCCACGATGTTAAAACCCTGCACAACGCTAATTGTTCGTATGCGAAGCATAAATTAAAAAGAGAACGTAGACAAAATCTATTATGTCGGAAGAAATGAAAACCAGCGCGATTGCATGGGTTTAACAGGGTTAAAATAGCGAATATCGCTAACTACGTCACCGATACTGGAATATATGACCAGCCGGAAGTTGCTTAAAGGATTAATATCAGGATTCCCCCAAGGCCGGTCTTATAGCGTCAGATTTTTACAGCTGAGCCTTCAAACAGAAGATTTAATTAAGCAATAACCATGAATAAGCACAGGGGTAAACCTGAGTTCAGTTTCAGGAAGAAATTATCAATAATTTTAGAGCGTCTGGTGCGTTGAACATTCCGTCATTATCAGCACTGAAAATGTGACTTTCCGCATCAAAGCGGACTCACAGAGTGACAATACAAACACTATTAAATCACTTAATGAAGTCTTGAATCACAGAAAATCCAAACATTAATTCACTGCGCCTTCACTAGCCATTGACTTTAAACCAAGACTAGCGCATATTTTACAGCACAAATTAACAAGACAATTTTTGGAGGACGTTTTCTATGCCAGCCCGTGATTATCCCGACAAGCGTGTTGCTCGCGGTGTAGCAAAGGAGGCCGATCTCAGGATGTTAAGTGCGCGCATCGATCCAGCGCTGATGGAGTACATCCGCATTACTGCGTATGAAACACGGAAAAGTAAGCAGGAAATCGTGGCGGAAGCGTTAGCACTTCACCGCCAAAGGAATCAGATTGTGTCATAAACACCAAAAGCCCGAAAAATCCCCCCGGGCTTTTGCTGCTGTCTGGGTTACTCTACCAGCGTATTTAACGTCTCCAGCGCCTCAGGCGGCAATACTAGATCGGCTGCCGCCAGGTTTTCACGCAGATGCGCCACCGAAGAAGTACCCGGGATCAAGAGGATATTTGGCGAGCGTTGCAGCAGCCATGCCAGCGCCACCTGCATAGGCGTCGCATCCAGTGAATCCGCCACCGCCTGTAGCCCGGAAGATTGCAGTGGCGTGAAACCACCCAGTGGGAAGAACGGCACCCAGGCAATCCCCTGCTGCGCCAGCGAATCTACCAGCGCATCGTCACCGCGATTCACCACGTTGTACATGTTCTGTACGCATACCACGGAAACCATCTTCTGCGCTTCAGCCACCTGCGAAGCAGTGACGTTGCTCAGCCCAATATGGCGAACCAGCCCCTGTTGTTGCAGCTCCGCGAGGGTGCTTAGCGGCGCGGCAATCGAGCCTTCCGCTGGTCCGTGGGCGCTAAACATGATCCGCAGGTTAACCACGTCCAGCACATCTCGCTTCAGGTTGCGCAGGTTGTCATGCACCGCCTGCGTCAGCTCCTGGGCGGAAAACGCCGGCAGCCAGGAGGCGTCCTCGCCGCGTCGGGCTCCGATCTTGGTCACAATCGTAAGGTCGTCCCGGTAGGGATGAAGCGCCTCGCAAATAAGCTGGTTGGTCACATGGGGGCCGTAAAAATCGCTGGTATCAATGTGATTTACCCCCGACTCTACCGCTTCACGCAACACCGCCAGCGCCGCATTTTTGTCTTTTGGCGGACCAAAAACGCCAGGTCCGGCAAGCTGCATCGCGCCATAGCCAAACCGTTTAACCGTACGCGTTCCGAGCGTGAATGTTCCGCATTTATCTATGCTGCTCATGCTGACCTTCCTCATTAAAATGATCCGGGTTTACAACAGGTTCCGCAACGAAACCATTAGTTAAGCAATAGTAAAATTAAAGTTTAAATTCGCTACGACGATAGTATTGATGTAACCCTGCCTCTTCTATTACGGATGACCGCCATGCTGAAAAATCTGCACGTGATTACCGGTATTATCTTTGCCCTCACCATATTCTGTCTGCTGCAAGTTGTCACGGGAGGGTTGTTCTACTCTGCCGTTAACAACGATCGTCACAACTTTCAGAACTCCGGGTTGCTCAATGCCCAGCAGGAGAGCCTGAGCGACAGTGTGAACACCCTGGTGAAAACGCGCGTTACCGTCACCCGCGTGGCGATCCGCTACCTGAAAAACCAGCGCGACCCGGCCTCTCTCGCGGCAATCAATACGCTGCTGGGCACCGCGAACGGTTCGCTGGCCAAAGCAGAAGACTATTACAAAAACTGGCAGGCGATTCCGCAGGTGAAGGGGCAAAATGCCGCGCTCACCGAAGAGATGCAGAAAGCCTGGAAGAACATGCACGAGGTAATGCGCTTGTCCATTGCGTACTTGCGCGCCGATAACTATCAGGCCTATGGCGACCTGGACGCCCAGCAGGCGCAGGATGAGATGGAGGCGGTCTATACCCGCTGGCGCGCGGAAAACAACGTGCTGCTTAAAGCCGCCGCCGAAGAGAACCAGAACAGCTTTACCCAGATGCAGTGGACGCTGGCGGCGATCTTCCTGACCGTTATCGCCGTGCTGGTGGTGATCTGGCAGGGTTTACAGCACCTGCTCCTGAGACCGCTCAACGCCATCATGAACCATATTCGCACCATCGCGAGCGGCGATCTGACGCAAAACGTCGCGATTACCGGGCGCAACGAAATGGGCCAGCTGGCCGCCGGTCTGCATGAGATGCAACAGTCGCTGGTCAGCACCGTCAGCGCCGTGCGCGGCAGCACAGATTCTATCTACACGGGCGCAGGAGAAATTGCCGCCGGGAGTAACGACCTTTCCGCCCGAACCGAGCAGCAGGCAGCCTCGCTGGAAGAGACCGCCGCCAGCATGGAAGAGCTGACGGCCACGGTGAAACAGAACTCGGATAACGCTCGTCAGGCGACGCTGCTGGCAAAGAATGCGTCTGAAACCGCCGCACGCGGCGGCCAGGTGGTGAATAATGTAGTGCGTACCATGAATGACATTGCCGACAGTTCTCAGCAAATTGCGCATATCACCGGCGTTATCGATAGCATTGCCTTCCAGACCAACATTCTGGCGCTCAACGCGGCGGTTGAAGCCGCCCGTGCCGGCGAACAAGGCCGCGGCTTTGCGGTGGTGGCAGGCAAAGTACGGACGCTGGCCAGCCGCAGCGCGCAGGCGGCAAAAGAGATCAAAGGGCTTATTGAAAACTCCGTCAGCCGGGTGAATACCGGCTCGGAACAGGTGAGCGAGGCGGGTGCGACCATGAAAGAGATCGTCGCGGCCGTGACACGCGTAACCGATATTATGGCTGAAATCTCGTCGGCGTCTGACGAGCAAAGCCGCGGTATTGAACAGGTCAGCCTGGCGGTCTCGCAGATGGACAGCGTAACGCAGCAAAACGCCGCGCTGGTACAGGAGTCGGCAACGGCGGCGGCGGCGCTGGAAGATCAGTCTGAACAGCTGCGCCAGGCCGTGGCGGCATTCCGGCTGAACATGCAGGAAAACACCGCTCCGCGGCCAAAAAATACAAAAGCACCGCAACTGTTGCGTCCCGCCACGGTCAGTGCCTCAGGTGACACAAACTGGGAGACGTTCTAGGCCTTACCGTTAACGGCTGCGCTTGGCGTGACGTTCCCAGTTCTCCTGTTTCGCCTCATCGGATTTTCGGAGTGAAACATAACATGCCCCGCTGCCGCCGTGATGCGGCAGCGCCACGCAGAAAGCCTGCACGTCCTCGAACTCAGTTAACCAGCGGGCAAGATAACTGCGCACCACGTTCGGGTGCGAATTCTGCTCGCGGCCCTTTCCGTGAATGATAATCAGGTTACGTAAACCGTCGCGGCAGGCCTGGCGAATGAAGGCGTACAGCATCTGGCGGCAGCGTTCGGCGGGCTGACGCAACAGATTTAAGCTGGCCTGTCGGGCGTATTTACCCGAGCGCAGCTTGTCAATAACGCCCTGCTGAACGCCCTCGCGCTGGAACATCAGCGGCTCTTCAAGCGGCAAGAGTTCCAGGAAACCCAGTGTGAGAAAGTTGTCGAGCTGCTCGGTATCGATCTCCTGGCGAACCCGGGTATTACGGCTTTGCTGCCAGTGGATATCGGTGCAGCGTTTCAGGGGCTGGACATCCTCCATGGCGTCAAGAAAAAGTGATTTGTCGTCAGGGTTCATGGAAATCCTCCGGGCACATCGGGGCTTGTACTATACCTGCACCGGGCAGGGGCCTCAATAACCCTTACCGCAAGGGGCAAGATAAATATTAATCTGATGAATATATATAGCTACCATTAAAGTTATTTAAATATTACTTAACTAAAACTACAGCAGAGTTAAAATAAGTGATTTGCGTTGAAATTTTGTAAAACCAATGACGTGCCGCCTTTCTTTTTTCAGGAAAGATGTTATACCTAAATATACCTGCCTCATGGATATAATACCCAGGATTTGCGAAAGGACGCACTGCTGTGTGTACTGTAGGGTCTGTCTGATGTCGGACAGGCTCTATTTTTTCTTTGGCAATTTCACGATAAAACTATTTTTCTCGCTTCCCTTCTGAATTGTGTAATTAATGATTCAGCCAGGGGCGTCTGGCGTGCATCACGGCGCTGAATTAAATAATAGGCCGCTCTGGGAAGTGTTTCCACAACCGGCAGCATGACCAGCCGGTGCGCCAGCAGCGGGTCGCAGCCCAACTCCTGCGGCAGCACGCTCAGGAAGTCACTTTGTGCGACAAGGCTAATACAGGACGAAAAGGTTTCGCAAACGACGCCAATACGCGGTATCTGCGAGTGATGATGAAATATATCCTCAAGCTGCTTATAATAACTTCCCCGCGGCGTTGGCAATGTCCAGTTATAATGAAGAAGTTCATTAATAGAGGTAGCCCCCAACGCCGGATGTCCTTCCCGACAAAATACCGCAAAAGGTTTCTCAAAGAGTTTTTCAAACGTAAATTCGTGATCGTAAGGCCCCTGATAATAGGTATTGATGGTAAAGTCCAGCTCACCCTGGCGTAATTCATTGATCATTGATACCAGCTGACCTTCCATAATCCGCACTTTGATCTGAGGATGCTGCGCATGAAAACGGGAGATAACGGCGGGCATCAGGCTGCGCGCCACGCTGGCACCCATCCCAATATTGATCTGCCCGGTCAGCTCCCCCTGACGCTGACGGATATCATCCTGCGCTGCGCGAAGCTCTTCCAGAATCAAATTAGCGCGGTGATAAAACCCTTCCCCGCACTCGGTCAGGGCGACACCTTTACTCCGGCGCACAAACAGTTGTGCCGCCATGCCCTCTTCCAGCTCTTTAATGGATTTAGTCAGCGCGGGCTGCGAAAGATTCAGCACCCGGCTGGCTCCGCGAATACTGCCCTGACGCGCCACTTCGACAAAAGCCCGAATTTGATGAAATTTAATCTGAAATGACATAACCCGACCGATAACCGTTGTTTATCAGAGTAAAGAAACTGTCATCTACTTTAATGGAATCGGATGTGCGAGGGTAATTCCTGAACGGTTAAAACTGTGAAAAATCGCTTAGTGATAAGTAAAAACTATCACAGCGTGAAGCAGTTCACATATTTTAATGATGACAGGAAAAGATATGAACGCACTGGCGCAGTACATCCACACATTAGCCCCCCAACTGAGCGCATGGCGTCGCGATTTTCACCATTTCGCGGAATCCGGCTGGGTGGAGTTTCGCACTGCCGCGAAAGTCTCGGAGATCCTGGACTCGCTGGGTTACGAGCTGGCGATGGGTCGCGATGTCGTGGATGCCGAAAGCCGGATGGGGTTGCCCGATGATGCAACCCTGGCGCGGGAATTTGCCCGCGCCCGCGCGCAAGGCGCACCGGAAAAATGGCTCGCGCCGTTCGAAGGCGGGTTCACCGGCATTGTCGCGACCCTGAATACCGGTCGCCCCGGCCCGACGCTGGCCTTTCGCGTGGACATGGATGCGCTTGATCTGAGCGAAGCGCATGACGACAGCCACCGGCCGTACCGCGACGGTTTTGCCTCCTGTAACCCGGGCATGATGCACGCCTGCGCGCACGACGGCCACACCACCATTGGTCTGGGGCTGGCGCAGGTGCTTAAGCAGCATGAAGCCCAGCTCAACGGCACCATCAAACTGATCTTCCAGCCTGCCGAAGAGGGTACGCGCGGCGCCCGCGCTATGGTCGCTGCAGGGGCGCTGGACGACGTGGACTACTTTACCGCCATTCATATTGGAACCGGCGTTCCGGAAGGGACGGTGATCTGCGGCAGCGATAACTTCATGGCGACCACTAAATTTGACGTGCGCTTTACCGGCGTTGCCGCACACGCTGGCGGTAAACCGGAAGAGGGCCGTAACGCCCTGCTCGCGGCGGCCCAGGCCGCTATCGCGCTGCATGGCATCGCGCCACACAGCGAAGGCGCGTCCCGGGTTAACGTCGGAGTCATGCAGGCGGGCAGCGGACGCAACGTGGTTCCGGCTGATGCGTTGCTTAAGGTTGAAACCCGCGGTGAAAGCGAGGCTATTAATCAGTATGTCTTTGAGCGCGCGCAGGCGGTGATTACCGGCGCGGCAGCACTCTACGGCGTAACAGCCGGGATAAACCTGATGGGGGCGGCGACCTCCAGTGCCCCCTCCCCGGCCTGGGTCGATTATCTGCGCGAACAGGCAAGCCAGGTGCCCGGCGTGACTCATGCCATTAATAAGGTCAAAGCCCCTGCGGGCTCCGAAGATGCCACGCTAATGATGGCCCGCGTGCAGCAGAACGGCGGCATGGCCTCGTATATGGTCTTCGGCACCGAACTGAGCGCCGGACATCACAACGAAAAATTCGATTTTGATGAGCAGGTGATGAACGTTGCCATCGAAACACTGGCGCGAACTGCGCTTAATTTCCCGTGGACGCGAGGTGTGTAATGCAGGAGAACTACGCTTTTATCGCTGATGCCATCGACACGCGATGTCAGACGTTTACCGATATTGCCGACGACATCTGGGATCATCCCGAAACGCGCTTTGAAGAGTTCTGGTCCGCCGAACGGCTCGCCAGCGCGCTGGAAGCCGAGGGCTTTACCCTGATGCGGGAAGCCGGAGGCATTCCCAACGCCTTTATTGCCAGCTACGGCAGCGGCAAGCCCGTTATCGCCCTTCTGGGCGAATACGACGCCCTGGCCGGGTTGAGCCAGCAGGCGCACTGCGCGACGGCGCAATCCGCCACCCCGGGGGCTAACGGCCATGGCTGCGGGCATAACCTGTTGGGTACTGCTGCCTTTGCCGGTGCGGTGGCGGTGAAAAGCTGGCTGGAACAGCAGGCGGCAGCGGAACGGTACGATTTTACGGCTGCCCCGGCGAGGAAGGCGGCTCCGGTAAAACCTTTATGGTGCGTGAAGGATTATTTGACGACGTGGACGCTGCCGTGACCTGGCATCCGGAAGCCTTTGCCGGAATGTTTAACGTCAGCACGCTGGCCAATATTCAGGCCGCCTGGCGGTTTAAGGGGATCGCCGCCCACGCCGCAAACTCCCCACATCTGGGACGTAGCGCGCTGGATGCCGTGACGTTGATGACCACCGGCACAAACTTCCTCAACGAACACATCATTGAAAAAGCGCGCGTTCATTACGCCATCACCGATACCGGCGGAATTTCGCCTAACGTGGTGCAGGCTCAGGCAGAAGTGCTGTACCTGATCCGCGCTCCGGAGATGGCCGATGCGCAGCAGATCTACGCGCGCATCGAGAAAATCGCCAAGGGCGCGGCGATGATGACCGAAACCACTGTCGAGTGTCGCTTTGATAAAGCCTGCTCCAGCTATCTGCCGAACCGTACGCTCGAAGGGGCCATGTACCGCGCATTGCAGCATTACGGCACGCCGGACTGGACGGAAGAAGAACGCGAATTTGCCCGTGAAATCCGCGCCACGCTCACGGCAAACGACCTGCAAAACAGCCTGAAAAACATAGCCGCAACGGGGGCCGAAGAGGGAAAAGCCTTTGCCCGACGCCATCACGAAACGCTACTGGTGGATGAAGTTGCCCCTTACGCCATCACCGATAACGTGCTGGCAGGCTCCACCGACGTGGGGGATGTCAGCTGGAAGATGCCTGTCGCACAGTGCTTTAGCCCCTGTTTTACCGTCGGCACCCCGCTGCATACCTGGCAATTGGTGGCGCAGGGGCGTACCTCTATTGCCCATAAAGGCATGCTGCTGGCCGGAAAAGTGATGGGCGCGACCGCGCTGCATCTGCTTCAGGATGCCGACCTGCTGCGAAAATGTCGGGAAGAATTTGAACAACACATAACAGAAAAACCGTACGAGTGTCCGATCCCACAGGACGTGACACCGTCACCTTTAAAATAAAAAAACACAACACAACACGACAACAGTCCCGAGGAACGCCCATGAGTATGTCTTCCATACCTTCGCATTCCCCATCCGGTAAGCTCTATGGCTGGGTTGAAAGGATCGGCAATAAAGTGCCGCACCCTTTCCTGCTTTTTATCTATTTAATTGTCATCCTGATGGTCGCGACAGCCGTGCTGTCCGCCTTTGATGTGAGCGTGCGCAGCCCGGCCGACGGCAGCATGGTGGCCGTAAAAAATCTGCTCAGCGTGGAGGGGTTGCACTGGTTTTTGCCGAACGTGATTAAAAACTTCAGCGGTTTTGCGCCGCTGGGCGCCATCCTGGCGCTGGTGTTAGGCGCGGGTCTGGCCGAACGCGTGGGTCTGCTGCCCGCGCTGATGGTGAAAATGGCCTCGCACGTCAGCGCGCGTTATGCCAGCTATATGGTGCTGTTTATTGCCTTCTTCAGCCATATCTCGTCCGACGCGGCGCTGGTGATCATGCCGCCGATGGGGGCGCTGATTTTCCTCGCCGTTGGCCGTCATCCTGTTGCGGGCCTGCTGTCGGCGATCGCGGGCGTCGGCTGTGGGTTTACCGCTAACCTGCTTATTGTGACCACCGATGTGCTGCTCTCCGGCATCAGCACGGAGGCAGCCAGCACCATCGATGCGGCCATGCACGTCAGCGTGATCGACAACTGGTACTTTATGGCCAGTTCGGTGATTGTCCTGACGATTGTCGGGGGGCTGATTACCGATAAGATCGTTGAGCCGCGCCTGGGTAAATGGGAAGGCCGGAGCGATGAAAAGCTGGAGACGCTGAGCAAAGAGCAGCAGTTCGGCCTGCGCGTCGCCGGGATCGTCTCGCTGGCATTCATTGCGGCTGTGGCGCTGATGGTGGTGCCGGAGAATGGCGTGTTGCGCGATCCGATCAAACACACCGTACTTCCCTCGCCGTTTATTCAAGGTATTGTGCCGCTGATAATTCTCTTCTTCTTCGTCGTTTCGCTCGCCTACGGCATCGCTACCGGTAAAATCCGCCGTCAGGGAGATCTGCCGCACCTGATGATCGAGCCGATGAAGGAGATGGCGGGTTTTATCGTGATGGTGTTCCCGCTGGCGCAGTTTGTGGCCATGTTTAACTGGAGCAACATGGGCAAGTTTATGGCCGTGAGCCTGACGGACGCGCTGGAGGCGGCGGGGTTGAGCGGGGTTCCGGCGTTTGTCGGCCTGGCGCTGCTGTCGTCCCTGCTGTGCATGTTTATTGCCAGCGGGTCGGCCATCTGGTCGATTCTGGCCCCCATCTTTGTCCCCATGTTTATGATGCTCGGCTTTCATCCGGCGTTCGCCCAGATCCTGTTCCGTGTCGCCGATTCTTCGGTGATCCCGCTGGCGCCCGTGTCACCCTTCGTTCCGCTGTTTTTAGGCTTCCTGCAACGCTACAGACCGGAGGCTAAGCTGGGTACCTACTATTCGCTGGTCTTGCCCTATCCGCTTATCTTCTTAGGGGTATGGCTGGTGATGCTGGTGGCGTGGTATCTTGTCGGCCTGCCGATTGGACCGGGTATTTACCCGAGGCTGAACTAAGGAATACTGATGCTGAGATTACTCGAAGACAAGATTGCGACACCGCTGGGGCCGCTGTGGGTTATCGCGGATGAAGCGTTCAATCTTCGCGCTGTTGAGTGGGAAGAGCACAGCGACCGGATGGTTGAGCTGCTCAACATTCATTATCGCGCCGAGGGTTACGAGCGTATTACAGCCCGTAATCCTGGCGGGCTGAGCGATAAACTGGCGGCCTACTTCGAGGGCGATCTCAGCATTATTAATACCCTGCCAACCGCCACGGCGGGTACCCCTTTTCAGCGCGAGGTGTGGCAGGCGCTACGTAACATTCCCTGCGGGCAGGTGATGCACTACGGTCAGCTGGCAGAGCAGCTTGGCCGTACCGGCGCGGCGCGCGCAGTCGGTGCGGCAAATGGCTCAAATCCCGTCAGCATTGTGGTGCCTTGCCATCGCGTGATCGGGCGCAACGGCACCCTCACCGGCTATGCCGGGGGCGTACAGCGTAAAGAGTGGCTGCTGCGTCACGAAGGGTATTTTCTGCTGTAATTCCCAGGCTTTTTGTGCTTAATTTTCTTCCTGTTAGGCTAATAATCCTTAATCATTCTGTGGAATTTCAAGGAGATGGCAACTCGCTGCCGTCTCTTGTCTTTATTGGGGGTTTGCCAGACTTACGTCCTTACCAAAAAGATGTTAAAATTGACCAATATCAATTAAGGCTTGAGCAAACCTATGATCCCGGAAAAGCGAATTATACGACGCATTCAGTCTGGCGGTTGTGCTATCCATTGCCAGGATTGCAGCATCAGCCAGCTCTGTATCCCGTTTACTCTGAATGAGCATGAACTCGATCAGCTTGACAATATCATCGAGCGCAAAAAGCCTATTCAGAAAGGGCAGACGCTGTTTAAAGCGGGAGACGAACTGAAATCGCTCTATGCTATTCGTTCTGGCACCATCAAAAGCTACACCATTACCGAACAGGGCGACGAGCAGATCACTGGCTTCCATCTGGCGGGCGATTTAGTCGGCTTTGACGCCATCGGTAGTGGCCATCACCCGAGCTTTGCTCAGGCGCTGGAAACCTCTATGGTTTGTGAAATCCCGTTTGAAACGCTGGACGATCTGTCCGGTAAGATGCCGAACCTGCGTCAGCAGATGATGCGTCTGATGAGCGGTGAGATCAAAGGCGATCAGGATATGATCCTGCTGCTTTCCAAAAAGAATGCCGAAGAGCGTCTGGCCGCCTTTATCTATAACCTCTCCCGCCGTTTCGCGGAACGTGGCTTCTCCCCACGCGAATTCCGTCTGACCATGACGCGTGGCGATATTGGTAACTATCTGGGCCTGACCGTGGAAACCATCAGCCGTCTGCTGGGTCGTTTCCAGAAGAGCGGAATGCTGGCGGTTAAAGGTAAGTACATCACCATTGAAAACGGTGAAGCGCTGGCCATTCTGGCGGGTCACTCACGTAACGTGGCATAACTCTCCCAGATATCTTATGCCAGGTCGATAAATTTTCATGATTATTGATCTGGCAAAAACTTCCCCCCTGTTTCATTCAAGATATATAGGTTACTCTTTTACTTACAGACTGTGGTGACAGTAGTAAGGAGACCTGTATGGCAAAGTATCAAAATATGCTGGTGGCTATCGATCCGAATCAGGACGATCAGCCAGCATTACGACGTGCTGTGTATTTACATCAACGGATTGGTGGCAAAATTAAAGCCTTTTTGCCGATTTATGACTTCTCATACGAGATGACCACCCTTCTGTCGCCTGACGAGCGCACCGCTATGCGTCAGGGAGTGATCAGCCAGCGTACCGCGTGGATCCGCGAGCAGGCGAAGTATTATCTGGAAGCGGGCGTACCTATCGATATCAAGGTGGTCTGGCACAACCGTCCTTTCGAAGCCATTATTCAGGAAGTGGTGGCCGGTGGGCATGACCTGCTGCTGAAAATGGCGCACCAGCATGACAAACTGGAATCCGTGATTTTCACCCCGACCGACTGGCACCTGCTGCGCAAATGCCCTTGTCCGGTATGGATGGTGAAAGATCAGCCGTGGCCTGAGGGCGGGAAAGCCGTCGTGGCGGTCAATCTGGCCAGCGAAGAGGATTATCACAATTCGCTGAACGAGAAGCTGGTGAAGGAGACCCTTCAGCTTGCCGACCAGGTTAACCATACCGAAGTCCATCTGGTGGGAGCCTATCCGGTTACGCCAATCAATATCGCCATCGAGCTGCCTGAATTTGACCCGAGCGTGTATAACGATGCGATTCGCGGTCAGCATCTGCTGGCCATGAAAGCGCTGCGCCAGAAATTCAGTATCGATGAGAACATGACCCACGTAGAAAAAGGGTTACCGGAAGAGGTTATTCCGGATCTGGCGGAGCATTTGCAGGCCGGGATTGTGGTGCTGGGCACCATTGGCCGGACCGGTATTTCTGCCGCGTTCCTGGGTAATACCGCCGAGCAGGTGATCGACCATCTTCGCTGCGACCTTCTGGTTATCAAACCGGATCAGTATCAGACGCCGGTTGAACTGGACGATGAGGAAGACGATTGACCCCAAAATGAAAGCCCGCCGGTAACGGCGGGCTTTTTTTATTGCGCTTCGCTCAACCGTTGCGCCGGTGCCTCGTCGCCAGCATTCATCCAGGGCGCGTGCAGAACCATGCTCGGCAGCGCCAGCTTGATCTCCTGCTGGTTCAGCCCCTCCAGAATACGAATATTGATCTCCTGCTGAATATCCATGTACTTGTTGTAATCCGCCGTATTAACGATATGGACCACCTCGAAGGTCAGGCGATCGCGATCGAAGCCCAGGAAATGGGCGCGGTCAAACTTCGTTTCCCCGACGTCGGTAATGATCTGTTTGACCATATCACCCACTGAACGCAGTTTTTCCGGCGCCGTGTCGCTGGCGACCCCGAAGGTAAAGACGATCCGGCGCGTTTGCATCCGCTTGTAGTTATGCAGCGTCTGTTGCAGCAGGATGGCGTTCCCACAGACAATTTGCTCCCCGCTCAGGCTACGGATACGAGTGGTTTTCAGGCCGATGTGCTCTACCGTCCCGGCGACATCGTTAAACACCACAAAATCGCCGATTTCGAACGGCTTATCAAAACCGATGGAGAGCGATGCAAACACGTCGCTCAGGATCGTTTGCACCGCGAGGGCGATAGCAATACCCCCTACCCCAAGGCTGGCAACCAGAGCAGTGATGTTGACGCCCGCGTTAGCAAGGATAGACAGCAGCATCACTGACCAGACAATGGCACGGAGGATAAGCCCCGTGATCACCAGCGTCACCGGGTTTTTATGGCTTCCCGGCGCCAGCATGACGTGACGAAGCCACGACACCACCCCCTGATCCATCCACAGCGCCACCTGGATAGCAAAGACCAGGAACCAGGCGTGGCTCACGGTACCAAAGAGATGATCCGGTAAGTCGACGAAACGCAGGCTGAACAGCAGCGCCACGACAAAAAGCAGGAAGCGGCTGGTGCGGTTAAGCATATCCGTCAGGATAAAACGCATCCGGTTGGTGGTGGGATGCTTGTCGCCCCAGGTGGTGATCCCTTTCTTAACAAAGGCGATCAGGCGCGTCAGCAGCCAGTACACCAGCAGAGTTACAAAGACTACCGTGGCGACGCCAATCCAGAATGATGGCGTCATCATCAGCGCGATGATGTCAAAGCGGGACAGAAATTGCATTACACCTCCTCGTATTACACAAAGGGTAAAGTATAGACAGAGGAGAATGGCTGACCGCAGAAATAAGAAAACCGCCCCCAGGGGCGGTTTGACAGGATGAAGCGGAATTAAAGAGATTTCAGAATCGCATCCACGCTGGCCTTGGCGTCGCCAAACAGCATGTGGGTGTTATCTTTAAAGAACAGCGGGTTCTGCACGCCAGCATAGCCGGTGTTCATAGAGCGTTTGAAGACAATGACGTTCTGCGCCTTCCACACTTCGAGAACAGGCATACCCGCAATCGGGCTGCGCGGATCGTCCTGCGCCGCCGGGTTAACGGTGTCGTTGGCGCCAATCACCAGCACGGTGTCGGTGTCGGCGAAATCATCGTTGATCTCGTCCATTTCCAGCACGATGTCGTAAGGCACCTTCGCTTCCGCCAGCAGCACGTTCATGTGGCCTGGCAGACGCCCCGCCACCGGGTGAATACCAAAGCGAACCTTGATACCGCGCGCGCGCAGTTTCTCGGTGATTTCCGCCACCGGATACTGCGCCTGCGCCACCGCCATGCCATAGCCCGGGGTGATGATAACGGAATGCGAGTTTTTCAGCATCTCTGCGGTGTCTTCCGCACTGATTTCACGGTGTTCACCCACTTCCTCATCAGAACCGGTTGATGAACCGTCAGAACCGAAGCCACCCGCGATGACGCTGATAAACGAGCGGTTCATCGCCTTACACATGATGTAAGACAGGATCGCACCGGAAGAACCGACCAGCGCACCGGTGACAATCAGCAGGTCGTTGCTCAGCATAAAGCCTGCTGCTGCCGCTGCCCAACCGGAGTAGGAGTTCAGCATGGAGACGACTACCGGCATATCTGCCCCGCCGATAGACGCCACCAGATGCCAGCCGAAGGCTAGCGCGATGATGGTCATCACCAGTAACGCCAGCATCTGCAAGCCTACGCTTTCGGTACGCACGAAGACCACCAGCAGCACAAAGGAAACGACCAGCGCCGCCAGATTCAGCTTGTGGCGGTTAGGCAGCATCAGCGGTTTGGAAGAGATCTTCCCGCGCAGTTTGCCGAACGCCACGATTGAGCCGGTGAAGGTCACCGCGCCAATGAAGATGCCGAGGAACACTTCGGTCAGGTGGATGTTCACCAGAATCGGTTCCAGACCCGGTTCGTGGTACAGATAGCTGTTGAAGCCCACCAGCACCGCGGCCAGACCCACGAAGCTGTGCAGAATAGCAACCAGCTCCGGCATCTCGGTCATTTCAACGCGTTTCGCAAGACGAATACCAATCGCACCACCGATGATCATCGCCACCAGGATCCACGCCACGTTGCCGGTGTCCGGCCCAAAGATGGTGGCAATCAGCGCAATCGCCATCCCGGCGATACCAAAGTTATTTCCCTGCTGAGACGTTTCGTGTTTGGAAAGCCCCGCCAGACTGAAAATAAACAGGATTGCAGCAACAATGTATGCGGCTGTAACTAATCCTCCAGACATATGCTACCCCTTAGCCTTTACGAAACATTTTCAGCATGCGCTGAGTCACGGTGAAACCACCGAAAATATTGATACTGGCGATCAGCACTGCAATGAAGCTCAGGAAGCTGATCCAGCCGCCATGACCAATTTGCAGCAATGCCCCAACCACGATAATCCCGGAGATGGCATTGGTAACCGACATCAGCGGGGTATGCAGCGCATGGGAAACGTTCCACACGACGTAGTAACCCACCACGCAGGAGAGCGCGAAGACGGTGAAGTGGCCAAGGAACTCTTTTGGCGCGACGTCCGCCAGCCAGCCAAACAGGATAATGACCAGCGCCATGATGGCGTATTTGCGCCACGGCGACGCAGGTTTCGCTGGTTCTGCAGGCTCAGGCGCCGCTTTCGGCGCAGCCTGAGGCTGAGCGGAAACCTGTATCGGCGGTGCAGGCCAGGTGATTTCCCCTTCACGCACCACGGTCACGCCGCGCACCACCACATCATCAAAATCAACGGTGATGTTGCCGTCTTTCTCTTTGCAGAGCAGCTTCAGCAGATTAACGAGGTTCGTGCCGTACAGCTGAGAGGACTGGGTTGGCAGACGTCCTGGCAGGTCGGTATAACCGATCACCTTCACGCCGTTCGCGGTCGTCGTGACCTGATTTGGCACGGTATACTCACAGTTACCGCCGTTTTGCGCCGCCAGATCGACAATCACGCTGCCCGGCTGCATGGAATCCACCATCTCACGGGTGATCAGCTTCGGTGCCGGTTTACCCGGAATAAGCGCGGTGGTGACAATGATGTCCACCTCTTTTGCCTGCGCCGCAAAGAGCGCCATTTCCGCCTTAATAAAGGCTTCAGACATGACCTTCGCGTAACCATCACCGCTGCCCGCTTCTTCCTTGAAGTCCAGCTCAAGGAATTCGGCGCCCATACTCTGCACCTGCTCCTTCACTTCCGGCCGGGTATCAAACGCACGAACAATAGCGCCCAGGCTGTTTGCGGCCCCAATAGCGGCAAGACCTGCCACACCGGCACCAATTACCATCACCTTCGCGGGTGGTACTTTGCCTGCGGCCGTAATTTGACCGGTAAAGAAGCGACCAAACTCATGCGCAGCTTCGACAATGGCGCGATAGCCGGCAATGTTTGCCATAGAACTCAGCGCATCCAGAGACTGCGCGCGCGAAATACGCGGCACGGAATCCATCGCCATCACGGTGACACCGCGTGCCGCCAGCTTCTCCATCAGCTCCGGGTTTTGGGCTGGCCAGACAAAGCTCACAAGCGTGGTGCCCGCGTTCAGCAGTTCAATTTCACTCTCTTCCGGTGCGTTTACCTTCAGAATAATGGGTGATTGCCAGACCTCAGCACCGTCCACTACGTCCGCGCCAGCCTGAATAAAGGCCTCGTCATCGAAACTCGCCAGTTTGCCCGCGCCGCTTTCAATCGCGACGGTAAAACCCAGTTTAAGCAGTTGCTCCACCGTTTTTGGTGTTGCCGCTACGCGGGTTTCATTGGCTAACCGTTCTTTTGGTACCCCAATACGCATAGTTTTCCCTTCCATCGGTTTGTGATGATGGTTTGTCGATAATTGCCCGCGGTTCGTATCAATTTTCACCATCGCGATAACGACGGAGAATGATTAACCCCGGAAAATAAAACAGTAACAAACTTTCTATAACCTACTGAAAATAGCGCCCGTGATCTACCGCCAGAAAACACTATTTCTTATTTTATCTGTGAAAAATAAGCGATCGGGGTCACTGACAGAGATATTTACCTTAAATTCGCCTTCAGGACCGATAAATCGCGCAAGCGAAGCGGTAAAAACATGATATAGCGCCATAAAAGAACAACTCATTAACATTAAATTAACTTGTAAAAGTCATATGCTTAATCAGTTTTTCTTGTGAAACGCCTGTTTTTTCCACATATCACAAAATGTTATCGAATCAGGTCCTTTGCTGAGCACAGGCTGTGAAAAATGCCGCAGACAGCGACGGGTGTTAAATGCCATAATCGGGACCGTCTCAAATTAACAACAACACCAGTACATGGTTTGCGCAAGGCGAAGGATTATTTTTATGAAGCTTAAGAACACACTCCTGGCGTCCGCACTTCTTTCCGCGACCGCCCTGTCAGCGAATGCTGCGACAGAGTTGACGCCGGAGCAAGCGGCAGCGTTAAAACCTTTTGACCATACGGTCATTGTGGGTCGGTATAATTCCATTGGCGATGCCGTCGCCGCCGCATCAAAAGCCGCCGATAAAAACGGCGCTGCCTCGTTTTACGTTGTTGACCAGTCCGATCAGGGCAACAGCGGTAACCAGCGCGTGACTGTTGCGCTGTACAAAGAGAATGCCCCAAAGGCAGATGAACAGAAAAACCGCGTGATTAACGGCATTGTTGAACTGCCGAAAGATCAGGCTGTTCAGCTGGAACCGTATGACACCGTGACCGTTCAGGGCTTCTACCGCAGCCAGCCTGAAGTTAACGATGCCATCACCAAAGCCGCGAGAGAAAAAGGCGCTTACGCGTTTTATATCGTGCGTCAGGTTGATGCCAACCAGGGCGGAAACCAGCGTATTACCGCCTTCATCTATAAGCAAGATGCGAAAAAACGCGTAGTGCAAAGCCCGGATGCGATTCCAGCGGATTCAGAAGCCGGTCGTGCTGCGTTAGCAAAAGGCGGTGAAGAAGCGAAGAAAGTTGAAATTCCGGGCGTAGCAACGTCTGCGGCACCAAGCGCAGAAGTGGGTCGTTTCTTTGAAACCCAATCCACCAAAGGCGGTCGTTATACCGTTACGTTACCAGACGGCACGAAAATTGAAGAGCTGAACAAAGCCACTGCCGCGCAGATGGTGCCGTTCGACAGCATCAAGTTTACGGGCAACTATGGCAACATGACAGAAATCTCCTATCAGGTGGCGAAGCGTGCTGCGAAGAAAGGCGCGAAGTATTACCACATCACCCGCCAGTGGCAGGAACGTGGCAACAACCTGACCATCAGTGCCGATCTGTACAAGTAACAAAACGGTTTCATAAAGGCGGCGCAGTGCCGCCTTTTTTGTTACTTTTTTTCTGATTTCTGCCCCATGTCATTGCATGCATCCGTCACACTCCGTAAAATCCCGCGCCTTAGCGTGATCCACCATTTTTATGCGCCTTAGCGAAATAATTATTCTGGATTTGGACTTTTCATAACAGGAAGCCAATGGAAAAGAAACTTGGCCTGAGTGCGTTAACTGCACTTGTATTGAGCTCAATGCTGGGCGCGGGCGTATTCAGTTTGCCGCAGAACATGGCGGCCGTCGCCAGCCCGGCCGCATTACTGATTGGCTGGGGCATCACCGGCGTCGGGATTTTGCTGCTGGCGTTCGCCATGCTGCTGCTGACGCGTATCCGACCGGATCTGGACGGCGGAATATTCACTTACGCCCGTGAAGGTTTTGGCGAGCTGATTGGCTTCTGCTCCGCCTGGGGCTACTGGCTGTGCGCGGTGATCGCCAACGTCTCCTATCTGGTTATCGTCTTCTCGGCGCTCAGTTTCTTTACCGATACGCCCGAACTGCGCCTGTTTGGTGACGGCAATACCTGGCAGTCCATCGTAGGCGCCTCGGTGCTGCTGTGGATTGTTCACTGGTTGATTTTGCGCGGTGTTCAGACCGCGGCCAGCATTAACCTGGTGGCGACGCTGGCCAAGCTGGTGCCGCTTGGCCTGTTCGTCGTGCTGGCCTTCCTCGCCTTCCGTCTCGATGTCTTTACGCTCGATTTCAGCGGTATTGCGTTGGGCGTTCCCGTCTGGGAGCAGGTGAAAAATACCATGCTGATTACCCTGTGGGTGTTCATCGGTGTTGAAGGTGCCGTCGTGGTCTCTGCCCGCGCGCGTAACAAACGCGACGTGGGACGCGCCACACTGCTGGCCGTCCTGGCGGCGCTGGGCGTTTATCTGCTGGTGACGCTGCTGTCGCTCGGTGTGGTGGCCCGCCCTGAACTGGCGGAGATGCGTAATCCGTCCATGGCCGGGCTGATGGTGAAAATGCTCGGTCCCTGGGGTGATGTGGTTATCGCGGCAGGTTTGATTGTCTCCGTCTGCGGCGCGTACCTGAGCTGGACCATTATGGCGGCGGAAGTTCCGTTCCTGGCCGCCACGCACAAAGCGTTCCCGCGCCTGTTTGCCCGTCAGAATAAAAACAGTGCGCCATCGGCCTCTCTGTGGCTCACCAACATCAGCGTGCAGGTCTGTCTGGTGCTGATCTGGCTCACAGGTTCGGACTATAACACGCTGCTGACCATCGCCTCCGAGATGATTCTGGTACCCTATTTCTTAGTGGGCGCATATCTGTTAAAAATTGCGACCCGCCCGGCACACTATGCGGTAGGCGTAGGTGCCTGTATTTACGGTCTATGGTTATTGTATGCTTCCGGCCCGATGCATCTGCTGCTGTCCGTGGTGCTCTACGCGCCAGGCCTGCTGGTGTTTATCTACGCTCGCCGTACGCATCAGCTTGATAATGCCCTTAAGCGCCGCGAAATGGCGTTGATAGGTTTGCTGTTAGTCGCTGCCGTACCGGCAACGTGGATGTTAATGGGATAGCGCCGCCTGTCCCATTGTTGAACTGAAAAGGAGATTACGATGGGACACACGCAGCAACGCCCAATATTGATCACTGGCGCAGGCCGTCGCATCGGCCTCGCCCTCGCCCATCACTTTCTCAATCTTCGCCATCCGGTTATCGTCAGTTACCGCACGGAATATCCCTCCATTGAAGGGCTACGACATGCCGGAGCCGTCTGCATTCAGGCGGATTTCTCCACGGATGAAGGTATTCTTGCTTTCGCGGAAAAAGTGAAATCGACCACCCGCGGGCTGCGGGCGGTTATTCACAACGCCAGTACCTGGCTTCCTGAAAAAGCAGGACATTCGCTCAGCGAAACGCTCGCCTGCATGATGCAGATCCACGTTAATGCGCCTTATCTGCTCAACCATGCCCTACAGGATCTGCTACGCGGACACGGCCATGCCGCAGGCGACATTATCCATTTCACCGATTACGTGGTGGAGCGAGGCAGCGATAAACACATCGCCTACGCGGCCAGCAAAGCCGCGCTGGATAATATGACTCGCTCGTTCGCGCGCAAGCTGGCCCCCGAGGTAAAAGTCAACGCGATTGCCCCGGCGATGATTTTATTTAACGAGGGCGATGATGCCGAGTATCGTCAGCAGGCGCTTAACAAATCGTTGATGAAAATTGCGCCCGGCGAGAAAGAGGTGATCGACCTGATCGATTATCTGCTGACCAGCTGTTACGTCACGGGAAGGACGTTTGCCGTGGACGGTGGCCGCCCGCTGCGCTAGTGAAAGCGGCTCCAGAAGAAGATGAGCACCCAGGCGCTGAGGCTCCAGCAGACCACCGCCCCGCCCAGCGCCAGGGGCAGACGCAGAAAACCGGTGAAGTACCACAGCGACAGCAGATAGATGAAATACGGGATGATTGACCACATCCCGAATACAATGGTGGCACGCAGCGCCTCTATACCCCGCTCAGAGGCCACAATATAGTGCGCAATTAACGCAAAGGTGGGAAACAGCGGGATAAGCCCGGCAATGTAGTAGTTCTTCGTTTTAGCCAGCACCCCAATCAGCAGCACGACCAGCGCACCCAGCGCGGCTTTGATCAACAGCCCCATTCTTTTCCCTTAACAATCAAATAACATTCCCGTGCAGGATAACGGAACTCCGGCTAATTATGAAAGATTAATGGAAGGTTAAGGTTGTGCGGTGTATGTTGACGTTTTTCGCGATGACAGACGTAGTATGAATAAGATTGTTTATGTTGAAGATGAACCCGAAGTGGGTCAATTGATCGCCGCTTATCTGGGTAAACATGATATTGAAGTGGTTGTCGAACCTCGTGGCGATCGCGCTGAAGACGTCGTCACCCGCGAAAATCCGGACCTGGTGTTGCTGGACATTATGCTGCCCGGAAAAGATGGCATGACGCTTTGCCGGGATCTGCGCGCGAAGTGGGACGGCCCGATCGTGCTGCTGACCTCTCTCGACAGCGATATGAATCATATTCTGTCCCTTGAGATGGGCGCGAATGACTACATCCTGAAAACCACGCCGCCGGCGGTCCTGCTTGCCCGTTTGCGCCTTCATCTGCGTCAGCGTGCCAGCGCTGAGCGTGAAGCGCCTGCGCCCTCTTTAACGCCGCATAAGGCGATGCGGTTCGGCACGCTTTCTATCGACCCGGTCAACCGACAGGTTATGCTTTCCGGGGAGCTGATTGCGCTCTCAACCGCAGATTTTGACCTGCTGTGGGAGCTGGCAACTCATGCCGGGCAAATTATGGACCGGGATGCATTGCTGAAAAATCTGCGCGGCGTAAGTTACGACGGAATGGATCGTAGCGTTGATGTGGCGATTTCTCGCCTGCGAAAAAAACTGCAGGACAGCGCCACCGAGCCCTACCGCATTAAAACCGTACGTAATAAGGGCTACCTGTTTGCCCCGCACGCATGGGAAACCTGAAAAAAAACTACACAGTAAATTTCGAAAAATAACTTGCGATGCATCAGGAATGTTATCGGTATACGTCGTAAGTTTTCGATTATATGCATCGTTAGTCATGAAATATCCTTTGATCACATTCCTCTTACCTGTTCAATTTCGATGTGCATTTTTCGCGTAAACAAAAGTAGCTCTAATGTATTTCATTGCTATAGTACAATATATATTCAGCAGTTCAGGAACCATCATCGATCAAAAATCCGTCACTTAAATGCACATTGTGTTAAAAATGAACTTTACAATTGACTAAATTATTATCTTATCCTTATGAAAACAAAGGGGATATAGTTAGCATATAAATAATATCGATCTTTTTCAATAGCTTACGCGTTTGCAGAAATCTAATTCTCATGCTAAACCTTATACTCTCTCAATTATTTAATGAACGAGGTATAGCAATGTCATGGAGAGTCATTAGCTCGGTAATTTGTCCTAACACGGGAATCGTTTATTCAAGCATCTTGGGACTCAAGTTCTTGAAACTCATCATTTGGTATGAAAGCGATGTCTATTTGTACCCCGGCGATAGGATATATCCGACAAAGAATGGCGTCTTCATTAATGGTGTTTTCAAGCCAATATCGATATACAACATCTCCCCTTACAACGAGATGTTATGGAGTGAAATTAAAAACAAGATGGCCTGCCCATACAATCGAAACCAGGAAGAGGAGATATGTACCTACGCGGTGCATTGCAACGCGCGTAAGTGTCCGCATGGGTTTATCACGAATCCACTGATTGTCAGCACAGTCAAATCCAGACATTAACGAATGTTGGTAATGTTCAGGTTACAAAGATAAGTATCGTTGTCGCACCGTTTGCGCCGGATACCTCTCACTGGTAAACGCCATAAATAAAGCCACCCGGAGGTGGCCTTTGTCATTGTTATTCTGATTCACAAATACTCTCAATCGCAAATAAACTCGTATAGCGAAGCGTAAACGGATTACCCGGGCATTGATGGAATAAAGCGATGCCGTGTTTTATTACCTTTCGACGAATACCCCTTTTCAACGCATCATGCCTGACTTGCGCCCATAGCGACCCTGCTGGTAAAAGACGTGTAGTGAAGCCCCTGTTTCGGTGAAATTAATGAAGAAGCTGTTTGTTCAGTTTTATTTACTGCTGTTTGTCTGCTTTCTGGTGATGACCATGCTGGTCGGGCTGGTCTATAAGTTCACCGCAGAGCGTGCGGGCAGACAATCCCTGGACGATCTGATGAAAAGCTCGCTCTACCTGATGCGTAGCGAGCTGCGCGAAATTCCTCCGCATGACTGGGCACGTACGTTAAAAGAGCTGGATCTGAATCTGTCGTTTGATCTGCGTATCGAACCCATGAAGGATTTTGATTTAGCGCCGCCGGCGATGCAGCGTTTGCGCGACGGAGACATCGTCGCACTGGACGAGAAATATACCTTCATTCAGCGTATTCCGCGCAGCCACTATGTCCTGGCCGTCGGGCCAGTGCCCTATCTCTATTACCTGCACCAGATGCGCCTGCTGGATCTCGCCCTGCTGGGCTTTATTGCCATCTCGCTCGCTTTCCCTGTGTTCATCTGGATGCGACCGCACTGGCAGGACATGCTGAAACTGGAATCCGCCGCACAGCGTTTTGGGGAGGGTCATTTAACTGAACGCATACATTTCGATAGCGGTTCCAGTTTTGACCGTCTCGGTATTGCCTTTAACCAGATGGCCGATAACATCAACGCCCTGATTGCCAGCAAGAAGCAGCTTATCGACGGCATTGCGCATGAACTGCGCACTCCGCTGGTACGCCTGCGTTATCGCCTGGAGATGAGCGAGAACCTCACCGCCGCGGAATCGCAGGCCCTCAATCGGGATATTGGCCAGCTTGAAGCGCTGATTGAAGAGCTGCTGACCTATGCCCGCCTCGATCGGCCTCAGACGGAGTTGCACCTCAGTACGCCGGATCTTCCCGTCTGGCTACAGACGCATATTAACGATGTGCAGAGCGTTAACCCTCAGCGAAAACTGCTGACAGCCATTACCCCCGGCGCGTACGGCGCGCTGGACATGCGCCTGATGGAACGCGTGCTGGATAATCTGATGAATAACGCCATGCGCTACAGCGAAACCACGCTGCGCATAGGTTTAGATTTGCAGGGGAGCCAGGCAATTCTGTGTGTGGAAGACGATGGCCCCGGTATTGAGCCAGCGGAGCGTGAAAAAGTTTTCGAGCCGTTTGTGCGCCTCGACCCCAGCCGCGACCGTGCTACCGGCGGCTGTGGTCTGGGGCTGGCTATTGTCCGTTCTATTGCCCAGGCGATGGGCGGTTCGGTTCGCTGCGAAGCGAGCGAGCTGGGCGGGGCCCGTTTCGACTTTAGCTGGCCGATCTATCACAACATTCCTCTTCCCGTACCTGCCTGAACTAAACCGCACGCTGGCCTGACCCGGCGTGTTGTGCTATATCAGTAGTATGTTGTAACTAATTAAGGACTATTATGGCGACTTACGATCTCATCGAAAGGCTTAACACCACATTTCGGGAAATAGAGCAGGCGTTACTGACCCTGACGGCGCAACTACAGGGCTGCCGCCTGCTGGCCGCCCGCGTCTTTTCCCTGCCCGAGGTGGCGAAAGGCGCGGAACACGACCCGCTGAACACCATTGAGGTAACGCAGCATATCGGTAAAGTGGCGCTGGAACTGACGTTGCAGCACTATCGCCGCCTTTTCATCCAGCAGCAGTCCGAAAATCGCAGCAGTAAGGCCGCCGTTCGCCTGCCCGGCGTCATCTGTCTGCAAACGGATACCGCAACGCGTGAAGCCATTGAGGCGCAAATTACGCATATTAATACGCTGAAAGCCGCCTTCGAGAAAATCGTGACCGTTGAATCCGGGCTGGCACCGGCTGCCCGTTTTGAATGGGTGCATCGCCAGCTTCCGGGGCTGATCACCCTGAATGCTTACCGCACGCTGACGGTACTGCGCCACCCCGCCACGCTGCGCTTCGGCTGGGCCAACAAGCACATCATTAAAAACTTCACGCGCGACGAGATCCTGGCTCAGCTGGAGAAAAGCCTGAAATCGCCGCGAACGGTCGCCCCGTGGTCGCGGGAACAGTGGATTGAACGGCTGGAGCAGGAGTACCACAGCATTGCCTCCCTGCCGGCTGATACCCGTCTTAAAATAAAGCGTCCGGTCAAGGTGCAGCCTATCGCTCGTGTCTGGTATGCGGGACAGCAAAAGCAGGTGCAATACGCCTGCCCGACACCGCTGATTGCGCTCTACGATGCCGATCAGGGTGCGGTGGTGCCGGATATAGGAGAACTGCTGAACTACGATGCTGAAAACGTTCAGCATCGCTATAAACCCCAGGCACAGCCGCTACAGCTGATTATCCCGCGGCTGCACCTGTATGTGGCGCAGTGATTACCTGATGCTGCCGACCATCGCTTCCGGGCGGACCCAGGCATCAAACTCGGCGTCCGTCAGGTAGCCCAGCGCCAGCGCAGAGGCTTTCAGGGTAAGCCCCTCTTTGTGCGCTTTTTTAGCGATTTCGGCCGCTTTGTCATAACCAATATGGGTGTTTAGCGCCGTGACCAGCATCAGGGACTCATTCAGCAGCTGGCTGATTCGCTCGCGATTAGGCTCAATGCCCACCGCGCAGTGCTCGTTAAAGCTCTCCATGCCATCGGCCAGCAGACGAATCGATTGCAGTACGTTGTGGATCACCATCGGGCGATAGACGTTAAGCTCGAAGTTACCCGACGCGCCGCCCATGTTGACCGCAACGTCATTACCCATCACCTGACAGCACAGCATGGTCATGGCTTCGCACTGCGTCGGGTTTACTTTACCCGGCATAATGGAGCTGCCCGGCTCGTTTTCCGGAATGCTGATTTCGCCGATGCCGCAGCGCGGGCCGGAGGCCAGCCAGCGCACGTCGTTGGCGATTTTCATCAGCGAGGCTGCCAGCCCTTTCAGCGCGCCATGGGTATGGACCAGCGCATCACAGGTCGCCAGCGCTTCGAATTTATTCGGGGCGGTAACAAACGGCTGCCCGGTGATCTTCGCCAGCTCTCCGGCCACGCGCACCGCGTACTCGGGATGGGTGTTTAACCCGGTGCCAACCGCCGTTCCGCCGAGCGCCAGCTCCGCCAGATGCGGCAGGCTGTTGTCTATATGCTTAAGATTGTGCTCCAGCATCGCCACCCAGCCGGAGATCTCCTGGCCAAGCGTCAGCGGCGTGGCGTCCTGCAGGTGCGTACGACCAATTTTTACAATGTCGCCGAAAGCCTGCGCTTTCTCGTTAAGCGTAGATTTGAGCACGTTGAGTTGCGGGATAAGCTGCTCGCGGATAGCGATGACGGCCGCCACGTGCATGGCCGTCGGGAACACGTCGTTGGAACTCTGGCTTTTATTCACGTCATCGTTCGGGTGAACCTTCCGCTCCATGCCGCGTACGCCGCCAAGCAGCTCGCTTGCGCGGTTCGCCAGCACCTCGTTCATGTTCATGTTGCTCTGGGTGCCTGAGCCGGTCTGCCAGATGGCAAGGGGGAATTCGTCGGGATGTTTGCCCTCCAGCACTTCGTCGGCGGCATTGATGATGGCGGAGGCTTTATCGGCATCCAGCAGGCCCAGATCCTGATTGACTTTGGCGGCAGCGCGTTTGGTCAACGCCAGCGCCTGGATTAGCGAGACGGGCATTTTCTCTGTCGAAATGCGGAAATGCTCCAGCGAACGCTGGGTTTGCGCGCCCCATAGCTTGTCGGCCGGGACGTCGATGGCGCCCATGGAGTCTTTCTCGCGGCGATGCATTGTCATTACTTACTCCTTGATAACAAAGATGGGATTGCTCACATGCTTAAGAGATAAGTATTGATGACTTCTGAGAAACGTTATGGCGCTTTGTGCGCTCTTTTTGATGTCGGGTGGCGGCTGCGCCTTACCCGACCTACGAGAATGTAGGCCGGGTAAGCGTCAGCGCCACCCGGCAATTTACAGAATTACTTCACACACGCCGAACACTGGGAAGACTGGATCTGTTTGAAGAAGTCGTTACCTTTGTCATCCACAAGAATGAACGCCGGGAAGTCTTCCACTTCAATTTTCCAGATCGCTTCCATTCCCAGTTCCGGGTACTCCACGCACTCCAGGCTCTTGATACTGCCCTGTGCCAGCACCGCTGCCGGGCCGCCGATGCTGCCGAGGTAGAAGCCGCCGTGCTTGTGGCACGCGTCCGTCACCTGCTGGCTGCGGTTGCCTTTCGCCAGCATGATCATGCTGCCACCGTTGGCCTGCAACTGGTCGACGTAGGAGTCCATACGGCCCGCCGTCGTTGGGCCTAACGAGCCGGAAGCATACCCATCAGGCGTTTTTGCCGGGCCTGCGTAGTAGATCGGGTGATCTTTAATGTACTGCGGCAGCCCTTCACCGTTGTCCAGGCGCTCTTTCAGCTTCGCATGGGCGATGTCGCGGCCAACAATAATCGTCCCGTTCAGAGAAAGGCGCGTTGAAACCGGATACTGCGAAAGCTGCGCCAGGATCTCCTTCATTGGGCGATTCAGGTCAACGCGTACCGCTTCGCCCTCACCCGCTTTACGCAGTTCTTCAGGGATGTATTTGCCCGGGTTGTTCTCCAGCTTTTCGATCCAGATGCCGTCGCGGTTGATCTTCGCTTTGATGTTACGATCCGCAGAGCACGACACGCCCATCCCCACTGGACAGGATGCACCGTGGCGCGGGAGGCGGATCACGCGAATGTCATGCGCGAAGTATTTGCCGCCAAACTGCGCGCCCAGCCCCAGATTCTGCGCTTCGTCCAGCAGTTCCTGCTCAAGCTGCACGTCGCGGAACGCCTGACCATGTTCGTTACCTTCCGTTGGCAGGCCATCGTAGTATTTGGTTGAGGCCAGCTTAACGGTTTTCAGGGTGCTTTCAGCAGACGTACCGCCAATCACAAACGCGATATGGTACGGCGGGCAGGCCGCCGTGCCGAGGGTGCGCATTTTCTCAACCAGATAGTTCTTCAGCTTGCCCGGGGTAAGCAGCGCTTTGGTTTCCTGGTAAAGATAGGTTTTGTTGGCTGAACCGCCGCCTTTGGCGATGCAGAGGAATTTGTACTCGTCACCGTCGACGCTGTAGAGGTCAATCTGCGCAGGCAGGTTGGTGCCGGTGTTCACCTCTTTGTACATGTCCAGCGCCGCGTTTTGCGAATAGCGCAGGTTGTCTTCGGTATAGGTGTTGTAGACGCCGCGCGCCAGCGCCGCTTCGTCACCGCCGCCGGTCCAGACGCGCTGGCCTTTTTTACCGGTGATAATCGCCGTGCCGGTGTCCTGGCAGGTCGGCAGAATGCCTTTCGCCGCGATATCAGAGTTACGCAGGAATTGCAGGGCAACGTATTTGTCGTTCTCGCTGGCTTCCGGGTCGCTCAGAATATCGGCAACCTGCTGCTGATGCGCCGGACGGAGCATAAAGGAAGCATCGTGGAAGGCTTGCTGCGCCAGCAGCGTCAGCGCCTGCGGGTCAACTTTGAGGATCTCCTGCCCTTCAAACTCAGAGACAGAAACGTAATCGCGGGTTAACAGGTAATACTCGGTCCGATCCTGACTGAGGGGGAAAGGATCCTGATAATGGAAGGGTTTATTCGACATTGTTCTCTCACTTACTGCTTCGGTCTGTTTATTCAGGGCAGATGTTCCGCTGCCCGGCTTAAAAGCGAGTCAGCTTATCCTACACAATTTTTTAACAAAAACTGAGACTAGTACGACTTTTTACATCCGCAGGTTACTTCCATTCGGTTTATTGCTTTAATACGCGAAGTTAATTCCACATATGAATCAGGGCTTGATAATGCAAAAACTCATCAACTCAGTGCAAAACTACGCCTGGGGAAGTCAAACTGCGTTAACGGATCTCTACGGTATCGCCAACCCGGACAACCTGCCGATGGCAGAGCTGTGGATGGGCGCGCACCCGAAGAGCAGCTCAAAAATTGAAGATGCCAGCGGCCAGGTGCGCAGCCTGCGTGATGTCATCGATGCCGACAAAGCCGCGCTGCTCGGCGATAAAGTGGCGAATCGTTTTGGTGAGCTGCCTTTTCTGTTCAAGGTATTGTGCGCCGACCAGCCGCTCTCCATTCAGGTTCACCCGAACAAAAAAGCCTCTGAGCTGGGCTTTGCCAAAGAAAATGCCGCCGGTATTCCGTTAGACGCCGCAGAGCGTAACTACAAAGATCCTAACCACAAGCCGGAACTGGTTTTCGCCCTTACCCCTTTCCTGGCGATGAATGCCTTCCGCGAGTTTTCCGAGATCATATCCCTGCTGCAACCGGTCGCTGGGGCTCACAACGCGATCGCCCACTTCCTGGAAAACCCGAACGCAGAAGCCCTGAGCGCGCTGTTTGCCAGCCTGCTGAATATGCAGGGCGAGGAAAAATCCCACGCGCTGGCGGTGCTGAAAGCCGCGCTGAACGACCAGCAGGGTGAGCCATGGGACACCATTCGCGTAATTTCCGCGTTTTATCCGGACGACAGCGGCCTCTTCTCTCCGCTGCTGCTGAACGTGGTGAAGCTCAACCCGGGCGAAGCGATGTTCCTGTTCGCTGAAACCCCGCACGCCTACCTGAACGGCGTGGCGCTGGAGGTGATGGCTAACTCCGATAACGTACTGCGCGCGGGCCTGACGCCAAAATACATCGACATCCCTGAGCTGGTTGCCAACGTGAAGTTCGTGGCGAAACCTGCTGCGGAGCTGCTTACTCAGCCGGTGAAAAACGGCGCAGAGCTGGACTTCCCGATTCCGGTTGACGATTTTGCCTTCTCCCTGCATGACCTCAGCGCAGACGAAACCGCCATTGCACAGGAGAGCGCCGCGATCCTGTTCTGTGTGGAAGGCGAAGCGACGTTGCATAACGGTAGCGAGCGTCTGCTGCTTAAACCGGGGGAGTCCGCTTTTGTCCCGGCAAACGAGTCGCCTGTCTTCGTGAGCGGCACTGGTCGCCTGGCGCGCGTTTTTAATAAGCTTTAGGGACTTACTGAATTTTTTAACAACTCTTGCTAAGCTAGTAACAGGCGTTGTAACACCAGGCGGTTTTAACCGCCTGGTTTCATTTTAGGGATAATCGCAATGAAAAAATCGGTCGTAGCGGTAGGAGTGATTGTTGCTTTAGGCGTGATCTGGACGGGTGCTTCCTGGTATACCGGGAAACAGCTGGAAAGCCGTCTGGCAGAGATGATGGCGCAGGCAAACAGCGAAATTAAGCGCAGCGCGCCTGAAGCAGGTCTGGAGCTGAGCTACCAGAACTACCAGCGTGGCGTCTTTACCAGCCATATGCAGGTGGTGGTGAAGCCGGTAGCGGGCAATCAGAACGCCTGGCTGAAACCGGGCCAGAGCGTGGTACTGGATGAAGTGGTCAGCCACGGTCCGTTCCCGCTGGCACAGTTGAAAAAGTTTAACCTGATCCCCTCTATGGCATCCGCCAGAACCGTACTGGTAAATAACGAGGTGACGAAGCCAATTTTCGATATGGCGAAAAATGAGTCGCCGTTCGAGATCAATACCCGCATCAGCTATGCCGGTGATACGCGTTCCGACATCGACCTGAAAGCGCTGAATTACGAACAAGGCACCGATAAAGTCGCCTTCAGCGGCGGTAATTTCCAGCTTGATGCCGATCGCGACGGCAAGAATGTCTCTCTGACCGGCGATGCCGCCAGCGGCCTGGTGAATTCAGTCAATGAATATAACCAGAAGGTCCAGCTTACCTTCAACAACCTGAAAGCCAGCGGCAATAGCCGTATGACCGATTTTGACGAGCGTATTGGCGATCAGAAGCTGAGCCTCGATAAGATCGCCATTGCGATTGAAGGTAAAGAGATGGCAGTGCTGGAAGGCATGGATCTGGACGGCAAGTCTGACGTTTCCAAAGACGGTAAAAGCATCAACACCCAGCTGGATTACAGCCTGAAAAGCCTGAAAGTACAGAATCAGGACCTGGGTACCGGCAAGCTGTCACTGAAAATTGGCAACATTGACGGCCAGGCATGGCACGAATTTAGCCAGAAATACAGCAAAGAGAGTCAGGCTCTGCTGACCGATGCCGCCCTGCAACAGAACCCGCAGGCGTACCAGCAGCAGGCGATGGCCGTGCTGTTTAATAACCTGCCGATCCTGCTGAAAGGCGAGCCGGTAATTACCGTTGCGCCACTGAGCTGGAAAAACGACAAAGGCGAAACCAACTTCAACCTGTCGCTGTTCCTGAAGGATCCGGCGGCCGCGACCGGCGAGCCGCAGACCCTGGCGCAGGAAGTTGACCGCAGCGTGAAATCGCTCGACAGCAAGCTGACCATCCCGATGGATATGGCAACCGAGTTCATGACGCAGATTGCGAAACTCGAAGGGTATGGTGAAGAAGATGCAGGTAAACTGGCAAACCAACAGGTGAAAGGCCTGGCGGCGATGGGCCAGATGTTCCGCATCACGAAGGTGGAAGACAACACCATTTCCACCAGCCTGCAATATGCTAATGGCCAGGTAACGCTCAACGGCGACAAAATGCCGCTGGAAGATTTTGTCGGCATGTTTGGTATGCCGACGCTGGGCATTCCGGCACCGGCTGAACCGGCAGCGCCGCCAGCAGTACCGCAGCAGTAAACGAAAAACCCCTCGCATGAGGGGTTTTTTTATTGCCAGGCGATGTGCAGCGGAGATTACTTCACCGTCACTAACCGCGCCGCCACAATCTGATGCCCGGCCTGCACGTCCGTATTTTCAATACGCTGCATAATTCGGTCTGCCAGGGTGTACCCCATTTCACGAGCCGGCGTCGTCGCCCAGACGATGGGGAGATCGTCTAGCGCATTTTCACCGACATCCGCAAATGCCCCCAGCGCCACCTGATGGCCGAAGAACGTTTCTACCCCGCCCTCACCGCTCTGGCGTCCGGCGCGGATCAAGCCGAACCACGCCCCCATCGCAATCACATCGTTATAGCAAATCACCGCGCAGATTGTCGGGCTGTTGCGAAGCAACGTGCCGATGGCTTCGGCGGCTTTTTTCTGGCTGGACTCACACTCCACCACCCATTCGCTGTGAAACGGCAGGCCGTATTTGATGAGCGTGGAGCAGTAACCGCCCACCCGCTCCGCACGCGTCAGGGACGAGCTTTTACCGCCGAGCCAGGCGATGCGCTGATGGCCGCGATGAATAAGATGCTCGGTCAGCATTTGCGCGGCCTGCATGTTATCCGGCCGAAGGGTATCGGCTTCGTCGAGATAGCTGGCGCGTGACGCAACCACCAGCGGTACGCCTTTCTGCGCCGCGCGCTCACACAATTCACTGCCCACACCGGACGCGCCGGCCACGATCACCCCATCCACCCCTTGCGTCAGCAGCATATCCAGCCTGGAGAGCAGCTGCTCCGGTTCGCGCCCACCGTGGAGCAGGAAAACCATTCGCCCCTGCGCTTCAAGCGCCTCGGTAAGCCCGGCGGTCAGTTCTGCATAAAACGGCGACGCGAGGTCGCGAACAATCAGCCCTATCACCCCGCTTTGCCCACCGCGCAGCGCCGACGCCTGGCGATTACGCACAAAGCCCAGTTGCTCAACGGCCTCGTTGACGCGCTGACCCGTAGCAGGAGAGATGCGCCCCTTCCCGCTCAATACCAGCGAAACGGTGCTAACGGAAACCCCCGCCGCCAGCGCGACATCGTTGATGGTGATCTTTTTCGCTACAGCCATGTGGTGACGTGACTCCTTGATAATGAGATCGCTAAAACGTTTTATCAATACGTTATCTTTATACTACCAGTAAAAGCCTGAGAATGTGATTTAGCGCGCACTAAAGTTTGATAAAACGTTTTATCTTCTCGCCCCATCGCGGTCGTTAAATCTCTTTCTACCATTTAAGGAGTCGTTTTATGACGACGAAAGCAGCACAAAAAATATCGCTGTGGGAGTTTTTCCAGCAACTGGGCAAAACCTTTATGCTGCCCGTGGCGCTTCTCTCTTTTTGCGGGATCATGCTGGGGATCGGCAGCTCGTTAAGCAGCCATGACGTCATTACTCTAATCCCTTTCCTCGGAAATCCGGTACTGCAGGCGATCTTCATCTGGAGACTATTAAGTCTTTTAACGAAGTGGCTTGATGTTGGATTGATGTGCGGTAACTTCTGCTATGTTGCCGCGATACGATTTGTCATGTGCAATGAACTAACGTCGTTTCGCGGTAACTTTATGCCCCACCCATGCCCCATCACACCACCCTGTCATCCTGCATCACGCTGTTGATGAAGAACGTCACCCGCCCCATCACCTCAACCTCTTCCGCAGCCTCCCCCTCTATCGCTTCACCATCATCACAAATCAGCGCCCTGCCCATGACCCTGGCAACCGGCGCGGTACTGCGTCTGATTGTTTTGTTTACGGACTCCGTAGATCTGGACGCTGCTTTCCTGTCCGCCGACCAGGGCTGTTCCGGTGCAAACGGGTTGCTGTTTCTCAATAACGCCAGCGCAACCGGAGAGCAATACCGCTACCGCCAGGCAAAGAATCATATTTTTCATAGTGGTTATATCCCAGGGCATTCATGAAGCTACACAATAACAATATGAATCAACGGGATATAATTGATTTGGTAGATCAATTATTCGAAATTGATCGCTAAAAACGATCAATCATAATTGGCGCAGTTAATGGCCATAATCACGTTCCTCAGATTCGAATACGTAACGTTCTGAAGGTTGCCGCCGGGGGTTGTCTGCGGCCTGGCGAATATCCGCGTATTGCTTCCCTCAAGTTTTGCCATGCTCTTGTATATAGCCGAGTATGGCTGCGGCTGACCGCCAGCCGATACAACCCCGGTAATTAGCCCCAGCATGGCAGGCATGCAGGCCCACTTCCCCGCCAGAGTTGTATTGATGTTGTATCCTGAGCTGGCATCCACCCCGGCGGTACCGAGGGTGACAACATCGCTCAGCGTGCGCGTTTCGTTTGTTAAAATCAGCGTCCCTGATGCATCCCACACAGCCAGCCCGTAGTCTGGCTTTGTCTGCGGGAAAATAGAGAAAAAATAAACGTACGCTGTGCCGGTTGCATTCGGTCTGAGAAAATCAATCGTGATGGTGTTCCCGCTTATCGTCTGAGTGATTTCGACCTCAACCGTGCAATGAACGAACGCGACAACGGGCTGACCTGCGGGGAATGTGTGCGTCACTTTGGTATTGAACCCCGATGTTCCCTGAAGTGCCGCTGTCTTTCGCGCCTGAAGAGCGATTGGCGAGCTGTTCGCGGTCACCCATACTTCCCCGCTCGTGGTCGTCAGTAAAACGCCATACTCCGCCATTTATGCCCTCTCGATCTGGAAAATGAGATAAGCCGCTGCCGCAGGCTCAGTCCCTGCTGAGTAGTCGGTATCACCTGCTGCTGACACTGTTGCTGTTCCCCCCGAAATGGTGATCTTCCTCCGACTCGTACCAAACTGATCGCCGTTCATGCTCTGAAAATAGGTCAGCCTGCAACCCGGTGGAAGCGCTACTGTGTAAGAGCCTGTTTTCTGGTTCTGGGCCAGCTGGAGATAGCCACAAACGCTGACAGGTTTAACGCCATAGTTGTTTACCTTGCCTGATGCGTCCCATGTCTGAACACCATATTCCGCCATCCAGTTCTCCTGAAAAAAAAGAGGCCCCGTAAGAGGCCTCCCGTTACCATGTTCCCGTAATTCTCCCGATCTGCACCCTCAACACATTGTTGGCATCCTTGACACTAATCGTCTGATTAGTCTGCTTCATCGCCCCCTCACCAGCTGTCGAACCGTAGTTCTCAAACGTACCGCCCTTATCCAGCCTCCATCCGACTGAGCCAGCGACATAGTTATTGGACTGGATGTAGTTGCCGATCTTGTTGTTGTTGATGGTGCCATCACCTATCAGCGCGTCTCTGATGAACACCTGCCCGTTCTGAATAACGAACGGAAGGGTCACCGTGGCTCCGGCCTGGTGCGTTACGGCGAAGCGGTCAGCCAGGAAGATGACCTGCGACTGCATGCCGGACGGCGTATTCTCAACGCCGATCCCCATCCCTGCGGCGTAATACTGCCCGTTGCTGGAGACACCAACCTTGATGTTGTACATCGCCTTCAGATCGCCATTAACGTTCGCGATGGCCTGAGCATTGGTTGTGATCGCTGAAGTGTGCCCGTTGACGGTCGCCGTGATGCTGTTTACCTGCGTGGCCATAGCCTGCTGGTAATCGGAGAGCGTCTGGTTCAGGCTGTTGATGGATGCCTTGTTTCCGTTCACGTCAGTCTGCAAACTCAGCAGCGAACGCGCCGTTGCCTCCTTCTCGTTGACGATCACCTCATCAATGCGGTCCAGCTGCGCGCTGTTACCGGCGACCGATGCCGACAGCGTTTTGCGCGCGGCCACCTGCGCCAGGTTGCCCTGAATAATCGCGATGGCGGAGTTCTTCACTCCCCCCGCCATGCCGTCCACAGACACGCTGATGTTATCGATGCGTTGGCCCAGCGCGGTATCAGCCGTCGCCACTGTCTGCTCAAGCTCGCTCAGAGAAGAAGACACATCTCCGACCGTGCTCGACAGGTTTGTAACGCTGGTCTGAACCTTCCCGATATCCTGGGCGTTTTTGGCGATTTCCTGCGCCTGTTGCGCCAGTTCGTCGTTGGCCTGTTTGATGTCGTCAGCCATGCCAGCAATTTTTTCATTGCTGTCTACCGCGTTCTCGATCAGGTCTTTGAACGTATCGGAGCCTTTCATGTCCTCCAGGATTGCACCAGTGATATCACTGAAATCGTCCGTTGGTTTTCCAGAAGCCTCTACAAATCCTGAAACGCCAAATGCATTACGAGTTCGAACATAAACGTAATAAACATGGTCAAACTTAAGTTTTTGGATGGTCCACTGATTGCCACGGCCAAGGAATTGAGCTTTATTCTCAATGTCGTCGGACAATGGAATCGGAGTCTCACCTGCGTACCAAAATTCAAAAGAAGTATCAGATGTGGCAGTAACAGACATGACCGGAACTAAAGTGGCCTGAAGTGGGCCAGGTATCCACTGAACCGAGTTCGGGGGCTTAGGCGCTCCGATAATCAGGCTTACCTGAGTCTCAGCGCCTTTCATTCCATTTTCGTTTCGACCACGAACCCCAAGCGTGTAACTTCCTGCATTCAGGCCGTAAAACTCATATCGGAACTGATCGGTCTCATACTGCGCAACTAATTTCCCATCAGCACTGTAAACGTAGAGTTCAAACATCAGCTTTTTTGTGGTTGTAGCTGTTTCCCAGGTTGCTGTGACCTGAATGGTCTCAGAATTTGTGTTAATGATGCGCAGATTTTCAATGTTTGGCACACGGTAGCCATTAAGGGTATCGCTGGGAATGTCAAAAACAGCCCCCTCATCAACAATGGCCTGCTTATTTGGATCGTGCTGGGAGGCGCTAATGCTGTAGACAGAGTTATTTTCTGTTTCGGCAACGCTCAGAATCCTGAAAAGGCGGATCGCCACGCTTGCGGTTGAAATGGCAAATACAGTTCCCGCCCTCACCCATTCAGGTTCGTTTTTGAGTGTGACGTTGTTTCCGTTAACGCCATCAATCTCATAGCGAGAGAACTTTCCGTCCCTCCCCATAATCGACATAGTGGAGCCGTCCGTTACTACCGAGGAATCAACCGCGTCAACCGTTATCACCCTCCCGGAATGAGAAACAATTCTCCCCCCGAGGCGAGTTCCTGCGTAGTCATTATCCATGACCTCAACGATATCACCCGGCGTGAAGTGGATAGCATCGCGTGCCATCTGGAAAGACAGTCTGCTGCTTTCACGCTTTGCTGTTTCCAGCAGCCATTTACCTGCCCGCCATGCCTGTCCGCGAGAGGTGCAGCCAAACGCCTCCAGAGTGGTTTCGTTGTAGTTCCCTTTGGCTATCATCTCATCGTCGGAAACGTACTCTTTCACCTGCTCCCATCCGTTGTCGGGGTCAGTCCAGGACACTACAACCGCATTGTATTTCTCTGAACGCTTTACAGAGCTTCGTTTGAACTCGCCATTCACAACGTTGGCATTCGTGATTGTCGCAATCGGATCCTGTGGAGCGTCCAGCATTACGGACAGGCGCAGGCCGTCCCACAGCGCAATGCCACGGAACATGCTCGCTATCTTGTCGAGAATGTCTCGCGCACTCGTCTGCTCTGTGATGTAGGCGTTGAGCGTCATGCGTGGCTCTTTGCCGCCATACCCATCATCTACAAGCTGATCGCAATATTGCGACAGAATGTAGAGTGCGCCATCGTCAACATCGATGTATCCGGCGCGTTTCGCCAGGCCAAATCGGGTGTTTTTCGCCAGCTCACGGAACAGCCACGCCGGGTTGTTAGTCCATGCCTTTTTGAAGCCCCCCGTCCACAGCCCGGAGTAAGTTCTGGCAATTGGCTCGTAGTTATCCGGTACGTCAACGATCAGCCCGCGAAGATGATATGTGCGGCTCGGCGTGTCGGTGTACTGGTCACGGTCGATGACTGAGCCGGCAACAGCAGAGAACGGATAGCTAAGGTTGTCGTCGGTGATCTCGCTGTAGCTGTTCCAAACAGTCCCGTTTGACAGCAAATCGCTGCTGCTGTCAGGCGTAATGCGGCGAACGCGGATATCAAACGGTTTGGTGTCGGGGGCATCAATGACGTGCGCCTCAAGGTACTCGCCAGAGATTTTCCCTGTAATCGTGACCGTCTTCTCCATGACCCAGCCCGACGAGCCAGTTCTGGTCTCGATAACCATCGTTACAGAGGTGTTTTTCTGGTTACCCTTGGAGTCCTGCTCCATGAGCCCGGTGACGCCGATGTTAAAACGAACGCGGGTCACGTCCTGATCTGTCACGGTTCTAACCAGCGGGGTATCGTAAGTGACCTCAGTGTTAACAATGGTCGTCGCTTCGATTGCAGAGAAGCCGTTGATTGGCTCCTGAGTTTCCGATCCAGGTCGCCAGGCAACACTAATGCCGTTCACGTTGACATTACCGTTCGAGTCAGTGATAGGCGTCTTATTCAGCTTGAATGAAGACAGGTGCTCCTGATCCACCGGGCCCGCGATTGGCCCCTCAGATATCAGATCCAGTACCCGATAGAATTGTTTTGATTTGAGGTTATCGTCGAGTAGTTTTGGGGTTGATGCTTTACCGCCACCTGAAGACATAATGCCACCTTAGCTAATAGATTCCGTCCAGTCCTGGTTGTTGCTTGTGTCGATACCGAGTGAAATTACGTTCGAACCGACCTCCATTTCTCCCAGTAGGAGTGGCACCGCGCGCCCCTGCCCCACCCGGTTCTCAGCACTGGTAAATGAGTTATTTGTGAGCGTATTGGTCTCTGCGGCTTCTGCGGAGGTTTTGGTCTTCATGTTGCGTGACATGTAAACCGAATAAGCTATAGACGCTACGCTAACGGCAACCGCAATCCATGCGGCCGCAGCGGCGGTGATCGCCCCCTCCACTACCGGCACGAACAGGACCACTGAGCCATCTTTAAGGTGGCGGTCCATATGCCATTGCATCGCAGATGCCTCAATATCCTCGCCCGCTACCCGCACACGCAGCTTTGTATTGAGAAAGGCTTTTTTGAATTCGAAATCCTGCGCCAATAGGAGGCGTAATCCCTGCGCGGGAGTATCAACGTTCAGGGATATCTGGCGGTAAAATCGGCGTAGACTGCCTGCAAATTTAAAGATGAGCACTGTTCGTGTCTCCAGATTGAGTGCGTCTGCTTGATGTATGCCCGGCGCATTTGTTCTCGTCTGCTGAGGTGTCCGGCATGGTCATGGTGAAGCACCAGGTTGTCATGAAGGAGAATCATTGAGTGGCATGGGTCGGCGCCGGGGAATGGCTGCCTGATAATGACGTCGCCTGGTTGTGCATCCTGCATGGATACCTGATAGAAGCCATTGACCTGCATATTGGCGAGATAGAGATTTTCTCCCCGCAACCACCATCCGTTAGTCCTCCCGAAGTCCGGCAGGTCGATGCCGCAAAGATGATATGCGTCCCGGAAAAGCGTGTAGCAATCCATAATGCCGTGGTCGAACCTGCGCCCCAGCAGGAGTGGCACAGGCCTGTATTTCCTCAGTTGCCCGCCAGATGCAAGCCACCATGGCAGCCCCGTCATTACCTGCATCTGCCGGTCAGCACCAGAAAGCGCTGGCTGGCTTTGCGGGTGCGAATGAAAAACCGCTGTAACCTCTCCTTCATCCTCTGCTGCAAGCCAGTCATCGTCACTTATACGGAAGTGATGCCAGGGCTCCGGGTGAACATTCCGACAGCGGAACAACTGCCCGCCATCCAGGATTAAGCCGCACACCTCATCCTGCGACGATGCCGCATAATCGAGTAATTCCTGCATCATGAAACCTTCTGAGAGCCGGGGAAGCTGCTGATTGGCATTGGTTCCGGTCGTGGATAACGGAAGCGGCAGCCGCTACGGCGGTGAGAGCACTTATCTTTCGCCGGGTCAGTGGTTGGATTGTCGCGCTCATCTGCAACCGGCGGCCCGTCATATCCGCACCCGACGCCGCGATACAGCCACTGGCAGACGTCGGCAAGGATGGTTCGCGCCGGGATGATAGCGTTGTCGCAGTCAATCGGTGTCGCCAGCGTGTAAGTGACCTGCTCGAATGTCTCTTCGGTCATCTCTTCCACAACGTAGCGGGAAACGGCTTCCTGAGTCGGATCTGCATCAGGGTTTCCATTCGGGAAATTCACCGCATCCAGATTTTTTACCGGAACCTGCCGGCGAGTTATAACCACACCGAGCATATCGTCGAAGTCGTGGTTGATGCCCGTCAGTAAACCCGTGACGTTCGCCACCACCATTGTTGGCCGGGCATATGTGCCTTCGTTCTTTGACTCGAACCCTTCGACTGCTATCGGGTATGCCTGATACTGATTCCCCTTCCAGATCACATTTCCGTAATATCCATTGGTGCCGGAATGGAACCGGATAAGGTCTCCGCCAAAGGGTTGCAGGTCGGCTTCGAACAGGTCGATAAACGCGCCTACTCCGGCGTCGACGCTATCAATAATCATACTGGCTGGTATGTCGCGCACGGCAAACTCCCATAAAAAAAGCCACCAAGTGGTGGCTACTGTTTGAATATCAGGATGTTGCTTACTGATAACCCTGGTTAACGTGTAAGCTCAGCCCGTCAGTGGTGGGACACTGACGTAACCATCGAAGGGGGATGGCTGATTACCTCTGATAAAGGAAAAATAATGTCAGAATTGAAATTAAACGCTATTGACTTTATTTCTTTTGCGGTCGCTGGAAATACATTTAAATTAAAAGCTAATTTGATTGGCCCTAATGACCAATTTCATTCGGTAAACCTAGATATAGCGCCAGATGAGATAAAGAATAAAACCATCGGTGAGATTGAAAAACTTGCTATTCAAGCCTTGCGTTCAGCTTGAATTACGGCAATTTGATCTAATTTCGCAGTGATTTGATTATAAGCACAGGTGTGAGCGCTAATAACTTCTTCCATCTGTGCTTTCATTGAATCAACCATAGCCTCTAACTCTTCAACACGTTGTTCTAAAGTCATAACTGTCTCCCGCCTTTCGGCTTATCGTGGTACTTGTTCAAAAGTGGCCGTTAGTTCGTATAGCGGCCCGGTCTTTGTCATATTCCAGGATCGGCAGACAAACAGCTTCCTCACTCCCGTATCGGATGACGTCCAGTAGAACGATTCAACCGCCCCCCTGGCCTTGAGGAATGCCTCAGCATCCTTCGCAGGGTTACTGCGGCACGCTCCGCTGACGCCGCGAAAGGTGAGCGAGTATTTATCCATCAGTGGATTGATACCCTTCACCTGTCGCTGTTCGTAACCGTCGCCGAGCTTAACAACGGCTACGTTTGGGGTACGTTCAACCTGGTAAGCTCGCTGTGGTGTCCATGTGAATGTTTCTGGCACTATGACCTCCGTAGTAACCCGTTAGGGCGCTGCTGATCACGAATGGTGCTGAGGCTAACCTGCTTCATCATCTGCGCCATCTTAGCCATGGTCGCATCGTCTATGCCGCCAGTGGTGTTGATTTCGAAAGTGATGTGCTGCACCACCCCACCGCCTCCTCCAACCTTATCAGCAGGAATGATCTTCCCTGACTGGTTCGGGATGAATGCCTGCTGCCCACCTGCGGTCTGGAAGATTTCAGAGCGTCCATCTTCGTTGATGCGGTAGGCGTTGCCGGCTGATACTGTGCCGCCGTAGCGACGGCCGCCTGCAAGAGCCAATCCTTTCGCGGCAACCATGGATTCTGCATAAGCAGCCTGACCTATTGCTGCGGCGCTGCCGTACGTTGCGATTGAGGCGCTCATTGCTGCCGGAGCCCACGCTGATGCAGCAGCGGTAGCCTGAGCCATAGTCGACGCTAATGATGATGCCGCTGCAGCCTGTCCCATTAACTGGCTTTTAACCCATTCAACGCCCATCTGAACGAAGCCGCCAACAACGCTGTTCAGGATGGTAGTGCCGATGTTTGCCAGAGACTCCTGAAGGCTCTGAGTGCCGTTAATCAGCCCGGTTATGGCATTGGTCGCCCCGCCCTGAAGCGAATCTACAGCGTCAGCCATGAGCCGGTTGGTGGTGCTCTGGTTGCGATAGATTTCCCATTGGGCAGCGATGCGGGCCTGCTCGTATTCAGTATTGGCAGCATTCATCAGTTCGAGGCCACGCTGAGTGATTTGCCCCTTTTGAGTCTCAAACTGCTGGATGAGAGCCAGTTCCTGCGCGTGCTGATTTGCTAATTGCTGAACCGGGTCGATTTCACCAATAGCGGATTGCTGCGGTGTTACCGCCTGCTGGGCCCGGATTTTTGCCAATCTAATCTGATGGTCTGCCTCCAGACGTTCTGAGGCTTGATCATATTGCTTTTTACTTATGAGTTGAGCTTTGAACGCCGCTTTGATTGCTGTAACTGAATCGTCATAGGAGCGATTCTCTGCATCTTCTGGCAGCTCTTGAAGGGCGACAGCAAAACCCTTGGTAGCATCCGCCGCATCTAAAGCGGCTTGTTTATATTGCCTTGCCTTGCTTCTCTGCTCATCAGTAGCTTTAGAGCCAAGAGATTGTTCTGCTCGAAGAAGTTGCTGTTCCCTTGTCAGGGTTTGCGTCGAGTCTGCAACAAGTTCTGCCTCTTGCTTTAAATTTTCCAGCTTGCTAGCAATGGCTGCGGCTTGCGTGGCTGATGTTTTAGATTCTTCGTTGTTTTTCTTCAAAGCGGCAGTATTGCGCTCAGTTAAAGCATATTGATCTTGCAATTGCTTAATGCGCGGGTCGTTGTTCTTCCAGCCAGCATCCTCGGCATCATACTGCGCCATTTGTCTGGCTCGTGCCTCTCCCTCAAGTTTTGATAGTGCTAGTCTTCTCTGTGCATTTTGCAGCAGCTTTTGGGTGGCTTTGTCATCGCCTGTCGTATCTAGCGCATTAAATGCCCCGCCATTTTTAGCATTGTTAGCGGCCTGCGCTCGCAGGTGTGATATTTCCGCCTCTACCTGCTTTAACTTGAATGCCGCACTAATTCTTCTTTCTTGAAAATTGTCATCAGTCTCGTACCACCGCTGGCCGTCTTTAACTTCATCATTGAGCTCTTGCTGTAATTTGATTAGCTTTGGCATTCTTGCAGCATTGCCAGCATTATTGTTATAGAAGTTCAGGTTATCGGCGACGCTTTGCATGAGCCCCGCCAATGTAGATGTAAGCCCTATGGCTTGGTTGAGGTCGCTTATTGCATTCTTAAATCCTACATCTAAGCTGTTCTTTGCTCTGTCGATACTGACAGGCATTTTACTAAATTCTTCATTAACATTTTGCGATTGCTTCTGAATTGCATTGAGAGCGTCCTGGGCTGTTAATTTGCCCTCGAGCATTCGCTGTCTTAACTGCCCAAGAGAGATACCGAGCCCTGCCGCTATCTGCCTGGCAAGCTCAGGCATTTGTTCAATTATTGAGTTAAATTCTTCTGCCTGGATGGTTCCTCTGGACAAAGATTGGCCGAACTGCCTTAAAGCGTTTGCCATTTCCTCAGATGACGACCCACCGATTGTGCCAATTTTTTGTAGGGTAGATGTCAGCTGTAATATCTGATTATTAGTTGCACCTGTTTCTTTTAATGACGTAGTTAAGGACTCCCAGAGTCTTTGTGTTTCTCCGAGCCCGCTACCGGTTTCAGAGGCGATGACAGAAAGAGCCTCCATTGATGACTTTGCTGACTCGACACTAGGGCTAAGTCTCGTAACCCTGGCTTGGAGAGTGTTCATCTCATCACCAATAGATATTAGCCTTTTAGCCATGTCTATTGTGAAAGCTGCAGCAATCGCAACTCCAACTTTATTAAGCCCTGTACTAAGTCTGTCTGTCGCCCTGTCAGCGCGAGATAAATCCCCTTCCATTTTGGATGTTATGCGATTTACATCCTTTCCAGCCGTCAACAACTCTGCCGTATCAGCTTTAATTGTGTACTCAATATCACCGACGTTCTGCGCCATCATCGTTCTCCAGGCATAAAAAAACCCGCCAAAGCGGGTTTTTATTTATATTGTTTGTACTATTTACATTTGGTTTGAAGATCTTCTTCAGCGATGGCGCCTTGCTTAGAGAGGTCGTAAATCGTTGGGCCATCTATGGAGATCTGACTGGATTTTTCTACCACGGGTGCAATGAATACCAGAGAGGCTTTTTGGTTAGACTTGCTTACAACCGCTTTGCCACAGACGTTACCAAACCGGGCATACGCTGTATCCCTGTCATCAGGGAAAAATCTAACCTCTGTCACTGACTCTACTTTGACATCTTTTGGGAAGAAACCGTTCTGTACTTTTTTTTGTACTGCATTAACAATATCCGCATCAGTTGCTGCGAGAACAGCAGGTGAAGCTAAAAGTGCAACGATGAATAAATACTTCTTCATATCCCTATCCCCTTTGGTAAAAGATGAGGGAATCCTAGCAGGGATCTCCCGCTCGAAAAAGAAAAGCCACCCGGAGGTGGCTTGTCAGTATACCCAGCAGATTAGCGGTTTTCGCAACCAAGCTGAGATTTATCGATGATTTGAGTACCTTCAACACGGAAACCATACGTGCCGAACAGGAACGCATGGTTAAGCTGATAGATAACAACATCGCTCAAACCTACAGAGCACTTATCTTTTTCGATGGCGCGATCCATTGCTGTTTTGACGCTAGGAATGCCCAGAGGGAAAATGACAATCGGAGCTTTGTCTTCACCAGTTACGCGCTGACCTTTTTCAAACTTAGCTGCGTTCAGGTTATAGTTTTTGGTACTGCCTACAGTCATATCAGCAACACGAACAGTACAGCCAGACAGCATTAAAGCCCCGAGAGCTAAAGCAACTACTTTTTTCATTTTATGTTTCCTTTGATTGCAATCGGAAACATCTTAACAGCGTGGATTTTATGATCAAATAAAACCCGCAGTTAAGCGGGTTGGGATGTCGATTGGCTGAGAAATCGGCGGATTGGCGGACTTTTACGCCGATTAAAAGATCTTGCGCAAATCCACGTTGTACACCGCCATCCATGCAGCGCGAGGCCAGGACTTCACGGTGCCAAAACGCGGATCCTCAACCTCATGCGGTTCGGCGCTATTCTCCCTGCACCACTTGCGCAGTGGCTGCCATTTGAATTTCTGTCCGAGCTTCTTCTCTACCGGGATAATGGCGGCATAGTTTTTTCCTTCCCCGATGCGTTCCGCCAGTTTGTTTTTGGCACGAACAGCAGCGGAAGCTGTTGCCATCGCGGTTACTTCGCGTTTCTCAGAGATCCAGCGCTTCTCTTTAACTGCACGATCGCGCTGTTCAGCAATAATGCGGTTCTCTTTCACTTTTGTCAGGAGGTCTTCCAGAGCTGCTTCATAGGTCAGCGGGATACCCATTGATGGAGTTGGACGGAAGTAAGCATCCTCAAGGCGTTCGAAAAAGGCCCATGCTTCGTCAGTATCAACAATCTTCGACATACGGGCCGCGCCCTTTTCGGTCCAAAAAACAACAGAGCGGGCTTTGCTCGAAATTTGTGCGTGACTATTAGTCACTCGCAAATCCTTCAGCTCTTGGCCTTTAATGGTGAAGATGTGGATGCCCTCAATGAAGCGGCTGGCATTGCGCGAAAGGTTTTTCCTAATATTAGCCTCATCAGAACCATAACCTGCGGCCAGCGTTTCAGTCGTAACAACACGCAACCCCTTCCATTCAATCACTGGCAGTGGCTTGGGATCGACATTTGGTTCATGAACTGCTAAATTTAAAGAAGTCATTGGTTGGACCCTTATGACAAGTTTCAAAGGAAGCCGGTAGCTCGAACTATCGGCTTTTTCTTTTTGCGCCATCCCATGCGCCCATCAGTGAATCCATCCGTCTTCGCCGCGGAGTTTTGCCAGCACAGGCTGAGCGCTACTTACGACAAAATTCGTGTTATCCAAGTTTTGTGTTTCTCGGAGTAAAATCTTTTTGGTTTCGTCCGTCATGTACCTGGTTTCATGTGCGATATCGCGTAGCTTGCCTGAAAGTTCAGATCCCAGTTCGCGCATCGCAGGATAGAGCTTCTTGCTGATCTGCTGGCTCTTTTCCATCCAGAGCTGCAAGTAACAAAGACTCACCAACTCCTCATCAGAAAACTGCTTGGCGATCGGTGAGTCCTTAACCTCGCGATCCAGGATGTCCAGCGCCCAGCGTCGGAAATCTTTGGCCTTTGGTGTTGAGGCAAACATCGCAACCAAATGAGCGCCTCGAAGTGAATAAACCCTGACCGATTTGTTACGTAAGCTATTGTTTATCCCGTTGACCTTCATATTGAGTGTCAATGACATCGACTCGGAAAACTCATCAGCATTACGTGCATAAATTTGGCTGATGGCATCAGTTTTTTTATAACCGAGTGCCTTCGCCAGTTCGGTGGAGGTAAACCAGATAGCCCCGCCTTCTGTCACTGGGTTAAATGCGAATCCTTGGAAGTTGTAATCTGATTTTGCTACAATATTCATGTCGATATTTTCCTTGCCGGATTTGTTCGATACCGAAGCCCTGACTGTTAGCGCAGCCGGGGCTTCAACGTTTTTATGCTTGAGCACTTTTCTCACCTGCCAATCCGTACACCTTTCTCAGCTGGTAAATAAGCTCTGTATTAAACTGACGACACTCATCGCCACCGTTCTTCTCGATAGCCTTACGTACGTCTTCAGGGAAGCGAACCTTGCGTTGGTACATGTCTTTTGCCTTTTCCATTAAACCCTCCAGTAAATGCCCCACCGTGAGGCTTGATGTAAGTGTCACACCGTGCGTCATTGCTGTCAACCCCACGGTGGGGCATAATTTACTTATTGTGAATTTTTTGTAGGCATAACGCTGAACATGAGCAGAGAAGATCCGCAGCTACGAATCAGGCTTCCAGTTGAACTTAAAGAGAAAATTGAAGACTCTGCCAAAGCTAACAACCGTTCAATGAATGCAGAAATTGTGCAGAGGCTTGATGGTAGCTTTTTGGCAGAAGTGTCAGATGATGAGGTCATCTCTGCCGAAGAGGCTATTCAGATAGTAAGCAAGGCAAGGGATGAGCTATCAGCGATAATTTTCAAAAGAACTTTCTCTGAGATTAATAAAAAGGTCAGAATTGGTCACACCACCTTCCATATCCACCTTGATGATTTGGAGCTTGATGGGCTAAGCGATGAGGATTTCGATACCGTCTTCCAAAAAACTTTCCTACGCCTTAAAGAGCTTGGTTATGAGATATGGGAAAAAACTTGGGATGTGACCGGCTTCACTGCTGAGATTCCTGAGAAAAAGCCCACCTGAGTGGGCCATTTAGTGCGGCCCATGCCTCTGCGCATCCATCGCTAGCATCTGCTCTGCCCAGTCCATAACCTCGTCGTATTTCTCCTGGGTTGGCACCTTCCCTTTATCCTTCTGCGGGAACTTGGCATTCATGGCAGCCCGGAAGCTGGTCATCGTCATGTTCCAGGCGTCCGCCTCGCTCATTCCGAGGTGGGCAACGGCGGTGTAAACGAATGTACGGGCATCGAATTTATCGCTGTACTCGGCTTTCTTACTCTCAAGTTCCTCTGGCGGCTGATCGCCCATTACGCCATGAAGAATCAGGTGGCGCGCCAGCTGGATGACGTCCTCAACTGGCAACGAGCCAGGCTTAAACACGAGGCGTCCCGCCGTAGTCACTGAGTAAGAGCCGATGATTTCAGCAATGTCGCCTTCAGAGCAATGCCTGACTACGTTAGCTGCAGCTGCTGCCATGTCTGCAAAGCAGCGTGCATTAGCCGCTTTGAGTATCTGCTGGTCCGCAATTCTGTGCTTTGGGTAATGGCCTGCATGAACTTTCACGAAAGCATCAACGATTTGTTCAGGCGTTCCGATTCGGGACATGGCCAGAAATGAAGGGTTGAGGAATATCTCTTTGCCGCCGGCGCGAATGACAGCCTGGCCGATATCGGTGATTGCTTTCATAGCTTTACCGACGCCCGAAGTTTCGATGTAAAATGCCATTAGGGAAGCATTCAAGCAGCATGACGTTTTTGATATGAGATGTCAGGTCTTCCATTGTCATCCGGTCTGCTGCTATCTGTTTTTTGATATCCAGCACGGCACTTTGCACCTGATTTTTCACAGCATTTTCTATCAGCGCTTCAATATTATCATCAACACCTGAGTGAATTTTGCATTCGAACCTATCAGCGGTGAACGTTACCATATTCTGGACTGGCTTATTTTTTCGAACACCAAGGCTGATGTAGTAGATATTGGTCACCGACTGATCATCCTCAGGGTTCACAGCGTGAACTACACCACTAATGAATGCATCATTGATGAATACTCGACCGCCGCGGTCAATTTTGAACCCGTCATAATTGCGCAAACTATCATCGATTTCTTCCAATTTTTTCTGTACGTCGGTAGCGTTCAGTTCGATTTTGATAGTTACTGTCTGTTCTTTTTGGTTTCCCATTGGATCTATCCTTTAAAAAGGGGCTTGCGCCCCTTTGCTTATGCTTCGTTCACGGTAACCGTCGCTGGGTTAGATGTGACCGTGCCGGCGGTTGAGGATGTTACCTGGCAGGAGTAAGAACCCGCATCACCCGCAACGACGCTGGCCTTCGTGTAGGTAGCGTTCGTCGCACCAGAGATGTCAGTTCCGCCCTTCTTCCACTGATAGGTCAGAGTGGAGCCGTCAGAGACATTGGCTGCCACCGAAAGATTGAGCGCATCGCCCACCGTGAGCGTGCGGTTCTGCGGCTGCGTAGTGATCGCGATTACGGCGCCGACATCACGCACATCCACCTGACCCGCGCTTGAAGCCTCAATTGACCATGTGGCCACGTCATCATGAGGGGCTTCGTCTTCCCAAGAAGTCACCATGAACGGGCCTTCGGTAATATCATTTGGAGAGATGATTTTCAGCCAGACATACGGCTGATTGCTGGTCTCTGCCGGCGGGTTGTAAACGTGACGCTTCAGCGCGTTCTGCGCATAGACATCTTCTTTTCGGGTTACGCCATCTCCAGAGAACGAGATGTTTTTGTAGGTTACGAGATTTTCCTGCGTATACGCCGCACTCATATCAGCGGTAGCGTCTGCGGTATCCCATTCGGCGGAAACAGTCTTCCCGCGCATCATGCCAAGGCGCTTATAGTCACCGTTGGCGGGTTGTGATTCGGGGCAGCCAATCGCGTAGTAAACGACGACATCACGCCCTGTGAAAGCACCAGCTTCACATGCCATGTCTTTATCTCCGTGTTATCGGGAAATGATGGTTTGAAATGAAATATCGAAGAGGTAGCGACCTTCTTCGGTCTGGATGGCGGGGATACCGCCGATTGGCTGCATCGAGATGATGCACTCAGTCTGGTAGTCGTCGATCATCGCCTGACGTATTGCATCAGCGTGGTCTTCAACTTCGTTAATGTCGCTGTCGTTCTGACCGGAAAGAACAAGGAATCTGAAATAATCTCGTGTTATAGCCTCATCAGGCTTGCCGCCACCGCCCTGCTGGATGACGAGGTATCTTTCCCCTTCAGTCCCTTCCAGCTCGCTCCAGAAGCGTTTCTGAACGCGATAGCCGACATCAAAACCGTGGGACTGCAACCACGCTCTCAGAGCGTCATACACCTCGCTACGCGTCATACTTTGTATCCTTGCCTGATGATGGCCTTAATCTCGTTGAGGCCGTCGCGCTCAAAGCCTTTGGTCAGGAATCCCGGCTCGGCATCTGGATCCCAGTAGTTCCCCTTCCCCGTGCCGCCGCCGAATTCTTTTCCCGCGCGAGTTCTTCCGAAGTGTTCACGCGGCTGGCCTTTTAGCTTCCCGGACATACCATGAACGGCGGCAGCGTATGCTGCTGTGTACCCGACTTTTCCCTGCATCCCCCCAGGCATTGGTTCAAGCTTTCTGTATTGGCTGTTGATAAGGGTGGATGTGTCAATGGGAGTGAGTAGCGCAGCGTAAGAAGAACCGACAATCATAACCTCAGTCAGCACTCTTTCGGTGCGTGGACCGGCAATGTCTGTCAGCACCTTACGGGTATTCATCTGGACGCGCTTGATACCTTTAACGGGCATGATCACCTCAAGTCAGAATTTTGTAGTCGGGCTCCTCGCCGAATGGCGACATATCCCATTCCGTCACCGCCTTGATGACGTTTGCACCAGCTTTCAGCGGATCGGCCTGAGATGTTGTGTCACCTCTGGCGATGTACCAGTCACGCTGCGGCATGGTTGAGCTGACGCCGTTACGCTTCAGTTCAGTGAAGAAAATCAGGTTAGTGGTGAACTCTTTACCATTGGCATCTACCGCAACCTCATTGTTAGCCGTCCAGGTGCAGTCAATCAGGTATGGTGTGCCGTTTGTCCAGGTGTTGTTCCAGTCGTCATAGGCGCGAGGGTAGACAGTGGCGACATTGGTGTAAGACCAGTTAGCCGTGGCTGACACTATTATCCTCCCACCGGATAACCTCCGGATTCTCAGCGGCTACCTTCCGGCACAGCAAATACCATTCACCGTTACTTTTAACGTAACCCGTGACCCGCCGCCCGCAGTCAGTGATAACCCAGACCTTTACGAAGGGCTCAGGAAGCCTCTGCTTGACCGATATCAACGCCATCATCGACTCCCGTTGCACATGCAGCCGCCCCGGGCAATCCAGATGCCAGCGAAAGCGGTGTTAGTCGGATCAGGCGGGATCAGGCTTGTAGCGCATCCATACTTATCTAGTCCCCTCAGAAGCCCCAGAGAGGCTTTCCATCGGTCAGCAAAAGACAGGTACCGAAATGAGCGTGATGCGCCGTTGGGCCCTGTCTGAGAACTGATGTACTTGTCACCCTGCCCCAGCGCCATTAGCCCCAGCAGGTAGGACTGTATTAGCAGAGCGGTTGCGGGAGGGTAATGCGCATCCAGACACTCCTGAATGCTGCCAGCCTGCTCTAAAAGAGCCTGCAGGATGAAATCAGGCAGCGTGATACCGACTGACTCCAGATATTCCTTGGCCTGTACTGTGGTAATCATGCGAGCCTCTGATAAGCCCTCCGAAGAGGGCAAAAAAAAACCGCCTTAGCGGCGGCTGTTATTCAGCGGGGAAAAGCTTTTCGAGCTCGCCTTCCGGCAGCAACTCGGTGAGCTTCTCCAGTCCCAGGTTGCCTTTATGCTCAATGCCCAGCGCATCGAGTCGGGCAATGACTGCCTCTTTGCGCGCTTTGTTGTCAGTGCCAGCGCCCGGGGTTGCAGGTACCAGTTCCGCAGCAGCTTTATCGGACAGCTTGCGCACATGCGGTTTCAGCGACGGATGAACTTTGCACAGCTCAACAACGTCACCAAGCGCAACGCCGTGCCACGGCTTAACCACTTCGTATTTTTCAGCCATGATTGCTCCTTAAGCCAGGTTAGCGCCGTAGACAACACCAGACAGGCCTTCGCCGTCTTTCTTAATCTGCAGGCCTTCTGCGGACATGATCTGGAAGTTGTAGTTGCTCTGCGGCATCAGGCGCGGGAGCGGTACAACGCCCACAGCCATACCTACCAGAGGAGAAATCACATCCTGTCGGCGCTCGTACGCCAGGAACTCGTTACCTTCCAGTGCATAGGTCATCTGGATAGACTTAGCAGGAATAAACTTGCTGATCGCATCCAGAACGGTTCCGCTAAGCAGCGCATTTGTGCCGGTGTTGATATCCACCAGATACGGCTTAGCCATGTTGGCCCAGACTTCAGGGCTCACCCACAGCTTGTCGTAAGCTGTAACCTTGTTACGGCGGGCAGTGAGGCCAAATGGACCTGTAGGGCCAAAGAATGCCAGTAGCTCAGCCGGTGTAGCGGTGGTGAGATTGATGTTGGCGCCGCCAGCGCCACTACCCAGGTTGATTTTTTGAGTGTTGCGGTGGTTTTTCATACCTTGCGCTGGCAGACCATCAACCACGATGCTGGCATCGCCGTTCAGGTAAAAGTCTACGCGCTTCTTGTGAAATTTACGCATCTTGGCCGACTGAGACTCCAGAGCCAGATCGATGCCGACAGTGCTCAGTCCGGCAGCATGGCGCCAGTTAACGCCGTAACCAGCAGTGAATACCGGGATCGGGTCGCCATCAGAACCAAACTCAGTATTATCGAAAGAGTAAGACGCCTGACCATCGATGCTGATAGACACATCATCCGCGATATCGCCGGAGACGTTATACAGCTTTGCTGTTTTTCCAATCGGCAGCACGGTCTGCACACCCATCAGGTCATTGACGATTTCCATGCCAATTTCCTGATCGCGCATCTGGATAATCTGGCGGTCAATTTCGGCCCAGAATTCACGCGTAAAGCCTCCGATGGCATTCGCCGCCAGCATTTCATGCGTCATGCGCGTGCGGTACCGCCTCACGCTTTGCTGAGCCAGATTGGCAAACTCCTGCGCCGTGCCGCGCTGATACGCCGGGTTGACGTAATCAGCCCAGAACCAGAATCCTGTCTCGTTATCTGCACCTAAAATCTCATCAACCAGCAATGAGGCATTGCTGAGGAGCATTGATAGCTGGGTGGAATCGAGGTCGAAGGTGTAACGCTGGTTTACTGATGGCGATGCAGGAATGCGGTCGAGAATGCCCTTGTACGCCTTGCCAATTCGCTTCATTCGCCTGGCGAACTCGCTCATTGCCCCGCGCTCAAGTCGGTCGGCACCCGTCGGGTCTTTAAGGTTTCCCGGAAGTATCGGTGACTTCGCTTTCCTCTTCGTCATCATCTACCTCTGGAAGTGGTTCGGGCGAACCCTCATGCCCTGCGGCCACGCGAATTTCTTCACCAGTAAACACCTGCTCACCCGTGCCGATGGAAGCGCTGTTGATTTGCGACATCTTCTGAGCGGCATCCAGTTTTTCACTGTCGCTTTGCGCATTGAGGTCGTCCCAGATAACGGTCTTCTGACTGACCGGATCGAGGATGCTTAATTCGATCAGCTTGTCGCAGAAGTCCTCAATCTCGAATGACAGGTCGCCACGGCGAGACTGGCAGCGAGTATTGAAGTATTTCTGGTCTTCGGTGCTGGAGCGCTCGGCCTGCTGATTACCAACCAGAATGCGCGTCGGGATATCAACTCCTGCGGCGGCTGTTTGCAGGTTTACGTTATAGGTTGGAGACGGATCAGAAACCGGAGAAACGAGGGAGGTTACGCTGGCCCCCTGGAGAGAAAGCAGCACATCATTTCCGCGATTCATCTCGCGTGCAGCGTCATTAAATTTATCCTGCAACTCATCTACTTTAACGCCGTACATAGATGCAATGCTGCCAAAGTCGATTTCCTTGTCGAAACTAAGTGCTAACTGGCGAGCGGCGTTCTTCAGGAATGACTCACCAGACCCGCCCTCTACCTTCTCCAGGCTCACAAAGGCGTTATAAGCTGGCTCAAGGAAGCCAATAGCATCGTCTGAGTAATCACCAAGGATGAAAACGCGATCGGGGTGGATATTGACGCGGCGACTTGAACCATTCGGCAAGCGTTCGGCGTACTGCCACATTTTCGGCTGACCGTAAGTCTTCGAGTTCAGCCCAGTGTCCCACTCGCTCACCGTTAGCGATCCGGCCCACGCCACGGAAACCTTCTGCAACCCTCGACCTTTGGTAACCGGAAGGTTCCAGTCTTTTTCGTCGCGGATGTGCAGAAGGATTCCTGCATAACGACCGACAAGACGGCGGCGATCCGCCTCAGAGAATGAGCGCCAGAATCGGTTGGTGAATACCTGCTTGGACTTTTTCTCCCAGGCGGTTTCTTTGCGCTTTTTGTCTGCCTGATCACCCTCGATGATTTCCGGGTTAGTCTGCCAGCACTTGCCCACCAACTTCTCTACCGCTCCGTGGGCTATGCCACCACGGCGGTACAGTGCGTAGAGGTTTTCGTAGGTTACCTGCTCAGGGAATCCATACTCGCACCATGCGGAATGGCGCTTATTGTCCAGCCCCATAGTTGGCGCCATCAGTCCCATACGAGCGCGCGCCATCCGCGCATCGTTCAACGCATGGTTGACGGCGAGAGTTAATTTGTCAGTCATGGTTTGTCCGTCAGCGTTTCAGCGGCGGGATTTTTGGTCCTTTTGCCGGAGTGAATGATTCAATCTTTCTGAGCATCAGAGTGCGACAGTGCCTTGGGATGTAATTTAGAGGCATGACTCTTTCGAACCTGATGATTTTCCCACAGGCGCAGCACCAATATTCGGTCATGTACGCACCCCCTTATCGTTGTTTTGGCGGTGGTAATACCTTGCCGGAAGATTTCGACGCGCATGGCTGATAACCAGGCCATTCATTGCGCTTTCTCTCGCAGCCCGGGCATTTGCATTTATCTGCCATAGCTATCTCCTTTGTAGACGCTTAGGAATCATCATCCCGGCCATCTGTCCCTTGCGCTTAATGTGTCCGTCAAGGCTGTAGCGGATGCCGTCCCAGCAGTGTTCGTAACCGTCGGCCAACTTCGGTAACACCTCACCCGTGATACGGTCCGTTTTGTACGACCACATGCGGGCTTCACGCGCTACGTTCTTGCAGCGCGGATGGATAATGATTTCGTCGAAGCCGCGAAGATGGGCGATCCCGTCCTCAACGCTCCCCTGCCATTTCTCAGCAGCTGAGATGTTGAATCCCTGCCGCTTGAGATAGCTAATCGTCTCGGGTCGAGCGGAGTCGGCCTTGATGGGCCAGTCACGAGATCCGGGGATAGTGTCGTACAGCTCTGGCATGTGGTCGAGCTCTGTCTGCTGCCCGTATGCCTCGTACTCGATATACAGCCGGTTATGCAGGATGAACGAGCGCACCAGAGTGTTCGGGTCTTTAGCGAAACCGAAGTCAGCACCGAAGAACAGGCGATCGGCCTCTTTCCATAGCTGGTCCGAGAACTCGGCAATCCGGTATTTCCCGGCCAGCACCTGCTTATCGGAGTTTTCGAGGTAAGCGCCTTCCCACACCCATGCGTATGTCGCTGGGTCGAGGCGTCGCTGGTCGTTCTGTCGCTCACCTTCCAGCACGTCAGGGAACCACGGGTTATCCGTATAGTTCATCTCAACGGTGATGCAGTCGTCTCCAGCCTCTTTGCGGAAACGCTTGTCCGTGGCGCTACCGTCGCGCTCCGGGTTCCACGTCACCCAAATCTCTGAGCCTTCTTCACGAACGGTCGGGCTCAGCTTCTGCCAGGCTATTTCGCTGACTGATTCAGCCTCGTCCACCCAGCAGAGAATGATGCGCGCTTTCGACTTGATGCTATCGAGGTTATGCCGCAGACCGCAGAACACGTAGTTAACGCTCTTGTCGATGGTGCGGATGTACTTTTCGCCAATGTCAAAGTTGGAAGCCAGCCATGGAACAGACAGGATCGCCTGTTTCACCTCCTGCATGCTCGACTCTTCCAGCGAGTTCATGAACTCACGCGCGCAGAGCACCACGCCGCTTTCACCGTTCATCATCGACTGATACGCCTTTACGGCAGTCATCAGGGCGAATGTGCGCGTCTTGGCGCTGCCGCGTCCACCGTGCGAGCACCGATAACGCTTATTCACGGCGGTGAACAGTGGCGCAAGCTTCGCGGGGATCGGCAATTGAACGGCGTTACTCATGCTTTGGCTCAACAGGCAGTAGCTGGATGATTGTTGGCTGCGGCGTCATGCTGCCATCAGGGCTTGTATGCTCGACTTTCTGGCGATTAGTGTAAGCATCGCCCATTTCTTTGGCGGCCTGCTCGATAATCTGCGAGGTCATGCCGTAGTTCTTCATCTTTTCAGCATTGGTCGCCATTCTGTCGAGAACGCGCAACCGGTACGCTTTATTTGCGATCGGGATGTCGGCGATCTCATTCTGGAATCGTTTACGGGTGGCGTTGAAAAGGTCAATCCACTTCTGGCTCAACTTGGCCGCCATTGCGTTGCCTGGCGTATATTGCGACACCTGCTGCCGTGAGACATCAATGCCATATTCAGCCTTTACAAGCTCAATGACTTTTACCGGGGTCTCGTAGCAGGCGAGTGATTGAACGATGAAGGCTTTAACCTCTGTCGATAATGCTGCCACAGGCTACCTCCATGACAATCTGAATAAAGCGTTACGCCAGCTTCAACATGCACGTCCCGCATGACCTGGCTATATCGATATGAGCCACTTCTGCTGGCGCATTGGCCGCATCAACGAGCTCCTGTACTTCTTTGCTGGCACCGTATCGACGCACGACACCAGTGAATTCTTCGACGTCGTGGCCGCGCAGTGTAAGCACTGGCTGCCCGGTCTCTTTGTTGAACCTTGGCGCACCGAAATCATCGGTGGCCTGGGCAATGTGGTAAAGCTCATGCTCTACCAGTGCGCAGAACTCAAGGTCGCTGCATTGCGAGCAGTAGTCAGCTGCCAGCGTGATGATGAACTTCGGGATTCGCCCGAACCATTCATACATCTGCTGTTCCATTCTGGCTTTCTGCCAACCACCGGCCCGGAGCATCACCTGCTCGGCCTGGCCGAGGACGTAGCGCCCTTTCTTCGCGAAAGAGTCAGACGCCCACATGAAGCAGAGGTCAGCTTCAAGCAGATGTTCGTGGTCAGGGTTATGGATGCTGCCGGAATCGCTGAGGATTTGGCGGCTTACCCACTCATGCACTTCATTGGCGGTAATGAGCCGGGTGTATGGCTGCCAGTTGTCGGAGGCGATGAAGTTAACTGGCGGATAAGGCCTGCGCTCGTCATCGTTAGCCATGGGTTACTCCGTTTTTTGTTCGGTCTGCTCATCCGGTACCGGCGTGAACTCCACGCGCTTCACATCAGCAGGAGCGAAATACAGCCACTGCCCCGTTTCGGTCGCCAGCGGCACAAAGCCGTTCACCAGCTCAGGCTGACGTCGTGACATCTTGCCCGTGAAGGTTTCGCCTGTTTGGGTGGTTAGCGTGATTTGGTAGATGTCGGACATTGAGAGCCTCTTTATCCGTTGATTAGGATGCGGCTATTAAAAAAGCCACTCGCAAGTGGCCTTTGTGATGGCATCACAACAACTCTGAAGTTATTTACTTATTCCGTTCTCTAATATTGTCCTTAACGACTCTATTAATTACGTCCATATCGTCTTTCATCATCCACTCATAACTGTATCTGCTGATAGGATTCATAGACTCATAGTCGCTGGCCACCTCTCGCATCGAGAAATCACCACTTACATGCCTATTCGCTATGTAGATGCCATTAAGTAAAAACATTAAAACTACGACAATCATAACCAAAGCTATGGGTTTGAGCTTATTCATTTTTGTTACCTTATAGCCCTCAGATAATTGATAATACTATAAGGCCTACCAATAGGTTAATACTTACTTCAGGCACTGCGTGTCTATATATTCCTGCATGCCGTAAATCATTTTGTTAACGGTTGCGATTCCGTCTCTGTGATCGAAATAATTCCGTCGAGCGTCTGGAGTAAGTTCGGGGGAACCTGCATCATCCACGCCGGTGGCGGAGGTGGCTTTTGGCACTCCAGGGCAGGTTGCGGCGATGCGCAGCCGTTTAGCGCCAGAATCGACATCCCGACGCAAATCGTTAATGGTTTTTTTCGCATCGGACAATTCCTTCGTGTATTTGGCATCCAGCGCAGCGACATCACGCTGGCGGGTCTGCATGTCTTTGATGGTGTCGTTAGCCAGGCGGAGACTTTTGGTGGCTTTGTCGCGCTGGTCTTTATAGGTGATGGCGTTGTCGCGGTAGTGGTTAACGAAGAACGCCAGCACGCCGATTACCGACACCACAATCAGTTGCAGCCAGCAACGCTTAACCAGCGCGCCAATCATGATAGGAACAGAGCCCGCTCTGCCTCCCGCCGACGTGTCAGCCCATTCAGCACCTTCCCACCAGCTTTATTCCAGCGCAGGAACTCATCGGCAGCGCCAGTGTAATCACCGGCGTTGAGTTTTCGCAGGAGAGTCGAAGTCGATAAGGACCGGGCGCCGAGGTTATACGTAAACGATACCAGGGCGTCGAATTGTCCCTGAGTCAGACCAACTTTAACCAGGCGGGACACGTCGCTCTCGTAGCTGACCAGTCCGGTCTTCAGCAGGCGCTCTGCCGTTTCCTGCTTGATAGTCATACCCGCGCGGATCGGTTTGCCGTCGACAGGCTGAGTCCAGCCATAACCGATCGTCCATACACCGACGCTGTCCTGGTAACGGTGTCGTTAACGATGCAGTAGTGCTGTCTCATACGCCACCTCCTAGAGGTAACGCAGAATGCAGAGAATCGCAGGTGCATTTCTGCATCTGTGACAAGGTGAGGATTTCAGATTGTGGTCGCATTTAAGTCCCCTTAAATGCGCAGAAGTCACCGGAGTTGTTCAAGCTCCGATGACATGATTATGGACGGTTGATTCAACAAAATCAACGCGAGAAAAAGGCCTCCGGAGAGGCCCTGGCTGTCGATATGGGGATTCCCATATCGCTTGTATGGCAGTTACACCAAATCGGGCAATTTGAAGCCTGCCATGTCTTCCGCCCGGATTGGAGGCGATAGGCAGTCAGCAAACACCAGGGTGCCATCGAGCAAAATCACGAAACCCCACCCCATAAACAGGTTGGCACTACACCAGTCAGCCTTTAGGGGCACATCTGGCATCTTGTCTGGAAAGACTGGGTAATGCTCAGCCAGCCACTTCATTGCGTCGCAGCGATTGAGAGTATATTTGTCGTACATCACGCCTCCTGCTGCGGTGCTGCTGGCAGTGGCATCCAGTGGGTTACGCATTCAACAGGCACATTATCGCAGTAGAAATCCCAATATCTGTCGTAAGCCCCAGACCAAATCTCTCCATACTCAGTGAATACCAGAATGGCTTTAAATTGCTCCGGCATCCGCTCACTGCACCGAATCCACCCCTGCACAGGCTCGGCACCCTGAAGCATGGCGGCGCACATTGCGTCATATTCAGAAATTGGCTGCAACCTGTATCCATCAGGCACAGATACCGCCGTTGGCGGGGCGGTGTAGAGTGGAATCTCTGTAATTTCGTACTCGTTGATATCTTCCTGAGACCAGTTGCCAAATCTTGTATGCAGGCTAAACCGAGCATCAGCGTGAAGATTGTCTTTGTACATGTACGCCACAGGCTCCACTTCGAGCGATGCCAGTGCTATACGCGCCAGCTCGTTCAGGATTGCCACATCAGCGTGACCGAGGGTGTAACCAGCTTTCAAATCGGCAACTGCTTGGACGGCATGTTTGTCGATGTTGCTCATTGGGCGGCTCCTTCAAATTGGTAAGAAATTTTAATTCCCAACTTTTTAGCCATGGCATGCTCAGCGACGGCACCTTCCGACTCTTGCCACCCATGCAGCATGTGAATGGCGTCGGCGCAGCGAAGCATCGCCAGGCAGATGTCCATATACTCACGCTGAGATAAACCATCCGGGAGCGTGGCCGGATTTAATGCCACATGACCACCTGATAACATCTGCTGTGCTACTGCGTTAAACATCGGACGGTTGTAGTTTTCGTAACCCGTCATTGGTCCTGCGATGTAAATTTTCATACCCATGCCCTCCCGTACTTGTCTGATAACTCGCCAATTTGCCTGTGGATTTCCGCAAGGTCACACCCTGCGCACCCCAGAGCTTCGGCTATGAGTTCTTCCTGTTCTTTGGATGGCCCCGCTTGGAGAATCTGATTAAGTTTCCTGTTCGATACGCCGCAGTGCTTGGCGATGCTGATGAGCGTTACACCGTTACCCTTCGCCATGGTCCTAACCATCAAGCGATAATCACTCCATTCGCTCATACCCCTACCCTCCCCCAAACCATCAAAATTCGTTTCATCGCCGGGCTGTTGCGGCATTCCTGAAATATTCCGTTGGTGCAGCTGCGCGCGGTTCCGTCCTGCTCTTCCGACGTCGCCAGGCGATAAGTCACCGTTCGCCAGACCTTGCTTACCCGGACAATCTTGCGGGCCCGCTCTAGGTCGATAGCGTTCTTTGTGATGCAGTTGATGGTCATGCCGCATTCTGTGGCCACATCCTTCGCGGTGAAGGTCCGGTGCGTTTCGAGATAACGCAGAATTGCCTGTTTGCCTTTCATCAGAAGCCCCCTTTCTTTTTCGGCTGCTGCTCGCGCCCGCGGCGTTCTGCGGCGGCTGCATGCTGGTCTGTGTCGTAAATTGCCCCGTTGATCTGATTGCAATAAACCGTGCCGGTACTGCCATGGCGGTTGAGTCGCAGGATTAACTCCGTTTCGCAAGGCGGAACGCTGTCATCGAAAGCACCTTCTCGGTGGATACCAACCCAGTAGTCGCAGTCCTGCTCAATCTGTCCTGTGTCGCGAGAATCGCTCGGCAACGGGCGTTTATTCACTCGCTTCTCCAGTTCACGGTTGAGCTGGGTCAGCAGCACGACGACGCAGCCAAGCTCTTTGGCGAGGTTCTTCAACCCTTTGGTGATCATCCCGTAAGCCAGATCATTACGGTCGGCTTTTTCGGCGGTCATCAGCGTCAGGTAGTCAACCAGAATCATGCCTACGCAGCCCTTCTCGCGTTTGATTCGGCGACTTTCGCTAACGATGTGCGCCAGTGACAGGCCTGGGGTGTCGTCGATGTACAGCATGTCGATTTCACTCAGTCGGCCGGCTGTAGCGATCGCCTTCTTAAAGTCGCCGTCGTAGTCTCCCTGGTACTGATCATCGGCGTCATCCGTGGCGGGCATGTAAAAAATGCTCGGATTTACGCCGGACTTCTGACCAACAAGCTTTTCGAGGATCTGGTCGCTGGGCATTTCCAGGCTGAACATCAGCGCTGGTTTTTTCTCACGAACCGCGCAGTTGATCGCCATCTGCCCGTACAAGGTTGTCTTGCCCATCTTTGGCCTTGCGCCAATCACAAACAGGGAACCTTTCACCAGACCCTTAGGAGCCAGCAGTCGGTCGAGTGACGGGATACCGGTACTCATGCCGCGCTGTTCGCCTGATGGACGCCAATGGCATCAGCTGCTTTTACCTGGCCAACTTCGTCGACATACTCGGCGAGTGAAATTTTCATGTTTAGCGTTGCTCCTTACCGTTAATACAAAAACAATACCACAAGTATTAGATAAATCAATACCGCCGGTATTTTAAAAATATGAGCTTTGGTATTAATATCTGATAATGGAAAAGAAAAAGATCCTCACCCCCGCTCAAGTGGCTGATTCAAAGCGTTTAAAAGCCCTTTACGAAGCGAAGAAAAAAGAACTGGGTATTACTCAGCAATCCATTGCGGACGCGCTGGACATATCCCAGGGTGCCGTTGGCCATTATCTCAATGGAAGGAACGCTTTAAATACAGCGGTAGCATCGGTCTTTGCGAGGCTTCTTGGGATTAGTGTCTCTGATTTCAGCCCGTCACTTGCGAAGGATATCTCTGATATGAGCTCGGTGGCGTCGGAAAATACTTCTTTCGCAGGGCATTATTCACCTGGCTCAAAATATCCGGTGATTAGCAAAGTTCAGGCGGGCGCCTGGTGTGAAGCGGTTGAGCCGTACACCCTTAAAGATATCGACCTTTGGCTTGAATCAGATGCTCACATTCAGGGGGAGGCGTTCTGGCTGCAGGTTGATGGTGACTCAATGACAGCACCGGCGGGTCTTAGCATCCCAGAAGGAACCTTTGTCCTCTTCGATACTGGGCGCGAGGCAATCAACGGCAGTCTGGTAATAGCAAAGCTATCCGATTCGAACGAGGCAACATTTAAGAAGTTAGTGATCGACGGTGCGCAGAAGTACCTGAAGGGTTTAAATCCACAGTGGCCATTGGTAGCGGTGAATGGTAACTGTCGAATTATCGGTGTTGCTGTAGAGACGAAGATGCGGCTGGTCTGATCGGCGTATAGCTGGTGAGTAGAGATTGAGCGACTATAAGCGCTCACAAGACAATAATATTCAGGATGATATCAATCAGTGGCTAAAAAAGGTGACTTTAAGCCTACTCAGAAAGAGGTTGATCAGGCCATTTCTCGCCCCAAAAAAGTAACCTTTAACGGTGTTACTTGGAATGGTAGTGAGGGACGAACTCCGATCTGGTTTAAGTTGGATCTCAAGGCTTTTGATGGTAATGGCAACCCAATTACTGGCGTAAGATTCATGCTGCATTGGCGTGCACCTATCGTTGAAGGTGTTGATATCGTCAAGCTTTCTTTTGTCATGTTTTTTCATGATAAGCGGATTTATGCTCTCGACCCATACCCAGCTGATAACAAGCCTCACCGCAATAAATCTATAATTAATCATCCGGACTTTGTTGAGGTTGCTCGCGGCCCGCACTATCACATGTACTTCGAAGCGGCCGGCGAGGAGATAGCACTAAAACTCGATACCGACATTAGCCCGGATGACTTTTTGGGCTACTGGAATTATTTCTGTCGGGCGCTTAATATCACTTATGAAGGCCAGCCGCCTTTACCAAATCAAGACAAATCAGGTCAGCTATCATGGGAAATGTAACGTGTTCAACAGTAATATCTAAGCTCGGGTTTGAATGCCACCCAATGAGCGACACGTTGCTGCGCGTTGTTAGCCCATTCACTTACTATGACGATAGCGAGCACATAAGCGTATTTGTTCAGGAAATGAGTGGTCAGTATAGGATCACTGATTACTGCGACACGTTGATGAACATCGAGGCTCGAGGCATCCACCTGACAAAAAAGAAAATTGACTTGATAAGGTCATCGCTCGCATCGCAGGGGATCACTTTGAATGATGCTGGCGAAATATCCGCCTGGGCCGATGAGCTTTCAGTTGGGCAGGTTACGGCAAGCGTCATAAGAGGTGGGTTGCTGGCATCTGCTCAAACTGCAGATTGGTATGCGGAAGTTAAAGATGACAAGTTTGAAAAATGCGTGATTAGTTATCTAAAATCCGTAGGACTTGGTACAAGGTTGGCACTAAAAGAGAAGGTGCGGGGCATTAGCGGGCATAATATCACCGTTCCATTAACCTTAAGAAATGAGTCCCCACTTGTAGCTCCAAAGCGAGGATTTACAGTCAGCTTATCCAGCAGTAAAGGCTGGAATACCGCTCACTCAACCGTGGGGAAAATCGTAGATTTAAGCCAGGCGGTCCCAGCCATAAGCAACAGATTTGTGATTGTTGATAGTGATGGGTTAACACCTGAATTACAGCAGTTATCATTGCTTTTCAATGATACAGCTTTAGTGCTTCCTTTCCACAGCAGGCACACTTGGATAGAATCACTCGTCGCTTAAACTACCCCGGCCACTGCGCCGGGTTTTTATTTGCCCTTCCGCACTATCTCAGCTGCATCCCTGTTCACACCCTTACCTATCACGTTTCCCGTTTCCTTCCGGTACCGTTCCAGCTTGTCGATGATGTTTTGCTGGGTCATAGGTAAATCTGCCAGTGACAACTCCATGACCGCCCGCCCCATCGCCTGAATTTTCATGCTTATACGCTCTTCATCCAGAACCATGCACATCCCTCCTGCTGTTTTTTTAAGCGTAGCACTGGTATTTACAAAAATAAAATCACATCAAATTCATACTCTTAGTATTAATCAAAGATTTATTAATACTGGCGGTATTGCTATATATTAATACCGCTAGTATTGTTAACCCATCGAAACGAAACATCGACAGCTGAGCGAAGTTAGCCAGCGGCGGATAGCAAGTCGCCTGCTTTTTAACAACATGCAGATTTACAGCGTCAATGACCTGTTAAGACCCCTACACGAAAACGTGCTGTATCACCGGGTGAGATCCGGTCGGTGAGAGAGTATCCCCGCGCGAGAGCGAGAACGGCGTGAGAACGGGCAACACTGGCAGGGAGTTGGCGCTGACCAATACAGGGAATGTTTTGGGGTGTGGTGAAGCTCAACGGCGAGCTAGCAGATAGGCGGCTGTGAAAATACTAGTCATGTAGCGGAACGCTGCGCGCACTGCAATCGGCATCGCACCGATGGAAGCTGGTTCGACTCCAGCCGCCACACCACCAAAGCATTTCTCCCGCATCAGCGGGTAACGACAGAGGGTAAGGCGATGAAAACAAGTAGCGGACAAGAGATTTTAAAGGGCTTCAATGTTCGGGATATCTCTGCTGATTATGACGAGCCAAGGTTTGATGTTTTGTTTGTCCATGATGATGGCAAATGCCGGTATTCAAACGATGTTTTTGGTTCTGAGCAAGAAGCCATCAGTTACGCAGAAACATGTAATGCCAACACAGCAGACGATGAGTGCTGGGACTACTACCAGCACTCTTCAACCAGCAACGACTGGAAGCTGATTCAACACATTGAAGCTAAAGCCGCCTAACCAGCGGCTTTTTTCATACCTGGGGTCATTTACGAGTGGCTCAAGTTATGACAACCGGCGGCCATCCACCGCCCATTGAAACACTGAATAAATGCGTTGAAGTCTTGTATTAACCGTTCCGTTCGCCGCGATAAGGCCAAGAGGATTTATGAGTGATTTGGAGTTTGGCTTAAAGATATACGCCTTATGGTTTGTCGGGACATTTCTGCTCGGCATAGCAATCAACTCGCTGACGAAAAAAGAGCATCGCCAGCCACTTTCAAAACTAGCCATTGACCATGTACGCATGTCTTCCGCAATAACCATTGTGGGCCTGATTGTGTGCGGTATGGGCTGGTTCTTATTCAAGGTGGTGTGAGATGACAGTCACCCACAACGGCAAGCAGTACACAGCCAAAAAGCTCAACGATAACGAGTGGCAGCTGACGTCGGTATCGAACCCGCGTGAAAAGCTGACGCTGAACCGCTGGCACATGAAGCTGGCTGACCTCCTGGAACAGGTTGAGGTGAAGGCATGATCAACCACTACGGCACCACCCCGCTCATTCGCCAGTGCGTCACGCCCGGGATGATGGCAATGCATGAAGGCCGGGCCTATCGCGTCTCAGCAGTCATTCAGGAGCGTAAATGGGTCTACCTGCACACCGATGCAGAAATCATCCGCCTCAGTGACTGCGTGATTGACGTTCTTCTGGACGGTCACGGAAACCCTATCCAGCACTAACCACCCTATTCAACCGATCGGCCTGGCTCAATGCGGGCGGGATCTGCACATCCAAATTTCAGGAGTTCAGCCATGAACGCATACCTCACTTACGACCGAATCGAAGATCGGCGCTGGGTTGAGCAGCAGCTCACCGACGAGAAGGAGATGTGGATCGACAACCGGGCGAAAGAACTGATCGCCATGTTCCCGAAATATGCTCTGCAAATGAGTAGCCTGTTCCTGCCCCAGGAAGCCCAGTTTGCGCTTATCGGAGAAAAGGCCGAAGAGGCATACAACGAATACATAACGGCCTGCGCATATGCCCGTGCCGAAGAAGAATGGCAGCGCCAAGCGCCCTGCCCGTTCTAAGGAGTGATCATGAGCTTAACCCTTGTTGATTTCGTCAAACAACAGGAGCCGCTTTTCATTAAGGCGGCCACTGACGAGCGGATGGTGTGGGCGAAGGAAAGCCAGTTCGCCATCCAGCTATTTCAGAACAATGACTACCTCGCGAAAGTTGCATTCCAGAACCAGACCAGCACGCAGAACGCGATCGTCAACGTTGCGGCCATCGGCATTTCGCTAAACCCGGCTCAGAAGCTGGCTTACCTGGTTCCGCGTAAAGGGGCAGTTTGCCTCGACATCAGTTACATGGGCCTGATGCATATTGCACAGCAGTCTGGCGCCATTAAGTGGTGCCAGTCGGCAATTGTTCGCAGAAACGATCAGTTCCGCCGCGAGGGGCTCGATAAGCCGCCGATCCACATCTACAACGACTTCGATACTGAAGAGCAGCGCGGGGACATCGTAGGCGCGTATGTAACGGTAAAAACTGACGATGGTGATTACCTCACCCATACGATGCGCATCGATGCCATCTACTCCATCCGTGACCGGTCTGAAGCATGGAAGAAGTACAAATCTGACAACAGTAAAAAGTGTCCATGGGTCACTGACGAAGAACAGATGATCCTCAAAACAGTCGTAAAGCAGGCAGCAAAATACTGGCCTCGCCGTGAGCGCCTGGACGCCGCCATAGACCACGTTAACACCGAGGGCGAAGAAGGTATCAACTTTACAGCAGAGCGTCAGCCTGAGCGCGATATAACGCCGCTTAGCGAAGCCACGCAGAAAGAGATAAACGACCTGCTTGTCTCTTTGGATAAGACATGGGATGCCGATCTTCTCCCTCTCTGTTCACGCATTTTCAAACGCCCTATCTCGCAGCCAGCCGACCTAACAGAAGTGGAAGGTGTTAAGGCTCTCGGGTTCCTCAGGCAAAAGGCGGCAGCATGACACCAGAAATTATCCTGGCCCGGACCGGTATCGACGTAACTACTATCCAGCAAGGCGATGAGGCGTGGCACCGGCTGCGCCTTGGCGTCATTACTGCCTCTGAAGTGCACAACGTCATATCCAAGCCAAGATCGGGCAAGAAGTGGGCAGACATGAAAATGTCCTACTTCCACACGCTGCTCGCCGAGGTATGCACCGGCGTCGCGCCAGAGGTTAACGCCAAGGCGCTGGCCTGGGGCAAGCAGTACGAAGAAGACGCCCGCACCCTCTTCGAGTTCACCACTGACGTGAAAGTCACGGAGTCTCCGATCTTGTTCCGTGACGAGAGCATGCGCACCGCGTGCTCCCCTGACGGCCTGTGCAGTAATGGGTTCGGCCTTGAGCTTAAATGCCCTTTCACCTCTCGCGACTTCATGAAATTCCGCCTTGGCGGTTTCGAAGCCATCAAGTCTGCGTACATGGCCCAGGTGCAGTACAGCATGTGGGTGACCGGGAAAGAAGCCTGGTTCTTTGCCAACTACGACCCGCGCATGAAACGCGAAGGCATTCACCACGTCGTCGTTGAGCGGGATCCGCAATACATGACCAATTTCAACGAAATGGTGCCGGAGTTCATCGAGAAGATGGACGAAGCGCTGGCGGAAATTGGCTTCACGTTCGGGGAGCAGTGGAAATGAAACGCACACCCTTCTATCGCAGGCCCGGGCGTACCGGACAATTCTCCGGCCTCCGTGAACGCGTTATCTGGATGATTCAGACGCGTGGCCGCCCGGTAACGGGCAGCGAAATCGCTGAGAAGTTTGGCGTAACGCTGATTGAGTTTAACCGGGTCGCCAACGGCATTACCCGCGGCTCCGGACAGATAGCGCAGATCGTTGAGACTGAGAAATGGCTCAACGAAGACGGCATCTGCGACCGGACATTCGACCTGGTCACGAAGCCAAAAGTCGTAACACCACAGGGCAAATCGCGGCTATTCACCCGGCGCGCAATAGAGCAGTCGCAGGAAGGTAGACGGCAGGAGTGCATAGCACGTGCCGCCCGCCGTAGCCGACTGATTGCTCAGGGCCTCTACATCGACGAAATGGAGTCAGTGCTATGAAAGCGTGGTCTCTCGAAGAGCTGGCGCTGCTGTGGCGACACTCAAACGCTGAAGTCGCTGAGATTACCGGCCGCTGCATTGAAGAGGTAGGAGATAAGCGGCTGCAAACCAATATTGAGCGTAATGGCTGGGATGTTAACGATCCGGAGCGTGCATCATGAAATACGGAAGCGTGTGCAGTGGTATCGAAGCTGCCAGTAAAGCGTGGGAACCCATCGGCTGGAAACCTGCCTGGTTCTCTGAAATCGAACCGTTCCCATCCGCAGTCCTCGCCCATCACTGGCCGGAAGTAACCAACCTCGGCGACATGACCAAAATCGCCGATGCGGTGCGCGCTGGTGATGTCGAAGCGCCTGATGTTCTGGTCGGTGGTACGCCTTGCCAGGCATTCAGCATCGCCGGCTTACGTGAAGGCCTGTCTGATGACCGCGGGCAGTTAACTCTCTCTTATGTGGAATTAGCCAATGCAATCGACGCAAAGCGCCGCGAACGCGGTGATCCAGAAGCAATCATCGTCTGGGAAAACGTCCCCGGCGTGCTCAGCAGCAAAGACAATGCCTTCGGGTGCTTTCTGGCAGGACTTGCCGGAGAAAGCAGTGAGTTGCAGCCAGCAGGGGAAAAATGGACGCACGCAGGTTGTGTGTCTGGACCAGAAAGGATTATCGCCTGGCGCGTCCTTGATGCTCAATTTTTCGGAGTGGCCCAACGACGCCGCCGTGTGTTCGTTGTCGCAAGTGCTCGAAAAGGATTCGATCCCGCAGCGGTACTTTTTGAGCTCGACAGCGTGCGCCGGGATACTCCGCCGCGCCGAGAATCGCAACCGGAAATTGCCAGAAATGCTGGAGAACGCTCTAAAGTCGGTAGTCACTGGGATAACCCAGCAAACCCCCACCCAACCCTGAATCAATCCAACAATATTGGCGGAATCGGCGCTAGTAATCAGGAATTGTTTAGCCAGCGCGGTTCCGGGCTCGTATCAGATTCTTACTCTGATGTTTCCCGAACTCTTCTTGCAAAAGAAAACGACAGCACTGCCGAGGATTTGGAAACTTATGTCGTTCATGGAACTCAAGATCCAGACATTAACCGAGAACTTGCGCACACACTTGGCCGCAACAACGGACAAGAAAACGCCTGCATCGCATTTAGCTACAAAGATAATGGCGCAGATGCGACGTCGGATTTATCGCCAACGATACGCGCAGGAAACCACGATAAAAGCCATGCCAATAGCGGCCAGCCTCCTGCGATAGCCATTGCAGGTAATACCATTGGTCGCGCGCCAGAAAATGGCGGTAACGGAACGGGTTACTGCAAAGAGGTGGGTTACACATTGACTAAGTCAGATCAGCATGGTGTTGCGTATGGAATGCAAGTTCGCCGCCTAACTCCAATTGAGTGCGAGCGCCTTCAGGGATTTCCTGATAATCACACTCTGATCGGCTGGCGCGGGAAGGATGCTGCTGAATGCCCGGACGGGCCCCGATATAAAGCCATCGGCAACAGCATGGCAGTACCGGTAATGCGCTGGATTGGTGAGCGCATCGCCGCAGCGCTGCCAGCAGAGAAGTTGAATGGTGATTATGGCGGGAGTAAAACACCGCTCGACCAGCGCGACCTCTGGCGCACTCCACCAGCCCTCTTCGCTTCCCTTGATGCTGAGTTCTGCTTCCAGCTTGATGCCGCCGCGGCGCCTCATAACGCACTGTGCCGGAAGTTCATCACCGCCGAGCAGAACACGCTGGAAACGCCCTGGGCTGATTACCTGAATGTTCCTGGCTACGTCTGGCTGAACCCACCTTATAGCGACATCACGCCGTTCGTTAAGAAGGCTGCCGCCGAGAGCGCCAATCAGATCGGCACGGTAATGCTGGTGCCGGCAGACACTTCGGTTGGCTGGTTCAAAGAGGCTATCCAGACAGCCAGCGAGGTGCGCTTCATCACAGCAGGGCGGCTGGCATTTATCAACCCGGTCACCGGTAAGCCGGTAAGCGGCAACAACAAAGGGTCGATGCTCATCATCTGGCGACCGTACCCGCGTACACACTGCCACTTCGCAACTGTGGACCGGGACGAGCTGATGGCTTTCGGGGCGAAACTTCTCGCCCGCCGGGAGGCCGCATGACGCCAGAAACAGACAACGCCATCCGCGCAGCCTGCCGCCGCTGCACCGAGGAAATCCAGCAGGCCATGCGCAAGAAGCCAAAGCCTAACTGGAACGAAACGGTGCCTCCCATCATCAACAAGCATCACAAGAAAATTGAAGCTCTGGGAGTTAGCCTCCTGGAGTTCGTCGTATACACAGGGCGGCTTAATCGCCGCTTCGGAGTGGAATCGTGAAAGTTTATATTGCCGGGCCCATGAGCGGCCTACCTAATTTTAACCGCGCCGCTTTTAACCATGCGCATTTTCATCTCTGGTCGAAAGGCCATATTGTTCTGAATCCCGCCCGTCTACCAGATGGATTAACCCAGGGCGAGTACATGGACATCTGCCTGGCAATGCTTCGCTGTGCTGATGCTATCTACATGCTTGAAGGCTGGGAGCACTCCGCTGGTGCCCGAGCGGAGAATGCCCTGGCCGAGAAGCTGGAAATGGAAATTATCTTCCAGGAAGAGGAACGCGCCGCATGAACAGAGCCTCACCCGTTGATTTGAGGAAGAGCCTCGAAATCGCCAACAACCTCGCACACATCGGGATTCGCTTTGTGCCGATCCCGGTAGCTACAGAGGAGGAGTTCCAGACGCTGGCCGCCGAGCTATCTCGACGGCTTGAGCAGATGGCTGTCGAAGCCGAGAAGAATGAAGGCGGTGCAGCATGAAAGCACTAATCACCAGGGAGCTTAAGGCTCCTTTTTTATTGCTGGCGTTCACCTTCAACCGAATTAACCGACAGTTCCGGGAGCACCCATGAAACGAACATCCATAGCATTAGCTGTCATGGCCGGCACTCTGGCTTCGATTAAACCGTGCAGCATCGCAGAAATTCCCCCTTCTCTATGTACCGGAAATAGCTACCCGGTTAGCGGCGGGAAGACTGGCATTGCAGCGGCGCGTCGAGCCGCCAAGAAACGCAGGAGAGCACGAAATTGCTGACATCATCGACACCGCAGCAGAGATTGAAGAGCTTCAGCGTAACGCTGCCCTTTCCGCTCACCGGCTCAACCGTAACGCCGTATCAGCTGAGCGTTGTGAAGAATGCGACGAACCAATACCCGAGCCGCGGCGCGTTGCCGTTCCCGGCTGCCAGACGTGCGCGGATTGCCAGGGTGTTATCGAGTTGAAGAATAAGCAGAGGGGGGTGTGATGCCAGATATCACTCGTGAGGAGGTAGAAAAACTGCTTTCTTACAATCCGGAAACTGGTGAGTTTAGATGGAAGATCAAATGGGGAAATCAGTCTGCCGGTAATTTAGCAGGAAATACTGACAGACTTGGTTATCTCACCATCCAAGTGCACAGGAAGCTTATTAAGGCCCACCGAATAGCATTTCTTCTCATGACTGGAAGTTGGCCGAAAAGTTACATCGACCACATAAATAGAAACCCTCGAGACAACAGATTCTGCAATTTACGCGAAGTAACCCCACTCCAAAACACCATGAATCGTTCCGTCGCATCAAACAACACTTCCGGTGTCGCAGGAGTTTCTTATGAGGAGAGAAGAGGAAAGTGGCGAGCTCACATCAAGGTGAACGGAAAAATGAAAAGCCTTGGATATTTCAAGCAAAAAGAAGATGCGATAGCGGCCAGAAAAAAAGGTGAAGAAACTCACTTCGGCGAATTTTCAGCACGATAAATACAGATCGCTGCGCGCCCAGCGTGCGGCGTAAGGAGAATTATGAGCACCATTCAGGACATACGAAACCAGCTATCAACCCTGGTTACCGAGGCGCACAAAGTGGCGTGCTCCCTCGATATAGGTGATGAGCGAACCGAGGCTTTCGAGCTATACGAAGCGCTTCGTCGACTTCAACGCCAGGGTGCCGCTGGTGAAATACTTTCCGCAACAAACCCACTCCTCGCCTCGCCATATTACGACGAGGGCTGGGACGAAGACGAAGATGACTGACGCAACTGATAGCCAGTTATGAGCTGGCTATTGGGTGCGAAAGCACCGCCTCACATCCCTTGATGTTATTGCCGCCTACGGGCGGCTTCTTTTTGCCTGGAGAAAACCATGAGCGACATTATTCAGTTGGTACCGAATAAATGGGTCACAGAGGAACTTTTAACTGCGACAACCGGCATGTCAAAGCACATGATTCAGCATGCCCGCCGGTCTACCTGGATGGAAGGAAAGCATTATCGCCATGTTGCCCCTGATATGGCACCTAAGCAAAACAGCCCAATCATGTATAACCGCGATGAGATAAACCACTGGATCGAGCACCAAAGCCCAGCGAAACGCCGGAGAATATCTGCTTAAATGTCCTTTGGCACATCAAACGAGGAATGATTATGGCAGCATACCCAACAGGCGTAGAGGTTCATGGCGAATCGTTACGCATATGGTTCATATATCAGGGAAAGCGTGTCAGGGAAAATCTCGGCGTTCCTGACACGCCAAAAAACAGGAAAATGGCAGGCGAGCTTCGGGCTTCAGTCTGCTTTGCGATAAAGACAGGCACATTCAATTATGCCTCACAATTCCCGGATTCATCGAACGCAGAGAAATTCAGCACTGTCAGAAAGCAAATCTCCCTACTTGAACTGAAATCGAAATGGCTCGGACTTAAGGAGATGGAGCTTAGTCTCGGGACTTTGCGGCGTTACGATTGCCACCTCACAACAACCATCGAAACTATTGGTGAGCACAGGTACATCGGCAGCCTGAACACTGAAGATATCCTTAGCGCCAGGAAGGAGCTACTGAACGGCTGGCAGAAAACCAGGCATGGACTGAATCATCCACCCAAAAAAGGAAGAAGCGTTCCTACCGTCAATAGTTATATGGCATGTCTTGGCGGGATGCTTGGCTTTGCTTTCAAAAGTGGATACCTGAAAACCGATCTGATGGCAGGTATTACCCCTCTCGCAAAAGAAAGACCCATTCCAGATCCTCTTACTTCTGATGAGTATCAGAGAGTGGTTGCGGCCTGCCCAACGCTACAGTTTCAGAATATGGTTATCTTTGCGGTAAATACAGGCGTCAGGCATGGCGAACTAAGCGCGTTATCCTGGGAGGATGTGGATACTGTCAACTGGACTGTTACAGTGTCACGGAACTATTCCCTGAAGGGAAACTTCACCCTGCCAAAAACCAACGCCGGGATTCGAACAATACAGCTGACCCAGCCAGCAATTGATGCCCTCAAGGCGCAAATGCCACTGACCAGAATGATGGCATCCCACAAGGTAAGCGTCAGCCTACGGGAATACAAGAAAAAGAGAACTGACGAATGCACCTTTATATTCTCCCCGTCCATTACTTCAATGAACGGCAAGAAGACAATGTGCTACGTTCCCGGGTCTATTAATTCGGCCTGGCGCACTGCCCTGCGTCGTGCAGGCGTCCGGCAAAGACGATCTTATGAAACCAGAAACACATATGCTTGCTGGGCACTGGTAGCTGGAGCGAATCCAAACTTCGTTGCGCACCAGATGGGCCATTCGTCAGCGCAAATGCTCTTCACGGTTTACGGTAAATGGATGACCGAGAATAACCATGACCAGGTGGGCATTTTGAACGCGTCTTTTACTCAAAATGCCCCACTGATGCCCCATAGAAAAACCGCATAACCTCAAGTATCTGATTTTAAATATCAATATCACTTCAATCATGATTCATCTGGATGAGCAAGGTCGGCTCTTTTGCCTTTAGCTTCCTGCCGGTAATGTTCTGTATCGCCATTCCTCTGGGTCTGGCGCGCGAAAACAAAGGCGTGGCGGCGTTTGCGGGCTTCGTTGGCTATGCGGTCATGAACCTTGCGGTTAACTTCTGGCTGACCGCCAAAGGGATCCTGCCCACGACCGACGCGGCGGTACTGAAAGCCAATAACATTCAGAGCGTGATTGGAATTCAGTCCATCGATACCGGGATCCTTGGAGCCGTGATCGCGGGAGTGATTATCTGGATGCTGCACGAGCGCTTTCATAACATCCGCCTGCCCGATGCGCTGGCCTTCTTCGGCGGCACCCGCTTTGTGCCAATCATTACGCTGGTTGTGATGGGTCTGTTTGGTCTGATCATCCCTCTGATTTGGCCGGTTTTTGCCATGGGGATCACCGGAATTGGCCGCATTATCAACGGCGCGGGTGATTTCGGCCCGATGATTTTCGGTACGGGTGAACGTCTGCTGCTGCCATTTGGTTTACAGCACATCCTGGTTGCCCTGATCCGTTTTACTGAAGCAGGCGGTACTATGGACGTTTGCGGTCATTCCGTTAGCGGCGCGCTGACCATCTTCCAGGCCCAGCTGAGCTGCCCGACCACGCACGGCTTCTCTGAAAGTGCGACGCGTTTCCTCTCTCAGGGGAAAATGCCTGCCTTCCTCGGCGGCCTGCCGGGCGCTGCGCTGGCGATGTACCACTGTGCCCGTCCGGAAAATCGTCATAAAATTAAAGGCCTTCTGATCTCCGGCGTTATTGCCTGCGTGGTGGGCGGTACAACAGAACCTATCGAGTTCCTGTTCCTGTTCGTGGCACCGGTGCTGTACCTCATCCACGCCGTACTGACGGGCCTGGGCTTTACCGTGATGGCTGTGCTCGGTGTAACCATCGGTAACACCGACGGTAACGTGATTGACTTCGTGGTATTCGGTATCCTGCACGGCCTGTCCACCAAGTGGTATCTGGTGCCGGTTGTGGCCGCCATCTGGTTCGCGGTTTACTACGGGATCTTCCGCTTCGCCATCACCCGCTTTAACCTGAAAACGCCTGGCCGCGATACCGATACGGCCACCAGCGTTGAACAGGCAGTGGCCGGTACCGTTGGGAAATCCGGATATAACACGCCGGCTATTCTGGCGGCGCTGGGCGGTGCGGATAACATTACCTCTCTGGATAACTGCATCACCCGCCTGCGTTTGTCGGTGGCGGACATGTCCAAAGTGGATACCAACGCACTTAAAGCTAACCGGGCTATCGGCGTGGTACAGTTAAATCAACACAATTTGCAGGTCGTCATTGGCCCGCAGGTACAGTCAGTGAAGGATGAGCTGGCAACCCTGATGCGAACCGTCGAAGCCTGATGCCTCGCCCCCCTCGTCATGAGGGGGTTTTACTTTACGGAGCACCGTCATGTTTGATTTTTCTACCGTCGTGGATCGACACGGCACCTGGTGTACCCAGTGGGATTATGTCGCTGACCGTTTTGGGGCTGCCGACCTGCTGCCCTTTACCATCTCTGATATGGATTTCGCCACCGCTCCCTGTATTACCGATGCGCTGCACCAGCGCATCAACCACGGCGTGTTTGGCTACAGCCGCTGGAAAAATGACGAATTTCTGGCTGCCGTGGCGCACTGGTTCCGGCAACGCTTTAACAGTCAGATTGATACCGAAACCGTAGTGTATGGGCCGTCGGTCATTTATATGGTCTCGGAGCTGATCCGCATATGGTCCGCGCCTGGCGACGGCGTGGTGGTTCATACCCCGGCTTACGATGCCTTTTATAAAGCCATTGAAGGCAACCAGCGTACCGTTGTTTCCGTGCCGATGCAGAAAACGGCGCGTGGCTGGGACGGCAATATGGCCGCGCTGGAAGCGGCGCTGGCAAAACCGGAAAACACGGTTCTGCTGCTGTGTAGCCCGCAAAATCCAACCGGCAAAGTCTGGACGCGGGAAGAGCTGGCCACTATTGCAACGCTTTGCAGCCGTCATGATGTGGCGGTAATCAGCGACGAAATTCATATGGACATGGTATGGGGCACGCATCGCCATACCCCGTGGAATGAGGTTGCACGCGGTAAATGGGCGCTGCTGACCTCCGGTTCCAAAAGCTTCAATATTCCGGCACTGACGGGCGCCTGGGGGCTTATCGCCGATGACGACAGCCGTAACGCCTATCTGAATGCATTAAAAGGGCGGGACGGACTCTCTTCCCCTTCCGTGCTGGCGCTGACCGCGCACATTGCTGCTTACCGGCAGGGCGAACCCTGGCTGGACGCGCTGCGGACCTATCTCGAAGAAAACCTGCGCTACATTGCTGACGAACTGAATGCTGCATTTCCGACACTCAACTGGCAACCGCCAGAGGCCACATATCTGGCCTGGATTGATCTCAGCCCACTCGGTATTGATGACAAAACGCTACAAAACGTGCTGATTGAACAGCAAAAAGTGGCCATCATGCCGGGATATACTTATGGGGATGAAGGAAAAGGCTATGTGCGACTGAACGCTGGCTGTCCGCGTAGTAAGCTTGAACAGGGCGTTCAGCGCCTCATCGCGGGCATCAACACTCTGCTGTAAATTATTTGCGCAACGGAATATTCCCTTGCGCAAATAGCTTTTTCCCCCGTTTTGTTTTTATAATATGGCGCACTTTAACCAGCAAAGAGTGCGACCATGATTGATACACGCCTGCCTTTAACTGATATTCACCGCCACCTCGACGGGAACATTCGTGCCCAAACTATTCTCGATCTTGGTCGCCAGTTCAATTTAACGCTTCCTGCCGAAACGCTTGAAACCCTGATCCCCCATGTCCAGGTGACGTCGAACGAGCCGGATCTGGTAAGTTTTCTGAGCAAGCTTGACTGGGGCGTGAAGATGCTGGCCTCGCTCGATGCCTGTCGCCGTGTCGCCTTTGAAAACATCGAAGATGCCGCTCGCAACGGCCTGCACTATGTCGAACTGCGTTTCTCTCCGGGCTATATGGCGATGACCCACAGTCTCCCCGTAGCGGGCGTGGTTGAAGCGGTCATTGAAGGCGTGCGTGAAGGCTGCAAAACCTTTGACGTTCAGGCGCGTTTGATCGGCATTATGAGCCGTACCTTCGGTGAAGCGGCCTGTCTTCAGGAGCTGGAAGCGTTACTGGCGCATCGCGACCAGATCACCGCCATCGACCTGGCCGGTGATGAATTGGGCTTCCCGGGCAGCCTGTTCCTGTCTCATTTCAACCGCGCACGTGATGCAGGATGGCATATAACTGTTCATGCGGGCGAAGCTGCGGGGCCGGAAAGCATCTGGCAGGCCATTCGTGAACTGGGTGCGGAACGTATTGGTCACGGCGTGAAAGCCATTGAAGATCGCGCGCTGATGGATTTCCTCGCCGAACAACGTATTGGAATCGAATCCTGCCTGACCTCCAATATTCAGACCAGTACAGTGGCGTCGCTGGCGCAACACCCACTGAAAACCTTCCTTGAACACGGGGTGCTGGCTTCACTGAACACGGACGATCCGGCGGTTCAGGGCGTGGATATTATTCACGAATACAACATCGCCGCGCCGCAGGCCGGGCTGAGCCGCGAGCAGATCCGTCAGGCGCAAATCAACGGGCTGGAGATCGCCTTCCTGACGCCTGAAGAGAAACAGGCGCTGCGCGATAAAGTTGCTCAGTAGTCCTCTTTACTGCCGGGTGGCGCTGCGCTTACCCGGCCTACGAAAGCGTTTGGCACTTATGCCAGACAGAGCGTTGCGCGATGTTTGGCAGATTCGATCCCCAGCTCGATGAGCTCCATAATCTGGATTGCCTGGCTCGCCGGAACCGGATTTTCACCTGAACCGTTCAGCGCGTCACGAATTGCGGCGTAATACGCCGGATAGTTCCCAGGCTGGGTCAACACCGTCTCTTCAACCAGTACCTCACCCTCCGCACGCGTCACCACCCCGTCCCGCATGTCGTAGCCCCAGTCCTCCTGCGGTAAGCGTTCGCCATTTTTGAGGCGCTCTTCCTGCGGATCCAGGCCGAACTTCACATAGCTGCCGCGCGCCCCGTGAAGGATATAGCGGGCCGATTCCGCCGCCGCAAGCATTGTCCCGTGCAGCACAATGCGCCGCTGCGGATAACTCAAAACGGCGTGGAAATAGTCGGTGGTCTGCGCCCCCGGCCTGAGCTGCGCTAAATCGACCGTCATGCTTACGGGCAGACCAAACAGATGAACGGCCTGATCGAGAAGATGCGGCGCTAAGTCATACCAGATGCCGCTGCCCGGTCCCGCCTGCTCGCGCCAGCGATCTCGCACCTGCGGACGATAACGATCGAAGTGAGACTCAAAAAAAGCAATTTCGCCGAGCGTGCCTTCGTTTATCAGCGCTTTGATCGTCAGGAAATCACTATCCCAGCGCCGGTTGTGAAAGACCGACAATAACCGACCCAGGCTTCGCGCCAGCGCATCCAGCTCGCGCGCCTGTGACAACGTCACGGTAAAAGGCTTATCGACAACGACATGTTTGCCAGCCTCCAGCGCCGCTTTCGCCAGGGGGAAATGGGTGTCGTTAGGGGTGGGAATGACAATAAGGTCAATATTAGGATCGTTAAACAGATGCTTAGGCTCCGTTACCACCGGCACGGCTGGCCAGTCGGCATGGACTTTGGTTTCATCGCTGCTTGTGATAGCCGCCAGTTCCATTCCCGGCGTGCCAGCAACCAGCGGCGCATGAAAGGTTTTGCTTGCGTACCCGTAGCCAATAAGACCGACGCGGATGTTTTCACTCATCGTATGCCCCCTCGCTGTGCGCTTATTTATCACTGGCCTTGTGCTTAACGCACAGATTAATAATGTGCCCTGTGAGTTAAAATAGCATCTCGCGACAGCTTTTTTTGTTACCTCGCATTAAAGTGTGTATATGGGGCCCGGGAATCGTTCCCAAAGCGCTTGCTCTGTCGAAAAGGCCGCTGTAACATTTGCAATCTGTATTTATGGATAAATTACAAACACAAAATATGTCATCAATAATTAATCGAATCATTGAATTAGCGGGATGGATTGTCCTTGGCGTTTCAGTCGTGTTGCTCGGCATTGCCAGCCATATCGATAACTACCAGCCGCCGGAGCCTGTTACTGTTGCTCAACAAAAGTAAGCCGCATCGTCATAAAGCGTGACACATTACGTCATGGAACGTATTGCCAGCCGTAATGAACGGGGTTACCCTTCTCTTCCAGGCATCTGCTGATGCCTGAATCTTCGCAAAGAAAACTCCTAATTTCGTCGCGTTACCCGAGTGGACAGTTTACGTCTTTATTAATCCGTTTATTATTCGAACGCATTACCTTTATGGGTATTACCCTTTTATATGGAAACTTATTAATATGACAGTTCAGGACTATTTATTAAAATTTCGCAAGATCAATTCCCTCGAAAGCCTGGAAAAACTGTTTGACCATCTGAACTACACGCTGTCGGATAATCAGGACATCATCAATATGTACCGCGCGGCTGACCATCGTCGCGCCGAACTCGTCTCTGGCGGTCGTCTGTTCAACGTGGGGGAAGTACCTAAATCTGTCTGGCGTTACGTTGTATAAGAAAGTAGCCTTCGGCGTGAAATGTTATATACTCTCCGCCCTGCAAATTTCTGTATAACATTTCGCGCAGACTATGGGAGAGCGTATGACCGCATTGCCTGGAGAGAGAATTGGGGGCTGGTTAATCGCCCCGCTGGCATGGCTGCTGGTGGCTTTATTAAGCGCTTCGCTGGCGCTGTTGCTTTACACCACTGCACTGGTTACTCCTCATGCTATCCAGACACTGATGTCTCAGAGTGCGCTCAATATTGCGACGTGGTTTGTGTCGTTCGTTTTCGCAATCGCGATGTGGTACTACACGCTTTGGCTGACCATCGCCTTCTTCAAACGCCGCAAAAGCGTGCCGAAACATTACATTATCTGGCTGCTGGTCTCCGTGCTGCTTGCCGTCAAAGCGTTCGCTTTTTCGCCAGTTTCTGATGCACTGGCGGTTCGCCAGCTACTCTTTCCGTTGCTTGCAACGGCGCTTCTGGTGCCCTATTTCAAGCGGTCGACGCGCGTTAAGAAGACCTTCGTTAACCCGTAATAACCTTACAGTTAACCTGTTGTGGCCTGTTGTCGTTTATCCGATAATAGGCGGCTCTTTTATTTCAGGCTAAATAATGACCGATTACTTACTGCTCTTTGTCGGAACTGTGCTGGTTAATAACTTCGTACTGGTGAAGTTCCTTGGCCTGTGCCCGTTTATGGGGGTCTCCAAAAAGCTGGAGACGGCAATGGGCATGGGGCTGGCCACCACCTTCGTGATGACGATGGCCTCCATTTGCGCATGGCTGATTGATACCTGGATCCTGATCCCGCTGGACATGCTCTACCTGCGCACCTTGTCCTTTATTCTGGTCATTGCGGTGGTGGTGCAATTTACCGAAATGGTAGTGCGTAAAACCAGCCCTGCCCTGTATCGCCTGTTGGGTATTTTTCTGCCCCTCATCACCACCAACTGTGCTGTGCTGGGCGTGGCGCTGCTCAACATCAACCTTGGGCATAATTTCATGCAGTCGGCGCTGTACGGTTTTTCCGCGGCGGTCGGTTTCTCTTTTGTTATGGTCCTGTTCGCGTCGATTCGCGAGCGTCTGGCAGCGGCGGATATTCCCGCGCCGTTTCGCGGTAACGCCATCGCTCTGGTGACCGCAGGTTTAATGTCTCTGGCCTTTATGGGCTTTAGTGGTCTGGTGAAGTTGTAATGAGTGCTATCTGGATTGCCATCGCGTCCATCAGCGTACTGGGACTCGTCTTTGGCATCATTCTGGGTTATGCCTCCCGCCGGTTTGCGGTAGAGGACGATCCGGTGGTAGAAAAAATTGATGAGCTTTTGCCGCAGAGCCAGTGTGGGCAGTGCGGCTACCCTGGCTGCCGTCCTTACGCTGAGGCGGTGGGCGTGCAGGGAGAAAAGATCAACCGCTGCGCGCCGGGTGGCGAAGCGGTCATGCTTAAAATAGCTGCCCTGCTGAATGTCGATCCGCAGCCTGTCGACGGCGATGAACAGGCGCAGGAGCCCGTTCGTGCCCTTGCTGTTATCGACGAAGCCAACTGCATCGGCTGCACCAAATGTATTCAGGCGTGCCCTGTCGACGCCATTGTAGGCGCAACCCGCGCCATGCACACCGTTGTGGCGGACCTGTGCACCGGTTGTAACCTCTGCGTGGCCCCCTGCCCGACGCAGTGTATAGAACTCCGCCCGGTTGAAACGACGACCGAAAGCTGGAAATGGAATCTTCAGACCATTCCGGTTCGCAATATTCCTGTGGAACAACATGCTTAAGTTATTTTCTGCTTTCAGAAAAGAGAAGATCTGGGACTTCGACGGCGGTATCCATCCCCCGGAAATGAAAACCCAGTCAAACGGTACGCCGCTGCGTCAAATTCCGCTGGCGACCCGCTACGTGATGCCATTGAAACAGCACATCGGCGCGGAAGGCGAGCTGTGCGTGAAAGAAGGCGATACCGTCCTTCGCGGCCAGCCGCTGACCTTTGGTCGTGGACGTATGTTGCCGATACATGCCCCGACTTCGGGCAAGGTGGTGGCTGTTGCCCCCCATACCGTTGCCCATCCCTCGGCGTTGTCTGAGCTGAGCGTCATCATTGAAGCCGACGGGGAAGATCTCTGGATCGATCGTGACGGCTGGAGCGACTACCGTTCCCGCAGCCGTGAAGCGCTGATTGAACGCATTCATCAGTTTGGCGTAGCAGGTCTTGGAGGCGCTGGCTTCCCGACCGGCGCCAAGCTTCACGGCGGCGGCGATAAAATCGAAACGCTGATTATTAACGCCGCCGAGTGCGAACCGTACATCACCGCCGATGATCGTCTGATGCAGGACTGTGCCGCGCAGGTGGTGGAAGGTATTCGCATTCTTGCGCATATCCTGCAACCCCGCGAAGTGCTGATCGGTATTGAGGACAATAAACCGCAGGCCATTTCGATGCTACGTGCGGTACTGGCGGACAGCCATGATATCGCCCTGCGCGTGATCCCGACCAAATACCCGTCAGGCGGGGCGAAGCAGCTGACGCAGATCCTGACCGGAAAACAGGTCCCCCACGGGGGCCGTTCGTCCGATATCGGCGTGCTGATGCAAAACGTGGGTACTGCCTACGCGGTGAAACGTGCGGTGATTGACGGCGAGCCATTGACCGAACGCGTCGTCACGCTGACCGGCGAGTCCGTCTCCCGTCCCGGCAACGTCTGGGCGCGTCTGGGTACGCCGGTGCATCATCTGCTGGAACAGGCTGGCTTCTGCCCGGGGAGCGAGCAGATGGTCATTATGGGCGGCCCGCTGATGGGCTTTACCCTGCCGTGGCTGGATGTGCCAGTGGTGAAGATTACCAACTGCCTGCTCGCCCCTTCCCCAACGGAGATGGGCGAAACGCAGGAAGAGAAAGGTTGTATACGCTGTAGCGCCTGCGCGGATGCGTGTCCGGCAGACTTGCTGCCGCAGCAGTTGTACTGGTACAGCAAAGGCCAGCTGCACGATAAAGCCCAGGCGCATAACCTGGCTGACTGTATTGAATGCGGTGCCTGTGCCTGGGTCTGCCCAAGCAATATTCCGCTGGTGCAGTACTTCCGTCAGGAGAAAGCCGAAATCTACGCTATCTCCATGGAAGAAAAACGTGCCGCTGAGGCGAAGGCCCGCTTTGAAGCGCGCCAGGCGCGACTGGAGCGCGAGAAACAAGCCCGTCAGGAACGCCATAAGCAGGCTGCCGTGCAGCCTGCGGCGAAAGATCAGGATGCGATTAACGCTGCCCTCGCCCGTGTGCGGGAGAAGAACGCGACTGCCGCTCAGCCGGTAGCGATCGTGTCTGGCCAAAAGCCGGACAATAGCGAAGCGATTGCCGCCCGCGAAGCGCGTAAAGCCGAAGCGCGCGCACGTCAGGCGGAGAAGGCGCAAAACGCCAAACCGGAAGCCGACACAGACCCGCGTAAAGCGGCGGTGGAAGCGGCTATCGCCAGGGCAAAAGCCCGTAAAGCCGGTCAACAGACAGTGGTGGTTGAACAGGAAGCGACCGATCCGCGCAAGGCGGCCGTTGAAGCCGCTATCGCCCGCGCCAAAGCACGTAAAGCGGCACAGCTTCAGCCTGCCGAAGAGAGTGAAGCGCCTGTCGACCCACGTAAAGCCGCCGTTGAAGCGGCCATCGCCCGTGCCAAAGCACGAAAAGCGGCACAGCAGGACGAACGGCCTGCGGCCGCCAACGACGATCCACGCAAAGCCGCAGTCGCCGCCGCGATTGCGCGTGTTCAGGCAAAGAAAGCCGCGCAGCAAGCCGTTAACGAGGATTAAATGGTTTTCAGAATTGCAAGTTCCCCTTACACCCATAACCAGCGCCAGACATCGCGTATTATGATGCTGGTGTGCCTGGCCGCGTTGCCAGGTATTGCCGTACAGTGTTGGTTTTTCGGCTGGGGTACGCTTTTCCAGTTAGTTCTGGGTTGCGCCAGTGCCGTCGCAGCGGAAGCAGCGATCCTGAAGCTGCGCAAAATGGAGGTGACTCGCATCCTGAGCGATAACTCCGCCCTGTTGACCGGCCTGTTGCTTGCCATCAGCATTCCCCCGTTCGCCCCGTGGTGGATGGTAGTATTGGGTACGATATTTGCGGTGATCATCGCCAAGCAGCTGTACGGTGGGCTGGGCCATAACCCGTTTAACCCGGCAATGATTGGTTACGTGGTGCTACTGATCTCCTTCCCGGTACAGATGACCAGCTGGCTGCCGCCGCATGAGATCGCCGCCACGGTGCCCGGCTTTATGGATGCCCTGAACGTTATCTTTACTGGCGACACCGCGATGGGCGCGGATATGAACGCGCTTCGCATGGGCGTGGATGGCATCAGCCAGGCCACCCCGCTCGATACCTTCAAAACCTCCCTGCGTGCCGGCCACAGCGTCGAGCAGGTGATGAAATCGTCTATTTACAGCGGCGTACTGGCGGGTGCGGGCTGGCAGTGGGTCAATCTGGCCTACCTGTTGGGCGGTGCCTTCCTGCTGCAACAAAAAGCGATCCGCTGGCATATTCCGGTGAGCTTCCTGGTGACGCTGGCCGTCTGTTCAACGCTCGGCTGGGTCATCTCACCTGAGTCACTGGCCAGCCCGCAGCTCCATCTGCTCTCCGGCGCGACCATGCTCGGGGCATTCTTTATTCTGACCGATCCGGTCACCGCCTCTACCACCAACCGAGGTCGTCTGATTTTCGGCGCGCTGGCGGGCTTGCTGGTCTGGCTTATTCGCAGCTTTGGTGGCTATCCGGACGGCGTGGCATTTGCCGTACTGCTGGCTAACATCACCGTTCCGCTCATCGACTACTACACGCGTCCACGCGTGTACGGTCATCGCTAAGGGTTACGCCATGCTAAAGACTATGCAAAAACACGGCGTCACGCTGGCGATCTTCGCCGCCGCCCTCACCGGGCTGACCGCGCTGGTAAATGAACTGACGAAAAGCACCATTGAAGAGCAGGCAATGAAGCAGCAAAAGGCGTTGTTCGATCAGGTGATCCCATCAGACTTCTATGATAATAACCTGCAAAAAAGCTGCTTTGTCGTGCAGGCCCCGCAGCTCGGTAAAGGAACACACCGCGTTTATATTGCCCGTAAGGGCGAGAACCCGGTGGGTGCCATCATGGAAGCCACCGCGCCGGACGGTTACTCTGGCGCAATTCAGCTGCTGGTAGGCAGCGATTTTTCCGGCACCGTGCTGGGTACGCGCGTGACGGAACATCACGAAACGCCGGGCCTTGGCGACAAAATTGAAACACGCCTGAGCGACTGGATTTTACACTTTGCCGGTAAGATGATTCATGGCGAGGACGATCCTGCTTTCGCGGTGAAAAAAGATGGCGGTGAGTTTGACCAGTTCACGGGCGCCACGATTACGCCCCGCGCGGTCGTCAACGCCGTCAAACGCGCCGGTCTGTATGCCGAAACGCTGCCCGCGCAGATCAATCATCTTTACGCCTGTGAGGAGTGACCATGAGCCAGGTTAAAGAGGTTATCGTCCAGGGACTCTGGAAAAACAACTCGGCACTGGTACAGCTGTTGGGATTGTGCCCGCTGCTGGCGGTGACGTCTACCGCCACCAACGCGCTCGGGCTGGGGCTGGCGACCACGCTGGTGCTGACCCTGACCAACTTCTCCATTTCTGTTTTGCGCCGCTGGACGCCATCGGAAATCCGTATTCCGATTTATGTCATGATCATTGCATCGGTGGTCAGCGTCGTGCAAATGCTAATTAACGCCTACGCATTTGGCCTGTACCAGTCGCTCGGGATCTTCATTCCGCTTATCGTGACTAACTGTATTGTCGTGGGACGCGCTGAAGCCTTCGCGGTGAAAAACAACCCGGCAATTTCCGCGCTGGATGGGTTTTCCATCGGCATGGGCGCGACTGCCGCCATGTTCGTCCTCGGCTCTCTGCGTGAAATTCTGGGCAACGGTACGCTCTTCGACGGTGCGGACGCGCTGCTTGGCGGCTGGGCGAAATCGCTGCGTATCGAGGTGTTCCATACGGACACCCCATTCCTGCTGGCCATGCTACCGCCAGGCGCCTTCATTGGCCTTGGGATGATGCTGGCGTTAAAATACCTGATTGATGAAAAACGTAAACGCCGCGCCGCTGAACGCAGCGTACAGGAAGGGATCCCCGAGAAAGCAGTATGAATAAAGAGAAACGCATTGCGATCCTGACGCGCCTGCGCGATGAGAATCCTCATCCAACGACAGAGCTGAATTTTAACTCGCCGTTTGAACTGTTGATCGCGGTGCTGCTCTCTGCGCAGGCCACTGACGTGAGCGTCAACAAAGCCACGGCCCTGCTCTACCCTGTAGCCAATACGCCGCAGGCCATGCTGGGGCTGGGGGTTGAAGGGGTAAAATCCTATATCAAGACCATCGGCCTGTTTAACAGTAAGGCCGAAAACGTCATTAAGACCTGCCGGATCCTGCTTGAGCAGCACGGCGGTGAAGTCCCGGAAGATCGCGCAGCGCTGGAAGCGTTGCCAGGCGTCGGGCGTAAAACGGCAAATGTCGTGCTCAACACGGCGTTTGGCTGGCCGACGATCGCCGTGGACACTCACATCTTCCGCGTTTCTAATCGCACCCGGTTCGCGCCGGGTAAAAACGTGGAAGAGGTGGAAGAAAAGCTATTAAAAGTGGTCCCTGCGGAATTTAAGGTGGATTGCCATCACTGGCTAATCCTTCACGGGCGCTATACCTGTATTGCACGTAAGCCACGCTGCGGCTCCTGCATTATCGAAGATCTCTGTGAATACAAAGAAAAAGTCTATCCCTGAAGGTACATCCACTTGTTACTGTTCAAGCCCTTAGATTAAACAAGGGCTCTGATATCTTCTCCCTTGGCCGTAATTTTCCCTCTCATTGTCCATAAAGTGTTGTCGATTCTGCGGATATTTAACACTCAAACAGGTTAATAGTTTTTTCATCACCAAAAATTTCTATACATCTGTGATCGCGATCACTCTGATAACTTGATGTTGGATTTTTGTTGTTAAAACCCTCTCCACGCCTTTGCCAGACAAGATCTCCTCGTTTACTCACCGCATATAAGACCAGTCATTTTTCAGAATATGGGCTATATCACTGCCTTTCACCCAAAATAGCAGAACATATCGCCATACAGCCATTCATCAGGGTCATTTACAGTGAAAAAAACCACCAATTCTCAACGGATGAAATTTAACGCTACATAACATTTGCGTGAACCGATGATTATACCGCCACAGTTATATGTAACAGATTATTACAAACGTATTGCCAGATGGGGCTGGATAGTGAACATTACCCGCCGTTTCCCCTCCCAATATAACTATAAAGCGGATGGACTACGGTCATCACGCTATGAACACCCCCGTTAATATGGGATGTAAAAAAAGAGGTATATGTGTCTACTGCAAACAATAAACCAACAGATGAGAGCGTAAGTCTTAACGCTTTCAAACAGCCTAAAGCGTTCTATCTCATTTTCTCTATCGAATTATGGGAGCGTTTTGGCTACTACGGCCTGCAAGGGATTATGGCCGTTTACCTGGTTAAGCAACTGGGTATGTCCGAAGCCGATTCCATCACGCTGTTCTCGTCCTTCAGCGCTCTGGTCTATGGCCTGGTCGCCATCGGCGGCTGGTTAGGCGATAAAGTCCTCGGTACGAAACGTGTCATTATGCTGGGCGCCGTGGTTCTGGCGATTGGCTATGGTCTGGTTGCATGGTCCGGGCACGATGCGGGCGTGGTATACATGGGCATGGCTACCATCGCGGTAGGTAACGGCCTCTTTAAGGCTAACCCGTCCTCCCTGCTTTCTACCTGCTACAACAAAGATGATCCGCGTCTGGACGGTGCATTTACCATGTACTACATGTCCATCAACATCGGTTCATTCTTCTCTATGCTGGCAACCCCATGGCTGGCCGCGAAATTCGGCTGGAGCGTAGCGTTTGCGCTGAGCTTCGTGGGTATGCTGATCACCGTTGTGAACTTCCTGTTCTGTCGCAGCTGGGTTAAAGATTATGGTTCTAAACCAGACTTCGAACCCGTGCATATGGGCAAACTGCTGGCAACCATCGTCGGCATTGTGATCCTGGCCGCTGTCGCGACCTGGCTGCTGCACAACCAGGGTATTGCACGTGCCGTACTGGCCGTGGTTGCGCTGGGTATCGTGATTATCTTCGCTAAAGAAGCCTTCGCGATGCAGGGTGCGGCACGTCGTAAGATGATTGTGGCGTTCATCCTGATGCTGGAAGCGATTATCTTCTTCGTCCTGTACAGCCAGATGCCGACGTCTCTGAACTTCTTCGCAATCCGCAACGTTGAGCACTCCATCCTGGGTATCGCGTTCGAGCCGGAGCAGTACCAGGCACTGAACCCGTTCTGGATCATGATTGGTAGCCCGATTCTGGCCGCTATCTATAACAAGATGGGCGACCGTCTGCCGATGCCGCACAAGTTCGCGATCGGTATGGTGCTGTGCTCTGGCGCATTCCTGGTGCTGCCGCTGGGGACGAAATTCGCGACCGACGCGGGTATCGTGTCTGTTAACTGGCTGATCCTGAGCTATGCGCTGCAATCCATCGGTGAACTGATGATCTCCGGTCTGGGCCTGGCGATGGTTGCACAGCTGGTCCCTCAGCGTCTGATGGGCTTCATCATGGGTAGCTGGTTCCTGACGACCGCTGGCGCAGCCATCATTGCAGGTAAGATTGCGAACCTGATGGCGGTACCGGACAACGTTACCGACCCGCTGGTCTCCCTGAACGTCTACGGCACCGTGTTCATGCAAATTGGTATCGCGACAGCCGTAATTGCCGTGCTGATGCTGCTCACCGCACCAAAACTCAATCGTATGACGCAGGACGACGACAAATCCGCTAAAGCGACCAACACCGCGAACGCGTAATGTCATCGGGAAACGACTGAACAGAAGCCGCTAATTGATTAGCGGCTTTTTTTTTATCTGAACGCGCACTAACATAGCGGGAACCTCAGCAAAAAGGAGTTACCGATGAAACTGTTCTATAAACCGGGCGCCTGCTCTCTTGCTTCGCATATCACCCTTCGCGAGAGCGGTAAGGATTTCACGCTGGACGGCGTTGACCTGATGAAAAAGCGCCTGGAAAACGGGGATGACTTTTTTGCGATTAACCCAAAAGGGCAGGTTCCGGCCCTGCTGCTGGATGACGGTACGCTGCTGACCGAAGGCGTGGCGATTATGCAGTACCTGGCCGACAACGTGCCTGATCGTCAGCTGCTGGCACCAACAGGCAGTATCTCTCGCTATAAAACCCTTGAGTGGCTTAACTACATCGCGACCGAGCTGCACAAAGGCTTTACGCCGCTGTTCCGCCCGGATACTCCGGAAGAGTACAAACCGACCGTACGTGCGTTACTTGAGAAAAAGATGCAGTACATTAATGACTCACTGAAAGACGATCAGTGGATCTGCGGTGCGCGTTTCACCATTGCTGATGCGTATCTGTTTACCGTTCTGCGCTGGGCGCGCGCGGTGAAGCTGAACCTGGAAGGATTAGATCATATTGCGTCGTATATGGAACGCGTAGCGGCACGCCCTGCGGTTGCAGCGGCGCTGAAGGCAGAAGGGTTGAATTAATCCGAGCGCGCTGTATTGCCGGGTGGCGCTGCGCTTACCCGGCCTACACTATCCCTGCTCTTACAATTGGGTTGCGCTGAAATAATGCTCGGGCTTCGCGATGCGATCCTGCGCCGCGACCACCTGGAGCTCATATTCCTGCATCGTCTTCGTCGCAATCATGATTTCATAAACGGCTGCGGTGACGTGCTCCAGCGCATCGCGCAGGCTTGCGCCCTGCAATAGCTTCACCAGCAGCAAACCGCTGGTCACATCCCCAACTCCGACAGGCTGACGTGCACCGAAATCCACCAGCGGTCGACTGATGTGCCAGGCTTCGTCCTTGGTCACCAGCAGCATCTCAAAACGGTCCTGGCTCAACCCTGCGCGTGCCAGGTGCTTAACCAGTACAATCTCTGGCCCCTGGGCGATGAGCTCGCGAGAGGCGCGTACAGCCTCTTCTACGCTGTTGACTGGATGCTCGCACAGGATCTCAAGTTCAATCAGGTTGGGCGCAATAATATCGCTGGCAGGCAATGCATGACGGACATGAAACTCCGCAACGCCCGGCGCGACGATGCAGCCTTTTTCCGGATGTCCCATCACCGGATCGCAGAAATATTTCGCCGCGGGGTTTGCCGCTTTCACCTGGCGCACAATGCCGAGGATATGCTCCCCCTGCTCCGCCGAACCCAGATAACCGCTCAGTACGGCATCGCAGCGTTTAAGCTGGTCGATATCCGCAATCCCCTGAACGATCTCCGTCAGATGCGACGGCGGCATCACGCAGCCGGTCCATTTACCGTACTGGGTGTGATTCGAGAACTGAACGGTATTGAGGGGCCAGACGTTGGCCCCGAGGCGGCGCATCGGGAATTCCGCAGCGCTGTTGCCAGCATGTCCAAAAACAACGTGGGACTGAATGGCGAGGATGTTCTTCATGTTGTACTTACCAAACCCTGTCAAAACAAAAGGGGCGTGGTTTCCCACGCCCCTGCGTACTTTTAATTACTTCCAGCAGACCAGGCAGTAATTTTTCTTACCGCGACGCAGCAGCGTGTAGCGACCATAGAGACGGTCGTTCTCGGTAAAGGTGTATTCCGGATCGGCCTGTTTTTCGCCATTAATGGTGATCGCGTTAGAGGCGATGGTTTTACGCGCCTGACCGCGAGACGGCTGGAGCTCGGAGTCCACCAGCGCCTGCATCAGATCGGCGCCTTTTTCCATCTCCACCATCGGCACGCCATCCTGAGCAAGCTGTTCGAAATCCTCTTCGCTTAAATCGCTCAGGGTCCCGTTGAACAGGCTCGCCGTAATGCGTTTCGCCGCTGCCAGACCTTCTTCACCATGAACCAGTTTAGTCACTTCGTCGGCCAGCACATACTGGGCGCGCGGTGCTTTACCGCTGTTCTTGTCTTCTTCTTCCAGCGCATTGATTTCTTCGATATCCATAAAGGTGAAGAATTTCAGGAAGCGATAAACATCGGCATCCGCCGTGTTGATCCAGAACTGGTAGAATTTGTACGGGCTGGTTTTCTTCGGATCAAGCCATACTGCGCCGCCTTCGGTTTTACCAAACTTGGTACCGTCTGCTTTGGTGATCAGCGGCACGGTCAGACCAAACACCTGATTCTGGTGAAGGCGACGGGTCAGATCGATACCGGAGGTGATGTTTCCCCACTGATCAGAACCGCCAATTTGCAGCGACACGCCGTGCAGCTTGTTCAGGCAGGCGAAGTCATACCCCTGCAACAGGTTGTAGGAGAACTCGGTGAAAGAGATACCCTGATCGTCACGGTTAAGACGCTGCTTGACCGCTTCTTTGTTAATCATCTGGTTAACAGAGAAGTGTTTGCCGATGTCACGCAGGAACGTCAGCACGTTCATGCCACCAAACCAGTCGTAGTTGTTCGCCGCAATCGCAGCGTTGTCACCACAGTTGAAATCCAGGAACGGTGCAACCTGTTTACGGATCTTATCCACCCACTCCTGCACGGTGTCTTCGGTATTCAGCTTACGCTCAGCGGCTTTGAAACTTGGGTCGCCAATCAGACCAGTCGCACCGCCAACCAGGGCAACAGGCTTATGACCCGCCATCTGGAAGCGTTTCAGGCATAACAATGGAACAAGATGCCCCAAATGCAAGCTGTCAGCGGTGGGATCGAAGCCGCAATAGAGCGCGATCGGGCCTAGCGCCAGTCGCTCTGCTAACGCTTCCTCGTCCGTCACCTGGGCCACCAGGCCCCGCTCTTGCAATTGTTTAATCAAGTTACTGCTTGCCATCAAATTCTCCATGTATAAACGACTGCACCTTTGCCGGTACACGACTTTTCGCCTGATGCGAAAGGACCATAGAATAAAGCGCCAGCGCGGTGTGCGCTAGCGCTTAAATCAACAAATTTTGGGGATTACGGTGCCAGTCGGTCTATTTTCCAGCCACCGTTGTCGCGCTGGTATAAAAAGCGATCGTGCAGGCGGTGCTCACCGCCCTGCCAGAATTCCATCTGCTCAATGGGGATGCGGAACCCGCCCCAGAAACTCGGCAGCGGCACTTCACCCTGCTGAAACTTCTGTTTGAGTTCGAGGAATTTACTTTCAAGTACGCCGCGGGCCGAGATTCGGCTGGACTGTTTAGAAACCCAGGCGCCAATCTGACTGTCGCGCGGTCGGCTGTGGAAATATTTCACCACTTCGAGCGTAGAGAGGCGCTCTGCCTTGCCGGTAACCATCACCTGGCGCTCAAGCATATGCCACGGGAAGAGCAGGCTAATACGCGGATTATTTTCCAGGTGATGCGCTTTACGACTACCAAGGTTGGTGTAGAACACCAGCCCTTTCTCGTCATAATGCTTAAGAAGAACGATGCGTTGATACGGCTGACCGTTTTCATCAACCGTGGCAACGACCATCGCCGTCGGGTCGGCCAGTTTCGCTTCGCAGGCCTGTTTCAGCCAGCGTTCAAAAAGCACCAGCGGTTCGGCGGGAAGATCCTGGCGGCGCAGACCGCCTTTGGTGTATTCACGGCGCAGATGCGCAATTTGCTGTAGTTCGTCGTTATCTGACATGGCGTTAGCTGAAAGTGAGGTTGGGTGGCGCTATTGTGCGCGCCCCCTTCAAAAATCTCAACGCTTCGGATTTTCCAGCTGACAATTGTTCAGCACAATGCGGTCTCGCTTATAGACGGTGGCGCTGTCACCTTTTGACCAGAAGACGTAGATCCCATCCGTGTAACGCGCCCCGGAGGCGGACATCCCCTGCTTCAGCGTCAACAACTTATTGTCATAAACAAAGCTGGCTTCCTGGCGAGTGTTGTTCAGCTTCACCGTCAGCGGTTTTTCATCACAACGATATTCCAGCTTATCGGTTTGCATACGCTCAACGAACTGGTTATAGACGCTGCATCCGGTCATAAGAAAAGGTACAGCAATGAGAAGAAGTTTTTTCATGGGCAGATTCCGAAGACTATCCTGGTCCTGGAGGGCCTAACCGCCCTCCTGTTTTTCCCTATTTTACGGGTTATGCCTCCCGCTGAATTTCAGTTAACTCTGATTATGGCGCGGATTTGCCGGGAAAATAGCACCGAGGACGCTCGCCTCCCGCGCACCGGTTACGGAGGGTAAATTCCCGGGCAGACCGGCAACCGTACGCCAGGCAAGCCAGGCGAAGGCCAGCGCTTCCATGTCGTCTCCGCTGATCCCGGCTTCGTCAGTGGTCGTGACTTCGGTGCCCGGCAGCAAGGCGGCGAGGCGTGCCATCAGGAGCGGGTTGCGGCTTCCGCCTCCGCATACCAGCAGACGCTCGCACCCGCCGCTGAGCAACACTTGTTCAGAAATCGACACGGCGGTAAGCTCAGTCAGCGTAGCCTGCACATCCTGAGGCGCAAGGCCGGGGAAGCGTGCCAGATGACGTTCAAGCCAGCCGTAGTTGAAATACTCTCGCCCCGTGCTTTTCGGCGCTGGCAGGGCAAAGAATGGATCGCTTAACAGGGCTTGCAGCAAGGGAAGGATCACTTTCCCCTGGCTGGCCCACTGCGCGTCTTTGTCGTAGGGTTTACCGTTCTGACGCCAGATCCAGGCATCCATCAGCATATTACCGGGCCCGGTATCGTATCCACGCACGGGCTGCCCGGGAATGAGCATCGACAGGTTGGCAATCCCGCCAATGTTCAGAACCATTCTGCGCTCCACCGGGTGCGCCAGCAGCGCCTGATGAAATGCCGGAACCAGCGGCGCCCCCTGCCCGCCGAGGGCCATATCGCGACGACGGAAATCCCCCACCACCGTCACGCCGGTTTTTGCCACAATCTGGTTATTATCGCCAATTTGCATCGTGTGCGGCGCCTCGCCGACAGGTTCATGCCAGACGGTCTGTCCATGGCAGCCTATTGCCACGACATCCTGCGGATGAAGTCTTTCTTGCTGCATCAGGGCCAATACCGCATCAGCAAACAGCGCCCCCAGACGCACATCCAGTTGGCCCAGTTGGGAAAGCGTCAGCTGTTGCCCCTGGCAGATGTTCAGGATCTCTTCTTTTAACGAGACCGGAATAGGCCAGGTCAGGCTTGCCTGCTGCGCCACCATGTTTTCATCAATGGCGGCCAGAACGACATCCACACCGTCAAGACTGGTACCAGACATCACACCGATATAGCGACCCGATTTCATGCGCTTTCCTTACGTTACATGGGCTAAGTGCAACCACTCCATCATAAATAACGCTGCTTTGCTATCCGGTGATAATATTTTTTAACAATCTCAGACCTGTAGCACAGACGGTTTTTGTTTATGTCCCGTTAAGCCCCGTTCAGGTAAAATTTATCTATTCGGCATGCAAAGATATGAACTGTGGTCAGGAATGCCATATAATTTAGCCATAACGGATGCCCCAACCGGGCGTTTTTTGGTGAACAGGAGAGTCAAATGATTTTACGTGTACTGGGCGTTTCGCTGATTGGTTTAACACTGGCGGGTTGTGTGAACGACAATTCACTCTCCGGCGACGTATATAGTGCTTCTGAAGCTAAACAGGTACAGAACGTGACCTACGGTACTATCGTTAATGCCCGTCCTGTTCAGATTCAGGGTGGTGATGACACGAACGTCGTGGGCGCAATCGGTGGTGCTGTGCTGGGTGGTTTCCTGGGTAACACCATTGGTGGCGGCACCGGTCGCTCTCTGGCTACCGCAGCAGGCGCAGTTGCAGGCGGCGTAGCGGGTCAGGGCGTTCAGGGTGCGATGAACAAAACTCAGGGCGTTGAGCTGGAAATCCGTAAAGACGATGGCAGCACCATTATGGTTGTGCAGAAACAGGGTAATACTCGCTTCTCTGCAGGCCAGCGTGTTGTACTGGCAAGCAACGGTAGCCATGTCACCGTCTCCCCGCGTTAATATCCCGACGGATGCGGTCCTTTCGGGCCGCATCCATTTACAAAAACTATCATTTTAAAAAATGTATTTAAAAAAATTCATTCACACGGCGTATAATTAATTCCCTCTGATATTGTTCCTGCGCAAAGTATTTTTTATTTCCCTCCTTTAGACTCGTCTGATTCTCTTTTTCCTCTTTTTAATTTTTTAACATTCTATGCTTGCGAACTGTCGATTTGTAATGAACCGCTTTGTGGCCTTTGCACTTGGGTGCATTTTTATCATTGCCGTGTTACAAGGTTGTTTTATAAAACTTGTTGAATGGGTTCCTTCATTCTCTCCGCTATTTTTCCCTACGCTCACTATTTTTCTTCTGGTATTCCATCTGTTTATCGCCTGTTTTATGGCAATGAAATACTGGTGTGATAAAAAACGGCTATATCTCGTTCCGATTGCGTCAGCCTTTGCCGGTTCAGCACTGCTGATGGTGGGTACGCTATCCAGTTTTCCAGGCTGGCTGGATCTCTATCAGTTCAACGAGGCGAACTATAATGACGCGATGATCTTTTATATGTTCCGACACCTCTTAATGGCGGTGCTCATGATGGCCTCAGCCTTACTTTATACGCTTCGCGTTTCCCCCCTTTCACGAAGCACCCACATCGGTATTGTTGTCGGATCGGCTCTCTTTACGGGCTGCATGCTTTGGCTGGCGTGGTTCTATTCCAGCCATTCCACGACGTTAACCCTGGATCTTGTGGATAATGAAACCCGGCAGTTCATGATTCTCTGGAGCCAGACCATCAACATCATTTTGGTCATTCTTTGGGTTGTCACATTAATCACCCTGATGGTCGTGACCCGGATAAAAAATTTGTTCTGGGCGGGCGGCAATTTTTTATGCGTCTGTTATGTCGTCACGCTGTTAATGCTGTTGTTAGGTGGATACGTAGAAGATGTATCATGGTACCGCGCCCGGTTATTCGAAACTGTCGCGACATTAATGATTATTTTCATTTTGCTTTCCGACGTCTTTAATTTGTATCGTGACTCGCACGTCAAATACCAGCAGTCATATCAAAATTCAATCCGCGACCCGCTTACCCGTCTTTATAATCGCAGCTATTTTTATGATTCATTAAACTATGCCCTCAGCTCTGCAACGGAGGCACACCCGGTATCGGTGGTGGTAAGCGACCTTGACCGTTTCAAACGTATCAACGACTGTTACGGGCATTTGCAGGGCGATAAGGTATTACAGTTCGTCTCTAATCTGTTGACGGATTCCGTGCGCCCCCAGGATATCGCGGCCCGAATCGGTGGTGAAGAGTTTGTGTTGATGCTGACAAATACCCCTTCAGACGCCGCGCGGCAGGTGGCCGAGCGCATTCGCCTCAAGCTGAGCGGGTTTGATAAAGCCAGCAGCGGCGGTCATCTGCCGGAACCCATTACCATCAGCATGGGCGTATTCACCGCAACCTCGCCGGAAACCAGTGCGGAAACCTGCGTGGAGAGCGCGGATAAAGCCATGTATGAGGCAAAAGAGACAGGGCGCAACCGGGTGGTGGTGTTCAGATAATAAGAAAGGCCTTGATTTCGCAAGGCCTTTACGTTCGGTCAGTCGCGAGACTGCAGATCGTGGATGTTCTGCTCAAGACGGGCGATGAGTCCTATCAGCATCTCCAGCTCAGCGGGGGAAATACCTTCAAGGATCTCCCCACGCGTTTTACTGATGACAGCTTCCATCTCAGTAATAATCGGGGCCGCTTTTTCCGTCAATTTGATCCGCTTGGCGCGACGGTCGCTGGCGCAGGTTTGTCGGGAGATAAGTCCCTTCTCTTCCAGTTGGTCAAGAGTGCGCACCAGTGACGGCTGCTCAATGCCAATCGCTTTTGCCAGTTGGATCTGTGACTGGTCGGGCGGGAGCTGATGAATGTTATGCAGCGTAACCCAGTGCGTCTGCGTGAGTTCCAGAGGTTTCAGGCGATGGTCAATCAGAGCACGCCAGATGCGTACCAACCTTGCCAGATCAGAACCTAATGGCGATTCCAATTTCATCTCCTTATAATTAGCTTGCTAAGTGATTATAGTGATTTTAGAATAGTTTGCAGTATTTGTATTGCCAAAACAAATGCAATCACGGTATTCATCATTCCTGAAAGGATGATTTACACTGAACGGTAATGCGCCATCGCATTGAAATATGCCATTGTGGCCCTCACCCCACTGCAAAGGATCACTGCTTGTGACGTTCTTTTCCCTCTCCGCAGGGTTGCCCCTCCAGGATCTGATTGTCGGCGCATCGGTCTACTTTCCGCCACTGTTTAAAGCCGTGATGGTCGGTTTTGTGATCTGGCTCATTGCGCATCGTCTGCTGCGCGACTGGATGTATTCCGGTGAAATCTGGCACCCGATGTTAATGGATCTCTCCCTGTTTACCCTTTCCGTCTGTCTTGGCCTTGCCGTGTTAACCGTGTGGTGAGAATAGCATTGAAAACGTTAAAATATTTTTCCACTCTTTTCGTTTTAGCGCTGGCGCTTATGGCCGGCTGGTGGCTCTGGAATTATTACATGCAGTCGCCCTGGACGCGTGACGGCAAGATCCGCGCAGAACAGGTCAGCATCACGCCACAGGTGTCCGGCAGTATCAGCGCGCTGCTGGTGAAGGACAACCAGTTTGTTCATGCGGGCGATGTGTTATTCCGCATCGATGAGACCCCTTTCCACATTGCGGTGCTCAATGCCCAGGCGCAGCTCGCAAAAGCTCAATCAGATCTGGCAAAAGCCAATAACGAAGCCGAACGTCGCCGACATCTGTCGAGGAATTACATCTCTGCGGAAGATCTCGATACCGCCAATATCAATGTAAAAGCCATGCAGGCCAGCCTGAAGGTTGCAGAGGCAACGCTGAAACAGGCCGAGTGGCAACTGACCCAGACCGTGGTCAAAGCTCCGGTGGATGGATGGATCACGAGCCTGTCGACCCGTGTGGGGGATTACGCCACCACAGGCCAGCCGGTCTTTGCCCTGGTAGATAGCCACTCTTTCTATGTTGTAGGTTATTTTGAAGAGACCAAGCTGCGCCATATCCGCGAGGGTGCGCCTGCCCGGATCACGCTTTACAGCGGTGCAGAAAAGTTACAGGGTCACGTTAGTAGCATAGGTCGGGCAATTTACGATCAGAGCGTGGAAACCGATTCTGGTCTGGTGCCTGACATCAAACCCAACGTACCGTGGGTGCGTCTGGCTCAGCGGGTGCCTGTTCGCGTCGAGTTTGAGCAACTGCCGAAAGACATTACTCTGGTCTCTGGCACAACCTGCACCGTCGCCATCGGATCGCGATGATGAACCTGGGGGCTTTCTCCTGGCGCAATACGCCGTGGATAAAAGCGACACGGCCGCAGTGGCGTTACGCGCTGCGTAACGGCATCGCCATGTGCCTTGCGCTTACGGTAGCCTATTATCTGAATCTGGATGAGCCTTACTGGGCGATGACCTCTGCTGCGGTCGTCAGCTTCCCTACCGTCGGGGGCGTTATCAGTAAAAGCCTCGGGCGCGTGGCGGGTAGCCTGCTGGGTGCGACCGCTGCACTGCTTCTTGCCGGCCATACCCTGAACGATCCCTGGCTCTTTCTGTTAAGCATGTCGGCATGGCTGGGGCTGTGCACCTGGGCCTGCGCCCATTTTACCAACAACGTTGCGTACGCGTTTCAACTGGCAGGTTACACCGCAGCCATTATCGCCTTTCCGGTCGTCAACGTGCTGGATACCACCGAGCTATGGGACATCGCCCAGGCACGCGTATGTGAAGTGATGGTCGGCATTCTGTGCGGCGGCGTCATGATGATGATCCTGCCCAGCACCTCGGATGGCACTACGCTTATCACCGCCCTTAAAACGATGCACGCGCGTTTGCTGGAACATGCCAGCCTGCTCTGGCAGCCTGATAGCAGCGATAACATCCGTCTAGCACACGAAAAGGTCATCGGCCAGATCCTGACCATGAACCTGTTACGCATCCAGGCATTCTGGAGCCACTACCGTTTTCGTCGCCAGAACACGCTCCTGAACTATTTACTGCACCAGCAATTGCGGATGACGAGTGCGATCTCGAGCCTTCGCCGGATGTTGCTGAACTGGCCTGCGCCGCCAGCCCATACCCGGGAAGTTATCGAGGCGCTGCTCGCCGCCCTTGCGCGTCCGGATGCCGATATCTATACCGTGGCCCGTATTATCGCGCCGCTCACCCCAACGGATGAATATGATTACCGGCACCGCGCCTTCTGGCAGCGTCTGAACTATTTCTGCCGCCTGTATCTGCGCAGCAGCCGCTGGTTAAAAGCCGTCGAAAATGCCACGCCCGTCACCGAATTTTCCGTTCCCGGTAGCCCAGCTCTGGCGCGCCATACCGACGCAATGGAGGCGCTGTGGAGCGGTTTTCGTACGTTTTGCGCGTTGACGGCCGTGGGCGCATGGGCCATCACCACCCAATGGGATGCGGGCAGTGCAGCCCTGACGCTTGCGGCAATCAGCTGCGTGCTCTATTCCGTCGCAGCTTCCCCGTTTAATTCCCTGACGCTTCTGCTGCGTACGCTGGTACTGCTGTCGCTGTTCAGCTTCGTGGTGAAATTTGGTTTGATGGTGCAGATAACCGACCTCTGGCAATTTCTGCTGTTTCTCTTCCCGCTATTAACCACCATGCAGTTGCTCAAACTGCAAATGCCAAAACTGGCCGGTCTGTGGGGGCAGTTGATTGTTTTTATGGGCTCATTTATCTCTGTAACGAATCCTCCGGTTTACGATTACGCTGATTTTCTCAACGATAACCTGGCGAAGATCCTCGGCGTGGGGCTGGCGTGGCTGGCTTTCGCCGTGCTACGCCCGGGCTCGGATGCGCGTAAAAGCCGCAGGCATATTCGTGAGCTGCGCAGGGGTTTTGTCGATCAACTGAGTCGCAGCCCGCATCTGCGTGAAAGCGAGTATGAATCGCTGGTTTACCATCATGTCAGCCAGCTGAACAACAGCCAGGATTCCCTCTCCCGTCGCTGGCTACTGCGCTGGGGCGTGGTGCTGCTGAACTGTTCGCACGTGGTGTGGCAGCTGCGTGCCTGGGAGACGCGTTCCGACCCGCTTTCGCAGGTCCGCGATAATTGTATTTCCATGCTTCGCGATGTGATGAGCGAGCGCGGAGTTCAGCAACGCCCCCTGAGCGTCACGCTCGCCGAGCTTCAGCGTATTTGCGACGCTCTGGCGCACCACCATCAGCCTGCGGCCCGCGATCTGGCGTCCATTATCTGGCGGCTGCACTGCTCCCTGTCACAGCTTGAACAGGCGCCGCCACCCGGAACAATTGGCGATCAGATCACCCCGCAGGCATAGCGCGCCCCGCCGCCGCCAAGCGGTTTAGGTTGATCGGACATGTTATCGCCGCCCACATGGACCATCAGCGCCTTGCCTTTGACCTCGTCAATCTTTTTCAGCCGGGGCGCAACAACCGGATCGGTGGCTTTACCGTCGTTATTCACCACCAGCACCGGCAGATCGCCGAGGTGCCCCATACCTTCCGGGCCTTCATGCTTACCAGAGTTGTGCGGATCCAGATGCCCCCCAGCGGCCTCAGCGGCTGAAGGTTTCCCCTCTTTCATTGCGGGTTGACAGCTGCCTTTGGCATGAACGTGAAAACCATGTTCACCGGGTGGAAGGGCCTTGAGATCGGGAGCAAATTCCAGCCCTTTATCGGTTTCGGTGATTTTCACCGTCCCGATGGACTGGCCTACCCCCTGAGAAGTGACGAGATTCATTTCAACTTCTTCGCTGGCTGCCTGCGCTCCTGCGCAAACAACCAGCGTGACCACTGCCAGAGCAAAACGCTTCATATGACCTCCACGGGTTATTTTTTGCACCTTAAGTCTATACCAGAGGCGCAGATTTCACCGGAAAGTCAGACTCCACGCACTCAGGGTACGTCGTAGCCCAGAGCCGCCTTGCGGATGCGGAACCACTGCTGACGCGACATATCCAGCTCTTCAGCCACCAGCGCAGCGCGTACGCGCTCAATTTTGCCGGAGCCGATAATTGGCAGCGGTTTAGACGGCAGGCGCAGGATCCAGGCGTAAACCACCTGCTCGATGCTTTCCGCATTCAGTTCGCGGGCCACGGTTTCAAGCTCGTTACGCAGCGGCTGGAAGGCCTCATCGTTAAACAGGCGACCGCCGCCGAGACAAGACCAGGCCATCGGACGAATGCGTAACTGTTGCAGCTGATCGAGCGTTCCGTCCAGCAGCAGCGGCTGGTGAACAGGCGAGATCTCCACCTGATTCGTCGCCAGCGTAAACGGCAGGCGAGACTGCAATAGCGCAAACTGTGCCGGGGTGAAGTTAGACACGCCAAAATGACGCACTTTGCCGCTCTGGTGTAGCGTCAGGAACGCTTCTGCAACCTCGTCCGCATCCATCAATGGATCGGGACGGTGGATAAGTAGCAGGTCGATACGATCGGTGGCCAGGTTGACCAGTGACTGCTCGGCGCTTTTAACGATATGCGCGCTGTCAGTGATGTAATGCCCAAGTGCATGCTCCGGTTTTGCTGTGGTGGCAATACCGCATTTGGTCACAATCTCCATACGTTCACGCAGCGCTGGCGCACGCTTCAGCGCTTCGCCAAAAGCGGCCTCGCACTGATAGCCGCCATAAATATCAGCGTGATCGACGGTGGTGATCCCGAGATCGAGATGCTCTTCTATAAAGTCCGCCAGCTGGACCGGAGACATATTCCAGTCCATAAGGCGCCAGTAGCCCATAACGAATCGGGAGAATTCCGGGCCCTGCGGGGCAAGGGTAATACGCTGAACCATAACATTTTCCTCAAGGAAGTCATGTCACCAGTATACGCAATTACCCTGCTAAAACAGTGAAGGTTGCTGAGGTTCTTCGGTTTCAACCGCTTTGTTTGCACGAATTTTGCGCAGCAGACGTTGTCGGCAGAGCCGTAAGACCTCCTGCTTTTGCGCGTCGCTGAAATTTTGCCAGTTAAAACGTTCATCGCGTGTGCGCATGCAGCCACGGCAGTATCCTCGTTCATCAACCTGGCAAATACCCCGGCACGGGCTCTGGACAGGGAAAAATTCCAGTTGCTCTGCCACACCTACCTCCAGAACGTCATTATTCCCTACAGTGAAGACCCTAAATGGCCTGCATGCAAGGAGTGTCCGTCACAAACAGGGCATTAAGGTTTCGCTAATCTTCCCTTCTTATACTCGCCGCATTGATATAACGAATGGTCTGGTCATCATGTGGCTCACTAAAAAGTTACACTGTAACGATACGAAATTTACCCTCGCCTGTGCGCTTTTCTTCACCGTGTTCAATGTGCTGTTTATCCAGCGCAGCTGGTCAATTATCGCACCTGCCCGTCTGCACGACGTGCTTTTTGCCGCCAGTGTGCCGCTGGTTCTGTTCTGCGGCTGGGTCATTGTTTTTAGCCTGCTGAATATTCCCTTTATTCGCAAGCCGCTCATGATTGCCCTGACCATAGGATGCGCCGCCGCGACCTGGTTTATGTACACCTATGGCGCGGTTATCGATCAAAACATGATTGTGAACGTGTTTGAGACTAACTCCCAGGAAGCGACAGCCCTGGTAACGCCGCAGCTGATCCTGTGGCTGGCCGTCGCGGGTCTGGTCCCTTCCGTCATCTTAGCCCTGACGCGCATTCGAACCGGAAAATGGTGGTATGCCCTGCTAACACGTTTCGCCGCTATACTGGGTGCGCTGCTGGTGATCATTCTCGTCGCGGCAGTGTTCTATAAAGACTATGCTTCGCTGTTCCGCAATAACAAAAGCATCGTCAAAATGGTCACTCCGGCGAACTACGTGAGCGCCGTTGTGAAGTACAGTAAAATGCGCTGGTTTGCCGGCGACCAGACGCTGGTCCGCATTGGCGAGGATGCCCATAAAGGCGCGCTGATTTCCGGCCAGCACAAGAAAACCGTGCTGGTTCTGGTGGTGGGCGAAGCCTCCCGCGCCGCAAATTACTCGTTAAATGGTTACCCGCGTGAAACCAACCCCGAGCTGAAAAAGCGGGATGTCATCAACTTCCCACAGGCCTCTTCCTGTGGCACGGAAACCGCCGTTTCCGTCCCCTGCATGTTCTCCGGCATGACGCGAAAAAAATATGACGCGGACCTCGCCCATCATCAGGAAGGACTGCTCGATGTGCTTAACCACGCCGGGTTCAACCTGCTGTGGCGCGACAATGACGGCGGGTGTAAAGGTGCCTGCGACCGCGTGCCACACACGGACATGACCCAGTGGAAACTGGATCAGTTCTGTAAGGACAAATCCTGTATCGACGACGTCAACCTGTACCGCCTGGACAACGTGCTGGACGGAATAAAGCAGGATACCGTACTGGTGATACACCTGATGGGCAGCCACGGTCCGGCTTATTACAACCGTTACCCGGACCGCTTCCGGAAATTCACCCCAACCTGCGATACCAATGAAATTCAGGATTGCGATCATCAGTCGCTGATCAATACCTATGACAACTCGATTCTGTATACCGATAGCGTGCTCAGCCGAACCATCGACGCGCTAAAAGCCCGGCAGGCCAGTATGAACACAGCGCTCATTTACCTCTCCGATCACGGCGAATCGCTGGGCGAAAGCGGAATTTACCTGCACGGTACGCCGTATATGCTGGCCCCGGAGCAGCAAACGCATATTCCGTTTATGTTCTGGCTCTCCCCGGACTATGCGAAAAACTTCGGCGTAAACACGGATTGCCTGCGTAACCATGCTGCAAAAGAGGCAGTTTCACAGGACAATTTGTTTGCCACGGTTCTGGGCATGATGGACGTGAAATCAGTGGTTTATCAGCCGCAGCTGGATATTTTGTCGCAATGTCGTCGCTAAGCGGGCTTGCATTAGACCGAACGGTCTATTAGAGTAAGAGCATGAGCAGACATACAGAACACGATACACGAGAACATTTGCTGGCTACCGGCGAGCGCCTTTGCATGCATCGCGGGTTTACCGGTATGGGGCTGAGTGAGTTATTAAAAACCGCTGAAGTGCCTAAGGGATCGTTTTATCACTATTTTCGATCCAAAGAGGCGTTTGGCGTAGCCATGCTGGAGCGGCACTACGCCAGCTACCATCAGCGCCTGGCAGCCCACTTCGCCAGCGGCGAAGGTGACTACCGGGATCGTGTTCTGAACTACTATCAGGAAACGCTGACGCAGTTCTGTCAGCAGGGCATCATCAGCGGCTGCCTGACGGTAAAACTGTCTGCCGAAGTGTGCGATCTCTCCGAAGATATGCGCACCGCCATGGATAAAGGGGCCAGCGGCGTAATCGCTCTGCTGGCTCAGGCGCTGGAAAAAGGCCGCGATGAAACAACGCTCTCCTTCTCCGGCGATCCGCTCACGCAGGCACAGGTGCTCTATTCCCTCTGGTTAGGCGCCAACCTGCAGGCAAAAATGTCTCGCAGCGCCGTGCCGCTCGAAAGCGCGCTGGCGCATGTGAAAAACTGTATTACCGCGCCTGGCGTGTAGCCGGCGTTTTTATTTACCCTTTTACTAGTCGACTGGTCTACTCAGGAGCCATTATGTCCGCTGAAAAGCTATTTACCCCACTGAAAGTGGGTGCCGTTACTGCCCCAAACCGCGTGTTTATGGCCCCACTTACCCGTCTGCGCAGCATCGAGCCGGGAGATATCCCAACGCCATTGATGGGTGAGTATTACCGTCAGCGCGCCAGCTCGGGCCTGATTATTTCCGAAGCCACGCAGATTTCTGCCCAGGCTAAAGGCTACGCCGGTGCGCCGGGTCTGCACAGCCCGGAACAGATCGCCGCGTGGAAAAAAATCACCGCAGGCGTTCATGCTGAAGATGGCCGTATTGCGGTTCAGCTGTGGCACACCGGTCGTATCTCGCACAGTAGCATCCAGCCTGGCGGTCAGGCGCCCGTTTCTGCCTCTGCCCTGAATGCGAATACCCGCACTTCCCTGCGCGATGAAAACGGTAATGCTATTCGCGTCGACACCACCACGCCACGCGCGCTTGAGCTGGACGAGATCCCGGGTATCGTGAATGATTTCCGTCAGGCCGTCGCCAACGCCCGTGAAGCGGGCTTCGACCTGGTTGAGCTGCACTCTGCGCACGGCTACCTGCTGCACCAGTTCCTGTCACCGTCTTCCAATCAGCGTACCGACCAGTACGGCGGCAGCGTTGAAAACCGCGCGCGTCTGGTGCTTGAAGTGGTAGATGCCGTGTGTAATGAGTGGAGCGCAGATCGCATTGGTATTCGAGTTTCCCCAATTGGTACCTTCCAGAACGTCGACAACGGTCCGAACGAAGAAGCGGATGCGCTGTATCTGATTGAAGAGCTGGCTAAACGCGGTATCGCGTATCTGCACATGTCCGAGCCGGACTGGGCAGGCGGCAAGCCCTACAGCGAAGCCTTCCGCCAGAAAGTTCGCGAGCGCTTCCACGGCGTGATTATCGGGGCGGGCGCTTATACGGCAGAGAAAGCCGAGGATCTGATCGGTAAAGGTCTGATCGACGCCGTGGCCTTTGGCCGTGATTACATTGCTAACCCGGATCTGGTTGCCCGTTTGCAGAAGAAAGCCGAACTGAACCCGCAGCGCCCTGAAAGCTTCTATGGCGGCGGCGCGGAAGGTTATACCGACTACCCTTCACTGTAATCCCGCTTTGTACATTGATAGCGGCGACCTTTCGCCGCTATACTAAAACATCGTTTCTGTTCAAAAAGATAATCCATTCCACTGTTTAATGAGGAAATTATGCGCCTACTTCACACCATGCTGCGCGTTGGCGACCTGCAACGTTCCATCGATTTCTACACTAACGTTCTGGGCATGAAGCTGCTGCGCACCAGCGAAAATCCGGAATATAAATACTCTCTGGCGTTTGTCGGTTACGGCCCGGAATCTGAAGAAGCGGTCATCGAGCTGACCTACAACTGGGGCGTGGACAGCTACGAGCTGGGTACGGCTTACGGCCACATCGCGCTGGAAGTGGATAATGCGGCTGAAGCCTGCGAACGTATCCGCAGCAATGGCGGTAACGTCACCCGTGAAGCCGGTCCGGTTAAAGGTGGCACCACCGTGATTGCGTTTGTTGAAGATCCGGACGGGTATAAAATCGAACTGATCGAAGCTAAAGACGCTGGTCGCGGTCTGGGCAATTGATCCCGCAGGGCGCACTATGCGCCCGTTGTTTTGCTGCATCCCCTCTCAAAATTTGCCATAATGCGCACTGCTTTTTCCCCCTTGTAAGAGACCCTGATGTCCGATAACGCTCAATTTACCGGTCTGTGCGACCGTTTTCGTGGTTTTTATCCCGTTGTCATTGATGTAGAAACAGCCGGATTTAACGCTAAAACCGATGCGCTGCTTGAGATTGCCGCCATCACGCTGAAGATGGATGAACAGGGCTGGCTTGTACCGGACACCACGCTGCATTTCCACGTTGAACCCTTTGAAGGGGCAAACTTACAGCCAGAGGCGCTGGCCTTTAACGGTATCGATCCGACAAACCCGCTGCGCGGGGCGGTAAGCGAATACGAGGCGCTGCACGCCATTTTCAAAATGGTGCGCAAAGGCATGAAAGAGAATGACTGTAGCCGCGCCATCATGGTGGCCCACAACGCTACGTTCGATCACAGCTTCACCATGGCTGCCGCCGAGCGCGCCTCGCTAAAGCGTAATCCATTCCATCCGTTTGTGACCTTCGACACCGCCGCGCTGAGCGGCCTGGCGCTGGGGCAAACCGTGCTCTCTAAAGCCTGCATCACGGCGGGTATTGCGTTTGACGGCACTCAGGCGCATTCCGCGTTATACGATACCGAGCGTACGGCGGAGCTGTTCTGTGAGATCGTCAACCGCTGGAAACGTCTGGGTGGCTGGCCGCTGCCGATGGGCGACGAGGCCGATCTTCAATCGTAGACTGGGTAATCAACAGCCCCACAGGACAAAAAAAAGCGACCAACATAATGTGGTCGCTTTTTTATATCCGCAGAAAACTTATTCTGCGTCCGGCTCTTCGGTTTTATACTTCGCCGCAGTCTCTTTGATCAGCTGTTGCAGTTCGCCGCGCTGATACATTTCAATCAGAATATCACAGCCGCCAACCAGTTCACCGTCAACCCACAGCTGTGGGAAGGTCGGCCAGTTTGCGTATTTTGGCAGCTCAGCGCGGATGTCCGGGTTTTGCAGGATATCAACGTAAGCAAAACGCTCACCACAGGCGGACAGCGCCTGAACCGCTTGCGCGGAGAAGCCGCAGCTTGGCAGCTTCGGAGAACCTTTCATGTACAGGAGAATCGGGTTTTCAGCGATCTGGCGCTGAATTTTTTCAATAGTGGTGCTCATGTCTTGCTTCCTTTAACTTCTGTTACGGCATCAGTCTGACATTGTAGCGGGTCAGGCCGACATCGGAAAATAACATTTTTGTCACGTCTCATTATTTTATCCGCTATCGCGTAAAGTTGCATTGATAATGACGTTTAAGGCTGCGCGCCGTGCGGTTTTGCTTAAGGAGCGAACAAGAGTGCGACAGTATGGTGAATTTTTTTGCACTTGCTAACGAAACACATTTTTTGAATGAAAAATGCTATTAACTTATTCCGATTTTATGGATTAGAATCGACTGGTTTTGTAAATCTCATGCGGGTATGTATTTTGGCTCGCACTTATCAGGGGACTGCCCAGTGGCGCGGATAACTAAAATCTCGATGACGCTCTGTGCTTTACTGTTTACCACACTCTCATTTACGCCAGCGGCGAACGCCTCCGAACAGGCGCGGCATTCTGCTGTACAAAAAACGCATCTGGCAAAAACCACAGAACGTAAGAAAAAAACCACCAGCAAAACAGTAAAGAAGAAAACCACCGCTCACACCAAAAAGACCGCCTCCAGTAAAACCAAAACTCTCCGTTCCGGCACGCACAAAACCACTCGCACGACCGCCAGCCTGGTGAATGATAAATGCACCGTGCGCAAAGGCCATAAAACGAAATGCGCCAAAGTGACGAAGCTGGCTGACGTGCATAAAGCGCGTATGCAGAAAGCGCAAAAAACGGCGATGAATAAACTGATGGGGCAAATAGGTAAACCATATCGCTGGGGTGGCACCTCTCCGCGCACCGGTTTTGACTGTAGTGGGCTGGTTTATTATGCCTATAAAGATCTGGTGAAGTTTCGCATTCCACGCACCGCCAATGAGATGTACCATCTGCGCGACGCCGCGCCTGTAAACCGTGGCGAACTGCAAAATGGCGACCTGGTGTTCTTCCGCACCCAAGGACGCGGCACGGCCGATCACGTTGGGGTGTATGTGGGTAACGGTAAATTTATCCAGTCACCGCGCAGCGGTCAGGACATTCAGATCACCTCCCTCAGCGAAGATTACTGGGTGCGCCACTATGTGGGTGCGCGCCGAGTGATGACGCCAAAAACCATTCGCTAGACCCTGCCCTGCCGCCTCCGCGGCGGGGTAAGTTCCTCTTTTGCATACCCTTTCAATTTGCTATTCTGTCCTTGTTGTCTGTAGGGTTATTGGCAACGTATAAAACTATAAGGAGAGTAGCAATGTCGTTCGAATTACCTGCACTACCGTATGCAAAAGACGCCCTGGCTCCGCACATTTCTGCGGAAACCCTGGAGTACCATTACGGCAAGCATCACCAGACCTATGTCACCAACCTGAATAACCTGATCAAGGGCACCGATTTTGAAGGCAAAACGCTGGAAGAGATTGTGCGCAGTTCAGACGGTGGCGTATTCAACAACGCCGCTCAGGTGTGGAACCACACCTTCTACTGGCACTGCCTGGCACCGAATGCAGGTGGGGAACCTACCGGTGAGCTGGCCGCAGCGATTAACGCCGCGTTCGGCAGCTTCGCGGATTTCAAAGCGAAGTTTACTGACGCCGCCGTTAAAAACTTTGGCTCCGGCTGGACCTGGCTGGTAAAAGAGGCTGATGGCAAACTGGCTATCGTTTCCACTTCTAATGCGGGTACCCCTCTGACCACCAGCGCAACGCCGCTGATGACCGTGGACGTATGGGAACACGCCTATTACATTGATTACCGTAATGCGCGCCCGAACTACCTGGAACATTTCTGGGCACTGGTTAACTGGGAATTTGTTGCGAAGAACTTCGCCGCATAAGGGACACGCAGAAGGGGCAACCCTTCTGCGTTTTTATTTATTCCGCCGTACACACCGCTTCTGGCTGTTTACGCCCGGACATCAACACCAGCAGCAAGCCGAGTGCGGCAATGATCGCCCCCATCACCGGCACAAAGCTGTAACCCAAACCACTGGAGATCACCGCCCCACCCGCTGCGGCTCCCAGCGCATTTCCCAGGTTAAACGCACCGATATTCACGGATGATGAGAGCCCCGGCGCCTCATGCGCAACACGCATCACGCGCATCTGCAACGGCGGCACCACGGCAAAGGTTGCGGCGCCCCACACCACCATGGCAACCGCGGCGCCCACTTCGTTACGCGCCAGCCACGGGATCGCCACCATGATGACAATCAGCAGCGTTAAAAAACCTTTCAGCGTCCCGCTGACGGAGCGGTCGGCAAATTTCCCGCCGAGATAGTTGCCAATCGAGAACCCGACACCAATTAGCACCAGCATCGCGGTAACAAAGAGTGGCGTTGCGTGGGTTATGTCGTGCAGCACCGGGGAGATATAGGTGTAGAGCGTAAACATCGCCCCTGCCCCCAGCACCGTGGTGAGCAGCGCGGACAACACCTGAGGACGCATCAGTACCGCCAGCTCTTTACGTACTTCCGGACGTTCTCCCGCACTTCCTTTCGGCAGCGAGAAGAACAGCGCGACCATCGCGACCACGCCCAGTCCGGCGGTTGCGAGGAAAGACATACGCCAGCCGATGGCTTCTCCGAGCCAGGTGGCAGCGGGAACGCCGCCGATATTAGCGATAGTGAGGCCCATAAACATAGTGGCTACCGCGCTGGCCTGCTTATGTTTTGGCACTACGCTTGCGGCAACAACCGAGCCCAGCCCGAAGAAAGCGCCGTGGTTCAGGCTGGTCAGAATACGGGAAAGCATCAGCGTGGTATAATCCGGCGAAATCGCGGAAAGCACATTTCCGAGAGTAAAAATTGCCATCAGGAAAATCAGCGCATTGCGTCGCGCGCGGTGCGAAAGCAGCAGCGTCATCAGCGGTGCGCCCACCATCACGCCGATCGCATAGGCGCTAATCAACATACCGGCCGCAGGGATAGAGACGTCCACACCCCGGGCGATAACAGGCAATAACCCCATCGGGGAGAATTCAGTGGTGCCAATCCCAAAGGCGCCAATCGCCAGGGCCAGCAGGGGAAAATTGATTTTCATGAAAAGACTCCGGATACCGTGCCGTTACCCGGCACAGACTAAGAAGGCAAAAGCATGACATCAATCACAAAAAATGAGAAGTTAACATTTTGGCAAAAGATTTTTGCCGGAGAGGTAACAATAGCGGCAAGGGAGGGAGAAGGTTCTCCCCCCTCCTGAATCAGTGCAGCGCAGCGGTTAAACCACCCGCAACAATCAGGGCAAGAACAACAATGGTGGTAAACAGCGAAAACTTCAGATCGGTACTCATCAATTTTTCTCCTTTTATTCACCCTACGAAAAGTGAGCTTGCTCATTTTTACACAGTTCAGGTCAAAAATCTTCCAGGATTTAAACGGATATCCACTTTACCTCTTCCCCTTTTCATCAAGATAGGACAAAATTCCACGCTAAATTTATTAGCGTACCGGCCACTGACCCCCTCCTGACGTCCTGTGTCGTTTTCCCGGCGTGTCGCAACTCATGTTTGCGTAATAAGGGTGAGAGAAGGCAAACGTTTACCTTCATTTTTTTCAGGAGCTTAGGATATGGTCTGGAGTGACATTTAATGGCAACAATTAAAGACGTAGCAAAACGCGCAAACGTTTCCACTACAACCGTATCACATGTTATTAACAAAACGCGTTTCGTCGCAGAAGAGACGCGTAATGCCGTTTGGGCAGCAATCAAAGAACTGCACTACTCGCCAAGTGCGGTCGCCCGTAGCCTGAAGGTTAATCACACCAAATCGATTGGCCTGCTGGCCACCAGCAGTGAAGCGGCTTACTTTGCTGAAATCATCGAAGCCGTTGAAAAAAACTGCTTTCAGAAAGGCTATACCCTGATTCTGGGCAACGCGTGGAACAACATTGAAAAACAGCGCGCTTACCTGTCGATGATGGCGCAAAAGCGCGTCGACGGCCTGCTGGTCATGTGTTCTGAATACCCTGAGTCGGTGCTTTCCATGCTGGAAGAGTATCGCCACATTCCGATGGTAGTGATGGACTGGGGCGAGGCGCGCGCAGACTTCACCGACTCTGTTATTGATAACGCCTTTGAAGGTGGCTACATGGCCGGGCGTTATCTGGTAGAACGCGGGCATCGTGAAATTGGCGTGATCCCGGGCCCGCTGGAGCGTAACACCGGTGCTGGCCGTCTGGCCGGTTTCATGAAAGCGATGGAAGAGGCGCTGATTACCGTGCCAGAAAACTGGATTGTCCAGGGCGATTTCGAGCCGGAGTCGGGCTATCGCGCCATGCAGCAGATCGTCTCCCAGCCGCATCGCCCTACCGCTGTGTTCTGCGGCGGCGATATCATGGCAATGGGCGCGCTCTGCGCGGCGGATGAACTCGGCCTGCGCGTTCCGCAGGACATCTCGGTGATCGGCTATGATAACGTTCGCAACGCCCGTTTCTTTACCCCGGCGCTGACCACCATTCACCAGCCGAAAGATTCGCTGGGTGAAACGGCCTTCAATATGCTGATGGACAGGATCGTCAACAAGCGAGAACAGTCCCAGTCCATTGAGGTCCACCCGCGCCTGATTGAACGCCGTTCCGTTGCCGACGGTCCGTTCCGCGACTACCGACGTTAATCTCTTTACGGGGCCAGCTACGCTGGTCCCCGCAACCACTCCCGGTTCAGCGTTTCGCTGTCTCCCAGATAATCCAGCAGCCAGGCCATGGCGGGCGAGACGTCGTTTTGCTGCCACGTCAGACAGCATGCAGCATCCGGGAAAGGATTTTCCAGCGTCAGAGCCACCCACTCTCCCGCGTCGATGCGCGGGCGCGCAAAATGCACCGGCACCATGCCAACGCACAGCCCCGCGCTCAGACAGGTGGCTGACGACTCCCAGTCCGGCGCAACCACGCGGCGCTGATTATCCAGCAGCCAGGTAATGCGCTTGGGCAGCGAGCGGGAGGTATCTTCCAGCACCAGCGAGGGCCAGTTGCGTAAGGTGTCATCACTCAGCGGCCCGTCCAGCGCCGCCAGCGGGTGATCGCGCGCGACCACGCAGGTCCAGCTCAGCATGCCCATGTCGCGGAACGCGTAGCGCCCGCCAACCGGGATCGCCTGGGTTGCACCAATCGCCATCTCCGCCCTGCCGTCCGCCAGCGCATCCCATACGCCGTTGAACACTTCCTGCGACACACGCAGTTCGACGTCGGAAAAATGACGATAGAAATCGACGATCATCTGCCGGGTCCGTTCCGGCTTAACAATGTTATCCACCGCGATAGCGAGATGCCCGCGCCAGCCGTTGGCGATCTGCTGGCACTGCTCACGGGTGATCTGCATTTTTTTGATAACAGACCGACCTTCCTTCAAAAACCACGCGCCGGCAGGCGTGAGCTCCACGTCGCGATGACGCCGCTCGAACAGCGGGACTGCCAGCCACGCTTCCAGCTGGCGCACCGTATAGCTGATAGCCGAGGGAACGCGGTGCAACTCCTGGGCGGCACCAGTAAAGCTGCCGTTACGCGCCACGGCATCAACCACTTCAAGGGAATAATCTGACCACATCTTTAGCCTGCAAATTTTTTGAATGCACCCACCAAATATTAGCGTTTCACAAGCCGCTTTGCACTCCCTACACTCTGCGCCAACGTACACCTGCCTCCTCAGGAGAAAAAACAGTGCAACCCAGGAAAGGATTTTTAGTCTGGCTCGGCGGCTTAAGCGTGCTGGGCTTTTTGGCGACCGATATGTATCTGCCCGCCTTCGCCGCGATGCAGGAAGATTTGCAAACTCCTGCCGCCGCCATCAGCGCCAGTTTGAGTTTATTCCTTGCAGGTTTTGCTTTTGCGCAACTACTCTGGGGACCGCTCTCTGATCGTTTTGGCCGTAAGCCCGTTCTGTTGCTGGGACTGGCGATTTTTGCCGTAGGCTGTCTGGGCATGCTGTGGGTCCGCGATGCCGCCTGGTTACTGGTGTTGCGCTTTATTCAGGCGGTCGGCGTCTGTGCCGCAGCGGTCACCTGGCAGGCGCTGGTGACCGATTACTACTCCGCCTCACGCACTAACCGCATTTTCGCCACCATCATGCCGCTGGTCGGCCTGTCTCCGGCACTCGCCCCGTTACTGGGCAGCTGGATCCTGGCGCATTTCGACTGGCAGGCCATTTTCGCCACGCTCTTTGCGATCACGCTGGTCCTGATGCTGCCCGCGTTCGGGCTTAAACCTGCGCATAAAAAAGAGACGCATCCGGACGCGAAGCCCATCACCTTTACCTCTTTACTGCGGTCGAAAGCCTATCGCGGTAACGTGCTGATTTATGCCGCCTGCTCTGCCAGCTTCTTTGCCTGGCTGACCGGTTCGCCGTTCATTTTGCATGACATGGGCTACAGCCCGGCGGCTATCGGCCTGAGCTATATACCACAGACCATCGCCTTCCTGGTGGGTGGCTATGGCTGTCGCGCCGCGCTGCAAAAATGGGAAGGCCAGCAGATGCTGCCCTGGCTGCTGGTGCTGTATGCGCTAAGCGTGATTGCGACCTGGGCTGTCGGCTTTATTCCCGGCGCCGGGCTTGCAGAAATTTTGATTCCGTTCTGCGTCATGGCGATCGCTAACGGGGCCATCTACCCTATCGTTGTAGCCCAGGCGCTGCGTCCATTCCCGCAGGCGACAGGCCGCGCTGCCGCGCTGCAAAATACCCTGCAACTTGGCCTGTGCTTCCTGGCAAGTCTCGTGGTCTCTGCGTTGATTGCAACCCCGCTGCTCACCACCACCAGCGTGATGCTGGTCACCGTTGTGCTGGCAGGATTGGGTTATCGCATGCAGTCCTCCGCCCATCGCGAGCAGAGTGAAAACGCGCAGACAGAAACGTCGCACGCCTGATTACGCGGGAAACTATGTTAAAAACCAGTGATTAGGTTGCTAACAATTTTCTGTTGAATCACCAAATTTTGCGGCCTATACTGAATTTGGTTCGATTAAATACGATAAATATTAAGTGTTAACGGGAGCCGGAGCGCTCCCGTTTTACCATGGAAGGCATTTCGGCAAGGGTTATCTCCCTTCCTCTGTTCTACGTCGGATATTAGCCTCGCGGGCATTTACCGTGAGATTTCTCACAAACCAAAAAAGCGTCTACGCTGTTTTAAGGTTCTGATCACAGCAAGGTGATGGAGAAGCTATGAGTTCATCGTGTATAGAAGAAGTCAGCGTTCCGGACGATAACTGGTCCCGGATCGTCAGTGAACTGTTGGGACGTGCGGGCATTACGATTAATGGCTCATCCCCCTCCGATCCCCAGATTAAACATCCCGATTTTTTCAAACGCGTGTTACAGGAGGGATCGTTAGGGCTGGGTGAAAGCTATATGGACGGCTGGTGGGAGTGTGAGCGGCTGGATATGTTCTTCTCCAGCGTTTTACGCGCCGGTCTTGAAAATCAGCTCCCTCGTCATTTCAAAGATACGTTACGTATCGCTTCCGCCCGCCTGTTCAATCTGCAAAGTAAAAAGCGCGCGTGGATCGTCGGTAAAGAGCATTATGACCTGGGCAACGATCTGTTCAGCCGTATGCTCGACCCGTTAATGCAGTACTCCTGCGGATACTGGAAAAAAGCGACAACCCTGGAAGAGGCGCAGCAGGATAAGCTACAGCTGATTTGCGATAAGTTGCAGTTGCAGCCCGGCATGCGCGTGCTGGACATCGGCTGTGGTTGGGGCGGCCTTGCCTGGTTTATGGCGAAACATTACGGTGTCAGCGTAGTCGGCGTCACGATTTCAGCTGAACAGCAGAAGATGGCACAGGAACGGTGTCTGGGTCTGGATGTCGATATTCGGCTTCAGGATTACCGCGACCTGAATGAGCAGTTCGATCGGATTGTTTCCGTGGGTATGTTCGAGCACGTGGGGCCAAAGAACTACAAGACTTATTTCGACGTCGCCGACCATAACCTGAAGCCTGACGGAATTTTCCTGCTACACACCATCGGCTCTAAACGCACCGATAACAATGTGGATCCCTGGATCAACAAATATATCTTCCCGAATGGTTGTTTACCCTCTGTTCGCCAGATAGCGAACGCCAGCGAACCGCATTTTATTGTGGAAGACTGGCATAACTTCGGCGCAGATTACGACACCACGCTGATGGCCTGGCATGAACGTTTCCAGGCTGCATGGCCTGAAATCGCCGACAACTATTCGGAACGATTCAAACGGATGTTTAGCTATTATCTGAATGCCTGCGCGGGTGCGTTCCGCGCGCGGGATATACAGCTGTGGCAGGTGGTGTTTAGTCGTGGGATTGAGCACGGCCTGCGCGTGGCCCGCTGAAAAATAACCCCGGGTAACCGGGGTTATTTTTTATTCTTCTTCCACGGCCTTTATTATCGCCGCCTCTTTCGCCGCCAGCACGCGCTCAACGGTATCCACGACCGCCTGGGTCTGCGGATCAATTTCGATATTTACGCGCTGCCCCAGTTTCTTTGCGCCAAGCGTAGTACGTTGCAGCGTTTCAGGAATTAAATGCACGCAAAAACGCGTCGGCGTCACTTCACCGACGGTCAGACTAATCCCATCGATGCCAATAAATCCTTTATAAAGGATGTATTTCATTAATGACGGATCCTGCACCTTAAACCAGATTTGACGGTTATTTTCCGAGGTCACGATTTTCGCCACTTCTGCGGTGGTCATAATATGGCCCGACATCAGATGCCCGCCAATCTCATCGCTGAATTTCGCCGCGCGTTCAACGTTGACGGTATCCCCCACCACCAGCTCACCCAGGTTAGTGATGCGCAGCGTCTCTTTCATTAAATCAAAGCTTATCTGGTTACCGTTAATTTCGGTCACCGTCAGGCAGCAGCCGTTATGCGCTATCGACGCCCCGGTTTCAATGCCGTCGAGCATATATTCAGGCAGCTCAACTACGTGAGTGCGGAAATTCGGTTTTTCATCAATGGACACCACTTTGGCAGTGCCCTGCACAATACCAGTAAACATGCTTACAGCTCCTGTTCATTCCGAACGGCGATGACACCGTATAATCCCACCACAATAACAGTTGAAAAAACAGGTTGCCAGTGATGCGCAATTTCTGGCGATTTTTTCACTAGATAATTAGTTTAACCCCGCTACAATAGCTGGCATCCCTCTGTTTTTTCTTCTTGCTGCCAGTAACGGCGGCCTTTTTAGTCTCTCAAATAACTACAATACAAAGGTGTTCACGTGCAGAAGTATATGATCGAAGCGCGTCAGTTATTGGCACTGGCCATACCGGTGATCGTCGCGCAGGTAGCCCAAACCGCAATGGGATTTGTGGATACGGTAATGGCCGGTGGTTACAGCGCCACCGATATGGCCGCCGTGGCGATCGGAACCTCAATCTGGCTCCCGGCCATTCTGTTTGGTCACGGCCTGCTGCTGGCGCTGACGCCCGTTATCGCGCAGCTTAACGGCTCCGGTCGACGCGACCGCGTAGCCCATCAGGTGCGCCAGGGCTTCTGGCTGGCCGGGTGTGTCTCCGTCCTGATTATGATCGTCCTGTGGAACGCCGGGTATATTATTCGCGCCATGCATAATATCGACCCGGCGCTGGCAGATAAAGCAGTCGGTTATCTGCGCGCCCTGCTCTGGGGCGCGCCCGGTTATCTCTTCTTCCAGGTGGCTCGTAACCAGTGTGAAGGGCTGGCAAAAACCAAGCCGGGCATGGTGATGGGCTTTATCGGCTTGCTGTTGAACATTCCCGTGAACTACATCTTCATCTACGGTCATTTTGGCATGCCGGAACTCGGCGGCGTGGGTTGTGGCGTGGCGACGGCTGCGGTGTACTGGGTGATGTTCGGCTGTATGCTCACCTACGTTAAACATGCGCGATCCATGCGCGACATTCGTAACGACACCGCCTTTAGCACGCCTGACTGGTCGATGATGAGCCGCCTTACCCAACTGGGTCTGCCCATTGCGCTGGCGCTGTTCTTTGAAGTGACGCTGTTTGCCGTTGTCGCCCTGCTGGTCTCGCCGTTAGGGATTATTGACGTGGCAGGCCACCAGATCGCCCTGAACTTCAGCTCTTTGATGTTCGTCCTGCCGATGTCCCTTGCTGCTGCGGTGACGATTCGCGTGGGGTTCCGTCTGGGGCAAGGCTCGACGCTGGATGCGCAAACGGCAGCCCGCACCGGGCTGGGCGTCGGCGTCTGCATGGCAGTCTGTACCGCGCTCTTTACCGTGCTGTTGCGTGAGCAAATTGCCCTGCTCTATAACGACAACCCGGAAGTAGTGACCCTGGCCTCGCATTTGATGCTGCTTGCGGCCATTTACCAGATCTCTGACTCCATCCAGGTAATTGGCAGCGGCGTGCTGCGTGGGTATAAAGATACGCGTTCCATCTTCTTTATCACCTTTATCGCTTACTGGGTTCTGGGCCTGCCGAGTGGGTATATTCTGGCGCTCACGGATCTGGTGGTGGATCGCATGGGGCCAGCCGGATTCTGGATGGGCTTTATCATCGGCTTAACGTCTGCAGCCATTATGATGATGCTGCGCATGCGCTTCCTGCAACGTCAGTCGTCTGCGGTAATTTTGCAACGCGCTGCGCGTTAATGACCCTGTAGCCGCCGGCTGGCGGCTATTTTCTCTTCACTTTGCGCGGTAATGAAGCAATCGCGTGAAATCAGAGAGAAAAATGCATTTTCCCTCTTGCCACCTTGGGGCTGTGCCGCTAATATTCGTCCCCGTTGTCACCGACAACACAATGCGTTCATAGCTCAGTTGGTTAGAGCACCACCTTGACATGGTGGGGGTCGTTGGTTCGAGTCCAATTGAACGCACCATTCTGCGTCCGTAGCTCAGTTGGTTAGAGCACCACCTTGACATGGTGGGGGTCGGTGGTTCGAGTCCACTCGGACGCACCATTTCAGTCCTGAAATGGTGCAAAAATCCTCTTCTGAACGTCTTAATTTTTCCCTTTATTGAATGACTTAACCTTTCTCCTGCTACGCTTATTCTATGGTTCAGAAACGCAGGAACGCTTTCGATGAAAAAAATCGCCATTATCGGCTCAGGCCCAACAGGGATTTACACCTTCTACTCACTTCTTACCAACGCAGCGCCCCTTTCGATCACCGTGTTTGAGAAAGCAGATCAGCCCGGCGTCGGTATGCCTTACAGCGATGAAGATAACTCCCGACTGATGCTGGCGAATATCGCCAGTATCGAAATCCCGCCCATTTTTATCACCTATCTCGACTGGCTTAAACAGCAAAATGCAGCCCATCTTGCCCGCTATAGCGTCGACAAAGACAAACTGCACGACCGGCAGTTTTTGCCCCGTATTCTGCTGGGTGAATATTTCCACGACCGTTTTCTCGCCGTCGTTGCCGAGGCGAAAAAGGCTGGGTTTCATATCGAGGTTCACCCCAACGCAGAAGTCACTGATATTAAGGCTGATGCAGACGGTGTGGTCCTATCAGTGAACGATGCCCCTTTCTCAAGGCGGTTTGATCTTGCAGTGGTCGCCACCGGTCACGTCTGGCCTGATGAAGATGAATCCACCCGCGACTATTTCCCAAGCCCATGGTCGGGGCTGATGGACGCGGATATCCGAGCCTGTGAGGTGGGGATTATGGGTACCTCCCTCAGCGGACTGGACGCTGCTATGGCGGTAGTAATGCAGCATGGTCGGTTTAGCGGGGAGCAGTTCGTTGTCAATAAAGGTAGTGAGGGGCTAAACATCACGCTGATGTCCCGCTCGGGCGTTCTTCCGGAGGCCGACTTTTACTGCCCTATCCCTTATGAACCGCTGTCGGTGTTAACGGAGTCTGTGGCAGAAAGCGAAATTGCCAAAGGCCCTGACGGGCTGCTTGACCGCATCTTTGCGCTGATGGTGAAAGAGCTTGAGCTGGCCGATCCGCGCTGGTGCCAGGCGATAGCGATCGGCACGCTGAATGCTGACACGCTTCGTGATGTCTGGTTTGAGGATCGTAAAAAGCATGGTCCTTTCACCTGGGCCGAAGCGAATCTGAAAGAAGTGGAGCGCAATAAGTGCGAGAAACGCACCGTTGCCTGGCGCTATACCGTGCTTCGTCTGCATGAAGTAGTTCAGGCCATTGTCCCTTCACTCAATGAACGTGACAGAGAACGGTTTAAATCCGGGCTGGAGCGTGTGTTTATTGATAACTATGCCGCCATTCCACCGCAGTCTATCCGCCGGTTACTGGCACTGCGCGAGGCAGGGAACATTAGCGTAGTCGCACTCGGTGATGATTACGACCTGGATATCGGCAGCGATCAGACCGTCATCACCACGAAAGAAAAGCGTTATCGCTTCGACGTCTTTATCGATGCCCGCGGGCAGAAACCGCTCAGAAATAAGGATATTCCCTTCCCGACGCTGCGCAAACAGCTTGAGGAAACGGGGGATGAAATACCGGACGTGGGGGAAGACTACACGTTGCTGTCACCTGCGTCTCTGCGCGGACGTATCGCTTTTGGGGCGATCCCCTGGCTGATGCACGATCATCCGTTTGTTCAGGGTTTGTCTGAGTGCGCTGAAATTGGTAAAGCGATGGCGAAAGCGGCGGGGAATCCTGCGTCGGGCGTGCGACGAAAATTACCTTTCATGGAGTTTTAACAGGGCTTCCCTGCCCTGCGGTGTCGGATTACTCGAAGAAGACTTCCGGGTTTTCCGACAACGACACGAAGGATTTAGTGTTCTTGTCCAGGGCAAGGATTTTGCCGCTTTCAATATCATACACCCAGCCGTGCAGGCGAATGGCGTTGTTGCGCAGGCCTACCGCCACCGACGGATGGGTCTTGATGTTGCTCAGCTGAGCAAAGACGTTCTCCTGCACCATCGCATTCACTTTATCGATTGGCTGATCCCAGGTTTTCTTCTCAACCACCGCTTTTGCCGCATCAGAATAGCGCAGCCAGTGGGAAACGGCTGGCATCGGCTCCAGATCGGCGTTGTCAGCAATCGCCTTCATCGCGCCGCAGTTGGAGTGGCCGCAAATAACAATATCGGTCACGCCAAGGGCCACTACCGCGTATTCGATGGTTGCAGAGACACCGCCAGGCTCCGGCCCGAACGGTGGCACAATGTTGCCCGCGTTTCGAATGACAAAGAGCTGTCCTGGCTCCTGCTGCGTGACCAGTTCCGGAACCAGACGGCTGTCGGAGCAGGAGATAAACAGCGCTTTGGGATTCTGACTGGACGCTAAACTACGAAAAAGCTCTTTACGTTGCGGGAAAATCTCTTTTTGAAAGCTGAGAAAACCTTCAATGATATGTTGCATAGCCATTTCTCTTTTATCTGTTTTAGTTTAGGTATGATCGCGATCACACTCGTAAAATTTAACCACCGTGCCTTAGCGGAGACAAGCAATATATTTCTGGCCCGACCGCTGCACAATCTCATCTGCGTTCGCCGGGATGTTTTGCCCTTCAAAGGCCCCGTACAGTCGCTGGTACGTTTTCCCGGTCAGTCGACCGATCACCGCCTCAACTGTGCGGGCAGGCAGCGGCAGCATATTCGGATAACTCCACATAAACGACACGGCGTCCTTACCAGGCGTAACCTGCAAAATATCACCGGCCAGCAGCACGCCGTCGCCTGACTGCCAGTGCAGCACCGTGCCGCCTGCAAAATGCCCGCCCAGACGCAGCAGCGTCACCGACGGCATAATCTCCAGGGCGTCCTCCTCCCAGAAGCGTATCGCCGGACTGTCACGCATCACCCACTGCCGATCGCTGGCGTGCAGATAGATCGGCGCGTTAAACGCGGCGGCCCACTCCTGCATGGTGGTGTAGTAATGCGGGTGCGAAATCGCGATCGCGCTGATGCCCCCGAGCGCGTCAACTAACGCTCTGGTCGCCAGGTCAAGATTGGCGATGCAGTCCCACAGAACATTGCCCTGCGGCGTACTCAGCAGAAGCGCCCGCTGGTTGATGGCAAAAGCGGGAACGGTTTTGATGCTGAACAGCTGCGGCTCCAGCTGTTGCCATTTGTTGGTGTGCGTGGTCGTAAGGCTGTCGAAGTCCGTCCATGCCTGGCCCGTCACCGGGACATACTGGCGCTCATCGTCGCAAATCGGGCAGTTTTTGGGCTGTTCATCGTAAGCGGTACCGCAGGTTTTACAGAGTGTAATCATCGGCTTTCCTCAGCAATAAAGCACTGAGTATGGCAGGGATTATCCATATGTGCTGAGGGGTGCCTGGCCCGCTTTTTTTGACTTATACTGTGCCAGTATCAAAAACTGAATAACGCAGGTGGCACATGGAAATTGATCTCGATAACTTAGTCTTTAACGGGCTGGATGAAGCAGAAGAGCGCAACGCGGAACGTCTCGACGATGCGGATAAAAAAGCCCAGGCGATTGTCGCCGATGACGACTGCGGCGATGCCTGCAAGATCTGAATACAGAGCACCGGCCATGCCGGTGCTTTTTTTATGAATTACTGTCCGGCCCCGTTAATGGCCGCCTGGGCACAGGCTTCATCAAGATGACCGCCCGGCGCACCGCCGATGCCAATCGCCCCAATCACCTCATCGCCCTCTTTTACCGGTAAACCACCCGCCAGCAGCAGGAAGCCGGGAACATCACGCATATTCTGCGCGCCCGCGTTAGTCTGTGCAGCTTCCATTACCTTGCCTGACGCGTTTTTCGTACTCAGCGCGGTATATGCCTTCATTTCGCTGGCTTTTACCGTATGTGGACCAGCGTTATCCGTGCGCTGCACCGCCTTAACAACCCCTGCGCGGTCAACCACGGTCACCGTAACCTGATAGTTCTTTGCCATACAGGCCTTAACAGCAGACGTTGCCAGCGCGTTAGCCTGTGCCAGAGAGAGGCTTTTCTGATTCAGCGCATCCGCCCGTGCAGCCAGGCTTACGCTACCTGCAACCAGTGCCGCCACCATCAATACTTTTTTCATTGCACTTCCTCGAGTGTTGGGAGACAACCCGAGATTACTGAAGCGCGCGTTTACACGTAATTCGGTTGATTACGCACTCCACCTGGTAGTTATACGGATTGCAATTTGTCATAATCCCGGCTCGCCTGAACCAGGCTGCTGACGCCAAGCTTGGCAAACGCCGCCGCGCGGTGCGCTTCCACGGTCCTCGGGGAGAGGTTAAGACGCGCAGCCGCCTCTTTATTGCTGCATCCTTCCATCAGCACGGTCAACACCTCGTGCTCCCGCGCGGTTAGCTGTTCGAATCGCGCTTTAATCCGCGAGATATCCTGCCAGGCGGCAGATCGCCGCAGGCTCTCTTCGAAAGCCATGCCAACCGTTTCGATAAGCCTGTCGGCATCCAGGGGTTTGGTGAAGAACTCAAACACGCCGTTGCGAAACGCGCGACGGCAGGCGTCGACCGTTCCGTGCCCGGTCATGATAACGACTGGCAGCAGCGGCCAGGGCCATTCACCCTCCTCCAGCCAGGCAAGCCCGCTCTTGCCCGGCATGCGCATATCCAGAAGCAGACAGCCGACAAGCGCCGTTTCGCCGCCGTGCGCCAGCGTAAAGGCATCGACGCTCTCGAATGCCTTAACCTGCCAGCCCATTCCGGAGAGTAAAAACGTCAATGATTCCCTGATGGACTCATCGTCATCAATGAGCCAGACCACCTTATCCATGCTTTGTCTCCTTACCTTCTGCGAGCTGCAACCGGATCTGCGCCCCACCCTGCGGGGCGTTGCCCAGGGCAATCGAGCCGGTCATGCGGGTTATTAGCGTTTCGGTTAACGTCATCCCCAGCCCCGTTCCGCCGGGGCGTCCACTAAAGAAGGGCATAAAAGCGTTTTGCAGGGCCTCCGGGCTAAATCCCGGTCCGCCGTCAGTAAGCGTGACCAGACTGCCCTTCTCGTTTTTCTGGCTGTCGATTCGCACCCAGCCGTGCGTGCTCTCCTGCTGAGCCTGAATCGCATTGCTGAGCAGGTTGTGCAGTATCTGCTCCAGCCAGAGCCTGTCTGCCAGCACGGTCGTGGCGTCCGCTGCAAACGCGTGGATGACCGCGATACGGTTCGATTTGCGCTCGTGCTCCAGCAGGCTCTCAACCTGCTGCCAGCACTGCACCAGATCGGTTTCGCGCAGAGTCACCTTCTCCTGTACCACATGCTCGCGAAAGCGCGTCAGCAGGGCGCTGATGCGTTGCGTTTGCAGCAGCGCGGCCGCAAGCGCCTGCGGCACGGCCTGCGGATTAGCATCGAGCTGTCGCTGCGCCCCCTGGATCCAGGTTTGCACGGCGGTAAGAGGCTGGTTAATTTCATGGACAATGCCCGCGGTGATCTCCCCCAGCGTGTTAAGCCTGGCATGCTGATAATAGCGGGCGCGCTGCTCGGCCTGCTGCCGCTGTTTGCGCTGCCAGAGCACGCTTCCCACGCCCGCAATCGCTACCCCCCACGTCAGAAAGAGCAGCAGGTAAGGCAGCAGGGAAACGCTGAACCAGTCAGGCTCTGCCTCGGCTGTAAGAACGAAGGGCTGGGTATGCTGCGGGAAAGCGCGCTGCCAGCGCCAGAAAGCGCCGGAGGATGGCGGACCATCGCCGTTCGTGACGTTAAGATGCAGCTGCGCAAAGCTATGGCGCGCGGGAATCAGCGCGCTTAGGTCGACCAGCACGCGTATCTGCCGCCAGGGATTGTATAACCAGTACTGCACCCCGCGAAACGGCTCCACACGCGGGGCGTCCAGCGCACGCCCCGCGGTTTTTTCCAGGGCCAGGACAGAAGGAAACTTTTTGCGTAACGCGGTAATATCTTCATCGCCGCTCAGAAGCGGAAGCACCGATTCGTTTTGCGTCAGCACCGCGCCGATCGCCGAATAGCGTGCCGTAAACTCGCGATCGCGCTCCCAGTACTGGCGACGTATCTGTTCCGCATAAAGCAGCATACCGCTTATCAGGCAGACCGCCACCCATGCAGCGATGCTGCGCTTTATCATCTTATTTAAGCTCATAGCGTTAACGGGCGCAGTCATTCAGGCTGTCGACATTACCAGTTAACGCTGTTGAGAACAAAAAAACGCGGGCGTTATCAGATCTCCGGCGTTTTGCTAAACCCGGTCAGCATCAGGATCAGGCTTTGTTGAGATGACCCCGTCTCAAACTGATAGTGGTTTCCCTGACGATCGCCGCCGATATACCACGAAATTTCGGTTTTCCCTTCTGCCAGCGCCTTGCGCACCGCTTTATCCACGTCCACCATCCGGTATTCGCGGGAGTGGTTCAGGTAAAGCACCGCATCCGAGCGATAGTTGCAGGACGGCCGTGAATGCCAGCTCACAGTGGCCGGATCCCAGTCGTTGCTCGCCGGATAGAAGAAGATTTGATCCGCGCCGTTGGTTTCCACTTTCCCGCCATAAATTCTCACGCGGTATTTAAACTGGGCAGGATCCTGTCCGGCAGGCAGCGGAGGGATGTTGAACTTCACCAGCGACAATGTTTCGCTGTTTTTCGTGCGTCCACCGTTCTTCCAGTTATCCTGCACCAGTAAGACCTGGGGATCGGGTTGTGAAAGTGCGGGTTCCATGCTGCTGAGCCAGACGTTGGCCTTCGCTTTTGAATAACCATACGGCACGGTGGTGCCGCAATCCATTCCGCGGTTCATGCACAGATCGGTCATAAAGCGCGCGGCATCTTCCGTCCAGCCGTTCATGAAGTCAGCATGCGCCGTATACAGGCTCCCCCATCGCTCTTCACGTTCACTGCCATGCATGGTGGGGTCGAGGGAAAGCTGGACTTTGCTGGTATCCAGAGAGCTAATTGTCGGAAGCACGTACGCAATATTCATGTTCACCGTCGGGATCTTCACCGGGAAGGCGGACGGACACTGTCCATTCGTATCGTAGGTGGCGTTAGCCAGGCCGTGGGCGGGCTTCAGGTTGACCCCGTCCCAGCAGTTCGGGAACTGAATGCCGATATTAAACTGCACGGCATCCTTCGCCTTGCGTAAGCCGCAGACTTCACCCGTTCTGGTGGTGTAGCCCTTGCCGTTGGCGCATAAAAAGGTGATATGTGGATTTGGCGCGGTGCCGTGATGATCGCCCGCCAGCAGCGACAGCCCCGCCGGGAACGGGTGCAGCGGCCAGGCGTCAACGTTCGATGCCTGATAATAGGTTTTTTGATAGGCGGGTTTGACCACCGTTCCGTCCGGTAATTTTAGCGACGGAGCCCAGTAGGCCGAGCTGTCTGCTTTGTTATCGCAGGTGGTCTTTTCCTGGGTACGCAGCGATTCACGGCTGGAGTAAGCATCCGTTTGCACGTTACCAAAAAAATCGTGCAGCATGGCCTCGTTGGGCATGCCGTACATCATAATGGCATCATCGCCGAGGGTATGGGAATAACTGCATACAACATGCGCCTGTGGACCAGCGTGTGCCGCCTGCATGGCAAGCAATAGCACGGTGGCAGAAAGCGCGGGGGTTAATACTGTCCGTTTCATTATCATCTCCATCTGAGAAAGGAGATAGTGGTAACAAAACGGCTATCGTTTACCGAGGATTAGCCAGGGCATTTTTCCCTTCATTCTCACTTTACACGCATCACGCACAGCTCATTCCAGTACATTTCGCGCGTCCGGCGAAGTTCAGCGTGACGTTTTAACATAGAACCACTCCGGGTCGATGTTGGCTACGTCCACGCCATAGAGGCTGGCGACAGGCAGTATTGACTCAAGAACACGTTGCGCGCTGTTCTCCGCATTCGCTGGTCGGGGCGCAAAAAACCGCCGTAACGTGCTTATCCATTTTTTCATCGTCATTACCCTTCTCGCTTAACCTGGACTCAGTTAAACACGCCTTCATCATGAAGAGGAAATAACAATAATGACTGTTGATATGCGGGATCTGAAAAACTCGCGAGACGCTTCGTCCTAACCGGCCAGCGCTTTAACCACCGTTTCCATCGCTTTGGTGGTCAACTCACTGCGCTTAACGCGCTGGTTCGCCAGCGCGGTACGCAGTACCCCGGCAATCACGATATGCTTGGGCTCCTGCCCTAAGTCACGCATCTCCAGAACGACCTTGCCTACCACCCGACACATCTCCTGGTACAGCGCTTCGTCTTTGGTCACATTGCCCATTGCCATCACTCCGTTGCCCTAAACCGTCAGCTTAAATCATTCGTCGGCTGGATACAAAAAAGAAGCCCGGCGTGTTGTTCGCCGGGCTTCGTCTGGAAAATCAGGCGATTAGTTGTTTACCGGGATGACCGCGCCTTTGTATTTGGTGCGGATCCAGTCCTGAATCTCTTTGGAGTGCAGCACGTTCACCAGCGCGACGATATCCTTCTTCTTCTCATCACCGCGATGAACGGTAATGATGTTGGCGTACGGGTTATTCTCACCGCTTTCAACCGCAATTGGATCGTGGACCGGATCCAGACCGGCATCAATTGCGTAGTTGGCGTTGATCACCACCGCAGCACCTTCGTCGTTGTTGTACATCTGCGGCAGCAGAGATGCCTCGACGTTAGGGGTGAATTGCAGCTTTTTCGGGTTCTCCACAATATCGCTGATGCGCGCGGTCACTTTATCGATGCCTGGCTTCAGCTTGATCACGCCCTCTTTTTCGAAGATGGAGAGAATACGCCCTTCCTCGGAAACCGCATCACGCATGATGATTTTGCCGCCTTCCGGCAGATCCTTCAGCGATTTGTATTTTTTTGAATAGATACCGATCGGCTCAATGTGGATTGCGCCTGCACTGACAAAATCATAATCCTTATCGCCCGCATGATCTTTAAGCACGCTGTTCAGGTAAGGGATGTGCTGGAAATAGTTGGCATCAATGTCATGCCCTGCCAGCGCCGTGTTTGGCAGAATGTAGTCCTGGAACGGTTTAATCTCCAGTTCAATACCCTGCTTCGCCAGAATCGGCTTAGCCTGCTCCAGAATTTCCGCGTGCGGGGTGTTGGACGCCCCCACGGTGAGCGTGTCCGCCCAGGAGGCAAAGCTCAGGGCGCTCAGGGTGGCTGCGGCGATCAGTGTCAGTGTCTTTTTCATGATGTGGTTCCTGTGTGTATTTATTAGCGTTTATCTAACAGTGAAGTAATGGCATCGCCGCAGAACTGGATAATGAACACGATGATCAGAATGGTCACCGTTGCCACCAGCGTGACGTCACCATGGTTGCGCTGGAATCCTTCCAGATAAGCCAGATTTCCCAAACCGCCGGCACCTATCACCCCCGCCATTGCGCTGTAGCTCACCAGCGCAATCAGCGTCACCGTCATACCTGAAACCAGTGCGGGTGAAGATTCCGGCAGTAAAACCCGAAACACTAACGTGCTCAGCCGCGCGCCCATCGAACGCGTGGCTTCAATTACCCCTTTATCCACTTCCCGCAGGGCAATCTCGACCAGACGGGCGTAGAACGGCGCGGCGCCCACAATCAGGGCGGGCAGCGCAGCGTTAGCGCCGAGAATGGTCCCCACAACGGTCTTGGTGAACGGGATCAGCAGAACAATGAGAATGATGAACGGAATCGAGCGGAACACGTTCACCACAATCGACATCACGCTGTAGACCGTGCGGTTGTGGAATAACCCGCCGCGGGCGGTTAAAAACAGCGCCAGACCGAGCGCGATCCCCAGAACAAACGTCGCCACGCCGGAAAGCGCGGTCATGTAGAGCGTCTCCTGGGTTGCAGCCCAAAGCTGATCCCACTTCAGGTGCGGAAAGAGTTCTTCAGCCATGCTTGATTACCTCGCCTTCAATATCGCTTTGCTTCAGGTCGGCGAGGATATTGTTCAGTTGTTCATCCGATGCCACCACGTGCACCCAGAGCTGCCCGAAAACACCGTGAGCGGTTTGCGTCATTTTGCCGTGCAGGATGTTAAACGGCAGGCCGTAGCGCAGGGTCAGTTCACCGACGATCGGCCTGTGCGTGCTGTGCCCGGTGAAGGTGAGCTTGATGACCGCGCCCTCCAGCTCATTTGCCAGTTCGGTATTGAAGGTCTCTTCCTCCGCGTACTGGCTCACCTGGCGGACAAACTGCCGGGTGATCGGCTGCTGAGGATGCGTAAACACGCTCAGCACCTCCCCCTCTTCCACCACCTTGCCGTTCTCCATTACCGCCACGCGGTCGCAGATTTTGCGCACCACGTGCATCTCATGCGTAATGAGTACGATGGTCAGGTTAAAACGACGGTTAATGTCCAGGAGCAGATCGAGGATCTGATCGGTGGTCTGCGGATCCAGCGCCGAGGTGGCTTCGTCACACAGCAGTACGTCCGGATGATTGGCCAGCGCGCGGGCAATGCCCACACGCTGTTTTTGCCCGCCGCTCAGCTGCGACGGGTAGGCATTCTCGCGCCCCTTCAGGCCGACCAGCTCCACCAGCTCGGCAACGCGAGCCTGAATTTGCGCTTTTGGCACACCGGCAATTTGCATTGAAAAGGCGATGTTTTCCTTCACCGTGCGCGACCAGAGCAGATTAAAGTGCTGGAACACCATGCTGATTTTCAGGCGTGCCTGACGCAGCGCTTCTCCCTTCGCGGCGGAGATATCCTGACCGTTAATAGTGACGCTGCCGGCGCTGGGCTTTTCCAGACCGTTCAGCAGACGGATAAGCGTACTTTTCCCGGCCCCGCTGTAACCAATGATCCCGTAAATCTGTCCCTGCTCTATCGTCAAATTGACGTTATCAACGGCTGTCAGCGCCAGCTTCCCGTTGTCAAAAACCTTCGAAATATTACTGAGTACGATCATTCTTATTCGTTATCCGTTACGCATATAGCGGTTTAGCAGTATGGATGTCCAAAAGATAGTAAACAGCCGTTATCAGCTTTTAAATGACCAAAAAAGAATTTCTTATAACGCGGCGGAATAAGCAGCGAACTGGCGGGTGAAAAGCATTTAGATGAATATCTGCAATAATTATCTGCCCTTTGCATATCAGGTCTCATTCATCCGACGAAATTGGTTAATTTTGCAGCACTATGTACTGATATAGCCATCCTCACATCCGGACAACTTTACGTCTTGCTGTCTTTCCACCCAAAAACATAAGGATTATTCCTTTATGTTCTAAAACACAGTGAAACGTTCTTTATTGAGAAAATTTCATGGTCCTATTATCTGGTCATCACCTCTTCACAGGACATGACCATGACGCTTTACCACTCCGTCACCGAACTAATTGGCCATACGCCACTCATCCAGCTGCACAAGCTGGATACCGGCCCCTGCTCGCTGTTTCTGAAGCTGGAAAATCAGAATCCAGGCGGCTCGATTAAAGACCGCGTCGCGCTGTCGATGATTAACGAGGCCGAGCGTATGGGGCAGCTACGGCCCGGCGGCACCATTATTGAAGCCACGGCGGGGAACACCGGCCTGGGGCTGGCGTTGATTGCGGCGCAAAAGGGATACTCGCTGATCCTGGTGGTGCCGGACAAAATGAGCCGCGAGAAGATTTTCCACCTGCGCGCGTTAGGGGCGCAGGTCGTGCTGACCCGTTCAGATGTGAATAAAGGGCATCCGGCCTACTACCAGGATTATGCCCGGCGGTTGGCGAACGAACTGCCAGGCGCGTTTTATATCGATCAGTTCAATAACGCGGCCAATCCGCTGGCGCACCGGACCACTACCGCACCGGAACTGTTTGAACAGCTTGACGGCCATATCGATACCATCGTCGTCGGCGTGGGGTCCGGCGGTACGCTGGGTGGCTTACAGGCGTGGTTTGCAGAACATTCGCCGCAGACGAAATTTGTGCTTGCCGATCCGGCCGGGTCGGTACTGGCGGACCAGGTTGAGACCGGACGCTATCACGATGCCGGATCGTGGCTGGTTGAGGGGATTGGCGAAGACTTTATTCCTCCGCTGGCGCACATCGAAGGGGTTAAACGCGCCTGGCGCATTACCGATCGCGAGGCGTTCACCACCGCCCGCGATCTGCTAAAAACGGAAGGGATCCTGGCAGGCTCCTCCACCGGCACGCTGCTGGCGGCGGCGCTGAAATATTGCCAGGCGCAGACTACGCCAAAACGTGTGGTCACCTTCGCCTGCGACAGCGGCAATAAATACCTCTCGAAGATGTTCAACGACGACTGGATGCGCCAGCAGGGGTTGATTTCGCGTCCGCAGGCAGGCGATCTCTCGGACTATATTGCCCTGCGCCACGATGAAGGCGCGACGGTGACTGCCGCCCCGGACGACACGCTTTCCACCGTGCTGGCCCGCATGCGCCTGTACGACATCTCCCAGCTGCCGGTGCTCGATAACAACAAGGTCGTCGGCATCATCGACGAGTGGGACCTGCTGCGACACATTGAGGGAGATGCCGATCGCTTCTCTCTCCCCGTGACGGCGGCCATGACGCGTCAGGTCGAATATCTGGATAAGCAGGCCCCGGAGAGCGCCCTGTACACCATCTTTGACCGTGGCCTGGTGGCGATTATTTATGACGAAGACCGCTTTCTGGGTCTGATCACACGCAGTGACGTACTCACCACCTGGCGTAACCGCCTGACGAAATAAAAGGAGCAAAAGATGAAAAACCTGGCCACCCTCAGCGTTCACAGCGGTGAGTATCACGACACGCACGGCGCCGTGATGCCGCCAATTTACGCCACGTCGACGTTTGCGCAACCGGCACCGGGTGAACATACCGGCTACGAATACTCCCGGAGCGGCAACCCAACCCGCCATGCGCTGGAGACCGCCATCGCCGAACTGGAAGGCGGCACGCGCGGGTACGCCTTCGCGTCAGGGCTGGCGGCCATTTCCACCGTGCTCGAACTGCTGGATAAAGACAGCCATATCGTTGCCATTGACGACGTGTATGGCGGTACGTATCGCCTGATCGAAAACGTGCGCAAGCGCAGCACCGGGTTACAGGTGAGCTGGGTTAAGCCGGACGATGTAGCCGGACTTGAGGCCGCCATTCGCCCGGACACCCGCATGATCTGGGTGGAAACGCCGACGAACCCGCTGCTGAAACTGGCCGACCTGGAGGCCATCGCAGACATTGCCCGGCGCCATAATGCGATCAGCGTGGCGGATAATACCTTCGCCTCCCCGGTCATTCACCGGCCGCTGGAGGCGGGGTTCGACATTGTGGTTCACTCCGCCACCAAATATCTCAACGGTCATTCAGACGTGGTTGCCGGGCTGGCTGTTGTCGGGGCAAATAAGGATCTCGCGGAGCGTCTGGGCTATCTGCAAAACGCGGTTGGCGGCGTTCTGGATCCGTTCAGCAGCTTCCTGACGCTACGGGGGATTCGCACCCTCTCCCTGCGCGTTGAGAAGCACAGTGCCAACGCGCTGGCGATTGCGCAATGGCTGGAGCAGCATCCGCAGATAGAGAGCGTGCTCTATCCCGGGCTGGAGTCACACCCCCAGTATGCGCTTGCCCGCAGACAAATGGCGCTGCCGGGCGGCATGATCTCCGTTGTGATTAAAGGCGATGCGCAACGCGCGACAGAGGTGATTCGTCATCTTACGCTCTTTACCCTGGCGGAAAGCCTGGGCGGGGTGGAGAGTCTGGTGAGCCAGCCCTACAGCATGACCCACGCCTCCATTCCACTGGCGCAGCGTCTTGCAAACGGCATTGTGCCGCAGCTGATACGCCTGTCGGTGGGGATTGAGGATGCGAAGGATCTGATCGCCGACCTTCAACATGCGCTGGAAAAGTGAGCAAAAAACGGCGGGCGTTGCGCCTGCCGTCATAAGATGACATTAGGCCTTAACGCCTTGATAACAAACTTATGTGAATCTGCACAGAATGTTTTTGAAACACTGTTTCCATTTTCCTTTTTACTGTGAATCAGCGTATAATGCGCGCCAAATCCCTGGTGAATGGTTTCAGCGCTTGGAATACAAAAAACAACGTACAACTTCTCCTCTCATTCGTTGGGCTGGCACTCAGGCACACTTTCTTCTGCACGCTCATTTGATGTCACCTATTCTTAGTGCGTGTCATATACTCTTTCGCAACACAGGTTTGACTCCGCGGCGGTGCGCCCCCGGAGCGAGATTTCCATATCCTTCCCAACTTAAAGACTAAGACTGTCATGAAAAAGACGAAAATTGTTTGTACTATCGGCCCGAAAACCGAATCCGAAGAGATGCTGAGCAAAATGCTGGATGCCGGCATGAACGTGATGCGTCTGAACTTCTCCCACGGCGACTATGCTGAACACGGTCAGCGTATTCAGAACTTGCGCAACGTGATGAGCAAGACCGGGAAAAAAGCGGCAATCCTGCTCGACACCAAAGGTCCTGAAATCCGCACCATCAAACTGGAAGGCGGTAACGACGTTTCCCTGAAAGCGGGCCAGACCTTCACCTTCACCACCGACAAATCCGTTGTAGGTAATAACGAAATCGTTGCCGTGACCTACGAAGGCTTCACCAGCGATCTGTCCGTTGGCAACACCGTGCTGGTAGATGACGGCCTGATCGGCATGGAAGTGACCGCGATTGAAGGTAACAAGGTTATCTGTAAAGTGCTGAACAACGGCGATCTGGGCGAAAACAAAGGCGTTAACCTGCCGGGTGTGTCCATTGCTCTGCCAGCGCTGGCTGAAAAAGACAAACAAGACCTGATCTTCGGCTGCGAACAAGGTGTGGACTTCGTTGCGGCGTCCTTCATCCGTAAACGTTCTGACGTGGTTGAGATCCGTGAGCACCTGAAAGCGCACGGCGGTGAGAACATTCAGATCATCTCCAAGATCGAAAACCAGGAAGGCCTGAACAACTTCGACGAAATCCTTGAAGCGTCTGACGGTATCATGGTAGCGCGTGGCGACCTGGGCGTAGAAATCCCGGTTGAAGAAGTGATCTTCGCGCAGAAGATGATGATCGAGAAATGCGTTCGCGCGCGTAAAGTGGTTATCACCGCAACGCAGATGCTGGACTCCATGATCAAAAACCCACGCCCTACCCGCGCTGAAGCCGGCGACGTGGCGAACGCCATCCTCGACGGTACCGATGCCGTTATGCTGTCTGGCGAATCTGCAAAAGGGAAATACCCTCTGGAAGCGGTCGGCATCATGGCGACCATCTGTGAGCGTACCGACCGCGTGATGAAAAGCCGTCTGGATTACAACAACGACAGCCGTAAACTGCGCATCACCGAAGCCGTGTGCCGTGGTGCGGTAGAAACCGCCGAGAAACTGGAAGCCCCACTGATTGTCGTGGCGACCCAGGGCGGTAAATCTGCGCGTGCCGTGCGTAAATACTTCCCGGATGCGACCATTCTGGCGCTGACCACCAACGAAACCACTGCGCGTCAGCTGGTGCTGAGCAAAGGCGTGATCCCACACCTGGTGAAAGAGATTGCCTCTACCGATGATTTCTATCGTCTGGGTAAAGAAGTGGCTCTGGAACTGGTTGATTGTGGCCTGGCTCAGAAAGGCGACGTGGTGGTTATGGTTTCTGGTGCACTGGTACCAAGCGGTACAACCAACACTGCATCTGTCCACGTACTGTAATATTTCACGAACAAATTATTGTTTTGTTAAAAAGCGTCCTTCGGGGCGCTTTTTTTATTCCCGCCATTAACCAGAACTATTCAAAAAGCAAATCGGGTTTTTCTATTTAATCGCGATTTATCTAAGATGAATCCGATGAAAAATGCCTTTTTTAACATAGCTTTTTCGTCAAAATTGCCGATTTCGTTGCTTCTTTGAGCGAACGATCAAAAATAGGCGTAATCCCATCAAAAAAATATTCTCAACCCAAAAAAGTTTGTGTAATACTTGTAACGCTACATGGAGATTAACTCAATCTAGAGGGTATTAATAATGAATCGTACTAAACTGGTACTGGGCGCGGTAATCCTGGGTTCTACTCTGCTGGCAGGTTGCTCCAGCAACGCTAAAATCGATCAGCTGTCTTCTGACGTTCAGACTCTGAACGCTAAAGTTGACCAGCTGAGCAACGACGTGAACGCAATGCGTTCCGACGTTCAGGCTGCTAAAGACGACGCAGCTCGCGCTAACCAGCGTCTGGACAACCAGGCTACTAAATACCGTAAGTAATAGTACCTGTTAATAAAATGGCGCACATTGTGCGCCATTTTTTTTGCCTTCGTCAAACCTCTACTGAAGCGCTTTCTCTCCCTCGCCTTCCGTCACCGCCGCTGAGACACGACTGTTCTGAACCGACAGGACAGAATTGCCGGCTGACGAACCATTGCCTGCTGAAACGGCAACCGGGATCCCGGCTCTGCGCGCCAGAGCTTTGTCGATTAGCGTTTTATCGCTACCTGATTCCGCTGCGAAGGCGGTAAACGCCGCCGAGTGCGTGAACGGCACCGTCTGTGGGTTTTCGCCCTCAGCCTGCGCCAGCGGCCTGTGCACCTCGATATAACGTTTGCCGTCCGGCTCGACGGAGAACTTAACCGGCTCATTGATAATCTGCACCCGCGTGCCGACGCGCACTTGTTCAAACAACGCTTTGATATCCGGCGCGTTCATTCGCATACAGCCCGAGCTGACCCGTAGCCCTACGCTGTCCGGCGCGCTGGTGCCATGAATAAGATATTCCCCATTCCCGATGCCCAGACGCAGCGCAAAGCGCCCCAGCGGGTTATTTGGCCCTGCGGGTACCACAGGCGGCAGTTTAATGCCCTGTGCCAGTGAGCGCGCTCTGATGCCCGCTGTGGGGGTCCAGGTAGGGTTAGGGATTTTCTGACTCACACGGGTGGTGCTGACCGGTGTTTCCAGCCCAAGCTGACCAATACCCAGCGGATAGACCTGCACGATATTTTCGCCAGGCGGATAGAAGTAAAGACGCAGCTCCGCCAGATTCACCACAATGCCCTCACGCTCGGTGTCCGGGAGCAGCATCTGGGAAGGAATGGTAATGACCGTTCCTGGCGCAGGGTTTACCGGTGCAATGGTATTATTGGTTTCAAGGATAAGCTGTGCGGCGGTATTAAACCGACGAGCGATAGCCTGGAGCTTATTGTCGCCTTCCTGAATGGTGTATGTCTGATTTTGCCCAATCAGGCGGCTGCCTGCGGGCGGTAAAGGATAATCAACCGCCCTGGCTGAATTAACAGCACTGAGCGAACCAAGGAGTAATAGAGTTATTAGAGACGCGCGCTTCATGCTGAGATTCCTTATTCACTGACCAAACGTCAGAAAGCTGAAAAACCAGCGAGGTGGAAACCACCCCGCGAAACAGAATGAATGCTGTTCTGTCAGTTTAGCTAAGGATTGTGGCTTTGGCGCGTATGGCGCGGTTCATCGCTTCCAGTCCCTGGGAGCGGGACGGGGTGAGGTGTTGGGTTAAGGCCATTTTTTCAAACCACGAGCGAACGTCAAAGGCGACAATATCCTGCGCCGACATCTGGTGATAAAGAATAAATACGACGGCAATAAGCCCCTTCACAATGGCGGCATCGCTGTCACCCTGTAAATCGATTACGCCATCATCCGTCTGCTGCATCTGGATCCAGACCTGGCTCTGGCAGCCCTGAATGATGTTGTCCCGGTTATGCGCCTCTTCGCTGAGCGGCGGCAGGCGCTGACCTAGCTCGATAATATAAAGGTATTTCTCTTCCCAGTTTGCGCAACGCCCAAAGTTACGCAGCAATTTATCTCTGTCCGGCAAATCTGCCATCTCTCGCCTCTCCGTTAGCCAAGCAGCTGATGAATACGTTTTAGTCCCGCCACCAGTCTGTCGACCTCTTCCGTTGTGTTGTACATCACCAGCGATGCGCGGCACATGGCCGGTACCTGATAATACGCCATCAGTGGCATCGCGCAGTGATGCCCGGTACGTACGGCGACGCCGTAATTATCCAGGAAACTGCCCACATCATAAGCGTGATGCTTGCCGAGGTTGAAGGCTATCACACCCAGACGGTCAGCAGGGCCATATAAGGTCAGATCCGGGACGCCGGCAAGCTCCTGCAAGGCATATTGCATCAGCAGCTGTTCGTACTCCTGAATCGCCGCCAGCCCCGTTTCAGAGACGTAGCTAATGGCCGCGCCCAGCCCGATTATCCCGCCCGTGTTTGGCGTACCCGCCTCGAAGCGCCAGGGCGCCCGGGCGTAGGTTGTGCCTTCCGTCAGGCTGACGGTGGCAATCATTGACCCGCCCCCTTCCCACGGCGGCATGGCCTGGAGAATATCCTCCTTCACATACAGCACGCCGATGCCCGTCGGACCATACAGCTTGTGCCCGGAGAAGACGTAGAAATCGCAGTCCAGGGCCTGAACGTCAACCGCATGGTGCATCACCGCCTGGGCACCATCAATCAACACTTTCGCACCGGCCTGATGGGCTTTGTCGACGATCAGCGCCACCGGATTTTCCGTCCCCAGCACGTTTGAAACGTGGGTCACCGCTACCAGCCGCGTTCTGTCGTCAAGCAGGGCGTCCAGCTGTTCAAGCTGAAGCGTACCGTCTTCGTTTAGCGGGATCACCCGCAGTTGCGCCCCCATACGCTCACAGAGCATCTGCCAGGGCACGATGTTAGCGTGGTGCTCCATCTGGGTGATGATGATGTTATCCCCCGCGTGCACCTGCGCATTGCCCCAGCTGTTAGCCACCAGGTTGATCCCTTCGGTGGTGCCACGCACGAACACCAGCTCTTCCGGCGAACGCGCGTTGAGAAACGCCGCAACCTGCGTGCGCACGTTTTCCATGCGCTGGGTCGCCTCGGCGCTCAGAGTGTGGATCCCGCGATGGACCGCCGCATAACCGTGGCGGTAAAACTCGGCTTCCGCATCCACCACCTGATTCGGTTTTTGCGCGCTGGCCGCACTGTCGAGATAGGCCAGCGGCAGACCGTTCACTTCACGGGTCAGTACCGGAAAATCTGCCCGGATTTTCTCTACGGGAAATGTCATGCTTCGCCTCCAGGCAGCCGCTGACCGATACGGGCCAGCACCTGCTGTTTAAGTCCGCCATCGGGCAGCGCTTCCGTCAGCTCAGCCGCAAAGGCGTAAATAATCATCTTTTGCGCGGCCTGCTGGTCTATTCCGCGAGAGCGCAGGTAGAACATCTGCTCATCGTCAATACGCCCGACCGTTGCGCCGTGGCTGCATTTCACGTCGTCCGCATAAATTTCCAGCTGTGGTTTGGTGTCCACCTCTGCCAGACGTCCCAGCAAAAGGTTGTTGTTGGTCATCTGCCCGTCAGTTTTGATGGCGTGCTGCGCCACATTGATCAGGCCGTTAAACACCGCACGTCCTTTGTCGCTGACGATGGTTTTGTGCAGCTGACGGCTGTTGCAGTAGCCTTTGTTATGCTCAAGCCAGGTGCGCGTGTCGCATACTTCTGACTTCACCGGCATTGCCAGGCTGTTAATACGCAGCGTAGTGTTCTCACCGTTCAGCTGGGTGCTGGTATTGTGGCGCAGCACCGCGCCGCCAAGCAGGAAGCTGTGGCTGTACGCCGCGGCATCCTGGCCCAGCAGAATATCGTTGTGGGCGAAGTGGTGACTGAGCGGATTCTCAAACGCCAGCTTGATATGGTGCAGCTGGGCGTTGGCCGCCACGTTCATCGTCAGACGCGAGCCGGTAAAATGGCGGGTGTCGTTCAGACTAACGTAATGCTCAATTACCGTCGCTTCTGCCCCTTCTGCCAGCTCGAGATGGTGGCGATAGTGGGCGGTGTTGATCTCGCCGCCCTCAACACCCTGGGTGATATGCATCAGCAGCAGCGGTTTCGCCGGGCGCTGGTTACGCTTAACGTGAATATGGGTTAAAGACTGAGACAGGCTCTCTGTCAGATGCAGGAAGACTTCAGGCTGAACGGGCGCGTTCAGCGACTGACGCTCATCGTTAATGGCGATATCGAACCCGCTCTCCTGTACGCTGTCGCTGAGTTCCTCACGAAACTGCCCGTCTACAAACACCAGACGCACGGCATCCACGCTCAGCGCCAGCACATCGCGCTGACCGGGGCTAACCTGCGCCAGACGGGTGACAAACTCGCCGTTCAGCAGGCCGTCCAGCGGGGTATATTTCCAGTTCTCATGCTTACGCGTCGGTAAACCGAGACGCAGCATCTGCTGGAGATGGTGCTGAGCCTGTTCAGAGCGCGCTCCACCCTGCGCTTCAAACAGCCGGTGCCACTGCTGGAGTGCATTACTGCTGTTCGGTAAGCCAGCCATAACCCTGCTCCTCCAGTTGTTTAACCAGCGTAAAGTCACCGGATTTCACAATGCGCCCCTGATAAAGCACGTGGACATAGTCCGGTTTGATGTAGTCCAGAATACGCTGGTAGTGAGTCACGATAATAAATGAGCGGTTACCGTCACGCAGAGAGTTTACGCCGTCGGCAACGATCTTCAGGGCATCAATATCCAGGCCTGAATCGGTTTCATCGAGAATGCACAGCTCCGGCTCAAGAACCGCCATTTGCAGAATATCGTTACGTTTTTTCTCACCGCCGGAGAAACCCACGTTCACCGAGCGGGTGAGCAGATCTTCGGGCATTTTCAGCAGCTTGATTTTCTCTTCCATCAGATCCTGGAAGTCAAAGCGATCCAGCGCCTCAAGCCCGCGATACTTGCGCACCGCGTTCAGCGCGGTTTGCAGGAAGAACTGGTTGCTGACGCCCGGGATTTCCACCGGATACTGGAAGGCCATAAAGATGCCCTCACCGGCACGCTCTTCAGGCGACATCTCCAGCAGATCCTTGCCGTTAAACTCAACGGAGCCGCTGGTGACCTCATAATCTTCGCGTCCTGCCAGCGTCGCTGAAAGCGTACTTTTCCCGGAGCCGTTTGGCCCCATGATGGCGTGAACTTCACCCGGTTTGACGTCAAAATTGAGCCCACGAAGGATCTCTTTCTCTTCCACGCTAACCTGTAAATCTTTAATGCTTAACATGTGCTTTCCTTAACCGACGCTGTGTTCAAGACTAATGGCGAGGAGTTTCTGGGCTTCAACGGCAAATTCCAGCGGCAGTTCAGAGAACACGTCCTTACAGAAGCCGTTAACAATCATTGAAATCGCATCTTCTTCACTGATCCCGCGTTGCAGGCAGTAGAACAGCTGATCTTCACCGATACGTGACGTAGTCGCCTCATGCTCGAGCTGGGCGCTGTTATTGCGGCATTCGACATAGGGGAAGGTATGCGCCCCGCAGTCCGCACCAATCAGCATGGAGTCGCACTGGGTAAAGTTACGTGCGTTGGTGGCTGTCGGCATGATTTTCACCAGCCCGCGATAGCTGTTCTGGCTGTGACCGGCAGAGATCCCTTTGGAGATGATGGTCGATTTGGTGTTTTTACCGATGTGGATCATCTTGGTGCCGGTATCGGCCTGCTGATGACCGCTGGTCAGTGCCACGGAGTAAAACTCACCGATGGAGTTGTCGCCGCGCAGAATACAGCTCGGGTATTTCCAGGTAATGGCGGAGCCGGTTTCTGACTGCGTCCAGGACATCTTACTGTTTTCACCTTCGCACAGCGCACGCTTGGTGACGAAGTTCAGAATACCACCGGTGTTGCCATCGCCCGGGAACCAGTTCTGTACCGTAGAGTATTTCACTTCCGCGTCTTTATGGATGATCACCTCTACCACCGCCGCGTGCAGCTGGTAGCTGTCGCGCACCGGCGCCGAACAGCCTTCGATATAGCTGACGTAGCTGCCTTCATCGGCCACCAGGATGGTGCGTTCAAACTGGCCGGTTTTTTCCGCGTTGATGCGGAAATAGGTCGAGAGCTCCATCGGGCAGCGCACACCTTTAGGCACGTAGATAAAGGTGCCGTCTGACGCCACCGCCGCATTCAGTGCCGCGAAGAAGTTATCGTTACTGGGTACCACGGTGCCAATGTACTTTTTCACCAGCTCCGGGTGATCGTGAATGGCTTCCCCAAAGGAGCAGAAAATTATCCCCTGCTCCGCCAGCTTTTCACGGTAGGTGGTTGCCACCGAGACGGAGTCAAAAATGGCGTCCACCGCCACCTCTTTACCTTCGCGCACGGGCACGCCGAGCTGATTGAAGGCCTCTTCCACCTCTTTACTCAGGAAGCTGTTCTCGGCACCGGTTTGCTGTACCGCGCCGGGCTGCGAGGCACAGGTATCATCGCAGCTGCCGCATGAGGGCGCGGAGTAATAGCTGTAATCCTGATAGTTCAGCTTATCGTAATGCGCTTTCAGCCAGTGGGGTTCTTCCATCTCCAGCCACGCGCGGAATGCGCTCAGGCGAAACTCCAGCATCCACTCCGGCTCGTTACGTTTCGCCGAAATGGCGCGCACGACCTCTTCGTTGATGCCTTTCGCCAGCTCATCGGTTTGCAGCTGCGTGAAGAAACCCTCTTTATAGTTGAGGTGTCCGCCGCTCCAGGTGTTTACATCACTCGTTGCTTCAGTATTACGAGACATAGTACCGCCTATACCCCAAAGCTTTCGCCGCAGCCGCATTCGTTCTGGGCTTTCGGGTTATGAAATTTGAATAACTGGTTTAAACCTTCCCGAACGTAGTCGACTTCGGTTCCATCGATAAACGGCATAGCCTGTAGCGCGACGTATAACTTTGCACCGTCGGTTTCAAAGACCAGATCGTCCTTTTTGGGTTCGGTTACGGTATCCAGCACGTAGCCAAATCCCGCGCAGCCCGTCTGCTTAACGCCTAAGCGTACGCCGAGGATGTCGGGATTTTTTGCCACCAGCTCATGAATATGCGCCGCCGCCGCGGGCGTCAGCGTTAAGCCACGCCAGGCAAAATCGGCCGGATTGAAGGTTTCTGAATGCAGTTCCATAGGTCCACCTCATCTGATAAGCCACCAGGGCATAACACCATGTTAGTGATAACGATTATCACTTCAACCCCCTGCGAGCAGGGGCTTTGGGCTAAACCGCCCTTTTTGGCTACTTTCATTAAGCATAGACCCTGTGACGGGATGCGGATGGGTGGGTTAGTTTTGTTCAATGCATTGATAAATAATGCATTTCATAAGAAAGGCGGTAAGGTGGCGGGCAATAATAAAAATTGTATTGAAAATACCTATTTTTGAGATAGCTAAAGTACGCCCAGGCATCATATACATTTTTTACGTATGCCTCCCCCTTAAGCCAGGTTCTTTTTAATTCTTTTTTGCCTTACCTGGGCGCGCATAAAGACGTTTGATGGATAAGTTAACCATTATTTATCAGTCTGATAGTGGTTAAATTCCGATCATGATTAATTACATAAACTCGTCCCTTTTCGGCGTAATGTTTCCCTTGTTAACCATTTATTCAGTAAGGGATTAAATTATGTGGAGTGCCCATAAAGCCGCAGTTCATGCTCGCCAGCATGCAGGTCAGTATAGCCAGAAAAGATGTGCAGAATTTGTTTCAAAATCCATTCGCGCCGGCGGTGCTAATCTACAGAACACACATTATGCTAAGGATATGAAAAGCAATTTAATTCTGGCGGGCTTCCACCAAGTTTACGGTGAGCCTGTTGAGGGCGATGTGGCGGTGATCCAGCCCACAGCGCACCACCCCTATGGCCACGCTTGCATCTATGGTGGGAACGGCGTCTGGTACTCTGATTTTGTTCAGCGAACAATGTATCCGGGAAAAGAATACCGGGAAGTAAAGCCAGCATATGCAATTTACAGGCATGACTGACATGAAAAAAATAATTCTGGCGATCCTGCTTCTGCCCACTCTCGCATCAGCTGCACAGAAGTTACCCCCTGAGGTATCCGCTGCCCTTCAGTTTAATAAGTGGTACATCTCGCAAATTATTATCGGGAAAGAGCCCCTGAAAAACTATGAAGCGCTGAGGCCATATGTAACCCGTGAAACCATCAGCAAACTCAAAGACATGGATAAGCTGGATCCAGATGAATATGACGTGCCTGACGTCGATATGTTCATCAAGGCTCAGGGATATGAAGATGACTGGGGCATCGTCAGTGCGCGGGCGCTGGATTACGATGCCGCCTGTATGCAGGTTTATATCTCATTCGGCAAAAAGCGGGATCACACCGTAATTGACTGCATGGTCAAGGAAGATGGCGTGTGGAAAGTTGAATCCGTGGCCAGTATGAATATTTCAGACAACCTGATGATGGAATAAACCGACGATATGACAGGGGTACTGATGCTATGCATCTTCGCGGATACCCCTGTCGTATCGCCAGAAGGCTAAAAACCCGCGCTGGCGGTTTACCGTTGGCCCCCTTAACATCAGTGATGGAACGAGACGGCGAAACCCTGTTCACGCCAGTGGTCGAGCTGCTCCTGTTGACGAGGCGTAGGTGCTTTACCGGTCCAGACGAAAATTTTTTGTCCAGGGAAAAGTTCCGGACGTGGAGAATCAATCGGTTCAGCCAGCACGTCGATATGCCAGCCCTTGTAGGCAAGACGGGCCGCTTCCAGCCACAAATGCGTACGGTCGTCGCACTCCCACCCAATCAGCAGCGCATCTTTACCTGCTTTTTTTCGCGACTCACCCAGGCTTGCAACGGCAAACTCAATCAGGACACCGTCCAGCAGGCTCGCCATGTGACGCACCGTATTCTGGTCCTGGTTCATTCGCTGCCGCACAGGGGTGATGATGTTATCTATCAGAACATCCATCGCATGGTCACGGCGGAACTCACTGATTTTGGCGCGCAGTTTTGCCGGATTGGCATAGCGCAGAACGGTTAACATCTCTTCCTGAAACGATGCCCAGTTCCCATGCGTCATCACTTCTGTATTTTCAAGAAGCGCTTTTACTTTACCGACCGAAACACCCGTTTTCATCAGGCGTTTGATCTCTTCGATACGCAGGATATCTTCATCGTCAAACTGACGATGACCCCCTTCACTTCGCTGCGGCTTCAACAATCCATAACGGCGCTGCCAGGCACGCAGCGTAACGGGGTTGATACCGCATCGTTCGGCCACTTCGCCGATACTGTAATAGGCCATTAACTCCCTCACGCACAATACTTCCATACCTAACCAAACCAACCTTATCAGATTGTACAAATCATTTGTATAACTAACTCCTCGTTCTGAGACAAGTGAATGGCTCAAAGAACCCCTCACTCGTTAATGTATTGTTGTATAAATTTAGCCGTACGTACAGGTCACTATTAAGAGTTACGTACAGGTTTTTATAAATCGTACTTTTTCTCGGGCCAGGCAATCGCCGGAATGCCCCCCAGACGCGGGCTGGCGAAAAGGTGACCCTGGAACTGAGAAATCCCGGCAGATTCCAGCCACATCCACTCTTCAGCCAGCTCTACGCCTACCGCACAGAACAGAATTTCCAGGGAGGCGCAGCATTTAATGATTGACTGAATGATTGCCTGACGCGGGCCGCTCTTGTGCACGTTAGCAATCAAATCACGGTTGATCTTGATTCTGTCCGGCTGGAACTGAGCCAGCAGTTGCAGACCGGCGAATCCCGCGCCAAAGTGATCGATGGCCACGCTGATCCCGGCGCTTTTAAGCTGTCTGACCGCGCTGGTGAACTCTTCGAAGCGCGAGATCGCCTCGCTCTCGGTGAACTCGACCACAATTTGCTCCGGCACAAAACCGTTCGCCTCAATTGCCGTCAGTAAAAAATCGACGGCGCCAGGAACATTGACCAGCGTCATCGGCAGCAGATTAATGGACAACGTTTGAGTCTGTAGGCCCAGCGCGCTGGCCATCGACAAAGCCACCTGTTTACTCTTCAGATCCGATTCGTACAGCGCCTCACGCGACAGGTTGGCAAAATAGCTTTCCGGGGACGCACCGGACGGCGTGCGGATCAGGGCTTCCCAGGAAACTACCTGCTGCATAAACGGATCGACGATAGGTTGAAACGCGAAACTACAGTCCGCGCCCTTTGCCACTACTGTCGGCTGGGAGGATAACGGCGTATTTTCGGTGACAAACTCCCAGGCGTCAGCCGGAGGCAGCTCAAAGTAGTTGGCTTTTTCAGTGGCCTCAACGAAGGTGCGGAAAAATTGCAGGGCGCGATCGTTATAGGTTAGCTGATAGCGGCTTGTGCCTTTATCAAGAACCTGTTGCAGCACTTCGTTGGTGTCGTACTGACGAAGGTCGAAGAGCTCCATACCCACATTGCCAAAACGTCTTGAAGGCCCGTGATCGCTAAACAATTCGACCACGTTGTGATGCCGTGGGTCACGGCAAATGAGCTCATAGATCTCCTTAACGTTATCAGCGGGCCCTTCAAGTAACTGAAAAAAGTGTGTGCCGTTAAACAGCAAAATCCCCGTCACATCGAACTGGCGATTTCTACAATTTGCAGCAGCGACCATGTCTTCCAGCGCTTTCACTGGAACGTCCTCGCAGATATGACTGCGGTAAATGATGGTTGTGAGCATGCTAATCCTGAAGATTGAGGGGGTGACCACGAAAACACGTGGGGAAAACTCTGTTATAGCACATTAATTGCCCAACAAATAATTTACATCTCAACGATTTACACGGCTTTTTTGCGTCATTTACGGGCTTGTACAACTCTGCGACGCCGCTTCGAATTGTACAATATATCTTGTGAATACCGCAGTAAATCGTATAAGAATAAGCATCTGATAAATAATGATTTTATAAAATATATTATAAAATATTTAAAAAATTGTACATTTTAAATGTACAGATTTGAAAATTATGTATACCTTAAATGTAACGTTACTGATTACGAAAATTTACAGGAGCGAAACATGCAGCAGAACGGACACCTCGCAGACTCGGCAACAGCGATTGCGCAGTATTTCGAAAAAGCCGCGCTTCCAACCCAACAGGAAACATTGGGTCAGGTTGTTGTTGAAATCCTTAGCGACGGGCGAAATCTGAATCGCAAATCGCTCTGCACAAAACTGTTGAGTCGCCTTGAAAAGGCCAATGGCCCGGAAGAGGAACATCATTATCACATGCTTCTTGGCCTGCTCTTCGAACGTTAATGTCATGAACAGCAGTGATGCGGACAGACTGATCGACAAGCTTATTGGAGAAGCCGCTCTTTCACTTTTGAAGGAGCGCGGTCCCGTGACGACCGAGGGATTGGTTCAGCGTCTGCGTAACATGCAAGCCTGTGAGACGGATCCCCAGCGGCGGGAGACATTAGCGAGGGTGATAGCTGAAATCAGCTCAGGCACGGTCGCTTTTAAAGGTCGCAGAACCGCACAAGGACGAATACAGAGAGAGGGATCTCTCAAAAATAATCGAGACAATGTAGTGCCGTTATTTGGAAATGGAAAACCGTCCGATCCCAAAAAGATGCATTGACTACAACTTTACAGCAACGGTGAGAACAAATGAGACAAAATATTCAGCTTCAACCCGAATACCACTCCGCCTTTTTAGATAGCGCGTTGTCGGAGTATTTCCGTCACGCAGGCGATCGCTTTGCTGAAGAGTCTGCCATTTTTTCGACTGCGGTTCGTTGTGTTCTCGCTTCTGAAGGTCATCTGACCAACAAAGCGATCATTCTCTGGCTGATCCAGACGCTGGAAACCACCGACGATGTCGTTAAGGCAGATGTGATCCGCAAGACGCTGGAAATTGTTGTCGGTTATACCATGGACGATCTTTAACGCCTCTCCCTTCCCATCCCTACGGATAGCGTGTCATCGTCAATTCTGACGAACAGACTGACGATGACACACCCTCTCTTCCCTGACGCCCTGTTAATCAAGCACGCTGAATGTGGCATGGATCCTGCTTAGTCCGCTAAGGGACTGGGCTTTCCAGTAAACATTGCTTCATTTCTTAACAGGTCTGTTATTGATGAAAAAAATCGCCAGCGTCTGCCCTTACTGCGGTGCAGGCTGCAAACTAAACCTCGTCGTTAAAAATAACCGGATTATCCGTGCCGAAGCCGCTGATGGCGTAACCAATCAGGGCACGCTTTGCCTGAAAGGATTCTACGGCTGGGACTTTCTTAACGACACACGGCTGCTTACCCCCCGTCTGACGCAGCCCATGATCCGCTACAGCAAAGGCGAGTCCTTTACCCCTGTTACCTGGGAAGAGGCCATTCGCTATACTGCTCACAGGCTTAAAAGCATCAAAGATCAGTACGGCCCTCGATCCATTATGACCACGGGGTCCTCGCGGGGAACGGGCAATGAGACCAACTATGTGATGCAAAAATTTGCCCGTGCGGTGCTGAACACTAACAACGTCGACTGCTGCGCCCGCGTCTGTCACGGTCCGTCCGTTGCCGGTTTACAGGAGACCCTCGGCAACGGTGCCATGAGCAATTCCATTAACGATATTGAAAACTCAAAATGCCTGCTGGTGTTCGGCTATAACTGCGCCGACTCTCACCCCATCGTCGCCCGACGCGTGCTTAAAGCACGTGAAAATGGCGCAAAAATCATCGTCTGCGATCCGCGTCATATTGAAACGGCACGCATTGCCGATCTTCATCTTCAGTTGAAAAACGGCAGTAACATGGCGCTGGTCAATGCCTTTGGCTATGTCCTGCTTGAAGAGGAACTGTACGACAAAAACTACGTTGCCCGCTTCACAGAAGGGCTTGAGGCTTACCGACTGACGGTAAAAGATTACGCACCCGAGCAGGTTGAACATCTGACGGGCATTCCCGCGCGGGATGTTCGTCAGGCAATGCGCATGTTCGCGGCGGCGCCTTCAGCAACGGTAATGTGGGGAATGGGCGTTACGCAGTTTGGTCAGGCGGTTGATGTGGTGAAAGGTCTCTCCAGCCTGGCGCTGCTCACCGGCAACCTGGGCCGCCCTGCCGTCGGCGTAGGTCCGGTTCGCGGGCAAAATAACGTTCAGGGTGCCTGCGATATGGGCGTTTTGCCCAATATGTTCCCCGGCTACCAGGATGTCACTGACCCGGCAGTCAGACTGAAATTTGCCGATGCGTGGAAAATCAATGTCAGCCGGATGGACGATCGCGTCGGGACGCGTATCACCGAAGTGCCGCATCTCGCGCTGGAAGGTAAGATCAAAGCCTATTACATCATGGGGGAAGATCCGCTTCAGACAGAAGCCGATCTGGGCCTGGTCCGCCGCGGCTTTGAGTCCCTCGATTTTGTGGTGGTTCAGGACATCTTTATGACCAAAACGGCAGAGGTGGCTGACGTACTGCTCCCTGCCACGTCATGGGGAGAACATGCTGGCGTGTTCACCTGTGCCGATCGCGGCTTCCAGCGTTTTGGCAAGGCCATTGAGGCCAGCGGCAACGTCAAGCGCGACTGGGAGATCATCAGCCTGCTGGCCACGGAGATGGGCTATCCCATGCATTACGAGAATAACCAGCAGATCTGGGACGAAATGCGCGAGCTGTGCCCCCTCTTCTACGGCGTGACTTACGAAAAAATGGGCGAGATGGGCCATGTCCAGTGGCCCTGCCCAACCCTTGATCATCCCGGCACACCCTATCTGTACAGGGATAATCAGTTCGACACCCCCACTGGCAAAGGCCAGCTGTTTGCTGCCCCCTGGCGCGCTCCGGCCGAGACACCGGATACGGATTACCCGCTGGTACTTTGCACGGTGCGCGAAGTCGGTCACTACTCCTGTCGCTCAATGACCGGGAACTGCGCGGCGCTGCAAAGCCTGGCCGACGAGCCGGGCCGGGTGCAAATGAACCCGGCCGACGCGGATGAGCGTGGGATCGCCGACGGCCAATTGGTCTGGGTACGTTCACGCCGGGGTAAAGTGATCACGCGCGCCAGCATCAGCGAGCGCATCAATGCGGGAGCAATCTATATGACCTACCAGTGGTGGATTGGCGCCTGTAATGAGCTGACGCAGGATAATCTAGACCCGATCTCCAGAACGCCTGAAACGAAATATTGCGCCGTGCAGATGGAGGCGATCGAGGACCAGCGCTGGGCGGAGGATTTTGCGGCTTCTGCATACCAGACCATGAAGACGCGGTTGATCGCTGCGGTTAACGTTTAAATACATTGCCGGGTGGTGGCTATTACTGCCCGGCCAGCTATCCGCTGACGTTTTACGCTATCTGTTCTGCATAATTATTTTCCAGGTAATCGCGAAGCAGGTTCGGACGGCTCTTTTTCTCCATCAACCTTCTCAACAGTACGATCAGCTCGTAATCGCTTCGCAGATTAAATTTTTGCATCAGCATATATTTATGGGTAAAGACCGTTTTCTGACTCATCTCCAGCGCCTGAGCGGTCTGCACTACCGACAGCCCTCGGTAAAAATTGACCAGAATACGAATTTGTTGCCGGGATAACCCTTTATGCTGGCAGTCGAAGCAGTTATGTTTAGTCCATGTGTAACCCGGTAATTGCGTCCTGAACCACGCGATAAACAGTACGCCACTGATACGATCAAGCGATGCACGGCGAGGGAGAAAAATAATGTCCTGAAAGCAGGAGGGCAACGCCGAAAAGCGCAGTTCATCGTCGACAAACCCTAGCACAATCCCTTTTTGCCGGGCGAGTAACTCGGGAAAACAGGTCAGTGTTTCACCCTGGCATAATGACAGGACAATAATATCGGCCTGACTGACGTTTTCATGGGTCAGCGCCAGGTTAAATGTGATGGCACGATGAAAGTTATGTTTAAAAAAATCCTCGAAAAATTCATGTAGCCCAGCCTGAAAAAATAGATCGGTTTCCTGAATCAGAATATTTAACATAGCTCATACCAACGTCTTTAAAAAAGGCATATCACCGGCGCTCAGTTGTACTGCATCGTCATCACCACAACTGCACTGATGCTTCCCGGCGTGACGCCACCCGACATGGATTTAACCGAGGCCTGCATAGCCATTGTCGCGGTTCTGTCGGCACCAATAGTTTGAGTCATGCCAGAGCCTGTTCCTTTAAGCGTACCCGTTTGGGCATCGCGCATGGCTATCGCCACGTGCGTGGCCGAACCGCTGTTCATAAAATAGTCCGCGCCCGCCGCGGGATCGGGGCTGCCGGTAAAAGAGACGGTCACACTTTGCGTTCCCGTTGGGCACTGGGTGAACAGCAGACTAAATGGCACCGGATCCGATGTTGAGCCCGGCGTCGCCATATTGGTTGCCTGAATATTGCCCAGATTGACATCGAGGCTGTTACTCCCGCCATTAAATATGCACGGCGACGCAACGATATTTCCCGTCACACCGATGTTGACGCTATCAGCGGTGAAAGCCTTCCCGCTGAGTAAAGCCAGTAACAGCAGTGTCCCGTATATTATTTTCATCTTCGTACCTGCTACTGATAGGTCAAATTAAGGGTGGCGGAGGCATTTGCTGAACCTGACTCCACGCGGTTCAACGTCTGGTAATATCGGGCCGTTAACGGCAATGTCTCTTGCCCGCCGGCAGACTGCCGCAAGAATAGTCGGCTGTTCATCACCAGCGGCACACCGTTATAGATAAGCTGCACCCCAACCCCTTTTGCGGTGCCGGCATTTCCCTGCCCGGTTAAGGCCATCACGCTGGTATTGGCGCTGTCCGGATTCTGTATTCCACTGAGCGAGACCGTAATATTGGTTCCGGCGGCGCAGGTTAAGCCCAGGTTTTGCGTGTTTTGTGCTCCCGCTGGCGTGGTGCCCACCACGGTGCCGAACGCCGAGGCGGGGATATCCCCGATCGGAAACGTCAGCTGTGACGTATTCACCGTGCACGCCATGGCATTAATGGTTCCGGCGGTGAGCTGCGTGGTCAGGCCGTCACGATAGATGCCGTCGCTCCCCTGAAGCGTCACGACGCCGATCGCCCCCGGGGTTAACGCCCCCGATGAGACCGGGCCAGTCACCACCAGCTCAATCCTCCCGCCATACCAGTCGACATAGGAGGTCTGCGCATTGTACGAGAACGTATTGCTCGGGTTTTCAAAATAGGCGTTGGAGGAAAAGCGTATGCCTATCCCGCTGACGTTAGTGTTGTAAACATGATTGCCGTAGCTGCTCAACGTGGCGCTGTTGTAGCGCATGCTGAATCCCAGCATCAGCGGATTAGCACATCCAGTAAGATAGGAACCGGTGGCTGTCGCCGCGCCGGAAAAGACCACCGTGCCGACAGGCGCATCACGCTGCACGTTAATCGTCCCCACGGACAGGGTTGACAGCTGCGGCGTGATGGTGGTGCACGTACCGGCACGGGCGAGGTTTCCCGCCGCGAGCAAACAGAGAAGCAAAATCACGATAAGCCATTTCATGTTAACGTTCCTGACGGCAGGAGGCGCGCATGTCAGCGATCCCACCGAATGTTGAGTGTGTCGGCAGGCTGAAATCAGCGCGGCATTGCTGGCTGGACTGACTCCCCCATGTCGCGACTAACGTCCCCTCCTCGCGCATACCGGTTAAATAAACCTGACCGCGATCGCCCACAATAAAACTGCTGCTCTCATCACCGACAAGGGTGACCACCGCCCCAAACGGAACGGCGCGTTCGTTGTCGGTCAAGGTCATCAGCACCCGGCGACCTGACTTCGGCAAATAATGGGCTCTCACCACCGCTCCCCGCGTCGGCGTCACCGTGCGGGTGTTGATCTCCAGTTCGACATCCTCCGGCATATTTTCCGGATCGAGAGTGAGATCGTTTTTTCGGTAGACCGAAAGGTTGCTCACGACCGTATAACCGCGAACATCTGTCCGTACACCGGGCTGATTGCGGATATCCACGCCGTGGGCGCCAGGGGCTTTAATTAAGGCGTTGGTCTCCCCCAGCGGCTGAGAAAGCGTGATGCCATCAGCATGGGCGAGAATGCCGCCTTGTAGCCCGTAATTCAGGCGTTCACTGTTTTTGTCATAACCATACCCCGCCGTGGCTTCGCCATAGGTGCCTCTGTAGTCCGCGTTAACGCTGCCGGTATAGCCCACGCCCTCTGTGCCGTATCCCTGCTGCGCGTTCCAGTTCAGGGCTCGGTTTTCGAGTGCCACCCCGTTCAGACCGATGCTGTGTGTCGTCCCGTTATTCCTGCTGGCGTTCATGCCATAGTTCGCCCATGTCTGCGGCAAAAATTTATCCAGCGGAATGCTGATGTTGAACGCCAGAAGCTGGTCGTGATCAGCGTTTTTTTGGTTGTCGCGGGTTTCTGACGCTGAGCGGACATTTTTGCTGTAGGTCCATGTCAGGCCATAGCTGATGTTGTGCCAGTAGTTGCTATAGCCGACGCTCCACGAAGCCATCGACTTACCGTCATTCCAGTAATCTTCCTGCGCCGCACTGAGGGTAAGCGCGCCCAGGTTGTCCCCCAGCGTCTGGCTCATTGTCAGCTCGGCACGGTTACGTCGCCTGTCCTGAAGCGCGCTGCTGTCGCCGTACGAATCGAGGACCTCCTGCATCCCGTAATAGCCGCGGGTCGAGTAGCGATACCCGGCAATCGAAAAGTTCGTCCCGGTATTAATAAAATTCTTGCTGTATCGGGCCCGCCACGACTGACCGCTTGTTTTCGCGGCATGCTCCGGCGTTGACCAGCCCTGGGTGAGGTCTGCGGATATCGCCCCGAAATCGCCCATGTTCTTGCCCACCCCCAGAGCCGCCGACTGGTACTTATCTGCCCCCTGAACGCCGCCATAGAGCGTGAGGCCGTAAGGGAGGCCGTAGAATCCGGTCAGTTGCCCGAAGGGGGTTTTCTCCACGCTACGGTTATACGATCGATACTGCCCGGCGGTAAGGGCATATTTCAGGCGCCCCTCCCGTTGCAGGACCGGCAGCGAAGCGTACGGCAGGGTGAAATGTTGCTCACTGCCATCAGCTTCGACGATCGTGACATCAAGATCGCCCGCGCCGCCGGTGGGATACATATCCGCGATCTCAAACGCGCCCGGCGCCACATAGCTTTGGTAGATTTGATAGCCATTCTGACGCACCACGACCTGCGCGTTAGTTCGCGCAATACCGCGCACCACCGGCGCATAGCCTTTCAGGGAATCCGGTAGCATGTCGTCGTCGGACGCCAGCTGGACGCCGCGAAAAGGCATGCTGTCAAAGACATCGGCAGGGGCGGAACTGTCTCCGAGCGTAAGCTGGGCTTGCAGGGGAATAATCGCGCGCTGCATCAAGGTATAGACATTGTCCCACTTATCCTGGCCGGACGCATCGCGGGACCAGGTGGTGTAGTTGCGTAACCGCCAGGGACCGACGTTGATCCCCGGTCGCAGGTTTGCATACTGACTGTCGCTGCGGATGCCTGCCCCGCTTCTTGCCCGGCTGTTCGCGCCGCTCAGGCTGTAGTTGAGCATGGCCGCGGTAATGCCTTCATCCCACATCTCCGGCGGAACGTAACCTCTCGCTGGCAGATCTATGGCCGCCTGTGGGATGCTGATTGCCAGACGCTGGGCGCCAAACTGGAAGTCCGCGCTGGCCTGTGGAATCGCCTTGAGATCGGCGCATTCTCCTTGCCCGGCGTCGAGCTGCGGGAAAAGCGCCGTTTTCACGCCCCACGCTTTTAACTGCCTGATACTCAGGCACGGCTGCAACGTTTCACTGCCGTTAGCATCCTTCACTGCCATGAAACGAATATCCCGCGTTTCCAGCAGCCGCTCGTCAAGAATAATATCCACGTGGTACGTCCCGGGTGCCTGCGAGCCGGATTCAAAGGCAGATAAATCCGCTTTTCCCATTCCGGGATTATCCAGTTCTACCAGTTCCGTATTAAACGTCTCACTGGCATACAGCGTGGGAGAGAAACCCGCAAGCGCGAGGGCAATGAATATTGCCAGGCGCGCAGGCTGCACTGTATTAAATGCCGTTGTCATGACGAGCACCCGATTAATGCAAAGGGATCACAAACTGGCCCGGTGTAATTCGCCAGGATTGCCATAATCGTTAATGACTTTAAACGTCAGCGTATTGCCATTGGTCCCATTCGGTAACGGGAAACGAACTGAGCCTGAAGGCATTACGTACGTGACATCGTCAAGTTTTTTACCCCCGACCGTTATTTCATTGAAATTGATAACGTACGGCGTAGGGTTATTTACCTGCAGAGCATTTCCCGCACGATGCCAGGTTAATTTGTTGGTTTGTTCCTCAGGGGTAGACGCACGAAGGCTCTCTGGCCGATAAATAAGTTTAATCCGCGTTTTGACGGCAATTTGCAGCGAGTTCATCTGCTTTGAGGCTGATGGAATAGCTTTAATGTTCAGCCAGAATAAACTCTCCTGCCCCTGAGGCAGCGAGCCTGTCATGACAATACGCTCAAGGTTTTTTTGCCCGCCATCCAGCCGATACAGCGGAGGCGTAATAATAAAAGGCGCTTTACCGGATTGCCCATCCTGAACATCAATCCACGACTGGATTAAATAAGGAACGTCATCAGGATTGGTGATACTTATTGACGCTTCTTTTTTTGCCCCATCGAAAATAATGCGGGTGCCGCCAATAACTACTCCAGCACTGGCGGATGTTAACGTCAGCGATAACAGCGCCATCGCCAGGCCAGTTGTCGTTATAAAACGCATTTCAATACCTCATAAAACAAGGGGCCGGGATGCCCCCTGCTAATTACTGCCAATGACTTAGTTGTAAACCACTGAGAAGTTCGCGACCGAGTTAGCCGGGCCCGCGGTCACGGACGCTGCGGTGGAGATATACTGCGCGTAGAAGTTCAGCGTATTATCAGCCGTACTGCTGAGCGCGTAGGTATAGCTGTTGCTGCCGTACAGCGGCAGATCGGCTTTATCTGCAGTCATCAGGTTAATCGCTACCCCTGTGGCCGCCCCCGCCACGGACGTATCAATCGCCAGCAGGCTGGCGTTGGTTAAATCCGGCGTACCGTCAAAACGGACTTTTGCATTAGTGACCGTCACAGGACAGTTTTTCAAAATAATATTAAACTGCGTCGCAGCCGTTCTGGCTCCCGCCGTCGGGAATTCCGTTTTATAATAATCGCCCAATACCACCACCTGGTTCTGAGATGCCACATCTACGTCGCAGGCAGAATCCAGAATATTTCCGTTAAAATTAACGGTACCTGCTGCTGCAAATGCATTGGTCATGGTGAGTACAGAACCTGCCGCTAACATTGCCATCATCAATTTTTTATTCATAATTCTCTTTCCTGTATTACTTTATTTATTACCGATATTCAGTTGCAGAAATAAAACCCCTTTCGACGAATCAAAATTTATACAACTCCTTTTCTACGCACAATCGATTTTAGGGTCTAGCTGTAGACTCTCTTTTAACAAAAACAAAACAAATTATTTTGGAAATATCTTAACAATAAAGTCCCCGGTCTACTTTTAGACCTAAGTCAAAAATGTTTCAAATTCAACCAATTAACTCTCATTAATAGGCAAGTCTATAATTAGACTCGACGAAAATATTCCCTGACTAACTGTTTTTTAAGATAATTCTTTATGTCGATCAAAAAATGATCGCATCAGTGTATGAGGCCTCTTATGAACACCCGTATTGCGCCCGTTTCAGGCAATGAAATAACAACTGTGCTTGGCGCTAAGCCTCTTAAGCACATTGAAAAAATAATCGATAATGTTTTGCCGCATACCGAAAGATGCATCATGGCTAAAGGTGAAGTCATCCATTATTATTCCGGTGATATCCGCCAGTGCTTTTTACTGTTACATGGCAGCGTGGCATTGCATCGCCGAGGTGACGGTATCGTCTTAAATTCCGAATCCGCACCTTTTATACTCGGCGTGAGCAGCCAGTTTTCTTCTGAGCACCTCTACGTCAGAGCGCTGGAAACTTCAGAGGTGGCTAGCGTTACGCTGGAGCGTTTTAATCACGTAGTCGCACAACAGAATTTATGGGAGTCCTTCTCGAACCTGCTGATCTATACCGCATCGCGCGTTTACGAACATTCTGCCCAGATATCGCAGATGTCGGCTTACGACATTATCCGCTTTCAGCTGGTAGAACTGATGCAGGAGCCGGAAGCCATAAGACAAAGCATTACCGCCGCAGCCTATATCAAAAGCCGCACCTATCTTTCACGCAGCGGCATTATGCGGATCCTGGCGGAGTTGCGGACGGGGAAATACATCACTATGGAGCGCGGCGTGCTAATCGAGATCCATCACTTACCCCGCAAGTACTGAGGCTGTTTTTATCTCTGGAGAAGGTGGAAAATAAGAGCGACACTATAGAAAGTACAGTCTCTTTCCAGGTTAACGCTATGTCTTCTGACAAACCATCGCATCGCGGCTCTCCCTATGCCCAGGAACTGATTTCCCACTTACAGCCGCACTGCGCCACGTATAAAACCGATCCCGGTGAGCAACTTGATCTCCAGGTTAACGGGCAGAGTATGTGTTATTTAATTCTCGAGGGCACAATCGCGATATACAGAAGAAGCGACGACATGATGCTTACCACCGCGCGCAGTCCCGCCCTGTTTGGCCTCGCTAACCTGACGGACATATATTTTAACGATTATCTCAAAACGGTGACGCCATGCCTGATCGGCGTGCTAGCAACCGATCGGGTGGCAGAAGTTATCAAAGAGAAGGCGTTATGGGGGCTGCTTTCTAATCATCTGATGTTTGTCTATAACCGCCTTTATCACAACGTCATGCCGAAAGGTGCGCCAACGGCTTACGAGATGATTCGTCAGCAGCTCATGATGCTGATGCAGGAAGATGACAACTACCGACGCAGCGTGACGGCGGAAAGGTACATCCGGGATAAAACCCGGCTTTCCCGCAGCGGCGTAATGCGGATACTGGCTGACCTGAAAACGGGCGGGTTCATCGAAATGGAAGAAGGCCGGCTCATTAAAATTAACAAGCTGCCTGCCAAATACTGATTTTCAGACACAAAAAAGGCCGCGCGGGCGGCCTTTTCTTCACTGCTCAATGGACGTGAACGCCCAACCGCCAGGCAAAGTAGATCTCTTCTTTCAGCTCGTTTGAAGAGAGCGCCAGCAAATCCGTAAATTCCAGCTCAAGTTGTTTCAGCTTTTTCAGGTACTGCGCCGGAGACAGATTGCTTTTATCGCGACGTAAATATTCAATTGCCAGCTGTGTTGGGGTTATTTCAGTATCCATGATGTCCTCGCTTATGTTCAAAACGTGACCAGTATATCACAATCAGGCGGCTAATTTTTGACCAAAAGCAAGACATTCGGAAACTTTACACAACGGCCGTCGTCAGTCTGGATGAACAACACAGGCGATCCTGCTCGTCCAGAATATCAATCTGCCATACCTGATGACGACTTCCGGCGTGCAGTGCGCGGCAAACACCGCGCACGCGCCCGCTGCGAACGGAGCGGATGTGGTTGGCATTGACCTCCAGCCCGACCACCTTCTGCTCCCCTTCCGTACACAGGTAACCTGCGACCGACCCCAGCGTTTCGGCCAGCACGACGGACGCGCCGCCGTGCAGCAGGCCAAACGGTTGATGAGTACGGCTGTCTACTGGCATCGTCGCTTCAAGTTCGTTATCGCCAATGCGCGTAAACTGGATATCCAGTAAACCGACCATGTTTTCTGCACCCATGGCATTTAAGGCCTGCAGAGTGACCGCACGTTTCCAGATCATCCGATAATCTCCAGTAAAGCCTGCAAGGGATGGCGAACGCCGTTACCTTCCACCCGTTTCACCTGGCTGCGGCAGGAGTAGCCCGTCGCCAGACAGCGGTTACGCGGCAGGCGCTGCATTGCCTGGTGCCACGACAGCTCGTAAATGCCGAGCGAGTTAGCGTGGTTTTTGACTTCATGACCGTAGGTTCCGGCCATACCGCAGCAGCCCACGCTGACGCTTTCCAGCTTCGCGCCAAAGCGGGCGAAGATAGAAGCCCACTGGGCAGGCGCCGTCGGCAGCGCGGTCACTTCAGTGCAGTGCCCAAACAGGTACCAGGATTCTCCGCTGACCTCCTGAGGGGCCGTTTGCTTCAGCACCGAAGGCAGCCACTCATGCACCAGTAAGACCTGAAAATCACCGCGCTTATCGCCGAGCGTCTGCTTATATTCATCCCGGTAACAGAGCACCAGCGCCGGATCGACGCCCACCATTGGCATATCGAGCTGCGCCACGCGATTCAGGAAATCTGAAGTTTTCTGCGCGGTTTTCGCGAAGCGGGTCAGGAAACCTTTAATGTGCTGCGCCTTGCCGTTCGGCGAGAACGGCAGTACCACCGGCTGGTAGCCAATTTTCTCTGCCAGACGGACAAAATCAGCCACCACCTGCGCATCGTAATAGCTGGTAAACGGATCCTGCACCACCAGCACCACCTTCGCTTTCTGCTCAGGGCTTAATGCTTCCAGTTGTTCCAGGGTCATGTTCGCCGAGCGGTGCCCCACCAGCCGACGCTGGAGCGATGGCACCGACAGCAGCGGCAGATCCACCATGCCGATATGTTTTTCAGACAGTTTGCGCACCAGCGGCTGATTGATAAAGAAGTTAAAGGTTTTTGGCGCACGAGCCATTAGCGGCGCGTAACTCTCCACCGTTGCCACCAGATGATCGCGCATCGGGCGCAGATAACGCGTGTGGTACAGCTGGAGGAAGCGGGAACGGAATTCCGGCACATCAATTTTAATCGGGCACTGGGTTGAACACGCCTTGCACGCCAGGCATCCGGACATCGCCTCTTTCACCTCATGCGAGAAATCGTATTCGCCTTTATTCGCATGCCAGCTGTTGCGGGTCCGTTCGATGAGCCCGCGCAGGCTGGCGCGTTTTTCCGGCAGCTCCTGTTCCAGCTTGAGCGGGTCAATGCCGCGATCGGCCAGCAGGCGCAGCCATTCGCGCACCAGCGTCGCACGTCCTTTTGGGGAGTGGATGCGGTTGCTGGTGATTTTCATCGACGGACACATCGGGCTTTTCACATCGAAGTTGAAGCACAGCCCGTTGCCGTTGCACTCCATCGCGCCGCGCCAGGAAGCGCGAACCGCAATCGGAATTTGTCGGTCATAGGTGCCGCGCTTGACGGCGTCTACCTGCAACATCGGCGCATCAACGCCCTCTGGCGGGCAGATTTTACCCGGGTTAAGACGGTTATCAGGATCAAAAGCGGCTTTCACCTTACGCAGCTCGGCGTAGAGTTGTTCGCCAAAAAACGCCGGGCTGTACTCGGCGCGGAATCCTTTGCCATGCTCTCCCCATAACAAACCGCCATATTTGGCCGTAAGGGCCACGACCTCGTCGGAGATCTCCTTCATCAGGATCTCCTGCTGCGGATCGCACATGTCCAGCGCCGGGCGCACGTGTAGCACACCCGCGTCAACGTGCCCGAACATGCCATAGCTCAGACCATGGCTGTCGAGCAGCGCACGAAACTCCACAATATAATCCGCCAGATGCTCCGGCGGCACGCAGGTATCTTCCGCAAACGGAATCGGCTTCGCCGCCCCTTTCGCGTTACCGAGCAGCCCCACCGCCTTTTTACGCATCGCGTAGATTCGCTCGATGCCGGAGAGGTCGTTACACAGCTGCCAGCCAATGACGCCGCCTTCCCCCTGTGCAATCAGCTCATCCAGACGCTGGCAGAGCGTGCTCACCTGGCTCTCAATCAGCTCTGCGTCATCCCCGGCGAACTCGACGATGTTCAGACCGAGCATCTCTTTATCCGGCACGTCGGTAATCAGTTCGCTCACCGAATGCCAGACAATATCTTCCCGGGCCAGGTTCAGTACTTTTGAATCAACGGTTTCCACCGACAGCGCCCGCGCCTCCACCATAAACGGGGCATTACGCAGCGCGGAGTCAAAGGAGTTGTATTTGACGTTCACCAGACGGCGCACCTTCGGCAGCGGGGTGATATCCAGACGCGCTTCGGTGATAAAGGCCAGCGTACCTTCTGACCCGGTCAGTACGCGGGTAAGATCGAACTGGCTCAGATCGTCATTAAAGACATGGCGCAGATCGTAGCCCGTCAGGAAGCGATTGAGCTTCGGGAATTTGTCGAGGATCAGTTCGCGATTTTCGCGGCAGCGCTCCAGCACGGTGCGATAAATCCGTCCGCTGGTGGTGCTCTCTTTTGCCAGCGTTTCAGCCAGTTCGACCGGCAACGGCTGGGTATCGAGAATATCGCCCCCCAGCAGCACCGCCCGCACACCCATGACGTGATCGGAGGTTTTGCCGTAGACCAGCGAGCCCTGCCCTGAGGCATCGGTGTTGATCATCCCGCCAAGGGTTGCGCGGTTACTGGTGGAAAGCTCGGGCGCAAAAAAATAGCCATACGGTTTTAAAAACTGATTCAGCTGATCTTTGATTACCCCCGCTTCCACACGCACCCACCCCTCTTCCGGGTTGATCTCAATGATGCGATTCATATAGCGGGACATATCAACGATGATGCCCTGGTTCAGCGCCTGCCCATTGGTGCCCGTCCCGCCGCCGCGCGGGGTAAAGACCAGGGAGCTGAAACGCTCCTGCGACGCCAGACGGGCGATGAGGGCCACATCGGCGGTAGAGCGCGGGAAAACGACGGCATCGGGAAGAAGCTGGTAAATACTGTTATCGGTTGCCATCGTCAGCCTGTCGGCATAATCGGTGGCGGTATCACCTGTAAAACCCTGTTGCTCCAGTGCCTGCAAAAAATTAAGCACCAGTTGAACGACGCCCGGTGCCTGAGAAATCTGTGGGATCATTGCTGTCGACCCTAATGAGAATAGTGTGAAATCGTTTGCGTTGTGTCTGGAAAGTTTTATCACATTTTTTTCTTATGTGCTTCGTAGAATTACGGGCAAAATCCGCCTGTCAAAAATCGCTGAAATCACTAATGATTAGAGAGATGCGGTTTATATTCCCATCAGCCTTGCTGGTGTTCATTTAAGGAAAGTTTCGTTTATGGTCAATCTTCGTCAGCCCAGGGATGTCGCACAGATACTGCTGTCGGTGCTGTTCTTAGCCATTATGATTATTGCGTGTCTGTGGATTGTTCGTCCTTTCGTGCTCGGATTTGCCTGGGCCGCGACCGTCGTGGTCGCAACCTGGCCTTTACTCTTACGTTTGCAGAAACTGCTGTTTGGTCGCCGCGGCCTTGCCGTGCTGGTGATGACGCTGCTGCTGTTCCTGCTGTTTATTATTCCCATTGCGCTGCTGGTTAACAGCCTGGTTGACAGCAGCGGCCCGGTTATTCGCGCGGTCACCAGCGGTGACATGACGCTGCCGGATCTCGCGTGGCTGAACAGCATTCCTGTTGTGGGCGCAAAACTATACAGCGGCTGGCACAGCCTGCTGGAGATGGGCGGTAGCGCCCTGATGGCCAAAGTGCGCCCGTACATCGGCACAACCACCACCTGGTTTGTCGGGCAGGCTGCGCATATTGGTCGCTTCATGATGCACTGTACGTTGATGCTGGTCTTCAGCGCCCTGCTGTACTGGCGCGGCGAGCAGGTTGCGCTGGGGGTACGCCATTTCGCCACCCGACTGGCAGGTAAACGCGGCGATGCGGCCGTGCTGCTGGCAGCCCAGGCCGTTCGCGCGGTGGCGCTCGGCGTGGTGGTCACAGCGCTGGTGCAGGCGGTGCTTGGCGGTATCGGGCTGGCGGTTTCCGGCGTACCTTATGCCACCATTTTCACCGTTGTCATGCTGATGACCTGTCTGGCACAGCTTGGTCCGCTGCTGGTGCTGGTTCCCTGCATTATCTGGCTTTACTGGACGGGGGACACAACCTGGGGCACGGTGCTGCTGGTCTGGAGTTGCGTGGTGGGCACCATGGATAACGTGATTCGTCCTCTCCTCATCCGCATGGGCGCTGATCTGCCGCTGATTCTGATCCTGTCCGGGGTGATCGGGGGGTTGATTGCCTTCGGCATGATTGGCCTGTTTATCGGTCCGGTGCTACTTGCGGTAACCTGGCGTCTCTTCTCTGCCTGGGTGCATGAAGTGCCGCCACCCGGAACCGATCCGGACCTCATCTTAAGCGAACTTGAAGAGCTGGAAGATAAGAACGCGCAGTAATAACCTTTGCCGGGTGGCGCTAACGCTTACCCGGCCTACACTCTTCGCAGGAATACTTAAACGTTGCTAAACTATTTATTCTCTGCGCACTGGTCAGACCCGCCTTTTCATGCCTAAAACCGTCATTCTCTTCAAGAAATCTTTACCTCCCTTTAACTATTGAGACGAATCCGATCGACTCATAAAGTTGGCATGCCTACTATTAAGACACGGTTATAAATCAACACCTTGATTTATAAGCATGGAAATCCCCTGAGTGAAACAACGAATTGCTGTGTGTAGTCTTTGCCCATCTCCCACGATGGGCTTTTTTTTATTTAACTTATGCTGAGCGCACAGGATTTAGGCGTGTTTTAAACGAAAAAACCGTTCATTACAGACGAATGAATAGCGATGAAAGAGTTTTACTGTTTAGTTCCATTCGTCATAAGCATATGCCATTTCACTATCTTCTGAATATCTTTCTCGTACCGCCAGCTGTTCCTTTTGCTCTGAATTATTAGTAGCCTCTGCCCGTTCATCAGCGCGACCACGTTCACGTTGTAATGAGCATCACCACGTTTAAGGCGGCTGACCACTGCAGGAGCAGCGCCTGCACCTTTTTCTTCTGTCAATAATAGTTATGTGGATTATTTTCCCGCCATAAGAAAAAAGATAAACGTCAAGGCAAGCACAGTAAATGATATAACAGCCAAACTGGCGTTCCTAAAAACGCCATCATTTAGCTTTATCTTTTATACTTTTTTCAACCTGAGCATGAAGATTCATGCAGTTTATATACCCTTCTCTACGCGCTGCGTTGACTTCCGTAGCGTGTCTTAACTCCATTGCTAACAACTTATCTTCCATGACAGAAAGGCGATAAATCAGGGCGCACACAATCATTAAAAGAATAATGAATAACACCGAAATATCTACAACCACTTAACCTCTCCAGTTACTTATTGAATCCTGAGTTCTGACGCTATGCACTGTAGGTCTTCGTTTTCCCTGCATTGCGTTGTCATGTAGCCGTTGCACAGGGAACTTAAATCAGACAGAGTCCGTATCTTCATTTAAATTTCATCTTTTATAGCTCATCAAACCTATCAGGCTATCTGGCGCAGTCCTGCAATCAGCAGACGGTGAGGAGTAGCTATATCAGTTCCAGGCTCAGAGCAAGGCGGCTAAGACTATTCTTATGCGAACTATTTTTTTAAGTTATTAGTGCTTTGTAAGTTCATTTTCTTCTTTTAATTGCTTGAAAGAGGACTCGCCTTTGTGGCCAGGCGAGTCCTGAATATTAATTTTTACAAATTTCACTCCTACTCAACATCTGCCATTCCCCCTCCAGCACCCGCGTCTCCCCGGTCACCTGCACGTTCACCACCTCGCGAATATCCGCCGAGGACGCGCCAACCTGTAGCTCAAATTCCCCTGACTCGACAATCCGCTTCCCGTCCCGGCGGGTGAAATTAAACATCTCCACCGGCAAGGTAAAGGTCAGGGTGGCGGTTTCTCCCGGTGAAAGCGTAACGCGTTGAAACGCTTTCAGCTCCTGAAGCGGACGAACCTGCGTCGCGACTTTGTCACGCACGTATACCTGTATTACTTCGCTGCCGCTGCGCTCCCCGATGTTACTGACATCGACGCTTAACACCACCTCTCCGTCGACCGGGACGTGGCTTTCAGCGAGACGCGCCGCACTCCAGCGAAACTGCGTCCAGCCAAGACCGTAACCGAATGGGTAAAGTGCGCCGAAATGGAACGCAAACGGCGTGCCGCCGCTTTTCAGCTTGTGGTTATAGTAGTACGGCATCGCCCCGGCGTTTTTCGGCACGCTGACTACCAGCCTGCCCTGCGGCTCCGCGCGGCCGGTTAAGATATCGGCAATCGCCCAGCCCCCTTCCTGCCCCGGCGCCCAGGCCATCATCAGCGCGGCCACCTTCTCTTCCAGCCCCTGAAGGTTATAAGGACGCCCGCCCGTCATGACGACAATTACCGGCTTGCCGGTTGCCACCAGCTCCTCCAGCAGCTGTTGCTGCACGCCCGGCAGATTCAGCGAATCGGTATCCGATCCTTCCCCCACGGTGCCGCTCTGGAATAGCCCGGCGAGGTCGCCCACGCAGGCCACCACCACGTCACTCTCTTTTGCCGCGCTCACGGCTTCGGGGATCAAATCCGTGCGTTGTGAAACCGGCGATTGCTGCATCGGTTTACCGCCGCTGTCGCCCGGGAACACCGGCGCACCCGCCATCCGTTTTTCGATAATGTGGCACCCTTTGGCGTAACGTATCTGCGATGCACCAAGGTACTGTTCCAGCGCCGCGCGCGGGGTTGTCACCTGCGAGGTCTCTTCAACCATATCGCTGATGATCAGGTGAACCGGGAAGCTGTAGCCGCTCAGCAACGCCAGCGGATCGTCCGCCGTCGGCCCCACTACCGCTACACGGGGTTTTCCGCCGAGGGGCAAAATGCCGTTATTTTCCAGCAGCGTGATCGATTTTGTTGCCACCTCGCGCGCCACCTGCCGGGTCGCCTCATTCTGCAAATCGATACCTTCTTCGTCGGCGTACGGTTTTTCAAACAGCCCGAGACGGAATTTTTCACTTAGCACGCGCGCCACAATCTCATCCACTTTCGCCATTGAGATAAGCCCACGCTCTACCGCTTCCGCCAGATGACGCGCGCAGTCATCCTTCGGCAATTCCACGTCCAGCCCGGCGTTAAACGCCAGCGCCGCCGATTCTGCTGGATCGTGAGAAATCCCGTGGTGCTGGTGCAGCAGGCTGACGCCGCCGTAATCCGCGACAATAATGCCGTCGAAGCCCCACTGTTCACGCAGCACGGTGGTGAGCAGGAAATGGTCGCTGTGCCCTGGCTGATTATCGATGTCATGATAGGCTGGCATCACCGAACCGGCGTTGGCCAGCTTCACCGCCATCTCAAACGGCAGCAGGAAGGTATCGTTTAGCTCGCTGAAACCCAGATGGACCGGCGCATGGTTGCGCGCCCCTTCGCTGAAGGAGTGCCCCACGTAATGTTTCAGGGTCGCCAGCAGATCGCGCTTATCGCCCTGCAACCCCTTCACGTACGCCGTCGCCATCACCCCTACCAGCCACGGATCTTCCCCAAAGGTCTCTTCCGTCCGTCCCCAGCGCACATCGCGCGAGACATCCAGCACCGGGGCCAGCCCCTGCTGGCACCCGACAGACCGGGCCTCGTTGCCAATCTGCTCCGCCGCGCGCTGCACCAGCGCCGGGTCCCAGGTGGAACCGTAGTTCAGCGACGACGGGAACAGGGTTGCATCTTTGCACAGCAGCCCAACCAGACACTCCTCATGAAACAGCGCCGGAATGCCGAGCCGGGTCTCCTCCATCATCATACGTTGCAGGCGGTTAGCGGCACGCACGCCGGTTTTTGCATCAACAATGTGCGTGCCGAGCGGACGGGTGATCTGCCCGACGCCCAGCTTCAGCCTTTCGCTGAGGGACGCCTGTTCGCTCACGCCGGCGAACTCATCGCTCAAATCGCTGCGCTCGCGGTGGCTGCCGTGTTCATCGAGGATCAGCCAGTACGCGTGCATCTGGGCAAATTTCTCTTCCGGCGTCATACGCGCCAGTAAATCAGCGACACGCTCGTGTACGGGACGTCCCGCGTCCTTGTAGATCACAGTCATGGTTTACTCCTGTAGTGCGGATTGGGTTACCGGGCTGAGCTGCCCCGCATCGTTTCGAATGTCTCGCTTGCTGGCCAGCTCACGGGCAATGGAATCCACCAGTCGGCTGTTGAGTTTGTAGATAGCAAGGAGCGCCACCATGCAGAGGAACAGCGCGCAGGGGATCAGGGTGAACAGGGCATTGATGGTTGCGAGGACGTGAGGCGCCTGGTTTGCCTGTCCGGGCGCGTAATCCACCATGCCCAGCACCCAACCGACTACCGCCCCACCCAGCGCCAACCCAAACTTGATGGCAAACAGGGCGGTAGAAAAGACCAGCCCGTCCAGACGGCGGCCGCTGCGGTGTTCTTCGTAGTCCACCACATCGGAGAACATGGTCCATTGCAGCGGCGTGGTCAGGTTCTGAATAAAACTAAACACAATATTCAGACCGAATATCAGCCACACCTGCGAAGGAGGAATGAAGAAAATCAACGTGCCAAAAATAACGAAAGAAATAATGGTCCACTGATAGGCACGTACGCGATCAAATTTCCCCAGCAGGCGTTCAGATAATAATGCGCCGCTTAAGGATGCCACCATGCCGGAAACAATAAAGGCAAAGACCAGTTCAGGACGTAACAGAACATAGTTAACGTAATACATGGTCGCAGAGCCACGCGTCACGACGGCGGTTAACAGTAAAATATTAAACAGAAAAACAATTCGCCACTGGCTGTTGGCGGCCAGCAGTTTTAAATCCGTCAGCATCGAGCCGGAGGTGTCATTGCGTGGCGAGTAACGCTCCCGGGTCATAAAGAAGCAGCAGAAGAATAAAACAATACCCAGCAGCCCCATCAGGCTCATGGCATAGAAATAACCTTTTTGCACATTCCCCTGACCTAATAATGAGACCAGCGGCAGCGCGATGACCGTTACAATCAACCCGCCGATAAACGACAGGCCAAAGCGCCAGGATTGCAGCGAGTGGCGCTCGCGCGGGTCGAGCGTCAGCGCGCCGGGCATGGCGCAGTATGGAACGTTAATCGCGGAGTAGATCAGGCTCAGGATGGCATAGGTTACGCAGGCATAGACAATTTTCGCCGTCTGCCCGGCATCCGGTACGTAGAAGGTAATCAGGCAGCTCACGCCAAACGGAATGGCAAACCAGAGCAGCCAGGGACGAAAACGACCGTGGCGGGTCTGAGTGCGGTCCACCAGCGCGCCAATGCACGGATCGACAAACGCATCGATCACGCGCACCACTAAAAACATGGTGCCCATAATGGCCGCCGGCAAACCGAATACGTCCGTATAGAAATACGCGAGAAATAACGTTGCCGTTTGCCAGACCAGCGCGCTGGCCATATCACCGAGGCCATAACCTATTTTATCTTTGGTACGTAATACAGAGGAGATTGTCATTGTTATTTGCCTTTTTATCAGGTTAAAACGTATTTCAACCAGTCGCGCATCATCCCGACGGATGTACGCGGTAAGGCTCAAGTATTAGCAACGCCCTGCCCACTAACAATTGTCTAAATTAACAGATAAATTATGATATTTGGTTTTTTGCTTTATTTGTGATGGTGAGCATATTCGCAGGAAAATAAAAAAGGCGAGGACAGATATCCTCGCCTTTTTCAGGTTATGCAGGTTTTACTTGTTCAGCTCTGCCAGGCTCAGCCAGGTTTGCACTACGGTGTCCGGGTTCAGGGAGAGGCTATCAATCCCCTCATCCATCAGCCAGGCCGCAAAGTCTTCATGGTCAGAAGGACCCTGCCCGCAGATCCCGACATATTTACCCTGTTTCTTCGCCGCACGGATGGCCATGGAGAGCAGCGCTTTCACCGCCTCGTTACGCTCATCAAACAGCTCAGAGACGACGCCGGAGTCGCGGTCCAGGCCGAGCGCCAGCTGCGTCATATCATTCGAACCAATGGAGAAGCCGTCGAAGTGCTCCAGGAACTGCTCGGCCAGCAGGGCGTTGGACGGAATTTCACACATCATGATGATCTTCAGCCCATTCTCGCCGCGCTTCAGCCCCTGACGCGCCAGCTCATCCACCACCGCTTTCGCTTGATCCACGGTACGGACGAACGGGATCATGATTTCCACGTTGGTCAGCCCCATGTCGTTGCGCACGCGTTTTACCGCTTCGCACTCCAGCGCGAAGCAGTCGCGGAAGCTTTCCGACACGTAGCGTCCGGCGCCGCGGAAGCCCAGCATCGGGTTCTCTTCTTCCGGCTCGTAGCGTTCGCCGCCCACCAGGTTGGCATATTCGTTGGACTTAAAGTCCGACAGACGCACGATCACGCGTTTCGGGTAGAAGGCCGCGCCGAGCGTGGCGATGCCTTCCGTCAGGCGGCCGACATAGAACTCTCTCGGCGAGTCGTAACCCTTCATCATCTCGCGGATTTCGTTTTGCAGCTTCGCGTCCTGGTCGTCAAACTCCAGCAGCGCGCGCGGGTGAACGCCGATCATGCGGTTGATGATGAATTCCAGACGCGCCAGGCCCACGCCTTCGTTCGGCAGGCAGGCGAAGTCAAACGCGCGATCCGGGTTACCGACGTTCATCATGATTTTCAGCGGCAGGTCCGGCATGGTATCCACGCTGGAGCTCTTCACGCTGAAGTCGAGGATATCGGCATACACGTAACCGGTATCGCCTTCGGCACAGGAGACCGTCACGTTCTGGTCGTCCTTCATGCGTTCGGTCGCGTCACCGCAGCCGACCACCGCCGGGATCCCCAGCTCACGGGCGATAATAGCCGCGTGGCAGGTACGGCCACCGCGGTTGGTGACGATAGCAGCCGCTTTCTTCATGATCGGCTCCCAGTCCGGGTCGGTCATGTCGGTCACCAGCACGTCGCCAGGCTGAATGCGATTCATCTCGCTGATGTCGTGGATCACTTTCACCGGACCGGCACCGATGCGGTGGCCGATTGCGCGGCCTTCCGCGACAATTTTGCCCTGCGCGTGCAGGGTGTAGCGCTCCATGACCTGACCGCGCGAACGGACGGTTTCCGGACGCGCCTGCACGATAAACAGCTTGCCGGTGTGGCCGTCTTTGGCCCACTCGATGTCCATCGGACGGCCATAGTGTTTTTCAATCTGCACCGCCTGCTTCGCCAGCTCTTCCACTTCGGCGTCGGTGAGCGAGAAGCGATCCCGCTGCTCCTGCGGCACATCTTCAATGGTGACCTGCTTGCCATGCTCTTGCGTCGGGGCATAGATCATGCGGATTTTTTTCGAGCCCATGGTGCGGCGTACCACTGCCGGACGGTTAGCCGCCAGCGTAGGCTTGTGCACGTAGAATTCGTCAGGGTTCACCGCCCCCTGCACCACCATCTCGCCCAGACCCCACGCGGAGGTGATAAACACCACCTGGTCGAAGCCGGATTCCGTGTCGATAGAGAACATCACGCCGGAAGAGCCTACGTCGGAGCGCACCATGCGCTGTACGCCTGCGGAGAGCGCGACGCCGCGGTGGTCATAGCCCTGATGCACGCGATAGGAGATGGCGCGGTCGTTGAACAGGGAAGCAAACACATGCTTCACCGCCACCAGTACCGCCTCGTAACCCTGGACGTTGAGGAAGGTTTCCTGCTGTCCGGCGAAAGAGGCATCCGGCATATCTTCCGCGGTAGCGGAAGAGCGCACGGCAAAGGAGGCCTGCGCGTCGTCAGCGGAGAGCTGGTTGTAGGCGTCATGGATGGCTTTTTCCAGTTCCGGCTGGAAAGGTGTGTCGATAATCCACTGGCGGATTTGCGCGCCGGCTTTGGCAAGCTCGGTGACATCATCAATATCCGTTTTATCCAGCAGGTCGTAAATGCGCTGGTTTACACCGCTCTGGTCTAAAAACAGGTTAAACGCATCGGCGGTTGTGGCAAACCCGTTTGGTACGGAGACACCCATACCGGACAGATTTGTAATCATTTCACCCAGGGAGGCATTTTTGCCCCCAACTCTGTCTACATCATTCATGCCGAGTTGGTTATACCAAAGCACCAGCGGTGACGAGCCATTGTTGGACATCGAAACAATCCTTTTGTGATATTTGATCGGAGTAAGAAACACCTGACTACGTATTTATACTGGCATATTTATTTCCGCTAAAAAAACGGTGAATCGTGTAAGCAATTTAAATTTTCAACTTTTCGGACAGTTTCCCCGCACTCGCTAACCCGATGATTCCTATAGATTCCGGCAAAAACCATAGAAATAACGCCGCTAATCAGAAAATGAAATCCACTTTTCAGGAAAATCAAAAACACCATTTCATTTTAAATTCAGATAAGTTCTTTGCTGTGCAATTAACTTTTTTAATTTATGCTTTCAGGCAATTACGTACGCTATTCTGGGTGGATAAAATGGATAATGCTGTCGATCGTCACGTTTTTTATATTTCTGATGGGACGGCGATTACCGCCGAGGTGCTGGGACACGCGGTGATGTCGCAGTTTCCCGTGTCGATAAACAGCATCACGCTGCCGTTCGTGGAAAACGAGAGCCGGGCCAAAGCGGTCAAGGACCAGATCGACGCCATTTACCAGCAGACCGGTGTTCGTCCGCTGGTGTTCTATTCCATTGTGATCCCTGAGATCCGCAACATCATTCTGCAAAGCGAGGGCTTCTGTCAGGATATCGTGCAGGCACTGGTTGCACCCTTGCAAAGCGAGCTGAAGCTCGACCCGACGCCGATCGCTCACCGTACCCACGGGCTGAACCCCGGCAACCTGACCAAATACGATGCGCGTATTGCCGCCATTGACTACACTCTGGCGCACGACGACGGGATCTCGCTGCGCAATCTGGACCAGGCGCAGGTCATTTTGCTAGGCGTGTCGCGCTGCGGTAAAACCCCCACCAGCCTTTACCTGGCAATGCAGTTTGGCATTCGCGCCGCCAACTACCCCTTTATTGCCGATGATATGGACAACCTGGTGCTGCCTGCCGCGCTCAAGCCGCTTCAGCATAAGCTATTTGGGCTGACCATCAACCCGGAACGACTGGCGGCGATCCGCGAAGAACGTCGCGAGAACAGCCGCTACGCCTCAATGCGCCAGTGCCGAATGGAAGTCTCCGAAGTCGAAGCGCTGTACCGGAAAAATCAGATCCCCTGGCTGAACAGTACCAACTATTCAGTAGAAGAAATTGCCACCAAGATCCTCGATATCATGGGACTGAATCGCCGCATGTACTAATATGCTAGTACATTAATCCTGTTTCAGTTATTATCATGCCATCCTCGGGGCGACGTGCCCCGAACTTGAAATCAGCAGGGATTGGTTTAAGGTGATGCCCATCACTTCCCGGTAGTCTGCCGATGAAGCAAAAAATTTCTGAGACATTCCATGAACAAAACCGACGAACTGCGCACCGCGCGCATTGATAGCCTGGTCACCCCGGCTGAGCTGGCCCGGCTGCACCCCGTTTCCGCCGAGGTGGCGGACCATGTGACGGCCTCCCGTCGCCGCATCGAAAAAATTCTCAATGGTGAAGACAAACGTCTTCTGGTAGTAATTGGCCCCTGCTCCATCCACGACCTGGACGCGGCGATGGATTATGCACAACGCCTTCAGACGCTGCGCGGCACGTATCAGGATCGCCTGGAGATCGTGATGCGTACCTACTTTGAAAAACCGCGTACTGTCGTGGGCTGGAAAGGATTGATATCCGATCCCGATCTGAACGGTAGTTACCGGGTGAATCACGGCATTGCGCTGGCGCGCAAGCTGCTGTTACAGGTTAACGAGCTGGGCGTGCCGACCGCTACCGAATTTCTGGATATGGTGACCGGACAGTTTATTGCCGACCTCATTAGCTGGGGCGCGATTGGCGCGCGTACCACCGAAAGCCAGATCCACCGTGAAATGGCGTCGGCGCTCTCCTGCCCGGTGGGCTTCAAAAACGGAACGGACGGCAATACCCGCATCGCCGTTGATGCCATCCGCGCGTCACGCGCCAGCCATATGTTCCTCTCCCCGGATAAAAACGGCCAGATGACCATCTACCAGACCAGCGGCAACCCGTTCGGACATATCATTATGCGTGGCGGTAAAAAACCGAATTACCATGCAGAAGATATTGCCGCCGCCTGCGAAACGCTGGCGGAATTTGACCTGCCGGAGCATCTGGTGGTGGATTTCAGCCACGGCAACTGTCAGAAACAGCACCGCCGCCAGCTGGACGTCTGCGAGGAAGTTTGCCAGCAGATCCGCAGCGGCTCGACCGCCATTGCAGGAATTATGGCGGAGAGCTTTATCAAAGAAGGCACGCAGAAGATCGTCGCCGGACAGCAAATGGTGTACGGCCAGTCGATCACCGACCCGTGCCTGAGCTGGGAAGACAGCGAGCTGCTGCTGGAGAAGCTGGCTTCAGCCGTGGACACGCGCTTTTAAAATCCTGCCGGGTGACGCTGCGCTTACCCGGCCTACGGTACGTGCCCTTCTCCCTCTCCCCGTGGGAGAGGGTCGGGGTGAGGGCATCAGACCGCACCTCTCCCCCAAATTTGATCCCCTCACACAATTTTCATAAAAACGCTTGCCGTGAATTTGCAGTTTATTGATAATGATTATCATTGTTACATTGATTGTTATTTATAAACATTATGTCACCGACCGATAACAGCGCGGCAACGCCAGTAAAAACACACACAGCGCCGTCCCCTGCTCCCACCGATCGCCGAATCGACAGCAAAAGCCTGTTGGGTGAGGAGGGACGGGTCATTATCGAGCATGACGGCCAGCACTACCTGCTGCGCCAGACCAATGCCGGAAAACTGATCCTGACTAAATAATCCAGACAACACATTCGCCAGCCACCCAGGTGATCCCCAGGCAGCCAGCGCTTTTCAATTCTTATGGAGAGTTGCTATGCCACACCTGCAATCCGTGTCTTTACGCCCGTCTCTTCTGGCGCTGGCAATTGTCAGCACCCTGCCGGGCGTTGCGTTTGCCGCCACAGACGATATCACCGTTACCGCCACCGGCAACGCCCGCAGCGCCTTCGAAGCCCCCATGATGGTAAGCGTGATTGACGCCACCGCGCCGGAAAACCAGACCGCCAGCTCCGCCGCCGACCTGCTGCGCAAGGTGCCCGGCCTGACGCTGGACGGCACCGGGCGCACCAACGGTCAGGACGTTAACCTGCGCGGTTACGACCGACGTGGCGTGCTGGTGCTGGTGGATGGCGTACGTCAGGGCACCGATACCGGACACCTGAATAGCACGTTCCTCGATCCGGCGCTGATCAAACGTATCGAAGTGGTACGTGGCCCTTCCGCCTTGCTGTACGGCAGCGGCGCGCTGGGCGGCGTAATTTCATATGACACCGTCGACGCCAGCGATCTGCTGGACGCAGGTAAAAATAGCGGCTATCGCGTATTTGCTACCGGTGCAACGGGCGATCACAGCATCGGGATGGGCGCCAGCGCCTATGGCCGCACCGATACCCTGGACGGTGTGGTCTCCTGGTCCAGTCGCGATCGCGGCGACATTCGCCAGAGTGACGGCGCGAGGGCGCCAAACGACGAATCGATCAACAATATGCTGGCGAAAGGCAGCTGGAAAATTGATCCGGCTCAGACGCTGAGCGGTTCCCTGCGCTACTACAACAACGACGCGCAGGAGCCGAAAAATCCGCAGACCACGGATGCCAGCAGCAGTAACCCGATGACCGATCGTTCCACCATTCAGCGCGATGCCCAGCTTGGCTACCGCATTGCGCCAGCCGGAAACGACTGGCTGAACGCCGATGCGAAAATTTACTGGTCCGAAGCGCGGATCAACGCCCAGAACATCGACGCCAGCGGCGAGTTACGTAAGCAGACCACCAAAGGCGGCAAAGTGGAAAACCGCACCCGCCTGTTCAGCGACTCCTTCGCCTCGCACATGCTGACCTACGGCGGGGAATACTACCGTCAGGAGCAACACCCTGGCGGCGCGACCACCGGCTTCCCGGACGCTAAAATCGACTTCAGCTCCGGCTGGTTGCAGGATGAGATCACCCTGCGCGACCTGCCGGTAACGCTTCTCGGCGGGACGCGTTACGACAACTACCGCGGCAGCAGCGACGGTTACGACGACGTGGATGCGGATAAATGGTCATCACGCGCCGGGTTAACCGTGAGTCCAACCGACTGGCTGATGCTCTTCGGCTCTTACGCCCAGGCCTTCCGCGCGCCAACGATGGGCGAGATGTATAACGACTCAAAGCACTTCTCTATCGGCAGCTTCTACACTAACTACTGGGTGCCGAACCCGAACCTGCGTCCGGAGACCAACGAAACCCAGGAGTTCGGTTTTGGGCTGCGTTTTGACGATCTGCTACTCGCCAACGACGCGCTGGAGTTCAAAGCCAGCTACTTCGACACCAAAGCAAAAGATTACATCTCTACCACCGTCGATTTTGCGGCGGCCACTACCATGTCCTATAACGTACCAAATGCCAAAATCTGGGGCTGGGACATGATGGCGACCTACTCGACCAGCCTATTCAACCTCGACGTGGCCTACAACCGCACGCGCGGGAAAGATACCGACACGGGTGAATATATCTCCAGCATCAACCCGGACACCGTCACCAGCAAGCTGGATATCCCGGTGACGCAAAGCGGCTTCTCCGTGGGCTGGATCGGCACCTTCGTCGAACGTTCAACGCACATCAGCAGCAGCTACAGCGAGCAGCCTGGCTACGCAGTAAATGATTTCTACGTCAGCTATAAAGGCCAGCAGCAGTTCAAAGGCGTCACCACCACCCTCGTGCTGGGGAACGCCTTCGACAAAGCCTACTGGTCACCGCAGGGCATCCCGCAGGATGGCCGCAACGGCAAGATCTTCGTCAGTTATCAATGGTAATTCCCTTCGGGGCAACGATTCAGAAGGATAAGATTATGGGTCACTACACACGCTGGCTTGAGCTTAAAGAAGAACATCCGGGTAAGTACGCCCGTGATATCGCCGGATTAATGCACATCAGCGAAGCAGAGCTGGCATTTGCGCGCGTTGGACACGACGCCTGGCGGCTGCGCGGTGAAATCCGCGAGATTCTGGCAGCGCTGGAGTCCGTGGGGGAAACCAAATGCATCTGCCGTAACGAATACGCCGTTCACGAACAGGTTGGAGCGTTTACTCACCAGCACCTCGGCGGTCATGCCGGGCTGGTGCTGAATCCGCGCGCGCTGGATCTGCGTTTGTTCCTCAACCAGTGGGCGAGCGCGTTTCACATTAGCGAGGCGACCCCGCGCGGCGAACGTCAGAGCATTCAGTTCTTCGATCATCAGGGCGACGCTTTACTGAAGGTCTACACCACGGATCACACCGACTTTGCCGCCTGGGGCGACGTGCTGACCCGTTTTATCATTGCCGATAACCCCGCTCTGGCGCTGAAGGCTGTCGAAGCCCCCGCGCATTCCGACGGTGCAGATGCAGGCTCGGTGGAGAAAGAGTGGCGCGCCATGACCGACGTGCATCAATTCTTTAGCTTATTGAAGCGCCATAACCTGAGCCGCCAGCAGGCGTTTCGTCTGGTGAGTGACGATCTGGCCTGTAAGGTGGATAACAGCGCGCTGGCACAACTGCTGGAGAGGGCGCAACAGGACGGAAACGAAATCATGATCTTCGTCGGCAACCGCGGTTGCGTGCAGATCTTCACCGGTGTGGTGGAAAAACTGACGCCCATGAAGGGCTGGCTGAACATCTTCAACCCAACCTTTACCCTGCATCTGCTGGAGGAGACTATCGCGGAGACGTGGGTTACGCGTAAGCCCACGGCAGACGGACACGTTACCAGCCTGGAGCTGTTTGCTGCGGATGGAACTCAGATCGCCCAGCTCTACGGGCAGCGTACCGAAGGCGAGCCGGAGCAGAGCCAGTGGCGCCGCCAGATTGACGCTCTGACGCCAGAAGGGCTGGCCGCATGAAAAACTGGTTTGCCCTGCTCTGCGCCCTGCCGCTGGTCGCCGTCGCCGCGCCGGAGAGAATTGTCGCCCTCAGCAGCGACGTGACGGAGATCGTCTACGCTCTCGGCGCGGAGTCTTCTCTGGTTGCGCGCGACAGTACCAGCCAGTGGCCGCAGGCGACAAACGCGCTGCCTGACGTGGGGTATCTCCGCCAGCTGAATGCGGAGGGAATTCTGTCCGTACGCCCGACGCTGGTGCTGGCAAGCGACCGGGCGCAACCCTCTCTGGCGCTGAAACAGGTTGAACAGAGCCACGTCCGGGTGGTTACCGTTCCCGGCACGCCTGACCTGCGCACGATTGACGAAAAAGTGCGGGTGATAGCTCAGGCGACGCATCATGAGGTGCAAGGGGAAACCCTGCGCAACTCGCTGCGTCAGGCGCTGGCGGCTCTGCCCTCAACACCGCTCAACAAGCGGGTGCTGTTTATCCTCAGCCACGGCGGAATGACCGCAATGGCGGCCGGGCAACAGACCGGCGCGGATGCGGCAATACGCGCCGCCGGGTTGCAGAACGCCATGCAGGGCTTTACCCGCTATCAGCCGCTCTCCCAGGAGGGGGTAATGGCCAGCCAGCCGGATCTGGTGGTGATTTCGCAGGACGGCCTTAACGCGCTGGGCGGCGAACAAAATCTGTGGAAACTGCCCGGTCTGGCGCAAACGCCAGCGGGACGAAGCAAGCAGGTGCTGGCTATTGATGACATGGCCCTGCTGGGCTTCAGCGTCCGCACGCCGAAAGCCATACAACAGCTGCGTGCCAGAGCGGAGCAACTGCCCTGATGTCCCGGCGCATCACGTTATCGTTATGGCTTCTGGCGGGGTTGCTTACCGTCATGACGTTCATGGCTACCGGTTTTGGGGCGTTACGCCTGCCGGTGAACGTGCTGTGGAGCGGCAGCGATGAGACGCTACGCCAGATCTGGCTCACCATCCGTCTGCCCCGCGTGCTGCTGGCGCTGGTGATTGGCGGGTCGCTGGCGCTCGCCGGCTGCGTCATGCAGGGGCTGTTCCGCAATCCGCTGGCCGACCCGGGCCTGCTCGGGATCAGCAGCGGTGCGGCGCTGGCCGTCGCCCTGTGGGTGGTGCTCCCGCTCTCGCTGCCCGCGCTGGTGATGCTTTATGCCCCGATGCTGGCGGCATTTTTTGGGGCGCTGGCAGCCACAGGCGTGATCTTCCTGCTCAGCAAGCAGCGTGACACCTCTCTGTCACGTCTGTTGCTGGTGGGTATCGCCATCAATGCCCTGTGCGGTGCGGCAGTGGGTGTGCTTTCGTGGGTCAGCAATGACGCCCAGTTGCGTCAGCTTTCACTCTGGGGAATGGGAAGTCTCGGTCAGGCGCAGTGGTCAACGCTGCTCGCCGTGATCTCGCTGATGGTGCCTGCCGCTCTGGCGATCTGGCGTTGTGCCAGCGCGTTAAATTTACTGCAACTGGGTGAAGAGGAAGCGCATTATCTCGGCGTGGACGTTGCCCTTGTACAGCGAATATTACTGTTATGCAGCGCTCTGCTGGTCGCTGCGGCTGTCGCCGTCAGCGGCGTGATTGGCTTTGTCGGACTCGTGGTGCCGCACCTGATGCGCATGTGGCTGGGCGCCGATCACCGGGCAACCCTCCCCGGCACGGTTCTCGCGGGCGCTTTTCTGCTGCTGGTGGCGGATACGGTAGCCCGCACTCTGGTCGCCCCGGCAGAAATGCCGGTCGGGTTGCTCACCAGCATCCTTGGCGCCCCCTGGTTCTTATGGCTCATTTTTCGTCGTGGAGAACAGCATGGCTGAACGTTATACGGCTGAAAATCTGACTTTTACCCGGTCTGGCCGCACGCTGACAGATAACGTTTCGCTGTCACTGTCGAAGGGAGAGCTGGTTACATTGATCGGTCCTAACGGCGCGGGGAAATCCACGCTGCTGCGGCTGCTGACCGGCTACCTGAAACCCGACAGCGGCGGCTGTTCGCTGGCGGGGAAAGCGCTGGATGAATGGCACCCGGAGACGCTGTCCCGCTATCGGGCAGTGATGCGTCAGCATACTCAGCCTGGATTTGACTGGCTGGTGGAGGAGATCGTTGGAATGGGGCGTGCGCCCTGGTCGCGTCAACCTGAACCGTCGATTGTGCGTGAGGTGATGCAGCTGACCGGTTGCCTGCCGCTGGCTGGCAGACGTTATCATTCCCTCTCGGGCGGCGAGAAGCAGCGCGTTCAGCTCGCCCGCGCGCTGGCGCAGCTGTGGCGTGAGGGAACGCCGCGCGGCTGGCTGTTTCTCGACGAACCCACTTCAGCGCTGGATCTCTACCACCAGCAGCATCTGCTGCGCCTGTTGAAATCGCTGACCCGTCTGGGTCATCTTCACGCCTGCGTGGTGCTGCACGATCTTAATCTCGCCGCGTTATGGTCGGACCGGATCCTGCTGTTACACAACGGCAGGATTGTTTCTCAGGGCATACCGGAGACGGTATTGCAGGCCGACGCGCTGGCGCGCTGGTACGGTGCGCAGGTGCACGTCGGCAGACATCCGGCGCACGCCGCGCCGCAGGTTTTTCTCGCCCCTTAGCTTGAGCAGCTCACTTCCAGTCGCTTGCCCCAGTCCGGCGGGCGGCTGACATAGTCATCCTCCCGGTCAGCAAACGGCGTGCGCAGGGCGATATGCAGCCGATGCAGCTCGGCATAATCCCCCTGCTCTGCCTGCTCAATAGCCCGCTGCGCCAGCCAGTTGCGCAACACCATCGCCGGGTTAACCGCCTTCATCCGCGCCTGGCGGGTATCGTCATCAATCTGTTCCTGCTGTAAACGCGCCCGGTAAGTGGCAAACCAGTCATCAAACGCCTGTCGATCGATGAACTCGTCACGCAGCGGTGAAGCGGCGCTCTGTTGCGCAGTCTGGCTTAGCATACGGAAGGTTCGGGTATAGTCGCTGCCTTCACGCGCCATGATGGCAAACAGCCCATTCAGCAGCGCGTTATCGCCTTTTTCCTGCGTCATCAGCCCCAGCTTGTTGCGCATTAACACACCATATTCCCGCAGCAAAACCTCCTGATAGGTATCGAGCGCATCGTTCAGGGCATCGACGTCGATAAACGGCGACAGGCTTTGCGCAAGCCGCTGAAGGTTCCACAGCCCCACCGCAGGCTGGTTGTCGAAACGGTAACGCCCCTGATAGTCCGAATGGTTACAGATGTAACCCGGTTGATAGTCATCAAGGAAGCCGTACGGACCGTAGTCAAACGTCAGCCCTAACAGGGACATGTTGTCGGTATTCATCACCCCGTGGGCAAAGCCAACGGCCTGCCAGCGGGCAATCATTGAGGCGGTGCGCGCGACAATATCACGGAACCAGAGAACATAGCGGTCCGGTTCGTTTTGCAGGTGCGGCCAGTGACGTCGAAGGGCGTAATCGGCAAGCTGGCGGACTTTATCCGGCTCGCGGCGATAGTAGAAGTGTTCAAAATGACCGAAACGCAGATGGCTTTCCGCCACGCGGATAAGCATCGCCCCCTGCTCTATCGTCTCGCGGGCCACCGGCGTGTCGCTGGTGACAATGGACAGCGCGCGTGAGGTGGGGATCCCCAGGGCATGCATCGCCTCGGAAGCCAGACTTTCACGAATGGTTGAACGCAGCACCGCGCGGCCATCCCCCATGCGTGAGTACGGTGTTAACCCTGCCCCTTTCAGGTGCCAGTCGAGCGTTTCGCCATTCGGCAGAACCTGTTCACCCAGCAGGATGCCGCGACCATCGCCGAGCTGTCCCGCCCAGACGCCAAACTGATGTCCGCTGTAGACCTGAGCCAGAGGCTTCATGCCCGGAAGCAGCGTTTCGCCGCCCCAGACACCGGCGCCCTTTTCTGGCTGAAAAAGTGTCGAAGGGATGCCAAGCGAATCCGCTAATGCATCGTTATGCCAGATAAGACGCGCGTTCTGTAAAGGCGTGGGCTTAAGCGCGGTGTAAAAGCCGGGTAATTCATCGTGCCAGTGAGCAGTAAAAGACAGGGTCATAAGTCCTCCTGCTTTAAGTGTAGAGGGTTTCCCTTGACGTAAACACGGGGGAAGAAAGGGGTTATTGCTGAACGAGGGTCGTTACGCGTTCTGCCGGGACGGCAGGCCACAGGGTTCCCTGCATTGCGCCAAAATTGAAGGGCAGCACGCGTTGTAAGATGCCGTGATCGTCAATTCCCGAGACCATGACCGACTGACAATGCGGCGCGATCTGCCAGAGGATGGCGCGCATAAATGGCTCGAAAGAGAGCGCCGAGACGCGCTGATGAATAAAGTTTTTATCCAGAATCACCCGTTTGAACAGACCATCATAAACCGGTTTAAGGGATGCAGCCCCTGCACCAAAGTTAGCCAGCACTAAGGGGAAATGGATCGCCATTCTTGCAAGCGTCAGATCGTCTTTCCCGTTATTTAAACCTGGATAGTTCTCATTAACAGTAAACTCAAGAAACGGATAACGATCAAGGATTGAAACAGCGTTCTCATTAGTTAATAAAAACTCAACAATTGCAGGTGTAATATTGATCCATGCAATTAACTGATGCTGAATAAAAAATAGCTTACAGGTATCGAGTAATTGCAGTTTTTCCTGAAACAGCACTAATTCATCTTCCTGAGAAAGATGAGGGATAACCAGTTCAGTCGGGATTCGTACGTCCGTACCCACGCCAGTAAAGTTAACCAAAATCTCTAAACCTTTAAGCAAACCTGCACTATCACGCGCCGGAAGGAGTAAAAGTTCAGACTTGTAAGCATTATCTAGCGTAATAATCATCGCCCTTGTCCTGCATTAAAGATGAGAGAGAACATCCTGGAGCAATTGCAGGCACAATTCCACTGTCTTGATTTTAATAAGATTAATTTCATTCTTTCCGTATTAATTTTCAGATTTTTCCCTGAATCTAAAATAATCTTATCCTGGTTATTGAATAATAGCCAGTTTTAGATAAAACAGGCACATGCTGACAAAAATAAGTGGGCAAAAATTTTACTTTAATCCACCCGCAAGAAAAGCCTGACGGCTATTTTCACCGCCAGGCCTTCCGCACTGCATCTTTATGCAGCGGTTAAATACGCCTGGCCTGCCAGAAATTTTTACGCCAGTAAACATTATCGAGAGAGGAGCGCATCACGCCGCGGCTGGTCGAGGCATGAATGAACTGATTATCGGTGTCATAAATGCCGACATGAAGGCCGCTTTCACCGGAACCTGTTTTAAAAAAGACCAGATCGCCGGGCAGGAGCTCGTCTTTATCAATTTCAGTGCCGATTTTCGCCTGCATACGCGTTTCACGCGGAAGCTGTAGGTCAAATTTATCGCGGAAAGTCATCAGCACAAATCCCGAGCAATCCACCCCGCCCCGGCTCATCCCGCCGTAGCGATAAGGGGTGCCGCGCCAGTTGCTGAGCTGATCGTTCAGGCTGGCAATGACCGTAATGGAATCGGAAAGCCGTGGGTTAGGCGGAGGTGCACGATGGCTGCTGCATCCTGCAAGAAATAGCGCCGCAACAAGGAGAAACCAGAATCGCATTTCAGACGAATCCTCTGCTTTTTTTGTTCTTTCGGTAATTTAGCGTGCATCTATGCGGCTGTGCAAGAAAGGTTATTCCTGCGCCGTGGAAATGAGCATCTTGTGGCCTTCAATATCCAGCCTCCGGAACGACATGTGGTAAGCACTCGCAAGATTGGGGGCCGTCAGCACGCTGTCGCGCGTTCCGCTGGCAATCAGTTTGCCACGCGCCAGCAACCACACCCGATGCGCGTGGCGCAACGTATGGTTTAAATCATGGCTGCTCATCACAATGGCGATGCCCTTGCGACACAGCGCGCTGAGCAGAGTATCCAGCGCTGCCTGCTGGGCAACGTCCAGTCCGCTCATCGGCTCGTCCAGCAGCAGCAACCGCCCGTGAGGATTTCCCACCGGATGAACCTGAAGGATGACGGCGGCCAGACGCACGCGCTGCCATTCGCCACCGGAAAGCTGGCTGGCCTGTCGGGTGAGCTTATCGTCTAACCCGAGCGCCGCAGCAACGTCATGGAGCAATGCTACCTGATTTTTATCAGGCAGGTGCAGCGTCAGGTAGTGCCAGACGGGCATTGCAAAGGGCGGAATCTGCTGCTGAACCAGATAGCTTCGACGGGAGGCGAGTGTAGAGGGTAGCCAGTTGACGAGCGATTGCCCGAGAAAGGTAATCTCCCCTTCCCCGCGGGTCAGCCCCGCCATGCGCGCCAGCAGCGTGCTTTTTCCGGCGCCGTTAGGCCCAACCAGGTGAAGGATTTCACCTGCGTTGACTGCGGCGGTAACAGGCTCAAGACGTCCCTTCCCGGCAACGCCTGTGAGCTGCATCAGCAGCGTCATTATTTCGCCAGCGCCAGTTTGATTGATTCCATCACGATAGGATCTTCAGGCGTCATGTCAGGCGAGAAACGCTGCACGACCTGACCGTCACGGCCAATCAGGAATTTTTCGAAGTTCCACAGAATATCGTCCGGATAGAGCGGCGCGCGACCTTTGCTCGCCATACGCTCATAGAAACCACTCTCTTCAGGCGCAACGGCGGTCGGCGCCGCAGCCACCAGTTTGGCATACAGCGGATGACGATTTTCCCCGTTCACATCAATTTTGCTGAACATCGGGAACGTCACACCATAGGTTGTGCTGCAAAAGGTCTTAATCTCCTCTTCGCTGCCCGGCTCCTGGCCCAGGAACTGGTTGCACGGGAAGCCGAGTACGGTAAAGCCGTCTTTTTCCCAGGCTTTATGAATGTTTTCCAGCTGTTCATACTGCGGCGTAAGGCCACATTTCGATGCCACGTTCACGATGAGCAGTACCTTGCCCTTGTAGCCTTCCAGCGTGGTTTTCTCGCCGTCAATGGTAGTCACTTCGGTATTCAGAATATCAGACTGCATAGCATTCCCTCAGGTTGACTTACAGGTTGTGTTTTAACGTCCAGCTTTTAATAGTAGCCAGATAAAGACCGGTGCGCCCAGCGTTGCGGTCACCACGCCTATCGGCAACTCAGCGGCCGTCAGCGCAAGCCGGGCGATGATATCGGCAATCAGCAGCGTTGCCGCCCCGGCAACCGCCGAGGCCGGAAGCAGAGTTCGGTGGTCCGTAATACCGCACAGGCGCAGCATATGCGGGATCACCAGCCCAATAAAGCCAATCGCCCCCGCCAGCGCCACGCTTACGCCCACCATCCAGCCGATGGCGATTACCAGCACGTTGCGCCAGAAGCCAATCGGCATCCCGAGCTGGCGAGCAGACGTTTCGCCCAGCGCGAGAATATTAAGCGGCTGCGCCTGGAACGCCGTCCACAGGATGACCGGGATCAGGAGCACCATCAGCCACCCCTGACGCCAGTCAACGCCACCAAATCCCCCCATCATCCAGTACATTAACTGGCGCAGATCGAAAGAGGTGGAGAAGTAGACGGCCCATGTCATCAGCGCGCTACAGATGATCCCCAACGCTACCCCGGCAAGCAGCAGCCGGCTGGTGGATAAATGGCGACGAGCAAAGCGCAGAAGGATGAGGGTTATCAACAGCGCGCCAAGGATGGCGCTGAGGCTAATCCCCCAGGCGGAGAGCTCGCCTCCCCCCAGCATCACGGCGGCGATAAGCCCGACGCCTGCGCCATTCGACACCCCGAGAAGTCCGGGTTCCGCCAGAGGGTTTTCAAATAATGCCTGCATGATCGTGCCGCACAGCGCCAGCGCAGCGCCGACTAAAAGCACAGCCAGCGTCCGTGGCAGGCGGATCTGCCAGACAAAGAGCTGTCCCTCAGGCGTAAACCAGCTTTCCGGTCCCAGCCACCGATCGCCCGCACACAGGCTGACGGTGGTGGCGACAATCATCAGCACCCCGAGCAGACACAGGCGGCGGAGATCGGAGCGGTGCTGAAGACGGGCAAGATCAAGCATAGACGATAGGTTATCCGGTTGAGATATCATTGATTTTACGGCGGGTTTAGCAAATAGCGCAAAGAAAAAAGGCCGCGTGAGCGGCCTTTTTAGTTAGTTCATATTACTCTGCTTTGGGCGTTGCGTTTTCGACACGGCTTTTTAACTTCTGTCCGGGTCTGAAGGTCACCACGCGGCGGGCTGTAATGGGAATATCTTCCCCCGTCTTCGGGTTACGGCCCGGACGTTGGTTTTTGTCTCGCAAATCAAAATTGCCAAAGCCGGAGAGTTTAACCTGCTCACCATTTTCCAGAGCACGACGGATCTCTTCGAAAAACAGCTCTACCAGCTCTTTGGCATCCCGTTTGCTAAGCCCAAGCTTATCAAACAGATATTCTGACATTTCAGCTTTTGTAAGCGCCATAGGTTCAATCCCTCAATGATGCCTGGAATCGCTCTTTTAATGCCTCTACACATTTGGCGACGGTAGCGGCAATCTCCTCTTCTTCGAGTGTACGGCTGGTATCCTGAAGGATAAGGCTAATAGCGAGGCTCTTGAAACCTTCTGCTACGCCCTTGCCGCGGTACACGTCAAATAAGTTTACGCCAACTACCTGATTTACGCCAACTTTCTTACATTCGGCCAAAATATCTGCTGCGGGCACATTTTCAGCGACCACAACCGCGATATCACGGCGGTTTGCCGGGAAGCGTGAGACGTCCTTTGCCTGAGGAATGACGCGGTCTGCAACCGGGCTCCACTCCAGCTCGAATACGATGGTACGGCCATTCAGATCCAGCTTACGTTCCAGCTCTGGGTGAACAACCCCAATAAAACCAACACGTTTGCCGTCTAAATAGATCGCCGCACTCTGGCCCGGATGCAGGGCTGGAATCGCTTCTGCGCGGAATTCAATTTCGGATAATTTACCGGTCAGATCGAGAATCGCTTCCAGATCGCCCTTCATATCGTAGAAATCAACCGTCCCTTTTGCCAGGTCCCAGTGCTCTTCATAGCGGTTACCGCTGATGGCGCCGGCCAGCATGAGATCCTGACGGATGCCTAAATTGGCCTGAGTATCCGGTACAAAGCGCAAACCGCTTTCGAAAATACGCACGCGGTTCTGCTGACGGTTCTGGTTATAAACGATAGTACCCAGCAGTCCCGTCCACAGGGACAGACGCATCGCTGACATCTCGCTGGAGATCGGGCTTGGCAGGATCAGCGCTTCCTGACCCGGGTGGATCAGCTGTTGCAGCTTAGGATCAACGAAGCTGTAGGTGATCACTTCCTGGTAGCCTTTGTCGTTCAGCATGGTTTTCACACGCTTCAGTGACAGATCGGCTTCGCGATGGCTGCCCATCACCAGACCCGCCTGCACCGGCTCGTCAGGGATATTGTTGTAGCCGTAAACGCGGGCCACTTCTTCCACCAGATCTTCTTCGATCTCCATGTCGAAACGCCAGGATGGTGCAACGGCTTTCCACTCGTCCTGACCTTCAGTGACTTCGCAGCCCAGACGCGTCAGAATGTCGGTCACCTGCGCATCGGCAACGTGGTGACCAATCAGGCGATCCAGCTTGCTGCGGCGCAGGGTAATGGTCGCACGCTTCGGCAGTGTCGCTTCGTTGGTCACATCAATTACCGGACCCGCTTCACCGCCGCAGATATCGATCAGCAGGCGAGTCGCACGCTCCATCGCTTTGTATTGCAGCGCAGGATCCACGCCACGCTCATAGCGGTGAGAAGCGTCAGTGTGCAGACCGTGACGGCGTGCGCGGCCGGTGATGGAGAGCGGGCTGAAGAACGCGCATTCCAGCAGGACGTTTTGCGTTTCGTCGTTGACGCCAGAGTGCTCGCCGCCGAAGATCCCGCCCATCGCCAGCGCTTTGTTGTGATCGGCAATTACCAGAGTGTCGGCGTTCAGTTTCGCTTCGCTGCCGTCCAGCAGAACCAGGGTTTCGCCCTCTTTCGCCATGCGCACAATAATACCCCCTTCGATACGATCTTTATCGAAGGCGTGCATTGGCTGGCCCAGCTCCAGCAGAACATAGTTGGTCACGTCAACCACAGCGTCGATAGAACGGATACCACAGCGACGCAGTTTCTCTTTCATCCACAGCGGGGTTGGCGCTTTAACGTTAATACCTTTCACCACACGACCGAGGTAGCGCGGGCAGGCCTCAGGCGCGTCAACCTGAATCGGCAGCACATCACTGATGGTTGCCTCAACCGGAGCGATCTCCGGCTCGTTCAGTTCGGTCTGGTTCAGCACGGCCACGTCGCGGGCTACACCGATGATACCTAAGCAGTCGGCACGGTTTGGCGTCACGCTGATTTCGATGGTGTTGTCATCAAGCTTCAGGTATTCGCGGATATCGGTACCCACTGGTGCATCCTGCGGCAGCTCGATAATCCCGGAGTGATCGTCGGAAATGCCCAGCTCGGAGAAGGAGCACAGCATGCCTTCAGACGGCTCACCGCGCAGCTTAGCCGCTTTGATTTTGAAATCGCCCGGCAGTACCGCGCCGACGGTCGCCACGGCTACCCTCAGGCCCTGTCGGCAGTTTGGCGCACCGCAGACGATATCCAGCAGACGGTCACCGCCCACATTGACTTTTGTTACGCGCAGTTTGTCGGCGTTAGGGTGCTGACCACACTCAACCACTTCACCTACCACGACGCCGGTAAAGGCGCCAGAAACAGGATCCACGCCATCAACTTCCAGACCCGCCATGGTGATCTGGTTAGAAAGCGCGTCGCTGTCCAGCGTGGTATTAACCCATTCGCGTAACCACAGTTCACTGAATTTCATTGTTCTTTCCTGCCCTTATTTAAACTGTTTGAGGAAACGCAGATCGTTTTCGAAGAACGCACGTAAGTCGGTTACGCCGTAGCGCAGCATGGTAAGACGCTCCATGCCCATACCGAACGCAAAGCCGGAGTATACTTCCGGATCGATACCTACGTTGCGCAGTACGTTTGGATGTACCATGCCGCAGCCCAGCACTTCCAGCCATTTACCGTTTTTACCCATCACGTCAACTTCCGCAGAAGGTTCAGTGAACGGGAAGTAGGACGGACGGAAACGAACCTGCAAATCTTCCTCAAAGAAGTTGTTCAGGAAATCGTGCAGTGTGCCTTTCAGGTTGGTGAAGCTGATGTTTTTATCAACAATCAGACCTTCCATCTGGTGGAACATTGGGGTGTGGGTCTGATCGTAGTCGTTACGGTATACGCGACCCGGCGCGATGATGCGGATCGGTGGAGCCTGCTCCTTCATGGTACGGATCTGAACGCCAGAAGTCTGAGTACGCAGCAGACGGGTGGCGTCAAACCAGAAAGTGTCGTGGTCAGCGCGTGCCGGATGATGGCCAGGAATGTTAAGGGCATCGAAGTTGTGGTAGTCATCTTCAATTTCCGGGCCAGTCGCCACGGTAAAGCCGAGCTCACCGAAGAAACTTTCAATACGATCGATAGTACGGGTAACCGGATGCAGACCGCCGTTTTCGATACGGCGACCCGGCAGAGAAACGTCAATCGTTTCTGCCGCCAGACGCGCATTCAGTACTGCGCTTTCCAGCTCGGCTTTACGTGCGTTCAGCGCCTGTTGTACCTGCTCTTTGGCTTCGTTAATCACTGCACCTGCTGCCGGGCGCTCCTCTGCTGGCAGTTCACGCAGGGTAGTCATCTGAAGGGTCAGATGCCCTTTCTTGCCCAGATATTCGACGCGGACATTGTCTAACGCGGCAACATCTGAGGCCTGGTTAATGGCGGCCGTTGCACTGGCAACCAGCTCTGCGAGATGTGACATGGTTTTCCTCATTATGTCGGTGCAGACACCGAATTGTTGGACGTAATCTCTCAAATTCAGGCACAAAAAAAGCCTCCATCGGGAGGCTTATCTGGCGCTGTTTTTCGTTTCATCTTTCACGCGCTAGCCTCCTGAAGTCAGGTGCTAAAGTAAAAGAAGAAGCGGAAAATAGCAGCATTCATGCTTGCGTTACCTTGTAGGGTAAAAACCGTTAAGACCTTATTGAAAAGCCTGGACGGGTAAATGTCAATCTTCTGATAAGGCGATATGAAAAGAGGGAGCAAAGCCCCCTCTTTCAACTGGCTTATGCCAGTGCTGCTTTCGCTTTTTCGACCAGAGCGGTGAACGCTACTTTGTCGAATACTGCGATGTCAGCCAGGATCTTACGGTCGATTTCAACAGAGGCTTTTTTCAGGCCGTTGATGAATTTGCTGTAAGAAATACCGTTCTGACGTGCTGCTGCGTTGATACGCGCAATCCACAGTTGACGGAACTGACGCTTACGCTGACGACGGTCACGGTAAGCGTACTGACCTGCTTTGATAACAGCCTGGAAGGCAACGCGGTATACGCGTGAACGCGCACCGTAGTAGCCTTTAGCTTGTTTCAAAATTTTCTTGTGACGTGCACGTGCAATTACACCACGTTTTACGCGAGCCATGTGTGCTCTCCTGTATCTATTCTAAGTTAAAAAAGTTAAACGTTAACGACTTATGCGTACGGCAGGCACGCGATGACCAGGCCCAGATCGCCTTTAGAAACCATGGCTTTTGGACGCAGGTGACGTTTACGCTTGGTAGCTTTCTTAGTCAGAATGTGACGCAGGTTAGCGTGCTTGTGCTTAAAACCACCTTTACCGGTTTTTTTGAAGCGCTTAGCAGCACCGCGTACGGTCTTAATTTTTGGCATTTTAATAACTTCCACTTCGCATTGTTAAATAAACGAAACATAGGCGAACAAAACCTATGGGGCCCGAAGGCTCCACAGATTTTGCTGCTTGAAGGCCTTACTGTTTCTTCTTAGGAGCGAGCACCATGATCATCTGGCGGCCTTCGATCTTCGTTGGGAAGGATTCGACTACTGCCAGTTCACTCAGATCTTCACGGACGCGGTTAAGCACTTCCATACCAATCTGTTGGTGGGCCATCTCACGACCGCGGAAACGCAGCGTGATCTTGGCCTTATCGCCATCTTCCAGAAAGCGAATCAGGCTGCGGAGTTTTACCTGATAATCGCCATCGTCGGTACCAGGACGGAATTTGATTTCCTTAACCTGGATAACTTTTTGCTTCTTCTTCTGTTCCTTAGAAGATTTACTCTTTTCATAAAGGAACTTGCCGTAGTCCATAATACGACAAACTGGCGGTTCGGCGTTAGGGCTGATTTCAACTAAATCTACTCCAGCTTCTTCAGCTTTTTCGATCGCTTCTCTCAGACTCACAATCCCCAGTGGTTCACCTTCAAGATCTGTTAAGCGAACTTCCTGGGCGCGAATCTCGCCATTGATACGATTCGGACGTGCCGTTTGAACTCGTTTTCCGCCTTTAATACCTTATTCCTCCAGTTGTTGAAGACTGCGGCTGCGAATCTCTTGTTGCAGCTTCTCAATCACTTCACTTACGTCCAGGCTCCCCAGGTCTTTACCACGGCGGGTGCGAACGGCAACTTTGCCTGCTTCCACCTCTTTATCACCACAGACCAACATATACGGGACACGACGTAAAGTGTGCTCGCGGATTTTAAAGCCAATCTTCTCATTTCTCAAGTCTGCTTTTACGCGAATGCCCGCATTTTGTAGTTTCTGCGTCAATTCTTTAACGTAATCCGCCTGAGAATCGGTAATGTTCATCACAACTACCTGCACTGGCGCAAGCCAGGTTGGGAAGAAGCCCGCGAACTCTTCAGTCAGGATGCCGATGAAGCGCTCCAGTGAACCGAGAATCGCACGGTGAATCATAACCGGCACCTGACGCTCGTTGTCTTCGCCAACATAAGAGGCGCTTAAACGCTGCGGCAGGGAGAAGTCCAGCTGTACCGTTCCGCACTGCCATGCGCGATCGAGGCAGTCATACAGGGTAAATTCAATTTTTGGACCGTAGAATGCGCCCTCGCCCAGCTGGTATTCGAACGGAATACCGTTCTCTTCCAGCGCCACGGCGAGATCCGCCTCTGCGCGATCCCATGTCTCATCGCTACCGATACGTTTTTCCGGACGCGTTGAGAGTTTGACCACGATCTTCTCGAAGCCAAAGGTGCTGTACATATCGTAGACCATACGAATACAGGCGTTAACTTCATCACGTACCTGATCTTCAGTACAGAAGATATGCGCATCATCCTGAGTAAAGCCACGAACACGCATCAGACCGTGCAGCGCACCTGATGGCTCGTTACGGTGGCAGCTACCGAACTCCGCCATACGCAGCGGTAGATCGCGGTAGGATTTCAGACCCTGGTTGAAGATCTGAACGTGGCCCGGACAGTTCATTGGCTTGATGCAGTATTCACGGTTCTCAGACGAAGTGGTGAACATCGCATCTTTGTAGTTGTCCCAGTGGCCGGTTTTTTCCCACAGCACACGGTCCATCATGAACGGGCCTTTCACTTCCTGATACTGGTACTCTTTCAGCTTGGAGCGCACGAACGTTTCCAGTTCACGGAAGATTGTCCAGCCGTCGTTATGCCAGAACACCATCCCCGGCGCTTCTTCCTGCATATGATACAGGTCAAGCTGCTTACCGATTTTACGGTGGTCACGCTTAGCCGCCTCTTCCAGGCGTTGCAGGTACGCGTTCAGGGCTTTCTTATCGGCCCATGCGGTACCATAGATACGCTGCAACATTTTATTGTTGCTGTCGCCACGCCAGTAGGCGCCTGCGATTTTCATCAGTTTGAAGTGATGACAGAAGCGCATATTCGGCACGTGCGGTCCACGGCACATGTCGACATATTCTTCGTGATGGTACAAGCCAGGCTTGTCATCATGAGCGATGTTTTCATCAAGAATCGAGACTTTATAGCTCTCGCCGCGCTTCACGAAGGTTTCACGCGCTTCATGCCAGCTGACTTTCTTCTTGATGACGTCATAGTTCGTTTCGGCGAGCTCATGCATACGTTTTTCGAGCGCGTCGATATCTTCCTGTGTCAGGGTGTGGTCAAGGTCAACGTCGTAGTAGAAGCCGTTGTCGATAACCGGGCCGATCGCCATTTTGGTGTTGGGCCACAGCTGCTTAATAGCATGACCTAACAGGTGCGCACAGGAGTGACGAATGATCTCCAGACCTTCTTCGTCTTTCGCGGTGATGATCGCAAGCGTTGCATCGCTTTCAATCAGATCGGACGCGTCTACCAGCTCACCGTTTACGCGGCCTGCAATGGTTGCTTTTGCGAGTCCAGGACCGATATCCAGGGCAACATCCATTGGGCTTACAGCGTGGTCGAAATGGCGTTGGCTGCCATCAGGAAGAGTAATTACAGGCATTTTATATCCTTATTTGCAGTGATGCCCCACACATAAGAGCATATACAAAGAAAATAATCGTGATTAAACAGTAGATTACGAAACCATCTGACCAACAATCGTCAAATTGGTTCGTCATCATGCACCTGCCGATTCAGATAAATGCGGATTTACGGCAAGCAGCGTAATGGTAACACTATTAACAGGGCGAATGCACCTTCCCGCGACCGATTTGAACCGCTCATCCTTATGTCTGCGTTCATGAACTTTTGTTGACGGGGGCTCGCAATCCGAAAGTGCTGAGCTATTCTTGATCTGGTCCTTAAACATCGAAGGGGTATCACATGAATGTATCGAGCAGAACCGTTGTGATATTGAATCTACTTTCCGCTGCTGGTCTGGTATTGATACTGGCCGACAGATTCCACTGGTTTTAAGCCGAACCGCTGTTCTGGCATAACCTGTTGTCCCGGGTAAAGCGCTTTCTGGCGCAGACTTTGGTAGACTAAGGGTATCAACTGACAAGGATTGGGTTATGCCAACAAAAAGATTTGCCGTTAAGCACTGGAAAATGGTCGTGGTGTTAATCGCTATTTGCGGCGCGATGTTGCTGCTGCGTTGGGCCGCGATGATCTGGGGCTAATATTATGTCAGCGAAAACGTGCCGTGAATTTACTGAATAAATCTTAACTATCTTTACGATAATTTATGGTCCAAAACCGGTACGTCATAATCCGGTTTTCGCCAGGCTGGGACAGCGTATATATTCCATCACATGTGGCAATTGAAATATCAGGACCACTCACCCGCCACCAGCTTGTGTACATCAAATGCATCATTCATTGACTGGCCGGTAGACTGGGAGCCAGGGGCAATGTTGGAGCCTGCTTCAACATCAGAGGCTTTAGCGATCCCGACTGGGCTGTTAACGTCACTGGCAGGTTGCGTCATATTATCAGCAGCAAATACGCCAAATGAAAGTGCGGAAAGCACCATCGCTGCTGTAGCGGTTTTGATTTTTTTCATAATTCTGTTCTCATACTTAATTAATGCAGAAATGCCTGAGGCGAGTTTTTTGCCTGTGCCGTAAGTGTAGATCTGGATCACACTTTTGCCTAGTCAAATTATTTATCAAATCGTGTCAAATAAACTGAATAAGGCCTGGTCGCCTAATTATGGAGAAATTATGAAGACGAAAGCATGCCTATTATTTCAAAACGCCGTTTAATATAAATAAGCACAGTTTCAAAAAATAAAAAACAGGCCGAGAATAGTCCCGGCCCGAAGAAATTACATTTTATAACCTAAAGAAATCGTGGTTCGGCGATCGGTATGTTCCGGCGCGGAATCAGGCGGTGATGAGTTCCAGGTTACGTTGTACGCCACCTTGAGTCCAAAGTGTTCGTTGATAGCCACGTTCAACGCACTTTCAGAGTTCAGCGTTGTATCTTCAGCACCAAACACCGACACACCCTGGGTGAATTTCGCGTTGTCAGTCATTTGCCATGCGTAGGTGCCCGATGCATAACCCAGCGGCTGGGTTTCATCTTCGCCGTTGGTGTACTCGTCGTAACGGACACCCGGACCGAATTCAAAACGGAGGCTGTGCACTGGTCCATTCAGGAACTGACGACCATAACCCGCAGTCATGACATCGCGCTGGCGATAGCCGTTGTAGCGGTCAGTAAGCCAACTCGCCTGCCCAAACAGGTAGTCATAATCTGTCATGTTGTAACGGCTACGCCCACCTACCGCGTATTTCTCAGAGGAGCGTTCATCGTTAGCAGACGTGTTGCTGGCATTGCCCCACAGCGACCAGGCCGTGGTGTTGCCGTACCAGGTCAGGGTGCTGTCTGCGGTCATGGAGGAGCTTTTCGTGTTACCGGATTGCGCCAGATACCCGGCATTCACGTTACCTTCAAAGGGTTTTTTGGCAGTGGAGGGATCGTCCATGACAGTAAAAACGGTATCATCGGCGGTTGCATTCAGTGACGCAAATACGCCACCCGCCAGCATCAGTGCTGCGGGTACTGTCTTCAAAAGCTTCATTTATTTTAGGAGTCCGTACAACATAAAAAGAGACCGTCACGGTCTCGGAAACTTTCTTGCGGATCAATGACAAGGCGACCATAGAAAGGTAACAAATTATAAAAAGCCGCAAATAACATAGCAATAATTTCTTCTTTCATTTTTTGAATAAGAACGATCCCAAAACGCGATTTAATGTATATACCCGGCCAAGGTTTTTTGTCAGCATTCATTTTTAAAATCATACTGTTATTTACGTTGCCTTCCTGCCAAACGGTGCCAGGCTTAAAATAACCCATGATAAAAGGAGGTCATGATGGCTTCGATTTACACGCTGACGCTCTCCCCTTCCCTCGACTCTGCGACCATGACGCCGCAAATCTATCCGGAAGGTAAGCTGCGCTGTAGCGCGCCGGTGTTTGAGCCGGGCGGCGGCGGCATTAACGTGGCGCGCGCAATTACCCATCTCGGCGGAAAAGCAACCGCCATCTTCCCCGCTGGCGGCGCCACGGGTGAGCATCTGGTTGCGTTGCTGGCAGATGAACAGGTTGCCGTAGATACCGTTGACGCCAGAGACTGGACCCGGCAAAACCTGCATGTCCATGTTGAATCCAGCGGCGAGCAATATCGTTTTGTGATGCCAGGGGCGAAGTTGAGCGATGATGAGTTTCGTCAACTGGAAGAGAAAGTGCTGACCATTGAAAGCGGCTCATTGCTGGTGATCAGCGGTAGCCTGCCGCCGGGCGTCAAAACAGAAAAGCTGACGGCACTGGTTCAGGCGGTGCTCCAGCGCGGCATCCGCTGCATTGTCGATAGCTCAGGCGATGCCCTGAAGGCGGCGTTAGAGCCCGGACAACTTGAACTTGTCAAACCTAACCAGAAAGAGCTCAGTGCGCTTGTCAATCGCGAGCTCAACCAGCCTGATGACGTGCGTACTGCCGCAGAAGAGCTGGTACGCACGGGCAAAGCGCATCGCGTTGTAGTCTCTCTCGGTCCTCAGGGTGCGCTGGCCGTCGACAAGACGGGCTGCGTGCAGGTTGTTCCACCGCCGATGAAAAGTCAGAGTACCGTGGGTGCCGGTGACAGTATGGTTGGCGCGATGGTGCTGAAGCTGGCGCAGGGCGCTTCGCTTCTGGAGATGGCACGCTATGGCGTCGCGGCAGGGAGCGCTGCCACCATCAATCAGGGAACCCGTCTGTGTTCGCTTGCGGATACCCAGAAAATTGTCGATTACCTGGCGAGAAGCTGAACGTGCTTCCCCTTCCCGTGGAGGGGGAAGTCGCCAAATATGGCTTATCGACTATGCTAAGAAAACTTTCAGGATAACAACGAGGTGAATTATGAGCAGTGGTGATATCACCCGCTACGTCGTAACCGTCAATATTCATGAAGCATCGCTGACCGAACTGAATGAACTCAACAACGCTTTCACGCGGGCGAATTTTCTGCTCACGCTGACGGACGATGAGGGCAATATTCACGATCTCGGCTCGCTGGCCTTTGGCCTGATAAGCCCGCTGAGTCAGGAGGAGGTGAAGGCGCTGGCCAGTGGCCTGGTGGAAAGCGTGACTGACAAAGCCACGGAAATTGATGTGGATAGCTGGGAAAACTGGCATAAAAAAGAACAATAAGTGCCCTGTACAAAATTAAACCGCTCAGTTGTGCGTTAGTTCCTGTTTTTTTATAGCCGTTTTGCGCTAACTTTATGATCTGGCAGACAACATGGGAGAGACATCATGTGGCAGGCTATCAGTCATCTTTTAAGTGAGCAGCTGGGTGAAGGTGAAATTGAACTGCGTAACGAACTGCCAGGCGGAGAGATCCATGCCGCATGGCATTTACGTTACGCCGGGCGCGATCTCTTCGTGAAATGTGATGAGCGCGAATTGCTCCCCATTTTTACGGCCGAAGCCGATCAGCTTGAGTTGTTATCGCGCAGTAAAACAGTCAACGTTCCACAGGTTTTAGCCGTTGGCAGCGATCGTGACTACAGCTTTCTGGTGATGAACTATCTTCCGGCGCGCCCTCTGGATGCGCACAATGCCTTTATTCTCGGCCAACAGATCGCCCGTTTGCACCAGTGGAGCGATCAACCTCAGTTTGGGCTCGATTTCGATAACGACCTCTCTACCACCCCACAGCCAAACGCGTGGCAACGCCGCTGGTCGACTTTTTTCGCCGAGCAGCGCATAGGCTGGCAGCTGGAGCTGGCCGCTGAAAAGGGACTAGCGTTCGGCAACATCGACGCGATTGTTGAACACATTCAGCAGCGTCTGGCTTCGCATCAGCCTCAGGCTTCCCTTCTGCACGGTGATTTATGGTCGAACAACTGCGCGCTTGGGCCTGATGGTCCCTATATATTTGACCCGGCCTGCTACTGGGGCGACAGAGAATGTGACCTGGCGATGCTGCCGTTGCACCCTGAACAGCCGCCGCAAATTTATGATGGCTATCAGTCTGTCTCGCCGTTACCTGCGGGTTTCCTTGAACGTCAGCCGGTTTATCAGCTGTACACCTTGCTAAACCGGGCGATTTTGTTTGGCGGGAGTCATCTGGTTAATGCCCAGCGGGCGCTGGACCGTATCCTGGCGGCATAGCGGGAGGGGGCGGCAATTCGCCCCCTTTGACATTACAGGAAGCCGAGCAGCGTAAAGAAGAAATACCCGGCCACAATGATAATAACCGGCAGGATATAGAGCGGGAAAAACTGCACAAAAATGGTATGACGCGGAACGACAATGCGCGATTCGATCTGCTCGCGGCTCATCCCGTCAGGGCCTTTCGCCTTCTCAAGTATCAGCTGATCTTCTACCCCTTCGCGTAAAAAGCGGGTCTGGCGGCTCATGCGTGCGCCGGAGGCCTGCAACGCCATCGCGATAAAGATCAAGGCATAGATTATCCAGAACCCGACATTCAGCTGGTGGTGAAAATCCGGGGTGGGCGAGTTGAACCAGAAGACGTTCAGGAATGGGGTGTTAAACCGCATCATCTCAATCATGACGTGGGCAAAATCGAGCATGACGGCATTAATGCCCGGCTGTTTTTCGCTGTGATCGTACATAAATTTAAGTACGGAGATCAGCGTTGAAATCAGGGCGGGAATGAAAATAACCCAACCAGCAATACGTTTTAAGACTGCGATGCGTCCAGCTTGTTGATACGTCATTAGTTCCTCTTCATAAAGACGCGTTATTTGTGCCTAAGTCTACCTGCTGTCGGTCATTTTCGCCCGATCTTTGAATGCAATATGCTAAATTGCTTGTGCTTAGCACCGTTCGTCTTACCCCCAAGATAAGGAGATGTTGTAATGTCGACACCGCGCCAGATACTTGCCGCTATTTTTGACATGGATGGATTGTTGATTGATTCCGAACCCCTGTGGGATCGGGCTGAACTGGACGTGATGGCCAGCCTCGGCGTCGATATCAGTCGTCGTAATGAGCTTTCCGATACCCTGGGGCTGCGCATCGATATGGTGGTTGACCTTTGGTATGCCCACCAGCCATGGGTTGGCCCGGATCGCGACGAAGTTACGGCGCGCATTATCAACCGTGCTATCTCCCTTGTAGAAGAGAATAAGCCTCTGTTACCGGGCGTACGCGACGCTATCGCCCTGTGCAAGGCGCAAGGGCTGAAAGTGGGGCTTGCCTCTGCCTCACCTCTGCATATGCTGGAAAAAGTGCTGACGATGTTCGGGCTGCGCGACAGCTTCGACGCGCTGGCCTCGGCCGAAAAGCTTCCTTACAGCAAGCCACATCCGCAGGTGTATATGGACTGCGCCGCGAAACTGGGGCTGGATCCGCTTACCTGTGTGGCGCTGGAAGATTCGGTTAACGGCATGGTGGCGTCCAAAGCCGCACGTATGCGCTCCATCGTTGTGCCGGCTGAAGAAGGCCGACACGATCCCCGCTTTGCCCTCGCGGATGTCAGGCTGACGTCTCTTGAAGAATTGACTGCCCGCCATCTGCGCGGAGAGTAACGCTCTTTCAGGCAGCTTCGGCTGCCTGTATCACAAAATCAAAACAACGTTTTACTTTATTTGCTTTTCTCATTCCAGACTCCTATCCTTACGTGCAGAATGACAATAACCTGACTTCTGAGGCGCGTATGATACTGGATGCTTTTACTCTGGCAGGAAAAGTGGCGATGGTGACCGGGTGCGATACCGGTCTGGGGCAAGGCATGGCCATTGCCCTCGCCCAGGCAGGATGCGATATCGTGGGGGTAAACCGCAAGGTTCCTGACGAAACGGCAGCGCGCGTCACGGCGCTGGGACGGCGCTTTATCGCAATTCGCGCCGATCTCGGCAAGCATGAGAGTATTCAGAGCGTCGTGGATACCGCCGTCACAGAGATGGGCCGCATCGATATTCTGGTTAACAATGCCGGCACCATTCGTCGGTGCGATGCGCTGGAATTTAGCGAGAAGGACTGGGACGAGGTTATCGATCTCAATCTGAAATCGGTCTTTTTCCTCTCTCAGGCAGTAGCGAAACAGTTTATCGTGCAGGGTCAGGGCGGCAAGATCATTAACATTGCCTCCATGCTCTCCTTCCAGGGCGGCATTCGGGTGCCGTCCTATACGGCTTCGAAAAGCGGCGTCCTCGGGCTCACCCGCCTGCTGGCAAACGAATGGGCGCCGCTAGGTATTAACGTGAACGCTATCGCGCCGGGTTATATGGCGACAAATAACACCCAACAACTTCGCGATGATGAGCAGCGCAGCCAGGCGATCCTCGACCGTATTCCGGCGGGCCGCTGGGGACTTCCGGAGGATTTACAGGGTCCGGTGGTGTTTCTGGCCTCGGCGGCGTCGGATTACGTTAACGGCCATACCCTTGCCGTAGACGGTGGCTGGCTGGCGCGCTAACCGCCGGTTTGTGACAAAGAGTTACACCGTCACCTCTTTCACACACTGTATAAAAACCCTATACTGTATGAATTGACAGTTTACCGGGTTTTATCATGACGGCGGAAGGCCACCTGCTTTTTTCACTTGCCTGTGCAGTGTTTGCTAAAAACGCTGAACTGACCCCTGTGCTGGCCCAGGGGGACTGGTGGCATATTGTCCCTTCTGCCGTGCTGACCTGCCTGCTGCCGGACATCGATCATCCAAAATCATTCCTTGGTCAGCGGCTGAAGTGGATTTCAAAACCCATCGCCAGAGCCTTTGGTCATCGCGGGTTTACCCACAGCCTGCTGGCCGTATTTGGCCTGCTTACACTCTTCTATTTGAAGGTTCCCGAGAGTTGGATAGTCCCGGCGGATGCCATTCAGGGCATGGTGCTCGGCTACTTAAGCCATATCCTCGCCGATATGCTGACGCCAGCGGGCGTTCCGCTGCTCTGGCCCTGCCGCTGGCGTTTCCGCCTGCCAATCCTCGTGCCGCAAAAAGGCAACCAGCTGGAGCGCGTTCTGTGCATGGCGCTGTTTGCCTATGCCGTCTGGATGCCGCAGACATTGCCCGAAAATGGTGCAGTGCGCTGGTCATCGCAGATGATCAACTCGCTGCAATTTCAGTTCAATCGTTTTATTAATCACCAGATTGAGCATTAAACCGGCAATACAATCACTTTTGTCATAAACCATTCCATATGGGTATAAGCGCCACATCACACTTCTGATAACCTTGCGCCAACAGGTTCGGTAAAAACCGACCGTATAATAAATCAGGAGAACGGGGATGAATTTTCCACTCATCGCGAACATTGTTGTGTTCGTCGTATTGCTATTGCTTCTCGCCCAGGCTCGCCACAAACAGTGGAGCCTGGCGAAAAAGGTACTGGTTGGTCTGGTCATGGGCGTGGTGTTTGGCCTGGCCTTACACGCTATTTACGGCTCCGACAGCCCGGTACTGAAAGATTCCATTCAGTGGTTCAACATTGTCGGTAACGGCTATGTACAGCTGCTGCAAATGATCGTTATGCCGCTGGTATTCGCCTCAATTCTGAGCGCCGTAGCCCGCCTGCATAATGCTTCTCAACTGGGTAAAATCAGTTTCCTGACCATTGGCACCCTGCTCTTCACCACGCTGATTGCGGCGCTGGTGGGTGTGCTGGTTACCAATCTGTTTGGCCTGACTGCTGAAGGTCTGGTGCAGGGTAGCGCTGAAACCGCGCGTCTGACGGCGATTGAGACCAACTACGTGGGTAAAGTGGCCGATCTGACCGTTCCGCAGATGGTGCTCTCCTTCATTCCGAAAAACCCGTTTGCTGACCTGACCGGTGCAAGCCCAACCTCCATTATCAGCGTAGTGATCTTCGCTGCGTTCCTGGGCGTGGCTGCGCTGAAGCTGCTGAAGGACGATGCGCCGAAAGGCGAGCGGGTTCTGACTGCCATCGATACCCTGCAAAGCTGGGTAATGAAGCTGGTGCGTCTGGTCATGCAGCTGACGCCGTACGGTGTCCTGGCGCTGATGACCAAAGTCGTGGCAGGTTCTAACCTGCAAGACATCATCAAGCTTGGCAGCTTTGTGATTGCCTCGTACCTCGGTCTGGGCATCATGTTTGTTGTGCACGGCATCCTGCTGGCGGTGAACGGCGTTGGCCCGCTGAAATATTTCCGCAAAGTCTGGCCGGTGCTGACCTTCGCCTTCACCAGCCGTTCCAGCGCGGCATCGATTCCGCTGAACGTGGAAGCACAGACACGTCGTCTGGGCGTACCCGAGTCAATCGCCAGCTTCTCGGCCTCCTTTGGCGCCACCATCGGGCAGAACGGCTGTGCGGGTCTCTACCCGGCGATGCTGGCCGTGATGGTTGCCCCAACCGTAGGTATTAACCCGCTGGATCCGGTCTGGATTGCGACGCTGGTCGGTATCGTGACCATTAGCTCCGCCGGTGTTGCGGGCGTGGGCGGCGGCGCGACCTTCGCTGCGCTGATCGTTCTGCCTGCGCTGGGGCTGCCGGTAACGCTGGTTGCCCTGCTGATCTCTGTTGAACCACTGATCGATATGGGTCGTACCGCGTTGAACGTGAGTGGTTCAATGACCGCCGGTACCCTGACCAGCCAGTGGCTGAAGCAGACCGACAAAACGATTCTCGACAGTGAAGATGATGCCGAACTGGCACATCGTTAATCACTGCTGAAATAAAAAAACCGCCATCGTGAAGTGAACCCCATATATTGGACACGTTCTTAACTGGCGGCTGACATGGCCTGGGTTCGGTATTGTACCGGACTCAGGCCGTTTAGTTTTAGCTTGATTCGTTCGTTGTTGTAGTAGTGGATATACTCTTCCACCGTTTTTCGTAGATGGTCTGTATTTTCAAACTCTTCGTGGTACCAACATTCTGTTTTCAGCAGACCAAAAAAATTTTCTATCACTGCATTGTCCAGACAGTTCCCTTTGCGCGACATGCTTTGTTCTATGCCTTTAGCTTTAAGTTTCTCCTGATACCGTGCCATCTGATACTGCCAACCCTGATCAGAGTGCAGTACCGGTCTGTCACCCGGTTTCAGCCTCTTGACGGCTTTGCTGAGCATGTTTTCGACCAGATTCATTCCCGGATGCGTCGTCATATTCCAGGCTATTATCTCGCTGTTATACAGATCAAGCACTGGTGACAGATACAGCTTTGTCCCTTTTACGTTGAACTCTGTCACATCCGTGACCCATTTCTGGTTTGGACTGCTGGCCTTAAAATCACGTGCAAGGGTATTTGGCGCTACTTTACCGTAGGTGCCTTTGTATGACTGATACTTTTTGCTTCTCAGGCATGAGGCCAGCCCCATCTTGCGCATCAGTTTCCGTACTGTTTTATGATTAATGCCATAGCCTTCATTACGCAACGCCAGGGTAATGCGCCGGTAACCATATCGTCCTTTATGATAGTGGAACAGTGCGGCTATTCTTTGCTGTTCGCCCTCATAGCGCTCTCCACGGCTATCTGCTTTGACATGCCAGTAGTACGTGCTGCGAGGTAATCCTGCTATATGAAGCAGCATTCTCAGGTTATGGTTTCGCCTCAATTCGGTAATTATTTTTGCTTTGTCTTCTGCTTTTCCCGAATCAAGGCCTGAAGCTTTTTTAGGTAGGCATTCTCAACACGCAGGTATTCAAGTTCTTCCTCAGCGTTCTGGAACGCTGGACGGGGATTATTAAGTTCTTTATCTGAAGTTTCGTTCTTCCCTGACTTCATCTGGCGTCCTCTGGGTTTATCCTGTAGGGCAATGATACCGCCAGTACGGTAAAGACGCTCCCATTTGCTGACAGTACAAGCGGCTGCAATACGAAACTCCGCCGCAGCTTTCCGGGATGATTTGTTGTGTTGCTGCATCCAGAGCACGACAGACTCTTTAAACTCGGCAGAGTAAGCCCTGGTAGGAATGGTAAAACTGTCCATCCCATTCACTTTCCAGTGCTCAGTCCAGCGTCTGACCGCTCCGTGATCAACGCCGAACAACCGCGCTGTTTTCTTTGCACCATCACTGCTGAACAGATAGTGGAGTACGACTTGCTGCTTGAATTCAGGTGAGTATTTTTTTCTGCCCATTGAAACGCAAAACCCCTAATCGTTGGATGTCCAACTTTCGGGGTTCACTTCAATCGGGCGGTTTTTTTATGGCTGTTATTCTTCAACCTCTTCATCCTGGCGGGTCTGCATTGCCCATCGCTGCGCCGATTCCGGCACCGTAAACGCAGGGGAGCGACGGAAGTGCTCGCCAATCAGCACGAAGGCAACGTATTTACCCCGCAGCATCCAGACATCGCGAAAACCATCCACCTTCAGGGCATGGTCTGGCGGCGCGGGCTCAACGCGGGGTACATAGCTAATAACCTGGCGGTTTTGTTGACGAAGAGGTTTCATAAGCGACGGGTTCACTAAAGCAAATTCTTAAAGCAGGAAATTTCTATCATAGCCGATTCTCCCCCCGCCCGTCGCGCCTGACGTATCGCAGATGGCTCCTTTCGCTAATCAATATCTGAAAACGCTTAGTTCGCCTGCTAATTCTTAACATTGTTCTATCCTTAATAGGGTTTTTAGGAATGAACAAAGGAGAAGCGTGCAATGTCGAACAATGATAAACCACATCAGTCACCCATTCATGGGACTGAAGAATCTCAACCGGGAATGGACTCACTTGCCCCAGCCGACGGCTCACACAAACCATCACCGGGTCCTTCCGCACCGGGTGAACAGCCTACCGCCCCGGGCAGCATGAAAGCCCCGGAAACGGAAAACGAAAAGCTGAAATCGCTCGATCCTCACCGCAAGGGCGGTGAAGGCCATGCGCTGACCACGAACCAGGGCGTTCGCATTGCCAATGATCAGAACTCCCTGCGCGCCGGAACGCGCGGCCCGACGCTGCTGGAAGATTTCATCCTGCGCGAAAAAATCACCCATTTCGACCATGAGCGTATCCCTGAGCGTATCGTCCACGCTCGCGGCTCCGCGGCGCACGGCTATTTCCAGCCGTACAAGAGCCTGAAGGAGATCACCAAAGCAGATTTCCTTTCCGATCCGAACAAAATCACACCGGTGTTTGTGCGTTTCTCTACCGTACAGGGCGGCGCGGGTTCGGCCGACACGGTGCGTGATATCCGCGGCTTCGCCACCAAATTCTATACCGAAGAGGGCATTTTCGACCTCGTCGGGAATAACACCCCGGTTTTCTTCATACAGGACGCGCATAAGTTCCCTGACTTTGTCCATGCGGTAAAACCAGAACCACACTGGGCCATACCGCAGGGACAAAGTGCGCATGACACATTCTGGGACTACGTCTCCCTGCAACCGGAAACCCTTCACAACGTGATGTGGGCGATGTCTGACCGGGGGATCCCGCGCAGCTATCGCACCATGGAAGGCTTTGGTATTCATACCTTCCGTCTGATTAACGCTGAAGGTAAAGCGACGTTTGTGCGTTTCCACTGGAAACCGGTCGCGGGGAAAGCGTCCCTGGTGTGGGATGAAGCGCAGAAGCTGACTGGACGCGATCCGGACTTCCACCGTCGCGAACTGTGGGAATCCATTGAAGCCGGTGATTTCCCGGAATACGAGCTGGGGTTACAGCTGATCCCGGAAGAAGACGAGTTCAAATTCGACTTCGACCTGCTCGACCCGACCAAGCTTATTCCTGAAGAGTTGGTGCCGGTTCAGCTGGTGGGTAAAATGGTGCTTAACCGCAACCCGGATAACTTCTTCGCGGAAAATGAGCAGGCAGCGTTCCACCCGGGCCATATTGTGCCGGGGCTGGACTTCACCAACGATCCGCTGCTGCAGGGTCGTCTGTTCTCTTACACCGATACGCAGATCAGCCGTCTTGGTGGACCTAACTTCCATGAGCTCCCAATCAACCGTCCGACCTGTCCGTACCATAACTTCCAGCGTGACGGGATGCATCGCCAGGATATCGATACCAACCCGGCGAACTACGAGCCGAACTCCATTAACGATAACTGGCCGCGTGAAACCCCGCCGGGGCCTAAACGTGGCGGATTCGAGTCGTATCAGGAGCGCGTGGACGGAACAAAAATTCGCGAGCGCAGCCCGTCATTCGGCGAATATTACGCTCAGCCTCGCCTGTTCTGGAACAGCCAGACCCCGATCGAACAGCAGCACATTATCGGCGGCTTCAGCTTCGAGCTGAGCAAAGTGGTGCGTACCTACATTCGCGGGCGCGTGGTCGACCATCTGGCGCATATTGATATCCAGCTTGCTCAGGGCGTGGCGAATAATCTCGGCATTACGCTGACTGACGAGCAATGCCATGCTGCACCGCCTAAAGACGTGAACGGGCTGAAGAAGGATCCGTCCCTGAGCCTGTACGCGGTACCTGGCGGGACGATCAAAGGCCGCGTAGTGGCTATCCTGCTGAACGATAAACCGCGCGCCAGCGACGTGCTGGGGATCATGAGGGCGCTCAAGACTCAGGGCGTACACGCCAAACTGCTTTACTCACGCATGGGTGAAGTGACGGCCGATGATGGCTCCGTCCTGCCGATTGCCGCGACCTTTGCCGGGGCACCGTCCCTGACGGTTGATGCGGTGATTATGCCGTGCGGCGACGTTGAGAGTTTGCTCGGTAACGGTGATGCCGCCTATTATCTGCTGGAAGCCTATAAGCACCTGAAGCCAATCGCCCTCGCAGGCGATGCGCGGAAGTTTAAATCGCTGCTGAAGGTACCGGATCAAGGGGAAGAAGGCATTGTCGAAGGTGATAACATTGACGATGCGTTTATGACCCGGCTGTTTGACCTGCTCGCCGCGCACCGCGTGTGGTCGCGCAGCAGCAAGATTGACCAGATACCGGCGTAAAAAAAACCGGGTGGCGCTACGCTTACCCGGCCTATATTTCGACTGATGTTGTAGGCCCGGTAAGGCGAAGCCGTCCCCGGGCTTTATTTTGCTCACAAATCCCTGAACGTCCCCAGACGATACCCACGCTCGGCAATCGCATACTTCAACGACGCCGACGTTAGCACGTCCAGTTCCGCCAGACGCGGCCAGCAGTAGGCGCTCTTACGTACGATGTTATCGACAAACGCCGGATGCGCCATTACCTCAAGCGAGCGCTCCCCTTTTGCGGCGGAGGCATCCAGCACCTTCAGGAACAGCGCTTCGTCGATATCGTCGCCATAAAATGCGCTGCTGAACCCCTCCGTTGACGTCACCGCAACGTCCGGCAGTCCGCGCACCTCCCGATCCACGCGCATCGCCACGCCTTTACGTTGGGCAAATTCTGCCACAAGCGGGAAAATCGCCGGGATCATATGCACATGATGATGACTGTCGATATGGGTGGGCTCGCGGCCAAACACATCCACAAAGCGGTTAAACTGGCAGTCCAGCTCGCGGGCAATCTCATCAAGCGACAAAGCGTCCTGCTCCGCCATTTCCCAAATCCATTTACCCAGTTGCCCGTCGCGCGTCAGCCCCGGCATCGGTGAAAGGGGCAACCCAAGCGTCAGCACAAAGTGCATGCCCACGCCCAGTTCGGGCAGCTCACGGCATAACTGCGCCGCATGTTCCACCGCCTCACCGTTGATGAGCGCTGTTGTAGAGGTCACGACGCCCCGGCGACAGGCTTCGATAATGCCGTAGTTCTGCCCTTTTGACAGGCCGAAATCATCGGCATTGACGATCAGCAGGTTTTCCATCGCGCCTCCTCTTAACGGTGTGTGAGTTTCAGTTTCTCAACCGTTGCAGCAAAGTTTGGCAGCCATTTCTCATGCGCCAGGATCATCTCACTCGCGAGTTTTTCAGCGTCACGGTCAGAATGCACCAGCGGGCTCAGGTTCAGCGCCAGCAGCACGTCATTCAGCTCGCCGCTCAGGGCCGCATTGCTCGCCGCCACTTCAAAGCCTTTGATGGTATGAATCAGGCCCATCACCTTATCGTCGAAGTGGGTAATGCGGGGATGCGGTTTTGCACCCTCGCGCCCAAGGATGCAGGTCATCTCCACGGCCCAGTCTGCCGGGATATTGTCGATGTGCCCATGATGCGGAACGTTCACATAGTGCTCGGCCTGCTTGTCATTGTAAATGGCGTTGATTACTTCACACGCAGCATCTGAATAGTATGCCCCACCGCGCTGCTCAAGCTCTTTCGGTTTGACGTTCAGGTTCGGATCTTTATACAAATCAAAAAGCTGCTTCTCTACTTTCTGTACAACCTGAGCGCGTGCGCCACCTTTGTAGTATTCGCCCATTTCAATCGCCAGCATCTCTTTCTGCTTGAAGTAGTAAAGCAGATACGAGCACGGCAGCAGATTCAGGGAGCGGATCAGCCCTTCGCTGAACGGCAGATCGAAGATGTTTTTCACCGAGGCCGCGGTCAGGCGACCAGAGGCAACGCCATCAAGCAGTTCCGCAAAGCGCGATTGCCCGTTCACAATCACATCTTTGATAAAGACCATGTGGTTCAGGCCGAACAGGTCAATGGACAATTCATCGTTATCGGTTAGCGCCAGCACATCGCGGATGAACATCTTCATGCCGATCGGAATATTGCAGACGCCGATAAAGCGTTTGAAACCGGTGTGACGATAGACTGCCTCGGTGACCATCCCGGCCGGGTTGGTAAAATTAATCACCCACGCGTTCGGGCAGATCTCTTCCACGTCTTTAATGATGTCAAAAATGACCGGAATCGTACGCAGACCTTTAAACAGGCCACCTGCCCCGTTGGTTTCCTGGCCCAGATAACCGTGGCTCAGCGGAATACGCTCGTCCAGCTCACGCGCCTTCAGCTGGCCGACGCGCAGCTGGGTGGTCACGAAGTCAGCATCTTTCAGCGCCAGGCGGCGATCCAGCGTTTTATGCACGGTTAAAGGCACGCCTGCTTTTTCAACCATGCGTTTGCACAGTTCAAAAATAATATTTAGCTTCTCCTGACCTTCTTCAACATCCACCAGCCATAATTCGCTGACCGGTAATTCATGATAACGTTTCAGGAAACCTTCAAGTAATTCCGGGGTATAGCTGCTGCCGCCACCAATGGTTACGACTTTTAATTTCTTTTGCATAAACTCTCCCTTAGCTTATCAGGGTAATCGCCTGCAAGGTATAGCGTACTCTTCCCGCTATTTGGGCAAGCCATTACGTCAATATTCCTGGCGGATAACCGCCGAAAGTTAATTAATTACCGTTAAATTTTTGCGGTAACTGTTCGGTGTGAATGAAGTCATTTTCTTAAAGGTTTTAATAAACAGGCTGGGGCTGCTGTAACCCGATTCGTAAGCGATATCGGTGACAGAGTAGTTAGTAATTTCCAGCTGTTTTTTGGCAAAATTGATGCGGATTTCATTAATAATTTGAACAGGCGTTTTACGGTAATAGCGCTGCGTGGCGCGCGTTAAATATTCCTGCGATTTACCCGACAGCGCCACCATGTTTTCCAGGGCGTTATCGCTGAACTGTCCTTTATCGTGCATCAGCTCCACGGTACTGCGCAGCCACTGAGGAATATCATCCACCACCTGCTGTTCTTCACGGTGATGGCGAAGACGGTTCATGACGTAGAACGTCACGGTTTCAATAAATTCATCAAATTCATTGTCGCGGAAATTCAGCGAGGCGATAACCGTTTCAATCCAGGTCATAAACTCATTTTTAACGCGATAGACCTGTGACGCCACAAAGCAGAACGGAACCAGCGGCAGATAGTGCTTCTCGAAGAAACGCCTGCTCACCCCTACGTTAAGAATGCGCGTCGCACCAAACTCATAAAAGCTCTGGTGATAGGACCCCATCGGCAGGAAGACGAAATCGCCACGCTCAAGCAGGACGCGCTTACCGTTGATCTCCTGATAGTAGCGGCCGGTCAGAACAATCGTGAACTCGTAGTAGTCATGCTGGTGCAGACCGCTGGCGCTCTCCGTTTTGTTGTAAATCACCACGTGAAAATTCTTGCCATTAAACAGCTGCTGCTCATGTGCGGTTTTGATTTCCATCGTGCTGACCTCCTGGTACCTGTTCAGACTTACTGCATCTTCTCGTGAAGCTCGATGAGCTCCGCTACCATCTCGCGCGCCAGCATGGAGGTCATCAGGTGATCCTGCGCATGTACCAGCACCAGACTCACTTTCATCTTTCCTTCGCCCTGGTCGCTTTCGATGAGTTTCGTCTGCACCAGATGCGCTTCGTTTAACGCCGTACGGGACTGCTCCATCATGGTTTTCGCGGCAACAAAATCGCCCTGCTTAGCCTGCTTAAGCGCCGCATACGCCAGGCTTCGCGCCTGCCCGGAATTGATGATGAGCCCCATCACCACCTCTTCCAAATCGTTCACTGCGGTTTCTTCGGCAACGATACTCTCTAAATCTAACATCTTTAAGCTCCTTTACGCTGGCGCGGGTTGCCCCGCGCCGTGCAATTTTAGAATTTCAGTGCGAGGGCGATATCCTCCTCGCTCTCTTCTTCATCGATAACCGTTGCAGCCTTGTTCGCAATCGCCACGAACGGCATGTAGAGCAGGGTTGCAATCCCGAGGTTGAATATCGCCAGCAGGAAGGCGGCCACGCTACCGTTGGTGTTGAAGAACGCGCCCAGACCAGCTGGCATCGTCCACGGCGCAATGTTGGTCACCGGCGGGATAATGCCCAGGTAGTATGCCGTCAGCGTAATCGCGGCCAGCAGCGGCTGAACCAGGATGAATGGAATGAACATCACCGGGTTCATGATAATTGGCAGACCAAACAGGATCGGCTCGTTAATCTGGAAGATGCCTGACGGCAGGGCCAGCTTCGCAACCTGACGATGGTCGGCGCGGCGAGAGACAATAAAGACCGCGATGATCAGACCCAGCGTCGCCCCGGTACCGCCCAAGAAGATATAGGAGTCAAGCATCGGCTTCGCCCACACATGGAAGGTTTTACCGGCCGCCAGCGCCGCATCGACGGAGCCGTACTGCTGGTAAAGTGCGACGTTTTCCAGTGCCCACGGGGTCATAATACCGCTGTCCAGCGCCGCCAGTGCCAGTGAACCATGCACGCCGAAGAACCACAGCAGGGAGGTAAAGATGACATACGCCCAACCGACCACGCTACCCATCGACGCCAGCGGCGTTGAGATAGAGTCCATAATGATCTGGTGGAAGTTAGTCCCCCAGTGAGAGAGCGCCCAGGCAATAATCCCCATGATGGAGAGAATAATGAAGCCCGGTATCAACGCGGAAAATGAACGAGAAACGGAGGCCGGAACGCTATCCGGCAAGCGGATAACCCAGTTGCGGCGAATAATAAAGGTGAACATTTCGGCCACCACCAGTCCGATAATAATACCGGAAATGATGTTTGCTCCACCCAGCCAGTTGGCGCCCACGGCGTAAGCGTCGCCCACGCTGTACGGCGTGACGGTCATAAACGCGGCAATGGACAGTAAGCCCGCCGCCAGCGGATCCACCTTACGCTCTTCCGCCAGGGCCATTCCAATAAAGAAAGGCGCCATTAGCGACATAATACCCAACGTACCGTTGTATACGTTGCCGCCAATGGCTTTTAAACCATTAAGGGTTTCAATAGTGGAAGCATCTAACCTAATTCCTAATGAATAAAAAAAGGAACCTTCTCCAAAGCTGAGAAAAACGTTGTTAATTAAAACGAACATTGCCCCGGCTAATGTCAACGGCATTAATTTAATAAAGCCGTTCTTAATGGCATTAACGTGAGGCTGCTTTCCTATTTTAACAGCAAAAGGAAGGAGTACCTTTTCAAGTGAAGCGATGACTTTACTCATAGGAAAATACCCTTAAATGCCGCAACGACCGTTACGGCGTATTGTGTGTGAAATAACTCTTTGACGGGAAAAATAAAAAATTAATTAGCAGCTTTTTTAATCGCCGCAACAGCAGCTTTTAATACACCTAAACCATCAATCTTGCCGTATAAAACGGAATCGATCACTTCGACCGGCTTATTAGGGAGCAAACGTTGAATTTCTGGCAGCATATAAGCGATTTGCGGCCCGAGTAAAATTACATCTGCTGTCTGGCCCTTTTCGCCCGCCAGCGTTTCCGGAAACGCCTCAATCACCACAGGGACTTCATATTTTTCGGCCTGCGCGCGCATTTTTGAAACCAGCAGCGAAGTGGACATGCCCGCAGAGCAGAACAAGTAGATATGTTTCTTTTCCATGATAATTTCCCTCTTATTGGTCTGACCGCCGTCGCGCTATCACTCGACTCGCTATCCTGGCTGACGGGCAGTGTGCTGAACATTGTTTGTCGTTGAAGTGAGTATACGCAATGGTACAGGGAGGGGATAATTCTGGATAGACTCAAATTGTCTCTCATTGACCTGGCTTGTTGACTACCTTCACATTTCAGGCAAATATTTCGCGCTAAGAAATAAGATTTACGTATGCATAAAAAAACCGGCCATCAGGCCGGTTTGTTAACACTTTCAGGCAAGCGCGGTTACTGCGCCTTAGGTGCCTGTGGATCGGTGTCATATTCAGCGCAGGTTTGGTAACCCGAATTGATCACGTGACCGGTATCATCCAGGGCGACAAAGTAGGTTTCTGCCTTACCATTACGTTGACCCAGAATATAGGTCTGGCAGGTGCCACGCGCGTGGATCATAGTGACTTCTGAAGAAGGTTTACCGGCAATGGCTGCAACCTGGGAGCGCGTCATGCCTTTTTTGACGTCTTTTACCACTGGCTGTGTGAACTGATCTGTGGTGCGATCGTAAGCTGTACACCCAGCCAGCATAGTCAGTACCGCCGCTGCGCTTAAAATTCCTGCTACGTTCTTGTTCATATTCCGTCCTCTTGTTTATCAGCGTGTTAACTAAGCATGGGATAAAAATTACTATTGTTCAACTTTACGAGTTACGCCAGACGAATTTCGGAAAATTCTAATAAAACAACGATAAGCTGCTAAATCGCTGTAAAACAGTACACTCAAAACTGTGATCCTTGTCGTTTCCCCGACAAAGGGTTAGTTTTAACAGATCACACTTTCTGTTTGGTTCTGCATAGGGAGGGCGTAATGGCTCTGCAACAAGAAATTATTCAGGCGCTGGGCGCGAAACCTGCGATTAATGCCAATGAAGAGATCCGTCGTAGCGTTGATTTTTTGAAAGCTTACCTGTCCGCACACCCTTTCCTGAAGACGCTGGTACTGGGTATCAGCGGCGGTCAGGACTCCACTCTGGCCGGTAAACTTAGCCAGATGGCCATCACCGAGCTGCGTGACGAGACCGGTGACACCGCACTGCAATTTATTGCCGTACGTCTGCCGTATGGCGTGCAGGCCGACGAGCAGGACTGTCAGGATGCGATCGCCTTTATTCAGCCGGACCGTGTTCTTACCGTAAACATCAAAGGTTCGGTACTGGCAAGCGAGCAGGCCTTGCGTGAAGCCGGTATTGAACTGAGCGATTTTGTTCGTGGCAACGAGAAAGCCCGTGAGCGCATGAAAGCGCAGTACAGTATCGCAGGGATGACCAAAGGGGTCGTCGTCGGCACCGACCACGCCGCGGAAGCCATCACCGGTTTCTTTACCAAATACGGCGATGGCGGCACGGACATCAACCCCCTCTTCCGCCTGAACAAGCGTCAGGGTAAGCAACTGCTGGCGGCGTTGGGCTGCCCGGAGCACCTGTATAAGAAGGCGCCAACGGCAGACCTGGAAGACGATCGCCCTTCCCTGCCGGATGAAGCCGCGCTGGGTGTGACCTATGACAACATCGATGATTATCTGGAAGGCAAAACGCTCGACGAAGGTACCGCAAAAATTATTGAAGGCTGGTATCTGAAAACCGAGCACAAACGCCGTCCACCCATTACGGTGTTTGATGATTTCTGGAAAAAGTAAAAGCAAAACGGTAACTCAGTTTTGCAGGCCGGGTAAGGCGTAACCGCCACCCGGCTCTTTTTTAACCACCAAACACCTGCTACACTGTATGCCTGAACAGTATATGGAGCAGTATGTGAGCAGGCGTCAATCCGCCCCGCGTCTTGAGTTTGAAGCGGCGGCTATCTACGAATATCCCGAGCATCTTCGCCCCTGGCTTGAGGCGCTGCCTAAACAGCCTGGCGTCTATTTCTTCCACGGCGACAGCGACACCATGCCGCTCTATATCGGCAAAAGCGTAAATATCCGCAGTCGGGTGATGTCGCACCTGCGTACGCCGGACGAAGCGTCGATGCTCAGACAGTCCCGGCGGATCACCTGGATCGAGACGGCAGGTGAACTGGGCGCGCTTCTGCTCGAAGCCCGGCTCATCAAGGAACAGCAGCCGCTGTTTAACAAACGCCTGCGCCGCAACCGCCAGCTGTGTTCCTTGCAGGTTAACGCGGGAAAACCGCAGGTCGTTTATGCCCGGGAAGTGGATTTTTCGCATGAACCGAATCTTTACGGTCTGTTTGCCAACAAACGTGCCGCACTGCAAACTCTGCAATCCCTTGCTGATGAATTACAGCTTTGTTACGGCCTGTTAGGACTGGAAGCGACTACCCGCGGTCGCGCCTGTTTCCGCTCCGCGTTGAAACGCTGCGCCGGGGCGTGCTGTGGAAAAGAGAGCGTTGAAGAACATCATGCCCGGTTTATGGCTGGCCTGGCCTCAATCAGCGTCAACTGCTGGCCGTGGGAAGGCGCGGTGGCGTTGAAAGAGACCCGCGATGCGATGACGCACTATCACGTCATCCGCAACTGGCTCTGGCTTGGCGCGGTTGAAAGTCTGGATGACGCTGCCGCCCTGCTGCGCACACCTGCCGGGTTCGATCAGGATGGCTACAAAATTCTCTGTAAGCCGCTGTTAACCGGTAAATATGAGATAGTCATGCTCAATGACCCGGCAGCCAGGTAATTTCACTGAACAGCAGCGACCCCTTCGTTTCCAGTAGACGGAGGGTATGGCTGCCCTCTTGCCAGCTGGCGCCCTGATCGGCGGTTAGTAATTTATCGCCCAGTTGCCAGGCGCCGCTTAATACGAACGCCACGCCACCGCGTGATGCGAAGGTAGTGAACGTTCGGGTAGCAACTCGCACCTTTGCCTGGCAGTGCTCCCGTCGGGTCATGACATTGAAATCCATCGACATCTGCCCCTCCGTGAGCACGGCTTTCACCGTCAAATCGCCCGCAAAGCCGTAAGGCTGATGGTGTTTCAGGGTATGGCAAAACGCCCTCCCCGCATCCAGCGTCACCTCGCCGCCTTCCAGCAGCGTAATCACCCGGTCAACGCCCGGAAACGCGGAGAATTCGCCGTTATTGGCGATGGAGGCGATGCTGGCCCGCCAGGAAAAATCCCGCGTCGCGGGAGGGAAACAGCAAATCTCACGCGTCTCGCCCGCGCCGTTACGCCAGAGACTGACGGGTATTTTACGGATATCAAAGAATTCCATGACCACTCCTGAAGGACGCACCGTGCGCCAGGGCATTTTCACAGACGTATTATCGGCAACGGTAAGGCCAGACCTTAGGCATGGGGCAAAAGAAAAACCGCCGGTCCTGTCCACAGCGTTTTCGCTTGTGTAGACAGGAGCCCGGCGGTCTTAAGAGAGTGAACCGATTATTCGGCTGGTGCAGGCATTTTACCTTCCGGCGCTGCACGTTCTGTCAGACGCTTCTCAAAATTGGCATTAAATTGCTTTTTCTGTTCCGGCGTCAGAATGTTGTAAATCTTGTTCTGGGTTTCCATGTGGGCCAGCATGCGCGCTTTATGCTGCTCGGCCATTTTGTCGATCTGCGCTTCTGCTTTTGCTTTGTCGAAGCTGTCGCTAGCAATGATGTCATGCATCGCGCGGCGCTCTTCCAGCGGAGGACGTTTCATCTGGTCACGCTGACTTTTCCTGATGTCGCGGATCTGCTGCTTCTGCGCATCGGTCAGGTTCAGATCTTTAAACATCATCATCTCATGATGCATACCCGGCTTGCCTTTATGATGCATCATCATTTTGCCTTCTGCCGGCGCGGCGGTAGTGGTCGCGGTATCGGCGGCGAACGCCATGCTGGTAGCGCCCAGAGCCAGGGTAGAGGCAACAAACAGTGCAGTTAATTTACGCATAATGTCTTTCCTTACTTTCAGTTATTCTTCGGCGCTATGCCGTGTTGACGAGATTAACTTTACGGGGTTTATCGTCAATTAGTCAGAGCAACGGTAAAACAATGAAAGTATAAAAAACACGTTTTCGCCAATTATGGAGAAATTAAGGAAAAAGCGTGGAGAGATGAAACAAAAATATTCAACAGCATGATTTTAAAGAGATTATGGAGGAGTATAGCGAAGTACCGTTTAATAATAAAGCAATTCTCCAGGAATATTCCGCAAACACTACCAGAGCGCTTTTAACGTTAAGAAATTAATTCTTCGTTTCCCCTCCGGTCTGCGCGAGGGGAGACGATCAGGGCATTTTTTCCAGCATCAACCCGGCTCGTAAACCAAACGCGACTGACGGGTTAGGAAATAAAACATATTCCGTGGGGTTCTGTACCGCATAGCGCGTCTCACCATCTTCCGCCAGCAGGACGCCCTGGCGAAACGGCGTGAAGTTCAGCGTATGGGGCGCCATATGAAGCTGGAAAGCTTCACTTTGACGCGTGATCTGCTGTACGACCCGATAGCGCACGACTGGTTCCCGGGTGGGTTCCGGCGCGACCCCTGCGAGCAACGCCCGAAGCGCCTGATGCGTAGGGGCAAAACGCGTCAGGTCGTTTTGCCCGAACGGCAGCGCTTTTCCCAGCTCCAGCGTGCAGGACAGCGCGCCGAAATTCTCGCAGGTGAAGTGGGTAAACGTGCCGCCCGGCGTCTGGTGGAAAACCAGCGCTTCCAGTCCCGCGTCGCCAAGCCAGGTCAGAAACGCCTCATCCCACGGCTGATGGCGCTGCGGTAACACGCCAAAACGTACGTGGTACGAGGCGCGGATGGCGGTATGCAGATCGAGGTGCCAGCGCGTCTCCCCCGCCCCGGCAAAAAACGCCGTGACCACCTTCTCCAGCCATTGCGCACGTGTCGTTTCATCACTCTGTGGAAATTGCGCCCAGCGGCCACCAAACATTCGGTTGATGTCGCTCACGAGATACCGTTTGTTTTGCGCCAGCGCAGGCGGATTTCCCAGTACCACCAGCAGACGGCAGTGCAGCGTGATCTCTGCGCGATACAGCGCGCGCAGCAACAGATCGACAATCTCCACGGGCGCGGTTTCATTCCCGTGAATGCCGGTAGAAAGCAGCAGCGACAGGTTATATTGCCCCGTCGGCATCAGTTCAAGCACGCCCGGCCCCAGCCATCGCCAGTGGAACGAGGGGCCTTCCCCCTCGTGCCGCTCCGGTGTCTCTTCAGCCAGCGTCAGCGCCAGAAAGTTTTCCATATCGTCTCCTTAGCGCTGGAACGGATAAACCGATCCCAGTTGCAGGATGGTTGATAATGCATCCAGCGCCTCGCGGCCTTCGCGCAGCAGCTGCGGATCAACCAGATCGGCCTGAACCAGACGGTCACGATAGTAGCGGTCCACCCAGTCATTGAGGGTATTGAACAGCGTGTCGTTCATCATCACCGCCGGATTCACGGCCTGCATTTCCTCCGGCGTTAACACCACGCGCAGTCGCAGGCACGCCGGTCCCCCGCCGTTGGCCATACTTTCCCGCAGATCAAACACGCGCAGTTCATCAATCGGGTTATCCGCCTGCACCAGTTCGCTGAGATAGCGCCAGACGCCCTGATGGTTGCGGGACTCCTGCGGCAGCACCAGCATCATGCTGCCGTCATCCCGGCTCAGCAGCTGGCTGTTGAACAGATACGTTTCGACCGCATCCTGCACGCTTACCGCCTGCGTGGGCACCTGAATCGGCATAAATCCCGGCACGCGTTCGCGCAGCGTGGCCAGCAACTTTTCCTGATGGGCAAACGCCTGCTCGTGGCAGAACAGCACCTGACGGTTGGAAACGGCAATCACGTCGTTATGAAACACGCCCTGGTCGATCACCTGCGGATTTTGCTGGGCAAAAATCACCTGAGTAGGATTAACCTGGTTCAGCCGTGCAACCGCCTGGCTTGCGGCTAAGGTTTGTCTCGCCGGATAACGAACCGGCGCGGCGTGGCCGCCCTCTTCCCGTCCATAGATAAACAGCTGCAAGCCTGGATCGCCGTAATCGCCACCCAGACGGTTGTGGTTTGCCGCCCCTTCGTCGCCAAACATCGCGACCTGCGGCAGCGCCGAATGCACCTCAAAATGCGCATCATGATTAAAAATGGCGCGCAGCACGCGCCCGGTGGTCTCCGCTTCGCTGGCGCGGTGGAATTTGTTGTTCAGGTTAGCGACGGTCAGATGCACTTTGCCGTCCAGCGTATCCGCCGACGGCGCGACGGTGGCGGCATTCGCTACCCACATTGAAGAGGCTGAACTGGCCGCGGAAAGCAGCTGTGGGGACTGCGTACCGGCTTTTTCAACCACCTGTTCATCCGTACCGCTGAAGCCCAGCTGGCGCAGCACGGCCACGTTCGGCCGCTCCTGCGGCGGGATCACCGCCTGCGGGAAACCGGCATCGGACAGCGCCTTCATTTTCAATAGCCCCTGCTTGGCCGCCAGCTTCGGGTTCGAGACCTGGAAACGGTGCTTCGTCGAAGCTTCATTGCCGAACGACAGCCCGGCATAGTGGTGCGTCAGCCCCACCAGTCCGTCAAAGTTAACCTCACGCGCTTTCATGGGCGTCACCCTCTGTAAAATCCAGCCCCGGATTCAGCGTCTCCGGCAGCGTCAGCGCCGGGGTTTCCAGGCTTGCCATTGGCCACGCGCAGTAATCGGCGGCATACCAGGCGCTGGCGCGATGGTTGCCCGATGCCCCTACGCCACCAAACGGCGCGGTGCTCGCCGCGCCGGTCAGCGGTTTGTTCCAGTTCACGATCCCGGCGCGCGCTTCCAGCAGCAGCTGGTCGAATTTCTCGCGATGCGGGGATATCAGGCCGCTCGACAGGCCGTAGCGGGTGTTGTTGGCCATCTCGATCGCCGATGCAAAATCGTCATAGCGCCAGACGCACAGCAGCGGGCCAAAGACCTCTTCATCCGGCACGTTGCTCGTCGCACTCATCTCAATAATCCCCGGCGTCAGCAGCGATGTGCCCGGCTGAACCAGCTTCGGCTCCAGCAGGGTTTTCGCCTCGCGCGCCACGTGCTCCTGCCACGCTTTCAGCACGTTCAGCGCCGCCTGCCCGGAGATCAGCCCGCCGATAAACGGCTGCGGCTCGGTATCCCATTTCGCGGGAACCAGACGCCCGCTCACCTCCACCAGACGCTTAAGAAACGCATCCCCCTGCGCGCCGCGTTTAACCAGCAGGCGGCGGGCGCAGGTGCAGCGCTGTCCGGCGGTAATGAATGCCGACTGAATGGTCAGGTGGACCGCAGCATCGATATCATCCGGATCTTCCACAATCAGCGGGTTGTTGCCACCCATCTCCAGCGCCAGAATTTTTTCCGGCTGCCCCGCCAGCTGACGATGCAGCTGATAACCCGTTCCGGCACTGCCGGTAAACAGCAGACCGTCAATGTCGCTCAGCGCACTCAGCGCCTGACCGGTTTCACGCCCGCCCTGCACCAGATTCAGCACGCCCGGCGGCAGCCCCGCCTGCTCCCAGAGTTTTACCACCGCTTCTCCGGTTAAGGGGGTTAACTCACTCGGCTTGAAGATGACGGTATTTCCCGCCAGCAGCGCAGGCACAATATGCCCGTTCGGCAGATGCCCGGGGAAGTTGTACGGGCCAAACACCGCCAACACCCCGTGCGGACGGTGGCGCAACGTGGCGGCGCCGTCCGGCATCCCGGTATGCTGCTCACCGGTGCGGGCGTGGTACGCCTTCACCGATATACCGATTTTATTGATCATCGCCGTCACTTCGGTTGTTGCCTCCCAGCGCGGCTTGCTGGTTTCGCAGGCAATGATGCGGGTCAGCTCTGCTTTATTGGCCTCCAGCAGCGCAGCAAATTTCTCAACCAGCGCCTGGCGCTCGGAGAATGGCCGTTTCGCCCATGCCGGAAACGCGCGGCGTGCAGCCTGGCAGGCCTGCTCAACCTGCCCGGCGCTGGCGTCGCTCCCCGACCAGAGCACCTCCTGGCCGACCGGGTTAGTTTTTGTCCGCGCATCACCTTCGCCCGTTACCCAGTCACCGTTAATCCATAGAGTCATGCTGTTTTCTCCTCAGGGCAGAGCCGCACCAGGCGAACCGTGTCGCCAGCGTTACATTTCAGGGCATCCAGTTGCGCAGCCGTCAGTACCAGACGCTCGCATGTTGGGTTGGTTTGCACCAGCATGGCGCGGAAGTTGGCGTAATTCTCGTTCGAGACCAGGCAGGCTGGCCACTCGCCCGGCGCGGGCTGGCCTTCTGAAACCTCAACCAGGCGGCTTTTTCGGATGGCGCGTACGCGGTCAATATCGCATTCCAGCGTTGGGCCGCCGTCAAAGATGTCGACGTAATTACGGTAGCGAAATCCCTCTTTCTCCAGCACTGCACGGGCCGGAGCGGTTTGCGGGTGAACTTCGCCGATCACCGCCTGCGCTTCCGGCGTTAAGAAATGGGTATAAATAGGATGCTTCGGCATTAACTCGGCGATAAACGCCTTCTGACCGGTACCGCACAGGTAATCCGCCCGGCTGAATTCCATGGAGAAGAAGCGTTCGCCCAGGCTCTCCCAGAACGGCGAGTAGCCCGTCTCATCAATTACGCCGCGCATCTCCGCGACCACTTTTTCGTTGAAGCGGTCGCGAAAGGCGGCCATAAACATGAAGCGCGATTTGGAGAGCAGATAACCGTTACCCTCTTTGCGCCAGTCCGGATCGAGAAACAGGGTGCAGAGTTCGCTGGCGCCGGTATGGTCATTACAGAGAAAAAGCGTCGGCAGCGCGTTGTAGACGTTCAGCTCTTTCGAGGCGTGGACCATCGTGCCGACGCGGTAGTTGTACCACGGATCGTTGAGCCCGACGGCCACCTCGATGGCGCAAATCCCCGCCACGGTTCCCGTGTCGGTCTCTTCCAGCACGAACACATAGCCCTGTTCGCTTTTTGGCAACGTCCCCTGCCAGGTTTGCAGGGCGCGCTCAATGCGCGCCGACAGCGTTTTTTCATCGGCAGGCAGCGAGGTCAGCCCGCCCCCTGTCTTACCGGCAAGCTGCATAAGCCCGGCGAGATCGCCGTGCGCAACGGGACGGATGACCATCATGATGACACCCCGGACTTCACCTGTTCGCAGGCCAGCGCAAAACGATCTAACCCGGTTCTGACCTCTTCCTCACTGACGATCAGCGCAGGGGCAAACCGCACCACGTTAGCGCCGGCAATCAACACCATCACGCCCTGCTTTGCCGCTTCCTGTGAAATCAGCTTCGCTTTGCCAGCAAACTCAGGGGCAAGCTCACAACCTATCAACAGCCCCAGACCGCGGATCTCTTTGAACATGCCGGTCTGGTTATTGATGGCGGTAAGACGCTCAACAAACCACTGGTGACGCTGCTTCACGCCGCTAAGCACCTCAGGAGTGTTGATGATATCCAGCACCTGTCCGGCGACAGCGGTTGCCAGCGGGTTGCCGCCGTATGTGGTGCCATGAGTGCCCACGGTCATCACGCTGGCGAATTTTTCGGTGGTCAGCATCGCCCCCACCGGGAAACCGCCGCCGAGCGCTTTGGCTGTTGAGAGCACATCCGGGGTCACGCCATAGTGCATGTAGGCGTACAACTCACCCGTGCGGCCCACGCCGGTCTGGACTTCGTCAAAAATCAGGACCGCGTTATGCCGATCGCACAGCTCGCGCAGCCCTTGCAGGAACGCTTTCTGGGCGGGCATGACGCCGCCTTCCCCCTGCATGGGCTCGACAATCACCGCACAGGTGGTGTCGTCAATCAGCTCGCTGGCAGAGTGTAAATCGTTATACGCCGCATGACGGATATCCGGCGGCAGCGGCGCAAAATCCTGAGAATATGAGGGCTGACCGCCCGCACTGACGGTAAATAGCGTGCGGCCATGGAAAGCATTTTTAAAGGCTACGATGCCGCTCTTATGCGCGCCGAATTTATCGTGCGCATATTTGCGCGCCAGCTTCAGCGCCGCTTCGTTCGCTTCCGCGCCGGAGTTACAGAAAAAGACTTTTTCTGCGAAAGTGGCGTCGATCAGCTTCTTCGCCAGACGCAACGCCGGTTCGTTGGTATAACCGTTGCCGGTATGCCAGAATTTCGCCGCCTGATCATTCAGCGCCTGCCGCAGCGCCGGGTTTGCATGCCCCAGCGCATTCACCGCAATCCCACCCGCAAAGTCGATATACTCTTTGCCCTGCTGATCCCACAGGCGAGAGCCTTCCCCACGTACCGGAATAAAAGCCGCCGGAGCGTATACCGGCATCATCCATTCATCAAAATTTTCACGCGTAACTGACAGAGACATAGCGACCTCATCCGGTAAATAAAAGGTTGTTTAAATGTTAAATAATTGAGTGTTTGCACTGTGAATGTAGATTGCAGCGTTCGTGCCAGCCAGCGATAAAAATGCATAAACGGATTTGGGTAACAGAATATCAATGAGTTACAATATGGAGTTATTCACTATTAATGCATAAATAGTGAATATTTTTACAGCAAGCGGCGCTTTGCCGCACGAAAACAAGAAAGAGTATGCACATGCCAAATATAATTCTGGAATTGTGATCGCTCGCGAAATTTATCGGTCCTTTACGCCCTGTTCGAGGGCAAAACGCGTCGAAATGGTGCAAATATTGCACCGTCGGCATTATCTGTCGCAGTAATTGGGCGAAGCGGATAACAGACGACGTAAATTCTGCTACCATCCTTGCACTATTCACCTTGCATTGGCAGCGACTATGAAATTTGTCTCTTTTAATATCAACGGCCTGCGTGCCCGCCCTCACCAGCTCGAAGCGATTGTTGAGCAACATCAGCCAGATGTGATCGGCTTGCAGGAGACAAAAGTTCACGACGATATGTTCCCGCTCGAAGAGGTAGCGAAGCTGGGCTATAACGTTTTTTACCACGGTCAGAAAGGCCACTACGGCGTTGCGCTGCTGACCAAAGATACGCCGGTGTCGGTGCGTCGTGGCTTCCCGGGTGACGGTGAAGAAGCACAGCGTCGTCTCATCATGGCTGAGCTGCCTTCCCCGCTGGGTAATATCACTGTGATTAATGGTTACTTCCCGCAGGGTGAAAGCCGCGACCACCCGACCAAATTCCCGGCCAAAGCCAAATTTTATCAGGATCTGCAAAACTACCTTACGACCGAACTCAACAAAGATAATCCGGTGCTGATCATGGGGGATGTGAATATCAGCCCGACTGATCTGGACATTGGCATTGGCGAAGACAGCCGCAAGCGCTGGCTGCGCACCGGGAAATGTTCCTTCCTGCCGGAAGAGCGCGAGTGGATGCAGCGCTTGCTTGACTGGGGGCTGGTGGATACCTTCCGCACCGCTAACCCGGAGACGCAGGATCGCTTCTCGTGGTTTGACTACCGCTCTAAAGGCTTCGATGACAACCGGGGCCTGCGTATTGATCTGCTGCTGGCGAGCGCCCCCCTGGCCGAACGCTGCATCGAAACCGGTATCGACTATGATATTCGCAGCATGGAAAAACCGTCCGACCATGCGCCGGTATGGGCAACGTTCAAGCTGTAATCCTTAGTGAATATAAAAAAAATCAGTCTCCTGTGCGCCCTTCTGGGCGCATTTGTTTTGATCGTTGTTTTGCTTCCTCCGGGCATGCTCTCCCTCGACACGCTAAAAATACACCAGCAAACGTTGCTCGATCGTGTGGAGCAGGCGCCCCTTCAGAGCGCGCTGATCTATTTTGCGGTTTACGTTCTGGTCTCTGCGCTGTCGATACCCGGGGCTGTGCTTCTGACGCTGCTCGGCGGGGCGATTTTCAACCTGTGGGAGGCGACGCTGTTGGTGTCATTGGCCTCGACGCTCGGCGCCACGCTTGCCATGCTCGTCAGCCGTTATCTGCTGCGTGACTGGGTGCAACGGCGCTTTGCCGCACAGATGAACACGATCGATGCGGGGATGGTTCGCGATGGCGCGCGCTACCTTTTTGCCCTGCGCCTGATGCCGTTGTTTCCGTTCTTTCTGGTCAATTTGCTGATGGGGCTAACCCGTATCCAGGTGCGTCACTACTGGTGGGTCAGCCAGCTTGCGATGCTACCTGCCACCGTCATTTATCTGAACGCCGGACGCGAGCTGGGAAAACTCACCACGCTGCGCGATATTCTGTCGCCGGGACTGCTGTTCGCCTTTACACTATTAGGGTTATTACCGCTGGTCACTCGCTGGCTGTTTTCCCGTTACATCCCTTCGATTAAAAAGTGAGGCATTATGCGCCGGGTGCGTTTTTGCGCGTTTCTGACGAGTCTGCTGCTGGCAACCTCTGCCTTCGCCGCAGAAAGCTGGCAATCCATTCAGCAACAGGCCACCGGGCAGACCGTCTGGTTTAACGCCTGGGGCGGTGACGAGGCCGTTAACCGCTACCTCGACTGGGTGAGCGGCGAGATGAAAACGCACTACGCCATTAGCCTGAAGATCGTTCATCTGGCCGATGCCGCCGATGCGGTGAAGCGGATCCAGACGGAACAGGCCGCAGGACGCAGCAGTAACGGGTCGGTGGATCTACTCTGGGTAAACGGGGAAAACTTCCGCACGCTGAAGGAGGCAAACCTGCTGCTCACCGGCTGGGCGCAAACCCTGCCCAACTGGCGTTACGTCGATACCCGTAAACCGGTCACGGAAGATTTTGCCATCCCGACCGATGGGGCGGAATCCCCATGGGGCGGCGCGCAGTTAACCTTCATCGCCCGTAAAGCGAGTATGCCGACGCCTCCGGCAGATCCCCACGCGCTGCTGGCTTACGCTCAGCAGCACCCTGGCAAGGTGAGCTATCCGCGACCGCCGGATTTTACCGGCACGGCGTTTCTTGAACAGCTTCTGCTGGCATTGACCGCCCATCCGGAGGCGTTAAAAAACGCGCCGGACGGCACCTTTGCAGAGATCACCGCGCCGCTGTGGGACTATCTTGATACGCTGCATCCCCTGCTGTGGCGCGAAGGGAACGATTTTCCGCCATCGCCTGCGCGCATGGATACGCTGCTGGCCAGCGGCAGCCTGAACCTGTCGCTCACCTTTAACCCCGCTCATGCGATGCAAAAGGTGGCGAGCGGTGAACTGCCTGCCGACAGCTACAGTTTCGGCTTTCTCAAAGGCATGATCGGCAACGTCCATTTTGTCGCTATCCCGGCAAATGCCAGTGCGAGCGCAGGGGCGAAAGTGGTGGCAAATTTCCTGCTGTCACCGCAGGCGCAGATCCGCAAAGCCGATCCTGCCGTCTGGGGTGACCCGAGCGTGCTGGATGGTGCCAAACTACCTGCGAAAGCGGCAAAACAGCTTCATGCCTTTACCCCTTCAGGCACGCCTGATGTGCTTCCCGAACCGCACGCCGCCTGGGTTAACGCCCTGGAGCAGGAATGGCTTCGCCGCTACGGAACCCGCTAAGCGGGCTGGTATGGGCGGCAATGGCGGTCATCTATCTGCCACTGCTTCCCGCCAGCGGCATGCTGCTGGCCCCGGCGTTTTCTCTCAATAACTGGGCGGCGCTGTTTGCCGACCCGCAGCTGCCGCAGGCGCTGGCCGCTACGCTGGTGTCAACCCTCATCGCGACGCTGGGTTCACTGTTTATCGCCCTGAGCCTGCTTGCGCTTCTTTGGCCGGGTGATGGCTGGCAGCGCCTGAGCACCCGTCTGCCGTGGCTGTTGGCCGTGCCGCACGTCGCCTTCGCCACCAGCGCGCTGCTGTTGTTTGCGGAAGGCGGTCAGTTTTACCGGATCTGTACAGTCTGTTCGCCGCAGCTTGACCGCTACGGTATCGGGCTTGGCCTGACGCTTGCGGTCAAAGAGAGCGCGTTCGTTCTGTGGGCAATCTACGCCGCGCTGCCTGAAAAGCGCCTCGCACAGCAGAAAATTGTCCTCCATACCTTCGGCTACGGACGAATGCAGGCGCTTAACTGGCTCGTCCTCCCGGCTATCGCCCCCGCGCTGGGCGCCGTGATGCTGGCGGTGCTCGCCTGGTCGCTTTCCGTGGTGGATGTGGCGATCGTGCTCGGGCCGGGCAACCCACCTACGCTGGCGGTGCTGGCCTGGCAGTGGCTCACCCAGGGCGATGCGCAGCAGCAGACAAAAGGAACGTTGCTGTGTCTGGTGTTGCTCCTGCTGCTGGCCGCACTTGCCGCGGTGGGATACGGCCTCTGGACGGCTTGGCGGCGCGCCCAGCCTGACGTCTCGGGGGTACGTCGCGCTTCGCATACCGCGTTGCCCGCACGGACGCTGGGCGGGTTACTGCCGTTGTGCGGCGTGCTCTGTGCGCTGGTTCTGCTGATGCTGGCACGCCGGGACGACATCGGCCCCGTCAGCGACAGCCTTTCACTGGGACTGCTGTCCAGCCTGACAGCGCTGGCCATCCTCATGCTCTGGCTTGAGTGGGGACCCCAGCGTGGCGCGGTGTGGATCTGGCTGCCGCTTGCCCTCCCGGCGCTGCCCCTCGTGTCCGGGCAGTATGCCGTGGCGCTGTGGCTGGGCATCGACGGCCAGTACGCTGCGGTGCTCTGGAGCCATATGCTCTGGGTTCTCCCGTGGATGCTCCTGGTGCTGCAACCGGCCTGGCGCAGGCTCGATCCCCGGCTTATCCTCACCGCCAGAACGCTGGGCTGGCGACAGGCGAAAATTTTCTGGTTAGTGAAATGTCCCCTGATGGTTCGTCCGGCCCTGCTGGCCTTTGCGACCGGCTTTTCCGTGAGCATGGCCCAGTACATGCCCACCCTCTGGCTGGGAGCGGGTCGTTTTACTACTCTGACGACGGAGGCGGTCGCCCTCAGCAGCGGCGGCAGCGTTCCGATCCTCGCCAGCCGGGCGCTGGGTCTGTTGCTGTTGACCAGCAGCGTATTTGCCCTTGCCGCGCTGCTCGCCCGGTTCGTGGGCCGTCACAGACAAGGATTACGTTAATGCTGAACGTGAAAAATCTCACCATTGCGCCTCTGTTACGTGAGGTTAACTTCCGCGTCCCGGCAGGGGAGATTCTCACGCTGATGGGACCCTCCGGGAGCGGGAAATCGACTCTGTTTGCCTGGATGGTGGGGGCGCTATCCACTGATTTTAAGGCGCACGGCGAGCTGTGGCTGAACGATCGACGCTGCGATCTGCTCCCCGTGGAAACGCGCGGGATCGGCATTCTGTTTCAGGACGCCCTGCTGTTTGACGCCTTCAGCGTGGGGCAAAACCTGATGCTGGCGTTGCCGGCGCACATTGCCGGACGCGCGCGGCGCGACGCGGTAGAGCAGGCTCTTGAATCTGCCGGGCTGGCAAACCACTATGTCAGCGATCCGGCGACCCTTTCCGGCGGCGAGCGCGCCCGGGTCAGCCTGCTGCGCGCCCTTCTCGCCCAGCCGCAGGCATTGCTGCTCGACGAACCGTTCAGCCGACTGGATAAAACGCTCCGCGCCTCATTCCGGGCGTGGGTATTCGAAACCACTCGCCAGCGCAAGATCCCGATGGTGCTGGTCACGCATGATGAGGAAGATATCCCGCCAGGCGGAGAGGTGATTGAGATTTCTCGCTGGCAATAATGTGCTAACGCAATGTTTTTGGCTTCAGGAGAGACGACAATGCCACCCTCTTTTAATGACGTCAGGTTTTTCGATGAAACGTGTTTCTCAACTGACCGCGCTGGCTCTGATCTGCGGCCTCGCCTCACTCTCCTCCATGGCGGCTGATATGCCCCACTCCCTCACGCTGGACCAGCTCCAGGCGCAAAACGGCGCGGTAATTGATACGCGCATCAGTGCGTTCTATAACGGCTGGCCGCAGGCGCTGCGCGGAACGTCCGGGCATGAACCCGCCGCGCTTAATCTCTCTGCAGGCTGGCTTGGGGCAATGAGCGATGAACAGCTCAGCGGCTGGGCAAAACAGCATCGGATTACGCCCGACATGCCGGTTGCGCTCTATGGCAACGATGATGACAACCAGACCGTCAAAACGCGGCTGGAAAAAGCGGGTTTTACCCACGTTTCCATCCTGAGCGATGCCCTGCAACAATCCGACCGTTTGCAACGTCTGGCACATTTTGAACAGCTGGTTTATCCGCAGTGGATCCACCTGTTGCAGCAGGGCAAACCCGTTACCGCCGCACCAGCCGGAGAGTGGAAGGTGATCGAGGCTGGCTGGGGTGCGCCGAAGCTTTATCTCCTGAGCCACATTCCCGGCGCGGGCTACATCGACACCAATGAAGTGGAAAGCGAACCGCTGTGGAATAAGGTCGCTGACGAAAAGTTGAAAGCGATGTTGGCGAAGCACGGGATCCGTCACGATACCACCGTCATTCTGTACGGTCGCGACGTATATGCCGCCGCGCGCGTGGCGCAGATCATGCTCTACGCGGGCGTGAAGGATGTGCGAATTCTGGACGGCGGCTGGAAGGCATGGTCAGACGCCAGCCTGCCCGTTGAGCGCGGAACGCCTGAGAACGTGAAGCCAGCCCCTGATTTTGGCGCGCCGATCCCAGGCCAGCCCCGGCTGATGGTGGATATGGAACAGGCCCGGGGAATGCTGCACCGTCAGGACGCCTCACTGGTGAGCATTCGTTCCTGGCCAGAGTTTATCGGTGAAACCAGCGGCTACAGTTATATCAAGCCAAAAGGTGACATTGCCGGTGCGCGCTGGGGCCATGCGGGTAGCGACGCGACCCACATGGAAGATTTCCACAATCCGGATGGCACCATGCGCAGCGCCGATGATATTGCCGCCATGTGGAAGACGTGGAATATCCTGCCGGAGCAGCACGTTGCGTTCTACTGTGGTACCGGCTGGCGCGCGTCTGAAGCCTTCATGTACGCCCGCGCCATGGGCTGGCAAAACGTTGCCGTCTACGACGGCGGCTGGTACGAATGGAGCAGCCATCCGCAGAACCCGGTCTCCACCGGCGCGCGCGGCCCGGAGAGTACACGCTAGCGGGGGAGTGACTTCAGCGTCACGTAACCGCTCCAGATGCGCGTTGTGGTGGTCAGCCAGCACAACGCGCCAAACGCCCAGGCGAACAGCGTGAAGTGTGCCGGAAACAGGCAGCACAGCACAAACAGCGCGATGGTCTCCGTTCCTTCCGTTAATCCTCCAATGTAATAAAGCGACTTGTGCGCGTAGCCGGGGTTGACGATATTATGCTTCCCCGCCAGCGCGGCAAAGGCCAGGAAACTGCTGCCCGTCCCCATAAACGCGAACAGCAGCCAGGCGGCGGCGATCGCATTGTCAGCCGGAGCGGCCAGCGCGAAGCCAAACGGTACCAGCGCGTAAAACAGGAAGTCGAGGGCGATATCAAGAAATCCTCCCGCGTCCGTCAGGCCACGGCGACGCGCCAGCGCACCGTCCAGACCATCCAGCAGCCGGTTCAGCACAATGGCGACCAGCGCTGGCAGATACCAGCCCAGCGCCAGAAACGGTAACGCCAGTACGCCAATCGCAAACCCGGCGAGCGTTAACCCATCAGGCGTAATAAACGGTTTATCCAGCGCGGCGGCCAGCTGATTTAACCCGGGCTTCAGCCGTGGATGCAGATGTTTATCCAGCATGCGGTTTACCTTTAAACGTGGCACACAGGCCCTGAGCCGGGATATCCAGCGCGGCGTTAAAGCGGGCGGAAAGGTTCTGAAAGGCAATCAGAGCCGTCATTTCGGTGATAGTCTCTTCGCTAAAGTGGCGCTTCAGCTGGTTTTTGATATTTTCATCCACCTGAGGCGGCGTGGCGGTGACCGCTTCCGCATAGGCCAGCGCCGCGCGCTCCTCTTCGCTGAACAGGGTGGAATTTTGCCAGTCGTTGACGGCCTGCACTTTATCCAGCGCCCCGCTCCGCTCGGCCAGACGCAGGCTGTTGGCATCAATACAAAATGCGCAGTGGCAGATCTGCGAGACCCGCGTCATTAGTAACGAACGCAGAACCGGCGTCAAACGCGCCTTGCGCCGCTCCAGATAGCCGACAAATAGCGCTACCAGCCAGAAAAGACGCGGCATACGCCCCCACCAGCGCGTGGGGTTCAGCACCGCGCCGAAGTGTTTTTTCTGCATGGCAGCAATGGGCTTGAGGCTGACGGGAAGGGTTTCCATGGGCGCAACCCAGGCGGCTGTCTCTTTCACCTGATTCTCCTGATGACTGGACTCTTTGGCAGGGCACGATAATATGTCGTTTTTCGCTATTAATTATTGACGAACATGCTGAAAACACTCGATGTTGTTGCGGCCATCCTCGAAAAAGAGGGCAAGATCTTGCTGGCGCAGCGTCCCGAACATGCCGATCAGCCAGGAATGTGGGAATTTGCGGGCGGAAAGGTTGAAGCCGCTGAGACCCAGCAGGAAGCGCTGATCCGCGAACTACGCGAAGAGCTCGGCATTGAAGCCGTGCCCGCGCGGTATGTGGCAAGCCACCAGCGGGAAGTGTCGCAGCGGCTGATCCACCTCCACGCCTGGCACGTACCGGAATTTAGCGGCGAGCTGAAGGCGCACTACCACTCGGCGCTGGTGTGGTGCACGCCAGAAGACGCGTTCACGTATGATTTAGCCCCGGCGGATATACCGCTTCTGGAAGCGTTTATTCTTTTACGCGACGCCAGACCAGCGGGTTTGTACTGAGGGTGCGCTCATCACGCTGGCACTGCAACAGCACGCCATCCGCCCTGACCACTGCGCCTTCGGAATAGTTTTGATCCTGATAGATACAGCACTGATTACACGGCTGCGCACGCTGTCCGCCAGCGCTAAAAACCTCTGGCGGCACGTTAACTTCGACATCCGGGCGAATGCGATCAGCCTGTGCCCCGGCGGACACCATCAAACATAACGCGGCCATTGCGAAACGGTTCATAGACTTAATTTCCTTTGCATCGTTTATATCTATAACGGTAGATCCTGACGGGATCTTTAATTTATCTCGTCATCGCTTTTGGTTATGACGCGCGGCTTGTCATTAATTTCCCTTTCGGCCTAAATTTCTGCTTGCCTCTCAAAGCGGTGCGGGTGGTATAGTCAAAAAAACGACACAAAACATCTCCGCCACACGCACAAATTATTATAAGAGGTTCTTATATCTATGGATCAGACACGCTCTCTGGAAAGCTTTCTTGCCCATGTTCAGCAGCGCGACCCGCACCAAAGCGAGTTTGCCCAGGCCGTTCGTGAAGTCATGACCACCCTGTGGCCCTTCCTTGAGGAAAATCCGCGCTACCGCCAGATGGCGCTGCTTGAACGTCTGGTGGAGCCAGAGCGCGTCATCCAGTTCCGCGTGGCGTGGGTGGACGATCGCAATCAGGTACAGGTCAACCGCGCGTGGCGCGTGCAGTTTAACTCCGCCATTGGGCCGTTTAAGGGCGGGATGCGCTTCCATCCCTCGGTGAACCTGTCGATTCTGAAATTCCTCGGCTTCGAGCAGACCTTTAAAAATGCGCTCACTACCCTGCCGATGGGCGGCGGTAAAGGCGGGAGTGATTTCGATCCGAAAGGCAAGAGCGAAGGCGAAGTGATGCGCTTCTGCCAGGCGCTGGTCACTGAGCTCTATCGCCACCTTGGGCCGGACACCGACGTTCCTGCCGGGGATATCGGCGTGGGTGGTCGTGAAGTGGGCTTTATGGCCGGGATGATGAAAAAGCTCTCCAACAACAGCGCCTGCGTCTTTACCGGCAAAGGTCTGTCGTTTGGCGGCAGCCTGATTCGTCCGGAAGCGACGGGTTACGGTCTGGTCTATTTCACTGAAGCGATGCTTAAGCGTCACGGGCTGAGCTTCGAGGGGATGCGCGTGGCGGTCTCCGGCTCCGGCAACGTGGCGCAGTACGCTATCGAGAAAGCGATGGCGTTTGGCGCGCGCGTAGTGACCGCCTCCGACTCCAGCGGCACCGTGGTGGATGAAGCTGGCTTCACGGCAGAAAAACTGGCGCGTCTGTGCGAAATCAAAGCCAGCCGTGACGGCCGCGTGGCGGATTATGCCCGAGAGTTTAGCCTGACCTATCTGGAAGGTAAACAGCCGTGGGGTGTGCCGGTGGATATCGCCCTGCCGTGCGCGACGCAAAACGAGCTGGACGTGGATGCCGCCCGGACGCTGATTAGCAATGGCGTGAAGGCGGTAGCGGAAGGGGCAAATATGCCCACCACCATTGAAGCGACCGATCTGTTCCTGGACGCGGGCGTACTCTTTGCGCCAGGCAAGGCGGCGAACGCGGGCGGGGTGGCAACATCCGGTCTGGAAATGGCACAAAACGCCGCGAGAATGGGCTGGAAGGCGGAGAAAGTGGATGCCCGTCTGCACCACATTATGCTTGATATTCACCATGCCTGCGTGGAGTACGGCGGTGAGGCTTCACAGACCAACTACGTGCGCGGCGCCAACATCGCCGGGTTCGTGAAGGTGGCCGATGCGATGATCGGGCAGGGTGTGATTTAGTTTCGCTGCATTCTCGCCCTTGCAGGCCCGGTAAGCGTTATCGCCACCGGGCTTTTTTCAGGCCGCAGAGCTGCTTTTTGCTGGGTGGCGGCTTCGCCTTACCCGGCCTACGGTTTAAGCGGTGGTATTTTTGGCTGCGCTTTTTTTCTTTTTGAACGGTTTCTTCGCCCCGCCACCCGGGGCAACCATCCCCCGGAATCGCTTCACTGGCGTACTGCGCGCCTGATCAATCAGCTGATAAAGCGTCCCCACCAACGGCTGCATAAAGTCCTGGTAACGGCACTGCTTTTCGCTGATCTGCGTCAGCACCGACTCCCAGTGCGCGGTCATGTCCGGTCTGGCGGCCAGCTCTGGCAAGGAGTGAATCAGTGCCCGGCCCGGCTCTGTCGAATGAATATAGCGCCCTTTTTTCTCGAGAAAACCACGCTTAAACAGCAACTCGATAATCCCCGCGCGGGTTGCTTCCGTACCCAGACCGTCGGTGGCGCGGAGGATCTTCTTCAGATCTTTATCCTGCACAAAACGGGCGATCCCGGTCATGGCCGAAAGCAGCGTCGCATCGGTGAAGTGGCGCGGCGGCTGGGTCTGACGTTCAACCACTTCGCCTTTTTCGCACAGCAGTTCATCGCCTTTGGCTACGACCGGCAGCGGCGTGCCGTCGTTCTCTTCGTCACGCTCTTTGTTGCCGAGCAGCGTGCGCCAGCCCGCTTCCGCGAGGAAACGCGCTTTGGCGATAAATTTGCCTTTGGCAATTTCCAGCTCAATAACGCACTTGCGGAAAACCGCGTCCGGGCAGAACTGCATCAGATACTGACGCGCGATCAGGTTATAGACCTTTGCTTCGTTGTCGTTCAGGTTGACGTTGCTGGTGCGCGCCGTCGGGATTATCGCGTGGTGGGCATCGACTTTTTTATCGTCCCAGCAGCGGTTATGGGTATCCGGGTTTACCGCCGGCTGCGGCAACAGATCCGGCGCATGGACACCAATGGCATTCATCACCGAGTGGCGTCCGGCGAAGTGTTCCTCCGGCAGATAGCGGCTGTCCGAACGCGGATAGGTGATCAGCTTGTGGGTTTCATAGAGCTTCTGGCAGATATCGAGCACGTTCTGCGCGCTCAGGCCAAACTTTTTCGCGGCCTCGATCTGCAACGCCGAAAGGGAGAACGGCAGCGGTGCGGGCTCTGATTCCCGTTTGTCGTTATAGCTGGTAACGATCGCGGGCTGGCCGGTAATGCGGTTAACCACGTGCTCCGCCAGCGGACGATGCAGCAGCCGTCCCTCTTCGTCCTGATATGACTCACAGGCATCGCTCGGCTGCCAGACGGCGGTAAAGCGTTCGTCTTTCGGCGTGACGATATGCGCTTTGACTTCGAAGAAGTCTTTGGCGACGAAATTTTCGATCTCTTCGTCGCGACGCACCACCAGTCCCAGCACCGGGGTTTGAACACGCCCAACAGAGAGTACGCCCTGATAGCCCGCATTGCGTCCCAGGATGGTGTAGGCGCGGGTCATGTTGATCCCGTACAGCCAGTCGGCACGCGCACGCGCCAGCGCGGAGACACACAGGGGAATAAATTCGCTGTTGGCGCGCAGGCGCGAAATCGCGCGCTCCACCGCCTGCGGGTTGAGGTCGTTAATTAAACAGCGCTGCACCTGCTGGCGCTTTTCCGGTGCCAACTCCAGGTAGTCGAGCACTTCGTCGACAAGCAGTTGCCCTTCCCTGTCCGGGTCACCCGCGTGGACCACTTCCGTCGCCTCATGCAGGAAACGCTTAATGACGTTGAGCTGTTTGGTGACGGAAGGACGCGGTTGCAGACGCCACTTTTCCGGCACGATCGGCAGATCGTTGAGGTTCCAGCGGGCGTAGCGGTTGTCGTAGACATCCGGCTGCGCCTGTTCAAGCAGGTGACCGATACACCAGGTGACCACCTGCCCGTTACCGCATTCGATAAAGCCATCACCTTTGCGATGCGGCTTGGGCAGCACGTCGGCGATGGCTCGCGCCAGACTCGGCTTTTCGGCAATAAACAACCGCATCGAATTAACGGATCTCAATCATCGGGCGGCCACCGCGGGCGGTCACCAGCTCGCCAATGGCCGTCAGGGTGATGCCAAACTCGGCCGCCGTTGCCTGAACGTCAGCTTCTGCTTCCGGCGTCACCGCCAGCAGCAGGCCGCCGGAGGTTTGCGGATCGCACAGCAGATTGCGCCACGCTTCCGGCATTTCGCCCATTAAATGGCCGTAGCTGGCGAAGTTGCGCTGCGTCCCGCCCGGAACGGCGCCCTGAGCAATGTACTCTTCCACGCCCGGCAGCTTCGGCACATCCTGATACCAGACCTGCGCCTGCACGCCCGCGCCCTGACAGACTTCAGAGAGGTGTCCCAGCAGACCAAAGCCGGTCACGTCGGTCATGGCCTTCACGCCGTCGATACTGGCGAATGCCGCACCGGCAAGGTTCATCTGGCACATCACTTCCGTTGCCAGACCAATATGCTCGGGCTTCAGCAGGGATTTTTTCTCGGCGGTTGTCAGTACGCCAATGCCCAGCGGCTTGGTGAGGAACAGCTTGCAGCCCGCCTGCGCGGTGCTGTTGCGCTTCACGCGTTCGGTCGGCACCACGCCGGTGACGGCCAGGCCGAAGATCGGCTCCGGCGCATCGATAGAGTGACCACCGGCCAGGGCAATACCCGCCTGCTGGCAGGCAAAGCGTCCGCCTTCGATGACATCGCGGGCAATCTCCGGCGGGAGGGTGTTAATCGGCCAGCCCAGAATGGCGATCGCCATAATCGGCTTACCGCCCATCGCGAAGATATCGCTGATGGCGTTGGTGGCCGCAATGCGTCCGAAGTCGAACGGGTTGTCGACAATCGGCATAAAGAAGTCAGTGGTGCTGATAATGCTGGTGCCGTTACCTAAGTCATAAACCGCTGCATCGTCACGCGTTTCGTTACCGACAAGCAGGTTCGGGTCGACAAACTTCGCCTGTTCACTGTGCAGGATGGTCTCCAGCACTTTCGGGGAAATTTTACAACCGCAACCGGCTCCGTGGCTGTATTGCGTTAAACGAATAGTTTGCTCGCTCATGGACGTCTCCTGTCATCTCAATCGCGCTATGGTAGCGCTCATTCCATAAAGAGGTAAGTATGACTGTCTGAATTCTGCGGCGGATGCTCAGAATCCAGACAGTTTAGCGCGTGTAATTAAAAACGGCTGACGAAAGGCGTGGTGTCCGGCACGCTAATGGTGCTGGAGGCTTTAAGCTGCGGGGTGCCGAGATAGAGGAAGCCGACAATTTTATCGTGTTCACCGCAGGAGAAGCCTTCCCGCACGGCGGCGCTCCCGGTCAGCGGCCCGGTACGCCAGATGCCGTTAAAGCCCTGCGCGACGGCGGCCATCTGCATTGCCATTACCGCGCAACCGGCAGACATCTCCTGCTCCCAGACCGGCACTTTATGGTCGGCCTGGCATTTAGCGACTACCGCGATGATCATCGGCGCACGGAACGGCGCGTTGCGGGCTTTATCAATCCCCTTCTCATCCTGGCCTGCGGCAACCGCCCCCTGCTCCAGCAGCTGGCTGAAGCGGTCGCGCCCTTCGCCTTCAATAATAAAGAAGTGCCACGGCTGCAATGTGCCATGGTCCGGCGCACGCATTCCGGCACGCAGAATGTTTTCCAGCTGTTCGCCGACGGGGGCCGGGTCGGCCAGGCGGGAAGCGCTACGACGGTTAACAAGCAGTTCAAGTGCGTCCATTGGTTAACTCCTTTCGTGAAATTTACTCACAAAATTAACACGACAGCAGAATTTGTTACAGCGTGGCAGGCGATTCCTGCTGACAAGTGGCGGTTGGGTCATTACGATAACCGCACATTACCGTCCTGTGGCGACGGAAACAGTCCTTTTCTGGTTAGGGAGAATACATGCGAACCCTTTGGCGAATCTTTGCCGGTTTCTTTAAATGGACGTGGCGACTGCTCAACTTCGTCCGCAACCTGGTGATGAATATCTTCTTCATCTTCCTGGTCCTGGTATGCGCAGGTATCTGGATGCATCTCAGCAGCGCCAGCCAGGCGCAGAATTCGACGCGCGGCGCACTGCTCCTCGATATCACCGGTGTGATTGTTGATAAGCCATCGACCAGCAACCGTCTGGGCGTGATTGGCCGCCAGCTGTTCGGCGCGACTTCAGACCGCCTGCAGGAAAACTCCCTGTTTGATATCGTCGACACGATCCGTCAGGCCAAAGACGATCGCAACATTACCGGTATCGTGCTGGATCTGAAAGATTTTGCCGGAGCCGATCAGCCTTCGATGCAGTACATCGGGAAAGCGCTGCGGGAATTCCGCGACAGCGGTAAACCGGTCATTGCCGTCGGCGACAGCTACACCCAGGGGCAATATTATCTGGCGAGCTTTGCTAACAAAATCTGGCTCTCTCCGCAGGGCACGGTCGATCTGCATGGCTTCGCCACAAATGGTCTGTACTACAAATCGCTGCTCGACAAGCTGAAGGTCACTACCCACGTCTTCCGCGTCGGGACCTATAAATCTGCCGTGGAGCCGTTTATCCGTGATGATATGTCCCCTGCCGCCCGTGAAGCGGACAGCCGCTGGATTGGCGAGCTGTGGCAGAACTATCTCGGCACCATTGCCGCTAACCGTCAAATGACCGCTGAGCAGGTCTTCCCGGGCGCGCGCGGTGTGCTGGAGGGCCTGCGCAAAGTGGACGGCGATACAGCGAAATACGCGCTTGATAACAAACTGGTCGATCGGCTGGGTTCCAGCGCTGAAATCGAAAAAGCGCTGACCAAACAGTTCGGCTGGAGTAAAGAGGACAAGAACTACAGCGCCATCAGCATGTATGACTACGCCGCGAAAAAGCCGGATGACAGCGGTGACAGCATCGCCGTGGTGTTTGCTAACGGGGCCATTATGGACGGTGAAGAAACGCCGGGGAACGTCGGCGGGGACACCACCGCGTCGCAGATCCGCGATGCGCGTCTGGATCCGAAAGTGAAGGCGATTGTCCTGCGGGTGAACAGCCCTGGCGGCAGCGTCAGCGCCTCCGAGGTGATCCGTGCTGAGCTGGCCGCCGCGCGTGCCGCGGGCAAGCCGGTCGTGGTCTCGATGGGGGGCATGGCGGCTTCAGGGGGGTACTGGATCTCGACGCCAGCCAACTACATTGTGGCTAACCCAAGCACGCTGACCGGCTCGATTGGCATCTTCGGCGTGATCAACACCGTAGAGAACAGCCTGGATTATCTCGGCGTTCATACCGACGGCGTTTCCACCTCGCCGCTGGCGGATGTGTCCGTGACTAAATCTCTGCCGCCTGAGGTGTCCGAGATGATGCAGCTCAGCATTGAGAGTGGCTATAAGCGCTTCATCACGCTGGTGGCGGATTCCCGTAAAAAGACGCCAGACCAGATTGACCAGATCGCGCAGGGCCACGTCTGGACCGGCCAGGATGCGAAGAGCAACGGTCTGGTAGACAGCCTGGGTGACTTCGACGATGCCGTGAAGAAAGCGGCGGAACTGGCGAAGCTCAAGCAGTGGCACGTTGACTATTATCAGGACGAACCGACGTTCTTCGATATGGTCATGGACAGCATGTCCGGCTCCGTCCGCGCCATGCTGCCGGAAGCGCTTCAGGCGTATCTGCCGGCGCCGGTGGCGACGGCGGCTAAAGCCATGAAAGCGGAGAGCGATAAGCTCGCGACTTTCAACGATCCGCAAAGCCGTTACGCGTTTTGCCTGACCTGTGCGAACGTGCGTTAAAAACCGTCCCCTCTTCCCGTGAAGAGGGGATTTTTTCTTTTGAAGAACAAGAACTCATTACCATGCAGAAGAAATCAATATATGTCGCCTATACCGGCGGTACCATCGGTATGCAGCGCTCAGAAAATGGCTATATCCCGGTTTCTGGCCACTTGCAGCGCCAGCTGGCGCTGATGCCTGAATTCCACCGTCCGGAAATGCCGGACTTTACCATCCACGAATATGAGCCGCTGATGGACTCCTCCGACATGACGCCGGAAGACTGGCAGCATATTGCGGACGATATTAAAGCCCATTACGACCAGTACGACGGCTTCGTGATACTGCACGGCACCGACACCATGGCGTTCACCGCCTCGGCGCTCTCCTTCATGCTGGAGAACCTGGGCAAGCCCGTCATCGTGACCGGTTCGCAGATCCCGCTGGCGGAACTGCGTTCAGACGGGCAGATCAACCTGCTTAACTCCCTGTACGTGGCCGCTAATTACCCGATCAACGAGGTAACGCTGTTCTTCAACAACCGACTGTACCGCGGGAACCGTACCACTAAAGCGCACGCTGACGGCTTTGACGCGTTTGCCTCACCTAACCTGCAACCGCTGCTGGAAGCGGGGATCCATATCCGTCGTCTGGGCACGCCGCCCGCGCCAAATACTGCAGGCGAGCTGATCGTTCACCCGATCACCCCGCAGCCGATTGGCGTGGTGACGATTTATCCGGGTATTTCCGCCGACGTGGTGCGCAACTTCCTGCGCCAGCCGGTGAAGGCGCTGATCCTGCGCTCCTATGGTGTGGGTAACGCCCCGCAGAACGGTGAGTTCCTGAAAGAGCTTCAGGAGGCGAGCGATCGCGGGATTGTGGTGGTGAACCTCACTCAGTGTATGTCCGGTAAGGTCAATATGGGCGGCTACGCCACCGGCAACGCCCTGGCGCACGCTGGCGTGATCAGTGGTTTCGATATGACCGTTGAGGCAACGCTGACTAAACTTCACTATTTACTGAGTCAGGATCTGGATATTGATTCCATTCGCCGCGCCATGATGCAAAACCTGCGCGGTGAACTGACGCCGGACGAATAAGGAGTTCCCATGAAGCAACGCGCCCTGTTACTGGTCGATTTGCAAAATGATTTCTGTGCGGGCGGTGCGCTGGCCGTCGCGGAAGGCGACAGCACCGTAGACGTCGCGAATTCGCTGATTGAGTGGTGTAAGGCTCGTGATGAAGCGGTGGTGGCGAGTCAGGACTGGCATCCGGCAAACCACGGCAGCTTTGCCAGCCAGCACAACGTTGAGCCTTACAGCCAGGGCGAACTGGACGGACTGGCGCAAACCTTCTGGCCCGATCACTGCGTGCAGCAGACGGAAGGCGCTGAGCTGCATCCGCTGCTGAACCAGAAAGCCATCGACGCGGTGTTCCACAAAGGTGAAAATCCAACCATCGACAGCTACAGCGCATTCTTCGATAACGGTCACCGCCAGAAGACGGCGCTTGACGCATGGTTACGCCATCATGAGATCACCGAGCTGATTGTGCTGGGCCTGGCGACGGATTACTGCGTGAAGTTCACCGTGCTGGATGCGCTCCAGTTGGGCTATACCGTGAATGTCATTACCGACGGCTGTCGCGGGGTGAATATTCAGCCGCATGACAGCGCCCAGGCGTTTATGGATATGGCCGCAGAAGGCGCAACACTGTATACGCTGGCTGACTGGATGGAGACGCAGGCGTAAGCTTTTTTTAGCCGGGGGGCGGCTTCGCCTTACCCGGCCTACTTTCTCTGGTTTTGTAGGCCGGGTAAGCATCAGCGCCACCCGGCAAAACCCCTCCCCGATCTCCCATAAAGTGAACTCCCTCGCATCACAAGCGAAGCGGCGATGGTATTCTCTTCAGGCTGTTTTTTCGCCACGCCTTTTCTGTGGCGTGGTTATTTTTATTCAGTCAAAGAGGAACTTATATGAAACGTTTGCCCTTGCTGGCAGCATTACCCTTGCTTTGCGCGTCACTGGCTTCCGCCGCGCCCATGATGTCCGTGGGCTACTTCAATGGCGGTGGCGATGTTACCGCCGGACCGGGTGGCGATATCAATAAACTCGATGTCCGTCAGATCACACACCTCAACTACTCGTTTGGTCTGGTCTATAACAACGAGAAAGACGAAACCAACCCTGCACTGAAAGATCCGGCAAAACTGCATCAAATCTGGTTATCACCCAAGGTGGCATCCGACCTGGCGTTACTTCCTCAGCTTCGTAAACAAAACCCGAATTTAAAAGTGCTGCTTTCCGTTGGCGGCTGGGGCGCACGTGGTTTTTCTGGCGCAGCGGCTACCAAAGAGAGCCGCGCGGTGTTTATTCGCTCCGCACAGCAGATCGTCAGTCAATACGGCCTGGACGGGATCGATCTCGACTGGGAGTTCCCGGTCAACGGCGCGTGGGGACTGGTCGAGAGCACCCCAGCCGACAGGGATAATTTCACCGCGCTGTTAAAAGAGATGCGTGACGCGTTTGGTAAGAAAAAACTGGTCACGATTGCGGTGGGCGCAAATGCAGAAAGTCCGAAAAGCTGGGTGGATGTGAAGGCCATTGCCCCCCTGCTCGATTACATCAACCTGATGACCTACGACATGGCGTACGGGACGCAGTATTTTAACGCGAATCTGTATGACTCCAGCGCCTGGCCAACGGTGGCTGCCGCAGACAAATACAGCGTTGATTTTGTGGTGAATAACTATCTGGCCGCCGGCCTTAAGCCGCAGCAAATGAACCTCGGAATCGGTTTTTACGGTCGTGTACCGAAGCGCGCCGTTGAACCGGGTATCGACTGGAGTAAACCGGACGCGCAAAACAATCCTGTCACCCAGCCCTACTTCGGGCCGCAGGAACTGGGCCTGTTCAAATCGCTTGGCTATGACCTGACCAAAGATACCTACGTGAAATACAACGATATCGTCCGCAAACTGCTAAACGATCCGCAGAAACGCTTTACCGAGCACTGGGACGAACAGGCGAAGGTGCCGTGGCTGTCGGTAAAATCCGCCGACGGGAAGGCGCTGTTTGCGATCTCCTATGAGAACCCGCGTTCCGTGGCGATTAAAGCAGATTACATCAAGGAGAAAGGTCTCGCCGGGGCGATGTTCTGGGAGTATGGCGCGGATGACAACAACCAGTTAGCGAAGCAGCTGGCGGAGTCGCTTGGGATCCCGCACTAAGGTGTAGTGTGCCGGGTGGCGGCTTCGCCTTACCCGGCCTACATGGGAGATTTATTTGAAGGTTGCAATCGGCTTCGGCGTGATGCCGAAGTCTTCTTTCAGTTCGCGCTTACTTTTCATCACCATCTGACCGTTAGTGTCGATGGTCATGTGCTGGGCGTTGGTATTGTGACGCGCCTGCCACAGCATCACCAGCTGCAAGCTGTTCTCTTTTTGCTCAGGTGTGAGCGCCACACCGTCCGGCCATTTTCCCAGCTCAACGGCCGTCACCAGGCGCTGATAAACCTCCGGGGTCATGCCTGCAATCATGTCATCAATATTCACGATCTCTCCCTTTCAAAGGAATAATTTGCTGAATCGTTTTTTCAACCCTTGGTCTGGTCGCCGTTTTCGTCATCGGTAAAGCTCATCGAAGCCGAATTTACGCAGAAACGCTCCCCCGTCGGCTGCGGGCCATCCGGGAAGACATGCCCGAGATGGGCGTCGCAATTCCCACAACGAATTTCGGTGCGCACCATGCCGTGCGAGGAGTCCGTCAGATAGCGGATCGCATCATCGCTGACAGGCTCGTAAAAGCTTGGCCAGCCGCAGCCAGAATCGTACTTAGTCTGGGAGTTAAACAGCGGTGCATCACACACCAGGCAGTGGTAGACGCCTTCCCGTTTATTGTGCAGCAAACGCCCGGTAAACGGCGGTTCCGTGCCGTGATTTTGCGTTACGTAAAACTGCATCTCTGTAAGGTTTTTTTTCAAATCGTCGGGGTTATGTTGGTTCGACATATGCTTACATCTCGCTGTTGAAACAGACATCTTTTAACCCAGATTCTAACAAAACATTAACACCCGCGCGTGCACTTTTGATCTAAACTTATGTGTCGCGAAAAGGCGGTCAGGCAATTGTGATCAATTTCACATTTTAATCCTGCGAGGCCTTTAAAATTCCGGGCGCAGCCCCCATGTGGTTGCTAGCTCAAAGGGAAAGTGAGGCGAGTCAGTCGCACAAACGTTAGTCACAGGATTGATTTGTCGCAATGATTGACACGATTCCGCTTGACGCTGCGTAAGGTTTTTGTAATTTTACAGGCAACCTTTTATTCACTAACAAATAGCTGGTGGAATATATGACTATCAAAGTAGGTATCAACGGTTTTGGCCGTATCGGCCGTATTGTTTTCCGTGCTGCTCAGAAACGTTCTGACATCGAAATCGTTGGTATCAACGATCTCCTGGACGCTGAATACATGGCGTACATGCTGAAGTACGACTCAACTCACGGTCGTTTCGACGGCACCGTTGAAGTGAAAGACGGCCACCTGGTTGTTAACGGCAAAACCATCCGCGTTACTGCTGAGAAAGACCCAGCTAACCTGAAATGGAACGAAATCGGTGTTGACGTTGTAGCTGAAGCTACCGGTATCTTCCTGACCGACGAAACTGCACGTAAACACATCACTGCGGGTGCGAAGAAAGTTGTTCTGACTGGTCCTTCCAAAGACAACACCCCAATGTTCGTTCGCGGTGCAAACTTCGAAACTTACGCTGGCCAGGACATCGTTTCCAACGCATCCTGCACCACCAACTGCCTGGCACCGCTGGCTAAAGTTATCAACGACAACTTCGGCATCATCGAAGGTCTGATGACTACCGTTCACGCTACCACCGCTACTCAGAAAACCGTTGATGGCCCGTCTCACAAAGACTGGCGCGGCGGCCGTGGCGCGGCTCAGAACATCATCCCATCTTCTACCGGTGCTGCTAAAGCAGTAGGTAAAGTACTGCCAGAACTGAATGGCAAACTGACTGGTATGGCGTTCCGCGTTCCAACTCCTAACGTATCCGTTGTTGACCTGACCGTTCGTCTGGAAAAAGCTGCTTCTTACGAAGAAATTAAGAAAGCAATCAAAGCTGCTTCCGAAGGCCCAATGAAAGGCGTTCTGGGTTACACCGAAGACGACGTTGTATCTACCGATTTCAACGGCGAAGTGTGCACTTCCGTGTTCGATGCTAAAGCAGGTATCGCACTGAACGACAACTTCGTGAAACTGGTTTCCTGGTACGACAACGAAACTGGCTACTCTAACAAAGTACTGGACCTGATCGCTCACATCTCCAAATAAGTTGAGATGAGTGCTTGATCCTAAAAGGCGACTTCGGTCGCCTTTTTTATTGTTTTTAGACAGAGGATTGCTTAATGATTAATAAAATTTTTGCACTTCCGGTAGTCGAACAACTTACCCCTGTGCTCTCCCGCCGTCAGATTGACGGCGCCGATATCATCGTCGTCGATCATCCGCGCGTTAAAGCCTCCGTAGCGCTCAATGGCGCCCACCTGCTCTCCTGGAAACCAGAAGGCGAAGAAGAAGGCCTGTGGCTGAGCGAGGCCACCTCGTTCAAAAAAGGGGCGGCGATCCGTGGCGGCGTACCGATCTGCTGGCCATGGTTTGGTCCGTCAGCGCAGCAGGGATTGCCGTCTCACGGTTTCGCCCGTAACCAGCAGTGGACGCTGAAAGCCCACAACGAAGATGATAACGGCGCGGTGTTGACCTTTGAACTTCAGGCAAATGATGAAACGCGCGCCCTGTGGCCACATGAATTCACCCTCTATGCCCGCTTCAAGCTGGGTAAAACCTGCGAGATTGAACTGGAAGCGCACGGCGAATTCGAAACAACGTCCGCCCTGCACACCTATTTCAACGTAGGCGACATTCAGGCCGTTAAGGTGAGCGGACTTGGCGATACCTTTATCGACAAAGTGGACAACGCGAAAGAAGGCAGGCTGGACGACGGCGTTCAGAGCTTCCCGGACCGTACCGACCGCGTGTATCTGCACCCGGAAGCCTGTAGCGTCATCCACGACAGCGCGTTGAACCGCGGCATTGACGTGGTTCACCACCACCATAGCAACGTGGTGGGCTGGAACCCGGGCCCTGCCCTTTCCGTCAGCATGGCAGATATCCCGGATGACGGTTACAAGACCTTCGTGTGTGTGGAAACCGCGTGCGTGACCGCCCCGCAGAAAACCAGCGAAGAAAAACCGTCCCGCTTAGGCCAGACGATCAAGATTGTGAAGCGCTAATATTTATCAGGCACCATAAAAAACAAACGGGGCGCAAGCGCCCCGTTTTAATACATCACGTTCTGGTCAGAACTTGTAGGTCACACCCACGGAGAAGATGCCGGACCAGGACTTGTCGACCATCGGGCTGTCCTTCACTTCGTCGCTCAGACGGGTATAACGGCCAGTACCGTAAACGTTCCAGTCACCGAGGAAGTTATACGAGGCGGTGAGTTCCAGGTACGGATCCCAGCCATCATCAGCGCTGTAGCTCTTCAGACCACTGCGGCGAGACTCAGCCTTAGACACGCCATAGTAGTAGTCATTGTAATTCTCGCTGCTGTACTGCACACCGATACCCGGCGTCAGGGTCACCGCGCCGTTGGTATAGCGATAAAGCCACGCCAGATCCCAGATGAAGCCATTGCTGTTGTCCAGGGTATCGCCCGCCAGCGCCGTGCGCAGGAAGCCATACTCGGTATTATGGACGTAAGAAAGCCCGGCCATCAGTGAGCTTCTGCGCTTGTCCAGCTGACGAAGCGCATTGCTGTCGCTGTCGCCTGGTTTAAAGTACGTTGGGTCGTAATAGGCCATGATGGAGAGCTTATCGGCCGTATCGTTCCACAGATAGTAGCCGCCGCCCAATCCACGGAACCAGAAGTTATCGCCTTCATAGGTGACAACGGGGACAGGATAAACGTCGCGGTCATACTGCTTGTACGGGCTGTTGATCACGCCAGCACCCGCGCCAACAGTCCACTGGCTCTCAGCCTGTACGGTGCTCGCTGCGGTAGCGGCAAGGATGCCCAATGCCAGAAGTTTGAGTTTGGTCACAATCCATTCTTTCCTGTAGTCAAATAATCAGCGGGTGAAGTGTAACCGCCATTCCCGTACATCCCAAAATTTTTTGCGCGCGAATCCATTTGATTAACCCGTTATTTTTCATTTTTCAGATGACATCCCGCTTTCATTTATGTGACCGATAAATGAAAAACCCCCTTTTCGCTTATAACCGCAGTGGAAATTTTTGGATGAGTTATTGATATGTCATTGAAAGTAGATTTTATCCGTATGCAAGTTTTGCAATTGCCATCTACGCTTTAATTTAAGAAGAGGTTTTGCTGAACACCCTGCGGTTCATAGCCTTCGACCTGGCACACAGGTTGCTGCTCTGGCAGTGAGGTGCGAAAGATTCTCTTCCGGGAGCCTCCACTACTCATACGAACGGCTCTTATCCTGTGCTAAAAAACGAAAGGACGGCATGCCATGAATATATTCGATCACTATCGCCAGCGCTACGAAGCTGCCAAGGACGAAGAGTTCACACTGCAGGAGTTTCTTACCATTTGTCGGCAAGATCGCAGTGCCTATGCCAATGCGGCAGAACGGCTATTGATGGCTATCGGTGAGCCAAACATGGTTGATACTGCCCTGGAGCCACGGCTTTCCCGTCTTTTTTCGAATCGGGTAGTCGCCCGATACCCGGCGTTTGAAGAGTTCTATGGTATGGAAGATGCCATTGAGCAAATCGTCTCCTACCTGAAGCATGCCGCTCAGGGGCTGGAAGAGAAGAAACAGATCCTTTACCTGCTGGGTCCCGTCGGCGGGGGTAAATCCTCCCTGGCTGAACGGCTGAAAGCGCTGATGCAGCGCGTGCCGATCTATGTGCTGAGCGCCAACGGCGAGCGCAGCCCGGTTAATGACCATCCGCTGTGCCTGTTTAATCCGCAAGAGGATGCGCAAATTCTGGAAAAAGAGTTTGGCATTCCGCATCGCTATCTCGGTACGATCATGTCGCCGTGGGCGGCAAAACGCCTGCACGAGTTTGGTGGGGACATCACCAAATTCCGCGTCGTGAAAGTGTGGCCGTCTATCCTCGAGCAGATCGCCATTGCTAAAACTGAACCCGGTGACGAGAACAACCAGGACATCTCGGCGCTGGTGGGTAAAGTCGATATCCGTAAGCTGGAACATCACGCGCAAAACGACCCGGATGCCTACGGCTATTCCGGTGCGCTGTGCCGCGCCAACCAGGGGATTATGGAATTTGTCGAGATGTTTAAAGCACCGATCAAAGTGCTGCATCCGCTGCTGACCGCCACCCAGGAGGGGAACTACAACGGGACAGAAGGTATTTCCGCCCTGCCGTTTAACGGGATTATCCTCGCCCACTCGAACGAATCTGAATGGGTGACCTTCCGTAACAACAAAAACAATGAGGCGTTCCTTGACCGTGTGTACATCGTCAAAGTGCCTTATTGCCTGCGGATCTCCGAGGAGATCAAGATTTACGAAAAATTGCTCAACCACAGTGAGCTGGTCCATGCCCCTTGCGCACCGGGAACGCTGGAAACGCTGTCACGCTTCTCGATCCTGTCGCGCCTGAAAGAGCCGGAAAACTCCAGCATTTACTCCAAAATGCGCGTGTATGACGGCGAAAGCCTGAAGGATACCGACCCGAAAGCCAAATCGTACCAGGAATACCGCGATTACGCCGGGGTCGACGAAGGGATGAACGGCCTGTCGACACGTTTCGCGTTTAAGATCCTCTCCCGCGTCTTTAACTTCGACCACGCAGAGGTGGCCGCCAACCCGGTTCATCTGTTCTACGTGCTGGAACAGCAAATTGAACGTGAACAGTTCCCACAGGAGCAGGCTGAACGCTACCTGGAGTTCCTGAAAGGCTACCTGATCCCGAAATACGCCGAGTTTATCGGCAAAGAGATCCAGACCGCCTACCTGGAATCCTATTCCGAATACGGCCAGAACATTTTCGATCGGTACGTCACCTACGCTGACTTCTGGATCCAGGATCAGGAGTACCGCGACCCGGATACCGGCCAGCTGTTTGACCGTGAATCTCTGAACGCAGAGCTGGAAAAAATTGAGAAACCGGCCGGGATCAGCAACCCGAAAGACTTCCGAAACGAGATTGTGAACTTCGTGCTGCGCGCCAGAGCGCATAACAACGGCCGCAATCCAAACTGGACCAGCTACGAAAAACTGCGCACAGTTATAGAGAAGAAAATGTTCTCTAACACGGAAGAGCTGTTGCCGGTTATCTCGTTCAACGCCAAAACCTCAACCGACGAGCAGAAAAAGCACGACGATTTTGTCGACCGTATGATGGAAAAAGGCTATACGCGCAAACAGGTCCGCCTGCTTTGTGAATGGTATCTGCGCGTGCGTAAATCGTCTTAAAACAAGTGCCCGGTAACGCGCTTACCGGGCCAACAAAATGTCCGGCACTTACGGACGCTGCAAGTTGGCAAATGCAGTACGGGGGATATATGACCTGGTTTATTGACCGGCGTCTTAACGGCAAAAACAAGAGCACGGTGAATCGCCAGCGCTTCTTGCGCCGTTATAAAGCGCAAATTAAACAGTCGATCTCCGAGGCCATCAACAAACGCTCGGTGACCGACGTCGACAGCGGCGAATCCGTCTCCATTCCCAACGATGACATCAGCGAACCGATGTTTCATCAGGGGCGTGGCGGTCTTCGCCATCGCGTGCACCCAGGTAATGACCACTTCGTCCAGAATGACAGAATCGAGCGGCCACAAGGCGGAGGCGGCGGTTCTGGCAGCGGTCAGGGACAGGCCAGCCAGGACGGTGAAGGCCAGGATGAGTTCGTCTTTCAGATTTCAAAAGACGAATATCTCGACCTGCTGTTTGAGGATCTGGCCCTGCCGAATCTGAGAAAGAATCAGCACCGTCAGCTCAACGAATACAAAACCCATCGCGCGGGTTATACCGCAAACGGGGTGCCCGCCAACATCAGCGTGGTGCGTTCACTGCAAAACTCGCTGGCGCGACGCACGGCGATGACGGCAGGCAAACGTCGCGAACTGCGCGAGCTGGAAACCAACCTGAAAGTGGTGGAAAACACCGAACCGGCGCAACTACTGGAAGAGGAGCGCCTGCGAAAAGAGATTGCCGAACTGCGGGCGAAGATCGACCGGGTGCCGTTTATCGACACGTTCGACCTGCGCTATAAGAACTACGAAAAACGTCCGGAGCCTTCCAGCCAGGCGGTGATGTTCTGCCTGATGGACGTGTCAGGTTCAATGGATCAGGCCACCAAGGATATGGCTAAGCGTTTTTATATTCTGCTCTATCTGTTCCTGAGCAGAACGTATAAGAACGTGGAGGTGGTCTACATCCGCCATCACACTCAGGCGAAGGAGGTGGATGAGCATGAGTTTTTCTATTCGCAGGAGACCGGTGGCACCATCGTGTCGAGCGCCCTGAAGCTGATGGATGAGGTGGTGAAGGAGCGCTACGACCCGGCGCAGTGGAACATCTACGCCGCCCAGGCATCGGATGGCGATAACTGGGCGGATGACTCGCCCCTGTGTCATGAAATTCTGGCGAAGAAGATCCTGCCGGTGGTGCGCTACTACAGTTACATTGAAATTACCCGTCGCGCCCACCAGACGCTGTGGCGCGAGTATGAGCATCTGCAAGCGATGTTTGATAACTTTGCGATGCAGCATATTCGTGACCAGGATGACATCTATCCGGTATTCCGGGAACTGTTCCAGAAGCAGAGTTCTACAACCTCCAATTAAATGTTATTAATCAGCCAGTTAACCATGTTTTTCTGGCTGATTTTATTGCATTTTCATTCTTAATTTTCACTATATTTTTCATTCGCTTAGCTTTTATTTTGGGGAATGCGATTTTGAAGAAGTGATAATGATAAACTTCCTTTGAGCTTTAAGGATGGCCATCATGCGATGGAGGAAAAATCCTATCGTGCCGACCAAAACCACACAAAAAAAACCAGCCGCTTATGGCTGGTTATTCGTCAGTGAAGCATGGGGAAATTTATCTATATTGCAGGGCAATCATCATCTAATGCACGATTGATGAAGAATGTCACCCTACCCAGCACTTCCACTTCTTCAAGCGCTGCTCCCTCAATCGCTTCACCATCATCCGTAATGAGCGCCTTGCCCATGAGTTTTGCAAATTGTGTGTGGCCGTCGCACAAAATTAACAACACATCTCCAGGCGTCTTTTTCGTTGCTGGCTCTATGACCGCAAACCCCATATCAGTTTCGAGCACCCTGCTATCAGCGCCCATGTGACACAGTATTTCGGGAGTGAGCTGGCGCTCGACGTAATCAGTCGCAGGTGATGCAAATCCCATTAGTGAACCCTCCCCATGTTACGCAAGATCCAGTAACGGTTTTCGCTACCGTCTGTCGTTTTATCAGCGAAACCAGGTTGGTTGCGCTCTATCCACTTGTTTGCATCGTCACGGGTAAAGTGCCAGTTAAAACCACGCAACTTTTGTATGAAGCGGTCTGTTCTCAGGTAGCGGTAGCCCTTTGGGTTAAGCTCTATGGCCGCAATAAAAGCAGCACGAATATTCGGTTGACGAGGCATAAACGCACCCTCACTCGCTCATTGACTGTATGCATATACAGTAGTATTTTCACGAAAACAGATCAAGCACAGGCAGTTTTCACTTATAAGAGGATCGGTATGTTTGTTGAACTGGTTTATGACAAACGCAATGTTGAGGGGCTCGAAGGTGCCAGAGGAATCATACTGGCCGAGCTGACGAAGCGGGTGCACCAGATTTTCCCTGATGCCGAAGTGAAGGTGAAGCCGATGCAGGCGAACGGCCTGAACAGCGATGCCAGCAAAAGCGATCGGGAAAAACTGAACCGCTTGCTGGAGGAGATGTTTGAAGAGTCCGATATGTGGCTGGTTTCTGAGTTCCCGACCGTTCGCCAGGTTGGCCTGTAGATATTGTTCGGGTAATATTCCCGACGTTTGCTCGGGCATGAACACTGAGCAATCAGCCGCCGCTCATTCTTACACAAAATGGGCGGCGGTTTTTTACGAGCCCTGTTCCTGCTTTAAAGCCTCTTCCGTTTGTTTCTGATTCCAGATGCTGTCAACTGGCATTTCTACACGAACGCTGACGAACTGGTGAGCCGGGATGTCAACCGGCTCACCATCTGCCAATCCATCACGCTCATTCCTGGCAAATGCTGGCGCATCAGGGTGAGTTCGGTGGTAGGTTTTCACCAGCACAGAACCATCCGCGCTAACCTCATAATCCAGCCATATGAGCGGTTGCTTATTCCTGTCTGTGGGGATTTCAAATCCTCCGTCGATACCGCCCCAGGCAGCGTCTGAATTGAGTGCTTTACAGCCTTCAATAAGATATTGCCCGACATCCAGACGAGTCACCGTGACGCCTTCTGATTCGTCGTTAGTTTCATACTTACCATCAGTGAAGATTTTGACGACCGGGGATGCCTGCTTTATAAAGCCATTGCTATCCACGACTGTGTTTTTATCATCGTATAATATCCTGCTGTGATTCCATCCAGTTGCTGCTGCACCACCAAAAATACGAACTTTGCCAGATGACTGAAAAGGCATTGAAAAAAGGCTATACGTATCACCTGTCCGGGCAAATATTGTCGGTGAATAGTTCCATATATTCCATGGCTCTGGTATCTGTGCATTATTTCGAAGAACTGTAAGCCCATATCCTGTCAATCCAGCAAGAAGATCATCCTGGCTCGTTGTGTTGAATATTAATGCCCCATCCGGACGACCAAGCCCAAACATGCCGGGCTGCATGACTTCGTCGCTCGCTGTTCCTATGTTTTTTGTTGCGGCAGTTCCTAAACTGCTCTTGTCGGCTTTTTTGTTCAACTCAGTGATAAAACTATTCCATGCTGGTCCGTTCCACTCACTACCGTCTGGAAGCTTAACTGTAACGTTGCCAGTCCCGCTGAATATGCTTTGCCAGTTCTGCTTGTCATAGTTCAGGCCGCGCATGGCTTCTGCGCTTTGTGCCACCAGCGCAGCAGTAACAAGGTTCATCGCAACGCGCGGCACGGCATACCATGCAGCGCCGCCCTGCGTTGGTCCGGTATAGTTACTGACCAGCGTCAGGGAGGTATTGCTGTTCACCGTTTTGATAGCGAGCGTGTAAGGGATGCCGCCAACCGTCACAACAATAAAATCGCCGACGGCAAGCTCGGTGGTAAAGGCGGTACCGCTGCCGGTTACCGCGGCTGAATTATTTGTCAGAGTCAGTGTTCCTGCGGACATAGTTGCTCCTTTGAAGCAATAAAAAACCCCGCCGGAGCGAGGTTCAGCAAGTTAGAAGTCGTTAAACGTACATATCGGGAATGACCGGGAGTGAAATAGGCGTAACCCCGGCGTTCGCCAGCTGCCTGTCTGCCCAGCCGACATACACTCCCCTTCCGACCCTGAGGGTCCCGTTCTGCATGACCAGCCCATAGTGGTAGTGATAAATGCGACCGCCACCGAAGCTGGGGACCCTCAGCCCAAAACGGCCAACGGGCACATATCCGCCACCGGGAACTGTCTGCGCCGTCGTGGAAGGCACAAAATTAACGCCAAGATAAACGAACGGGCGCCGCGCAGTTGAGAACGTGCACTGGCCCGCGGCGTTATAGATATTGAATCCGGAATTCGCGGCCACCGGAGAAACGCCACCAGCGAAGATGACCACATCAACGGTGCCGCTCATGGGCTGGTCTTCCGTGTTTGATCCATCATTCAGAAACAGCAGCCGGTTTCCGTCATAGTCCAGCGTGTAAGGGCTGTTCCACTTACAGCAGACCAGATATTTGCTGCGATCAAATCCTGCAATGGTCGGAGTAACCCAGCCGGACGTACCGACAGTTACCCTGGCTTTGTAGATGCAGTACCCGACCCTTGACGCCGTGGTGATCGCAGTAAAATCGGTGCTGTTCTGAACGAGAAGGCCAACGTTTGAGTTCTGGCTTACGGGCAGGATCTGCCAGAGTGTGCCGGAGAACGCCACGCGCTGCGGATTGGGAAATCCGGGGTTTGAATTCCCGCTCCAGTTCTGCGTGACGTTCGCGCCGGAGATAGTGACGCTGTCCAGCTTGAATACCGGACACCCGCCCCTTAAAAATCAGGTCAGCAACCTGAACAACGCCGTTGTCGTCCATTGCCACCAGATACAGTTCCGCCGGTTTCCCGACACAGCGTTCGTTAAGCGTTTTGGCAAACAGGGACATGTCCAGGCCGGAAAGCGTCATCCTGAGCTGCGTCGGGCTCGTCGTGTTGGTTTCATTGACATCATCAATTGCGCCCATCGTTCCCATGCCGTAATAGACATATCCGCCCAGCACCAGCGTGCCGGTGCCGGAATGGACGTAAGCGATCCCGGACTCAAACTGTACATTGGCCGCCAGCACCGCGGTAACCCTGTCACGGGAGAGCCAGGTGATCATCGAATCTGAAAAAGGTGAATACAGCATTAAAACGCCTCCTCAAATTCCAGTGTGTAGCTGGTGAAAACGCCGGGAACGCGGTTACCCGCGCCCTGCTGGTTATCTTTCAGCTTAAAAATACCGTAGGGGTTAGCCACCTCAATTTTGCCGTTAACCGGCGGCGAGGTACGCAGCATCGGCGCAATCGGAATCATTGCGGTACCCGTTGAAGTACTGGTCACATCAGCAGTGACCATCTTCAGCTCGTCGTTCACGGTAAGGTAATCCCCGGTGCGCAGCACGAGCTTGCCGGGTGTCCAGCCTTTGCTGCTGAGCTGGGTCCCCGTCTGGTTGGCATCCTGCACCACCGGATTTCCGGCTGGCGTTCTCCCCTCGCGTCCCCAGTCGCGAATTTTTACCCTGCCGTATTCACCATCGAGATCGGCCACCAGCGCATCGATACGCCGGGATTTATCGTCGGTAAGGTTGTTAAACGTCAGGGAGCAGATCCAGCGGGTGCCGGGGAAACGAACGGTCTGTGAGGCACCGTTAAAGGGAGAGCGAAATGTTTTGGTGTTACTTTCCGGTCGCCATGTCAGGGACGACGGGCATACATCAGCAGGCCATTCAAGCGCAGCCATACTTATTCACTCCTTATTAAACGCCAAGCAGTCGCCTGCCCTGCCCGTTGGTCTGGAAATCACTCAGCATGTCCTGCCGCGCCTTCTTCGCTCCGTCTCTGGCCCTTTTAGCGGCAGCCTGCTCCATCGCCTGCTTAAGCGCGGCATCGCCATTACCGGAAATGGTGAAATGCTGATAAATGGTCTGTTGAATGCTATTCCCTCCCGCGCTAACAGAGGAGACAGCATCATCTACCATTCGCACGCCGAGAGAGCCGTCTGCGGTTCTGGTTAGCGGCATGATCGCCTCTGGCCCAGCTTCACCCATCAAGCCAGCACCTTTAGCGAAGGCGAACATCGTAGGGCTGTTCACAATTCCATTGCGGAATTTGCTCAGATCAGGGGAATCATAAACCCCGCCTTTTGCGTTCAGGGTTAAACCAGAAGCAGCTGAATCGTAGGCGCCAGATGGCGTACTGCCACCAGAAGACGCGCCGCCAAACATCCCGCCAAGCGAGCCGAGAAGCCCACTATCACCGGCAGACTTGAGGCTATTCACCAGGATAGCCCTAAGCAGAACCTTTTGGAGTTCGCTCAGCACGCTGTTAGCCCAGTCCGCCCAGTCCGCTTTACTCCCGTTGAGTGCATCCGCCATGTTGTCAACCAACCCATCCAGGGTGTTGCCCACAAGACCCGATATTCCACGATACGCCGCGATATCCAGATGTTGAGCGGGAATCAACAACACATTGGTTCTCTGCGTTTTGCTTTGGTGATACAAGTCGGAGGTGATGAGGGTTAACACATAAGGTGTTGTGACAGATATGGTCTATATACTTACCTTCCGGTATTGGCCCATTATGCATTTCCCAAGAAACCCGGTGGGCTAAAAGAACCTTTGGGTTACCAGAGGCATTTCGATCTGTACCAATAACACCATAAGTTAACTTTCTTTCTCCGCTACCGCCCTTCACTGTTGCGGCACACCAGCACCAACAATCTTCTTCACCTTTTTTATCAACCTTTATCCAAAATCTCTCTTCAATCGTCTTTCTTGCGGCCATGACAATGCCTCCCGGTTAAAGGATTTTCAGGATAATGAAATTATTTATGGCGCCAGAAAGCGTACTCTTTACCGACTCCATCGGACTTAAAAATAGTGTGGATGCGCGGGCCGGTTACTATCCGATCGCCGAAAGACTTCGCCACAATGCCGAACGCCAGCATGCGAGATACAGCTCAACATCTGCCGGGGCTGTCAGTAATTCATCCACCAGCGCTATACGCCCACACTGGCGAAGCGAGGCCGCCCATTTGCTCAGCATGTCAGGCGAGGCCACCATTCTCGTGCCGCGCTGCGGGTCAGGCTGACTGGTGAGCAGCGTTGTGATAACCACGTCGCGCTGCTGGCGGTATTCAACGTAACCAGTAAACCCGGCATCACGCCGTTCGTTGTGGATCTTCACGTTACGTTCCACCAGCGCCTGTCGGTCGGGACGCGGTACCGAACGCTCTACGGCTTCATGCTCATCGAGAGAATGGATCAGCTTTTCTGAACCGACCACATCACCGTAAGCCCACGTCGTCAGGCCAGCATTATGGATGCGCAGGGCGAGGTCGCTGTGTTCGTACATGCCGCGACCGTAAACCGGATCGAAACCGCCAACCTTCTCGATAGCGCTACAGTGGTAATACAGCATCACGCCACGCTGCCCGGTGTAAGCGATGTGCTTATCATCCCGGTACAGGACCGCCATATCCTTCAGCTTATTCGTCCCTGCCAGATCGAGAAACTGGTAAGCCAGGTGTGGCTCAGGTGATTCGATGTAAGGCAAGTGCCAGTTATCAGCGATGGGCCAGGCGTCATCGTCCCAAAGGAAAAGATGTTCGCACCCGGCGTCCATTAGCGCGGTTAAACTGGCGTTCTTCGAAGCAACAATGCCGAGTGATGTTTCATGGCGAAGCAGCTGCACGCCGTCAGGCACTACTGCGGCAGGTTTAGAGCCATCGTCGATAACCACCACCAGCGCACCGATGGGAAGATGTTTGGTGTGCTGCTCAATGGCGCGGTTTAAAACGTCTGGCCGGTTGTGGGTAGTAATGGCAATGCCAATCCGTGACGCTGAAGCGCAGGCAGGCACAAACGGGACACCATCAATAGTGACCTGCATAATTTCTCCAGTAAGGGATTATCGGCGGCGAATGATCACTTCACCTCAACTCCATTGAAAATGATTATCATTTTCGATAGCGTAGTTCTGTCGGTTATGCAGTGACCGATAGTTATTCTCTCCAGTCCAACCGCCGCCTTCGGGCGGCTCTTTCGGAGCCATATGGTCGCTAAAAGCAAAAAACATTGCCGACGGATAGCCCGTTCGTTCTTCAGCACGAATGTTCCTGAATTCGTACTTCAGCCACCCACACCGAATAGAACGCCGGAATATGTTTCGGTGACATCAGAAAAAGGCTCACTGCTCATTCATCTGGTGCCTAAAGAAATTTATTAATGTGTCAGGCTCACAGCTCAAAGACTTACTTTGATGTACGCGTGCGATGCACAACAAAAAGGCCGCCTAAGCGACCTTTGATTTTTTAACGAGATCCACCGCCTCCGGGGCGGGAATCAGCAGATCGTCCACCACAGCGAGAACCATCGCTTGCGGTATCTGAGTCATGTTGACAGTTACCTGCATACGCTTGAGTTGTTGCACCCAGAGACATCAGAATAAAAAGAACAGCCAGTGCATTTTTCATTGTGCTTACCATGTGTAGGCCATCATTTGACGGCGCGTTTATCATAGTACTTTTTCTTCATGCACGAAAACCCTCCAACGAGTGACTAAAGAATTTAATGCTCGTGTGAGCCGCTTGATAACTTGTAGCGGGATAGTGCTTCTTTTTTCTGCGGCTGCGATGAGTGTAAGAAAATTCTTAAAGCGTCCACTTGCGCTTGAAAGCAAAATGACACAGGTCATTATTAAAATCCTCTGAGCTGGCTCCTACCAACGCCAGAGGGTGTAGTACCTTAAAACGAAATAAGCCGTATAAGTTGCCTTCCAGTGGAGGGCTATTTTTTTACCATTATCAAGCCCACCAGCAGGTGAGCTTTGTAATGGCTACGAATCCACCGCGTTATGCAGTGCTTCCTGACTGGCAATATGCTCGTAACGAGAAACCGTCTTTCCGTTCTGGTTCATCACGTAGGCGACCTCGCCGGGTTTCAGGAATACATTTTTGTCCATTCCCGATACCGCGATGCTCTGCTGCCCCGGATTGAACCCTACACTCAACCCGCAATGAATCTCTTCTCCGCCACCTGGCGACATTACTTTTACTGTTAACATGCTTCTTCTCCTGCTTCTTCTGGGAATAAAAAAGGCCGCCCATTGGCAGCCTTTTGACGTTAGAGATGTTACTTATGAGGTATGACATGGTTTACAGCAGTAGTAACACCCGTTTGATTTTGAATAATGCTTCTTAGCTTCCGTGACAGCTGGACGACATGTGTCGAAGATACCAAGGTAAATGCGATTCTCTGTCGCAGGCATAAATGCGCATCCTGTAACGTGTACCTCGTGGTCGCCGTTTGCCTGAGCATTTTTATTGACGTAATAGAACTGTCCCATTTTTAAAATCCCAGAGTGACGCTGCTTCTTGCAGCACCTGAGATGTTAATAATCTTGTAGCTTCAAAGTTACGATATATCCTTAAACTTTGAGCGAGTTCACTTTAAACACTGCTCACGCTAGTACTCAGTGAATGCCTGCTGTAATTCCTTAGCCCAACTTAGCGCGCACCAGAGCATCTTTGGCTTCAAGCAGCTTGCGTAAGCCTGCTGACTTTTCCGCGCTGTCTGGCATGGTTTCGTCCATCAGTGCCGCGAGATCACCGATTGGCTTACTCACTTCTTGTAGGTGCGCAGGTAGATGCTGATACGCAAAATACTTCATGATTGGAGATGACATTATTTACCCTCGGTTAGTAAAAAGCCCCGCTTACGCGAGGCTGGTATTGATTTGGGTAATGGCAATCAATCTTCTTTTTTGATCACCACTTCCTGCGGTCGCATCTGCTGGATCGCCCGAACGATACAGTAAGGAATTACTGCCCAGGCAACTCCCATGGCGGCTCCTGCTGCTTGCTGAGGCGCGCTGACAGCGCCGAAAACCCCAACGATACCTTGAACAAAGCCAATAGCCCCGAATACAACACAAATAGCCCAGAGGATCTTCATCAACCTAACTCCTTTTATTAAAGAGCCATTAGGATAATTCTGAATGCCGTTTAGTAAAGCTTTATTGCATGAATTGCCGGAACTTATCGTACCGCTTATAGCGACAACCATTATCAAGCCCACCCGCAGATGAGCTTTGTAATGGTTACTGCGCTGGTTGAATATCGATGAAGTACTCTTTGCCCTGCTCAAACTGTTCGAATGCAGCCGGGTTCGAGACAACCAGCTGCAATTGGCCGCCAGGCGTGTACTTTGACCATGACTTGTTTTCTTCTGTGTCAGCGGTCACGGGGCTCATGTGAATTGTACGGTGTGAATCGCCATCTGCTTTCTGAATAAAGTGGCAGCGGAATTTAGCGCGAACGGTCATGGGGTTTCCTCGGATAGTAAAAAGCCCCGCTATTGCGAGGCGCTGGTTTGTTTCTGGCAGTTAGCCTGCCACGCTTTGTTATGCGCCAGGATGTCTTTCTTTGTCTGGCGGTCCATAACGTCGATGTCGTGATCAGTCAGGTAGATTGGCTTTACCCAGTCACATGCGGTATCAACCACCACCGGGACGCTTCCACGTGTCACGCAGCTCGCGATCAACATCGTCATTAGGCATGCGGTTAACAGTCTGCTGTACATTGCTGGCCTCTTTCGTTGCTTCTACCCGTCGTTCGGCTACTGCGACCGTTGCCGCTGCGTTATCTTCGGTGCGCTGCTGGTCCGCTTTCGCTTCCGCTTTGCTGGTGCCGCGAATATGGCCCAGGCCAAAGGCACCGGCGATAGCGGAAATCACCAGTGCGGCCAGCCCGATTATCGTTTCGATACCCACACTCACCTCACACCAGAACAGATTTCGCCAGGTTAAACAGCGCGCGGCGTTTATCCAGCCCGTTTCTGCCACCATTGATAAGAAGCGTCACGCGCTCAACGTCGCCGGAATGAAGCAGGCAACCGCGAGACGAATAGAACCATGCAGCTGAGCGCGCGGCGTATTCATCCTGTTCAAGCAGCTCCGGATGGGTAACAAGGTCAAGTTTTAGAGCATGACCGCAGCTGCGATAGTTGCTGAGCCCAGTGATTTGCTTCAGGCCGCGACCGCGATATTTCCAGCCATCACCGGCAACCTGATTGCCCAGGTGTACTTTTCCCCACTCACCACCGTATACCAGATTGGCGATCGCTTTCTGGTTTGCCGGTTGCGTTGCAGTTCTGCCAAGTGCGGCGGCCTGCTGTTGCGTGATGCGGTGGCTACCGAACGTCGGTACCAGGTTATCAACCGCGTAATTCAGGTTCTCCACCAGCCGGGTAAATCTGGTGCTTTCATGCCCCATCTGGGCAATAAACATTGCCTGATCTAGCGGTGCGGTGATGCCGTATTCCTTCATAGCGGCGTCGATATGCGGAAACCAGCGCGCAGCTAACCCGGCGCTGATACCAGCCGCCTTCTGAAATTGTGATTGGTTCATTAGTGCCTCAGACGATCAACCAGCCGCGCCATATTTCCACGAACCTTCAGGATGGCGGCGAAGATAAGAATGTTTGCGACCACCACCAGCCAACTGGAATCACGATAAAGGCCGAAGATGAACTGCAAGGGGATCGCGGCGTAAACCAGCACGGTTATATACGCCAGGACAGAAATAAAGGGGCGATGCCGGGCGCCATGTCGCTGGTAAAACATCAGCACGATGACGATGGCCGCACAAATAAACGCATTAAAGACTGCTGACGGGTCAATTACCATTTCCCCCTCCCCCACGTAGCCGCGAGAAAAACTTGAACACGTTGTTCAGGTCCTGGTTGTTAAGATAAGTGAGGATTTTTATACACAGGGCAGGCAGAATCACTGCACCCAGTGCATCCAGCGGTTTTTCATAGTGCGAAGCTGCATTTAGCAGTGAGCCAATAAGTCCCGCCCCAAGCACCCCAACGATAAACGACGTCAGGAAATATGCTGCCAGTCGGGCGCGGGACAGGTTTGTGGCTGTCGCGACGTAGAACACCGCACCACCAAACGCCCCGAACACCACACCAAAATCTGTATGAGTAAAGACGCCGTACAGGACTGAACCCAGCAGGCCGCCGCCGAGAACAGCGCCGGTGCCGGTTAATGGATCGGACATTAAGCCCCCTCTTATTGCTGTGATCCCTCTCAGGAAATTTGAGGGGAATAAAAAAAGCCCGCTCGCGAGAGCAGGCTAAAGTGATGATTATCACAAGAAGGTAGAAAGGAGATCATCCGAAAGACAGGTAGTGACGTCCGGGTATCGAGGCCGATTCACTGATGGTTCAGGAGAACCACCTGCCAGCGGATATATCCCCTTCTTCTTTAGCGTAGCCGTAACTTCGGGAAACGAGCAAAAAAAACCTGCTGTTTAAAGCAGGCTCTCAAGGAATTATCAATTCGATATTATTGTTATCGTGGTGCCGGGTGCCTCCCGGTGAGAATTACTCCAGCAAACATTCCCGCGTCTGAGAGGTTTCCTTTTCAGGTAACTGCTGGAACGCCCCTCCGCATAGGGGGATTCACCACAATAAAAAAATAGCGCATAAATTAGAGTTGAGAAACTTCCTCGCTTAACGAATTGGACACTGGTCCGCCATCGAGGATTCGAACCCCGAACCACAGAGGTAGAAGCTCCGTGCTCTTTCCAGTTGAGCTAATGGCGGAAAAAAAAGACCAGCATTGGGTTGCTGGTCATGGGTCATGCAGTTGTCTCTGCGAAGTTGGTGTATCCCCACCAAGTGTTATCAGTATCGAGAGCATTATCGAACGCCAGTTTACTATAGCACCGAAGAAAAAATTCACTCTGTCAAAGGCCATCAGAAATGACCTTTTGCACAGTGTTATTTACTGGATTTAAACACGGGCCAGAGTAAAGCAATTACCCCGGCTACCAGCACGCCATCAGCAAGGATGGACATCATTTTGCTGGTGAAGTCGATGGCAACCACCAGGAACATCAATACCCCGGCGGCTACCCAGCGTAATTTCCCGATCACAGGTATTGGTCCAGTGGAAGTTGCAGCGCCTGAGCAATTTTCTTGAGCTGCTTCTCTTCTTCTTCCCCGATGCCGTCGTTGTCAGCGACATCAAGGCACAGGCAAAGAACATCAACAGCATCGTTTGTACCGGCAACGTCAGCCAGTTCGCGCAGCGCCTGAGCATTAGCAGAGCGCGGCGAAGCTTCATAGCGAGCACGGATATTGCTACTCATCTGTGCGATCTCACCAGCGAACGGTGCGAAAGCAGGCAATGCTGAAATGGTTTTTTCCAGAGTGGCGATTTCTTTCGCGTCGCATGTACCGTCGGCATACGCAATGGAGTAAGCCCCCCACACCGTAGCTTCAACCGCGTCGCGGTTTTCCATTTTCTTAACTTCAACAACAGCTTTACGTGCTTTCTTTTTGAAGATACCGAACATAGTGACTTTCCTTTTAGCGGGTGAGCCAGCGCTCAGGAATGATCGGCCCACAGAGACAGTCACACCGACCGTTCCCTATGGCTCACCCCTGAAAGGCTCTGTGGTTGAATTGCGCCGAGCGTGGCGCGGATATGAAAAAGGCTGCCAAATGGCAGCCTCTGTCTTGTATGAAATGTAGGTAGGTAATAGCGCTGAAGAAAATCTGATTCTCAAAGAGAAAACGATCTTTATCAATGCCTTACAAGATGATTAAATATTGTTCTCCTCTATCACTATCTCGATAAGGGTTACAATGTCTGACAAGGATAATCCGGGTAAATTAATCTGGCACGTTTCCTGTGATGAGTCAGGAACCGGCGGACAACGATTCTATGGGTTTGGAAGCCTATGGATGAAATACCAACGCCGTGGTGACTTCGTTCAGATTATCCGGGAACTTCGTGAAAAACATAACTGTTCAGATGAGCTTAAATGGCAAAAGGCTCACTCTAAACAAAACGCTGCATTCTATGATGATGTCATTGAAGCTTTTTTTAAATATCAGTGGCTTGCCTTTCACTGCATTATTATTCAGAAAGCGCATGTAAACAAAGAGTTCCACGATGGTGATTATGATTTAGCAATGCGTAAACACTTCACTGAGCTACTGACAAAGAAAATCATCCGTGTGATTCGCAAATTCCCAGATAGAGAATGTGAGTTCCGTATTGATGTTGACCCAATTGCATCTAGGTATGATAAAGCTGACGAGGCTTTTCATAAGATTGCAAACAACATTATCAAAAATGCAACAGGGAAAGAAGAAGCCATAAAGGCTGTAATCACCAAGGATTCAAAAGAATCGGCTCAAATCCAGATCTGCGACTTTCTACTTGGTGCTGTAATGAGTGCCTACCAAGACAAAGCCTCTAACCCACGAAAAATTGCAGTCGCAAATAAAATCGCAAGTTACTTAGGTTGGGATGGTTTCCACTATGACACCTGGGGCTCCGAGCGTAAGTTTAATATCTGGTACTTTTATGATCCTACAAAGGGGCCGCGTGAACTTAAAACAAGAAAGGTAATACTCAAGTACCCATTACCAGAATAAAACAGGCGACCTCCCAGCCGCCACGGTTCGGGTCGACGCGCAAACACGCGGTTTACGAACTGGCGGACTTGTTCAGGGCCGCCCCTGATTTCAAGACAAAAAAACCCGCAGCAGTGGCGGGTTTATGTCTTATTGCTCAGTTCGCTTTAACGTCCCGAGCTTAACACAATTTAAGCACTTTTTTGCTCACTCTGCAACTTAAATCTGTCGCCATTTGTGCCGAAAGCGTCACAAAGTGGTGCGTAAAGGATAGATTCTGCAAGACTTACCCATGTATCAATGCGACGACGGCATGTAATAAGGGTCCAGTCGGGGTGTTTTGAATTAAGCTCTTTAGCCATCTGGAGTTTACTTTTACGCAGACGATGACGATCAACAATCACGCCATACAGCCCACGGTATTCTTCGTTCATCAATACCGCAGCAATAACGCCGTCAATCTTTAGCCCCTCCTCGTCTGAGCAGAACGCTAGGCCAGTTTTGTTTTTACTGTCGAGGATTTCACGCAGGTATGCTTCCAGCTCGGGTTTAGTGATGCCAGATTTCTTCATGCGGCGCAGCGCATCGTTGATAGCGGATTTGGTTATTTTCCCGGAAGCCAGCAACTGGTTGAACATGTTTCCGCCCGAGCCACCACCGATATAAGACCAGCGACCCCACATGCGGAGCTTTCCCTGTACCCAGATACTTTCTAGAGTGCGAAGGCGAACCAACTCGCCGGATTTACCTACTTCTGAAGGATTGATCATTTGCGTCTCCACTTACGCCAGTACGCCAATTGCCAGCGCACGATCTAAAAACCGAAACAGCAGCGTTAACTGGTCGCCGTATTTCGCTTCAAATGCCACAGGATCAGCGTGTAACTCGTCGTGATGCGCTCTGCACAGCGGTATCACAAACAGGTCATGCGCCTTAGTACCCATTCCACCCTGCCCGTGGCCTATCAGGTGGTGGGGATCGTCTGCCGGGTTATTACAGCAACAGCACTGCTGCGACTTCACCCAGCGGGTGTATTTCTCGTTTTCCCAGCGTCGGCGCTTTGGCCTCAGCATGAAAGATTCCGGCGTTTCAGGATCGACCTTCACCACCACTATCTTTTTTGCCTTCTCCTGAAAGATTTGCGTAGCCGGTAATGACGGGACAATGTCGCTTTCCCTCATCACTGAACTGTGCGGTTCTGGCTTGATTCTGAGTGCTTTACTCGCCACTGATTCAGGAACAAGGTCAGCCAGATCATTACGTACCATCCACCAGCAGAACTCAGGAAGCGAAAGAGTGTGGTCAGCGCTGAAACCTAAATCAATATTCACCCTTTCCAGAAGCCATTTTACCAGGTTCTGCATGGCAATTCCTGCCAGTCTTTCAGTGGTTTGCTCACGTAAATGGTTATCACACGACCAGCAAAGACGAATGCTCCCCGGAGCGTGGCGCATCACCGTAAAGTCACTGGCATGCCAGTCAGTGTGAGGCCACTGACATTCAAATTTTCTCTCCAGCCAGGCATCAAGGCTACTCAATCCACCAGCTTTTTGAATGACCCTCTCGTTAACGAAAATAGCCTGCATATTGGCATCGTCAGTCAGGGGCTGGTGGGCTTCAGGGATTATTCCGGATGGCAGATGCTGGATGGCTTCGGATGGTGGCTCAATAACTACCCTTCCCTGACGGAATAGCCAGAGCAGTTCGGTACCAGGGCGGAACAGAACCACCCCGGACATCGGCGCAATTTCAGGCGTCAGTATGGCTCTCACGCAATTTGCCCCTTAGCGACATGCTCTGCCCAAAGTCCACCTATCCAGCGCACCCCTTTCGCCGTGAAACGAGACTGATTGAACGCGTAGTTGGTCTGGTTGGTGGTCCCGGTCTTAACTTCAAATCGGCCTGCTTCGATGTGTTTACTCTTCGGAGTAAGCACGCGGTTCAGGCGATACATGATGCCATTCTCAATGAGGAACATCGCGAACTCGGGTTCTTTGGCGTTAAGGAGCTTGGCAACCTGCCGAAATGTCATTGACCCGGTGGCTTTGACGTAGCGATCAACAAATTCAGCCTTCGGTGCGGCAATTGCCAGCTCTTCACTCAGACGTTGCTTCTGTTCAGCAAGATCAGCGGCGAGCCGGAGTGCTTCAGGGAGTGATTGGGGAACAACCATCCCGGCCCCGCTCTCCAGTTCCTGCCAGCGATCAACCAGACGGGCAGTAAACTCCGGGCACAGCTGCGCGACGATCACATAGCTGTCTCGCTTGTTAACTTCGTAGTAATGGTAAGTCTGCTGGTTCTGAGGATGGGTGTACTGCATTGCAGCATACCCCCCAATAACGCCGGATTTCATCAGTCGCTCGATGGTTACGCAGACATTGCTGTGACGGGAATCGACCAGCTTCGCAATTTCACGACTGGACATCGTTATCTGCTGACCTATCGCGGCGGCATGGTGCGTAGGACACGTTACGGTGATGTTCATCTGATTCATGCTCTTCTCCACTTATCAGGCGGCTGCACCCGCCAGAGGTTCATGTTTCTTGATGGATATTTCTACACGTCCACCCGGTACCTTCGGCCCCCACTCCACCAGCATTCTCTGCACCTGGCTGTCATCCTCCCAAATGCCTGCGTGCGTGAGCGCGTCAAACAACGCCTTGTTGTAGTTGTCGATGTCGCGGCGGCGTTCGTCTGGTGGGTACAATATAATTTCGACGGCAGCAGGTGCTGTTGATGGCTTTGGAAGGAAGCGAAGCTGCTCGACAATGGCGACACAGGCCGCGCTTTGATATGCCCTGCCTTTGGCGCTGATCAAATGGCGGCCCTTTAACGGCCCCTTATTCGGGGCTCGCCAGTATGTGTTTACGCTCGGTGGGAACGGGAGCACCAGTTTCATAACGTCACTCCCTGTTTTTTCAGCCATTCAACAGCGTTATCTCTGGCATTGTCTCCGCCGGATAGCAGGTCTTTGATGATCGTTACTGGATCTGCTTCCCATTCCGTTTTGACGACGGTAATGCCCCTGGCTGCGCCAGGAGCAACAGTGATGTAACCCTTTTTCTTAAGTGACTTCACGTGCGCTACAGCAGCGTTCGGTGATGCGCAGCCAATTAATCCGGCAAGCTCCAGCATCGTAGGTGGGAAGCCAGCCTTTTCGATATGAAGCTTGATAGCTTCGAACACTTCATTCTGACGCGGCGTTAATTCGATCATGACTCGACTCCATAACGCCCGTTCAGGCGTCCGATTACGCTATTGAACATCACCAGGCTAACTCCCATAGGTTTAACCTTCTCGTGGTACTCCTTCAGGATCGGAGGCACTACGACATTCCAGCTTGGCTTTGGCTTCTGCTTTAGGGCTTTTTTGATGGCATCGTTGCATTGACGGGCTACATCACGCACAGCGTTCTCATGCTCGGTAGATAGCTTTTTCATGCGGCGCGCTCCTGTTGTTTTTTCATGGGAACGGCAACTGCCGGTATAAGCTCTACAGCTGGTGATTCAGATTGATTTCCCCAGTGGTCCCAGCCAGGCGCAGCGCAACGGCTGAATAGTTCGATGCGTGGGACGTCACCGTAAAGCTTCTCCAGACGGAAACGCGCCTCTGCTGGCTTCTGGCTGTGCTCACCGAGTGGACTGTAGATAACCTGCTTGATGCTGGCGCACTTGCGTTCCAGTCCATTTCCCCTGGTGGCGATTAGCAGGTCTTCGGTATTGGCTCGGGTGTAATTCCAGCCGTTCATGCGTGTCTGTGCGTTCAGCAGGTTGAGGAAGTCGTAAAAATCCTCCACACGGCCTGCCTGAAGTGCTTTGTTGATATGCTGCTCTGCCAGTGGGTTGAACTTCACCCAGGTAAAGCCCTTCATCGTGCGAACTTTAAAGCCCCACGCTTCAGCCAGCTCGATAGCTTCTCGGGTATGCGTACCGGTAAACCACATAGCCAGAACTGCATCATCGGCAGCCAAGTCCCAAACCGGCAAGCGCTTCATGTCGATAAGCTTCATCGTGCCGTAATGGTTGGTTGCAGCGCCGTTGCTGATGGTGTTCCCGTATTCCCAGGCTGGGTCGGCATAAATGAGTGAGTATTTCCCGGTCATCGCGTTACACCTCAAAAGCAAGTTGTGGCGTGAACCGATCGCGTTCTGCGTCGTAATTCAACGAACTTGCGGAGTTAAATGATTCAATGCGTTCTACCAGCACTGCCGCGCGTGTTTCTTTGCTTGCCGGCGCGTAAGCTGATTTATCCCACGACTTGTTAATACCTATGTTCCTGGCAACGTTGGTGCTGTCAGCTGACGATAATGGAACCTGCATAAAGAGGTCCTTATCTAGCATGCGAAGGCCATGGAGCTTGGTAATCGGATAGCCATTCTCGTCAACAACATGTCGAATCATGTCCCGCAATTTTGCGGCGCATTTTTTTGGGCTTTTAGCGTCATACTCGCCCATTGAGCCTATGCATACGCGAGGGAATTCGTGACACAGGCGGATGAAACGCTCGTCAGGCTCGTTGAAGTGATACACCGGCGCGCCGACTACTTTTCCGTGCGGCCACTCAGCGATTAACGCGTCGTTCTCTTCACTGGTGCCACCGATCACGTCAGGGATAACAGCAAAAGCAAAGCGCGGGTGATTCATCCAGCGACCTACAAATGCGTAGTAGTCATTCCAGTTAACAACCCGCTTTTTCGTCCAGAAGCTGAATGCGCCGTTATCCAGCGCGAAAGACTGGGTGACTTCACTGGCCAGGGCTAATTGGCCGGGGTTAGCGAAGGAGATGAAAGCGTGCCTGCCTTTCCATGCCTTCAGCGCGCATGTGTCCGGTGTGATTGGTCCTCCGTGGTAGTGGATCATCAGACATTCCTCGCTCGGCCAGCCAGACACCATGCATCAGAGGGTGCTTTCACTTTCGGCGCCATGCTCAGGCAACGCTGACGCTCAATCAGTATCTTCATCCTCTGCTCTTCGTTCTTAGAGCGATTGAAGGCATCCATCAGAACCGTGGCTGCACGCTGGTAAAGCCCTTTTTCAAACAGGCCTTGAGCCTTATCCATCATTGTGGTCACAGCCGGATTCAGAGCTTCTTCCTGTTCTGGTACAGCTGATTTATCAGCCCGATTGATTTTCAGTGCGGAACGCCCCTCGCCAATCTCCCCACCCGGTGCTTTGGCAAAATACTGGTAGCACTTGCCGTTATGCTGGCGGGTTGCGCGATTCAGCTTGACCAGATGGCATACCCCGCGCTGAACAGCATGAACGTCGTATTGAGGCATTGAAGCTGCGATCTGTTTGTTCGTTAAACCAGGATTATCAGCGATGAATATTTGAATATCTTTCAGAAGGCTCATGAGTTCGCTCCTCTGAAGCCCGCCGGGACTTTGCTATAGTCGGTGTTCTTGAAGCTGGATTTGAAGATTCCATCCTCACGCTCCCACTTGCCGTTAACTCGCGCTGGCCTTCCGGCATTCGCCCAGCTGTTCGCTGATTTCAGGTAGCCTGGAAACTTGGTTGGCTGGAAAAGCGTTTGTGGGCGCAGGTAGGCCGCCATTGTTAAATCGTCGCTCCACTTGGCGTTGCAGTAGTCCACCACCAGCGACAGCTCTTCAACGGTGAAGCCCTCCCCGATTCGGGCGCGAATGTTTTGCAGCGAGGTTGTTGAAACCTGATAACGCGAACTGGTCACATGGTTCAGATGGGTTAAAACCTGTTTAGCCTGTTCAGTGATCAACACATCACCGTCTGGTTGCGCCGCAACCGGACAAATAGGGTTTTTAATATCTGTAGTATTCTCTGTTGTATTCTCTGTAAGAACATCAGTGCAATTTGACCTGATGAGAGCGGTTCGTTTTGACCCGATGGAACGTTCCACTTTGACCTCTTCCATCGGTTCATTTTGACCTGATGGAAGAGTGCATTTTGAACTCTTCGATTTGGTCACTTTGACCTCATCTAAAAGCTCACTTTCGTAGTTGATCGTGTAATAGTTCGTCATGTCGCGCTGAGACTTATTCAACTGCTCAACTTTGAGTACGCCAAGGTTTTTCAGGCGGGTGAATGTGCGCTTCAGGGTGGATTCAGACCAGAACGGGAACTGCTCCAGCCACTGCTCATTGGTGTTGTAAATCCAGCGCACGCCGTCACGCTCCAGTCCGGAGGTGGTTTCTTTCAGCCAGTAATTAACCTGCTGCAACGCAATGGCCTCGTTCAGCCCAATGCTGTACGCAAGGTCAGGGTTAATCACTATCGGGCGGGATGGCATTAACAGGCTCATGGTCGTCCTTTAACTCTGTAAATTTACGCTGGAATTGCTCAAGAGGGCTGAAGCACTCATGATCGTACCCTTCGCGAAGGTATATAACGCGTCGGGTCTCGGGCTCCCACCTGATGACGTGGACTGTGATGCCTCTGTGGTCTCTGAATCGCCGGTCAACTTCAGCCATTCTTCACGCCCCTTCTCGTTCATCAGTGCAAATGCCTCTACCATCGCTTTCTCAGGCTGGTAGTTGTTCTGATCCGCCTCGTTGTTTAATCTCTCCACATAGCCGAACGGGGAATCTTTTCCCACCAGTGGAAGGCATCTGAATTGCTTCGCTGGTCTCAATCGGTTTAAACTGTTCATGCGTTAGTTTCTCCACTGAATACGACACGCCAAGACGCCCGGAGCTGCACACTCGCGGGCGTCACTTCTTTTGGCTTTTCTTACGGCTAAACAGCGCGACAATCGCGCGGATCTCTTCTTCACGCGCTGCCAGATGACGGCGGTGATATTCGTTGATTTCTTCAGCTTCATGACGTTCGATTACTCCATCTTCGAGAGCTCTCTGGATCACGGTATCAACACGTCCACGCGCTGCTGACGTTCTCATGGCACGATCAAACAGGTCGACACGATCAAGGTCTTCAAGTTGAGGAACGTCCACCAGCAGCGCGCCACGGCGACGGGCAAAGTAATCCGCCAGGAGGGACGTATTCGAGATGTCTTCCATGGCCTCCAGCTCGTTCACTTCGAAGAACCGGCAACCATTCTTCTCATACAGGTTGTTGTTGAACTGCGTTACTGACATGCCAAGAGCACCGGCCATAGCTTCACGGCCTCCTGGGTACGCTTTGCACATCGCTTTAACTACTTCTTTCAGACTTGGCTCTACCATGTTGTTTTTCCTTTGGTAGTTACGAAATGCTGATTGCTGGGTTACGGTGTTACTGCAACGTCAGGATCAGCAGGTTTGTTTTTGTTAGGGAATGGTCGTACTTCCTCGGCTTCAATTTTCCCGTCTTCATTAACCAGGATGTTTACCCTGCGATTACGCTTGAGGGCTTTACTGATGGCACTTTGGTATACCCCAAGAGCTTCAGCTGTTTTGGCCTGACCGTTTTCCAAAACATATTCAGATAGCGGAATAATCTTCATTGGTTTTCCTCGTGGTTTGCACATAAGGAGTATCACTGTTAGTGATAAATATGTCAACACTAGCGGTGATTGGTGATTATGCCGTGCGGTGATAAATTATGAGAATGAAAAAGAAACCATTGACCGCCGAACAAATTGCCGATGCCAACAGGCTGAAAGCTATCTTTGAGTCCAAGAAAAAAGCGCTGGGGCTCTCACAGGAGCTTTTGGCTGAACAAATGGGTATGGGACAAAGTGGTGTCGCTCAGTTACTGAATGGCACAAATGCTATCAACGCTACCCATGCTGCACAGTTCGCTAAAATTCTCGGAGTAAAAGTCGATGATTTCAGCCCATCCCTTGCAGCTGAGATATCAGCTATGTTTGAGGCGATTGCGAACGGAAGGAATCATTCCTCTGTGTATGAGTACCCGCTATTAACCGAAGTACAGGCTGGCTCATTTTGCCCGGTTAATACATACACAGAACGAGACGCGAAGGAATGGGTTTCAACGACTGTTAAAGCCAGTGATTCTGCCTTTTGGCTTGAGGTATCAGGTCATTCGATGACTGCCCCGCCAGGAGTAAAACCGAGTTTTCCTGAGGGAATGCTTATACTCATAGATCCAGAACAGGATGTTGAGCCTGGTGATTTCTGTGTTGCAGGTATCTTCAACGATTCAGAGGTCACTTTTAAAAAATATGTTCGAGAAGATGGGAAGCCATGGCTTGAACCTCTAAACCCCAGCCCTCGCTATCAGGCCATTGAATGTAATGAGAATTGCAGGATAATAGGCAAAGTTGTTAAGGCCCAATGGCCTGAAAATATCTTCGAATAAGGAGCCATCCGGCTCCTTTTTTTTGCATCTTTTTTCACCTTAACAATCATAAAGTTAACACTACTGATGATATTTTTATCACTACAGGTGTTGACCATTTAATTACTATTGGTGATACTCAATATGCGCCGGGGTGATGATGTTTAAGACCATCGGTAGGTTAGCAGTACGGTATATAGCACATGTGCCGCAGCGGTCCGGGGATTCCTTCAAGTATCCAGATCCAGCGGGTAGCCGGAATGTGCAAGCCAGGCAAGTACGACGGCCAGAGACGTTTCACCAGCGTGGCGATCAGGTGTGACACCTCGGAAGAGACGAGGATATCAGCCATTCACGTTAAGCATCGCGCCTGGTGCTTAGCGGGACTGGATGACTTACCACTTCAAGACGGTCCATAAATGTCCTACGAAGTGGCGCTGACGACGGAGCGATAACCGAAGGTCGAATGCCCGACTGAAGGCAGTGACAGATCGGAAGTAGACGTCCCATCGTGGCGAGCAGAGGAAGCACGATGACAGCCGGGAAAGACCGGCACACAACCTGAAAGCGCATTCCTCTTTCACTGATGGGTATCGGTTTGTTAACTGGCGGAGTGCGCTTCCAGTTGTGGTGAATGGCGGGGCTGACCGTCAAACGGTTGAGAAAAGATAAGCAGGCGAAACGTTCTAAGCGAGCATATGGATTGATCGAACGCGGATGGAACGGGCGGTTACGATATTGAAACACCGCGCCACTGAGCTGGAGTTCAGCACCAGCCACCACAAACGAATCACGTTAGGACCGTGGTAAACCGTAGTAACTGTACCAGATGCTGTGTGTAGTCTTGGCGGTCGGCAGTTGTTAATGTCCTTAATGTCGACCGCCCCTTTTACACAACTGAAAGCGCGTTCAGCGTTCAACTTGAGAGGCCGTAGTCGTTAAATCAACTCAGGAGAACGCGCTCCCAATTGTGGAGAAGCTAACTGGCGGTGGCAGCCGCCCGTTTCACTAAGTGCCCTGGTTGGGTGCTTATTAAAACGAAACCCCTTTATTTTTTGTCGCCAGTCGGCGAGGGATTCGTGCAACCAAATTTTAGCACTGTGCAGAGCGCGTATAACACGGAGAAACTATCCATGACGAACACACAGAACGTCACCGAGTTACAACCACGCATGACCCGGGAGCAGTTGATCGACGCAGCGCGTAAGGCAGCCCCTCTCCTTCCGCCAGCTTATTGCGGCATTATGAAAGAACTGGCTAACCGCCTAGACTATACCAGCGTCGCGCTTTGTGAAGCGATGGCTCAGCGTAAGGAACTGGCTGTTCAGAACGCCACGTTGCGTGAAGATGTCGCAAGCTGGGCCAAAGAGTGTGACCGCATTGTTGAACGCCACACGAAGACCAGAACCAATATTCATTTACTGGAAGCCCAGCGAGAATTGCGTGAGCTGTCACCCATCGTCATTTCCCAAAATAACGAGGTGGCTCTCTGATGGCTAACTCATTCAAGCAAATGACCCGTGACGGGAGCATCAAGCGCACCGATACCGGGATGTTCATCAGCCTCGACCAAATCCATGTGCGGGAAGGTTTCAACAAACGCGAAGATGATGAACGTACCCGCCAGGCAGATGATGACCTTTTCAACTTTCTGATGAATGGTGGCTCCGTTCCCCCGCTGGAGGTTATCGCCCGTGATGAAGGTGGAGTGTGGGTTGTTGAAGGCCACCGTCGGCGTCGCTGCTATGCGCGCTGTGCAGAAGCTGGTAAGCCAGTAGATCGCATCCATATCATGCCGTTCAACGGTAACGATGTTCAGCGCCTGGCGCGCATCATGACCAGTAATAACCAGCTTCCGCTATCCGATATGGAACAGGCAGCTGTTATTCAGGAGCTACATAACGCCTTTAACCAGACCACCAGCGAGATAGCAAAGCTGGTGAATAAGTCTGTGTCCACCGTCGAGAAGCTGCTGCTCCTCAGCACGGCGAACCATGACGTTCAGCAGGAGGTTAAATCCGGTGCTGTGTCAGTCGATGTCGCGGTTGATCGCGTTATGGAGTATGGCGAACAGGCCGGGAAAGTACTCCAACATGATAAAGCTGTAGCGGCTGCTCAGGGTAAATCGAAAGTAACCCGTAGCTCTATCGCGCCGGAGCTGAGTGTAAAGAACGCACGCCGTTTCGTTGAGCTGATGGCTCAGGCCACGATCAGTGATGAAGGCGTCTTCACTCTTGAAGGGAGTGCACTGGCCGAGGCGCTGTCGATTATGGACGAACATAAAGCGATTGCAGAAGCGCGTGAAACTTACCGCCTGTCACAACCAGTCCCTGAAACTGAGATCAAAGGGAAAACTCTTTACGTCAGACTTGAAGGTACAGAGATCGGGACAGCGCAAATCTATCGCGGTAAGAACGTCATCCTTAATGGGATTGTCACCAGCCAGTCGAAGGCAGTGGCCCACTTCGTTAAGCAACACAAATTGCAGCAGGAGCAAAATCATGACAGCCAATAAACCAATGACCGGCGAACAGCTGGATGAACTGATGACTATTGCTGTCAACATGCAACGAGATAGTGAAAAGGTGAGTGACCGTCCTGCTGCTATGTTCGCTTATGCAGTGCAGGTAGCTGTTCTGGAACTGCGTAAGGTTCGTAATGAAGCTGCGGCGCTGGCTGCGGAGAATGCGTATCTGCTTAACGGCGCATCTCGTGAACTAAATACTTCATGGATGTTCCACAAAACGATGCTAGGTGCTCAGGCGGCTCTGGTATGTCTTTCCCATGGATATCAGGCTTCAGCTCGAGAATGGCTGGAAGGTACCACCGACGAAGCAGGGGCTGAAATGCCTGATGATATTTCCCTTGGTGAACTGCATGAATGGTTCGAAAGCAATATGGTCAGCAATAGCGGCAATAGTGGATTTCTTACCAGAAAAGAGGCCGAAGCGGCTATCAGGAAGGAATGTCCAGCTACCGACGCTTTCCTTGCTGAAGTGCGGGCGCAGGCCCACAAGGAAGGCGCTCACTTTGTTGCTAACAGGATGCTGGCCGCATGGGAGGCTGGGTTTATCGATGACACGGCGAAGAACGCGGCAGACATAGCACGGATGATTCTCACATCTACAGAGTTTATGGCTGATGCGCCAGAGGGGGATTTCGATCGCTCGTTCGCTGATGGAGTACTCGAAGACATCGCCGCCCAGCTTCGCAAAGGAGTGCAGTCATGAGCAAAGCAAAAGCATTACAGCCAAAATTCAACGTCGGCGATATTGTTAATTACACCGACCGTCAGGGCAGAAGGCAAAGCGGGAAAGTGCGTCATATCGAGGGAAAATGGACCTTATTTGGCAGTGCTTACTTGATCTACACTGTTCAGCATCCAAGCTACCGTAATGGGCAGATGCACTGTGGGGAAGATGTTATCGAAGGAGCAGCATCATGAGCACTACCCTAAAAGAATGGCTAAAGCATACCATCGCGGAGCTTGAAGAGGAGCGCGATGCGACGCCAGGTGCAGACAACGAAGATGCTGCCAAGGCGCTCGCTGCGATGAAAATAGCCTTGGGAGCGCTCGAAGCGGAGCCAATTTATCAACTCGTCAACGATGACTGGTACGACACAGACAAAGACACTTACGACGTTGTGGTAAGTTCCGGAGCGCGCGGACGCATCGTATACACCGCACCACCAGCGCCGTTAGTACCAACGTTCGATGAATGGCTGGAACTTCGCGGTAATAAGCCACTTGGCTGGGTCAAAGACGCGATGCGCGAATCGTATGACGCCTGCCGCGCCGCCATGCTTCAGGGTGCCGAACAAACAAACTACCGCGCTATCGTTGAGCGGATAGCTGAAATAATTCATGGCAAAGTGACTGATATCGATCTGCTTACGGTAACAGTTAAGAGCATGAAAAATAAATTGCAGAAATAAATACCGGGTGCAGCCGGTTAAGTGGAGAGAAACGCATGGGGCAGTTAGTAACACTTCATGAGTGGGCATCTGGTCCTAATGGATTCAAATATCCATTAAGCAACTCAGCATTAAACAAAATAGCAAAGACCAAACAGACTTATCCACCAGCCTTAAAGCAAGGTCGACGCTGGGTTATAGATGAAGATGCTCGTTTTGTTGGCATGGTTGGCAGTGTTGATATTTCGTCATCATTATCAGACAAGGCCCGCCAGTTAGTGGAGAAAGCGATAAATGGCAGCTCGCCCCAGAAAACATAATGTCAAAATACCCAACCTTTACTGTAAGTTAGATAAGCGTACTTCAAAAATTTATTGGCAATATCGCCACCCTGTAACAGGTTCATTTATTGGATTCGGAACAGATGAGGAAGCGGCAAAAGCTGCTGCAATCGAGATGAACCGTATAACCGCAGAACAAGAAACTCAGCAATCTTATGCTCTGATTGATATGGCAATGAAGAGCTCAGGGAAAAAGGATCAAGGTATACGTGTTTGTGAGTGGATTAAAAAATACATCGAAATTCAGATGGAAAGGTTGCGTGACGGTGAGATAAAAAACCCTACTGTAAAATCCAGACGATTATGTTCTCAGATCCTCGCAGATAGAGTGCCAAACCTTCGCCTGAAGGATGTTGATACAAGACTCATTGCAAAAATTATTGATGAATATAAGGCAGAGGGAAAGCACAGAATGGGCCAACTGATAAGAAGCGTACTAAACGACGTGTTCAAAGAGGCGCAGCATGCTGGCGAGGTTGATCCTGGCTACAACCCAGCCTTAGCTGTAAAAAATCCAATAGCCAAAGTGAAACGAAGCAGACTTAGCATTGAACAATGGAAGTTGATTTTTGAAAGCGCAGGCTCTTTACCTCCTTGTGCTCAAAATTCTATGCTTTTGGCTTTAGTAACCGGGCAAAGGATAGGTGACATAGTCGAGATGAAGTTTAGTGACATTTGGGATAATCACCTTCATGTTACCCAAAATAAAACCGGAATGAAGTTAGCTATCCCCTTAAATTTAAAGTGCGATGCAATCGGGTTGACTCTGGCTGATGTTATTAGTAAGTGTCGCGATAGAGTAGTGAGCCCTTATCTGATCCACCATGTTAAGCATCACGCTTACGGTAAAGCGGGATCTCACGTTCCCGAAAAAACAATATCAAGATATTTTAAGGAGGCAAGAGATAAAGCAAATATTACCTGGCCTAAGGATTGCACTGCCCTTCCGCCGTTTCATGAACAGCGCTCGCTTTCATCAAGAACATACAAAGCTCAGGGTATAGATGTCAAAACTCTTTTAGGGCATAAAACCGAAGCAATGAGCGTAATGTATGGAGATGATCGTGGTCTAGAATGGAAAAAAGTTGTGATTTAAACAGGGAGTTTTGGGGAATTATTTTGGGGATGTTTTGGGGAAAGAGTTTTACGAATTAAATTCAATCACTTAGATTTTAGCGAATTGCTCCAGAAACAGTCTTCCACCAGCAACGCATGAATCAACAGCCAGCGCTCCCGCTGGCTGTTTTCTTTCAGCCCTCTCCCTCCCGTGCTAATGTAGCAAGCTACGTATTGGCTAATCACAGGTGAAATCGTTATGTCTGATGACGTGACCGGGACGACAACCCATCAGCAGCTAATCAGCTTATTAACCGAGCAGGAGGCGCGCTTTCGTGTGGTGGCGCATGAGGCCGTAGGGAAATGCGAAGCGGTCAGTGAAATTCGCGGGACCGATCTCCGCCAGGGAGCAAAAGCGCTGGTCTGTAAGGTAAAAGGCAACGGCGTTAAGAAACATATTCTGGCAATCCTCGCCGCCGATCGGCAGGCCGATCTGAGCCTGCTGGCCAGCCATTTCGGAGGGCTTAAGGCATCTCTCGCCAGTCCGGCCGAAGTGGATGCGCTTACCGGCTGCGTTTTCGGCGCCATTCCCCCCTTCAGCTTTCACCCGGATCTGACGCTTGTCGCCGATCCGTTGCTGTTTGAGCGCTTTGACGAGATCGCCTTTAACGCCGGTCTGCTGGAAAAATCGGTGATTATGTATACCCAGGACTATCTGCGTATCGCCCGTCCTGAACTGGTGTCGTTCCGTAAACAATAAATACAGAGGCTGGCTAACGGTCAGCCGTTTTCCAGCAGCAGCACGGAAGCAATCAAAATAATCGCGATGATAAAAAACGATGAGGAGATAATCAGCGTTTCGACAAACATAGGATCGTTCATGTTGCCCTCTGCCTTGCCCATTTCCCTTTTTTTACTCCCGCATAATGACAGTTAAATGACAATGACGCGTCCACGAAATGACGATTTTTCGCTGAAACGATTCGCTGTTAACTCCCCTCCCCCATATAAAGTCACTGTTTAAATACTTTATTTGTTACCGGTATCACGAAAAGAAATTTACGTAACCCCGATGCCAGATCTCGCAATTGTTAACCTTTTCATGATGGTTAACCTTGTTTACGGAGCACCTCATAAATAAACCTTACACTGGCAAGGTGAATACCATGACCGAGATAATTACCCGTAAAGAAAAAATCAGTTATGGGTTAGGCGATATGGCGAGCCATATTGGGCTGGATAACGTCATTATTTTTCTGACGTTTTACTATACGGACGTGGTGGGGTTACCTGCCGCATTCGTGGGCACTATGTTTCTTCTGGCGAGAACCGCCGATGCCATAATTGATCCGGCGATGGGCTATATCGCAGACAGGACGCGTACCCGCTGGGGAAAATTCCGCCCCTGGATGCTGTGGCTGGCGCTGCCCTTTGGCGCAAGCTGTCTGCTGACCTACGCCGTGCCGGCGTCGCTCGACCTGCACGGTAAAATGATTTTCGCCACCGTCAGCTATACCCTGATGATGCTGATGTATACCGCAATCAATATTCCCTATTGCTCCATGGGCGCGGTAATTACGCCCGACAACGATGCGCGAATTTCCCTTCAGTCTTATCGCTTTTTCCTTGCCACGTTGGGTGGCGCGTTGTCGACATTCTTTATGATGCCGCTGGCAGAGTTTTTAGGCGGCGACGATAAATTACTGGGCTACCGCTGGGCGATGGCCATTATGGCGACCGTCGCGGTGATCATGTTCTGGATCTGCTTCGCGAATACGCGTGAACGTATTAAGGCTCCCGCCACCCACAATAATTATCTTGCGGAACTACGGGATTTATTACGAAACGACCAATGGCGCGTTGTCGCCGTCCTGGTATTAACCAATATTGGTTTTGGCGTTATTCGCCTTGGCGCAATGATGTATTTCGTCACTTATTATCTCGGTAGCGCAAGCTATTTTATGTGGATGCTCGGGGCGCATATTCTCGGGAAAGCCGCAGGCAGCGCGCTGGCCAAACGTCTGACGCAGAACGTCAGCAAAGTGCAGATGTTTGGATATTGTTCCGTACTGGCGGGGGTACTCAGCATCGCCCTGTTCTTTGCGCCTAAGTCGGTGCTTATTCTGGTGCCCATGACGTTTATCGTCTCCACCCTTTACCAGGCCACCACCACGCTAATGTGGGTGATGATGGCGGATGTCGCCGATTACGGCGAATGGAAACAGGGCAAACGCATGGACGGCGTGATCTTCTCCACCTTCCTCGCCGTACTCAAGCTGGGGATGGCGATCAGCGGCGCGATTGTTGGCTGGACGCTGGGCTTAAGCGGCTATGTTGCCAATGCCCCGGAACAAACTACCACGGCCATGTACTGCATCATCGCCCTCTTCACCGTCGTACCTGGCATCTTGTCGCTCTGCGCGTTTGCCACGCTGCGCTGGTACAAGCTCGACGACAGCACAATGCAATCCATCCATCTCGCCAAACACCCTGTTTAGAAGGACGCATTATCCATGAGTGAGCTGATTCAACATTCCAACTGTATCGAATGGCGTTTTGAACACCAGATCCTGCGCATCGAACCCTGGGGAGAAAACAGTCTTCGCGTCAGGGCCACCTGCTCCCCGGCATTTGATGACGCCTTACAGGCACTGTTACCCGCCACCCCTTGCCAGGCCGAGATTGTCGCCGAAGCGGAAAGCCTGACGCTGCGCAACGGCAATATTACCGCGACCCTGAACCTTAAAGGTCAGTTGGCCTTCTACAATCAGCGCGGCGAACTGCTGCTGGAGGAGATGTGGCGCCAGCGTTCAACGGTGGGTATCGGTGCCAGCGAGAAGAGTCAGGATAAATATGTCAGCGCTCTGAAGCTGGATGGCCGCGAATTTAAACCGCTGATGGGCGGCAAATATCAGCTCACCGTCCGGTTTGAATCGCGTCCGGATGAACGCATCTATGGCATGGGTCAGTATCAACAGCCGTGGCTGGATCTGAAAGGCTGTACGCTGGAGCTGGCTCAGCGAAACTCCCAGGCCAGCGTGCCCTTTATGCAGTCCAGCCTTGGCTATGGCCTGCTGTGGAACAACCCGGCGATTGGTGAAGCCAGCTTTGCAAAAAATCAGACGGAATGGCGCGCCCGCGTCACAGGAGAGATGGACTACTGGATCACCGCCGCTGACACGGTGGCGGATATCACCCGCCAGTATGTGAAAGCCACCGGTACTCCGCCCCCCGCCCCGGCGTTTATCAGCGGGCTGTGGCAGTGCAAATTGCGATACCGCACCCAGCAGGAGGTGCTGGAGGTTGCGCGGGAGTATCGCCGCCGTAATCTGCCGCTGTCGGTGATGGTCATCGACTTTTTCCACTGGCCGAATCAGGGCACCTGGTGCTTCGACCCCGTAGACTGGCCCGATCCTGAAGGCATGGTCGACGAGCTGCGCGAAATGGGTATTGCGCTGATGGTGTCGGTGTGGCCAACGGTAGAGGCGCGCAGCCCCCTCTACCCGCTGATGAAAGCCAAAGGCTGGCTTGTCAGCAGTGAGCGCGGCGTGCAGGTCAACCTCGATTTTATGGGCAATACCACCTTCTTTGATGCGACCCATCCTGAGGCGCGGAAATTCGTCTGGGATACGGTGAAGAAAAATTACTACGACATGGGCATTAAGCTGTTCTGGCTGGACGAAGCGGAGCCGGAATACCGCGCCTATGATTTTGACAACTATCGCTACCACGCCGGTCCGGTACTGGAAGTGGGCAATCGCTACCCGCGTGACTTTGCGCAGGGCTTTTACGATGGGCTCCAGGCAAACGGCGAAACCGACATTGTTAACCTGGTACGCTGCGCCTGGGCAGGCAGCCAACGCTTCGGCGTGCTGGCGTGGTCGGGTGATGTCCACTCCTCGTTCCATGCTTTTCGCAATCAACTCGCCGCAGGACTGAATATGGGGCTGGCGGGGATCCCATGGTGGACGACCGATATCGGCGGCTTCCAGGGAGGGAACGTTAACGACCCGGCGTTCCATGAATTGCTGATCCGTTGGTTCCAGTGGGCGGTGTTTACACCGGTACTGCGCATGCACGGCTATCGCGAACCGCAGATCCAACCTCCGGAGCGCTACCGTGACGGTATTCCTCAGTGTAACAGCGGTTCGCCTAATGAGCTGTGGAGTTACGGAGAAGAGAATTACGCCATCATGCAGCACTGGCTTACCGTGCGCGAAACCCTGCGCCCGTATATTGACGCGTTGTACCGGCAGGCTCATCTGCACGGAGACCCGCTCATGCGTCCGCTGTTCTGGCACTATCCGAAGGATAAGCAGAGCTGGGCGTGTGAAGATCAGTATTTGTTTGGTGAAGATCTTCTGGTGGCGCCGGTTATGCAGGCCGGTCAGCGTGAGCGCGATGTCTGGCTGCCGACGGGCAATAGCTGGATCGCCCTCAACGGTGAGCGCTACGCCGGTGGGGAGCATATCCGGGTGCCTGCGGCGCTGGAAACCATCCCGGTGTTTATCCGCGAAGGGAGTCCGCTTATCCAGCAACTGGTGGACTGACGTCAGGCAAGTGCCCAAAAATAGACAATTTTTTCAGTAAAGCCTGCCTGCCGTCGCGTTTGCGCGTAAAGTAAGCAGGCTTACTATTTTTGGCAAGGATCCCCTCATGTTCGACCCTACACTACTCATACTTCTGGCCCTGGCTGCTCTGGGTTTTGTCAGCCACAATACCACCGTCGCGATTTCCATTCTGGTCCTGATCATCGTTCGCGTCACACCGTTGAACACCTTCTTCCCGTGGATAGAAAAACAGGGGCTTACCATCGGGATCATTATTTTGACCATCGGTGTGATGGCCCCGATTGCCAGCGGAACGCTACCGGCCTCAACGCTGCTGCACTCCTTTGTGAACTGGAAATCGCTGGTGGCGATTGCAGTGGGCGTTTTTGTCTCATGGCTTGGCGGGCGCGGCGTGACGCTGATGAGCAGCCAGCCTTCTCTGGTGGCCGGGCTGCTGGTGGGCACCGTGTTAGGCGTGGCGCTGTTTCGTGGCGTGCCGGTTGGCCCGCTGATTGCTGCCGGACTGGTTTCGCTGTTTATCGGGAAGTCGTAGTCAGGCTGGCGATATAGCGGGCGGGCGTCTGTCCCAGTCCTTTTTTGAACATGGTGATAAAGGCGGTGGTGGAGTCATACCCCAGCGCCTGCGCCGCCTGCTGGACCGACTTTCCGCCGATCAAAAACTGCAATGCGACAATCAGCTGGAGCTGGTGTCGCCAGCGGCGAAAGCTTAAGCCGGTCTCTTTCACCACCAGCCGCGCCAGATTGCGCTCGCTCATGGCAAAGTGGCTGGCCCACTGCGCCAGCGTCTGCCAGGCGGCAGGTTCGTTTGCCATGGTCTCACTCATCAGACGAATTTTCGGATGCGGAGATACCGGCAGCTGGAGATGCTCCTGCGGTTGCAGGGGCAGTTCATCAAACAGGACGTCAACCAGCCTTCCGGTAGCGGGAAGAGGCAGTTCCTCCTGTGACCTGTCCGCGAGCGCCAGCACCAGCTCCCGCACCAGGGGCGATATTTTCAACGTACAGGTACGCGTCGGTAATTCGAGCGCACCGGGTTCAATAAACAGCAGGCAGAGCTGCGCGCCGGGCGTCGCCTTGTTGCTGTGCGGCGTTTGACCCGGTATCCACACCGCATACTGGGGCGGCACCATCAGCATCGCGTTCTCTACTTCACAGGTGATCGCTCCTCCCAGCGCCATAATCAGCTGCCCTTTGCGGTGCTGATGCAGCGGAATGTACTGTTCTTGTGCCACCACGCGGATGCGAAAGGCCACCGCCGCGTCGTGCTGGCTATCGGGATCGTAGCCGTCGAGTCCCAGTCCATACATAAAGTTGTCCGATATTAGCGATAAACTGTCATTTTAGCCTGATTTCAACCACGACTTAAATCGGTATGGTATGCGCTCGCCTGAACGTAAGAGACAATAATGACTACTGCTATTCAACCTTCCGGGAAACAGGGCGCGCTGCTGGTTGCAGGCATCCTGATGATCGCCACGACGCTGCGCGTCACCTTTACCGGGGTCGCCCCCCTGCTCGACACCATCCGACAGGACTATGGCTTAAGCACGGCGCAAACCGGCCTGCTCACAACGCTGCCTCTGCTGGCCTTCGCCTTTATCTCTCCCCTTGCCGCAGGCGTCGCCCGGCGCCTGGGCATGGAGCGCAGCCTTTTTATCGCTCTGCTGCTGATTTGCATCGGGATTGGCGTACGTTCGCTGCCGTCGGCCTCGCTGCTGTTTATCGGTACGGCGATCGTGGGCTGTGGGATTGCGCTGGGCAATGTCCTGTTACCCGGATTAATCAAACGTGATTTTCCGGGCCAGGTCGCAAAACTGACGGGGGCTTATTCGCTGACGATGGGGGCCGCCGCTGCCGCAGGGTCGGCGCTGATCGTCCCGCTGTCGCTGGGGAGTGGTGGCTGGCACGGGGCGCTGTTGATGCTGATGTTCTTCCCGCTGGTGGCGCTGCTGCTGTGGTTACCGCAATGGCGCCAGAGGCCGGCCGCCACCCTGACCGGTGCGGGCGCGTTGCACAATCGGGCAATCTGGCGCTCCGCACTCGCCTGGCAGGTGACGCTTTTTCTGGGCATTAACTCGCTGATTTACTACGTCATTATCGGCTGGTTACCCGCGATTTTACTTAGCCACGGCTACAGCGAAACGCAGGCTGGCTCCATGCACGGACTTCTCCAGCTGGCAACCGCTGTTCCCGGTCTCGCCATTCCGCTGATCCTGCACCGTCTTAACGATCAGCGTGGCATAGCCGGGCTTGTCGCTCTGATGTGCGCCGTCAGTGCGGCCGGGTTCTGGTTCGCGCCGGGGCTGGCCGTCGTCTGGACGCTGGTGTTTGGCTTTGGATCCGGCGCCACCATGATCCTCGGCCTGACGTTTATCGGACTGCGCGCCAGCTCGGCCCATCAGGCCGCCGCGCTCTCCGGCATGGCACAGTCGATTGGCTATCTGCTGGCGGCCTGTGGCCCACCGCTGATGGGGAAAATTCACGATACCGCCGGAGACTGGCGCATTCCGCTGCTGGCCTGCGCGCTGGCTGCGGTAGTGATGGCCCTGTGCGGCATGCTGGCCGGGCGTGACCGGGAGATCACACCCCGCTGACATTCAAGGCAGACCTGACGGTCTGCTTTTTTTATCCCTGCGCCGCCCGCAGCATGGCCTGTACCAGCACCACCGGGCGCCCTTGAAGCGCAGCCCGCTCATGCTGGAACAGGGTGATGACAAAGAAAGGATGGGTCAGCAGCTCTGCCGCGCGGATCTCGCCCTGCTCGTCCCAGCCCGTTACGCGCATGTCGCCCCGCTCAAGCTGGCTGGCAAACTCAGACGAGACGCCGTAATTGCAGTGATAACCTTCCTGAATTTCCGGCTTGCCGTACGCTTTGGCAATCAGCGTGTTGTTCCGCAGCTCAATCGCGTCGGTTTTTTCCACCAGCGAGCAGGCCAGCGGCGCAATCACCATCCTCCCCTCGGTATCGGTTTCGGCATGGCCTGCATCGTGCCAGCCCAGCACATTACGGGCATACTCAATCAGCGCATGCTGGAACCCGCCGCAGGTGCCGAGAAAAGGGATGCTGTTTTCACGCGCGTAACGCGCGGCAATAAACGCCGCCTCGGTGTTTTTATACGGGCTTGCCGGTACCAGCCAGATGGCATCGTACCCGACCAGGTCTTCGGGGTTGGTCAGCTCAGGCGTGGCGAGCCAGTCATAATCAGCGGTGAGATCCAGAACCGCAGCGGCGTCGTCAATCGCCAGCGGGATCGCCTGGTGCGCAATAACATCGGGATTGTAATCACCAACCAGCGCAATGCGCAGCGTCGTTTTAACCGGGGAGAGTTCCATGAGAGATTCCTTATGCCGGAGGATTTTCAGATAACATAAGGAACCTCAGACTACCGATCTTTTGCAATTATCACAATACCTTAAATTGGGTGGTTAAACGCCGGGTGCTATAGTGTTCTTGCCGAACGTCGCACGGTAGGAGGAAAACGGATGATTCAATGTAAGCGCGTATATGAACAGGCAACGTCAGACGATGGTTACCGGGTGCTGGTAGACAGACTCTGGCCGCGAGGGATAAAAAAGACCGACCTCGCCTGTGATGAGTGGTGTAAAGCGCTAACGCCGTCCAGCGAACTGCGGAAAGCCTTTCACAGTGAAACGATCGATTTCACCGCGTTCAGTGAAGCCTATCGTAAAGAGCTGGCGCAGCAGCAGGATGAAGGCAAACGCCTGGCGGCCCTCGCCCGACAGCAGACCGTGACGCTACTCTATGGGGCGAAAAATACGGAGCAGAATCACGCGCGGGTACTGGCGGACTGGCTGCGTGAACTGTGATTAACCGATTGCCAGCTCATCCACGTTGTGTGGCATCTCGTCGGGAGTAAGCGGCATCAAATGTTCCGGGCGAACAAACGCAAAACCGTGCTGATTATCAAAGGCGTAAACATCACCGGTGACCAGCCACAGCGCACGCGCTGATGTATCAGGTAATTGCGTCATGACGCCGTTAACCGGGTTCACAAAACGCTGGCCCGGCTGACAAAGGCCAAACAGCTCCACGGATTTACCGATATTTCGACGGCCCGCCGTCGTACGCGCACCCACAATTATCGCCATGCTGCCCGGTTTTAACTGAAACATACTTCTTCTCGCAAACGTACCGCCAGAAACTGGCTAAGAATAATCCTAAAGAGAAGTGTATCGCAGTTTTATTGCCGTTGTCATCTGGTCGGTTGCGGGTGATCGCGGCGATAGAGATCCCATTCATCGATCACTTCCCCGCCTGGCAATTTGCACTCGGTACGTACGCCCTGCGGGCTTTGTACATGGATTTGCTCTCCCCCTTTCTCCAGACAGTACACTGACGCCGGATTTGCCATACCAATAGCGTGCGGCGGTTGAGGCGCATCAGGAGGAGGTGTCTTTGTTGAGCATGCGGCCAGCGGTAAAACCAGCGCCAGGAGAAGATATTTCATTATCATGATCCTTCAGGGTGTTGAAAACGTCAGAGTAACGGGTCATCGCCGTTTTCTCCATGATTTCTCCATTAAACCTGCACGATTCATCCCTATAGTGGTGTCTGTTCTCACTCTGACCAGAGAACATCATTCCATAATCAAGATGTTTTGCCCCGATCTCAACATCGGGGCTTTTTTTTAGCCTCTCCTTCATCCGCTTTCAGAAGAATCTATAAAATTAATCCAGTTCATGTTTTACTATGACCGGAGTCTATATTTTCAGCATAACATGCAGATACAGAGGTCTTCTGCATGGGAGTCAACCTGCCTCATGTCAGATATCATTCTTGCCCGTGTTTCAGAAACCCTCTCCACCGAGCAATCTCTCGACAGTCTGGTGCGTCAGCTACTGGAAATGCTGGAAATTGTGACGGATATGGAATCAACCTACCTGACCAAAATCGATATCAACGCGCGTTTGCAGCACATTTTATATGCCCGTAACAGCAAACAAATGCAGATCCCGGAAGGGTTCAGCGTGCCCTGGGACGAAACGCTCTGTAAGCGCGCCATGGATAGCGACACCTTGTTCAGTAACGAGGTGCCCGACCGCTGGCCGGAGTGTGAAGCGGCAAAAGCACTGGGTATTACAACCTATATGAGCGTGCCGGTTCACCTGGCTGACGGTTCTCTGTACGGCACGCTTTGCGCTGCCAGCACCGCACAGAAACAGTTCAGCGAGCGTGGCGAGCAGGTGATCAGGCTCTTTGCCGGGTTAATTGGTCAGTACATTCAGAAAGAGTCGCTTGTGCTTCAGCTTCGTGAAGCAAATGCGGCGCTCATTGCCCACTCTTACACCGACGCCCTTACCGGCCTGCCGAATCGTCGCGCCATTTTTGAAAACCTTACCACCCTGTTCTCACTGGCGCGCCATCTTAACCGCAACGTCATGATTGCCTTTATTGACCTCGATGATTTCAAGCGAATCAATGATCAGTACGGTCATGAAGCGGGCGATCGGTTCCTCGTTCAGGTCGGCAATCGACTGACTCACCAGCAAACGCAGGACGAAATTATCGGCCGGCTCGGCGGCGATGAATTTCTGGTTGCCAGCCTGAGTCACAGCGATGATGGCGACGCCAGCACAGAGGTCAACGCTATCAAAACCCGCCTCAACGGCCGTATCGCGGGTGAATATGGGTTAGGTAATGTCACTATTCTCTATCCCGGTGCAAGCTATGGCGTCGTTATTGTTGATCCTCACTGCACAGATGAAGATAGTGCCCTGCGCACCGCAGACCTCGCGATGTATCAGGATAAAAAAGGAAAAAACAAAACAGGCTTTGTCGCGTTAGATTAAAACCGTACACTCTACGGCCTTATACAAACTCAAACAGGTGATGGCATGAGAATAGGGATCCTCTTTCCGGTGGTTATTTTTATCACGGCAGTCGTGTTTTTAGGCTGGTTTTTCCTTGGCGGTTACGCCGCGCCGGGGGCATAAATGAGAAAAACGACCCTCATCATGCTGATTGTCGCCATCGTGGCCGTCGCCGGTACGCAGTTAGGCTGGTGGTAACGCCCAAAGTAAAAAGGCCGCCCTCAGGCAGCCTTTTTTAACACAGGTCAGATTTAGCTTTTGATTTTTCTGTAGATAAACAGAACAACCAGCGCGCCAATCACCGCGACGACAAAGCTGCCGAAGTTGAAGCCATCAACTCTGCCAAAGCCGAACAGGGTACTGATCCAGCCACCGACGACTGCACCCACAATCCCCAGAACGATCGTGACGATGAAACCGCCGCCATCTTTGCCCGGCATAATCCACTTCGCCAGGATCCCCGCAATCAGCCCAAAGATAATCCAGGATAAAATTCCCATAGCTTTCCTCTCTGTATGGTTTTTGTCATTAAATCAACGACACAGAAAAGGATAGCACAGGATCTGAGAAAGGAAATTTGTGATAAGAATCACACGGTTCATTTGAGTAAAATCTGAGCAATAAAAATTGCCGTTCCACACTCATCGTGGGGTTGCATCTTTTACTGAGAAAGATTATCTTTCTCATTACTGAATAGTTGAGCAAATCACTCAGGTATTCAGTACGACATTGCTCACATTGCTTCCAGTATTTCTTGCCCACTTTTTAGTGGGCTTTTTTTTGCCTCACCCCACCAAAATCTGGCGTTTTTTCCCATGAGGTGAACCGCTATTCTCTGTGGCTACTGAACAGCAAAGTGAATCTGATAACATGAACGTATCGAGCAAGTTCGTCATCTGCCTTAATCTTGTTTCTGCCAGTACGCTACTGTTACTGCTCTCAACACGGTTTGAGTGGTTCTGAGATGTAATGAGTCGGCATGGTGGCTTTCCTTTCAATTACGTGCGGGCTCAACGCGCATACTTGTAGCTTTAATGACCTGTGTTAAGATCCCTGCACCTCAGGACGTGGCGGGACAGCAGGAAAATGAACAAGGCCATTGCCGTTGCTATCATCTCAACCTTTATGGTCGTCCTGTCGCTGTATGCGGTTAACGCCATTATCGTTGAGCAGCAAAAGGACCGGCAGAGGGAGATCTCCCACACGCTCTTACGCTATTCCGAAGACTTGACGCAAAATATCGCCAGTACGCTTAAAAATACCTCCGCGAAGGGATGCGATAACGCCAGCCTGAACGTCTACCGTAATTTAAAGATGCAGAGTCTCTATTTCGCCGATGTGGGGTTTATTGAAAATGGGAAAATCACCTGCACCGCATTTTGGGGCAAGCTGGCAAATCCCATCGCCCTTCCCTCTGAGCTTCACAACACCCTGAACGGATTCAGTCTGGCGCAATTTTCACAGAAAGATTTTTTTGTAGGCAATGCGACAATTTATAACCATCTTATTATCTTCACATCACGTTCAGCCTACGATAAATTCTCTCCGGTCACCGCCAACTATTCACTTCGTTCTACCACGAAAGATTTCGACCGAACCTTTTTTACCGTTACCTCACCTACAGAAAACCTTAGCCGCTTGTCGTCACTGTTATTCACGCAGACCGTGACGCAGTGCAGCACGCGCTGGGATTTGTGCGTTACCGTCACCCACCACAATGCCGGACTGGCATCGCTCTCCCGCGTAGTGATGGTGCTCCTGTGCCTGTTTTTATACTTTATCTGGGTATCCCTGACGCTGTTTTCTCTTCGACTTTATGAAGATCGACTTTCTCTTGAGCGAACGCTGGTCAAGGCGGTGATAGCGAATACTATCAGCGTTCATTTTCAGCCCATAATTCGGGTTGCTGATAAGAAAATCGTCGGGGTTGAAGTCTTATCAAGATGGCAGGATAACAATCACAAAGAGGTTTCTCCTGAGCTGTTTATCCCGTTAATAAAAAAAATTGGTCTGTATAACGTTTATTATCAGAACATGATAAAGAAATCCCTGGCGGAAATTGCCGGGCTGGCGGCCGAACATCAGTTAATGATTTCACTGAACGTTGGCCGGACGGAAATTGAAGACGGCAAATTTCTGGCGGTATTACGTCATGCATGCTTAGAGAACGCTATTCCCTTATCGTTAATCAAAGTTGAGTTATCCGAGAATGGCGTTTCCACCTCGGCCATCCTTGAAGAGTTTTGTGAGGATCTTAAATCGGCAGGCGTCAAAATTTCAATAGACGATTTTGGCGTGCAAAACTCTAATCTGGCAAGGCTGTCCAATCTCAAATATGACGAAATCAAAGTGGATAAGTCGTTAGTGGATGGCATCAACGAGCATTATAAACAGGATATCCTGGTGATCTTTAGCGACGCGCTCGCTAAACTGCACAAAACCCTGGTGTTTGAGGGAGTCGAAAGCGAAACGCAATATCAGTTCATCGCGCAGAGATACCCCGATGCCCTCGTGCAAGGCTGGTACTTTTCAAAATCACTAACCCGGCACGACCTCGCCAGCCTGCTGGCTTACTCAGCGCGATGACGCGTTATTCATTGCCCCATTGATTCAGGAAGTTCGCAATATCGTCAATGCGCGCTTCATCTATCTCCGCCTGGACAGCCATCTCCCGCTGCGCCTCTTCACTGATTTCCTCATTGTTGTATAAGCGAGTGAGCAGCAGCTGAAAATAGTGTGCCAGTGGCGTACGCTCCGCCTCTTCTGGCGGTTTTGCCGTTTCAGTCGCATACTCGTCGACGATGTCATAATACTTGAGCGGGATATCATGGGTCATAGCGTTGTTTTCCGTCTTGTGTGCATAAAAAACGGGAACCCTCAGGCTCCCGTTGTCATTTAACCCAGCGAGTGGATTACATGTTCGCGATAATCGCGTCGCCAAACTCTGAGCATTTCAGCAGTTTAGCGCCTTCCATCAGACGTTCAAAGTCATAGGTGACGGTTTTCGCGTTAATCGCGCCTTCCATACCCTTAACAATCAGGTCTGCGGCTTCGAACCATTCCATATGACGCAGCATCATCTCTGCGGACAGAATGATTGAGCCTGGGTTGACTTTGTCCTGGCCTGCATATTTCGGTGCAGTACCGTGAGTTGCTTCAAACAGGGCGCACTCGTCACCGATGTTCGCGCCCGGGGCGATACCGATACCACCGACCTGCGCTGCCAGCGCATCGGAGATGTAGTCGCCGTTCAGGTTCATACAGGCGATCACATCATACTCAGCAGGACGCAGCAGGATCTGTTGCAGGAACGCATCGGCGATCACATCTTTAATGATGATCTCTTTACCGGTGTTCGGGTTTTTAATTTTCTGCCATGGGCCGCCGTCGATCAGTTCACCGCCGAACTCTTCGGTCGCCAGCTGGTAGCCCCAGTCTTTGAACGCGCCTTCGGTGAACTTCATGATATTGCCTTTGTGAACCAGGGTCACAGAGTCACGATCGTTGGTGATAGCGTATTCGATGGCGGCACGCACCAGACGCTTGGTCCCTTCTTCGGAGCACGGCTTGATGCCGATGCCGCAATGCTCAGGGAAGCGAATTTTCTTCACGCCCATCTCTTCGCGCAGGAATTTAATCACTTTTTCTGCATCAGCAGAATCCGCTTTCCATTCGATACCGGCGTAGATGTCTTCAGAGTTTTCACGGAAGATGACCATGTCGGTCAGTTCCGGGTGCTTAACCGGGCTTGGAGTGCCCTGGTAGTAACGCACCGGACGCAGACACACATACAGATCCAGTTCCTGACGCAGCGCCACGTTCAGGGAGCGAATGCCGCCGCCAACTGGCGTGGTCAGAGGGCCTTTGATAGCAACGCGATAGTCGCGGATCAGGTCCAGCGTTTCGGCTGGCAGCCAGACGTCCTGGCCATAAACTTGAGTCGATTTTTCACCGGTGTAAATTTCCATCCAGGAAATTTTACGCTCGCCTTTGTAGGCTTTCTCAACAGCGGCATCAACCACTTTCAGCATTGCCGGGGTAACGTCTACACCGATACCGTCACCTTCGATGAACGGGATAATCGGGTTGTGAGGAACGTTAATCTTGCCGTTTTGCAGGGTGATCTTTTTACCTTCCGCCGGAACAACTACTTTGCTTTCCATTAACCTCTCCTTCGAGCGCTTCTGGTTGTTACTGATCTTATGTTAATAAATTGTAATGAGCCTTCCGATAGTACCTGATTGTCCGACGCCATGAAAGGTCTTCGTTATTAGGCTATAATGCGGCAATTGATAACGCCTGAAAATACCATGACGAAAACTTCTTTTAGAAAACACCGGGTTGAGCGATTCAGCTCACGACAAGCCACCAGAAGAACGCCAGAACCCCAGCCAACGCGGGTCATACTGTTCAATAAACCCTACGATGTATTGCCGCAGTTTACCGACGAGGCCGGGCGCAGCACGCTGAAGGATTTTATCCCCGTTCAGGGGGTCTACGCGGCCGGGCGTCTGGATCGCGACAGCGAGGGGCTGCTGGTGCTTACCAATGACGGCGTGCTCCAGGCCAGGCTTACTCAGCCGGGCAAACGTACCGGAAAAATTTACTATGTGCAGGTTGAAGGCGAGCCGGACGACGCGTCGCTGGCAAAGCTGCGCAACGGCGTAACGCTGAACGATGGTCCTACCCTGCCAGCTGGTATTGAGCGCGTGAATGAACCCGAGTGGCTGTGGCCGCGCAACCCGCCGATTCGTGAGCGCAAATCGATTCCCACCAGCTGGCTTAAAATCACCCTTTATGAAGGCCGCAACCGACAGGTCAGGCGCATGACTGCGCATGTGGGCTTCCCTACCCTGCGACTCATTCGCTACGCCATGGGCAGCTACACGCTGGACTCGCTGGCTAACGGGGAATGGCGGGATGTTACCCCTAAGGAGAACTGATGTTTAAACCCCATGTTACGGTCGCCTGCGTGGTCCACGCGCAGGGGAAATTCCTGGTGGTGGAAGAGACCATCAACGGCAAAGCGCTTTGGAATCAGCCAGCCGGGCATCTTGAAGCCAACGAAACCTTATTGCAGGCAGCGAAACGCGAGCTCTGGGAAGAGACGGGTATCCGCGCCGAACCGCAGCACTTTATCCGTATGCATCAGTGGATAGCGCCTGACCAGACACCTTTCCTGCGCTTCTTATTCGCCGTTGAGCTTAACGAAACGTGCGCCACTGAACCGCACGACGACGATATCGATCGCTGCCTGTGGGTGACCGCAGACGAGATCATGAGCGCGCCAAACCTGCGCTCGCCGCTGGTTGCGGAAAGCATCCGCTGCTGGCAGTCTGCGGCTCGCCTGCCGCTGGATGTCATTGCAGAATTTAACTGGCCGTTTACAGAGGGTGTCAATGGTGGGGGGGCGTGATAGAATATGCCGCCTTGAAGTTCAATGTCGTGAGTATTCCATGTCAGATAACAGCCAGAAAAAAGTGATCGTCGGCATGTCCGGCGGTGTCGATTCCTCCGTTTCCGCCTACCTGTTGCAGCAACAGGGCTATAAGGTGGAGGGCCTGTTCATGAAGAACTGGGAGGAAGACGATGGCGAGGAATACTGCACTGCCGCTGCGGATCTCGCCGATGCGCAGGCCGTGTGCGATAAGCTCGGCATCGAACTGCACACTGTTAACTTTGCCGCAGAATACTGGGACAACGTTTTTGAACTCTTCCTTGAAGAGTACAAAGCGGGCCGTACGCCAAACCCGGATATCCTGTGTAACAAAGAGATCAAATTCAAAGCCTTCCTGGAATTCGCCGCGGAAGACCTGGGCGCAGACTACATTGCGACCGGCCACTACGTGCGTCGCGCGGATGTGAATGGTAAAAGCCAGCTGCTGCGCGGTCTGGATGGCAATAAAGATCAGAGCTACTTCCTCTACACGCTGAGCCATGAACAGATTGCCCAAAGTCTGTTCCCGGTCGGCGAGCTGGAAAAGCCGGAAGTACGCAAGATTGCTGAAGATCTGGATCTGATCACCGCGAAGAAAAAAGACTCCACCGGTATCTGTTTTATCGGCGAGCGTAAATTCCGCGAGTTCCTGGGGCGCTACCTGCCTGCACAGCCGGGCAAAATCGTCACCGTTGACGGTGATGAGATTGGTCAGCACCAGGGGCTGATGTACCACACTCTCGGCCAGCGTAAAGGTCTGGGTATCGGCGGCACCAAAGAGGGCAGCGAAGATCCGTGGTACGTGGTCGACAAAGATGTCGAAAACAATATTCTGGTGGTGGCTCAGGGTCACGACCATCCGCGCCTGATGTCCGTTGGACTTATCGCGCAACAGCTGCACTGGGTCGATCGCGAGCCGCTGAAAGGCACGCTGCGCTGCACTGTGAAAACGCGCTACCGCCAGACGGACATCCCTTGCACCGTCACCGCACTGGATGACGATCGCATTGACGTGCGTTTCGACGAGCCGGTTTCCGCCGTTACCCCTGGCCAATCTGCTGTTTTCTACAGCGGCGAAATTTGCCTCGGCGGTGGGATCATTGAACAGCGCCTGCCGCTGCCTGCTGTTTAAACCGTTTGCACACATAAAGGAGACCGTGTGGCGAAGAACTATTACGACATCACCCTGGCGCTGGCGGGAATTTGCCAGTCAGCCCGTCTGGTGCAACAGCTGGCGCATCAGGGTCATTGCGACGCTGATGCCCTGCACGTTTCACTCAACAGCGTTATCGATCTTAACCCAGGCTCCACGCTGGGCGTCTTTGGCGGCAGTGAAACCAATCTTCGTCTCGGTCTTGAAACCCTGCTCGGCGTGCTCAACGCCAGCAACCGTCAGGGGTTGAACGCGGAACTGACCCGCTACACCTTAAGCCTGATGGTGCTGGAACGTAAGCTGAACGCGGCGAAAGGCGCAATGAATACCCTGGGCGATCGCATCGCCGGGCTACAGCGCCAGCTCGACCACTTTGACCTCCAGTCTGAGACCCTGCTGAGCGCGATGGCCGGTATCTACGTCGACGTAATTAGCCCGCTCGGCCCGCGTATTCAGGTCACCGGTTCGCCTGCCGTATTGCAAAGCCCACAGGTACAGGCGAAGGTACGCGCTTCGCTGCTGGCAGGCATCCGTGCCGCCGTGCTGTGGCAACAGGTCGGCGGTGGCCGCCTACAGCTCATGTTTTCTCGTCATCGCCTGACGACTCAGGCAAAACAAATTCTTGCTCATTGTTAACCTCCCGGAGTTGCGAATTATGGAATTATCCTCACTGACCGCCGTATCCCCTGTCGATGGACGCTACGGCGATAAAGTCAGCGCGCTGCGCGGGATCTTCAGCGAATATGGCCTGCTGAAGTTCCGTGTTCAGGTTGAAGTGCGCTGGCTGCAAAAGCTGGCCGCCCAGACAGCAATCAAGGAAGTTCCTGCTTTTGACGCAAAGGCAAACGATTACCTTGATAAAATCGTTGCTGAGTTCAGCGAAGAAGATGCCGCGCGTATTAAAACCATCGAACGCACCACCAACCACGACGTGAAAGCGGTTGAATACTTCCTGAAAGAGAAAGTGGCAAGCGTCCCTGCCCTGCACGCGGTATCTGAATTTATTCACTTCGCCTGTACCTCTGAAGATATTAACAACCTGTCTCACGCGCTGATGCTCTCTACCGCACGCAAAGAGGTGGTACTCCCTTACTGGCGTAAAATCATCGATGCGGTGAAAGCGCTGTCCGTGGAGTACCGCGATATTCCGCTGTTGTCCCGTACTCACGGCCAGCCAGCAACCCCATCCACCATGGGTAAAGAGATGGCGAACGTGGCGTACCGCATGGAACGCCAGTATCGTCAGCTGGAGCAGGTTGAGATCCTCGGCAAAATCAACGGCGCGGTGGGTAACTACAACGCCCACATTGCGGCGTACCCGGAAGTGGACTGGCACCAGTTCAGTGAAGAGTTCGTGACGTCTCTGGGGATCCAGTGGAACCCGTACACCACCCAGATTGAGCCGCACGACTACATCGCTGAGCTGTTTGACTGCATTGCGCGCTTCAACACCATCCTGATCGACTTCGATCGTGACGTCTGGGGCTACATCGCCCTGAACCACTTCAAGCAGAAGACTATCGCCGGGGAAATCGGTTCGTCCACCATGCCGCACAAAGTGAACCCAATCGACTTCGAAAACTCCGAAGGTAACCTGGGCCTGGCGAATGCCGTGTTGCAGCATATGGCGAGTAAGCTGCCGGTCTCCCGCTGGCAGCGCGACCTGACTGACTCCACGGTGCTGCGTAACCTGGGCGTGGGTATTGGCTACGCGCTGATCGCCTACCAGTCCACCCTGAAGGGTGTGAGCAAGCTGGAGGTGAACCGCGACCGTCTGCTGGACGAGCTGGATCACAACTGGGAAGTGCTGGCGGAGCCGATTCAGACCGTGATGCGTCGTTATGGCATCGAAAAACCGTACGAGAAACTCAAAGAACTGACCCGCGGTAAACGCGTTGATGCTGAGGGTATGAAACAGTTTATCGATGGTCTGGCGCTGCCCGAAGAAGAAAAAGCGCGCCTGAAAGAGATGACCCCGGCAAACTATATTGGCCGCGCCATTACTATGGTTGACGAGCTGAAGTAATCACCCTCCCCCTTTCCACCCGGAAAGGGGGCTGCTTTTCATCATCGTGTCGACGTTCACACCCCGTTACAGGCTCTGCCGGGATTACAACCTGTTGTCAGGCTGGTTGTTATTTTTCGCCGTGGAATAACTTTCCGGAATATATCGTTTTAAGCCGAACGGGCACAGCCTGAACTGGCACGGGGTCTCAACCGTGCATGGCCGATCCATCTCCTGCCGGTTACCTGGACACGCGTTTTTCTGTTTGAACCCCATCCAGCCTATTGATGTATAGGGCATTGCCTGCGCTATCCATACCCTACGCCGCCGATCGTTAATCAGGATACCCTGGTTTGAGGTGGTGATGATTTCACCGGCACGAACGTAATAATCCCCTTTTAGCCAAAGGATATAATTCAGGCCATATTGTGTTTCAACTTTGCAAAAGATGGTTCCACTTTCCGGGCTCGCAATAGTCTCAACAACCTTCCATTCCATAGAATCCTCTTTACTCGCTATATTGCTGTTTTGTTGTGTAAAAATGCTGATTTTCTGGCACATCTTATGCAAATCTAATTTCGCACCATAAAATAAGCGTAGACAAAGACAGGCATAGTGAGAACATCCTTACAAAAAAAAGGTCAATCTTTACAAAACTGGCGTGCCCGTTCTGTCAAAAAAGCGACTCGCCTTCAACCGTTCATAAACGGATGGATGTTTTATCCGGATTGCGGAAGCGTGCGAAAACAAGTCAGTTTATATTACCCGCGCCTTCTGGGGGCGTATGAGGCTTATGTGAGGTGGGTGGGCGATATGAAACAGGATCAGGTCAACATACTTAATAATCAGATGCCTGGGGTATTACCACCTGTCTTCGGAAGCATGAAAAAAATCATTTAATTTCATAACGCTGGTGTCAACCTGGATAATCAGCGTTAAACTATTCATACCATTTATAAAGGGAGAAATGATGATGCGCGTACTGGTTGTTGAGGATAACGCATTGCTACGTCATCACCTGAAAGTTCAACTTCAGGAGATGGGTCATCAGGTGGACGATGCTGAAGACGCAAAAGAGGCCGATTATTATCTCAATGAACACCTGCCGGACATCGCCATTGTCGATTTAGGGCTGCCGGATGAAGACGGATTATCTCTTATCCGCCGCTGGCGTAGCCATGACGTTTCCCTGCCGGTACTGGTGCTGACTGCTCGCGAAGGCTGGCAGGACAAGGTTGAAGTGTTGAGCGCAGGCGCAGATGACTACGTGACCAAACCCTTCCATATTGAAGAAGTCGCCGCGCGTATGCAGGCGCTGCTGCGCCGCAACAGCGGGCTGGCGTCACAGGTGATCTCTCTGCCGCCGTTCCAGGTGGATCTCTCCCGCCGCGAATTTTCAATAAATGATGAAGTAATCAAGCTGACCGCATTCGAATACACCATCATGGAAACGCTGATCCGTAACAACGGTAAAGTGGTGAGCAAAGATTCCCTGATGCTTCAGCTTTATCCGGATGCCGAACTGCGCGAAAGCCACACCATTGACGTGCTGATGGGCCGCCTGCGCAAAAAAATTCAGGCACAGTACCCGCACGACGTGATTACCACCGTGCGTGGTCAGGGCTACCTGTTCGAATTACGCTAAATGAAAGGGATTTTGCGCCATATTTTACCCCTTTCACTGCGGGTTCGCTTTCTGCTGGCAACCGCCGCCGTCGTGCTCGTGCTGTCCCTCTCTTACGGAATGGTGGCGTTGGTCGGGTACAGCGTAAGCTTCGATAAAACCACCTTCCGCCTGCTTCGCGGCGAAAGTAATCTGTTCTATACCCTGGCGAAATGGGAGAACAACCAAATCACCGTCGAGATGCCGGAAAACCTGAACCAGCAGAGCCCAACGCTGGCACTCATTTACGATGAAAAAGGAAAATTGCTGTGGGCGCAGCGCGACGTCCCCTGGCTGAAAAAGCGCATCCGTCCGGAATGGCTTAAAACCAATGGTTTTCACGAAATAGAAGCCGACCTCAACTCTACCAGCATCCTGCTGCGTGACGATCGGGCGTTACAGAACAAGCTCAATGAGATCCGCGCTGAAGATGACGACACGGAGATGACCCACTCGGTGGCCATCAACCTGTATCCCGCCACTCTGAACATGCCGCAGCTGACCATTGTGGTGATCGATACCATACCGGTTGAGCTAAAACGTTCGTATATGGTCTGGAACTGGTTCGTGTACGTTCTGGCTGCCAACCTGCTGCTGGTGATCCCTCTCCTGTGGGTTGCTGCGTGGTGGAGCCTCCGCCCGATTGAATCCCTTGCCAAAGAGGTGCGCGAGCTGGAGGAACATCACCGCGAGAAGCTTAACCCGGAAACTACGCGCGAACTGACCAGCCTGGTGCGCAACCTCAACCGCCTGCTGAAAAGCGAACGTGAACGTTACGACAAGTATCGCACGACGCTCACCGATCTTACGCACAGCCTGAAAACCCCGCTGGCAGTGATGCAAAGTACACTGCGTTCAATGCGCAGTTCGAAAATGAGCGTGGATGACGCCGAGCCGGTAATGCTGGAGCAAATCAGCCGTATTTCACAGCAGATTGGTTATTACCTGCACCGCGCGAGCATGCGTTCCGGAAGCGCCTTATTGAGCCGTGAACTGCACCCGGTAGCCCCGCTGCTGGATAACCTCACCTCTGCGCTGAACAAGGTTTACCAGCGTAAAGGGGTAAACATCAGTCTGGATATCTCACCGGAAATAAGCTTTGTTGGCGAGAAGAATGACTTTATGGAAGTGATGGGTAATCTGCTCGATAACGCCTGCAAATATTGTCTGGAGTTTGTCGAGGCGTCCGCGCGCGTAACGGATAACGAACTGCATATTATCGTTGAGGATGATGGTCCTGGCATTCCCCATAATAAACGCGAAGTGGTATTCGATCGCGGTCAGCGCGCCGATACGCTGCGCCCGGGCCAGGGTGTCGGATTATCCGTCGCCCGGGAAATTGTCGATCAGTACGAGGGCAAGATTGAAACCGGCGAAAGTCTGCTGGGCGGTGCCCGTATGGAAGTCATTTTTGGCCGCCAACAGCCCGTATTGAACGATAGTTAACCCGAAATGTGAAAAATACGCGGATCTCGCAGCCAGGGGTCGGTGCTTCCGTTATAATCCGTCTCAGTAAGAGCCTGCGGAATACAAAAATATGGATTATCAATTAACGCTTAACTGGCCCGAATTTATTGAACGTTACTGGCAAAAACGCCCGGTCGTTCTTAAACGCGGGATCAGCAATTTTATCGACCCTATTTCTCCTGACGAACTCGCTGGTCTGGCGATGGAAAACGAGGTAGACAGCCGTCTGGTGAGCCATCAGGACGGGAAATGGCAGGTCAGCCACGGTCCCTTTGAAAGCTACGATCACCTGGCCGAAAGCAACTGGTCTTTACTGGTGCAGGCGGTCAACAACTGGCACGAACCCACCGCAGCCTTGATGCGTCCCTTCCGCGCCCTCCCAGACTGGCGAATGGACGATCTGATGATCTCCTTCTCTGTTCCCGGTGGCGGCGTGGGTCCGCATCTTGATCAGTACGACGTGTTTATCATTCAGGGTACAGGTCGCCGTCGCTGGCGAGTGGGCGAAAAAGTGCCAATGAAGCAGCACTGTCCGCACCCGGATCTGCTTCAGGTTGATCCGTTTGAAGGGATCATTGATGAAGAGCTGGAGCCAGGCGACATTCTGTATATCCCGCCAGGCTTCCCGCATGAAGGTTATTCCCTTGAAAACTCGCTAAACTATTCGGTTGGTTTCCGCGCGCCAAGCGGCCGCGAGATGATCAGCGGATTCGCTGACTATGTTTTACAGCGCGAGCTGGGCAGCCATCGTTACAGCGATCCGGATGTTCCGGCGCGTGAGCACCCGGCCGATATTCTGCCAGAGGAGCTGGATAAGCTGCGCGGTATGATGCTGGATCTGATCAACGAACCGGAGCACTTCAGACAGTGGTTTGGCGAGTTTATCAGCCAGTCGCGTCACGAACTGGACGTCGCACCGCCAGAGCCGCCGTATCAGGCAGATGAAATTTATGATGCCCTCCAGCAGGGCGATAAGCTGGTTCGTCTGGGCGGATTACGTGTATTGCGCATTGGCGAAGAGGTATTCGTCAACGGCGAGCGCCTGGACTCTCCACACCGTCCGGCACTGGAAGCGATTGCCAGCCATATGGTGCTGTCTGCGGATACCTTTGGCGACGCGCTGGACGATCCCTCCTTCCTCGCCATGCTGGCCGCGCTGGTTAACAGCGGGTACTGGTTTTTTGAGGACTGAGTCATGATGTTTGCCGGGTGGCGGCTACGCCTTACCCGGCCTACAAAAGCCGTTCCCGTAGGCCCGGTAAGCGATGCGCCACCGGGCTTTTTTTACTTCCGCTCCCCCGCCGCAAAATCCTCAATCTCACCCGCCCAGTCTGCCGGATATAACCCCTCCCGCACGTCCCGATGAAACGTTGAATAGGGCCAGTCGACGACTTTCCCGACATAGCCATGCTTCAGCGGATTGATGTAGACGTAATCCATATGCCGCCGATAATCCTGTTCATTGCGAATGGTGTGTTCCCAGAAACGCGGTTGCCAGACGTGGCGCATCTCAATGTTGCGGCTAAACATTTTTTTGATGTCGCGCCAGCGCGCTGAAAAGTCACTGTCCCCTTCCGGTAAGGTCCAGATACAGTGCATATGTTCAGGCAGGATAACCCAGGCGTTAATGGTGAAGGGCTTCGCATGCTTAACCGTGGCGGTAGCGGAACGCAGGCTGTCGATGTAGCGGGTAAGTAAATCGCTCTGGCGGTTTTGCAGATTGACGGTGAAAAACCAGGTCCCACCGGGGATGTAGTGGCGGCGGTAGTTTGACATTGGCACTCCTTGCCCATTGCCCGGTGGCGCTTCGCTTACCGGGCCTACGATCGAAATGTAGGCCGGGTAAGGCGTAGCCGCCACCCGGCATGAAACATTACCGCTTCGCGGTTAACTCTGCTATCCGCACAATCACCTGCACCGCTTTTTCCATCCCTTCCAGCGTCACGAACTCATGCTTGCCGTGGTAGTTATATCCACCGGTAAACAGGTTCGGGCACGGCAGGCCCATAAATGACAGCTGCGAACCATCGGTTCCACCACGGATCGGTTTCATCACCGGCTCGATATCACAATCGCGCATCGCCTGTTGGGCGATATCAAGAATGTGCGGATGCTCCATCACCTTCTCGCGCATATTGTAATAGCTGTCTTCGATGATGAGCTCAATATAGCAATCCGGGTGCAGCCCCTTGCCGACCTTTTTCGCGATCTCCATCATCTTACGCTTGCGCGCTTCAAAGGCTTTGCGGTCAAAATCGCGGACGATATAGTGCATCTGCGCGCTGTCCACGTTCCCCTTGATGCTGGTCAGATGATAAAAACCCTCATACCCTTCCGTCATCTCCGGGCTCTCTTCGGCAGGAACTTCCGCATGAATACGCGCAGCCAGCGACAGCGCATTCACCATCACCCCTTTCGCAGAGCCCGGGTGCACGTTATTCCCGACGATTTTGATCGTCACCGATGCCGCGTTAAAGTTTTCATACTCAAGTTCACCCACGCCGCCACCGTCGACGGTGTAGGCCCACTGAGCGTTAAACGCCTCAACGTCAAAATGTTTCGCGCCTTTTCCTACCTCTTCATCCGGCGTGAAGGCCACGCGGATATCGCCATGTGGGATATTTTTGCCCTTCAGCACCGCCAGCGCCGTCATGATCTCGGCGATACCCGCTTTGTCATCGGCCCCCAGCAAGGTTTTGCCGTCGGTGGTGATTAACGTCTGCCCCAGCAGCTGATGCAGTACAGGGAACATCACCGGCGACAGCACTTCGTCGCCAATGCCCAGCGCAATATCTCCGCCGCGGTAGTTTTCAACAATCTGCGGATTAACGTGTTTACCGCTAAAATCAGGTGAGGTATCAACATGAGAAATAAAGCCAATCGCCGGGATATCTCCCTCAACGTTGGCCGGCAGCGTTCCCATCACGGTCCCTTTTTCACTGAGCGTGACATCAACCAGCCCCATGGCATCCAGCTGCTCTTTCAGCAGATTTAGCAGCTTCCACTGGCCTTCGGTACTTGGCACCTGTCGGACCCCCGGCTTAGATTGGGTATCCAGCGAAACGTAATGTAAGAAACGCTCAAGTAGTTTATCCATGCAGTCACCCTCACTTTTTGTGACAACATTATCATTAAGCAGCAAAACGCAAATATTGCGTCAGGTCACTTTTATCCCGCAAACGAGAACTTTTTACGTTTATATCGTTCTGCGTTAATAAATGTAGCTTATGAATAAGTGAGAAGGATTGGCGATTCAATGGGTTTGCCGTAGAATGTCCGCCCTCATTACGAGTCACCAAGGTGGTTACACACAAACCCCGCTTCAGTCTGCTGCCTGAGGCGTCTATATGGGACAGCGCGAAAATTGAATACACAACCCCGTTCCCTTTCACCGCTGGTGCAACTGGAACGAATTCGTAAAAGTTTCGATGGCAAAGATGTCATTTCCGATCTTAATCTGACCATCAATGACGGTGAGTTTCTCACGCTGCTTGGCCCCTCCGGCTGCGGCAAAACCACCGTCCTGCGCCTTATTGCCGGGCTGGAAAGCGTCGATAACGGCCATATCCATCTTGAGAACCAGGACATTACCCAGCTTCCTGCCGAAGATCGCCACGTCAATACCGTCTTTCAGAGCTATGCCCTGTTCCCGCACATGACCGTGTTTGAGAACGTGGCGTTTGGCCTGCGGATGCAAAAAACACCCGCCAGCGAGATCCCGCCGCGCGTTACCGAAGCCCTGCGCATGGTGCAGCTGGAGGCATTCGCCCAGCGCAAGCCGCATCAACTTTCTGGTGGTCAGCAGCAGCGTGTGGCTATTGCCCGCGCCGTGGTCAACAAACCACGCCTGCTCCTGCTGGATGAATCCCTCTCCGCGCTGGACTACAAGCTGCGCAAGCAGATGCAGAACGAGCTGAAAGCGCTTCAGCGTAAGCTCGGCATCACGTTCGTGTTTGTCACTCACGATCAGGAAGAAGCCCTGACTATGTCAGACCGTATCGTGGTGATGCGTGAGGGCAAGATTGAGCAGGACGGCACGCCGCGTGAAATTTACGAGGAGCCGAAAAACCTGTTCGTCGCCAGCTTCATTGGCGAAATCAATATTTTCAACGCCACGGTGATTGAGCGTCTGGACGAGCAGCGCGTGCTCGCCCACGTGGAAGGCCGCGAATGCAACATCACGGTGAACTTTGCCGTGGAAAAGGGACAAAGGCTCAACGTTCTGCTGCGCCCGGAAGATCTTCGCGTCGATGAGATCCACGACACGGCTGACGCCGAAGGTCTGATCGGTTACGTTCGCGAACGCAACTACAAAGGGATGACCCTCGAATCCGTTGTGGAACTGGAAAACGGCAAAGTGGTGATGGTTAGTGAGTTCTTCAACGAGGACGATCCGGACTTCGACCACTCGCTGGATCAGAAGATGGTCATCAACTGGGTAGAAAGCTGGGAGGTTGTACTGGCTGATGAAGAACACAAGTAAGTTCCAGAATGTGGTGATTGCCACGATCGTCGGTTGGCTTGTGTTGTTTGTCTTTCTTCCCAACCTGATGATCATCGTAACCAGCTTCCTGACCCGCGACGACGCGAACTTCGTCGCGATGGTCTTTACGCTGGACAACTACGCACGCCTGCTCGATCCGCTCTACTTTGACGTGCTGCTGCACTCGCTCAATATGGCGCTGATTGCCACCGTTGCCTGTCTGGTGCTGGGGTATCCGTTCGCGTGGTTCCTGGCTCGCCTGCCGCAAAAAGTGCGTCCGCTGCTGCTGTTTTTACTGATTGTGCCATTCTGGACCAACTCGTTAATCCGCATCTACGGGCTGAAAATCTTTCTCAGCACCAAAGGTTATCTGAACGAGTTTCTGCTGTGGCTTGGGGTTATTGATACGCCGATCCGCATTATGTTCACTCCGAGCGCGGTGATCGTCGGCCTGGTCTATATCCTGCTGCCGTTTATGGTGATGCCGCTTTACTCAAGTATTGAAAAGCTTGATAAACCACTTCTGGAAGCCGCGAGAGACCTGGGGGCCAGCAAGCTGCAAACCTTTATCCGCATCATTATCCCGCTGACCATGCCGGGCATTATTGCCGGATGTCTGCTGGTCATGTTGCCTGCGATGGGCCTGTTCTACGTGTCGGACCTGATGGGCGGGGCGAAAAACCTGCTGATCGGCAACGTGATCAAGAGCCAGTTCCTGAACATCCGCGACTGGCCGTTCGGCTCGGCCACCAGCATTACGCTGACGGTGGTAATGGGGCTGATGCTGCTGGTTTACTGGCGTGCCTCACGCCTGCTGAATAAGAAGGTGGAGCTGGAATGATCGGTCGACTGCTTCGCGGCGGTTTTATGACCGCCATTTATGCGTATCTTTATATTCCGATAATCATTTTGATCGTGAACTCCTTTAACAGTTCACGCTTCGGGATCAACTGGCAAGGGTTTACCACCAAATGGTATGGCCTGCTGATGAACAATGACAGCCTGCTACAGGCCGCTCAGCACTCGCTGACGATGGCGGTATTCTCTGCCACCTTCGCGACGCTGATTGGCTCGCTGACCGCCGTGGCGCTGTACCGCTACCGTTTTCGCGGTAAGCCGTTCGTCAGCGGTATGCTGTTTGTGGTGATGATGTCCCCGGACATCGTGATGGCCATTTCACTGCTGGTGCTGTTTATGCTGCTGGGCGTCCAGCTCGGTTTCTGGTCGCTGCTGTTTTCGCATATCACCTTCTGCCTGCCGTTTGTGGTGGTAACCGTCTACGCGCGACTGAAAGGGTTCGACGTACGCATGCTGGAAGCGGCGAAGGATCTGGGAGCCAGCGAGATGACCATTCTGCGCAAAATCATCCTGCCGCTGGCGATGCCTGCCGTGGCAGCCGGATGGCTGCTCAGCTTTACCCTGTCGATGGACGACGTGGTCGTGTCCTCCTTCGTCACCGGGCCGAGCTACGAAATTCTGCCGTTGAAGATCTACTCAATGGTGAAAGTCGGTGTTTCACCCGAAGTGAACGCGCTGGCGACTATTCTGTTGGTGTTATCGCTGGTTCTGGTGTTTGCCAGCCAGGTTATTGCTCGTGATAAAACAAAATCTCAGGGGACACAGAAATGAAAAAAATGCTTGCCGCTGCGGCACTGGTGCTCGGAATGGGTGCCGCGCATGCTGATGACAGCAAAACGCTCTATTTCTACAACTGGACCGAGTATGTGCCGCCGGGCCTGCTGGAGCAGTTCACCAAAGAGACGGGCATCAAGGTGATCTATTCGACCTACGAGTCGAATGAAACCATGTACGCCAAGCTCAAAACCTATAAAGATGGCGCGTATGACCTGGTGGTGCCGTCGACCTATTTCGTCGACAAGATGCGCAAAGAAGGCATGATCCAAAAGATCGATAAAACGAAGCTAACCAATTTTTCAAACCTCGATCCTGAGATGCTAAACAAGCCGTTCGACCCGAACAACGATTATTCCATTCCGTACATCTGGGGCGCGACGGCAATTGGCGTCAACAGCGATGCCGTTGATCCAAAAACGGTTTCATCCTGGGCTGATCTTTGGAAGCCGGAATACAAAAGCAGCCTGCTGTTAACCGATGATGCGCGCGAAGTGTTCCAGATTGCGCTGCGTAAACTCGGCTACTCCGGCAACACCACCGATCCGAAAGAGATCGAATCGGCGTATAACGAACTGAAAAAGCTGATGCCAAACGTGGCAGCGTTCAACTCGGATAACCCGGCTAATCCGTATATGGAAGGTGAAGTGAATCTGGGGATGGTCTGGAACGGCTCTGCGTTTGTGGCGCGTCAGGCCGGTACGCCACTGGAGGTGGTCTGGCCGAAAGAGGGCGGCATCTTCTGGATGGACAGCCTCGCGATCCCGGCTAATGCGAAAAACGTCGATGGCGCCCTGAAGCTGATTAACTTCCTGCTGCGCCCGGATGTGGCAAAACAGGTGGCGGAAACTATTGGTTACCCGACACCAAACCTGGCCGCGCGGAAGCTGTTAAGTCCTGAAGTGGCGAATGATAAATCGCTTTATCCGGACGCTGAAACCATCAGCAAAGGGGAATGGCAGAACGACGTCGGTGACGCGAGCCGCCTGTATGAAGAGTATTATCAGAAGCTAAAAGCAGGCCGTTAATGCACAACGGGCGACGCAAGGTCGCCCGTTACCCTTACAGCCCCTTCAGGAGTTTATCCACAAAGGCTGGCACCACCTCGCTGGCCAGACCGTAATGCTTCTCTTCAAACTCACTCCCGACCTGGCTTGGCTCCAGATTAAGCTCCACCGTATGGGCACCTTGCAGTCGCGCTTCGTGAACAAACCCCGCCGCCGGATAGACATGCCCTGAGGTACCAATGGCGATAAAGACGTCCGCCATGGCCAGGGCGCTGTAGATCTCATCCATTCCCAGCGGCATTTCGCCAAACCAGACCACATGGGGACGCAGACGCGAAGGGAACTGACAGCAGTGGCAGCGGTCTTCGTCCAGCACGTCCTCTTTCCACTCCAGCACCTGCCCACTCCATGCGCACCGCACCTTGAGCAGTTCGCCGTGCATGTGAATGATGTTGTGGTTTCCGGCTCTTTCGTGAAGATTGTCGATGTTTTGCGTCACCAGCAGAAAACGATCCCCCAGCGCCTCCTCCAGCTTTGCCAGCGCCAGGTGCGCCGCGTTTGGCGCAATCTCCGGCTGCTGAAGCTGGCGACGACGGGCGTTGTAAAACGCCTGAACCAGCGCCGGATCGCGGGCGAAACCTTCCGGCGTCGCCACATCTTCTACTCGGTGTTCTTCCCACAGCCCGTCCGCCGCGCGGAAGGTCTGAATACCGGATTCGGCGGAGATCCCCGCCCCGGTCAACACCACCACTCTGGGTTTATCCATCGCTTCTGGCATCATCCTGTCTCTGAAAAAGATCCGCTGACGCAGGCGTTCACGTAAGCGGCGTTTATTTTTGCGAAAACGGCTGAGTCGACCCTGGCGACGCGACAGCATAGTAACCTCGTAAACTAATCGGTGAGATGAAGGAATGCGGCTCCGCGCATGCCTCCTGCGTCCCCGTGTCGCGCACGCTCAATGCGCGGCACGCGGGCGACCGGCAATAAATGTCGGGGCAAACGCCCGGACAGCTGTTCCGTAATCGCAGTGAAATTTGACAGCCCTCCCCCGATCACCAGCAGATCCGGGTCGACGATGGTCAGGATATTCCCCAGACACACCGCCAGCAAATCAAGATAGCGCTCAACGTGCTCACGCGCCTGCGCGTCTCCCTGCTCCCACAGCGTAATGATTTGAGGGGCCTCAAGTTTCTGATGATAGAAGTGTTCATAAAGCCATGCAAACCCGCGCCCTGAAAGGTAACTCTCAATGCAGCCGTGCTGACCACAGCCGCAGCGGGTAAGCGGGAAATCACGACCAACGACGTCCAGCGCATCCACTGGCAGACGGATATGACCAAATTCTCCGGTAATGTAGCTGCGCCCGGTAATGGGCTTACCGTTAATGACAATCCCGCCACCGACGCCCGTTCCGAGGATCAGCCCCATCACCAACGGATAGCGACGAAACTCGTCGTCCCAGGCCTCTGAGAGAGCAAAACAGTTGGCATCGTTGTCTAAGCGCACGTCGCGCTCAAGGAGAGCAGAAAGATCGGCACGCAGCGGTTTGCCGCTGGCAGCAGGAACGTTGGCGGCATACAGCGTGCCGTCGTCGGTTTCGGGCATACCCGGTATACCAATGCCAACGCTGCCTTTGATGCCAAAGCGTTCATCCGCTTGCGCCACCAGCGCGGCAATGGCGGTTAAAAATTCATCGTAGCTTTCGCGCGGCGTGGGGACGCGGGTTTCCCATTGTAGCTTAAGGTCTTTATCGAACACGCCGAGCGCAATCTTGGTGCCGCCAATATCAAATCCGTAATACATGATGCATTCCTCTGTTTGATTCACCGGCCAAAAGACCGCTAAACCATGACGAAATTACTGGCCACTTAATACCCTCGCCGGATCAATTCGGCTAGCGCGACGCGCCGGATACCAGCTTGCCAGCAGACTCAGTAAAAGTGCTGTAACCAGCACATAAATAACGTCCAGCCAGTGCAGTTCAGACGGCAGGAAGTCAATAAAATAGATATCGCCTGACAGGAATTGATGGCCGATAAGCGCCTCAATCCCGTTGATAATCGGCGTCAGCTGAAGAGACACCACCACGCCGATGACCACGCCGCAGAGGCTACCAAACAGCCCCGCCAGCAAACCGTACCAGACGAAGATGGCGCGAATAAGACCGTCTTTCGCCCCTAAGGTACGCAGCACGGCAATGTCGCCGCTCTTGTCCTTAACGGCCATGACCAGCGTAGAGACGATATTAAAGCACGCCACGCCAATCACCAGCACCATCGCCAGATACATAATCGCGCGGATCATCTGGATATCACGGTACATATACCCGTAAGTGCCGATCCAGCTTTTGATGTAGACATAGTTATTGGTCACGCTGCCAGCGTCACGCACGAGTGTATTGGCGTTGAAAACGTCGTTAACTTTAATGGCAATGCCCGTCACGCTGTCGATCATATCCAGATACTGGCGCGCATCCTCCAGCGGCACCATCGCGAAGCTGTGATCGAGCTGGCCGCTCAGCTGCAAAATACCGGTGACGTGCAGACGCACGCGCTTAGGCTGCTGCAATTTGTGATCAGCGCTGGCGTTCGGGATCATGATCGAGACCCAGTCGCCCTGCTTCACCTTCAGTGCATCGGCAACGCCTTTGCCCATGATGACCTGCTGTTCGCCAGCCTTAAAGTTTGCCCATGCGCCATTTTGCACATAGCGAGGCAGCGCGCTCAGACGCTCCTCCTGACGTGGATTCACCCCTTTCACCTGAATGGCGCGCAGGTTTACCCCGCTCTCTACCAGCCCGGTAAAGTTGATGTAAGGTGCAGCCGCCGCAATGCCGGGTACCTTTTCCACTTTGTTCAGGGCATCACGCCAGCTGGACCACGGCTGGTTAACCGGCTCGATTTCACCGTGGGGTACAACGGCCAGAATGCGGTTATTCAGTTCGCGCTCAAAGCCATTCATGGCGCTTAAGCCCACGATTAGAACCGCCACACCCAGGGCGATACCGATGGTGGAGATCACGGAGATAAGGGAAACCATCCCGCTCCGGCGACGACCGCGGCTAAAGCGTAACCCAATGAGTAACGATAACGGTGAAGCCATTACTCCGCTCCCATCAGCGTCAGTTCTGCATTCAGACGACCGTCGCGCATTTCCAGCTGACGGCCCATCCGCTTAGCCAGCTGCAAATCGTGCGTGACCACCAGAAACGCGGTTCCCTGCGCGGCGTTCAGTTCGCCGAGAAGCTGGAAAATGCTGTCTGCGTTACGCGCATCGAGGTTGCCTGTCGGTTCATCCGCCAGCACCAGGCGCGGGTTGTTGACCAGCGCACGGGCGATGGCCACACGCTGACGCTCGCCGCCGGAAAGCTCAGACGGACGATGATTCCCGCGATGACCCAGCCCTACCGCGTTTAGCATGTCGCTGGCGCGGGCATTAATTTCCGCGGGTTTCTTTTTACCAATCAGCAGCGGCATTGCGACGTTTTCCAGCGCCGTAAAGTCCGGAAGCAGATGGTGGAACTGATAGATAAAACCCAGCTCACGGTTACGCAGCTCGGCTTTCGCCGTAGACGACATTTTACTCAGCGGCTGACCGGAGAAGATCACATCGCCTTCGGTTGGCGTGTCCAGCCCGCCCAGCAGGTGCAGCAGCGTACTTTTGCCGGAGCCGGAGCTGCCGACAATCGCCATCATCTCGCCTTCGCCCACGCTAAAACTCACATTGTGCAACACGTCGGTCTGCACAGTGCCTTCCTGATAGCGTTTGGACAGGTTGTCGCACTGCAACAGGATCTTATTCATAACGTAAAGCCTCAGCGGGTTGAGTGGCGGCAGCCCGCCAGGAAGGATAAAGCGTAGAGAGCAGCGCAATAGCCATCGCGGCCAGCGCAATACCGACCACCTGGAGCGGCTCGATAGCCACCGGCAGCGCCGCACCATCAAGCAGCGCGCCGATAATCGGCATGAGATTGTTGAGCTGGCTGGCGAGCAGCGCACCCAGCGCCGCGCCGAGCAGCGCGCCGATGATGCCAGCGCTGGCGCCCTGCACCATAAATACAGCCATGATCTGGCGCGGCGTCAGCCCCTGGGTTTGCAGAATGGCGACTTCGCCTTGCTTCTCCATCACCATCAGCCCGAGCGAGGTGATGATATTAAACGCGGCAACGGCCACGATCAGGCTCAGCAGCAGCCCCATCATGTTTTTCTCCATGCGCACGGCCTGGAACAGTTCGCCTTTGCGGTCGCGCCAGTCCTGCCATTTCGTTCCTTCCGGTAGCGTCTGCTGGCTAAGGGTATCCACCTTCAGCGGCGCATCAAGCCACAGACGCCAGCCGGTGATATTTCCCGCCGGGTAGCGCATCAGACGCGAGGCGTCCTGAATGTTAACCAGCATCTGGTAACCATCGACTTCGCTGTTCGCCGCAAACGTGCCAATCACGTTGAACAGGCGCTGGCTTGGCAGACGCCCCATCGGCGTAAACTGACTGGCTGAGGGCACCATCACGCGCAGTTGATCGCCACGGTTGACCCCGAGCTGCCCGGCAAGCTGCTCGCCGAGGATGACGTTGTATTTACCCGCTTCCAGGTCGGTTTGTTTTACGTTGACCAGGAACGGCGTCAGCGGATCTTTTTGCGCCGGATCGATACCCAGCATCACCCCGACCGCCACGCTGCGGGCGCTTTGCAGCACCACATCGCCCGTCGTGAGGGGCGCAACGCGCGTGACACCCTGTAACTTCACCGCGCTTTCCGGCAGCTGTTGCGGGTTAACGGAGCCCTGAGTGGAAGAGAGAACGGCCTGCGGCATCAGCCCCAGGATATTGTTTTGCAGCTCGCGCTCGAAGCCGTTCATGACGGAAAGCACCGTCACCAGAGCCATCACGCCAAGCGTAATGCCAATAGTCGAAAGCCAGGAGACAAAGCGACCGAAGCGGTCCGCGGCGCGCCCACGCATGTAACGTAAGCCTATGAAGAGTGCGACAGGTTGATACATGAAATCCGTCTGTTTGCTGATAGCAGACCCACGAGTATATAAGCGAATCCGCTAAGCGTAAATGACTGAAACCGTAAGATTCGGTAATCATTTTTCCGAAAAATTCAGATAAATCATCATGCTACTGACTGAACTTCCGCCATACAGCCTCCACCTTTTCCGAAAATCGTCCTGATACAGACTGTTACCCGTTACATCGGGGTTTCATTTTACAACAATCGACCTTTCGTTTATGGCAACAAGGTCGTCACGCACAATGAAACAAAAAGCATTATGGATTAACCAGATAAAAGGGCTGTGCATCTGCCTGGTGGTGATTTACCACTCGGTGATCACCTTTTATCCTCACCTGGACGGGCTACAGCATCCGTTATCGGGCCTGCTCGCCAAATGCTGGGTCTACTTTAATCTTTACCTCGCACCGTTCCGTATGCCGGTGTTTTTCTTCATCTCCGGCTATTTGATTCGTCGATATATTGACGAGGTGAACTGGCGCACCAGTCTCGACAAGCGGATCTGGAGCATTGTCTGGGTGCTGGCCCTGTGGGGCGTCCTGCAATGGCAGGCGCTGACCCATCTGAATGCCTGGCTCGCCCCCGAGCGTGAACTGGCGACAGCATCCAATGCGGCCTACGCCGATTCCGTTTCAGGGTTTGTACTGGGAATGCTCACGGCCAGCACCAGCCTGTGGTACTTGTACGCCTTAGTAGTCTACTTCACGCTCTGTAAACTGCTGAGCCGCTGGAAACTGCCGATGCTGGGGCTTCTGGCGCTGGCAAGCATCGCCATTAACTTCCTGCCTTTACCATGGTGGGGAATGAACAGCGTGGTGCGCAACATGATCTACTACAGCCTCGGCGCATGGTACGGCGCGCAGTTGATGACGTGGATGAAAGGGATGAATTTGCGCCGCAGCTGGCTGGTACTTATCGCCTCTGGCGCGGTGTCGGTAGTGCTGTGGTTCGCTAATGTTCCTCTGCCGCTCTCACTGCTGTCGATCGTGGTCATCATGAAGCTCTTTTACAGCTTCGAGCAGCGTTATGCCGTTCATCCCAATAATCTGCTGAACGTCATCGGTTCAAACACCATCGCGATTTATACCACCCACCGCATTTTAATTGAGGCGTTTAGCCTGCTCCTGATTCGCGAAATGAATGCGGCGTACTGGCCGATCTGGGCGGAGTTAACGCTGATTCTGGTCTATCCGTTCGTCAGCCTGCTCGTCTGCACGCTGGTTGGACTGGGCGCACGTAAGCTCTCGACCGCCCTCTTTGGCGACCTTTTCTTCTCCCCTCCCGCACGGCTTACGCCACAGCTCGCCAGCCGCTAACCTACCCTGCCCCCATCCGGGGGCACTTTTCTTCTTGTGCGGTTACGATTTGCTTATGCAAAACGATCGAGGATAATAAAGACATTGCGTATCAGTGATATGCCCCAATACTGTTGGTATATCCCCAAGAGACCCTGACATAGCCATGCCTGAACACTATCGTTTTTCCTTGCCTGTAAAAGCAGGTGACCAACGCCAGCTGGGCGAACTGACAGGCGCGGCCTGCGCCACGCTGGTGGCGGAAATTGCCGAGCGCCATCCGGGGCCGGTGGTGCTGGTTGCCCCGGACATGCAAAACGCCCTGCGCCTGCACGACGAAATTCGTCAGTTCACCGACAGTCTGGTATTCAGCCTGGCCGACTGGGAAACGCTTCCCTACGACAGTTTCTCTCCGCACCAGGAGATCATCTCCTCACGCCTGTCGACGCTGTATCAGCTCCCCACCATGCAGCGCGGCGTGCTGATTGTGCCGGTGAATACCCTGATGCAGCGCGTCTGTCCGCACAGCTATTTGCACGGCCATGCGCTGGTGATGAAAAAAGGCCAGCGCCTGTCGCGCGATGCCCTGCGCGTGCAGCTTGACGGAGCCGGTTACCGTCATGTCGATCAGGTGATGGAGCACGGCGAATACGCGACGCGCGGTGCGCTGCTGGATCTCTATCCAATGGGCAGCGACCAGCCGTATCGTCTGGATTTCTTCGATGATGAGATCGACAGCCTGCGCGTGTTCGACGCCGACACCCAGCGCACGCTGGAGGAAGTGGACTCCATTAATCTGCTGCCCGCCCATGAGTTCCCGACGGATAAAACCGCCATCGAACTGTTCCGCAGCCAGTGGCGCGACAGGTTCGACGTGAAACGTGATGCCGAACATATCTACCAGCAGGTCAGCAAAGGCACCCTTCCGGCCGGGATCGAGTACTGGCAGCCCCTGTTCTTTAACGAACCGCTGCCGGCGCTGTTCAGCTACTTCCCGGCGAATACGCTGATTGTTAACACCGGGGATATCGACGCCAGCGCCAGCCGCTTTGAAAGCGAAACGCGCGCCCGCTTTGAAAACCGGGGCGTTGACCCGATGCGTCCGCTGCTGCCGCCGGAAATGCTGTGGCTGCGTACCGACGAGCTCAACGCCGAGCTAAAACGCTGGCCGCGTATGCAGCTCAAAACCGATTCGCTTGCCGATAAGGCGGCGAACACCAATCTCGCGTTCCGGACGCTGCCCGATCTGGCCGTCCAGGCGCAGCAGAAATCCCCGCTCGATAACCTGCGCAAGTTTCTTGATTCCTTCACCGGGCCAGTGGTGTTCTCCGTTGAGAGTGAGGGTCGTCGTGAAGCGCTGGGCGAACTACTAGGGCGGATCAAAGTTGCACCGAAGCGCATTCATCGCCTGAGCGAAGCGACCGGAAATGGTCGTTACCTGATGATCGGCTCCGCCGAACACGGATTTATTGATACGCTCAATAACCTGGCCTTGATTTGTGAAAGCGACCTGCTGGGCGAGCGCGTGGCGCGCCGTCGTCAGGACAGCCGTCGCACCATCAACCCGGACACCCTGATCCGCAACCTGGCCGAACTGCACCCCGGTCAGCCGATCGTTCACCTGGAACACGGTGTGGGTCGCTATCAGGGAATGACCACCCTCGAAGCAGGCGGCATCAAAGGTGAATACCTGATGCTGACCTACGCGAACGACGCCAAACTGTACGTGCCGGTGTCGTCCCTGCACCTTATCAGCCGCTACGCCGGTGGCGCGGAAGATAACGCGCCGCTGCATAAGCTGGGCGGCGACGCCTGGTCACGCGCGCGGCAGAAGGCGGCGGAAAAAGTGCGCGACGTGGCCGCCGAGCTGCTGGACATTTACGCCCAGCGCGCGGCCAAAGAGGGTTATGCGTTTAAGCATGATAAAGAGCAGTACCAGCTGTTCTGCGACAGCTTCCCGTTTGAAACTACGCCGGATCAGGCTCAGGCCATAAATGCCGTGCTGAGCGACATGTGCCAGCCGCTGGCGATGGATCGCTTAGTCTGCGGCGACGTGGGCTTCGGTAAAACCGAGGTAGCAATGCGTGCCGCTTTCCTGGCGGTGGAAAACAACAAGCAGGTGGCGGTGCTGGTGCCGACTACCCTCCTCGCCCAGCAGCACTTCGACAACTTCCGCGACCGCTTCGCCAACTGGCCGGTACGCATTGAGATGCTGTCGCGTTTCCGCAGCGCCAAAGAGCAGACGCAAATCCTGGAACAGGCAAGCGAAGGCAAAATTGACATTCTGATCGGCACCCACAAGCTGCTGCAAAGCGACGTGAAGTGGAAAGATCTGGGGCTGCTGATCGTCGATGAAGAGCACCGCTTTGGGGTGCGCCACAAAGAGCGCATCAAAGCGATGCGCGCCGACGTCGACATTCTGACCCTGACCGCCACGCCGATCCCGCGCACCCTGAATATGGCGATGAGCGGCATGCGCGATCTGTCGATTATTGCCACCCCGCCGGCGCGCCGTCTGGCGGTGAAAACCTTTGTTCGCGAGTACGACAATCTGGTGGTTCGCGAGGCGATCCTGCGTGAAGTGCTGCGCGGCGGCCAGGTATATTACCTGTATAACGACGTTGAAAACATTCAGAAAGCCGCCGACAGGCTGGCAGAGCTGGTGCCGGAAGCGCGCATCGCCATTGGTCACGGCCAGATGCGCGAGCGCGAGCTGGAGCGGGTGATGAACGACTTCCACCATCAGCGTTTCAACGTGCTGGTATGTACCACCATCATTGAGACCGGGATCGACATTCCGACGGCGAACACCATCATCATCGAACGCGCGGATCACTTCGGCCTGGCCCAGCTGCATCAGCTGCGCGGGCGCGTCGGGCGTTCGCACCATCAGGCCTACGCGTGGCTGCTGACGCCGCATCCGAAGGCGATGACCACCGACGCGCAAAAGCGTCTGGAAGCTATCGCCTCGCTGGAAGATCTGGGTGCTGGCTTTGCGCTGGCGACGCACGACCTGGAGATCCGCGGCGCCGGTGAGTTGTTGGGTGAAGACCAGAGCGGCTCCATGGAAACCATCGGTTTCTCTCTGTATATGGAGCTGCTGGAAAATGCCGTCGACGCGCTTAAAGCCGGACGTGAACCGTCTCTGGAAGATCTCACCAGCCAGCAGACCGAAGTGGAACTGCGCATGCCTTCCCTGTTGCCGGATGATTTTATTCCTGACGTGAATACCCGTCTGTCGTTCTACAAACGCATTGCCAGCGCGAAACGCGAAGGCGAGCTGGAAGAGATTAAAGTCGAACTGATTGACCGTTTTGGGATATTGCCCGATGCGGCGCGCAACCTGCTGGATATTGCCCGCCTGCGTCAGCAGGCGCAGAAGCTGGGCATTCGTAAGCTTGAAGGCAACGAGAAAGGCGGCGTAATTGAGTTTGCCGAGAAGAACCACGTCGATCCGATGTGGCTGATTGGCCTTCTGCAAAAACAGCCGCAGCATTTCCGTCTTGATGGCCCGACGCGTCTGAAATTTACTCAGGATCTGACGGAACGTAAAATCCGCATGGACTGGGTGCGTAACTTTATGCGTCAGTTGGAAGAGAACGCCATCGCATAACGGTTTCCCCCGCCAGCGCCCGGCTGGTGGGGGACAATTTACAAACTCTTTGCACTTCGCCCGATCTTCCCGACCATACATTCGCCATAATTATCATTAACGCCTTATAAAACAATAACCTTATCATTTGTATGGATTATGATAATGATGATTTCTTCGCGTTTTACCCGCTGGTTAACTCTGGTTGCGCTGGCCGCGACGGTTGCCGTCGCGCTCCCTGCTCGCGCCAATACCTGGCCTCTTCCGCCCGCCGGCAGCAACGTCGTAGGTGAAAACCGCTTTCACGTGGTTGAAAACGATGGCGGTTCGCTGGAAGCGATTGCTAAAAAATATAACGTCGGGTTCCTGGCGCTGTTGCAGGCCAACCCGGGCGTAGATCCCTATGTGCCCCGGGCGGGCAGCGTACTGACGATTCCGCTGCAAACCATCCTGCCGGACGCGCCGCGTCAGGGGATTGTGATAAACCTCGCCGAGCTGCGTCTTTACTATTACCCGCCGGGGAAAAATGAAGTAACCGTCTACCCTATCGGCATCGGCCAGCTGGGAGGCGATACGCTCACGCCGACCATGGTGACCACCGTCTCCGACAAGCGCGCTAATCCAACCTGGACTCCGACGGCAAACATCCGCGCCCGCTATAAGGCACAGGGTATCGATCTCCCTGCCGTGGTTCCCGCGGGCCCGGATAATCCGATGGGGCACCATGCAATTCGCCTGGCGGCATATGGTGGGGTTTATCTTCTGCACGGAACGAATGCGGATTTTGGTATCGGGATGCGCGTCAGCTCCGGCTGCATTCGCCTGCGCGATGACGACATCAAAACGCTCTACCGCGTGATCGCCCCTGGCACGAAAGTGAATATCATCAATACGCCGATTAAAGTGTCTGAAGAGCCGGGTGGCGTCCGTCTGGTTGAGATCCACCAGCCGCTATCGAAAAACATTAATGACGATCCGCAGACGCTGCCGATTAATCTGAATGCCTCGATGGTGAGCTTTAAAACGAATGCAAACACCGATGGCGCAGTGATGGAGCGGGCGATGGAAGCGCGCTCGGGGATGCCAACCGATGTCACGCGGCATCATGAGGTTGCTCAGCAGTCAATGTAGAACGGTAATAACGACAAACGCCCTGCATTAGCAGGGCGTTTTTTTTTGCAGTGGCATAACGGAGGGTTGCGTTACGCTTATTTGTAGATAACTGCGGTACCGTGCAGGGTGTTAGGACCGGTCACAGAGGTGATGCGGAATGATTTCGCACCCATTTCGTCAGCTTTTTGTGCCAGCTGATCTTCCAGAGAGCCGAGGTTAGTCCCGGCAGTGGCAGAGATGGTACCGACTTTCTGCTGGTCTGCTGGAGTGGATTGCACTTCAACAGCAGCGAAGCTTGCGAAAGAGAGTGAACTCAGAACGGCGGCAGCGATGAGGGTTTTAACGTTTTTCATGATTTTATACCTTTGGGCAGATGATGTAGTGGTCGTTAGTTATTTAGTTAACGATCGATAGGTAAATGATAGATGTGATCCAGGTCACACGTCAACCCATTTTTATAATGGTCGTTAAATTAATTTCATTTTCCTTATATTTCATAAAGATAAAATTAAATTATTTTTAAGAAATCACCGCTGGTCGTCGCAGACGTTTATTTTTATAATGACTATTCAACAAAACAACAGAGGACCAACGGCACATGACAACCGATGTCACGCGTTGCGCAAAGAAAAGCCGTGGCCGACCAAAAGTGTTCGACAGGGATGCGGCGCTCGATAAGGCCATGACGCTCTTCTGGCAGCATGGGTATGAAGCCACGTCGCTCTCCGACCTGGTGGAAGCAACGGGCGCGAAAGCCCCTACCCTGTACGCAGAGTTCACCAACAAAGAAGGCTTATTCCGGGCCGTTCTGGACAGATACATCTCGCGCTTCGCGGCAAAACACGAAGCCCAGCTATTCTGTGAAGAAAAAACGGTTGAGCAGGCATTGCAGGATTATTTCTGCGCAGTCGCAACCTGCTTTACCAGTAAAGACACGCCCGCGGGCTGTTTTATGATCAACACCTCCGCGACCCTCGCGGCATCGTCGAAAGAGATTGCCAACACGGTCAAATCGCGCCATGCGATGCAGGAGGAGACGCTCAGCACGTTTCTGGCTCAACGCCAGCAGCGCGGTGAAATTCCGGCACATTGCCGTCCGCAGGAGCTAGCCCAGTATCTGAGCTGTATTCTACAGGGGATGTCCATCAGCGCCCGTGAAGGCGCGACGCTGGAAAAACTGCAGGGGATTACGCAAATAACGCTGCGCCTGTGGCCTGAACTTCTTAAACTCTGACGCAAAAAAAAGCTCCTCAGCCTGAGCGCATGAGGAGCTAAGTTCAGAGAACATCTTTTTTACACTTTGTTATTCAGTATCAGCTGACCATTGCTGTCGAGAGGGATCTGCGTACCAGGATCTTTATCCATGCGGATTTTGCCCTGCTGATCGCTAATTTTGTAGGTTACGTCGTAGCCCAACATTTTTTCAGACTTGTCATACACGGTTTTACAGCGCTGCTGCGTTGTGGTGTAGGTATCATTTTCCTGCATCGCGCCCTGCACCTGGTTACCGGCATAACCGCCACCCAGCGCACCAACTACCGTCGCGACATCCTTACCACGGCCACCACCAAACTGATGACCAATCACCCCACCAGCAACCGCGCCCAGCACGGAGCCAGCGATACGGTTTTCATCCTGAACCGGACGACGATGGGTGACAGAAACATTACGGCACTCCTGACGAGGCGTCTTGACCGTCTCTTTGATCGGTGTAGCGGAAACCACCTGCGCATACTGCGGGCCACGATCAAGTACGTTCAGACTGGCAACGGCAGCCACACCTAACGCAGCTGCGACGCCAATCCCTATACCCGCCAACATTGATTTATTCACGGGACTTCCTCCTTTGTTGCAATTGGTAGCAATTTTGCAGCGCAATAAACGCTTCGCCAATAAGATAAAGGATCAAAAAACCGGGGGATGAGCTGGGATAGCGTCTGTTTAAGAGAACTCTTAAGCGTCAGGAGCGAAATGCACAGCATGATGTGCTAAAAATTCCCTCCGGAGAGCCCGGAGGGAGGGAGAAATTAGTGCAGCTTCAGGCGTGGGCGGATAACGCGGTTGATGCGGCCGACCAGCATCATCAGGCCGGTTTTGAAGTAGCCGTGCAGCGCAATCTGGTGCATACGGTACAGAGAAATGTACACGAAGCGGGCGATGCGCCCTTCCACCATCATGGAGCCGCGCATCAGGTTGCCCATCAGGCTGCCCACGGTGGAAAAGTTTGAGAGCGACACCAGAGAGCCGTGGTCTTTGTAGACATAGGCTTTCATCGGTTTGCCTTTCATCTGCGCCAGGATGTTATGCAGCACGAGGCTTGCCATCTGGTGCGCGGCCTGGGCGCGAGGAGGCACAAACCCGCCTTCCGGACGCGCGCAGGAGGCACAGTCGCCGATAGCGAAGATGTCCGGATCGCGCGTGGTTTGCAGCGTCGGCTCTGTCACCAGCTGGTTAATACGGTTTGTCTCCAGCCCACCGATATCTTTCATGAAATCAGGCGCTTTGATCCCCGCAGCCCAGACCATCAGGTCGGCCTGGATGTATTCGCCGTCTTTGGTATGCAGTCCGCCCTCATCCGCGCTGGTCACCATGGTCTGGGTCAGCACGCGCACGCCCAGTTTGGTCAGCTCGTTGTGCGCCGCGCCAGAAATACGCGGCGGCAGCGCAGGCAGAATACGTTCACCTGCTTCCACCAGCGTCACATTCAGCGCTTCATTAGTCAGTCCTTTGTAGCCGTAGCTGTGCAGCTGTTTGACCGCATTGTGCAACTCCGCCGATAATTCAACGCCCGTTGCGCCGCCGCCCACGATAGCAATGTTAACCTTGCCGTTAGCACCCATGTTGTTGGTGTACTTCAGGAACAGGTTAAGCATCTCCTGATGGAAACGACGCGCCTGATGCGGGTTATCCAGGAAGATGCAGTGCTCTTTTACGCCTGGGGTGTTGAAATCATTGGACGTACTGCCCAGGGCCATCACCAGCGTGTCATAGGCCAGCTTGCGCTCAGGAACCAGCAGCTCGCCTTTATCATCACGCAGCTCAGCCAGCGTGATGGTTTTATTTTCACGGTTGATGTCCACCACCGAACCCAGCTGGAACTGGAAGTGGTGGTTACGCGCATGTGCCAGATAGCTGAGCGCATCCACGCCCTCATCCAGCGACCCGGTCGCCACTTCGTGCAGTAACGGCTTCCACAGATGGCTGTGGTTACGATCCACCAGCGTGATTTTGGCTTTCTTACCGCGACCCAGTTTCTTACCCAGCTGCGTCGCCAGCTCCAGTCCGCCAGCACCACCGCCGACAATCACTATCTTTTTCAATGGCGTAGTCAACGTGACCCCCTCAAATTATTAACCAATTGTTAATTAAAAGTTATATAAATAACCCTTAATTAACAACAGGTTACTGCGCTGAAACCATTCATATTCATTGAGAATAGCACGTCAGGCGCATTGGTCATACCAAAATTGATATGTATCAAGTTTTGATGGTTTAAAAGTAGACAACTCTGACAAAAAAGAGGCCCGGCACGCTTTCACGTACCGGGCCTTTGTCAGGTTCAGGGAGTTCAGCCCAGCGTTTTAAAGGCCTTAATACGCTGCAAGTGCGGGGAAATATTTTTGAACTTGTGGGTCTGCTCTTCGTCCCAGACAATTTCGTAGTAATGATGCAGAAGTTCAGCAGCGCGGGAGCTGTCCAGCGCTTCATCGTTGCGGGAGAGGATCGCCAGACACCGGTCGCGGTTCTTTTCGCGGAAATTGCTCACGCATTTTGTTGCGATATCGGCGTACTCTTCCGGACGGTCAATCTTGCCTTCCATGTTTTCGTTTGGAAACAGGTTAGGATTAAAAATGACCTGACGGATATCGCACAAAAAACCGATGCGCTCTGCCCAGTATCCCCCCAACCCCACGCCGCAAATCAGCGGGCGATCGTCGATATTGAGCTGCAACATTTTGTCCACTTCTTTAAGCAGATGCTGCATGTCATGCTTCGGATGACGCGTGCTGTAACTGATCAGCCGGACATCCGGATCGATAAACTGCAATTGCAGCACTTTCTCATGATTACCAGGACTGTTTGAGTCAAAACCGTGTAAATAAATGATCATCGTCTCACCACGCTACGCCTTCCGGGATGAATTAAAGGGCTGCTTTATGTGCCTGCCAGCGCTCGTTCAGGGCTTCAAGCCGGGCGTTTACCGTTTTCCAGCGCGCCGAGTCCATCAGCTCCTGACGACTAAATGAACCTTTATGATACAATTGTGTAACACGTTCAGCATTGATCGGCGACAGGTTATCCAGCACGCTCACCGCCCCTTTACGATTATTGCAGACGAGGATCATATCGCAACCCGCATCCAGCGAAGCCTGCCCACGTTCGGCATAGCTTCCCATGATCGCCGCCCCTTCCATGGATAAATCGTCAGAGAAAATAACGCCATTGAAGCCCAACTCCTGACGCAGCACGGTTTTAAGCCAGTGCGGAGAGCCGCTGGCCGGACGCGGATCAACGTCACTGTAGATGACGTGCGCAGGCATAATAGCGTCCAGCTTGTTATCGGTAATCAGCGAGCGGAAAACAGACATATCTTTAGCGCGAATGTCTGCTTCCGGGCGCGGATCGCGCGGGGTTTCTTTATGGGAATCCGCCGTCACCGCCCCGTGGCCCGGGAAATGCTTGCCGGTGGTTTTCATGCCCGCATCGTGCATACCGTCAATGAAGCGCGTCGCCATTGCCAGCGCGATACGTGGATCGTCATGATACGAACGCTCACCTATTGCCGCACTAATGTGTCCTACGTCCAGCACCGGGGCGAAGCTGATATCGATATCCATGGCGATCATCTCGCTCGCCATCAGCCAGCCTGCGTCCTGCGCCAGTTGACCGCCCTCTTCAGCACCCAGCAGCGCAGCAAAAGATTGTGCGGCGGGTAAACGCGTAAACCCTTCGCGGAAACGCTGCACGCGTCCACCTTCCTGGTCGACGGCCACCACCAGGCGATTGCGTGACGCCGCGCGGATCTGGCGAACCAGCTCGCGCAACTGCGCCGGATCGTGATAATTGCGGGTGAAAAGAATCAGCCCCCCTACCAGCGGGTGCGCCAGAATTTCGCGCTCTTCCGCATCAAGCTCAAACCCTTCAACATCCAACATTACTGGACCCACACCAACCTCTCTTATCCTTTCGTTTGTAACTGACGCCAGGCATCATTTGCCAGCGCAATAAATTGTTCGTCATCTGTCTGCTGAAGGCGCATTTCAAACCATCCCGCCATCAGCATCAGCACCCACGGACGCCAGCGCGCGACCTGCCGCGCAAGAGTGAGTACATTTATGTTGGCGTTTCGGGCATAGGCGGTTATCAGCTGCACGCGCGAAGCCTCATCAGGCATCCAGACCGCAGCGAGTTCAAGCGCCACGTCACCATCCCCGGCATATTCCCAGTCGATAAGTTTCTCGCCCGCCGTGGTATGAACGATATTCCCCGCATGGACATCCATATGCAGCGGCGCCAGACGTAACGCCTTCGGCTCTCCCGCTTTACGCAGCCGCTTAAGCTGCGCCAGCCAGAAGGGCGTGCGTCGTCCAGGCGCAGCCTGCTGCCAATAGCTATCCAGTAATGGAAGTAACGTCACCTGCCAGCCCAGACGCGGCTGTCGATGCAGATGATACAGCATGGCTGCCAGCGTGGGCGTATCGGGAAGCTCGCTTTTGATCTCACCCGCAATAAACGCCACCGCCATCCAGTCCCTGATAAAGAGATGAGGTTTCGGGGCAAGGTCGGCGGGAAGGCGCTTCAGGGCGCGGAACTGGCGACGAAAATGGGCGGCAGGCGCGGCGGCATCGTGATGCTGACGTAAAACCAGCCGATGGTCGCCACGCTCAATAATGCAACTCGCGCCGCCAAGCCCGACGGGGGCTTGCGGCGCGATAACACGGTACTGGGGGAAATAACGCGTCAGGACATCATGACGCGTGCGCTTATTGTTGCGTAACGGCACCTTTACCTGACCAGATAATTTCGCCGGTTTGAACCAGCATTAACTGCATCTGCAACGACGGCGTGTTCACGTTGCCTGTCGCGTTAGAATAAAGGACATACTGCGCGCCAACGTTGCGGGCGATACCAATCGCTTTACTGCGCGAACCCAGGCTGTCCTGAGGCGACAGACCAAGCTGTTGCTTAGCGACCGCGAGCTGCTGGGCTGAGACCAGCGTAAATTTACCGTTGTTTGCCAGCGCGTTGCGCAGGGTTTCCGTCGCTTCTCCCGCATTCAGGGAACCGTTTGTACGGTTGTTCACGCTGTCCACCAGCAGCACACTGCCAGGCGTAACGCCCTGTGCCTGCAACATTTTGCCCACCATCGGCTGCATCGCGCCGTTCCAGTCATAGTGCCGCACTCGCGGCGCAGGCTGCGCGGTATCGTCCGGATGTTCGATCGGGCCAGGCTGCGCAGGAATAGTCGGTACAGACGGCACGGTTGGAACAGGTTGCGCCGGTGTTGTTGGCTGTTCCGTTCCCGGCTTCGCCTGATCCACCGGTGCAGGTTCTTCCGTTCGCGTCACACAGCCTGCCAGAAAGAGTGCGAACGCACTCAGGAGCGCATAACGGCTCATTGTTTTAATCAAGGTTCACTCCTTACAAATAAAGATAAAGTCTCACCTTATGTGCACCCAGATAGCTGGCGCTGCCGTAGAGCGTGACCGACGATCTTGCCGGGACCGTCACGCTACGCGGCGCCTCAAGCGGGTGCATCTCAAGACCTCTCACGTCATACCAGTAGAAGCGATAATGCACCGTCACTGGCTCTTGCCTTTCGTTATAGAGCGTAGAGGAGGCAGAAGACTGGATTTCGCTTATGGTCAACGAAGGATTTTCCGCCGTGATGCCCGCAGCAAGCACTGAGGACTCCATCACCAGCGTCTGTTCTTCACTGACCGGGATGGCGGGACGCGCGCTGCACCCAACCATTACCAGCGTCACGATCAGCGCTGCAATACGCCCAGTTAACATATTAAAGACCTTTATGTGCCAGCATCGGTCCCAGTGGACGTCCACCCAGAAGATGCATATGAATATGATAGACTTCCTGGCCGCCATGGCGATTACAGTTCATGATCAAACGGTATCCATCTTCAGCAATCCCTTCCTGCTCAGCAATTTTCGCGGCCACCGTAAGCATACGGCCCAGCGCAACTTCATGCTCGGTTTTAACGTCATTGACGGTCGGAATCAGAATATTGGGAATAATAAGGATGTGCGTCGGCGCCTGGGGAGAAATGTCGCGGAAAGCCGTGACCAGTTCATCCTGATAGACAATATCCGACGGAATTTCGCGGCGGATAATTTTACTGAAAATCGTTTCTTCAGCCATGACCTTTTCCTTTTAAGTTTAATCTGGCGTCGTGCGTCCGTTGTTAACACACATTGTCTGTTTTACTGTGTGACACAACACAACAGTATGAGCGAGTTTCTCCTGTCCTTTCAACCTTCTCCCGTGATTTCTTTCCTGATTATCGCCCATCTGGCTGAAGAGGCATCGCTTTAGGACATTTCTTTTCTGAAACCTGATTTCAGTTCATCCCGAAACATCTGTTTACAGCGTTAATCACAATGCGTATATTTCGCATTTGCATTTTCATGCGCATTTTTAACATAGAAAACGACGTCAGCCCGTGCTAGCGGGACTGTCGCGCACTACCTTCACCATTCACTAAGGGTTTGATGATGTCTTTCATTAATCACACCAGGGATGGGCAACGTCAGCCTGCCGCAACACCTTCGTTGCTGGCCGCCTGCATTGCTATGGCATTGACGCCAACCACCGCTTTCGCTGCTTCAACAGCCGAAGATACCGTCGTCGTTGATGGGGGTTTTGATAACACACAGGATCTTTCTGCCAGCCAGGATCAGGATTACAGCGTAAAAACCACCACCACCGGCACCAAACTGTTGCTGGTTCCCCGCGACATCCCACAGTCCGTCAGCGTTATCAGCCAGCAACGTATGGCTGACCAGAATCTGCAATCCATCGGCCAGGTGCTGACGAACACCACGGGCATTACGGCGCAGGTGCAGGACAGCGATCGTACCGTATTTTACTCACGCGGATTTTTCGTCAGCAACTACGCCTATGACGACCTTCCAACGTCCATCAGTGAAGTGTGGAACTTTGGTGATACCGCCGCCGATACCGCAATTTATGACCGCATTGAAGTGGTCCGCGGCGCCACAGGCCTGATGTCCGGGACGGGCAACCCGGCGGCGTACGTTAATATGGTGCGCAAGCATGCGGACAGCCAGGAATTTAAAGGCAACGTCTCCGCCAGCTACGGCAGCTGGGACAAGCAGCGTTACGTGCTGGATCTCCAGGCGCCGCTGGTGGAATCAGGTAAGGTACGGGGTCGTCTGATCACGGGTTATCAGGACAACGACAGCTTCGTGGATAACTACCACTACCGGAAGAAATTCCTCTACGGCGTGATGGATGCAGATGTTACCGACAGCACGACCCTCTCGGTAGGGTATGAGTATCAGGAAAGCCATACCGCGGACCCAACCTGGGGTGGGCTGCCGACCTGGTACAGCGACGGAAGTAAGACCAACTACAATCGCAGCCAGACCGTCGCGCCTGACTGGGCCTATTCAGATAAAGACAGCACCCGCATCTTCGCTAACCTGACCCAGCGTTTCGATAATGGCTGGGAAGCGCACATCAACGGCATGCATGCTGAAACCAACTTTGACTCTAAGCTGATGTATATGTCCGGTTATCCGGATAAAGAGACCGGCGCGGGCCTGGTGGGTTACGGCGGCTGGAACCGCGGGGAACGCAAACAGGATGCGGTCGATGCCTTCCTGCGCGGCGGTTTCGATCTCTTTGGCCGTCAGCACGAGATGATGTTCGGCGGCAGCTTTAGCCGTCAGCGTAACCATTACGACAACACCATGCCGGATGCAGTATACGGCATGGTTGATGTCGGCAACTTTAAGAACTGGAACGGGAACATTGCCGATCCGCAGTGGACGCCGTGGAAACTCTACAGCAAGGATGATATTCGCCAGTCTTCAGCCTATTCCTCTGCGCGTTTCTCACTCGCCGATCCGTTGCACCTGATCCTGGGGGCGCGTTACACCCAATACAACATTCGCTATAACCCCGCTGGTTCGCCGAATACCCGTCTGGAAAGCACCAAAGATGATGTCACGCCGTATGCCGGCCTGGTGTATGACATCAATGAGGACTGGTCGACCTACGTCAGCTATACCTCTATCTTCCAGCCGCAGGATAAGCGCAATGCCAGTGGACGTTATCTCGACCCTACCACGGGTAAAAGCTACGAAGCAGGGGTGAAGGCAGACTGGTTTAATACCCGCCTCACCACCTCGTTGGCGATTTTCCGCATTGAGCAGGATAACGTGGCCAGCAACACGTATACCTACATGCCGAGCGGTGAGTCGATTTATGAATCGCTGGACGGGGTGGTCAGCAAAGGGGTCGAGTTTGAGCTCAACGGTGCACTGACCGATAACTGGCAGCTGACCTTTGGCGCGACGCGTTACATTGCAGAAGATAAGAATGGCAACGCCGTCAGCTCCGATCAGCCGCGCACAACCATGAAGCTGTTCACCCGTTATCAACTGCCAATGCTGCCGGAACTGACCGTGGGCGGTGGCGTAAACTGGCAGAACAAAGTGTGGACGGACGTGGAAGGCGGTCCGGCAGGACGTTCCCGCGCGGAGCAAGGCAGCTATGGGCTGGTGAACCTGTTCAGTCGCTATCAGGTCACCAAAGACTTTGCTGTTCAGGCTAACGTCAACAACCTGTTCGACAAAGAGTATTACGACTACGTCGGATCGTATGTAGTGTATGGCGCGCCACTGAACGTTTCGGTGAGCGCGAGCTACGATTTCTGAGTATTAAGCCCGGTGGCGCTGCGCTTACCGGGCCTACCCATCACGTAGGCCGGGTTAGGCGCAGCCGCCACCCGGCACCACAAACCGCAATAATAAAAAAGGCAGCCAATCGGCTGCCTTAGTCTCCCCAGATCACAGCTTAGTTGTTGCGGATGTACTCATCCATTTCGGTTTTCAGGTTATCGGATTTCGTTCCGAAGATTGCCTGAACACCAGAACCTGCAACAACGACGCCTGCTGCGCCCAGTTTTTTCAGACCCGGCTGGTCGACTTTCGCAACGTCGGCAACGCTCACACGCAGACGAGTGATACACGCGTCCAGGTTAGTGATGTTCTCTTTACCGCCGAAAGCAGCAACCAGAGCAGGTGCCATTTCGCTGGTCACACCGGCTTTGCTGTCTTCCGTTGCATCTTCACGACCCGGCGTTTTCAGGTCCAGTGCTTTGATCAGCACGCGGAAGACGGTGTAGTACACCACTGCGTAGCCCGCACCCACGATAGGGAACAGCCACAGCTTGCTGCTGTTACCGGACAGAACGATGAAGTCGATCAGGCCGTGAGAGAAGGACGTACCGTCACGCATACCCAGCAGGATACAGATTGGGAATGCCAGACCTGCCAGTACCGCGTGGATGATGTACAGGATCGGCGCAACGAACATGAAGGAGAACTCGATCGGCTCGGTGATACCGGTCAGGAACGAGGTCAGCGCTGCGGAGATCATGATACCGCCCACTTTTGCACGGTTCTCTGGTTTAGCAGAGTGCCAGATAGCAATTGCAGCTGCCGGCAGACCGTACATTTTGAACAGGAAGCCACCAGACAGTTTACCTGCCGTTGGGTCGCCCGCCATGTAGCGTGGGATGTCGCCGTGGAACACCTGACCTGCTGCGTTGGTGTATTCACCAATCTGCATCTGGAATGGAACGTTCCAGATGTGGTGCAGACCAAATGGTACCAGGCAGCGCTCAATGAAGCCGTAGATACCGAACGCCACAACCGGGTTCTGGTAAGCTGCCCACTGAGAGAAGGTCTGGATTGCCGTACCGATTGGTGGCCAGATGAAGGACAGGACCACACCGGTGAAAATCGCGGCCAGACCAGAAATGATCGGCACAAAACGTTTACCCGCGAAGAAGCCCAGATACTCAGGCAGCTTGATGCGATAGAAGCGGTTAAACATATACGCTGCAATCGCACCGGAGATGATACCACCGAGAACACCGGTGTCCGCCAGGTGCTTAGCGGCAATCTCTTCAGCAGGTAAATGCAGTACCAGCGGCGCAACCACAGCCATGGTTTTCACCATGATGCCGTAAGCAACAACGGACGCCAGAGCGGAAACACCGTCGTTATTGGTGAAGCCCAGAGCAACACCGATAGCGAAGATCAGCGGCATGTTAGCAAAAACAGAACCGCCTGCTTCGGCCATCACGTGGGAAACTACGGCTGGCAGCCAGCTGAAGTTTGCAGAACCGACACCCAGCAGGATACCTGCGATAGGCAGTACGGATACTGGCAGCATCAGCGATTTACCGACCTTTTGCAGGTTAGCAAATGCATTCTTAAACATAATTGAGAGTGCTCCTGAGTATTTGTGCTTTTTTTTACGTTTTCACGCATTGGCCCGGGGGGAGTACCGCGCCGTGGACAGGACATCTAAGCGCCCTTTATTTATTACACAGAGTAAAATAATTCCCTCTGAGTTTGTTTGACGGCTATCACGTTTCAGTTCAAGACGGCCAAAAAACTTGCAGATATTTACATAAAGCATGTCTGGATGTGTCTAAAAACGCCATCACCGCCCCGAATGAGGCGGTGAACTTTACTCGCTTTACTTATTAATTACGAGCCTAAAAATAACAGGTGTATCAGACAGATTGCAGGCGGGCGGGGTCAATATGGAACAGGCTGGCGAAGTTTTCCGTTGTCACGCGAGCCAGTTCTTCAATACTGACACCTTTCAGAACGGCCATATACTCAGCGACATCCCGGGTCATCGCTGGCTGGTTCTCTTTGCCACGATGAGGCACCGGCGCCAGGTACGGGGAATCGGTTTCCACCAGAATACGATCCAGCGGAACATAGCGCGCCGCATCACGCAGTTGCTCAGCATTACGGAACGTGACAATCCCCGAGAACGAGATATAAAAGCCCAAATCAAGCAGCTTACCCGCCGTTTCTCTGTCTTCTGTGAAACAGTGTAGTACGCCACCGCAATCCGTCACCTTTTCTTCCCGCAGGATACCCAGCGTGTCGGCGCGCGCATCTCGGGTGTGAACGATAACCGGCTTATTCAGTTCCCGGCCAATGCGGATATGGTTACGGAAGGATTCCTGCTGGCGAGGTTTCGTTTCCGGAGTGTAGAAATAGTCCAGGCCGGTCTCGCCCATCGCCACTACGCCCTCTTCTGCGGCAAGACGGCGTAAATCCTCAACGTCGTACGCTTCATCCTGATTCAGCGGATGCACGCCGCAGGAGAAGACGACATTATCGCGCTCGCCTACCAGTTCACGCATGGAGCGGTAACCCGGCAACGTGGTCGCCACGGCCAGGCAAAATTTCACATCGCGCGCGGCGGCTTTCGCCAGCACGTCGTCTACATTTTTATGCAGGGATTGATAATCCAGGCCATCGAGATGGCAGTGTGAGTCGACTAAAAACATAATGTCTCTCTCAGAGGTGGGAAACCGGCGGTATGACGCCCGGTTGCAGGTAGTGTTCAATACGCAGTAACTGGTCGGTCAGTAAAAGCTCGCGATTGAGACCGGTTACCGTCAAAAGTTGTTCACGACTCTGGCAGATATCATGAAGGATAGCGTGCAGCGACTGCCCTGACAGGCGATTCGCCAGCGTGGTGACCAGCGCCCACACGTCAGGGTTAGTCAGAAGCGTAGCCCCCTGCTGAATTTTGAGCGCATCCAGCAGCAGCGCGGCCAGCCAGTGCAGCCGTTCCGGAGCCTGATCGCTGTTCAGCGCTGGCAGCACGCTCAGCCAGTCATGGATGTCGAGGGCTGATTCAACCGCACGACACAGCGTTTCACGCTGGGACCACACTTCGGGCTGTAATAAGGCCAGCGCAGCCGCAGGCGCACCGCTGCACAGGCGCAACGCTGAGAGCGCCGCGTCTTGTGACACCGTCACTTCCCGCTCAAGCCAGGCGAGTGCCCAGGATTCCTGAGGGACAGCAAGGTGGTGAAGACGGCAGCGACTGCGCAGCGTCGCCAGCAAGCGTTCCGGCTCGCGGCAGGAGAGGAAAAACCAGGTGTTTTCTGGCGGCTCTTCCAGGGTTTTTAACAGCGCGTTGGCTGCGGCTTCCGTGAGCAGCGCGGCATCTTTCAGCCACACCACTTTCGCCCCCCCCAGACGCGCATATTCGTACAGTTTCTCACTGACCTCACGCACCGCGTCGATACCGAGCGTATTTTTGCCCTTCTCAGGTTCGAGGGTGTAATAGTCAGGATGCGTGCCCGCCTGCATGAGCTGGCAACCCCGGCATTTACCGCAGCTTTTATGTCCTTCCGGCTGTTGGCACATCAGAAAGCGGGTGATGGCGTAAATCAACGCATCATCACCCATTCCCGGCAGCGCCTGGATCAGTAACGCATGATGCCCCCGACCAACCTGATAGCTGCCGATCAGCTGTTCAAAGTGTGGGCGCAACCATGGATACCATTTCATGCCTGCTGCTCCTGTAGCCACTGCGTAACGGTCTGCTGAATATCACATGTAACGTCTTCAAGGGATTGCGTCGCATCGATGGTACGAATGGTCTTGTCCTGCCCGGCCAGTTCAAGATAACGCGCACGGGTGCGGTTAAAGAAATCAAAAGACTCCTGTTCGATGCGGTCCAGTTCGCCGCGGGCACGGGCGCGCTTCAGGCCCACCTCAGGGGTCACGTCCAGATACAGCGTCAGGTCAGGACGGAAATCGCCCAGAACCGCGTCGCGAAGCGTAGCCAGCATGGCCTGATCGATACCCCGGCCACCACCCTGATACGCCTGGGTTGAGAGATCGTGGCGATCGCCAATCACCCATTTGCCTTCTGCCAGAGCGGGTTTGATCACCGTCTCCACCAGCTGAACGCGCGCCGCATAGAACATCAGCACTTCCGCTTTGTCGGTAATAACTTCATCGCCAACGGATTTGATATCCAGAACCAGGCTGCGCAGTTTTTCCGCCAGCTGCGTACCGCCCGGCTCGCGGGTGAAGACCATGTCGGCGACGCCAAGCGATTTCAGCGTATCCACCACCACGTTACGGGCGGTGGTTTTGCCCGCCCCTTCGAGTCCCTCAATGACAATGTATTTACTGCGCATTTTTTTCCTTAAGTGCCTTCAGATAGTCCTGAACGGAGCGATTGTGGCTGGCCAGGTTGGTATTGAACGTATGCCCCCCTTTTCCGTCAGCCACAAAATAGAGATACGGCGTTTTGGCCGGGTGCGCGGCGGCCTTCAATGATGCTTCACTTGGCGTCGCAATCGGTCCAGGCGGCAGGCCGCTAATCACGTAGGTATTATACGCCGTTGGCGTTTCCAGATCTTTTCTGGAAATCCTGCCGTTGTAGTTTTCGCCCATGCCGTAGATGACGGTAGGATCGGTTTGCAAACGCATGCCGATGCGCAGACGGTTAATAAACACCGAGGCAACCTGGTCACGTTCGGCAGCAACGGCCGTCTCTTTCTCGATGATCGAGGCCATCGTCATGAACTGGTTTTGATCTTTATAAGGCAGGCCCTCTGCTCGCCCTTTCCACGCAGCGTCTACCGCCGCGACCATTTTGTTATGCGCTCGCTTCAGAATTGCCACATCCGTCGTGCCTGCCGTATACATCCACGTATCGGGCCAGAACCAGCCTTCCACCCACTCGGGATGTTCGAATTTTAAGGCGTCTGCCACGGTCTGGTAGCGGTCATCTTTCAGCGTATGCTTGATGTACGGCGCGTCACGCAGTTGCCTGAGATAATCGCTCAGACGCATACCTTCCACAAAACGCAATGGGAACTGGGCTTCTTTACCACTCTCCAGCAGTTGCAGCATCTCGCGCACGGTCATGCCAGGGGTGAAACGATAGGTACCGGCCTTGAAATGGGACAGGTCCGGCTGAATACGCAGCAGCCACTGGAATACGCGTGGACGATTGATAATTTTGTCGTCATACAGCTGCTGACCAAGCGCCTGCCGCCCGGTCCCCGCTTTCAGGGTAAATATCGTCTCGTCTTTAATCAGGATCTGACTTTCAGCCAGCTGACGGACTTTCCACACTCCCGCTCCGCCAGCGATTCCGAACGCAACGATAAGAAGGAGGACAAAGCGTAACATTTTCTTCATGACTACCTGGTTTGCTCACATAACGGGGCCAGAAACTGGAACAGCTCGCGGGATGACCAGCACTTGCGGTCATAAGCGCGAACGGGGACAACGGGCATCAGCGCATTGCAGATAACAACTTCTTCGGCAGCCAGCAGCGCCTCTTCCTTAGCGTTAACTTCGACAACGCGAAAGCCTGCGCGTGCCAGCTGTTGCAAACAAAACTGCCGCATAATGCCGTTGACTCCGGCCTGCTCCAGCGAAGGCGTGAATACGTCACTGCCCTTCCGCCAGAGTAAATTAGCCGCACAGCATTCCGTAATGTACCCTTCGCTGTCAAGAACCAGCGCCTCCCCGGCCTCCGTCTGCTCAAGATGAGTACGAATAAGCACCTGTTCAAGACGGTTAAGATGTTTTATGCCAGCGAGCATCGGGTTTCGCCCCAGACGTACCGGGCTAAGCGCCAGGACTACGCCCTCTTCACGCCAGTGCGCGTAATGGGAAGGATAATCTGAAACGGAAAGGATCCGCGCAGGATGCTGGCAGGCAGAACCGCTATAGCCCCGACCACCGCTGCCGCGGCTGATAATGACTTTCAGGACGCCGCTTGCTTTATGTGACGCCAGCCGACGCATTTCACTTTCAAGAATGTCCCACTGCGAGAAGGGGATCAGTAATGCTTCGCAGGCTTTTTGTAAACGAAGGATATGGGCCCCGAGCAGGCACACGCCACCGTCGAGAATACGCGCGGTCGTGAAACAGCCATCGCCAAACTGGGTCGCCCTGTCGCTTGCCGGCAGCATTTCTTGCTCAAGGCCATTAATTAAAAACATAGTGGCTCCTTATGCATGGAGGCTCAGTCTGGCAGGATGTGGTTAGCCGGACAAGGGGATATCACCTAATAAAAAAGGCCCGGCAAGCGGACCTTTATTATCGTCAGCGACTAACCAGACTCAGACCTTTTTGAAGATCAGAGAACCGTTAGTCCCACCGAAGCCGAAGGAGTTACACAGGGTGTACTCCATACCGCTAACCTGGCGCGCTTCGTGGGGAACGAAGTCCAGATCGCAACCTTCATCTGGATTATCCAGGTTGATGGTTGGCGGTACAGCCTGATCGCGCAGCGCGAGAATAGAGTAGATTGATTCTACTGCACCCGCCGCCCCCAGGAGGTGACCGGTCATGGATTTCGTGGAGCTCACCAGTACACGGCTGGCAGATTCGCCGAAGATAGACTTAACCGCCTGCGCTTCTGCTTTATCGCCCGCAGGGGTAGATGTCCCGTGCGCGTTAACGTAGCCAATCTGTGCCGGCGTAATGCCCGCATCACGGATGGCGTTTTCCATCGCCAGCGCAGCACCTGCGCCGTTCTCTGGAGGAGACGTCATGTGGTAAGCATCGCTGCTCATGCCAAAGCCAACAACTTCAGCATAAATTTTCGCGCCACGTTTTTTCGCGTGTTCGTACTCTTCCAGTACGATCATGCCTGCACCGTCACCCAGCACGAAACCATCACGGTCTTTATCCCACGGACGGCTCGCCGCCTGAGGATTATCGTTTCGGGTAGAGAGCGCACGCGCTGCACCGAAGCCACCGACGCCCAGCGGGGTACTGGCTTTCTCAGCACCGCCCGCAACCATAGCATCTGCATCGCCGTACGCGATGATACGCGCGGCCTGGCCGATGTTATGCACGCCAGACGTACAGGCTGTCGCGATTGAGATGCTTGGGCCACGCAGGCCGAACATAATGGTCAGGTGACCTGCCACCATGTTTACAATCGTAGACGGAACGAAGAACGGGCTGATTTTACGCGGGCCGCCATTCACCAGAGATGTATGGTTTTCCTCGATCAGGCCAAGACCGCCAATCCCGGAGCCGATAGCAGCGCCGATACGGGTAGCGTTCTCTTCCGTAATCTCAAGGCCAGAATCCTGCATGGCCTGAACGCCAGCGACAATTCCATATTGAATGAAGGCATCCATCTTGCGCTGTTCTTTGCGCGAGATGATCTCTTCACAGTTAAAATCCTTTACTAAGCCAGCAAATTTCGTTGCATAGGCGCTAGTATCGAAATGGTCGATTAGGCTGATGCCGCTCTGACCGGCAAGGAGAGCTTTCCAGGTGGACTCTACGGTATTGCCGACAGGAGACAACATGCCAAGTCCGGTCACAACTACACGACGCTTAGACACGTTTGTCCTCCAGGGAGGGATAAAAAAAGAGATTCGTGGGACTACAAAAGATAAAACTCAGGCGGTCGAATGACCGCCTGGAGATGTTCACTTACGCCTGGTGACCGTTGATGTAATCAATGGCAGCCTGAACGGTGGTGATTTTCTCAGCTTCTTCGTCCGGAATCTCAGTATCAAACTCTTCTTCCAGAGCCATTACCAGCTCAACGGTGTCAAGAGAATCTGCGCCCAGGTCTTCAACAAAGGAAGCGGAGTTCACAACTTCTTCCTGCTTAACGCCCAGCTGTTCGCCGATAATTTTCTTAACGCGTTCTTCGATAGTGCTCATACTCTTAAATTTCCTATCAAAACTCGCTTTCGCGATGGTTTTCGTAGTGTATAAAATGTTGAAAAATTTGCAACTAAATCCCGGCAGGTCTTACCACGATTTTACGTTATTTTGAGGCCATTTGCCCAAATAACGCAAATATTTTCGATCGTGATTAAACCATGTACATCCCGCCGTTGACGTGGAGGGTTTCACCAGTGATGTAACCCGCTTCGTCAGAGGCTAAAAATGCAACCGCGCTGGCGATTTCTTTAGGGTCGCCAAGACGACCCGCTGGAACTGCCGCCAGCGTACCCGCACGCTGATCATCGGTCAGCGCACGCGTCATGTCCGTTTCAATAAAGCCCGGAGCAACAACGTTTACAGTAATTCCGCGGGACGCGACTTCGCGCGCCAGCGACTTACTGAAACCGATCAGACCTGCTTTCGCCGCAGCGTAGTTAGCCTGACCAGCATTTCCCATGGTACCAACCACAGAACCTACAGTGATAATACGTCCATGACGCTTTTTCATCATAGCGCGCATTACCGCTTTTGACAGACGGAATACCGATGACAGGTTGGTTTCGATAATATCGTTCCACTCATCATCTTTCATTCGCATCAACAGGTTGTCGCGAGTGATCCCGGCATTATTGACCAGAATATCCACTTCGCCAAACTCTGCGCGAATATTTTCCAGAACAGATTCGATAGATGCTGGTTCAGTCACATTCAGTACCAGACCTTTGCCGTTCGCACCCAGATACTCGCTGATGGCCTGTGCGCCATTCTCGCTGGTCGCAGTCCCGATCACCGTCGCGCCGCGCGCAACCAGTGTTTCAGCAATAGCACGCCCGATACCGCGGCTTGCGCCGGTCACCAGGGCAATTTTTCCTTCAAAACTCATGGTATTCCTCTTTTATTGCGAGAGTGCCGCTTTCATTGCTTCCGGCTCGTTAATCGCCGAGGCAGTCAGGGTGTCTACAATACGTTTTGTCAGACCGGTAAGTACCTTACCTGGACCGACTTCATACAGATGTTCAACGCCCTGAGACGCCATAAATTCAACGGTTTTGGTCCACTGAACTGGGCTGTAGAGCTGGCGAACCAGCGCGTTACGGATAGCCTCCGGCGCGGTTTCGCACTTCACATCGACGTTATTCACAACGGAAATCGTCGGTGCGTTAAAGGTCATTTTTTCCAGCTCAACCGCCAGCTTATCGGCAGCGGGCTTCATCAGCGCACAGTGAGACGGCACGCTCACCGGCAGCGGCAGTGCACGTTTTGCACCCGCAGCTTTACAGGCAGCGCCTGCACGCTCAACCGCTTCTTTATGACCCGCGATAACTACCTGGCCTGGCGAGTTAAAGTTTACCGGAGAAACGACCTGACCTTCAGCAGATTCTTCACAGGCTTTAGCAATAGAAGCATCATCCAGACCGATGATGGCAGACATGCCGCCCGTGCCTTCTGGCACCGCTTCCTGCATAAACTTACCACGCAATTCAACCAGACGGACCGCGTCAGCGAAGGCAATCACCCCTGCGCAGACCAGCGCAGAGTATTCACCCAGGCTATGACCCGCCATCAGCGCCGGCGTTTTGCCGCCCTGCTGCTGCCATACGCGCCACAATGCGACGGAGGCTGCCAGCAGTGCCGGTTGAGTCTGCCAGGTTTTGTTCAGCTCTTCAGCTGGGCCCTGCTGGGTCAGCGCCCACAGATCATAACCCAGCGCGTCAGAAGCTTCACGGAAAGTCTCTTCAATAACCGGATAGTTTGCTGCCATTTCAGACAACATCCCAACAGTTTGTGAGCCCTGTCCCGGGAACACAAAAGCAAATTGCGTCATTTTTTAATCCTTATCCTAGAAACGAACCAGCGCGGAACCCCAGGTGAACCCACCACCAAAGGCTTCAAGCAAGACCAGTTGGCCCCGTTTAATTCGTCCATCGCGTACCGCTTCGTCAAATGCGCACGGTACCGATGCCGCAGAGGTGTTGCCGTGGCGATCAAGCGTCACCACAACGTTATCCATAGACATGCCCAACTTCTTCGCCGTCGCGCTGATAATACGCAGGTTAGCCTGATGCGGTACCAGCCAGTCGAGTGCGGCGCGATCCAGATTGTTCGCTTCCAGCGTCTCATCAACAATGTGAGCGAGTTCGGTCACGGCCACCTTGAACACTTCATTACCCGCCATTGTCAGGTAAATCGAACTGTCCGGATTAACGCGATCGGCGTTAGGCAGCGTTAACAGCTCGCCGTAGCGACCGTCAGCGTGCAGGTGCGTGGAGATAATGCCTGGTTCTTCGGACTGCCCCAACAGTACCGCGCCCGCGCCATCGCCAAAAATAATGATTGTGCCGCGATCGGTTGGATCGCAGGTACGCGCCAGCACATCAGCACCGATCACCAACGCATATTTTACGGCACCCGATTTAACATACTGATCGGCGATGCTCAGCGCATAGGTGAAACCCGCGCACGCCGCTGCAACATCAAATGCCGGGCAGCCTTTGATGCCGAGCATGTTCTGCACCTGGCACGCTGCGCTTGGGAAGGCATGCGTGGCAGATGTTGTCGCCACCACAATAAGCCCGATCTGTTCTTTATCAATGCCAGCCATCTCAAGCGCTCGCTGAGCGGCTTCGTAGCCCATGGTGGACACAGTTTCGTCTGGCGCGGCGATACGACGTTCACGGATACCTGTGCGCGTGACAATCCACTCGTCAGACGTATCTACCATTTTTTCAAGATCGGCGTTGGTACGCACTTGTTTTGGCAGGTAGCTGCCGGTACCTAAAATCTTCGTATACATGTACGCTCAGTCACTTTTAGCTAATACAGATCCCAGGCGAGCGGCAATCCTCTGAGGGACTTGTCGCTGCACCGCCTGCACTGCCTGTTCAATCGCGACGGTAAATGCTCGCTGATTGGCGGCGCCATGACTCTTAATCACGATGCCGCGCAATCCTAACAGACAGGCGCCATTATACTGGTCGGGGTTGAGGTGACTGAATCGCCGCGTCAGGCTTTTTTGTAACCAACGCTTTAATAAAATCAGCCACCAGGACCTTTTTTTACCTTCTCCCTGCGATTTCAGCAGAGAAAGGAACATTCGTACGACCCCTTCCATGGTCTTCAACGTCACGTTTCCGGTGAAGCCATCACACACTAATACATCCGTTTTGCCCGTCAGCAACTCATTGGCTTCGAGATAACCAATATAGTTGATGGAGGGAACCTGTTTGAGTATTTCCGCAGCGTCGCGGATACTGTCCAGGCCTTTGGTCTCTTCTTCACCAATATTCAATAACGCAACGCGGGGATTGGTAATCCCGACCACGTCTTCTGCCAGCACCGACCCCATCACGGCAAACTGAGCCAGCATTGTACTATCACAATCTACGTTAGCGCCCAGATCGAGCACCACCGTTTTGCCCTTCTGCTGATGCGGTAACACCGTCACCAGCGCCGGACGCTCAATGCCCTCAATCGGCTTGAGCAATAATTTCGACAGCCCCATCAGCGCGCCAGTATTTCCCGCGCTGACGCAAGCCTGCGCTCGCCCTTCTTTCACCAGCTCCAGCGCCATGCGCATAGAGCTGCCGCGGCTATTACGAATAGCCTGCGATGGCCGGGCATCACTGGCAATAACTGACTGCGCAGGAATAATCTGCAGACGCGAACGTTGTTCAAAGTCAGCTTTTGCAAGTAATGGCGTGATTGTGTCGGGATTACCGACTAAAAGAAGTGTGAGTTGCGAATTAGAATTCAGTGCCTGCAATGCTGCAGGCACTGTCACGGTAGGGCCAAAATCTCCCCCCATGACATCTAACGCCAGGGTTAGACGTGTCAAGGTATCGTCGCAGCCTGGTTCGGTAAACTCCCCGTTTTCACGGGGAAGTTCCTCACTAAGCCTAATCACGCTGACGCGTGATTACTTAGTGATAACCTTGCGGCCGCGGTAGAAACCGTCAGCGGTGATGTGGTGACGCAGGTGTTTCTCACCAGAAGTCTTGTCTACAGACAGGCTGGTAACTGCGGTCAGCGCGTCATGGGAACGACGCATGCCACGTTTGGAACGGGTTGGTTTATTCTGTTGTACGGCCATGGACCTTACTCCTCAATTACTTACGCTTTAAGCTGGCTAATACGGCAAATGGATTTGGTTTTTGCGCTTCATCAGGCAGTTCCCCAAAGACCATGTCCGCCTCGGACACTTCACAGTGTTCAGAATCATGCACCGGAACGACTGGCAGGGAGAGGATGACTTCATCTTCAACCAGCGCCAGAAGATCGATTTCACCGAATTCGTTAACCTCAATCGGTTCATACGCTTCCGGGAGTGCTTCAGCCTGTTCGTCAGAACGAACCGGGCTGAAACAATACGTTGTGTGAACATGCTGTACAAACGGTTTCCCGCAGCGCTGACATTCGAGCGTTACCGTCACCTTTGCATCACCGGTTAAAACGGCGAGGCGCTGGTTGTCGATAGCGAACGACATGGAGCACTCTACATCACTGTCCACACTGACTACAGATTCGGCAATACGCTCAGCCTGATCGGAAGAATAGATTCCTTCGTAATCGAGGCGTTTTTGAGCCGTACGAACCGGATCAAGAGTCAGGGGTAATTTTACCTTTTGCATAGGGCGCGCATATTAACTTTGTAACGTCATAGAGTCAAAGAAAAAGGCAACCAGAGCTGCCTTTTGCCAATTATTCGCACACATTGCGGCCTGTAGTTTAAAATGGCTGGCATCGATACGCTATATCTGGTGATAAAAATATGCCAAATCTCGTCCTTGCTTCCACTTCACCTTATCGCCGAATGCTGCTGGAAAAGCTCGGGATCCCGTTTGAATGCGCCGCGCCGGAGGTGGATGAAACGCCACAGCCGGGCGAGTCACCGCGTCATCTGGTGACCCGTCTCGCGAAAGAGAAAGCACAGTCGCTGGCCGTACGTTACCCCGCTCATCTGATTATAGGCTCCGATCAGGTTTGTGTGCTGGGCGGCGAAATCACCGGTAAACCGCATACGGAAGAAAACGCCTGCCAGCAGCTTTTGCGTGCGCGAGGCAGTATCGTGACCTTTTATACCGGCCTGGCGCTTTATAATTCGGCCTCCGGTCATCTGCAAACCGAGTGCGAGCCATTTGATGTGCACTTCCGTCATCTCAGTGATGAGGAGATTATGGATTACGTGCGTCGGGAACGTCCTCTGAACTGCGCAGGGAGTTTCAAAAGTGAAGGACTGGGAATTGCACTGTTCGACAAGCTGGACGGGCGGGATCCCAACACGCTGGTGGGGTTGCCGCTGATTGCGCTGTGCCAGATGTTAAGGCGAGAAGAGTGTAATCCGCTGACGATGTGATTTTTGCCCAGCGGCGCTTCGCTTGCATGGGCCTACGGATTTCGTAGGCCGGGTAAGCGCAGCGCCACCCGGCACATAATCAGCCGCGCAGAACTTTCAGGCAGCGTTTCAACTGCTCATCCAGCGGCGCTTCAATACGGATAACTTCACCGGTATTAGGATGGGTAAACTTCAGCGCTGCCGCATGCAGGAACAGACGCGACAGCCCCGTACCCGCCAACTGCTTATCAAACTCGCGATCGCCATAGCGATCGTCGAACGCAATCGGATGGCCTGCAAACTGGGTATGGACGCGAATCTGGTGAGTACGCCCCGTCACCGGACTACAGCGCACCAGCGTGGCGAATTCGTAGCGCTCTTCTACTTTAAATCGCGTCTCAGACGGTTTCCCTTCCTGATTAACACGAACAATGCGCTCACCGCTTTGCAGAATATTTTTCAGCAGCGGCGCCTGCACCACTTTCACGTGGGACTGCCACTGGCCGCGCACCAGCGCCAGATAATCTTTCTGCATCCCTTTTTCGCGCAGCTGTTCATGCAGGGAACGCAGTGCAGAACGTTTTTTCGCCACCAGCAGCACGCCTGAGGTATCACGGTCAAGACGGTGAACAAGTTCGAGGAAACGCGCTTCCGGGCGCAGCGCACGTAAACCTTCGATCACGCCGAAGCTCAGACCGCTCCCCCCGTGTACCGCCGTTCCGGACGGTTTATTCAGCACCAGAATGTGGTCGTCCTCATAAAGGATAACGTCGCTCAAAGCCGCGACTTTTTGCAGCTTCGGAGAAACGACCTCTTCTTCACGCTCTGCAACACGTACCGGTGGAATGCGGACTTCATCGCCCGCCTCGAGCTTGTACTCGGGCTTCACACGTTTTTTGTTCACCCGCACCTCACCCTTACGCAAGATGCGATAAATCATACTTTTTGGCACACCCTTCAATTGGGTGCGCAAAAAATTATCGATACGTTGCCCCGCCTCGTCGTCGGCGATGGCAACCATTTTTACGGCTGGAGTCTCTGTTTTCATGGTTGGCGATTCTAAATAGCGTCTGACATTAGCGCCACTCATTTTTCTATGCTTATATTTACTTTTATCCGGACCACTCCCCTTTCGCGCAATCGATTTGGTGGTTATTAAACCAATCACCCCGTTGAAGTGAAGAAACTGTGAGTAACCGGGTGATAATTGGTAAAAGTCATCTTGCTATAACCCGGCGAGCAGTGGAATAATGAATCCGTTTTCCGCGTTAAATCCGGGTTTTGTAAGGATGTCGACGGAATGACCAATTTTGTCTGACCGATCATCCACGCAGCAATGGCGTAAGACGTATTGATCTTTCAGGCAGTTAGCGGGCTGCGGGTTGCAGTACTTCCCGGTATAAGGATTGTTCTCTGGAGAGTTTTCCCAGGCAATTCCCCTGATAATTGCGCTGTGTTTCCCTATGAAATACAGGCAACCGACACTCTGCGCCTCTTAAGCGAGCGACAACCGTGAGGTTGGCGACGTGAATAGACACGAGGCCATCGGTTCATACCCCGGAAAGCGTCACCTTGCCCGCAGCTTTGTCGTCAATGTAAGAATAACGAGTAAGTTACGATGAAAAGAATGTTAATCAACGCAACTCAGCAAGAAGAGTTGCGTGTCGCCCTTGTGGATGGGCAGCGCCTGTACGATCTGGATATCGAAAGTCCTGGACACGAACAGAAAAAAGCGAACATTTACAAAGGCAAAATCACCCGCATTGAACCAAGCCTTGAAGCTGCATTTGTCGATTACGGTGCTGAGCGTCACGGTTTCCTTCCTCTCAAAGAAATCGCCCGCGAATATTTTCCTGCAAACTACAACTCCCATGGCCGTCCGAACATCAAAGATGTTCTGCGTGAAGGTCAGGAAGTTATCGTCCAGATCGATAAAGAAGAGCGTGGCAACAAAGGCGCCGCGCTGACCACCTTTATCAGTCTGGCAGGAAGCTATCTGGTATTGATGCCAAACAACCCGCGTGCGGGTGGCATCTCTCGCCGTATCGAAGGCGATGACCGTACCGAGCTGAAAGAAGCACTGGCAAGTCTTGAACTGCCAGACGGCATGGGCCTTATCGTGCGCACCGCAGGCGTTGGCAAATCTGCCGAAGCGTTGCAGTGGGACCTGAGCTTCCGCCTGAAACACTGGGAAGCCATCAAGAAAGCGGCAGAAAGCCGTGCTGCGCCGTTCCTGATCCACCAGGAAAGCAACGTCATCGTGCGTGCCTTCCGTGATTATCTGCGTCAGGACATCGGTGAAATTCTGATTGATAACCCGAAAGTGCTTGAGCTGGCTCGCCAGCACATCGCCGCGCTGGGTCGCCCGGATTTCACCAGCAAAATTAAACTGTACACCGGTGAAATCCCGCTGTTCAGCCATTATCAGATTGAATCCCAGATCGAGTCTGCCTTCCAGCGTGAAGTGCGTCTGCCGTCCGGCGGTTCTATCGTTATCGATACCACCGAAGCGTTGACCGCCATCGACATCAACTCCGCGCGAGCAACCCGCGGCGGCGACATCGAAGAGACCGCCTTCAATACCAACCTTGAAGCCGCTGATGAAATCGCCCGCCAGCTCCGCCTGCGCGACCTGGGTGGTCTGATCGTTATCGACTTCATCGACATGACCCCGGTTCGCCATCAGCGTGCGGTTGAAAACCGTCTGCGTGAAGCGGTGCGCCAGGATCGCGCGCGTATCCAGATCAGCCATATTTCTCGCTTTGGCCTGCTGGAGATGTCCCGTCAGCGCCTCAGCCCGTCTCTGGGTGAGTCCAGCCATCACGTCTGCCCGCGCTGTTCCGGTACAGGTACCGTGCGTGACAATGAATCTCTCTCCCTCTCTATTCTGCGTCTGATTGAAGAAGAAGCGCTGAAAGAGAACACCAAAGAGGTTCACGCTATTGTTCCAGTGCCGATTGCCTCCTACCTGCTGAACGAAAAACGTGCAGCGGTGAGCGCAATCGAAGCGCGTCAGGGCGGCGTTCGCTGCATCATCGTGCCAAACGACGAGATGCAAACCCCGCACTATCACGTGCTGCGCGTGCGCAAAGGCGAAGAGACAAGCACCCTCAGCTACCTGCTGCCGAAGCTGCATGAAGAAGAAATGGCGCTGCCGTCTGATGAAGAGCCTGCCGAGCGTAAACTGCCTGAGCAGCCAGCTTTAGCGACCTTCATCATGCCGGAAGCACCGCCAGAAGCGACGCTGGAAAAACCAGCGGAAAAACCTGCTGTGCAGAAAGTGGCTCCTGCCGCGCCAAAAGCGCAGCCTGAGCAGCCTGGTCTCCTGAGCCGCATCATCGGTGCGCTGAAAAAAATGTTTGCCGCCGAAGAAGTTCAGCCTGAGGAGCCGAAAGAAGCGCCAAAAGAAGCGAAACCAGAGCGTCAGCAGGACCGTCGTAAGCGTCAGAACAACCGTCGCGACCGCAACGACCGTGGCGATCGTAATGAGCGCCGTGATAATCGTTCCGATAACAACGAAGGCCGTGAACAGCGCGAGGACAACCGTCGCAACCGTCGCGAGAAGCAACAGCAGAACGTTGAAGATCGTGAGATTCGCCAGCAGGCGGGCGATGAGTCCGAGAAGAGCAAACAGCGTGACGAGCAGCAGCCTCGCCGCGAGCGTAACCGTCGTCGTAACGATGACAAACGCCAGGCTCAGCAGGAAGTCAAAAACCTGAATCGCGAAGCGCCTGTAGAACAGCAGGACACTGAGCAGGAAGAGCGTACTCAGGTTATGCCGCGTCGTAAGCAGCGCCAGCTGACCCAGAAAGTACGTGTGGGTGTTGTTCAGGCCGAAGAAAACGACGTTATCGCGGTTGAAGCGGCTGAAAGCACAACGGGTACTCAGGTTGCGAAAGTTGACCTGCCAGCCGTAGTGGAAAATCAGGTTGAGCAGGACGAAAGCAGCGAAAACCGTGATAACGCAGGTATGCCGCGTCGCTCCCGCCGTTCTCCACGCCATCTGCGCGTGAGCGGTCAGCGTCGCCGTCGTTATCGTGACGAGCGTTACCCGACCCAGTCTCCAATGCCAATGACCGTGGCGTGCGCGTCACCTGAGATGGCATCCGGTAAAGTCTGGATCCGTTATCCGGTTGCACGTCCGGAGCAGGCTGTTGAAGAACAGGCTGTGACCGAAGAGGTGATTGCACCGGTCGTCGCAGTGGAAGACGTCGTGACTGAAGCGGCAACCGTGGTCGAACCGCAGGTTGTTGAAACAGCGCCGCCGCAGGCTGTGGAAGTGGAAACGACCCATCCTGAAGTGATTGCTGCACCGGTTGATGCCGCACCGCAGATCATTGCCGAAGAAGATACCGTGGTGGCTGAAGAAGTCGCGGAAGACGCTAAGCCTGTATCCGCAGCAGAAGAGCCCGCAGACGTTGCCGTCGAAACGGTGACGGAAGAGGTTGTTCAGGACGTCGAGATTCAGGTTGAACCTGTTGTCGAAGAGGTCAAAGCGCCTGAAGTGAAATCTGAGCCGGTTGAGATCGTTGAAGCTGTAGCGCCTGCTCACATTGCTACCGCGCCAATGACTCGTGCCCCGGCACCTGAGTACGTGCCTGAAGCACCACGCCATAGTGACTGGGTTCGTCCGGAATTCAACTTCGAAGGTAAAGGTGCTGCCGGTGGTCACAGTGCGACGCACATGGCTACTGCCCCAGCTACTCGTCCTCAGCCTGTTGAATAACGCACGCTAAGACTGAAAGCCGACCTTCGGGTCGGCTTTTTTATGGCTGTTGCAGGGGCTTTCTCATCCCGGTGACCTCCGGCATTATCTGCCGCATCAGCTCCAGAAAACGCCGCAAGCGCGCCGGATAATAGCGTGACCAGGGATAAACCAGATGTACCGGTAGCGCTGCTGGCTGCCACTCTGGCAGTAAATGCACCAGTCGCCCTTCCCGAATATCATCCTGTACCGTCCAGCTGGATACCACCGCCACGCCTAGCCCGGTGAGTGCCGTATTGCGCGCTACATACAAGCTGTCGGTACTCAGGCGTGGCGTAATGGTAACTCTCGCCGGGGTGGGTGTTGCCTCGTGGAAGAGCTCCACATGGCGTTGATAAAAAGAGCTAATGGCAATCCAGGGGAGATGTTGCAGATCGCCCGGCGTGTTAACCGCGGGAAAACGGGCAAGGAGTGCCGGTGACGCTACCACCGAGCGCGGCACTTCAGCCAGTAGCACAGACACGGTTGCCGGATCGACTTCCACGCCCACCCGAATAGCACAGTCAAGGTTGTCGCCGAGGAAATCAACCGAGCGATCGTTAAGCATCCACTCAACAGAAAGCTGGGGATAGCGCTGCAAAAATTGGGTTAACGGTTTTAGTAGCTGATCCTGGCCAAACGCGTGAGGGGCGCGCACCCTCAGCACCCCGACCGGTTCATCTTCCGTCTGCCCCACCTCGTCTTCCAGCGCCAGCCAGCTGTCAATCACCCGTCTGGCATGCTGATAGCAGCGTTCACCGTCATCGGTCAGCCGTGTCGTATGGGTTGTGCGCAGCATCAGGCGCACGCCCAGCATGGTCTCGAGCGACTGCAACCGTCGGCTCACCGTGGCCTGGGTTGTTGCCAGCTGACGTGCCGCCGCAGAAAGGGACCCCGCCTCCACAATGCGAACAAAGGTTCGCATCAGTTCTACCCGATCTATACGCTCAGTCCGTTTCATATCATTTACACCTATACGCTACACGTATAAGCGTTTTACCACCGCGCCCGCTACCGTCGCAAGGCGTACTGATAAAATATAGCCGCACACGACGAATGAGGAACATCTTATGAACACAACCACCATCCGGGCCGTAAGCCGCTGGGTAATCTTAATGCTGGCGCTCGGTGCGGGCTTCAGCGTGGCATCCATCTATTATGCCCAGCCTCTGCTGCCGCTGATGGGCTCAGACCTGCACCTGAGCATCGAAGGCATGGGCATGGTCCCGACGCTCACCCAGGCGGGTTATGCCTTAGGCATCCTGTTTCTGCTCCCGCTCGGCGATCGTTATGACCGCAGAACGTTGATCCTGATAAAAAGTGCAGCTCTGGCGCTGTTCCTGCTGAGTTGTAGCCTGACCGGACAACTGCACTCCCTACTGCTCACCAGCCTGCTGATTGGCATGGCCGCCACCATGGCGCAGGATATTGTCCCGGCCGCAGCGATCCTCGCGCCGGAAGGCAAACAGGGAAAAACAGTCGGCACGGTGATGACCGGCCTGCTGCTGGGGATTTTGCTCTCCAGAACCGTGAGCGGCGTGGTGGGTGAAGCCTTTGGCTGGCGAGTGATGTATCAGCTGGCCGCAGCAAGCATTGCCTTTATCGGCGTGGTGATGTGGGCCGTGCTTCCCCGCTTCGCCGTTCATTCCACGCTGAGCTACCCGGCGCTGCTGCGCTCCATGGAACACCTCTGGCGTCGCTACCCGGCGCTGCGTCGGGCTGCGCTGGCTCAGGGTTTTCTGTCGATTGCCTTTAGTGCATTCTGGTCGACGCTGGCGGTCATGCTGCTGGAACGGTATCACCTTGGCAGCGCCGTGGCGGGTGGTTTTGGTATTGCCGGAGCCGCAGGCGCGCTGGCCGCACCGCTGGCAGGCGGTCTGGCCGATAAGCTGGGCGCCGGTAAAGTGACCCAACTGGGTGCCGCGCTGGTGACCCTCTCGTTTGCCCTGATGTTCCTGATGCCAGCCCTGGGTGTACACGGCCAGTTGCTCCTGATTGCCCTCTCCGCGGTCGGTTTCGATCTCGGTTTGCAGTCCAGCCTCGTGGCGCACCAGAACCTGGTCTACAGCCTTGAGCCGCAGGGCCGTGGGCGCCTTAACGCCCTGCTGTTTACCGTCATTTTCATCGGAATGGCGCTGGGTTCGGCATTAGGCAGCAATATCTATACGCTGGCAGGCTGGACGGGCGTGGTAGCACTGGCAACCCTGTGTGGTGCCATTGCGCTGGCTATCAGAGTGATTGAAAGCGCCCGGGTGGTGTCCGCTCAGGCAGAAAGTGTGTAAAAAAAATGCCCAACCCGGACGGGTTGGGCAGTCAAAACATGCCCAGTTTCAAGACATGTCAAACAGGTCAGAGTCTTATCTGTTCATCTGGAACAAAGACATACCCTGCATATCGCTAAAGGCTTTATACGAGGCCTGCAAAGCCGCCTGCTGCATGGTGTAGGAAGAAATCACCGAGTTCCAGTCCACGTCAACCAGGTCGCTCATCTGCTGAGTCTGGCCCAGCGCGCGGTCTTCACCCAGAGAATCCAGCTTGCCCAGCTCGTCCAGCTTGATGCCGAGGTCGGCGCGCACGGTCAACACGTTGTTGAGGGAGTTGCTCAGGCCACGGTTGGCTTTATCAATAGCCGCCGTAAATGCTTCAGCCTTCGTTTCGTCATCGCCAATCGGCTTATTCAGCGCTTCAATTGCGGAGTCGAGGATCTTGAACAAATTCGTTTCCGGCGCACTACCATCTGGCTCTGGCTTCGCATTGCTGGTGAAGCTATCGAAAACTTCAGTGCCCGTATGGCTGATTTGCATCGTGCGCGCAGAGTCAACCTGCTGGCTGATTGGCGTTCCGCCGCCCTTATAATCACCCGTAGCCTGGTCGAAAGCCGCCGCTTCGGTCTTGTAACCGGAAAAAATATAGCGACCGTTACCGTCCGTGCTGTTAGCCAGGTTCATGAGCTGATCGCGAATACCTTGCAGGTTCGTTGCCAGCGAAGCGCGGTCATCGTCACTTAACGTACCGTTGCCCGCATTGACAATCTTTTCCTGAGCAGCCTGGATAGCGGTTGTCACTTGCGATAACACGTTTTCTTCCAGCGAGACTTTCGTCGTAGCGAAGGAGCGCGCCAGCGCATACTGGCTATTTTGCGTTTGGGCCTGAGAGAGCACAACGGCCTGCGAAGCGGCAATCGGATCGTCAGACGGACGGTTGATACGCTTCCCCGTAGACATCTGCTCGCCGTAGCTGAGCCAGAGGCTTTGGGAGTTCGTCACGCCGCGCATGCTTTGCTCATACATCATTTGAGTACTAATACGCATTTTTTATGCCTCAGCCTTAGCGGATATTGATCAATGCATCAAACAGCGTGCTCGCCGTTTGCAGCACCTGCGCATTCGCCAGATAGTACTGCTGATAGCGTTGCAGGTTGCCATACTCTTCATCCAGGTTAACCCCGGAGATTGACTGCTGTTGTTTGGTCAGCTGCGTAACAACGTTAACTTTGGTTTCGCTGCTGGTTTTCAGCGACGCCGTGGTGCTGCCCACCGTACTGACCAGCGCGGCATAAGCATCGTTAAAGGTTTTGTTCCCCCCCACCAGCTTGGCGCTCTGCAAATCCAGCAGCTTTTGGCCATTGGTATTGTCGCTTTCGCCGCTTCCTTGCGCGGAGGCCATCGCCAGTTTGGACTCGTCGCTGATCGCAACGTCCATATTCACGATAACGTCATTCACCGGCTTCACGATAAAGCTGTCTTTATTATTGGCCGAGCCGCTAATGTTGACGTTGAGGCCATCAAACGACAGATTACCGCTGGTATCCGGCATAGCCGTGAAGCTGGTGTTGTCTGACAGACGGGTGATGGTCCAGTCAGTACCGTTATACTCAACTTTGTAGTTTGTCGCCTGGACCTTGGTACTGTCCGTCATCGTTGCCGTCACGGACGCGCTTCCGGTGTTCTTACCGTTACTCAGCACTGCCGGGGAGCCAAAATCAAACAGCTTGCCGCCTTTATCCCCGTTGGCATCAAAGCCCGCCTGGTGCTGGGTATTCATGGCATCCGCAAACGCCAGCGCCATCTGGTTAAGCGTATTTCGCGCCTGATCCAGATCCTGAGAACGGAACGTTAACAGCCCCCCAAGCGACCCCGTGGTGATCTGTTTTTCCGAGATCTCCACGTTGCCCGCTGCGGCATCCACATACGCAATCGTTGTACGTGCAGGGTCCGCGCTGGATTTCACCGCAGCCAGCTGGCTGGCGTTGCTGCCCTGTACCAGGGTGTAGCCGTTGGCGATAGAGATGTTGTAGGTGCCGCTGTCCTGTACGGTCACGTCCACACCGACAATTTTGTTCAGCTCACTCACCAGCTGATCGCGCTGATCGAGCAGTTCGTTCGGGGATGCGCCCGCCCCTACGCCAGTCAGCCGGGAAATCTGATCGTTAAGGTTAGCAATCTGCTTCGCGTAGTTATTGATCTGATCGACGCTGGTAGAAATCGCCGTATTGACCTGCGCATCCTGATCGCGGAGATATTGATCGTTAGTTTTGAACTGGTTTACCAGACCATCTGCCTTCCCGAGTACCGTCTGGCGTGCAGCCGGATCTTCTGCGTTACTCACCAGCGTTTGCAGGCTTTTAAAGAAATCCTGGAGGTTGGCAGAAAGCGAGTTCGTGGTATCCGACAGCACGTCGTCAATTTTCGACATCTGCTGGTAGCGCGTGGTCAGGCCGCTGCTCTGGTTCTGCGCCGCGCGCAGCTGGTTGGTAATAAACGCATCATATTCACGCTGAACGCCGGAGACATAGACCCCGTTACCCACCCAGCCGCCGCCGGTCAGGGTGCTGTTTGATGCGCCCAGAATGGTAGTCTGGCGGGTATAACCTGCCACGTTGTAGCTTGAAATATTATTACTGACGGTATTGAGTGCCGACTGCGCAGCACTGAGGCCACTCATGGCGCTGTTAATCAAACTGGACATGGGGGTTCCTTTTATACGTTCAGACACGAGTCCTGATGAAGGTTATCGGCAACCTCCACCGGGACTTGAGAACTTTCAGAACAGATTTTCGAGATCTGTGCTATACGCTTTGCTGACCTTCTCAGACATGGATTTCAGCTGTTGGATCATGCTGGTCAGCTTGCGTGCATAGTTTGGATCGGTCGCGTAGCCGGCATTCTGCAATGCCTGAGCGCCCTGCTCTGGCGTGGTGGCCTGGGTCACGGCGGTGTAGCGCGGATTCCGGCTCAACAGCCCGACATAATCCGACAACGCTTCCAGATACGAGCTGTAGACGCGGAATTTGGCTTTCACCTTCACTGCCGCACCGTTCTCATATTCGGTGGTGGTAATTTCCGTGGTCGGCCCCTTCCAGCTGGAGGTGGCCTTCACGCCAAAGATGTTGAAGCTCGGCTCGCCGTTCTCCCTGCGGATCTGACGTTGCCCCCAGCCCGACTCCAGCGCCGCCTGCGCCAGAATCAGATGGTGTGGCACGCCGCTTTCTTCACTGGCAAGACGTGCCGGCAGGGAGAGCTGCGCCAGGAAGTCTTTGCTGTCGCCGGAGAGCGGCTCGTCACGCGCTTCTGTCGGCTTCGGCATCGCCTTACGCACCATCTGGGTCAGCGCCTGATTTTGATAACTGGTCACCTTTTCCAGATCAAACTTCAGCGGCACCTGCGGCGGAGCCTCTTCAGGTGGCAGCCCCTGAGCGGCTGCGGTCTGTTTCACAATCATGTCCGCCAGGCCGAGCCCCTTTCCGGCGGTCATTTGCTGGGCAATCTGCTGATCGTACATGCTGGTGTAAAGCCGTGTGGAATCGCTGCTGAACATGCCATCTTTCGGCAGGGTTTCACGCATGCTTTTCAACATCATCTGCACGAACATGCCTTCCACCTGACGGGCAACCGGGCGGATATTCGCCGCCGGATCCTTGCCCGCTTTGGTTTTGAGCTCGTTGAGCGACTGGGCATCCCAGGCGGCACTGGTCAACAGTTTGCTATCGGTCAGCATTTAGATGATTTCCAGTTTAGCGCGCAGGCAGCCTGCACTTTGCATGGATTGCAGAATGGACATCAGATCCATTGGCGTTGCACCCAGCGCGTTCAGGGCACGTACCACGCTGTTCAGGTTGGCGCTGGAGCGCACGCTCTGCAACGATCCGCCGCTCTGTCGTAAATCAATCTGCGTTTGCGGGGTCACTACCGTCTGACCGCCACCAAACGGGGTATCCGGCTGGCTGACGTTGGCCGAGCGGTTAACCGTGACGGAGAGATTGCCCTGCGCCACGGCGCAGCTGTCCAGCGTCACTTCGCGGTTCATCACCACCGATCCGGTACGGGAGTTGATAATGACTTTTGCATCCTGCACCGACACGTTCACTTCCATATTCTGGATATCGGCCAGCATCCGCACCTGGTTGCTGCTACCGGTTGACGTGCGGATCTGCACGGTGCGGGCATCCAGCGCGGTGGCGCTGCCGTAACCCCGGCTGCGGTTGATGGTGTCAGCAATCTGCTGCGCCATCGTGAAGTCTTCGTTATTCAGTTGCAGGTTAATGGTGTTGCCGGTGCCGAACTGGGTCGGCAGCTCACGTTCGATGATCGCGCCGTTGGTAATACGTCCCCCGTTCAGCTGGTTCACCTGCACGCTGCTGCCGCCCGCCGACGCACCTGCCCCGCCAACCAGAATGTTGCCCTGCGCCAGAGCATACACCTGGCTGTCGACGCCTTTCAGCGGCGTCATCAACAACGTACCGCCGCGCAGGCTTTTGGCGTTACCCATCGACGAGACAACCACGTCGATGGTTTGCCCCTGACGCGCAAAGGCCGGATAAGACGCGGTCACCATCACCGCCGCCACGTTTTTCAGCTGCATGTTGGTCCCCGCCGGTACGGTAATACCGAGCTGAGAGAGCATGTTGTTCAGGCTCTGGGTGGTGAACGGCGTCTGGGTCGTCTGGTCACCCGTCCCATCCAGCCCCACCACCAGGCCGTAGCCAATCAGGGAGTTTTCGCGCACGCCCTGCACGCTGGTGAGATCGCGAATGCGATCGGCCTGCGCAACGGTAGCGACCAGCGACAGCGCCACGGCGAAGAGAAATTTATACATAGGTCACCTCGCTTACATCGGCGATAAGTTAAGGAAGAAGCGTTGCAGCCAGCCCATATTTTGCGCTTCGTTGATGTAGCCGTTGCCGACGTACTCAATGCGCGCATCCGCCACCTGTGTGGACGGTACGGTGTTGGTGCCGCTGATGGTGCGAGGGTTAACCACACCGGAGAAGCGAATGAATTCCGTACCCTGGTTAATGGCGATCTGTTTTTCGCCCACCACGTGCAGGTTGCCGTTCACCAGAACCTGGTCAACCGTTACCGTCAGCGTTCCGCTGAAGGTATTGCTGGCGTTCGCGCCACCTTTACCGTTAAAGGTGTTGCCGCCGGAGGCTTCCACATCCGCACGGGCGTTGCCGAACAGCCCTTGCAGATAGCGCGGTACGGTGTCGAAGCCAAAATTGGTTTTGCCGTCGCGGCTGGCGTTCGCCGACGAGCTCTTGCTCGCGCTGACGTTTTCCTGCAACACAATGGTCAGCGTATCGCCGACGTTACGCGGACGACGGTCTTCAAACAGCGGCTGATAACCGTAGTTAATCGGCTGCGCAGTCTGGAAAATAGAGCCGTTCACCACCGGCGAGGGGCCGGGAACGGGTTGGGCGGTAGTCGCACCCTGTACCAATGGTTTAGACGGGATCCAGGCACACCCGTTGAGGGTGACAGCCAGAACAGTCAGGATCGGATAACGAAACGCCGCGTTTTTTTGCATTGCCTTCATCTTCGAAAACAGGGAGCCGGTGCGACGTATACCGCACCGGGCTACACCTTAGAGTTGCGTCAGTTTTTGCAGCATCTGGTCGGTCGTCGACACTGCTTTACTGTTAATTTCATAGGCGCGCTGGACCTGGATCATATTCACCAGCTCTTCCGCCACGTTAACGTTCGAGGTTTCCACATACCCCTGGTACAGCAGCCCCGCACCGTTCAGGCCGGGGGTACTTTCATTTGGCGTGCCGGAAGACTGCGTTTCGGTGTAGAGGTTCTCACCGATGCTTTCCAGTCCGGTATCGTTCATGAAGGTCGTCAGGTTGAGCTGACCAACCTGAACCGGCGCGGCCTGACCTTGCTGAGTGACGCTGACGATACCGTCACGGCCAATGGTGATGCTCAGCGCGTTCGCCGGGATGGTGATCGCAGGCTGAACCTGGAAGCCGCCCGCCGTCACCAGCTGACCATTCTGATCCACCTGGAACGAACCATCGCGGGTATAGGCGGAGGTCCCGTCAGGCAGTTGCACCTGGAAGAAACCCTGACCTTTGATGGCAACGTCTTTGCTGTTGTTGGTCTGGGACAGGTTGCCCTGGCTGTGCAGACGCTCGGTGGCGACAGGGCGTACGCCGGTACCAATTTGCAGACCGGACGGCAGCGTGGTTTGCTCAGAAGACTGCGCCCCTGGCTGACGAATCGTTTGATAAAGCAAATCTTCGAAAACCGCACGCTGGCGCTTGAAACCATTGGTGCTGACGTTTGCCAGGTTGTTGGCAATTACATCCATATTGGTTTGCTGTGCGTCCAGACCGGTTTTCGCGATCCATAAAGAACTGATCATAGGGAGTCCTGTTAACTCATAGCCAGAAGTTGGTTAGCCTTGCCTGCGTTTTCATCGACGCTGCTGATGATTTTCATCTGCATTTCGAAGCGGCGGGCGCTGGCGATCATGTCGGTCATGGCTTCGACCGGTTTGACGTTACTGCCTTCCAGCACGCCGGACATCACGCGGATGGTCGGGTCGGCCTGTAACGTGGCGCCACGCGTGGCCTGCGCCGCCTGAGTCAGACGGAACATTCCGTCATCACCACGCTGCACTTCATTGCCTTCCGCTTTCACCAGCTTCAGACGACCGACAGGCGCAACGGTGTTCGCCGGGTCGCCCGGATTCAACGCCGAGATCGTCCCGTCTGCCGCAATGGTCAGCTCTGACCCTTCCGGCACCGTCAGCGGACCGGCTTCGCCCATCACCGGATGCCCCTGAATCGTCAGCTGTCCGGTGGCGCTCACCTGAATGTTACCGTTGCGGGTATACCCTTCTGCGCCGTCAGCCGTTTGCACCGCCAGCCAGCCGTCCTGCTGAAGGGCAACGTCCAGCGGACGCGCGGTGTAATCCATCTGGCCTGGCGTCATGTCGGCGCCCGGCGTGGAGGCGGTGACCAGCGTACGCGTGGGCAATGACAGCCCTTCTACCGGCACCGCACGCAGTGCGTTGAGCTGTGCACGAAAACCAGGCGTGGAGGCGTTCGCCAGGTTGCTGGCGGTAACAGCCTGCTGATTGAGCGTCTGGCTTGCAGCCCCCATCGCTGTATATATTGCGTGATCCATTGCGCTTTCCCGTCAGCCGCTTAACGCAGGTTAACCAGCGTGTTGAGGATCTGATCCTGGGTTTTGATGGTCTGCGCGTTGGACTGGTAGTTACGTTGCGCGACAATCATGTTCACCAGCTCTTTACTCAGATCGACGTTGGAGGCTTCAAGCGCGCCGTTGGTCAGCGTGCCGAAGTTACCGGAACCCGCGGTACCCAGCAGGGCAACACCGGAAGACTGCGTGGCGGACCAGACGTTATCCCCTTCGGACTTCAGGCCTTCGTTGTTGGCAAAGTTAGCCAGCACGATCTGGCCCAGCACCTGGGTCTGTTCGTTGGAGTAGTTACCGACAACGGTGCCGTCATCGTTGATCTGGTAGCTCACCAGATCGCCCGGCTTATAGCCGTTCTGGCTCGTCGCCACGATGTTGTTCGCACCGGTGTTCTGTTGCATGGAGCTCTGGAAGCTCAGAGAGAACTCGGCAGGCTCCGCACCGCTAATGATGCCAGTAGTAATGTTGATAGCTGGGGTGGCGTTTGGCGTAGCGCTTATCACGCCAGCAGCGTCGTAGTTATAAACACCCGCCAGGTTACCGTTACTGTCGAAGCTCATCTGTGCCGCTTTTTTTGCAGGAGAACCCGCTACGCTGCCATCCTGGGTATACACATCCCATTTGTTGTCAGTTGTTTTGACATAGAACAGGTTCATGTTGTGCGCATTACCCTGGCTGTCAAACACCGTCACGGTGCCTTTCTTGTTGTAAGAGTCAGGGTTGGCCGGGTCGAATGCGACGGTTGGCGCGGTATCGGTGGAGTTCAGGTTGATCTGCTGAGAGGCCGTGGTGGTGGACTTCGCCGCCATCAGCGTCGTTGGGATGGTGATCGCCTGCGGATTCGCACCGGTTTGCACCGTCGGCGGCGTGCCGGCAACCGGATAACCGGTTAACTGTAGCCCCTGCATGTTCACCAGGTTACGGTTTTCATCCAGCTTGAACTGGCCGTTGCGGCTGTAGAACACGGAACCGTTGGCATCCACCATACGGAAGAAACCGTTCTGGCTGATGGCGACATCCAGACCACGACCGGTGTTGGTGGTCGTCCCGTCGGTGAAGTCCTGGGTGATACCCGCAACCTTCACGCCCAGGCCCACTTTAGAGCCTGCAAACATATCTGCAAAAGACGCAGAACCGGATTTAAAACCATAGGTCGCGGAGTTGGCGATGTTGTTGCCAATGACGTCCAGGTTGGTGGCCGCAGCATTCAGGCCGCTGACCGCTTGAGAAAAGGCCATGACTTACTCCTGATAAGTATGAAGGCTTAGATAATCTGCCGAACTTCGTCGAGTGTGGTGGTACCGGAGGTACCCAAATCCAGTTTGTTGCCATCGCTACCTTTGATGACGCCCTGAACCAGGGCAAACTGTAGCGGCTGAGCCACCAGCTGCGTGGTGCCGTTGCTGGCGCTAATCGCAACCTGATACGAGCCGTTAGGCGCTTTAGTGCCGTCGGTCAGGCTGCCATCCCAGGTAAAGGTATGAACGCCCGCTTTAAGCTCGCCAATCTCAATCGTGCGCACCACGTTGCCGCTGGCGTCTTTGATGGTGGCGGTGACTTTGTCGGCCGGTTGCTGCAACTCAACGCCAAACGGCGTTGTGGTGGTGGTGGACGTGCCATCGGTGGTGCTGGTGCCCGCCAGAATCGTGGTCCCCGGGATCATCACCCCGTGACCGATCAGGTTGGCGGCCTGCAAGGACTGGCTGTTATCGATTTGACCGGAGACCGAGCCGAGCGTGGTGTTCAGTTTCTCAATGCCGCTGACGGTACTGATCTGCGCAAGCTGCGTGGTCAGTTCGTTGTTCTGCATCGGATTGGTCGGGTCCTGATTTTTCAGCTGTGCCACCAGCAGGGTCAGAAAGCTGCTCTGTAAATCGGAGGCATTGCTCCCGGTGAGAGAGCTGGAACCGGTCGCACTGCTGGTGCTGTTGACGCCGGTATTTGTCGGGTCATTCACGTTTACGGCGATGGACATGCGTGTCTCCTTTACTGGCCGAGAGTGAGTGTTTTGAGCATCATGCTCTTCACGGTATTAAGCACTTCGACGTTTGCCTGGTAGCTGCGTGACGCGGACATGGAGTTCACCATCTCACCGACCACATCCACGTTCGGCATTTTCACGTAGCCGCTGGCATCCGCGAGCGGGTTGCCTGGCTCGTAAACCAGCTTGTCGGGCGCCTGGCTCTCAACCACGTCCGCCACTTTCACGCCGCCCGTTGCCGCACCCGGTGCAGCATCAACCTGGAAGACGACCTGTTTAGCGCGATACGGTTGTCCGTCAGGTCCGGTCACGCTGTCGGCGTTGGCCAGGTTACTGGCTGCCACGTTCAGTCGTTTGGACTGCGCCGTTAATGCCGAACCGGCGATATCAAAAATATTCAGCAAGGCCATTTACTAATTGCCCCCCTGCAGGACGGTCATCATGCCTTTGATTTGCCCGCCGAGTAGCGTCAGGCCTGTCTGGTATTGCAGGCTGTTATCGGCAAACTGTGTGCGTTCCCGGTCCATGTCGACGGTGTTGCCATCAAGCGAGGGCTGATCGGGGACACGATAAAGTAAGTCAGTTGATGGCGCGGTCATCGCCTGAGCGGGAATATGCCGTGAGGATGTCAGGGCAAGTGAGACACCCGTCCCTTCGGCACGTCCACGCTCCATCACTTTTTTGAGTTCACTGGAAAAATCAATATCGCGCGCCTGATACCCGGGGGTGTCCGCGTTGGCGATATTGGCGGCTAAAATTTCCTGCCGCTGGGCGCGTAAGTTGAGCGCTTCCTGCTGAAAACGTAACGCGGCGTCGAGTTTATCGAGCATGTCTCCTCCGCTGATGAGAAAATTTCAGTTCACAGCTTAAATCTCACCCCGTCCCCCCTATCGACGGAATAAGCGCAAAATGCGTCGCTATTTGTTGCGTTGATGGAAAACCACTGCGGGTAGAATTTGCTTAATTCTGGACATGGTGGAACGTGCGATGCGGACTTTTAAACGTGGCCTTGCGGCGACCCTGCTGCTTTTGAGCCCTCTTGTGCAGGCTGAGGGGTTAGAGAACCAGCTCAATGCATTCTTTGCGCAGAAGCTGGCCGGTTTCAGCGATGACGTACGCGTGACCGTACGCACCCCGCCTAACCTTTACCCTTCCTGCGAAGCCCCGTCATTTAGCGTGACCGGCAGCACCCGATTATGGGGCAACGTGAATGTGCTGGCGCGTTGCGCCAACGAAAAACGTTATTTACAGGTTGCGGTTCAGGCGACAGGCAATTATGTTGTCGCCGCCGTTCCCATTCCCCGGGGCAGCCTGCTGCAACCAGACAGCGTAACGCTGAAGCGAGGCCGTCTGGATCAGCTTCCACCGCGGACGATGCTGGATATTAACCAGGCTCAGGAGGCAGTCAGCCTGCGCGATGTCGCTCCTGGACAGGCGATACAGCTCTCTATGCTGCGCCAGGCGTGGCGGGTGAAGGCGGGACAACAGGTGATGGTGGTCGCCAATGGCGAAGGCTTTAGTATCAACAGTGAAGGAAAAGCGCTGAATAATGCCGCAGTGGCGCAAAATGCCCGGGTCAGAATGTCCTCAGGCCAGGTGGTCAGCGGCACGGTCGGTCCTGATGGGAATATTCTGATTAACCTGTAATCTTTTTAAAGATTTCGCGGCGACTGCCGATAAATATTCAACAAATGATGATGTCAGGCGCAAACGCCGCGAACCCTCGATGAGGACAACACTATGAGCATTGATCGTACATCAGCCCTGAAGCCGGTTAGCACTGTACAACCTCGCGAAACGAATGAGGCTGCCCCGCAAAAAACGCGTCTGGAAAAAACCTCGACGGCTAACAGCACCAGCGTCACGCTGAGCGATGCGCAGTCGAAGCTAATGCAGCCAGGCAGCAGCGATATCAACATGGAACGAGTTGAAGCGCTGAAAACGGCTATCCGTAACGGCGAACTGAAAATGGATACCAGCAAAATCGCTGATGCGCTGATTCAGGACGCACAGAGTTTCCTCCAGAGTAACTAACCGTATGAGTCGACTGTCAGAAATACTGGATCAGATGACGGTGGTCCTGAACGACCTGAAAACGGTGATGGACGCAGAACAGCACCACCTCTCTTCTGGTCAAATCAACGGCAGCGCGTTGCAACGCATTACTGAAGATAAAAGCTCGCTGCTGGCGACCCTGGATTATCTGGAAAAACAGCGACGCGCTGAGCAAGACACGAAACGCAGCGCCAATGATGAGATCAACGAACGCTGGCAGACCATTACAGAAAAAACCCAGCATCTTCGCGATCTCAACCAGCATAACGGCTGGCTGCTGGAAGGTCAGATTATCCGTAATCAGCAGGCGCTTGAGGTGTTAAAGCCCTATAAAGAGCCGGGGCTGTACGGTGCGGATGGTCAAACGGCCACGGCACGTATCACGGGCGGGAAAAAGATTTCGATTTGACGCACTAGCGGCATGTCATGAAGCGGGGAGCACCTTCTGGTGACTCCCCTTTTGGCGTTTATACCGTGCGGCGGGTAAACTCTTTCACCTTGAAGCCAAGCACCGCCAGCGTGGCAAAGTACACCACCACCCCGACCACCACCACGGCCATCAGACGCATCAGGCGGTAAGGCATGGTGCCCTGCGCCCATTCAGGCATGACATACAACATGCCAACCAGCGCGGCCGCCATCACTACTACCGCGATCGCCAGACGCAGCAGGAAGCTTGCCCAGCCCGGCTGCGGGGTGAAGATATCCTGCTTACGCAGCTGCCAGTACAGCAGCCCGGCGTTGAGACAGGCCGCCAGACCAATCGACAGTGACAGACCCGCGTGTTTCAGCGGACCAATAAACGCCAGGTTCATCAGCTGCGTCATGATCAGCGTCACAATGGCAATCTTAACCGGCGTTTTGATGTCCTGACGTGAATAGAAGCCGGGCGCAAGCACCTTCACGACAATCAGCCCCATCAGCCCCACCGAGTAGGCTACGAGCGCACGCTGGGTCATGGCGGCATCAAAGGCGGTGAATTTTCCATACTGGAACAACGACACCGTCAGCGGTTTCGCCAGGATCCCCAGCGCCACCGCGCTTGGCAGCGCCAGCAGAAAACAGAGACGCAGACCCCAGTCCATCAGGCGGCAGTATTCATCGTGGTTGCCGCTGGCGAAACTTTTCGACAGCGACGGCAGCAGAATAGTCCCCAGCGCCACGCCCAGCACCCCGGATGGAAACTCCATCAGCCGGTCGGCGTAGTACATCCAGGACACCGAGCCCGACACCAGGAAAGAGGCGAAGATGGTATTGATGATGAGCGAGATCTGGCTGACGGACACGCCGAGTATTGCCGGTCCCATCTGTTTGATAACGCGCATTGCGCCCGCATCTTTGAAATTAATGCGCGGCAGAACCAGCATGCCGATCTTTTTCAGGTGCGGGAGCTGGTAAGCAAGCTGTAACACCCCGCCGACGGTCACGGCCCAGGCCAGCGCCAGCACCGGTGGGTTAAAATGCGGCGCGGCGAACAGCGCAAAGCCAATCATGCTGACGTTAAGGAACGTGGGGGCAAAGGCCGGCACGGAGAAGCGGTTCCAGGTATTCAGGATGGCACCCACCAGCGACGCCAGCGAAATCAGCAGAATATAGGGGAAGGTTATCCGCAGCAGTTGCGTCGTCAGGGCAAATTTATCCGCCGTGTCGGCAAAGCCCGGCGCCGTTACCATGATTACCCAGGGCGCTGCCAGCATCCCCAGTACGGTCACGATCGCCAGCGCCAGCGTCAGTAAACCGGAAACGTACGCCACAAAGACGCGGGTGGCATCTTCGCCCTGCTTGCTTTTATATTCCGCGAGGATCGGGACAAATGCCTGTGAGAAAGCCCCTTCGGCAAAAATACGGCGCAGCAGGTTCGGCAGCTTGAACGCAACGAAAAAGGCGTCAGTCGCCATCCCTGCGCCAAAAACCCTTGCCACAATGGCATCGCGAGCAAAGCCAAGCACGCGGGAAAACATGGTCATCGAGCTGACGGCCGCCAGCGATTTTAATAAGTTCATTAACGTGAAGTTCCACAACCCTACGGATTTCCAGGACGGATAAGCGAAAGCGCCACCCGGCAAAGCCAACAAGCGGCGCTTAGTCTAACCGGATTTCAACGAATTACTATCGGCAGATGTTACAGCGAGTTATTCCGACATGGCTTCGCGCCAGAGTCGTTCCACGATGCGCTGCGCCAGAATGGCCTGCTCCCCGGACGTTTCAGGAACCGTCTGATTCTGTACGCAGGTAATGAAGTGACGCGCGCAGCCCACAAAGCCACGCTGCTCCAGGGTGCTCTGCCAGCCGGGAACGGGTAACGCGAGCACGCCATTGCCCTTCTCTTCCCGCCACTCTCGCATATCGGTGACGTCATACAGCGCGCCATCCGTAACGGCCTGCACGGACTCGCGCTGGCTGCCCGCCCGACGATGCATGCTGGTCGTCACCTGTAAATGCTCAACGGCAAAATGATGTTCGGCGTAAACCATTTCACCCTGCTCGTTGGTCAGCAGCGTGCCGCTTTGCAGCTGGGCTTTTCCGTTACTCAGCCAAAGGGCCGTATCCACGACGTGGAGATAATCATCCAGCAGCGTGAACCGCAGATCGTTCGGCCCCACGCTGTCGGTACGGTGCTTATCCATACGCAGAGAGGCAAACGAGCCGGACTGCGCTTTAAGCTGCTGATAGAGCGGCGCAAAACGGCGGTTGAAGCCGACCATCAGCGTCAGCTTTTTACGCGCGGCCAGCTCAATCAGTCGTTCAGCATCCTGCACATTTTCCGCCAGCGGCTTATCAACGCAGACGTGAACGCCTGCGTTCAGCAACTCGCTCACCACCTGGAAGTGCGTCGCGGTTGAGGTATGCACAAATACCGCATCACATTCACGGGCTAAATCCTGGAGTGAGCCAGCATAAGGGATGCGCCAGGTTTTGCAGATGCGCTCTGCTTTCTCGCGAGTGGGCGACCACGCCCCTTGCAGCGTCCAGTCTGACGCGGCGCCTAAAACGGGCAGCCATGCTTTTTGCGCAATCCCGCCCAGCCCCACCACTCCAATGCGTAATGTAGTCACGGTTAATCTCCCAGGTGTGCGAGTAAAGCATCCAGACGCTGCTTCAGCCCGGCAACCTCGTCTTCCAGGGCTGCCACGCGCGCAGTCAGGCTGTCGTTTGATGCTGGCGTGTCGGATTCGACGGCCAGCGTAGAGGTCTCCACGTCGCCGCTAAACAGGTGCATGTAGCGGCTTTCACGCTTGCCCGGCTCGCGGGCCAGACGCACCACGTAAGGACCGTCCTCGCGTGAGGCTAATCCCTCCAGCGTCTGTTCAACGTCCTGCATATCCTGAAACTCATGCATGCGGGAGGCGCGTGTGCGCAGTTCACCCGGCGTCTGCGCCCCGCGCAGCAGCAGCGTGGTGATAACCGCCACTTCTGCGGCGCTGAGTTTTAAATCGCCAAATTCGGAATTACAAAAGCGCTGTTCATATTTAGTGACGCGATTACCGAAGCCGCTGACGGTGCGCAGGTAGTGGCGCTTCACCAGCTCATCAAGGATATCCTGCACCTCGTACTCGCCAAGGTTCATCACTGGCTCACGGTTCGTCTTTTGGTTGCAGGCCATCGTGACGGCATTCACGGAAAGAGGATACTGTTCCGGCGTCGTAACCTGCTTTTCCAGCAGGCAGCCAATCACGCGCGCTTCGGCGCCATTTAACTGATATTTCATCTTTTCTCCTTAACGACCCGCGGTCCACTCCTGCGTGGTGAGCGCGGTGAGGACATGGTCCCGCCACTCGCCGTCAATCAGCAGATAATCTTTGGCATAGCCCTCTTTCTCAAACCCCAGGCGGGCCAGCAGATCGCCGCTGCGCTTATTGTGCGGCATGTAGTTCGCCATAATGCGATGGATATGTTGCGTGCGCTGCATGTAGCGAATCGCCGCCGTCAGCGCCTCAAACATGAGCCCCTGCCCCTGCCATTTCTGGCCGATGGAATACCCGAGATAGCAGGCGTGAAACGACCCGCGTACTACGTTTGAAAAATTGGCAATGCCAACGATCTCTTTCTCTTCCGGATCGAGAAGCGCGAAATAAAACGCACTTCCCTGTTTGTGAAATTCCGCAATCATACTGAGGCGCGCCTGCCAGCCAGAGGGGTAGCAATGGCTCTCGTCCCGAACGGGTTCCCAGGGTTTTAAAAACTGGCGATTCTCGGCGTAATAATCCGCCAGACGCCAGGCATCACGCTCATGCACCAGACGAACGACCAGCCTGTCCGTCGTCAGACGCACTTTTGGCACATTACTGCGATAGCCAAACATCGATACCACTCCTTCCCGTCGCTTCTGCTCTGCCTGTTAGCTTTACTATACCTGCGCCTGTGCCTTCTGTGAAAACAGTGACATACCATTTTTATCGCTTTTCACATTTTTCGATGAGAACTCTCTATCAAAGCACCTTTTTGATAAAAAAATATTGTCGCCAGCAGGTATGTGAAAAAGCGCGGCGACACCGCAGAATATTAGCGTGCTCACCTTTTATTTTCCCTGGAGGGAAAATGTCCCGCGTATCACAGGCCAGGAGCCTGGGTAAATATTTCCTGCTCGTCGATAACATGCTGGTCGTGCTCGGCTTTTTTGTCGTTTTTCCACTTATATCGATTCGTTTTGTCGATCAAATGGGCTGGGCGGCGCTGATGGTCGGGATCGCGCTGGGCTTACGCCAGTTTGTACAACAGGGTCTTGGCGTGTTTGGCGGGGCAATAGCCGACCGCTTCGGTGCGAAACCGATGATCGTCACCGGCATGCTGTTACGTGCGGCGGGATTCGCCACGATGGCAATCGCTCATGACCCCTGGCTGCTGTGGTTCTCCTGTTTCCTTTCCGGGATTGGCGGCACCCTTTTCGACCCACCGCGTACCGCGCTGGTGGTTAAGCTTATCCGTCCGCAACACCGGGGTCGTTTCTTCTCAATTTTGATGATGCAGGACAGCGCTGGCGCGGTAGTGGGCGCCCTGCTGGGAAGCTGGCTGCTGCAATACGATTTCCGCCTGGTCTGCGCCACCGGCGCGGTGCTGTTTATTCTCTGCGCGCTGTTTAACGGTCTGTTTCTGCCTGCATGGAAGCTGTCGACGGTAAAAGCGCCGGTGCGGGAAGGGCTTGACCGCGTGCTGAGCGATAAACGCTTCGTCACCTATGTTTTAACGTTGACCGGCTACTACATGCTCGCCGTGCAGGTCATGCTGATGCTGCCGATTATGGTTAACGATATTGCCGGCACGCCGGCGGCGGTAAAATGGATGTATGCCATTGAGGCCTGCCTTTCTCTGACTCTGCTCTATCCGATTGCCCGGTGGAGCGAGCGCCGTTTCCGGCTTGAGCACCGTCTGATGGCCGGGCTGTTGCTGATGACGCTGAGCATGATGCCCATCGGCCTGGTGAGTTCACTCCAGCAGCTGTTTATGCTGATTTGCACCTTCTATATTGGCTCAATCATTGCCGAGCCGGCCCGTGAAACCCTGAGCGCGTCACTTGCCGACGCCCGGGCCCGTGGCAGCTACATGGGCTTCAGCCGTCTCGGACTGGCGCTTGGCGGCGCGCTGGGTTACACCGGTGGCGGCTGGCTGTTTGATGCCGGAAAAGCGCTCCATCAGCCGGAGCTGCCGTGGGTCATGCTCGGTATGGTCGGCTTTATGACGCTGATTGCCCTCTGGTGGCAGTTCAGTGATAAACGCAGCACCCGCGGGATGCTGGAGCCTGGCGCCTGACCTTCTGGGGGAGGATATTTACCTCCCTTCACTATCAGTTTTTTCTGCTGGTTTCTCCAGGATCACCCTGACATACTGGCGTATCAGGACAGATGCGCCGATTTTATGTTGAGGAACACCATGAAAAAGATCGTTATTGCCGCTGCGTTAATTGTCAGTGGGCTGCTGGTGGGATGTAACCAGCTTACGCAGTACACCGTCAGTGAGCAGGAAATTAATCAGGCGCTGGAAAAACATAATAACTTTTCAAAAGATATCGGCGTGCCCGGCCTTGCGGATGCACATATCGTCCTGACGAATCTCGCCAGCCAGATTGGGCGCGAGGAGCCTAACAAAGTCACCCTGTCCGGCGATGCCAGCCTGGACATGACCTCGCTCTTCGGCAATCAGAAAGCGGATATCAAACTGAAGCTCAAGGCGCTGCCGGTCTTTAATAAAGAGAAAGGGGCAATTTTCCTGCAAGAGATGGAAATCGTCGATGCGGTCGTCACGCCGGATAAAATGAAACCGGTGCTGCAAACGCTGATGCCTTATCTCAACCAGTCGTTACAGAACTATTTCAACCAGCAGCCCGCCTACGTTCTGAGCGAAGACAAGAGTAAGGGCGAATCTCTGGCGAAAAAATATGCCAAAGGGATAGAGGTGAAACCGGGTGAAATCATCATTCCTTTCACCGACTAAATACTCCGGGCGCTCAGGCGCCCGTTTTTTTTAACGGAATAGTGTGCAAACGAAAACGTTTCCGCTTATGATTTGTGTCCGGCAAAAACAGCCATCTTATGACTGATCCCTTTCAAGCCGGAGCTTCCATGACTGTACAATCCCAGGTTCTCAAAATCCGCCGCCCAGACGACTGGCATATCCATCTTCGTGATGGCGACATGCTGAAAACCGTCGTGCCGTATACCAGCGAAATTTATGGCCGTGCGATTGTTATGCCTAACCTGGTTCCGCCAGTCACCACCGTCGAGGCCGCGATCGCCTATCGCCAGCGTATCCTTGACGCCGTTCCGGCCGGGCACGATTTTACTCCGTTGATGACCTGCTACCTGACGGACTCGCTGGATCCCAATGAGGTTGAGCGCGGATTTAACGAAGGTGTGTTCACCGCCGCGAAGCTCTACCCGGCAAACGCCACCACCAACTCCAGCCATGGGGTGACGAGCATCGACGCCATCATGCCCGTTCTGGTGCGAATGCAAAAACTGGGAATGCCACTGCTGGTGCACGGGGAAGTGACCCACGCTGACATTGATATTTTCGATCGCGAAGCGCGTTTTATCGAAACGGTCATGGAGCCGCTGCGCCAGCGTCTTCCTGGGCTGAAGGTAGTGTTTGAACACATTACGACCAAAGATGCCGCAGAGTATGTCCGGGATGGAAACGAATTGATTGCCGCCACCATCACCCCGCAGCACCTGATGTTTAACCGTAACCACATGCTGGTGGGTGGCGTTCGCCCACATCTGTATTGTCTGCCGATCCTCAAGCGCAATATCCACCAGCAGGCGCTACGTGAGCTGGTCGCCAGCGGCTTCCCGCGCGCGTTCCTCGGCACGGATTCCGCCCCGCATGCCCGTCATCGAAAAGAGGCGAGCTGCGGCTGTGCAGGCTGCTTTAACGCCCCGACCGCCCTGGCAAGTTACGCAACCGTCTTTGACGAGATGAATGCGTTAGGCCATTTCGAAGCCTTCTGCTCCCTTAACGGCCCGCGTTTCTACGGTCTGCCGGTTAATGACACGTTCATTGAGCTGGAGCGCAAAGAAAGCCAGGTTGAAGCGTCGATTGCGCTCACCGACGATACGCTGATCCCCTTCCTGGCAGGTGAAACCGTAAGCTGGACGGTAAAAAGCTAAAAAATTGTCATCCCCCTGTTGTCAAACCGTCAATATAACTGTATAAATAAACAGTATATTACACAGGGGGCATTTATGCGTATTGAAGTCACCATTGCCAAAACCACCGTCCTGCCTGCTGGCGCACTCGACGCTCTGGCGGGTGAGCTATCCCGACGTATTAACAGCACTTTTCCTGAAAACGATGGCGCCATAACGGTACGTTATGCGACAGCAAACCATCTTTCCGTCATTGGCGGCGCGAAAGAAGACAAAGACCGCATCAGCGAAATTTTGCAGGAAACATGGGAAAGCGCCGACGACTGGTTTATCACTGATTAAAATTTGCTCCCTCATTGTGTTTTTTTGCCGGGTCGCCCCGGCTTTTTTTCGTTTCGTCTCCTGAAAGTTCAAAATATTTCAGTATCTTCTTAGAAAATCGTGAACAAGATGACGTTTTATTGTTCGAACAATCCTAAAAAGCAGAAAAATGTGTTGCTACCCGTTTATTTTTTCCTGCGGAACCCTTATTAATTGATATACTGAAAAAGCTTTCAGAAAAACATGCATTGAACCTCAAAGTCGTTGTCTTCTAACACGCATTAAGGGGGTTATAATGGAAAAGAATAATGAAGTCATCCAGACCCATCCACTCGTTGGCTGGGATATCAGCACCGTAGACAGCTACGATGCGCTGATGCTGCGTTTGCACTACCAGACCCCGAATCAGCTAAACCGTGACGAAGCGGAAGTTGGACAGACGCTGTGGCTTACAACAGACGTCGCCCGTCAGTTTATTTCTATTTTGGAAGCAGGCATCGCAAAAATAGAATCTGGCGACTACCAGGAAAATGAGTATAAACGGCATTGACCTTATGCCCCTTTTCCCTCAACAGGCACCCTCGCGGTGCCTTATTTATTTCGCTCTTGTATAAGCCCACATAGTTAATTACTCTGCTAACAAAGCGTTAGTAAAGAGAAGCCTATGAAATACGATTTGATCATTATCGGAAGCGGCTCCGTTGGATCTGCAGCCGGTTATTACGCTACGCAGGCGGGTCTGAATGTGCTGATGATTGACGCCCACCTTCCCCCTCATTCTGAAGGAAGCCATCACGGCGATACCCGTCTTATCCGTCACGCTTACGGCGAAGGTGAGCGCTATGTACCGCTGGTGCTTCGGGCTCAGACGCTGTGGGATGAGCTGGCCGCAGTCACCGAAGAACGCATTTTTGAGCGCACCGGGGTTATTAATCTGGGGCCCGCCAACTCCACGTTTCTGGCGAATGTCGAGGAGAGCGCGAAAGCCTACCGTCTGGACGTTGAGCGTCTGGATGCGAACGACATAATGGCGCGCTGGCCGGAAATTTCTGTCCCTGAAGACTACATTGGATTGTTTGAAGCCAATTCCGGGGTACTGCACAGCGAAACGGCCATTAAGACCTGGATTGATCTCGCCGCCAAAGCGGGCTGCGCACAGTTGTTTAACTGTCCGGTCACGGGTATCACCCACCATGCCGGGGGTTCAACCGTCACCACGTCTGAAGGTGAATATACCGCCACGCGCCTGCTGGTGAGTGCAGGAACGTGGGTGACGAAACTGCTGCCGGATCTGCCCATCCAGCCGGTACGCAAAGTCTTCTCCTGGTTCCAGTCTGACGGGCGTTACAGCAGCCAGAACAAATTCCCGGCGTTCACGGGCGAGTTACCTAATGGCGACCAGTACTACGGTTTCCCCTCGGAAAAAGACGCGCTCAAGATTGGCAAACATAACGGCGGACAGGTCATTTCCTCTGCGGAAGAACGCAAGCCGTACGGAGCCTATCCGCAGGATGGTTCCGAAGCCTTCACGTTCCTGCGTAATATTCTGCCGGGCGTAGGCGGGTTGCTTTATGGCGCAGCGTGCACCTATGACAATACGCCAGATGAAGACTTCATCATCGACACCCTGCCTGGGCACGACAACACCCTGATCGTAACCGGGCTCAGCGGTCACGGGTTTAAATTTGCCTCTGTGTTAGGTGAAATCGCCGCCCAGTTTGCTCAGGGGATTGCGCCTTCGTTTGATCTCAAACCCTTCGCGCTCTCGCGCTTTAGCCGATAATACCGCTACAGGCTCCGAATAACCGGAGCCTGATTTGCGAGAGGATCATGATGCGCAGACTGGTGAATTACCTTATCAATAACATCCGCGAGCAATTCATGCTCTACATTGTCCTTTGGTCGCTGCTGGCGATTGTTGACGTCATCTTTATTGTATTCTTCTGAAAACCATCACTGACGTTTATTGACACTCCTTTAAACTTATTTAACTTATAGTTTTTATAAAAAGTCATCTCAAATTTATTGAACGAAGCGATTGAAATACATTGCGGAAACATATTCAAATTCGCTGAAATAAAATAACTAAATAACATTATTCCTTTTTTTCAGTTGCATTATTTAATTAATCCGGCCATTTTTATTGCTCAGTCATTTGAGAACGGAAATTCATATGCAATGGCGTAACTCCTCCAGCCGCTACGGAATAATATCCATGTGTTTACACTGGCTATTTGCACTTGCTGTCTATGCCATGTTTGGTCTCGGCCTCTGGATGGTGACATTAAGCTATTATGACGGTTGGTATCATCAGGCCCCCGAATTGCACAAAAGCATTGGGGTTCTGCTGATGATGGGTCTGGTTTTTCGCGTGATCTGGCGACATCTCTCTCCGCCCCCTCCTGCCCCCAAAAGCCATGGCCGTCTTACCCGCATAAGCGCTGTTGGCGCACATATCGCACTCTATGCCCTGCTGTTCGCCATTCTGATCAGCGGTTATCTCATTTCGACCGCAGACGGCAAACCGATCAGCGTGTTTGGGCTCTTTGACGTCCCTGCCACGCTGGCTGACGCCGGTTCACAGGCTGACACCGCAGGTGTGGTTCATCTGTGGCTGGCATGGAGCGTGGTGATCCTGTCTGTTCTGCATGGCCTTGCGGCCCTGAAACACCACTTTATCGATAAAGACGATACGCTGAAGCGCATGCTTGGCCGTTCGTCAGTTGACTCTGGAGCATAAAATGAAAAAACGCCTGTTGGGTATCGCATTAGGTTCGCTGTTATTTACCACCGGTTCGGCCATTGCCGCCGACTATAAAATTGATAAAGAAGGCCAGCATGCCTTCGTCAATTTCCGTATTCAGCATCTGGGTTACAGCTGGTTATATGGTACGTTCAATGATTTCGATGGCACATTTAGTTTCGACGAGAAAAACCCTGCTGCCGATAAAGTAAACGTCACCATTAATACTAACAGCGTCGACACTAATCACGCCGAGCGTGATAAACATCTGCGCAGCGCTGAATTCCTGAACGTAGGCAAATTCCCGCAAGCTACTTTCGCGTCGACAGAAGTGAAGAAAGACGGTGATAAGCTCGCTATTACCGGTAATCTGACGCTGAACGGCGTAACAAAACCGGTAACACTGGATGCGAAATTAATCGGCCAGGGAGACGATCCGTGGGGCGGAAAACGTGCTGGCTTTGAAGCCGCCGGCAAAATTCATCTGAAAGATTTTAATATCACCACAGATTTAGGACCGGCATCGCAGGATGTAGAGCTGATTATTTCGGTGGAAGGCGTTCAGCAGAAGTCATAAAACAGGCCCGGCAGGCTTTTACGCCGCCGGGCAATGTTTTACTCCGGGTCTGGAATACCCAGTTTGGTATTCAGTCGGCCCCGGGATTTATTAAAGATCTTATTCCCGTTCTCGCGCCCGGCACGGCGACGACGTTGCTCTTCTTCAGGCAAGATACTCTCTTCACTGCACAGCTCGCTACAGCAGCCATTAAACTTCTCGGCACATGCAGGACACTGAATAAACAGAAGATGACAACCGTCGTTTTTGCAGTTGGTATGCGTGTCGCACGGCGTACCGCACTGGTGGCAGTGAGCGATTACGTCCTCTGAAATTCGCTCGCCCATACGCTCATCAAACACAAAGTTTTTACCGATAAAACGCACCGGTAACCCCTGTTCGCGGGCGCGGCGGGCATATTCAATGATCCCACCCTCAATATGCCAGACTTTATTAAAACCGTTGTGTTTCATCCAGGCACTGGCTTTTTCGCAGCGGATCCCCCCTGTGCAATACATAACGATCTTTTTGTCTTTATGCTCCTGCATCATCTCAACCGCTTTCGGCAGCTGTTCACGGAAAGTGTCGGCAGGAATTTCCATCGCATTCTCGAAGTGGCCCACTTCATATTCGTAGTGGTTACGCATATCGATGAACACTGCATCCGGATCGTCGAGCATCGCGTTCACTTCAGCGGCCTTGAGGTACTCCCCCACATTCGCGGCATTGAAGCTCGGATCGTCGATGCCATCCGCCACAATACGCTCACGCACCTTCATGCGCAGCACCCAGAACGATTTGCCGTCATCATCCAGCGCAATGTTCAGGCGTAAGCCGTTAAGCGCCGGATCAAAACCATAAAGGAGATCGCGGAAGGCGCTGACTTTGCTTTCCGGCACGCTGATCTGCGCGTTAATACCCTCACGCGCCAGATAGACGCGACCAAACACGTTCAGGGCGGTGAAAGCCTGGTAAAGCGCATCGCGGGTCGCCTGTGGATCGTTGATGGTAAAATATTTATAGAAAGAGATCGTTGTGCGCGGTTCGGTTTCGGCCAACATACGCGCTTTCAACATCTCATTCGAAACGCGGTTGTGTAACACTGGCATGGTGTACAAGTCCTGCAATCGTTGAGAAATAAAAATCGGTCGGCATGATATAGCAAACAAAGACAATTTACATCCACACAATTTACGCTACATTTCAGTCAACCTGATTAATCAGACTTAACACTTGCATATTCTTTCATGTTTCGATGACAGACATTTTGGCTATGCCTCAAAAAATGAGACAATAGCCCTTCAGGACGTTAGAACACAGGACAGACATGACCCAGTTACCGAAATTTACTGCCGCGCTTTTACACCCACGCTATTGGTTAACATGGTCAGGCATTGGCTTGTTGTGGCTAATTGTACAGCTGCCTTATCCCGTAATTTTCCGCATGGGTAAAGGACTGGGCCGCATTGCTCAACAATTTATGAAGCGTCGCGCCAGGATCGCGTATCGAAATCTTGAGCTTTGCTTTCCTCAGATGAGCGAATCTGAGCGTCACGACATGGTGGTTAAAAACTTCGAATCTGTCGGCATGGGACTGATGGAGACCGGTATGGCCTGGTTCTGGTCGGATAAGCGCATGGCGCGCTGGACGGAAGTGGCCGGAACCGGCATGGATCCGGTGCATAATCTCCAGGCCAACCAGACTGGCGTCCTGCTGATTGGCGTTCATTTCCTGACGCTCGAAATTGGCGCGCGCATGTTCGGCATGCAGGCGCCGGGTATTGGCGTTTATCGTCCCAACGATAATCCGGTGATCGATTTGATACAGACCAACGGACGCATGCGCTCGAATAAAAGCATGATCGACCGCAAAGACCTTAAAGGGATGATCCGCGCCCTCAAATCAGGTGAAGTGGTCTGGTATGCCCCGGATCATGACTATGGCCCGCAATCCAGCGTGTTTGTCCCGTTCTTTGCGGTGGAAGATGCGGCGACAACCACCGGGACCTGGATGCTGGCGCGGATGTCCAAAGCGGCTATCGTGCCGTTTGTACCGCGCCGTAAACCAGACGGTTCAGGCTATCAGCTCATCATGCTGGAGCCGGAACTCACGCCGCCGCTGGATGATGCAGAAACCACCGCGCGCTGGATGAATGCTATTGTCGAGAAATGCATTATGCTCGCTCCCGAGCAGTACATGTGGCTGCATCGCCGCTTCAAAACCCGGCCTCAGGGCGTCCCTTCTCGTTATTAATCTGCATGCGGTCTTCCGGGCCGCAAGCTGTTTTAGCTTTAAAAGCTCCCCGTCATTGCGGCAATCATACCCCAGGCGCATAATTAGCAGGCTTATTACCTCACTGGTCACGGTGCCCTGCACCTCATTATGCGGATAGTTATGTCCTCCACAGATGCTCCCATAAACTGGAAACGCAACCTGACGGTTGCATGGCTGGGTTGTTTTCTTACTGGCGCCGCCTTTAGCCTGGTAATGCCCTTCCTGCCCCTCTACGTTGAACAGCTCGGCGTCACCGGCCATAGCGCACTGAATATGTGGTCCGGCCTGGTGTTCAGCATTACGTTCCTGTTCTCCGCCATTGCGTCGCCTTTCTGGGGTGGGCTTGCGGATCGCAAAGGCCGCAAAATTATGCTGCTGCGCTCCGCGCTCGGCATGGCGATCATAATGCTGTTGATGGGGGTGGCGCAAAATGTCTGGCAGTTCCTGATATTACGCGCGCTCCTGGGTCTGCTCGGGGGATTTATCCCCAATGCCAACGCCCTGATCGCAACCCAAATCCCACGCCATAAAAGCGGCTGGGCATTGGGTACGCTTTCCACTGGCGGCGTAAGCGGCGCACTGCTGGGTCCGCTGGCGGGCGGGCTGCTGGCCGACCATTACGGACTGCGGCCGGTATTCTTCATTACCGCCAGCGTGCTGTTCCTCTGCTTCCTCGTGACGCTTATCTGCATCCGTGAGAATTTCACGCCGGTAGCCAAAAAAGAGATGCTGCACGCCCGGGATGTGCTGGCCTCGCTGAAAAACCCAAAGCTGGTGCTGAGCCTGTTTGTGACCACCATGATTATTCAGGTGGCCACCGGTTCAATCGCGCCTATTCTGACGCTCTATGTCCGCGACCTGGCCGGCAACGTCAGCAATATCGCCTTTATCAGCGGCGTGATCGCCTCTGTTCCCGGCGTGGCCGCGTTGCTGAGCGCGCCGCGGCTCGGCAAGCTGGGCGATCGCATCGGCCCGGAGAAAATTCTGATCTGCGCCCTGATCCTCTCCGTCCTGCTGCTGATCCCCATGTCGATGGTGCAATCGCCGTGGCAGCTCGGCGTGTTGCGCTTTCTGCTGGGCGCAGCGGACGGCGCGTTGCTTCCGGCGGTGCAGACGCTGCTGGTCTATAACTCCACCAACCAGATTGCCGGGCGTATTTTCAGCTACAACCAGTCGTTTCGCGATCTGGGTAACGTCACCGGGCCGCTTGTCGGCGCGGGGGTTTCGGCCAGTTTCGGTTTCCGGGCGGTCTTTATCGTGACGGCAGGCGTCGTGCTGTTCAACGCTGTTTATTCCTGGCTCAGCTTATCCCGGGCGCTACGCCCGGCGCGCATAACACAACATCGTGACGGCTAATTTACGCATTCATACTTGCACAATCATATAATCAGCTATTCTTTCCCTGAATACCTTCACGAAAAACAGGGAGACACCAATGACCATGTACGCCACGCTGGAAGAAGCTATCGATGCCGCTCGCGAAGAATTCCTCGCCGATAATCCCGGCATTGAGGAAGAAGATGCTGACGTGCAACAACTCAATATCCAAAAATACGTCCTTCAGGACGGCGATATTATGTGGCAGGCCGAATTCTTTGCTGATGAAGGTGAGGACGGAGAATGTCTGCCGATATTGAGTGGTGAAGGTGCGCAGGCGGTATTCGACGGCGACTATGACGAAATTGAGTTACGTCAGGAGTGGCTGGAAGAAAATACGCTGCATGAATGGGATGAAGGTGAGTTTCAGCTCGAACCGCCGCTGGATACCGAAGAAGGTCAGGCCGCAGCGGACGAATGGGACGAGCGATAAGCTCTCGTTACTCGTAAGGGCCGTGGCTGGCATCGATGGGCAGCAGTAGCGTGTCGAAAATGAGTGAAAACGGCAGATCGAGCACGGTGAGATAGCGCCATGCGGAATCGCGGACATCCCACTGTACGCCGGGGTAGTACTGATTCCCGTGGCCCTGTCCGGGAATGGTGCGGCTGATGATGCTGCCGCAGCCGCTGAGCAGGCATGCCATCATGACAACAATGATTACTTTCATTTCTGACCTCTAAAAAAATACCGGCGATTAAGCCGGTATTTTATTTGGCGGGTGGCGCTTCGCTTACCCGCCCTACTTAACAACTTACTTCGCCTTCAGGGCCAGCGGATTCAGCTTCACGTCTTTGTAGTAGTTCACCCACGAAGAGTATCTCTCCGGAGAAGTCCACACGCGGTAGTGAAGCCGTGCCATCGTCACCGGATCGCTCAACAGCACCAGACGACGGTCGCGGTTAAGCTTTTCTGGCGTCTCGTTCAGCGCCTGCTCAACGTGGCGATCGCGGGCGATCTCCAGCACCTGGCTGGCGCGGTGACGCGCAGTCGCCATCGCGGTTGCCAGCGCGTTGAATGACGGGTTAAACACGGCGTGCATAAAGCCATCATCCAGCGTGCGTTTGCGGTTCTGCTCCAGATAGGTATCGGTATCCACCAGCACCTGCGGCGGAGAATACTCTTCCGGGATCAGGAACAGCTTCCAGCGTTTGGTACGCAGGCCCACCGTAGAACGGCTGGAAATCACCGACACAAACGGCGACAGGATCAGCGAGAAGACGATTGGCGCCAGCCAGAACAGGAAACGCAGATCCAGCCAGGCCATACCAACGGCCCACACCAGGCCCAGCAGCAGCTGAGAGCCGTGGCGCATAAAGGCTTCACTCCATGGCGTAGAGTCATCGTCACGCTGCGGTGAATTCCACACCACTTCCCATCCCAGGAACGCGCTCACCACGAATACCGTGTGGAACAGCATACGCACCGGTGCCAGCAGGACCGAGAACAGCACTTCCAGCAGCAGTGAAAGGGTTACGCGGCAGAAACCACCGTACTCCTTCGAACCTTTACACCAGATCAGAATGATACTGAGCAGCTTAGGCAGGAACAGCAGCACCATGGTCGACGCGAACAGCGCAATCGCCAGCTCCGGACGCCACTGCGGCCACACCGGGAACAGCTGGCGCGGTTGCAGGAAGTACTGCGGCTCCGTCAGGGCATGCACAACCTGCAACGCGGTCGAGAGTGCCAGGAACATAAACCACAGCGGCGCAGACAGATAGGACATGACGCCCGTCAGGAACACCGCACGGTGAACAGGGTGCATCCCCTTCACCAGGAACAGGCGGAAGTTCATCAGGTTACCGTGACACCAGCGGCGGTCACGCTTGAGCTCATCCAGCAGGTTCGGCGGCAGCTCTTCATACGAGCCCGGCAGATCGTAGGCAATCCAGACGCCCCACCCTGCGCGACGCATCAGCGCGGCTTCCACAAAGTCATGCGACAGAATGGACCCGGCAAACGATCCTTCACCCGGCAGCGGCGCCAGGGCGCAGTGCTCGATGAATGGCTTCACGCGGATAATGGCGTTGTGGCCCCAGTAGTGAGATTCACCCAGCTGCCAGAAGTGCAGACCGGCAGTAAATAGCGGCCCGTAGACGCGGGTCGCAAACTGCTGGCAGCGCGCATACAGCGTGTCCATACCGGACGCTTTTGGCGAGGACTGAATAATACCCGCGTTCGGATTGGCTTCCATCAGACGGACCAGCCCGCTCAGGCAGTCGCCGCTCATCACGGAGTCCGCATCCAGTACCACCATGTAGCTGTACTGGTTACCCCAGCGACGACAGAAGTCATCGATGTTCCCGCTCTTACGCTTAACACGACGACGACGACGACGGTAGAAGACCTGCCCTTCGCCCTGCACTTCAGCAATCAGCTCCATCCAGGCTTTTTGCTCTGCCACGCAGATATCCGGGTTGTAGCTGTCGCTCAGGATGTAGACGTCGAAATGCGCCGCGTTACCGGTCGCCTTTACGGACTCCCAGGTGGCACGCAGCCCGGCGAATACGCGGTCAACATCTTCGTTACAGATAGGCATGATCAGCGCGGTACGGTGCTCAGGATTGAGGGGTTCATCCCCAACCGTCGACGCGGAAATGCTGTATTTGTCACGTCCCATCAGCAGTTGCAGGAAGCCCATCAGCGCCGTCCAGAACCCGGCGGAGACCCAACAGAACAGCACGGCGAACAGCAGAAGGATGCCGCTCTGTAAAATATACGGCAGCAGCTGCATGAAGGAGACCCAGATATCCTGGCCAATCATGTCAGCAGGGTTAATCAATGCCCAGCCCTGGTACGGCAGAATAGTTTTCATGTACCAGGTGGCGACAACCGTCTGTGCCAGCGTCAGCAGCAGCAGAATGTAACGACGAATCGTTCCCACGGTACGCCATTTCTGCTCGGACGCCTGCTGTTCTTTGGTGAGACGTGACAGATAGCGTGGCGTCACGTCACGTCCACGCAGGCGATCCCAGAAGCGACCCACCGGGTTGGTGCGCCACGGATCGGGGAACATAGAGGAACGCGTGGCCTTCGGCATCGCCTGTAGCTGGTCACGCCCTTCGTCATCCTTGATTAACTGCCCTTCTGCCAGCGAGTCTGGCCATGCCTGCTCCAGACGTGCCTTCACTGACCCCAGCGGCGTATCATCATCACGGGAAAAGTGACGATGTTCACCATCCAGCGCGGTGTGAACCGCGCGGATGTCGCTCGCAGGGAGTGCCGCTTTTTCAATGTCCGTTAGCGGCATGGCATCAATATATTCAGATGTATTATTCATTGGCAGGTAGCTGATAGCTCCAGGTTTCACTCAGCGGCTTATCGTTACTGACCAGCGCGGCGCGCATTTCAGTGGTCTGTTTCGGATCTTTCACCTTCACGCGCAGGGTCAAACGCCACCCTTTGGTGACCGGATTGTAACGCACGGCGTTCTCAACGATTTCACCGTTATCGCCAATGCTGGCCTGTGCCGTCACGGCAGTATCCGGCGCCAGTTTTTTCATATCCTGCCCGGTGAAGTCCACGATAAATGCCAGCGTGCCATCCGGCTGACGAATCAGGTTGGACTGCTTCACGTCCCCCGTAGAACGACGCGTCTGCATCACATACGCGTTATCCGGTGCGTGCAGTTTGTCTTCGTCACGGCTGAAGGTGATCGCATACTTGAAGTTCATCTCTTTACCGGCTTCAGGCAGCTGATCCGGTGTCCAGTACGCCACGATGTTATCGTTGGTTTCATCATTGGTTGGAATTTCAACCAGCTCAACCTTGCCTTTACCCCAGTCGCCTTTCGGTGTAACCCAGGCGCTTGGGCGCAGATCGTAGCGGTCGTCCAGATCTTCAAAGCGGGAGAACTGACGGCCACGTTGCAGCAGACCAAAGCCCTGCGGGTTTTCCATCGCAAAGCTGCTGACGGCGAGGTGTTTCGGGTTGTTCAGCGGACGCCAGATCCACTCGCCGTTACCAGCATGTATGGAAAGGCCATTAGAATCATGCAGTTGAGGGCGGAAGTTAGTCGCCGGAGACGGCTGATTCGGCCCGAACAGGAACATGCTGGTCAGCGGCGCGACGCCCAGTTTGCCCACTTTATCGCGCAGGTAAACTTTAGACTGCACGTCAACCACCGTGTCACGCCCTGGCATGATCACGAAGCGATAAGCGCCTGTCGCACGAGGGGAGTCCAGCAGCGCATAAATTGTCAGACGTTTGTCGGTTGGTTTTGGACGTTCGATCCAGAACTCGCGAAAACGTGGAAATTCTTCACCTGATGGCAGCGCGGTATCAATTGCCAGACCGCGCGCAGAAAGCCCGTACACCTGCCCCGCGCCAATCACGCGGAAGTAGCTGGCGCCAAGCATGCTGACGATTTCGTCGTTTTTATCTTTGCTGTTAATCGGGTAAAGCACCTTGAAGCCTGCGAAGCCGAGGTCTTTCACCGTGTCTTTATCGTGTTGCACATCGCCAAAATTGAAATAATCCGGGCTGTACTTGATTTTACGTACCGCGGTCGCCGTCACTTCATTGATGGCAACCGGCGTGTCGAAGTACATACCCTGGTGGTAAAATTCAAGCTTGAACGGGGTTTTAATATTGTTCCAGTACGCTTTATCGTGATTGAACTGGATCTGCTGATAGTCCGCGTATTTCATGTCGCGGAAAACGGAGGGCAGGTTACTTTTTGGCGCTTCGTAGCTCTTGCCCGCCATCGATTTAGCCTGTTTTGCGACATCATCGATGTTAAAGGCCAGTGCAGATGAGGTATACAGTGACAACAGCACTGCTACACCCAACCAACGCATTTTCATCATTTGTGGTTTATGTTTCATAATAAGTAAGCACTTCCCCCTTTGTGTGCTTATATCGATCCGATCCATTTTAATGGAAACTCAGGCAATCCGACAACATTATCACTGCTTTGTTCAGCTCGCTGGCTCATGGATTAAGCAAATGAAAGAACCCGCTTTTCACTTTGCGTGCTTATCCTGGAGACAGGGTGTCGGTCTTGGTGTAGGGTTGGCTCCGAATGTAACCATTATGAGTCTTAGGGATAAGGCGAAAAGTCTGAGAATGCGCAAAGTTATATGAGCACAACCCCTGTACAACGTGAATATTTCCTCGACTCGATCCGCGCATGGCTCATGCTATTGGGGATCCCTTTTCATATTTCACTGATCTATTCCAGCCACACCTGGCATGTGAACAGCCAGATGCCCTCCTGGTGGCTGACGCTGTTCAATGATTTTATCCATGCCTTCCGCATGCAGGTGTTTTTCGTCATTTCAGGCTATTTCTCTTACATGCTCTTCTTGCGCTATCCCCTCAAGCGGTGGTGGAAAGTGCGCGTGGAGCGCGTGGGCATACCAATGTTGACGGCCATTCCGCTGCTGACGCTGCCGCAGTTCATCATGTTGCAGCATGTTAAAGGCAAGGCGGAAAACTGGCCTAATCTCTCGTTCTATGAGAAATACAACACCCTGGTCTGGGAGCTAATTTCCCACCTCTGGTTCCTGCTGGTACTGGTGGTGCTAACCACGGTGAGTTTGCTGATCTTCAGTCAACTGCGCCAGCGCGCGAGCGCCGCAACCTCGACCTTCTTCGCCAACATCACCCTGGGCAAGCTGTCGCTGCTGTTTCTTGCGCTGGGGGTCGCGTATGCCGCCGTCAGGCGTACCCTGCTCATTGTCTACCCTCCCATTCTGAGCGATGGGCTGTTTAATTTCGTGGTGATGCAGACCCTGTTCTACATTCCCTTCTTCCTGATTGGGGCGCTGGCATTTATTCATCCCCGGCTTAAAGCGCTGTTTACCACCCCCTCCCCCTGGTGTGCGGTGGGTGCTGCGCTGGCCTTTGCCGCCTATCTTCTCAATCAGCGCTTTGGCAGCGGGGACGCGTGGATGTATGAGACAGAGAGCGTGATAACGATGCTGATGGGCCTGTGGATGGTTAACGTGGTGTTCGCCCTTGGCCATCGTCTGCTGAATTTTAAATCCAGTCGCGTCACCTATTTCGTTAATGCTTCACTGTTTATCTACCTGGTCCACCATCCGCTGACGCTGTTTTTCGGGGCGTACATTACGCCGCATATCAAATCGAATGCGCTGGGCTTCTTCACCGGTCTGGTCTTTGTGGTTGGCATTGCCATCGTGTTGTATGAAATCCACCTGCGGATCCCGCTTTTGCGTTTCCTGTTCTCAGGCAAACCTCAGGTTAAAGCGGGATAAAAAAACGGCGCCTCCAGAGCGCCGTTTTTGCTTTTCAAACATCAAAATGCCTGGCTGCGCGCGGTCAAAAGCCGCTGATACAGGTCGGCGGTGTGCTCATCGAAACAGACAAAAATGACTTTTTCCGGCATGGGTTTGAGGGAAAGGTAGTGATAAACGGTATTCACGGCGATCGTAGCTGCCGCTTCCTTTGGATAACCGTACACCCCGGTGCTAATGGCGGGGAACGCCATGGTCTTATAGCCGTTATCTGCCGCAAGCCGCAGGCAGTTACGATAAGCCTGCTCCAGAATCTCAGCCTCATGGCGGTCGCCACCGTGCCAGACGGGTCCAACGGTATGGATCACCGCTTTGGCCGGGAGATCGCCCGCAAGCGTAATAACAGCATGCCCCGGCGGGCACTCTCCCTGCTGCTGGCGCACGGTTTTGCATGCTTCAAGGAGCTGAGGGCCCGCGGCCCGGTGAATGGCACCATCCACCCCGCCCCCACCCAAGAGGGAGGAATTGGCTGCGTTGACGATCACGTCAACGTGCACCGTCGTGATATCACCATGAATAACGTCGATTTGCGGTCTCATAAACACCCTCTGCAACCCGCCTTTTTCATCAGTGTATCGCAGAGGGAGAAGGAGAAAAACTGTCGCGAAAAAAACGGCGGTTAACGGTAATCCACCTGAACGACCGCAAGCGTTTTCTTTTCATTCAGGTATTTCATGGTAACAGCGGCCAGCGCTGAGTGAGGATGATGGCCCCGGAGCGCCTCGTCATAACTGATGGTATGCGTTTTCATACGGTTATTTTCCGGGCAGGAAATTGCAAACTGCTGATGCCGGGGCGTGACTTCGCACGGGTCAGCGACCACCGCGCCACGAAAATGAATCACCCCACCATTCTCTATAGTTGCTGAATAAGCCGGAGAAAAAAAAGAGGACAGGATCAGTCCCAGACCAGAAATAATACACGCTGCGGATTTGAACATTATTTGTACTCCTCAATGAAATTCGTCCTTGAGGGGTAAAAACGCTCCGTTATGACGTATCAATTTAAGCAACCCGTTTGCTGGGTTCTTGATATCAGCATAGCTTACCTGTGCAGCGCCGCCACTTTATTAAATCATTGATTTTATGAATGATTAAAGCGTACTTGCCGGTGCGTTCCACTGCTGTGATAAATGAAGCGATTTTCCATCGGAAACGGTGACGATTATTTTTACCGCATCCCCTGAGCGAATATTTAAACTGATTCGCGTTAAATCAATCGGCTGATTAGCGGGTATAAAAAGAGTATTTTTCTGCCGCGATGTACTTTGCCCCCCCTGCCCCTGTCGGACAGATAACACCTCAACCTGACATTCGCAGGCGTCTGCCAGCGTGACCTGAGGAATAATGGTTGTCACATTTGCCTGCTGTGAGGTACTGAACGTTATCTGGCTGGCAAGCGCGGCAAGGAGAATGAATGTGCTCATGAGATCCTCCCGAAAAAAAACAGGGCGGATGCCCTGTTTTTTGGTACAGAAATGAATCAGTACTGGTGTGCGGTCGCGTTGTTGCCGAAGCCAACCTGGTGCACAGTCACCGTTGAGCCGGACGCTGTCTGGTCTACCGCCGCGCCGTTGCCGCCGCCGAACTGTTTCACGTTGATAACAGAATCTTTGCTATTCCACTGGTCGATGGTGGCGCTGTTACCAAAGCCTTTTTGCAGCAGATCGATAGAACTGTCATCAGAGCCCTGGCCAACATCTGCGCCGTTACCGCCACCATGCTGGGTAATGGTCAATTCAGAATCTCGGGCGTCCGTCTGCAAAGCAAGCGCGGAGTTACCGCCGCCGTACTGGTAAATGCTCAGGGTTGAGTCAGGGCCGTTATTGCCGCCACCCCAGCCGCCACCGTGACCGCCGCCAAATTGTGGTACCGCACCTGCGAAAGCACTGCCAGAAACTACGATTGCTGCAATAACTGCCACTTTGAAAAGTTTCATGGTAAACCCCCATCGGATTGATTAAGGCGTCACACATCGCTAGCGTTGAATAACGCGAATAGCCATCTGCGACTGTCTCTGTACTACAACTGCTGTTTTCTGCGTACCATACTGCGTTATATTCGCCCTGTTACCCGAGCCTTTCTGGATAATCATGGCGGTGTTGCCAAAAGCGCCCTGCTTAATACTCGCATCGTTGCCGTTGCCGGTCTGATCGATATAAGCAAGGTTATACGTCCCTGACTGATCAACATTCGCGCGGTTATTCCCGCCCTCCTGGGAAATAACGGACAGCAATTTAGAACCGCCCTGGCGTACATCAGCATTATTTCCTGAACCCTGTTGACCAATAATGGCTGCCTGATTGTATGAAGCTTTATTTAATTCATTTATCGCAAAATTATATTCAGAACTGGCTAAATCTGAATCACCTGCGATTACAAACCCAGGCGCACCCAGTAATGTAAACATCATAAACAACGTTTTGTTTTTCATGCTGTCACCTGGACCTGGCTATAAAAAAGGTATTCCTTACTCCGTTAACGCGATTCGTTTTGTTAACGCCGCGTTACGGAAAAGAGTATGTCTGCCGAAACATGTTTAATATCTCACCCGTGCGCCTTATTTTTATATTCCCCTTCACCTCAAAGTCGTAAATCTCGCCTGAAACGACGGGATACTCGCCTAAAGCAGAAACCAAAAATGTCTTCCTACGCTTGTACAACAGCGAGACAGGCTGTCCAACCTGTACCGGCTTCTTCAGACAAAAACGACAATGCCCTTTGTCACGCGCGTGACACGAAGCAAGTTTTCTTAAGAAAAAATTCCGGCTTAGGGAAGTCTTATGTTTTTAGCAGAGTTCATACTTTTTACCGGCTGGCTTACAATAATAAAAAACCAGATAATACAACTCATTATAATATACCTTATGGTTTTTAAAATCTGTGCACGTTTATACACCTGTACAACTTTCCCCTTATCTTAAAATCTATTAGCCCTGCAAAATACACAAATGAATATCGAATTTTACATTCTGTTACACGATTAACACTTGCTTTAAAGTTTGCAATAGCTAGATTGAAAACAGCAGTACGTTATTTGTTTTTAATTTTACCGCCTCCTTTGGAGGAAGGTTTTTTAACTACACACAGCAGTGCCACACCTGCAGTACTTCTGGTGCCCTTTTCAATAATACGAGGGCAGCTGCCGGGTGTCATAAATAACGTGGGGTTTCATCATGTTTAATGAAGTCCATAGCTTACCCGGTCATACATTATTGTTGATCACAAAACCTTCCTTACAAGCGACAGCGTTATTGCAGCATTTAAAACAATGCCTGTCACTTAACGGGAAACTTCATAACATTCAACGTTCTTTTGATGATATCGCTCCTGGCAGCATCATTCTTCTCGATATGATGGAAGCGGATAAAAAACTGATCCATTACTGGCAAGATAATTTAAGCAGGAAAAACAATAATATCCGCGTGTTGTTATTGAATACGCCTGATGAGTATCCTTTCCGCGAAATTGAGAGCTGGCCGCATATTAACGGCGTGTTTAACGTTACAGAAGAAGAAAACCGTGTCGTGGAGGGTTTGCAGGGCATATTGCGGGGGGAGTGTTATTTCTCGCAAAAACTGGCCAGCTACCTCATTACCCACTCCGGAAATTATCGCTATAACAGTTCGGAATCGGCCCTTCTGACGCACCGTGAGAAAGAGATCCTGAACAAACTGCGTATTGGTGCTTCAAATATTGAAATCGCCCGTTCGTTATTTATCAGCGAAAATACGGTTAAGACGCATCTTTATAATCTTTTCAAAAAGATAGCTGTTAAAAATCGCACGCAGGCGGTGTCGTGGGCAAACGATAACCTCAGGCGTTAATAGCATGAAACGCACCCTAATTTGGATTGCCGCCGCAGGCATTATGCTTGCTGCCGGAAACCTTCAGGCTGTTGAGGTGGAAGTTCCTGGACTGTTGACCGACCACACCGTCACCTCTGTCGGACACGATTTTTATCGTGCCTTCAGCGATAAGTGGGAAAGCGATTATCCGGGTAATTTAACCATCAACGAACGGCCCAGTGCGCGGTGGGGAAGCTGGATCACAATAACCGCTAATCAGGACGTTATTTACCAGACTTTTTTATTCCCAACGAAAAGAGACTTCGATCAGAACGTCGCTTTCGCACTGGCACAAACAGAAGAAGCTATTAACCGCCTACAGTTAGATAAAGCCCTTTTGAGCACAGGCGATTTAGCAAAAGATGAGTTCTAGCAACGACACCTATTTCGGAGGCTGTAATGCGTCTCGCACACACAGTGATTTCGTTAATGCTCATTGCGCCGTTGAGTTGGGCCGGAAATATGACATTCCAGTTCCGCAACCCTAATTTTGGCGGCAACCCGAATAACGGAGCCTTTATGCTTAACCAGGCGCAGGCTCAAAACTCCTATAAAGACCCCAGCTATGACGATGATTTCGGTATCGAGACCCCGTCAGCTCTGGATAATTTTACTCAGGCCATCCAGTCGCAAATATTAGGTGGCTTATTAACCAACATTAATACCGGAAAACCCGGCCGGATGGTCACTAATGACTTTATCGTCGATATTGCCAATAAAGACGGGCAGCTTCAGTTAAATGTGACGGACCGAAAAACCGGTAAGACGTCGACAATCCAGGTTTCCGGTTTGCAGACCAGTTCAACTGATTTCTAAACAACCCCGAAATAAGGACAATTATTATGCAGCGCTTTTTTATTTTAGTTGCAGTGTGCTTATTAAGCGGTTGTTTAACTGCCCCGCCAAAAGAAGCCGCCAAACCCACCCTAATGCCCCGTGCCCAGAGCTATCGGGATCTGACGCATCTGCCCGGCCCTACCGGGAAGATATTCGTCTCGGTCTATAACATTCAGGATGAGACGGGCCAGTTCAAACCGTATCCGGCCAGTAACTTCTCCACGGCCGTACCGCAGAGCGCCACCGCGATGCTGGTTACCGCCCTGAAAGATTCGCGCTGGTTTATCCCGCTGGAACGCCAGGGGCTGCAAAACCTGCTTAACGAACGAAAAATCATTCGTGCTGCACAGGAGAATGGTACCGTTGGCGTCAATAACCGCATGCCGCTACAGTCTCTCACCGCAGCCAATATCATGGTTGAAGGCTCGATTATCGGCTACGAAAGTAACGTGAAATCGGGCGGCGCGGGTGCCCGTTACTTTGGTATCGGGGCCGACACGCAGTATCAGCTGGATCAGATTGCCGTCAACCTGCGCGTGGTTAACGTGAGCACGGGTGAAATTTTATCCTCCGTGACCACCAGCAAAACGATTCTCTCATATGAAGTGCAGGCGGGGGTATTCCGCTTTATCGACTACCAGCGTTTGCTGGAGGCTGAAATTGGCTATACCTCTAACGAGCCGGTCATGCTGTGTCTGATGTCGGCCATCGAAACCGGGGTGATTTTCCTGATTAATGACGGCATCGATCGCGGCTTGTGGGATCTTCAGAATAAAAGTGACGTGAGTAATGCGGTGCTGGTGAAATACCGTGAGATGTCGGTTCCGCCGGAGTCATGATTGGCGGCGTATAAAAAGGCGAGATTTTCGTCTCGCCTTTTTTTTATTTACCTACCACAGGAACGTTCTGGCTCTTCTCGCGTCGGGCTGCAAGCCAGAGACCGCTGTTCTTCATAGCGTAGCCAAACAGTAATCCCAGCATGAGCGAAGGGACCACCAGCTTCCAGTCCCCCTGGCCTGCAAAGGTCGCGCAGGCACCCATGAACGTGCCGGGCACAAAGGACAACAGCAGATGTTTTGCCTGAACGCACATCAGGAAAGCCACAATACCAGTCATGACGTACCCCAGGATTTCCACATGCGGCGCCAGCGCGCTGCCCTTCATAATGATCAGCGCCCAGACCACGCCACTCAGTAACGTGCTGCCTGAAATAAAGAGCCCTTTAAAACCACCCTGCGGACAGGCGAAATAGGCCGTGCAGCCAAGAAAACCGGCCCAGCTCAACAAACCGAGAGATACCGCCACCCAACCCCAGAGGCCGGAGAGGATGCCAGTCGTGATTGCAATACAAAGTAATATGTTCATGGTGCGCATCTTAGCAGATGCGCACCCTAGAAATGAGATCAGAAGCACGTTACGTGCAAGTTGAAATGTATCGTTGCAGGATTTTTGTGATTTAAATCACTCTTCACTCTCTTCTTCCAGCTCATCCCACATGGCAGCGATAGCGTCACGCGTCAGCGGAGCCAGCGTTCTCCAGAACGGAGAGGTGGCGTGGGCTTCAACTTTACCCAGGAAGGTTCCGACCCACGGCAGCAGATACGTTTCGAACAGGGTTTCAATCGCCTCATTCTCATCATCACCTGCTTTATCTTCAATCCATGAGGCCGCCAGCAACAGGGTACCGATATGATCGGCAGGCATATCCGTCAGCGGCATGCCGCGTTCTGAAAGAAACGCCCGAACTTCCGCTTCGGTCGCACCTTCCTGCCAGGCAGAACGATACGGCGACACGCGACACTCTTCTCCCACGAACAGCGCGTTGTAATCCGTTGAAATCTGCTGCATATCGCAACTTTTTTGCAAGCGTTCCAGCAACTCATCCTGTTCCAGCGGCCAGCTCTGCGCCAGTTTACCTTCACGAATCAGGGTAAACAGCGGAACCAGCAGCGGATCCTGCGGCTGGCGGTAATATAAGGTGCCCAGCACGCGGCAAAGGATGGAAAACTCATTCATGTTTTTATTCCGTTATTAATTAAAGATCGGCAAATTCATCAATCGGCGCCATGCCGCGCGACTCAAGGAAGTCGAGCATACGACGCGGCGTGACGTTCAGGATCTGTTCTTCCGGGAAATTCACGTCCCGCAATATTTTCATGCACTCGCTGAAATCACCCAGCGTGAAGGCCGTGTGTGAATCAGAGCCCAGCGCCACCATTCCGCCCGCGTCACGCACGGCCGCCGCAACGTCGCGGCAGTTGGCCTCACTGCCCTTACGCGAATGCACGAACGAGGAGTTGTTGATCTCCAGCGCCACGCGGTGCTTCGCTGCGGCCTGTGCCACGGCCTGAATATCGATCGGGTATTTCGGATTTCCCGGGTGGCTGATAATGTGCACATTGCCGCTGGCAATGGTGGCAATCATCGCCGCGGTGTTGGTCTCTTTATCCTGGGGCGCAAAGACCGGCTCGTGGAAGCCGGCGAGGATCAGATCTAACGAGGTCAGCATCGGGCCGGTGCAGTCAATTTCCCCGTCGGTATTTTTGATGTTCGCTTCGATGCCGCGCAGTATCCCGATACCGTCAACCAGACGTGGCCAGATACGCATATTCACAAAATGCCAGTAGTGCGGCGCATCCGCCATATCCGGACCGTGATCGGTTATCGCAAACAGTTTGATGCCTTTCAGCTTTGCCTGAGCGATATAATCATGGAGGTTACTGTAAGCGTGGGTACTGGCGACGGTGTGCATATGCAGGTCAACGGGATACATCTTTCTCTCCTCTGCGGTTTTTCCAAAGGATAGCAGTTATCAGCGGCGAATATTAGCAAAAACCCGGCGAACGCCGGGTTTCTCTCAGTAGCCTCGCTGTCTGTCTACCTGTCCGGTCACCGCATTGCCCTTCTCTATTTCGCTGATGGTATGCGAGATATACGCCACGGCCTCCGCCGGTCGCGTCACGGCCGCAATATGGGGCGTCATCGCCACGCGTGGATGTGCCCAAAGCGGGCTGTCTGTCGGCAGCGGTTCGCGGCTATACACATCCAGCATTGCGCCTTTCAGTTTACCGCTATCCAGCGCTTTCAGCAGATCGTCTTCCACAACGTGTACCCCGCGCGCCAGGTTCATTAAGTAGCTATCTTCTGCCAACTGGTTGAGGAGCGTGCCATTGATAATGCCGACCGTTTCCGCCGTATTCGGCAGCAGGTTAATGAGAACGCGTGTCCCTTTCAGGAACGCCGGGAGTTCGTCCAATCCGGCAAAGCTCTCGACGCCCGGATAATCCTTACGGCTCCGGCTCCAGCAGCGCAGTGGGAAGCCCCACGGAGCGAGCGCTTCGGCGACTTTCGAACCCAGCACACCCGCCCCGAGGATGCCGATGGTGAAATCTTCACGCTGATAATCCGGGAGCGGTTCCCAGTGGGAGTGCTGTTTAAACGCCTGATAATCGTCGAAGCGGCGGAACCAGTGCAGCACCTGGCTTACGGCGTATTCCTGCATCTGCTCCCCCATACCGGTATCTTCCAGACGAAACAGGGGAATATCTTCCGGCAGCATTTCAGGGTGAGCCTTCAGCTTACTGAGAATGGAATCCACCCCCGCACCAAGAGCAAACACCGCCTTCAAACGGCGTCCCTGTAGCATTTCGACCGGGGGATGCCAGACCAGCGCGTAGTCGGCATGTTCATTATCGCCCTGTTTCCATTCGCGAACGCGTGCGCCAGGCAGTGCCGCCGTGAGCGCCTTAATCCAGTAAGCCGTATCAAAAGTGGGGTGATAGAAGATAATATCCATAGTCATTGCCTTTTAGTGCGCTGTTTTATTTTCATTTTTAACTGGCTTGTCAGCATAACAAATTTATCGCTAAACCGCGTTGCTGATAAAAGAGGCGCTTTTCGCACATTTCGAAATCAGGTTGCCTGAAGTTTGTCTAAACACGCTAAATTACTGAAAAAGTGGGTTGACGGCAGTACGGCTTTTCCTTACATTAGCGCCCGTCCCGACAACAACGGGATGACAATATGGTGAGGTGTCCGAGTGGCTGAAGGAGCACGCCTGGAAAGTGTGTATACGGCAACGTATCGGGGGTTCGAATCCCCCCCTCACCGCCATATTTGAAGAAGAGCTCGCATGAAAATGCGGGCTTTTTTTTTCGCATGTTGCACGACTGCGGGGGGGGATGAGAACCCCCGACCGGGGTTCGACAACTGGCGCAGCCAGTTGGACAGACTGTGAGCGAAGCGAACAGGCTGCCCGCAGGGCGAGCGAAGCGAGTCAATCCCCCCCTCACCGCCATATTTTAAGAAGAGCTCGCATGAAAATGCGGGCTTTTTTTTCGCATGTTGCACGACTGCGGGGGGATGAGAACCCCCGACCGGGGTTCGACAACTGGCGCAGCCAGTTGGACAGACTGAGAGTGAAGCGAACAGGCTGCCCGAAGGGCGAGCGAAGCGAGTCAATCCCCCCCTCACCGCCATATTTGAAGAAGAGCTCGCATGAAAATGCGGGCTTTTTTTTCGCATGTTGCATGACTGCGGGGGGATGAGAACCCCCGACCGGGGTTCGACAACTGGCGCAGCCAGTTGGACAGACTGTGAGCGTAGCGAACAGGCTGCCCGCAGGGCGAGCGAAGCGAGTCAATCCCCCCCTCACCCTAACCCTCTGCCCGGAGGGGAGAGGGGATAGTTAGGTGCTCGCATTCAGTTGTCCCCTGGAAACGTTACTCCTCCACCATCCGGGCATATTCTTCGGTTAGAAAATCCACCAGCGTCCTGACCGACGGCAGTAAACCGCGCCGGGAAGGATATACTGCGTGAATCACTTCCCGTCTTGGCTCCCACGCGTTCATCACCCGAACAAGCTCACCTGAAGCCAGCTGATCCTTCACCATCAAAATGGGCAACTGTACCACGCCCACGCCCGCCATCGCTGCCTCCCGCAGCGCCAGCATATCGGTAGTCACCAGGCGCGGCGTGAAGTGAATGTCTGCTTTCGCCCCCTCCGGCCCGCTCAGCTCCCACTTATGCAGGTGTTTACCAGCGCCCATACTTAAACCCGGCCATTCGCTGAGCTCAGAAGGCATCGCCGGGTTGCCCATCCGTTCAATCAGTGTCGGCCCGGCAACCAGACAGTGACCCCTGTCCGCCAGCACCCTTAATACCAAATCGCTGTCATCAAACGGGCGCGGACGAACGCGGATCGCCACATCCACCCCCTCCCCCACCAGATCGACCCGGCGGTTGGTGGCTTCAAGCTGGAGGTTAATTCCCGGATAGCGCGCCATAAACCTCGCCAGCATGGGCCCCACGTGAACGTGCAGTAGGGTTACGGGGCAAGTGATCCTGACCATACCGCGCGGCTCAGCCTGTAAAGCAGCCACCGCCTCCTCCGCAGCTTCAGCCTCCACCAGCATGGCTTTACAGTGCTGATAGAACGTCTGCCCCACTTCAGTCACCGCAAACTGCCGCGTGGTACGTTGTATCAACCGAACACCCAGGCGTTCTTCCAGCTGCGCAATCCGACGGCTCAGTTTCGACTTTGGCTGATCGAGCGCCCGCCCCGCCGCCGCAAAGCCGCCATGCTCCACCACCTTCACAAACCATACGAAATCATTGAGATCCTGCATACGCCCCCATTGTTCCATTTACGGAACAGTGAATGTCATTTTTGCTATCTACCGGGATATTAACCCTGAATATAAGCTAATTACATCAACAGGACATCAGGAGTTAATCATGAAAAACGTAACAGGCGTGTATACCGCACCTCGTCCGCACTGGGTCGGTGATGGTTTTCCGGTTCGTTCGATGTTTTCTTACCAGACGCACGGCGAACCGCTGAGCCCGTTCCTGCTGCTTGACTACGCCGGACCACATACCTTCCCGGCGGATGGCGCAAAACGCGGCGTGGGCGAGCATCCTCATCGCGGTTTTGAAACGGTGACCATCGTCTACTCAGGCGAAGTTGAGCACCGTGATTCCACCGGCAGAGGCGGCGTTATTGGTCCAGGCGATGTGCAGTGGATGACGGCAGGCGCAGGCATTTTGCACGAGGAGTTCCACTCCAGCGCGTTCTCGCTGAAAGGCGGTGAACTGAAAATGATGCAGCTGTGGGTCAACCTGCCCGCCAAAGACAAAATGGCGACGCCTGGCTACCAGAGCATCACTCAGGCGGATATCCCGGTGGTCACCCTGCCGGATAACAGCGGAACAATGCGCGTGATTGCTGGCCGCTTTGGAGAGGTAACCGGCCCGGCGCATACCTTCTCACCGCTTAACGTATGGGATCTCGCGCTGCACCAGGGCAGCCACCTGACGCTCAATCAGCCCGAAGGCTGGAGCACGGCGCTGGTTGTTGTTGAGGGCAGCGTGACGGTGAACGGCACCACGCCTGCGGGTGAGGCGCAGCTGGTCGTGCTGAGTCAGAGCGGCGACAAGCTGCATCTCGAAGCCAGCAGCGATGCCAAAGTGTTGCTGATGGCCGGGGAGCCACTGAATGAACCCATCGTGGGCTATGGCCCGTTTGTGATGAACAGTAAAACCGAAATCGCCGAAGCTATTCGCGATTTCAACTCCGGCCGCTTTGGCCAAATCTAAACGTAATAAAGGAGCGCATTATGTCTACCCCTGCAAACTTCAACGGTGCACGTCCCGTTATTGACGTCAATGATGCCGTTATGCTGCTTATCGATCACCAGAGCGGATTGTTCCAGACTGTTGGAGACATGCCAATGCCTGAGCTGCGCGCTCGTGCAGCAGCGCTGGCAAAGATCGCCTCGCTGGCGAAGATCCCGGTGATCACCACGGCGTCGGTTCCACAGGGACCGAACGGCCCGCTTATCCCGGAGATCCACGCCAATGCGCCGCACGCACAGTATGTGGCACGCAAGGGTGAGATCAACGCCTGGGATAATCCGGAGTTCGTGGCGGCGGTGAAAGCCACCGGACGCAAAACGCTGATTATCGCGGGGACGATTACCAGCGTTTGCATGGCCTTCCCGTCCATCAGCGCGGTGGCGGACGGATATAAAGTGTTTGCGGTGATTGATGCCTCCGGCACCTACAGCAAAATGGCGCAAGAGATCACCCTGGCGCGCGTGGTGCAGGCAGGCGTGGTACCGATGGACACAGCGGCAGTGGCCTCAGAGATCCAGCGCACGTGGAACCGTGAAGATGCGGGAGAATGGGCAGAGGTGTACACACACATCTTCCCTGCCTACCAGCTGCTGATCGAAAGTTACAGCAAAGCGCAGGACGTCGTGAAAAACAGCGAAGTGCTCGATTCGCAGCGTTGATCCTGCGCGGTGCGCCATAAGCTGATTAAGGCTTAACCGAACAGGCACGAATGCAGAAAATCTGCTTGACCGCTTTCGCGCAACTCCCTATAGTAGCGCCCCGTTGCCCCCCAAGCGGTCAGGCAGCAAAACAATATGGTGAGGTGTCCGAGTGGCTGAAGGAGCACGCCTGGAAAGTGTGTATACGGCAACGTATCGGGGGTTCGAATCCCCCCCTCACCGCCATATTTAAGATGAGAGCTCGTACGAAAGTACGGGCTTTTTTCTTTTATATTCTCCGAAAAGGGGGGGATGAGAACCCCCGACTGGGGTTCGACAACTGGCGGCAGCCAGTTGGACAGACTGAGAGCATAGCGAACAGGCTGCCCGCAGGGCGAGCGAAGCGAGTCAATCCCCCCCTCACCGCCATATTTTAAGAAGAGCTCGCATGAAAATGCGGGCTTTTTTTTCGCATGTTGCACGTCTGCGGGGGGATGAGAACCCCCGACCGGGGTTCGACAACTGGCGCAGCCAGTTGGACAGACTGAGAGCGAAGCGAGTCAATCCCCGCCGGTGCGGGTGATACCGCCTCACCCATAAAAAAAGCCCGCGCATAAGCACGGGCCCGTTTTAAACTATTCCTCAGTTATTCAACTTCCCCGCCGGCTGCTTTCCTTCAGGAGAAGAAACCTGCCCCGGCAATCCCCCCTCTTCATCTCTGCGCTCCCCCAGCCAGTAATCCGCATTTTTAATCCCAAGCCGAACCGGATCAAACTGTGGATCAATTCCCTGCGCATTCTGGGTTTCATAATCCTTCAGGCTGGCAAAGGCTTTTTTATGCAAGAGGACAATGGCAATAATGTTGAGCCAGGCCATCAGCCCTACCCCGATATCCCCTAATCCCCATGCCAGATCCGCGGTGCGGATTGTGCCATATACCGTGGAAGCCATCAGACATAATTTAAGCAGGAATGTCAGCCACGGACGGTGAATTTTACGGTTGATGTAGGCGATATTGGTTTCAGCGATATAGTAATAGGCAATGATGGTGGTGAAGGCAAAGAAGAATAGCGCGATGGCGACAAAGTAATTACCAAAGCCCGGCATCATACTTTCCATCGCTGTCTGCACATAGCCAGGACCCGCCGCCACGCCTGCAATACCGGTATAAAGGGCTGCGCCGTCGACGCCCTGAACATTATAAAGCCCGGTGATCAACAGCATAAACCCGGTCGCGGAGCAGACAAACAGCGTGTCGATATATACGGAGAACGCCTGAACCAGCCCTTGTTTCACCGGATGACTTACGGCTGCTGCCGAGGATGCATGTGGCCCGGTGCCCTGCGCCGCCTCGTTGGAATAGACGCCGCGTTTAACGCCCCACATGATAGCCTGGCCCAGAATAGCGCCAAATCCCGCTTCAAGGCCAAATGCACTTTTCCAGATCAGCAGGATAACAGCAGGCAGTTTTTCAATATTGATCGCGATAATAACGCAGGCAACAATAATATAGCCGAGCGCCATAAACGGAACGACCATACTGCTAAAGCTGGCGATCCTTTTTACACCACCGAAAATAATGAAGCTTAACAGTACAGCCAGTATTGCCGCCGTAACGTTTGGGTTAAGACCGAAGGCAATATCCAGGCTGGCGGCAATTGAGTTTGCCTGTACGCCCGGAAGTAATAAACCGCAGGAGAAAATGGTCACAATAGCAAATAACCATGCGTACCACTTCACCCCCAACCCTTTTTCAATATAAAAGGCAGGTCCCCCACGATATTCGCCGTTAATTTTTTCTTTATAAACCTGACCTAACGTGGATTCAACAAAAGCAGAGCTGGCGCCTAAAAATGCCACTACCCACATCCAGAAAAGCGCACCGGGGCCACCAAAGGTAATGGCGGTCGCCACACCGGCGATATTCCCTGTCCCTACGCGGCCCGCCAGCGTCATCGTCAACGCCTGAAACGATGATACGCCGGCATCGGTAGCCCCGCCCTGAAACATCAGGGTAATCATATGTTTTATATGACGTAATTGCAGAAAACGACTACGCAGTGAGAAATAGAGACCGACACCCAGACATAAAAATATTAACGCAGGGCTCCAGATAACACCATTAATTGCACTAACCAGTTCGTTCATGTATGACCCTCAGCGTGATGTTCCAGAGGAAACGATCCCCTGATGTGTTTCTTCTTAGAATTTAATTTGAACAAGTACGAAACATAGATAATTACCCAAAAGACACCAACTTAATTTTTACTGCTTAGTCATATTCTGTGACAACATTCACGTTTAATTTTCACCTAACAATTAGCGCGATCATTATATTTACAGGTATTTTGTGGGTATTGTAAATACATATCACATTTTTGCGACCTGTATAAAAAGCGTTCGCAGCAAATTAACAGCAATATTATTATTACCGAAAAACGGTGCGTAAATCCCGTTGAATGCTATAGGAAATAAATATGATTAAAAAAAAGCCATGCGAACAGAGGGAATAAAAGAAGCTTCCCGGCATGACGCCGGGAAGAAATGACTTAAAATGTGAAATGATCTTAGTCGGAGTACACTTCCAGCGTTCGTTGACACAGCGCTGAGCGGACGCAGTCCTCTTTTGTGAAGCGGACCACCCCTATCATCTCATCTTCCTCAAAACGTGACATAGCATCGCTCAGGCCAGACTTCACGCCCGACGGCAGGTCACACTGGGTAATATCGCCGTTGACGATAACCGTCACGTTCTCCCCGAGGCGCGTTAAAAACATCTTCATTTGCGCAGCGGTCACGTTCTGAGCCTCGTCAAGAATAACGACCGCATTTTCAAATGTACGTCCGCGCATATAGGCGAACGGCGCGATTTCCACCTTGCCAATCTCTGGTCGCAGGCAGTACTGCATAAAGGAAGCGCCCAACCGCTTCACCAGCACGTCATAGACGGGCCTGAAGTACGGGGCAAACTTCTCAGAAATATCGCCAGGCAGGAAGCCCAGATCTTCATCCGCTTGCAGTACCGGACGGGTAACGATGATCCTTTCCACGTCCTTATGAATCAGCGCCTCCGCCGCTTTGGCGGCACTGATCCAGGTTTTCCCGCATCCGGCTTCCCCGGTTGCAAAGATGAGCTGTTTACTCTCGATAGCATTCAGGTAGTGCGCCTGAGCTTCATTCCGCGCCACTATTGGCGATGCATCGCGGCTGTCCCGCGCCATGCCAATGGATTCTACGCCGCTCATCTGCACAAGCGAGGTGACCGATTCTTCTTCACGCTGTTTATGGCTACGTGAATCCCGTCTCAGCACACGTTTTGCTTCGCGACGAGCTTTGATCACTGCTTTCTGTCTTCCCATGGATAGCACCTTGAGTTGTTGGTATTCATCACACGCGCCAGCATCGGCACGATTATGCGCACGAACATCAGAGGGTTGGCTTCCTTGTAAGCCATTGCTTGCATTACCGGATGACGATACAGAACGGCTACGCGCACCGTTATGCACGTCGGTAGAAATCGTATTTAGAGGTGGAGGGGAGAATTTTGTGGTGAGGAAATCGCTGCCGGAGTCTGAGCCTCCGCGCCGGGTGCTGCGGTTGATGTGTTTACCTTGTCCAGTACAGGACGCAACCATTCGCGATCTCCATAGTGAGTCAATATCACTGCCGGGAACTACCGCTGTCTTATCTTAAGTACATCAGGAATTATCATAAATGCAACATTTATTTTACCTAGATGCAACCTTTAAGACTGCTCCTGCAGCGGAATCAGTCTCATATATGAATATTACAGAAATATAACAACAAGATAGTCATATGGAAAAATAATGTCCCCGCGAACTGTCGCAGGGACGATTATCAGGCTTCTATCAGACCCTGAGCGAGCCAGGTCTTCGCGTCACGCGCGCCGGGCAGGGCAAAGAAATAGCCGCCGCCGATGGGCTTGATGTACTCCTCCAGCGCTTCGCCGTTGAGCCGCTTCTGCACGGTGAGGAACCCTTTCTCCAGATCGTGCTGATAGCAGACAAACAGCAGTCCCATATCAAGCTGACCGGAATTGGTCACCCCCAACGAGTAGCTGTAGCCCCTGCGCATCATCAGGCTGGACTGGGTCTCTTTGGTGCGAGGATTGGCGAGACGAATATGGCTGTCCAGCGCGATGACATCTCCGTTCGGATCGCGGGCGTAGTCGGGTTCATCGTGCTCGTGCTTCATGCCGAGCGGTGCGCCGGTTTGCTTATCGCGGCCGAAGATCGTCTGCTGCTCTTTCAGCGGCGTGCGGTCCCAGAACTCCACGTGGAACTGAATGATACGCACCGCCTGATAGCTGCCACCCACCGCCCAGGCCGGTTCGCCCTGATCCGCCGTCACCCAGACCACGTTTTTCATCAACACGGTATTGCTGCTGTCCGGGTTGGCGGTACCGTCTTTGAAGCCCAGCAGGTTGACCGGCGTCTCTTTCCCTTTACTGCGCGCGGCGTGGTCAGAGATAAAACCTTCCCGCTTCCAGCGCACGCTGAGCAGATCCGGAGTGTGCTTGATGATATCGCGCAGGGCGTGGATCACCGTATCCTGGGTATTGGCGCAGATCTGCAACAGCAGATCGCCGTGGCACAACGCCGCGTCGAGAGAGTCATTCGGGAATCGCGTCATTTTTTGCAGCGCTTTCGGCTTCTGCTTCGCCAGACCGTAGCGATCATCAAACAGCGATTCCCCCACCGACACGGTGATGGTCAGATTATCGGGAGCGATAAACGCCCCGAGGATCCCGGAATCCATCGGCGGCAGGCGCGGATTCGGTGTTTCCGGTGCCGGACCGCCCGCCGTAAGGAAGGCAATGCGCGTGGTCAGCAGCCTGAACAGACGCTCAAGGTCAGCCTTATCACTCGCCAGCGAATCGAAAGCTACCAGCATCATCGAGGCCTGCTGCGGCGTCAGGATTCCTGCCTGGTGCTCACCATAAAATGGCTGCGTTTCCATACGCGCATCCGGGGAGAGCGTGCCGGGGGCGCTTTGTGGTTTTGCCGCATGCGCCACCGGACAGCCGCCCGCCAGGGCAAACGCGCCGCCCAGCGCCCCTACCCCTTTTAACAACCGACGTCGGGAAGGTTCCGCCACGTCGTACTCATCATGCTTATTCATCGCTTAGTCCAGACCCAGAACGCCACGCAGCAGGGAGAGATCTTCCGCCAGCGTCGTAATCGGGCCTTTCAGCGCGTTACGGTCAGCATCGGTCAGCTTGTCGTAGGTTTCGAACCCGTCTTTGGTACGGTATTTCGCCAGGATGGCGTCAACTTTCTTAAAGTTGGCATCCACTTTCGCCAGCAGTTCGCCGTTCTCTTTTTGCAGCTGAGGCCGCAGCAGATCGACAATTTTCTGTGCGCCGTCGACGTTTGCCTGGAAGTCCCACAGGTCGGTGTGGCTGTAGCGATCTTCTTCGCCGCTGATTTTGCTCGCGGCCACTTCTTCAATCAGACCCGCAGCACCACCCACCACTTTCGACGGCGGGAAGGCCAGCTCGCTGATGCGTTTTTGCAGCTCCAGCACGTCGCTGTTGAGCTGATCGGCGTATTTCTCCATCCCTTTGGTGGAGCTATCGCCAAACAGGGCTTTTTCCAGGCGGTGGAAGCCGGTGAATTTCGGATCGGCGGCCTTCTGCTCGTAGTCATCTTCGCGGGCGTCAATGCTGCCATCGAGGTCAGAGAACAGCTCGGCAATCGGCTCGATGCGCTCGTAGTGCTGACGTGTAGGCGCATACAGGGATTTCGCTTTTTCGATATCGCCCGCTTTCACCGCGTCGGTAAAGGCTTTGGTGCCTGCCACCAGGTCAGCCGTCTCTTTGGTGACGTAGGCTTTATAGGCGGTAATGGCGTCGCCGAGGCTCAGCAGCGCGGTACCTTTGGCCGCGTCCGCCGTCGCTGCGCCTTTGACGATCAGCTTACCTTTCGGGTTAGTCAGCAGGCCGCAGGTCATGTCATATTCCCCCGGCTGAAGATTAGCGGTCATTTTCTGGCTGAAGCCAGGCGCGATATTTTCACGCTCTTCTACCACCATCACGCCTTTCAGGATCTCCCACTCCAGCGCCTTCTGGCTGTGGTTCTGAATAATAAACTGGGTTTTACCGCTGTTAACCGTGATAGTCATCGGCTCGCACTGTTTATCGTTGACGGTGACTTTTACCTGCGGAATATCTGCTGCCTGAGCGGCGAAGGCAGACGCGAACAGCGCTGCCACACCAACCTGTAACGCGCTACGACGGAATTGAATAGCCATGTCTCTTCCCTTTAAAGTATGTTGTAACTAAACAAAGCGCTTCACGGCGCAGTACGCGACGGCTGAGCGCTGGGGCGCGATGGCATGAAGAACAGCACCAGCGCCGGAATAAGATAGATAAAGTACATCGCCACCTCGCTGACGCTCGGCGTTTCCTGATAGCCGAAGATACCTTCAAGGAGCGTGCCGGTCAGTGAGTGGGTGGAGAGAACGTTACTAAGATCAAACGCCACGTCCTGGAAGTGGTTCCACAGGCCCGCTTCATGGAAGGCGCGGATCGCCCCTGCCGCCAGCCCCGCGGCCACCAGCAAAATAAACAGGCTGGTCCACTTGAAGAACGCGCCCAGGTTAAGACGAATGCCGCCCCAGTAGAGCAGGAAGCCAAGCACAACCGCCGTGGCCAACCCAAGCATCGCGCCCAGCGGCGGCCAGATGCCCACGTCCTGCTGAAAAGCCGCGAGCAGGAAGAACACTGACTCCAGGCCTTCACGCGCCACGGCGAAAAAAACCATCATGATCAGCGCCCAGCCGTGTTGGTTGCCTTTTTGCAGGGCGTTATCCACCGCCTGCTCCAGCTGTACCTTCACGTTACGGGAGACCTTGCGCATCCAGAACACCATCCAGGTGAGGATCACCACCGCTATTACGGCAACAATGCCTTCAAAAAGCTCTTGCTCTTTCTGAGGAAATTCTCCGGTGGTTTCGTTGATAAGAATACCCAGCCCCAGGCAAAGCGCCGCGGCCAGGAAGACGCCAACCCACATCACGCCGATCCAGCGTCCACGATGGGTGCGCTTCAGATAACTGGCGATAAGGCTAACAATCAGGGCCGCTTCAAGGCCTTCACGTAACATAATGAGAAAAGGAACAAACATGCAGACACCTTAAATGTTTATCGCGGTCAACTGATGCAAAGAAAGGTAAATTCTTGTGATAGTGATTATCATTACGGCTACAAGAAAAACAAGCGAAATATGTGGAGTTTTGATGACCAGATGTAAACGCATTGCGGAATAATAATTGCCTGAGTAACCGTTGCGTTTATAAGGTATAACGAAAATGCCCATTTACGGTTAACCGGGGCTGTGGCTAAATGTCCGCCTCGAAAACCAACTGAAAATAAACCATGTTTAAAATTGTCCATTTCCTGCTGGCGCTGGTGATTATTCTTGCGCTTGCCTGGCTGGTGAGTTTCGACCGCCGAAAAATTCGCATTCGTTTCGTTTTACAGCTGATCGTGATTGAAATCGCGCTGGCATTCTTTTTTCTGCATGCAGAAAGCGGCCTCTTCATTATTAAACATGTCTCCGGTTTCTTTGAATCACTGCTTAAATTCGCTGCCGAAGGGACGAATTTTGTCTTTGGCGGGATGGGTGAAAAAGGGCTGGCGTTCATTTTCCTTGGCGTGCTCTGCCCCATTATTTTTATCTCGGCGCTGATTGGTATTCTGCAGCACTGGCGTATTCTGCCGATCTTTATTCGGGTTATCGGGACGCTGCTGTCAAAACTGAACGGCATGGGCAAGCTGGAATCCTTTAACGCGGTGAGCTCACTGATACTCGGTCAGTCTGAAAACTTCATTGCCTACAAGGGCGTGTTGGGCGATCTCTCCTCACGCCGCCTGTTTACGATGGCTGCAACGGCGATGTCGACGGTTTCGCTGTCGATTGTCGGTGCCTATATGACCATGCTCGACGCCAGATTTGTCGTCGCGGCACTGATCCTGAACATGTTCAGCACCTTTATTATCCTTTCGGTCATTAACCCGGCCCGCCCGGAAGCCGAACCCGATATCAAACTGGAAAAGCTGCATGAATCCCAGAGCTTCTTTGAAATGCTGGGCGAATATATTCTGGCCGGTTTTAAGGTGGCGATGATTATTCTGGCGATGCTGATAGGCTTTATCGCCCTTATTAGCGCCGTTAATGCCCTCTTCTCCAGCGTATTTGGCCTGAGCTTCCAGCAGATTCTGGGTTACGTGTTTTATCCGCTGGCGTGGCTTATTGGTATTCCGCTGAGCGATGCCTTAAGCGCGGGCAGTATTATGGCAACCAAACTGGTGGCGAATGAATTTGTGGCGATGATCGAGCTGCAAAAAATAGCCCACCAAATGTCACCGCGCGGACTGGGGATTTTGTCAGTGTTCCTGGTGTCGTTCGCTAACTTTGCCTCCATTGGTATTGTGGCGGGGGCAATAAAAGGCCTGAACGAGCAACAGGGTAATGTGGTGTCGCGGTTTGGTTTACGCCTGGTGTACGGGGCAACGCTGGTGAGTTTGCTGTCGGCGAGCTTTGCGGGGTTGGTGTTGTAAGTTTTGTGCGGTTAATGCCCGGCGGCGCTTCGCTTACACGGGCCTACGATACAACAACGGCGGGATTTCCCGCCGTTTTTTATTAAAACTGTACGCACACCGGCTGGTCGACCCGCATCACCGACTCCTGTGCGAAGCGGGATTTATAAATACCGCGTAAAGCCTCAATGTTTTTCTCGCTCTGCGCGTCTTTGCCGTGGATCAGCATCAGCGCCTTGCTCGGCTCGCGCGCCACCTTGCCGTCGTTACCCAGCCACTGACCACGGGCATCAAACACCGTTAAGCCATCGCGAAAGCGCGGCGTCACGTCCTGGTCGACAAACTGCTGCCATTCGTTGCCTGTAATTTGCGCCCCGGCAGGACGGTTTAAGCCGAAATAGAGCGTGGTTTGCTGCATCTGATTTTCTGCTTTGCAGGTTTCCACCGCCGCATGCTGCGCGGGTGCGTTACAGCCCGCCAGCATTACGAATGCTGCCACCATTAGCCCTGTTTTAATTCTCATTGATGAAGACTCACATAGGTGAAAGGACTATCCCCTCTCCCCACCGGGGAGAGGGTTAGGGTGAGGGGGAAATTACTCAGCCTGGAGCTTAGACGGCGGCGCTGAGTGGTAATGCGCATCCGCTTCCGCAAAGCGCTTCTGCATAGATGCAGACGGCGCTTTACCCAGCAGGCTAAACACCACAATACCGAGGCTGCCGAAGATGAAGCCCGGGATAATTTCGTACAGGCCCAGCCACGCGAACTGTTTCCAGACGATAACGGTAACCGCACCGATGATCATCCCCGCCAGCGCGCCGTTGCGGGTCATGCGTGACCACAGAACGGAGAACAGCACCACCGGACCAAATGCGGCGCCAAAGCCCGCCCACGCGTAGCTCACCAGCCCCAGCACGCGGTTTTCCGGGTTAGCCGCCAGCGCAATCGCCACCAGCGCCACCAGCAGCACCATAAAACGCCCTACCCACACTAACTCTTTCTGGCTCGCGCCCTTACGCAGGAACGCTTTGTAGAGGTCTTCGGTGATGGCACTGGAGCACACCAGCAGCTGACAGCTCAGGGTGGACATGACTGCCGCCAGGATCGCGGAGAGCAGGATACCGGCAATCCACGGGTTGAACAGGATCTGCGCCAGCTCGATGAACACGCGCTCGGCGTTCTGGTTCACCGCGCCCGCCTGCGCCGGGTTGTTGTTGAAGTAGGCGATACCGAAGAAACCGACCGCGCACGCCCCCGCCAGACACAGGATCATCCACGTCATGCTGATGCGACGCGCGTGAACGATGGTGTGGTGAGAATCCGCCGCCATAAAGCGCGCCAGAATGTGCGGCTGACCGAAGTAGCCCAGGCCCCAGCCCATCAGGGAGACGATGGCCACGAAGTTCAGCCCTTTCAGCATATCGACGTTTTCGATGCTCTTCTGCTTGATCACTTCCAGCGATTCGCCAAAGCCGCCGACGGTAAAAATCACAATTATCGGGGTCAGGATCAGGGCGAAAATCATCAGACTCGCCTGCACGGTATCGGTCCAGCTTACCGCCAGGAATCCGCCCACGAAGGTATAGAGGATGGTCGCGGCCGCACCGGCCCACAGCGCCGTTTCATAGCTCATGCCGAAGGTGCTTTCGAACAGGCGCGCGCCCGCCACAATGCCGGAGGCACAGTAGATGGTGAAGAACAGCAGGATCACCACCGCAGAGATAATACGCAATATGCGGCTGTTATCTTCAAAGCGTCCGGTGAAGTAATCCGGCAGCGTCAGGGCGTTGTTGTTGGCTTCGGTATGCACACGCAGACGGCCTGCTACCAGCTTCCAGTTGATCCATGCGCCAACGGTCAGGCCGATGGCGATCCAGCTTTCGGAGATACCGGAGATGAAAATCGCGCCCGGCAGCCCCATCAGCAGCCAGCCACTCATGTCGGAAGCGCCCGCTGAGAGCGCGGTGACCATCGGGCCTAAGCTGCGCCCGCCGAGGATGTAGTCGTCAAAGTTTTTAGTGGACCGCCATGCCAAAAACCCTATCAGGATCATGCCAAAAATATAAACGAGAAATGTCACCAGCATCGGTGTGCTAATAGCCATTCAAATTCTCCAAAATGTCGAGCGACAGCCGTCCGGGCTGCCTTGTTATGTCATCACCGGAACGTAGTGATGTGTGTATGTGTTTCCGTTGGGCGCGCTATCCTGCCGTATACGCATCCCACTGACAAACGATTTAACACTGCATTTACATGAATTTCATCCCTGGTTTTATACGTCTTTCCTATAGGTTGCACTCGCTCACGCTTTTATGGGTTGCACCTTTAAAAAATGTTAAGCACCGCATAAAAACTGGGCTCAGAAACCGCCGCGCGTTCTTTTTCACAGCTAACTAATCGTTAACAATCCATTCATTTTCCAGCTTGCAGACCAGGTCACATTTAACACGGTTGCACAAAGTTGCAACATGGTGGATATTTCACGCTATCAACAGAACGCTATTACAGAACAACAGGAGTTTTGGCATGGGGATGACCACCATGGGGGTTAAGCTGGATGACGCTACCCGCGAACGGATTAAAACCGCTGCGACCCGTATCGACCGCACGCCGCACTGGTTAATCAAGCAGGCGATTTTTAACTATCTGGAAAGACTGGAGAGTGAAGAAGGTCTGCCGGAGCTGCCTGCCCTGCTGGCGGGCGCTGCGAACGAAGGCGAAGAGGCCGCGACGGCCGCTGATGAGAACCACCAGCCGTTCCTGGAATTTGCCGAGCAGATCCTGCCGCAGTCCGTCAGCCGCGCCGCCATTACCGGCGCCTATCGCCGTGCCGAAACCGACGCCGTGCCGATGCTGCTGGAGCAGGCGCGCCTGCCGGAAGCCGTTGCCGCTCAGGCGCACAGCCTGGCGTATCAGCTCGCCGACAAGCTGCGTAATCAGAAAACCGCCAGCGGACGCGCCGGTATGGTGCAGGGTCTGTTGCAGGAGTTCTCCCTCTCCTCGCAGGAAGGCGTGGCGCTGATGTGTCTGGCGGAAGCGCTGCTGCGTATCCCAGATAAAGCCACCCGCGATGCCCTGATCCGCGACAAAATCAGCAACGGCAACTGGCACTCCCACATTGGCCGCAGCCCGTCCCTGTTTGTGAACGCCGCCACCTGGGGCCTGCTGTTTACTGGCAAGCTGGTCTCCACCCATAACGAAGCCAACCTGTCGCGCTCCCTGAACCGTATTATCGGCAAGAGCGGCGAGCCGCTGATCCGCAAGGGTGTGGACATGGCGATGCGCCTGATGGGCGAGCAGTTCGTCACCGGGGAAACCATTGCCGAAGCGCTGGCGAACGCCCGCAAGCTGGAAGACAAAGGCTTCCGCTACTCCTACGATATGCTGGGCGAAGCGGCGCTGACCGCCGCCGACGCGCAGGCCTACATGGTCTCTTACCAGCAGGCGATCCACGCCATCGGTAAAGCGTCCAACGGTCGCGGTATTTATGAAGGGCCAGGCATCTCTATCAAGCTTTCCGCCCTGCACCCGCGCTACAGCCGCGCGCAGTACGACCGGGTGATGGAAGAACTCTACCCGCGCCTGAAGTCCCTGACCCTGCTGGCGCGCCAGTATGACATCGGCCTCAACATCGACGCCGAAGAGGCGGATCGTCTGGAGATCTCCCTCGATCTGCTGGAAAAACTGTGCTTCGAGCCGGAGCTGGCGGGCTGGAACGGGATTGGTTTCGTTATCCAGGCCTACCAGAAACGCTGCCCGTTCGTCATTGACTACCTGATTGACCTGGCCAGCCGCAGCCGTCGCCGCCTGATGATCCGTCTGGTGAAGGGTGCCTACTGGGACAGCGAAATCAAACGCGCCCAGATGGAAGGACTGGAAGGCTATCCGGTCTATACCCGCAAGGTCTACACCGACGTCTCTTACCTCGCCTGCGCGAAAAAACTGCTCGGCGTGCCGAACCTGATTTATCCGCAGTTCGCCACCCACAACGCCCACACCCTGGCGGCGATCTACAGCCTGGCGGGTCAGAACTACTATCCGGGCCAGTACGAGTTCCAGTGTCTGCATGGCATGGGTGAACCGCTGTACGAGCAGGTGACCGGTAAAGTGGCCGACGGCAAGCTGAACCGTCCGTGCCGTATTTATGCCCCGGTAGGTACTCACGAAACCCTGCTGGCCTACCTGGTGCGTCGTCTGCTGGAGAACGGGGCGAACACCTCCTTCGTTAACCGCATCGCCGATACCACCCTGCCGCTGGACGAACTGGTGGCCGATCCGGTACAGGCCGTAGAGAAGATGGCGGCGCAGGAAGGCCAGATTGGTCTGCCGCATCCGAAGATTGCCCTGCCGCGCGAGCTGTATGGTGCAGGCCGCGTCAACTCGGCGGGTCTGGATCTCGCCAACGAACACCGTCTGGCGTCGCTCTCTTCTGCCCTGCTTAACAGCGCATTGCAGAAGTGGCAGGCCAAACCGATCCTTGAGCAGTCCGTTGAAGACGGTGAAATGCAGCCGGTGATCAACCCGGCAGAGCCGAAGGATATCGTCGGCTACGTGCGCGAAGCCACAGAAGCGGAAGTGGATCAGGCTTTGGAGAGCGCGGTGAACAACGCGCCAATCTGGTTTGCCACCCCGCCGCAGGAGCGTGCCGCCATTCTGGAACGCGCGGCGGTGCTGATGGAAGATCAGATGCAGCAGCTTATCGGCATTCTGGTGCGTGAAGCGGGTAAAACCTTCAGCAACGCCATCGCCGAAGTGCGCGAGGCGGTCGACTTCCTGCACTACTACGCCGGTCAGGTGCGCGATGATTTCGACAACGAAACGCACCGTCCGCTCGGCCCGGTGGTCTGTATCAGCCCGTGGAACTTCCCGCTGGCAATCTTCACCGGCCAGATTGCCGCGGCCCTTGCCGCAGGCAACAGCGTGCTGGCAAAACCGGCAGAGCAGACTCCGCTGATTGCCGCTCAGGGCATCAACATTCTGCTGGAAGCGGGCGTACCGGCGGGCGTGGTGCAGCTGTTGCCGGGGCGCGGTGAAACGGTGGGTGCCAAACTGACCTCCGATAACCGCGTGCGCGGCGTGATGTTTACCGGTTCGACCGAAGTAGCCTCCCTGCTGCAACGCAACATCGCCACCCGTCTGGATGCGCAGGGCCGTCCAACGCCGCTGATCGCTGAAACCGGCGGCATGAACGCCATGATCGTGGACTCCTCCGCGCTCACTGAGCAGGTCGTCGTTGACGTGCTGGCCTCTGCCTTCGACAGCGCGGGTCAACGCTGTTCCGCCCTGCGCGTGCTGTGCTTACAGGATGACGTGGCTGACCACACGCTGAAGATGCTGCGCGGTGCGATGGCGGAATGCCGCATGGGCAACCCGGGCCGTCTCACCACCGATATCGGGCCGGTGATCGACGCGGAAGCCAAAGCCAACATCGAAAACCACATTCAGGCCATGCGTGCCAAAGGCCGTCCGGTGTTCCAGGCGGTGCGTGAGAACAGTGAAGATGCCCGCGAGTGGCAGACCGGCACCTTCGTGCCGCCAACGCTGATTGAGCTGGCAAGCTTCGACGAGCTGAAAAAAGAGGTCTTCGGCCCGGTACTGCACGTTGTGCGCTACAACCGTAACAACCTCAACGAGCTGATCGATCAGATCAACGCCTCGGGTTACGGCCTGACGCTCGGTGTACATACTCGTATCGACGAAACCATTGCCCAGGTGACCGGCAATGCTAAAGTCGGCAACCTGTACGTCAACCGTAATATGGTCGGCGCAGTCGTGGGCGTGCAGCCGTTCGGCGGTGAAGGCCTCTCCGGCACCGGTCCGAAAGCGGGTGGCCCGCTCTACCTGTACCGTCTGCTGGCTAACCGTCCGGAGAACGCCCTGGGCGTGACCCTGGCGCGTCAGGACGCACACTATCCGGTGGATACGCAGGTGAAAACCGTGCTGACCCAGCCGCTGGAGGCGCTGATCGCCTGGGCGGAAAAACGTCCTGAACTGCGTGCCGTCGCCCGGCAGTACGGCGAACTGGCACAGGCGGGAACACAGCGTCTGCTGCCGGGTCCAACCGGTGAGCGCAACACCTGGACGCTGATGCCGCGCGAGCGTGTGCTGTGCATGGCGGATGACGAGCAGGATGCGCTGGTGCAGCTGGCAGCCGCTACAGCAACGGGCTGTGAGGTGCTGTGGCCGGAAGATGCGCTGCATCGCGACCTCGCCAAACAGTTGCCAAAAGCGGTCTCGGCTCGCATTCGCTTTGCGAAGGCCGATGCCCTGCTGACCCAGCCGTTTGACGCGGTGATCTACCACGGTGATTCCGACCAGCTGCGCGAACTGTGTGAGCAGGTTGCGGCCCGCAGCGGTGCCATCGTTTCCGTGCAGGGCTTTGCGCGCGGGGAAACCAACCTGCTGCTGGAGCGTCTGTACGTGGAGCGCTCGCTCAGCGTCAACACCGCGGCGGCAGGCGGTAACGCCAGCCTGATGACAATCGGTTAATCGTGTAAACTTTCCCCGGTGACGCTACGCTTACCGGGGCTACAAAATCACCGTAGGCCGGATAAGCGCAGCGCATCCGGCTTTTTTACACGGAGGGAATGATGAAAAGAGTATTTCTCGCAGGCGCAGCACTGCTGCTCAGCGCCAGTGCGCTTGCCGACGAGTGCGACAAAGCGACCACCCAGACAGAACTCAGTGCCTGTGCGGCAGAGCAGTACCAGGCTGCGGATAAAAAGCTCAACCAGACGTACCAGGCCGCCATCAAACGCGCGGCAGCCCCTCAGCGCGACCTGCTGAAAAAGGCGCAGCAGGCGTGGATCGCCCTGCGTGACGCAGACTGTAAATTGATGGGTTCAGGAACCGAAGGTGGCACTATTCAGCCGATGATTATCAACCAGTGCCTGACGGAGAAAACAGCGGAGCGCGAAGCCTTTCTGGCCTCGTTGATGCAGTGTGAAGAGGGCAATTTAAGCTGCCCTTTCCAACCGGCTGATTAACGCACGCGGATCCCTTCAATAATCATCCGCTGCACGTTTTCCAGGGTGCTCTGGAAAAACGCCTCGTCCTGGAGCGTTTTACCGGTTACCGCCTCGACCTGGGCCGCGAAGTCAGCGTAGTGCTGGGTTGAGGCCCAAATCATGAAAATCAGATGCTGCGGATCGACGGGCGCCAGTTTTCCGCTGGCGACCCATCCGGCAATAATGGCCGATTTTTCGTCCACCAGCTGCTTTAGATCTCCCGTCAGCTCCGCCTGCAACAGCGGCGCGCCCTGTAACATCTCCAGACAAAACAGCCTCGATGCCTGGGGATAATCGCGCGACACCTCCAGCTTCAGGCGAATATACTCCCCGATGGCCACCAGCGGAGCCAGCTCTTCGCGAAACGCCTTAAGCGGCGCAAGCCAGATATCCAGGATCTGCTGCATCACCGCCACATATAGCGCCTCTTTCGACGGGTAGTAGTAGAGCAGATTGGTCTTGGACACCCCGGCCTGCTCCGCCACCTGCTCAAGGCGCGTACCGTGAATACCAAACTGCGAAAATGTCTCCAGCGCGGCGCTGAGGATCGCCTGTTTCTTGGCGCTCACCGCCTGCGAACGTTTACCGGGTGTTTTCACTGCGCCTTGTGTCATTTTCGCTCTCCATTTTCTGTCCTGCGCTCAGCATAGCAAAACCCCCGTCTCGCCACGACCTTCTGCACCCTCAGCGCGCATGAGTGCCTGTTTTCTGTGCAATGATTTTGACCACTTAGTCCACATTTTCGCTGTTAAATTTAACAACCACCAGTTAACACCCTAATAACAAAGTATTTTTCAAAACTGGCACTCCCTTTGCAAAAACGTCGTGACACCTGCAACGTAATGAAGAGAGGTTCGTGATGAAAATTGGCGTATTTGTACCGATCGGCAACAACGGCTGGCTTATCTCGACCACGGCCCCGCAATACATGCCGACCTTTGAGCTGAATAAAGCCATCGTGCAGAAAGCGGAGCATTACCACTTCGACTTTGCGCTCTCGATGATCAAGCTGCGCGGTTTCGGCGGTAAGACCGAATTCTGGGACCACAACCTGGAGTCCTTTACCCTGATGGCGGGCCTGGCGGCGGTAACCTCGCGCATCCAGATTTACGCCACCGCCGCCACCCTTACCCTTCCCCCGGCAATCGTGGCGCGGATGGCCTCCACCATCGACTCCATCTCCGGCGGGCGCTTTGGCGTCAACCTTGTCACCGGCTGGCAAAAGCCGGAGTACGAGCAGATGGGGATCTGGCCGGGTGACGATTACTTCTCCCGTCGCTACGACTACCTGACTGAATACGTGCAGGTGCTGCGCGATCTGTGGGGCACCGGCAAAAGCGATTTCAAAGGCGACTTCTTCACCATGAACGACTGCCGCGTCAGCCCGCAGCCGTCGGTGCCGATGAAGGTGATATGCGCCGGACAGAGCGACGCGGGAATGGAATTCTCGGCGAAATACGCCGACTTCAACTTCTGCTTCGGCAAAGGCGTTAACACCCCGGCCGCCTTCGCGCCCACCGCGGCACGCATGAAAGCGGCCGCCGACAAAATCGGGCGCGACGTGGGCTCCTACGTGCTGTTTATGGTGATTGCCGACGAAACCGACGACGCCGCGCGCGCCAAATGGGAACGATACAAGGACGGCGCCGACGAGGAAGCCCTGAGCTGGCTGACCGAGCAGAGCCAGAAGGATACCCGCTCCGGCGCGGACACCAACGTTCGCCAGATGGCCGACCCGACGTCTGCCGTCAATATCAACATGGGCACCCTGGTTGGCTCGTATGCCAGCGTCGCCAGAATGCTCGACGAAGTGGCTGCCGTGCCCGGCGCCGAAGGCGTGCTGCTGACCTTCGATGATTTTCTCACCGGCGTGGAAACCTTCGGCGAGCGTATTCAGCCGCTGATGCAGTGCCGCGCCCACATCCCTGCCGTGACGAAGGAGGTGGCGTAATGACGACCCTCAACGCTCGCCCGGAGGCCATCACCTTTGACGCGCAGCAGAGCGCGCTGATCGTGGTGGATATGCAAAACGCCTATGCCAGTAAAGGCGGGTATCTGGATCTGGCCGGGTTCGACGTCTCGGCCACGCAGCCGGTGATTGAGAATATCAAAACCGCCGTGAGCGCCGCGCGTGCTGCGGGCATGCTGATCGTCTGGTTCCAGAACGGCTGGGACGACCAGTACGTCGAAGCTGGCGGTCCCGGCTCACCCAACTTTCACAAATCCAACGCCCTGAAAACCATGCGCCAACGGCCTGAACTCCAGGGCACGCTGCTGGCGAAAGGCGGCTGGGATTATCAACTGGTGGATGAGCTGGTACCGGAAGCTGGCGATATCGTACTGCCGAAACCGCGCTACAGCGGCTTTTTCAATACCCCGCTCGACAGCCTGCTGCGCAGCCGGGGCATTCGTCATCTGGTCTTTACGGGCATTGCCACCAACGTCTGCGTGGAGTCCACCCTGCGCGACGGCTTCTTCCTCGAGTATTTTGGCGTGGTGCTGGAAGACGCTACCCATCAGGCCGGGCCGGATTTTGCCCAGAAAGCCGCCCTGTTCAATATCGAAACCTTTTTTGGCTGGGTCAGTAACGTCAATGATTTCTGCGACGCGCTGGATCCCCCGCTCGCCCGCATCGCCTGAGGAGAACCGCTATGCCGAAATCCGTGATTATTCCGCCGGGCACCAGCACCCCGATAGCCCCGTTTGTCCCCGGTACCCTCGCCGACGGCGTGGTGTATGTCTCAGGCACGCTGCCGTTTGATAAAGACAACAACGTGGTGTTTATCGATGACCCAAAGGCGCAAACCCGCCACGTGCTGGAGACGATCAAAACCGTGATCGAAACGGCGGGTGGCACGATGGAGGACGTGACCTTCAACAGCATCTTTATCACCGACTGGAAAAACTACGCCGCGATTAACGAGATCTACGCGGAGTTTTTCCCCGGCGATAAACCGGCGCGATTTTGCATCCAGTGCGGGCTGGTAAAGCCTGAAGCGCTGGTTGAAATTGCCACCGTTGCGCACATCGCGAAGTGAGGCCGCCATGAAACTGTCCATTTCCCCGCCCCCCTTTGCGGGCGCGCCCGCGGTGGTGCTGATTGCCGGGCTCGGCGGCAGCGGCAGCTACTGGCTGCCTCAGCTCGCCGTGCTGGGGCAGGAGTATCAGGTGGTGTGCTACGACCAGCGGGGCACGGGGAATAACCCGGATACCCTGCCGGAAGATTACACCCTCGCACACATGGCCGACGAGCTCGCACTGGCGTTAGCCGGGGCCGGGATCGCCCGTTACTGCGTGGTCGGCCACGCGCTGGGGGCGCTGGTCGGCCTGCGGCTGGCTATCGATAAGCCTGACGCCCTCACCGCGCTGGTTTGTGTCAACGGCTGGCTGACCCTCAATGCCCATACCCGACGCTGTTTTGACGTTCGCGAACGTCTGCTGCATGCGGGCGGGGCTCAGGCGTGGGTAGAGGCACAGCCGCTGTTTCTTTACCCGGCAGACTGGATGGCCGCCCGCGCTCCGCGGCTGGAGGCCGAGGAAGCGCTGGCGCTGGCCCATTTCCAGGGCAAAGCCAATCTGCTGCGCAGGCTGCATGCGCTGAAACAGGCTGATTTCAGCCGCCACGCTGCACGCGTTCGCTGCCCCGTGCAGATTATTTGTTCCACCGACGATCTGCTGGTGCCGTCCGTCTGCTCCGCGGAACTGTACGCCGCCCTCCCGCACGCCCGCAAAACGGTCATGCGTCAGGGCGGGCATGCCTGCAACGTGACCGCGCCGGACATCTTTAACACGCTGCTGCTGAACGGGCTTGCCAGCCTGCTGCACAGCCCTGAACCCGCTTTGTAAGGAGCCTGAATGAGCGAAGCCATCACGCCCGCCGCGCTGGAAACGCTGTTTACCGGCGCACGTACCCATAACGGCTGGCTGGATATACCGGTCAGTGACGAGACGCTGCGCGAGATTTATGACCTGATGAAATGGGGGCCGACGTCCGCCAACTGTTCCCCGGCGCGCATTGTCTTTGTGCGAAGCCCGGAAGGAAAAGAGAAGCTGCGCCCGGCGCTCTCCAGCGGCAACCTTGAGAAAACGCTCACAGCCCCGGTCACGGCAATTGTCGCCTGGGACAGCGAGTTTTATGAGCGCCTGCCTGTACTGTTCCCGCACGGCGATGCCAGAAGCTGGTTTACCTCCAGCCCCGCACTGGCGGAAGAGACCGCCTTTCGCAACAGTTCGATGCAGGCCGCGTACCTGATCTTCGCCTGCCGCGCGCTCGGGCTCGACACCGGGCCGATGTCCGGCTTTGACCGGGAAAAAGTGGACGCGGCCTTTTTCACGGGCACGCTGCTTAAAAGCAATCTGCTGATTAACATCGGCTATGGCGATATGAGCAAAGTCTATGGGCGCTTACCGCGTCTGACCTTCGAAGACGCCTGCGGGCTGGCGTAAGGAGCCATCATGACGACACCCGATCAACAAACCTTCCGTGATGCCATGGCCTGCGTCGGTGCGGCGGTCAATATCATCACCACCGACGGCCCTGCGGGAATGGCGGGCTTTACCGCAAGCGCGGTATGCAGCGTGACCGATTCCCCGCCCACTCTGCTGGTTTGCCTCAACCGTGGCGCGTCCGTCTGGCCGATTTTCAGCGAGAACCGCACCTTGTGCGTTAACAGGCTGAGTGCCGGACAGGAGCCATTATCCAACCTGTTTGGCGGTAAAACGCCGATGGCGGAACGCTTTGCCGCTGCCCGCTGGCAGACAGGCGACACGGGCTGTCCACGTCTGGAAAATGCCCTGGCCTCGTTCGACTGCCGCATCAGCCAGGTGGTTAGCGTCGGCACCCACGACATTCTGTTTTGCGACATCGTATCCATCGTTCGCCACCCGGCACCGCAAGGGCTGGTGTGGTTCGACCGCGGCTATCACGCACTTATGCGACCCGCCTGTTAATCCGCATTCAGGAGACAGAACATGTTCGGACTTCCCCACTGGCAGTTGAAATCGACCTCCACAGAAGCAGGCGTGGTCGCGCCGGATGAAAGGCTCCCGCTCGGGCAGACAATGGTGATGGGCGTGCAGCATGCGGTCGCGATGTTTGGTGCGACGGTGCTAATGCCCATGCTGATGGGGCTGGATCCTAACCTCGCCATTTTGATGTCGGGTATGGGTACCCTGCTGTTCTTTTTTGTCACCGGCGGGCGCGTGCCCAGCTATCTGGGCTCCAGCGCCGCCTTTGTGGGAGTCGTTATTGCAGCGACCGGGTTTAACGGTCAGGGCATTAACCCCAACCTGAGCGTGGCCCTCGGCGGCATTATCGCCTGTGGGCTGGTCTACACCCTGACCGGTCTGGTGGTGATGAAAGTCGGCACGCGCTGGATCGAGCGGATGATGCCCCCCGTCGTCACCGGGGCGGTGGTGATGGCGATAGGCCTGAACCTCGCGCCGATTGCGGTGAAGAGCGTATCCGGCTCGCCGTTTGAAAGCTGGATGGCGGTGATTACGGTGCTGTGCATCGGCGTGGTGGCGGTCTTTACGCGCGGGATGATCCAGCGGCTGCTGATCCTGGTCGGGCTGATTGCGGCCTGTCTGATCTACGCGCTGCTGGCGAACGTGTTTGGTCTCGGCAAGCCGGTTGATTTCACACTGATTCACCAGGCCGCCTGGTTCGGGATGCCGCACATGACCTCGCCCACCTTTAACGCTCAGGCGATGATGCTCATCGCGCCTGTCGCGGTGATCCTGGTGGCTGAAAACCTGGGCCACCTGAAAGCCGTAGCGGGAATGACCGGGCGCAATATGGACCCGTATATGGGGCGGGCGTTTGTGGGAGACGGTCTGGCGACCATGCTCTCCGGCTCGGTCGGCGGCAGCGGCGTGACGACCTACGCGGAAAACATCGGCGTGATGGCAGTGACCAAAGTCTACTCGACGCTGGTCTTCGTGGCGGCGGCGGTGATGGCGATACTGCTCGGCTTTTCCCCAAAATTCGGCGCATTGATCCACACCATCCCGGCACCCGTGATTGGCGGCGCCTCGATTGTTGTATTTGGTCTGATTGCCGTCGCGGGGGCACGCATCTGGGTGCAGAATCATGTTGATCTGAGCCAGAACGGTAACCTGATCATGGTGGCGGTCACGCTGGTGCTGGGCGCAGGCGACTTCGCCCTGACGCTGGGCGGGTTTACGATTGGCGGGATTGGTACGGCGACCTTCGGCGCGATCCTGCTCAACGCCCTGCTTAGCCGCCGCAAAGGGGATAAAGCGCAAGCGGAAGCCATCACCCCCTGAACCTGAAATAGCCGGGTGACGCTACGCTTACCCGGCCTACATGCCAATTGTAGGCCCGTGCAAGCGAAGCGCCGCCGGGCAAAACGGACAGCGTGCGCGTTGTTAGCTATCTGCCCCTTGTTCAGTGCCCAACCCGGCAATCGACTTACGTCGTTTTTTTAACTTTAACTCGCTCACCAGCACCCCGGCGACAATAAATGCCGCGCCCACCAGCGCCAGCAACGGCAGACGCTCCCCGGCGAGTCGCCCGAAAATACCCGCCCACACCGGTTCACCGGTATAGATGACCGTCGCCCGTGTCGGAGATACGCTGCGCTGCGCCCAGTTCATGGTGACCTGAATAATGGCGCTAAAAACGCCCAGCCCCAGCGCCACGACGATAAGCCCGGTAGACATCGGCGGGACGGACTCCCCTGCCGGCACCATCGTCGCGAACGCCACCAGCGACGCGGTGGCAAGCTGCACGACCGTCACCCGCTTGACGTCCACTTTTCCTGCCCAGGCGCTAATCAAAATAATTTCTGCCGCAATGGCAACGGCCCCCACCAGCGTGATGATCTCTCCCGGCCCCAGCGCCAGCAGATTATTTCCCGGCCCGGCTAATAAAATGAGGCCGATGAACGCCAGCACGATACCAATGCACGACATCAGGCCCGGTATTCTGCCCAGGCACAGCCACTGCAACAGCGGCACCAGCGGTACGTACATGGCGGTGATGAAGGCGGATTTACTGCTGGAGATAGACTGGAGCCCCCACGTTTGCAGGCTATAGCCCATGGCAATCGCCACGCCAATAGCGACACCCGCTTTAAGCTCTCTCAGGGTCAACCCGCGCAGGGTTTTCAGCGAAATAAGCGCCACGGCAACCGCCGCGGTTGCGAAACGCAGCCCTACAAAGAAAAACGGATCGCTCATCGTGACCGCGTACTGAACGGCAAGAAAGGTTCCGCCCCAGAACATGGTGATCAAAATCAGGATGGCTTCCTGAGGCTTAATGGAGAAAGTAAAACGGGAAACGGACATGGGACACCAGCACGAAGAATCAATCCTGTAGTGTGCGATGCCTTTGATTACAGTTCAATGTAGCAGACATAAAAAAACCGCCGGGAAACCCGGCGGCAGAGAGTTAACCCGGCGTACTACTTGTTGCTGCCGTGGCTATTTTTACCCCCTTTTTTGCCAGCCTCTGATGCGCGCTGAGGGTCGTTTTTAAAATTGCCCCCGCTAGACTGGCCACCTTTACGACCTGCTTCTGATGCTCTTTCACGGTCTTCAGCGAAATTACCTGAACCACCACGATGGTTTGCCATCTCTAACCTCCAGAGTGTGAAACATTAGACATCATATTGCATTCAGTAAAAGAGGATTCTTTCACCTCGCGGCTCAAGGACAGTGCCTTTATCTGTGCCGCGTGAAACTAAGCTTAGTGTAATGCGGCTATCCGGCAAGCGAGAGGTAATATTCTGCAACATGATCTCAGCCTTTCGTATGAAATATTGAGGAGGTCATCCATAAGCCATTCTTATATTTTGAAAAATCAGCGCCGCTAAAGTTGTTTCATTTTGCTACAAAGCACGTAACAAAAAGATATTGTTATATATCAAATAAATGCCGTTCATTTTTGCAGTCTGGCCGTGATGTCATATCTTTAAAGTAACGCAGCGATCCGCTGTAAGAAAAACCAACGAGGAGTGATGCAAAATGGCAAAAGTTCTGGTGCTCTATTATTCCATGTATGGACACATTGAAACCATGGCTCACGCAGTTGCAGAAGGCGCAAACAGAGTAGACGGCGTTGAGGTTGTGGTTAAACGCGTACCGGAAACCATGCAGGCGGAAGCCTTCGCCAAAGCCGGGGGAAAAACACAAAACGCCCAGGTCGCCACCCCGCAGGAGCTCGCGGACTATGATGCCATTATCTTCGGCACCCCGACCCGCTTCGGCAATATGTCCGGCCAGATGCGCACCTTCCTCGACCAGACGGGCGGGCTCTGGGCCTCCGGCGCGTTATACGGCAAGCTGGCCAGCGTGTTCAGCTCTACCGGCACAGGCGGCGGCCAGGAGCAGACGATCACCTCAACCTGGACTACCCTTGCACATCATGGGATGGTGATTGTGCCGATTGGCTACGGCGCGCAGGAACTGTTTGATGTTTCCCAGGTTCGTGGCGGGACACCGTATGGCGCGACAACCATTGCCGGTGGGGATGGTTCACGTCAGCCAAGCAATGAAGAACTTTCGATCGCCCGCTATCAGGGTGAATACGTCGCGGGTCTTGCCAAAAAACTGAACGGCTAACCCAACAGGAGGACAAGTATGCCAACTCAAGAATCCAAAGCTCACCACGTGGGCGAATGGGCAAGTTTACGCAATACCTCTCCGGAGATTGCAGAAGCCATCTTTGAAGTCGCCAGGTATGACGAAAAGCTGGCTGAGCAGATTTGGGAAGAAGGCAACGATGAAGTGCTGGTTCGCGCTTTCGAAAAAACCGACAAAGACTCGCTGTTCTGGGGCGAGCAAACCATCGAACGTAAAAACGTCTGAATGTTCCCCCCGCCCGCGCGGGGGTTTTCTTCTATTTCGCCGCGTTGTTCATCACCGCATTGAATTTATCGATCGTACAGAAGCCGTTGCCATCTACCGGACAGCCCTTCAGCTCCAGCGTCACGCGCTGCGCAGGAGATTGCAGCGACAGCACGCTGGCATTACGCAACTGCTCTGAACTCTGGTAGACATACTCAATTTTCATCAGCTCCTGGTTAGTGTTTTTGTCATGCCAGCGCTGGAAGACAATTTTACCGCCAATCGGGGTTCGTTCCTGCTGGTCGTGCAGCTGATACGGCCTGAAATCCAGCGCGGTCAGCAGCGAGGCAATGTTGGAGTCGTGCCCCACCAGCAGGGTAATTTTTGGCGCTTTGGCCTGTTCGGTCACCAGCGCTTTATCAATGTACTTCACCAACGGTTTAGCCACGTTCTGCGCCACGTCCGTCGAGGTAAACAGCGAGTCCTGGTAGCCGTTTTTCAGCTTCGACAGCACGCGCCACTGCTGATCGGTTTTGATTTCCCCCCATGCCACCTGGTCTGCCGGGAATCCTTCGTAATACTGTAGGGTGAACGCATCCACCAGCGAGTTACCCACTTTCAGCGGCCCGGAGACGCCCGGCTCTTTTTCATAATCGGCGCTGAACGTATCTTTCGCCTCCGTCAGGGAACAGACTTTTTTCTCCTTGCAGGACGGCGAGTCGCTATAGTTTGTCAGCTGCTCCAGCAGTTTGTAGCTTTCATCCAGCTGCATTTTCTGCCGTTCTGTCTCCATCGCATTCAGCGCTTTCTCACGAAACTCAGGGGAATTATCGGTAATGACCGGATTGAAGGTGGGGTCCATGGTGCCCATTTTTTCCTGATGATGCACAGGCACATCGCACCCCGGGAACGCGCCGGTGATAAAGAACTGCGCGGTCGCCACGGTGCGCTGGAGGCTGTTGGCGTAGGCATAGACGGTATCCGCTTGCGGGCATTCACCCGTCTTCACCATCCCCTGCTCTGCCAGCCACTCGCGTATATAGTGACCCATATACACTTCCAGTACGCCCCCTTTGGTGGTGAGCTGTCCACCCGGGACGTCCCACTCCGGCCACTGCTTCGGCGTGGACTGCTCCAGTACGCTGCCGTTATTGGCGAGCGGTGCACGCAGGTTGTGGCGGCTCATGATGAGTACCTGTTCCAGCTGATAGCCGTCCGGTGTGTCCTGCGCCTGTGCGCCAAAGGTCACGGCAAGGGTACCTGCCACGGCAACTGCGAGTAGTGCTTTTCTCATCCCTAATTCCTCACACGTTTTTTTAATGTCGCATTGAGTGTGACAGATTCGTGACAGGTTTTTCGGGAAGCATTTCTCAAACTGATGAATACGTGACTCGCTGATTCAGAGGCTGATGCCGGTGACGATGCCGACATACAGCGCCGCCCATGCGCAGGCTGAAAGCAGGCTGATGGCGTAAACCTTTATCGCGCTCAGCCTGAGCATGCCCGCCGCCAGCGGCACGATATAGCGCAGTACCGCCAGGAAACGCGAGGTGAACAACACCAGCACGCCATTTTTATGCAGCTGGTGCTGTACCCGCAAAAACTTCCCGGCATGTTTTGCCGTGAAGCGTGACACTCGCCGGGTATGCCCCATCAGCTGGCCGATATGGTAATTCAGCACCGATCCTGCCGTAGCGCCCATCACCACCGCCAGCCACGTCAGCGCCGGATGCATACTCGACTGGCTGACGGCAATCCCCGCCAGCAGCATGACCGATGCGGGCGGGAGCACGGAAGAGATCAGTACCGTTGATTTACTCAGTGCCATAACAACGAGCAACGCGAAGAGATGCGTTGGATAATGCGCAAAATGATCCAGCAGCGTGTCCAGCCATGCCATTTTACTCTCCCCGGTAACATCAGAATTTCCCATTAGAAGTGAAAATAGTTAAATAAAACGTCAACATTCATTCAATAATATTCATTTAAACCATACCTAAACATTATTTAAATTCCTCAGCAGCCATTTTAAATAAGCGTATTATCCCTCACGTTTTACAACGATCTCGTTATGGCGAGGCTCCTGTACAAATACACGTTATCGCTCTGGTGGGTTCGAGAGAACCGGCACAGGGTAAAACAGGCACTGTCGAATCAAGGCTTTGCCAGTATAACTTCCCTTACGGGATACGGTGTACAGTGCTGAACCCAGGACGTGGGGATCTCCTTTCCGACATGCCCTGTCTTGCTCGCCCCTGAGAGATTTTATTATTCAAAGGGAAGTTACAATGTCTTACGCTATTCACAACCATAATCTGGCTTTTAACGACAGCGCCATCGCGCAATATATGAATACCGATTTTATCGTTATTGATATTTCATTATGCGTAGCTCTGGCACGCGAGCAGTTCTTTGAAAAATTAAAAGATGATGATATTCCGTCACATATTTTTATCGAAGACAACGGTCGCCTCGCGGGTTTGATTGCCGTACGTAAATTATTGCAGGCCACGGATACCGTACAGCCCGTTAAGGGGCTGATGATATCGGATTTTATCCAGCTTAAACCGGAAGATGAGCGGGCTGATGTCGCCGGGTTGCTGGCGCACGCAGGTGCGGATGTCGTACCGGTGGTGACCCACGGCAAGCTGGTGGGCTGCCTTACCGAGCGTGAAATCGCCCATCTGCTGGAAGATGACGTTACTGAAGATGCCCAGCTTCAGGGGGCAACGCTGCCGCTGGAGAAGCCCTATCTGGAAACCAGCGCCTTTAGCCTGTGGAAGAAACGCTCCGTCTGGCTGCTGCTGCTGTTTGTCGCGGAAGCGTATACCAGCTCGGTGATCCAGCATTTTGAAGAGGCGCTGGAATCCGCCATTGCGCTGGCGTTCTTTATTCCGCTGCTGATTGGCACCGGCGGAAACAGCGGGACGCAGATTACCTCGACGCTGGTGCGCGCCATGGCGCTGGGTGAAGTCCACCTTCGCGACGTGGGTCGCGTGCTGCGCAAAGAGATGAGCACCTCGTTAATGATTGCCGCCACGCTAGGCCTGGCGGGCTGCGTTCGTGCCTGGATGATGGGCATTGGGATGGAAATCACGCTTATCGTCAGCCTGACGCTGGTCTGCATTACGCTGTGGAGCGCCATTGTCTCATCGGTGATCCCGATGGTTTTGAAACGCTGCAAAATCGACCCGGCGGTCGTTTCCGCGCCGTTTATCGCCACGCTGATCGACGGTACCGGGCTCATTATCTACTTCAAAATCGCACAGTATACGCTTGGGCTGGAATAACGAAAAAACCCTGCGATATTGCTATCGCAGGGTTTTCGAATTTGGCGGAAGCGTAGAGATTCGAACTCTAGAACCCTTTCGGGTCGCCGGTTTTCAAGACCGGTGCCTTCAACCGCTCGGCCACGCTTCCAAAGTGAGGCGCACTATAAACATCTCTGAGCATGATGTAAAGCAGGAAATTGCATTACGTTGAGCTTCTTGCCTCATTCCCTTCCGCTCCGATCACTTCTTCGTCATCGGCTGGCTAAAATGTAAACATTTATTTTTACATCACATAAACTTATTAGAATGAAAGTTTGTGATCTAGACTCTTTTTCATACACCGCAGCTTATCCGTGCAACATTACCACCTCAATATGCCCTTGTAAGACCCTATTCACGCAGGTCACTGCGATAAGAGATTTTCCATGAAATTATTCGATACCGATAACTACAGACTTATTCTCTGGCGTAAATTTCTGCCGTGGCTGATCCAGAACGGTGCGCAAAAAAACAACCCGCATGACTATTTTCTGGTGTACTTAAAAGATGCCGACAATACGCGTTATATTCTGATGAAGCACGAAAGCAGCAACGTTGTGCTCTGCCCGATGCATAAAAGCGAAGATGTCAGTATGAGCGTGGAAGATATCAGCGAAATGCAGGCTGAAATCATTCACTATAAGCGCAATGGGTTTCAGGCTTACAAAGGCATTATCCCGTTTGCCTTTGACCATTATACGAAAATCATCACCTTAAAAACGGCCCTTGCTCGTCTGAAAGGGCGCTGTATTTCTGGCCTGAAATCTGATTCAGAAACCATCAGCCGGGACCGTTACAACTTGCTCAGGCTGCTGGTGACCGACTACGTCAACCAGCGCCCTTCGCGCGTTTCGTCTGGTTTCGCCCAGCGGGAAGTGATCGCCATGCTTTACGGCACACTTTGGTATAAACATATCAAAAATGAGTCGTTTAGCAGAAAAATCGCGCTCTTACTTGAGTCGCTCGTGATCACGGGCGATCTCAGCGAAGAGGGTAAGGTGTACTACGTGCAGGGCCAGGCTATTACCACCATGGTCGAGTATGAAAAAGAGGACCAGCGGGTAACGCATCAGCAAAAAATGCAGAAAAAAATTACGCGTTTTATGTTTGCGATAACGCTATCTACGCTGCTGATTATTCTGGTTCTGCTGTCGATGGCAGGGGTCGTCGACCTCGCCGCTGTCTGGCAGAAAATACTACAGATTAAGCCTCTTAGATTTTTAATGAATTTTATCTAAAACCCTGCCCATTAATTATGAATTTTATTTTTATCAGCGATAACTATTACCTTTGCCACGGTGTCTCAAGCTCACTGACATCTACCCATTTGATTCGCGATGAGGAGGATATTCACCATCTTTATGAGGTCGATCCCGAGCTGGATTTTATCATTGCGATTGAACAGGATAAGTTACGCAATAAAACCATTCAGCAGGTCAAAAAAGTCAAGCGTGATTACATTGTCCTGATGCATGAGATAGAAGCCAACAGCGCGGTGAGAATTGATAATATTATCTATTCGTCGATGCATTTTACTGCTCACCCTTTTCAGCAGCTGATGCGCTTTTATCGGGCGCTCAGGACACACTCCTTTACCCGACGCGAATATGACGTGCTAAAGCTTTTCCATATGGAAAATCATGAAATCGCGAAAAAGCTGCAACTGTCACAAAAAACGACCAGCACCTACCGCGTGAGGATCCTCGAGAAATTGAATATGCGTTCAAAAAACATTCTGGCGATGACCCGTATAAAATCGGCGATTGTCGATCAGAAACTGTGATCTTTTGGCTTACCTTGGGAAAACCGGGGCCTCAGGTTTCGCCCTGAGGGGGTTTGGCGGGCGCGGTATACCAGTTCTCTTTGGCAACCATTACGCTGCCCTCTGGCTGCATAACAAAATTCGGAGACATGATCTGCACGTTAAATTCGTTAAATACATCCTGTATCTGGCTATGCAGCTCATTGCGGGCAACCGCGAGGGACTGGTCGGGCAGCAGACGAACCTGCAACTCGTAGGCAATATACCAGTCCATTAACCCTAACTGGCGCACCAGCGGCGGCTCAGAAAGATCAATCCCTTTTGCCCGTTTCGCGGCCAGCTCCAGCATGGCATGCACCTGACGCCATGGGGTGTCATAACCAATAGTGACGCTGACCGTCAGATTGAGGCTGCCATCGGGCTGTAGCGCGCTAAGGTTGGTGATCTTACCGCTCACCACCACCGCATTGGGCACGGTAACGACATAATTTTCCCGGGTAATAATTTTGGTCGCCAGCATGCCTATTTCACTGACCTTACCTTCGTTATCCGCCACCCGAATGACATCGCCTTTACGCAGTGCGCGGGAGTAAATCAGGACCAGACCGCTCATGGCATGGTTCATCACCCCTGCCGAACCCAGCGTTAACATCAGGCCGAAGAAGACGCTAATACCTTTAAACGCCAGTGAGTTTGCGCCGGGCAGAAACGGCCAGGCAGCGGAGAGAGCAAATAGCCAGACGGCGACGGAAATGAGCTTACGGGTTGCCCCCACGGTTTCCGGATGTACGCCGGGAAGTTGCAGACGACCAGCCTCCACCTGATTCAGCACCATCCTCAGAAGCTTCAGAATAAAAGCGGTAATGAGGAAAATGATCAGAACAATCGTCAGCCCCGGCAAAGCCGAGACAATCGCCAGGGCAATTTGCTGCACCACGCGAAGCGACCAGTCTCCCAGCGACGTGCCCCACACCCGCGTCCACGGAAACAGACTGAATGCCCAGCTCAGCCAGACGTAAAAGCCAATCAAACCCAGCAGGAACATCAGCAAGGCGTAAAGCCGAATCTCAATGGCGCCAATGTACCGCCGCCAGCTTTGCGGCACCCGGCTGCGATTCTCCACAATACGCAGACGGTAGACGCGTCGAAACCAGCGCCAGGATCGCCAGGCGCCATAGCAGAGCAGCAAAAGCGCCAGCAGGCCAGCGGCAGCTTTTACCGTCGACAGCGCCAGCCAGCCGGTATCGTATTGATCGCGCAGCGCCATTCTCTGCGCTTCCATGCGCGCCAGCACGCGCTGCGCGGCCTGATCGAGGGTCAGATCGTCCCCTTCGTCCAAATCCCCTTCCGTCAGCAGCATCACGGGCTTACCGTTCATCACGATCAGCCGCCCCTGCTGGTTATAGCGGGTCACGGGGACGATAGTGAGCGGCTCACGCACGTCCGCCTCGGTAAAATTGCGCAGGGTGTTGCGGATGCGTAAAACGCGCTCCTCCGGCGTGGTCAGGCCAAATTTCGCCTGAAGCATGACGATCGGCTGATGAAAAATATAGACCGTCCGGGCGCGCTCCTGCTCAGAAGGCGCCTGGCGGGGCTCAGCGGCATACGATGAGAAGGCGCTCAGGGAGGCAAAACAGAACGCAAACGCGAGCAGGATCTTTTTCATCCTCACTACCCCAGATCAGAAATCTTGTTGTTTTTCAGGCAACCCGCGAATGCCAGGTGGGTATGTTGAGAATAGTCCAGCCTTTCGTTTCTGCAACAAGCGACGGTGAGCGTGTTGCTCTCAATCACAATATATGTATTATGTTATAACATAACAATTTGGGATTATGTTCTATGTTACTTAAAAAAGGGTTATTTCTGGCTTTATTGCTCTCCACGGCGCCTGCCGCTTTCTCAGCAACCTCCTGGCCCCTCACGATTGAAAATTGCGGCGTAAAGCAGACCTTTGCGCAGGCTCCTCAGCGCGTCGTGACCGTGGGACAGCATGAAACAGAATTACTGCTCGCACTGGGGCTGGAGAAAAAGATCGCCGCAACGTCGGTCTGGTTCGGCAAGCTCCCGGATCCGCTGGCAGATGCCGGGAAAAATATCCCCCGGCTTGCAGATAATTCCCCCTCCTTTGAAGCCGTGGTGGGACAGAAACCTGAGCTCGTTCTCGCGCAGTATCACTGGCACATTGGTCCGCAGGGAGAAGTGGGCACCCGTGAGCAGTTTGCCTCGCTGGGGATTAATACGTGGATCTCTCCTGCCGACTGCACGGATAAAGCGGTGACGGAAAAGTCAAACGCAGACGGAGCACGCAGCGCGCCGTTTTCGCTGGCCGAAATCACACGGGAAGTGACAGATCTGGCGACGATATTTGATGTTTCCGCGCGAGGTGAGCAGCTTAATCATACGCTGACGGAACGTATCAAAAAGGCCAAGGCGCGCGTCTCAGCGAAACCGCTTCGCGTCGTATTCTGGTTCTCAAGTAGCCGTCTGAATGGCGATCCCTGGGTGGCGGGGAATTACGGCGCGCCTGGCTGGATCAGCCGCACGCTGGGGTTGAAGAACATTATTGACTCTCATGACGAATGGCCGGCTGTAACCTGGGAACATATTGCCCAGTCGCAGCCGGACGTGATTGTTATCGCCGGGATGTCCCGCAGGCTCTACCCTGCCGATGACGTTAAGGTAAAAAAAGCATTCTTGCGTAATGACCCGGTGACGAAGAACATGCCTGCGGTCAGGAACAACCACATTATTGTGGTGCCGGCGATGTCGTTAAACCCTTCATTACGTAACGTCGATGCGGTTGAGCTTATCAGCGAGCGGCTGGCTTCTTTCCGGGATGAACAATGAGTCATTTCACTTTTGACCGCCGCCAGCAAGGTTTACTGGCAGCAGGCGTCATGGCGCTGCCGCTAATGCTGGTTTTTGCCGCCAGTATCGGTGATATGCCGGTGTCGTATGCCAGTACCGGGAAAGCGATCCTCAACGGACTGGGTTTGACCTCTTATGCGTTGCCACAAACGGAGGAGGGTATCGTCTGGCAATATCGCATGAGCCGGGCAGTGATGGCCGCGTGCAGCGGCGGTGGCCTGGCGCTGTGCGGGCTGGTGTTACAGTCGATCCTGCGTAACCCTCTGGCTGAGCCTTATCTGCTGGGGATTTCCGCGGGCGCCTCGCTGGGGGCCGTCTGCGTGATGCTTCTCGGCATGGGGGGAAGCGTGATTGGCGTGAGCAGCGGTGCGTTTGTCGGCTCCTGCGCCGCCTTTGCGCTCATCATGGTGATTACAAACGGCATGAGTGAAAGCCCGTCGCGCATTTTGCTGGCCGGTATTGCGGGCACCCAGCTCTTCAACGCCATGACCGCGTACGTAGTCAGCACGTCCGCCAATGCCGAGCAGTCCCGTAGCGTCATGTTCTGGCTGATGGGGAGTCTGAGCGGCGTGCGCTGGCCTGACGCGCTGCTGGCGCTGGCCGTTACGCTTGCGGGTTTACTGGTGGTATTGCTCTTTTCCCGGGCGCTGGACACCTTCACCTTCGGGGATGAGGTCTCCACCACGCTGGGGATCCCGGTTACCGCCGTGCGTATTGTTTTATTGCTGACCTGTGCCGTTGTCACCGCCACGTTGGTGAGCGCTACAGGCGCAGTGGGGTTTGTCGGGCTGGTCATTCCCCATGTGACGCGCATGCTATGCGGGCCGGGCCATCGCCGCTCGATCCCGCTGACGTTTCTCATCGGCGCCCACTTTATGATCCTTGCCGATATCGTCTCACGCACGTTGATCGTGCACCAGGTTCTGCCCATCGGGGTGGTGACTGCGCTGGTGGGCGCCCCCGTCTTTGTGGCGTTGCTTTATCAAAACCGAAAGGAGCATCCATGAATATAACAGTGGCCGGGTTAACCGTAACCCGCCAGGCGCAGACGGTGCTTAAGGATATCGATCTCGACCTGCCATCCGGGCAGATTGTCGGCCTGTTAGGGCCAAACGGCTCAGGCAAGTCGACGCTGCTGCGCTGCCTCGCCGGGCTGTTTCCACGACACAGCGAACGTGTTGCGCTTAATGGCACAACGCTTGGCTTGATGCCGCTGAAAATACGGGCGCAGCACATGGCGTTTGTCCCGCAACATGCTGAGGTCGACGGGGAACTGACCGTTGAGGATATTGTCAGGCTGGGGCGTACGCCCTACCGGAAAACATTCCAGAGAACCACGCGCGACGATGAGGCTGCGGTTGAACAGGCGATTGGCCTGATGCAGTTATGCAGCTTACGCCAGCGGCGATGGCACTCTTTGTCAGGCGGAGAACGACAGCGAAGTCAGATAGCCCGCGCGCTGGCCCAGCAGCCGCAGGTGCTGTTGCTCGATGAACCGACAAACCACCTGGACATTCAGCACCAACTGGAGCTGATGCGGCTCGTTTCACAGCTGCCGCTTACGGTGGTGGTTGCACTGCACGATCTCAATCTTGCGGCCAATTATTGCCAGCGCCTGATCCTCCTGAAGGCCGGGCAGATCGCAGCCACGGGTGCGCCCGAAGCGGTGCTGACGCCCTCGAACATCGCGGATACCTGGTGCGTAAAAGCTCAGGTCTGTAAGGCCGACGCCGGGATCACGATAAGCTATAACATGGGTGACATGGCGGAGAGCCAGAACAAAAGCAAAAACCCCTGCGATATTGCTATCGCAGGGGTTTTGAATTTGGCGGAAGCGTAGAGATTCGAACTCTAGAACCCTTTCGGGTCGCCGGTTTTCAAGACCGGTGCCTTCAACCGCTCGGCCACGCTTCCTAAGTGAAGCGAACTATAAACACCTCACCGCGCGCTGTAAAGGGTGCGCGCATTCGTTCGCTTTAAAAATAGCCAAAATGCGTTTAATCGGTTGAATAGACAACAGATTGGCCGTTTTACCAGCATAATATCCACCGCGGATCGTTAGTGCTTTTCGATGTACATATCTTTGGTGTAATAGTAGCCAAGCTTATCCGGCGTGAAGCCCCCTACCCACGGTTTCACCAGGTGCGTGCGCACGTAGTGATAGACAGGGATCGCCGGCACATCGCGCCCCAGCAGATCTTCTGCCTGCTGGTAGAACTTACCGCGCTCCTCCGCCGTTTTCGCCTTCGCCGCATTCACCAGAGCCAGATCGTATTCCGGATTGCTGTACTGAGTGGTGTTTTGGCTGTCACCGGTACGGAAGTTATTCAGGAAGGTTGCGGCGTCATCGTAATCAGCAATCCAGGCGTAGCGCACCGCGTCAAAGTTATGGGTGTGCATGGTATCAAGCATGGTTTTCCACTCCTGGTTTTGCAGCTTCGCCTCTACGCCGAGGTTCTTCTTCCACATCGAGCTGGCGGCAATCGCAATACGCTGGTGCGATTCCGAGGTGTTATAGAGGAGATTAAAGCTGAGCGGATGGCTGTCGTTAAATCCGGCTTCGGCCAGCAGTTTTTTCGCCTCGGCAATGCGTTTATCCATCGGCCAGCTGGCGTAATCAGGGTTCTGTAACTTGACGCCGCCAATATCCGGCTGGCTGATGAGCCATGCCGGGCGTTGCCCCTGCCCTAAAACTTTCCCGGCGATAATATCTTTATCCAGCGCCAGATTCAGCGCCTTACGCACGCGGGCGTCGCTGAACGGCGGCCGGGTGGTGTTGAATTCGTAATAATAGGTGGCAAGCTGCGGCGATACATCCAGCTCGCTCCCCAGCGTTTTCTTCAGCTGAGCAAACTGGTTGATCGGCACCGTGTAGGCGATGTCGATTTCGCCCGCTTTGTAACGGTTGACATCAGCGGCTTCAGAGGAAATGGGCAGATAGGTCACCTTGTTGATGACAGTATGTGCGTTATCCCAGTATTTCGGGTTTCGCACCGCCACAATGCGTTCGTTCACCACCCACTGTGACAGTTTATAGGCCCCGCTGCTGACGAAGTGCTCCGGTTTGGTCCATTTATCACCGAAACGACCTACCAGGACTTTATCTATCGGCACCAGAGACGGGTGAGCCAGCATCGCCAGGAAAGCAGCATTTGGCTGGGTGAGCGTCATTTCCAGCGTGGTGTCATTGATGGCTTTCACGCCCAGCGACTCGGGTGCTTTTTTGCCTTCTGCGATATCAGTGCCGTTGACGATACGCATACTGCCGGGATAGCTGGCATACGGAGAGACGGTTTTCGGGTCGACCAGTCGCTGCCAGCTCCAGACAATATCTTCCGCGGTGATGGGGGTGCCATCGCTCCAGGTTATGCCCGGGCGCAGATGGAAAGTCCAGACGGTGTTATCTTTATTTTCCCATTTCTCCGCCAGGCGCGGCTGGATTTCACCTGCCGGAGAGACGCTGACCAGCCCGTCGAATAAATCGCTGATAATATTGAATTCGACATCGCTTTCGACTTTATGCGGGTCGAGCGAGGCGGGTTCACTGCCGTTGTTCCTGACCAGTTCCTGCTTATCTGCCAGCTGGGTTCCTGCCGGCACGTTAGCCGCCCAGGTTGCCGTGCTGGCGCACAGGACCCCTGCGGTTAACAAAGAGAGCGTAAAGTGCATGCGTGTTTGTGGTTTCATTTCCTTCGCCTTATTGTCTGTTTTTATGACGATCCGGAAATAACTCTTAGCGGCCTTAGGGAAAGAACGCAATATTTTTCAGTGACCTATAAGAGGTTGATCTGAATACGCCTTGCATACCGCACTTCATTCTGAGTACAAAGGCTTTACCAGAATAAAAAACCAGCATAATCCCTAAGGGGCTGAGTAAAGATGGGTAAAACCACTTTGCGTCTGCCGCGCCGTTTCCTATTCTTTGCGCTAATTACATCTGTCATAAGAGAGTGACTCATGGATCGTATAATTACTTCTTCACGCGACCGCACATCGCTACTCAGCACCCATAAGGTGCTGCGCAATACCTATTTCATGCTCAGCCTGACGCTGGCGTTTTCGGCTATCACCGCGACGGCCAGCACCGTACTGATGCTGCCTTCTCCGGGCCTGATCCTGACGCTGGTGGGTATGTATGGTCTGATGTTCCTGACCTATAAAACCGCGGATAAACCAGTGGGTATTCTCTCCGCGTTCGCCTTCACCGGCTTCCTGGGCTACATTCTGGGGCCAATCCTGAACGCCTATCTGTCTGCCGGAATGGGCGACGTGATTGGTATGGCGCTGGGCGGTACCGCGCTGGTGTTCTTCTGCTGCTCGGCCTACGTGCTGACCACCCGTAAGGACATGTCCTTCCTCGGCGGTATGCTGATGGCGGGTATCGTGATTGTGCTGGTCGGTATGCTGGCGAACATCTTCCTGCAATTGCCTGCTCTGCATCTGGCAATCAGCGCGGTGTTTATCCTGATTTCATCCGGCGCAATCCTGTATGAAACCAGCAACATCATTCACGGCGGTGAGACGAACTATATCCGCGCCACCGTGAGCCTGTATGTGTCGCTGTACAATATTTTTGTCAGCCTGCTGAGTATCCTGGGCTTCGCCAGCCGCGATTAACTCACCGTGCTGTGAACAAAGCCCCGCTTATGCGGGGCTTTGTTTTTTTGGTAGACTGAGGCGGTTTTTGACTAACGCGTGAATGAATATGTTGAGTTTTGAAGGCAAAGAGATCGAAACCGATAACGACGGTTATCTGAAAGAGAGCAGCCAGTGGAGCGAAGCGCTGGCGGAGAAAATTGCGGAAAACGAAGGAATTACCCTCTCCCCGGAACACTGGGAAGTGGTGCGCTTTGTGCGCGAATTCTACCTCGAATTCAACACCTCTCCGGCTATCCGCATGCTGGTCAAAGCCATGGCGAATAAATTTGGCGAAGAGAAAGGCAACAGCCGTTATCTGTATCGCCTGTTTCCGAAAGGCCCGGCTAAACAGGCGACAAAAATTGCCGGCCTGCCAAAGCCGGTAAAATGCATTTAATAGCGAATACTGAAGTCAGGGTATTCCCGGCCGGGTTGATGCGGTTCCGTTAGCACCTTATCAACCCGCGCGCTGCGCGGTCCGCCCGCTTTCAGCCACGCCACCAGCTTCTCTACCCGATCCGCCTCACCGCAGGCCACAACCTCCACGCTGCCATCATCCATGTTACGCGCATACCCCGTCAGTCCGAGCTGAAGAGCTTCGCGCTGGGTGCTGTAGCGGAATCCGACGCCCTGTACAAGGCCATGGACCCAGGCAATGGTGCATACATTTGACATCATCCTTCTCCTTATCCGACTGGCGCGTTGCATTTCCTCGCTGAAGTCGGGAAAATGGCGGCCATTTCATTGGAATCGACAGAATAGCAAATTATGAGTGTACGTTTAGTGTTAGCCAAAGGGCGCGAGAAGTCATTACTGCGCCGCCATCCCTGGGTCTTTTCCGGCGCGGTTGCCCGCATGGAAGGTAAAGCCAGCCTCGGTGAAACCATCGATATTGTTGACCATCAGGGGAAATGGTTAGCACGCGGCGCATACTCGCCTGCATCTCAGATCCGCGCGCGCGTCTGGACGTTCGATAAAGAAGAAGCCATCGATATCGACTTCTTTGTCCGTCGTCTGCAACAGGCGCAGCAGTGGCGCGAGTGGCTGGCAAAGCGTGACGGGCTGGACAGCTATCGTCTGATTGCCGGTGAATCCGACGGGCTGCCGGGCGTGACCATTGACCGCTTCGGCAATTTCCTGGTGTTGCAGCTGCTGAGCGCCGGGGCGGAATACCAGCGTGCCGCGCTAATTAGCGCCCTGCAAACCCTGTTCCCGGAATGTGCCATTTACGACCGCAGCGACGTGGCGGTACGTAAAAAAGAGGGCATGGAGCTGACGCAGGGCCCGGTCACCGGCGAACTGCCGCCTGCCCTGCTGCCTATCGAGGAGCACGGCATGAAGTTGCTGGTGGATATCCAGGGCGGCCATAAGACCGGTTATTATCTCGACCAGCGTGACAGCCGTCTGGCAACGCGCCAGTACGTTGCCGATAAGCGCGTGCTGAACTGCTTCTCCTATACCGGCGGCTTTGCGGTCTCTGCCCTGATGGGCGGCTGTGCCCAGGTTGTGAGCGTCGACACCTCACAGGAAGCGCTGGATGTGGCGAAACAGAACGTTGAGCTGAACAAGCTGGATCTGAGCAAAGCGGAGTTTGTGCGCGACGACGTGTTCAAACTGCTGCGTAAATACCGCGACCAGGGCGAGAAATTTGACGTTATCGTGATGGACCCGCCGAAGTTTGTAGAAAATAAAAGCCAGCTGATGGGCGCCTGCCGTGGCTATAAAGACATCAACATGCTGGCGATCCAGCTGCTGAACCCGGGTGGCGTTCTGCTGACGTTCTCCTGCTCTGGCCTGATGACGACAGATTTATTCCAAAAAATCATCGCCGATGCCGCAATAGATGCGGGTCGTGATGTACAATTTATAGAGCAGTTCCGTCAGGCCGCCGATCACCCGGTGATCGCTACCTACCCGGAAGGGCTGTATCTGAAAGGGTTTGCCTGTCGCGTCATGTAACTTGAAAAGAGAAATATTGCCCGCACATAGTGTGTATGTAATGTTTCCCGGGAGGTGACTATGATTGCCAGCAAATTCGGTATCGGCCAGCAGGTCCGCCACACCTTGCTTGGATATTTGGGTGTGGTCGTGGATATCGACCCGGAGTATTCCCTTGATGAACCGTCAGCAGACGATCTGGCCGTTGACGCAGAGCTTCGCGCCGCGCCCTGGTATCATGTGGTTATGGAGGGCGACGATGGTCAGCCTGTCCATACCTATCTTGCCGAAGCGCAGCTGAGTGGTGAACTACAGGATGAGCATCCGGAACAACCCACTATGGACGAGCTTGCTCAGACCATCCGCAAACAGTTACAGGCGCCAAGACTGCGTAACTAAAGGTGTAAAAAAGCCCGTCAAGCGGGCTTTTTTTATTTTGCCAGCCCCAGACGGGGGATGTCGATTGCCGGACAGCGATCCATCACCACCTTCAGCCCGGCATCGCGTGCCAGCACGGCCGCCTGCTCATTAATCACGCCCAGCTGCATCCACAGCGTTTTCGCGCCAATGGCGATCGCTTCCTGCGCCACGCCCCAGGCCGCCTCTGAATTACGGAAAACGTCCACCATATCCACCTTTTCCGGCACGTCCGCGAGCGTCGCATAGCCCTGCTGACCCAGCAGTGTTTTCCCCGCCACCTTCGGCGAGACCGGGATCACGTGATATCCCTGGTCCAGAAGGTATTTCATGACCCGATAGCTTGGGCGATCCGGTTTATCGCTCGCGCCGACCAGCGCGATAGTGCGCGTGGACGTCAGAATCTCGACAATGTCGTTCTCTTTCATGCTGTTCCTCCTGGTTTTTCTCAAAGTGTACGTCAAAGCGGACATCTCAACCACGCATCCCATACAGAAGTATGAGGGCAAAACGGCAAAATATGTCTATATGTTAGTAAACGTGTTTATCGAAAAATTTTGATACATTCTTACCAGGTAGTTTGTCTACAGGAGTCTGCTATGAAAACCGGCATTGCCTGGGCTGTGGTTGCATTAATCATGCCGGTTTGTGTTTTCGCAACCACCCTCAGACTCTCAACCGACATTGACCTGCTGGTGCTGGACGGAAAAAAAGTCTCCAGCTCCCTGCTGCGGGGCGCAGACAGCATCGAGCTTGATAATGGCCCGCATCAGGTGGTTTTTCGGGTTGAAAAGACGATTCGCCTCGCCGACAACGAACAGCAGGTGTACATTTCGCCTCCGCTGGTGGTCAGCTTTAATACCCAACGCATCAGCCAGGTCAATTTTCGTCTCCCGCACCTTGAGACAGAAAAAGAGTCACTGGCATTTGATGCCTCACCGCGCATTGAGCTGGTGGACGGGGATTCTATGCCCATCCCGGTAAAGCTGGATATCCTGGCGCTGACAAAAAGGCCAAAAGGAACAGATTACGAAGCGGACACGGAGATCTATAACAGAGCCAGCAGGCGCGCCTCCCTGCCCCAGTTCGCCACCATGATGGCGGATGACAGTACCCTGCTTTCGGGCGTATCGGAGCTGGATGTACTCCCTCCTCAGTCGCAGACCCTTACTGAGCAACGCCTCAAATTCTGGTTCCAGAATGCCGATCCGGACACGCGCGCCCGTTTTCTGCAATGGGCGAAACGACAACCTTCGTCGTAAGCCACATTTTTTCGTCCTTTCTCTTGCAGCATCAGTCAGTTCCCGTCATCGTGTAGCGAGGTAACCTCACGGATAAGATTATGGAACTGACAACACGCACACTTCCGGCGCGCAAGCACATTGCTCTGGTTGCGCACGATCACTGTAAACAAATGCTGCTTAACTGGGTTCGTCGCCATCAGCCTCTTTTACAGCATCATGCCCTTTCTGCCACGGGAACAACCGGCAACCTGATCCACCGCGAAACCGGTCTGGAAGTGAATGCCATGCTGAGCGGCCCGATGGGGGGTGACCAGCAGGTCGGCGCTCAGATTTCGGAAGGTAAAATTGACGTTCTGATATTCTTCTGGGATCCGCTGAACGCGGTTCCGCATGATCCGGACGTTAAAGCGCTGCTGCGTCTGGCGACGGTATGGAACATTCCGGTAGCCACCAATCTTTCAACGGCAGATTTCATCATTGAATCGCCGCAGTTTAACGATCCGGTGGAGATTTTGATCCCGGATTATCAGCGTTATCTTGCGGAGAGACTGAAGTAGTTTTTTGCCCGGTGGCGCTGCGCTTACCGGGCCTACAGAATTTGCCCGGCGCGTTACGGCTTTCTCGCCACCGGCACGTCAATACTTTTCAAAATATCGACAAACACCGACGGCTCCTCTTTGTTGAACAAGAGCCACACGCGATGGCGCGCGCGGGTTATCGCCACGTACAGTAAGCGCCGCTCCTCTGCATCCGGGAAATCTTCCGGAACAGGCAATAACGCCTCTTCCATCACGGATTCCCGCGCCGGTGCCGGGAAACCGTCGCTCCCCTCTTTCAGCCCCACCACAATTACGTAGTCGGCCTGCTGCCCTTTACTGGCGTGAATGGTCATAAAATCGAGCTGTAGTTTTGGCCAGCGCGTTGCCGCTTTTTCCAGCGCCGTCGGCTTGAGGTGGTGATAACGCGCCAGGACCAGAATCCGTTCATCCGGTTTCGCATAGCCGCTCAGTTTATCCAGCAGCGGTTCCAGCTGATCGTCCGCCAGCAGCGTGACGGCCTTTTTATCCCCCGACGTCAGGCTGTTAAGCGGCTTCGACAGCTGATGTGGGTTCTGCTGAATAAAACGGTTGGCAATTTCACCAATCCGCGAGTTGAAGCGGTAGGTGGTGTCCAGATCGCTGCGATCGCCTTCCCCAAAATAGTGATGGAAGGCCGTCGTGAGGGAAAGTTGCGCCCCGCTGAAGCGGTAGATAGCCTGCCAGTCATCGCCCACGGCAAACAGCGACGTGTGTTTATTCTGCGCCCGCAGCGCCGAAAGCAGCGCAGCGCGCTGCGGCGAAATATCCTGAAACTCATCCACCAGAATGTGTTTCCACGGGCTGACGAAGCGCCCTTTCTCCAGAATGATAATGGCCTGATGGATTAGCCCGGAAAAATCGACCGCGTTTTCGTCTTTCAGCGCGGTTTTCCACGCTTTCAGCATCGGCGCCATTAGCTTTACCCGCTTAGAAAACACGGCGCGGATCGCTTCCGGTGCGCTTTCTATCATCTCCGCCTGAGAGCCGCCGTGCATGCGCATCAGGCTTACCCACCGGTCGAGACGAGAGCCCAGCCGGCGCGCCAGCTTTTCATCCTGCCAGAAACTGCCCTCCGGCACCTCCCAGTTGAGTTCCTCTTCAAGCCACTGACGCCAACCTTTCGCCTGCGCCTTTTTTTCACTGCACTGCTGACGCCATGCCTTGATAAACAGCGCCTGGCGAGCCTGAGCATCATTCTCCAGCTTGCTGACAACAGGGACTTTTTTGCTGCCCTGTTGAATGATGTGTAAAGCGAGGGAGTGGAACGTGCGCGCCGAGATATCCTGGGTATGCAAACGCGCCTGAATGCGCTCATCCATCTCCTGCGCCGCCTTGCGACCAAAAGCCAGCAGCAAAATCTGGTCGGCAACTGCCTCGCCCGTTGTCAGAAGCCAGCCCGCGCGCGCCACCAGCACCGACGTTTTGCCGCTCCCTGCGCCTGCCAGCACCAGTAAAGAGTGCTCGCCATTCACCACTGCGCGCGCCTGGGCAGGATTGAGAGGCGATGATTCCACCGTACTGAAGAAATCGGCATATTGCGTAAGCATCGCCTCAGTCCAGGCCTGGTTATGCGCCAGACGGCTTTTCTCGATATCGCTAAGCCAGGCCTGACACTTCCGCCACGCATCGCGACAGTTATCAAATTCCTCAAGCCGCGCCACCGGTAAAGGCAATGCCGTCAGCGCCTGGGTGATTTTTTGCTGAAGCCCGGCGGTTTGCTGGCGCGTCAGCCACTTCTGCTGCGTATTGCTTAGCGCGATATCGTCCAGCACCTGATGCAGCACCTGTGCGGCAATCACGCTCATCTCCTGGCTCCACTGGTGCCAGCGCATGTTCAGATGATGGTAGAAGCGTTGGGTTTCCGCCCACTCGGTCCCGTGGAGTCGCACCACTTTCTCTGCTGGCAGAACGAACTCCAGCTCCCCCCATACCAGCCCTCGTTTACAGTGAATGGCCAGTAGCTGATTAAACGGAATAAGGTATTCGTGGCGTTCACCGGAGACTTTCACTCCCGCATTAAGAAGCACAACCTTGTCGTAAGGGTGCTGCGCCAGGCGTTTGCCCATTGAAGTTGCTTTCAGTTCCATATCCTGCCGGATCCACGAGGTCATAATTTGTCAGACAGTTTAACTGCCAGTTTTAAGGTGCTCCAGCCCAAAAAAACGTTACAATCACCGGGCGTTAATCATATCGAAGGGAATGAGGGTTTATGCGTACCGTTCTGAATGTGTTGAATTTTGTCCTTGGCGGTTTTGCCACCACCCTTTCCTGGCTTTTTGCCACCCTGGTGAGCATCGTGCTTATCTTCACCCTTCCGCTGACGCGCTCCTGCTGGGAAATCACCAAACTGTCCCTCGTTCCTTATGGAAATGAAGCGATACACGTGGATGAACTGGAGCCGGAAAGAAAAAATGCCCTGATGAATACCGGCGGCACGCTGCTGAATATTTTATGGCTAATCTTCTTTGGCTGGTGGCTGTGTCTGATGCATATCTTCGCCGGTATCGCCCAGTGCATTACGATTATTGGCATTCCGGTTGGCCTCGCTAATTTCAAAATTGCCACCATCGCCCTGTGGCCGGTAGGACGCCGAGTTGTTCCGGTCGAAGTGGCGCAAGCCGCGCGTGAAGCCAATGCCCGTCGTCGTTTTCAGTAATAAGGACTGGCCGCTCTCATGCTAAGCCCCCTGCTTCGTCGCTATACATGGAACAGTAACTGGCTGTATAACGTCAGGATATTTATCGCCCTCTGCGGCACCGTCGCTCTGCCGTGGTGGCTGAATGATGTGAAGCTCACCATCCCCCTCACGCTTGGGGTGGTGGCCGGCGCGCTGGCGGATCTCGACGACCGCCTGGCCGGTCGTTTGCGTAATCTGGTCATCACGCTGGTCTGCTTCTTTATTGCTTCCGCCTCCGTTGAGCTGCTTTTCCCGTGGCCCTGGCTGTTTGCCTTAGGGCTGACGGTGTCCACCAGCGGCTTCATTTTGCTCGGCGGCCTCGGGCAACGCTACGCCACTATCGCGTTTGGCGCCCTGCTGATTGCCATTTACACCATGCTGGGCGTCTCTCTTTACGATCAGTGGTATCAGCAACCGGTCCTGCTGCTATTGGGCGCTATCTGGTATAACCTGCTGACCTTAACCGGGCATCTTATTTTTCCGGTTCGTGCCTTACAGGACAACATTGCCCGCAGTTACGAACAGCTGGCCCACTATCTGGAGCTGAAATCCCGGCTGTTTGATCCGGATATCGAAGAGGACAGCCAGGCGCCCCTGTACGATCTGGCGCTGGCAAATGGCCAACTGGTCGCCACGCTGAATCAGACCAAAGCGTCTCTGCTCACCCGTCTGCGCGGCGATCGCGGTCAGCGCGGTACCCGGCGCACCCTGCACTACTACTTTGTTGCCCAGGATATTCACGAGCGCGCCAGCTCCTCGCATGTACAGTACGCTGATCTGCGCGAGAAATTCCGCTACAGCGACGTGATGTTCCGTTTCCAGCGTCTGCTGTCGATGCAGTCTCAAGCCTGCCAGCAACTTGCGCGCTCAATACTGCTGCGCACGCCCTATCAGCACGATCCTCGCTTTGAACGCGCATTCAGCCACCTGGATGCGGCGCTCGATCGCGTTCAGGCCAGTGGAACTTCGCCGGAACAGTTCAAAGCCCTGGGATTCCTGCTCAACAACCTGAGAGCCATCGATGCTCAGCTCGCCACCATTGAGTCTGAACAGGCGATGGCGATGCCGGGCAATGACGCTGACAACCAGCTTGCCGACGACAGTCTCAACGGTTTCAGCGATATATGGCTGCGCCTGAGCCGGCATTTTACGCCGGATTCCGCACTCTTTCGCCATGCGGTAAGGATGTCGTTGGTACTGTGCGTTGGCTACGCGTTTATCCAGATAACAGGATTGCACCACGGCTACTGGATCCTGCTGACCAGCCTGTTCGTCTGCCAGCCGAACTATAACGCTACCCGCCATCGACTCGCGCTGCGTATTGTCGGGACGTTAGTCGGGGTCGCCATCGGGCTGCCGGTGCTCTATTTTGTGCCCTCAGTAGAAGGGCAACTGATCCTGATTGTGATTACCGGGGTACTGTTCTTCGCCTTCCGCAATGTGCAGTATGCCCACGCCACGATGTTCATCACGCTGCTTGTGCTGCTCTGCTTCAATCTGCTGGGTGAAGGCTTTGAAGTGGCCCTCCCCCGTGTGATCGACACGCTGATCGGCTGCGCCATCGCCTGGGCGGCGGTGAGCTTTATCTGGCCGGACTGGCGTTTCCGAAATTTACCGCGCGTGTCCGACAGAGCAATGAACGCCAACTGCCGCTATCTGGACGCTATTCTTGAGCAGTACCATCAAGGTCGCGATAACCGTCTGGCCTATCGGATTGCCCGTCGCGATGCGCATAACACTGACGCAGAGCTGGCTTCTGTTGTCTCGAATATGTCAACTGAGCCGCGCGCCACGGCAGAAATCCGGGAGACAGCCTTCCGCCTGCTGTGTCTGAACCACACGTTCACCAGCTATATCTCTACCCTTGGCGCCCACCGAGAGAAACTGACGAATCCGGGCATCCTGGCACTGCTGGACGATGCCGTTTGCTACGTTGATGATGCGCTTCATCATCAACCTGCGGATGAGCCACGGGTTCACCAGGCACTGGATGAACTGGTGCAACGTATCGCACACCTTGATCCAGGCACCGACAACAAAGCTCCGCTGGTCCTTCAGCAAATTGGCCTGCTTATCGCTTTGCTGCCGGAAATTTGTCGGCTGCGACAGCAGATCGCTACCTGGCGGAATGATGGCCCTGCGACTCAGGCAGCGCATTAAACCACTCCGTAAGCTCCCGGCGAATATCCGCCGGGAGTGCCGCTTCATGTAACCCTTCAATCGCGCCTTCAAGCGCGAACAATACCCGGATACTCAGCGCTTTATTCTTAGAGCGCATTTTCAGCCAGCTCGTCTTCGCCCCCAACTGTCGTAGCGTCTCTTCATTAGTAATGCCCGCCTCCATAAGCAGGACCTCAATCTGAAAGGTCAGGTTCGGCAGATCTTTAAGCCGGTTACGCTGATGGCGCTGGTAGCGCTCTTTCCTGGCGGCATCGAGCGCAAACGAGGAGAGCTGAAGCAGTTTTTCCCTGTTTTGCCACAGACCTTCATCCACACGGTAGTAATTAAGCAGCACAGGACGTCCTCGTTTCATCAGGGTCAGAAAAGAAGAGGCGTTTTTTACACAGTATTTTGCACTTTGCTCACAGGCGCGAAGGTAAAGCTCACCGTCAGACACCATCGCGAATACCGCTTCATCCACGGCCAGGGTATAACCGCCAAACAGGGCGCGATGATGAATTTCGCCCAGCGGAGAGAGGTATTCTTGAGATTGATAAATCCGATCATAAGATATCTTTTTCATGATAATTCCATTAAAAATCATACAGTAACCACGATATTTCTTACTAACGGATCCGTTAGCAGGAAAATAGGCAACTTATTGCCGTTGGGCAAGATGATTTTTTCAGGTTCACCAGGAATGGATGAAATTTGCGAGTCGCTTTCCGAAAATGAGGTTGATCTTTATGCATACAGGGGTTACTGTATATCCATACAGTAACTACAGGGCTGGAATGAATATGTACACTTCAGGCTATGCAAATCACTTAACACCTTCTACTTCTGCCGCAGGCAATGCTGCGCAGAATTCTATCGGGCGTGAATCGACAGGGCTTATCAGTGAAGTGGTTTACCGTGAAGACCAGCCGCTGTTGACACAACTCTTACTCCTGCCGCTTTTGCAGCAGCTCGGGCAACAGTCTCGCTGGCAGCTCTGGCTGACGCCACAGCAAAAATTAAGTCGCGAATGGGTTCAGTCGGCTGGGCTGCCGTTAGCGAAGGTGATGCAGATTAATCAACTCTCCCCTTGCGATACGGTCGAGTCGATGGTCCGGGCATTACGTACCGGGAACTATAGCGTCGTGATTGGGTGGTTGCCTGAGGATCTGTCGCAAGAGGAACATTTGCGTCTGACTGAAGCGGCTGAAGAAGGTAACGCGATGGGTTTCATCATGCGGCCAGTTCGTGGAGATTCCTATCGCAGAGGACAACATCCCGGGCTAAAAATTCACTCAAATGTGTACCATTGAGTCATTTTAAGAGTTTTCCTGGAATTTTTTTCGACCGCAGTATGCAAAAAAAGTTCAACGCGCCAAAACTGCGGCAAGGCTTGTCTGACGCGGTTCTCGTTAATTTTACTGCACAAAATTCGTTCAAAAATTGTTAAATATTAGGTATACGGAACTTTTTTTTTCATATGCCTGACGGACTTCACACTTGTAAGTTTTCAGCTACGTTGTAGACTTTACATCGCCAGGGGTGCTCGGCCTAAGCCGAAGATATCGGTAGGTTTATATTTGACCACGCCCCCCGGTGAAGGATTTAACCGTGATTCCTCCGATGGAGATATTCATGGCAAATTTTGGATGATAACGAGGCGCAAAAAATGAAAAAGACAGCTATCGCGATTGCAGTGGCACTGGCTGGCTTCGCTACCGTAGCGCAGGCCGCTCCGAAAGATAATACCTGGTATGCAGGTGGAAAACTGGGCTGGTCTCAGTTCCATGACACCGGTTGGTACAACAGCAGCCTGAACAACGATGGCCCTACTCACGAGAGCCAGCTGGGTGCAGGTGCGTTCGGTGGCTATCAGGTTAACCCGTATGTTGGCTTTGAAATGGGTTACGACTGGTTAGGTCGTATGCCTTACAAAGGCGACAACGTAAATGGCGCTTTCAAAGCTCAAGGCGTACAGCTGACCGCTAAACTGGGTTACCCAGTAACTGACGATCTGGACGTGTACACCCGTCTGGGCGGCATGGTATGGCGTGCAGACTCCAGCAACAGCATCGCTGGTGACGACCACGACACTGGTGTTTCCCCAGTATTCGCTGGTGGCGTTGAGTGGGCAATGACCCGTGACATCGCTACCCGTCTGGAATACCAGTGGGTTAACAACATCGGTGACGGTGCTACCGTTGGTGTTCGTCCAGACAACGGCATGCTGAGCGTTGGTGTTTCTTACCGTTTCGGTCAGCAGGAAGATGCGCCAGTCGTAGCTCCAGCTCCGGCTCCAGCGCCAGAAGTACAGACCAAGCACTTCACTCTGAAGTCTGACGTTCTGTTCAACTTCAACAAAGCTACCCTGAAACCAGAAGGTCAGCAGGCACTGGATCAGCTGTACACCCAGCTGAGCAACCTGGATCCTAAAGACGGTTCTGTAGTGGTTCTGGGCTTCACCGACCGTATCGGTTCTGACGCTTACAACCAGGGTCTGTCTGAGAAACGTGCTCAGTCTGTAGTTGATTACCTGGTATCTAAAGGTATCCCAGCTAACAAGATCTCCCCACGTGGTATGGGCGAATCTAACCCAGTTACCGGTTCTACCTGTGACAACGTGAAACCACGCGCTGCACTGATCGACTGCCTGGCACCAGATCGTCGCGTAGAGATCGAAGTTAAAGGTATCAAAGACGTTGTAACTCAGCCTGCGGCATAAGTTATCGTCTTATAAAAAAACCCCGCCATGCGGGGTTTTTTATTATCTGAAGAAAAGTAAAAAGCTTATTTTTTACCTAACAGTGCCTGTAGATCGTTTTTCAACGTCGACATCTGGCTGGCATACTTCTCTTTGTGCTCGGCATCTTCAATCAGCTGCACCACCGTTTCCGACAGGGTTTTCCCGCGCCGTTGCGCAAGCCCGGCCAGACGCTGCCAGACCATGAATTCCAGGTCGATGGATTTCTTACGGGTGTGCTGATGCTCGGCATTGAAATGCCGTTTACGACGAGCACGGATAGTTTGCTTCATCCGGTTTAACAAGGCCGGATTAATGTGTTTCTCGATCCAGCCGTTGACCTGTACCGGTTCGTTTTCGAGGGTCAGCAACATATCCACAGCTTCTTGTGCCGCGCTGGCTTCGATGTAGCAGGTGATCAGCTCCCCTTCACGGTGCTTTTTGACCAGGTACTTCCATTTCCAGCCGCTTTCGAGGTTTTCCAGTTGTTGATATTTCATTGCGATCTCAGTGTTACCGTGTAACTCTGTTCAGAATATCAGTTTTTTGGCAATCTGCTGAAAAGAAATCATATCCTGTGAAACGTCGCAGGCGATCCGCATGACGAAAACCCGAATCCTGATTGGGCAGAGTGCGCCGCTTACGGTATACTCCACGGTTTTACTTCTGACTAAAAAACATCAACTTTGACCATTACGAAACTTGCATGGCGTGACCTGGTTCCGGATACCGAGAGCTATCAGGAGCTGTTTGCACAGCCAGACCTCACAAAAGAACACAAATTCATACTTAGCGAGACACAACCGCGTTTGCATTACGCGCTGGAGCAGATGTCATCCCCATGGGCTACATCTCCTTTCATGCTGCTCAAAGCCCCGGAAGAAGCCGAGTATCTGACGCTTCTCGGTGATGCCATGCGCCAGTTGCAGCCAAAAACGAATGCCGTTTTTGGTGGTCAGTATCATATTGCCGGTCGCGACGTGACATTCGAACCTGCCACGCAGGCAGATGGATTGTTCGCTGCAAAAGGCGAGGTGATCACCGCCAACTGGGTGGAAGCAGAACAGTTGTTCGGCTGCCTTCGTCAGTTCAATGGCGATGTTTCACTGCAACCCGGGCTGGTACACCGCGCGAATGGCGGCGTATTGCTCATCTCCCTTCGCACACTGCTTGCGCAGCCGCTGCTGTGGATGCGCCTGAAAACGGTGGTGACGCAGCAACGTTTTGACTGGGTAGGCTTCGACGAGTCACGTCCTCTGCCTGTTTCCATTCCGTCTATGCCGCTGTCGCTGACCGTCGTGCTGACGGGTGACCGTGAATCCCTGGCTGACTTCCAGGAAATGGAGCCAGAACTCGCGGAGCAGGCGGTTTACAGCGAATTTGAAGACAATATTCAGATTGCAGATGCCGATGACATGGCGCAGTGGTGTCAGTGGGTTATGGCCGTGGCGGAACGTTTCGCGCTGCCCTCACCTGCCGAGGATGCGTGGCCGGGCTTAATCCGAGAGGCCGTACGCTACACCGGCGATCAGGAAACCCTGCCGCTCTGTCCGCTCTGGATCGGCAAACAGCTGCGTGAAGTGGGCGTTATCAGCGGCAACGGTACGTTCAACGGTGAGCAACTGAGCCAGATGCTGGCCCAGCGTGAATGGCGCGAAGGCTATCTTGCTGACCGTATGCAGGATGAAATTCTGCTTGAACAGATTCTGGTGGAGACCGAAGGCGAACGTATCGGGCAAATCAATGCCTTGTCCGTCATCGAGTTCCCCGGGCACCCACGCGCCTTTGGTGAGCCTTCCCGTATCAGCTGTGTCGTACACATTGGTGACGGCGAATTTACCGATATCGAACGCAAGGCCGAACTGGGCGGAAACATTCATGCTAAAGGCATGATGATCATGCAGGCATTCCTGATGTCTGAACTTCAGCTCGAGCAGCAGATCCCCTTCTCTGCCTCGTTGACCTTTGAGCAGTCCTACAGTGAAGTCGACGGCGACAGCGCCTCAATGGCAGAGCTGTGCGCCGTGATCAGCGCGCTTGCAGACGTGCCGATTAACCAGAATATTGCGATTACCGGGTCCGTGGATCAGTTTGGCCGTGCCCAACCGGTGGGCGGACTGAATGAGAAAATCGAAGGCTTCTTCGCAATCTGCCAGCAGCGCGGTTTAAACGGCAAACAGGGCGTGATTATTCCGGCACCTAACGCTCGCCATTTGAGCCTGAGCCAGGCGATTCTGGATGCGGTAGAGCAGGAACAATTCACTGTCTGGGCCATCGAAGGGGTTGAGGATGCACTACCCTTACTGACAAACCTGGTCTGGGACGGCGAAGGCCAGACAACCCTGATGCAGACCATTCAGGAACGTATAGCTCAGGCGACACAGCAGGATGCTCGTCATCGTTATCCGTGGCCGTTACGCTGGTTAAGTTGGTTTAGTGCGAACTGATCGGACTTGTTCAGCGTACACGTGTTAGCTATCCTGCGTCCTTCACTAAAATAAGGCTTACTGAGAACATGGTAGATAAACGCGAATCCTATACTAAAGAAGACCTTCTTGCCTCTGGTCGCGGTGAACTGTTTGGCGCGAAAGGCCCGCAGTTACCAGCCCCAAATATGCTGATGATGGACCGTGTCGTGAAAATGACCGAAACCGGCGGCAACTTTGATAAGGGTTACGTAGAAGCAGAACTCGATATCAACCCGGACCTGTGGTTCTTCGGTTGCCACTTTATTGGCGATCCGGTAATGCCTGGCTGCCTGGGCCTCGATGCCATGTGGCAGCTGGTTGGCTTCTATCTGGGCTGGCTTGGCGGTGAAGGCAAAGGCCGTGCGCTGGGCGTAGGCGAAGTGAAATTCACCGGTCAGGTTCTGCCTACCGCGAAGAAAGTCACCTACCGTATCCATTTCAAACGCATCGTTAACCGCCGTCTGATTATGGGCCTGGCGGACGGTGAAGTGTTGGTTGATGGTCGTCTGATCTATACCGCGAACGACCTGAAAGTGGGTCTGTTCCAGGATACCTCCGCTTTCTAATAACAGCTTTTAGCCCCTTCCAGAAAGGCGAAACCTCCGCATTGCGGAGGTTTCTTTTTAAAGAGACGGTATCAAGCAAGTACTGCCCTGTCTCCGATGGCTTCTCGCCAGCCCCCTAGCCATTGGGACCTTTGATTCAGGGCCTGATAGGGACACATTTCTTTAGAACGTCCGGCGATGCCAGCCTGATAACCACGTTGATGAGCCCTTTCCAGGCGATCTCGTTTCTGTCTCTTCATGCCTCGTTTCCCTCATTCTTTTGTCTGGTGGAAAGAAAACAGTGGTTGCAATATGTGCAAGCACAGTTAACGAATACCCCGAATCTGCGTCAGCGTCAACGTTCAAAATTCATACGGGTGTCATATTTGTGAGCTACATGGAAGATCGTTTGTACAAAAAGTGTGATGCGGGACAAGTAACAACCTGAACGTAAAACGAAAAAAAAGCCGCAATCAGCAAGAAGCTGAGTGCGGCTTTCGTCGATGAATTTTACTTATGGCAGGCGGGAAATCTCTCTTGCTATAGTAGCCGACTCCTGTGCCCATCCCTGCGCAAGTACTTTCACCATTTCGTCATAGCCATCTTTCTGCTGCTTGAGTTCAAGATGGAAAGGACGCTTAATCAGCTGACCCTGGTGATTCAGCAGCCACTCCCCGCTGATAACAACGGCACCATCATAGCGGCCATGGAATCCCGTCACGTTAACATTCAGAGTGTCCTGATCGCTTCCCAGAGGCTGCGAGGCAACGACCCAACCGGGGAGCTGGCTGCTCAGATTCGCCACCAGCGTATTGCGTAGCTGCTGATCCAGCGGGCTGGCCCACAGGTTATTGTTGGCGATTACATACTGCACATCGCTGGTCTGGTAGACCACCCCGTTGCCCGCCAGGTAATCTGGCACGGCAACCTGCTCAACCCACAGCAGACGGCTGCCCTGCGAGGCGCTGCTCTGCGCCCCCGACTGCGCGCTTAACGGCAGCTGGTAGTAGCTTTTGTTATCGCTTCCAGAGCTACAGGCCGTTAATACCAGTGCGCCTGCGATGATTAGCCATTTTTTCATTGTTTCGCCCTCTTAGGCTCAGGATCCTTTTTATCTTTCGCTTCAAACACCAGCGCGTTGCTCTTTTCATTGAGCGTTTTCAGAACGGGCTGTAGCTCGCGTAAAACCTGATCAAGACGTTGCATATCCGCCACCATCTTGTTGTAGGCCGCTGAGCCCGGCTGGAAGCCCTGCATGCTGCGATTCAGTTCACGCAACGTTTTCTGCATATCCTGCGGCAGCTGCTGCATGGACTGGTTGGCCGTGATCTTGTTGATATTATCCAGGGTGGTTTGCAGACGTTGCATCGTCGCCTGGCTCTGATGCAGTGATCCCGTCGCAGCCTCAAGCATTGGATTCAGCGGCAGATTGTTGATCTTATCCAGCGTTTCCATCAGACGCTGTTGGATCTGCGCCAGGCCACTGCTGACCGTAGGAATGATTTTGTAGCCGCCAAATTCACGGACTCCCGTCATAGGTGGCGCTTTTGGATAGAAGTCCATATCGACATACAACGCCCCTGTCACCAGGTTGCCGGTTTTCAGCGAGCCACGCAGACCGCGATTCATCAGGTCGCTGATATGCTCCCCAATATCCTGATCCTCACCAATCTGGTTAATTAAACGCTCAGGCTCAATGCGTATCAGCACCGGAATACGATAATCATCATCAAGCATTTGCTTGAGTCCCGGAACAAAGTAAGGCACTTGCCCTACTGTACCCAGACGGATACCGCGGAACTCAACTGGCGCTCCTGGCTGCAAGCCGCGTACAGAGTCCTTAAAGAACATCAGATAATCGATGTGATCGGTATAGAGCGCATCCTGAATGCTTTTTTGATCGTCAAACAATCTGAAGGCGGTTTTTTCCGCCACCGGTTGTCCCAGATCTATACCTTCCGGCACGTCAAAACTGACGCCCCCACCAAACAGCGTGGTGAGTGAACCCATCTCAACGCGCATCCCCGCAGAGGTGAGATCCACAGCGATCCCACTGTCTTTCCAGAAACGAACGTTACTGGTCACCAGTCGGTCATTAGGCGCATTGATAAATAGCTGATAGCTGATGGTCCGTTTTTGCGGATCGAAGGTGCTCGTTTCAACCGAACCGACACGATACCCACGGAACAGCACCGGATCGCCCGGCGAGAGCTGGCCCGCTTTTTTGCTGTCCAGAATGACGCGGATCCCTTTTGCATCCGGTGGCGCAAGCGGCGGTGAATCCAGCAACTGATAGTTTGCTGGCTGGGCGCCTTTATTGCCGGGCTGGAGTTCAATGTAAGCCCCTGACAATAGCGTCCCTAAGCCGCTGATCCCTTCTCTTCCGACCTGCGGTTTCACCACCCAAAAAACGGAATCTTCATGGAGCAGTTTTTCCATGCCAGCATTCAGGCGGGCCTTAATTTCAACATGGGTTAAATCATCCGTCAGGGTCGCGCTTTCCACGACACCCACATCCACGCTGCGGCTCTTGATGGTGGTTTTTCCGCCCTCAATTCCCTCTGCATTGGTGGTAATTAGCGTGACTTCCGGTCCCTGATGGCTGTAATGATAAAACAGGATCCATGCACCGATCAGCGCGGTCACGATGGGGAAAATCCACACCGGCGACCAGTTTCTGACCTTCTGCACTTTAGCCTCTCCACTCTTATTTTCCATGCTCTTACTCTTCCTCATGGCTTGAATCGGGCTCACGATCCCACGATAAACGAGGGTCGAAGGTCATGGCCGCAAACATGGTCATAATGACGACCAAAGCAAACATCAGCGCTCCCATAGCGGGATAAATACTCATCAGCCCACCCATACGCACCAGCGCTGAGAGAACCGCAATCACGAACACGTCAATCATCGACCAGCGGCCAACAAATTCCACGACCTCATAAATCAGATGCATGCGCTCACTGTCACGCTTACCGTGCCCTTTTGCATCCCAGCAAAGCCAGGCAATGGCAATCATCTTTAAGGTCGGAACCATAATGCTGGCGAGAAATATGACGCCTGCAACAGGGTATGACCCTTCGCTCCACAGCAAAATCACCCCGGCAAGGATGGTCGAGGGCATTCTGTCGCCGAGCAGATCGGTGATCATGATCGGCAAAATATTGGCGGGCAGATAAAGCATGACAGAGGTCACCAGCAGCGCCATGGTCCATTGCAGGCTATTTTTGCGTCGGACGTGACCTTTTGTTTCACAGCGGGGACACACCTCGACATCCGCGGGCAGCACGGCGGTGCAGCAGGAGCAGGAGCGCAGCCCCTGACGGATACCCGGTACGCCCACCTTTACCGTCTGCGAGAGCGTCGGTGCCGGGGCAATATCGTCCCAGGTCCAGCGTCGGTCCACGCACTGGAAAGCGCGCAGTTGCAGCACGCAATACAGACACCACGGAATAAAGCTACTGCCAATCCCCACATCGCCGTAGGCCATCAGCTTCACGAAGCTGACCAGGATACCCGCCAGAAAAATTTCCGCCATCCCCCAGCTTTTCAGCTGGAACAGGATCCGCGCGAGTTTGATTTTAAGGGCGGTGGGCATCCTGACGCGATTGACCAGTAGCAGAATGACGACCAGGCAAAAAGCCGGGACTATCTGCACGAACAGAAGAAAGAAGGTGCCAAGGCTGGCGTAATCTTCCGAGAACATCACGCCTGGAATTTCCAGTAACTCCACCTGGCTTACCATCCCACCCACTTTCATAGAGATGAAAGGGAAGAGATTGGAGAGCAGTAACATGAACAGGGCTGCCAGCGCGTAAGCCGTAGGACGCTGCCTTGGCGCGTCCCACTCGGTCGTCAGCGTAGCTCCGCAGCGCGGGCAGGCAGCCTTATGTCCGTGACCAAGCTCTGGCAACGCCACGAGCATATCGCATTGCGAGCATAAAATATGCCGATCGGCATGGTGCTGGTCACACATAGATTATCCCTGTTTATGCGCCGTTTTTCAGAGACTCAAGGTACTCCCAGCGCTCAAATGCCTCTTCCAGCGCCTGCTCGGCCTGGGAGAGTTCAGCCAATACTTTCTGAGTATAGTCGTGAGGCTGCGTAAAGAATGACGCATCAGCGACCTGAATTTGCAGTGCTTCCAGTGCCGCTTCCAGCTCTTCCAGACGCTGCGGCAGCCCTTCCAGCTCGCGCTGCAAGTTATAGCTCATTTTAGCAGGAGACTTTTTGACAGTTTCTGCTTTCACAACAACAGGTTCAGCGACATTTTTGGTCTTCGCCTGTTTTTGCGCCAGCGACTGCGATTGCTGTCCACGCGCGTCATGATAGCCGCCCACATATTGACCGATGCGTCCTTCGCCTTCGAAGATCCAGCACTCGGTCACGGTGTTATCGACAAATTGACGATCGTGGCTGACCAGCATCACGGTTCCCTGATAGCCATCAATCAACTCTTCCAGCAGTTCCAGCGTTTCGACATCCAGATCGTTCGTCGGTTCATCGAGAATCAGTAAGTTACTGGGTTTCAGGAACAGGCGCGCCAGTAAAAGACGGTTACGCTCACCGCCGGACAGCGCGCGCACAGGCGTCAGGGCGCGTTTTGGGTGGAACAGGAAGTCCTGAAGGTAGCCCAGCACGTGACGCGGCTTGCCGTTAACCATCACCTCCTGTTTACCCTCTGCGAGGTTGTCCATCACCGTACGGTCCGGATCCAGCTCTGCGCGATGCTGGTCAAAGTACGCTACTTCCAGCTTGGTACCACAGTGAATACGACCGCTGTCTGCCTGCAACTGGCCCAGCATCAGTTTCAACAGCGTGGTTTTGCCGCAGCCGTTTGGACCAATAAGCGCAATTTTGTCGCCACGCTGAACCTGTGCGGAGAAATCGTTCACCAGCACTTTGCCGTCAACCGAATAATTCACGTTCTCCATTTCGAAGACAATCTTGCCCGAGCGGGACGCCTCTTCCACCTGCATTTTGGCGCTACCCATGACTTCACGGCGTTCGCTACGTTCGCGGCGCATCGCCTTCAGGGCGCGAACGCGGCCTTCATTACGGGTACGACGCGCCTTGATGCCCTGACGGATCCATACCTCTTCCTGCGCCAGCTTGCGGTCGAACTCGGCGTTTTGCAGCTCTTCCACGCGCAGGTTCTCTTCTTTCTCCAGCAGATAGGTATCGTAATCGCCCGGATAGGTCACCAGCTTGCCGCGGTCGAGGTCGACAATGCGCGTGGCCATGTTGCGGATGAACGAACGGTCGTGGGAGATGAAGATAATGGTGCCATTGAAAGTTTTCAGGAACCCTTCCAGCCAGTCAATTGCTTCGATATCCAGGTGGTTCGTTGGTTCGTCCAGCAGCAGTACCCTGGGCCCGCTCACCAGGGCACGGCCCAGCGCGGCTTTACGCAGCCAGCCGCCGGAGAGCGCCGACAGCTCCATATCCGCTTCCAGGCCAAGCTGAGCCAGCACTTCGTTAATGCGGTTTTCCAGCTGCCACAGGCCGTGGTGATCGAGCATCTCCTGCACTTTTGCCAGCTCGTTGAGATTTTTGTCGCTCGGGTCGGTCATGACCAGATGCGAAATCTCGTGGTAGCGCTTGAGGTATTCCGCCTGCTCTGAAATTCCTTCAGCCACAAAATCGTACACGCTGCCGGTAACGTTACGCGGCGGATCCTGTTGCAGACGAGAGACGACCAGATCCTGCTCGTAAACAATACGGCCGTCGTCCAGCCCCTGCTCTCGGTTGAGGATTTTCATCAGCGTCGATTTACCTGCGCCGTTACGGCCGACCAGACAGACGCGCTCGTTATCTTCGATATGCAGCTCTGCATTATCGAGAAGCGGTGAGTCGCTGAAAGAGAGCCACGCGCCGTGCATACTAATTAAAGACATTTATTTTTCCTTTCAGACCGCGGAGATCAGCCAGCAGTTGTGGATTTGACGGTTACGGGCAAAGTCCTGAGACAGCGTTTTTTGGCTGATTTCTTGTGCTTTAAGTCCCAGTTCGGCCAGGCCGTCGTGATCCATGCGGAATCCGCGCTTGTTATTCGAGAACATAATGGTGCCGCCTTTACGCAGCAGACGCTTCAGGTCGGTCATCAGGCGCAGGTGATCGCGTTGAACGTCAAAGCTATCCTCCATACGCTTGGAGTTAGAGAAGGTCGGCGGATCGATAAAGATAAGGTCAAACTGCTCATCGGTATCGCGCAGCCAGCCCAGCACGTCGGCCTGTAACAGGCGATGCTGACGACCGGTTAAGCCGTTAAGACGCAGGTTGCGCTCTGCCCACTCCAGATAAGTACGGGACATATCGACCGTGGTGGTGCTACGCGCCCCGCCAAGCCCTGCATGAACGCTGGCGCTGCCGGTATAGGAGAACAGGTTCAGGAAGTCTTTGCCCTTACTCATCTGTCCCAGCATGCGGCGGGCGATGCGGTGATCGAGGAACAGACCGGTATCAAGGTAATCGGTCAGGTTAACCCACAGGCGCGCGTTATATTCGCCCACTTCGATGAAGTCGCCCTTCTCGCCCATCTTCTGATACTGGTTTTTGCCTTTCTGACGCTCACGGGTTTTCAGCACCAGCTTGTTTGGCGAAATGCCGAGTACGGCGATGGTGGCCGCAATCACATCCAGCATACGCTGACGCGCTTTTTGCGCATCAATGGTTTTCGGCGGGGCGTATTCCTGAACCACCACCCAGTCTGCATAGCGGTCAACCGCCACGTTGTATTCCGGCAGGTCAGCGTCGTAAAGGCGATAACATTCGATGCCTTCCTGCTTCGCCCACTTCTCAAATTTCTTCAGGTTTTTGCGCAGACGGTTGGCATAATCTTCCGCCACGCCAGACGGTTTGCTGTCCGCTGCTATCTCTGCCAGATGGTAGTTTTTCTGCACGCAGTCCAGCGGGCCGTTTTTCGCCTTGAACTGGCGATCGGCACGTAATTGCAGGCAGCTCAGCAGCTCCGGCGAGGCGCTAAACAGGGAGAGGTTCCAGCCGCCGAAATGCGCTTTCATGTTGCGGCCCAGCAGGCTGTGTAGCGCAATCAGCGCTGGCTCGCTGCCAAGACGCTCACCATACGGCGGGTTGCTGATCACCGTACCGTACGGGCCTTTTGGCAGCGGATTGGTCAGGTTCGCCACATCTTTGACGTCGAAGGTCACCAGCTCACCGATACCGGCACGACGGGCGTTGCTGCGCGCGCGTTCAATCACCCGTGGGTCGTTGTCCGAACCGTAAAAGTGAGAGGTGTACTCCGCCAGCCCTTTACGGGCACGGGTCTGCGCGTCGTCTTTGACCTCTTTCCAGAGGGCTTCATCGTGCTGCGCCCAGCCTTTGAAGCCCCACTGTCCACGATGCAGCCCTGGCGCGCGGTCGGTGGCCAGCATCGCGGCTTCAATCAGCAGCGTACCGGAACCGCACATCGGATCGAGCAGCGGCGTACCTGGCTGCCATCCGGAGCGCATCACGATAGCGGCAGCCAGCGTTTCTTTGATCGGCGCCATCCCGGTGCGATCGCGATAGCCGCGCAGATGCAGGCCTGCGCCGCTCAGATCCAGGGAAATGCTGGCAGTGTCGCCGTTCAGCCAGACGTTGATACGCAGATCCGGGTTTTCACGATCAACGTTCGGACGTTCTTTATTACGACGCGTGAAGCAGTCCACAATGGCGTCTTTGACGCGCAGGGCACCGTACTGGCTGTTGCGGATCTCATCGTTGACGCCGTTGAAATGCACCGCAAAGGTGGCGTCCGGGGTGAAGATCTCTGTCCAGTCGATCATCTGTACACCGGTGTAGAGATCAAGATCGCTGTAGACCTTGCACTCTTTCATCGGCAGCATGATGCGCGACGCCAGACGGCTCCACATCAGGCTCTGGTAAATAAGCCGCGTGTCGCCCTCAAAATGGACACCACCCTGAACCACCTGGCACTCTTTCGCGCCCAGGGTTTCCAGTTCAGTTTTTAACAGCTCTTCCAGCCCACGGGCCGTACTGGCAAACAGAGAATTCATATCGTCACTTTTACTCATAGAAAATTGTCGCGCATTATAGCTAATATGGCGTGTATGTCATAAAGTTGAAGGCTTATTTTATTTAGCGGGAGTGTGCAGTGGCGACGTTATCCAGGCTTTTTATTCATCCGGTGAAATCCATGCGTGGTATCGGCGTGACGCACGCGCTGGCCGATATGAGCGGATTCGCCTTCGATCGTATTTTTATGATCACCGAGCCTGACGGTACGTTCATCACCGCACGTCAGTTCCCGCAGATGGTTCGCTTTACCCCTTCCCCGCTTCATGACGGATTGCATTTGACCGCGCCAGACGGTTCAAGCGTCGTGATCCGCTTTGCTGATTTTGCGCCGGTTGAAGCGCCAACGGAAGTGTGGGGCAATCATTTTACCGCGCGTATCGCGCCGGATAACATTAACCAGTGGCTGAGCGGCTTTTTCTCACGTGACGTTCAGCTGCGCTGGGTTGGGCCTGCGCTGACTCGTCGCGTGAAACGCCACGACGCGGTTCCCCTCTCCTTTGCGGATGGTTTTCCCTTCCTGCTGACCAGCGAGGCCTCGCTGCGTGATTTACAAACCCGTTGCAAAGCCAGCGTGCAGATGGAGCAGTTTCGCCCGAATCTGGTGGTGACCGGAGCGGATGCCTGGGATGAAGATACCTGGAAAGTGATCCGCATCGGCAGCGTTATCTTTGATGTCGTGAAGCCGTGCAGCCGCTGTATTTTTACCACCGTCAGCCCGGAGAAAGGCCAGAAACACCCTTCTGGCGAACCGCTGAAAACCTTGCAGTCATTTCGTACCGCGCAGGATAACGGTGATGTCGACTTCGGCCAGAACCTGATCCCCCGCTCCAGCGGCGTAATCCGCGTGGGCGACGAGGTCGAAATTCTTACCCGCGGGCCTGCAAGAGTGTACGGCGCAGGCCAGGAAGAAGAAATGGTTGACGTTGTCACCAACGTCGCTTCCGCGGTGGATATTCACTGGGAAGGCAAAGTTATTCGTGGTAACAATCAGCAGGTGCTACTGGAACAGCTGGAGCAGGCGGGTATCCGCGTACCTTATTCCTGTCGCGCGGGGATTTGCGGATGCTGTCGCATTAAACTGGTCGATGGTGAAGTGAGTGCCCTGAAGAAATCTGCGATTGGCAGTGACGGCACGATCCTGTGCTGTAGCTGTGTACCGAAAACATCCGTACAGCTGGAAGCTTAAACCGCCTGTTCGAGGCTGAAGGAATCGACGCGCAGCTGAGGCTTCAGCCTGTCATTCATCACTTTGATGGCATCACCTAACTGCATGACTCGCCCGGCAATGGTCAAGCCGGGTTGGGCCAGCAAACAGAGCGCAGCGTTTTCACCGGGTTCAACCACCAGCAGATTCACCTCTTCTTCGGTATCGCTCAGATTGACGCTGGCCGCATCGCCGATAGCCGGGGTCCAGCTCATACCGTGCGCGAGGAAATGCCAGCTTTTCGGCATTTGTGGTTTCAGGAAACGGATCGCCACCAGCGCATTTAGTACCAGTTCAGCGCGCTGTTCTTTGGAGAGATTGAAGTCGCGGCATTTTTCTTCAAAAGAGAAATAGAGTGCAGCGTCGTCAACGCAAAAGCCTGAGGGAGCAAACGCGTCTGGCGTTAACATTCGGCGCGCAAAACGAGAGCGAAACAACATGCCATTGGCTAAGTCGAGCATCATACGGTCATGCTCGTCACAAAAATACCAGCGCCAGTTATCGTCAGGTTTAATTCGCATGTTTCTCTCCCGTCCCCAAAACGTCCTGTACTAAAAATGTCCTGTTTGCCGCTTCGCTTATAACACTAGTAATAAAAGACTATAATGTCTAAATAAGCAACAATGACGGAATATAAAACAACCAGGGCTGGAAATAAAGCCCTGGTTGTCTGATTAAGAGAAAAGATTAGATATGCGTGACAATTTCTTTAATCAATGGCGGCCCTTTAAAAATAAAGCCGGAATAAATTTGCACCAGTGAAGCCCCTGCCGCCATCTTCTCACGTGCAGCGATGACGGAGTCAATGCCACCCACGCCAATAATCGGCAGCTGGCCTTTTAATTCCGCAGAGAGTGCGCGAATAATTTCGGTGCTTTTTAATTGTACCGGACGGCCACTTAATCCACCCGCTTCGTCACAGTTTTTCATTCCCTGGACGAGGGAGCGATCGAGCGTTGTATTGGTCGCAATCACACCATCAATATTATGGCGAACTAAACTGTCGGCAACCTGGATCAATTCCTCTGCCGAAAGATCCGGGGCGATCTTAACCGCGACCGGAACATATTTATGGTGGATCGCCTGTAGTGCCGTTTGTTTATTTTTAATGGCGCTAAGAAGATCGTCAAGCGCTTCGCCATATTGTAATGAACGCAGCCCTGGGGTGTTAGGCGAGGATATATTCACCGCGATATAACCGGCATAAGCATAGACTTTTTCCATACAAATCAGATAGTCATCTTTACCCTGCTCGACTGGCGTGTCTTTATTTTTGCCAATATTAATACCCAGCACACCATCAAAATGGGCTTTCTTAACGTTCTCAACCAGATGATCGACGCCAAGGTTATTAAAGCCCATGCGGTTGATCAGCCCCTCGGCTTCAACCAGGCGGAACAGACGTGGCTTGTCATTTCCCGGCTGCGGACGCGGCGTCACCGTCCCGATTTCGATCGAGCCAAAGCCCATCGCACCGAGTGCATCAATGCATTCGCCATTTTTGTCCAGACCGGCTGCAAGGCCCAGTGGATTTTTGAACGTCAGGCCCATGCATTGGACAGGTTTTTCCGGCACGTTTTGACGCACCAGCGCGGCCAGAGGCGTTCCTGTAATACGACGTAACTGCTGAAATGTAAATTCATGAGCGCGCTCAGGATCGAGCTGGAAAAGGGCTTTACGAACGAAGGGGTAGTACATGAACTCTCCTGGATTCCCGGTGTGCAAACCGGGAGGGGATTATGTGCGATCCCGCCCGGAAAGGGAATTGACCTGTGGCAAAAAAAGCCATGTAAAACGCAATCGTTTACTTATCGGTTCGCTTCTTATGCTTTTTTCTGCATTCATCCTGAGGATAAATCATTTAGTGGAATAACCACGCAATGTCACACTCCTGAAAATTGTTATGAATGTTAGATAAAAGCAAACAATTAGTTATAAGGAGCAACCATGCGCGTCATTACCCTGGCCGGAAGCCCCCGCTTCCCCTCTCGATCCAGCGCACTGCTGGAATACGCTCGCGAAAAGCTTAATGCTCTGGATGTCGAAGTGTGTCACTGGAATTTGCACAATTTCGCGCCTGAAGATCTGCTCTACGCCCGTTTCGACAGCCCGGCGCTGAAAACCCTGATCGAACAACTTAAGCGTGCTGACGGGTTGGTCGTCGCGACACCAATTTATAAAGCCTCTTTTTCCGGTGCACTGAAAACGCTGCTCGATCTGCTGCCCGAACGCGCGCTGGACGGTAAGGTCGTCCTGCCGCTGGCCACAGGCGGTACGGTAGCCCATTTACTGGCGGTGGATTATGCCCTCAAGCCAGTTCTGAACGCGCTGAAAGCGCAGGAGATCCTGCATGGCGTCTTCGCTGACGACTCACAGGTAATCGACTACCAGCATAAACCGCATTTCACGCCGAATCTGCAAACCCGCCTCGACAGCGCGCTTGAAACCTTCTGGCACGCCCTTAATCGTCGGGATCGCCACGCGGCGGCATTTCATCAATCACAAGGAGTGGCGCATGTTTAAAACAGTTACCCGTATCGGGCTGGCAGGTCTGCTGGCAGTGGCATCGCTGGCTCAGGCGGCGGAGAAAACGCCGGAGAGCCTGCGTATCGGTTATCAGAAAGGCAGCGTCAGCATGGTGCTGGCGAAAAGCCATGCGCTGCTGGAGAAACGTTTCCCGCAGACCAAATTCTCATGGGTCGAGTTCCCTGCCGGACCGCAGATGCTGGAGGCGCTGAACGTCGGGAGTATTGATTTAGGCAGCACCGGCGATATCCCGCCGATCTTTGCCCAGGCGGCCGGGGCGGATCTGGTTTACGTTGGCGTTGAACCCGCCAAGCCGAAGGCAGAGGTTATTTTGGTGCCGGAAAACAGCGAGATCAAAAGCGTCGCCGATCTCAAAGGTCATAAGGTTGCTTTCCAGAAAGGTTCCAGCTCGCACAACCTGCTGCTGCGCGCGTTGCAGGAGGCCGGCCTTAAATTCACCGATATCCAGCCCGTTTACCTGACGCCTGCCGATGCGCGCGCGGCGTTTCAGCAAAAAAATGTTGATGCCTGGGCTATCTGGGATCCGTACTACTCCGCCGCACTGTTGCAGGGCGGTATGCGGGTGCTGAAAGACGGCACCACCCTGAAACAAACCGGTTCGTTCTACCTGGCGGCACGTCCTTACGCTGAAAAAAATGGCGCATTTATTCAGCAGGTGCTGGATACCTTCTCTCAGGCCGATGCGCTGACCCAAAGCCAGCGTCAGCAGAGCATCACGCTGCTGGCAAAAACCATGGGCCTGCCTGAACCGGTGATCGCCACTTATCTTGACCACCGTCCTCCCACCACCATAGCACCGGTTGACGCCCACGTTGCCGCTCTCCAGCAGCAAACGGCAGACCTTTTTTATCAAAACCGCCTGGTTCCAAAGCAGGTGAATATTCGCGAACGCATCTGGCAACCCGCTGGCATTGAAGGAAAAAAATCATGAGTCTGAATCTTTTCTGGTTTTTACCCACCCACGGTGATGGACACTATCTTGGCACAGAAGAAGGCGCCCGCCCGGTCGATCACGGCTATCTACAGCAGATCGCCCAGGCGGCAGACCGCATCGGTTTTACCGGGGTGCTGATCCCGACGGGCCGTTCATGTGAGGATGCGTGGCTGGTTGCCGCGTCGATGATCCCCGTCACCAAGCGCCTGAAATTCCTGGTAGCCTTGCGCCCAAGCGTGGTGTCGCCCACCGTCGCGGCACGCCAGGCGGCAACGCTGGACAGGCTCTCCAACGGCCGCGCGCTGTTCAATCTGGTGACGGGCAGCGATCCGCAGGAGCTGGCGGGCGATGGTGTTTTTCTCGATCATACCGAGCGCTATGAAGCCTCCGCAGAGTTCACCCGCGTCTGGCGACGTCTGCTGGAAGGGGAAACCGTCACCTTCGAAGGAAAACATATCCACGTTCGCGATGCGCAACTCTACTTCCCGCCGGTACAACAGCCGCGCCCTCCCCTTTATTTCGGCGGATCGTCGGACGTGGCGCAGGAGCTGGCGGCTGAGCAGGTCGATCTCTATCTGACCTGGGGCGAGCCACCGGAGCTGGTTAAAGAGAAAATTGCTCAGGTACGCGCCAAAGCCGCAGAACATGGCCGTACGGTGCGCTTCGGCATTCGCCTGCACGTGATCGTACGCGAAACCAACGACGAGGCCTGGCAAGCTGCCGACCGTCTGATCGCTCATCTGGACGACGACACTATCGCCAAAGCACAGGCGGCGTTTGCCAAAACCGACTCCGTGGGCCAACACCGAATGGCCTCCCTGCACAACGGCAAGCGTGAAAATCTTGAGATCAGCCCGAACCTGTGGGCCGGGGTGGGTCTGGTGCGCGGCGGCGCCGGTACGGCGCTGGTCGGCGATGGTCCAACCGTAGCGGCACGCATTAATGAATACGCGGCGCTGGGGATCGACAGCTTTATCCTGTCTGGCTACCCGCATCTGGAGGAGGCCTACAAGGTGGGTGAACTGCTCTTCCCGCACCTGGATGTCGCTATCCCGGAAATTCCGCAGCCACGTCAGCTTCAGTTGCAGGGCGAAGCCGTGGCGAATGCGTTTATCCCGAGAAAAGTCGCGCAAAGTTAAGGAGCCACCATGTCTTCAACCGCACAAAAATGGCTGCTGCGCGCCGCACCGTGGTTTCTGCCCGTCGGCATTGTCCTCGTCTGGCAACTGGCGTCTTCAACTGGCTGGCTGTCGAGCCGTATTTTGCCCTCTCCGGAGGGCGTTGTGGAAGCGTTCTGGTCGCTAAGCGCCAGCGGTGAGCTGTGGCAACATCTTGCCATCAGCTCCTGGCGCGCGGTAATCGGCTTTTCGATTGGCGGGAGCATCGGCCTGACGCTGGGGCTGATCAGCGGCCTGTCCCGCTGGGGTGAGCGGCTGCTGGATACCTCCGTTCAAATGCTGCGTAACGTGCCGCATCTGGCGCTTATTCCGCTGGTTATCCTGTGGTTTGGCATTGATGAGAGCGCCAAAATTTTCCTCGTGGCGCTGGGAACATTATTCCCGATTTATATCAATACCTGGCATGGGATCCGCAATATCGATCGCGGTCTGGTTGAGATGGCCCGCAGCTATGGCCTGTCAGGTTTTGCCCTGTTTACCCATGTGATCCTGCCGGGCGCCCTGCCCTCCATTATGGTTGGCGTGCGTTTTGCGCTCGGCCTGATGTGGCTAACCCTGATTGTGGCGGAAACCATTTCGGCTAACTCCGGCATTGGTTATCTGGCGATGAACGCCCGCGAGTTCCTGCAAACGGACGTGGTGGTGGTTGCCATTATCCTTTATGCCCTGCTTGGCAAACTTGCGGACGTCAGCGCCCAGTGGCTGGAACGTAGCTGGCTGCGCTGGAACCCGGCCTACACCGCTCAGGAGGCGAAAGCATGAATACTGCACGACTGAACCAGGGAACACCGTTACTGCTGAACGGCGTGACCAAACGCTACGGCGACAACACCATTCTGAATGCACTGGATCTGCATATTCCTGCCGGACAGTTTGTGGCCGTTGTTGGCCGCAGCGGTGGCGGCAAGAGTACCCTGCTGCGTCTTTTAGCCGGGCTGGAGGCGCCAAACAGTGGTGACATTCTGGCAGGCACCACGCCGCTGTCCACGATTCAGGATGATACGCGCATGATGTTTCAGGACGCGCGTCTGCTGCCGTGGAAAACGGTGATGGATAACGTCGGGCTGGGCCTGAAGGGCAGCTGGCGGGAGCACGCCCGGCAGGCACTCGCCGCCGTCGGGCTGGAGAATCGTGCGGGAGAGTGGCCTGCGGCCCTGTCGGGTGGACAAAAGCAGCGCGTGGCCCTGGCACGCGCGCTGATTCATCGTCCCGGCCTGCTGCTGCTTGATGAACCGCTCGGCGCGCTTGATGCCCTGACGCGGATCGAGATGCAGGATCTGATTGAAACCCTCTGGCAGACGCACGGCTTTACGGTGCTGCTGGTGACGCATGACGTAAGCGAAGCTGTGGCAATGGCAGACAGGGTGCTGTTAATAGAAGAGGGTAAAATTGGTCTGGATCTGACGGTGGATATTCCACGTCCTCGCCGGGTGGGATCGGCCAGACTGGCGGAGCTGGAGGCGGAAGTGCTGGATAGAGTGATGAAACGTGGAGAAGCGGAGATTCAGCGGATAAAGGCTAATGCCTGATGCCCTCACCCCGGCCCTCTTCAACAGGGAGCACGGCGCAAGGGCAAATCGTAGGCCCGGTAAGCGAAGCGCCACCGGGCTTTTTTACATCAGGCCAGCGCCTTTGTAATCTTCTCGTACAGATCGCCAGACAAATTTTCCAGCCCTTTCAGCTGCTCAAGTGCGGCACGCATTTTCGCCTGACGCTGCGCATCGTAGCGTTTCAGGCGGATCAGCGGCTCAATCAGACGAGACGCCACCTGCGGGTTACGGCTGTTCAGCTCGGTCAGCATTTCAACCATGAACTGATAACCGCTGCCGTCTTCAGCATGGAACGCGGCCGGGTTACTGCTGGCAAACGCGCCAATCAGGGAGCGGACGCGGTTCGGGTTGCTCATGGTGAACGAACGGTGCTTCAGCAGGCTGCGGACCTTGCTGAGTACATCGACTGCCGGGCTGGTGGCCTGAAGAATGAACCACTTGTCCATCACCAGACCATCCTGATGCCACCTGTCGTCGTACTCCTGCATAAGCGCATCGCGGCACGGCAGCTCGGCGGCAACGCTTGCAGCCAGTGCGGCCAGCGCATCCGTCATGTTATCGGCCTCATGGTACTGCTTGCTGACCAGCGTGTTCGCCAGCTCTGCCTCACCAAATGCCAGATAGCGCAGGCAGGTATTGCGCAGGGAACGTTTACCGATATCCGCATGTTCCACCCGATACGCGTCCAGCTTGTTGGCGTTGTAAATTGCGAGGAATTCATCTGCCAGTTCGGTCGCCAGCGTGCGGGTCAGCGCTTCACGCACGGCGACGATCGCAATGGGGTCAATGATGTCAAACAGCTCGGCGATTTCAGTCGCAGACGGCAGCGTCAAAATTTCAGCCGCCAGCGCCGGGTCAATATTCTCATCCAGCAGGATGGCACGGAAGGCGTCTGCCACATGAACCGGCAGCGTCAGCGGCTGGCCCTGCTGGTAACGGTTCACGTTCAGCTTGATGTACGTTGCCAGCAGGCTTTGTGCCGCATCCCAGCGCGAGAAATCGTTGCGCGCGTGACGCATCAGGAACGTCAGCTGCTGATCGCTCCACTTGTATTCGAGTTTCACCGGCGCGGAGAACTCGCACAGCAGGGCAGGAACAGGCTGGAAATAGACGTTATCGAAGATAAAGGTCTGCTCTGCCTGGGTCACGTTCAGCACGTTATGCACCGGGTGACCGCCCTTCTGTAACGGGATCACGTTGCCTTCGTTGTCGTACAGCTCAACGCTGAACGGAATGTGCAGCGGATGTTTCTCTTCCTGCTCCGCCGTTGGCGGTGTGCGCTGGCTGATGGTCAGCGTGTACTGCTCAGTTTCCGGGTTGTAGTCGTCTTTGACCGTCACAATCGGCGTACCGGCCTGGCTGTACCAGCGGCGGAAATGAGACAGATCCACGTTAGAGGCGTCTTCCATCGCCTGGACGAAATCGTCGCAGGTGGCCGCACTGCCGTCATGACGCTCGAAGTAAAGCTGCATCCCTTTCTGGAAATTCGCTTCGCCCAGCAGGGTGTGGATCATGCGGATAATTTCAGCGCCTTTTTCGTACACCGTCAGGGTGTAGAAGTTATTCATCTCAATGACTTTATCCGGGCGGATCGGATGGGCCATTGGGCTGGCATCTTCTGCAAATTGCAGACCACGCATGGTGCGCACGTTGTTGATGCGGTTTACCGCCCGCGATCCCAGATCGGAGCTGAACTCCTGATCGCGGAAGACGGTTAAGCCCTCTTTCAGGCTCAGCTGGAACCAGTCGCGGCAGGTGACGCGGTTCCCGGTCCAGTTATGGAAATATTCGTGGCCGATAACGCGTTCGATATCGAGGTAATCTTTATCCGTTGCGGTATCGGTACGCGCCAGCACGTATTTGGAGTTGAAGATGTTAAGACCTTTATTCTCCATCGCGCCCATATTGAAGAAATCGACAGCAACGATCATATAGATGTCGAGGTCATATTCGAGGCCAAAGCGCGTTTCATCCCACTTCATGGAGTTGATGAGGGAGGTCATTGCCCACGGGGCGCGGTCAAGGTTGCCACGGTCCACGAACAGCTCCAGCGCGACTTCACGGCCAGAGCGCGTTTTAAAGGTGTCGCGCAGAACATCGAAATCGCCCGCCACCAGCGCAAACAGGTAGCAGGGTTTAGGGAACGGATCCTGCCACTGTACCCAGTGACGGCCATTCTCCAGTTCCCCTTCACCAATCCGGTTGCCGTTGGAAAGCAGGTACGGGTACAGCGTTTTGTCGGCAATAATTTTGGTGGTAAAGCGCGCCAGGACGTCCGGGCGATCCAGATACCAGGTAATGTGGCGGAACCCTTCGGCTTCACATTGGGTGCACAGGGCTACGCCTGACTGGTAAAGCCCTTCCAGCGCGGTATTGGCGGCAGGGCTGATTTCATTCACGATGCGCAGGGTAAAGCGTTCCGGCAGGTTGTCGATGACCAGCTGGTTGCCTTCTTCTTTATAGTCTGACCAGGCTTCATCATTAATATGCAGGGAAACCAGCGTCAGGTCTTCACCATCCAGACGCAGCGGCACGGCTGTCGCGCTCTGGCGCGTCACCTGGCTTACCGCCGTCACGACGGTTTTTGTGGCATCCAGGTCGAAGGTCAGATCGATATCGCTTATCAGGTAATCCGGCGCACGGTAGTCGTGGCGGTATTTAGCTTGTGGCTGTTGTGTCATAGAAAACCTTATGCATCGTTTGTCGAGTAACGATTCAATATATTCCGGTTGTGTAAAACGCGCTATGCAGAATGTTCATCTTTTCAGGCACAACGCCGTTTTTGCTACATTTTTATAACACGGGGCACGAAATGCGCTCGACCATAAAGTGTGCTTATGTTGTGATCGGGGTTCAATAAATCACTAAACAGGGTATACTCCGGAGTTGTTTATTGTACTAAACGCTCCCGTGAGAGGATGCTACAGCGCACCTATGACTCAATTCGCTTCTCCGGTTCTGCATACGTTGCTGGATACCGACGCGTACAAGCTGCATATGCAGCAAGCCGTGTTTCACCACTATCATGATGTTCATGTTGCGGCGGAATTTCGCTGCCGGGGTGACGACTTGCTGGGTATCTACGCAGATTCCATTCGTGAACAGGTCGATGCCATGCAGCATCTGGCGCTCACCGATGACGAATATCAGTGGCTTTCAGGCCTGCCTTTCTTTAAAGCGGACTATCTGAACTGGCTGCGTGAGTTCCGCTATAAGCCGGAACAGGTCACCGTCACCAATGATAACGGCAAGCTGGACATTCGTCTGACCGGCCCGTGGCGCGAAGTGATCATGTGGGAAGTGCCGCTTCTGGCCGTGATCAGCGAGCTGGCCCACCGTTATCGCTCCCCTGAAACTGGTGTAACGCAGGCGGTTGCCGCTCTGGAGAATAAACTCGTTGAGTTTTCCAGACTGACAGAAGGGCTGGATATGTCCCGCTTCCGTCTGATGGACTTTGGCACGCGCCGCCGCTTCTCTCGCGAGGTTCAGGAAGCCATTGTCAGACGTCTGCAACAGGAGCCGTGGTTCGTTGGCACCAGTAACTACGATCTGGCGCGTCGCCTTGATTTAACGCCGATGGGTACCCAGGCGCACGAATGGTTCCAGGCGCACCAGCAGATCAGCCCTGACCTTGCCAACAGCCAGCGCGCCGCCCTCGCCGCGTGGCTTGAGGAATACCCGGATCGGCTGGGTATTGCCCTTACCGACTGCATTACCATGGACGCGTTCCTGCGCGACTTTGGCTCTGAGTTTGCCGAACGCTACCAGGGTTTGCGCCATGATTCCGGGGACCCGGTTGAGTGGGGTGAGAAAGCCATCGCCCATTACGAAAAACTGGGTATCGATCCCATGAGTAAGGTGCTGGTCTTCTCCGATAACCTTGACCTGGCGAAAGCCGTCGACCTTTATCGCCACTTCTCATCGCGGGTGAACCTGAGTTTCGGGATTGGTACGCGCTTAACCTGTGATATCCCCCAGGTGAAACCGCTGAACATCGTCATAAAGCTAGTGGAATGTAACGGTAAGCCGGTCGCGAAGCTCTCCGACAGCCCTGGCAAAACCATCTGCCATGACAAAGCGTTTGTCCGCGCATTACGTAAAGCCTTCGATCTGCCTCAGGTTAAAAAAGCCAGTTAACGGCTTCGGGGGAGCCTTCATGCTTCCCCTTCTCTTATTAATTTCTTATTTCTTCTCTTAAGACGGTGAAATTTACTTGTCTGATAGCGGATGGCAGGTAACATAGATATCCCCCCTATAAGGGCGGACAAGTGTTTATTTTTTCCGACTATTAACAGAGAGAATATTATGAGCGTTGTGCCTGTAGCCGACGTACTCCAGGGCCGTGTCGCCGTTGACCAGGAGGTCACCGTGCGCGGATGGGTGCGTACTCGCCGAGATTCTAAAGCTGGCATCTCCTTCCTCGCCGTCTATGACGGTTCCTGCTTTGATCCTGTACAGGCCGTCATTAATAATTCTCTGCCCAATTACAATGATGACGTTCTCCACCTGACAACCGGCTGTTCCGTGATCGTCACCGGTGTTGTGGTGGCCTCTCCGGGCCAGGGTCAGAGCTACGAAATTCAGGCGACCTCGGTGGAAGTGACCGGCTGGGTTGAAGATCCAGACACCTATCCGATGGCTGCAAAGCGTCACAGCATCGAATATCTGCGTGAAGTTGCGCACCTGCGTCCGCGCACCAACCTGATTGGTGCAGTGGCGCGCGTGCGTCATACGCTGGCGCAGGCGCTGCATCGCTTCTTTGACGAGCAGGGTTACTTCTGGGTGTCTACTCCGCTGATCACGGCATCCGATACCGAAGGCGCAGGTGAAATGTTCCGCGTTTCAACGCTGGATATGGAAAACCTGCCACGTACGCCGGAAGGAAAAGTCGATTACGACAAAGACTTCTTTGGTAAAGAAGCCTTCCTGACGGTTTCCGGCCAGCTCAACGGCGAAACCTACGCCTGTGCGCTGTCTAAGATCTACACCTTCGGCCCAACCTTCCGTGCGGAAAACTCTAACACCAGCCGTCACCTGGCGGAATTCTGGATGCTGGAGCCGGAAGTCGCCTTTGCCGATCTGAATGACGTGGCAGGCCTGGCAGAAGCGATGCTGAAATACGTGTTCAAAGCGGTTCTCGAAGAGCGCGCAGACGACATGAAATTCTTCGCTGAGCGTGTCGATAACGACGCCATCGCCCGTCTTGAGCGCTTCGTCTCCGCAGACTTCGCGCAGGTGGATTACACCGACGCGGTCGCTATCCTGGAAAAATGCGGCGAGAAATTCGAAAACCCGGTTTACTGGGGCGTGGATCTCTCCTCCGAGCATGAACGTTATCTGGCAGAGAAGCACTTCAAAGCACCGGTTGTGGTGAAAAACTATCCGAAAGACATTAAGGCGTTCTATATGCGCCTTAACGAAGATGGTAAAACCGTTGCCGCGATGGATGTTCTGGCGCCGGGCATCGGTGAGATCATCGGTGGCTCCCAGCGTGAAGAGCGCCTGGATGTACTGGACGCGCGTATGCAGGAGATGGGCCTGAACCCGGCGGACTACAGCTGGTATCGCGATCTCCGTCGTTACGGCACCGTTCCGCACTCTGGCTTTGGCCTGGGCTTCGAACGTCTGATTGCTTACGTAACAGGTGTTCAGAACGTACGTGATGTGATTCCGTTCCCACGTACACCGCGTAACGCAAGTTTCTAACCGACCAAATCATTAATGGCCAGCAAATGCTGGCCATTATTTTATCCTGCAATGTCAGTTTTCGTCAGTCAAAAGTAAGCGTCTATAAACCACAACCCCGCAATTCCCTCTACCTGTTACGTTTTGTTTCCACGAAATATCCTTAGACAAAAAAATAACCCTATTCTTATTGCGCTTAATACAATCCTTACGCAATAGCACAAAAAACAACCACTTTCACAGCCATCTGGATGGCTTTTGTCGATTATAAGAAAAAATGAGCCGTTTAACTTCTGTTTATACGAAAGACCTTTAGCTAAATTAAATATAAGGAAATCATATATATAAGAATAAAGCGGAGGTTTAATTCACCAGAACGCGCTGAAATTTGAGGTGCTTCACAAAGTTCCCAAAAATACATATTTAGTTACACATATTTTCTTTTGGTAACTGAATCTTGAAGATTGTAGCACTTTCAGTGTAGCGAAACGGTTCTATGAATGGAAAGATGCCTGTCAGACACATAAAGACACCTAACTCTCATCAATAGTTCCGGAAATATTTATTGACAGAATTTATTGACGGCAGTGGCGAGTGTCATAAAAAAACCAATGAGGGTAATAAATAATGATGAAGCGCAATATCCTGGCAGTGGTAGTCCCTGCCCTGCTGGTAGCCGGTGCAGCAAACGCTGCTGAAATCTATAACAAAGACGGCAACAAATTAGATCTTTACGGGAAAGCAGTTGGCCTGCATTACTTCTCTGATTACGCGGGCAACGATGGCGACAACACTTACGCGCGTCTGGGCTTCAAAGGTGAAACTCAGATCAACGATCAGCTGACTGGCTACGGTCAGTGGGAATACAATTTCCAGGGTAACAACTCTGAAGGCGGCGATGCGCAGAACGGCAACAAAACCCGTCTGGCATTCGCAGGTCTGAAATTTGGTGACGCAGGCTCCTTCGACTACGGTCGTAACTACGGTCTGGTCTATGACGCAATCGGCATCACCGATATGCTGCCTGAGTTCGGCGGCGACACCGGCGCGAGCGATAACTTCTTCGCAGGCCGTACGGGTGGTCTGGCGACTTACCGTAACAGCAACTTCTTCGGCCTGGTTGACGGTCTGAACTTTGGTGTTCAGTACCTGGGCAAAAATGAACGTGATGACGCGGTACGTTCCAACGGCGACGGCTGGGCGACCTCTCTGAGCTATGACTACGAAGGCTTCGGCATTGTCGGTGCTTATGGCGCCGCTGACCGTACCAACAACCAGCAGACTCTGGAATGGGGTGAAGGCGACAAGGCTGAACAGTGGGCAACCGGCCTGAAATACGACGCGAACAACATCTACCTGGCAGCCATTTATGGCGAAATGCGTAACGCAGCGCGCCTGGGCAGCCGTGGTTTCGCTAACAAGTCTCAGGACTTCTCTGTTGTCGCTCAGTACCAGTTCGATTTCGGCCTGCGTCCATCCATCGCTTACTACAAATCTAAAGCGAAAGACGTAGAAGGTATCGGTGACGAAGACTACATCAACTACGTTGATATCGGTGCGACCTACTACTTCAACAAAAACATGTCTACCTATGTTGACTATCAGATCAACCAGCTGAAAGACGACAACAAGCTGGGCATCAACAACGATGACATCGTGGCTCTGGGTCTGGTTTACCAGTTCTAATCAGCACACCTCGTTGCTATATGCTTAATGAACAGGGCTTCGGCCCTGTTTTTTTATTCCCGACAGAAAATAATAGCGACTTTTGAAAAGCCGCACGCTTTTCGTCGCAAACGGTTGGCATTTTGTAAATCTACCGTTAACCTGATAGCGGATTTCACTTCTGTAATCACAATGGAACTTCGTCATGTTTGAGAACATTACTGCCGCTCCTGCCGACCCAATTCTGGGCCTGGCCGATCTGTTTCGTGCCGACGACCGCCCTGGCAAAATCAACCTGGGTATTGGTGTATATAAAGATGAAACCGGCAAAACTCCGGTACTGACCAGCGTCAAAAAAGCTGAGCAGTATCTGCTGGAAAACGAAACCACCAAAAACTACCTCGGTATTGATGGTATCCCTGAATTTGGTCGCTGCACCCAGGAGCTGCTGTTCGGCAAAGGCAGCACCATTGTGAGCGAAAAACGCGCCCGCACGGCGCAGACCCCAGGCGGTACCGGCGCACTGCGCGTGGCGGCAGATTTCCTGGCGAAAAACACCTCTGTGAAGCGTGTCTGGGTAAGCAATCCAAGCTGGCCGAACCACAAGAGCGTGTTTAATTCTGCGGGTCTGGAAGTCCGTGAATACGCCTACTATGACGCGGCAAACCACGCGCTGGACTTCGATGGTTTGCTGGCCAGCCTGAGCGAAGCCCAGGCGGGCGATGTGGTGCTGTTCCATGGCTGCTGCCATAACCCAACTGGTATCGATCCTACGCTTGAACAGTGGGAACAGCTGGCTAAGCTGTCCGTTGAAAAAGGCTGGCTGCCGCTGTTCGACTTCGCTTACCAGGGCTTTGCCCGTGGTCTGGAAGAAGATGCTGAAGGTCTGCGCGCATTCGCCGCCGTCCATCAGGAGCTGATTGTCGCAAGCTCCTATTCCAAGAACTTTGGTCTGTATAACGAGCGTGTCGGCGCCTGTACGCTGGTGGCCGCTGACGATCAAACTGTCGATCGCGCATTCAGCCAGATGAAGTCCGTGATCCGCGCTAACTACTCCAACCCACCGGCACACGGTGCGTCTGTAGTTGCGACGATCCTGAGCAACGATGCGCTGCGCGCAATCTGGGAACAAGAGCTGAACGATATGCGTCAGCGCATTCAACGCATGCGTCTGCTGTTTGTGAACACGCTGGCTGAGAAAGGCGCCGACCGTGACTTCAGCTTCATCATCAAGCAGAACGGCATGTTCTCCTTCAGCGGTCTGACCAAAGAGCAGGTGCTGCGCCTGCGTGAAGAGTTTGGCGTCTATGCCGTTGCCTCTGGCCGCGTGAACGTTGCAGGTATGACGCCTGACAACATGGCGCCACTGTGCGAAGCCATTGTCGCGGTGCTGTAACCTGCACCCATAAAAAAAGCCTGCATCGCGCAGGCTTTTTTATTGAAAGGGTTTACCAGACAGGCATTTCATCCTGAAGGAACGGGTTATGCAACCGCTCATCGCCCAGCGTTGACATTGGTCCGTGTCCAGGGATAAACGTCACATCATCACCTAACGGTAATAACTTCTGCTTAATCGACTGAATCAGCTGACCATGATCGCCGCGTGGGAAATCGCTGCGTCCTACGCCCCCTTTGAAAATCACGTCACCGGAAATCAGCAGACGCGACGCGTCATCAAAGAAGACAATATGGCCAGGCGTATGCCCGGGGCAATGCAACACCTGTAAAGTTACATTCCCTACGTTAACGCGATCGCCTTCGTTCAGCCAGCGGTCCGGTGTCAGTGGCTGACAGTCATCCAGACCAAACATGCGGCTTTGGGCAGGCAGCCCCTGAAGCCAGAACTCATCTTCTTTTTCCGGGCCGATAATCGGCACACCGTAGTGTTCAGCCAGTTCAGCCGCTGCACCCACATGGTCAAGATGGCCATGGGTCAGTAAAATCTGCATCAGCGTTACACCGCTGGCAGCGACTTCCTGCTTGATTGTCTCAGCGTCGCCACCGGGATCAACAAGCGCGGCCAGTTTAGTTTGTTCACACCAGATCAATGAACAGTTCTGTGAGAATGCGGTAACCGGAATAATACGATAGTTCATACTGCTCCTGTGTTTCGTTATTACCAGTGCCGAACCGGCCCGGTATCAATATGCACAAAGTTGCTACGTGGGTAGTATCCTACACCACCTGCGCGCATAGATAACGCCGCTTTGCGAATATTGGCTAACGAAACGCCTTCAATATGGAAATCCATCGCCTGCCCTTTGGTGTGATAGCTTTTTTTCGCTACCCCACGGCTGTGGGCGCGCAGTTCATTGTTGGTATCCAGAGAGCGATAGCCAGAAATGAGTTGCACCGGCCTTTTGGTCCCCAGCAGTCCCTGCAAGCGGTAAAGCTGATCGAATAATCCAGGGTCGATGGCTTTGATTTTGTTCGCGCGGAAATCACGGAAAAAATGGTTGAGTCGTGCTAATTCATCCTGAATATAGCCTCTGCCATCGAAAAATTCCGCTTTAAGCGTCTCACCAGTATGCAGATTGTTGAGCGTTAAAATACGCGGACGAGGTGTCGAGAGGGTGGCAAATGCTGGCGTCGGAAGGATGGCTGCTGCGCCCAGCGCAACGCCACCTAACGCCAGCAATTTGCGGCGATTAGCGTCAAATTTGTCCATGATAATCAGGTCTACAGGTAAAAGAAATTGTCAATATGCTTAGCGCACGAAGGGCACCATAACTGGCAAAGCCTGCTACGTCAAGGCGCCCAATCCCAGTGAATACGCGGCTTTCAGCCAGATCGTCTCATATTCACCATAACTTACGACAATCATTTTTACCGAACTACTTCATTTACCTGATTAATTGTTCCGCTTTTGGCAAGATTTGTGCGCCGGATCGCGCTGTCAGATCATAATTGTAAATATCTGTACGATACTGGGTACGTCCGTCCGCGCCCACAAACGCCGTCAGATAGTAAAGATTGACCGGAATATTGTGGCGGATATTGACGTAACGCGTATCCCCCTGCTTCAGGGCATCTGATATCCGCGTATCGTTCCAGCCTGCATCCTGCAACAGCATATTCGCCAGTTCGGAGGCCTTATTCACGCGAACGCAGCCAGAACTAAGCGCGCGTGCGTCTTTCTGGAACAGATTATGGTTCGGGGTATCATGCAGATAGATTGCGTCCGAACTTGGCATATTGAATTTGTAACGTCCGAGCGAGTTATGCGCACCCGGTGCCTGCTGGAAACGGAACGGCAGGTTCGAAGGCGTAATCGTTGACCAGTCGACCATCCAGGGGTCAATCGCTTCTTTGCTGTTCCAGCCACGCATCACCGTATAGTTATGTCGCTCCAGATAGCCCGGGTCATTCCAGACCTTAGGCAGGATATCTTTGCGCGCCAGCGTCGGCGGCACGTTCCACGGCGGGTTAACCACCACGTTATTCAGCGCGCTGCTCATCATCGGCGTTTTGCGGTCAGGTCGACCCACAATCACGCGGGACGCCAGCACTTCGCTACCGTCCTGATAGTAGACCAGAGAGTACGCCGGAATGTTGACCATAATGCCGGTGGATAACGTGCCCGGCAGCAAGCGCAAGCGCTGGATATTCAACGCCAGCACCCCTGCCCGCTGGGCCGGAGAGACGTTCAGCCAGTCGCGAGTCGATGGACCAATCACGCCGTCGGCGCCCAGCCCCTGCGCGGCCTGGAACTGCTTCACTGCCGCGACCAGCTCGCGATCGTAAGCGGCGGGCTTATTGCTCAGCGCAACGGCAGTTTTCTCTTTTACCGGCGCCGACGGGCTGACGACTGCGTTTTGCGTCTCGTCGCCGGGCAGCGCAATTTTAGGGCCGCTGTCAAGCATGCCGGACCGTTTCATAATTTCGCGAATCGCAGGCACATCGCTGCTCCATTGTCCCGGACGCAGCGTTGCTGTTCCACGCAACTGAGGCCACGGGCGGGAATCCGCGACCAGCTCAAGAAGCGACTGATGCATCGTGGCATACTGCGGGTGGGCGGGCGCAAGGCTTGCGATAAAGCGCGGCAGTTCACCGTTGTCCAGCGACAGCTGCCACTGATTAATGACGGACAGCGCGGGCGTCGCCAGCTTGTACGGTTTACTGCTGTATAACCAGCGGTTGCCGTTCACCGAAATCCCCGCCACAAACTGCAAGTAGCCCATCATGGCATCAGACAGCACCACGTCACGCGCCTGTCCGATAACGGCAGGGTCGGTCAGGAGTTCAACCCAGGTCGTGAACTGTGGCTGAAAACCTGCAATCGCCACTTCAGCCAGCTGCTGCTGGAAGGCACGTACCGCCTCGCGATTTTCCCACATCGGTTTCATATCGCGCGCAGCGTAAAGCAGCGTGAGCTGGTTAATATAAGCGGGAGTATAGCCCGAGGGCAGCCCGGTCATAAGCTGCTGGCGTAATGATTCAGTATCGATGCCTTCCGGCAGCGGTTTAATGCCGGCCATGATGGCCGTCGCCGGAGACTGATCCAGCGGTTGTGACAGCGACGTCGGCTGCGCGCCCATCGTCGCGGAGCTGTCAGTCGGTACAATTTCAGGCTCATCGGCCTGAGCGGTAAACAGTGGAGCAAACATCACTGTCAGGCACAAACTCAGCGCAGACAGCTGACGACCACGATCTTTCTTAAGCAACATCCCTTGCCCCCTGTTTTTCACGACATGCCCAGTATTATGGAGCTTTCCTTCAGTATAGAAAGGCATACACGCTGCTGCCTTGCCTTATGTAAAGAAGTTTAAAGATAACGCAGCCCTGAACACAAGTTAAGTGAATAAAAAAAGCGACGCCTGAGCGCCGCCTTTTATCATACCCGGGGTTAAGAGGCGTCAGCCGTGCCCGGTAAAGACTCCGGAGGCTGCGGCGCAAAGCCACGCAGACCTACGACGTGAACATGTTCACTGTTCTGGAACACTTTACGCACCAGCTTATAGGTTGTCCCTTTTTCCGGACTGATGTTTTCCGGCGCCGCGATGATGAGCTGCATATCGAGTCGCTCGCAAAGCTCAAACAGCGTGGCGATGGAGCGGGCGTCGAGACGCGCGGCTTCATCGAGGAACAGCAGACGGCATGGAGAGATGTCCTTGCCGCGCAGACGACGCGCTTCATCTTCCCAGCTCTGCACCACCATCACCAGAATCGACATACCGGTACCGATGGCTTCACCGGTAGAGAGCGCACCGGATTCCGCGCGCAGCCAGCCGTCTGAGCCACGGTTAACCTCAACTTCCATTTCCAGATAGTTGCGGTAGTCCAGCAACTCCTCGCCGATGGTTTGCGGCGTACGCTGGCCCATGTCAATCTGCGGATTCAGACGCTGATACAGCTTCGCCAGCGCTTCGGAGAAGGTCAGGCGGTTACTGTTGAACAGATCCTGATGCTGCTCATGCTGTTCAGACAACACGTCAAGCAGCGTGGAGTGCGCCTCACGCACGTTCACGTTCAGCCGCACGCTGTTGACCTGGCCAAACGACACGCTTTGCAGGCCCTGGTTCAGCTGACGGATACGGTTCTGCTCGCGCTGAATGGTTTTACGAATAATATTCGCCACGCTGCGGGAGCTGATTGCCAGCTTCTGCTCGCGGGAGGTCAGCTCCTCCGTCAGACGGCCCAGCTCGATCTCCATCTGTTCGATCGCTTCAACCGGATCGTCGGTACGGATGATGTCCTGACGAATACGCTCGCGTAAGTGCTGATAAACCGCCACGAAGAACTGAATTTTGCGCTCAGGACGCTTCGGATCTTCGGACATGCGCAGCACGTCGCGCAGGTGTTCATTGTCCGCCACGGCCAGACGCAGCGCACCCAGCGCCTTATCCGACATAGAGCGCAGTTCATCGGCTGACAGGTACGCCAGCTCGCGACGGTGCAGACGACGCTCCACGTTGTTGTCCTTCACCATGCGCATCACCGCGCACCAGCCCGCCTTCGCGGTCACAACCTGTTCACGCATCTCAAAATAGTCGCGCTCCAGCTTGCGCAGACGACGCGTCAGGTTGTCCATCTCCGCTTCACAGAAGGTCAGCGCTTTTTCGAGCTGATTACGACGCGCACGGTTGTTGCTGAGCTGAGCATGCAGCTCATCACGGCGAATACGCGCCCGCTCTTCCGCGCCGCTGTCGGCGCGCACGCCAATGTCCTGCAACTCTTTATGCAGGTCATTTAACAGCTCTTTCTTGGTGTCGAAGGAGCTTTTCAGCGATGCCATGACCTGGCTGTACTGGCTCAGCTGTGCAGCGTGAGTACGCATCGCTTCACGGGCGCGCGTTCGTTCCGCTTCGGCCTGCTCAAGACGCTGGCGCAGCTTTTCATTCAGATCGCTGTTCCCGCTCAGCATTTCTGCTGAATCGGAGTAGCCGAAGTGTGCGCGACGTTGCACCACTTCCGTGAGGGCAAACGCCTGCTGACGCGCTTCGCGCTGCACCTGCTGTGACCAGGCGTAATCTTCTTTTAACTGCTCAAACTGTTCCGGGTCGCTCTGGAGAACGGAAACCATCGGCTCCAGTTTTGCCAGCTGATTGCCGTGTTGCTGCACAAAGCGCGCCGCTTCCTGCGCTTCGTCCAGACGTTCCTGAATCTCATCCACGCGGTCGGCGAGCGTATCGTCCGCCAGCAGGTTCAGGCGCGGCAGGATGCGGTTAAGGGCCGCAACGCCTTCTTTCGCCTGCTCAAACTGCACGCGGCTTTGCTGGTTGTCATTTTCATGGCTGGCAAGCGCACGCTCCAGCTCACCGCGGCGGGTGTTGAGCTTACGAATTTCGGCTTCCGGATCGGGCTGAAAGGCAACGCCCAGATGGCTGCCGATAAAGCGGCTGAACGCCTGATGCAGACGCTGGGTTTTCTGCACGTCAAACGACAGGGTCGCAAAACGCTCTGAAAGCGTTTCACGCTCGGCGTGCAGGCTTTCAATACGGTTTTCACGCGCGGCGCGGCCAAACAGCGGCAGTTCCGGGAAGCGCGAATAGCGCCACTGGCGATCGGCGATTTTCACCACCACCGCTTTTTCCAGCTCGTCGACGCTGAATACGCTGTCATCAAACGACTGCGGATCCCCTTCGATGAGGTAGAGATCTTCCGGGCAGTCTTCCAGCCCTGCAAGCTGGTCAGAAATCAGCGACAGATCCGGCACTACAATCGCGTTACGGGACGGACCGTACAGCGCGGAGAAGTACGGCGCATCGTCCAGGCCGACGTCGTCGTAAATTTCAGACAGCAGCACGCCGCCGAAACGCTCGGATAACGCATTCAGGCGCGGATCTTCTGAGCCGCCTGGCTGGCTTAAACGCTCGATTTCTTCATCGACGTCACGCTTGCGCGCGCCCACTTCGTCACGCTCAACAATCGCTTCGCGTTCGCGCTCCAGCAGCTGTTGCATGTATTCGGTGACGTCCTGGCTGGAGGCAAACTCCTGACCACACTGCTCGCTGAGCTGGTTCAGGCTGCTTTGTGCGGCCAGCCAGATCGGCGCACGCTGTAAGAGCGTCTTCGAACGGGACTGAAGCTGTTCCAGCTCCTGACGCAGCGTCATGCGCTGTTCGCTGGCGTTCGATACGGTATCGGACAGGGCCGCAATACGCGCTTCCAGCTCCTGATGCAGAGCCTCAAGCTCGTCGAAATCGTAATTTTTACCCTGACGTTTGCAGAATTCCGCCAGCAGACGCTCAGCTTCCTGCTGTTCACGCAGACGCTGTTCCAGCTCGTTCAGGCGCATGCGCAGCGGCTGCACCTGTTCGGCCAGATGGCGCTGATTGACGCCGTCGCGCAGTAGCTCACGGGCAACGTCCCATGCTTCGTTACGCGCCAGCGGACCGTTAATCGCCACCACCAGCTGGTACGCCTGCTCAAACTGGCTGTGTGCCGTTTGCGCCACGCTCATTTTCTGATCGAGAGAAAGCAGTTTCTCAGTGGCTTCCTGCTCTTTGGCCTGGAAGGTATCCAGCCATTCGTCAGCGCTTTCAGGGGTCAGGTCCGGCAGGTGGCACAGCTCTTTGGCACGCTGTAACGCCTGCAGCGCCTGGTTGTATTGGATCGCGCGGGTCTGCTGCACGTCCAGCGCCTGCTGGTAGTCTGCGAGCTGGCTTTTCAGCTCATCCACTTCCAGCTCGGCGGCTTCCGCGCGGGCTTCGTTCTCTTCCTGCAAATCGGCGGCTTCTGCCACCACTTCATTTTGCTCTTCAAGACGAATTTGCAGCTCATCGAGATCGGCTTCATAGCGCTCGATTTTTTCCTGCTGACGCAGCGCGGTTTGCACCAGGTTCAGATGATCGCTGGCCGCCTGGTAATCGGCTTCCAGATCCCCTTCGGCACCGTTGTGCTCGCCCAGTTCGCGCGCCATTTCGACATGCTTATACTGCTCGGCCACCAGCTGTTTGCGGGAGGTAAACAGCTCGCGGCGGTATTCCAGCGCCTGATCGAGATGAATACGGCGCTCGTTGGCGTGACGCATATAGTCTGCCGCCACGTAGTTGGTGGCTTCGCTGATCAGGTGCTTAAACAGATCGCGGTCAGATTGCGTAACGCGAATCGCTTCCAGCGTCATGCGGTTTTCACGCAGCGCGGCTTCCATATCCTGGAAGGCCTTACGCACGCCGCTGTTTTCCGGCAGCAGGTAGTCGCGCAGGGAGCGGGTAATGGCGCTTGAGATACCGCCGTACAGGGAGGCTTCAATCAGACGGTAGTATTTACTACGATCTGACGCGCTGCGCAGACGACGGGCCACCACGCCGAGATCGAACATCAGAGAGTGGTAGTCGGTAATGGAGTTAAACTGCTTAAACTGCACGCCTTCGATGGCTTCCAGCTTGTCCTTCAGCTCCTGGAGCGTCAGAACGCGCGCCTGACGTTCATTCAGGGTTTCCGTCAGCAGCGCGGTCGGCTGCACGGAGGTTGGCAGCCCCTGGATCGCAAACGGTTTGATATCTACTTTACGGTCGCGGCCGGCAACCTGCTGCAGGCGCACGCCTACAACCACGCGCTGATGACGGGAGTTGATCACGTCCAGCACCGAATAACAGACGCCCGCTTTCAGCTTACCGTGCAGCCCTTTATCTCGGGAGCCGCTCGTTGCACCCGCTTCAGTGGTGTTACGGAAGTGCAGCAGGGTCAGGTCAGGGATCAGCGCCGTCACGAAGGCCGCCATGGTGGTGGATTTACCTGCCCCGTTACCGCCGGAGAGCGTTGTCACCAGCTCATCCAGATCGAAGGTTCGGGCAAAGAAGCCGTTCCAGTTAATCAGCGTTAGTGAGCGAAATTTACCGCGTTCAATCATTACTCTTCCTCCCCGCTATCCGGCTGATTCTCTTCGTGCTCGTCATTGAGCTGCAAATGGTTTTCCACCGGCATCGCTTCACCGTCACGGATCATGCGCAGCTGTGCTTCACGCGCATCGTCACCCGCACGCACGTCGGCACCAAAGCGGAAGACCGATTCGGTAATGCGGAACTTGCTGCTGTCGTGACCCATGAACCAGACCATTCCCAGACGGCGCAGACGGTTCAGGGAAGAGCGAACTTTTTCCTGTAATTTCTGACGGTCCAGATCGGACCCCGTCGAGCGGTTATTTACCAGCTTGAGCAGCTTGCTTTCATCCGCCAGCGACAGCAGCTCATCGTAAAGCTCCTGCTGGGTGAAGATCCCTTCATTCGCCAGACGTTCCGGGCTGAGGTAGAGGTAGCAGAGAATTTTGCCGACCATCATATCCAGTTCGGAAAGCACCGAGCGCGGAATAAGCGTAGTAGAGCGCGGACGCAGATAGAAAAACCCTTCCGGCGCGCGGATCAGCTCAACGTTATAGCGAGCGTAAAACTCTTCCAGATACTCCTGAAAGTCCATCAAAAAGGCGTGATTATCCAGCTCGTCAAGGCCAATGTGACGACCGGCACGCAGCTGGCTGTCCAGCGCCGGAAACAACGGATTCGCCAGCGCCTGTGCCAGCTTAACTGGCATCACTTGTTCAATATTTGTCAATGACATGCGCCTGTACCTTGGCTCCGTAATCGTTAATCGGCTGCCACTTCGGCGGCAGTCCGGTGAAATCGGCTTGTGCGATGCCCAGGCGCACCGCCTGGTCTACAACAATGCGGGCAACATCGAAGTGGCGCGCGCGCGGATACTGCGCCAGATAGTCGCGTACCACGAGGCCAAGATCCAGCGGTGCTTGTCTGGCTTTATAGACAGCGAGCTGTTCTTCGATCATCGCCGCAAGCTGCTCGCGAATTTCGTTAAATTCTTCGTATTCCAGATCCGGCGGCAGTTCACCGGTGACCTCTTCATCACGCAGCGCCATCTCTTCGTCGCGCATATCCAGAAGACGATCGGCGTTGGCGTAGGTCAGCGCCCACGGCGCATCAAAGTAGGTCTGTACCGACTGGCGCAGACGCTGAGCAAAGACGCGGTTCTTATCCATATCGATGGCGGTACGGATAAATTTATGCACGTGGCGGTCGTAACCGATCCACAGGTCGATCGACTGCTGGCCCCAGCTGATAATGCGGTCAAGCTTACTCTGCAAATCAAACACCAGACGGTCGATAAAATGCAGATCGTCGTGCGCCATCGTCGCGTCCTGGATGCGCAGCAGGTTGGCCTGTAGCTTATCCCCAGCCGCCTCCAGCGTATCCTGCAACTCACGTAGCGTACCGGACGTTTCTGACAGCAAAAGTTCACAGCTGGAGATGGCCGCACGCCAGTCTTTATTCAGCAGTTGAGCGATATCGTCTTTGACCTGCTGCTGCTGTTCGTCCATCAGACGTTGAGTCAGATCGATACTGTCGAAAATCTCGGCGACCGAGTATTTTAGCGGCGCGTAAACGTTGCGATGCCAGTGGAACTCGTCACCGTTTTCATCAGCCGCGTCGGCGGCACGCTTCAGCTCGCCTGCAACAATGGAGAGCTGCATGGAGAGACGCAGCGTGGAAAATTCGCGCTGGCGGATGTAATAGTCGGTAATGCCAATGCCCAGTGGCGTAAGACGATAGATGGCGTTTCCTTCCGCCTGCTCGCTGGTAAAGCGGTTCAGCAGACGTTGACGCACCATATCATTGATTGCGTTGTTGGCACGCACGCTAATGGTTTCGCTGGTTTGCTCAAACGCATCACTGACGTGGCGGAACGCATCCACCAGTTCGCCTTCACTCATTTCGCCATCCAGGCGTTCGCCGTTTAGCGTCGCAACCGCCAGCAGGAATGAGAGTCTGTCTACCGGCAGCGAGATGGAGAAATCGTTTTTCCTGGCCCAGGCAACCAGTTCGGGGACTGTCTGGGAAAATTCACTCATAGATTATCCTTGCATCTGCGGCTTGCGCGCGGTGACGTGGATATAGCGGCCAAGGCTCAGATAAGGCTCCTGGCGGCAGTACCGCGTCTCTATTTCTGTTAAGGCGTCTAAACAGTCATCCTGTTTTTGTTTATCACGCAGATAATCATGAAACACCCTCACGCCGGTTTTGCCGGTAATTTCCCAACCGATCTCCTCCAGCCAGCCATAGACCTGCTGCGGTTCACGGGGGAAATCCGGTGAAAGCGTGCGTCGTTTCTTTTTATACATGCCCTGCTGTACATAGCCAAAATTGCCGACCAGCACGTTTCGCATCAGCAGGCCGTTGGCATTGTAAAACATCAGCGATAACGCACCGCCCGGGCGCAACATCGACCACAGCGTTTTTAACATCGCTTGTGGTTCGGCGACCCATTCGAGCACAGCATGAAACAATATCAGATCAACCTGCGTTTCCAAATGCTGCGGAATGTCCTGAGCGGCGCAATGTATAAAATGCATGTTGTCGCTCACACCTTTCTCTTCTGCCGCTCGCCCGGCGCGCGCAACCATCTCGGCAGAAAGATCGCAAAGCGTGACGTGATGTCCCCGCTGCGCCATCAGAATTGCAGTCTGCCCTTCCCCACCGCCGGCATCCAGTACGCGCAACGGTCGGTCACCAAATTCAGCCAGCAGCTTATCCAGATCCTGCCAGAGGATCGTCTGACGAAGCTGACCTTTGGTGGTGCCATAAATGTTGCGCGAAAACTTTTCCGCGATGTCATCAAAATTGCGATCCCGCATTGGGAGGGTTCCACTCACTGCAAAACCGCTATTTTGTCACACCCGCGCGGAGAATGAACCACTCTGGTGTAATATCACGGGCAATCGCCTGCTGTATGGTTAAAAAAGGAACCAAAAAGGATGCTTTTTACCCTAAAAAAATATATCGGAGGCATGATGCTTCCCCTTCCCCTGCTGTTGCTTCTCATCGCGCTGGGGCTGGCATTGATATGGTTTAGCCGCTTTCAGAAAAGCGGTAAATCCCTCGTCACCGTGGGCTGGCTGGCGCTGCTGTTACTCAGCCTGCAACCGGTCGCTGACGGTTTGTTACGCCCGATTGAAAACACCTACCCTACATGGCAGGGAAAACAGAAGGTGGGCTATATCGTGGTGCTGGGCGGCGGGTATACCTGGGATCCGAACTGGGCGCCCAGCTCGAACCTGATCAACAACAGTCTGCCGCGTCTGAACGAGGGGATCCGCCTGTGGCTGGCCAATCCGGGATCGAAGATGATCTTCACGGGCGCTGCGGCAAAAACCAACCCGGTAAGTACCGCTGAAGCAGGGGCAAGAGTGGCTGAATCGCTTGGCGTACCACGTTCCGCCATCATCACGCTGGATAGCCCAAAAGATACCGAAGAAGAAGCTGCTGCGGTGAAACAAGCCATCGGTGATGTGCCGTTCCTGCTGGTGACCTCTGCTTCACACCTGCCGCGCGCAATGATTTTCTTTGAGAATCAGGGCCTGCATCCGCTTCCTGCTCCGGCAAACCAGCTGGCCATTGACGCCCCGCTCAACCCGTGGGAACGGATAATCCCGTCCCCGGTATGGCTGATGCACAGCGACCGCGTCGGTTACGAGACGCTTGGCCGCCTGTGGCAGTGGCTTAAGGGTTCGTCAGGCAAGCCAGGGCAGAAGTGATTTTGCGGCCAGATCGAAACTGGCCCGATTAAAGCGCCCGGTGTTGACCAGTTGCGCCACCTCATCCCAGAGAAGATAGAGCCAGCGTCGCCAGAGAAAGGCCTCCGCAACGGGGGCGCGCTGAAGATAGTGCCAGAGCAAATCTTCCGCCGCCCCGCCCTCGCTCAGCCTGAACAGTTCGTACTCGCGCGGCGCCCAGAGCATGATCCCCGGCCCGACCATTGCCAGAAGCTGATCGCTGCGCGAGTCTTTAAGCATACTGCGCAGCGTGAAGTTGCCGTGAACCAGCACGCAGTTGTCGTTAAAACCCTCAAACAGCGTCGGCAGACATTCCCGGGTGCGGAACAGAATACGTTTGTCCTGCATCGTTAAACCGGTGTTGTTGAACTGGTTCAGCGTGCCCCAGAGCACTTCGACACGCTGGCGATACCATAGCGGCCACAGGTTTTCCTGGGTGCTATCTACCGCGCCAACAAGACCCCGGCTGTCCTGCCGATGCCAGGCAAGCAGAGCCTCGACAATCTGATCTTTCAGCTGTTCCCAGCGCTCCGGTGTACGCGTCGGAGCTTCAACAGAAACCCCGCGTAAACGTTCAATAAGCAGAACATCCGGGCCGGGATGCTCCTCATGGGTCATCACGCCGTAGACCATCGGCATACGGACAGTCCCTTCCCGCGCCAGCATCGACATTTTCCAGGCCAGCTGTCTGGCGACGCCCGGCGAGGTAAAACTTCTGGCCATCAGCGGCATGGGGTTTCCCTGACTGTCGTACAACGACCAGAGTGCGGTATCGGCCTTTTCATTCACGCATTCCACCCGGCTTAGCTTTTCGCCAAGGAGATGGCTGAGTTCAGCACGCAGCTGTTCCATATGAGATTACCCCCATTAAGACTACTGCTTTTATAATGAGCGCGCGAACCCCGGATGTCACCCGGTCGAGATCAATAATGAAAAAGAAAAGGAAGAGAACATCCCCCCAGAACGAGGGGATGGCAGCGAATTAACGCAATTCGACGCGTACGCGATCGAGATCTTCAGGCGTATCCACGCCGGTGCCAGGGACTTCCTGGGCAACCGCAACGTGAATTTTCTCGCCGTACCACAGCACGCGAAGCTGTTCGAGCATTTCGATATGCTCAAGCGGGCTTGGTGCCCAGGCGACATAGCGACGAATAAAGCCGGCGCGGTAGCCGTAAATACCGATGTGGCGCAGGAAGGTTTCGCCGATCGTCTCTTTCGATTGCGCGAAACGATCGCGATCCCACGGAATGGTGGCGCGGGAGAAATAGAGCGCGTAGCCCTCTGCGTCCATGACCACTTTCACCGCATTCGGATTGAACGCCTCTTCAGCGTGGTGAATCGGCACCGCAAGGGTCGCCATGCCAACCTTACGCTGGGCCAGGTTGTCGGCCACCTGACGGATAATAGCCGCCGGGATCATCGGCTCATCGCCCTGCACGTTCACAATCACCGTCTCGTCACTGAAACCGCATTTTTCGACGACTTCCGCCAGGCGCTCGGTGCCTGACTGGTGGTCGGCACGGGTCATGCACACTTCCCCACCCGCGGCCTCAACCGCTCGCGCGACATCCGGGTGATCGGTGGCGACGATGACGCGTCCGGCGCCCGATTCGCGTGCCCGTTCAAGGACATGCACAATCATCGGTTTACCGTTGATATCCACCAGCGGTTTACCTGGCAGGCGCGTTGAAGCATAACGCGCAGGGATAATGACAACAAAACTCATGGTTTGATCTCTTCTGCCACCAGGGAACGGGCTTCATTTTCCAGCAGGACCGGAATACCGTCACGCAGCGGGAACGCCAGGCTGTCCAGTTTGCAAATCAGCTCTTGTTTATCCTGGCTGTAATACAGTTTGCCGTTGCACACCGGGCAGGCAATAATTTCAAGTAAACGGTGATCCATAGTTCCTCCGTATGGGTAATCGCTAAAGCTTATCACATTCCCTTTTCAGGGAGTGCCTGTTTCCCAGCCACCTCGACAGGTCGTAAACAGCCCCGCAGGCACGCGACCGAGTACAATTTCATGCGCCCCCTGCCAGCGCGCAAATTCACTGAGCGCAGACGTTAGCCCTTTTTCCAGGCCAGCCGTGACTTTTATGCCCTCTTCCAGCCAGAGCGCGATAACTTCAAGCATGCCGGTTTTACGGTGCATTTTAGCGTCCATGCGCCCGACAAGCTGCCCTTTATGAAGCAACGGCAAAACAAAATAACCGTACTGACGCTTTTGCGCCGGGGTGTAGCATTCCAGACGGTAGCTGAAATCAAACAGCTGTTCGGCCCGCTTTCTGTCCCAGACTACGGGGTCGAATGGCGAGAGCACGGCACTGTGGGTCGCCTGGAGTTTGCCCTCTTGCGCCTGTGCCAGCAGAGGGAACAAATCCGCATGCAGCCACATTTCACCTAACGACTCAACCGAGACCGGCATCACGCGCTGTTCACGCTGCCACGTTTCCAGCAGCGGTTTTAGCTGCGGCTGACGCAGGCGATAATAATCCGCCAGCCACTGTGGGCGGAATATGCCCAGGCTGCGGGCGCTGTTCCCGAGCATGATGGCTTCGGCTGCGTCCTGAGACAGCAGGTCACGCGTATCGTCCCAGTGAGGCATAACGCGGTGCGTGAGGTCATAAACGCGCTGAAAGTTGCGGCGCTCGACCACCATCACTTTGCCCGACGTAAACAGCCCTTCAAGATGGCGTTTGTGCGGTTTCCACTCCCACCATCCGCTTGCGCCTTTTCGCGGGTGTTCAAAATCCGCAGAGCGTACCGGACCGTTTTCCTGAATATGGGCAATCAGTTGTTCTATTTCATCCGCGTGTTCCGCCATCCACTCCTGGCGGTATTTCCAGCCCATTTTGTCCGGGGCGAGCATGCGGTGACGCACCAGTGCAAAATCGCTGCGCGGGAGAAAACAGGCTTCATGCGCCCAGTATTCCATCAGTTCGCCCTGACTTAGCGCATTATCCAGCCACTGCGGGGGATAGTTTCCCAGGCGGCTAAACAGGACCAGATACGGGCTACGCGCCACGATGTTAATGGTGTCGATTTGCAGCAACGACATGCGTTGCACGGTAGAGAGGATATCCGCTGGCTGCGCGCGGCGGCGGGGCTTTTTCAGAAGCCCCTGGGCGGCAAGATGCAGGTTTCGTGCGGCTGCAAGTGAGAGTTGCGGTAGAGACATGCGTTTTCCTGTCAGTCAAAGCGCCACCGGAACCGCGTAGAAGTTACTGCACTAACGCGAGCAGTTCCTTGAGCAAATGTTCCGGCTGTTCGCCGCTGAGTTCAGCATCAACCGGCAGATACCACCAGTTTTCTTTCGCAAAGGCCCGGCATTTTACCGCGTCTTTTTCCGTCATGATCAGCGTCTGGCCCGGTGCGGCCAGCCTCTCAATCTCTTCGGCAACCAGCGCCTGGTGATCGGCCAGCGGTACCCGTTTCTCCAGCCGCGCGCCGCACTGCTCCAGCGTCGCGAAGAAACGCGGCGGATGACCAATCCCGGCCATCGCTATCAGATGATCCAGTAACGCGACGTCTTTACGCTCGCCGGTCAGCATATTCACTGCCTTTCCGGGACGAAGATGCATCGGGATCTCACCCGCTCTGGCTTCACCACCGTTTACAATCACGGCATCGACGCTCTTCAGGCGCGACGCACGCTCACGCATTGGACCGGCTGGCAGCCACCAGCCGTTGCCAAAACGCCGCACGCCGTCAATAACCACGATCTCTTTGTCACGCGCCAGCGCGTAATGCTGCAAACCATCATCGGTAATTATGATTTGTACGTCATGCTCTGCAAGCAGTGCCTTTACGGCATCACTGCGCACCGGCGATACCGCAACCGGCGCGCCAGTACGTTGGTAAATCAGTACCGGCTCATCACCGGCTTCAGCGGTTGTCGTAGCTAGGCTCAGCACCAGTGGATACTGCGCCGCTTTACCACCGTAACCGCGTGAGACAACTCCCGGGCGGATACCGCGCTTCTGGAGCTGTTCTACCAGCCAGATCACCACCGGCGTTTTGCCGTTTCCCCCCGCCGTCAGGTTGCCGACCACCACTACCGGTACCGGTGCGCGCCAGGCGCGCTTGATCCCGATGCGATAAAGCAGACGAATAGCACCGCTCACCAGGCCATACAGCCAGGAGAGCGGGAGAAGCAGCACCCACAGAGGGGATTCACCCGACCAGATGCGTGCAATCATTGACCGAACTGCATTTTATGAAGCTGCGCGTATACACCACGTTGTTCCAGCAGGTCCGCATGGCTGCCGCGTTCAACGATAACGCCGTCTTCCACCACCACGATTTCGTCAGCCTGTTCGATGGTCGACAGACGGTGCGCGATAACCAGCGAGGTACGGTTTTTCTGTAATTCATCCAGAGCCGACTGGATAGCGCGTTCAGATTCCGTATCCAGTGCGGACGTTGCTTCATCGAGGATCAGAATCGGGCTGTTGCGCAGCAGCGCTCGGGCAATCGCGATACGTTGACGCTGACCACCGGAGAGCAGCACCCCGTTTTCGCCAATGATCGTATCCAGACCGTTATCCATTTTGTTAATGAAGTCCATCGCATAGGCCATACGCGCCGCATTCTCGATCTCTTCACGGCTGTACTCTTCGGTACGGGCATACGCAATGTTGTTCGCCACCGTATCGTTGAACAGATGCACGTTCTGCGAAACCAGCGCGACCTGGTTACGCAACGACTGTAGGGTATATTCCCGCAGGTCGTGACCATCAAGCAGGATTTCGCCCTGGTCGATATCGTAGAAACGGGTAATCAGGCTGGCAATAGTCGACTTGCCCGAACCGGAACGACCGACCAGTGCAACGGTTTTACCCGCCGGAATGGACAGGCTGATATCACGCAGCGCCGGCACTTCACGGCCTGGATAGGTAAAGGTCACGTTGCGGAATTCCAGGTCACCTTTAGCGCGCTCGATCACGCGTGTACCTTCATCTTTTTCCTGTTCGGAATCGAGGATGCTGAACAGCGTCTGACAGGCTGCCATCCCGCGCTGGAACTGGGCGTTGACGTTTGTGAGCGATTTCAGCGGACGCATCAGCGCAATCATGGATGAGAACACCACGGTAATGGTACCCGCAGTCAGGGTTTCCATGACGCTCGGGAAGCTTGCTGCATACAGGACGAAGGCCAGGGCCAAAGAGGCAATCAGCTGAATGATCGGATCGGAAATCGACGAGGCCGATACCATTTTCATCCCTTGCAGGCGCATTCTGTTGCTGACCTTGTCAAAGCGTTTGGTTTCGACTTCCTGACCGCCGAAGATCAACACTTCCTTATGGCCTTTCAGCATCTGCTCGGCGCTGGTAGTCACCTGCCCCATCGTATTCTGCATATTTTTACTGATGTTGCGAAAACGCTTTGATACCACGCGGATCGCGATGGAGACAATCGGCGCCAGCACAATAAGGATCAGCGACAGTTGCCAGCTGTAATAGAACATCATCGCAAAAAGACCGATGATGGATGCGCCTTCACGCACAACGGTAATCAGTGCGCTGGAAGAGGACGACGCCACCTGCTCTGAATCGTAGGTAATACGCGACAGCAGGGTACCGGTTGACTGTTTGTCAAAGAATGAGACTGGCATCCCCATCATATGGCTGAATAACCGACGGCGCATGGTCATCACCACTTTACCGGATACCCAGGAGATGCAGTAGCTGGATACATAGCTGGAGATTCCGCGTAAGATCATCAGCCCAATAACCACCAGCGGCATCCATAGCAGCACTGAACGATCCGTTTTACCAAAACCGTCATCCAGTAACGGTTTGAGAAGCGATAACATAAACGTATCGCTGGCTGCGTTGAGGATTAACGCTACGCCCGCCACGATCAAGCCTGCTTTGAAAGGTGCAATCATCGGCCAGAGCCGGCGGAACGTTTGCCACGTGGAGAGATCTTTGTCGTTATGCATTCAAAAAACCAGCATTTGTTGAAATAGCCGCATATTCTACCCGTTATCTACGGGCGCGCCAAACCACTGATGATACCAACGCGGTAAATAGTGTTCACGTAAGCGGCGAATTTGCCGACTTTGGTGCGAAAACGTCACAGTTATCTGTCCGGACTGCGGGGTATCAAGCCAGAGATATCCCTCAGTTCGATAGCGCCTGACTACTTTGATGGAAGGGAAACGCCACGCGTTATAGCGGGCCATCGAGGCCAGCGAAACCTGCCCCTCCACGCGCTGTAGCAGCGGTGTTGAAGATGACGTGTTACTCCCATGATGCGGCACCTGAATCAGTGTAGCCGCAAGTTGACGCCAGCGGTGGCTCAACATTGCCAGTTCTGCCTGCGCTTCAATATCTCCGGTCAGTAAAACGCTCTGTTCGCCGTCATCGATTTTTACCACGCAGGAGCGGTTGTTACCTTTCGCCGGGGTGTTTTCGGGTGGCCAATGCACGGAGAACGTTAACCCATGCCACTGCCATCGCTGTCCACGAAAGCATGGAAGATGTCCGGTCCAGGCTAAGGGGCTTCTGATCCACATTGCAGGCCAGGCAGCTTTTAGCGATGCCAGTCCCCCCGCGTGGTCGAGATGTTCATGGCTCAGGATCACCCCTTCCGGCCTCAGATGATGCCAGCGTAGCCAGGGGATAATCAGCTGCTGCGCGCTGTCCCCACCGGGCCATGCCAGCCCGGTGTCATACAGAATGGCCTTCCCGTGACGCTCAATGACCATCGCCAACCCTTGCCCTACATCCAGCATATGCAGGGACCAGCTGTCAGTTTTAATCCTGTGCCAGAGGGGAAATGCCATCACCACGCTGCCTGCCAGACAGACTGCGGGTACTGCGCTGAAGGCCCTGAATCGCCAGCCAATGATCAGCAGCCACGGCAGTAACGTCAGGCATTGCCAGCGTTCATCCACGTCCTGCCAGCCATTCGGTAAACGCATCAATAGCCAGAAAAGTCCTGCCAGAGATTTATCGGCTGCCAGCCAGACGATACTTTCCAGCGTCGCCACCGGAAACAGATGCAGAAACATGCCGAGCAGGATCAGTGGAACTGAGATAAACGTTACCAGAGGAACAGCAAACAGATTCGCCACCAGCGAGGAGAGACTGAAACCATGGAAAATCAGTACCTGAAGCGGCAACAGAAGCAGCAGCATTCCAACCTGCAAATACAACAGCGTAACCAGCGGCCGCAGGCACCGGCCACGTTGCCAGTGCGGGAGAGGCAACCACTGATACCAAAAAATAAGCGCGGCGACCGCAAACGCGGATAACGCCAGGCTTTGTGACAGTACCGCCAGCGGATCGAAAAACAGGATCGCCGCCACGCAGGTAAGCCATACCTGCCAGGGCGACCACTGACGACCACTCATTTTTAATGCAGCCAGTACCACAAGCGCCATAACCGTACGCAGCGCGGGCGGCTGCAATCCCGTTAGCCATGCGTAAAACGCGGCAAAAAGCAGACCTGCCAGTAAGGGCACTTGCCAGATAATCCAGCGGCCCGGCAGGAAAAATTGGATGCCCCGAGCCAGTAGCCAGACAGCAGAAGCGGCCAGCGCAATATGCAATCCCGAGATTGCCATCAGATGCATCGTTCCGGTCTCACGCATCAGGTTTTTTATCTCCCGCGAGACCGACAACCGCTCCCCCATCCCCAGCCCCAGGATCACGGGCCCCCACTGATATGCTGAAAGCGTATTCTGTAGTGATGTCAGGTATTGCGAACGCAGGCTACAGCGTGCGTCGATAATCTCCGCATGGGTAAACCGTCCGCTCAGCGTCTGGTGTCGGGCAAAGGCGTTTTTCTGCGAATCATAGCCGCCATCGTTGAGTTCTCCGTGTACCGCCCTGAGCCGCAGGGTCATCGCCCAGCGTTGACCCACGCAGACATTTTGAGGCAGGTAGTTGCCGTAGAGTGACACGCCCATGGCAGCCCACACACGTTCTCCATTGAGGCTGATAATCCTTCCCTGATGCATCGTTGCGCCGTCCGTTGCGGTAATGACCACCTCGGCCTGCTGCGGTGCTTTCGTTAAATGGTTCATCGGCCACACGCTTTCCTGAGCGGCCAGGATCCCCCAGCACATAAAAAGCAATGCGAGGCCTGAAAACCTGAGCCATTTTCTCTGCTGTACGGATAACGCAATTCCTGCGGCAATCAGCAACCAGACAATATGCAAGTCTGGCAAAACGGGTAACCAACAGAGCGGGATTATGGCCAGAATGGCGCACATACTGATAACGTGGATCCCCATCTTCACCTCCATGTTTCAGGTGATTATGCGGCGGGAGTGATGCGTCGTCAGACAGAAAAGGCGTGATTTACAGCGGGCGCTGCAACGTTTTTAAGCGTTTACAGCAAAGAGAAAATTTAAATGCGGCGCGTATTCAGAAATGCAGGGACGGGATACAAAAAAAGCACCCTAAGGTGCTTTCTTTAAACTCAGTTTAACCCTGATGATTAAACTCAGTTACCGTAAATATTGGCGCGATCGCGCAGTTCTTTACCCGGCTTAAAGTGCGGAACATACTTTCCTTCCAGCTCCACTTTATCGCCAGTCTTCGGGTTACGCCCGGTACGTGGTGCACGATAGTGCAGGGAAAAACTACCGAAACCGCGGATTTCAATGCGCTCGCCCTGGGCAAGAGTGGTAGCCATATGCTCCAGCATCTCTTTAACGGCATCTTCCACAGCCTTGGCAGGGATATGCGGTTGCTGACTGGCAAGTCTTTCAATCAATTCTGACTTGGTCATGATTCCTCCGGTTCCTTTCAAACCCATTAGCTGAACAGCTTATTAAACAAGGGCGGCCGTAGCCGCCCTTTGTTATTGATTACAGGACGAATCCTGCAATCTGTCAAGTCTGCTCTCCATCCTTCGCGCTGTAAATGCGTTACAGCTCAAATCATGGTGCGAACCTGAACTTACTCGCCTTTAGCTGCTTTGAAAGCTTCAGCCATTGCGTTGTTAGAGAAGTTTGCATCTTCCTGTTTGTTCACAGTTGCGATTGCATCTTTCTCATCAGCTTCGTCTTTAGCACGAACAGACAGGCTGATTGCACGGTTCTTACGGTCAACACCGGTGAACTTAGCTTCAACGTCGTCACCAACGCTCAGAACCAGAGTTGCATCTTCAACGCGGTCACGTGAAGCTTCGGAAGCGCGCAGGTAACCTTCAACGCCGTCAGCCAGTTCTACGGTTGCGCCTTTAGCGTCAACAGCAGTCACTTTACCGTTTACGATTGCGCCTTTCTTGTTCAGTGCAACCCAGTTGTTGAACGGATCTTCTGCGAGCTGTTTAACGCCCAGGGAGATACGTTCACGCTCTGCGTCAACCTGCAGAACAACTGCTGCGATTTCGTCGCCTTTTTTGTATTCACGAACTGCTTCTTCGCCTGCAACGTTCCAGGAGATGTCAGACAGGTGAACCAGGCCATCGATGCCGCCGTCCAGGCCGATGAAGATACCGAAGTCAGTGATAGACTTGATTTTACCTTCAACACGGTCGCCCTTGTTGTGGGTTTCCGCGAACTGCTGCCATGGGTTGTTTTTGCACTGCTTCAGGCCCAGGGAGATACGACGACGTTCTTCGTCGATATCCAGAACCATCACTTCCACTACATCACCAACGTTAACAACTTTGGATGGGTGGATGTTTTTGTTGGTCCAGTCCATTTCGGAAACGTGCACCAGGCCTTCAACGCCTTCTTCGATTTCAACGAAGCAGCCGTAGTCGGTCAGGTTGGTAACGCGACCAGTCAGTTTAGTACCTTCTGGGTAACGCTTAGCGATAGCTACCCATGGATCTTCGCCCAGCTGTTTCAGGCCGAGGGATACACGAGTACGCTCGCGGTCGAACTTCAGCACTTTAACAGTGATTTCGTCGCCCACGTTCACGATTTCGCTTGGGTGCTTAACGCGTTTCCACGCCATGTCGGTGATGTGCAGCAGGCCATCAACGCCGCCCAGGTCAACGAATGCGCCGTAGTCAGTGAGGTTCTTAACGATACCTTTGACTTCCATGCCTTCCTGCAGGTTTTCCAGCAGCTGATCGCGTTCTGCGCTGTTTTCGGATTCGATAACGGCACGACGGGAAACAACAACGTTGTTACGCTTCTGGTCCAGCTTGATTACTTTGAACTCAAGCTCTTTGCCTTCGAGGTGCAGGGTGTCACGGACTGGACGAACGTCTACCAGAGAACCTGGCAGGAACGCGCGAATACCATTCAGCTCAACAGTGAAGCCACCTTTAACTTTGCCGTTGATAACACCGACCACAGTTTCAGCTTCTTCGTAAGCTTTTTCCAGCGTGATCCATGCTTCGTGACGTTTAGCTTTCTCACGAGACAGCAGGGTTTCGCCGAAGCCGTCTTCTACTGCGTCCAGAGCAACGTCAACTTCGTCACCTACCTGGATTTCCAGCTCGCCCTGGGCGTTTTTGAACTGCTCAGCCGGGATGGCGGACTCAGATTTCAGACCGGCGTCAACCAGTACTACGTCTTTGTCGATAGCAACAACAACACCGCGAACGATGGAACCCGGACGGGTTTCGATTTCTTTTAAGGATTCTTCAAACAGTTGAGCAAAAGATTCAGTCATGTTTAATCTTCAGGTTAATATTAACGTCCACCTGGCTCCGTGCCGGATGGGGTTGTTTCACATACCCGCCGTCAATCCATTGCAGCGGGGGTACTGCTAAATCGGTCGCGATTACGCGAGTGCCAGTTTTTGGCGCGCATATTGTAGCGCTTTTTCAATCACTTGCTCAATAGTTAAACTGGTTGAATCCAGCACTAATGCGTCTTGCGCGGGAACAAGTGGTGCGACGGCGCGGTTACGATCGCGGTCATCGCGCTCTTTTATCTCGGATAAAAGGCGATCAAAGTTAACACTAAACCCCTTTTCCTGCAACTGAAGCATGCGGCGTTGAGCACGTTCTTCCGAAGAGGCGTCAAGGAAAATTTTCACTGGCGCATCAGGGAATACCACGGTTCCCATGTCGCGGCCGTCGGCGATCAGCCCCGGCGCTTCGCGGAAACCGCGCTGGCGACGTAACAGCGCTTCACGAACGCGTGGGAAAGCCGCCACCTGAGAGGCCGCATTGGCCACTTCCTGCGTACGGATTTCACCGCTGACATCTTCCCCTTCCAGGATCACTTCAAGGTTGCCATCAGTAGAGACAAAGCGCACATCCAGATGTGCAGCCAGCGGTACCAGCGCTTCTTCAGACGCAACATCTACATGATGATGCAGCGCAGCCAGCGCCAGCACACGATAGATTGCTCCCGAATCTAAAAGATGCCATTGCAATGCTTCCGCCATCGCTTTGCACAGAGTACCTTTCCCTGCGCCACTTGGCCCATCAATGGTGATTACCGGGGCAATTGCCGTCATCTTTTTCTCCTTAATTAAGGCATACCGTTTACATGAACGCCGCGCATTATACGCGCCAACGTGCGCAACTGTTACCTTTGCGTGCAAATTACGGAATGATTGAAGCAGAGTGTAGAAGAAATGAAAGAGGATGACTGTCAGAAAGCGTAAGGAAATGCCGCATCAGGAGATGCGGCATACGATCGTCAGGCCAGGGTGCTAATGCGCGCCAGCTGTTCGAAGTAGTCCGGGAAGGTTTTCGCCGTGCACTTCGGGTCAAGGATGGTGACTGGCGTATCTGACAGCGCCACCAGCGAGAAACACATCGCCATGCGGTGATCGTTGTAGGTGCCAATTTCTGCAAATTGCAGTTTTGCCGGCGGCGTGACGCGAATGTAGTCTTCGCCCTCTTCTACCACCGCCCCCACTTTACGCAGCTCGGTTGCCATTGCGAACAGGCGGTCAGTCTCTTTTACGCGCCAGTTATAGATGTTACGCAGCGTGGTGGTGCCTTTCGCAAACAGCGCAGCGGTGGCGATGGTCATTGCCGCGTCAGGAATATGGTTCATGTCCATGTCGATGGCGTTCAGCTCACCGTGCGTACAGGAGATGAAGTCATCGCCCCAGGTCACAACCGCGCCCATTTTTTCCAGCACGTCGGCAAAACGAATATCGCCCTGCACGCTGTTGCGACCAATACCCGTCACTTTTACCGTACCGCCTTTAATCGCGCCTGCGGCAAGGAAATAGGAGGCGGATGACGCATCGCCTTCAACCAGGTAGTGACCCGGAGACTGATACTGTTGGCCACCGCGAACCACGAAGCGTTGGTATGACTGGTTTTCCACCTCAACACCAAAGGTTTTCATCAGGTGCAGCGTGATATCAATGTACGGCTTAGAGACCAGATCGCCTTTAATGCTAATCACGGTATCATTTGGAGCCAGCGGTGCGGTCATCAGCAGTGCAGTCAGGAACTGGCTGGAGACGCTACCATCAACCTCAACATTACCGCCAGTGAAACCACCGCGCAGACGCAGTGGCGGGTAATTTTCTTGCTCAAGATAATCAATCTGCGCGCCGCCCTGACGCAGGGCATCGACCAGGTGGCCGATCGGACGCTCTTTCATGCGCGGCTCGCCGGTCAGCACAATATCGTTGCTCCCAAGACACAGCGCAGCGGCCAGAGGACGCATCGCCGTACCGGCGTTACCCAGGAAAAGCTCCAGCGCTTCAGCGGAATGTAATGCGCCGCCGTTACCGGTGACTTCACAACGGGTACGATCGTCTGACAGCGCGTACTGAACGCCCAACGCTTTCAGTGCATTGAGCATATGGCGCACGTCATCGCTGTCCAGCAGGTTGGAAAGGACGGTGGTGCCGTTTGCCAGAGCTGCCAGCAGCAGAGCGCGGTTCGAGACACTTTTTGAACCAGGCAGATTAATGGTGCCATCTACCCGCGCGATAGGTTGTAACGTCAGGGATTCCATGAAACTTAACTCTCAACTCAACATAATAAAAACCCCGCAGGAACGCTGCGGGGGTGAAAAACAGCCAATTAACCGTGACGACGTTCGAAGTCGATCATGAAATCAGTCAGGGCTTTAACGCCTTCCAGCGGCATCGCGTTATAGATAGAGGCACGCATACCGCCTACCACACGGTGACCTTTCAGCGCATGCAGACCCGCCGCGAAGGACTCTTCCAGGAACACGTTATCCAGGTTGTTGTCCGCCAGCTGGAACGGCACGTTCATGCGCGAACGGTTAGTTTTGGCGACATCGTTACGGTAGAAATCGCTCTTGTCGATCACGCCGTACAGCAGTTCAGCTTTTTGCTGATTGATCTTGTCCATCTGCGCCACGCCGCCTTTTTGCTTCAGCCATTTGAAGACCAGGCCGGAGAGATACCAGGCGAACGTTGGTGGAGTGTTGAACATGGAATCGTTGTCGTTCAGGACGGTGTAATCCAGAATTGACGGGCAAGACTTATGGGCTTTCCCCAGCAGGTCTTCACGCACGATAACGATAGTCAGACCCGCAGGACCGATGTTTTTCTGGGCACCCGCGTAGATGACGCCGTAGCGGCTGACGTCCAGCGGCGTGGACAGAATGGTGGAGGAGAAGTCCGCCGTCACAATGACATTTTCGCCAAAGTCTGGCTCTTCGTGAATAGCGATACCGTCGATGGTTTCGTTCGGGCAGTAATGAAGATACGCGGCGTTGTCAGAAAGCTGCCACTCACTCATCGGCTTCACGGCGCGCATACCGTCAACGGTCACTTTGGCATCGATAACGTTCGGCGTGCAATATTTGTGCGCTTCTTTTACCGCACTGGCCGCCCAGTAGCCGGCATCAACGTAATCAGCGGTGGATTTGTCGCCCAGTAGATTGAGCGGAATACCCGCAAACTGACCGCGTCCACCGCCGTGACAGAACAATACTTTGTAGTTCGAGGGAATGTTCAGCAGATCGCGAAAATCCTTTTCTGCCTCTTCCGCCACCTGAATAAACGCTTTACCCCGGTGGCTAACTTCCATCACCGACGTACCCAGACCGTTCCAGTCACACAGCTCCTGTTGAGCCTGTTTGAGCACGTCTGCCGGTAACATTGCCGGACCTGAACTGAAATTAAAGACTTGAGCCATTTCCCCTCACCACGCTAAAAGCCATAAGTTATAACTGTGGATATCGGTTTTATCATTCAGTGACACGCGCCGCAATGTCTAAAACTTATGGCCGAAGAAATGTGCCCCTCGTCACACAAAACAATCTGCCGTACCGTTGTCGCAAAACCGACAAAATCGCTGTCAGGTAATGCGTTTAGCCCGGCTAACCTTCGTCCATTCTGGATTTGTACAGCGAGGGCATAATTGATGATCGCCCGCCTGCATGACCACCACGTGGCTGCATTTTATGCAAGCATACTGGCCCGCATCAGGGACGGTTTTGTATCGCTCGATAAGCATATCCGGCAGTATGCACAGGCCGGGCTTGACCTCATCGTCAGGATAGTAATAAACGCTGATTTGACCGTTCGTTTCCATAATCGCCAGACGCACCTGCCCCAGTTGTTCAACGCTGCTTATACGTAGCTCCATAAAGAACTCAAACTCCGTCATATTGGCGCTTTGCACATTCTCCCAGGCCAGTTGACCATCTTCGACAATCACCACCGGTTTTCCTTCGAACAGATCTTCCAGTTTTTCACTTTTCGACATCAGCCACATGACCAGCCGGTACAGCAGCGCAAGCGTCACGAAGACGATAAAAACCGGCACCATCGGCACATCGTCATAAAAGGCAACGTCCCCTGCCGCCGAACCCAGCGTCAGGATAATCAGCACTTCAAACAGTGACATCTGCCGCACGCCGCGACGTCCGGTGATTTTCAGAAACAGGAAGACGAGTACAAAGGTGTACAGGCTACGCAACGCCACTTCGCCTAAAAACTCAGGTGGGACTTTATCAAACGCCATCCGCTGGAGATCAAATGCTTTCATTTTTTCATGCCTTAACAGTAGGTTACTGCATATAAGCATAGCCCAGCCATTTATTTTCGCCGGAGATAGCACCCGTCACGCAAAACCCGTATCATTGCGCGCTTTACGTACGATAAAAGTGAACGCCATGACTCAAACGTTTATCCCCGGCAAAGACGCCGCTCTGGAAGATTCCATCGCTCGCTTCCAGCAGAAACTGACCGACCTGGGCTTTAATATCGAAGAAGCCTCCTGGCTGAATCCGGTGCCTCACGTCTGGTCCGTGCATATTCGCGACAAAGACTGTGCGCTGTGCTTCACCAACGGCAAAGGCGCGACCAAAAAAGCGGCACTGGCCTCTGCGCTGGGTGAGTATTTTGAGCGTCTGTCCACCAACTATTTCTTCGCCGACTTCTGGCTGGGTGAAACGATTGCCAACGGCCCGTTCGTTCACTATCCGAACGAAAAATGGTTCCCGCTACCCGAAGACGACGAACTGCCGGAAGGCATTCTCGATGCCCGCCTGCGCGCGTTCTACGATCCGGAAAACGAACTGACCGCCAGCATGCTGATCGACCTGCAATCCGGCAATGAGGATCGTGGTATCTGCGCCCTGCCGTTCACCCGTCAGTCTGACGAGCAGACCGTTTACATTCCAATGAACATCGTTGGCAATCTGTATGTGTCTAACGGTATGTCTGCCGGTAACACCCGTAACGAAGCGCGTGTACAGGGGTTGTCTGAAGTTTTCGAGCGTCACATCAAAAACCGTATTATTGCTGAATCCATCAGCCTGCCGGAGATCCCGGCTGACGTGCTGGCGCGCTACCCGGGCGTGGTGGAATCCATCGCCAAACTGGAAGCGGAAGGTTTCCCAATCTTTGCTTATGACGGCTCTCTGGGCGGCAAATATCCGGTTATCTGCGTGGTACTGTTTAACCCGGCAAATGGCACCTGCTTCGCCTCTTTCGGCGCGCACCCGGACTTCGGCGTGGCGCTGGAGCGTACCGTGACCGAACTGCTGCAAGGTCGTAGCCTGAAAGATCTCGACGTATTCACCCCGCCAACCTTTGATGATGAAGAAGTCGCCGAGCACACCAACCTCGAAACGCACTTCATCGACTCCAGCGGTTTGATCTCCTGGGATATGTTCAAACAGGACGCAGACTATCCGTTCGTGGACTGGAGCTTTGCCGGTACGACGGAAGAAGAGTTCGCCACCCTGATGGCGATCTTCAACGCGGAAGATCAGGAAGTCTATATTGCCGACTATGAACACCTCGGCGTTTATGCGTGCCGTATTATTGTGCCGGGTATGTCGGACATCTATCCGGCAGAAGATCTGTGGCTGGCGAACAACAGCATGGGCGCGCATCTGCGTGAAACCCTGCTGGCCCTGCCGGGCAGCGAGTGGGATAAAGAAGATTATCTGAACCTGATCGCCCAACTGGACGAAGAAGGACACGATGATTTCACCCGCGTACGCGAACTGCTGGGTCTGGCAACCGGAAAAGATAACGGCTGGTACACGCTGCGCATCGGCGAGCTAAAAGCGATGCTGGCGCTGGCGGGCGGCGATCTGGATCAGGCTTTGGCCTGGACCGAGTGGACGATGGAGTTTAACCAGTCCGTCTTCTCCGCCGAGCGCACTAACTATTACCGTTGCCTGCAAACGCTGCTCCTGCTTTCTCAGGAAGACGACCGCGAGCCATTGCAGTATCTGAACGCCTTCGTCCGCATGTACGGTGCAGATGCCGTTGAAGCTGCCAGCGCTGCGCTGAGCGGTGAAGAACCGTTCTATGGCCTGCAAGCGGTTGACAGCGATCTGAAAGCCTTCCCGGCGCATCAGTCACTGCTGAATGCGTATGAAAAATTGCAGAAGGCTAAAGCCGCTTACTGGTCAAAATAAGCGCATATAACATTAATGGCTGTAGGCGTATTCAATCGCCTGAGCTATATTACGGGGCAATTTCATTGCCCCTTTTTTTTATTTTTCCGCAATGACGTTTAATTGTAATAATTAAGTTAACCACGGGTAAATATAAAAACGCTTACCTGGGCTTTACTGTTACTAATTCTAATAAATACTCCATTTTAATTAACTGTTCCACGGGAGGCTGAAGGAAAAAATTCAACTCTTTTCATAACTTTTAAAATTTATTTTTATACGGATAATCAAATACTTACTCCGCTTTTGCTGTAAAACCATACACACTGCGGGCCTATAAGCCAGGCGAGATATGATCTATATCAATTTCTCTTCTATAATGCTTTGTTAGTATCTCGTCGCCGACTTAATAAAGAGAGAGTTAGTGTGAAAGCTGACAACCCTTTTGATCTATTACTCCCCGCTGCGATGGCGAAAGTTGCCGAAGAAGCGGGTGTCTACAAAGCAACGAAACATCCGATGACGACGTTCTTTCTGGCCATTACGGCTGGGGTGTTCATCTCCATCGCTTTCGTCTTCTATATCACAGCCACCACCGGCACTGCCGGGATGCCTTTCGGCATAGCGAAACTGATTGGTGGTATTTGCTTCTCACTGGGTCTGATCCTCTGCGTCATCTGCGGCGCCGACCTCTTCACCTCAACGGTGCTGATTGTTGTGGCAAAAGCCAGCGGAAGAATTACCTGGGGTCAACTGGGGCGCAACTGGCTCAACGTCTACGTTGGCAACCTGATTGGCTGTCTGCTCTTTGTTCTGTTGATGTGGCTTTCTGGCGAGTACATGACCGCCAACGGCGGCTGGGGGCTTAACGTCCTGCAAACCGCCGACCACAAAATGCACCATACATTTATCGAAGCCGTTGCTCTCGGCATCCTTGCAAACCTGATGGTCTGCCTGGCGGTCTGGATGAGCTACTCTGGTCGTAGCCTGATGGATAAAGCCATGATTATGGTTCTGCCGGTTGCGATGTTTGTTGCCAGCGGCTTTGAGCACAGTATTGCGAATATGTTCATGATCCCGATGGGGATTGTTATCCGCAACTTTGCAAGCCCGGAGTTCTGGACTGCTGTTGGTTCAACCCCGGAAAGTTTTTCACACCTGACTATTATGAATTTCATTACTGATAACCTGATCCCCGTCACTATCGGGAACATTATCGGTGGGGGTCTGTTAGTTGGGTTGACATACTGGGTCATTTACCTGCGTGGCGGCGATCATCATTAATGGTTGTCTCAGGCAGTAAATAAAAAATCCACTTAAGAAGGTAGGTGTTACATGTCCGAGCTTAATGAAAAGTTAGCCACAGCCTGGGAAGGTTTTACGAAAGGTGACTGGCAGAATGAAGTCAACGTCCGTGACTTCATTCAGAAAAACTATACCCCGTATGAAGGTGACGAATCCTTCCTGGCTGGTGCGACTGATGCAACCACCAAGCTGTGGGACAGCGTAATGGAAGGCGTTAAACTGGAAAACCGCACTCACGCGCCAGTTGATTTTGACACCTCCGTTGCTTCTACCATCACTTCTCACGATGCTGGCTACATCAACAAAGCCCTTGAGAAAATCGTTGGTCTCCAGACTGAAGCACCACTGAAACGCGCAATCATCCCGTTCGGTGGCATTAAAATGGTTGAAGGTTCCTGCAAAGCGTATAACCGCGAGCTGGACCCAATGCTGAAAAAAATCTTCACCGAATACCGTAAAACCCATAACCAGGGTGTATTCGATGTTTACACCAAAGACATTCTGAACTGCCGTAAATCTGGCGTTCTGACCGGTCTGCCAGATGCCTATGGCCGTGGCCGTATCATCGGTGACTACCGTCGCGTTGCGCTGTACGGTATCGACTTCCTGATGAAAGACAAATACGCGCAGTTCGTCTCTCTCCAGTCTGACCTGGAAAACGGCGTAAACCTGGAAGCGACTATCCGTCTGCGTGAAGAGATTGCTGAACAGCACCGTGCGCTGGGTCAGATCAAAGAGATGGCGGCTAAATACGGCTGTGATATCTCTGGTCCTGCAACCAACGCTCAGGAAGCTATCCAGTGGACCTACTTCGGCTACCTGGCCGCGGTTAAGTCTCAGAACGGTGCAGCAATGTCCTTCGGCCGCGTATCTACCTTCCTGGATGCGTATATCGAACGCGATATCAAAGCAGGCAAAATCACCGAACAAGACGCTCAGGAAATGATTGACCACCTGGTCATGAAACTGCGTATGGTTCGCTTCCTGCGTACTCCAGAATATGATGAGCTGTTCTCTGGTGACCCAATCTGGGCAACCGAATCTATCGGCGGTATGGGCGTAGATGGCCGTACGCTGGTAACCAAAAACAGCTTCCGCTTCCTGAACACCCTGTACACCATGGGTCCTTCTCCGGAGCCGAACATCACCGTTCTGTGGTCTGAAAAACTGCCACTGAACTTCAAGAAATTCGCCGCTAAAGTGTCCATCGACACCTCTTCTCTGCAATACGAGAACGATGACCTGATGCGTCCGGACTTCAACAACGACGACTACGCTATCGCGTGCTGCGTAAGCCCAATGGTTGTTGGTAAGCAAATGCAGTTCTTCGGTGCGCGTGCAAACCTGGCGAAAACCATGCTGTACGCAATCAACGGCGGCGTTGACGAAAAACTGAAAATGCAGGTTGGTCCTAAGTCTGAACCGATCAAAGGCGACCTTCTGAACTTCGACGAAGTGATGGAGCGCATGGATCACTTCATGGACTGGCTGGCTAAGCAGTATGTCACTGCGCTGAACGTCATCCACTACATGCACGACAAGTACAGCTACGAAGCCTCTCTGATGGCGCTGCACGACCGTGACGTCGTTCGCACCATGGCGTGTGGTATCGCAGGTCTGTCCGTTGCGGCTGACTCCCTGTCTGCAATCAAATATGCGAAAGTTAAACCAATTCGTGACGAAGATGGTCTGGCTATCGACTTCGAAATCGAAGGCGAATATCCGCAGTTTGGTAACAACGACGCTCGCGTTGATGACATGGCGGTTGACCTGGTAGAACGTTTCATGAAGAAAATTCAGAAACTCACTACCTATCGTAACGCTATCCCGACTCAGTCTGTTCTGACCATCACCTCTAACGTTGTGTATGGTAAGAAAACCGGTAACACCCCAGACGGTCGTCGTGCTGGCGCGCCATTCGGCCCAGGTGCTAACCCAATGCACGGTCGTGACCAGAAAGGTGCGGTTGCCTCTCTGACCTCCGTTGCTAAACTGCCGTTTGCATACGCGAAAGATGGTATCTCTTACACCTTCTCTATCGTGCCAAACGCGCTGGGTAAAGACGACGAAGTGCGTAAAACTAACCTCGCGGGTCTGATGGATGGTTACTTCCACCACGAAGCGTCCATCGAAGGTGGTCAGCACCTGAACGTGAACGTGATGAACCGTGAAATGCTGCTCGACGCGATGGAACATCCTGAGAAGTATCCTCAGCTGACCATCCGCGTATCTGGCTACGCAGTACGTTTTAACTCCCTGACGAAAGAACAGCAGCAGGACGTTATCACCCGTACTTTCACTCAGTCCATGTAAGTGGAATTGACTGAAATCACGCGTTAAAAAGCGTACAATAAAGGCTCCACGCAAGTGGGGCCTTTTTAACACCCTCGCTTCATCAGTCTCTTTTGTCCGCTATCTATACTTAATGGATAACAGCCAAAACAGACTCGACATAGCCTTTGAGCTGTGCATCTACATAGGCCCCCGGATGGGCCAAATTCGGAGATATCACCGCAATGTCAATTATTGGTCGCATTCACTCCTTTGAATCCTGTGGCACCGTCGATGGCCCGGGGATCCGCTTTATCACTTTCTTCCAGGGCTGCCTGATGCGCTGCCTGTACTGCCATAACCGTGACACCTGGGACACCCATGGCGGTAAAGAAGTCACCGTTGAAGATCTGATGAAAGAGGTGGTGACCTATCGCCACTTCATGAACGCGTCCGGTGGTGGCGTGACGGCATCCGGCGGTGAAGCTATTCTTCAGGCTGAATTTGTGCGCGACTGGTTCCGCGCCTGCCATAAAGAAGGTATTCATACCTGCCTCGACACCAACGGCTTTGTGCGCCGTTACGATCCGGTTATTGATGAACTGCTTGAAGTGACCGATCTGGTGATGCTCGATCTCAAGCAGATGAACGATGAGATCCACCAGAATCTGGTTGGCGTCTCAAACCACCGTACGCTGGAATTTGCCAAATACATTGCCAACAAAGGCGTCAAGACCTGGATCCGCTACGTGGTGGTACCGGGCTGGTCAGATGATGATGATTCTGCACATCGTCTGGGCGAATTTACCCGGGATATGGGTAACGTGGAGAAAATTGAACTCCTGCCCTATCACGAGCTGGGTAAACACAAATGGGTGGCAATGGGTGAAGAGTACAAGCTCGATGGCGTGAAGCCGCCGAAAAAAGAGACGATGGAGCGCGTCAAAGGTATTCTTGAGCAGTATGGCCACAAGGTCATGTATTAACGAAAAGGCCCGGTGAAAACCGGGCCTTTTTATATTCTATTTAAAGACGCCGTTAATCACGGAAGTCACAATCGCGGTACTCAGCGCAATTAAGACCAGGTCGTCACCCACCACGCGCCATTCATAGCCCGGATAAGAAGGAAGCTGACCCAGCATATCGGCTGGCACGGTTTTCTTCGCAATGCCCGGAGGCAGTGGCTTACCGCGCGCCAGGTTTTTCGCAATACCCGGAGGCAGAGAGTCGTAGCCCGTTAAGCCGTAATTCAGTGCCAGATGGCGGGCATGATCGAAGCTCACGCGGACGTCAACATCATGACCAACATCGTTGCTGTTTTTAAAGCTCTTATCCGATTTTCCTGGATTATCCTGGCCGGTATTGTGCTTATTACCATGGTTACCAGCGTTCCCGTTACCATGATTGCCGCTATTACCTTGTCCGCCACCGTTTCCGTGGCCACCGCCATTCCCGTTTCCAGGATTAGCCATGGCCGGAGCCGTTGCAAACGTTAAAGCCAACACTACGGCAAGTGCGGTAGTGGAAAAACGACGAGTAGACATGATTGCTGCCTTTTAGTGGTAGAACTCATTTGAATTATCGCCAGGCAGTAAAAACTCACAATAAGTAAAAGTCTTATATGTGACAGGGACAAAAAAGCCTGTCATCGACAGGCTTTTATTTAATCAGGCATGTGCCACTGGCGTTGGGTGCTCGCCCACTTTGCGCAGCAACATTAACAGATAAATAAACGATACGCTGGCGATCATGATAAACAGCAGATTATCAGAGTAATTTTGCATGAGCATAGCGGTAAAAGTCGGCCCCAGTAAACTGCCGATGGTGTAACTCAGCAACAATGCCTGGTTCATCGCCACCAGCTGGTGATGCTCAACTTTCTCACAGGCCCAGGCCATCGCGACCGGATAGAGCGTAAAACCCGCAGCCCCCAGAATGAACAGCGCAGGCGCCATCGCGGCGTTGCTGAGCATGGCGAGACAGCCCATGATGACCACGAAAACCTGGACGCGCAGCACCAGCAGACGACCAAAGCGGTCCGCCAGGCGGCCAATCGGCCACTGGCCGACAATCCCCGCGCTGACCATCACCGCCATCCAGAAACCGATCCCGGAATCGCTGACGCCCTGATGGTTGAGATAAAGCGGCATCAGGCCATAGAGCGACCCCAGCACAATCCCGGAAATAATACAGCCGTTAATCCCCAGGCGCGCATGGCGCAGTCTCAGCATCGGCCAAACGTGCGTGGCCTCCTGATGCTCACTGCTCTGGTTCACGATACGGGTAAAGAGCAGCGGCAGAATTGCGGCCAGCACCATCCCTGTTACCCATGGCAGAACGCTCATCAGGTCGGTTGGGAATTTGCTGACCATCAGTTGTCCCAGAACGGTACCGACGTAGTAAACCATCATATAAGCCGCCAGCAGACGCCCGCGATTACGGGACGTGCCGCTGCACATCAGCGCACTTTCAACCACCACCCAGATCATGGCGCAGCCAACGCCCGCAATAAAGCGCCAGACCATCCAGCTCCAGAAGCCGACCATCAGTCCTAAACCGGCGCATCCGACGGCAAAGATCAGTGACGCCAGATAATAGCTGCGGTTAAAACCAAAGCGCTTAATAAGGCTGCCCGTTAATAAGGTGCCCAGCAGATTGCCCGTAAAAAAGGACGAGCTAACCATACCCACCTGCCAGGTTGGTAAGTTTTCATGGGCGAGCCATAGCGGGACGAGTGTGTTCAACACCGCGATCGCCAGGGTCAGCAAAAGCAGGCCACAGAGCAACAAAAGCACCGGGCGGGTATAGGTGGTCATGGATTAAAAACCGTGAGGAAGTTCAGATTTCGTGCGCATCATGCCACTGGCAAAAACAAAGTCAATCCACCGATTCAGGCGTCACGCACGATATGCGCCTTGTCGATTTAAAAAACTCATCCTGCTAATGCAAAGCCTGCTACCAATATTAATTATCTATTTGTTTTTATTTATTTCCGGGAATTTTTACAACGAAACATCAGTCGAAAAATTTCATGAATGAAAAAAGAAAAGCCGGGCACTATGTCCCGGCTTTTTATAACAAAATCTAAAATTAGCTGGCGACAGCCATACCGACCGTCATATGCAGACCGTAAAATACGCCGCGACCAATTAACTCCCCTGCCAACACCAGCACAAAGGCCAGTGACAGCAACGGTAGCGCAGGCGCGTAACCTTTAAGCTGAGGGGCAATCCAGCACACCAGCGCCGCCGTCAGCAGCACCACACGCCAGGCCATCAGAGAACCGTAATCCGGTACCAGCGCCGAAGCCTGTTGGATAGAGCTGTGAATCGTCGCCAGCTCCGCTCCCTGCATAAGCGCTACAACGGTACTGATGACCAGTGCCAGCAGCGAGACCGCGGGCAGCAGGCGCATCGCCCAACCATTAATGCCAGCTACACGCAGAAGCAGATAACCCAGCAGCGGCCCGCCAATAAACATGGTCAGGAAGAAGCTCATCGGCGTCCAGACGCTGTACCAGGTCGGAACGGTATCAATGGTGTTGTACACCCGGACCATCATCCAGACAAAGACAACGCCCAGTACCATGGTGACGATGAGCCACAACGCACGTAACCCTGACGGCAGCTTTTTCAGCGCTGCCAGTAACCACCCCAGCCCGCCAACTGCAAAGAAGATTGCGCCGCTGGCAATCTCGTTACTCAGCGAAGAGGCACCTACGCGGTTCAGGGAGTTAAACGCGCGCATCGGTGAGCCCAGGTGCAACGTAGAGGCGATAAACCCAATCCCCATCAACACCCACAGGCCAAACATGCTCAACACTAAACGCTGCTGCTGTTCAGCATTGAGGTTCCCTTTTAACAGCGCCAGCGCAAGGACGATAAACCCGCCTGCAACACACTGCCCAAAGACCGTGAAGATCATAAGCGGCCATTCATGCCATCCACTTCCCATCTCACACCTCCTTCGGGTTTGCCAGGTAGCCGGTGGTGTCACCCGTCGGACGGCTGTTGGCGTTAGGTTTAATCACAATACTCGGCTTCGTGAAGTGCGCAGACGGCAGCGGCGCGACCGCAGCAAGCTGACCGTGTTTTTTACGCAGCTCTTCAATCGGGCCAAAGTCCAGCGCGCAGCGGGCAGGACTCGACGCAGATGGGCTTTTTGCCGTCCGCCACGCGGCTGTGGCAGCCGTCGCACTTGGTCATGTGGCCTTTAGCCGCGTTATACTGCGGCGCACCGTACGGGCAGGCCATGTGGCAGTAGCGACAGCCAATGCAGACATCCTCGTCCACCACCACAAAACCGTCGTCGCGCTTGTGCATTGCCCCGCTCGGGCAGACCTTGGTGCAGGCCGGATCTTCGCAGTGGTTGCAGGCAATCGACAGGTAATAGGCGAAGACATTCTGATGCCAGACGCCGTTATCCTCCTGCCAGTCGCCGCCCGCGTATTCATAAATACGACGGAAGCTGACGTCCGGGGTCAGGTCTTTATAATCCTTGCAGGCCAGCTCGCAGGTTTTACACCCGGTGCAGCGGCTGGAATCAATAAAAAATCCATACTAGGTTGTCATCGGTTACTCCTTACGCCTTTTCAACCTGAACGAGGTTTGTGTGGGATGGGTTGCCCTTCGCCAGCGGCGATGGACGCTGCGTAGTGAGAACGTTGATGCAGCCCGCCTGATCGATACGGTTCGCATCCGGGTTATACCAGGCCCCTTCCCCCAGCGCGACAACGCCAGGCATCATGCGCGGAGTCACTTTAGCTTCGATATGCACTTCGCCACGTCCGTTGAAGATACGTACGCGATCGCCATTACTGATGCCGCGCGCTTTCGCATCCATCGGGTTGATCCACATCTCCTGTCGGCAGGCCGCTTTCAGAACGTCAACGTTGCCGTAGGTGGAGTGAACACGCGCTTTGTAGTGGAAACCGGTTAACTGAAGTGGGAATTTCTCCGTCAGCGGATCGTTGTAGTTTTCGAAGCCAGGCGTATAGATCGGCAGCGGATCGATAACGTCCCCTTCCGGCAATTCCCACGTGGCGGCAATTTTTGCCAGCTCTTCGGAGTAGATCTCGATTTTGCCCGACGGCGTGGTCAGCGGATTGGCCTGCGGATCGTCGCGGAAGGCTTTATACGCCACGTGATGCCCTTCCGGATCGCGCTGCTTGTACATGCCCTGCTTGCGGAAGGTATCGAAGTCCGGCAGGTCTGGAATGGCTTTGCGTGAGAGCTCGTGCAGATGGCGCATCCACTCTTCCTGAGTACGCCCCTCTGTGAACTGCTGCTCAACGCCAAGACGTTTCGCCAGCTCGGACGTCATCTCATAGATAGTTTTGCACTCGAAGCGCGGTTTGATGGCCTGGTCTGTGAAGATCACATAGGACATGTTGCCGCAGGAGGCGTCCAGCGCGAAATCCATCTGCTCAGACGCGGTGCAGTCTGGGAGCAGAATATCGGCATACTTCGCCGATGAGGTCATGTGGCAGTCGATCACCACAATCATTTCGCACTTCTTGTCGTCCTGCAAAATTTCGTGGGTGCGGTTGATCTCTGAGTGCTGGTTGATCAGGCAGTTACCGGCATAGTTCCAGATCATTTTGATCGGCACATCCAGCTTATCTTTGCCCCGAACACCGTCGCGTAGCGCGGTCATTTCCGGGCCGCGCTCGATCGCGTCCGTCCACATAAACATGGAGATGCTGGTCTGAACCGGGTTATCCAGCGTTGGCATACGTTCAAACGGTACTTCATACGAGCCTTCACGCGCCCCGCTATTACCGCCGTGAATGCCGACGTTGCCAGTCAGAATCGAGAGCATAGAAATAGCGCGGGTGGCAATTTCGCCGTTCGCGTGACGCTGCGGTCCCCAGCCCTGGCTGATATAAGCCGGTTTTGCTGAACCAATTTCACGGGCCAGTTGAACAATACGTTCGACTGGAATGCCGGTGATGGTAGATGCCCACTCAGGGGTTTTCGCTACCCCGTCGCTGCCCTGACCAAGAATATACGCTTTGTAATGCCCGTTAGCCGGTGCGCTGGCTGGCAGCGTCTTCTCGTCATAGCCGACGCAGTATTTATCAAGGAACGGCTGATCGACGAGGTTTTCAGTGATCATCACATACGCCAGCGCATTGACCAGCGCCGCATCGGTACCAGGGCGGATAGGGATCCACTCGTCTTCTCGCCCCGCGCCGGTATCGGTGTAGCGCGGATCGACGATGATCATACGTGCGTTGGATTTGGCGCGCGCCTGCTCAAGATAATAGGTTACCCCACCGCCGCTCATACGCGTTTCGCCCGGGTTGTTGCCGAACAATACCACCAGCTTGCTGTTTTCTATATCCGACGGGCTGTTACCGTCTGCCCAGCCGCCATAGGTGTAGTTCAGGCCCGCGGCAATCTGTGCGGAAGAGTAGTCGCCATAATGGTTGAGATAGCCGCCGCAGCAGTTCATCAGGCGCGCTACCAGCGTTTTACCCGGCGGCCAGGAGCGGGTCATGGTGCCGCCCAGCGTCCCGGTGCCATAGTTCAGGTAGATGGATTCGTTGCCGTATTCTTTGATCAGGCGCTGCATGTTGGTCGCGATAATATCGTAGGCTTCGTCCCAGCTAATGCGCTCGAACTTCCCTTCCCCACGCTTACCGACACGCTTCATCGGATATTTCAGACGATCCGGGTTATAAACGCGACGGCGCATTGAGCGGCCACGCAGACAGGCACGAACCTGGTGTAACCCTTCGTAGTTATCATCGCCGGTATTGTCGGTTTCAACGTATTTGATTTCACCGTCCACAACATGCATACGCAGGGGACAACGGCTACCACAGTTAACGGTACAGGCACTCCACACCACTTTTTCCGGGGCTGAAGCGGGAGACAGAGCCTCCGCCGCCGACGCCAGACGGGTAAAAGGAAGCGTAAAGGCGCTGCTGGCAACCGCCAGACCACCTATTGCCGTGGTTTTCATCAACCCACGGCGAGTGACCTCGGCAGCCATTAACGCTTCAGGCGCTTTGATTTTCATAAAGACTCACTTTGGTTGCTCACAAAGAAAAGAGAGGCGGCGCATACCGCTATGTAGTTTTATATATAACGAATTCCTTCGTTACAGGTGTTTTATGCTAACTTTCGTTCGGAAGAGTATTACTACTTTAGAGGGAGGGAATATTGCGTCGTATCAAATCAAAGATATAAAAAAAGCGCCCTGAGGCGCTTTTTTGTTTTGCAGCAAAATATTAGCCGATGAACTGCTGGCCTTTCATGTAAGGACGCAGCACCTCAGGGATCTCAATACGACCATCTGCCTGCTGGTAGTTCTCCAGCACGGCAACCAGCGTACGGCCAACCGCCAGACCAGAACCGTTCAGGGTATGAACCAGACGGGTCTTCTTGTCGGACTTGCTGCGGCAACGCGCCTGCATACGACGCGCCTGGAAATCCCAGACGTTAGAGCAAGAGGAGATTTCACGGTAGGTGTTTTGCGCAGGCACCCAGACTTCGAGGTCGAAGGTTTTGCAGGCGCCGAAGCCCATGTCACCAGTGCACAGCGCCATACGGCGGTATGGCAGCCCCAGCAGCTCCAGCACTTTCTCTGCGTGACCTGTCATCTCTTCCAGCGCGTCCATAGACTCTTCCGGACGAACGATCTGCACCATCTCAACTTTATCGAACTGGTGCATACGGATCAGACCGCGCGTATCACGACCGTAAGAACCGGCTTCAGAACGGAAACATGGAGAGTGCGCAGTCAGTTTGATTGGCAGATCGTCTTCGTCGATGATCTCATCACGCACGAGGTTGGTCAGCGGCACTTCCGCGGTTGGGATCAGCGCGTAGTTGCTGCTGTCAGCTTCTTCGTCCAGCGGACGGGTATGGAACAGATCGCCGGCAAATTTCGGCAGCTGGCCTGTACCGTACAGCGTATCGTGGTTAACCAGATACGGAACGTAGGTTTCGCTGTAGCCATGCTGCTCGGTGTGCAGATCCAGCATAAACTGCGCCAGCGCGCGGTGCAGGTGAGCAATCTGACCTTTCATTACCACGAAGCGAGAACCGGTCAGCTTAACCGCAGCCGCAAAGTCCAGGCCCGCGTGCATTTCGCCCAGCGTCACGTGATCGCGCACCTCGAAGTCAAACTCGCGAGGCGTACCCCAGCGTTTCACTTCAACGTTGTCGTTTTCGTCTTTGCCGACAGGGACGCTGTCGTCAGGAATGTTCGGGATCGCCAGAGCGATATCACGAATTTCAGCCTGAAGAACGTCCAGTTCAGCTTTCGCCTGATCCAGCTCTTCACCCAGTTTGTTCACTTCCAGGCGTAATGGCTCAATATCTTCCCCGCGCGCTTTCGCCTGGCCAATGGATTTCGATCGAGAATTACGCTCTGCCTGCAGATTTTCTGTTTGTACCTGCAAAACTTTACGACGCTCTTCAAGAGCGCGCAGCTTATCTACATCCAGCTTAAAGCCCCGGCGTGCCAGTTTTTCAGCGACTGCGTCTGGCTCATTACGCAGCAGATTGGGATCGAGCATGCTTATCCTGTGCTTATCGAATTAAAAGAGGAAAAAGTGACCACAGCCTGCGGCCACAGAGATATATTGCCAACATTACCGCAACGATTGAACTAACGGTAGCGTTTTATAGGGCTATTTTGATCCTGTCCGGCAAGCCAGGCGAGCTTTTCGCCAATCTTACCCTCAAGACCTCTATTTGTGGGGTGATAATAGCGGGTTTGTGCCATCTCCTGCGGGAAATACTCCTCGCCGGCGGCGTAGGCGTTGGGTTCGTCATGGGCGTAGCGATACTCCTGCCCGTAACCCATCTCTTTCATCAATTTGGTTGGCGCATTGCGCAGATGAACCGGCACATCGTAGTCCGGACGTTCACGTGCATCCGACATCGCCGCTTTGAAGGCGGTATACACCGCGTTACTTTTCGGTGCGCAAGCCAGATAGACAATTGCCTGCGCAATGGCACGCTCGCCCTCCGCAGGCCCGACGCGGGTAAAGCAGTCCCAGGCGGAAATAGCGACCTGCATGGCGCGTGGATCGGCATTACCGACATCTTCTGACGCAATCGCCAGGCAGCGACGCGCGACATATAACGGATCGCCACCGGCGGTGATGATACGCGCATACCAGTAGAGCGCCGCATCCGGAGCGCTGCCGCGCACGGACTTGTGTAATGCAGAGATGAGGTCGTAAAAACGATCGCCTTTATTATCGAAGCGCGCGCTGCGCTCACCGGCAATTTCGGTGAGCAGTTCAGGCTTTAATACGCGCTTGCCCGCATCGTCCACTTCGGCCATATCGGCCATCATTTCGAGCGTGTTCAACGCACGACGGGCATCACCGTTAACCAGTTCGGCGATAGCAAGACGCGTCTCGTCCGGCAGAACGATATCCTGCCCGCCGTAACCACGCGCGTTGTCCTCCATCGCCTGCGTCAGAACTTTTTCGATATCTTCCGTGGTCAGCGATTTAAGCAGATACACGCGCGCCCGGGAGAGCAGCGCAGAGTTCAGTTCAAACGACGGGTTTTCCGTGGTGGCGCCGATAAAGAAAATCGTACCGTCTTCAATGTGCGGCAGAAAGGCGTCCTGCTGGCTCTTGTTGAAGCGGTGAACTTCGTCGACAAACAGAATGGTGCGACGTCCGGCATTGCGGTTTTGTCGCGCCCGCTCGATCGCCTCGCGGATCTCTTTCACCCCCGACGTGACCGCCGAGATGCGCTCAACGTCCGCGCTGGCATAGCGGGCAATCACTTCAGCGAGCGTGGTTTTTCCAGTGCCGGGTGGCCCCCAGAGGATCATGGAGTGCAGATGCCCCGCCTCAATAGCGCGCGGCAAGGGTTTCCCCGCAGCCAGCAGATGTTGCTGACCGATGTACTGCGCTAAATTTTCTGGCCGCATACGGGCGGCCAGAGGTTGAAACGCATTATCTGAAAAATCGAGCGACAGGTTGCTCACTCATACCTCTTACTTATTGCGTTGGTCGTCCACCGTTACGCCCTGCGGCGGGGTAAAGGTGAATTTCGATGCATCAATGGCGCCGTTTTGCTGAGACTTCAACTGATAGCTGCTGCGCTGATCGTCCTGCTCAACCGCGCCGAACTGATTGATGGTACCGTTGCTGCTCACGTTAATGGTGAACTGCTTCAGATTACCGTTGCTGCCTTTTGGCGTCAGGACGAACTCATCACCGTTTTGTTTGATGTTGTACTGCTGCCAGTCGCTGGACTGGTTACGGGCAATGAGCATAAACGGCGTATTGCTGGTCGCGTCTTTGAGCCAGGTGGCGGTCGCCTGCTCAACAAACGGATTGTAGAACCACAGGGTTTTACCGTCAGACACCAGAACGCTTTCATCCGGCTGGGTCATGTGCCAGTTGAACAGATTTGGGCGTTTTACCCACAAATCTCCCTGGCCTTCCTGCACCGCGTTGCCGCTGCCGTCAGTCACTTTTTGCGTGAAGCTGGCGTGGAAACTGCTCACTTTATCCAGTCGGCTTTTAAGGTCGCTGGCTGCATCAGCCCAGACGCTGCTGGCAACAAAACTGGAGAGTAATGCACAGGCGATGGCGATTTTTTTCATTGTTATTCCTTAAAATACGTCTTCCCGATATGGGGGTTCCGTTTCTATTCTGTACCTGCCCGAAGGCAGGCGACAGAAGAATATGCTTAATTTTTGCTGATTTACCCTTCTTTGCAATCGCTGAAGATTACTCAAAAGGCGGTGGCGCCAGCACCTCACGGTTACCGTTGTGCCCCTGTTCGCTCACGATGCCCTGGGCTTCCATCTGCTCAATGATACGCGCCGCGCGGTTGTAACCGATACGGAACTGGCGCTGCACGCCGGAGATGGACGCTTTGCGTTTTTCGGTGACGAAATTAACCGCCTGGTCGAATAACGGATCCAGCTCTTCGCCGCCGTCAAAACCACCGCCGCCACCTTCGTTTTCGCTGTCAGAGGTGATGCCGTCAACATATTGCGGTCGCCCGCGCGCTTTCCAGTCCTGCACAACCGCGTGCACTTCCTGGTCGCGAACAAACGCACCGTGAACACGCACCGGCGAGGTGGAGTTCGGCCCGGAATAGAGCATATCACCCATCCCCAGCAGCGACTCTGCTCCGCCCTGGTCAAGGATAGTACGGGAGTCAATTTTACTCGACACGGTAAACGCGATACGGGTCGGGATGTTTGCCTTAATAAGACCGGTGATTACATCCACGGACGGACGCTGCGTTGCCAGTACCAGGTGGATGCCCGCCGCACGCGCTTTCTGTGCCAGACGCGCAATCAGCTCTTCCACTTTCTTGCCAACGGTCATCATCAGGTCGGCAAATTCATCCACCAGCACCACGATGTAAGGCAGTTTTTCCAGCACCGGATGCTGGGCATCCATGCTGTCACCCGGCTTCCAGTATGGGTCCGGAATCGGACGGCCCATACGCGCCGCCTCGGCGATTTTCTCGTTATAACCGGCCAGGTTACGCACGCCCAGCGCCGACATCAGCTTGTAGCGACGCTCCATTTCATTGACGCTCCAGCGTAATGCGTTGGCGGCGTCCTTCATGTCGGTAACCACTTCCGTTAACAGATGCGGAATGCCTTCGTAGACGGACAGTTCGAGCATTTTTGGGTCGATCATGATGAAACGCACGTCTTCAGGCTGCGCTTTGTAGAGCATACTGAGGATCATGGCGTTCACCCCGACCGATTTACCGGAGCCGGTAGTACCCGCAACCAGCAGGTGCGGCATCTTCGCGAGATCGGCAACCACCGGATCGCCGGCGATATCTTTACCCAACACCACGGTCAGCGGGGACGGGTTGTCGCGGAATTTGGTGTTATCCAGAACTTCACGCAGATAAACGGTCTGGCGTTTCTTGTTTGGCAGCTCAAGGCCAACGTAAGGCTTGCCTGGGATCACTTCCACCACGCGTACCGCCACGGTGGACAGAGAACGCGCCAGGTCGCGGGAGAGGTTAGAAATACGCGCCGCTTTTACGCCCGGTGCCAGGTTCAGTTCGAAACGGGTGATCACCGGGCCCGGTGAGTAGTTCACCACGTCCGCTTTAATGCGGAAGTCAGCCAGACGCGCTTCCACCAGACGGGCCATCTGCTCAAGGGCAAAGGTATCCACCGGCTCGACTTCCGCTGGCGGTGGCGTTAACAGATCCAGCGACGGCAGCGGCGTACTTGGTCGTTGCAGCGGTCGGCTGTCTCCGTTACGCATCAGCAGCGGGTGAATCAGGCTCTCCTGCGGCTGTGGTGCTGGCTGCTGGAACTGTGGCTGAGGCGGTGGAGAAGGTGTCTGCGGCTGCGCATACGCCTGCGGCGCCGGCTGTTGCGGCTGCACGTAAGCCTGTGGTGCAGGCGGCTGACGCACCGGCTCCGCTTCCGGCATTACGCTCGGCGTGAACAGCGGTTCGCTTGGGCCATCATCCACCAGATCTTTCATTGGTGAGAATTCGAAATCCGACAGCGAGAACGGGTTTGCCCCCGAAGGTTGCTCACCGGAATAACGCTGCTGCTGCGTTGCTGCAAACTGGCGCGCCAGCTCCGCTTCGGCCGCATCATCCTCGTCCTGCTGTGAAGGCACGTGATGCTGTGAAGGCACGTCATGCTGATACTCTTCGCCGTAACGCTGATTCTGCTGGGCAGCAAACTGACGCGCCAGCTCATCCTGATGCAGTTCGTCGGCATCATCTTCGTAGTCGGACTCACGGGCTTTTTCTTCCGCCATACGCTGGGAAGGCAGTTTAATGCCATAAGAGGCCAGCTCCCGGCGAGTCGGTACGCGCACGCGGTTAGGGCGCGGCAGCTGTGGACCAATGCCCTCTTTCACCTGAGGACGCGGGGCGCTGTCGGCTGCCGGGCTGAATAGCGGAGCGGACGCGGCAGCGGCTGCCGTTGCCTGCTTCACGGCTTCTGCACCCGACGCAACGGCTGGCGTAGGTTCTACAGGTGGAACGCTGACCGAAGGCGCTTTTGCAACAGGCTCCTGCACCGGCTCGGGCACGGGCTGATACCAGGCGGCAAGCTGCTCGCGCTCACGGGCGCGGCGCTCTTCCACTTCTTCAAAATAGTATAATGGCGGACGGGATGGCTTCGCTTCCTCCACCACTTCGGGTTCAGACACCGGTGCAACGTATGGCTGTTCAGGTACAGCGGGTTCGGGCGTATAAGCCTGATACGGTTGTTGCGGCACGCTGGCAGGCTCAGGCGGCTGATACGGTTGCTGCCACTGTTCCTGCTGCACAGGAATATAACTTTCAGGCTCCGGCGCAATGGTCGGTTCAGGCGTATGGACGCCTGGCGCAGTCTGCCAGTCTACCTGCGGTTGCTGGATCGCGGACTCCGGTGCCGGAACAGGCGAGGACGGCATCACGGCTTCAACAGGCGCAACATGGGCCTGCGCAGCCGTCGTTGCGGCAGCAGCAGCGGCTACCGGTTCAGTCACGGAGTGGCCATTCAGCAGCGGATCGTATTCGTCATACTCTCCCGGCGTGGCTCGATGGCCAGAGAACAGTACGTCATCAGGGTCGACGGCCGCACCGCGATACTCAATCTGCTCGTCTTCATCCATACGTTTGCCGGAGAACAGCGCGGCATCCGTTTTACGGCCTAACGGGTTAGCAAATTTTTCAGCGACGCGCTGGCGGCGCGCCAGAGCACCGCGCAGAATACGCGCGCGGCGAGATTCACGCCGCTGTACAGGCGCCTCGTCTTCCTCTTCGTACTCATCTTCATACTCGTCTTCATCGACCCACGTATCGTCACGACGGGTACGGTTGCTGGCGAACGTCAGCAGCGTCAGAATAAAGCTGCCGATCTTCTCAGCAATGCTCACCCAGGACCAGCCGGTAAACAGCGTCAGGCCCGCCGCCCAGATACAGAGCAGCGCCAGCGTGCCGCCGCTGCTATGAAGCATCGGTTGCAGCGCGGAGCTCAACAGGCTGCCGATCACCCCGCCGGAGGCGAAGTACCAGATATCATCAGCGTTGATCGCCGCCAGCCCACAGGAGGTGAGGATCAGCGCCAGGGCGCCAATCAGGCGCAGCGAAACGGCAAAATAATCGATGTAGTCGTCGTTCTGTCGATGACGCCAGGCAAACCAGCATCCGCCAATAATGATGACGGGAAGGGTATAAGCCATCACTCCGAAAATGAAAAAGAGCGTGTCCGCAAGCCAGGCACCGGGAACGCCACCTAAGTTATGAATAGGCTCATGCCATGCGGTTTGCGACCAGCTGGGATCTGAGGGGTTGAAACTGAGTAAGGCGGCCATCAGCCAGACGGCAAAAAGGGCAATAACAATCAGTAACGCCTCGAGGAGACGACGTCCGCTGCTTAGCTTAGATAATGTGACTTCTTTGTCTTCAGTGTATTCCTGGCTCAAGAAAGGCTCTCCAGGTATCAGGCATGTCCTGCCTGTGTGCTAAAACGGACAACAGCGCCGGGTATCCCCGGCACTGTTGCTGTATGGATTAACAGGAGTGTAATCAAACTACACTGATTTTGCACCTGTTCCGTGTTAGCGCGTCTTAATAACCAGACGATTGCTCTGTTTGACCTCTTCCATCACCACATAAGTACGGGTGTCGTTCACGCCTGGCAGACGCAGCAGGGTTTCACCCAGCAGCTTACGGTAGGCGGACATATCAGGCACACGGGTTTTTAACAGGTAGTCAAAATCACCGGAAACCAGATGACACTCTTGAATTTCTTCAAGTTTTTGTACAGCGGCGTTAAATTGCTCAAACACATCCGGCGCACCACGATTCAGAGTAATCTCAACAAATACCAGAAGTGAGGCATCCAGATAATGCGGGTTTAGCAGAGCCGTATAGCCCTGGATAAAACCCTGTCTTTCCAGTCGACGCACACGCTCAAGGCACGGCGTCGGGGAAAGTCCCACACGTTTTGAAAGCTCGACGTTGGAAATACGCCCATCCTTTTGCAATTCATTAAGAATGTTACGATCGATACGGTCGAGATCTTTGCCAGGGCGCTTCTTGCTATCTACCATTATTATTGTCTCTCTGTATTCCTTCCCTACTCCTGCCTGGACCCTGTGCACATCACTGTTCAGAGCCTGCACCCGTTATTCATCACATCGCCTGGTTATGTATTAGACGCGATGTGGATTCGGGTTCTGCGGTAAGAAGACCGTTGCCCGAAAGCAGTCACAGACATCACGTATGGCGTCTGTCCACACCATGCGTAGATTTCACTGACCCGGTAAAAATGGCATTTACGTGCATGTCTATTCGACATGCAGTTCATGCGTCTTTTTTTCTTCCTTGAATGTTTTCGCAAAAGCGCAGGGGATTGTCAAAGCAAAACATCGATTTTTAGTACAAGATGCCGGATATTCATTACGGGGGGGTATTAATCATCATTTTATTGCCTTATAAACGCGCGATTTTCAGTAGCAGACGTGATATGACCGTGTCTGATCCATAGGGCGTGACTATTGCATATATCGGAAGCAAAACTGTCGTGCTCTTTTTTTACGGCAACAAATTCCCTACAATCCAGCCCATTGCCTGCCAACAACAATGGGGATCTCATGGGCACGACCAAACACAGTAAGCTGCTAATCCTTGGTTCTGGACCTGCGGGATATACCGCAGCGGTCTATGCTGCACGCGCTAACCTGCAACCGGTACTGATTACCGGGATGGAAAAAGGCGGTCAGCTGACCACCACCACGGAAGTGGAAAACTGGCCGGGCGACCCGAACGACCTGACCGGGCCGCTGCTGATGGAGCGCATGCACGAGCATGCTGCTAAATTCGAAACCGAAATCCTGTTCGACCACATTAATAAAGTGGATTTGCAGAACCGTCCGTTCCGTCTGACCGGCGACAGCGGTGAATACACCTGCGATGCGCTGATCATCGCTACCGGTGCCTCTGCCCGTTATCTCGGTCTGCCGTCTGAAGAAGCATTCAAAGGGCGCGGCGTATCAGCCTGCGCGACCTGCGACGGTTTCTTCTATCGCAACCTGAAAGTTGCGGTGATTGGCGGCGGCAACACCGCTGTTGAAGAAGCGTTGTATCTGGCGAACATCGCCTCAGAAGTACACCTGATCCACCGTCGCGACACCTTCCGCGCCGAGAAGATCCTGATCAAACGCCTGATGGATAAAGTGGCGAGCGGCAACATTGTGCTGCATACCAACCGTACGCTGGAAGAAGTGACCGGCGATCAGATGGGTGTGGCAGGTCTGCGAATTCGTGATACGCAGAACACCGACACCGTCGAAACGCTGGAGGTAGCAGGCCTGTTTGTGGCAATCGGTCACAGCCCGAACACGGCCATTTTCGAAGGCCAACTTGAGCTGGAGAACGGCTACATCAAAGTGCAGTCTGGCATTCACGGCAATGCCACGCAGGCCAGCATCCCAGGCGTCTTCGCGGCTGGCGACGTGATGGACCATATTTATCGTCAGGCGATCACCTCTGCGGGGACCGGCTGTATGGCCGCCCTGGACGCAGAACGCTATCTGGACGGACTGGCAGAACAAGGTAAATAATCTTTACAAGTCAGTAACAAACGTAAATAAAGGCGGCCACTGGTCGCCTTTATTTTTGCTCACGTGTAACATGCAGATGTCTAATTTCTTATAACGTCACCTGCAAAGTACGCAATGGAAAAAACCCGTCAACAAGAGTTAACGCGCTGGCTGAAACAGCAAAGCGTTCTGTCCCGCCGCTGGCTTATGATTTCCCGCGTTCTGGGATTTATCAGCGGTCTGTTGATTGTTGCCCAGGCATGGCTGCTGGCCCGCATTCTCAATCATATGATCATGGAGAGCATCCCGCGCGAAGCGCTGCTGCTGCCGTTTATCGTTCTGGTGCTGGTTTTCGTCCTGCGTGCGTGGGTGGTCTGGCTGCGCGAACGGGTTGGGTTCCATGCCGGCCAGCACATCCGCTATGAGATCCGCCGCAAAGTGCTCGACCGGCTTTCGGAAGCCGGGCCTGCGTGGATCCAGGGCAAACCGGCCGGTAGCTGGGCGACGCTGATCCTTGAGCAAATCGACGATATGCACGATTACTATGCGCGTTATCTTCCACAGATGGCGCTGGCAGTGTTTGTGCCTCTGATGATTGTTATCGCCATCTTCCCTGTTAACTGGGTAGCGGCTCTGATCCTGATGGGGACCGCCCCGCTCATCCCGCTGTTTATGGCGATGGTCGGCATGGGTGCGGCAGATGCTAACCGTCGCAACTTCCTTGCACTGGGTCGGTTGAGCGGTCATTTCCTGGACCGTCTGCGCGGAATGGAAACCCTGCGGATCTTTGGTCGTGGTGAAGCGGAAACCGAAAACATTCGCCTGGCGTCGCAGGATTTTCGTCAGCGCACCATGGAAGTGTTGCGCATGGCCTTCCTTTCTTCCGGCGTGCTCGAGTTCTTTACCTCCCTGTCGATTGCGCTTGTGGCGGTTTACTTTGGCTTCTCCTACCTCGGCGCGCTGGACTTTGGCCACTACGGTACGGCGGTCACGCTTTCCGCCGGGTTCCTGGCGCTGATCCTGGCCCCGGAATTTTTCCAGCCGCTTCGCGATCTCGGCACCTTTTACCATGCCAAAGCGCAGGCGGTGGGTGCTGCCGACAGCCTGAAAACCTTTATGGAAACGCCGCTGGCACATCCGGAGCGTGGTGAAGTGACGCTGAATACGAACGATCCGGTGACCATTGAAGCACAGGATTTTTCTGTTCTGTCGCCTGAAGGCAAAGTGCTGGCCGGCCCGCTGAACTTTACCCTGCCTGCCGGGCAACGTGTGGTGCTGGTGGGTACCAGCGGCTCAGGTAAAAGCTCATTGTTGAATGCGCTGTCAGGTTTTATGGCGTACACCGGATCGCTGCGTATCAACAAAACGGAGCTGCGCGAGCTCGATCCTGATGCCTGGCGTAAACAGCTAAGCTGGGTGGGTCAAAACCCTCAGCTGCCTGCCCCAACGCTGCGCGAGAATGTGCTGCTGGCAAGGCCGGATGCACGTGACGATGAGCTGCAATCGGTCCTCGACCGCGCCTGGGTCAGCGAGTTTTTGCCGCTGCTTGCGCAGGGTGTCGATACCGTCATTGGCGATCAGTCTGCCGGGCTGTCAGTGGGCCAGGCACAGCGCGTCGCGGTTGCCCGTGCGCTGCTGAACCCCTGTTCGTTAATGCTGCTGGACGAACCCGCCGCCAGCCTGGACGCTCACAGCGAGCAGCGCGTGATGGATGCGCTTAACGCAGCCTCACGCCAGCAAACTACCCTGATGGTGACCCACCAGCTGGAAGGTATTGCCGGCTGGGATCAGATCTGGGTGATGGAAAACGGACACATTGTTGAGCAAGGCGATTACGCCGCGCTTGTTGCCGCGCAGGGGCCCTTTGCGACCCTGCTGGCGAACCGTCAGGAGGATATCTGATGCGCGCCCTGCTTCCCTATCTTGCTTTGTATAAACGCCACAAATGGATGCTGACGCTCGGGATCGTACTGGCGATTATCACTCTGCTCGCCAGCATCGGCCTGCTTACGCTTTCTGGCTGGTTCCTCTCCGCGTCTGCGGCCGCAGGCTTTGCCGGGCTATACAGCTTTAACTACATGCTGCCTGCCGCCGGGGTGCGCGGCACGGCGATTACGCGAACTGCCGGGCGCTACTTCGAACGCCTGGTCAGCCACGACGCGACCTTCCGCGTGCTGCAACACCTGCGTATTTATACGTTCAGCAAATTGCTGCCCCTCTCCCCTGCCGGGCTGGCACGTTTTCGGCAGGGCGAATTACTCAACCGCGTAGTTGCGGATGTGGATACGCTGGATCACCTCTATCTGCGCGTCATCTCGCCCATGGTGGGCGCGTTTGTGGTGATTGTCGTGGTCACGCTGGGGTTGAGTTTCCTGGATGTTCCCATCGCACTGACGCTCGGCGGCATCATGCTGATGACGCTGATTATTCTGCCGCCCCTGTTTTATCGTGCAGGTAAAACCACCGGGGAAAACCTGACGCGTCTGCGCGGGGAATACCGCCAGCAGCTCACCTCCTGGTTGCAGGGTCAGGCCGAGCTCACCATTTTTGGTGCCAGCAAGCGCTACCGCACCCGTATGGAAAATACGGAACTGAACTGGCATGAAGCCCAGCGTCGCCAGTCTGAACTGACCGCGTTTTCTCAGGCGCTGATGATGTTAATCGGTGGGTTTGCCGTTATCGCCATGCTCTGGATGGCCTCCGGTGGCGTGGGCGGTAACCCGCAGCCTGGCCCGCTGATTGCGCTGTTTGTTTTCTGTGCCCTGGCAGCCTTCGAAGCCTTAGCCCCGGTCACCGGCGCCTTTCAGCATCTCGGCCAGGTGATTGCCTCTGCGCTGCGCATTACGGATATTGCAGAGCAGGAGCCGGAAGTGAAGTTCAGCGCGGGTCAAACCGCTGTGCCGGAGCAGGTCGCGCTGACGCTCAGCAACGTCACCTTCGCCTACGACAAGCAGGCGCAAAACGCGCTGGAAGACATCAGCCTTTCTGTTGATGCCGGGCAGCGCATTGCGATCCTTGGCCGTACGGGATGTGGCAAATCGACGCTTCTGCAACTCCTCACGCGCGCCTGGGACCCGCAGCAGGGCGAGATTCGGTTTAACGACCTTCCGCTGTCTGATTTTAGCGAAGCGGCCTTGCGTAAAACGGTCAGCGTCGTGCCCCAGCGTGTGCACCTGTTCAGCGCTACGCTGCGCGATAATCTTCTTCTGGCGGCACCAGACGCCTCTGACGATACGCTGCGGGCGATGCTGGAACAGGTTGGGCTGCACAAGCTGCTTGAGGACGACGGGTTGAACAGCTGGCTGGGTGAAGGGGGCCGACAGCTTTCCGGTGGCGAACTGCGTCGTCTGGCCATCGCGCGCGCCTTACTGCACGATGCGCCGCTGATGTTGCTGGATGAACCGACAGAAGGTCTGGATGCGACAACCGAGAGTCAAATTCTTGATTTACTGACAAAGGTGATGAAAGGCAAAACCGTGCTGATGGTCACTCACCGCCTGCGCGGGCTGGTGAATTTCGATCGAATAATTGTGATGGACAACGGACACATAATTGAGCAAGGTAATCACCCAGAGCTGCTGGCAAAACAGGGTCGCTACTACCAGTTTAAACAGCGCCTGTAGACTATATTTGTAGCGTCCTCTCTCGCGTACTGGAGTTCTGTTGTCATGCGCCTGGTGCAGCTTTCTCGCCATAATATTGCGTTCCCTTCTCCGGAGGGGGCGCTGCGTGAACCTAACGGATTGCTGGCTTTGGGCGGCGATCTCAGCCCGGCGCGTCTCTTAATGGCTTACCAGCGCGGCATCTTCCCGTGGTTTTCTCCCGGCGACCCGATTTTATGGTGGTCTCCGGACCCGCGAGCCGTGCTGTGGCCCGGGCAGTTTCACCTGAGCCGCAGCATGAAACGTTTTCACGCAAATTCGCCCTATCGCGTCACGCTCAATCATGCCTTCGGGCAGGTTATCGAAGGCTGCGCTGAAGATCGTCATGAAGGCACCTGGATAACCCGCGACATCATTATCGCCTACCACCAGCTTCATGAGCTGGGCTACGCGCACTCCATCGAAGTATGGAAAGATGATGACCTCGTTGGGGGGATGTACGGGGTGGCGCAGGGCACGCTGTTCTGCGGCGAGTCGATGTTCTCCCGCGCCACGAATGCGTCGAAAACCGCGCTGCTGGTTTTTAGCCAGGAATTTGCCCAACGCGGCGGACAACTGATGGATTGTCAGGTGCTGAATGAGCACACCGCCTCGCTCGGCGCGGTTGAAATTTCCCGCCGACGCTATATCGAACACCTTGAACAGTGCCGACAGGAGACTCTTCCGCGCGATTTTTGGGTTCCCAGAATGCTCTTTATGCCCAATGCCTAAATGTTTTCCGCATATTTTTTATGAGGGTGTTATAATTACGCCGCAGAGTAGCTTCTGCCTGTTGCCCCGCCGCCGTTTGGGACCCTCGCTTCAGATAACGTCCTGACGTTTATCCTGTCGTATCCCCTTTACGAATGCGCTTTCCGTTCGGTTGTACCGTGACGCTTGGGCAATACGCTGAAATTGTTTTGCTGCGTTTTAAACGCGCAATTCTTTACTTAATTGATGAATTTCGGCATTATCTTGCCGGTTCAAAACTTGGTAGTGATACCCCAGAGGATTAGATGGCCAAAGAAGACAATATTGAAATGCAGGGTACCGTACTTGATACGTTGCCTAATACCATGTTTCGCGTAGAACTGGAAAACGGTCACGTGGTAACTGCGCACATCTCCGGTAAAATGCGCAAAAACTATATCCGCATTTTGACGGGCGACAAAGTGACTGTTGAACTGACCCCGTACGACCTGAGCAAAGGCCGCATTGTCTTCCGTAGTCGCTAATTGTTTTCGCCTGTAATGGCAGATGAATATTTAAAAGGTCGGGACAATCCCGGCCTTTTTTATTTATGGCCTTAGTGTGGCTGTGTCGGCAGATGTATTGTCATGCACGAGTTCATGGGTACGATTAAATCTTCAGCTATCGCGTGGGTAATGTCATGCAACAGTCCCGTCAGGTGCGGCAACATATCGCGGTCAAAATGCGAAACCAGCAGCACGTGGTTTAACGCCCGGCAGTAGTCACATTTCGTTTCTGTATCTTCCAGCAACCACTCTTTTTGTCGCGGCTGTTCCGCTTCGTCCTCAAATTCCACCACCTGAAAATCACGCATGGATTCTGTGAGGCCGGATTTTACCTCTTCCAGATAAGCTCCGAGACAGCGGCAAACGGGCTGCGTTTGTGGGAGCGAATGACAGTCGAGCAGGATTTCAGTGAGCAGGTTACAGCGTTCGGCAAGAGTTGGGAGATTGGGGTTGAGGGAAAGTTCGCTATATAAATGGGCCAAATTGTTTTCTGTATTCATTGGGTAATTCCTTCACACACTTTGAATTTACCACCGCAGGAAACGCCAATTCGCTGGCGGCGGACGAAAAGGAATTGGCGTACCAGTGTGTGTGCTACTGGCGCTTCAAGAGAAGCTTCCGATTCGCCCGCCAGATGCAGAATTATACCCCTTTCCTTAGGGCGAACGAAGCCTTCAGCATTACTGCTGCTTACACACTTTCAGGACGCCAATCCCGGCACCTGATTTTGCAGGTGCGCCGCCATTTTATTACTGTGAATTTATCCAGCAACCAACTTCGAACGAAACTGGAAAGCGCCTCGCAAAATTTCACTGCGGCCTGTTCCCCTCACCCTAACCCTCTCCCCAAAGGGGCGAGGGGACTGTTCAGTGCAAACAGCCCACAGGCAGAGGGAGAAAGGCAGGCATAAAAAAACCGGGCTATTGCCCGGTTTTCAGACCTACGTAAGGAATCAGTGAGCCGCTTCCGGCTTGTGCTTCGCCGCGCTCTGGAAATCGTACGTCAGCTCGTTCTTCGCCTGATCCAGCGCCACGGTCACCTGGCCGCCGTCAACCAGCGATCCAAACAGCAGTTCGTTCGCCAGCGGTTTCTTCAGGTTGTCCTGAATCACACGCGCCATCGGACGGGCACCCATCGCACGGTCGTAGCCTTTCTCGGCCAGCCAGTTGCGGGCCTCCTGGCTCACTTCCAGCGACACGCCTTTCTGATCCAGCTGAACCTGCAGCTCGACGATGAACTTATCCACCACCTGATGGATCACCTCGGTAGACAGGTGATCGAACCAGATAATGTTGTCCAGACGGTTACGGAACTCCGGCGTGAAGATCTTCTTGATCTCCTCCATCGCATCGGTGCTGTTATCCTGATGGATCAGGCCGATGGATTTGCGCTCGGTTTCACGCACCCCGGCGTTGGTGGTCATCACCAGCACCACGTTGCGGAAATCGGCCTTGCGCCCGTTGTTATCGGTCAGCGTCCCGTTGTCCATCACCTGCAACAGGATGTTGAACACGTCCGGGTGCGCTTTCTCAATTTCATCAAGAAGCAGTACCGCGTGCGGATGCTTGATCACCGCGTCGGTGAGCAGGCCGCCCTGGTCAAAGCCCACGTAGCCCGGAGGCGCACCAATCAAACGGCTGACGGTGTGACGCTCCATATACTCGGACATATCAAAGCGCAACAGCTCAATGCCCAGCGCTTTGGAGAGCTGCACCGTTACCTCGGTTTTACCCACACCGGTCGGGCCGGCGAACAGGAAGGAACCGACAGGCTTGTGGTCATGCCCCAGGCCAGCACGGGCCATCTTGATCGCTTCGGTTAAGGCCTCAATGGCTTTATCCTGACCAAAGACCAGCATTTTCAGGCGATTGCCGAGGGTGCGCAGCGTATCACGGTCGCTCTGAGAGACGCTCTTCTCAGGGATACGTGCGATACGGGCCACCACGGACTCGATATCCGCTACGTTCACGGTTTTCTTACGCTTGCTCGCTGGCATCAGGCGCGCACGCGCACCCGCTTCATCAATCACGTCGATCGCTTTATCCGGCAGATGACGATCGTTAATGTATTTCACCGCCAGCTCCACCGCCGCACGCACCGCTTTCGCGGTGTAACGCACGTCGTGGTGCGCTTCGTACTTGGTTTTCAGACCGTTGATGATCTGCACCGTTTCGTCAACCGACGGCTCGGTAACGTCGATTTTCTGGAAACGACGCGCCAGCGCACGATCCTTCTCAAAGATGTTGCTGAACTCCTGGTACGTCGTAGAGCCCATCACGCGGATCTTGCCGCTGGAGAGCAGCGGTTTGATCAGGTTGGCGGCATCTACCTGACCACCGGAAGCCGCGCCTGCGCCGATGATGGTGTGGATCTCATCGATAAACAGGATGCTGTTGGTGTCCTGCTCCAGCTGTTTTAACAGCGCTTTGAAACGTTTTTCAAAATCACCGCGGTATTTGGTACCCGCCAGCAGCGAGCCGATATCCAGCGAGTAGATGGTGCAGTCGGCAATCACTTCCGGCACGTCGCCCTGCACAATGCGCCAGGCCAGACCTTCGGCAATCGCGGTTTTACCCACGCCAGATTCCCCCACCAGCAGCGGGTTATTCTTGCGGCGACGGCACAGCACCTGGATGGCACGTTCCAGCTCTTTGTCGCGGCCAATCAGCGGGTCGATACCGCCAACGCGAGCAAGCTGGTTAAGGTTGGTGGTGAAGTTTTCCATACGATCCTCCCCGCCTGCTTGCTCTTCATTGCTGTTGATCTGTCCGCTGGGATCCGATGCCTGGTTAGGCTCGTCTTTTCGCGTTCCGTGAGAGATGAAGTTGACCACGTCGAGCCGGCTGACTTCGTGTTTACGCAGCAGGTAGGCCGCCTGGGACTCCTGCTCACTGAAGATGGCGACCAGCACATTGGCGCCCGTCACTTCGCTACGTCCGGAAGACTGGACGTGGAAAACCGCGCGCTGCAGCACGCGCTGGAAGCTGAGCGTCGGCTGTGTGTCGCGCTCTTCTTCACTGGCTGGCAGCACCGGTGTGGTTTGTTCGATGAAGGCTTCGAGTTCCTGACGTAGCGCCACCAGATCCACGGAGCAGGCTTCCAGCGCTTCGCGGGCAGATGGGTTGCTAAGCAGTGCGAGCAGCAAATGCTCGACGGTCATAAACTCATGTCGGTGCTCACGCGCTCTGGCGAAAGCCATGTTTAAACTGAGTTCCAGTTCTTGATTGAGCATAGGCACCTCCCCCAATTTTATGCCTTATCAGGCCTTTTCCAGCGTACACAGCAACGGATGCTCGTTCTCCCTTGCATAGTCGTTCACCATCGCTACTTTGGTTTCCGCTACTTCGGCAGTAAAGATGCCGCAGATCGCTTTGCCACGATAATGAACGGTAAGCATCAGTTGCGTTGCACGTTCAACATCATAAGAAAAGAACTTTTGTAGCACGTCAATAACAAATTCCATCGGCGTGTAATCATCGTTCATTAACATAACTTTATACATAGATGGCGGTTTTAGCGCGTCGCGCACTTTATCTTCCGCCAGCTGGTCAAAATCCAGCCAATCGTTGGTCTTACCCATTATGCATAACCACTTTGAATCTACCTCAGATGTTAGATAACAATCATCTATTACTGTCATCCGCGATGTCTGTCACAAACTGTTGCAATAGCGTTAACTGCCTCAAATTTTGGTTGATTATTGTCCCAACTCCAGCGCCAAACGCTTGACGGCTTCTTCCGTTTCTCTAAATTGTACAAGCGTGAGTTGGCGAGGTTTTGAACAGCCCCCACTCCACCACCGGTTCATTCCATCTTAATTTATAAGATTTACGAAGGATGTCGAAGCATGGAAATGGGTACTGTTAAGTGGTTCAACAACGCCAAGGGGTTTGGCTTCATTTGCCCCGAAGGCGGCGGCGAGGATATCTTCGCTCACTATTCCACCATTCAGATGGATGGTTACAGGACGCTCAAAGCCGGGCAGTCCGTCCGGTTCGATGTACACCAGGGGCCAAAAGGCAATCATGCCAGTCTGATCGTCCCCGTTGAAGCAGAAGCGGTTGCATAGCTCTCTGATTCATTGTGTACACCCTGCAGGCAAAATGCCAGCCCGATCGGCTGGCATTTTTATTTTCGGGTTATTCGCGCGCCAGCGCATCCACCGGATCCAGCCGCGCCGCGTTTCGCGCCGGTAGCCAGCCGAACAGAATACCGGTGAAGGTGGAACATAAAAACGCCGTCAGGATCGCCATCGGCGAGAAGCCAATCTCCCAGCCCGGTAAGAAGAGCTGGAGCGCAAAGGCGATCATCATCGAGAGCGCAATCCCCATCGCACCGCCCACCAGACACACCAGCACCGCTTCAATCAAAAATTGCTGCAGCACGTCGCTGGCTCTGGCTCCGACCGCCATGCGGATGCCGATCTCCCGCGTACGTTCGGTCACCGACACCAGCATAATGTTCATCACCCCTATCCCGCCGACGACCAGCGAAATCACCGCCACCAGCGTCAGGAACAGCTGAAGAGTACGTGTGGTCTTTTCCGCCGTTTTCAAGAGGCCATCCATATTCCAGGTGAAGAAATCCTTTTTCCCGTGGCGCAGGGTTAACAGCCGCTCCAGCTGCTGTTCCGCCAGCCCGCTGTCGTAGCCCTCCTTCACTCGAACGGTAATTGAGTTAAGCCAGGACTGCCCCATGATGCGCCCGGAAATGGTGGTGTACGGCAGCCAGACGCGCAGGATTTTACTGCTGCCGAACATCGACTGCTTCTCTTCCGCCACGCCGATCACCGTCGCTGGCATGTTGCCTACGAGGATCACTTCCCCCACCACATTGGTCTTATTCGGGAACAGCTGCCTGCGGGAGTTAGCGTCTAACACCACCACCTGCGCCCTGCCCGCCAGCTGTTCAGCGTTGAAGGTCGCCCCTTCGCTGAAGGTCATGCCGTAGACGTTGAAGTAATCTCCGCTGACGCCGTTAGCGCTGGCCGCCACGTCGATGTTGCCATAGCGCAGACGCAGGTTTTGCGAGACGGCAGGCGTGGCGGAGTTCACCCACGGCTGCTTCTGAATAGCCGCCAGATCGTCATACTTCAGCGCCTGCTGATACTGCGGCTCGTCGTCGCCAAAATCTTTGCCGGGATAAACGTCGATGGTGTTAGTCCCGATGGCGCGAATATCTGCCAGCACCAGCTGTTTCGCCGCATCGCCCACCACCACAATCGACACCACTGAGGCAATACCAATAATGATGCCAAGCATGGTCAGCAGAGTGCGCATTTTGTTGGCCGCCATCGCCAGCCAGGCCATGGTCAGCGCCTCGCGGAAACCGCTGGAAAACTGGCCCCAGCCAGTTGCGGCCGGCAGCGCCTCTTTCGCCGCCGCCGCTCTGGACTGACGTGGCGGCGGGTTGCTGACCAGCTCGCCGTCGTGGATCTCGATAATGCGTTCCGCCTGCGCTGCCACCTGCGGATCGTGGGTGACGATAATCACCGTATGCCCCTGATCGCGAAGCTGATGCAGGATCGCCATCACCTCTTCACCGGAATGGCTGTCGAGCGCACCGGTTGGCTCATCGGCGAGGATCACCTGCCCACCGTTCATCAGCGCGCGGGCAATACTCACGCGTTGCTGCTGACCGCCGGAAAGCTGCGAAGGCTGATAATCAACACGCTCCGCCAGCCCAAGACGCGTTAACAGCGCCTTCGCGCGTTCGAGGCGTTTTTTGCGCTCGACGCCCGCATACACCGCCGGCACTTCCACATTCTGCGCCGCGCTCAGGTGTGAAAGCAGATGGTAACGCTGGAAGATAAAGCCAAAATGCTCGCGACGCAGCTTCGCCAGCGCGTCGCCGTCCAGGGTGGAAACATCCGTCCCGGCCACGCGATAGGTGCCGCTGGTAGGCTTATCCAGACAGCCGAGAATGTTCATCAGCGTTGATTTACCCGAGCCCGATGCCCCGACAATCGCCACCATTTCACCGGCTTCAACGCGCAGGGAGATGCCTTTCAGCACCTCCACCGGCCCGTCGCCGGACGGATAGCTGCGACGAATGTCATTCAGCTCAAGCAGCGCCGTCATTGCGCGGCTCCAGGCAGGCTTTCGCTGGTGACCACTTCCTCACCCTCTTCCAGCCCTTTTACCACCACCACGTCGGTGTCGTTACGTGCGCCAATCACCACTTCCCGCTCGCGGGTTTCACCGTTGCGCAGCACTTTCACCTTGTAGCGATTGTCCCCGGCGGATTCGCCCAGCGCGGAGAGCGGAACCGTCAGCACGTTTTTCACGCCGGTCAACTGGATATGCACCTGAGCGGTCATGTCCAGACGCAGCACGCCCTGCGGGTTTGGCACCTCAAAACGCGCATAGTAGAAGATGGCGTCGTTGACCTTCTCCGGCGTCGGCAGGATATCTTTCAGCATCCCTTCATAGCGGGTTTGCGGATCGCCCAGCACCGTAAACCAGGCTTTCTGCCCCGGCTTAAGGTGAATGACGTCCGCTTCAGATACCTGGGCTTTCACCAGCATGGTGCTCATATCCGCCAGGGTCAGGATGTTCGGCGCCTGCTGCGCGGCGATGACCGTCTGGCCTTGCAGGGTGGTTATCTGCGTCACTTCCCCGGCCATTGGCGCAACGATTTGCGTGTAATCGAGGTTGGTTTTCGCCGTATCCAGCGAGGCCTGATTCCGCTTGATTTGCGCATCGATGGTGCCAATCTGCGCCTGCTTCACCGCCAGCTCCGTGGCGGCTGTGTCCAGATCCTGTTTCGAGATGGCCTGCGTTTTCGCCAGCGCCTGCTGGCGCGACAGGGTGACCTGAGCGAGATTACGCTCCGCCTGAGCCTGAGCGCGCTGAGCGCGCAACTCCATCAGCGTCGCTTCCACTTCGCGGATCTGGTTTTGCGCCTGCTCAGGATCGATCACGCCCAGCAACTGGCCTTTTTTAACCTTATCGCCAATCTCAACCGACAGGGTTTTAAGCTGACCGCTGACCTGCGCGCCCACGTCAACCTTACGCAGGGCATCCAGCTTCCCCGTCGCCAGCACGTTTTGTTGCAGCTCGCCCGGACGAACAATCAGCGTTTGATACTGGGGTACCGGCGCGTTCAGTACCTTCCATAACCAGAATCCGCCTGCTAACACCACTACCGCCAGCAGCAGAAACAGCTTTCTGCGTTTTCCCTTCAGGTTCATAAATATTCCAAATAATTGTTCTGGCTATCATCACCGTTGATTTTATCTAAACCACTCCTCAACGAAACCCCCGATCCCCGTTATCGTCGGGAATTGTTTACCCGATGTTGATAAAGCGCCTGCTGAAATAGCGAAATTCCACCAGAAGCAGGATCTAACATGTCTTCCATCGTCGATACACCTTATTCAACGCTGTCCCAGCCTAAATCGGGCTGGCAACTGTTTAAAAGCCTGGCATCGGGTTCCCTCACGCCGGGGCTGGCGTGGCAAAATCCGGCCTATCGACGTAAGTTTATGTTGCGCTCGCTGGCAACGCCGTTCACCACTGCGCGCCTGCTCGGAAACCTTGCAAAACAGCCCCGTCTGATGCAGATCCTGCGCGTGCAGCCCGGCCTGCCGTGCCGCCTGCACCGACCGTGGCTGACCGTCAATATGGGCCGTCAGAATACGCTGGACGCATTGGACAATCACTATCAGATGATGAGCCGCCATCTTCCGGCGTCACTGCTGAACGGCTACCTTTCCAGCCAGGGCATCACGCTGGTGACGTTAACGGGCAAAGAGGAGCAGCAGTTTAGCGTTCGCCTGAGCGCGGATGCGTTTCTGGACAAAGAAGGGGAAGCGACCCTCACTTTTTGCGACCACCAGAACACGGTGCTGGCCGAGCTGACCTTTACGCTGTGCAAATACCAGGGCAATTCAACGCTCTTCATCGGCGGAATGCAGGGGGCGAAAGCGCATGTCCCGCACGAGCACATTCAGCTGGCGACCAAAGCCTGTCACGGACTGTTCCCAAAACGTCTGCTGGTTGAAGCGGTCATGACGCTGGCAGGCGCCTTCCCCGTCGAGCAGATCCTCGCGGTGAGTAACGCCACCCACATCTACCGCAGCTGGCGCTATCGCAAGAAAAAAGAGGGAAAATTGCTGGCTGACTATGACAGCTTCTGGCGCTCCCTTGGCGGACAGCAGCAGGAGAACGGCAACTTTGCCCTGCCACTGACCATGCCACGCAAACCGATGGAAGAGATTGCGAGTAAAAAACGATCCGAGTACCGCCGCCGCTATATCCTGCTTGATAGCCTGCATCAACAGGTATCGCAGGCGACTGCCCGTTAATCGGCCCTCCCGCGAGCCAGCCAGAGGACGCGGGAGAACATTTTACGCAGCAGCGTGGGCACCGACTCCACGCCCCGCCTGCCCGCTTCCGTCGCGACTTCAATGGCCAAATCCGGTTTTGACGACCGATGGATAGCTTTGGCAATCACCCGACGCATATTCATGGGCACATCCACCGGGATCATCGCCACGCGGTGAAAGACGTCGTCAAATCCCTGGCGGTACATAAAGTGCTCCATGTCCATCGCGGGCAGCGTGGTCAGATGTTCCCGCTCCTCTTCTCGATCGTTATTGAGCAGGCTGCGCACGGTCGCCGCATATTTTTTACCCGCCTCATCGCCATCCACCAGCACGTGCCACTCTATCCCCATCCGGCGCGCAAATTTGATCAGCGGCTTTAAGCCAGACTGAGCAAATTCGATCACTTTGATGCCTTCGGCATCAAAGTGGTGTCCGCACTGGCGAGCCAGCTCGTTTATCACCCAGGTTTCGGTTTCCCCTTCCACCAGCAACCAGCAGCGGGCAAACAGGGAAGAGGCACGGTTAAAACGGATATGAAACGCAATGCGTCGGCCATCTTCGGCATTTAACCCGCCGGGCCCGAGCCGGTAGGCGGTGACCCGCGAGGATTCACGCACCAGGCGGCAGACATACTCCACCGGCGTCAGGGAGAGCAGCTCGCCGGAATTCGTGGTGGTGACACGCTGCAACGGCAGCAGATTAAGAAGATGCCACGCCACGGAAAGCATAATCGGGTGCAGCCGCGTTTCCGGATCTTCTACCAGCAGCAGCGGGCGCGCGTCCCGATCCAGGCGCACCGTCCCTTTCGCCTGTAACAGCGTGGAGAATAATCCCAGCAGGATCACCCGATGCGTGCGCCCGCTGGGGCGGTCGATCATGCGGTTGATAATATCGAGATAGCGCCAGCTTCGTTGCTCGTCGTGCGAGCGGCGGCGCATCAGGCGGTGGCGCGCCTGCCCCGTTCCCTGCTCAGAGAAGTAGTGCTCCAGCAGTTGCACCATGGCAGACAGCCCCTGACGGATCTGGCCGTCGGTGAGGTTCTGCGGCCGCGAGACCAGTTCACGGGCGAGGAAATCCAGCTCGCGGGCGGTCACCTCCACCTCAGGCATATTCGGCACGGTGCCGTTACGGATCCGCCGCATAAAGCGCGCGTCTCGTAAGCGCAACACGGGGGAGAGGCGGATCAGATGGCGGGCAAGCTCGTCAATATTATCGAGCGGGATCGGATTCCCCTTCTCATCAAGAAATTCACGCAGGGTTAATACCCCGTCGTTTTGCGCCATTTCGCCCTCAAGGCGATAGAAAATACGCTGGAACCCATCTTCACAGGGCACCCAGCAGGGCGACATAGGGCGAAAACGACGCACGCGATGGCGACCGGGCTCGGATTCGCGGAAGGTCAGAATGATATGCAGGTGTTTCTCGCGCCCGTTGACATCCCCCGGCGGAAACCAGAAGTCATCATGGACGAAGTGGTACAAGTTCTCTTCGGGCGAAAGCAGCAGCGTCAGGGCATCCAGCAGGCTGGATTTACCCCAGGCGTTTTCGCCTATCAGGACGTTGTTCTGTTCCAGTTGCAGCGACAGGCGGTTAATCCCGCGAAACCCGACAATCTCCACACGTTCGAGTAGCATACATCCCCCGCATTTCGGCCACTTTTTCCTTCAAGTTATCAGCAGTATAGCGGCAGGCTGTAGGTCACGACAGCAGAATATACGCCCCCTTAAATATTGGGCTATGCTCTAATTACCTCCGTTCTGAACAAGGATTGACATCACATTGCCTTAAATCAAATTTAGTGAATTTATTTGAGTGGCGAAGGGATGTTGATGGTTTCAAAATACTGGCTCTTTGAGTCGTCATCCCTTTATGGCGATATAACCCGCGCGCAGGAATGGGCGTGGACGTTTATTATTGAGGTGGTTATGTTCAGAAAATTAGCGGCAGAATGCTTTGGTACATTCTGGCTGGTGTTTGGTGGCTGCGGTAGCGCAGTACTGGCAGCCGCATTTCCGGAATTAGGTATTGGATTTGTCGGCGTCGCGCTGGCATTCGGTTTAACCGTATTAACCATGGCATTCGCCGTGGGGCATATTTCCGGCGGTCATTTCAACCCGGCCGTCACGTTAGGTTTATGGGCGGGCGGACGTTTCCCGGCGAAAGATATTATTGGCTATATTATTGCCCAGGTTATTGGCGGTATTATTGCCGCGGCGGTGTTGTACGTCATTGCCAGCGGAAAAGCCGGGTTTGACGCCGCGGCCAGCGGATTTGCGTCAAACGGCTTCGGCGAACACTCTCCAGGCGGCTACTCAATGCTGTCTGCTATCGTGATTGAAATTGTGCTCACCGCAGGTTTCCTGTTGGTGATCCACGGCGCAACGGACAAATACGCGCCTGCGGGCTTTGCCCCCATTGCTATTGGTCTGGCGCTGACGCTTATCCACCTGATCTCCATCCCGGTGACCAATACCTCCGTTAACCCGGCACGTAGCACCGCGGTGGCTATTTTCCAGGGCGGCTGGGCGCTTGAACAGCTGTGGCTGTTCTGGGTGATGCCAATTATTGGCGGTATTCTGGGCGGCGTGCTGTATCGCACCCTGCTGGAAAAACGCGATTAATTAAGTGCGGCCTGTAATGTCGGGTGGCGCTAAAGCTTACCCGACCTACGTGAGTGTGCACTTTGTAGGCCGGGTAAGGCGCAGCCGCCACCCGGCTTTTTTTGTAGCTTTACCTCACAGCCTTTATTGGGTAGTGTCTCTGGCGCTTAAATGATACTCAAAAGGACCGGCTGTTCATGTTCTCAGGACTCCTCATCATTCTTCTGCCCCTGATTGTGGGCTACCTTATTCCGCTGCGTCATGAATCGGCCTTAAAGCTTATTAATCGTTTTCTCAGCTGGATTGTTTACGTCATTCTGTTCTTTATGGGGATCAGCCTGGCCTTCCTGGATAATCTGGCGACGAACTTGCTTTCCATCCTGCATTATTCTGCGGTTACGGTAGTGGTTATTCTGCTGTGCAATATTGCCGCGCTGTTCTGGCTGGAGCGCACTATTCCCTGGAAAAATCACCACCATCAGGAAAAGCTTCCCTCCCGAATTGCGATGGCGCTGGAATCATTAAAGCTGTGCGGCGTGGTGGTGCTCGGTTTTTTACTGGGGCTAACCGGATGGGCTTTTTTACAGCACGCTACGGAAGCCAGCGAATATACGCTGATTTTCCTGCTCTTCCTGATCGGTATTCAGTTGCGAAATAATGGCATGACGCTGAAACAGATTGTCCTGAACCGCCGGGGCATGATGGTTGCCGTTATCGTTGTGGCCAGCTCAATGGCGGGGGGAGTGATTAACGCCTTTATTCTCGATCTGCCGCTGAAAACCAGCCTGGCAATGGCATCCGGTTTTGGCTGGTATTCGCTCTCCGGTATTCTGCTGACCGAATCGTTTGGTCCGGTGATCGGCAGCGCCGCCTTCTTTAACGATCTGGCGCGCGAGCTGATAGCCATCATGCTGATCCCCGGCCTGGTACGCCGCAGCCGCTCTACCGCGCTGGGCCTGTGCGGGGCCACCTCAATGGACTTTACCCTGCCGGTGTTACAGCGCTCGGGAGGTCTGGAGATGGTTCCTGCCGCTATTGTACACGGCTTTATTCTGAGCCTGCTGGTCCCCATCCTGATGGCGTTCTTCTCAGCCTGATACTGCTTTGGCGGTAGTGAACCTGCCGCCAAAATTGCGCTAAATCAATAACCCTCCACTTAGTATAAGAAAGCACTTTTCTCCGTTGTGGCACAGGCATAACCTTAAACATGTATCTCAAATATAACTTTAACAGGTGTGATTATGTTTTGTGTGCAATGTGAACAAACCATCCGTACCCCGGCAGGCAACGGCTGCTCTTACGCGCAGGGTATGTGCGGCAAAACCGCAGAAACGTCCGATCTCCAGGACCTGCTGATTGCGGCGCTGCAAGGCTTATCCGCCTGGGCCTTCAAGGCCCGTGAATATGGCCTTGTCGATCACTATGTCGACAGCTTTGCGCCGCGCGCATTTTTCTCCACGCTGACTAACGTTAACTTCGATTCTCCACGCATTGTGGGCTATGCCCGCGAAGCGATTGCCCTGCGTGAAGCCCTGAAAGCGCAATGCCTGAATGCCGACGCCAGCGCCCGCGTGGACAACCCGATGGCGGAGCTACAGCTGGTGAGCGACGACCTGGGCGAGCTACAGCGTCAGGCCGCCGAATTTACTCCCAATAAAGACAAAGCGGCGATTGGCGAGAACATCCTCGGCCTGCGCCTGCTGTGCCTGTACGGTCTGAAAGGTGCTGCGGCGTATATGGAGCACGCGCACGTACTCGGCCAGTACGACAACGACATTTATGCCCAGTACCACAAAATCATGGCATGGCTGGGCACCTGGCCTTCCGACATGAACGCCCTGCTGGAATGCTCGATGGAAATCGGCCAGATGAACTTCAAAGTGATGAGCATTCTGGATGCCGGTGAAACCAGCACCTACGGTCACCCAACGCCGACGCAGGTCAACGTCAAAGCGACCGAAGGTAAATGCATCCTAATCTCTGGCCACGACCTGAAAGATCTCTACAACCTGCTGAAGCAGACCGAAGGCACCGGCGTTAACGTTTATACCCACGGCGAAATGCTCCCCGCGCACGGCTACCCGGAACTGCGTAAATTTAAGCATCTGATCGGTAACTACGGCAGCGGCTGGCAGAACCAGCAGGTGGAGTTCGCCCGCTTCCCTGGCCCAATCGTCATGACCTCTAACTGCATCATCGACCCTACCGTGGGCGCGTATGACGACCGTATCTGGACCCGCAGCATCGTCGGCTGGCCGGGCGTGAGCCACCTTGAAGGCGATGATTTCGGTCCGGTTATCGCACAGGCGCAGCAGATGGCAGGTTTCCCGTACAGCGAAATTCCGCACCTCATCACCGTCGGTTTTGGCCGTGAAACCCTGCTGGGTGCGGCGGATTCCCTGATTGACCTCGTCAGCCGTGAAAAACTGCGTCACATCTTCCTGATCGGCGGCTGTGACGGCGCGCGCGGGGAACGTAACTATTTCACCGATTTCGCCACCCGCGTTCCGGAAGACTGTCTGATCCTGACCCTGGCCTGCGGTAAATACCGTTTCAACAAGCTGGACTTCGGCAACATCGAAGGTCTGCCACGCCTGGTGGATGCTGGTCAGTGTAACGATGCGTATTCAGCCATCATTCTGGCGGTCACGCTGGCAGAGAAACTGGGCTGCGGCGTGAACGATCTGCCGCTGTCGCTGGTGCTCTCCTGGTTCGAACAGAAAGCGATCGTTATTCTGTTGACCCTGCTCTCTCTCGGCGTGACCAACATCGTCACCGGGCCGACCGCGCCAGGCTTCCTGACGCCGGACCTGCTGGCCATCCTGAACGAGAAATTTGGTCTGCGTTCCGTGACCAACGTTGAAGATGATATGAAGCAACTGCTGAGCGCGTAAGGAGTAACTCATGACCATGCCAACCTCACAATGTCCGTGGCGGATGCAGGTTCATCACATCCAACAGGAGACGCCGGATGTGTGGACACTGTCGCTGCTGTGCCATGACTACTACCCGTACCGCGCAGGTCAGTATGCGCTAGTGAGTGTGCGTAATTCGGCGGATACCCTGCGCGCCTACACGATCTCCTCCACGCCGGGCGTGAGCGAATACATAACGCTCACCGTCCGTCGTATTGATGACGGCGCAGGCTCCCGGTGGCTGACCCGTGACGTGAAGCGCGGGGATTACATCTGGCTGTCTGACGCGCAGGGCGAGTTCACCTGTGACGACAAGAAGGAAGACAAATTCCTGCTTCTGGCGGCAGGCTGTGGCGTAACGCCGATTATGTCGATGCGCCGCTGGCTGGCGAAATACCGTCCTCAGGCCGACGTGCAGGTGATCTTTAGCGTGCGTTCCCCGGAAGATGTGATTTTTGCCGAGGAATGGCGAAATTATCCGGTGACCCTGGTGGCTGAGCACAACGCGACGCACGGTTTTGTCGCGGGGCGTCTGAGCCGCGAAATGTTGCAAAGCGTGCCGGACATTGCGGATCGTACCGTGATGACCTGCGGCCCGGCGCCGTACATGGAGATCGTGGAGAAAGAAGTGAAAGCGCTCGGCGTGACCCGCTTCTTTAAAGAGCAGTTCTTCACGCCTGTAGCGGCAGCGGCGACCAGCGGGATGAAGTTCACGAAGCTGCAACCGGCGCAGACCTTCTTTGGTCGCGTGGGCACCACGCTGCTTGAAGCGCTCGAAAGCAATAACGTGCCGGTAGCGGCAGCCTGTCGCGCGGGTGTGTGCGGCTGCTGTAAGACGAAGGTGGTTTCCGGTGAATACACCGTCACCAGCACCATGACGCTGACCGATGCGGAAATTGCAGAGGGTTACGTGTTGGCGTGTTCATGCCATCCGCAGGGAGACCTGGTGCTGGCATAATCTGGCGCAGTGCCCCCATTTGTTGCCGGGTGGCACTGCGTTTACCCGGCCTACTTTGTACATGTTGGCTCTTCGTAGGCCCGGTAAGCGTTAGCGCCACCGGGCTTTTTGCCGGGTGGCACTGCGTTTACCCGGCTTACGTTGTGCCTACTGCCTGTGCGTATGGAATACCAGGCAGCCAATACAGTGACTTTCTTCTAAGCTTGTAAGCGATATCACATAAAGGAGAAGGACCACCATGAAACAAACCGTGGCTGCATACATAGCGAAAACCCTGGAGCAGGCTGGCGTAAAGCGTATCTGGGGCGTCACCGGCGATTCGCTGAACGGACTCAGCGACAGCCTTAACAAGATGAAGACCATTGAATGGATGCCCACCCGCCATGAAGAGGTCGCCGCCTTTGCCGCGGGTGCCGAAGCGCAGCTCACGGGCGAACTCGCCGTCTGTGCAGGTTCCTGCGGACCGGGAAACCTGCACCTTATCAACGGTCTTTTCGACTGTCACCGCAACCATGTTCCGGTGCTGGCGATTGCCGCACATATTCCGTCATCCGAAATCGGCAGCGGCTATTTTCAGGAGACGCATCCTCAGGAGCTGTTCCGTGAATGCAGCCACTACTGCGAGCTGGTCTCGTCGCCGGAGCAGATCCCACAGGTGCTGGCGATAGCCATGCGTAAGGCGATCCTGAATCGCGGGGTTTCGGTGGTTGTGCTGCCGGGGGACGTGGCGCTGAAGGCCGCACCTGAAACCGCCACCACCCACTGGTACTCTGCGCCACAGCCAACCATTACCCCTGCGGATGAAGAACTTAAAAAGCTGGCGCAACTGCTGCGATACTCCAGCAATATCGCCCTGATGTGCGGCAGCGGCTGTGCTGGCGCGCATAAAGAGCTGGTGGAATTTGCCGCTAAGCTGAAGGCGCCAGTTGTGCACGCCCTGCGCGGCAAAGAGCACGTTGAATACGATAACCCGTACGATGTGGGCATGACCGGGCTGATCGGTTTTTCCAGCGGCTTCCATACCATGATGAACGCCGATACGCTGATCCTGCTCGGCACCCAGTTCCCGTACCGCGCGTTCTACCCGACGGATGCGAAAATTATCCAGATCGACATTAATCCCGGTAGCATCGGCGCGCACAGCAAGGTGGATATGGCGCTTATCGGCGATATTAAATCCACCCTCGCCGCCCTCCTGCCGCTGCTGGAAGAAAAAACGGACCGCAAATTCCTCGATAAAGCCCTGAGCGACTATCGCGATGCGCGTAAGGGGCTGGACGATCTCGCCAAACCGAGCGAAAAAGCGATCCACCCGCAGTATCTGGCGCAGCAGATCAGCCACTTCGCCGACGACGATGCCATCTTCACCTGCGACGTGGGTACACCCACCGTCTGGGCCGCGCGCTATCTGAAAATGAACGGCAAACGACGCCTGCTTGGGTCGTTCAACCATGGCTCAATGGCCAACGCCATGCCGCAGGCGCTGGGCGCAAAAGCGACGGCACCGGAACGGCAGGTGGTGGCGATGTGCGGCGACGGCGGGTTCAGTATGCTGATGGGGGATTTCCTGTCGGTGGCGCAGATGAAGCTTCCGCTGAAAATCGTGGTCTTTAACAACAGCGTGCTGGGCTTTGTGGCGATGGAGATGAAGGCCGGAGGCTACCTCACGGATGGCACCGAGCTGCACGACACCAACTTCGCCCGCATCGCCGAAGCCTGCGGTATCACCGGTATTCGGGTGGAGAAAGCCTCAGAGGTGGACGAAGCCCTGCAACGTGCCTTCGCCATCGACGGCCCGGTGCTGGTGGATGTGGTGGTCGCCAAAGAAGAGCTGGCAATCCCGCCTCAAATCAAGCTGGAACAGGCTAAAGGTTTTAGCCTCTACATGCTGCGCGCCATCATCAGCGGGCGCGGTGACGAAGTGATCGAACTGGCAAAAACCAACTGGCTCAGGTAAAACATTTCACAAGACCTCTTAAATGAAAGGGATGTGAAATGATTGATTTACGTAGTGATACCGTTACCCGTCCGGGCCGCGCCATGCTCGAAGAGATGATGGCCGCCCCGGTCGGGGACGACGTCTACGGCGATGACCCGACGGTCAACGAACTCCAGCGCTATGCGGCCGAGCTGAGCGGTAAAGAGGCTGCCCTGTTCCTGCCCACCGGCACGCAGGCTAACCTGGTGGCGCTGCTGAGCCACTGCGAGCGCGGCGAAGAGTATATCGTCGGCCAGGGGGCGCATAACTACCTGTACGAAGCTGGCGGCGCGGCGGTGCTTGGCAGCATTCAGCCGCAGCCGATCGATGCCGCGCCGGACGGTACGCTGCCGCTGGACAAAGTCGCGGCAAAAATCAAAGCCGATGATATTCACTTCGCCCGCACTAAACTGCTGAGCCTCGAAAACACCCATAACGGTAAAGTTCTGCCGCGCGAATACCTGAAAGCGGCATGGGATTTTACCCGCGAGCGCAAGCTCGGCCTGCACGTTGACGGCGCACGTATCTTCAACGCCGTGGTGGAGTACGGCTGCGAGCTGAAAGAGATCACCCAATATTGCGACTCGTTCACCATTTGCCTCTCTAAAGGGCTGGGCACGCCGGTAGGTTCCCTGCTGGTTGGCAGCGCGGACTACATCAGACGCGCCAACCGCTGGCGCAAAATGACCGGCGGCGGGATGCGTCAGGCGGGTATTCTGGCGGCTGCCGGACTGTACGCCCTGAAAAATAACGTGTCACGCCTGAAAGACGATCACGACAATGCGGCGTGGATGGCAGCGCAACTGCATGAAATCGGCGCTGATGTCATGCGTCATGACACCAACATGCTGTTTGTCCGCGTCGGCAATGAGCATGCTGCCGCGCTGGGCGAATTTATGAAAGCCCGAGGCGTGCTGATCAATGCCTCCCCGGTCGTGCGACTGGTGATGCATCTTGACGTTAACCGCGAGCAGTTGACCGAGGTGGTGAAACACTGGCAGGCGTTTTTACAGCGTTAAGGAGCATACCGTGCCGCAACGTATTCTGGTGCTCGGTGCCAGCGGGTATATCGGTCAGCATCTGACCACTGCGTTAAGCCAGCAGGGGCACCAGGTGCTGGCAGTGGCACGCAACACGGAACGCCTGCAAAAGCTACATTTGCCTGGCGTGACGTGTCACAACGTTGACCTTAACTGGCCGAAAGCGCTTCCTGCGCTGCTGGAAGGGGTCGATACGCTTTACTACCTTGTTCACAGCATGGGCGAAGGCGGCGATTTTATCGCCCACGAGCGTCAGGTGGCGATGAACGTACGTGATACGCTGCTGCAAACGCCGGTAAAGCAGGTGATCTTTCTAAGCTCGCTTCAGGCGCCTGAGAACGAGCAGTCAGACCATCTGCGCGCCCGGCAACTGACGGCAGAGACATTGCGAAGCGCCCGTATCCCCGTCACCGAACTGCGGGCAGGGATCATCGTCGGCGCGGGTTCCGCCGCGTTCGAAGTGATGCGCGATATGGTCTACAACCTGCCTGTGCTGACACCGCCGCGCTGGGTACGCTCGCGCACCACGCCCATTGCGCTGGAGAATTTACTCCACTATCTGGTGGCATTGCTGGATCATCCGGCGGCGGCGCATCGTGTGCTGGAGGCGGCTGGCCCGGAAGTGTTGAGCTATCAGGCGCAGTTCGAACATTTTATGCGGGTGAGTGGCCGCCGCCGCTGGCTGGTGCCCGTCCCCTTCCCGACCCGCTGGATTTCGGTGTGGTTTTTGAATGTGATCACCTCCGTGCCGCCGACGACTGCCAAAGCGCTTATACAGGGACTGAAACACGATCTGCTGGCGGACGATCGTGAACTGCGTGCCTTGATCCCTCAGGAATTGATCCCCTTCGACGATGCCGTACGCAATACGCTGAAAGAAGAAGAGAAGCTGGTGAACTCCAGTGACTGGGGCTACGACGCGCAGGCGTTTGCCCGCTGGCGGCCCGAGTACGGCTATTACCCAAAACAGGCGGGCTGTACGGTAAAAACCACTGCCAGCCTCTCAGCGCTGTGGGACGTTGTGAACCAGATCGGCGGCAAAGAGCGCTATTTCTTCGGCAATATCCTCTGGCAAACGCGCGGCTCGCTGGATCTGCTGGTGGGTCACCGGCTGGCAAAAGGCCGTCCTGCCGCCCCGTATCTGAACGTGGGCGATACGGTCGACAGCTGGAAGGTGATCATCGTTGAGCCGGAAAAACAGCTGGCGCTGCTGTTTGGCATGAAGGCACCGGGGCTGGGGCGGCTCTGCTTCACCCTTAAAGACAAAGGCGTTCACCGCGAGCTGGACGTTCGGGCGTGGTGGCACCCGCACGGAATGCCCGGGCTGTTCTACTGGCTGCTGATGATCCCGGCACACCTGTTTATCTTCCGCGGAATGGCGAAACGGATTGCGCAACTGGCAGAAGAAAAGCGGGAAAGTAACTAAATAAAACTCTTAATCTTTCACCTTTCCCATTGCAACACATCGTAATTCACGAAAGAATGCGCACGAAATTCTTTTCAACACAGTGGATTGTTATGAAGGTACTGGTTACCGGGGCGACCAGCGGCTTAGGCCGAAATGCGGTCGAATTTCTGCGCAACAAAGGCATCAGCGTGAGGGCCACCGGTCGCAACGAGGCGATGGGCAAGCTCTTGCAAAAAATGGGCGCTGAGTTTGTCCATGCCGACCTGACGGAGCTGGTCTCCTCTCAGGCCAAGGTGATGCTCGCCGGTATCGATACGCTGTGGCACTGCTCCAGTTTTACCTCCCCGTGGGGTACCCAGGAAGCCTTCGATCTCGCCAACGTGCGCGCCACGCGCCGTCTGGGCGAATGGGCCGTCGCCTGGGGCGTGCGTAACTTTATTCATATCTCTTCCCCGTCGCTCTATTTTGATTATCACCATCATCGTGATATTCAGGAAGATTTCCGCCCTGCGCGCTTTGCCTGTGAATTTGCCCGCAGTAAAGCGGCTGGCGAAGAGGTGATCGACCTGCTGGCCCAGTCAAATCCGCACACCCGCTTTACCGTGCTGCGACCACAGAGCCTGTTTGGGCCGCACGACAAAGTCTTTATCCCGCGACTGGCCCAGATGATGCACCATTACGGCAGCGTGCTGTTACCGCGCGGCGGCGATGCGCTGGTAGACATGACCTATTACGAAAATGCCGTTCACGCCATGTGGCTGGCGAGCCAGCCGGAGTGCGATAAGCTGGTGTCGGGCCGCGCCTATAACATTACCAACGGCGAACCCTGTACCCTGCGCAGCATTGTGCAAAGGCTGATTGATGAGTTAAAAATCGACTGCCGGATCCGTTCCGTTCCCTACCCGATGCTGGACATGATTGCCCGCAGCATGGAGCGCTTTGGCAGTAAATCGGCGAAAGAGCCTGCGCTGACGCATTACGGTGTGTCGAAGCTCAACTTTGATTTTACGCTGGATATTTCTCGGGCGGAGAACGAGCTGGGGTATAAACCGATTATCTCGCTCGATGAAGGGATAGTGCGTACGGCGGCGTGGTTGCGGGATCACGGGAAGTTACACCGGTAAGCGTTCCAGCCTCATGTAGGCCGGGTAAGCGCAGCGCCACCCGGCAAAAAACAGAGAGTGCGGACTGATGCCCTCACCCGGGCTCTCTCCCACAGGTAGAGGGTGCAAACATTAAAACGGCAACCCGAGGGTTGCCGTTTGCTTTTACAGAGCCGTCCAGGCTTCAGCCCATGCCAGGCCTGCACCCGGCTCATAGTACGTCGGCGCACTGTTACACCAGCCGCTGTACGGGAACGGTTTGCACTGGAACAATTTACCGTGGTTGTTCACGATATCACCGGCGTTGTACTTGCTGTTCGCGCTCCATGCCGGGTAAGACGTATCTTCTCCGGATGGCGTTGCCGCTTTCGCTTTCACGTTCAGCAGGTAAGACGTGGTGCTGCTCAGCTCGCCATCGCTGACGGTCAGGCTCACTTCATACTGCTGCGCCGTTGCAGACTCAGGCGCCTTAAAGGTCACCACCGCTTTATCTTCGCCGGTCACGGTCTGGCCATCCTGAGAACGCCAGGTGTAGGTCAGCTTGTTGCCGTCTGCGTCGGTAGAGCCTTCCGCGCTCAGAGAAACCTGCGCGCCCGCTTCTACGGCACCGATTGGGCCTGCAATCTGCGCAACCGGCGCGTGGTTCACCGCGACAGGTTCAACCGGAGTTTCATCCGGAACTGGCGCTGGCGTTGGGGCCGGCGTAACATCTTCAGAAGGTGTTGGCGTTGGCGTGACCGGGGTTTCGTCCGGCGTCACCGAGGAACCGTCGTCATTCACGATATTCACGTTATAGAACTTCTGCACGCACTTGCTGTAGTCGCCCTCTTTGAACGCGCTGAACGGTGTCTGATAACCCACCAGCTGGCAAGAGTAAGTCTTGCCGTCCGGGGTATCCGCGCTCCATCCCCAGTCCTGTTCCCAGTAAATCTTCAGGGCGCCTGCGCCACCTTCGTCGAACTGCTTCATGTTGGCGCAACCCAACACTTCGTTCGCCGGAACAGGGACTTTCAGGTAGTTCGCAAATTCTTTGTAATACTTGATACGGTTCTGAGACTGCGCAATTTCAGTCGGGCCGCCGCACTCAACGCCACCGTTGATGATCTGGGTTGTTACACCGAAGCCCGGGACCAGGCCGTTGGCTTTATCGTGATCGTTCGGCTGCCATGTACCGTCGATCACCTGCAACATGCTTGGTTTTGGCGGCTGTGGATAGGCGAAGAAGAAGATAGCACTGGCCAGGTTCAGCCAGGTGTCCGCCACCAACTCAGGTTTATCGAGCAGGGTACGCACGTCGCCGTACATCGCTTCAGAGAATGGACCGTAGTTGTAGTTGTAGGACAACTGTTTCGCACCGCGTCCGAAATAGCTCAGGAAATCGCCGTCTTTGTCTTTACCGCAAGGCCAGGTCTGTCCCTGCCAGACGTCCGGGTTACATTCGCCGTTATAGCCGCCCTTCTGCCCTTCGCTCCAGCCCATTTCACGCACGTGGACCAGCGCCTGACGCCATTCGGCTTCCGGACGCCAGCTTTCGTGGCCGCCGGTTTCCTGGGCAAAGTGGGCAAACATGGTCGCCAGCTCTTTGCGGCAGATAGCGTCGCTGTCACGACCGTCGTTGTAGGTCTTACACAGCGCCGGGAATTTACCCACGGCTTTCAGGAAGTTGCTGTAGGTATAAGCCTGTGCACGCAGCGGGAAGAGATATTCCCAGTCGCTGGCTTTCACAATCCCTTCAACGCGTTTGACGTTGTCCGGGTTCGCCGCGCGGCCTGGCTCAATCAGTTCGACCTGCGCGTTGTCCAGGGTCTGAATAGTCTCTTTAACGGAGGCCATCAGCGGGAAGTTAGTGAGCTCATGCTCTTTCTTCGCCAGATCGCTGGCTTTCATGGTGTACGGCTCGCCGGTGGTCGCCTGCAAAGAGGCGGCCTGCGCCATAAAAGGTGCAACGCAAGCACCAGCAACAAGTACACTCAGTAACGTCCTTTTGTTCATTTCAGTTTTCCTGTTCGTTTAAAATTAAATGTTAATATCCCGGCTTAGGTATTATTCCGTTAATACATAAACCACATTCAGCTGTTTTCACTTTTCGAAGAACACCTTCAGGAATTCTTCAAAAATAAAAAACGTTAATCACGTGCTGCTAATTTTAATTGCTGATATTTAGCCCAGACCTTATGGGCATATTTCATCCGCTGCGGATAATTCTCTTTCTTCAACCCGGCGTTATAAGCGCCTACCGCTTCCCAGTTATAGCCATATACTCTTATCATTCCGGAGAGAATGGAGGCACCCACCATGATGGAGGTACACGGCTCGGTCATTAAGCGATACTCATCGATGCCTCTGCTTTCCAGCGCGGTAAAATGCGAGCTGTTGATTTGCATCAGCCCGACATCCCGCGTGCCATCGCGGTTTTTCCCAACCGCGTACGGATTCATACCGGATTCCACATTCGCTATCGCGTACAGTAAATAAGGGTCGACATGATAATAACGCGCCGCTTTATCCCAACAGTTTGCCAGAGCACCCTGGCTTATTATTAATAATAACAAAATGAGCTTTTTCATTTTTACCTGCTGACTTTATTGGTTATTTCTCCTTAGAAACATCCTGTAAAATGAATTTTTAATTACTCCCCCTCAGAAGGGGGGAGTAATTAATGGGTTAGATTATTTGCAATCTGTTGATGCGCCTTCTTTTACCCATACGTCGCTATTTGCTGGGTTATCACCACGGGTCCACCATTTCGCACGGTAAACGTTACCTTCATAGGTGGTGGTGTCGCCGCCGTTGTAGACCAGGTCAGAACGCCAGTTCATCTTCACGTTGCTTACCAGCTCCCACGCGTCCATACCGAAGCCAGGCTGATTGCCCTGAGTCCAGTATTTCGCTTTCCACACGAGGTGGTCGAAGCTTACGGTATCGCCGTTGTTATAGATTTTGCTCGCGTCCCACGCAGCGTATTTGCTGGCGTTGGCATCGACAGGTGCGTCGCAGCTGCCGGCGGTATCATCAGCTGGAGGGGTTACGTCGTCAGCTGGAGGGGTTACGTCGTCAGCCGGTGGTGTGACGTCATCGGCAGGAGGCGTTACCTCGTCAGCTGGCTTAGGCTCCACCGTCACCTGCACGTCAGACTGCACGCTGGTTTTACCGTCCGTCACAATAACGCTCAGGGTGTAGGAAGAGGTATTGTGCACTTCTGGCGCAGTGATGCGAACGTTGGCCGAATCAGTGCCGGTCGCGTTCATATCAGCCGGTACGCTCCAGCTGTAGGTCAGCGCGTCACCATCAGGATCGGATGCCTGTGCGTGCAGAGAAATTGCTTCACCGGACTGAACGGTAACGGCTTCCATAGCATTGATTACCGGCGCCTGGTTGGCTTTAGGCGCTTTATTCACAACCTGGACGTCAACAGCATTGCTCAGCCCTTTAGCGTCGGTTACGGTCAAACGGAAGACCAGGTTCTGGTCGCTTGTCACAGCCGGAACGCTAAAGCTGGCTTTTGCTTTGGTGCTATTGGCGATGGTCACAGAAGGGCCTGAAACCTGCGTCCATTTATAGGTCAGCGCATCGTCGTCCTGGTCGCTGGAAGCAGAGCCATCCAGGGTCACGGTTGCAGGACCGGTGACATTTTGATCGGCAGCTGAAGCCATTGGCGCATGGTTAGTCTCAACAGGCAGATCCGGGATGGAACTTCCGCCCAGCAGGCTTTCGTTCATGGCGTTCAGGATATCGCCGTTATCAGACTCGATAGACCATGCGAACAGTCCGCCCAGGTTTTTGTTCAGTACGTATTTGCCTTTCGCCATAACGGAACGGGCGTTATCGTACGTCACCAGCTCACCGGTGGACTTGTTGAACACGTACGGCGCTTCAGCCGCTTCGTCATATTTGTATTCCCAGCCCGGTTTGCCCAGCATCTGGTTGACGATTTGACGATAGTCAACGATACCGTTTTCCCATGTCCCTTTAATTGGTCCGGTTGCGGTGCCGGTAAATGGATTATCGCCGGTATAACCATGAACGCCGGTCCAGCCGCGACCATACATACCTGCGCCTACCACGATCTTGCCTGGCTTAACGCCCTGCTCCAGCATCGCTTTTACCGCGTTATCGGTGGTGTAGTTAGTGTCTGGTTTCCAGGAAGCACCGTACAGGGCTGTCTGGTGGCCCAGATCGGTATTGCTCCAGGCACCGTAGAAGTCGTAGCTCATCAGGAAGATATGGTCGAGGTACTGCTGCGTGGTGTTATAGTCCACGTCTTCGATCTTATCTTTACCGGCACCGATTGCAGTAGTCAGCTCGTAGGTACGACCGGTTTCCGCAGACAGTTCATTCAGCATCTGACGCAGGTCGTGCATCAGCGCGGTGTAGGTAGCTTTATCGGTCTGAGGATTGCCGAGTTTGGCGTTTTCACCGCCGCCGCCCGGGAATTCCCAGTCAATATCCACACCGTCAAACACTTTCCAGGTGGTCAGGAAGTCTTTTACCGACGCCACGAAACGGTCACGCAGTACTTTGTTATCCATCTGATAGAACGGATCGGACAGGGTCCAGCCACCAATGGATGGCAGAATTTTCAGGTCAGGATGGGCTTTTTTCATCGCCATCAGCTGCCCATAGTTACCTTTGTAGGGATCGTCCCAGTTGCTTACGCCTTTCTGCGGTTTCTGCAACGCAGCCCATGGATCGTGAATGGCCACGGTGTAGTCCTGACGGCCAGCACAGGCGCGTTTCAGGGATTCCAGTGCACCTGAAGATTTGGCGCTGTCATTAATACCGTCACCGCCGCAAATTGGAATAAAGCCGTACAGCAGGTGGTTAATGTTCGCGACCGGGATCTTATCCGCAGAGAAGTTTCGATCGTAAACGCCCCACTCAGGGAAATAGGCACCGACGACTTTATCGGTATGCTGAGCGAAAGCTTTGTTATTTTCCAGCAGCGGCGTATTCAGCGGCAGCAAATGGCTTCCGTCGGTATCCGCCACGATAATCAGTTTGCTTGCGCTTTTGGTACAGCCGCTGTCGTTACACAGTTCGACCTGTTCCTGATAGCGGCCCCCTTTTTTGACTTTGAAGGTCGCAGAACCCGCCGCGCTGCCCGCGCCGGTCCAGACGGTCTTGCCGTCCAGCAGCACTTTTGCAGACGTTGGGGCGTCACCGCTCCAGACGTTCCATTCCACTTTTACATCAACACCCTCTTTATGCACTTTGATGAGGTTGTTGTAATCCTGTGCCGCCTGATCCACTTCTACCAGCGCAAATTTATCATTGCCCGATGTAATAGAAGGCGTACCCGGCGCAGCTGCAAATGCGGAGCTGGTGGCCGCCGCAATAAAGAGCGCCAGATATTTTGGTTTCATAAATTTCATTTTTATTTCCTGATAAATTTATTTATAACGTAATAACCCATGCCTTCCGTGAGATCATGGATGCGTTTCGCGTAATGCGTATTTAACCAACGTGAGTGCCGTGAACAAAAAATTGTTGCTGCGCTGTATTCCTCCATAAAAAGATACAAGCCAAATCCCGTGTAGCTTATATCTCCTACGATACACCGAGCGTAAAGAGTCGTCCTTCTCTACCAGCATCAAAAAGATTTATAAAAAACCTTGACCAGTATATTTAAAATGTGAAAGCAAACTGCTGACTAATAAACACCACGATTCCAGAAAAGGCGAGGTAAGGACCAAAAGAAATAGTGAGGTTATTTTTATTTAAATTATTGACGGCGAAATAACCGACAATACCGCTTAACGCTGCCGCCAGCTCAATGGAGGGTAATGCCTGCCAGCCGCACCAGGCACCCAGCGCCGCCAGTAGCTTAAAATCCCCGTAACCCAGCCCTTCTCGTCCGGCGATCAGACGAAAAGCCCAGTAGAGCAGCCAGAGCGACAGATAGCCCGCCACCGCGCCAAACAGCGCAGCGCGTAGCGGCAATGTGTGGTCAATAGCATGGAGCACTAACCCCGCCCACAGCAGCGGCTGGGTCAGGCAGTCCGGCAACAACTGATGCTGCCAGTCGATCATGGCCAGCGGCAGTAAAAAAGCCGCCAGTAACCACAAAGAGAACAGCGCCTGAACGTCCGGCATGCACCAGGCCGTGATGCCAAAAAACAGCGCGGAGAACAGTTCCACCAAAAAGAGTCGCAGCGGGATCGCGCTGCCGCACTGGTGGCAGCGCCCCCGTAATAACAGCCAACTGAGCAGCGGGATATTTTCCCATGCAGCAAGCGTGTGCTGACACACCGGGCAGTGCGAGGCAGGAAAGAGCAGATTGCCGCTCCCCTCCTCATCCATCACCATTCCCGGTACGCGCTCGGCAACAACGCCGAGAAAACTGCCCATAATCCCGCCCAGGATAGCACTCATCATCGGGAAACCGAGCGGACAGGCCTCCCGCATCAGCGTGAAGGTATTCATGCGCTTTTTGACCAGGTAAGCTGCACCTGTGCTTTCACATCGCTGAGGTGGTCAACCGGCGTGAGGTTTATTTTTTGCAATGTCACGCCGGAGGTCTGATTAATTTCACGCAGCCAGCTTTTTAATTCATATACATTTACCCGATTCACCACGAACGATAAAGTTTGCCCCTCCTGGCGCACATCCGTCAGTGAAAGATTAATTTCATGAGCGCTGTTCTCGACCACCGTACGCGGATTATTCGTTTTAACTAACTGGACCTGAAGATGATTTTTATCAATTTCACTGCGCATCCAGTTGAGCGTCTCTTTTTGTCTTTTAAGCGTCGATTTACTATTTTGGATCATATTATCCAGGGGAATTACTCCTGTGTAATACACCGCAGCCCCCACAATGGCAACGGCACATATTTTTAAAATAATTTTTTCCCGAGCGCTGTAATTCTGATAGCGTGATTTCAGCTGCGCGATTCGCTCTTTCATTTATGTTTCCCTGCGATCATGGCGGTATACGGTTCGGTTGTTGAAACAGGTTGTAAGGTAAAATCAAAATTCTCACTGGTCTGGTTCACAAACGCCTGCAACGCGGGCTGGCTTTGCGCGCTAACGCTCAGCGTCAGGGTGTTTTGCTGCGCATCGTATTCCAGCAGATCGATCTCCATCGCAGGGACTGACTGCCGGGCTTTCTCCAGCTCCTCAAGCTGAAGAAAGAACCCCTTGCTCTGTTTTTTCAGGCTTTGGCCAAAGTGATATTTGATATTGGTCTGCTGGCGCATGCTGGGGAAATGGTGCTGATAAACCTGAACAATCTCCTGCTGAACCCGATTTTCCTGCTGTACCAGCATCCAGCCCATCGCAATGCGCGGCCCCAGCAGCAGACCAACGGACAGCAGGCCCGCCGCTATCATCGCTGCTTTCATGCTTTTTGCGGCCTGGCCATGACCGGCCTTAAGGCTGAATTCACCGTGAAGCAGATTCACACGACAGGTTTTCCACTGCGGCTGGATCAGCACCAGCGGGTGCTGCCAGGCATGCTGTACGTCAACGTGAACGTCCGCAGGCGCGTCGCCGTAGCAACACACTTCCCCGTCTCCGGCTTTCTGCATCAACAGCGGCAGCAGGGTTCCCTCCATTTCACCCGCCACGTGGGGAGATAAACGCAGCCAGTAGCCTTTATCCTGTGCGACCAGCGTGCTGCCCCCTGCCGCCACGGGCAGCAGCCAGGCATCAGGCAGGGCCTGAATCACGTTTAATCCGGCCTCGTGACAGCGGGTCAATGCCGCACGCAGGCGGTCGGCGTCAATGGCAACGGCGTCGACGTCAGCGCCTTTTTTGTAGAGCACTGTCCAGTGGAGGTTGTCCACGTCGCCAATCAGCGTCTCTTCCGCCATCCACGAGAAGGCCATCGCCTGAGAAGCCACCTTTTTCGGCAGCGTGAAATGGCGGAAAATCATGTCGCTGGCGGGCAGCAGGAGACAAACGCGTGTAGCCAGCGGGTGTTCGGCCAGCATCTCCAGGCTGTCGAGCACCTCGACGCGCTCGCTGCCGGACTCACAGCACATTATTTTCCCGCCCTCGCGGCTGTCGGGGCGAACAAAAAGTACCTGTTTCATAACGTTCTACTTTTCTTATTCAATCATTCGGTAACGACGCTGCCACGTCACGATCTCACCGGCTTCGTTATTCATCTGAAGCTGGCTGACCACGCGAAGCGTTAATTCATCGGTATTGCCGCTGTAATTCACGCGGAAGTACCGGCTGTTTATAGAAAATTGATCTGCCACCTGCGGGAGATCGTCTTTTAACTGCGGGAAGGTCTGCTCCAGCGCTTTGCTGAACGCGTCCATATTTTCCCAGCCCGATTCCGGACGTGTATCCAGCAGACGAACCGCGTCATCCTGCGTGAATTTTCCCGGAAACATGGCCGCCAGCACAGCGGCCTGTTCCGGTTGCAGGGTGTTAACGTCCACCTTGCTGGCGGCGTCCGGCAGCGCGCATAACAGCTTGCTCACCTTCGGATATGCCGTAACCGGGAACGCTGGCAGCAGTTTGATCTCCGCGATGCTGCGCATCATCTGGTTTGCCGGTTGCCGGGCGGGCACGATGCCAGCCCACGCATCGCTTTCGGCACCCTCTTTCGCCGTGGTGCTGTCACCATCGAGATAATCCACCAGCTGGAAATAGACCGCCTCCGCCGTGCCCGGACTGAGCCCGCTTTCCGTCAGGAGTTGTTCAACAATCCGCTCTTTACGCGGTTTTTCCGCCACAGCGGGAGCGCTTTGCCCCTGGGGCGCGACGTCGGCGGTCAACAGGTTATTGACGTTAAAGCAGTCCTGAGCGTCTTCCACCTGGCTCACGACCGTGTAGTCTTCTCCCTGCGTCTCCAGCGGCTGATGCCAGTCGCCGTCCAGCGCCAGCGGCTTGCTCTCGCCGCTGGCATCGGTCTGTAACCTGTCCTTCACCACTTTTTCCTGGGCCTGCATCGCCCAGCGCAGCTGCTGCTGGCTTATCTGATAATGCGTTTTCTGCAAATTACGGCAGAACTGCTGGCTGATTTTGGCGGCCAGCGCCGACATCATCACCAGCAAAATCAGCACCACCAGCAGGGCGACGCCCTTTTGTTGACGGATTCGGTTCATGGTCTGGTCTCCGGCGAAGGCGCAGGGGTTGCGTCCGGAGTCGTCGCAGGCGCGTCGGCGGCTTTCTCTGGGGCAGCGGCAGCGGCCACCTCCGGCATATCCCCTGGCGTGGTGAACACCCAGCGCCAGGTATCCCCGTTTTCCATCGTCAACGTGACCTCCACGCCGTCCGGCAGATGGGCGGCGTCGTGCCAGGCTGTCTGCCAGCCCTGACGATAAAACCGCCACTGCAATGCTTTTACGCCGCTGACAATCGGCACTTCGTCAGGCTTAACGTCCACCGGGCCGTCAATGACCTGCCAGACGTCGCGGTACAAACGCCCCTCTTCCAGCCGCCAGCGCACGCGCTCCAGCTGGACCGTTCCGCTCACGCCATTCAGGGTGGTCAGTTCAAGGGCATCGCCCTCCTGACGGAACAGATCTGGCTCATTACGCGGCGCTCGCGCCTGTAGCTGGAAAAAATCGCGCTCCATCAGACTCCAGCCGCGCTGAAGCTGGTTGAGCTTAGCGGCGCTGGCATCGGTGGCCGAGCTGGTACGCATCGCGCCGTCCAGAATTTGCCAGGCCAGGGTGCTGATTACCGCGAAAATAGTCAGCGCAATCATGATCTCCAGCAGGGTAAATCCGCGCTGGCGTCGCGTTTTCTTCACTTGCTCTCTCCCGGCGGAATGATGTGCAGGGAAATAACCGGCTGGCTCTCATCGCCTTCCGCATAGACGCGAATGGAGTTCGCCCAGCCGTTGTCGGCGGTTTTCACCCGCTGCTTACGCCAGTTCCAGCTGCGCCCGCCCATGATTTCCGTCCCCTGCTGCTCAGCATCCGGGAAGTCGGTTTTGGTGAGCTGCGCTTCCGCCAGCTGATTTTCCGCCACCCAACTGGCCTGCAAGGTATCGGCCAAGCCATGGGTAAAACGCACGTTCAGGGAGACCGAGTTCATTAGCGCCAGCGCGGCGGTGGAGAAAATCACCAGCGCGACCATCACCTCCAGCAGCGTCATCCCCTTTTGCTTTGTGTTGTCGTTAGCCATCGTTTTCTACCGATACCGGCGCCGCACCCTGCGACACCACGCGGAAATGGTGCTGTTTGTCGTAACTTTGCAGCGTCAGCGTAAAGCGGCTGATTTCACCGTCCGGTAAAAAGATCACCTGTGGCTCGGACGCCACCGTCGCGGCCAGGCGCTGCGGCGAGAGCGACACGTGCATCTCTTCCGGAAAATCACCTTTGGTGGTAATACGTCCGGCAGATAATGGCACCCAGTGACGCTCGCCATTTTTATCCGCGATCGTCACCAGCTGATATTTATCGGTGGCGATCACCAGCCCGACAATATTTCCGTCCATCACCGCACGGTCTGAACCATAATCAACGAGCGCTTTTAATTGCTGGCCAAATATATCCGCGCCGCTGCGCGAAGGAATGGTGGACACCACCATCATGGCGCAGCTGGCAAATATCACCAGCGCCAGAATAATTTCCAGCAACGTAAAGCCGCGTTGATTTTTCATTACTTCTCGTTCTTATCCAGAGACCAGTTGGTAATGTCATCGGCAGTATTCGCTTCGCCGTCCGGACCCGCAGAGAAAATGTCCACCGCACCGTGTTCACCTGGGCTGACCAGAATATAATCGCTGCCCCATGGATCCTGCGGCAGGCGGCGAATATAGCCATCCGCGCGATAGCCGTTCGGGATTGGTGCGATTTCCGGCTTCGTCACCAGCGCCTGCAAACCCTGCTCTGTGGTCGGGTAGCGGTGGTTGTCCAGCTTATACATATCCAGCGAGCCTTCGAGCGCGACAATATCGCTGGTCGCCTTTTGCGTATCCGCTTTTTCTTTATTACCCATTAAGTTTGGCACTACCATACTCGCCAGAACGCCAAGAATAACAATCACCACCATTAATTCGAGCAATGTGAAGCCCGCCTGGCGAGCCAGGTTTTTACGTTTTAGAGCCATGATTTAACCTACCATATTATTAAGTTGCAGAAGCGGTTGTAATATTGAAAGAACGATGAATAAAACAATCGTCGCCATGGATACCACCAGCGCCGGTTCAAATACCGACAGCGTTAATGTAATTCGATGCTGTAATGCCGATTCCTGATTTTCTGCCGCGCGATCCATTAAATTACCTAATTCCCCGCTCTCTTCACCGGAGGCAATCATATACAGCATGGTTGGCGGGAATAATTTCGCCTGTTCCAGCGCCGCATACAGCGACGCCCCCTGACGTACGGTATCGGCGGCCTGCTCAAGCACCTGACGGGCATAGAGATTTTCAATACCGTCCATCGCGATATACATTCCCTCCAGCAGCGGCACGCTGCTGGCCTGCAAAATGCTCAGGGTACGGATATAGCGGGCGCTGTTGATGGCGCACACCAGCTTTTTAATCGGCGAGCCGTTCACCAGCCAGCTGTGCCAGCGAAAACGGTTTTTCACGTTTCGCACCCAGGTTTTGAAGCCGACGAACGCCCCCGCCAGGCTGCCGACAATATAGATACCCCAGGCTTGCAGGAAATCACTTACCGCAATCAGCGTCCGGGTGGTGATCGGCAGTTGCTGTTTCATGTGGGTAAACTGCTCAATCACCTGCGGCACCACCGCCACCAGCAGAATGCCGCTCACCGCGATAGCGACCACGGTGAGGGTAATCGGGTAGACCATCGCCTGCGTCAGCTTGCTTTTCATCTTCTGGCGCTGCTCGTTGTACTCCGCCAGCTTCTCCAGCACGTCGCCCAGGTGGCCGGTCTTTTCACCAGCCATCACCAGCGTGCAGTAAAGTTTGTCGAAGGTGCGTGGAAACTGGCTAAAGGCGTCGAACAGCGTATGCCCCTCGACCACCTTCTCGCGGATCTCCACCACCATCGCCGCCAGCTTTTTATCTTCCGTCTGCTTAGAGATCGCCTTCAGCGCACTTTCCAGCGGCAGCGCGGCGTTCACCAGCGTCGAAAGCTGACGGGTAAACATCGACAGCACCGGGGTAGAGAGCTTCGCCCCGGTTTTCGCTTTCCCGCCTGTCGCCGTTTCGCGGGTTTCGGTGATACTCACGGGCATCAGCTTTTGCTCGCGAAGCCACTGGCGAACCTGCTTCTGTCCCTCGGCCTGTAACGTCCCGCGCTGGGTTTTTCCCGCGGCACTCGTCGCCGTCCAGGCGTAGAAAGCCATTACACATCCCCCCCACGCTCGGCGGTGACGCGCATGACTTCTTCCAGAGACGTCACGCCGCTAATCACCTTCAGCAGCCCGTTTTCACGCAGGCTGTAGGCCTGCTTAAAGAGCTGCGTTTCTATGGACATTTCGTCCTTATCTTCATGGATGGCGCGGCGCATGGTACTGTCCACCACCAGAAACTCATGAATACCGGCGCGGCCCTGATAGCCGCTCTGACGGCAGTGTTCACACCCCACCGCGCGATAAATCGCTTTTGGCGGCGCGTCCATAAAGCTGAACAACGCTTTTTCATTGGCATCCAGCGGACTGGTGGTCCGGCAGTGCGTACACAGCCGACGCACCAGACGCTGGGCAATGACACCGAGCAGCGATGAACCGATTAAAAACGACTCCAGCCCCATATCCCGCAGACGGGTTATCGCCCCAGCGGCACTGTTGGTGTGCAGCGTCGACATCACCAGGTGACCGGTCAGCGACGCCTGCACCGCGATCTGGGCGGTCTCACCGTCGCGAATTTCCCCGATCATCACCACGTCCGGGTCCTGACGCAGAATCGCGCGCAGCCCGCGGGCAAAGGTCATGTCCACGCGCGGGTTAACCTGCGTCTGCCCCACGCCTTCCAGCTCGTATTCGATCGGGTCTTCCACGGTCAGAATGTTGCGCTCGTGACCGTTCAGCGCCGAAAGAATGGCGTACAGCGTGGTACTTTTACCGGAACCCGTCGGGCCGGTAACGAGGATGATCCCGTGCGGGCGGTCAATCAGCCCTTTCAGCTTCTCCAGCTCTTCATCAATCAGCCCAAGCTTGTTGATGTCGGGCTTGAGATTGCTTTTATCGAGCAGGCGCATGACCACGCGCTCGCCGTACTGAGACGGAATGGTCGACACACGCACGTCGATGGCCTTACGGCCAATGCGCAGGGAGATACGTCCATCCTGGGGGAGACGTTTCTCGGCGATGTCGAGTTTCGACATCACCTTAATACGCGACACCAGCAGCGGCGCGAGCTTACGCGCCGGTTGCAACACCGGGCGCAGCACGCCGTCAACACGAAAGCGGATGCTCAGCGTGCGCTCGAAGGTTTCGATATGAATATCCGACGCGCCGTCCTTCACCGCCTCGCCGAGAATGGCGTTGATCAGGCGGATCACCGGTGAGTTTTCGTCGTTATCGAGCAGATCTTCGTTATCCGGGATCTCCTCGGTTAAGGCCATCAGATCGATATCCGCGTCCATGTCGTCCACCAGCTGCTGCGACACGCCGCTGCTCTGCTGCCAGATTTTGGCCAGCATCTCGTCAAACGCTTCCGGCGTCACAGTGACGGGGATGAAAGCACGGCCCAGCACCCGGCGCACCTCCAGCAGAGCATGCGCAGGAGTGTCGTCCCGGATATAGACATCATTGTTGTAAAACAGAACGCCGTTATCTTTTGCGTAGCTGCTGTTACACAGTGTTTTACTCAGTTCGTCCACTTTACCCCTCCGCGCTATTCTTTAAACGGATTGCGCGTGGCGCTGGTTTTCACCGGTGCGGCGCCAGTGCTTGCAGAGGGAAACGCGGGCAGGACAGCGTTGTCAGTCGGCTCAACAATACCGAGCTTTTTCTCCTCCACTCGCTGCATCTGGCGCACCCGGATCTGGTCATATTTCTCTTTCGAGGCCGCGCTGTAGTTGTCGTCGTCACGCAGGACGGTGGTATGAATAAACACCATCAGGTTGCGTTTGGAAGTATCCTGCGAGGTGTAGCGGAACAGCTGACCGACCAGCGGGATATCGCCGAGCAGGGGCACTTTGGACACGGACTGTTTGGTCACATTTTCCATCAGACCGCCGAGCACCACCGTCTGACCACTGTGGACCATCACTTCGTTATTAATCGTGCGCGTGTTGAAGGTTGGGCCGAGGCTGGAGTCTTCCGTCGCGCTGTTGTCGACACTCGACACTTCCTGCTCAATCTTCAGATGGATCATGTCGCCATCGTTAATCTGCGGCACAATCTTCAGCTTGGTCCCTACGGTTTTACGCTCAACCGAGTTAAAGACGTTGTCGCCGCTGGTGGTTTGCGAACCGGAAAGCACCGGCACATCCTGACCGACGTTGAACGACGCTTCTTTGTTATCCAGCGTGACCACGCTTGGCGTGGAGAGGATGTCATTTTTGCCGTCGGTGGAAAGCGCGGTCACCAGCGCACCGAAGTCACCGTTAAAGAAGCCGGTCGCAAGGCCAGTGAAACTTGCCCCTTTCATGGTGCCATTTTTAATCTGGCTGATTGGCAGGCCGGTGGAGCCAAACTGCACCCCGCCGTGCTTGCTGGTCCACTGCACGCCAAGATCCAGGCCGTTACCGTCCTGCACTTCGGCAATGATCGCTTCCACCAGCACCTGCGGACGGCGAATATCCAGCTTGTCGATCACTTTCTCGAGGGAGTTCATCACGTTAGGCTGTGCGGTGATCACCAGGGAGTTGGTTGACTCGTCGGCGGTAATATTCAGATCGGTTGAGGCGCTCGCGGATTTCGCTTTGGCCGCACCCGGCTTGTCTTTCAGCTGCTCACCAATGCCGGTGAGAACCGGCACCACTTTGGTGGCGCTGGCATACTTGAGGTAGAAGACGCGGGTATTGCCCTCGTTATTCTGCTCACGATCCAGCTGATGAATAAGGGAACGGGTGCGCGCCCGCGCATCTTCCGCGCCGCTGATCACCAGGCTGTTGGTTTCGTCATCCGCGACGACTTTAGTCGCCAGCTGCGGCGCGTTCTGCCCTTTCTGTTCTTCATTGTTGAGGTTATTCAACATCTCCGAGAGTTCTTTGGCGGACGCAAAGCGCAGCGGGATGATTTCGCGACGCTGGATGCCGTCTTTATCGACGCGCTGCACCAGATCCACCAGCCGGTTCACCACCGAGGCTTTACCGGTTAACAGCAGGACGTTGGACGGCTCAAAGTGGACCACGTTCCCGATACCGGTGGCATCGTTGAGCTGACGCAGCAGCGGGGCCAGCTCACGAACAGGCACGTTTTCCATGCGCACCACGCGGGTGATGATCTCGTCACCTTTGCCCGGATTTTTGCTGTCTGCCAGCGGCGCACCGGCGGTACGCGCCACGCTTGAGCGCACCACTTTGACCATGCCGTTGTCCATCGGGATCACCGACAGGCCGTAGAGATCCAGCACGCTCAGAAAGAATTGATAGTACTCATCTTCCGTCAGCACGTTGTAGGTTCGGACCGAGACGGTTCCCTGGACGGACGGATCGACCAGAATGGTTTTATTGAGATTGCGGCCTACCGTATCGATAAACTCGCGAATATCAGTATTTTTAAAACTCGCGCTAAAGTTAGCTGCAAGCAGCGAACTGGAATATAACGACAATGCGGTCAGCGCCACGCACGCCCAGGGAATTTTTTTCATGTCTGCACACTTTTTAATTGTTTAGAACATTAATCCGAATATTTTCAAGGTGAGCGTGACGTCGTACGATGACCTCCGCTTCTTTCATTTTTGACCAGTTGGCAATAATGCTTTTCGCTTTTGCTTCATCGGTCATATCGACAGAGTTAACCTGAACCGCCACATCGCCTTTTACCAGACCTGACTGGCTGTAAAAGGCGGACGCATTCCTTGGGTTTATCCTGTAGCCTTCCAGTCGGCCCTTTTCAATTATGGGTTTTAACACCAGATAATCATCAAGATGCACACTCTCTGCGCCAACATCTTTTGTCGATTTCGTTACCGGGCCGCTATCCACGCCACCCTTAAAATAGTCCGGTTTATTTAATGCCAGAACCTGCGTAGTACCTTCATAATTAACCACCACATTATCTTTGTTTATTTCCTGAATAAATGCGTCGTTAAATCCAGAGAGAGGTTCACCCTCACGGTAGCTTCTCTGACCGCCTGGCGTTTTGATGACAGCAAAGGAGAGCCAGGCGCTGATGAATCCCCTAATGATTTTGGTAAAAATCATTAAGTTAAGGTGGATACACATCTTGTCATATGATCAAATGGTTTCGCGAAAAATCAATAATCAGACAACAAGATGTGCGAACTCGATATTTTACACGACTCTCTTTACCAATTCTGCCCCGAATTACACTTAAAACGACTCAACAGCTTAACGTTGGCTTGCCACGCATTACTTGACTGTAAAACTCTCACTCTTACCGAACTTGGCCGTAACCTGCCAACCAAAGCGAGAACAAAACATAACATCAAACGAATCGACCGATTGTTAGGTAATCGTCACCTCCACAAAGAGCGACTCGCTGTATACCGTTGGCATGCTAGCTTTATCTGTTCGGGCAATACGATGCCCATTGTACTTGTTGACTGGTCTGATATTCGTGAGCAAAAACGACTTATGGTATTGCGAGCTTCAGTCGCACTACACGGTCGTTCTGTTACTCTTTATGAGAAAGCGTTCCCGCTTTCAGAGCAATGTTCAAAGAAAGCTCATGACCAATTTCTAGCCGACCTTGCGAGCATTCTACCGAGTAACACCACACCGCTCATTGTCAGTGATGCTGGCTTTAAAGTGCCATGGTATAAATCCGTTGAGAAGCTGGGTTGGTACTGGTTAAGTCGAGTAAGAGGAAAAGTACAATATGCAGACCTAGGAGCGGAAAACTGGAAACCTATCAGCAACTTACATGATATGTCATCTAGTCACTCAAAGACTTTAGGCTATAAGAGGCTGACTAAAAGCAATCCAATCTCATGCCAAATTCTATTGTATAAATCTCGCTCTAAAGGCCGAAAAAATCAGCGCTCGACACGGACTCATTGTCACCACCCGTCACCTAAAATCTACTCAGCGTCGGCAAAGGAGCCATGGGTTCTAGCAACTAACTTACCTGTTGAAATTCGAACACCCAAACAACTTGTTAATATCTATTCGAAGCGAATGCAGATTGAAGAAACCTTCCGAGACTTGAAAAGTCCTGCCTACGGACTAGGCCTACGCCATAGCCGAACGAGCAGCTCAGAGCGTTTTGATATCATGCTGCTAATCGCCCTGATGCTTCAACTAACATGTTGGCTTGCGGGCGTTCATGCTCAGAAACAAGGTTGGGACAAGCACTTCCAGGCTAACACAGTCAGAAATCGAAACGTACTCTCAACAGTTCGCTTAGGCATGGAAGTTTTGCGGCATTCTGGCTACACAATAACAAGGGAAGACTTACTCGTGGCTGCAACCCTACTAGCTCAAAATTTATTCACACATGGTTACGCTTTGGGGAAATTATGAGGGGATCTCTCAGAGCCAGGCGTCATCGCTGTTCACAATACCTTCGATTTCAGCTGCCAGCGGGGCTTTCACCGCACCCGGTAAGATTTCCTGACGCACGGCTGCCGTAAAAAGCGAAAAGGATTTCTCTTCGCGCGTTTTTTTCAGCGGCTGTTGATCGGCATTAGCCAACTTATTCATAACTTTTTTATAATCTTTAAAGGTGAGATACCCTTGCTGGCCGCAAAAGATCAGCAGCACAAACATAATACAAGGCGTTATCCACCGTGAAAGAAATGAGAACCTCATTTTTTATCCGGCCTATAGCAAAGCAAAAATAAGCAGCGTCATACTGCGCCAATATGGATGAAAATAGTAATAAGCTGATGCAAATGCGACCACTGACTTCGCCGCTAACTTTCATAAAGAAAAATATTGACCGTATAAAATCCAAATGTTAGACGCTGCCAGCAGGATATTTTTACCCTGTTTGCAAATTGACCGTTCAGGGGCGTTACCTTACTTTCTGATGCTGTTGCTATTCCTAATCAGAGACGGTAAGTCGTTATGTATCAGAGCCACTTTAATTTTAAAAATTCGCCATTCAGATCGATCGCCCGTTTATCCGGGGGTTTTCTGGTGCCTTATCATCAGGATGTGTTCAACCTGTTGAAAGAGAAAACCCAGCAGGCGGGAATTATCGGGCTCTTTTGCGACGACGCCCCGCTTCTGGGTCACTTCAGCGATGCGCTAAAAACCCGCCACAGTAACGTCCTTGTTATCAATGCGTTTCCCAAACTGAGTGCCAGTAGCCTGCTGTACAAGCTCAATCCGGTAACGAAAGAGAGCAAGAATCGCCTGCAGGCGGTGGATGCCATCCTGCGCCAGTGGCACGAGGGAAAAGCGAAAACCAGAGTGCTGGTGATTTCACACGCCGAAGCCATGAAAGAGAGCTGCCGTGAAGTCCTGGGTACGCTGCTCACGCGAGCCCTGGAGCTGAACTTCCGGCTCTCCGTGGTGCTGACGGGCACTGCGGATCAGGAAATCCTGCTTAAGCAACCTGAACTGCGCGAATATACACACACTCGTCATGTCCTGCGCCCCCTGACCTGCCGCGAATTCCTGGGCTATGTGCAGGCGCAATGCGAAGAACACGGCTGTGAAAATTCGCCGTTAACGCCGGCCCGCGTGCGCAAAATGCACACGTTGACCAAAGGCAACATCAGCAAACTTAACGAACTGGCGCACCTGTCAATGCTCGCTGCCTGGACGGAACGCGCGTCGCAGGTCAGCCCGCGTCATTTACGCCTGGCGGCGGGAGAGATCCTGCCCGCGAAAAAACACGGTAAGCGTCTGGCAACCGTGGGGCTGTTCGCATCGGTGCTGTTTGCCGCCTGCGGCTGGTATTTAACCTCGTCCATCAGCGAGCATCTTCCCATCCAGCTGCCGGTCCCCGTCAGTTGGAAACAGCCGACGCGAAAAACGGAGGCGCCCGTGGTGCCGGTTATCGACAATGAAATGGTTAATCAGCCGGATGCGATGCACCAGCTCTATCTGATGTGGGGATATGACGCCTCGGCCGAAGATGCGCTGTGCCAGAATGCCGCTAAAGTGAACCTGATGTGTAAACAGGGGAACGCGTCGCCGGAGACGCTGGCGCAGGAAGGGTATCCGTGGGTCAGTGAACTGAAAACCAGCGGTCACCTTAACTATGCGGTGGTCGCCAGGGTCGGAGATACATCAATTGACCTGTTAATGAATAACCGGACCTGGCAGGTGAGCCGCAGCTGGTTTAACCGGCATGCGACCGGCAACTTCACCCAGTTGCACCGCCTGACACCGGAAGGAAAAGACGCGATCGGCGCGGCCAGCGACAGCAAAGACATGGCCTGGCTCGGCCAGCAGTTAAGCCTGGCGCTGAACCAGCCCGAAACGCATGCCCGGATCTGGACCGCTGAGATGATGAAACGCACCCGTGAGTTTCAGCAAAAAATGCATCTGCACGTGGATGGCATCCCCGGCGAAGAAACGCTGATGCAGCTGATGCGCGTAACCAACAGCACGCCGAGCGTACTGATTCAGGCCACCCGCACTACCCCGGACGCAAAAATGCAGGAGAAGAAAGCCTAATGTCGACCATCTGCCTTGCGGCCCAGCGCAGCTATACAACCGGGGAAGCGGTCTGGTTTTCGTACCGCCTCCCCAGCCTGAAAAACGTTTTCGGCAAAACAGCATTATGGATGGTCGGCCTTTGCGCCATGCTGGTTGTCGGCCTGTATATGCATGTCTACTGGAACATGCGCCACCCGGCGCCTGACCCGGTCAACGCCAGCGTTGCCAAACCGGAAACCCAGCTTTCGGAGATGCACTACGTGTACGTGAGTAAACCGTTCCCGCATCCGCAGCCTAAAGCTGCGCCAGTGCCTGTTGATGTTCCACCGATGCAGGATCTGCCGATCATCAGTGATGATGCCGACTGGCAGCAGGCGCCCGACGGCGCGGTGCCGCAAGACCCCTCGCGGGATACCCTACCCGGAACTGAGGCGCATGAGCACGATACCGCCCCCGCCAGCACGAGCAGTGAAGAGTCATCATTAACGGAATTATTTAAACAGGCATTAAAAGAGCAGGAGCAGGATTATTCTCAAGGAAAAATTCCCGCACCGCCGGTTGACGAAACGCAGGATAATTCACAAGCAAGTGTTAAAAACAGTGAAAACAGCCGTTCCCCTTTCAGTGATAAAGGAGACCGGCGGGAGTAGGCATTAATATTTTTCAGGCAGTGCGGTGAGGTTAAGCAGTCGACCTTTTTCCACCACAATATATTGACCTTTTTTCAGATCGGAGAGGATTTTAATAATGGTGCTACGTGCCAGGTTAGTGTATTCCTGAATGTAATCATAAACGTTAATATCACGCTGATGCTGTACAATCAGGTCGTTGATCTCATATAAAAATTCGCGAACAACAGAATATGCGCTGCGAGCGACCAGAATATCATCGCGCTTGCTCATCAGGCATATGTACCAGGAAAGCACTTTTGTCAGTTCAGGCCACAGGTTTTTCTCGGTCATCAGCTGGGCGAAGACCTCTTTCTTGATCGAGCGAACAACCGTATTCGACCGAACAAGGCCGTACATATGGGTGGCGTTGTAATACATCGACGACAGGCCGAAAATGCATTGCCCGGTAACGGTGAACAAGCACAGTTCGTCAGAGTCACGTCGAAATTCAACTTCGCCGCTGACAATAATATGAATTAAACCGGAATCAGCAGTGGAAATCTTCTGCCATTTTTTTAACGTTCTTTCTTCAACGCATGAGGTTGCAGAAATAATCTTTTCCATTTCATGTTGCGGACGTAATTTTTTTCCATAGATGCTTAACATTGTTATACCCGTTTTAAGATGTGATTTAAAAAAAAACATGGCAACGGCATTCATACCGAACCATAAATATTTTCCTGATGAAAAACTCAAGAATAAAAAAAAGAGTAAAGTTTTTTATTCGCTAAATTGCTTAGCGTGCTATGTGTCCATCTTAAATCCGAATAATTTTAAGTCAATTAACTAAAAATGAAATGAGATTGTACTTAGGATTAATCTAATAGAAACTCGCGGAAATATACTCATTTGGGGGTAAGCCAAAGGTTTACCCCTGCCCGTATTTCTCTAAAAGTGCTTCGGCAATCGCCATGGTTTCCACATCCGCTACGCCATTCCATAACTGCGGACGAAAATGCATCTGGAACACCATGATGATGCGTTTTTGCTGTGCAGGCGTGCTGTTTTCTGGCACCTCGTAACCGTAGCGCGCCAGCAGATCGAGCAGTGCTGCGGTATCAACCTGCTGATAATGCGGTCGCCCGTTGATATAAAAATTCACCCGCGCCGGTTCGGGCCAGGCTCCGATGCCCTGCTGCGCCAGTTCGCGCCACGGAAACAGCGGGCCAGGGTCGTCTTTACGCTGCGGGGCGATATCCGAATGGGCCACAACGTTCTGCGGTTTAATGTCGTAGCGGGCGATGATGTCTCTGGCAAGCGGGATTAGCGCCGCAATTTGCCCCGGTTCGAAGGGGGTAAAGGTTTTCACACCATCGGTTTTCCGCCAGCCGCGGTTTTCCAGCTCAATGCCGACGGAGGTATCATTTATGCGGTTGGTCCCACGCCAAAAGCTAATACCTGCATGCCAGGCCAGCTCGCTCTCCGGCACCAGCTGCCAGATACGCGGTTTGCCCTGCGGAGCTGGGGGCTTTGCGGGGATGAGATAGTGAGAGCTGACGTTTTTATCGGTCAAGGTCGCAAGCGAGGTGTCGAAATCATCGGCGGTGTAATGGATCACCAGCACCTTTATGCGCGGGTAGGCCGCCTGCGCCTGATGGCGCGTATCAAGTTCGTACGCGCCTTTATCAACAATGCCCTCTTCCGAGGCGCATCCTGCCAGCAACAATGCCAGCAGGAGGGTTGAGAGCGAACGCTTCATCGACGGGTTTTCACCGCCGTGCCGCTTACGCTCACCATCAGCATGCTGGCATCTTTCCCGACCGTTTCGTAGTCGATATCAATGCCCACCACCGCATCCGCGCCCAGCGCCTTGGCCTGCTCGCCCAGCTCCTTAAACGCAATGTCACGCGCTTTACGCAGTTCTTTCTCGTAGGCACCGGAGCGCCCGCCGACGATATCCCGAATGCCGGCAAAGAAGTCCCGGAAGATGTTGGCGCCCAGAATCGCCTCACCGGTGACCACGCCGCAGTACTCGGTAATGGGTTGACCTTCCAGGGTTGGTGTTGTTGAAAATTGCATACTTCCTCTCCGTCTTTAGCGTTCAATGCGTTAGCAACTGCATTATCGGTTCGTTACGCTATGATTGAAAGGATAGTTAATAAATAAGGAAATCAACATGCGCTACTCTGCTTTAACGCTTTTAGTGCCCTGCGCGCTGGTGCTCAGCGCCTGCACTACGCCGGTCACGCCAGCCTTTAAGGATATCGGTTCCCGCAGCGGCCCCTGCATTGAGGGCGGCCCGGACGCCGTGGCGCAACAGTTCTATGATTACCGCATTCAGCATCGCGGTAATGACCTCACCGCCCTGCGCCCGTACCTGAGCGATAATCTGGCGAAACTGCTTAATGACGCCTCGCGCGATCCGCAGCAAAACGCGCTGCTTTCATCCGATCCGTTCTCCAGCCGCGCCACGCTGCCGGACAGCGCCGACGTCGCCAGCGCGTCCACCATTCCGAATACCGACGCACGGAATATTCCTCTGCGCGTGAAGCTAACCCAGGGGACGCAAACCTGGCAGGATGAGGTGCTGATGATCCGTGAAGGCCAGTGCTGGGCAATAGATGATGTGCGCTACATTGGCGGCAGCGTTCATGCTCCGGCGGGCACCCTTCGCCAGTCGATTGAGAACCGCTAACGCATACGTTAAATAAACGTTAACCCCGTAAAATGTCCGGCATTTCATGCGGAATGCCGACATTTATTCTCGCCCCCCTTCCCCGTCGCTATTTTGTGCTATGTTTAAGAGGAAACACGGGTTATATTTAACTTTTAACGCAGAAATATTGCATAACTATTCTGTCAACGGTACTATCTGCGGCCTCAATTGCTATAGATTGCCTGGATGAGTAAAGACTGCCCCGATGAGTATTAAACTAAACGGCATTAACTGCTTCTACGGCGCACACCAGGCGCTGTTCGACATTACGCTGAGCTGCCCGGAGGGCGAAACGCTGGTTTTGCTCGGCCCAAGCGGCGCGGGAAAAAGCTCCCTTCTGCGTGTTTTAAATCTGCTTGAAATGCCCCGTTCGGGAACGCTGGCCATCGCCGGTAACCATTTTGACTTCGCGAAAACCCCTTCTGATAAAGCGATTCGTGAACTGCGTCAAAACGTGGGCATGGTTTTCCAGCAATATAATCTCTGGCCGCATCTGACGGTGGTGCAAAACCTGATTGAAGCCCCGTGCCGCGTGCTTGGCTTAAGCAAAGACCAGGCGATGGCGCGAGCTGAAAAGCTGCTGGAACGTCTGCGTCTGAAACCGTACAGCGACCGTTATCCTCTGCATCTCTCTGGTGGTCAGCAACAGCGTGTGGCGATCGCCCGTGCGCTGATGATGGAGCCAGCGGTGCTGCTGTTCGACGAACCAACCGCAGCGCTGGACCCGGAAATTACTGCCCAGATCGTGAGTATCATTCGTGAACTGGCGGAAACCAACATTACCCAGGTCATCGTGACCCACGAGGTGGAAGTGGCGCGCAAAACCGCCAGCCGCGTGGTCTACATGGAAAACGGGTATATCGTTGAGCAAGGTGATGCGAGCTGCTTCACCAACCCGCAAACCGATGCCTTCAAAAACTACTTATCACACTGATGTGTTAGGGAAATTATAATGAAAAAAGTATTGATTGCCGCGCTGCTTGCTAGCGTCAGCCTTTCCGCTACCGCAGCCCAGACCATCCGTTTCGCCACTGAAGCGTCCTACCCTCCGTTTGAATCCATTGATGCGAACAACAAGATTGTTGGCTTCGACGTGGATCTGGCAAATGCCCTGTGTAAAGAGATCGACGCGACCTGTACCTTCAGCAACCAGGCGTTCGACAGCCTGATCCCAAGCCTGAAGTTCCGCCGTATCGACGCCGTGATGGCCGGTATGGACATCACTCCGGAGCGTGAAAAGCAGGTTCTGTTCACCACCCCTTACTACGACAACTCGGCGCTGTTCATTGGTCAGAAAGGTAAATACGCCTCCGTTGACCTGCTGAAAGGCAAGAAAGTCGGCGTGCAGAACGGCACCACGCACCAGAAATTCATCATGGATAAGCACCCGGAAATCACCACCGTGCCGTATGACAGCTACCAGAATGCGAAGCTGGACCTGCAAAACGGCCGTATCGATGCGGTGTTCGGGGACACGGCTGTCGTGACTGAATGGCTGAAAGCGAACGACAAGCTGGCCGCCGTGGGTGACAAGGTGACAGATAAAGACTACTTCGGTACAGGTCTGGGTATTGCCGTACGTCAGGGCAACACCGAGCTGCAGCAGAAATTCAACGCTGCGCTGGAAAAAGTGAAGAAAGACGGCACCTACGAAACCATCTACAAAAAATGGTTCCAGAAGTAATTCCTGATGAATGAAATTTTTCCTTTAGCAAGCGCCGCCGGGATGACCGTCGGCCTTGCCGTTTGTGCACTGATTATCGGCCTCGTACTGGCGATGTTCTTTGCGGTGTGGGAGTCCGTTAAGTGGCGCCCTGTCGCATGGCTCGGTTCAGCGCTGGTGACTGTGCTGCGTGGACTGCCGGAAATTCTGGTGGTCCTGTTTATCTATTTCGGCTCCTCACAGCTGCTGTTAACGCTGTCGGACGGCTTTACGATTAATCTCGGCTTTGCGCAGATCCCGGTGCAAATGCAGATTGAGAACTTCGACGTCAGCCCGTTCCTGTGCGGCGTAATTGCGCTCTCCCTGCTCTATTCGGCCTATGCGTCACAAACGCTGCGCGGCGCGCTGAAAGCGGTACCGCAGGGACAGTGGGAATCCGGTCAGGCGCTGGGCCTGTCGAAAGCGGCGATCTTCTTCCGCCTGGTGATGCCGCAGATGTGGCGTCATGCCCTGCCAGGGCTGGGCAACCAGTGGCTGGTACTGCTGAAAGATACCGCGCTGGTGAGCCTGATCAGCGTGAACGATTTAATGCTGCAAACCAAAAGTATCGCCACCCGTACGCAGGAGCCATTTACCTGGTACATCGTCGCGGCGGCTATCTACCTGGTGATCACGTTGCTGAGCCAGTACGTTCTGAAGCGTATTGATCTGCGCGCAACGCGTTTTGAACGGAGACCAGGCTGATGCTGGATTATTTACCCGAACTGATGAAAGGGCTGCACACCAGCCTGACGCTGACCGTTGCGTCTATCATCGTAGCGCTGATCCTGGCGCTGTTCTTCACCATCGTCCTGACGCTGAAAACGCCGGTGCTGGTGTGGATTGTCCGTGGCTACATTACGCTCTTTACCGGTACGCCGCTGCTGGTGCAGATCTTCCTGATTTACTACGGTCCAGGGCAGTTCCCGTCGTTACAGGAATATCCGGTTATCTGGCATTTGCTCTCTGAGCCATGGCTCTGCGCCCTGATAGCTCTCTCACTGAACAGCGCGGCCTATACCACGCAGCTGTTTTACGGCGCGATCCGCGCGATCCCGGAAGGCCAGTGGCAGTCCTGCGGTGCGCTGGGCATGAGCAAGAAGGACACGCTGGCGATCCTGCTGCCATACGCCTTTAAGCGTGCGCTCTCTTCCTATTCCAATGAAGTCGTTCTGGTGTTCAAAAGCACCTCTCTGGCCTACACCATCACCCTGATGGAAGTGATGGGCCACGGGCAGCTGCTGTACGGACGTACCTACGACGTGATGGTGTTCGGTGCGGCGGGTCTGGTCTATCTGGCGGTCAACGGTCTGCTGACGCTGATGATGCGTCTTATCGAGCGTAAGGCGCTGGCGTTTGAGCGCAGGAATTAATCACGCCAATGCATAAAACGGTATTCATTGAGCGGGTAACCTGATGGGTTATCCGCTTTTTTTTGCAACAAAGGTAATATTTAATCATTTTTATTGCATATAAATTCATTAGATGGCACTGTATATCCAGGCCGCAGACACGGCGCATAAATAAGACAGACGGGAGCATTACAATGAAAAAGTTAGTTCTGGCCGCATTACTCGCAACCTTCGCCGCAGGCGCATCCGCCGCAGATAAAATCAATTTTGGCGTTTCTGCCACCTATCCGCCGTTTGAATCGCTGGATGCCAGCAACCAGATCGTCGGCTTTGACATTGACCTGGCGAAAGCGCTGTGCAAGCAGATGCAGGCCGACTGCACCTTTACTAACCACGCGTTTGACAGCCTGATCCCGTCCCTGAAATTTAAAAAATACGATGCGGTTATCTCCGGCATGGATATCACCCCAGAGCGTAGCAAGCAGGTCGCGTTCACCGACCCGTACTACGCGAACTCTGCGGTAGTGATTGCGAAGAAAGGGGCTTATAAGTCTTTCGACGAGCTGAAAGGCAAGCGCATCGGCATGGAAAACGGCACCACGCACCAGAAATATCTCCAGGACAAGCATCCTGAAGTGAAAACCGTGGCCTATGACAGCTACCAGAACGCAATTATCGACCTGAAAAATGGCCGTATCGATGGCGTATTTGGCGACACCGCGGTCGTGAATGAGTGGCTGAAAACCAACCCGCAGCTGGGTACAGCGACGGAGAAAGTGACCGATCCGCAGTACTTTGGTACCGGCCTCGGCATCGCGGTACGTCCGGATAACAAAGCCCTGCTGGAAAAACTGAACGGCGCGCTAAAAGCGATCAAAGCTGACGGCACATACCAGAAAATCAGCGAGCAGTGGTTCCCGCAGTAATCTCTTTTTGCCGGGTGGTCTGGCCTACGGGGGTGGTCTGTAGGCCGGGAAAGCGCAGCGCCACCCGGCAATTTCTCATAGCGGCACAAAGAACCTGAACCGCGCCCCGCTCACGGACTCCATCAGCCTGATCCCGCCACCGTGCAGCTCCAGCATTCTCTTCACGATTAACAGCCCTAATCCCCCACGGTTCTCCCGCGACGCCTGAGGATTTAACGCTGAAGGCCGCTGGAACAAATCGTCGCGCAGCGAGGCATCTACGCCCGTACCATTGTCTGCCACTTCGACCTGAAGTCGTTCATTCTCCTGCCAGACCGCCAGACGAATTTCTCCGCCGCTCGGCGTATGACGGATGGCGTTATCCAGAAGATTAGTGACCACGCGCTCGATCATCGACACGTCGGCGTTCACCAGCGGCAATCGCCCCGGCACATCAATACGCAGGTTCACCTCGCGCGTGCGGGCGGTAAGTTCAAACTTCTGCGCCACGTCGGAAATCAGTTCAGCCATGGCAAAACGCTCGCGCTGGGGCTTGATGCCGCCGTGCTCAAGACGCGCCAGCTCGAACAGCTGCTGCGACAGATGGCGTACCTTTTGCCCCTGACGCAGCGCGGTAGCGAGGTACTGCTGATGCTCCTGCGGCGACAGCGTGGCGGATTTCAGCGACAGCGTTTCCAGATAACCCAGCAGCGACGTCAACGGGGTGCGTAAGTCGTGCGAAATGTTGGCGATAAACTCCCGCCGCTGGCGGTCGCTGTCGGCCAGCCGATCCCACTGAGAGGTGATTTTGCGCGCCAGCTCGATAAAGGTATTGCGCAGGATCGCCACTTCATCCTGGCCGGCAGGCTGGAGCGGCTGGGCCGCCAGCTGCTTAATCGCGCTGATGCTGTCCTGCTCCAGCCCGGCCACGTCCAGCGTGAGCTGTTTAACCGGGCGCGTCACCCAGTACCAGAGCAGCAACCCGGCCAGCAGACCAAACAGCGCCACCAGCAGCATCGACCACAGCGCCGTACTCCAGAGCGCTTTGTGCCAGGCCATCTCCGCCAGCGCGTTGGACTCCTCCCCCTGCAGAATAATGTACAGATACCCCTTCAGCTCACCGTCCTGCCGCAGCGGGGTGGCGCTGAAGACTTTCTTATTCTGGCTTCGGGGATCGTCGCCAAACACCGGCATCACCGTCCCGCTCAGGAAATTCTGTATCGGCGCGAGGTCAATTTTTTGCCGCTGAATGTGCCCCGGCGGGGCGGCATCGGCCAGGATATCGCCATCAGGCGAGACAACATACAGCTCGACGCTCGGATTAAAGGTCATCAGCCGGTCGAACAGCGGCTTTAAGGCGCTGCGATCCACCCTGCCCTGCGTATCCAGAATCGCTTCCCGCTGCGCAATCTGCTGCGCCAGCCCGCCGGAGAGACGCTGCACCATCGCATTGCCGTACTGCATGCTAACGTAGAGCTGCACCGCACAGGCGACGGTGGCGCAGAGCAAAAGTAACACCGTAAACAGCAGCGTCAGGCGCTGGCTCAGGCTAAAGCGACACATCATGTTTCTGCTCCGCAAATTTGTAGCCTTTACCCCAGACGGTGCGAACGATCTCCGGCTCGGCGGCATCTTTCTCTATTTTGATGCGCAGGCGGTTAATATGGGTGTTGACGGTGTGTTCGTAGCCTTCGTGCTGATACCCCCACACCTGCTCCAGCAATGCCAGCCGTGAAAAGACCTCTCCGGGATGGCGGGCAAAAAAATAGAGCAGTTCAAATTCACGCGGGGTGAGATCGACGTGTTGACCGTTAAGACGCACGGTGCGCGCCAGCGGATCGATAGTCAGACCGTGCGCCTGAATAATGCCGTCCGTCTGCGCCTGGCCCATCGCCTGCTGTCGGCGGAACAGCGCCTTAATGCGGGCAATCAGCTCCTGCACCGAGAAAGGTTTTGCCAGATAATCATCCGCCCCGGTTTCCAGGCCGGTAATACGGTCAGTTTCACTGCTGCGGGCGCTAATGATGATAATGGGCAGGTAGCGGGTCATCTGGCGGATACGGCGGCAAATCTCCAGACCATCAACATTCGGCAGCATCAGATCGAGGATCACCGCGTCCCACGGCTGTTTTTCCAGAAGCGGTAACGCCTTTCCCCCGTCCGGCTCGTGGGTAATGGCGTAGCCTTCATCTTCCAGGTTAAGACGCAGGAGTGCAGCGATATCGTGGTCGTCTTCTACCAGCAGGATCTGCTTCATGGGTAAGCCTTCAATCATTTGTTATGACGTAAGCTTACCTGATTTCGAGCGGGGGAAGAGTTCACATTTTGTTTAAGATTTCACGAGCAACGTCAGCACTTCGTAATGCGCAGTGTGCGGGAACATATCAAAGAGCTGAACGCGCGCAATGCGGTAGCCCGGCAGGCTGGCGATATCCTTCGCCATGGTCTGCGCGTTACAGCTGGAGTAGACAATGTACTCCGGCGCCATCTGGCTCAGGTAGTCGCAGAGCGCCTGGCCGATACCCCGGCGCGGCGGGTTCACCAGCACCAGCTCCGGCACGTTGCCCTGGCCGGTGGCGAACCGGGTCGAGTCCAGCGCCTGGAAGTGCAGATTCGTCAGCCCCAGCTCCGCGGCGGACTGTTTCGCGCAGGCGATGGCCTCCGCAGAAATTTCAATCCCGGTGAGCTGCATGTCTGGCGTGGCACAGTGCAGGCCAAAGCCGCCGACGCCGCAGAACAGATCCCACATGTGATGAACCTGTAACGCACGCACCCAGTCGCGCGCGGTCGCGTACAGCGCGCTGGCGACGGTGGGGTTAGTCTGGAAGAAGCTTTGCGGACGGATCCACAGCGGCACGCCGTTGAAATTCTCCGCCAGCGCATGCTGTTCGGTGAAGAAAATCTCTTTCTCTCCTTCCATGATCGCCATATGCACCGGCTGAATATTAGCGGTAATGACCTTGAGCTGCGGAAGCTGTTCCTGCAGCCACGGCAACACCGCGCGAAGCTGCTTCAGTTTGGTTTCCGAACGCAGCACAAAGCGCAGCATCATCCCACCGTCGATTTGGCTTTCGGTCAGCAGAAGGTATTTCAGCTCGCCGCGCCTGCGGGCAACGTTATAGGGCGTTAACCCCGCGCGGGCGATAAAGGGTTTCAGGGCGGTAAACACCGGCTCAAACGAGGCGGGATACAGCGGACAGCCGGTGAGATCGACGGGCGTGCCGTCACGGTGCAGCATGCCCAGCAGCGGCTTTTCGACGCTGCCGCTGACCACCATTTTGGCTTTATTACGAAAGCCCTGCTCCGGCCCGCTGACGGGTGCGCACCACTCGCCCACCGCGTGTGCTGCCAGCAGCTGTTGCAGGTCGGCCATTTTGGCGGTGAGTTGTTGAGGGACCGGCTGTTCTATCCACTGACAGGAGCGGCAGCGTCCGGCGTCATAGAGTGCGCACTGCATATGAAAACCTTAAGAATCACGAGGGCTGCGATTATACACATTATTGCAGGCGGAAGAACCGCCGACTGGAGGCGGGAACATAGAGCAGGCAGAGCACCAGCATGTCCGGCAATTTTTGCATCACTAAGGAATGGAAAATCTCGCGGCGGGAGCCGCCGGGAATGCTGAACAGCTCCGGATAGCCATAGCCCAGCGAGGCGGCCCACAGATAGCTGGCGGCGGTGATCTGCGTAAGAAAATATACCCAGCGCGCCCAGTTGCGCCCCTTTACCAGCGAGAACGCACAGTAGATCTCAATAAACACCAGCATCAGGCTGCTGAGAAACACCAGCGTCAGATTCCACGTCTGCGCGCTGCGGTGAATGAACTCCCCCATGCCTCGCGGGCCCAGCGTGTTCATAATCATCAGCACATCCAGGCAGCGGATCATAATAATGGCGAGCGCCGCCACCTGCACCAGCGCAGGGACGTTCGGACGTGCGTGCGAATGACGTGTTTTTTGTAAGAATCCCAATGTTTTTACTTCCCTGAAAAACAGTGCCGCGTCATACGCGGCACATCACTGGAAATAATAATTCCTTCAGCCGCGTCTTGCACGCTGGATATCGCGCACGCGCTGCTTTTCCGCGCGCGCCATCAAATACCAAGCGATAAATCCGACAATTCCGACCACGCCGAGGATGATGGAGGCCAGGGCATTAATCTCCGGATTCACCCCCATGCGCACGCTGGAGAAGACCAGCATCGGCAGCGTCGTCGCGCCCGGCCCCGACACAAAGCTGGCGATAACCAGATCGTCGAGCGAGAGCGTAAACGCCAGCAGCCAGCCGGAGATCACCGCCGGCATAATCATCGGCAGCGTAATGATAAAAAAGACCTTCAGCGGCGTGGCGCCAAGATCCATCGCCGCCTCTTCAATGGAGCGATCCAGCTCGCGCAGCCGCGAGGAGATGACCACCGCCACATACGCCGTACAGAAGGTGACGTGCGCCAGCCAGATGGTGAGCATCCCGCGATCCGCTGGCCAGCCGATGGCGTGCGCCAGCGCGACAAACAGCAGGAGCAGCGACAGACCGGTGATGACGTCCGGCATCACCAGCGGGGCGGTGATCATAAACGCAAAACCATTTGCTCCGCGAAAACGGCCGAAGCGCACCATCACCAGCGCGGCAATCGTGCCCAGCACGCAGGCCATCGTCGCCGCCAGCGCCGCAATGGTCAGGCTCAGCCCCACCGCACTCATCATCGCATCATCGTGGAACAGCTCGCTGTACCAGCGCGTCGACCAGCCCGCCCAGACGGTGACCAGCTTAGAGCTGTTGAACGAGTAGATCACCAGCATCAGCATCGGCGCGTACAGGAAGGTAAAGCCGATAATCAGGATCAGAATTCGCCACGGGGAGCGTACTACCGGTAAGTTGTTCATCCGTGGTCTCCCATCTGTTTCTGCTGATGTTTGTGGAACCACATGATCGGCACGATCAGCAGCAGTAACATGACAATCGCCACCGCCGAGGCCACCGGCCAGTCGCGGTTATTGAAAAACTCCTGCCACAGCACGCGGCCAATCATGATGCTGTCCGGCCCGCCGAGCAGTTCGGGGATCACAAACTCCCCGACCGCCGGGATAAACACCAGCATCGATCCGGCGATGATCCCGCCTTTTGTGAGCGGCACAATGACGCTGAAGAACGTCTTCAACGGGCGTGCGCCGAGATCCAGCGAGGCTTCCACCAGCGAGTAATCGATTCGCGTCAGCGCCGTATAGATTGGCAGCACCATAAACGGCAGATAGGCATAGACAATCCCGATATACACCGCAAGGTTGGTATGCAGGATCGTCAGCGGCTGGTCGATCACCCCAAGCCACAGCAGGAAGTTATTCAGTATGCCGTTATTCTTCAGGATCCCCATCCACGCGTACACGCGGATCAGGAACGATGTCCACGACGGTAAAATGACCAACAGCAGTAAAATATTTCGCGTCGACGGCTTGCTGTGCGCCACTGCCCACGCCAGCGGGTAGCCCATCAACAAGCAGCAGATCGTTGAGATCGCCGCAACCTGTAACGACTGTAAATAGGCTTCGAAATAGAGCGGATCCTCAGTCAGTTGCAGGAAATTCCCGAGGTTTAAGGTCAGCGTCAGCTGCCCGTCGGCCCACTCCCACAGATCGGTATACGGTGGGATCGCCCGCGCCATCTCCGCCAGGCTGATCTTAAAGACGATCAGGAACGGCAGCAAAAACAGCAGGATCAGCCAGATATAGGGCATGGCGATGACCAGCTTGCGGCCATGCGCCATCTGCACGCGCGCCAGCCAGTGCGAGAAACCGCCCGGTTTTTTGACGCGGGCTGGAGGTTCAAGTGTGCTCATGACCGCTCCTTATACCGTCAGGACTACGCAACTGTCCGCATCCCAGCAGAGGCTCACTTCGTCGCCCCAGGTTGGCTGTCCCTTGCGATACCGGTGTTCGTTCTGTAACTGGGCGCTGAGCATCTGGCCGCTTTTCAGGCGGACATGGTAAATCGACAGATCGCCGAGATAGGCAATGTGTACCACTTCGCCCACGGCAAAGTTATAGCCATCGGCGGGCGGCTCATCGCAAAGCATGATTTTTTCCGGGCGCAGGGCAACGTAAACCGGCACGTTGTCCACCACGGAATTATCAGAATCAACCTTAAGCGGGTGCACCAGCCCCGGCGATTCAATCACCAGACCGTCGTCCTGGCGTTCCTTCAGCAGCCCTTCGAAGACGTTTACCGAGCCGATGAACTCCGCGCTGTAGCGGGTTGTCGGGTGTTCGTAAATCTCCTCCGGCTCGCCTATCTGCACGAACTTACCGCGATTCATGATCGCAATGCGCCCGGCCATGGTCATCGCCTCTTCCTGGTCGTGCGTCACCATCACGCAGGTCACCCCTACGCGCTCAAGGATATCCACCACTTCCAGCTGCATCCGGTCGCGCAGTTTTTTGTCCAGCGCGCCCATCGGCTCGTCGAGCAGTAATAATTTTGGACGCTTCGCCAGACTTCTTGCCAGCGCCACGCGCTGACGCTGGCCGCCGGAAAGCTGATGCGGCTTACGCGTCGCGAACTCCTGCATGTGCACCAGACTCAGCATCTCCGCCACGCGCACGGTGATTTCGGCTTTCGGCAGTTTGTCCTGCTTCAGGCCGAAGGCGATGTTCTGCTCGACGGTCATGTGCGGGAACAGGGCATAGGACTGGAACATCATGTTAATGGGCCGCTGGTACGGCGGCACGCTGGAGAGGTCTACCCCATCCAGCACGATCTGCCCGGCGGTAGGTTGTTCAAACCCGGCCAGCATACGCAGCAGGGTCGATTTACCGCAGCCGGATGCGCCGAGCAAAGCAAAAATTTCACCTTTGTAGATCGTCAGGCTGACATCGTCCACGGCATGCTGGCCGTCGAAGGATTTGGTGAGGTTACGAATTTCAAGAAGCGGGGTCAGCGCTTTACGGACTTTCGCCTGCGGGCGGGGGATCGCGTCATTCACGGGGTGCTCTCCGGCATAGATCAACACTGGTGCAAACGCACCGTAAGGGTGCGCATCGCCGGGCGGCGCTAACGCTTGCCCGGCCTACGGGATTTGTCGGCCCGGTAAGCGACAGCGCCACCGGGCAACGATATCAAACGCCGTTACTTACCGCTTTTCACCTTCGTCCACGCGCGGGTACGCACACGGTCAATTTTCGGTTCCTGCACTTTCAGGGTGAAGAGCTTGGCAAACACATCGGCTGGCGGGTAGATCGCCGGATTATTGCGGATTTCTTCGCTCACCAGCGGCACGGAGGCCTTGTTACCGTTGGCGTAGTAGACGTGGTCGCTGATGTGGGCAATCACTTCCGGACGCATCAGGTAGTTGAGGAACTGATACGCTTCCTCTTTGTTTTTCGCATCAGCCGGCATCGCGAAGACGTCGAAGAACGCCAGCGCCCCCTCCTTCGGAATGAAGTAGGAAACATTCACGCCGTTTTTCGCCTCTTTCGCACGGTTCGCTGCCTGCCAGACGTCACCCGCCCAGCCGATGGCCACGCAGATATCCCCGTTAGCCAGGTCGTTGATGTACTGAGAGGAGTGGAAGTAGCGAATATTCGGACGCAGCTTTAATAGCAGGTCGGTCGCCGGACCGGTGTAGTCGTCGGCCTTGCTGCTGTTTGGATCTTTGCCGAGATAGTTAAGCACGGTGGCGAAAATCTCTTCCGGCGCATCGAGGAAAGAGACGCCGCAGCTTTTCAGCTTCTCGAGGTTTTCCGGCTTCAGCACGACGTCCCAGCTGTCCAGTTTGACGTCCGGCCCCAGCGCCGCTTTGACTTTATCCACGTTAAAGCCAATACCAGTGGTCGCCCACAGGTAAGGCATGGCGTATTTGTTGTCCGGATCATGCTTCGCCACCAGCTTCAGCACTTCCGGGTCAAGATTTTTCCAGTTCGATAACTTGTTCTTGTCCAGCGGCTGGAAGACACCGGCGGTCAGCTGACGCTCCAGGAAGCTTGCAGAGGGCACCACCAGGTCGAAACCGGTACTGCCCGCCATCAGTTTGCCTTCCAGTACTTCGTTGGAATCGAATACGTCGTAGACAACCTTAATGCCGGTCTCTTTTTCAAAATTCGCGACGGTGTCCGGCGCAATATAGTCAGACCAGTTATAGACGTGCAGCGTTTTTTGTTCCGCAGCGAGCGTGCCGGCAGAGACGGCCATCAGAGCACCCGCAACCAGACCCGATAACCATTTTTTATTCAAGGCGATCATATTGTTATTCCTTCTGAAAGCTCGTTAACAAACAAACCAAAACTGTGCAGCCTGAAGATATGCAATATTCATGCATAGTTTGTCGCTCTGCCCGAAATAAAATACCCCCCTCTTCCCGGCAGGTTCCGCTCGCTTTTTTAAGCACCGCAAGAATAACTGTAGCCCGTGTCTCCGGCTATAGCCCAGACGAAAAAACGCCTTTTATCAATTTTTTATGCAGATTATGTCTACGTGATAAGCCGAAACGGCCTGAGAGGAGGTGAAAAATTCTTTAAAGAAAGGTTAAAAGCAGCAGAAAAAGCGGTGTTATGCAGCCGCTCTGGTAGCGACTGCGCAAAAGTCAGACAGGCTTAGTGGAGAAAATTGGAAGATGCATCATTATTCTCGGCATCATCTTCCGCGCTATACAGCAGGTGATGTGCGTTGGCTTCCATCATTACCATGGAAATTTGCTCTTCGCTCAGGCGCATAAACCAGGCGAACTGTTTGAAGGAGAGCCCCGCGCCGGAGAATAAAGACTGGCAAACCACCAGCTTCGGCAGATTATCATCCTGTATGTCGAGAAACGCTTTCACGGTCAAAGAACTGGCGTTAATCGCTGACAGATCGGATGCCAGTGCAAGCAGCGCTGAAGGCTTCACTTCAGCCAGCGCCGAGAACAGGATCACGTCGTTAATCAGATCGATTTTGGCATCAAAAATACCATCGAAATTTTGCATGTGAGGCAGATGCAGCGCCTGGCAGGAGTCGCATTCGAAAAAAGTAATACCGGCATCATCGAGCCATTGACGTAACGTATCCAGTGTAGGTACGACCTGTAAATCCATCGCTGTGCAGCCTCTTAAATAAAAACGTTGTCCAGCTTACGCAAAAAGTGCGCGCCGATCCATTTAACCGCCCGTTTTCAGGCAAAATCCCGGCGTCGCATGGCGTTCAATCCATGCGATCATTTTACCTGCAATATCGACGCCTGTGGTTTTTTCCACCCCTTCCAGCCCCGGCGAGGCGTTAACTTCCATCACCAGCGGCCCGCGGTCGGCACGCAGCAGATCGACCCCCGCCACGTCCAGGCCCAGCGTCTGCGCCGCTTTCACCGCAATCTCGCGCTCGCGCTCGCTGATAAGGGCCACCCGCGCGATACCGCCGCGGTGCAGGTTAGAGCGGAAGTCGCCCTCTTTCGCCTGCCGCTCTATGGCGGCCACCACTTCATCGCCCACCACAAAGCAGCGGATGTCGCACCCTTTGGCCTCTTTAATATACTCCTGCACCAGAATATGGGCATTCAGACCGCGAAAGGCGTCAATCACGCTTTCCGCCGCCTGACGCGTCTCCGCCAGTACCACCCCAATACCCTGCGTGCCTTCCACCAGCTTAATGACCAGCGGCGCACCGCCCACCATGTCGATTAAATCGCTGGTGTCGTCCGGGGAGTGAGCAATCCCGGTGACGGGCAAATCGATCCCCTGGCGCGCCAGCAGCTGCAGCGAGCGCAGCTTATCGCGGGCGCGTGAGATCGCCACGGATTCATTGAGCGGATAGCTTCCCAGCATTTCAAACTGGCGCAGCGCGGCCGTGCCGTAATAGGTGATCTGGGAGCCAATGCGGGGAATTACCGCATCAAAATGCGGGAGTTTGCGGCCTTTGTAATGAATCGACGACGCCGCAGGGTCGATGTTCATATAGCAGGACATCGGATCGAGGATCTCAACCTGATGTCCGCGTTTCGCCGCCGCTTCTCGCAGGCGTTTACATGAATAGAGCGTTCCATCCCGGGACAATATGGCAATTTTCACCCTGCACCTCTCTAAAGACATGGGAAAAGCCTACCTATCATACACGAGGCGCAGGAGGAAGGGACTATCGCGTTGCCCAGCCCTGTTTGTGCAGGTAATCAAGAATGAACGGGCGGTTTTCTTTAATGATGGTGCGACGAATATGGTCGCTCCAGGTATCGCGGCGGTTGTTGCTGTCGCGCGTCAGATAGTAGTTCGCCAGCTCTTCATCGTATTGATGCAGAACGTCCTGATCGACCGGCTGGTAGTGGTTTTCATGCACCAGCATCGCAGCAGGAATACGCGGCTTCAGATCCGGGTTATCCGCCGGCCAGCCGAGGCACAGACCAAACAGCGGCAACACGTGTTTCGGCAGCTTCAGCAGTTGCGTCACGCTTTCGATGTTATTACGCAGCCCGCCGATATAGACGCCGCCAAGCCCCAGCGATTCCGCCGCCGTGAACGCGTTTTGCGCCATCAATGCCGTATCCACCACGCCCAGCAGCAGCTGTTCCGCCAGCCCCAGCTCCGCCTCAGGACAGATTTGCAGGTGACGGTTAAAATCGGCGCAGAACACCCAGAACTCAGCCGCCTGGGCAACGTGCTTTTGTCCGCCCGTCAGCGTTACCAGCTGTTCACGCATCGCCGGATCGGTGATGCGGATAATGGAGCTGCACTGCAAAAAGCTGGAGCTGGAGGTGCCTCTTGCGCTGTCGATGATCGCGTCCCGCTGCGCCTGGGTGATCGGCTCATCGGTGAAATGGCGAATGGAACGGTGGGAACGAAGCAGGTCAATGGTTGGCGTCATTTTGTCTCTCTTTGTATTGCGTAAAACGTATGGCAGCCAGTATAGGCAATGATCCACCTGATGTAATTGGCGAAACATAGCCTGACTGTATCAAAGTGACAGGTGAAACCTTCTTTCCATGACGGCAGGTTATCGTGCACTATAGGGATTATTCGCCGTCAGGCTTGTTTTTTGAGGAGAGAGAAATGTTTGCAGTAATTTTTGGTCGTCCAGGATGCCCTTACTGTGTGCGCGCGAAAGAGCTGGCTGAGAAACTGACTGAAGAACGTGATGATTTCAACTTCCGTTACGTGGATATCCACGCGGAAGGCATCAGCAAAGCCGATCTGGAAAAAACCGTGGGTAAACCGGTTGAAACCGTGCCGCAAATCTTCCTCGATCAGAAACACATCGGCGGCTGCACCGATTTCGAAGCGTACGCCAAAGAGCACCTGGGCCTGTTTGCCGCTCAGTAATGCTAAGACGCCCTCACCCTGAGGGCGTTTTTATTTATGATGCTTCCGCTGTTGCAGCAGGCTGCGCATAAATAAGAAACAGAGCGCCCCCAGCGCACACCAGAAAACGCCACTTAGTAGCCACGCCACTTCCTGCCAGACGCTTCTCGACGAGAGAAACAGCACGCGCATCAGAAGCAGGCAGAGGGGCGCCGCAAGGATGGCCCCCAGCAGCGGCATTACCACCTCGCCTTTGCGCGAGAGAAAACTGGCCACTACCCCCGGCAGGATGAAGAACAACAGGCCCAGCTCGGGATGACCGGACGCTCTGAAGGCGCCCTTCACATTAAAAGCAAGCGACATGCAAACGACCGTAAACAGCAAAAAGCAGCTGATTACGCCAACCCAGTTTCGTTTAAAGTTCAAACTATCCTCCTGACTTATCTCTATCAAATACAAAAATCGTCCGGTGGACGCCCAGTCAGATAAAGCATTGCGGCAATCCTTGCCAAAGCACGCACACAAGTCGTGCGATAATAGGTGGCTGTCGGTAGCTATTACGATTAAACTAACCGCCTGCTAGTGTTTAGGGTATTTATCAGGAAGCAGGGAGGTGCAAAGTGATTCCCTGACTCTGAAAACAGTAGCCCAAATAGTCCTTTCATTCAACAACTTACTGGTAAACAAGAAGTTAGCCTCCGTGAATATAAACGTCGCAGACTTGTTAAATGGGAATTACATCCTGTTATTATTTGTGGTACTGGCACTGGGCCTTTGTCTGGGTAAATTGCGCCTGGGTTCAGTTCAACTTGGTAATTCCATTGGCGTTTTAGTCGTCTCCCTGTTATTAGGTCAGCAACATTTCAGTATTAACACGGACGCGCTTAACTTAGGTTTCATGCTGTTTATTTTTTGCGTAGGCGTGGAAGCCGGTCCGAACTTTTTTTCCATTTTCTTCCGAGACGGCAAAAATTATCTGATGCTGGCGCTGGTGATGGTCGGCAGCGCCCTGCTGATTGCGTTAGGGCTGGGCAAACTGTTTGGCTGGGACATCGGCTTAACGGCCGGTATGCTGGCAGGCTCGATGACCTCCACGCCGGTGCTTGTTGGCGCGGGGGATACGCTTCGTCATTCTGGCATGGCAGGCACGCAGCTTTCCGCCGCGCTGGATAACCTGAGCCTGGGCTATGCCCTGACCTATCTGATTGGTCTGGTGAGCCTGATTGTTGGCGCGCGCTATCTGCCAAAACTTCAGCATCAGGATCTCCAGACCAGCGCCCAAACCATTGCCCGAGAGCGTGGTCTGGATACGGACTCCAAACGTAAAGTTTACCTGCCGGTGATCCGCGCCTACCGCGTCGGGCCAGAGCTGGTTGCCTGGACCGACGGGAAAAACCTGCGCGAGCTGGGGATCTACCGTCAGACCGGCTGCTACATCGAACGTATCCGTCGTAACGGCATTCTGGCAAACCCGGACGGTGACGCAGTACTCCAGATGGGCGATGACATCGCTCTGGTTGGTTACCCGGACGCCCACGCGCGTCTCGATCCGAGCTTCCGCAACGGGAAAGAAGTGTTCGACCGCGACCTGCTGGACATGCGTATCGTCACCGAAGAGATTGTGGTGAAGAACCACAACGCCGTGGGCCGCCGTCTGGCGCAGTTGAAGCTGACCGACCACGGCTGTTTCCTCAATCGCGTGATCCGCAGCCAGATTGAAATGCCTATCGACGATAACGTGGTGCTTAATAAAGGAGATGTGTTGCAGGTCAGCGGCGATGCCCGACGTGTTAAAACCGTTGCCGACCGTATCGGCTTTATCTCGATCCACAGCCAGGTGACGGACCTGTTAGCCTTCTGCGCCTTCTTCATTGTTGGCCTGATGATCGGGATGATCACCTTCCAGTTCAGTAACTTTAGCTTCGGCATCGGTAACGCTGCCGGTCTGCTGTTCGCCGGGATCATGCTGGGCTTCCTGCGAGCGAACCATCCCACCTTCGGCTACATCCCTCAGGGAGCGCTGAACATGGTGAAAGAGTTCGGTCTGATGGTCTTTATGGCGGGTGTCGGCTTAAGCGCCGGGAGCGGCATTGGCAATGGCCTGGGTGCGGTCGGCTGGCAAATGTTGGTTTCCGGACTTATCGTCAGCCTGGTACCGGTAGTCATCTGCTTCCTGTTCGGCGCCTACGTGCTCCGCATGAACCGCGCCCTGCTCTTCGGCGCGATGATGGGCGCGCGCACCTGCGCACCGGCAATGGAGATCATCAGCGACACCGCGCGCAGCAACATCCCGGCGCTGGGCTATGCAGGCACCTACGCCATCGCAAACGTGCTGCTGACGCTGGCAGGTACGCTGATCATCATTATCTGGCCAGGACTCGGATAAATCTCAAGATTGCGTGTGGCTGAAAAAATTTTCGTTACGCGCAGAACTTTTTACGCAGGGTGCAGTCATAACTAGTGCCACTGCTTTTCTTTGATGTCCCCAATTTGTGGAGCCCATCAACCCCGCCATTTTTGGTTCAAGGTTGATGGGTTTTTTGTTGCCTGCTATTTTATCCCTTCCAAATCACTGACTTACTCACTCCATTTCATGCCAATGGCGGCAAAGTGGCGACAGAGAAAGCTCATTAACTATGTAAGGCTACAGCTATGGCATCAGATAGAAAAGCCAGGTACGATTCTATCGAACTTTACGTTCCAGAAGACCTAAGGCAAAAATTCATAGATGGTTTTGATGAAGTGGGTTTGCATGCTGGAGTGGTACGTTGTTTCTCCGCCAAGCCATCAACCGTAAAAGAATTTCTTAGCGTACTATATGAACGTGGTAAAACCTATGCACCATTAGTACTGAAGGCACTTGAAATGTTACAGAGAAAAAATAGCATTAAAATAGAAATTTGCTCAGATCGAAGAATCATTGATTTAAAAGGTGTTTCAACTGAGGATGCTCTTGAAATTATCAAGGCCTCAAATGCAATTAAAGTTTCTCATATAGAGAGTATCGAAGAACAAAGCGACACATCTGGATTCAAAAATTCAAAAGAATAATGATATTGACATCAAAAAAACTTGCAATCAATCATTATCACCGAAATTGCATTTAGGATGCACAGTTTCACAGCATCTTTGAATATTTAATAGAGGAGATATCTAATGTTAAATGTTGGCATCAACCATTCCCTGACACGACCAGTCAATAGGAAATTCTATAAATATCTTAATATGGAAAATTGCTTAAAAACCCTGAGTAACGGTACATTATGGTATTCAAGACCAGAAAAATTCAACGATCCTTTTGACTGCTACCCATATTTTCCATCCCAAGGCAAACAAAAACTTTTTAAAAGACTTAAAAGCATCTATAAACTCGAACAAAAGGCATCTAATAAATTATTGCAAAGAAATTTTAATTTAATGAGTCAAACAGGCGTAGGTGGAATAACTCATCGTTTAGTGTCAAATAACTTAACAGTCACATGTTTTAGTTTAGACCATTTATCCGCTCCTATGTGGGCACATTATGCCGACGAACATCAAGGCTTTGCAATTGAGTTTGAATATACATCCGAAATGATTGCACGAATTTCAAAAACTGAAAATCCAATAATAATAGTTCCTTTCGATGTTAATTATACCGACATGCGACCTGCCTTATATGACAAAGACGGTAATATGAACGGGTTGAATATTGCACTATCTAAAAGCAAACAATGGGCTTATGAACAGGAAGTAAGAGCATTAAGTAACCGTGAGGGTATCCATGAATTTTCCAGATTTCAAATTACTAAGGTTTTTGCCGGAGTAAGAGCTGGTAAAGAGAATAAAGCCAAGATAAGAGGCGCAATCGCTGATATGAATAAAGAGATAAATTCACGATGCAAATTTATTGAACTTGGTATGGCATTCGATAGCTACAAATTTGTTGAGTTGAATTAATTTCAATTAGGTATGGGGATATCCACAATTGTTAAAGTGAAACTCGTTGCAGATTGTTATGAAGTGGCTTCCATGCGAAGCCTTTAACATTACTAACATAATTCCAATTACAGCTCCCCTTTTGAGAGTATAAACTTTCATTTTAAATTCGTAAAACTACATTCAGTTTTCTCTATAAACTTAAATTCCCGATAATCTCGTGTGACAAGCACTGCATCTGAGTTTATTTGTAAAGCATGATATTTCCCATTACACATGAGGGTATCCTTTTCACCATTAGCCACGGTCACACCAATAAAATACATCAATAACAATGCCGACATGCCCCAAGTTAAATATACAAATTGTGTTAATACATTAAACTTATGAGCAGCTTTTATTGATCCAGTAACTCTAGGTGATTTCAAATAAATATTAAACCTCCGCATATACCATTTTGTATTTACATTCTTTGGCACAACAGAAAACTCAGCCAGAAAAACAAAACAAAATACAAACACAATAAATGATAGTTTTGATATTGTCGGATCATGAAAAAAATCCATTATAGCCAAAAGCATTGTAATGATAATTAGACTATTTCGTTTAAAGAAAAGCCTCCATGGTTCACTCAGTGTCACAGCATCAGTCTGGCCTTCATTTATTTCACGCTCACCTATCGAAGTCAACATGTCAATAAAAAATGACATTAACCCTAAGACCCCTAACAAAAAAACACCAACCTTTATCATTGAAATCAACTGGATATCAATAAACTGCTCAGGAATGTTTTTTGCTCTGAAATATCCTAAAAAATATACGTATGTATATAAGTATGAACATGCAGTAATTATTAAAACCAATAATCCATCTTTAATTTTCATTATGCCACCATTATTCAATAAACAAGCACATTCAAAATGTGCGCATTTCAAGAATTTCAGTCAATTGTAAATTGGTATCAATCTGAAGGCCACGTCATCCTTGATTTCATCGCAAAAGATCATAACACATGATTACTTTATCAGTCATTTACACTCACGCAAAAAAACAGAAAAAATCATATAAATCAGATTATTAGCCAAGGCAGGGGCAAAGATATAAATCCAGAAAAATGAAAAACACTGAAATTTTTTTCAATCTTTTCAGTTCTGGGTTTCTGTTGAGCCGCCAGCACTGGCGCGGTATGGCGGTCTGATTTGGAGAAAAATAAAACTGAAAAAATTTTATGATCCAAAAACCGCAGGCGGGTGCGGTGTAGTGCGATTTTGGTCTGCGAAAGATTTTTTTGGCCATGCTGTGACGCGCCAGCGCCCTGCTGGGGGCTCGATCTGCTTTAAGGGTGGCGCTAACTGCCTGAAAGGCTGGAACACGCCAGAGCGCTACTAGTTGCGCGTGGCAAAGTCTGTATGTGATGATATTTCTGTTGGATTTTGGAACGAGTCACTCAATGTTGAACTTATCTATTCGCACTAAAAGCTCGCCGATAAATCGCATATTGGTTAAAAAACATCAAGTCATTATCCTAAAAATACCCTGCTTTTCATAAACATGATCTGCTTTGAACTTCCATATTAGTTACAGATATACGCTGGAGCGGATAGAAACACTATGGAGGGGACAGGAATGCAGTTTTCAAGTTCAGTAATAGCAATGCCGGTCTTAGGGGATGCAGCAAAAAATCGCTCAATTGAGCTGAAGTGCGAGGTCAGTAAGCATGTACCATTCTGAAGAGATCATCCGCCAGCTTCAGAGCCAAAAGATACTGGCAATGAAGCTGGACCGGGCGGTACGTGATGTAGGTGAAGAGGTAAAGAGCCACCTGAATAATATAGGTGCCGGTGCCCAACGCCTGCTGTACTACACCTCCTGCTTTACTGATGAATATTACGATGTATGCACCCGACAAAACCTGGAGGACGCTCGATTCCGAAAGGGCATATTCCATCTCGTTTCTCGCTGGAACATCGTCTTTGACCTAATCAACACGTACGTAGAGGAGCTGGTTAAGGATTATTCCCCGGCAGAATTATCAGCGATACAGCATGCTCTAATGCGCGCTAACGTTTATATATCCACCAGCACGCTAACCTCGTATTCATTCTCTGCAGGCGTCGCATCGACTGTTTGCCTCTATGTGACCCTTCCACCTTCAGGGTTAAAGGTCGTTTCAGGATTAACGGGCGCGGCTATTGGAGGGCTGGGGATATACGGGGTTGTGCAAAAAGCTGCTGACAGCGCTCATCGCCTGCAAGTGATGCATCCCGCCTACTATCAAGCGTTATACCTGCGAGAACTGGAGATGATGTATTTCCTGGTGGAGCCTGCTTTTATGCGCGCGGGCGTGCTAACCCAGCAATGGACTGACAGTCAAAGCCCTTATGATGCTGCTGACACGATCCTGAAGCTAATGGGTAGACACTGATGGGCTTTTTAAGACGCTGGTTCAAATCTCAGGCTCAGTTTTTCTTCTGGACCTATGTCCCGATCATCCTCACGTTCATTTTTGGCTATGTCCTTGACGTTTACTTCCCTGAGGTTAGCCAGGGATTCATCCTCCTGTTTTACCTGGTAACACTGGGACTGGCTTACTGGATATGGCATTGAGGAACATCAATGCGTTACGCTTACTAATAAGGAAATTACATGTCTACACCCGCACACCTATGGCTAGAAGACGAGAACGGTTCGCCGATTATCGGTAGCTGCATGATGCCCACGCGTCTTGGTTCCATAGAGCTAAAATCGTTCTCCCACGGTGTAACCATTCCGGTTGATCCAAGCTGGGGTAAACTCACCGGCACGCGCGTCCATCGCCCTATTACGATAGTTAAAGAATTTGATCAGACTACCCCGCTTCTTTACCGCGCCGTGTGCGAAGGGAGAGTTATGAAGAAGGGGATCATTAAGATGTACCGCATTCTGGAGTCCGGGATCGAGGCCGAATATTTCAATATCGTGATGGAAAACGTTAAGTTCACGACAGTGGCACCCTTCATGACCCCTAACGGGATGAGCAGCACCCATCTTGAAACGCTCGAATTGCGTTACGAAGCAATCTCATGGAAGTACACGGAGGGGAATATCATTTACCGTGACACCTGGAACGATCGCTGCTGCGCCTGAGCACAGAAGAGCGTTGAAAGTGAGCAGATATAAAGAAACCGTCCCCCTGGGGCGGTTTCTTTCCCATGACTATCAGGAGTAGTCCGGACAAGCCATAAAGACTATTTTGACCTTAGCGAGTCCTCCAGTCGCTTTTTTATCCTTCCTGCTATCTCCTTCTTCTCTCCTTTACTACAATCACATATGATTTAATGCATATGACACAAAACATTCAGGATGACAGAATGCTCCACCCGCTCCAGCTCTTCAAAACCCTCTCCGACGAAACGCGCCTCTCCATCGTCATGCTTCTGCGTGAAGCGGGCGAGCTGTGCGTCTGCGATCTCTGCTCCGCTACCAACGAGCCGCAGCCGAAAGTCTCCCGCCACATGGCCTTACTGCGCGAGGCTGGGCTGGCCATCGACCGTCGCGAGGGTAAGTGGATCTACTACCGTCTCTCTCCCAACATGCCCGCGTGGGCGGCAACCGTTATCGACACCAGCTGGAACTGCCTGCGGGAAGAGACGCGTATGAAGCTGAAAAACCGCCTCCCGGGCTCGTGCTGACCACAACACATTCACAAAAACAGATATAACGGAGTAAAAGATGTTTCTGGCAGGGGCTATTTTTCTGTTTACGCTGGTACTGGTTATCTGGCAGCCCAAAGGGCTCAGTATCGGCTGGAGTGCCACCATTGGCGCCGCGCTGGCGCTGGCGAGCGGTGTGATCCACGTTAACGACATTCCGGTGGTCTGGAACCTCGTCTGGAATGCGACGGCCACGTTTATCGCGGTAATCGTTATCAGTTTGCTGCTGGATGAGTCCGGTTTTTTCGAGTGGGCGGCGCTGCACGTTGCTCGCTGGGGAAACGGTCGCGGGGGGTTGCTGTTTACCTGGATCGTGCTGCTGGGTGCGGCCGTGGCGGCGCTGTTCGCCAATGACGGTGCGGCATTGATCCTGACGCCTATCGTTATCGCCATGCTGCTGGCGCTGGGATTCAGCAAGCAGGCCACGCTGGCGTTCGTGATGGCGGCGGGATTTATCGCCGATACCGCCAGCCTGCCGCTGATTGTCTCCAACCTGGTCAACATCGTCTCAGCGGACTTCTTTAAGCTGGGCTTTAGCGAATACGCCTCGGTGATGATCCCGGTTGATATCGCCGCAATTGCCGCGACGCTGGTGATGCTGCATCTGTTCTTCCGCAAGGAAATACCGCCGGAATATGACCTGGCAAAACTCCGCGAGCCCGCACGGGCCATTCATGACCTGCCGACATTCAGAACGGGCTGGATCGTGCTGCTGCTACTGCTCGTCGGGTTCTTTGTGCTTGAACCTCTGGGTATCCCGGTCAGCGCTATCGCAACAACTGGCGCGCTGATTTTATTTGCCGTTGCTAAACGCGGGCACGCCATTAACACCGGGAAAGTGCTGCGCGGCGCACCCTGGCAGATCGTTATCTTTTCGCTGGGGATGTATCTGGTGGTGTATGGCCTGCGTAATGCCGGGCTGACGGAGTCTCTTTCAGACGTTCTTGATCGCTTAGCCGGACACGGACTCTGGGCCACTACGCTGGGAACCGGATTTATCACCGCCTTTCTGTCATCCATAATGAACAATATGCCAACGGTATTGATCGGCGCGCTCTCCATTGAGGGTAGTGCGGCAACAGGTTTGATTAAGGAGGCGATGATTTACGCTAACGTGATTGGCTGCGATCTGGGGCCGAAAATCACCCCCATCGGTAGCCTGGCCACCCTGCTATGGCTTCATGTGCTGGCACAGAAAAACATGACCATTACCTGGGGCTACTATTTCAGGACGGGCATCATAATGACGCTGCCGGTTCTGTTTGTGACGCTCACCGCGCTGGCGCTACGTCTCTCCTTCACACTGTAATGAGTAACGGATATGAGCAACATCACTATCTACCACAACCCGGCCTGCGGCACGTCGCGCAATACGCTGGAGATGATCCGTAACAGCGGTACGGAACCCGAAATTATTCTCTATCTTGAGAACCCACCGTCGCGTGATGAATTGACCAGGCTGATTGCAGACATGGGGATTTCCGTGTGCGATCTGCTGCGCAAAAACGTCGAGCCTTACGAGCAACTGGGCCTTGCCGGGGGAAATTTCACCGATGACCAGCTTATTGATTTCATGCTGCTATACCCCATTCTGATTAACCGTCCGATTGTGGTGACGCCGCTGGGTACACGTCTGTGCCGCCCTTCTGAAGTCGTTCTCGACATCCTTCCGGACGCGCAAAAAGGGGCATTTACAAAGGAAGATGGCGAAGTCGTCGTTGACGCCAGCGGGAAAAAAATCTCCTGACATCAGGCGTGGCCGGGGCGAGCGCTATCAGACGGTATCCTCGCCTGCAATCCGTCCCACTATCGCCCGGATCTCCTCCCGGGTTAACGGCGACCGGTCGGTTACAAAATGCAGCGTCATCCCCTCGATAAACGCATCCAGCGCACGGGCGGTGGCTGGATCAAACCACTGCTTAAGCGTAGTCTGGCTCATCTTCATCCAGTCCTGCATCACCGTTTTCAGCGCGGCGCTGCGGTGCATAAAAGCGTACAGCTGATACATCAGCGCCATATTGTGTGGCGTGGTCACGGCTGAACTGTGGATCAGCGTGGTAATGGCCTCGCACGCCCTCTCCCGCCCGGTCACCCCCGCGAAGAAATCCCGGTACTGCTGAGACATCTGCTGCGTAAACCACGTGAACGCCTCCTCCAGAAGCGACTCCATCCCGTCGAAATAGTAGGTCATCGACCCCAGCGGTACGCCTGCGCAGGTGGCAATTTTGCGGTGCGTGACGGCATGAATACCGTGCTCAGCAATGGTGTCCAGCGTCGCCTGGAGTATCTTCTCGCGGCGGTTAGGGTCGTTTGGTGGTCTGCTCATAAAATCCTCATCCGGTTTATGTACAAATGTACACAAAGTTGCTAGTGTTGTCGCTATTGTTGTACTTCTGGTGCTGATCCCAATGACGCTAACTTCTCCTCGCAAAGCCCTGCATCTGCGCATGTGGGCGCTGTTTATGTTCTTCTTCATCCCCGGGCTGCTGATGGCTTCCTGGGCAACGCGCACCCCGGCAATCCGCGATACGCTATCCGTCTCGACGGCGGAGATGGGGATCGTACTGTTTGGCCTGTCGATTGGCTCGATGAGCGGCATCCTCTGCTCGGCCTGGCTGGTGAAGCGCTTTGGCACGCGCGCGGTGATCCGCACCACCATGTGCTGCGCCGTGGTGGGAATGTTCGCTTTGAGCGTGGCGCTGTGGTTCGCCTCGCCGCTGATGTTTGCCCTTGGGCTGATGGTATTTGGCGGCAGCTTTGGTGCGGCTGAAGTGGCCATTAACGTCGAGGGGGCCGCCGTCGAACAGGCGATGAACAAAACGGTGCTGCCGATGATACATGGCTTTTACAGCCTCGGCACGCTGGCAGGCGCGGGCGTGGGGATGGCGCTGACGGCGCTGGGCATTGCGGCCAATGTGCACATTTTGCTGGCGGCGCTGGTCTGTATTATCCCGATCCTCACCGGCATCAGGGCTATTCCCGCAGGCACAGGACAACACGCCTCGGACGAACAGAAGTCTGCGGCAAAAGGGTTGCCCTTCTATCGTGATTTCCAGCTAATGCTGATTGGCGTGGTGGTGCTGGCGATGGCATTTGCTGAAGGCTCCGCCAACGACTGGCTACCGTTGCTGATGGTGGACGGGCACGGATTTAGCCCCACCTCCGGCTCGCTGATCTACGCCGGATTTACGCTCGGCATGACCGTCGGACGCTTTACCGGGGGCTGGTTTATCGACCGTTACAGCCGCGTGGCTGTCGTCCGTGCCAGCGCCCTGCTGGGTGGGCTGGGCATCGCGATGATCATCTTTGTGGATGTGGACTGGATTGCCGGTGTGTCGGTGATCCTGTGGGGGCTGGGCGCCTCCCTTGGCTTCCCGCTGACCATTTCCGCTGCCAGCGATACCGGTCCCGATGCGCCGACGCGCGTGAGCGTTGTGGCGACCACGGGCTACCTTGCCTTCCTGGTGGGGCCACCGTTGCTTGGATTCCTCGGTGAGCACTACGGGTTGCGCAGCGCCATGCTGGTGGTGTTAGGGTTAGTGATTATTGCCGCCCTGGTGGCGCGTGCGGTGGCAAAACCGGAAGCAGAACAAACGACAATGGAGAAGGGATATGAGCGTTAAACTGATTGCAGTCGACATGGATGGCTCCTTCCTGAGCGATGCGAAAACCTATAATCGCGCGCGTTTTCTGGCGCAGTACGCGCGCATGAAAGCGCAAGGCATCCGTTTTGTGGTCGCCAGCGGAAACCAGTACTACCAGCTGATCTCATTTTTCCCCGAGATCGCCCATGAAATCGCCTTCGTCGCCGAAAACGGCGGCTGGGTTGTGGATGCGGGCGAAGACGTGTTTAACGGCGAACTGTCGAAAGAGCATTTTCTGACCGTCGCCACCCTGTTAAACGACGTGCCCGGCATTGAGATAATTGCCTGCGGAAAAAACAGCGCCTACACGCTGAAAACGTATAACGACCTCTTCAAAGAGATTGCGGCGAAATACTATCACCGCCTTGAAAGCGTCAGCAGCTTTGACAACCTCAACGATATTTTCTTCAAGTTCGGGCTTAACGTCTCTGACGACGAAATACCGCGCATTCAGGCGCTGCTGCATGAGAAGCTTGGCGACATCATGGTGCCGGTGACCACGGGTCACGGCAGTATCGACCTGATAATCCCTGGCGTGCACAAAGCTAACGGCCTGCGGATCCTGCAAGCGCGCTGGGGCATTGAGGACAGTGAAGTGGTGGCCTTTGGCGACAGCGGTAACGACGTGGAGATGCTGCGCCAGGCTGGGTTTGGCTTCGCGATGGCCAACGCCAGACCGCATATTAAAGCGGTAGCCCGCTATGAAGCGCCAAATAATAATGACGAAGGGGTGCTGGACGTGATTGATATGGTGCTGGAGGGGAAGGCGCCGTTTAATTGATTCCGTGCGCTCTGGTGCCTTCACCCTCTCCCACAGGGCTGAGGGTTCCCCACAAAATAATGCCTGCACAGATGGCCCCCTCTCCCTTGAGGGAGAGGGCTGGGGTGAGGGGGAACATACGGCTCTGGTGGTCATTCCGTTCACTTTATGTTCCTTGCTACTCTGCCACGACATGACCGGTGAACGTGCCAGGGTGGCTCAGTCGCCACCACCCTAGCGACCCGGGCTTCCGGCGGAAAATCGCCGCTTCGCGGTGCCTTCGGCTTATTCCTTCCGGCTTATCGGGGACGGGCGGAGGTAACATCCCTGTAAAGCCCGCCCTCTCGGCGCATCCCTGCGCCTCGCCCCGGCCTACAGGAAACGCCTCAGCGATTTACAGCCGGACCGAGGCATCGCTGAAAGCCCTCAGTTATTCTGAGGCAACGTTATCGCTTTTGCTTTCAAATTACTGGGGATCCCTCAGCCCACAGGGAGAGGGAACTGTCCCGAGCTCGCCCAGGGGGGAGAGGGAATAAGGATTACGGTTGCAGTGCGCTTCCGACGCGTTTGTCCTTCAGGAACACCACCATCAGCCCTACCCACAGCACACCGTTTGCGAGATTGAACAGGCTGAACAGCCCGTTTCCGCCAAACGCATAAGCATGCTTGCTCACCTCAATACCGACGGTGAAAATCAGCATTTGCAGCATCCCCATCGCGGCAGACACCGTGCCTTTACTCATTTCACTGGCGAACAGCGTCAGGCGCACCAGGCCAGCATTCGCCACGCCGATACCAAACGCGTAAACACTCAGCCCCGCCGTCATCCACAGGTACGCATGAGACGAGGCTACGGTCGCCACCGCCGCGATAATCAGCCCTGCCGCTATGGGCCAGCCGCCCAAAATAATCAGCGAACGCACGGTACGGCGCGACGTCAGACGCGCCAGCACCAGGTTACCGATAATCAGCGCGCCAAAAATCGGCACCTGTAACAGGCCATACTCATAGCTGCTAAGCTGTTCGCCGCTGATGATAATGACCGGCGACTGGGCAATCCACGCCAGCAGCGGCAGGCTGACAAAGCCCGTCGCCAATGCGCCCGCGACAAAACGGCCATTTTTCAGCACCGCCTTATAATCCCGCCCCAGCTCTTTAAGCGAGAGCTTTTCGCCCAGGCGGGTGGCGGTTTCCGGCATCGCACGGTGCAGGCCAAAGAAAGAGGTAGCCGCAAGCGCGGCAAAGAGGACGAACATCCCCTCCCACGGCGCGACGTGAACCCATGCGGCTCCCACCAGCGGCCCAAGAAGCGGTGCAATAAGCGCCACGTTTGCCATCAGCGCGGTAATTTTGATACACACCGCCTCCTCAAACGACTCCTGAATAGCGGCATAGCCCACGGCGCCAATAAAGCACAGGCTCACGCCCTGAAGGAAACGCAGCAGCGTGAACTGCTCAATACTCTGCGCCAGCAGCGTGGCGAGACAGGTGACGATAAACCACACTACGCCCGTCAGCATCACCGGACGGCGGCCAATACGATCCGACAGCGGCCCTAACAGCCACTGTAAAAACATGCCGCCCGCCAGATAGGCGGTCATGGATGTCGGTACCCACTCAATACCTGCGTTGTACTGCTCAACCACAGCCAGCATGCCGGGCTGGATCATGTCGTTGCCGATGTAGGTAGAGAATTCGTAAAGCACCAGACACAGAGGAAAAAGTAACGCCTGACGACCCAGACGATTACCGGAAGAAGAACGGTTTATCATGCAATCTCTTTAGTATGAAAAAATCGCGATGAGTGTAATGAATTGCCGCTGTCTGAGATAGCAAATTAACGTGAAAAAACAGAAATAACGCACTTATCGTTGTTGTTTAAGGTTTCCTTAAGTTGCCCTCCCTATGATAGTGCTATTTCACGTTATTGACCGAAACTATGACACACGCCGTCAGCCCTTCAGAATTATCTAAGTTACCGACAAATAAGACAAAACGTCTTTACCGTTTGCCTGCCCGCTTTTATGGTTATCAACTTTTCGTGCTTATTGCCCTTGCGGTGCTTTTTACCTGGCTTTCGCGCGATGAATCGCTTGACCGATGGATAACCGGTTTCTGGTATGACGCAGCGGCGCATCATTTTCCGCTACAGCAAAACCCGTTGCTGGATCTGCTGAACCATCGGCTGGCGAAATATGTGACCATTGTTATCGCTGCCGCATCGCTGATTTACGGCGCTTACAAACGCAATGCCCGACTGGTAACGGCCGCGATTCTGATGGGGCTGGGTGCGCTGGTAGTAGGGGTGCTGAAAAGCATAAGCCACCACAGCTGTCCGTGGGATCTGGTGGAATATGGCGGCAGGTCCGTTTCGTATCCCCTGTTCAGCGCCGTTCCGGCAGACAGCGGACCGGGACGCTGCTTTCCCGGCGGCCACGCCTCCAGCGGGTTTATGGTGATGGGGCTGTTTTTTGCCTTCTGGCGTGAACGTCCGCGCCTGGCATGGTCCTTTGTCGCGTCAGGCGTTGTTATGGGGCTGGTGATGGGCTTCGGGCAGGTCATGCGCGGCGCGCATTTTTTCTCTCACAACCTGTGGGCCGGGTGGTGGGTCTGGTTTTCCCAGGTGCTGGTTTACGGGCTGGTTTCCACCTGGTTTGCTAAAGAGTAACGAGATTATGTTAGAAAATCTGAACTACGAACTGTTTTACCTGCTCAACGCCACGCCGTCGTCACCGGAATGGATGATCGATCTCGCCACCTTCATTGCGAAAGATCTGATTAGCATTGTACCGGCGCTGGCGGTGATCCTCTGGTTATGGGGACCTCGTACACAGGTCACCGCCCAGCGCCATCTGGTGATCAAAATGGCGATGGCAATTGGCGTGAGCGTGCTGGCAAGCTACGTGCTGGGTCACGCCTTCCCGCACGATCGTCCGTTTGTCGATCGCGTCGGCTACAACTTCCTGCACCATGCGCCGGATGACTCGTTCCCGAGCGATCACGGCACGGTGATCTTCACCTTTGCGCTGGCCTTCCTGTTCTGGCATCGCCTGTGGTCCGGCATGGTGCTGATGGGCGTGGCAGTCGCCATCGCCTGGTCCCGCGTCTACCTGGGGGTGCACTGGCCGCTGGATATGGTCGGCGGTTTCCTGGTGGGGCTGATGGGCTGCGTCAGCGCAGCCATCCTGTGGAGCCTCTTTGGCCCGGCGCTTTATCGTGGATTATCACAGGCCTATCGCGTTCTGTTTGCTCTTCCGATCCGCAAAGGCTGGATACGTGACTAACCCCGGTCCGTCAGGTTACACTTGAGCCCCCGCCCTGCGGGGGCTCACTTTTTTAGCCCGAGGATCTATGGAAACACGTCGCGATGACCGCATTGCTCAGCTGCTTCAGGCGCTGAAGCGCAGCGATAAGCTGCATCTTAAGGAAGCCGCTTCCCTGCTTGGCGTGTCTGAAATGACCATTCGTCGCGATCTGAACAGCGACAGCGCCCCCGTTGTGCTGCTTGGCGGGTATATTGTTCTGGAGCCGCGTAGCGCCAGCCATTATCTGTTAAGCGATCAAAAAACACGCCTGGTGGAAGAGAAGCGCAAAGCCGCGCGGCTCGCCGCCTCGCTGGTGCAGCCGCATCAAACGCTGTTTTTTGACTGCGGTACGACAACCCCGTGGATCATCGAGGCCATCGACAGCACCGTTCCCTTTACCGCCGTCTGTTATTCGCTAAATACCTTCCTGGCTTTGCAGGAGAAACCAGCATGCCGGGTGATTTTGTGTGGCGGCGAGTTTCATGCCAGCAACGCCATCTTCAAGCCGCTGAATATTCAGGACACGCTGAGCAATGTATGCCCTGATATCGCCTTTTACTCTGCGGCGGGCGTGAATGTGAAACAGGGGGCAACCTGTTTTAATCTTGAAGAGTTACCGGTGAAACAGTGGGCGCTCAACGCCGCGCAGCAGCATGTGCTGGTGGTTGATCACAGTAAATTTGGCAAGGTCCGTCCGGCAAGGATGGGAGAACTGTCGCGCTTTGACGCCATCGTCAGTGATTGCCGCCCGGATGACGAGCTGGTGGCATACGCGAAAGCGCAGCAGGTGAAGTTGATGTATTGAGGTTATGCCGGGTGGCGCTGCGCTTACCCGGCCTACGTTCGAGCCGTTGTAGGCCGGGTAAGGCGAAGCCGCCACCCGGCAAAAACTTAGCTGAACCAGCTGCCAAACCAGCCGTGGAATTTCATTAACACAAAGTCCCACATCCGGCTGAAGAAGCCGCCCTCTTCCACCGCTTCCATTACCACCAGCGGACGCTGCTCAATAGATTTGCCGTTAAGCTGGAAATCTATCGTCCCGACCACCTGACCTTTTTTCAGCGGTGCGGTGAGCTGTGGCTCGGTCAGGGTATAGCTGGCTTTCAGGTTTTTCAGCTGACCGCGTGGAATGGTGACGGAACCCGCTTCACCCGCTCCCAGGTTTACTTCACTTTTATCACCAAACCAGACACGCTGGCTGACGAAGGTGGCGTCCGGCTTAATCGGCGTGACGGTTTCAAAGAAGCGGAAACCCCAGGTCAGCAGTTTTTCGGATTCGTTAAAACGAATTCGGTCGGTTTTCGTTCCCAGCACCACTGAGATCAGGCGCATATCGCCCTGCGTCGCAGAAGCCACCAGGTTGTATCCGGCCCCGGCAGTTGTACCGGTTTTCATGCCGTCCACGTTAACGTTACTGCTCCACAGCAGACGGTTACGGTTAGGCTGGCGGATATTGTTGAAGGTAAACTCTTTCTCTTTATGGATAGCGTACTCATCCGGCACGTCATGGATCAGCGCTTTGCCCAGCAGCGCCATATCGCGCGCGGTACTGAACTGACCCGGCGCATCCAGGCCGTGAACAGTTTTAAAAGTGGTATTGGTCAGACCCAGTTTTTTCGCGTAGCCATTCATCAGCCCAATAAATGAGTCCTGACTGCCCGCGACGTAATCGGCCAGCGCAATACAGGCATCATTTCCCGACTGAATAATGACCCCTTTATTCAGATCGGACACGGAGACCTGGTCGCCAGGCTTCAGGAACATCACGGACGAGCCGCGCAGCGCCGGGTTACCAGTCGCCCAGGCATCTTTCCCGACGGTGACCATGTCATTCAGCTTGATCTTGCCCGCTTTCAACGCCTGGCCGACCACATAGCTGGTCATAATTTTCGTCAGGCTCGCCGGGTCGAGTTTCTCGTCGGCGTTACCTTCCGCCAGCACTTTCCCGCTGGCGTAATCCATCAGGATCCAGGCGCGCGCATCAACAGGCGGCGCTTCGGGCGCTGTCTGTTCCGCCGCATGGAGCGTTGGGGCAAAAAGGAAAAGCAGCGCCGAGCCTGCCGCCAGGCTGCGCAGAGAGGAAGTTTTTTGCGTCATAAATGCCACCCGAGTGTCCATTCTAAAAATCACGTCACAATCACCGTGTCGCAAGAAGCGATGAGTAATAGCGCACTACAGCCTTCAAAGAAACCTGTTCCAGGTAAAGTTTTTAAAGTTTATGCAATAACATTCAGATACGCTTTGATTGCGGTGTTTTTTTTAGCATCTGTTGCGTAATTGTTAGGTTTATCTCACCATGGCGAAAAGCTGACTCGGATTCACATCTCATCGGGAGTAAATATGATTACGCTGTGGGGCAGGAACAATTCGACCAACGTGAAAAAAGTGCTCTGGACGCTGGAAGAGCTGGATTTACCGTTCAAGCAGGTTATGGCGGGCCTGGAGTTTGGCGTGAATAAAGACGCGGACTACCTGGCGATGAACCCAAATGGACTGGTGCCGCTACTGCGCGATGACGAGACAGACGCCACGCTGTGGGAGTCTAACACCATCGTGCGATACCTCGCCGCGCAGTACGGCCAGGGTCGGCTGTGGGTAGAAAATCCAGCCCAGCGCGCGCAGGGCGAAAAATGGATGGACTGGGCAAACCAGACGCTTTCCCCAACGCACCGCGTGATCCTGATGGGGCTTATCCGTACGCCGGAAGCCGATCGTGATTATCCCGCCATTCATGCCGCCCAGGACGCGTGCGAGTCGCTGTTTGCGATGATGGACGACGAACTGGCGAAGCATACCTGGTTCTCCGGCGACACGTTCGGCGTGGGCGATATCGCCGTCGCCCCTTTCGTCTGGAACCTCACTAACATGGGTCTCAGCTGGACCCCGCGCCCTCACCTTCAGCGCTGGATCCAGCAGCTCAGCGAGCGCCCGGCGTATCGCAACGTGGTGATGATCCCGGTGACCTGATTACGACCCGGACGGGCTGACTTTCCAAAGCTGCCCGTCCGTCTCGTCGGTCAGCACGTACAGATAACCATCCGGCCCGACGCGCACATCGCGAATTCGCTGATCTTTATCCCCAAGAATGCGCCCGTCCTCCGTCACGGTATTGCCCTTCACGCTCAGCACGATGACGTCTTTCTCCTTCAGCGCGCCGATAAACAGCTTGTTTTTCCATTGCGGGAAGACGTCACTGTTGTAGAACGCCATGCCGCTGACGGCGGGCGACACTTTCCAGACAAACAGCGGTTTTTCAGTGCCCTCAACGTGCTCGCCTTTCGCTTCCGGGATTTTCAGGCCGCTGTAGTTGATCCCGTGCGTGGCCATCGGCCAGCCGTAGTTTTTGCCTTTTTCAGGAATGTTGATCTCATCCCCGCCGCGAGGGCCGTGTTCATTAAGCCACAGCGCGTCGCTCCACGGGTTCATCGCCATCCCCTGCGGGTTGCGAATGCCGTAAGACCAGATTTCAGGCCGTGCACCGGCGGTGTTCACAAACGGGTTATCCGGCGGCACTTTCCCGTCCTCCGTCAGGCGCACCACCTTGCCCTGAAGCTTATCCAGATCCTGCGCCGTCGGGCGCTGGTTGTTTTCACCTAAGCCAATAAAGAGATGGCCTTTGCCGTCGAACACCAGCCGTCCACCAAAGTGGTTGCCAGTAGAGAGCTTCGGCATCTGTCGGAACACCACCTGGAAGCCCTCAATGCGCGAGAGGTCATCGCTCAACCGCCCGTAGCCCACCGCGGTGCCCGCTTTTCCATCATCACCCGCCTCGGCGAAGCTGAGCCAGATCCGCCGTGATTGTTCAAAATCCGGGGCCAGCACCACGTCCAGCAATCCGCCCTGGCCGCTCGCCCAGACCTTCGGCACGCCGATAATCGGATCGGAGAGCCCTTTCCCTGCCTGCCAGTGCTTAAGCTGCCCGTCTTTTAGCGTGATCAGCAGCCCCTTATTATCAGGCAGAAACGCCAGCGACCAGGGGTGATCCAGTTTTGTCTGTAGCACGTCGACCTTAACCGTCTCGGGCGCCGCAAGCAGCGAAAGCGGGAATAACAGTACAGGGAGGAAAAGCAGCGAGGATCGAGGCATAACGCACTCCTTTATCGGCATATGGCTTAAAGATTAGCCACTGTTCCCGGGTGCGTTAACACTTTTACAAAAGCTTAATCAAAAGGGGGAGTTGCCTCCCCCGGGTTCAGTGTCGGGCAAGCGTTTCCGGCTTGTTCAGACACATGATGCAAAGCGCGAGCGTGGTCAGGCAGTTTTCAAGCTTCTCCGCGTTAACGGCAATAAAATTCGGGCAGTCGTGACGTCCGTTCATCAAACAGACCCCGGCGATGGAAAGCACCTCGGCGGCGCGGCGCAGCGCCACTAGTTCGTTTTCAGCGCAGTACGCTTTCAGGATGGGTGCTTTTTCACGCATGAAATTGCAAAGTTCAAAGAAATTATCACGCAGATTTTCGCTTTCGCTGACTGACATATACCCTTTCGCCTTGCGGAGTTGCAGATATGCAGCCAGGTCGATTCGGGCGTTGATCAGCTTGTTAAGCAGATCGCGTTTCAGTCTGTCAACGGACATGCTATTTCCTCCTCTGTCAGCCATGTTACCCTATTAATAATAAGGTCATTTTTTGTACAATGTGATGCCTGAGATCAATAAACGATAACTGATTAACATTCTTTACAATGTTACAACGATTGCCCGCCTCAACTGCGCCATCAAGAGTGTATAAATCCCCCGCGATACGCTGTAAAATCCCGCCCTGATAACTCCATAATTGATGAATTTTTAACCTATGAGCAATGTTACGCACCCGCCGAAAATCGGCTTTGTCTCCCTGGGCTGCCCGAAGAACCTGGTGGATTCCGAACGCATCCTGACTGAACTTCGCACTGAAGGCTATGACGTGGTGCCAAGCTACGACAACGCCGACATGGTGATCGTCAACACCTGTGGGTTCATCGACAGCGCGGTCCAGGAGTCACTGGAAGCCATTGGTGAAGCCCTGACGGAAAATGGCAAAGTGATTGTCACCGGCTGCCTGGGCGCGAAGGTGGATCAGATCCGCGAAGTGCATCCGAAGGTACTGGAGATCACCGGCCCGCACAGCTACGAGCAGGTGCTGGAACATGTTCATCACTACGTACCAAAGCCAAAGCACAACCCGTTCCTGAGCCTGGTGCCGGAACAGGGCGTGAAGCTGACGCCGCGCCACTATGCTTACCTGAAAATTTCCGAAGGCTGCAACCATCGCTGCACCTTCTGCATCATCCCGTCGATGCGTGGCGATTTGGTGAGCCGTCCGATTGGCGAGGTGCTGGCAGAAGCCAAACGCCTGGCCGACGCGGGCGTGAAGGAGTTACTGGTCATCTCCCAGGACACCTCCGCCTACGGCGTGGACGTCAAACACCGCTCCGGCTTCCATAACGGCGAGCCGGTAAAAACCAGCATGGTTGGCCTGTGCGAGCAGCTTGCTAAGCTCGGGATCTGGACGCGTCTGCACTACGTCTACCCTTACCCGCACGTTGACGACGTGATTCCGCTGATGGCGGAAGGCAAAATCCTGCCGTATCTGGATATCCCGTTACAGCACGCCAGCCCGCGCATTCTGAAGCTGATGAAGCGTCCTGGATCCGTTGACCGCCAGCTGGCGCGCATCAAGCAGTGGCGCGAGATCTGCCCGGATCTGACCCTGCGCTCCACCTTCATCGTTGGCTTCCCGGGTGAAACCGAAGAAGATTTCCAGATGCTGCTCGACTTCCTGAAAGAAGCGCGTCTGGATCGCGTGGGCTGCTTCAAGTACAGCCCGGTTGAAGGCGCAACGGCCAACGAGTTGGCGGACCAGGTACCGGAAGAGGTCAAAGAGGAACGCTGGAACCGCTTTATGCAGCTGCAACAGCAGATCTCTGCAGAACGCTTGCAGGAGAAAGTGGGCCGCGAAATTCTGGTCATTATCGACGAAGTGGACGAAGAAGGCGCGATTGGCCGCAGCATGGCGGATGCGCCTGAAATCGACGGCGCGGTGTACCTGAACGGGGAAACCAACGTCAAGCCGGGCGATATTATTCGCGTGAAGGTTGAAAACGCCGACGAGTATGATTTGTGGGGCAGCCGGGTTTAATCTTTAACCCCTCACCCCGGCCCTCTCCCCAAAGGGGCGAGGGGGAACAGACCGCACCGAGCAGTCCCCTCTCCCCTCAGGGGAGAGGGTTAGGGTGAGGGGTAAGTTCCTGCAAAAACCTACCCCTTAATCCGCGGATCCAGCGCGTCGCGCAGCCCATCCCCCAGCAGGTTAAACGCCAGCACGGTCAGGAAAATCGCCAGGCTCGGGAAGATCGCCACGTGCGGGGCGATCACCATATCCGCCCGCGCCTCGTTCAGCATCGCACCCCACTCCGGCGTCGGCGGCTGTGCCCCTAACCCCAGAAACGACAGGCTGGCCGCCGAGATAATCGACACGCCTATGCGCATGGTGAAATAGACCACGATAGACGAGACCGTTCCCGGCAGAATATGGCTGAACAGGATGGTGGCATCGCTGGCTCCCATGCTGCGCGCCGACTCGATAAAGGTCTGCTGCTTCAGCACCAGCGTGTTGCCACGTACCAGACGCGCGAAAGCGGGAATCGAGAATACCGCCACGGCGATAATGACGTTCGCCATGCCGCTGCCCATCACCGCCACCACGGCAATCGCCAGCAGAATACCGGGAAAGGCAAACAGCACGTCGCAGATACGCATGATGATGCGGTCCCACCAGCCTTCGTAGTACCCGGCCACCAGCCCCAGCACGGTGCCAATTGCTGCGCCCATCAGCACCGCGAAGACCCCGGCCGCCAGTGAGATCTGCGCCCCTACCAGCACGCGGCTGAATATATCGCGCCCGAGCGAGTCCACGCCAAACCAGTGCATCATCGACGGACCATCGTTCAGCCGGTCGTAGTCGAAGTAGTTTTCCGCATCAAACGGGGCTATCCAGGGGGCGATAATCGCCACCAGGATCAGCAGTAACACAAACAACCCGGCGACCATAGCGACGGGCTGACGACGGAATCGACGCCAGAACTCAACCCACGGGGTGCGAATATGGTCCGGCCTGATCCCCGGCATAGCGTTTAAAATGGCCTGGCGACGCCAGTTCAGTAATCGCATCTTACTTATACCTGATGGCCGGGTTAATGGCGGCGTACAGCACGTCCACCACGAGATTGATAAGAATAAATTCCAGCGAGAAAAGCAGGACTTCCGCCTGAATAACCGGATAGTCACGCATATCGACCGAGTCGACCAGCAGACGCCCCAGCCCCGGCCAGTTGAAGACCTTCTCTACCACGATAGAGCCGCCCAGCAGGAAGCCGAACTGTAGTCCCATCATCGTGACCACCGGGATCATCGCATTACGAAAACCATGCTTCAGAATGACCCATTTCTCACTCACCCCTTTTGCCCGCGCGGTGCGAATGTAATCTTCGCTCAGCACGTCGACAAAGGAGGCGCGGGTGAAGCGGGCCATCACTGCCGCAACGGCTGCGCCAAGCGTCATAGAGGGCAGAATGTAGTGCTTCCAGGTGTCGGCCCCGACGGTGGGCAACCAGCCCAGCTCGACGGAGAAAATCTGCATCAGTAGCATGCCCAGCGCAAACGCCGGGAAAGAGATACCGGTGACCGCCAGCGCCATACCGAGCTTATCCGGCCAGCGGTTGCGCCAGACGGCGGCGACAATCCCCGCGCCCAGGCCAAACACAACCGCCCAGCTCATACTGGCAATCGTTAACCAGAAGGTGGGCATAAAGCGGCTGGCAATCTCCTCCGACACCGGACGACGCGACACCATCGAGATGCCGAAATCGCCCTGAAGGACATTGCCAATGTAGCGCAGAAATTGCCGATACAGCGGCTGGTCAAGACCGAGCTGTTTACGCACCAGTTCTATAACCGTGGCATCCGCTTCCGGTCCGGCAATCAAACGCGCCGGATCGCCGGGCAGCATGTGGACAAACAAAAACACCAGCACGGCCACAATCAGCAGCGTCGGGATAAGCCCCAGCAGGCGTTTACACACATAATTCAGCATGAGTTTTATTTTAGATCCGCGTCATCAAAGCTAAAGCCCGTATCCGGCATGATGTAAAAACCGGTCAGCGCTTTATTGTGGGCTGAGACCAGTTTTTCCACCACCAGCGGCACCCACGGCGACTCTTTCCAGATAATGTCCTGCGCCTCTTTGTACAGGCGCGCTTTCTCTTCCGGTTTGGTGGTTTTCAGGGCATCGGCCAGATCCTTATCCACCTGCGGATTACTGTAGAACGCGGTATTGAACAGCGTTGGCGGCCAGTTCTGGGAAGCAAACAGCGGCGACAGGGACCAGTCCGCTTCACCGGTTGAAGCCGTCCAGCCGGTGTAGAACATCCGCACGCCGCTCTCTTTCTGTCCTTTGCCTTCCACTTCCGCCGCGCGCTGTCCGGCATCCATCGCCGTGACCCTGGCTTTAATGCCCACCTGTGCCAGTTGCTGCTGGGTAAATTGCAGCATCTTCTGCGCGGTACTGTGGTTATGCGACGACCACAGCGTGGTGCTAAAGCCGTTCGGATAGCCCGCCTCTTTCAGCAGTTCCCGCGCTTTCGCCGGATCGTACGGCCACGGCTGATAGCTCTGCGCGTACTCAATGGTTGGCGGCATCACGCCCGTCGCCGGGGTGGCGTAGCCGGCAAAGGCCACCTTCACCAGTGCCTGGCGGTTAATGGCGTAGTTGATGGCTTCGCGCACCTTCGGGTTATCAAACGGTTTTTGCGTGACGTTCATGCTGATGTAGCGCTGCATAATCGACGGGCTGGCCACCAGCTCCAGCTTGCTGTTTTTCGCCAGCAGCGCTGCCTGTTCGTAGGGGATCGGGAAGGCAAACTGCGCTTCGCCGGTTTGCAGCATCGCGGCGCGGGTATTGTTGTCCACGACCGGCCGCCAGGTGAGGGTATCCAGCATCGGCAGCCCCGGCTGCCAGTATCCGGCGAATTTCTTCACCTTCACATAATCGGTCTGGTTCCAGGTAAGCAGTTCGTACGGTCCGGTCCCCACCGGGTGGAAGCCAATCTCTTTGCCGTATTTCTTTAACGCCGCAGGGGAAATCATCACCGTCGCGGGATGCGCCAGGATATTGATAAACGCCGAAAACGGCTCTTTGAGGGTGATCTTCACCGTCGCCGGATCAACCGCCTCGGTTTGGGCGATATTTTTATACAGGTTGTAGCGCTTAAGACCGTTTTCCGGATTGCTGGCTCGGTCCAGGTTGACCTTAACCGCCTCGGCGTTGAAGTCGGTGCCGTCCTGGAACTTCACGCCGGTACGGAGTTTAACGGTATAGACCAGCCCGTCGTCCGACACGGTATAGCCTTCCGCCAGCACGTTTTTCAGCTTCATCTCGCGGTCCAGGCCGAACAGCCCCTGGTAGAAGGATTTTGCCACCGCCTGAGAAAGGGTGTCGTTAGCATCATACGGATCCAGCGTCGTGAAGTTAGACCCCACAGCCACCACCACGTCTTTCGCCGCGATCGCGGGGGCGGCGGCCAGCGCAGCCGTCACGCTCGCAGCAAGCAGCCATTGACGAGCAACAAAAGGAACCATTGTGTTCTCCTGCCTGTTGTAAGTTATAACCGCGAGAATGCATTGCCCTGACGCGGGGGTGCGACAAAATGATCGGGACCGACTTCACGCAGCGCCACGCGCTCCAGAGTTTCGCCCCGTTTACGAATATTGCTCGGCATTTCGTCCTGCAACAGCACGCGCTGGGCGTGACGATGTTCAGGATCGGCAACCGGTACGGCGGCCATCAGCTTGCGGGTGTACGGATGGTGCGGGTTTTCAAATACCGCCCGACGGGGGCCAATTTCAACAATTTGCCCCATGTACATCACCGCCACGCGATGGCTGATCCGCTCAACCACCGCCATATCGTGAGAGATAAACAGAAACGCAATGCCCAAATCCCGCTGTAAATCGAGCAGGAGATTGATGATTTGCGCGCGGATGGAGACATCCAGCGCTGACACGGACTCATCCGCAATCACCACTTTCGGATTGAGGGCCAATGCCCGGGCTATGCAGATACGCTGTCGCTGACCGCCAGAAAATTCGTGCGGATAACGCCAGGCATGCTCCGGTTTCAGGCCCACGCGCTCCAGCAGCCACGCGACGCGGCGCTGCGCGGCTTCACCGTCGAGCAGGTTGTGCACCCGCAGCGGCTCCATAATCGAGTACCCCACCGTATGGCGCGGATCGAGCGACGCATAAGGATCCTGAAAAATAAACTGAATATCCCGGCGCACCGCCTGCAATTTACCATTGGGGAGTGTATCGATGCGCTCACCGTTGAAGGTGATGCTCCCCTCCTGCGACTCAACCAGCCTGAGCAGCGCCCGCCCGGTGGTGGATTTACCGCAGCCGGACTCCCCCACCAGCGCCAGCGTTTCGCCCGGCCAGAGATCAAAACTGACGTATTCAACCGCATGCACTTCGCGCTTCACGCGATTGAGGATCCCGCTACGCAGCGGGAAACGGGTCACCAGTTCACGCACTTCAAGGATCGGCCTGCCGGAAACCACCGTGTTCTGCTCGGTTTCGTCTTCCTGTTGGCCCTGTTCGGTCTGAGAGAACAGCGGAAAACGGCGCGGAAAATCACTGCCATTCATGGCGCCCAGACGCGGGACCGCCGCCAGCAGCGCTTTAGTATAAGGATGCACCGGCGCATGAAAGACCTGCTCCACCGTGCCGGTTTCCACAGCATTGCCCTGATGCATAACCAGCACCCGATCGGCAATATCCGCCACCACCCCCATATCGTGGGTGATGAATATCACCCCCATCTCCATCTCCTGCTGCAACACCTTAATCAGTTGCAGGATCTGGGCCTGAATGGTGACATCCAGCGCCGTGGTGGGTTCGTCCGCAATGAGCACCGCCGGACGGCACGACAGCGCCATCGCAATCATCACCCGCTGGCGCATGCCACCGGAAAGCTGATGCGGATAGCGGGACAAAATCGCGTGCGCCTCAGGGATACGTACCAGCTCCAGCATCCGTTTAGCTTCGTTGAGCGCCTCATCACCGCTCAGTCCCTGATGCAGGCGGATAGATTCGGCAATCTGCTCGCCCACCGGGAAGACCGGGTTCAGGGAGGTCATCGGCTCCTGAAAAATCATCGCAATATCCGCCCCGCGCACCCCCTGCATCCGGGACGCGCTCAGCTCGTTGAGATCGATAACCTGACGGTTGCGACGGCGCAACAGCATCCGCTCGCTGGTGACCTGCCCGCCCGTCTGCTCAAGCAGACGCATCAGCGCCAGCGCGGTAACGGATTTACCGGAACCTGATTCGCCAACAATCGCCAGCGTCTCGCCGCGCCTGAGCGAAAACGATAAATTCTGTACTGCAGGGATGAACTGCCGCTCTTCCTGAAAGGCAATATTCAGTTGGTGGACAGCCAGCACTTCGCAGTTGTCCAGCTCTTCACTGTGCGGCACGCAATGCCCCCTTATTCACGATAAATGCCTGTGCTGGGCGCATCGCCGGCATACCCCCACGCCCGGTACATCCCTTCACTGTTGAACGGCAGCGCCACGTTGCCCTCCCGATCCACCGCGATTAAGCCACCATCTCCGCCCAGGGCTGGCAGTTTCTCCATTACCACCCGCTCGCAGGCCTCACTCAGGCTTAATCCGCCGTAATCCATTAGCGCGGTAATGTCGTAGGCCGCCAGCGCGCGAATAAACACTTCGCCAGTGCCGGTGCATGACACCGCCGCCGTGGCGTTATTAGCGTAACACCCGGCCCCCGGCAGCGGACTATCGCCGACGCGTCCGGGAAGCTTGTTGGTCATACCGCCTGTCGACGTCGCGGCGGCGAGGTTACCGGCTTTATCCAGCGCCACCGCGCCTACCGTGCCCATTTTGCTGCGTTCATCGAGCGGCGCGGCATGGTCCAGCTGCGTCATCCCCGCTGTACGGGCCTCCAGCAACTGCCGGTAACGCTCCTCGGTGGAAAAAAGATCGGGCGAGACCGTATCCATCCCGTGCTCGACGGCAAATTTCTCCGCCCCCGCCCCGGTCAGCAGCACATGCGGGCTTTGATCCATCACCAGACGCGCGGCCAGCACGGGATTGCGCAGTCGGCTGACGCCCGCCACCGCCCCCGCTTTCAGGGTGATACCGTCCATCACGCAGGCATCCAGTTCATGCGTTTCATCGCGCGTAAAGACCGAGCCAATACCGGCATTAAACAGCGGACACTCCTCCAGCAGGCGCACCGCTTCGGTCACCACGTCCAGCGCGCTTTCGCCCGCTTCCAGCATGCGCTGGCCTGTTTCCACAATGGCGTTCAGCGCATCAATATAACGCTTCTCCTGCTCGGGACTGAGCTGTGCACGGGTGATTGCCCCGGCACCGCCATGAATTGCGATAACCGCTTTACTCATTTCGCATCACCCATCAGCCTGGCTGGCTGCTTTTTCTATAAATATCATTATCGTCGACGAATCTTCAGATGATTTTTGAATATAGAAAGACGCAACTGTGATGTAAAGCGTACACCCATCGGGTCATACAGTTAGCCGCACTTTTCTGCCATAATGAGCGCTTTCGTTGTTACTCCGCAGGAGCCCACCATGGATTTTACCGCCGGACTGATGCCGCTTGAGACGGCACTCTCGCAGATGCTTGATCGTATTACTCCCCTGCACGACGTTGAGACGCTGCCGCTTGTGCGCTGTTTTGGCCGTATTGCCGCGCGCGATATCGTCTCGCCGCTGAACGTGCCGGGGTTCGATAACGCGGCGATGGACGGCTATGCCGTACGTCTGGCGGATTTGCAAACGGGTCAGCCGCTGCCGGTGGCAGGTAAAGCCTTTGCCGGGCAGCCGTTCAACGGTGAGTGGCCAGCGGGCACCTGCGTGCGCATTATGACCGGCGCGCCGGTGCCAAAGGGCTGTGAAGCCGTGGTGATGCAGGAAGAGACCGAACTAACGGACGACGGCGTGCGTTTTACCGCCAGCGTCAAAGCGGGACAGAATATCCGCCACATCGGGGAAGACATTACCCTCGGCGCAACGGTCTTTGCCGCCGGGCAAAAACTGACGGTCGCCGAACTGCCGGTGCTGGCATCGCTTGGCATCGCGGAGATTGACGTTGTCCGCAAGGTACGCGTGGCGGTGTTCTCAACGGGAGACGAGCTACAGCTTCCGGGTCAGCCGCTGAACGAGGGGCAGATTTACGACACCAACCGTCTGGCGGTGCACCTGATGCTTGAGCAACTGGGCTGCGAGGTGATTAACCTCGGCATCATTCCTGACGATCCGGAGAAACTGCGCACGGCGTTTATCGACGCGGACGCCTCTGCCGACGTGGTGATCAGCTCCGGCGGCGTTTCGGTTGGCGAAGCGGATTACACCAAAACCCTGCTTGAAGAGCTGGGTGAAATCGCCTTCTGGAAGCTGGCGATTAAACCGGGCAAACCGTTCGCGTTTGGCAAACTTCCGCACAGCTGGTTCTGTGGCCTGCCGGGTAACCCGGTCTCTGCCGCGCTGACCTTCTACCAGCTGGTGATCCCGCTGCTGGCGAAGCTTTCAGGCAACAATGCCGACCCGCTGCCGGAACGTGTGCGCGTGCGGGCGGCAACGCGCCTCAAAAAATCTCCGGGCCGTCTCGATTTCCAGCGCGGCATTCTGGCGCGCAACGCCGATGGCGAGCTGGAGGTGAGCACCACCGGGCATCAGGGTTCGCACATCTTTAGCTCCTTCAGCCAGGGTAACTGCTTTATCGTGCTGGAGCGCGATCGCGGCCACGTTGAGGCGGGCGAATGGGTTGAAGTGGAACGCTTTAACCACCTGTTCGGAGGCTGACATGACGGTGGAACTGAGCGTCCCGGAGATGATGCGCTACAACCGCCAGATCGTGCTGCGCGGGTTTGATTTCGAGGGTCAGGAAGCGCTCAAGGCGGCCAGCGTGCTGGTTGTGGGTCTTGGCGGGCTGGGCTGCGCGGCAGCGCAATATCTGGCTGCGGCGGGCGTCGGCCGCATGACGCTGCTGGATTTCGATACCGTGTCGGTGTCGAACCTGCAACGCCAGACGCTACACAGCGACGCGACGGTTGGTCAGCCGAAAGTGGAATCTGCGCGCACGGCGCTGGCGCGAATTAACCCCAACGTTCAGTTCACCCTGATTGACGCGATGCTGGATGACGACGCGCTGTTTGCGCAGATTGCACGGCATGACCTGGTGCTGGACTGCACCGATAACGTCGCCATTCGCAACCAGCTCAATGCGGGCTGCTTTGCCCATAAAACGCCGCTAATTTCCGGCGCGGCCATCCGCATGGAGGGTCAAATCAGCGTTTTCACCTACGTTGAGGGAGAGCCCTGCTACCGCTGCCTGAGCCGTCTGTTTGGCGAGAATGCGCTGACCTGCGTCGAGGCGGGCGTGATGGCGCCGCTGGTTGGGGTTATCGGTTCCTTGCAGGCCATGGAGGCGATCAAGGTGCTGGCGCATTACGGCACGCCCGCAGCGGGCAAAATCGTGATGTATGACGCGATGACCTGTCAGTTCCGCGAGATGAAGCTGATGCGTAATCCGGGGTGTGAGGTGTGCGGAGGTTAAACCCTGCTGCGCCCTGATGCCCTCACCCCGGCCCTCTCCCACAGGGAGAGGGAGAAAATCGTAGGCCGGGTAAGCGTCAGCGCCACCCGGCAACAGCATCAAATAGACGTCCGCCCAAACGCCCCCTGCCAGTCCTGCTCAAACTTCACAATTGCCGCATCTACTGCCGGAGAGGTAATAAACTGCTGCGCCACGTCCAGCGGCAGCGTGATGGACTCGCACCCTGCCAGCAGGCAGTCCAGCGCCTGGCGCGGGGTTTTAAAGCTCGCGGCGAGCACTTTTGACTGCGGTGCGTGCAGCGTCAGCAATTGTTGCAGTTCAATCACCGTCTGGATCCCGTCCCCGCCCTGCGCGTCCACGCGGTTCACGTAAGGGGCCACATACTCAGCACCCGCCAGCGCGGAGAGCATCCCCTGCGCTGCGCCGTATACCGCGGTACCCAGGGTCGGGATCCCTTCTGCTTTCAGCATTTTGATCGCCGCCAGCCCTTCAGCGGTCACGGGCACTTTCACCACCAGGTCATCGATTATCGCGCGCAGCTTACGTGCGTCTTCCACCATCCCCTCGGCGGTCTTCGCCATCACCTGGGCGAACAGCCGGCCCTTGCCGCCCAGCGCGTCGTGCAGCGCGGGCAGCAACTCTTCCAGGGGGGTTTTACCCGCCGCCACAATGCTTGGGTTAGTGGTCACGCCCGCCAGCGGGAAGATACGCGCCAGCTTTTTGACTGCCGCAACGTCAGATGTGTCGAGATAAAGTTCCATGATGTCACCCTCAAAATTAGCCTGCATTTACCCTATCACGAGAAAACCTGCTCATGAATTGACCCATATCAAGATAACTTTCATTCGAAAGTAATTTAATCTTCATATGTAATTAGAGGGCAAAAAAATGATCTTCAACATACAGCGTTACTCCACCCACGACGGCCCCGGTATTCGAACCGTGGTGTTCCTGAAAGGCTGCTCGCTGGGCTGTCGCTGGTGCCAGAACCCGGAAAGCCGCTCCCGCACGCGGGACGTCCTGTTTGACGCCCGTCTGTGTCTGGACGGCTGTGACCTGTGTCAGCAGGCCGCGCCAGGGTGTGTTGAACGCGCGCTGAACGGGTTGACCATCCATCGTGAAAAATTAAGTGAAAAGACGCTCACTGCCCTCACCGACTGCTGCCCGACGCAGGCGCTTACCGTCTGCGGTGAAGAGAAGCAGGTGGAGGAGATTATGGCCACCGTGCTGCGCGACAAGCCCTTCTACGACCGCAGCGGCGGCGGGATCACCCTTTCCGGCGGCGAGCCGTTTATGAATCCTGACCTGGCGCACGCCCTGTTTAAAGCCAGCCATGAACAAGGCATTCATACTGCGGTTGAAACCTGCCTTCACGTGCCCTGGCATTATATCGAGCCTTCACTGCCGTATGTCGATCTGTTCCTGGCGGACCTGAAACATGTCGACGGCGAGGTGTTCAAGCAGTGGACCGATGGCTCTGCTAAGCGGATCCTGGACAACCTGAAGCGCCTGGCTACCGTCGGGAAGAAGATCACCATCCGCGTGCCGCTGATCCAGGGCTTTAACGCCGATGAAGCGTCGGTTACCGCCATTACCAACTTCGCCGCCGATGAACTCGGCGTCGATGATATTCATTTTCTGCCGTATCACACGCTGGGCATGAACAAATACACCCTGCTCGGCCAACCCTACTCTGCCCCTGACAAACCGCTGGATAACCCTGCCCTGCTGGACTTCGCGCAGCAGTATGCCTGCCAGAAAGGGTTAACCGCGACCTTACGAGGATAAACTTATGACCACCCTGAATCTCAACACCCTCAGCGAGCGCATCAAGGCGCACAAAACGGCTCTGGTGCATATCGTTAAGCCGCCGGTCTGTACCGAACGCGCGCAGCACTATACCGAAATGTATCAGCAGCATCTGGACAAGCCGATCCCGGTACGTCGCGCGCTGGCCCTCGCCCACCACCTGGCAAAACGTACCATCTGGATCAAGCACGACGAGCTGATTATCGGTAACCAGGCCAGCGAAGTGCGTGCCGCGCCGATCTTCCCGGAATATACCGTCTCCTGGATTGAGAAAGAGATTGACGATCTGGCGGACCGTCCAGGTGCAGGCTTTGCGGTGAGCGAAGAGAATAAACGCGTTCTGCATGAAATCTGCCCGTGGTGGCGCGGCCAGACGGTACAGGATCGCTGCTACGGTATGTTTACCGACGAGCAGAAGGGCCTGCTGGAAACCGGCATCATCAAAGCGGAAGGCAACATGACCTCCGGTGACGCACACCTGGCGGTGAATTTCCCGCTGGTGCTGGAGAAAGGGCTCGACGGCCTGCGCGCGAAAGTAGCCGAGCGCCGCTCGCGCATCAACCTGACGGTACTGGACGATCTGCACGGCGATCAGTTCCTGAAAGCCATTGATATCGTGCTGGAAGCCGTAAGCCTGCACATCAGGCGCTTCGCCGATCTGGCTCGTGAGATGGCCGCCAGCGAAACCCGCGACAGCCGCCGCGACGAGCTGCTGGCGATGGCGGAAAACTGCGACATCATCGCCCACCAGCCGCCAAAAACCTTCTGGCAGGCGCTACAGCTGTGCTACTTCATTCAGTTGATCCTGCAAATTGAGTCCAACGGTCACTCCGTCTCCTTTGCCCGTATGGACCAGTACCTTTACCCGTACTATCGCCGCGACGTGGAGCTGGACCAGAGTCTGGATCGCGAGCACGCCATTGAGCTGCTGCACAGCTGCTGGCTGAAGCTGCTGGAGGTGAACAAAATCCGCTCCGGCTCGCACTCCAAAGCCTCTGCGGGCAGCCCGCTGTATCAGAACGTTACCATCGGCGGCCAGAAGCTGGTCAACGGTGAGCCGATGGACGCGGTCAACCCGCTCTCCTACGCGATTCTGGAGTCCTGCGGTCGCCTGCGCTCCACCCAGCCGAACCTGAGCGTGCGCTACCACGCGGGCATGAGCAACGACGTCCTCGACGCCTGCGTGCAGGTGATCCGCTGCGGCTTCGGGATGCCAGCGTTTAACAACGATGAAATCGTCATCCCGGAATTTATCAAGCTCGGCGTGGAACGAGAGGACGCGTATGACTATGCGGCGATTGGCTGCATCGAAACCGCCGTCGGCGGAAAGTGGGGCTATCGCTGCACCGGCATGAGCTTTATCAACTTCGCCCGCGTGATGCTGGCAGCGCTGGAAGGCGGTCGCGATGCCACCAGCGGCCAGGTATTCCTGCCGCAGGAAAAAGCGCTTTCGGCCGGTAATTTCGGCAATTTCGACGAAGTGATGGCGGCGTGGGATAACCAGATCCGCTACTACACCCGCAAATCTATTGAAATCGAGTACGTGGTGGACACCATGCTGGAAGAGAACGTCCACGATATTCTCTGCTCGGCGCTGGTGGACGACTGCATCGAACGCGCGAAAAGCATTAAGCAGGGCGGCGCGAAGTATGACTGGGTTTCCGGCCTTCAGGTGGGGATCGCCAACCTCGGTAACAGCCTGGCCGCGGTGAAGAAGCTGGTGTTTGACCAGGGCGTTATCGGTCAGCAACAGCTGGCGGCGGCGCTGGCGGATGACTTCGAGGGGCTGACCCACGAGCAGCTGCGCCAGCGCCTGATCAACGGCGCGCCGAAGTACGGCAACGACGACGACAGCGTGGACCTGCTGCTGACCCGTGCCTACGAAACCTACATTGAAGAGCTGAAGCAGTATCACAACCCACGCTACGGCCGTGGCCCAATTGGGGGTAACTACTACGCGGGCACGTCGTCTATCTCCGCAAACGTGCCGTTTGGCGCAGCAACCATGGCGACGCCGGACGGACGTAAAGCGCATACCCCGCTGGCGGAAGGGGCAAGCCCGGCCTCCGGTACCGACCACCTCGGCCCGACGGCGGTGATTGGCTCCGTGGGTAAACTGCCGACGGAAGCGATCCTCGGCGGCGTGCTGCTTAACCAGAAGCTGAACCCGTCGACGCTGGAAAACGACAGCGATCGCCAGAAGCTGATGGTGCTGCTGCGCACCTTCTTCGAGGTGCATAAAGGCTGGCATATTCAGTACAACATTGTCTCGCGCGAAACGCTGCTGGAAGCGAAGAAACACCCTGATCAGTATCGTGACCTGGTGGTGCGCGTCGCGGGTTACTCGGCGTTCTTCACCGCCCTGTCACCGGATGCGCAGGACGATATTATTGCCCGTACCGAGCATACGCTGTAACGGTTTATCCCCTCTCCCTTGAGGGAGAGGGTTAGGGTGAGGGGGAAATGCGCACGCTGATGCCCTCACCCCGGCCCTCTCCCACGGGGAGAGGGAGAAAACACTAAAAACGGCAACTTCGGTTGCCGTTTTGCTTTGACTTTCGAGTGAAATTAAATTTGTGCTCCCCGTCACCTTGTTATTAGAATGTTTCAAAACGCAGTGACCCAGGAGCACAGTATGACCGTAAAAGTTATCGTCACCGATATGGACGGAACTTTCCTTGATGATGCCAAGCAGTACGATCGTGACCGCTTCCAGGCACAGTTTGAGCAGCTTAAAGCCCGTAACATCGAATTTGTTGTCGCCAGCGGCAACCAGTATTACCAGCTCATCTCCTTTTTCCCGGAACTGAAAGATCAGATCTCCTTCGTCGCGGAAAATGGCGCGCTGGTGTTCGACCACGGCGAACAGATTTTCCACGGTGAGCTAACGCGTCATGAGTCGCAGATCGTCATTGGTGAACTACTGAAAGACAAAGGGCTGAATTTTGTGGCCTGCGGGCTGGAGAGCGCGTACGTCAGCGATAAGGCTCCAGAAGCGTTCGTGAAGCTGATGTCGAAACACTACCATCGCTTAAAACCCATCAGCGATTACCGCGACATTGACGACGTGCTGTTTAAATTCTCCCTGAACCTGCCGGACAGCGATATCCCGAATCTGGTCGATAAACTGCATGTCTCCCTGGACGGCATCATGAAGCCGGTTACCAGCGGCTTCGGTTTTGTCGATTTGATTATCCCGGGCCTGCACAAAGCCAACGGCATCAGTCGTCTGCTGAAACGCTGGAAAGTCTCCCCGCAGGCCTGCGTGGGCATTGGCGACAGCGGCAACGATGCGGAAATGCTGAAGCTGGTGAAATATTCATTTGCGATGGGCAATGCGGCAGAAAGCATTAAAGCGGTCAGCCGTTACACTACTGACGATAACAACCATCAGGGCGCGCTGAATGTGATTCAGGCCGTGCTCGACGCCCACTCCCCGTTCGACGTCTGATCCCCTACCTGCCGGAGCCTCACTCCGGCCCCTTCACTCTTTTACCATCCTGTGGCGCCCGTCAAGGTTTTAAACTTGCATTAACTTATTTTTAACTTAAAGTATCACTTGTAGACACTTTTACTTTCGAATGAAAGATGCGAGGCAGTTATGACCTTTACCAGCGAAACGTTGCCAGCGGACCACAAAGCGGCAATTCGTCAGATGAAACGCGCGCTACGGGCCCAGATCGGTGACCTGCAGGCAGTGTTCGACCGGCTTAGCGACAAAATCGCCGCCCGCGTGGCGGAAATTAATGCCCTTAAAAATAAAGGTGAATCCGTATGGCCGATAATCCCCTTTACGGATGTGAAAAACGGTACGATCACCGCCGAACAGCGCGAAGCGGTTAAACGTCGCGGCTGCGCGGTGATCAAAAGCCACTTCCCGCGCGAGCAGGCGCTGGCATGGGATCAATCGATGCTCGACTACCTCGATCTGAATAAGTTTGACGAGGTTTACAAAGGACCCGGCGATAACTTCTTCGGCACCTTAACGGCCTCTCGCCCGGAGATTTATCCGATCTACTGGTCTCAGGCGCAAATGCAGGCGCGCCAGAGTGAAGAGATGGCACAGGTACAGTCGTTCCTGAACCGTTTATGGACATTTGAGAGCAACGGTAAGCAGTGGTTCGACCCGGACGTGAGCGTAATTTATCCGGACCGCATTCGCCGCCGCCCACCAGGAACAACCTCGAAAGGCCTTGGCGCACACACCGATTCCGGCGCGCTGGAGCGCTGGCTGCTGCCCGCTTATCAGCAGGTCTTTGCCCGCGTGTTTGACGGCAACGTTGAGAAATATGATCCGTGGAATGCTGCGCACCGTACAGAGGTGGAAGAGTATACCGTCGATAACACCACCAAATGCTCCGTGTTCCGCACCTTCCAGGGCTGGACGGCACTGTCGGACATGATCCCCGGCCAGGGGCTGCTGCACGTGGTGCCGATCCCGGAAGCGATGGCTTACATTCTGCTGCGTCCGCTGCTGGACGACGTGCCGGAAGACGAACTGTGCGGCGTGGCGCCGGGGCGCGTGCTGCCGATTTCTGAGAAGTGGCATCCGCTGCTCATCGAAGCGTTGACCAGCATTCCCGCGCTGGAAGCCGGTGATTCTGTCTGGTGGCACTGCGATGTGATCCACTCGGTCGCGCCGGTGGAAAACCAACAGGGCTGGGGCAACGTGATGTATATTCCTGCCGCGCCGATGTGCGAGAAAAACCTCGCCTACGCGAAAAAGGTCAAAGAAGCGCTGGAAACCGGCGCGTCACCGGGAGATTTCCCGCGCGAGGATTATGAGAAAAGCTGGCAGGACCGTTTCACCGTGAACGATCTGAACATCCACGGCAAGCGCGCGCTGGGCATGGCTTAACTGTCGTAAAGCCCTTCCCGCTCAACGGCGGTGCGTCGTTTTCCCTGACGTATCCGCCGTACCGATTCCCGCACGGCCAGCGTGCCGTTTAGCAGCAATGTTCCGACCGGCGCGTCCGGGCGCATCAGCCGCTGCTGGAGCATATATACCGCTTCTGTTCCCAGCTCATCGCGCGGGACATGCACCGCCGTCAGAGGCACATCCTGAATCGCCGCGAGATTAAAGCCGTCGATGCTCATCACCGAGACATCCTGCGGCACGCGCAGACCGTGTTTTTGCAGGGCGCTGATGGTCCCCGCCGCCATAAAGTCGCCGCCCACCAGGAACGCCGTCGGCAGATCTTTCCCTTTTTGCTGGTGAAGCCACTCACTCACCAGCTGCTCCGTCTCTTTGGCGCTGAAGCTTGGCACCATCAGCAGATCGCGCCGGTCGCTAAACCTGAGGTTATGGCCGTGCCACGCGTCGCGGATCCCCGACAGGCGCAGCTCCATGGTATAGCGACGCAAACACAGCACATTCATCACCTCCCGGTGCCCCATCTCGAACAGGTACTCCGCCGCCCGCTCGCCAATGGCGCGGTGATCCGGCGCGACGGCGGGCAGGCGCATGTGGCGGTCCCGGCAGTTAATCAGCATGCAGGGTTTGCCCACGTCTACCGCCAGATCGTGGATATGCGGATCGTCGATACCGAGAAGGATCGCCGCCTGGGTGTCCACTTCGTTCATGCGGGCCAGAAACAGCTGGGCGTCGCTGTCGTTCTCCTCCAGCGCACAGTAACGCAGGCGAACCTCGTGCGAGGCCAGCCCTTTGCTCACGCTCTGGATGACGCGGTAATAAAAGATGTCAGACCGCTCGTCAAACGCCCGCTGCGGGGCAAACACCATCAGGCTGTTAAGCAACAGACGCCCCGCCGCCATGCCCTCTATTACCCCCAGCTCCCGCGCGCATGCCAGCACCGTTGCCCGTGCTTTTTCGCTGGTGTTTGCCTTCCCCGCCAGCACGCGGGAAACGGTGCTGATGGAGAGCCGGGTACGGGCGGCGATTTCGGTGATTTTAAGCCTTTTATCCATTTTGTGATCTGGCTCCGGATGTGAAATGAAAAAATTTTCACAACATCTTTATCAGGTAATAACTTGCGAGAAGGCCATAATGCCGAAAAATAAACCTCGGTTATGAGAAAGTTTGCACAAAATCCACTATTTCCTACTCAATTTCTCTCTTAAGGTGAACCTGTCACACAACTTCCATACTAGTTGTATAGCAGCTTAGCACTCTAAAACAGATAACTTTCAAACGCCTGACGCTGTGTGACACCTGAACCTTTGTCCCTTACCGTCCGTCTTGTGGAGAAGAAAATGAGTCAGGACATCAACAACACCGTTGCGACAAGCAAAACCCGTCGCGTCATTAAGAATCTGCGCTGGTACGTACTGGTGCTGTTTCTTCTTGGCGTGACCGTAAACTACATCACCCGTAACTCGTTAGGTATTCTCGCCCCCGAGCTGAAAGAGAGCCTTGGTATCACCACCGAGCAATACTCGTGGATCGTCGGCGCGTTCCAGATCGCCTATACCATTTTCCAGCCCCTGTGCGGCTGGCTGATTGACGTTATCGGCCTCAAGATTGGCTTTATGGTCTGCGCCGGGATTTGGGCGCTGATGTGTATCTTCCACGCAGGTGCCGGGAGCTGGCTGCATCTCGCGATCCTGCGCTTCTTTATGGGCGCGTCCGAAGCCGCCGCCACGCCAGCGAACGCCAAAACCATCGGTGAATGGTTCCCGAAATCAGAGCGTCCTGTTGCCGCCGGTTGGGCGGGCGTGGGCTTCTCCATCGGTGCGATGCTGGCTCCGCCAATCATTTACTTCGCTCATGCGTCGTTCGGCTGGCAGGGTGCGTTTATGTTTACCGGCGTGCTGGCGCTGCTGTGGGTGATCCTGTGGTGGATCTTCTATCACAACCCGGAGCAGCACCCGAACCTGAGCCGCGACGAGCTGGCGTTTATCAAACAGGATAACGAACCCGCACCGGTCAGGCTGCCCTTTCTGACCGCGCTGAAAACCGTCTCGAAGAACAAACGGTTCTACGGTATCGCCATTCCGGCCTTTATGGCGGAACCCGCCTGGGCGGTGCTGAGCTTCTGGGTGCCGCTGTACCTCGCCAAAGAGCACGGCATGGATTTGAAACAGATCGCGATGTTCGCCTGGCTGCCGTTCCTCGCCGCCGACCTCGGCAGCGTGGCGAGCGGCTACCTCACCCGGCTTTATACCCGCTGGTTCGGCTGCACCCGCGTCAACTCGGTGGTGGCAAGTTCAGTGACCGGCGCGTTTTTGATGATTTCTCTGGCCGTTGTGGCCGTGACCCGCGACCCGTATATCACCATCGTGCTGATCTCCATCGGCGGTTTCGGCCACCAGATTATCTCCTGCATGCTGAGCGCGCTGGTCGTGGAGTCGTTCGACAAGGGCCAGATGGCGACGGTTAACGGCATGCGCGGCTCGGCGGCGTGGATCGCCAGCTTCCTGTTCTCCCTTTTGATTGGGGTGACCGCCGACAAAATCGGCTTCAACCCGCTCTTTATCGCCATGGGCTTCTTTGACCTGATTGGCGCTTTCTTCCTGGTGGCATTTATTGCTGAACGTCGCGCCAAGCGCGCCTGATAGTGGATGTATTGCATATGAAAACCCTGAAAAACTGGACCATCGATACGCAGTCGGCGAATCATCTGGAACTGCTGGTGGATAACCAGCACCGTCTGTGCCTGTATGTGCTGGAAGAGAATCTGTTCCGCGTGCTGATCAAGCGTAAAGGCCAGCTGGCGCTGGACCGCACCTGGAGCATCGCGCCGGAACAAGACGTACCGTGGGAAGGCCGCCGTCGTGACGATGTCAGCGGCTTCACCTGCCCGGCCTGGACACTGACGCAGCAGGGCGATGCGTTAACCGTAGCGACCGAACAGCTGCGCGTCACCGTCCACCAGCCCCTGTGGCTGGAGTGGCACTACCGCAATGAAGCGGGCGAGTGGCACCCGCTGGTTAACGACCGTCCCACCAGCGCCTACCTGCTCAATGCCCACGGTGACGGCGTGGCGCACTATCTCAGCCGTCGCAAGGATGAACGTTTTTACGGTCTGGGTGAGAAAGCGGGGGATTTACAGCGTAACGGCAAACGCTATGAGATGCGTAACCTGGACGCGATGGGCTATAACGCCGCCAGCACCGATCCGCTGTACAAGCACATCCCGTTCACCCTCACCCGTCGCGATGACGTGAGCTACGGCCTGTTCTACGATAACCTGAGCAGCTGCTGGCTGGATCTGGGTAACGAGATCGACAACTATCACACCGCCTACCGCCGCTGGCAGGCGGAAGCGGGCGATATTGACTACTACCTCTTCACCGGCAAGCGCGTGCTGGACGTGACGAAAGCCTTCGTGCGCCTGACGGGGAAAACGCTGTTCGGACCGAAGTGGAGCCTGGGCTACAGCGGCTCGACCATGCACTACACCGACGCGCCGGACGCGCAGGACCAGCTCATGAACTTCATCCGCCTGTGCGATGAGCATGCCATTCCGTGCGACTCGTTCCAGCTCTCCTCCGGCTATACCTCGATTAACGGCAAGCGCTACGTCTTTAACTGGAACTACGACAAAGTGCCGCAGCCGAAGGTGATGAGCCAGGCGTTCCACGACGCGGGGCTGCGGCTTGCGGCAAACATCAAGCCGTGTCTGTTGCAGGATCATCCCCGCTACGGCGAAGTGGCGGAACGCGGCCTGTTCATTCGCGATTCAGAAACCGATGCGCCTGAACGTTCCAGCTTCTGGGATGACGAAGGATCGCATCTCGATTTCACCAACCCGCAGACGGTGCAGTGGTGGCAGGACGGCGTGACCACGCAGTTGCTGGAGATGGGGATCGATTCCACCTGGAACGACAACAACGAGTATGAAGTGTGGGACGGGGAAGCGCGCTGCTATGGCTTCGGCCAGGCGATCGCCATCAAGCATATTCGCCCGGTGATGCCGCTGCTGATGATGCGCGCCTCGCTGGAAGCACAGCAGCGCTTTGCGCCGGATAAACGTCCGTATCTGATCTCCCGCTCCGGCTGTGCCGGAATGCAGCGCTACGTTCAGACCTGGAGCGGCGACAACCGTACCAACTGGGACACCCTGCGCTATAACATCCGCATGGGCCTGGGCATGAGCCTGTCCGGACTGTTCAACGTCGGTCACGACGTCGGCGGTTTCTCCGGCGACAAGCCGGATGCCGAGCTGTTCGTGCGCTGGGTACAGAACGGCGTGATGCATCCGCGCTTTACCATCCACTCGTGGAATGACGATCGCACCGTGAACGAACCGTGGATGTACCCGGGCGTGACCCCTGCGATTCGCAGCGCCATTGAACTGCGCTATCGCCTGCTGCCGTATCTCTACACCCTGCTCTGGCAGGCGCACGCCGACGACGAGCCGATGCTGCGCCCGACCTTCCTCGATCATGAGCACGATGCGCAGTCCTTTGAAGAGTGCGACGACTTCCTGCTGGGCCGTGACCTGCTGGTGGCCAGCGTCGTCGAAGCCGGGCAGCGCGAGCGCCGCGTCTGGCTGCCGGATAACGAAACCGGCTGGTACGATTTTTACACCCACGCGTGGTATGCGGGCGGGCAATCGATCGTCCTTGATGCGCCGCTGGAAAAGCTGCCGCTTCTGGTGCGCGCAGGGGCCGGTTTGCCGCTCAGCGAACGCATCCGTCACGTGAGCGCCGATAAAGACGATACCCGCGAGCTAAAACTGTTCCCGGTGAAAGGCGTCGGCACCACCTCCGGGCTGCTGTTTGAGGATGACGGCGAAAGCTGGGGCTACCTGAACGGCAATGCGCTGTGGGTGGAATGGGAGATGGTGTGCGACGGCGCAAGTATCAACCTGAAGGTGAATGCGCGCGGCGACTATCGTCCGGCATGGAAGGCACTGAAGGTGTCGTTACCGACGGGGGAAAAACGTACGCTGCGGGTGAACGGGGTTGAAGGGGGCGAGTGGGTGGTTTAGTACGTCCTGATGCCCTCACCCTAACCCTCTCCCACAGGGAGAGAGGATAGAACGTAGGCCGGGTAAGGCGAAGCCGCCACCCGGCTATTTTTTAACTCTCGATACCTTTACTGCGCAGGTAATCTTCGTAGTTACCGGTGAAGTCCACCACGCGCTCTGGCGTGATTTCGATCACGCGGGTCGCCAGGGAGCTGACGAACTCACGGTCGTGAGAGACGAAGATCAGGGTGCCCTGATACATCTCCAGCGCCATGTTCAGGGATTCGATCGATTCCATATCCAGGTGGTTGGTTGGTTCGTCCATCACCAGGATATTCGGTTTTTCCATCATCAGCTTGCCGAACAGCATACGGCCCTTTTCACCACCGGAGAGCACTTTGGCGGGCTTTTTGATGTCGTCCTGGCTGAACAGCAGACGCCCCAGAATGCTGCGTACCGCCTGCTCGTCGTCGCCTTCCTGCTTCCACTGGCTCATCCAGTCGAAGACGGTCAGATCGTTTTCGAACTCATATTCATGGTCCTGCGCGTAGTAACCAATCTGCGCGTTTTCAGACCATTTCACGGTACCGTTATCCGGTTGCATTTCGCCCACCAGAGTTTTCAGCAGGGTAGATTTACCCACGCCGTTGGCGCCCAGGATAGCAATCTTCTCGCCCACTTCCAGCAGCAGGTTGAAGTTTTTGAACAGCGGGCCTTCATCGAAGCCTTTGGTGAGGGCTTCCACTTCCAGCGCGTTACGGAACAGCTTCTTGTCCTGCTCGAAGCGAATGAACGGGTTCTGACGGCTGGAGGCTTTTACCTCTTCGAGCTTGATTTTGTCGATCTGACGGGCACGCGACGTTGCCTGGCGCGATTTAGAGGCGTTAGCGCTGAAGCGGCTGACGAAGGATTGCAGGTCCGCAATCTGCGCTTTCTTCTTGGCGTTGTCGGCAAGCAGACGTTCACGCGCCTGGGTTGCCGCCGTCATGTACTCATCATAGTTGCCCGGATAAACGCGCAGCTCGCCGTAATCCAGATCCGCCATGTGCGTACACACCATGTTAAGGAAGTGACGGTCGTGCGAGATGATGATCATGGTGCTGTCGCGATCGTTCAGCGTCTGCTCAAGCCAGCGGATGGTGTCGATGTCCAGGTTGTTGGTCGGTTCGTCGAGCAGCAGGATGTCCGGGTTAGAGAACAGCGCCTGCGCCAGCAGCACACGCAGCTTCCAGCCTGGCGCAACTTCGCTCATCGGACCATAATGCTGTTCAACAGGAATGCCGACGCCCAGCAGCAGTTCGCCCGCACGCGCTTCCGCAGAATAACCGTCCATTTCGCCGTACTGCGTTTCCAGGTCGGCCACTTTGTAACCGTCTTCTTCGCTCATCTCAGCGAGACCGTAGATACGATCGCGCTCCTGCTTCACTTCCCACAGCTCCGCATGCCCCATGATCACGGTGTCGAGCACGGTGAACTCTTCGAAGGCGAACTGATCCTGACGCAGCTTACCGATACGCTCGTTCGGGTCGAGCGACACGTTGCCCAGCGTCGGCTCCAGGTCACCGCCGAGGATCTTCATAAAGGTGGATTTTCCGCTACCGTTGGCACCAATCAGGCCGTAACGGTTGCCGCCGCCAAATTTGACGGAAATATTTTCGAACAGCGGCTTACTGCCAAACTGCATAGTGACGTTGCTGGTAACTAACACGGAGAGATTCCTGCGAAAAGTGTGATAAACGCGGCATTATGCCACAATTCCGAATTGAGATCCTGTGTTGCGGTAATCCACTAAACTTTAACAAAATCGAAAAAAATGTGATTTCGTACACATCTGAATTCCCAGTTAACGGGAATGCACATATAATGCGCTCCCATTACAGATTCAGACTTCTCAACTCATCGCCAGAATGGCTTAGATACCTCGCATAACATGAACATGAAATTAACAACGCTTTTTGCGGCGGCGTTAGCCGTAGTAGGTTTTTGTAAGACCGCGTCTGCGGTGACGTATCCCCTGCCGACAGACGGAAGCCGTCTGGTGGGTGAAAACCAGGTGGTGACGGTTCCGGAAGGTAACACTCAGCCGCTGGAATACTTTGCGGCGCAGTATCAGCTCGGCCTGTCTAACATGCTGGAAGCGAACCCGGGCGTTGACCCGTATCTGCCGAAAGCGGGTACCGTACTCAACATTCCACAGCAGTTGATCCTGCCGGATACCGTGCACGAAGGTATCGTGATTAACAGCGCCGAAATGCGTCTGTATTACTACCCGAAAGGCACCAACACCGTGATCGTGCTGCCTATCGGTATCGGTCAGCTGGGTAAAGACACCCCGCTGAACTGGACCACCAAAGTGGAGCGTAAGAAAGCGGGCCCAACCTGGACGCCGACCGCCAAAATGCACGCTGAGTACATTGCTGCCGGTGAACCGCTACCGGCCGTTGTGCCTGCTGGCCCTGATAACCCGATGGGTCTGTACGCGCTGTACATTGGTCGTCTGTATGCCATCCACGGTACTAACGCCAACTTCGGTATCGGCCTGCGCGTAAGCCACGGCTGCGTACGTCTGCGTAATGAAGACATCAAATTCCTGTTCGATAACGTGCCGGTCGGTACGCGCGTGCAGTTCATTAACGAACCGGTGAAAGCGACGTCAGAGCCGGACGGCAGCCGTTACATTGAAGTGCATAACCCGCTGTCCACCAGCGAAGATCAGATCAACAACAACGAAATCGTACCGATTAAGCTGACCAGCGCGGTGCAGTCCGTTACCTCTCAGGCGGATGTTGACACGACCATCGTTGACCAGGCGATTCAGAACCGTTCCGGTATGCCGGTGCGTTTGAACTAATCGCGAGCACGAACAAAGCGGGCCTCGAGGCCCGCTTTTTTTTATCCGTTATTCACAATTACGATGCCGCCATGATCATAGCGATAGTGACAATGGGCGTACTCCAGCGGCGTACCATCTTCCAGATAGATCACCTGCTCGACCTCCAGCACCGGGTCGGTTGGCTCACAGACCAGATGCTGCATATCCAGCGCACTGGGCTTCAGCGCCCGCACCACACGATACGATCCCATGATCTTCAGCCCCAGCGTCTCCTGCACATACCGGAATACCGAACTTTCAAGATGGGTTTTGTTCAGGCCGGGCACCAGATTGAGCGGCATCACCGTGGCGTCCAGGGACATCGGCTCACCGTTGAGTAAACGCAGACGGATGAAGTCATAGATCGGCGTATCCGGATTTATCATCAGCGAGGCCTGCTCTTTCTCGTTCGGGAAGCGAAGTTCGAAGTGCACCACCTGGCTCGACACCGTGCCTAAATGTTCCCAGGTTTTGGTCGCCCCAAAGTAGTCGCTGCCGGAGAGATCCCACTGGGAAAGCTGGAGGAAATTTTTGCGGATGAACGTGCCCTGTCCCTGCCGGGTATAGACCAGCCCTTCTACGATCAGCTGACGCATCGCCTGCTGAATGGTCATCCGGCTGGTGCTGAATTCCGCCGCCAGCGCGAACTGGTCCGGCAGCGGTTCATTGGCGGCGTACTGCTGGGTAATAATGCGTTTCTTAATTTCCCGCGCTATGGTGATGTACTTCGCCGCCATCTTCCTTCCTTAAATTAGTTTTCTGTCCCGCTGTTTTTCAAGGCCACTCGCTCGGCCACCTTGAGGAAAGGCAGGTAGAAGAATACACCAAATACGATGATTGCCAACTGCACCACCACCGCCCGCCAGTCCCCCGCCGTCGCCAGCCAGGCGCTGAGGATCGGCGGCGTGGTCCACGGGATCATCACCACGCAGCGCGACATCAGACCCAGCGTGGTACAGAGCCACGCAAAGTAAATCCCGATGGCGGGCAGCAGCACAAACGGGATCATCAGCGGCAGGTTAAAGACAATCGGCAGGCCGAAAATCACCGGCTCGTTGATGTTGAACAGACCCGGCGCCAGTGACAGACGCGCCACCTGCTTCGCTGATTTCTGTCTTGAGAAGATGAAGATAGCGATCAGCAATGAGATAGTGCTGCCCGTCCCGCCCACCATGCCAAAGGTCGGCACAAAGATGTTGTTGATGATGTGTGGGATCGGCTGGCCGTTGGCAAAGGCCAGCATGTTCTCGTTAGTGTTGATCAGGAGGAACGGTTCCAGCACCACGCTGTTGACTACCGACTGATGAATACCGAGCGTGAACAGGAAGTTACCGAAGCTGTAAATGAAGATCGTCCCGGGCAGACTGGTGTTGATCAGCCGCAGCGGCTGCTGAATGAATGTCGTAATGAGATGGATCAGATCCGTATGCAGCACGTTCGCCAGTATGGCCGCCAGCACCGCAAACAGGGAGAGCGTGAGGATTGTCGGGATCAGCGCGGTAAAGGATTTGCTCACCGCCGGAGGCACGTTCTCCCCCAGCGAAATGTGCAGCGCCTTCAGCCGTGAAATGGCGATAAACAGCTCGGTTGAGAGCAGCCCAATCAGCACCCCGGCGAAGATCCCGGTGGAGCCGATATTGGCGAACGTCAGCACCTGGGTGACGTTCACCGGGGCGTCGCTGCCGACAGGCGTAATCTGTAAGCGCATCGGCATCATGATGATGAAGCTGCTGACGGCGATAACCACTGCCGAGACCGGATTGTCGAAATCTTTGTTGCGCGCCAGCGACCAGGCGATCATCGGTGCCAGCAGCAGCGCGGCGATGTTCAGCGTGCCGTTGATAATAGCCTCGCCCCACACCTTAAACTGCGTGAGCGTGTCGCCTTCCAGCACCCATGGAAACACGACGTTGTTCACCAGCACCGCCAGACCGGCGAGGATGAAAATCGGCATCACCGTGGCGAAAGCGTCCCGCAGGGATCGCAGGTGTACCTGGTTTGCCAGGCGCGCCGAGAACTCAACAAATTTATCGACAAAAGACTGCATGTGCGGTGTTATTTTTGTTTCAGACATAGCGGAGTATTCCCATCAATCAGTCACAAAAACGGCCCGGCAGCGTACGGCTTACATCTCGCGTCCGTTAGTATGGATAACCTGTTTTAACCACGCGTAGCTCTTCTTCGGCACGCGCTTAAGGTCTTTCAGGTCGTGATTTTCACGGTTGACGTAGACCACGCCGTAGCGCTTACGCATGTCACCCTGCGAGCTGAGAATGTCGATTAAGCCCCAGCCGAGGTAGCCCATTACCTCTGCCCCGTCCTCGAATATTGCCGCTTTCATCGCCTCGATGTGCGCCCGGTGGTAGTCGATGCGGTAGGTGTCCTCGATCGGGTTTACCCCGTCCCAGGACTCGATCACGCCGATGCCGTTTTCAATCGGGAATACCGGCATCCGCCAGTCGTTGGCATAGCGGGTGATGATGGTGCGAAAGCCCAGCGGGTCGATCTGCCAGTTCCACTCGGTGGCTTTCAGGTACGGGTTATTTTTCTCGCCATGCAGCAGGTAATGGTTCACCGGCGTGCCTTCCGGGATGGCATCGCTGTCCAGCGTTTTGCTGGCGTAATAGCTGAAGGCCATAAAGTCGTTCTTCGTGCGCGCAAACAGCGCGAGATCGTCTGCGCGGTAGATATCACCGAAGCCCTCCTGCTCCACCACCGCCATCACCGCCGGGCTGTAGCCCTGTCCCGCGAAGACGCGCAGCAGGTTCTGGTTGAGGAATTCGTCGTACTGCTGGGCGCAGAAGATATCGCGCGGTTTGCAGGTGGCTGGATAAATCAACTGGTGCGCCAGCATGCCGCCCATCAGCTTGCCTGGCTTAGTCTGGTGCAGGTATTCGGTCAGAGTCATGTGCGCCACCATCGCATGGTGCTGAAGCTCATACAGCTCGCGCAGGGTTTGTTCACCTTTCATGTAACCGGAAATGCGAAAAGCTTCCGGCATATGGAAAATGTTCTGCTCGTTGAAGGTCAGCCAGTACTTCACGCGATCGCCGTAGCAGTCGATCATCTTCTTGCCGTAGCGGATAAAGGCCTCCATCACCCGGCGTTCGTTGAAGCCGTTGTACTCCTGCGCCAGCGCCAGCGGCATATCGAAGTGGTAGAGGCAGACCATCGGCTCAATACCGCGGGCGAGCAGATCGTTAATAAAGCGGTCGTAAAACGCGATACCTTCGGCGTTGAACTCGCCGTCACCCTGCGGGCAGACGCGGCTCCAGGAGATCTGGAAGCGGTAGCAGTTCATGCCCAGATCCTGCATCAGATCGAAATCTTCCCGGTAGCGGTGGTAGGAGTCGGTCGCCACTTTCCAGTCGGAGATGTTTTCTCCTGCTTCCCGAATGTCATATACCGACATCCCCTTCCCGCCCTCATTCCATGCCCCTTCCGTCTGCATGCTGGATACCGAGTTGCCCCATAAAAAGTTGGCTGGCAGTGATTTGTTCATGGTCTCTCCCTATATGACTAGTCATTTAAATTTAATGACTAGTCATATAGATCGAGATGAAACATCAGGCAAAGAGAAGGAGCATTTTTTGTGAGGTGGGTTGAAATAAAGACCAGAGATAGTAGCCCCGGTAAGCGAAGCGCCTCCGGGGAAAAGGAAGGTTACTGCTGCGCGAGCTGACTACGACGGTATTCCCCCTGCCGCTCCAGCATCCAGCCTGGATATTCGCGCGGCAGCGCACTGACGGCATCAAGCTGTTTAAGCTCGTCTTCGCTTAAGCGGATCCCGGTGGCGGCAATATTATCGTCCAGCTGATCGACGCGTTTCGCACCAATAATGACGCTGGTCACCGCTTTTTGATGCAGCAGCCATGCCAGCGCGATTTGCGCCACGGAGACGCCCCTACGCTCGGCAATGACGCGCATTACGTCCACGCAGTCGAAGGCGCGATCTTTATTCACCGGCGGGAAGTCAAATTCCAGACGGCGGCCTCCGGTTTCGCTCTGCCCGTCACGACCGTATTTTCCGCTCAGCAGGCCGCCCGCCAGCGGGCTCCAGACCATCAATCCGACGCCTTCGCTCTGCATCATCGGCACCAGCTCGCGCTCCAGGTCACGTCCGGCAATGGTGTAATACGCCTGCAACGATGCGAAACGCACCAGCCCAAGACGTTCAGAAATACCGAGCGCTTTGGCAATCTGCCACGCAGTCCAGTTCGAGACGCCGATGTATCGCACGTGACCGTGCTGTACAAGGTTATCCAGTGCGTAAAGCGTCTCCTCAATGGGGGTCGCGGGGTCGAAACCGTGCAGCTGATAGAGATCGATATGATCGAGCTGCAGGCGGCGCAGGCTCTCCTTTACGCTGTCGATAATGTGATAGCGCGAGCCGCCGCGTGAGTTCACTCCCGCCGTGCCCGTTTCACCAAACACCTTTGTGGCGACCACCACGTTTTCACGTGGAACGTTCAGGTTTTTCAGCGCCTGCCCGAGGATCTCCTCCGAGCGTCCTTCCGAATAGACGTCGGCAGTGTCGATAAAGTTGATGCCCGCGTCCAGCGCGCGGCCCACCAGCTGCTCGGCTTCGTTTTGCCTTAGCTGGCCAATCTTGCCCCACATGCCGCCCTCGCCGCCGAAGGTCATGGTGCCGAGGCAGAGTTCAGAAACAAACAGTCCGGTATTGCCCAGTTTTTGATAACGCATAACGCTTTCCTCGCATGTCGATTGGGTGTCTGTTAGTTATACCCGCCCCCCAGCCATCGCGAATGTGGCGTTCCTGTCCGTTTCTTGCCCAATCCTCTGAATCTATCCGCGCGGGGCATCGCCAAAGACGCTGTAGTCTGGCAGCTGAACCTGCTGATACGGCTCCCAGCCGCCGCCGAGGGCTTTGTAGAGCGCCACCAGGTCAAGCGCGCTCTGCACCTGCGCCTGCGCCCGCTGCTGTTCGGCCTGAGCGAGCTGACGCTGGGCGTCCAGCACGTCAATAAAACTGGCGATCCCCTGTCGGTAGCTGTCGCTGGCGAGATCAAAAGCGTTTTGCAGCGCGTCGATGGTTTTCGCCAGGCCCGCCTCACGCTGCTGGTCAGTGCGATAGCTCACCAGCGCGTTTTCAACATCGCCGAGCGCCGTCAGCACCGTCTGACGATAGTCCAGCACCGCCGCCCCTTGCTGTGCGCGGGCCACCTTGACGCTGGAGACCAGCCGACCGCCCTGGAAGATGGGGATGGAGACCTGCGGACCGAAGCTGTAAAAGTGGCTGCTCCAGTCGGTCAGCCAGCCGGATTCGCTGTTACGCAGGCCAAACTGCCCGGAGAGGGTGAAGCTTGGGAACAGTTCGGCTACCGAAACGCCAATTTGCGCCGTGGCGGCATGGAGGTTCGCCTCAGCTTCGCGCACGTCCGGGCGACGACGCGCCAGCGTTGACGGAATGCCGGTTTGCACAATATCCGGCAACGCTGGCATCGGCTGCACGGATTGTAATTCGGCATCCAGCGCCCCCGGCGGTTTGCCGAGCAGGATGGCCAGCCCGTTCATCGCCTGGCGTTCCTGCGCCTGATACTGCGGCAATTGGGCTTCAAGATTGCCCAACTGCGCCCGGGCGTTTTCTACGTCCATCTGCGGTGACAGCCCGCCCCGCTGGCGGCTTTCGGTCAGATCCAGCGTCTGCTGCGCGCTTTCAATTTGCGTATTAAGCGTGGCAATGATGCTCTGCGCCCCTCGCAGCTGTAGCCACGCCCGCGCCACTTCGGCTTCCAGCGAGACCAGCGCATCGTTACGCTGCTCGATCGCCGCCCGCTGCTGCGCCTCGGCCGCTTCTACCTGACGGCGCACCTTGCCCCACAGGTCGATTTCCCACTGAGCGTCGAAGCTGCCCTGATAGAGGTTAATCGGCTGCGTCAGCGGGCCTAACGCGCTTCGCAGCTGCGGATCGACATTATTCAACTGGTCATACACGCCGTGGGATTTCAGCTCCCCTTCCAGCCCAAGCTGCTGGCGCGTCGCCTGCACATTGCCATTCACCGACGGGAAAAATGCCCCGCCGGCCTGGTTAATCTGTTCGCGCGCGCCGGCAATGCGCAATACCGTTTGCTGTAGCGTCAGATTTCCGGCGATGGCGCGTTCAATCAGGCTGTCGAGCTGCGGCGAGCCGAAGGTTTTCCACCAGCGCGGGTTGGTGGCGGCGGAGGACGTTTGCGATTTCACCGCGCCGTCGCCCTTATCGTTCCAGTGCGTGGTGGCGGGCGGTGCAGGCTGTTGGTAGTCCGGCCCGACGGCGCAGCCCACCAGCAGCATCATTATCATCAGGAGGTGTAAACGTCTGTGTATCATCAGTGTGCTCCTGCACTCCCCTCGCTCTTAACCGGCGAGAGCAACAAACAAAACGGAATCAGTAAGAAGGCCACCGCGCTCAGAATGGTGAAGACGTCGATGTAGGCCAGAAAGCGCGACTGCTCGATCATGGTCTGGTACATCCGCCCGGTGGCAATGCCGGTCGGATCGCCCACCTGAGTGGTGAAGTTCTGGATCGCCTGGGCGCTTTCGCGTATCGCCAGCTGGAACTGCTCATTAAACGGCGAAGCGTGGTAAGCCAGATGCGCGCTGTGCGCCTGTGAGCGCTCGGTGATCGCCGCCGTCGAGAGCGAAATCCCAATCGAGCCAGCCACGTTGCGGAACATGGTAAACAGCGCCGCCGCGTCGGCGTTAAGCCGCCTTGGGATCGAGATAAAGGCGATGGTGGTGAGGGGCACAAACAGGAACCCGAGTCCAATCGACTGGGCGCTGCGGAACAGCACCAGCGTTTCGAAATCGATATCCGGCGTCAGCGTCCGGGACCAGAAGAAGGACACCGCCAGGCAGGTAAAGCCGAAGGCGATGATCCAGCGCGTCTGCACCACCGGCATCAGCTTCAGTACCAGCGGAATAGTCAGCACAATCAGCACCGCGCCGGGCGAGAGCACCAGCCCGGACCAGGTGGCGGTATAGCCCAAATCCTGCTGCGCCAGTTGCGGAATAACCACCGAACTGCCGTACAGGATCATCGCCATCCCCGCCATCAGCAGGCTGGAGATCGCAAAGTTGCGGTCCTTCATACAGTGCAGATCCACCACCGGCTTTTTGGCATACATCAGCCAGTAGATCGCGCCGATAATGCCGACCAGCGTCAGTACCGCGAAGGTGCGGATAAAGTTCGAATAGAACCAGTCATCATCTTCGCCCCGGTCGAGCATCACCTGCAAACAGCCAAGTCCGAGAGCGATCAGGCCGATCCCCGTCCAGTCGACGGTGAGCTTCTCTTCCGACTTTTTCTCCCACGGCGGATCTTCCAGCAGCTGATAGATGGCCAGCACCGTCACAATCCCTACCGGAATATTGATAAAGAACACCCAGCGCCAGGAGTAGTTATCGGTGATCCAGCCTCCCAGCGTCGGGCCAAGTACCGGCGCGACGATAATGGCAATGGATGAAAGGCCAAAGGCTTTGCCCCTGTCCTCCGGCTTGAAGTAATCGAGCAGCACCGATTGCTGCGTGGGCTGCAACCCGCCGCCAAAAAAGCCCTGCATCACACGGAACAGGATGATTTGCCAAAGCTCGGTGGCGATGCCGCACAGGAACGAGCAGATGGTGAACATCACAATGCAGATCAGGAAGAACTGCTTGCGGCCAAACAGCCGGCTCAGGAAGGCCGAGATCGGCAGCACGATGCCGTTCGCCACCAGGTAGCTGGTGAGCACCCAGGTGGATTCGTCATAGCTGGCCGAGAGCGACCCCGCGACGTGGGGCAGCGCCACGTTGACGATGGTGGTGTCCAGAATTTCCATAAACACCGCCAGGGTGACCACAATCGCCACCGCCCACGGGTTACTGGCGGGCTTCCAGTTTTCGTGGCTGCTGTCCGTCATTCCACGGTGACCTTCGGTTCAACCGACAGCCCCAGCGGCAGCGGTTTGTTCGGATCCAGCCCCTTATCAATGACGATTTTCACCGGCACGCGCTGAACGATCTTCACAAAGTTACCGGTGGCGTTTTCCGACGGGAAGGCGGAGAAGCGCGAGCCGCTGCCCTGCTGGATGCTGTCAATATGGCCTTCGAGCGCCATATCCGGCCAGGCATCGACGGACACGGTCACTTTGTCGCCCGGCTTCATACGTTCAAGCTGCGACTCCTTGAAGTTCGCCACCACCCACACGTTCGGGGAAACCAGCGAGAACAGTGCCGTGCCTGCCTGCACCAGCGTACCAGGCTGGACGTTGCGTTTGGTGACAAAACCGTCGAACGGGGCGCGGACTTCGGTATAAGAGAGGTTCAGGTTGGCGGTTTCCAACTGCGCTCTGGCCTGATCGACCTGCCGTTCGCGGGCTTCGACGTTAGTCTCCTGCTGGCGGATTTGCAGCTGGACTTGCTCCGCCACCTCCAGCTGCGCCTGCGCGCTGGCCAGACCCGCCTGGGCACTCCGCAGTTGAGCGTTCGCGGCATCGATGCTTTGTTGTGTGGTCGCGCGGGGGTCAACGCCGCGCTGACGGCGGTACTCCGCCTGAGCGTTGGTCATATCCGCCTGGGCTTTCAGTACCTGGGCTTTGGCTTCATCGCGCTGGGCGGGATATTGCACCTTCGAGAGCGCCAGCTGCGCCTGTGCCTGATGCAACTGCGCAACCGCCAGCCCAAGCTGGGCCTGAGCCTGATCGCGCTGGGCGGTGGTATCACGCGGATCGATCACCACCAGCACATCCCCTTTCTTTACACGCTGGTTATCCCGCACGCGAAGTTCGGTAACGTAGCCTGCCGTTTTTGGGGCAATGGTCACTACGTCGCCGTCGGTGAAGGCGTCGTCGGTGGTCTCTTCGTTACGGGTTAAAAACCACCAGACCAGCGCCACGATCACCATCACGATGACCACGATGCCAAGGATAATTAACGGTTTTTTGCCCGGGCGCTTGCGCTCGTTATTGTTTTGATCCTGCTCGTCAGCAGGTGGATTTTGATCTTCTGCCATAGTTCAGCAACGGTCCTGTCAGTGAGCGGCATCACACTATGCCGTTCACTAAAGCTAGGACGTTGCTATACATTTGCCAGGAAAAACTGACAAATTGCGCACTATATGAGAAGGAATAGTCCGAAACCGACCGCCGCAGACCAGAGCAGCATCGGGATTGACCATAAATGGAAGCGCCACCAGATGCGGCGATCGTTGGCCATCCGCAGGGCGATGAGGTTGGCCAGCGAGCCGGGCAGCAGCCCAAAGCCGCCGACGTTGACCGCCCACGCCAGCAGTACCGTTGGGGGAACATAGTTAAGCAGCAAAATGGTGGACGGCACGTTACTGATCACCTGCGAGAGACCAATCGCCGTCAGCCATAGTCCCGGTTGCGACAGACCGCTGACGCTATGGAGAACGGTCTGCAATACCGGGAGCTGGATCAGTAGATGGACGTCAATAAACATCGCCATAAACACCAGCAGCAGCGTCCAGTCAACGCTCACCAGCACCCGCCGGGCGAGGAACAGGAAGCCACACGCCACCAGCAGCGCGCCCGCCAGCGCCTGGTTTAACTCCAGCGCGGTAATGAAAACGATATACAGTCCCAGGCAGCTCCAGACGAGACGCGGCTGCCACTGGGGGCCGGTGGTACCGCTGTGGTACTGCAACGATTTATTCGGGAAAGCAAACCAGCCCACCACCAGCAGCGTCGCCACGATCGCCAGCGCCAGCGGCGCCATCTGCCAGGTAAATGCGGTAAACGACAGGCCGGAGCGTCCCCACAGCAGAATGTTCTGCGGGTTACCGATCGGCGTGAGCAGCGAGCCTGCATTGACGGCCAGCGCTTCAAAGATAATCAGACGGGTAACCGGTATTTCGCACAGCTTACGCAGCGTGAGCGTAAGCGGCACCACGATAAACAGCGCTACGTCATTAGTGAGGAACGTCGACAGCAGCGCCGCCGAAAAGACCATGAACAGAGCCAGTTTGCGCTCGGTGGCGAAGCGGCGCACCATTTTGCGCCCCAGCACGTCAAAATAGCCGCTCAGCTCTACGCCTTTGGTGAGCATCATCAAACCGCTCAGGGTAATAATGGTGCGCCAGTCTATGGCCGCCGGCCAGGTGTGCGGCGTGAAGGGCACAAAGACGCTGAGCCCAACGCCAGTGATAAGTAAAAGATGGAAAAAACGATCGCGTTTCAGGGCCTGCAAGCCGGGGAGGTTCATTCAGCGGCGGGGCCATATTTGAGCGTAAATTCGCGGAACTTCACCAGCGTCTCTTCGCTGACGTGGTGTTCCATACCTTCGGCATCCCGACGGGCAATTTCCGGGCTGACGCCCAGCACCAGTAAAAAATTCTCGACGATCTGATGGCGCTCGCGGCTCTCCTGCGCCAGCTTTTCGCCTTCAGCGGTGAGAAACACCCCGCGCCAGGGGATCATCTCGATCAGCCCGACCGACGCCAGACGTTTTAACATTTTGGCAACGGTTGGCTGCGACACCCCCAGGCGTGCGGCCATATCCACCTGGCGCGCTTCTCCAACTTCACGAATCAGATCGGAGATCAGTTCGACATAATCATCAATCAGCTCCCGGCGGTGCGCCTCACGCACCTGGCGGAAGCCTTCCACATGTTCTTCAACGTTCACCAGTTGCGTCGTTTTTTTTGTTGTTGGCTTACCTGCGCGACGGTTCATTGTGCTTCCTCAATGGGTTGACGCTTCCAGCGCCCTGTAACGGAGCGCACATTGTAAACCATAGCTCTACAAGCACAAAAAATTAACGAATTAGCCATAGCTATACAATATAGCCTGTGCTATATCTGTATGTAATGCAGTCACCCTTCACGGATCGAAGGGATCATGAATCAGGAGGTCTTATGAATGAATTCAAGAGGTGTATGAACGTGTTTACCCACTCTCCTTTTAAAGTGCGTCTAATGCTGTTGAACATGCTGTGCGATATGTTTAACGCCAAACCGCATCAGGACGACAAATCTTCTCACTAAGCGGCGTCGCGGCACGCCGCTTCATTTTCCAGTCACACTTTCGTTGTAAACTCGCTTTTTCCTGATTATTTTTGCGGATTTGCAGCCCCCTTCGCAAAACATCTGTTTAGCAACTGTTGACCTTGATTCACGCTCGCACTATCTTCTTGCAGCCCTGCACAATTTGCGGCTCGCTGAAGCGGACCTCCATTCCCTTTCCACGCACTGTCCGGCAGGCTTTGACCCTTGACGCCAGGGTGAGCACATGGCGTTTTCGTGATAGTGATCTATGAACGTAACCCTGATTGATACACTTGTTACCCGCAGCCGGGCCCTAAGCCCGTGGACGGGATTCTATTTTTTGCAATCGCTGTTGATTAACTTTGCTCTTGGCTACCCCTTTAGCCTGCTTTATGCCGTCGGGTTCACCTGCATTCTTCACCTGCTATGGCGAAGCGCACCGCGCATGCAGAAAGTGCTTATCGGGATCTGTTCTCTGGTGGCTGCCGCCTATTTCCCGTTCGGCCAGGCCTATGGCGCGCCGAACTTTAATACCCTGCTGGCGCTCCACTCCACCAATATGGAAGAGTCTACAGAGATCCTGACGATCTTCCCGTGGTACAACTACGTGGTTGGCCTTTTCATTTTTGCTCTCGGCGTGATTGCGGTTCGCCGTAAGCAGGTCGGGAAAAAAACATGGGGTAAAATTGAAAGCCTGTGCCTGGCCTTTAGCGTAGTGACGCTTTTTGTTGCGCCGGTACAAAATCTGGCCTGGGGCGGCGTGTTTAAGCTTAAAGATACCGGGTATCCGGTGTTTCGCTTCGTTAAAGACGTGGTAGTGAATAACGAGGAAGTGCTCGACGAGCAGGCGCGTATGGCCGAGCTTTCCACCATGAAAGATACCTGGAACGTGCTGGTGGTGAAACCGAAGTATCACACCTATGTGGTGGTGATCGGTGAAAGCGCGCGTCGCGATGCGCTCGGCGCGTTTGGCGGTCACTGGGATAACACGCCGTTTGCCAGCTCCGTTAACGGTACGCTGTTTACCGATTACGTGGCGGCCAGCGGTTCGACGCAGAAATCTCTCGGTCTGACGCTCAACCGTGTCGTGGATGGAAAACCGCAGTTTCAGGATAATTTTGTCACCCTGGCCAACCGGGCAGGTTTTCAGACGTGGTGGTTCTCCAACCAGGGGCAGATCGGCGAGTATGATACCGCCATTGCCAGCATCGCGAAGCGTGCCGACGAGGTACAGTTCCTGAAAAGCGGTGATTTCGAAGCCGATAAAAACACAAAAGATGAAGCGTTGCTAAAAATGACCGCGCAGGTCTTTGCCACTCAGCGCACCCAGCCGCAGCTGATCGTCCTGCACCTGATGGGGTCACACCCGCAGGCATGCGATCGTACCGGGGGAAAATATGCGGAGTTTGTGCAATCCAAAGAGACCTCGTGTTATCTGTACACCATGACGCAAACCGACGATCTGCTCAGCAAGCTGTACGCGCAGCTGCGCAACAGCGGCGATAGCTTCTCGATGGTCTATTTCTCTGACCACGGTCTGGCGTTTAAGGAGCGCGGTAAAGAAGTGCAGTATCTGGCTCACGATGACAAGTTTCAGCAGAACTTCCAGGTACCGTTTATGGTGCTGTCGAGTGATGATAAAACGCATCGCATCATCAAAGCGCGCCGTTCCGCGAACGATTTCCTGAAATTCTTCTCACAGTGGACGGGGATTAAGGCGAAAGAGATAAAAAATGATTACCCGTTTATCTCCGGGAAGAAGGGCCCACCAGTTTACATTACCAACTTCAGGTTACAGAAAGTTGACTATAACCATCTGGGGACGGATATTTTCGATATTAAGAGTAAGTGATCTCTGCCGTCTCGTGCAGGCTGATGCCCTCACCCTGGCCCTCTCCCACGGGGAGAGGGTACAAACAAAAAAAATCCGCCACATTGGGCGGATTTTTTACTGGCTCACCGAAGTGATTAGAAGCGGTAACCTACGCCCGCGATCCAGGTGCCAACGTCAACGTTGCGGATACGGCTCTGCTCATAGGAGAAGTCCAGAGCAACGTTTTCGATTGGGTTGAACTGCATACCTGCGCCATAGGAGAAACCGTAGTCGCTGTTGCTTGCAGTACGGTTCAGACCCTGGTTTTCGGTCTGCTGGAATTTACCGTAGCCAACACCTACAACACCGTAGATGCTTGCCCAGTCATTCAGGCGGTAAGCAGGACCCGCGGTGATGCCGTAGTACTGACCTTTATTGTAAGAGCCATTTTCAGTACGATCTTTCTCGGTGTAAGTGAAAGAACCGATCACACCCAGCGGGTTGTTGTCTTGCTCGTAACGGTACTTCAGGTTGAAACCGTTGGTTTTGTTCATCACGCCCTGCATATCGCTCTGAGCGTAACCACCAGTTACAGTTGAAGTTGCCGCTACAGCGGTACCTGCGGAAACAGCCAGAACAGCTGCCAGTGCTGAAAGACATGCAATTTTTTTCATAACCACCTCAAATGTGCTTCAAGTAAGTCCGTAAGTTTTAAATATATCAAAAAAATCTGTGAAACTCTTTGTCATTCACGATGTCTAATGCGACCTTTCCTGTAACAGAACATTTCCAGCACCAGCTATCTCGTTCAAATAACTCCAGATTTTCACCTGTTAATGCTAATAGTGCGCGTCATCGCCATTTAGTTCATCCAGATTATTCCTAATCTTTCAGGCGATAAAATCAGCAACGTTTTCTCATTTTACGGATTTTCCCTGGATTTTTTTCAACAGTAGCTCAACCGTTGCAGGTTATTTCCATTACACTGCGACTTTTACCTCTTTTGACAAAAATTGACAGGAGAAAGGATGCCAGGTTTACCTCGTAAATCGTCGGTCTGGATGCCGGTGGCAGTCATACTTATCGCGATGATGTCCATACAAAGCGGCGCGTCGCTGGCAAAATCGCTGTTTCCGCTGATTGGTGCGCCCGGCGTCACGGCGCTGCGTATCGCATTAGGCACCCTGATCCTCGTGGTTGTCTTTAAACCCTGGCGGCTACGGTTTAAAAAGGAGCAGCGACTGCCTCTGCTTTTTTATGGGCTGGCGCTGGGAGGGATGAACTACATGTTCTACCTCTCTATTCAGACTATCCCGCTGGGGATCGCGGTCGCGCTTGAATTTACCGGCCCGCTGGCGGTTGCCCTCTTTTCTTCTCGTCGCCCGGTAGACTTTATCTGGGTCATACTGGCCGTGCTGGGGCTATGGTTCCTTCTGCCGCTCGGCCAAAGCGTTTCACAAATCGATTTGACAGGGGCCGCTCTGGCGCTGGGCGCAGGGGCGTGCTGGGCGGTGTATATTCTCACTGGTCAGCGTGCGGGCGAAGAGCACGGCCCCGCGACGGTCGCCTTAGGCTCGCTGATTGCCGCGGTTATCTTTGTCCCGATCGGCATGGCACAAGCAACGGACTCAATATGGCAGTGGTCAATCCTGCCGGTTGGGCTGGCGGTCGCCATTCTTTCCACGGCGCTGCCCTACTCTCTGGAGATGATCGCCCTGACGCGTCTGCCTACGCGTATTTTTGGTACGCTCATGAGCATGGAGCCCGCGCTGGCTGCCATCTCTGGAATGATGTTCCTCGGCGAAACCCTGACACTGGTGCAGACGCTGGCGCTCTGTTCCATTATCGCGGCGTCAATGGGCTCTACATTGACCATGCGCCCGGAACCAAAAGTACATAAGATTGACCTCAACTAGCCCTTAAATTCTGCATGGCTTACCGGCCATGCAGAATATAGGTCTCGTCAGCCCTTCAAATAATTTCTTACAAACTCTCTTATATTGCCAAAATATTTCACCTGCCCGCCTTGTCACTTAACGAATTAAGATTGATCTGCATCAATTTATATAAAAAACTTTAAAATCATTAAGTTAAAACTTCAACCATCCTTTCGCTATTAAACCGATAGGCAGCGCCAAACCGCAGAGAAAAAATCCGGTGCTATACTTAATCCCGTAATTACCTGGGACACAAACATCAAGAGGATATGAGATTATGAGTACCGCTAAACTGGTGAAAACGAAAGCGTCTAATCTGCTTTATACCCGTAACGATGTATCGGATAGCGATAAAAAAGCGACCATTGAGCTGCTGAATCGCCAGGTGGTCCAGTTCATCGATCTTTCGCTGATCACCAAACAGGCCCACTGGAATATGCGCGGTGCAAACTTTATTGCCGTTCATGAAATGCTGGATGGCTTCCGCACAGCACTGGTGACTCATCTGGATACCATGGCCGAACGCGCCGTACAGCTGGGCGGTGTGGCTCTGGGTACCACGCAGGTGATCAACAGCAAAACGCCACTGAAAAGCTATCCGCTGGATATCCATACCGTTCAGGATCACCTGAAAGAGCTGGCGGACCGTTATGCGATTGTCGCGAACGATGTTCGTAAAGCGATTGGCGAAGCAAAAGATGAAGACACCGCTGATATCTTCACTGCCGCGTCACGCGACCTGGATCAGTTCCTGTGGTTCATTGAGTCAAACATCGAATAATCCCTGCGGATTGTCTGGATAACCCTCGCCCCTGGCGGGGGTTTTGCACATTTATGGTGCACACTTTTGTCCGCAACGGCCGCAAAAGTGAATAAAATGTAATAATCACCTCACACAACCGTTAACGGAAGATTGTTTTTTCGTCAGATTCTGCGCTAAATATCCCCCTGTCAGAAGACCTTAACGAAGCGCACCAAAACGGTGCTCCATTCTGGTGCAACCTGACAGAATTGCCACGCTTTTTGTGCAATGCGTGACATTATCCCCTATGCAAAACAACAGCTTGTAAAACTGGCACGATTTTTTCATTGTGCCTGAGGTTCTCGCAGGGGATCGCCCCGTGGATATAAAAGGAAATGCTATGAAGTCTGTATTAAAAGTTTCACTGGCTGCACTTACCCTGGCGTTTGCGGTGTCCTCGCAGGCTGCCGACAAACTGGTTGTGGCGACTGACACGGCGTTCGTACCGTTTGAATTCAAACAGGGTGATAAATACGTTGGTTTTGACGTTGATCTGTGGGCCGCTGTCGCAAAAGAACTCAAACTGGATTACACCCTGAAGCCAATGGATTTCAGCGGCATTATCCCGGCACTGCAAACCAAAAACGTTGACCTGGCGCTGGCGGGCATCACCATTACCGAAGAACGTAAAAAAGCGATCGATTTCTCTGACGGCTACTACAAAAGCGGCCTGCTGGTGATGGTGAAAGCGGATAACAACGACGTGAAAAGCGTGAAAGATCTCGACGGTAAAGTGGTCGCCGTGAAGAGCGGCACCGGTTCCGTTGATTACGCGAAAGCCAATATCAAAACCAAAGACCTGCGTCAGTTCCCGAACATCGACAACGCTTACATGGAACTGGGCACCAACCGCGCAGACGCGGTGCTGCACGACACGCCTAACATCCTTTACTTCATCAAAACCGCCGGTAACGGCAAGTTCAAAGCGGTAGGTGATTCTCTGGAAGCTCAGCAGTACGGTATTGCGTTCCCGAAAGGCAGCGACGACCTGCGTAATAAAGTTAACGGCGCGCTGAAAACCCTGAAAGAGAACGGCACCTATAACGAAATCTACAAAAAATGGTTCGGTACCGAGCCTAAATAATTTCACCTGACTTCAGGTTTGTAACGCCCGGTGGCGCTACCGCTTACCGGGCCTACGTTTTTCGTTTTTCACCACGGTATACAGGAATACATCATGCAGTTTGACTGGAGCGCCATCTGGCCTGCCATTCCTCTCTTGCTTGAAGGCGCTAAAATGACCTTGTGGATTTCGGTCCTCGGTCTGGTTGGCGGGTTAATTATCGGTCTGGTGGCCGGTTTCGCCCGCACCTACGGCGGCTGGATTGCAAACCACATCGCACTGGTTTTCATCGAAGTGATCCGCGGCACCCCCATTGTGGTGCAGGTCATGTTTATCTACTTCGCCCTGCCGATGGCCTTCAACGATCTGCGCATTGACCCGTTCAGCGCAGCTGTCGTCACCATTATGATTAACTCCGGCGCCTACATTGCGGAAATCACCCGCGGTGCGGTGCTGTCGATTCATAAAGGCTTCAGCGAAGCCGGTCTGGCGTTAGGTCTTTCCCGTCGCGAAACGATCCGTCACGTGATCCTGCCGCTGGCGCTGCGCCGCATGCTGCCGCCGCTGGGCAACCAGTGGATCATCAGCATTAAAGACACCTCTCTGTTTATTGTTATCGGGGTGGCCGAGCTGACCCGTCAGGGCCAGGAGATCATCGCGGGTAACTTCCGCGCCCTGGAAATCTGGAGTGCGGTCGCCGTTGTCTACCTGATTATCACGCTTGTCCTGAGCTTTGTTCTGCGTCGTCTTGAAAGAAGGATGAAAATCCTGTGATTGAATTTAAAAATGTTTCCAAGCACTTTGGTCCAACCCAGGTGCTGCACAATATCGATTTGAACATCAGGCAGGGTGAAGTGGTGGTGATCATCGGGCCGTCGGGTTCCGGAAAATCCACCCTGCTGCGCTGTATTAACAAGCTCGAGGAGATCACCAGCGGCGATTTGATCGTCGATGGTCTGAAGGTGAACGATCCGAAAGTGGACGAGCGCCTGATCCGCCAGGAAGCGGGCATGGTGTTCCAGCAGTTCTACCTGTTCCCGCACCTGACGGCGCTGGAAAACGTGATGTTCGGTCCTTTGCGCGTGCGTGGGGCCAGCAAAGCGGCGGCAGAAACGCTGGCAAAAGATCTGCTGGCGAAAGTGGGTCTGGCGGAGCGTGCCCACCACTATCCTTCCGAGCTGTCCGGTGGCCAGCAGCAGCGCGTGGCCATTGCCCGTGCGCTGGCGGTGAAGCCAAAGATGATGCTGTTTGATGAGCCAACGTCCGCACTCGACCCGGAGCTGCGTCACGAGGTGCTGAAAGTGATGCAGGATCTGGCAGAAGAAGGCATGACGATGGTGATCGTTACCCACGAAATCGGCTTTGCCGAAAAAGTGGCGTCCCGTCTGATCTTCATTGATAAGGGCCGCATCGCGGAAGACGGTAATCCGCAGGCGCTGATTGCGAACCCACCTAGCCAACGCCTCCAGGAGTTCCTGCAACACGTCTCCTGATAGCCATACACAGAGCCGGGCATGCCCGGCTTTTTTAGGCCGGATTGTTCCCAAAAACTCCCCTCCGCTCCGCGCGCTCTATACTTATCATTTTGCACGATATTTTTGTCGGAGGACGCCGTGCCGTGGATCCTGTTGCTACTGTTTACCCTGTTTAGCGCGCCATCACTTGCTGTAACCATTCCCGGCGTCACCACCGGAGCCACCGCCACCCAGCAAAATGCGCCGCCAGAACCCGACGCTGAAAAGAAAAAAGCCGCTTACAGCGCACTTGCCGACGTGCTTGAGAACGACACGTCCCGGCAGGAGCTTATCGATCAGCTGAGGAAAGTGGCCGCCACACCGCCTCAGGATCCGGTTCCGACTATCGCGCCGCCGGAAGTCGAAGACGAAAAGACGGTACTGGAAAACGTCACCGATATCAGTCGCCGCTACGGGGAAGCCCTGTCGTCGCGTTTTGCCCAGCTCTATCGCAACCTTGTTGGCACCTCGCATAAGCCTTTTAATCCCCACACCTTTTCTGCAGCCGCGACCCAGTTTTCTATTCTGGCCGCCGCGGTATTCATTTTTTACTGGCTGTTGCGCCTGTCTGTCTGGCCGCTTTACCGGAAGATGGGCCACTGGGGACGTAAAAAGAATCAACATAAAAGCAGCTGGCTGCATCTTCCGGCAATGATTACCGGGGCCTTTATCATCGATTTGCTGCTGCTGGCGCTGACGCTGTTTGTCGGCCAGATGCTGGCCGACCGTCTTAATACCGGGAACAAAACCATCGCCTTTCAGCAGGGGCTGTTCCTGAACGCCTTTGCCCTGATCGAGTTCTTTAAGGCGCTCCTGCGGTTAATATTCTGTCCGCGCGTGCCGGAACTTCGCCCGTTCGCCATTTCGGATCGGAGCGCCAAATACTGGGCGGTTCGGCTCAGCGTGCTGAGCGGGTTGATCGGCTATGGCCTGCTGGTCGCCGTCCCGATTATTTCCAACCAGGTTAACGTGCAGTTCGGGGCCCTGGCGAACGTGCTGATCATGCTCTGTATTACCGTCTGGGCGCTGTACCTCATCTTCCACAATAAAAAAGCGATCACCGACAGTCTGCTTCACCTGGCCGATCGCTCCCTCTCCTTTTTCAGCCTCTTTATTCGCGCCTTTGCGCTGGTGTGGCATTGGCTGGCCAGCGCCTATTTTATTGTGCTGTGTTTCTTCTCGCTGTTCGATCCGGGCAACAGCCTGAAATTTATGATGGGGGCGACATTCAAAAGCCTGGCGATTATCGGCATCGCGGCCTTTGTTTCTGGCCTGCTCTCCCGCTGGCTGTCGAAGACGATCACCCTGTCGCCGCAGGTTCAGCGTAATTACCCCGAGCTGCAAAAACGGGTAAATGGCTGGACATCGGTGTCGCTGAAGGTGGCGCGTATTTTGACGGTCTGCGTGGCAATTATGCTGCTGCTGAATGCGTGGGGACTGTTTGATTTCTGGAACTGGCTGCATAACGGTGCGGGAGAAAAGACCGTCGATATTCTTATTCGTATCGCGCTGATCCTGTTCTTCTCCGCCGTCGGCTGGACGCTGCTGGCAAGCCTTATCGAAAACCGTCTGGTGTCGGATGTCCACGGCAGGCCCCTGCCAAGCGCCCGCGCCCGCACACTGCTGACGCTGTTCCGCAACGCGCTGGCGGTGATCATTAGCACCATTACCATCATGATTGTGTTGTCGGAAATCGGCGTAAATATCGCCCCACTGCTGGCGGGTGCCGGTGCCCTGGGACTGGCGATCTCCTTTGGTTCGCAGACGCTGGTGAAGGATATTATCACCGGCATTTTTATCCAGTTTGAGAACGGGATGAACACCGGGGATCTGGTGACCATTGGACCGCTCACCGGCACGGTGGAGAGGATGTCCATTCGCTCCGTCGGCGTACGTCAGGATACCGGGGCGTACCACATTATTCCGTGGTCATCGATCACCACCTTTGCCAACTTTGTGCGCGGCATTGGTTCGGTGGTGGCGAATTATGATGTCGATCGTCACGAAGATGCAGATAAGGCGAAACAGGCGCTGCGGGATGCGGTGAGCGAACTGATGGAGATGGAGGATATTCGCGGGCTGGTAATTGGTGAGCCGTCGTTTGCGGGCATCGTCGGGCTGACGAACACTGCCTTTACCCTGCGCGTGTCGTTCACCACCCAGCCGCTGAAACAGTGGACGGTGCGCTTTGCTCTCGACAGCATGGTGAAAAAACACTTCGATCTGGCGAACGTGAGAGCGCCGGTGCAGACGTATCAGGTATTGTCGCCGCCCGCTTCGCCGCTCCCTCCGCAGGAGCCGACGCTGTAACCGAGCCGGGTGGCGGCTTCGCCTTACCCGGCCAACGATGGGGTGCTATTTGCGACGTTTGTTATCGTCCATAAAGGACCAGGCAATAAAGCGGCTCTGCTTCTGACCCTGCGCCATCTCTTTTTTGACCACCTTCACCGCGCCGGCTTCGGTCAGCGCGCGGTAAAGCGGCGGCAGGTTATCGCCACGAGAGACCAGCGTGGTAAACCATTTCACCTGACGACCGAAGCCTTTACTCTCGGCAATCATGCGCAGAATAAAGGCTACTTCCCCGCCCTCGCACCACAGCTCCTGCTGCTGGCCGCCAAAGTTCAGCGCGCCATCTTCGGCCTGGCCCAGGTTACGCCGCTTGCGTTCACTTCCCGCACGCGCAGACGCGGCGGAGTCGTGGAATGGCGGGTTGCACAGGGTGGCATCATATTGTTCGTTCTTATGAATTATGCCGTTGAAAATAGCAGCGGCATCCTTCTGACGACGCAGACGAACGGCCCGGCTTAACCCCGGGTTAGCGTTGATAATGGCCTGCGCGCTGGCGAAGGCCTCATCACCGATCTCGCTGCCGGTAAATCGCCACTGGTACTCATGTGCGCCTATCAGGGGGTAGATCAGGTTCGCGCCCGTACCGATATCAAGGACGGTAGCCTGTTTCGGCACTACGCCATCGTGGTCATCCGCCAGCAGATCGGCAAGATGATGGACGTAATCCGCACGGCCCGGGACCGGCGGGCAGAGAAAGCCATCAGGGATGTCCCAGTGCGTCACACCATAAAAATGGGCCAGCAGCGCTTTGTTCAGCGTTTTAACCGCCAGCGGATCGGCAAAGTTTACCGACGGTTCACCGGCTGGTGTCTGAACGATAAAACCCTGCAATTCAGGGCAGCTCAGACACAGGGCTTTCATATCGTAGCGGCTACGGTGGCGGTTACGCGGGTGCAATCCCGGCTTGTGGGAAGTCATGGCATTCTCCTTTAAACAGCCGCGTAAGATACCCTGTGACGGCGCGGGGGTAAATATCTGTCTGAGTCGCACAAAAAAACGACAAAAATCAGCGACCTGTATGTCTATGATCTGTCAACAAATTGTCAGAATTTATCGTTCAAAAAATAAGCAGATCATCATCAAATTTTTGCGCTAAATCACACGCATCAGGCTTCTAAACTTAACAGGAATCACCTGTTGTTTCCCCTGAGGATGTGATTATGAAAAAGTATCTGACCTTTATTATTGCGGGTGCGCTGGCAGGCGCATCATTCTCTGCCTTGTCCGTTCAACCTCTGACCGACAGTACCGACACCAGCCAGCTACGCGCGGCTGGGACGGTCTCTGTCAGCCGGGCAAGCAACCTTGATGACCTTCAGGACAAGCTGGCCGAAAAAGCCCGTCAGGAAGGCGCTAAAGGCTTCGTGGTGAACGCCGCCGGTGGCGATAACCATATGTACGGTACAGCGACTATCTATAAATAACTTACCGCCTTCCAAACTGCATCTGCCCGGCAGATGCAGTTCTCTCTGCCTGCGCCTTGACTGTGCGTTTTTTCACCCCATATTAAAATGCATGACTTGACCCTTTCAGGAGAACATCATGGCTTCCGGCTGGGCGAATGACGACGCCGTTAACGAACAGATCAACAGTACCATTGAAGATGCGGTTGCGCGTGCTCGCGGTGAAATTCCGCGCGGCGAAAGTTTGACGGAATGCGAAGAGTGCGGGGATCCCATTCCTGAGGCACGACGTAAAGCCATTCCCGGGGTACGGCTTTGCATCACCTGTCAGCAGGAGAAAGATTCAAAAAATGCTTCACATTCAGGATATAATCGTAGAGGATCGAAAGACAGCCAGTTACGTTGACTTTCCTTTACCGTAGTTAACCGCACCAACAGTTTACTTTACGCTCACGACTTTCAGCGAAGCGCGTAGCAAAACGTGCCCTTCTGATTGTGTCTGTAAAGCGTATCCGCAAGAAGTGTCAATTGCGCTTCTGATTTTATTAATAATCAATAAGTTATTTGTCATTCAATTTTTTTGACCAACCACGTCAATTCTCTTCGATTTTATCTTCCGCTAAAAAGCGTGATACTTATCACATCGACGGAACATCGTCCCCTTAACAGAATAACCTGCGAGAATTGACCTATGAAAACCATCAAATATGCTGTTGCCGCTGTTGCCCTGTCCGCTCTGTCTTTCGGCGCTTTCGCTGTAGAGCCAGTCTCCTCTACTCAGGCACAGGATCTGAACAAAATCGGTGTGGTGAGTGCTGAAGGCGCGACCACGCTGGACGGTCTGGAAGCAAAACTGGCTGAAAAAGCTGCCGCCGCGGGCGCAAGTGGATACACCATCACTTCCACTAACGGTAATAACAAACTGAGCGGTACTGCGGTTATCTACAAGTAATCGAACAAATTATGCTCCACCCTCGCCATACCCTCTGGTGAGTTGCTCCAACCCTCATTGACCCTGTTGTTGTTACCCTTGTTTGCCCGTCCGCCACTGGACGGGCTTTTTTTTGCTTAAAATGACTGCGCCACGCGCTGCAACCCGGCTTCCACGGACTCGACTTCCCCTGCAGCCAGCAGGCAGCAGGCCATTTGCAGCTTGATTGACTGCGGAGCCGGCACCTTCCCGGCCAGACACTGCACAATCCAGCGCGCGGTGACCTGCGGATCTTTCGACTCAGGCAGGATCGCATCTCTGTTCTCTTCCCCACGTTCAACAACGACCCGCGTCCCGGCGGGCTCAATCAGCATCAGCTGTGGACAACGCTGCGGGTTGGCGTAAACCTCGCCTTCTGTCCCGTGCATCAGCAGCGCGCGTCCACCGATTTCGGCAAAGAATTGCCCGACTCGCGTCACGTATTCCGGATGGGAGACGCTGGAAAGACGCAGCGCGGCGTCTTCGGCAAACGGCGTCGCCAGCTTCGCCAGGGTGTGAGCACTGTTACGGACGCCCATGCGCCAGCGCATGTCCAGCTGCTTTTCCAGCGGTGGGCAGAGCGCGCTAACGGGGATATAGACCGGCTGATTCCCCTCCAGCTTTGCCTGTGCCTGACCGGCATGGAGGGTCGGTTCAATACCTAACAACGCCAGGATGGTTTCTGTCAGCACGCGCGTCGGATCTTCGCTCACGCCATGCACTACTACCGGGAAACCGAGTTTCTGCAACAGAATAGCCAGCAGCGGCGTGAGGTTTGCCTGCTTACGCGCGCCGTTGTAGGTCGGGATCACAACTGGCATCGGCTTCGTGACGGGCGGGGTTAAGCGCATGGTCTGCGACTGCATGGCCTCATAAAAACCGCGCATTTCCGCCTCACCTTCCCCTTTAATACGCAGCGCAATCAAAATGCCGCCCATTTCCAGTTCCGGCACGTCGCCATTCAGCATATGCGTGTACAACGCGCGGGCTGTTTCCTGGTCCAGATCGCGAGCGTGGTTTTTCCCACGCCCTACCTCTTTGATAATTTTGCGGTAATCCACGACATTTCTCCTGACTGCATTATCTTGTTAACAATATAGCCCGATGAACACAGACCCGATAGTGTTTTGTGATCATTATCAACCTGCTGTTTTCATATAAAAAAATTAAACTCAAGTACTATTTACATTATTTGTGATTGGGACAAAAGATCCGCAGCGACCCTTTTTTTGATTAAATAAACATCGAAAAATCATTAAGGGTCAACGGTAAAAACGTCCAGGCAACGCTTTTACCAGAATCACATCAGGATTAACTATGAACAAGGTTGCATTAGGTTTTTTTATCGCCGCAACGGTGGGATGTTCTGCATCCGCATTTGCGGCAACTAACGGTGAAGGCCAGATTAATTTCACCGGTGAAATTATCGATTCTGCTTGCCAGGTCGTGAATGGATTAAGTAATCCATTAAACGTTCAGTTGGGTAAGGTGTCTAAAACGGTATTTACCGGCGCAGGCTCTACCAGCACATCAACGAAGTTTGATATTAAGTTAACCAATTGTCCGGAAACAGTGACCTCGGCTGCGATTAACTTCGGTGGTACCCCGGATGCGGATAATAATGCCGCGCTGGCATTAACGCCAGATACCGATGCGGCAACCGGTGTAGCGATTCAGTTGATGGATGCTTCCGGGCAGCCTGTCACTCTGTATACGCCTTCGCAGCAATATCCTTTAGCCTCCGGCACGGCAGTTAACGACCTGGAATTCGGTGCGCGTTATATTCAAACTCAGGCCGCCATTACCGCAGGCCCTGCCAACTCTGTATCGACTTTCACCGTTATTTATAACTGATCTTATCAATCCTGAGATATTAATGCTTTTGCGGGCATTAATATCTCTTCTATTTATTGAGAAATCTTTATGCGCCACGGTTATTTACTGAGCACTCTTTTACTGATAGCAGCCTCTGCACATGCGGGTGTCGTGATTAATGGTACCCGGCTGGTCTATCAGGGAGATAAAAAGGAATCATCTCTTGGCCTATCAAACCCGGATACGACGGATTATCTGGTACAGTCCTGGGTCGATTCTGGCGGTAAAAACCCGGCCAAAGCCCCATTCCTGATCACCCCGCCGCTTTTCCGTCTGGATGCAAAAGAAGATAACGTTCTGCGCGTGGTACGCACGGGCGGAAATTTACCGGAAGACAGGGAATCTCTGTACTGGTTGAATATCAAAGCGATCCCTTCCTCAAAACACGTTGAGGGAGTAAATACGCTGCAAATTGCCATTAATACCCGCATTAAATTGCTGTATCGCCCGTCCGCGGTAAAAGGCCGACCAGAAGATGTGGCGGATAAGCTTGAATGGCATCGCGAAGGTAACGACCTGGTGGTGAATAACCCTACGCCTTTCTATATGAATTTCCAGACCGTCACGCTTAACGGTCAGAAAGTCACAAAAGCGACCTGGGCTGTTCCGAAATCAGAAACACATTTTGCCATACCGGGTAATGTCGGGGGCTCAAACGTGACGTATTCCATTATTAATGATTACGGCAGCATCAGCCATTCCTGGTCGAAATCCGTTAATTAATTGTTCCGGTAATAAAATAATCATGTACAGCCACAAAAAGCCGTTCACCTGCCGAATGTCTTCATTGCTGGTCATTCTCTGTGGCCTGGCAATAGCCACCTTTGCGCAGCAGGTTATGGCTGATGATTATTTTAACCCCGCCCTGCTGGATATTGATAATCCCCAGCAGGGTAAAACCGATCTGTCCGTCTATGAAAAAGGTCCCGGCCAGGCACCGGGGAAATATGAGGTCGCGGTGTTTATCAATAATAATAAAATTGATACCCGCAACGTGACCTTTACGCTTGAGAAAGATTCGCAGGGCAACGACACGTTACAACCTTGCTTTAGCATGGGTGAATTAAAAAGCCTCGGTATCAAGACCCAAAAGTTTCCTCAGCTAATGGCCAAAGGCCAGTGTGCCGATCTAGGTGTCATCCCTGCTTCATCTGCAATCTTTCACGTTCGCAACCAGCAGCTGCTGCTAAGCATTCCGCAAAAGGCGCTCGGACAGGTGCCACGCGGTTACATCGACCCGAAAGAGTTTGACGAAGGGATCAACGCGGGCTTGCTTAATTACAGCGTCAACGCCAGCCAGAGCCATGCGCGCCAGCAGGGTGAAGAGGATAGCAGTAGCCAGTACGTGAACCTGCGTCCGGGTTTAAACGTTGGCGCATGGCGCCTTCGCAACTATTCCACCTGGAATCGCAGCACCACAGGCAATGAGGAGGAACAGAAATTCACCTCCGTTTATACCTATGCGCAACGCGATATTGTGGCGATGAAAAGCGATATCACCGTTGGCCAGAGCTCATCACCTGCTGATGTTTTTGACAGTGTCCCTTACACCGGCGTGGAGCTGAAATCCGATAACGACATGCTTCCCGACAGCGAAAAAGGCTATGCGCCTATTATTCGTGGCACCGCCCACAGCAACGCGCTGGTGATGGTGCGCCAGAACGGGTACGTGATTTATCAGAACACGGTCGCGCCGGGGGCCTTCGAAATTAACGATCTCTACCCCACCGGCAGCAGCGGCGACCTCCAGGTCACGGTGAAAGAAACTGACGGCAGCGAAAGTCATTTCGTGGTGCCGTTTGCCTCCGTTCCGGTATTGCAGCGTGAAAAAAACCTGCGCTACAGCGTAACTGCCGGGCGTTATCGTTCTTATGACAAAGATGTTGAAAAGACCCCGTTTGCTCAGGGGAGCGCCATCTATGGTTTACCCCACGGCTTCACGGCCTACGGCGGCGTGCAGCAGAGCAGTCATTATCAGTCGCAGGCGATAGGCGCCGGGAAAAACATGGGCGATTTAGGGGCGTTCTCCATTGACGTGACTCGCGCCAGAGCCCTGCTGAAAAAACAGCAGTCCAGCACAGGCAAATCGTGGCGCGTACGCTACAGCAAAGATTTCGCCGGTTCAGGCACCTACTTTTCGCTTGCGGGCTATCGCTACAACAGCAAGGGGTTTTACACCCTGGACGACACCATGGAGTCGTATACCCGCGCCGACAACTGGTCTGCGCCACAGCAGCGCCGCGCCCGTACCGAAGCCACCATCGACCAGACGCTACCAGAAGGCTGGGGATCGGTCACGCTGAGCATGGTGAAGGAAACCTACTGGAGCCAGAATCAGGACATGACCTCCATGAGCGTCAGCTACAACAACAGCTGGCACGGCGTTAGCTACAGCCTTAGCTACAGCATGAATAAAAACACCCACGACAGCGATCTGGACGGTAATGCGGTGACGAACGACAACCAGTTCTCGCTGAGCGTTTCGGTTCCGCTGGATCGCTGGATGCATAACACCTGGGCCACGTACAACCTGAACAACACGAAAGATGGCACCACGCAGAACATCGGCCTGAACGGTACGGCCCTGAAAGAAGACAACCTGAACTGGAATCTCCAGGAGGGGCTGAGCAGCACCGGCAGCGGTAACTCCACCAGCGTTAACGCCGACTACAAAGCGACATACGGTGAAGTGAGCGGTGGCATCAGTCAGGATAAATATCAGCAAACACTGAACGTCGGCTTGCAGGGAGGCGTGATTGCCCATGCAAACGGCATCACGCTAAGCCAGCCGCTCGGTGAGACCATTGCGCTCGTGAAAGCCCCGGGTACGCACGGCACGCATATCACTAACCAGACCGGCGTTGAAACCGACTTCCGCGGCTACACCGTCGTACCGTTCGTCACCGCGTATCGCCACAACACTATTGCGCTGGATACGGAAACGCTGCCGGAGGACGCCGACGTCACCCATGCGGCACAAATTGTGACGCCAACCCGCGGAGCCATTGTGCGCGCCAGCTTCACGACGCGCGTGGGCAATCGCGTCCTGATGACGCTCACGCAAAACGGTAAACCGCTGCCGTTCGGCGCAACGGTTACCACCGAGGACAAGGACAGCGAATTTATCGTCGGGAATGACGGCCAGACCTATCTCTCGGGTCTGCCACAGCAAGGGCATCTCCGCGTTTCCTGGGGACAGGAGGCAAACGAGCATTGCGTCGCTGACTATGTGCTCACGGATGAGAAAGCGAAAACCAGCATCATTAACGCTGCCGCGCAGTGTCACTGATCTCCCCTAAAGGCAAAACATTATGCAAATGATTAAACAGTGCTTTTTCTTACTGATTCTGGGAACCGCTGCGTTATTCATGCCGCATGCGAAGGCGACCTGCACCACGCCGGATCTCCCCAAAATGATCAACGTGGCATCCATTTCTGTCCCGACGACGCTGGCAGTTGGCGCAACTATCCCGGGTACAGAGCAGAGCGTTCATGTTGCCGGGCATTGCGATCAGAGTACCGACAGCGGCCTGGAGATTGTCTCCTGCTACTACGGCACCGGAGCGGAAATGCCAGGGCTCAGGGGGGTATACGAATCCGGTGTGCCGGGGATTGGCGTAGCATTGATGAATGATCACGGGCAGCGAATTAGCGGCGCTGGCGGCGTGCAGTGCGATTCACGTGGAACGCCTGTCGGCTACGTCTCTACCGATGGAACACAGACTTTTAGCTTTGAAATAACGCTTGAGCTGGTTAAAACGAGTGACACCGTGACATCCGGTACGCTGGTGCAGTCTCAAACCGAATTTGGCATTGGCGTTTTCGGCCATGAAGGGATCGGCAACCCTAACCACATCGCCTATGCAGGTAATGTTATTCTTCATCAGGTCACCTGCTCCGTTTTACCGAAAAATCTCACCGTTAATTTGGGCGATTTTCCCGTCAGTGATTTCATCAGCGTAGGTTTTTTATCCAGCCCTGCTCAAAAATTTAATATCACCGTCAACTGTGACACAACCGTACAGCCTGAGCTAAAAATCACCAGCGCGAATGGATATGACACAGCATTTGAGGGGGTGATCAAACTCACGCAGCAGACCGGCATGGCTACAGGCGTCGGAGTAAGAATGCTATTTGATGACCATCTCGCCACCTTCGGTACCTATGAAAGTACCCAAAATCAGGCCGTAGCCAACGAAACGCTGGTGATCCCGTTTGAGGTTCGCTACGAGCAGGTCAGCAATGTAGTCACCCCCGGGCCAGCCAATACTGTGGCAACCATCACCCTCGCTTATAAGTGAACGTCATGAAAAAAACCGCATTGATTCTCGCGCTGGGGCTGATCGCCCAGGCCCACGCCGATGATATACAGATCCAGATGACGGGTAACATTTACGCCAACACGTGCGTCATTGACAGTGCCAGCCGCAACCTGACGGTGGACTTAGGCCAGGCGGCATCGGGTAGTTTTAAAGACGTGGGCGATACCGGCGAGTGGAAGGACTTTTCCCTTTCGGTGTCGCACTGCCCGGCCACGCTGGCGCTTGCCACCGCCTTTTTCTACGGTCAGGCCGACAGCACCCATCCCACCAAATTTGCCAATCTCGGTAGCGCAAAGGGGCTGGCACTGGAGCTGGCAGATCGTCAGGACAAGATACTGATTGCCCCGCAGGCCGCCTTTAACGCTGCCATAAACCCGACAGATCACACGGCCACGTTCCCGCTGGCCGCACGCTATTACGCCACCTCGATGCCCATCTCTGCCGGCACGTTCAGCAGCGTGATCCAGGTGACCTTCACTTACCAGTAGGACCGCGCCCCTTAGCACGGAAGCTTTTTCGACGCCCGGCAGCCAGTTTTGTCGGGCGTTTTTTTACTTCCGGCACGTCCGGCTGCTCAATCGGGAAGATCGGCAGCGCATTCAGCAGCCGCTGGCCGTAGTTTTTGGTGAGCAGTCGTTTGTCATAAATCACCACCTCGCCCCAGCAGCCGTGGCTACGGATCAAGCGCCCGACCTGCTGAATCAGGTTAAACGACGCTGCAGGCAGGCTTTGTACTTCAAACGGATAACGGTTAAGGCTTTTCAGCCATTCGCCTTCGGTGATCACCACCGGGCTGTCGATGGGCGGGAAGGCGATTTTATGGATATGCACCTGCGTCAGGTAGTCGCCTTTCAAATCAAGCCCTTCCGCAAAGGACTGTAACCCCACCAGCACGCTGCGCTCGCCGTTATCAATGCGTTTACGGTGGGTTTCCACCAGCCGATAGCGCGGCTGATCGCCCTGCACCAGCAGGAGTAAGCGCAGCTCGGTGACGTGCTCCAGGAAGCGTTGCATCGCCCGACCGCTGGCAAACAGCACCAGCATACCGGGGTATTTTTTACTCTCAACCTGCTCGCGGAAGTAGGCCGCCATTTCCGCAATATGCTGCTCTTCGTTATCGATAAGCGGCTCATAATTCATGCGCGGAATGACCAGCTTTCCCTGCTCACAGTGGTTGAACGGCGAGTCCAAGGCTACAAAGCGGTCGCCCGCTTTCTCTTTCAGGCCGCTCATCTCCTGCAACCTTGAGAAGCTGTTCAGGGAACGCAGAGTCGCTGACGTCACTACCACGTGCGGAACGCTGCGCCAGATCAGCTTTTCCAGCTGATCGGCCACGCGGATGCCCACGCAGTGGAAGAAGAGATGTCCCTGCCCGTCTCGTACTTCGCGGGTGGCCCACTTAGTCACCGGCGCGCCGGACGCCTGCGCCATCGAAGCCAGCCGCCAGAGTTTGCTCTGCGCTTCAAACATCCCCAGCGCACGATTCATTTGCAGCAGAATGCGGTGCAAACGCACCACGTCGTGAGTACCGGTTTTCTCGCTGAGATCGTTTAAGAACATCTCCGCCAGCCCGCGCAGCTTTTCCAGGTGCTTCGCCAACTGCTGGCAAATCTCCATCACTTCCTGCGGCAACTCACCCATCGCAAAGCGGTGTTCCGCCTCCTGGGTGGCGGGGAGATACAGGTTAAGAATATTATTCAGCGAGGCGATGAGGCTGTACACCTCTTCACAGTGCTCGCTCAACCGCTCCGGAACCGCCAGCGGCGGCGTGGTTTTCGGACGGAACTGCTCCATGCAGGTTGCCACCAGTTTGCAGAACAGATCCAGTTGCAGGCGAAACCACGGGGCGGTAATTTCCGCGCTCATCTCCAGCGCATCTCGCGCCACGTCGGGCAGATGATGGCCTTCATCGAGCACCAGCAGCAGGTTTTTGGGCTCCGGCAGGACCGCTTCACTCTCCAGTGCAGCCATGACCAGCGCGTGGTTGGCGACAACCACCTCCGCTTCCTGAATCTCACGCCGGGCGACAAAGAACGGGCACTCGCGATAGTAGTGACAGTTACGGTTCAGGCAGCTTGCTTTATCGGTGCTGAGCCTGCGCCACAGGTCGTCGCCGATCGCCTGGTTGGTGTGATCCCGCAGGCCGTCCCACTTGTAGCCGTCGAGATCGGCCTTCAGCTTTGCGCACTGCTCCTGCTCCGCCTTGTTGTTTGGCGTCAGCTCGTCATCAAGAAACGCGAGCAGATCCTGTTGGGAGGGTTCACTGCTGGCCAGAGCCGCCAGATTGCGCGGACAGACGTAGCGCCCGCGACCAAAGGCGGCGGTAAACCGTAAATCGGGGATAATTTTGCGCAGCAGCGGCAAATCTTTGCTGAAGATCTGATCCTGCAAGGCCACGTTAGCGGTACTGACCACCAGCGTTTTATCTTCTTCCCGCGCGATGGCAATGCCGGGAATAAGATACGACAGGGTTTTCCCGACGCCGGTCGGGGCTTCAATCGCCAGATGTCGCCCGTCGTCCCCGGCGAGCGTTTTTGCCACGTCGGCAATCATCTGCCGCTGCGGGGCTCGGGGAATAAAATCGGGGATCTGCTGTTGTAGCGCCTTATACCATGCGCCAATTTGCGCCTTGAGCGCAGCGGTTAAAGCCATCGGAAACCTGAAATACTGTATAAACAGCCACTATTGTGGCACTTTCTCTCCGCTGCCGCAAAAAGAAAAGCCCGGCTTTACGACCGGGCTTCCAGATTACTGCGGGTTAGCAGGCTTACGCGGGCGGCGTCGGCGCTGCCCCTCGCCTGCCGGTTTCCCTTCGCCGCTACGCCATGGGTTTTCACCGGCCGGTTTGCTGTCGTTATTACGACGCGGCGGTTTGCCCGAAGATTTCGGCGCGCCGCCTTCGGCACGACGCGGCTGCTGACCGCGACCACCGCCGCCCTGACCGCGCCCGCCACCCTGACGACCGTTCTGAATTGGCTCGGCTTTGATTGACGGGTCAACTTCATAGCCCGGGGTTTCAATACGCGGGATCTCTTTCTTCAGCAGGCGTTCGATGTCGCGCAGCAGCTTGTGCTCATCCACGCAAACCAGAGAGAGCGCTTCCCCGGTTGCCGCCGCGCGTCCGGTACGGCCGATACGGTGAACGTAATCTTCCGGCACGTTTGGCAGCTCGTAGTTCACCACGTGCGGCAGCTCTTCGATATCCAGACCGCGTGCGGCGATGTCGGTTGCCACCAGCACGCGTATGTCGCCGGACTTGAAGTCTGCCAGCGCGCGGGTACGCGCGCCCTGGCTCTTGTTGCCGTGAATGGCCGCGCTGCGGATGCCATCTTTATTCAGCTGTTCCGCCAGGTGATTGGCGCCGTGCTTGGTGCGGGTAAACACCAGCACCTGCTGCCAGTTGCCCTGGCCGATCATCTGGGAGAGCAGTTCCCGCTTGCGCTTCTTATCTACAAAGTGCACGTGCTGCGTCACCTGCTCGGAGGCGGTGTTGCGGCGCGCGACTTCCACTTCCAGCGGGTTATGCAGCAGCTTTTCCGCCAGCGCCTTGATCTCGTCGGAGAAGGTCGCGGAGAAGAGCAGGTTCTGACGACGCGTCGGCAGCTTCGCCAGCACGCGACGAATATCGTGGATGAAGCCCATGTCCAGCATACGGTCGGCTTCGTCCAGCACCAGAATTTCGATGTTATCGAGCTTCACCGCGTTCTGGTGTTCCAGATCCAGCAGACGCCCCGGGGTTGCCACCAGCACGTCCACGCCGCCGCGCAGCTTCATCATCTGCGGGTTAATGCTTACCCCGCCGAAAACTACCAGCGAACGAATGTTGAGATAGCGGCTGTATTCACGCACGTTCTCACCAATCTGGGCCGCCAGCTCGCGGGTTGGGGTGAGGATCAGCGCACGCACCGGACGACGGCCTTTGGCGTGTGGCTGGTTTTTTACCAGCAGCTCCAACAGCGGAAGGGTAAAGCCCGCGGTCTTACCGGTACCGGTCTGCGCGCTTGCCATCAGGTCACGGCCCTGCAAAACGGCCGGGATAGCCTGCTGCTGAATAGGGGTTGGCTCAACGTAGCCCTGCTCTGCGATGGCGCGCAGAATTTCCGGGTTCAGACCAAGGGAATCAAAAGACATAAAAACTCCGAACCGCCCCGACCATCACAGGTGTAGTTTTCAGGGAGATATAACGAATAGAAGGACAAAAACCACAATGTCGCGAAGGAGCGGAGTGTAGCAGCTTTTGTGACGTGGCGCATAAAATATCCCCGGCGATGACTCGACGTTTGCGCAAATCAGGCATAATCTTAATCAATCGATTGATTAATTTTTAATGCTGCTATGAATACAACCCCAACGACAACCAAAGGCGAACAGGCGAAAAGTCAGCTTATCGCCGCCGCGCTGGCGCAGTTTGGCGAGTATGGTCTGCATGCCACCACGCGGGATATCGCCGCGCAGGCCGGGCAGAATATTGCGGCCATTACCTACTATTTTGGCTCAAAAGAGGATTTATACCTCGCCTGCGCCCAGTGGATCGCGGATTTTATCGGCACCAGCTTTCGCCCACACGTGGAAGAAGCCACCGCGCTGTTCAGCCAGACAGAACCGGACCGGGTTGCCATCCGCCAGCTGATCCTTAACGCCTGTCACAACATGATTCGCCTGCTGACGCACGACGATACGCTGAACCTGAGCAAATTTATCTCCCGCGAGCAGCTCTCCCCCACTGCCGCGTACCAGCTGGTGCACGATCAGGTGATCGCCCCGATGCATAGCCATCTGACCCGGCTGATCGCCGCCTATACCGGACGGGACGCCAGCGATACGGACACCATTTTGCATACCCACGCCCTGCTGGGCGAAGTGCTCGCCTTCCGTCTGGGGCGTGAGACCATCCTGTTACGTACGGGCTGGACACAATTCGATGAGGATAAAGCCGCGCAAATTAGCCAGGTCATTACCTGTCACGTTGATCTGATCCTGCAAGGCTTAACGCAAAGGAGCCAGAAGTCATGAAAAAACCTGTCGCCATCATTCTGGTGGTTGTTGTCTTGCTTGCTGCGGGAACAGGCGGCTGGCTGTGGTATCAGAGCCAGCAGGATCGTGGCCTGACGCTGTACGGCAACGTGGATATCCGCACCGTGAACATGAGCTTCCGCGTCGGCGGACGGCTGGCCTCGCTGAGCGTTGACGAAGGCGATGCCATCAAAACCGGGCAGACGCTGGGGATGCTGGACAAAGCCCCGTTTGAAAACGCGTTGATGCAGGCAAAAGCGGGCGTCGCCGTCGCACAGGCGCAGTACGACCTGATGCTGGCGGGCTATCGTGATGAAGAAATCGCCCAGGCGGCCGCTGCCGTTAAGCAGGCAAAAGCCGCCTATGACTATGCGCAGAATTTCTATAACCGTCAGCAAGGCTTATGGAAAAGCCGCACTATTTCCGCCAACGACCTGGAAAATGCGCGCTCATCCCGCGACCAGGCGCAGGCGACGCTGAAATCTGCCCAGGATAAGTTAAGCCAGTACCGCACCGGTAACCGCGCGCAGGACATTGCCCAGGCGAAGGCCAGCCTTGAGCAGGCGCAGGCGCAGTTAGCCCAGGCGGAGCTGGATCTGCACGACACCACGTTAATCGCCCCGTCTGACGGTACGCTGATGACCCGCGCCGTGGAGCCGGGCAGCATGCTCAGCGCGGGCAGCACCGTGTTAACGCTCTCCTTAACCCGTCCGGTGTGGGTGCGCGCTTACATTGATGAGCCGAATCTTGGCCAGATGCAGCCGGGCCGCGAACTGCTGCTCTACACCGATGGTCGCCCGGACAAGCCGTATCACGGCAAAGTGGGCTTCGTCTCCCCAACGGCCGAGTTCACGCCAAAAACCGTTGAAACCCCGGATCTGCGTACCGACCTGGTGTATCGCCTGCGCATCATCGTCACCGATGCGGACGACGCGCTGCGTCAGGGCATGCCTGTTACCGTGACCTTAAACGACGGGGAACAACATGAATGATGCGGTTATCCAGCTCAATAATCTGGTCAAACGCTTCCCGGGAATGGCTAAACCGGCGGTCGCGCCGCTGAACTGTACGATTCAGAAAGGCTATGTGACCGGGCTGGTGGGGCCGGACGGCGCGGGTAAAACCACGCTGATGCGGATGCTAGCGGGATTGCTGAAGCCGGATGAAGGCAGCGCCAGCGTGCTTGGCCTCGATCCCATCAAAGACGACGCGGCGCTCCACGGCATACTCGGCTATATGCCGCAGAAGTTTGGTCTGTATGAAGATCTGACGGTAATAGAAAACCTCAACCTGTATGCCGATCTGCGCAGCGTTACCGGCGAAACCCGGCAGAAAACCTTCGAGCGTCTGCTGGCGTTTACCTCCCTCGGCCCGTTCACCGATCGGCTGGCGGGCAAACTTTCCGGCGGGATGAAGCAGAAGCTGGGGCTGGCCTGCACGCTGGTGGGCGAACCGAAGGTGCTGTTGCTGGATGAACCCGGCGTCGGCGTGGACCCGATTTCCCGCCGCGAGCTGTGGCAGATGGTGCACGAGCTGGCGGGTGACGGCATGTTGATCCTCTGGAGTACCTCTTACCTTGATGAAGCAGAGCAGTGCCGTGACGTGCTGCTGATGAACGAAGGCGAACTGCTCTATCAGGGCGAGCCCACCGAGCTGACGCAAACCATGGCCGGGCGCAGTTTTCTGCTACACAGCGCGCAGGAATCCAACCGCAAGCTGCTGCAACGGGTGCTGAAGCTGCCCCAGGTGAGCGACGGGATGATTCAGGGCCGTTCGGTGCGCGTGATCCTCAAAAAAGAGGCCACCGCCGACGATATCCGGCGTGCGCAGGGGATGCCTGAAATCGACATGACAGAGACCGCGCCGCGCTTTGAAGATGCGTTTATCGATCTGCTGGGCGGGGCGGGAACCTCAGAATCACCGCTTGGCGCCATTCTGCACACGGTGGAAGGCACGCCGGGCGAAACGGTCATTGAAGCGAAATCGCTCACCAAAAAATTTGGCGATTTCGCCGCCACCGATAACGTCAATTTTGCCGTGAAGCGCGGCGAGATATTTGGCCTGCTCGGGCCGAACGGTGCGGGGAAATCCACCACCTTTAAAATGATGTGCGGCCTGCTGGTACCGACCTCCGGCAAAGCGCTGGTGCTGAACATGGATCTCAAAGTCAGCTCCGGCAAGGCGCGCCAGCATCTGGGCTATATGGCGCAGAAGTTTTCGCTCTACGGCAACCTGACGGTGGAGCAAAATCTGCGATTTTTCTCCGGCGTCTACGGCCTGCGGGGACGGGCGCAGAACGAGAAGATCGGCCGCATGTGCGACGCCTTTGGCCTGACCGATATCGCCTCACACGCTACCGACGCGCTGCCGCTTGGCTTCAAACAGCGGCTGGCGCTGGCCTGTTCGTTGATGCACGAGCCCGACATCCTCTTTCTTGATGAACCTACGTCAGGCGTGGATCCCCTCACCCGCCGTGAATTCTGGTTGCATATCAATAGCATGGTGGAAAAAGGCGTGACCGTGATGGTCACCACCCACTTTATGGACGAGGCAGAGTACTGCGACCGCATCGGGCTGGTCTATCGCGGCAAGCTGATTGCCCACGGCACGCCGGACGACCTGAAAGCGCAGGCCGCCGACGACGCACAGCCGGACCCGACCATGGAGCAGGCGTTTATCACCCTCATCCACGACTGGGATAAGGAGAATCCTCATGCGCAGTAACGCCCTCTCCTGGCGCCGGGTGCGCGCCCTGTGCGTCAAAGAGACGCGGCAGATTGTGCGTGACCCCAGCAGCTGGCTGATTGCGGTGGTGATCCCCCTGCTGCTGCTGTTTATTTTTGGCTACGGAATTAACCTCGATTCCAGCAAGCTGCGGGTTGGGATCCTGCTGGAGCAGCAGAGCGAAGAGGCGCTGGACTTCACCCACGCCATGACCGGCTCGCCCTACATCGATGCCACCATCAGCGACAACCGGCAGGAACTGATCCAGAAAATGCAGGCCGGTAAAATTCGCGGTCTGATCGTCATCCCGGTCGATTTCGCCGCCAACATGGCACGCCCGGGCGCCGATGCGCCAATTCAGGTGATCACCGACGGCAGCGAACCGAACACCGCCAACTTCGTGCAGGGCTATGCGGAGGGGATCTGGCAGCTCTGGCAGATGCAGCGCGCCGAAGACCGGGGGGAGAAGTTTGAACCGCTGATTGACGTGCAGACGCGCTACTGGTTTAACCCCGCCGCCATCAGCCAGCATTTTATTATCCCGGGTGCAGTCACTATCATCATGACGGTGATTGGCGCGATCCTCACCTCGCTGGTGATCGCCCGCGAATGGGAGCGCGGCACCATGGAGGCGCTGCTCTCCACCGAAGTGACGCGCGTCGAGCTTTTGCTCTGCAAGCTGATCCCCTACTACTTCCTCGGCATGCTGGCGATGCTGCTCTGTATGCTGGTCTCGGTATTTATTCTTGGCGTGCCGTACCGCGGTTCGCTGGTGGTGCTGTTCTTTATTACCAGCCTGTTTTTACTCAGCACGCTGGGAATGGGGCTGCTGATCTCCACCATCACCCGCAACCAGTTTAACGCCGCGCAGGTGGCGCTTAATGCCGCCTTCCTGCCGTCGATCATGCTCTCCGGCTTTATCTTCCAGATTGACAGTATGCCAGCGGTGATCCGTGCCGTGACCTACATCATTCCGGCACGCTACTTTGTGAGCACCCTGCAAAGCCTGTTTCTGGCGGGGAACATCCCGGTAGTGCTGATTATCAACACCCTGTTTTTGCTGGCGTCGGCGGTGATGTTTATCGGGCTGACGTGGATGAAAACGAAAAGAAGATTAGATTAGCCATCGGATTTTGTAGGTCGGGTAAGCGCAAGCGCCACCCGACAGGAGGACGACGCGATGTTTCACCGTTTATGGACATTGATCCGCAAAGAGCTGCAATCCTTGCTGCGCGAGCCGCAGACCCGCGCCATTCTGGTGCTGCCGGTGCTGCTTCAGGTTGTACTGTTTCCGTTTGCCGCCACGCTGGAGGTCACCAACGCTACCATCGCCATTTACAACGAAGACAATGGCAAGCATTCCGTCGAGCTGACGCAGCGTTTCGCCCGCGCCAAAGCCTTTACCCATGTCCTGCTGCTGCAAAGCCCGCAGGCGATCCAGCCCACCATCGACACGCAGAAAGCATTATTGCTGGTGCGCTTCCCGGCGGATTTCTCCCGCAATCTGGACACCTTCCAGACCGCGCCGATGCAGCTGATCCTCGACGGGCGTAACTCCAACAGCGCCCAGATAGCGGCGAACTATTTGCAGCAGGTAGTGAAGGACTACCAGCAGGAGCTGATGGCGGACAAACCCAAACCCAACAACAGCGAGCTGGTGGTGCGCAACTGGTACAACCCGAATCTGGACTACAAGTGGTTTGTGGTGCCGTCGTTAATCGCCATGATCACCACTATTGGCGTGATGATTGTCACCTCGCTGTCCGTGGCACGCGAACGTGAGCAAGGTACGCTGGATCAGCTGCTGGTCTCGCCGCTCGCTACCTGGCAGATATTTGTCGGCAAGGCGGTGCCGGCACTGATTGTCGCGACGTTCCAGGCCACCATCGTGCTGGGGGTGGGAATATGGGCGTACCAGATCCCGTTTGCCGGATCGCTGGTGCTGTTTTACTTCACGATGGTGATTTACGGCCTGTCGCTGGTGGGGTTTGGGCTGCTGATTTCCGCGCTCTGCTCAACGCAGCAGCAGGCGTTTATCGGGGTGTTTGTCTTTATGATGCCGGCGATTTTGCTTTCAGGGTACGTGTCGCCAGTGGAGAACATGCCGGTGTGGTTACAGGATCTGACATGGATAAACCCGATTCGTCACTTCACGGATATCACCAAGCAAATCTATCTGAAGGATGCGAGTCTGGATATTGTGTGGGGAAGTTTGTGGCCGCTACTGGTCATCGCGGCCACAACGGGCTCAGTGGCCTATGCGATGTTTAGACGAAACATCGCGTAGCTTTTTCTCTTTGGTGAGCAACGACACCACCGCAGGCCCTGCGAGGATAGCCAGACCCGCCAGGGCCAGCAGCAGGTTGTTTTGCAGCACGCGTGACAACAGCCACAGGACGATCATTGCCGCACCAAAATACCAGGTGGTGGTGAGCTCTTCGAGCACATCACCCACTTCACGCCAGCGCGCGTCGTGGTGACGCTGTAAAAACAGCATCGACAGCACGGTCACGCCGTAAACCACGCATAACCCTAAGCCGACACGCACCAGCGTGCCGCTCATCCAGCCCATCACCAGTACGGCCACGACCAGTAAATGCAACATTATCTGCCAGCAACTCAAACCGGTTGCGACACGAACGCGTTGTTGCCACTTCATGGCTTCTCTCCTGAAGGATTTTTCTCTGCTAATTCAGACTACCGCACTTTACGGAAAATTCCGTAACGCCGCATCTTTTTGTGACGCCTACTACACTTTATTTTCATCGGGATAGTCACCCAGGAAGGTGTTTATGAGCAAAAGAACGCAGCATTTCTCGCTTAAGGTGCTGACGATAAATATTCATAAGGGCTTCACAGCATTTAACCGCCGCTTCATTTTACCGGAGCTGCGCGACGCGGTACGCACCGTCAGCGCCGATATTGTCTGCCTCCAGGAGGTCATGGGCGCGCACGAAGTGCACCCGATGCATTTCGAAAACTGGCCCGACACGCCCCATTACGAGTTTCTGGCGGATACCATGTGGAGCGATTACGCCTACGGGCGCAATGCGGTCTACCCGGAGGGGCATCACGGTAACGCAGTGCTGTCGCGTTTTCCTATCGAGCATTATGAGAACCGGGACGTCTCCGTTGGCGAGAGCGAAAAACGCGGGTTGTTATACTGCCGCATCACGCCACCGGCGCTCGATTTTCCCATTCATGTGGGCTGCGTTCATCTTGGCCTGCGTGAGGCCCACCGTCAGGCTCAGCTACAGATGCTGGCAGACTGGACCAATGCGCTGCCGGAGGGCGAGCCCGTGGTAGTGGCCGGTGATTTTAACGACTGGCGACAGCGGGCCAACCATCCTCTGAAGGTGAATGCGGGGCTGGAGGAGATTTTTACCCGCTCACGCGGTCGTCCCGCGCGGACGTTTCCGGTGCGCTTCCCCCTGCTGCGCCTTGACCGCATCTACGTAAAAAATGCCCACGCCAGCAGCCCGACTGCGCTGGCTTTACTCAACTGGCGACATCTCTCCGACCATGCCCCACTCAGCGCGGAGATCCACTTATGAAATGCACATGGCAGGAAGGTAACCGTATTACGCTGCTGGAAAATGGCGATAACTTTTATCCGGCAGTCTTTGAGGCGATTAGCCACGCACAGCAGAAAGTCTTTCTGGAAACGTTTATCTGGTTTGAAGACGACGTGGGCAGGCAGTTGCACAGCGCGCTGCTGCAAGCCGCTCGTCGCGGTATAAAAATCGAGGTCCTGCTCGACGGATATGGTTCGCCGGATCTCAGCGACGAATTTGTTAACGAGCTCACCGCCGCAGGGGTGGTATTCCGCTATTACGATCCCGGCCCGCGTCTGTTCGGGATGCGCACCAACCTGTTCCGCCGAATGCACCGCAAAATTGTGGTGGTGGACGAAACGGTGGCCTTCGTTGGCGGCATTAACTACTCCGCCGAGCATATGTCGGATTATGGTCCCGAAGCGAAACAGGACTACGCGATCCGTATCGAAGGGCCGGTGGTTCAGGACATCCAGCTGTTCGTGCTGGAAAACTTACCCGGCAAAGAGGCCGCACGCCGCTGGTGGCGACGCCGCCATCGCCCGGAAGAGAACCGCAAGCCCGGCGAGGCGCAGGCGCTGTTCGTCTGGCGGGATAACGAGGAGCACCGGGACGATATCGAACGTCACTACCTGAAGATGCTGGCGAACGCGAAGCGCGAGGTGATTATCGCCAACGCCTATTTCTTCCCCGGTTACCGGATTTTGCACGCCATGCGCAACGCGGCCCGACGCGGCGTGAGCGTGAAGCTCATCGTCCAGGGTGAGCCCGATATGCCGATTGTGAAGGTGGGCGCGCGTCTGCTCTATCGCTATCTGGTCAAAAGCGGCGTGCAAATCTATGAATATCGCCGCCGCCCGCTGCACGGCAAAGTGGCCGTGATGGATGACCACTGGGCGACCGTTGGCTCAAGCAACCTCGATCCGCTGAGCTTATCGCTCAATCTGGAAGCGAACCTGATCATCCACGATCGCCAGTTTAATCAGACCCTGCGCGATAACCTTCAGGGTCTGATCAATAAAGACTGCGTGCGTGTGGATGAGTCCATGGTGCCGAAACGCAGCTGGTGGAACGTTGGCATCGGTGTGGTGGTGTTCCACTTCCTGCGCCACTTCCCGGCCATGGTGGGCTGGCTGCCCGCGCATACGCCGAAACTGGCGCTGGTGGATCCGCCAGTGCAACCCGAAATGGAAACCCAGGACCGCGTAGAGGCGGAAGATGGAGGGAAAACCTGATGTCGAAATCTCATCCTCGCTGGCGGCTGGCGAAAAAAATCCTGACCTGGCTGTTCTTCATTGCCGTCGCGGTCCTGCTGGTGGTGTATGCCCAAAAGGTGGACTGGGAAGAGGTGTGGAAGGTTATTCGCAACTACAACCGGACAGTCCTGCTGGGGGCGGTTGGCCTGGTGATTGTGAGCTACCTGATGTACGGCTGCTATGACCTGTTGGGACGCGCCTACTGCGGGCATAAGCTTGCCAAACGGCAGGTTATGCTGGTGTCATTCATCTGCTACGCCTTTAACCTGACGCTGAGCACCTGGGTGGGCGGGATTGGTATGCGCTATCGCCTGTACTCCCGCCTTGGCTTACCGGGCGGCACCATCACGCGTATTTTCTCGCTGAGTATCACCACCAACTGGCTGGGGTATATCCTGCTCGGCGGGGTGATCTTCACCATTGGCGTGGTGCAGCTGCCTGCGCACTGGTACATCGATGAGGCCACCCTGCGCATTCTGGGCATCGTACTGCTGCTGATCATCGCCGCCTACCTTTGGGCCTGCGCCTTTGCCAAACGTCGTCATATGACCATTAAAGGGCAGAAGCTGGTGCTGCCGTCATGGAAGTTTGCCGTCCTGCAAATGGTGGTTTCCAGCGCCAACTGGATGGCGATGGGGGCCATTATCTGGCTGCTGATTGGCGAAGATGTGAATTACTTCTTCGTGCTGGGCGTGCTGCTGGTAAGCAGTATTGCCGGGGTGATTGTGCATATTCCAGCGGGGATCGGCGTACTGGAAGCGGTGTTTATCGCGCTGCTTGCAGGGGAGCATGTGTCTCACGGGACGATTATCGCTGCCCTGCTCGCGTACCGCATGATCTACTACTTCCTGCCGCTGGCGCTGGCAACGATCTGTTATCTGGTGCTGGAGAGTCGGGCGAAGAAGCTGCGCGCCAAAAACGAGAAGGCGATGGCAAAATAAAAGCAAAACGGCAACTTCGTTGCCGTTTTTAGGGTTTGTTCCCTCTCCCTGTGGGCTGAGGGATCCCCAGTAATTTTTTTATGCAGAAGCAATAAAGTTGCTTTCTAAATGACTGAGGGCTGTCAGCGATGCCCTGGTCCGGCTGTAAATCGCTGAGGCGTTTCCTGCAGGCCGGGGCGAGGCGCAGGGATGCGCCGAGAGGGCGGCTTTACAGGGACGTTGCCTCCGCCCGTACCCGATAAGCCGGAAGGAATAAGCCGAGGGCACCGCGAAGCGGCGATTTACCGCCGGGAGCCCGGGTCGCCAGGGTGGTGGCGACTGAGCCACCCTGGCACGTTCACCGGTCATGTCGTTACAGAGTAGCAAGGAACATAAAGTGAACGGAATGACCACCACCGCCGTATGTTCCCCTCACCCTAACCCTCTCCCCGGAGGGGCGAGGGGATTGCTCAGTGCTCGCATTAATTTGTGGGGAACCCTCAGCCCTGTGGGAGAGGGTCAGGGTGAGGGCATCAGACAGCGCCACCCTCACTAGCGACGGTTGCCGAAGATACGCAGCAGCATCAGGAACAGGTTGATGAAGTCCAGATAAAGCGTCAGTGCGCCCAGAATCGAGTATTTGCGCAGGTTTGAACTGTCGCGAACATCAATTTGTTCACCGATGTTTTTCAGTTTCTGGGTGTCGTAGGCGGTTAAGCCCACGAAGATCACCACCCCGATATAGGTCACCGCCCACATCAGCGCGTCACTCTTCAACCACAGGTTCACCAGCGACGCCAGCACAATCCCTATCAGCCCCATAAACAGCATGTTGCCGAAGCCGCTCAGGTCACGTTTGGTGGTGTAACCGTACAGGCTCATCACACCGAACATCCCGCCGGTCACCACAAAGGTGCTGGCAATGGAGGAGTAGGTGTAAACGATGAAAATACTGGAGAGCGTCAGCCCGGTCAGCGCCGAATAGAGCATAAACAGCGTGGTCGCCATGCCCGAACTGAGCTTGTGCACCAGCCCGGAGAGCACGAATACCAGCGCCAGTTGCGCAATAATCAGCCCAAAGAAGGTGATTTTGCTGGAGAAGATAAACATCATCAGTTCAGGCGTGTTTGCCGCATACCACGCGATAAACGCGGTAAGCAGCAGGCCAACCGTCATCCAGCCATATACCTGAGCCATGTAGGTTTGCAGCCCGCTACGGGTCTGCTGAACTATCGAATCGGAACGCGGAAATCGGTCCATGATTCACTCCTGATTAAGTAAACACACACGTTAAGACTAACACATCCACGTAAACCTGTTACCAGCGGCTGGCAGCCTGTTTGTCGCTGTCCCGCGATTCCACCCAGCGCTCACCTTCCGGCGTCGCTTCACGCTTCCAGAACGGCGCTTTAGTTTTGAGGTAATCCATGATGAACTCCCCCGCCGCAAAAGCACTCCCGCGATGGGCGCTGGTGACGCCGACAAACACAATTTCTTCGCCGGGCCACATTTCGCCGATGCGATGGATAACCGTAACGCGCCCCAGCGGCCAGCGGCCTCGCGCCTCTTCGACAATGGCCGCCAGCGATTTTTCGGTCATTCCCGGATAGTGCTCCAGCGTCAGCGCTTTTACGCTGTCGCCGAGATTATGATTACGCACTTTCCCGGTAAAGGTCACGACCGCGCCGTCTTCGTCGCGCCCGGCCAGCCAGTCATATTCCGTGCCCACGTTAAAACGCTCATGGCCAACCAGAATTCGGGTTTCCGTCATCTCAACCCCCTGTGACCGGCGGGAAGAAGGCCACTTCATCCCCATCAGCCAGCGGGTGGGTCAACTCCACCAGCGTCTGATTCACGGCGGCCAGCAGTTTGCCTTCATCCAGCGCCAGCGCCCAGCGGTCGCTTTGCGCCGCCAGATGCGCACGCAGGGCGGCGACGTTTTCGAAAGAGCCGTCCAGCGTCAGGCTGTCGGTATTGATAAGCTCACGGACCTGGGCAAAAAAGAGCACCTTAATCATGGATTTCCACCTTAAAATCACCGGATTTGCCGCCGCTTTTTGCCAGCAGACGCACCGGGCCAATCACCATATCTTTCTGCACCGCTTTACACATGTCGTAGATGGTCAGCGCCGCCACGGAGGCTGCCGTTAACGCCTCCATCTCCACACCGGTTTTCCCGGTTAAGCGGCACAGGGACTCGATACGCACGCGGTTATGCTCCGGCTGCGCCTGCAAATTTACCTCCACTTTGCTAAGCATCAGCGGATGGCAGAGCGGGATGAGGTCCCAGGTGCGTTTAGCGGCCTGAATACCGGCGATGCGGGCGGTGGCAAACACATCACCCTTGTGATGGCTACCGTCGATAATCATCGCCAGCGTCTCCGGCAGCATGGTGACGAACGCTTCAGCACGCGCCTCGCGCACCGTTTCGGCTTTGGCGGAGACATCCACCATATGCGCTTCGCCAGCGGCGTTTATGTGGGTCAGTTGTGACATAGCTTATTTCTTTAAATGGGGATGGAAATTACACGGACGGGTACGGGCATCCAGCTGCGGGGCAATAATGTTTTCCCACGCGGTGCGGCAGGCTTTGGTCGAGCCCGGCATGGCGAAGATCAGCGTCTTGTTCGCTACCCCCGCGACGGCACGGGACTGGAGCGTAGAGGTGCCAATCTCTTCAAATGAGAGCATGCGGAACACTTCGCCGAAGCCTTCTACTTCGCGATCGAACAGCGGAAGCAGCGCTTCCGGCGCCTGGTCGCCTGCGGTAAAGCCGGTGCCGCCAGTGATCAGTACAACCTGGACGTCATCACTCGCAATCCACTGTGAAACCTGAGCGCGAATGGCGTAACGGTTCTCTTTGACGATCGCTTTATCAACAATCTGGTGCCCGGCTTCGTGTGCCGCCTCGCGCAGCCAGTGGCCGGAGGTATCATCCTCTTCACCACGACGTTCGGAAACGGTAAGAATAGCAATGCGTGTCGGGATAAATTCCGCGCTTACCTGACTCATCTTCTGGTTCCTTCTAAAGCCTGATTACCCGCCGATATAGGACAGGTTCTGAGTAATGCCGGTGTTGCCCTGATGCAGGAAATGGGTCTGCTTTTTGTGCGTCAGCGCCTCGGAAATGCGTGCTTCAAGCGCGTCCTGTTGGGCGTCGTCTTCCAGCAAATCGCGCAGATCGACGCCGCCATCCCCGAACAGGCAGAGGTGCAGCTTGCCAACAGAGGAGACGCGCAGGCGGTTGCAGCTGGCACAGAAGTCTTTTTCATAGGGCATGATCAGGCCGATTTCGCCTTCATAATCCGGATGACAAAAGACCTGCGCCGGGCCATCGCTGCGCTGGCGGATCTGGTGGATCCAGCCGCGTTTCAGCAGTTCGTCACGCAGGACCATGCCGGAGATGTGATGGCGACGGAACAGCTCGCTGCCCTCCCCGGTCTCCATCAGCTCAATAAAACGCAGTTGAATGCGGCGCGGTTTGATCCACGCCAGAAAAGTGTCCAGCTGATGGTGGTTCACATCACGCATCAACACGGTATTGACTTTGACCTTGTCGAAACCGGCGGTGAACGCGGCATCGATGCCGTCCATTACCTGCTGGAACTTATCCTGGCCGGTAATGGCGTGGAACTGACGGGCGTCCAGGCTATCGACGCTGACGTTGATCGCCGTCAGCCCCGCATCGCGCCAGTTCGCCACGTCACGCGCCATGCGGTAACCGTTGGTGGTCACCGCTATCTGGCGGATACGTTCGTTTTCACGCACGGCGGCAATGATGTCAGGGAAATCACGGCGCAGGGAGGGCTCTCCCCCGGTAAGACGCACTTTTTCCGTACCGAGTTCAGAGAACGCGCGCGTGACGCGGCGTACTTCTTCCACGGAGAGAAAGCCATTATTGGTGACGCTGCCCGGCTTGTAGCCATCGGGCAGGCAGTAGGTGCAACGGAAGTTACACACGTCGGTAATCGACAAACGTAAGTAGAAAAACTTACGCGCGAAAGCATCAGTAAGTTGTGAAGCCATGTACACCTTTCCAGATCGGGAGGCACAGTCATTTCTTTCTGTACCCTGGTGGCAAATCCGCCACGGCCAGGGCGCCATATCTCTCGACACAGGCGCCAGGGCTAGAGTGTATGTTTTCAGTTTTGAAAACGTGGTTATGGCGATAGTAGCGTGGAAATCGCCACTTCGCCATTGTCGCTTTTCGCTATATAAATTTATACATAACGATGTTATCGTGCATTTTCACTACAGAATACGCAAAAACAGCGCTTTCGCATTGATATACGTCATTATGGTTTGTGAGAGGCATCGTCTTTTAGGAGTAGTTGCGTTACTGTGACGCAAGCTTAACAGGATAAGGAATAGGTATGCGCAATCGCACTTTTGCGGATCTGGACCGCGTGGTCGCTCTTGGAGGAGGTCACGGTCTGGGACGGGTTATGTCGTCGTTATCGTCACTGGGCTCACGCCTGACGGGCATCGTGACAACAACGGACAACGGCGGCTCAACCGGGCGGATCCGACGTGCTGAAGGCGGGATAGCCTGGGGTGATACGCGCAACTGCCTCAACCAGCTCATCACTGAGCCAAGCGTGGCCTCGGCGATGTTTGAGTACCGTTTTGGGGGAAATGGCGAACTTTCAGGCCATAACCTTGGAAATCTGATGTTAAAGGCGCTGGATCACCTGAGCGTGCGCCCTCTGGAAGCGATCAATTTAATTCGTAACCTGCTAAAAGTGGATGCGTTCCTGATCCCGATGTCCGAACAGCCGGTAGATTTGATGGCGATCGATGCTGACGATCACGAAGTGTATGGTGAAGTGAATATCGACCAGCTTCTTCTTCCGCCAAAAGAGCTGATGACCTACCCCAGCGTACCCGCAACGCGTGAAGCGGTTGAAGCGATTGGCGAGGCCGATCTGATCCTGATTGGGCCGGGGAGTTTTTATACCAGCCTGATGCCGATCCTGCTGGTGAAAGAGCTGGCGCAGGCGCTGCGCAGAACGCCTGCGCCCATGGTCTATATCGGTAATTTAGGCCGCGAACTCAGTCCGGCCGCGGCAAGCCTGTCGCTGGCGGATAAGCTGGACCTGATGGAACAGTATGTTGGTAAGAAAATTATCGATGGTGTCGTGGTCGGGCCAAAAGTAGATGTGTCGGGGATTGGCGATCGCGTGGTGGTGCAGGAGCCGCTGGAAGCCAGCGATATTAAATATCGCCACGACCGCCATTTGCTGCGCGAGGCGCTGGAGAAGGCGATTCAGGCATTAGGTTAGGTTCGTTTTGTGCGGCCTGATGCCCTCACCCCGGCCCTCTCCCACAGGGCTGAGGGTTCCCCACAAATTAATGCGAGCACTGAGCAATCCCCTCGCCCCTCCGGGGAGAGGGTTAGGGTGAGGGGAATATACGGCGGTGGTGGTCATTCCGTTCACTTTATGTTCCTTGCTACTCTGTAGCGACATGAGCGGTGAACGTGCCAGGGTGGCTCAGTCGCCACCACCCTGGCGACCCGGGCTCCCGGCGGAAAATCGCCGCTTCGCGGTGCCCTCGGCTTATTCCTTCCGGCTTATCGGGTACGGGCGGAGGCAACGTCCCTGTAAAGCCGCCCTCTCGGCGCATCCCTGCGCCTCGCCCCGGCCGGAAGGCAAACGCCTCAGCGATTTACAGCCGGACCAGGGCATCGCTGACAGCCCTCAGTCATTTAGAAAGCAACTTTATTGCTTCTGCATAAAAAAATTACTGGGGATCCCTCAGCCCACAGAGAGAGGGAGAAAACCCCACCGGGCAAAAAACTACGATGCCGCAATAAACAGATCCCGCAGCTGATGCAGCTGATCGCGGATTTGCGCAGCCTCTTCGAACTCCAGATTCTGCGCGTGCTGCATCATCTGCCCTTCCAGCTCGTGGATCTTTTGCTGCAACGCTTTCGGGGTCAGCGCGACGGTATCCTCTTCCACCACTGAACGGGCCTTGCCGCGCCCTTTCGCTTTGGTCTTCGCAATGTTCTGACCCAGCGCCAGGATATCCACCACCTTCTTGTTCAGCCCCTGCGGCGTGATGCCGTGCTCTTCGTTATAGCGCTGCTGCTTCTCGCGACGACGTTCCGTTTCGCCAATCGCTTTGGCCATCGACGGGGTGATTTTATCCCCGTACAGAATCGCCTTCCCGTTGACGTTACGCGCGGCGCGGCCAATGGTCTGGATCAGCGAGCGCTCGGAACGCAGGAAGCCCTCTTTGTCCGCATCCAGAATCGCCACCAGCGACACTTCCGGCATATCCAGACCTTCTCGCAGAAGGTTGATACCCACCAGCACGTCGAACTCGCCCAGGCGCAGGTCGCGGATGATCTCCATACGCTCCACGGTATCAATATCCGAGTGCAGATACCGCACCTTCTCGCCGTGTTCTTCCAGATACTCCGTCAAATCCTCCGCCATACGTTTGGTGAGCGTGGTCACAAGCACGCGCTCGTTGATGGCAGAGCGGGCACGTATTTCCGAGAGCAGATCGTCCACCTGCGTCGCCACCGGACGCACCTCGATAATCGGATCCAGCAGCCCGGTCGGACGCACAACCTGGTCCACCACGTCATCACCGGATTTCTCCAGCTCGTAGTTGCCCGGCGTCGCCGATACGTAGATGGTCTGCGGAGCAAGCGCCTCAAATTCTTCAAACTTCATCGGACGGTTGTCCAGCGCTGACGGCAGTCGGAATCCGTACTCCACCAGCGTCTCTTTACGCGCGCGGTCACCGCGGTACATCCCGCCGATCTGGGGGATCGTAACGTGGGATTCGTCGATCACCAGCAGGCCGTCCGCCGGAAGGTAGTCAAACAGCGTCGGCGGCGCTTCGCCCGGTCCGCGCCCGGAGAGGTAGCGTGAGTAGTTTTCAATGCCGGAGCAGTAGCCCAGCTCGTTCATCATCTCCAGATCGAACTGGGTACGCTGGCTCAGGCGCTGCTCTTCCAGCAGCTTGTTGTTCGCCAGCAGCACCTTGCGGCGGTCTGCCAGCTCAATTTTAATCTCTTCCATCGCCTGTACGATACGCTCGCGTGGCGTCACGTAGTGCGTTTTTGGGTAGATGGTGAAGCGCTGGATCACCGACTCCACATGACCGGTCAGCGGGTCGAACAGCGACAGGCGTTCAACCTCTTCATCGAACAGCTCTACGCGCAGCGCCATGTCGTCCGATTCCGCCGGGAAGATATCAATCACCTCACCACGTACGCGGAAGGTCCCGCGCTGGAACGCCTGATCGTTACGGGTGTACTGCAGCTCCGCCAGACGGCGCAAAATCGCCCGCTGATCGATGATCATCCCCTGCGTCAGGTGCAGCATCATCTTGAGATAGAGATCCGGATCGCCCAGGCCGTAGATCGCCGACACCGAGGCCACCACCACCACATCACGACGCTCCAGTAGCGCCTTGGTCGCCGACAAACGCATCTGCTCGATATGTTCGTTCACCGAGGCATCTTTCTCGATAAACGTGTCGGAGCTGGGAACGTAGGCTTCCGGCTGGTAGTAGTCGTAGTAGGAGACGAAATACTCCACCGCGTTTTCCGGGAAGAACTCTTTCATCTCACCATACAGCTGCGCCGCCAGCGTTTTGTTCGGCGCGAGAACCATCGTAGGACGCTGAAGATCGGCAATGACGTTGGCAATAGTGAAGGTTTTACCCGAACCGGTTACCCCCAGCAGGGTCTGGTGCGCCAGCCCGTCTTCCAGCCCCTCTTCCAGGCGACGAATGGCCTCGGGCTGATCCCCGGAAGGACGGAAAGCAGAATTCAATTTGAACGGTTTACTCATGGGCGACGACCTGATGACAGAATAAGCGGCAGGTGAGTAATTTTACTCGTTGTGGCCAGGATTGCCAGTAAAAAACACTGGATGGAAAACCAGTATCGTGTCAGGATATTTAGCGTAGCGCAGAGAGGATTAGTGCGTTCGCGAGCTAAATTTCAACTGTGACAATATAAAACACCAGCCTCAGGGGGTTATCCCCAGAACTATTACTTTTTTAACATTTGTCAAGGGCGGTTATGAAAGTTTTATGGCAACAGGTGTCGCTGGCGCTGAGGGAATTGCTTTTATCTAATTCGTTAAAAAATATAGACTATTTCCTAAAGCCGCGTTTCGCATCAATTTGGGCGTAACCCGCGTATTCTCTCGCTTATCGCGTGTTTTCTAACTCTAATGCACAAGGTTATCCACAGGAATAGTGGATAACTGCCTCCAGCCCGTACAGCATGCACTCCAGCAAATTCCCGGTTTTTCCCACGAAGCGGCAGTAAAAAATTTTTATCACTCTTTTTTGCCTGGAAAACGTTCATTTTTTCATAAGTAACCGGCGAGATCTTAATCACAATTCCGTCATTTTCCCTGCACCACGATTCGACACGCACGGCACCGGGAGCGTGCAATTCGAACAAACGTTAAGCTTTTAGCAGTGGGTTATTCCTAAAAATGGCTCTTTTTTAATCATTATTTTGTTTCTGGCAGGCGTTTTGCAGATATCAGCCTGAGCATTACCCCACACATTTTTAAGGAGAGAAAGATGTTGAGTCTGCGTGCTGTAAATCAGTTTTACGGAAGCCAACATACGCTATGGAACGTGAATATCGATTTCCCGCAAGGCATCTGTACGGGCATTGTTGGCCTGCCTGGCATGGGTAAATCCACGCTCATGAACTGCATTACCGGAAAGGTGCCCGTTGAGAGCGGCACCATCATCTGGCATGAGGCTGGCGCGCCGCCGCGTAATTTGCTCAGCCCTGCGTCAGCATTAACGGCGCCGCCAACGATAGGCTACGTCCCGCAGGATCGGCGGATATTTTCCCAACTGACCGTCGATGAAAATCTGCATATCGCTATGCGGGCGACGGGGAAATCCGACCCGACATCAAAAAATGATGTGTACGCCCTGTTTCCGGAGCTCTATCCGCTGCGACAGAGCCGTGCCTCTGCGCTGTCCCCCGACGACCAGTATCAGCTTGCCCTCGCCAGTGCGCTGGTTAATCGCCCGCGCGTGTTGATTCTGGATGAGCCCATGTATGGCGCAGGGCAAGGCTTCGCCCGCAGGCTGGGTCAACTGCTGGTACGGTTGAATCGGGAGCTGGGAATGACGGTGCTGTTAGCGGAGCAACAGCTGTCGTTTATCCGCCGGGTAGCGGATCGTTTCTGCATGCTTTATCGCGGGCGTAACGTGGCGCAGGGCCACGTTAACGAGCTGGATGACGATCTTATTGCGCACTGGATGGCGCGGGACATAAGGCGCTGAGGTCAAGATAGCGTCCGGTTTCCGCCTGCTCTGCGCCGTCGGCAAGCCACGGGATCTCACCGAGAAACGGCGCAGGCAGCACCCGCTTCAGCGTCGCCAGATACTCAGCATGACGTTTACCCGGCGCAACCACGTCATTGGCAATCCACCCTGCCAGACGCAACCCGGCCTGCTGCACGGCCTGAGCGGTCAGCATGGCGTGATTGATACAGCCAAGCTTCACCCCCACCACCAGAATGACCGGAAGCTGCTCGGCCTGCACCCAGTCAGCAAATGTCTGCTCGTCGGACAGCGGGGTAAACCAGCCGCCAGCCCCCTCCACCAGCACCCAGTCGGCCTGCGTTTCCAGGTTGCGTAATCCGGAAGAGAGAACCGAAAAATCAATCGGACGATCTTCATCGGCGCTGACGATGTGCGGCGAGGTGGGTTCAGCAAAGGTATAGGGGTTCACCGCAGAATAGGCCAGCACAAGGCTGCTGTTACGCTGTAGCGCCAGCGCATCAGTATTGCGTAAGCCTTCCGGCGTCATCTCGCTGCCGGAGGCTACGGGCTTATACCCGGCCGTTGTTTTCCCCAGCTGACGCGCCGCCTGCAACAGCGCGGCGCTGGCAACCGTTTTACCGACTTCGGTGTCCGTACCGGTAACAAAATAACGTTCAGTCACGTTCAATAATCCCATGAAAAAGATGATAAGAGAGCGGGAACCGGTCCCGTTCCTGCGGCCAGGCCAGCTCCAGACGCTGGAGCTGGCCGCGGGTAAGGGGTTTCTTCTCCCGACCGGCGTGCAGGTGCGTCGCGCCTATCCCCTTAAGAGAGCGCATGGCGCTTAACGCATCGCTAAATTCGAGGGTGACGGTCTGGACCTCACTGCGATAGCGCCAGCCTGCCAGCGCCTGAGTGACCTGTTCGTGCGAGAGAAACCGGTTGGCGTGCGGCTGCGCATCCACCGCCCTCCACGCCTGATTCAGCTCCGGCAACGAACTTTCCAGCAGGGTGGTAAAGGCCACCGCTCCGCCGGGCCGTGCCACGCGGTAAAGCTCGCGTAGCGCCTGCGACAGGCTGGTGCACCACTGCACCGCCAGATGGCTCCAGACGAGGTCAAACAGCGCATCCTCCAGCGGGATGGCCTCGATATCGGCCACCAGATAACGGTCTGCTGACTGCTGCTGGCGGGCTTCATCCAGCATCTGCGCGGATAAATCCAGCGCCGTGACGTGGCTGCCCGTTGCGCGCCAGTAGCGGCTATTGCCGCCTGGCCCGCAGCCCGCGTCGAGCACCTGCGCAAAACGCCCGTCACCGAGCGCGGCCAGCAGCCCGCGCGCGCTCAGGCGTTGCAGCTCATCGTGCTGTGAATAGCTTTGTGCTGCCCGGCCAAACGCGGCGGCAACGGCCTGTTTATTGACGGGAGACATACAGTGCCTCCAGAAGCGTATCGATATCCTGCGGCTCGTGCGCTGCCGTAAGCGTCAGACGCAAGCGCGCGGTGCCTGGCGGCACGGTGGGTGGGCGGATCGCCGTGACCCACTGCCCGCGTTCTCGTAGCGCCTGTGCCAGCATCAGCGCCCGATGGTTTTCACCCACAATCACGGGCTGAATGGCGCTGTGCGAGTCGGTAAGCCGGTAAGGCAGTTCGCTTACCCCCCGGCGAAAACGCTGAATATGGTCGGCCAGGCGAGCCCGGCGTTCAGCGCCGTCTTCGCTGCGGATCACCGCAAGCGACGCAGAGAGTGCCACGGCCTGCGCCGGGGGCATGCTGGTGCTGTAGATCAGGTGCCGGGCGAACTGCACCAGGTAGTCGGCCACCGGCTCGCTGCACAACACCGCGGCACCGCTGACGCCGAAGCCTTTGCCGAAGGTGACCACCAGCAGTTCCGGCCTGACGCCCTGCTGATAAGCGCTTCCGCGCCCCTCCTCGCCTGTGACGCCAATGCCGTGGGCATCGTCGACCAGCAGCCATGCGTTTTGCTGTTTTGCGGCGTCGTGCAACGCGGCCAGGGGCGCGCTGTCTCCGTCCATGCTAAATACCCCTTCCGTCACCGCCAGCTGAAGCCCTGAACAGGGTTTACCCAGCAGGACGTTCAGCTGAGAGGCATCGTTATGGGCAAAACGCCGCAGCTGTGCCGGGCTGAGACTGGCGGCTTCAAGCAGGGAGGCGTGGCTCAGGCGGTCCGCGATGATGCGGTCGTCTTTGCCCATCAGGGCGGCAATCACCGCCTGATTCGCGGCAAAACCGGAGATAAACAACAGCGCCCGCGGGTAGCCCAGCCAGTCGGCCAGCTCTTCCTCCAGCGCCTGATGCGCCGTGGTGTAGCCGCTGACGTGCCCGGAGCCACCGCTGCCCACGCCGTAACGATCCGCGCCCTGCTGCCAGGCACGAACGATTTGCGGGTGCTGGCTCAGGCCCAGATAATCGTTGCTGGAGAAATTACAGAACCGCTCTCCTTCCCGGGTGAGAAAACGGCCTGCACCGTTTTCCACTACCCTGCGTACCCGAAATGCATCCGCCGCCCGCCGCTCGTCGAGCGCGGTCCTGATACGTGCCTGCCAGGTCATACGGCTGCCGCGTTGTAGAACTGGTCAGTGTCGGCGTTGAAAATCTGCTGCTCCAGCTGCTGCTGTTGCTCGTTATCCCCCGCCTGTACCCCAGTCTGGTGTGGGTTCAGCCCCAGCTTGCGGAACAGCTGAACGTCTTTGTCCTCTTCCGGGTTTGGTGTGGTCAGCAGTTTGCAACCGTAGAAGATGGAGTTGGCCCCGGCCATAAAGCACATCGCCTGGGTCTGCTCGCTCATCTGCTCGCGACCGGCAGAGAGGCGAACGTAAGAGGTTGGCATCATGATGCGCGCCACCGCGATGGTGCGGATGAAATCGAAGGCATCCACGTCCTCATTATCCGCCAGCGGCGTGCCTTTTACCTTCACCAGCATGTTGATGGGCACGCTTTCCGGAGGGGTCGGCAGGTTCGCCAGCTGTAACAGCAGGCCGGCACGATCTTTTACCGTTTCGCCCAGTCCCACGATCCCGCCGGAACAGACCTTGATCCCCGCATCACGCACTTTATCCAGCGTGTCCAGACGCTCCTGATAGGTGCGCGTGGTGATGATGTTGCCGTAGAATTCCGGCGAGGTATCGAGGTTGTGATTGTAGTAATCCAGCCCTGCCGCCGAGAGGCGCTGCGCCTGCTCCTCGTTTAGCGTACCCAGGGTCATGCAGGCTTCAAGCCCCATCTCCTTCACCCCCTTCACCATCTGCTCCAGATAGGGCATGTCGCGGTCATGCGGGTTTTTCCACGCCGCGCCCATGCAGAAGCGGGTTGAGCCAGCGTTTTTGGCCTTGCGCGCTGAGTCGAGCACCTGCTCGACTTCCATCAGGCGCTCGGATTCGAGACCGGTTTTATAGCGCGCGCTTTGCGGGCAATATTTGCAGTCTTCCGGGCAAGCCCCGGTTTTAATCGACAGCAGCGTGCTGACCTGAACATGACGCGGATCGAAGTGCTGGCGGTGCACCTGTTGCGCTTCAAACATCAGCTCCAGGAAAGGTTTGTTGAATAATTCAGTGACTTGCGACATCGTCCAGCGTGCGTGGTGAGCCATCGGGCTTCTCCAAAGGGTTTTGTTAATTGTCGGTTCGGTTTATACTTGTAAACCTAAAACTTTTCAAAATGGTTTACAAGTCGATTATGACCCAGGACGATCTCGCCTTCGACAAGCAGCATATCTGGCACCCTTACACCTCCACGACCCGCCCCCTTCCCGTCTATCCGGTAGCCTCGGCCCACGGCTGCGAGCTGCATCTCGCCAGCGGCGAGCGGCTTGTTGACGGGATGTCCTCCTGGTGGGCGGCGATCCATGGCTACAACCACCCGCGTCTGAACGCGGCGATGAAAGCGCAGATTGACCAGATGTCACACGTGATGTTTGGCGGGATCACGCATCAGCCCGCGGTGGATTTATGCCGTCGCCTGGTAGCGATGACGCCTGAATCGCTGGAGTGTGTTTTCCTGGCTGATTCCGGCTCGGTGGCCGTGGAAGTGGCGATGAAAATGGCGTTGCAGTACTGGCATGCGAAGGGCGAAACGCGCCAGCGGTTCCTCACCTTCCGCAACGGCTATCACGGCGACACCTTCGGGGCGATGTCGGTGTGCGATCCGGACAACTCCATGCACAGCCTGTGGAAAGGCTACCTGCCGGAAAACCTGTTTGCGCCAGCCCCGCAGAGCCGCTTCGACGGCGAATGGGACGAGATGGACATGGTGGGCTTCGCGCGGTTGATGGCAGCCCATCGCCACGAGATTGCCGCCGTTATTCTCGAACCGATTGTGCAGGGCGCGGGCGGAATGCGGATGTATCACCCCGAGTGGCTGAAGCGCATTCGGAAGATGTGCGACCGCGAAGGAATTTTGCTGATTGCCGATGAGATCGCCACCGGCTTTGGCCGTACCGGGAAGCTGTTTGCCTGCGAGCATGCGGGGATCGCGCCGGATATTCTGTGCCTGGGGAAAGCGCTCACCGGCGGCACCATGACGCTCTCCGCCACGCTCACCACCCGCCAGGTTGCCGACACCATCAGCGACGGCGACGCGGGCTGCTTTATGCACGGCCCGACGTTTATGGGCAACCCGCTGGCCTGCGCCGTGGCAAGCGAAAGCCTCGCCATTCTGGAGAGCGGCGAGTGGCAGACGCAGGTGGCGGCGATTGAGGCACAGCTGAAGCAGCAGCTAAGCGCAGCGGTGGAGGCGGAATACGTCGCGGACGTCCGCGTGCTGGGCGCCATCGGGGTGATCGAGACAACGCATCCGGTGAACATGGCCGCGTTGCAGCGCTTCTTCGTTGACCAGGGCGTTTGGGTGCGACCTTTCGGTAAGCTGATTTACCTCATGCCGCCGTACAGCATTTCTCCGGATCAGCTCCACAAGCTGACCGGGGCAGTGGTTAAAGCCGTTAACATATCAGCGCATTTCACGATTTACCCCCATGCGTTACACTTTCTGAATGAGTGAGTAACGAGGGAAATAGGATGAAAATCATCAGTAAAGATTTGCGCGACGGCGAAAAGCTGCCGGAACGTCACGTGTTTAACGGGATGGGTTATCAGGGAGATAATATCTCTCCCCATCTGGCGTGGGACGATGTACCAGCGGGAACTAAAAGTTTTGTCGTAACCTGCTATGATCCGGATGCGCCAACCGGCTCGGGCTGGTGGCACTGGATCGTGGCAAACCTGCCCGCCGACACCCGCGTGCTGCCGCAGGGTTCCGGTTCCGATCTGGTTGCCCTGCCCGACGGTGCGATTCAGACCCGCACGGACTTTGGCAAAGCGGGCTACGGCGGCGCGGCGCCGCCAAAAGGGGAAACGCACCGCTATATCTTCACGGTGCACGCGCTGGATGTGGACAAGATTGAGGTTGACGAAGGGGCGAGCGGGGCAATGGTAGGCTTTAACGTCCATTTCCATTCGCTGGGCAGCGCGTCGATTACGGCGATGTATTCATAAAAAAAGCCGGGTGGCGGCTACGCCTTACCCGGACTACATTTCGTATTCGTAGGCCCGGTAAGCGCAGCGCCACCGGGCAAAAAAATCACAGCACGGAAGGTAGCAGTCCTGCAAGGGTTTCTTCTTCCAGAAGCTGTATCGCCTTATCAATATCCGGCGCAAAGAAGCGGTCCTCATCGTAGTGCGTAACGTGCTCGCGCAGCGTATGACGCGCCTGCTCCAGCAGCGGGCTGGATTTTAGCCCTTCGCGTAAATCAATACCCTGACACGCCGCCAGCCATTCCACCGCCAGCACGCCGCGGGTGTTGGAGGCCATCTCCCACAGTCGACGCCCGGCAGCCGGGGCCATCGAAACGTGATCTTCCTGATTTGCTGACGTTGGCAGGCTGTCCACGCTGTGCGGATGCGACAGGGCTTTGTTTTCGCTTGCCAGTGCTGCGGCGGTGACCTGGGCGATCATAAAGCCCGAATTCACGCCGCCGTTGCGCACCAGGAACGGCGGCAGCTGGGACATGTGTTTATCCATCATTAGTGCGATTCGACGCTCGGACAATGCTCCGATTTCGGCCATCGCCAGCGCGATATTATCTGCGGCCATCGCCACCGGCTCGGCGTGGAAGTTGCCGCCGGAGACCACCTCGTTTTCCTGAGCAAACACCAGTGGGTTGTCGGACACCGCATTGGCCTCCACCAGCAGCACTTCTGCCGCCTGGCGAAGCTGTGTCAGGCATGCGCCCATCACCTGCGGCTGGCAGCGCAGAGAATACGGATCCTGCACCTTCTCGCAGTTGTGATGCGAATCGGCAATGTCGCTGGTATCGGTAAGTACGTGGCGGTACATGGCTGCGGCATCAATCTGACCACGCTGGCCGCGCACCTCGTGGATGCGGGCATCGAACGGACGACGCGAGCCGAGCACCGCTTCAGTGGTCAGCGCACCACACACCACCGCGGAGGCGAACAGATCTTCCGCTTCAAACAGGCCGCGCAGCGCAAAGGCCGTCGACGCCTGCGTGCCGTTGAGCAGCGCCAGCCCTTCTTTTGCCGCGAGGGTGATCGGCGCTAAGCCGGCTTTTTTCAGCGCCTCTTTCGCAGGCAGCCACTCCCCTTGCCAGCGCGCCTTGCCTTCACCCAGCAGGAGCAGCGACATATGCGCCAGCGGTGCCAGATCGCCGGAAGCTCCGACGGAGCCCTTCGCCGGGATCCACGGATAAACTTCAGCATTCACCAGCACCATCAGCGCCTGGATCACGCTCAGACGAATGCCGGAAAACCCACGCGCCAGGCTGTTGATTTTCAACACCATCATCAGGCGGACGATCTCATCGTCCAGCGGCTGGCCAACGCCCGCCGCGTGCGAGAGCACAAGCGAACGCTGTAAATTCTCCAGATCGTGCGTGGCAATGCGGGTCTGCGCCAGCAGGCCAAACCCGGTATTGATGCCGTAGGCGGTGCGCCCCTCCGCTACAATCGCCTCCACGCAGGCCACGCTGTCATTAATGGCACGGTGGGCGCTTTCATCAAGGGCGAGTGTCACCGGCTGACGCCAGACGTGACGCAGCTGTTTGAGCGACAAAGAGCCGGGAGTAAGTGTTAACGCGTTCATGCAGGCTTTCCTTGTGTGGCGGGGATCATCGGCAGGTTCAAGCCCTGCTCTTTGGCACAATCAATGGCAATCTCGTAACCCGCATCCGCGTGGCGCATCACGCCGGTTGCCGGGTCGTTATGCAGCACGCGAGCAATACGTGCCGCCGCTTCGTCGGTACCGTCACAGACGATGACCATCCCGGAGTGCTGGGAGAAGCCCATCCCGACGCCGCCGCCGTGGTGCAGCGACACCCAGGTTGCGCCGCTGGCGGTGTTCAGCATGGCATTCAGCAGCGGCCAGTCGGAGACCGCATCCGAGCCGTCGCGCATGGCTTCGGTTTCACGGTTCGGACTGGCGACAGAGCCGGAGTCCAGGTGGTCGCGGCCAATGACGATCGGCGCGGAGACTTCGCCGCTGCGCACCATTTCGTTAAAGGCGAGGCCGAGTTTTTGCCGCCACTCCAGCCCGACCCAGCAGATACGCGCCGGTAAGCCCTGAAAATTAATGCGCTCGCGCGCCATATCCAGCCAGCGGTGCAGATGTTCATCGTCGGCGACAATCTCTTTTACTCTGGCGTCGGTTTTGTAGATATCCTCCGGGTCGCCGGAGAGGGCAACCCAGCGGAACGGCCCGATGCCGCGGCAGAACAGCGGACGAATATAGGCGGGCACGAAGCCGGGGAAATCAAAGGCGTTATTAACCCCCATCTCTTTCGCCATCTGGCGGATGTTATTCCCGTAATCAAAGGTCGGAATACCCATCTTACTGAAGGCCAGCATCGCGGAGACGTGTTCCGCCATGGCGCGTTTAGCCGCCAGTACCGTGCCCTCAGGATTGGTTTCCGCTTTTTGCTGGTAATCTTCCCACGTCCAGCCTTTTGGCAGGTAACCATGAAGCGGATCGTGAGCGCTGGTCTGGTCGGTGACCAGATCCGGACGCACGCCGCGCGCCACCAGTTCCGGCAGAATATCCGCCGCGTTGCCGCACAGGGCAACCGACACGGCTTTGCCTTCAGCGGTGTACTTTTTGATGCGCGCCAGCGCGTCATCGAGGTTGTCGGCCTGTTCATCAACATAGCGGGTACGCAGACGGAAATCGATGCGGCTCTGCTGGCACTCAATGTTCAGGGAGCACGCGCCCGCCAGCGTCGCGGCCAGCGGCTGCGCGCCGCCCATGCCGCCCAGTCCGGCGGTGAGCACCCAGCGGCCTTTCAGTGAGCCGTTATAGTGCTGTCGGCCCGCTTCCACGAAGGTTTCATAGGTGCCCTGCACAATCCCCTGGCTGCCGATGTAGATCCAGCTGCCGGCGGTCATCTGGCCGTACATGGCCAGCCCTTTTGCGTCCAGCTCGTTGAAATGTTCCCACGTCGCCCAGTGCGGCACCAGGTTGGAGTTGGCAATCAGCACACGTGGCGCATTTTTATGGGTTTTGAATACGCCAACCGGTTTGCCGGATTGCACCAGCAGCGTTTCGTCGTTTTCGAGATTCGTCAAAGACTCGACAATCGCGTCATAGCACGCCCAGTTGCGCGCGGCGCGGCCAATGCCGCCGTAGACCACCAGCTCATGGGGATTCTCTGCTACCTCAGGATCAAGGTTGTTCATCAACATGCGCAGCGGTGCTTCGGTGAGCCAGCTTTTTGCGGTGAGCGTGGTGCCGCGCGCGGCGCGGACATCCTGCTTGCGGTATTTATCTGACGACATTGTGTGTTCCTCATAAGGGACAGGTGATGCATTTAGATATACTTGTATAGACAAGCACGCACAAGGTCGGATTTAACAAAAAAGATACAATTTTGCTATATTGCGTTAGCGATCACGCTTATAAAACTTATGACATAAAGTGGCCCTGCAACCGGTAGCGATTCCCCGGGAACAGCAGCTTCGCATGCGACACGATCTGCGAGAATGACCAGGTACGACGGCGGATCAGCAGGCAGGGATCGTGCTCTTTAATACGTAACAACTCGCACTCCTGAGGCGTGGCGCGCACGGCCTCCACGATATGCTCCCCTTCCGTCAGCGGGGCGACGAGCGAGAGATACGCATGCGGTGTGGTTTGGGTGTAATCCTGGTTCAGGTAGTCCGGGATCCGCTCCGCGTTGACGCAGCGATCTTCAATCTGGACCGGAATATCGTTCTCATAATGCACCATCACCGAATGGAAGATCCGGGTGCCCTCGTTAACGTTCAGCTCGATGGCCTGTTCGGCGCTGGCCTGCGTCTCTTCAAGCACCAGCACTTCGCAGTGGTGCTGATGGTTGCGGGCGGCAATTTCATCGGCAATGCTGCGGATTTCAAACAGCGCCGACTGTCCTTTTGGCTCGGCGACAAAGGTTCCGACACCCTGCAAACGCACCAGCAACCCTTCATCGGTCAGTTCCCGCAGCGCCCGGTTAATGGTCATTCGACTAAAGCCAAACTGCGCGACCAGTTCAGCTTCGGAGGGAATACGGTCGTGCGGACGCCAGACGCCGGCAGCAATTTTTTCGCTGATCGCCTTTTTCACCTTCTCATAAAAAGGTGCGGGTGGGCTGGAGGGTTGCTGCGGTGAGCGTGAAAACATGCTGACTCCTGTAATGTGGTTATGCCCACCAGTGAGCAATTTGCCAGGCCAGTCGGGCGGCAAGCTTCGCCCCCTGACCGTCCCGGTCGTAGTGCGGATTATATTCCACCAGATCCGCCGCCTGTAGTTTACCGCTTCGGCAGATACGCTCAATCACCGGGAACAGATCCAGCGCCGGGATCCCCAACGCCGCAGGGGCGGATACGGCGGGCATTTCTGCGGCGGGCAGCACATCAAGGTCAACGGTGAGATAAACCCGGTCTGCCTGCGCAAGCACGCTTTCCAGCGCGGATAGCGCATCCCGGCGAAAATCGAGATCTTCAACCAGCATCACGTTCAACCGTTCAGCTTCCTCCCACAGCGCCTGGGTATTCGCCGCACGGCTTACCCCCAGGCAGGCGTAGTGAAACGACCGCGACTGCGACGCGCAGTAGAGCGCCAGCTGGCGGAACGGCGTGCCGGACGTAGCCCGTTCAGCCTTACGTAAATCGAGGTGCGCATCCAGGTTGATCACCGCAATGCGATCGTTCGGAAAGGCGTCCAGCACGCCGCGCCCGTGCGCCCAGGCGGTTTCATGTCCACCGCCAAAAACCAGAGTACGCATCCCGGATTGCTGGCACGCGGTTATGGCCTCGCTCAGCGCCTGCTGTGCCGCCTCCAGCGCATTGCCTTCAACAAAAATGGAGCCCATATCCACGAGGCGCGCATGCCCCTGATGGCTCGCCATATTCGCCAGCGCGCCGCGCAGCACATCGGGAGCCTGTGCAGCACCGGGCCTGCCCTGGTTACGCTTAACCCCTTCATCACATTCAAAGCCCAGCAGGGCGATGCCTGACGGCACGGGTGCAAAGTGTACGCGCTGCTGTATGGTCTGGAAAAGACGTTTCGCGGTGCTGGATTCGGCGCTGTCGTCACGACCCTGCCAGACCTGCGGGGAAGCGGGATGCCACAATTTCATGCTACCTGCCCCCGAAACACGCGTTGATATAAAGGATTCCGCCCCGGCTCGTAAACCATCTCAACCGGATGATTCGCCTCCCAGACGACGAAATCAGCCACATAACCGGGCTTTAACTGCCCGTGCGTCGCGCCACGACCTAGCGCCTGCGCCGCATGCCGCGTCACGCCAGCCCAGGCCTCTTCCGGCGTGAGGCCAAACTGGACGCAGGCCATGTTCATTGCCAGATGCAGGCTGGCAAACGGGCTGGTGCCCGGGTTGTAGTCGGTAGCCACCGCCATCGGCACGCCCTGCTCTCTGAGCTGCGCCACCGGTGGACGCTGGCGCTCCTGAAGAAAATAGAACGCGCCGGGGAGCAATACCGCCACCGTGCCGCTTTGCGCCATCGCCTGAATACCTGCATCATCGAGATACTCAATATGATCGGCCGACAGCCCCTTATACTGGCTGACCAGCGCCGCGCCGCCCAGATTCGACAGCTGCTCTACATGCCCTTTAACCGGTATCCCGAGCGCGGCGGCGGCCCGGAACAGGCGCTCGGTTTGCACCGGGGTAAAGCCGACGTTTTCACAAAACACGTCCACCGCTTCAAATAACTCTTTTTGCCACAGCGTGGGCATGATCTGCTCACAGACCAGCGTGAGATAGGCATCCGGATCCTGTCGGTACTCGGCAGGAACGGCGTGCGCGGCCAGCAGCGTCGGGCTGATATCGACCAGATTGTTCAGGCTGAGCTGGCGGGCAACCAGCAGCATTTTCTCTTCGGCCTGGGCATTCAGTCCGTATCCCGATTTGATTTCAATGGTCGTTACGCCTTCATTCATCAGCCGCTGGAGCCGCTGCTGTGCCACCGTCAGGAGCATTTCCGGCGAACTGTTGCGGGTCGCCGTGACCGTGGCGTTAATACCGCCGCCCTGCGCGCTGATGGTCTGATACGACACGCCGTTAAGCCGTTGTTCCCATTCCGCTGCGCGATCGCCGCCGAACACCAGATGGGTGTGGCAATCGATCAGGCCGGGAGTAACCAGACGCCCGTCGAGATCGACACACTGACGATGCCCGGAGGGGATCTCGGCTTCAGGAATAACGGCCGCAATCGTCTGGCCGCGCACGACGAGGGCATGTTGTTCTTTCAGGCCGTAGGGTTCCGGCTCACCTGTCGCCAGGGTCGCCAGTCGCGCATTTCGCCATATCACATCATCGGGATGAAGCTGCTGCATGTGCCTTCCGCTTGTCATGGGTTGTATAGACATTTATTTTCATCTGTCACCTGCTGTCAACCGCCTTGCAGGAAAATGTTATTTATTTGTGATGACTTTCCCGTCGCCTGCGGGCAAAAATGCAACTTTTCCCGTTTTTATCTTCCCGTTTCGCTCAACTTAGTATAAAAAAGCAGGCTATTTCGTCTATTCAGATAAGACTTGCATACCCAGGAGCATTACCTTGAATATTTCCAGGATTTCCCGTCTGGCGTTGGCACTCGCCTTTGGCGTGACTTTATCCGCTTGCAGTTCAACACCACCGGATCAGCAACCATCTGAGCAGGTTGCTCCGGGCACCGCTTCCCGTCCGATCCTGTCAGCGGCTGAAGCGAAGAACTTCACCCGTGCGCACTATTTCTCGGCGATGGATCCCAATGCAGCCCCATGGACGCCTTCTTCTATTAACCTGCCGAAACAGCCAGACTTCGTTGTCGGCCCGGCCGGAGCAGAGGGCGTTACGCACACCTCAATTCAGGCAGCTGTTGATGCCGCAATCACCAAACACAGCGCATCTCGTCAGTACATTGCCATCCTGCCGGGTGAATACGAAGGAACCGTTTATGTTCCGGCTGCACCGGGAAGCATTACGCTTTACGGACTTGGCGAAAAAGCGGTCGACGTGAAAATTGGCCTGGCGATTGATTCAGAGATCGACAGCACCACCTGGCGCCATCTGGTGAACCCGGCCGGTAAATACATGCCAGGTAAACCGGCGTGGTATATGTTTGATAACTGCCAGCGCAAACGTGCCGCCACCATTGGCGTGATGTGCTCGGCGGTATTCTGGTCACAGAACAATGGCCTGCAATTGCAGAACCTGACCATTCAGAACACCCTGGGCGACAGCGTTGACGCAGGTAATCACCAGGCCGTGGCGCTGCGTAGCGATGGCGACAAGGTACAGATTAACAACGTCAATATCCTGGGCCGCCAGAATACCTTCTTCGTGACCAACAGCGGCGTGCAGAATACCCTTCAGAACAACCGTCTGACGCGTACTCTGGTCACCAACAGCTACATTGAAGGCGACGTGGATATGGTCTCCGGTCGCGGCGCGGTGGTGTTTGATAACACCGACTTCCGCGTGGTGAATTCACGTACGCAGCAGGAAGGTTACGTCTTTGCCCCGGCCACGCAGTCCAATCTGTTCTATGGCTTCCTGGCCGTGAATAGCCGCTTTACTGCTGCTGGCGATGGCGTGGCGCAGCTTGGCCGCTCTCTGGACGTGGACTCCGCCACTAACGGCCAGGTCGTGATCCGCGACAGCGTGATTAACGAAGGCTTTAACATGGCGAAACCGTGGGCGGATGCGGCGATCTCGAAACGTCCTTTCTCCGGCAACACCGGCACGGTGGATGATAAAGACAACGTGCAGCGTAACCTGAACGACGCTAACTTCAACCGCATGTGGGAATACAACAACCGCGGTCTGGGTAGCAAAGTGGTTACTGAACCGAAGCAGTAAAATGCCTGCTGCCGGGTGGCGGCTACGCCTTACCCGGCCTACCTCATGCATTAACCACGCATAAAAAAACCTCGCATGTGCGAGGTTTTTTTTCGTCTACGGATCAGTGAGCGTTAATTACAACCCACATCGGCCCTTGTCCGACCGCATAGCGTCCTTTCTCTTCCAGTAGACCCTGCACGCCTTTGATTTCATAGAGCGCGATGTGGTGGGATTTCTGCCCCGCCGCAATCAGGTATTTGCCGCTGTGATCGACATTAAAGCCGCGCGGCTGGGTTTCTGTCGGCTGGAAGCCCTCAACTGCCAGAACGCTGCCGTCTTCTGAGACGCTGAAGACGGTGATCAAACTGGAGGTACGGTCACAGGCATACAGGTGGCGGCCATCCGGCGTGATGTGAATGTCTGCCGCCCAGCGTGTGTCGGAGAAATCAGCTGGCATCATGTCCAGCGTCTGTACGCACTCGATCTGCCCGTTAGGATCGTTCAGCTCCCAGACATCTACCGAGCTGTTCAGCTCGTTAACGACATAGGCATACTGCTGATTCGGGTGGAAGACCATATGGCGCGGGCCTGCGCCTTCCACGGTGGTGACTTCCGCCGGGCTCTGCGCGACCAGATGACCGTCATCGCTCAGGGTAAACAGGCAGATGCGATCCTGCTTCAGCGCTGGCACCCACAGCGTGCGGTTATCCGGCGAAATGTTGGCGGAGTGGCAACCCTCAAGCCCTTCTACCACGTCGACGGTTTCAACGGGAATACCGTCTTCCAGGCGGGTGACGCTCACGCAGCCTGCATTGTAGGAGCCGCTGAAGATAAAGTTGCCTTTATGGTCGGTAGAAATATGGGTCGGGCTGCCCGGCAGCGGCGCTTCTGCGGTATAGGTCAGCGCGCCGTCATCCGGGGAGATGCGGTATGCGAGTACGCGGAATTCCGGGCGTACCCCGACATAAAGAAAACGTTTATCCGGGCTGACGACCATCGGCTGCACCTGGCCTGGCACATCAACAACCTGAACCAGCGTAAGCGAACCTTCTGTATTCAAACGCCAGACATGGATCTGCTGACTTTCAGGACTGGCGGTATAAACGGTTTGTTTCATGAATACTCCTGATTATTTTTAACGGTGAATGCTGAATTGTAGTCCGGGATTTTGCAGGGTTCCGCTCTCGGTGTACCATCCCGACAGACCTTAAATTCAACATTAACCCGGAAGAAAAAATGACCTCGCGAGTGATTGCCCTGGATTTAGACGGAACACTGCTTACCCCTCAGAAAACCCTGCTCCCCTCTTCTCTTGAGGCCCTCAAACGAGCCCGGGAAGCGGGGTATCAACTTCTCATCGTAACGGGTCGACATCACGTAGCCATTCATCCTTTTTATCAGGCACTGGGCTTAGATACACCTGCAATTTGTTGTAATGGCACTTATTTGTATGATTATCAGGCAAAAAAGGTTTTAACCTCTGATCCGCTTCCCGTTCCGCAGGCGCTGCAATTGATTGATTTACTGGATGAGCACGCGATTCACGGCCTGATGTATGTGGATAACGCCATGCTGTATGAACGCCCTACCGGCCATGTGATCCGCACCAGCAACTGGGCCCTGTCTCTGCCGGAAGCGCAGCGTCCGGTGTTCACTCAGGTTTCCTCCCTGCGCCAGGCGGCGGAAGACGTCCAGGCAATCTGGAAATTTGCCCTGACCGATGAAGACACTGCCAAACTGAACACCTTCGCAAAACATGTCGAGCATACGCTGGGTCTGGAATGTGAATGGTCCTGGCACGATCAGGTGGATATCGCCCGTAAAGGCAACAGCAAAGGAAAGCGTTTGACCCAGTTCGTTGAGTCACAGGGCTGGTCAATGCAGGACGTGATTGCCTTCGGCGATAACTATAACGACATCAGCATGCTGGAAGCGGCCGGAACGGGCGTGGCGATGGGCAACGCCGATGATGCGGTGAAAGCGCGTGCTAACGTGGTGATTGGCGATAACACCACCGACAGCATCGCGCAGTATATTTATACCCACCTGCTGTAATCAGGCGGTGATAGAGACGCTCTTGATTTGCGCGTAAAGCCACAGGCCAGGCTTGATGCCTAACTCATCCCTGGCCCACGGGCTGATGCGCGCCCACAGCGTTCTGTTGCCCACTTCCAGTTGCACTTCTACCTGGCCGTTATCATCAAAACACTGCGCCACTTTTGCGCGCAAAATATTGCGGATACTGGTTTGCAGCGGCGGTTGCAGCACCAGGGAGACATCCGACGCCTGAATGCGGATCCGTAACGTGGACTGAATCGGCGTATCGATTTTATTCACCCACAAATGCTGGTCACCCAGCGCCAGCGCGGTCATCGCATAATGTGGATGGTGCTCCAGCACGCTCACCTTCAGAATGCTGCTCTGCTGCTCCTTTGGCAGCCACGGATGCATAACGCTGCTGCCCCATACCTCTTCCAGATTGCCGAATGCCTTCACCCTGCCCGCCTCCAGCACCAGCACTTTGTCGGCCAGATGTAAGATCTCATCCAGCGAATGGCTGACGTACAGCATGGGCACGTTGATTTCCCGCGCCAGACGTTGCAGATACGGCAGCAACTCGCGCTTGCGCGGAATATCCAGCGAGGCCAGCGGCTCATCCAGCAGCAACAATTCCGGCGCGGTTAACAGGGCGCGGCCAATCGCCACGCGCTGTTTTTCACCACCCGACAGCGAAGACGGGAGACGATCGAGCAGCGGTTCGATGCCCAGCAGCGCCACCAGCTTATCGAACTGTCCGGCCATGCTTTTTGCCATGCCATAGCGCAGATTTCCGCGCACGCTGTAGTGCGGAAACAGGCGCGCATCCTGAAACACATAGCCGATGCGGCGCTTGTCCGGTGACAGGCAGACCTTCTTCTCCGCGTCGTTTAAGACGCGGTTATTTAACACAATTCTGCCAGACTGGGGACGCGTCAGGCCGCTAATCGCATTAATCAGCGACGTTTTCCCTGCCCCGGAAACGCCAAAAATGGCGGTGATACCGCTGGCAGGCAGCGTTTCGTTAAGCGTCAGAGTGTGGCTGCCCAGGGTTTGCGTAAAGTTGAGTTCCAGCATCACGGTTTCCCCATCCGTTCACGGCTGAGGCGCGCCAGCCATTCAGACACCAGCAGCGAGACCAGGGCGAGTACAATCGAAATAATACACAGCCGGGCCGCCGCACCTTCGCCACCCGGGGTTTGAATCAGGGTATACATGGCCGACGGGATGGTCCGCGTCTCGCCGGGAATGTTGGACACAAAGGTGATGGTCGCGCCGAACTCACCCAGTGAGCGGGCGAAGGCTAACACCGTACCGACGATAATGCCCGGTAAGGTGAGCGGAAGCGTAATGGTCAGGAATACCCGCCAGCGGCCTGCACCCAGCGTGCGGGCGGCCTGCTCTAGCCGGATATCCACCCCTTCCAGCGCCAGGCGGATAGCGCGCACCATTAGCGGGAAGGACATTACTGCCGCGGCCAGAACCGCGCCGCGCCAGCTGAAAGCAAAGGTCAGGCCGAACCAATCGTACAGCCATTCGCCGATAAAACCGCGTCGCCCCATAGAGATCAGCAGCAGATAGCCGACCACCACAGGCGGTAACACGAGCGGAAGATGGAGAACACTGTCGAGCAGGGCTTTGCCTGGAAACTTCACGCGAACCAGTAACCAGGCAAAGAACACCCCAAAGGGCAAACTCAGTGCAACCGCCAGGGAAGAGACTTTCAGGCTCAGCAGCACGGCCTGCCATTCAGGTTCGGTCAATATCATTCGTGAGTCGTAAATCCGTAACGTTTAAAGATAGCGGACGCTTCAGGCCCCTTCAGGTAGTCAACGAAGGCCGTCACGGTCGCATTTTTATGTCCATCAACTATCGCAACAGGATATTCTACTTTCTTATGCGAGTCTTCCGGGAAGGTACCGACCACCTTCACACCTTTACTGGCGACGGCATCGGAGCCGTAAACGATCCCGAGTGGCGCTTCGTTACGCTCCACCAGCGCCAGCGCGCCGCGCACATCTTCTGCGGGAGCCAGCTTCGGCGATAAGGTCTCCCATGCGCCCAGTTTTTGCAGCGCTTCTTTCGCATAAATCCCGGCAGGAACATGCTCCGGATCGCCTACCGCCAGACGGCCACCGTTGAGCAGACGGGTCCAGTCCGTCTGTTTGTTGATGGCGATGTCGCCCTGCTTGCTGTTTGCGGGCGCGACCACCACCAGGCTATTTCCCAGCAGGGTTTCGCGGCTAGCCGTATCAACAGATTTTTTCTCCACCGCGTAGTCCATCCATTTCTGATCGGCAGAGATGAACAGATCAGCCGGAGCCCCCGCTTCGATCTGGCGGGCCAGCGTGGACGAGGAGGCAAACGACGAAACGACCTCGACGTTTTTCTCTTTTTTGTATACCGCAGCAATATCCTGCATCGCGTTAGTCAGCGACGCCGCCGCAAAGACCGTGATTTTTCCTTCATCCGCCAGCGCGTGGCCGGTGAGTGAGAGAGTCAGCGTTGCCCCTGCGAAAAGGCGTACCCATGAACGTGCCATTTGAAGCTCCTGTGCGTATCGTTATATACAAACAAATATAACGACATATCGCAGGCGTTCCTAGCGCTAAATCGTACCCATTAATGCGTAAACTCAAGGAACGTTGTAAAAGATATCGGCGGGAGAGGAATAAACTTGAGAGCAAAACGCCCGGGCTGGCCGGGCGTTTTGGAGGAAATCATTGCTGCTTTTTAGGCTGGTCACGACGATGACCAATGTTCGAAAAGACGTTGAACACTTCACCCAGGCCGTAGATGGCACCGAGGATGATAGCCATCACTACTGGCACCATGATTACCGCGAATACCAGACTTTTCAACAACTCTAACATGGTTTTCTCCAGATCTTGTGAACGGCTTATTCTACCCTGAAAAGTAAGAAAAACATCCCCTTTTGTGCGGTGCGCTTTCCGCACCCGGACATTTGGGTCACAATAACCTTTTTGCCGGGACATTGTTATGCAGGCCGAAATTCTCCTCACCCTACGACTTCAGCAGAAGCTTTTCGCCGATCCGCGACGCATCGCCCTGTTAAAACAAATAGAACAAACTGGCTCGATTAGCCAGGGAGCCAAAAACGCCGGCATCAGCTATAAAAGCGCCTGGGATGCGATTAACGACATGAACACCCTGAGCGAACAAACGCTGGTAGAGCGCGCCACCGGCGGAAAAGGCGGCGGCGGCGCCGTGTTGACGCGTTACGGGCAACGCCTGATCCAGCTCTATGACTTACTGGCGCAGATCCAGCAAAAAGCATTTGATGTGCTGAGCGATGACGACAACCTGCCGCTGGACAGCCTGCTGGGCGCCATCTCCCGTTTCTCTTTGCAGACCAGCGCCCGCAACCAATGGTTTGGTACGGTGACGGGGCGCGATCATTCGCAGGTGCAGGAGCATATTGAGATCCTGCTCGCGGACGGCACAACGCGCCTGAAAGCCGCCATCACCGCGCAAAGCGGTCAACGCCTTGGGCTGAACGAAGGTCAGGAGGTGCTGGTATTACTCAAAGCGCCCTGGATCAGCATCACGCTTAACCCTGAGCAGGCCGCCGAGGCCGACAACCAGCTACGCGGGCGTATCAGCCACATCGAGCGCGGCGCAGAACAGTGTGAAGTGCTGATGACCCTGCCGGATGGACAGTCGCTCTGCGCCACCGTTCCGGTGAACGACGCGACCGAATTAGATGAAGGTGCTGTGGTGACCGCATATTTCAATGCAGACCGGGTAATTATCGCCACATTGTGCTAAGCGCATTGACAACCCCACCAACACTGAGTATCCCTGACATCTGTTGCTGCAAAAAATGGGATAACACATGTCATCATTGCATATTTCGCAAGGCACGTTTCGTCTTAGCGATACCCGTACCTTATCGCTGCCAGAGTTAACCCTTCGCGCCGGAGAAAGCTGGGCGTTTGTGGGCACGAATGGCAGCGGAAAATCCGCGCTGGCCCGCGCCCTGGCTGGCGAATTAACCCAGCTGAAGGGTGAGCGTCAGTGCACCTTTACCCGGCTTACGCGCCTTTCCTTTGAACAGCTGCAAAAGCTGGTCAGCGATGAGTGGCAGCGTAACAATACCGATTTGCTCAGCCCCGGCGAAGAAGATACCGGCCGCACGACGGCGGACATTATCCAGGATGAGATAAAAGATCCTGCCCGCTGTCAGCAGCTGGCGGAGCAATTTGGCATTACCGCCCTGCTTAACCGCCGCTTTAAATATCTCTCTACCGGCGAGACGCGCAAAACGCTGCTGTGTCAGGCGCTGATGAGCGAGCCGGAACTCCTGATTCTGGATGAACCGTTTGACGGACTGGATGTGCAGTCCCGCGCGCAGCTGGCAGCGTTGCTGGCGTCGCTTAACCAGCAGGGATACACCCTTGTGCTGGTCCTTAACCGCTTTGATGAGATCCCGGATTTCGTACATTACGCGGGCGTGCTGGCGGACTGTAGCCTGACCGAAACCGGCGAGAAAGCCGTACTGCTCCGGCAGGCGCTAATTGCACAGCTGGCCCACAGCGAGAAACTGGACGGTATTGCGCTGCCGGAGCCGGATGCCCCTTCGGCACGCCACGGGCTGGATCCTGACCAGCCGCGCATTGTGCTGCGCGATGGGGTGGTTGCTTACGACGATCGCCCTATTCTTAATCATCTCAGCTGGACGGTTAATCCTGGTGAGCACTGGCAGATCGTCGGCCCCAACGGGGCGGGTAAATCCACGCTGCTAAGCCTGATCACTGGCGATCACCCGCAGGGTTACAGCAACGATTTGACCCTCTTCGGCCGCCGCCGCGGCAGCGGGGAAACCATCTGGGATATCAAAAAGCATATCGGTTATGTTAGCAGCAGCCTGCATCTGGACTACCGGGTGAGCACTACGGTGCGAAACGTGATCCTCTCTGGCTTCTTCGATTCCATTGGTATTTATCAGGCGGTATCCGACAAGCAGCACAAGCTGGCGCAGCAGTGGCTGGATATTCTGGGTATGGACAACCGGGTAGCCGATGCGCCATTCCACAGCCTGTCGTGGGGGCAGCAGCGGCTGGCATTGATCGTCCGCGCGCTGGTTAAGCATCCTACGCTGTTGATTCTTGATGAACCGTTGCAGGGGCTGGATCCCCTCAACCGTCAGCTGATCCGCCGCTTTGTGGATGTCCTGATTAGCGAAGGTGAAACCCAGCTGCTGTTTGTCTCCCACCATGCTGAGGATGCCCCGTCCTGCATCACCCATCGGCTGGAATTTGTGCCTGACGGCGAGCATTACCGCTACCTGCTGAGCAAAATCGATTAACGCGTGGAGGGCGCTGCCCTCCGCTTTTCAGACAACCTGCAACAATACATCTCTATCTCTTTGATCTACAATGCACTCAGTCTGTGAAAAAGCGCCTGTGAAAACCAGTGTAAACGATACCACTATTTTATCCCATGTCACACTTTTCGCGTCTCTGATATGCTATGGTTAATTCATACCATAAGCCTAATGGAGCGAAATATGCGAGTTCTGGTAACAGGTGGTAGCGGTTACATAGGAAGTCATACCTGCGTACAACTTCTGCAAAGCGGCCACGATGTCGTCATTCTTGATAACCTGTGCAACAGTAAGCGCAGCGTGCTGCCGGTCATTGAACGCCTTGCGGGTAAACAGCCGACTTTCGTGGAAGGCGATATCCGCAATGAAGCATTGATGACTGAAATCCTTCACGATCACGCGATTGAAACCGTTATCCACTTCGCGGGCCTGAAAGCGGTGGGCGAATCGGTAGCAAAACCGCTTGAGTACTACGACAACAACGTCAACGGTACCCTGCGTCTGATCTCCGCCATGCGTGCGGCGAACGTTAAAAACTTTATCTTCAGCTCTTCCGCGACCGTCTACGGCGATCAGCCAAAAATTCCTTACGTTGAAAGCTTCCCGACCGGTACGCCGCAAAGCCCGTATGGCAAAAGCAAGCTGATGGTAGAGCAGATCCTGACCGACCTGCAAAAAGCCCAGCCTGAGTGGAGCATCGCGCTGCTGCGCTACTTCAACCCGGTTGGCGCGCATCCGTCAGGCGACATGGGTGAAGATCCGCAAGGCATTCCAAATAACCTGATGCCGTATATCGCGCAGGTTGCCGTAGGGCGTCGCGACTCCCTGGCGATTTTTGGTAACGATTATCCCACCGAAGACGGCACCGGCGTGCGCGATTACATTCACGTGATGGATCTGGCCGACGGCCACGTGGCGGCGATGCAGCAGCTGGCGGATAAACCGGGCGTGCATATTTACAACCTCGGCGCCGGCGTCGGCAGCAGCGTGCTGGATGTGGTGAATGCCTTCAGTAAAGCCTGCGGCAAGCCAGTGAAGTATCACTTCGCGCCGCGTCGTGATGGCGACCTCCCGGCTTACTGGGCCGATGCCACCAAAGCGGATAAAGAGCTTAACTGGCGTGTTACCCGCACGCTTGATGAAATGGCACAGGATACCTGGCACTGGCAGTCACGCCATCCGCAGGGTTATCCGGATTAAGGATTTGTCATGACACAATTCAATCCCGTTGATCACCCGCATCGTCGTTTTAACCCGCTCAGCGGGCAATGGATTTTAGTTTCACCGCATCGCGCCAAGCGCCCCTGGCAGGGGGCGCAAGAGACGCCTGCCAAACAGTCGCTGCCGCAGCACGATCCGGACTGCTTCCTCTGTCCGGGCAACACGCGCGTGACGGGCGATACAAACCCGAACTACAAAGGCACCTTCGTTTTCACTAACGATTTTGCGGCGCTGATGACCGACACGCCGGACGCGCCGGAAAACCACGACCCGCTGATGCGCTGTGAAAGCGCCCGCGGCACCAGCCGCGTGATCTGCTTCTCTCCCGATCACAGCAAAACGCTGCCGGAGCTGAGCGTTGAGGCGCTGAAAGAGGTGGTCAGCACCTGGCAGGCGCAAACGGCGGAGCTGGGCCAGACCTATCCGTGGGTGCAGGTATTTGAAAATAAAGGCGCGGCGATGGGCTGCTCTAACCCGCATCCGCACGGCCAGATCTGGGCGAACAGCTTCCTGCCGAACGAAGCCGAACGTGAAGACCGGCTGCAAAAAGCCTATTTCGCCCAGAACGGTTCGCCGATGCTGGTGGATTACACCCAGCGTGAACTGGCGGACGGCAGCCGCACTGTGGTGGAAACCGAGCACTGGCTTGCGGTAGTCCCTTACTGGGCGGCGTGGCCGTTTGAAACGCTGCTGCTGCCAAAGGCCCATGTTCAGCGTATTACGGACCTCAGCGACGCCCAGCGAGACGACCTTGCCCTGGCGCTGAAAAAACTGACCAGCCGCTACGACAACCTGTTCCAGTGTTCCTTCCCCTACTCCATGGGCTGGCACGGTGCGCCGTTTAACGGCGAAGAGAATCAACACTGGCAGTTACATGCACACTTCTATCCGCCGCTGCTGCGTTCTGCGACGGTACGTAAATTCATGGTGGGCTATGAAATGCTGGCGGAAACCCAGCGCGACCTGACGGCGGAACAGGCGGCAGAACGCCTGCGTGCCGTTAGCGACGTCCATTACCGCGAATCAGGAGTCTAAAAATGAGTCTGAAAGATAAAACACAATCCCTGTTTGCTGAAAAATTTGGCTACCCTGCCACCCATATTATCCAGGCGCCAGGCCGCGTTAATCTGATCGGCGAGCACACCGACTATAACGACGGTTTTGTCCTGCCGTGTGCCATCGACTACCAGACGGTAATCGCCTGCGCGAAACGTTCAGATCGTAACGTGCGAGTGATCGCCGCGGATTACGGCAATGAAATTGACGAATTTTCCCTCGATGCGCCGATCGTGACCCACGACAGCCAGCAGTGGTCGAACTATGTTCGCGGCGTGGTGAAGCATCTTCTGAAGCGTAACAAGAATTTCGGCGGGGCCGATCTGGTGATCAGCGGCAACGTTCCGCAAGGGGCGGGATTAAGCTCTTCCGCATCGCTGGAAGTGGCGGTCGGCACCGTGTTCCAGCAGCTTTATCATCTGCCGCTGGACGGGGCGCAGATCGCCTTCAATGGTCAGGAAGCGGAAAACCAGTTCGTGGGCTGCAACTGCGGCATTATGGATCAGCTGATTTCCGCGCTGGGCAAGAAAGAACATGCTTTGCTGATTGACTGCCGCTCCCTCGGGACCAAAGCGGTTCCACTGCCAAAAGGTGCGGCTGTGGTGATCATCAACAGCAACTTCAAACGCACACTGGTGGGGAGCGAGTACAACACCCGCCGCGAGCAGTGTGAAACCGGCGCGCGCTTCTTCCAGCAGCCAGCCCTGCGTGATGTCTCACTTGACGAATTTAACAAGGTTGCCCACGAACTGGATCCGGTTGTCACGAAGCGCGTGCGTCACGTGCTGACGGAAAATGCCCGTACCGTAGAAGCCGCCTCCGCGCTGGCGAAAGGTGACCTGAAACGGATGGGCGAGCTGATGGCCGAATCGCATGCCTCCATGCGCGACGATTTCGAAATCACCGTGCCACAAATCGACACCCTGGTTGAAATTGTGAAAGCCACGATTGGCGACAAAGGCGGCGTGCGTATGACCGGGGGTGGATTTGGCGGCTGTGTCGTCGCCCTGGTGCCGGAAGAGCTGGTCCCTGCCATTCAGGACGCGGTGGCTAAACAGTACGAAGCCAAAACGGGCATCAAAGAAACTTTCTATGTCTGCAAAGCATCACAAGGAGCCGGACAGTGCTAAACGAAACACCTACTCTCGCACCGGATGGTCTGCCGTATCGCCTGTTGACCCTGCGCAACAGCGCCGGGATGGTGGTTACGCTGATGGACTGGGGCGCAACGTTACTTTCTGCCCGCGTACCAATGCCTGACGGCAGCGTGCGCGAAACCCTGCTCGGCTGCGCATCGCCCGAGCAGTATATCGAGCAGACCGCTTTTCTGGGCGCATCCATAGGCCGCTACGCCAACCGCATCGCCAGAAGCCGGTTTACGCTGGACGGCGTAACCTATTCCCTGCTTGCCAGCCAGGGTGAAAATCAGCTGCACGGCGGCCCCGAAGGGTTTGATAAACGTCGCTGGAAGATTGTGCAGCAAAATGACCGTGAGGTCTGGTTCTCTCTGGACTCCCTCGACGGAGACCAGGGCTTCCCGGGCAATCTCACCGCAACCGCGCGCTTTACCCTGACCGAAGATAATCGTATCGCCATTGAGTACCGCGCGATCGTCGACAAGCCGTGCCCGGTCAACCTGACTAACCACGCCTATTTCAACCTTGACGGCAATCAGACCGATGTCCGCAGCCACAAACTCCAGATCCTGGCGGACGCGTATCTGCCGGTCGATGAGATGGGGATCCCTTATCAGGGGCTGAAACCGGTAAGCGGTAATAGCTTTGATTTCCGTCAGCCGAAAACCATCGCCCAGGATTTCCTGAGTGATGACGATCAGCGCAAGGTGAAAGGCTACGACCACGCTTTCCTGTTGCAGGCGAAAGGCGATCTTTCTCAACCTGCCGCACAGGTCTGGTCTGCGGATGAGAAGTTACAGATGACGGTCTACACCACCGCCCCTGCCCTGCAGTTCTACTCCGGTAACTACCTGGAGGGGACCACGGCGCGTGAACATAACGACTACGCCGCCTGGCAAGGTCTGGCGCTGGAGAGCGAGTTCCTGCCGGACAGTCCTAACCATCCTGAATGGCCGCAGCCTGACTGTGTGCTGCGTCCGGGTGAAGAGTACGTAAGCGTCACAGAGTATCATTTCATTCCGCGCGCATAATGTCCGGCGGCGCTACGCGTGCACGGGCCTACGAATGTAGGCCGGATAAGCGAAGCGCCATCCGGCAAAAAGCCTGGCCCTCACCGCGAGGGCTTTTTTCCGCTCAGCTTGCTGAAAATAGCGGCGATCGCAGACAAAATCATAACCCTGGATTCACATGCATCTTACACTCTCGAACTATTTTCGCTATGGTTAGGGTTAAGCGTTGCTGCTGGCACAGTCACGGCAATATAATGAGAATTGTTATCATTCAAAATGCTTGAGGAGTAAGAAATGGCTAATACTAAGCTTGTCCTGGTGCGCCACGGCGAAAGCCAGTGGAACAACGAAAACCGCTTCACCGGTTGGTATGACGTTGATCTGTCCGAGAAAGGCGTGAGCGAAGCAAAAGCGGCAGGTAAACTGCTGAAAGAAGAAGGCTTCACCTTTGACTTTGCTTACACCTCTGTGCTGAAACGTGCCATCCATACCCTGTGGAACATTCTGGACGAGCTGGATCAGGCCTGGCTGCCGGTTGAGAAATCCTGGAAACTGAACGAGCGTCACTACGGTGCGCTGCAAGGTCTGAACAAAGCAGAAACCGCAGAAAAATACGGTGACGAGCAGGTTAAGCAGTGGCGTCGTGGTTTTGCGGTCACGCCTCCAGAGCTGAGCAAAGATGACGAGCGCTACCCGGGCCACGATCCGCGTTACGCGAAGCTGACTGAGGCTGAACTGCCGCAGACCGAAAGCCTGGCGCTGACCATCGACCGTGTTGTGCCTTACTGGAACGAAACCATTCTGCCACGCCTGAAAAGCGGCGAGCGCGTCATTATCGCTGCTCACGGTAACTCCCTGCGTGCGCTGGTGAAATACCTGGACAACATGGGTGAAGATGAAATCCTCGAGCTGAACATCCCTACCGGCGTGCCGCTGGTGTACGAGTTCGACGAAAACTTCAAGCCAGTTAAACATTACTACCTGGGTAACGCCGACGAAATCGCTGCAAAAGCGGCGGCCGTGGCGAACCAGGGTAAAGCGAAGTAATTTTCGCCGGACATAAAAAAAGCGTGGAGCAATCCACGCTTTTTTATTGCCCGCGATAAACTTAACCGCGACGCGCTTTTACCGCATCCGCCAGCTGACGCAGGATCGCATCGGTATCATCCCAGCCAATGCAGGCATCCGTCACGCTCTTACCGTAGACCAGCGGCTCGCTGCCCTCCAGATTCTGATTGCCTTCCACCAGATGGCTCTCAATCATCACCCCAATCACTGCGCGTTCACCGTTGGCGATTTGCTGACAAACGTCTGCACCAACTTCCATCTGCTTTTTGAACTGTTTGCTTGAGTTCGCATGGCTGAAATCGATCATGATCTGCGGCGCCAGTCCCGCTTTCTCCAGACCCGCCTTCACTTCCGCCACGTGTTTTGCGCTGTAGTTAGGCTCTTTACCGCCGCGCAGAATGATATGGCAATCGCCATTACCGCTGGTATTCACGATAGCCGAGTGGCCCCACTTAGTCACCGACAGGAAGCAGTGCGGCGCGCCAGCCGCATTGATGGCATCAATAGCGACTTTGATGGTGCCATCAGTGCCGTTTTTGAAACCCACCGGGCATGACAGGCCAGACGCCAGCTCACGGTGAACCTGCGATTCAGTCGTACGCGCACCAATAGCGCCCCAGCTCATCAGGTCAGCCAGATACTGCGGGGTGATCATATCGAGGAATTCTCCGGCAGCAGGCAGCCCGCTGTCGTTAATCTCCAGCAGCAGCTTACGCGCAATACGCAGGCCGTCGTTGATCTGGAAACTGTTGTCCATGTGCGGATCGTTGATCAACCCTTTCCAGCCCACGGTGGTACGCGGTTTTTCGAAATAAACGCGCATCACAATTTCCAGTTCGCCCTTCAGCTCTTCGCGCAGGGTGAGCAGACGTGACGCGTACTCTTTGGCCGCAGCAGGATCGTGAATGGAGCACGGTCCGATGACCACCAGAAGACGATCGTCGCTACCTTTCAGGATCTTGTGGATCGCCTTACGGGCATGAGACACCGTGTTGGCGGCATTTTCGGTGGCGGGGAATTTTTCAAGGAGCGCTACGGGAGGTAATAACTCATTGATCTCTTTAATGCGTAAATCGTCGTTCTGATAATTCATCTTCTTTCCGGCTCTGCCATATCTTTAGTAATGAAAGCAATGCTTTCAATCTAACTTGTCGGTCACGAAGTGTAAACGGGATTTTACACTTCGCGCAGATAATTCCTGGAATTCGCCTAAAATACGCAACAAAATAGCGAAAAATGAGATCTCGCCTAAGCTTTTTACTTGTAACGACTGTTTTTAAATACTTATACGCGATTCCATCCTGACATAATTCAGGAATCTGGGATCTTTCGCCACTGAACAAGATGCACTGTTGGAGAATGTTATCCAGCGTAACGATAAGAACAGGAGCACCATGATGAAAATGACGAAACTGACTACGCTTTTCCTGACGGCAACCCTTACCCTGGCAAGCGGTAGCGTACTGGCAGCCGATACAGGCTCCTCCGGCAGCAACGGCGACGCGAATGCCGCTGCCGAAGCGGGCCAGGTTGCGCCGGATGCAAAACAGAATATCGCGCCAAATAATGTTGATAACAGTAATATCAACACGGGCAATACCAACACCGGCGGTACGAATACCGGCACGATGAACCATGACGGTATGAGCACTGACGAAGTTCACAAAAACTCAATGTGTAAAGACGGGAAGTGCCCGGACCCGAATGACAAAGTGGGCAGCGATGCCAATCCCAAAACGGACGGTACTACCCAGTAACCTTCCGTAAGGTAAAAGAGGGAGAGCGAATGCTCTCCTTTTTTATTTAAGCTCTTAAAAACGCTACACTAAAAATAATAATAAATCAGGAACGATACCATGGCGCACTCCCACTCCCATTCCCACTCCACTGGCGATGAAAATGCCAAACGGCTTCTGCTGGCTTTTGGCGTCACTGCCACCTTTATGATTATTGAGGTGACAGGCGGACTGATCTCCGGATCGCTGGCGCTGCTGGCCGATGCCGGGCATATGCTGACCGACGCTGCCGCGCTCCTGTTTGCTCTGCTGGCCGTGCAGTTTGCACGTCGCCCTCCCAATGCCCGCCACACCTTTGGCTGGCTCAGACTCACCACACTTGCTGCGTTCGTGAATGCGATTGCACTGGTGGTTATTACCATTCTTATCGTCTGGGAGGCGTTTCAGCGCTTTCGTCATCCACAACCGGTAGCCGGAACGACGATGATGGTGATTGCTATTGCCGGGTTGGTCGCCAATATTCTGGCATTCTGGATATTGCACCGCGGCAGCAGCGAAAAAAATCTGAACGTACGGGCCGCGGCGCTTCACGTGCTGGGCGATCTGCTGGGTTCCGTAGGTGCCATCGTCGCCGCGCTGATCATTATGGGTACGGGCTGGACCCCCATCGACCCGATTCTTTCCGTGCTGGTATCGTGCCTTGTATTACGCAGTGCCTGGCGGCTGTTGAAAGAGAGCGTGAATGAACTGCTGGAAGGCGCTCCCACGTCGCTGGATATTGGCGAGCTAAAACGCAATCTGTGTCGTTCCATTCCTGAAGTCCGTAACGTTCACCACGTTCACGTCTGGCTGGTGGGTGAGAAACCGCTTATGACGCTGCACGTTCAGGTTATTCCGCCCCACGATCACGATGCGTTGCTTGAACGTATTCGGCACTTCCTTGAGCATCACTACGAAATTGCGCACTCCACCATCCAGATGGAGTATCAGCCCTGTAACGGGCCAGACTGTCACCTGAACGAGGCGCAGTCCGGCCACTCACACGAGCATCACCATTAGCGGGAAAGCGCACGAGAGCCACGCTCACGCGCGCTGTTGATCCACATGCGGCTACCGTTCAGGGCAATGACGGTCAGCAGCATATACTCCAGCGACATGGCATAAACGCCCTGACGGGCAAAAATCACCACGCTAATCACGTTGATGACCACCCACAGCAGCCAGTTTTCAACGTATTTACGGGTCATCAGGATCATTGCGGCAATTGACAGCACCATCATGCAGGAATCCCAGAACGGGAAGGCATCAGGCTGAAGCTCAGGCATCGTCACGTTTAATCCCAGACCCGACATGACCGAGACCGCCACGCGCGTCAGGAAGGCAAATACCGGGTCAATAAAGACGGTCATAAAGCCGATTGCCACCACGCAGGCCGCGAGCCAGGCAATGGCTTTTGGCAACGGCAGCCAGCGGATTTGCAGCTCCGCCTCCTGCTGACTGTTTTGCCGCGACCAGGCGTACCAGCCATAGATATTGGCCGCGAAGAAGAACAGCTGCAGAAGCAGGCTGGCGTAGAGCTGGATCTGGAAGAAGATGATCGCAAACAGCGTGACGTTTATCAGCCCGAACGCATAGTTACTGATCTTCTCAAGGCTGGCCAGCCAGATACAGAGTAAACCGGCCAGCGTACCTACCGCTTCAATCCACGACAGGTCATAGCCGCCCGCACCAATCGGAATATGAACCAGGATGTTCTGTGTGCTAAAAAAATCCATTTTTTCTCCGGGGCGTAATAAGTTAAGTACGTAGTGTAGCCGCAAAATCCAGCATACGGTTAAGCGGAATTAACGCGCCTTCGCGCAGGGCGGCGTCTACGTGGATCTCATGCGCTGCGCCACCGATCTCCAGCCCCTCCGCTATCGCCTTAAGTCCATTCATCGCCATCCACGGGCAGTGCGCGCAGCTTCGACAGGTCGCCCCTTCTCCGGCGGTTGGCGCTTCGAGCAGCTCTTTTTCTGGTACGGCCTGCTGCATTTTATAGAAGATACCGCGATCGGTCGCCACGATGAGCTGCTTATGCGGCAGGGTTTTTGCCGCGTTTATCAACTGGCTGGTTGAGCCGACGGCGTCCGCCATCTCAACAATCGACTGCGGCGACTCCGGATGCACCAGAATTGCGGCCTGCGGGTATAAGCGTTTCATCCTGGTCAGTGCCTGGGTCTTAAACTCGTCGTGAACGATACAGGCGCCCTGCCAGCACAGAACATCCGCACCGGTCTGTTTTTGTACGTAGTTTCCCAGGTGACGATCGGGCGCCCAGATGATTTTCTCCCCCAGGCTGTCCAGATGTTCAATCAGCTCAACGGCAATACTGGACGTTACTACCCAGTCTGCCCGGGCTTTCACCGCCGCAGACGTATTGGCATAGACCACCACGGTACGGTCAGGGTGGGCATCACAGAAGGCGGTGAACTCATCAATCGGGCAACCGAGGTCAAGAGAACATTCGGCATTCAGCGTAGGCATCAGAATCGTTTTTTCCGGGCTGAGGATTTTTGCCGTTTCACCCATAAAACGAACCCCCGCGACCAGCAGCGTGGAGGCTGAATGCTTAGCACCGAAACGCGCCATCTCCAGGGAGTCTGAGATACAGCCACCCGTCTCTTCCGCCAGCTGCTGAATTTCCGGGTCGGTGTAGTAATGCGCCACCATCACCGCATCACGCTCTTTAAGGAGGCGCTTGATTTTTTCACGATAGAACTGCTTCTCATCCCGGCTTAGCGGAGCTGGCTTCGGCGGGAAGGGATAGATTGCGGTTTCGGGATCAAACATCACACTCATTATGGCTTCTCGTTTTACTGGCTTAACAATATTGCCTTTGTTTTGCATGAGATAACAAAAATGAGGCAATGGTGTTTTATATACTAAACAAGATAGCGAATATGAGGGGGAATGTCATCGGGAAATGATGCCGGTAGCATTTGTCGGCTGGTGGCTTCGCCTTACCCGACCTACAAGGCACTGGCGAACGACAGATAGCAGAAAAGCGCCTTTAGGGCGCCTTTCTACACTGGTGGGTCGTGCAGGATGACTCGGCTTCGCCTCGCCCTTCGGGCCGTTGCTAAAGCAACGTTATCCTTCACGTGTAATATCTGAGTAAGACATTAAAATTGGTGGGTCGTGCAGGATTCGAACCTGCGACCAATTGATTAAAAGTCAACTGCTCTACCAACTGAGCTAACGACCCCTTACGGGATGTACTTCAAATCTATTCAGGCTGGTGGGTCGTGCAGGATTCGAACCTGCGACCAATTGATTAAAAGTCAACTGCTCTACCAACTGAGCTAACGACCCGAGTGGTGGGTGATGACGGGCTCGAACCGCCGACCCCCTCCGTGTAAAGGAGATGCTCTACCAACTGAGCTAATCACCCACTCTGTACTGCCGGAACTGCTTTAAGTGGTGGGTCGTGCAGGATTCGAACCTGCGACCAATTGATTAAAAGTCAACTGCTCTACCAACTGAGCTAACGACCCACTTTTGCGCTGCTTTCACGTTGTTTGATATCCCGTGGCAACGGCGGCATATATTACTGATTTAAGAATTCTGCGCAACAAAAATTTCGATGAAGATCACTTAACTGCTTAGGAATCATGCTGCACGACCAGAAATAACGCGATTTCTGGTCATGCGATAATCAACCCATCGAACTCAAACGTTTTTGCGCTTGTTTGGCGCCGTCTGTACCCGGGAATTTCGCAACCACCTGCTGATAAACCGCTTTGGCTTTTGCAGTGTCGCCTTTGTCCTGCATGATCACGCCGACTTTATACATCGCATCCGGCGCTTTCGGTGATTTCGGGTAATTTTTCACCACAGAGGCAAAATAAAACGCCGCATCATCCTTTTTACCCTTGTTGTAATTCAACTGACCCAGCCAGTAGTTCGCATTTGGCTGGTAAGTAGAATCAGGGTACTTCTTAACGAAGTTCTGAAACGCAACGATAGCATCGTCCTGGCGCGATTTGTCCTGTACCAGGGCAATGGCCGCGTTATAGTCCGTATTCGCGTCACCGCTTTGTACAGGCGCTCCAGACGACGCGGAGGCATCTGCCGCAGGTGCAGGCGTCGCCGCACCGCTTTGATCGCCTGCTACGGGCTGTGCAGCCGCACCGCCGCTGCTCAGGCTATCCATCTGCGACAAGATTTGCTTCTGGCGTTCCACAACCTGATTAAGCTGATACTGACTCTCCTGGATCTGACCACGAAGGGAATCGATATCGTTCTGGTTGTCAGAAAGTTGCTGCTGGAGTTGAGTTAAAAGCTGGCTGTGAGCGTTAGAGATACGCTCGAGTTGAGTGACCCGGTCTTCTACCGAGCCTGAGCCGACACTACTGATTGGTGCCTGAGCAAAAGCGGCCCAGGGGGCCGCTATTCCAACCAGTAACGACAGACTCATCAGATGATGTCTGAAGTTACTGCTCATGCAATTCTCTTAGTAAACGAGTACGGCACGACGGTTTTTGGAGTAAGCCGCTTCGTCGTGACCCAGTACTGCTGGTTTTTCTTTACCGTAAGAAACGATGGAGATCTGGTCAGCAGAAACGCCTTTACCCTGCAAATACATTTTAACAGCGTTTGCACGACGTTCACCCAGGGAGATGTTGTACTCCGGAGTACCACGTTCGTCCGCGTGACCTTCTACGGTGACTTTGTAAGACGGGTTGCTACGCAGGAAGTTTGCGTGCGCATCCAGCATCGCAGCGAAGTCAGAACGGATGTCGTATTTATCCAGATCGAAGTAAACGATGTTGTTCTGCTGTAACTGCTGCATCTGAAGACGCGCTTGCTCTTCAGAAGACATATTGCCATTGCCGTTAGCGTCCATACCGGTGCCGGCACCCATCATGCCTTCGCCGCTCTGGTCATTGCTTGCGTTCTTGTTAGAAGAACACGCTGCGATTGCCATAACAGGCAGAGCGATCATCAGCCCCTTCAGCACTTTGTTCAGTTGCATTTCTAAGATTCCTTTAGTAATCAATTAATTATTATTACAGATACGGCGACCAGGCAGGTGATTTTACCTGTCCATCAGTTGCCGGAAGACGCGCTTTGAAACGCCCATCTGTAGAAACCAGATTCAGCACGGATCCCATCCCCTGAGAAGAGCTGTAGATTACCATGGTGCCGTTAGGTGCCAGACTTGGCGTTTCATCCAGGAACGTTGACGACAGTATTTGTACGCCTCCCGTTACCAGATCTTGTTTGGCAATGTGCTGCTGACCACCCGCAGTGCTGACCATTACCATTGTTTTACCATCGGCACTGACGTCAGCATCCTGGTTCTGAGAACCTTCCCAGGTAATACGCTGCGCTGCTCCGCCGTTGATATTCACTTTATAAACTTGTGGACGACCCGCCTGGTCGGACGTAAAGGCCAGATTCTGGCTGTCCGGGAACCAGGTTGGTTCAGTGTTATTGCTACGACCATCCGTGACCTGACGGATCTGACCAGAACCAATATCCATTACGTACAGGTTCAGGCTACCGGTTTTAGACAGGGCAAACGCCAGTTTGGTACCGTCCGGAGAGAACGCAGGTGCACCGTTGTGACGTGGGAATGACGCAACCTGACGAACAGCACCGTTAGAGAGCGTCTGGATGACCAGCGCGGAGCGGCCGCTTTCGAAGGTCACATACGCCAGCTTTGAGCCGTCCGGAGACCATGCCGGAGACATCAGCGGCTGCGGTGAACGGTGTACGGTGAACTGGTTGTAACCATCGTAGTCAGAGACGCGCAGCTCATAAGGGAACTGGCCGCCGTTGGTCTGTACCACGTACGCGATACGGGTACGGAACGCACCTTTAATACCGGTCAGCTTCTCAAACACTTCGTCACTTGCCGTGTGGCCTGCGTAACGGAGCCACTGCTTGTTCACTTTATAAGTGTTTTGAGCCAGAACGGTACCCGGCGCACCGCCGGTATCCACCAGCTGATAAGCGACGTTATAGCCGCCGTCTGGCGCAGGGGTAACCTGCCCGACAACCACGGCATCAATACCCAGTGCAGACCATGCTGCAGGTTGAACTTCCTGCGCAGTACCCGGCTGCTGAGGCAGACGAGAACGATCTAAGGGGTTAAATTTACCGCTGTTACGCAGGTCAGCTGCAACAATGCCGCCAATATCTTCAGGCGCAGCGCCCGGGCCTGCCCACTGGAACGGAACGACACCAATCGGACGCGCCGAGTCCACCCCCTGGGTGATCTCGATACGTACTTCTGCGTGCAGTACAGCTGCCCACAGCATTAAAAAACTAACTGCTACACGTAATGCCTGCTTCATCATATCTCCCTTATCTGGGTAACCTTACCCACGATAATTTAGCAGAATGTTAACAAACCCAAATAGACAAAACTACTTATCCTGTTTACGACCATAGACTGTTTTTCATACTTCCGTTAGAAGAGTTGATTACAGCTTAAAGTCCAGTTTGGCATCTTTTATCCTTTCATAAACAGCCTCGCTAGGCGGTTTAGGAATGTTCGCCGATCTGGCTGCGGCCAGCGCAGCCTGACAGAGCGCAGGATCGCCCCCTTCAGACGTCACGCTTTTCAACCTGCCGTCTGGCGCAAGATTGATGTGCAGTACGCATTGCTTGCCCTGATACAGGCCTGCATCAAAGAGTCGGCTCTGAATCGCAACCTGGATCTGTTTGGCATAAGCACTGATATCTGCACCTGTTGCCCCACCGTTGGCTCCGGAGGTACCGCTGTCTTTTGACGGCTGTCCATTTCCTTTCGCCCCACCGCCCGTTTTCGGTGCATTCTTACCGGAACTCAGGTCGCCCAGCAGATCGTCAACTCCTGCGGCTGCGGCAGCTTTCTCAGCGGCAGCGGCCTTTTTAGCAGCGGCTTTTTCGGCTGCTGCTTTCTTATCGGCAGCGGCTTTTTCGGCTGCTGCTTTCTTATCGGCAGCGGCTTTCTCAGCTGCAGCTTTTTTATCAGCAGCGGCTTTTTTATCAGCAGCGGCTTTTTCCGCAGCGGCGGCTTTTTCTGCCGCAGCTTTCTCAGCGGCAGCCGCTTTCTTCGCCGCTTCGGCGGCCGCTTTTTTCTCTGCTTCCTGGGCGGCTTTCTTCGCGGCTTCTGCTTCGGCTTTCTTCTGTGCGTCAGCAGCGGCTTTTTTCGCGGCTTCGGCTTCCGCTTTCTTCTTCGCATCAGCAGCGGCTTTCTTCGCGGCTTCTGCTTCGGCCTTCTTCTGCGCGTCAGCAGCGGCTTTTTTCGCTGCTTCTGCGGCTACTTTCGCCTGAGCATCTGCCTGCGCCTTAGCGTCTGCTGCGGCTTTGGCTGCCGCCTCCTCCGCCTGCTTCTGCTGTTCCTGCGCTTTCTTCGCTGCGGCTTCAGCCTGTTTCTGCTGCTCCGCCTGCTCTTTCGCCGCTTCCTGTGCCTGCAAACGCTCTTTCTCAAGCTGCTTCAGACGCTCCTGCTCGGCGGCCTGCTTTTCACGTAGCTCTTCCGCCTGCTGTTGCGCCTGTTTTTCACGCTGTTCTTCCGCACGTTTTGCACTCGCCTGCTGCTGTTGCTGGCGATTATAGTTCTGCACTACCGCACCGGGATCCACCATGACGGCGTCGATGGACGAGCCCCCACCGCCGCCTGATGCATCAAGGTGCTCATCGAACGAACTCCAGATCAGCGCTGCAAAAAGAATTACGTGCAGCACTGCGGAGACGATTATCGCTCGCTTAAGCTTGTCGTTCTGTTCGGTTGCCTTTGACACTATCGGTTCCCAAAAACTACGCAGATGATCAAATAGGCTGAGTCATTAAGCCAACTGACTTAACGCCCGCGCTATGTAGCAAGTTCAGCGCTTTGATAATTTCATCATATGGTACGTCTTTCGCACCACCGATTAAGAAGACCGTCTTCGGATTTGACTCCAGGCGTCGTTGCGCTTCAGCAATAACCTGCTCGGGCGGAAGCTGATCCATACGATCTTTCTCTACCACCACGCTGTACTGCCCTACGCCGGAAACCTCAATGATGACCGGAGGATCGTCATTGGTGCTTACCGCCTGTGATTCTGTCGCATCCGGCAGATCCACTTCCACGCTCTGGGTGATGATGGGCGCTGTCGCCATAAAGATCAGCAGCAGCACCAGCAGCACGTCCAGTAACGGAACGATATTGATTTCGGACTTGAGCTCGCGACGACCTCGTCCACGCGATCTGGCCATGGTTTACCCCTTGTTGCTCTCGGTGCTGGTAAACGCCTGACGATGCAGAATCGCGGTGAACTCTTCCATAAAGTTGTCGTAGTTCAGTTCCAGTTTATTCACGCGCTGGTTCAGACGGTTATACGCCATTACCGCCGGAATTGCCGCGAACAGACCGATTGCGGTCGCGATCAGTGCTTCTGCGATACCCGGTGCCACCATCTGCAAGGTTGCCTGCTTCACCGCCCCCAGGGCGATAAAGGCGTGCATGATCCCCCACACCGTACCAAACAGGCCGATATACGGGCTGATGGAGCCAACGGTTCCGAGGAAAGGAATATGCGTTTCAAGATTTTCCAGTTCGCGATTCATGGAAATGCGCATCGCACGCGACGCACCTTCTACCACGGCTTCCGGCGCATGGTTGTTAGCACGGTGTAAGCGAGCGAACTCTTTGAAACCACTATAAAAAATTTGTTCGGAGCCTGAAAGGTTATCACGGCGTCCCTGGCTTTCCTGATAGAGACGAGAAAGCTCTATACCCGACCAGAACTTATCTTCAAACGCTTCGGCTTCGCGGCCAGCGGCATTGAGGATACGCGTTCTCTGGATGATGATGGCCCAGGATGCGATTGAAAAACCAATCAAAATCAACATGATAAGTTTAACCAGAAGGCTTGCCTTCAGGAACAAATCAAGGATATTCATGTCAGTCACTGCTTAAACTCCGCGACAATAGACTTAGGAAGCGCACGAGGCTTCATTATGGTTGGATCAACACAGACAATCAGGACTTCAGCTGAGTTCAGTACCGTGTTCTCTGCATTGACTATCCGCTGCGTGAAAACCAGTGAAGTTCCGCGCATTGATGTAATTTCTGTTTGGACTTCGAGCATATCGTCGAGTCTGGCAGGCGCAAAATACTCAAGCGTCATCTTGCGTACCACGAAGGCAACTCGCTCAGCCAACAGCACCTGTTGACTAAAGTGATGATGGCGCAGCATCTCTGTGCGTGCCCGTTCATAAAAAGCAACGTAGCTGGCGTGGTAGACCACACCACCGGCATCGGTATCTTCGTAATAGACACGTACCGGCCATCGAAACAGCGTTGTATTCACTTTACATCCCGGTAATACAAGAAAAGTTGGAGCTTTCAAACTTCGCTACTATACGCGCGGGAATGATGGTTTGGAATGGGGGAAAGTAAACGGAGAGTAAATTTTTATGGGCTCGGGTAAGCCCATATCATTAACGGACATTTCTTATTCAGAAGAAGAAGAAAATCAAACCGGCGAGAAGAACCAGATCGGCAATCAGCGGGCAGAAGATACCCTGCCAGTGAAGCGCTTTCGGATGAAAGCCGACACCGTGAATCACACCTGCACACACCGCCCACATAATCAGGAAGCCGTGCCAGATCTCAAGCTCGCTGGTTTTAGCCGCGAAGCGCGACGGGTCCCAGAAGATACAGCCCGCCAGCAGTAATGCCATAATGAGGGAAAGCGCCCGCAGGGGGCGCTTGTCCATTACCGCATATAACGTTGCGATAATATTCATTAGTGCTTATCTTCACCTGCTTTAGACGCTTCTACATGCTCAAGCGCCAGGGCAGTGATGACACCAAATGCACAGGCAAGAAGCGTCCCTAAAATCCATGCGAAATACCACATATTCAGCTCCTTACTTAATACATAGAGTGGGTGTTGCTTTCGATATGTTCTTTAGTGATGCGACCGAACATTTTCCAGTAACACCAGGCGGTGTAGAGCAGGATAATCGGCACGAACACGCAAGCAACGTACGTCATCAGGTTCAACGTCAACTGGCTGGACGTTGCATCCCACATGGTCAGGCTAGCATTCATCATGGTGCTGGATGGCATCACGAATGGGAACATAGCAATACCTGCCGTCAGGATAATGCACGCAAGCGTCAGGGAAGAGAACACGAACGCCATAGCGCCTTTCTCCAGACGAGACATTAACACTGTCAGCAGTGGCAGCAGCACACCCAGAGCAGGGATAGCCCACAGCGCAGGCATATTGTTGAAGTTCACCAGCCATGCGCCAGCCTGACGCGCCACCTCTTTGGTCAACGGGTTAGACGGTGCGGTATGGTTAATGGCGGAGGTCACCACGTAGCCATCAATACCGTACACGACCCACACGCCTGCCAGCGCGAAGCAGACCAGCGTCACCAGCGCCGCCACCTGAGCGGTCGCACGGGAACGCAGGTGCAGTTCACCTACGGTACGCATCTGGAGATAGGTTGCGCCCTGGGTGATGATCATCGCCACGCTCACCACGCCCGCCAGAAGACCAAACGGATTCAGCAGCTGGAAGAAGTTACCGGTGTAGAACAGACGCATATATTCGTCGACGTGGAACGGTACGCCCTGTAACAGGTTACCGAACGCCACACCAATGACCAGCGGTGGAACGAAGCTACCAATGAAGATGCCCCAGTCCCACATGTTACGCCAGCGGGTGTCTTCAATCTTGGAGCGGTAGTCAAAACCTACCGGACGGAAGAATAAAGAGGCCAGCACCAGAATCATCGCCACATAGAAGCCGGAGAACGCAGCCGCGTAAACCATCGGCCAGGCAGCGAACAGCGCGCCGCCTGCGGTGATCAGCCACACCTGGTTACCGTCCCAGTGCGGGGCGATGGAGTTGATCATGATTCGACGCTCGGTGTCATTACGACCGAGGAAACGGGTGAGCATGCCCACGCCCATATCGAAACCATCGGTGACCGCAAAACCAATCAGCAGAACGCCGATCAACAGCCACCAGATAAAACGCAATACTTCATAATCGATCATTTGATGACTCCTGTCTTAGCGTGCCGGCTGAGTAGTCGTAACAGACTGCTCGTAGTGGTAGCGACCGGTTTTCAGGCTGCTTGGGCCAAGGCGCGCGAACTTGAACATCAGGAACAGTTCAGCCACCAGGAACAGGGTGTACAGACCGCAAATCAGCAGCATGGAGAAGATCAGGTCGCCTGCGGTCAGGGAGGAGTTCGCTACCGCTGTTGGCAGCACCTCACCGATCGCCCATGGCTGACGGCCATATTCCGCAACAAACCAGCCGGACTCGATAGCAATCCATGGCAGTGGGATACCGTACAGCGCGGTGCGCAGCAGCCATTTTTTCTCACCGATACGGTTACGAATGACTGACCAGAACGAGGCCGCGATGATCAGCAGCATGATAATGCCGCAACCCACCATGATGCGGAACGCGAAGTACAGCGGCGCAACGCGTGGAATAGAGTCTTTGGTTGCCATCTGAATCTGCGCTTCCGTCGCGTCGGAGACGTTCGGGGTATAGCGTTTCAGCAGCAGACCGTAACCGAGGTCTTTCTTCACGTCGTTAAATTGATCGCGAACGGCCTGGTCGGTAGAACCGGCGCGCAGCTGTTCCAGCAGCGAGTAGGCTTTCATCCCGTTACGGATACGCTCTTCATGCTGCACCATCAGATCTTTCAGGCCAGTCACCTGTTTGTCGACGGAGCGCGTGGCGATAATACCCAGAGCGTAAGGAATTTGAATGGCGAAGCGGTTTTCCTGCGCGTCCTGGTCAGGCACGCCGAACAGGGTAAACGCTGCCGGTGCCGGCTGGGTTTCCCATTCAGCTTCAATTGCGGCGAGTTTGGTTTTCTGCACGTCACCCATTTCGTAACCGGATTCATCACCCAGAACAATAACGGACAGAATCGCGGCCATACCGAAGCTTGCTGCGATAGCGAAAGAACGCTTGGCGAACGCGAAGTCACGGCCGCGCAGCATATAGTAGGAGCTGATGCCCAGCACGAACATCGCGCCGCACACATAGCCAGACGCCACGGTGTGCACGAATTTAACCTGGGCAACCGGGTTCAGGACTAGCTCAGCGAAGCTGACCATCTCCATACGCATGGTTTCGAAGTTGAAATCAGATGCGATTGGGTTTTGCATCCAGCCGTTCGCCACCAGGATCCACAGTGCGGACAAGTTGGAGCCTAATGCCACCAGCCAGGTTACCGCCATATGCTGGACTTTACCCAGACGGTCCCAACCGAAGAAGAACAGACCTACAAAGGTGGATTCGAGGAAGAAGGCCATCAGACCTTCAATGGCCAGCGGCGCACCGAAAATATCCCCTACATAGTGGGAATAGTAAGACCAGTTTGTCCCGAACTGGAACTCCATGGTCAGACCGGTTGCCACGCCCAGCGCAAAGTTGATACCAAACAACTTGCCCCAGAACTTGGTCATATCTTTATAAATCTGTTTGCCGGAGAGGACGTAAACCGTTTCCATGATGGCCAGCAGGAACGCCATACCGAGCGTCAGCGGCACAAAAAGGAAATGGTACATCGCGGTCAAGGCAAACTGTAAGCGCGACAGTTCGACTACGTCTAACATTATGACTCCTTGCTCATCGCATGAAGACTCCGAGAGTGAACCCCGTTAGATAAGGATCCACACGCATGCCCCAATACAAAGTTATCTGCTTCCCTTCTTCGTTGCTTATTCTCTACAGGAGGAAAAAGCAATGATGAAAGGTTACAAATACGTTAAGAAAAAACCAAATTGATCCCGTAAATATAATACGCTGCAAAACCCTTACAATAAACAGGTTTTTATTCGAACAGATTTACGTTTTTCGACGGCGATCAATTTATAGCAAAATTACCACTTTTCGGCCATTTTGATCGGGAACAATTTAACGCCTTTTGGAGCCTTTTTCCAAGGATTAAACATTGATTTAAATCAAAAACAGCCGGTACTGTTAATGATGTTTCTTTGTGACATGGATAGTAAAAACCTTGTTAATAACATGTATATTTAAAGGCATTAATGGTTATAAAAGCCAGAAGATAATATAAACAGTTGTGATTTTTATTAACGCGTGTGAAAAAAGACCTTTTTGCAGGGAGAGAAACATATAATGTTATCCGCTTCACAGTATTTTTCTTTCGCTTTACTACCCGCCTAAAAGATTACATTTCATTCACCTTCGCTAATCTTAAAATTAACACCCTTTGGTGACTATTTGATGAAATAAAGGCCGCAGGGGATGCGGCCTTGATATTGTTCTTGAGATTACCTTTCAATTTTTATGCTGAAGGTGCGTGACTGGCCTGGCCTGAAAGACCCCGTAATGGCTGAGCCCTCCTCCCCTTGCGCTTTGCACACCTCATTCATGTCCGTTTCGCAACAGGCCTGGACCTCACGGTTCACAGACAAAGCCACGTCACTGGAGCGGGTCTCCGAAGGGTTGTACAGACGAAGAATCATCTCGTCACGATCCTCCGCTTTTTTCAGCGCACTGAGTACACATCCGTTAGGCGCCAGCGTTAGCAGGCTATAGCTACAGGGTGTGGTGAAAGAGGCACGGTTAAGCTTCATCGCATCCCACGGAATTTTGTTATAACAGTGCACTGGCGTTAACCACGACTTCGCCTGCTGCGCAACGCCAGCACTGACGGGCGTACCATTAAAACTGAACAGGCTAAAGCGACAGGTTAACTGGCCCCGCATCTGCGAATCAGGCACCGGCATTTTGATCCCGGACGGTCTGCCAGGGCGCAGAAGTAAGTCTTCCTTCCCAAGCAACCCGACGCCGCGAAGCAACGTCAGGGCAAACGTGTTTTGACGCTCACCTGTTACTTCAAATTCGCGCAACCCTTCGGTAAATAGCGCCATCCCGTTACGCCGTTCCTGGAGCACCGCGTAGTTGAGCAGATTCCACACCGGCAGCGGCGCTTCCTTCCATCCCTCCTCCTGCCAGTCTGCCATCGCTTCATCCTGTACAGGGCGCGTCAGCGAACCAAACTGGGTATCGGCTAAGACCGTCTCTGTGGTGAATGGTGTCGGGATCAGCACCCGCACACGGTGGTCATCCGCGTGATTTCCGAGACGTGCCTCGACGTCGATACGTCGGCTGTTATGGCTGAGCGTGACCGTGAGTTCTGCCTCAAGCGTTCCCGTCTGCTGACGCGCAGAACGTTCAGCGAGATCCGCTGGCACCGCCATTCGATGGCGGATCACCGCCCTGCTCTGCCAGGCCTCGTGGATCACCTCAACCTCATGTTCGCCCTGCGCGGAAGAGAGTCTCCACTCTTCCCGTGAAGGCGAGTAGTCGTACTCATCGCCATCATCCGAGCTCTCTTCAATTTCCAGCGCGCGGTCATAGATAAGCCCGGACGCTTTATCGAGCAGACGCAAAGTACCGTCCTCGTTTAACGTTACTTCCCAGAAAGCATTTTCCAGTAACGCCTCCGGCGATTTATCTGGCGTCTGCAGTTTGCCGGCCACGTGCGGCTCGATATAGAGCGTGCGGTAACCCATAGATGGCAGGATCTGGTTGAGCTGGATGTCAAACTCCATGAAGGGATCGTAGTTGCCGTAATGCACTATCTGCCGGTCAATCAGCCCGGGGTCTATCTCACGCGCGCTGCGGAGATAATAAGGGATTTCATTTCCCTTTTCGTCCAACAGGCGGAACTGGCTGGCGCGCAGACGTATCGTGGTGTTAATCACTTCCTCACGCGGCCAGGGCGTGAGGTTAAACATCACCAGTTTGTCTTCCTCGCTCTGCGGCATGTTGTCGACAATCTTGCGCATATAGAAGCACGTCAGGTTATCAGCCATGTCTTCCGCCAGCTCAAAGCGTGACATCACCTCGCGATGCACTTTATCGCTGCAGCAGCAGCCGATACTGTCGTGGGCGTGATTCTTGAGGATCTCTTTCCACATTTTTTCCAGCAAGCCGTGGTGATAGTCAAAGCCCAGCGTCCAGGCAAGCGTAGCCAGCGGCTCAAGGACGTTGACGATTTTATTCTCTATCCGGGCGTGGGCGATTTTGATGTCCATCCGCGTGGAGCCGATCGTCCGGTGCACCCGCATATATTTACCGTCAATAAATTCCCCTTTCAGCGTCGCCAGTTCATCGCGGTGCGCATCGATATGGTCAAACACCTCCTCGAAGCGGCTCATCACAAACTGACGCTGCGGATAGATTTTGCGCAGCTTATCCATCACCGCAAATATGTTCTGCTGGAGCGGCATCTGATCATGGCCGTTAGGCAGCAAAATTTCTTTCGTCACGGAGGCTTTTTCGAGCACCTCGAAGTAGTTGTCGAGCCGTTTGCGCAGTCCGGCTTCATCCTCCGGTAAGTACTTACCAATCGCGTAGCCCAGCGGCAGCACCTGTGCCGTCACTTCGCTGCCGTCCTGGCTTTGCCAGAGAAATTCGGTTTTATCGGTACCGTGCCGCTCGGAACACCCGCGCCAGAACATGGTGCGCGTGATGCCAAAACCGTTGTAAATGTGTGGCAGCTGGGAAGACATGCCGAAGGAGTCCGGCAGATAGCCAATTTTCATCGGCTCGCCAAAGGCCAGACAGTCGCGCATGCCGTACATCAGATTGCGCACAATCGACTCGCCGGAGACAAGGGTGGTGTCCGTCTGGGTATACCACGGCCCGATAATCAGCTTCCCGGCCGCCACCAGCGCCTTCACGCGTGGCCTGTTTTCCGGTTTCACGGCAAAATAATCTTCCAGCACCGCCGTCTGGCCGTCGAGAACGTAGTATTTATACTCTGCGTCCTGCTCAAGACGGGTGAGGATCTCTTCCATATTATTGACCAGAAGAATACGTGACGCTTCGGTGGTGAAGTACCACTCCCGGTCCCAGTGCATATGTGGCGTGATATGAACGCGAGATACAGCTTTCATCTTCGTTTCCTGTCAGTGCGTGTTTAGGATGGTATGTCTTCAGTCACGTAGGTACCGCTCTTCACGGCCTGGCGTCGCCAGAGCAGTAAAATGAGCGTAGAGATTGCGGCGCCCACCAGCGCGGCGCCAAACCAGCCGGCAGCGGCTATCACGCCGCCCAGCCCGGCATCATGCAGTAAGAAGAGAGAGAAAATGCCCGCGCCCGGGGTGGAGAGCCCAATACCCATCGCTCCGACAATCGCTCCGGTCGCCATTGACCCCAGAACAAATGAGCCGATGACTCGCAACGGATCCTCGATAGCCATCGGAATTGCCCCTTCGGTGATGCCCGCCAGCCCCAGCAGCCAGGTGGATTTGCCGGTCTCAATTTCGAACTGTTTAAACAGATTCGGAGCCAGCATCGTTGATGCCGTCACGGTAAAGGCCGAAACCATTTTGACGGAGGCGAAGATCGCATAAGGCCCGTATACGCCGTTGGCCATCGCGCCCAGACAGAACGCGTAAGAGGCTTTGTTGACCGGACCGCCCAGATCGAACGAGCACATAAAGCCCAGGATCGCCCCCAGCAGCAGCGCGTTCGCGCCGGAGAGACCATTAAGCCAGGCGGTCAGAGCGTTATTGATCCAGGCCACCGGTTCGCCGATCACAAACAGCATCAGGCTGCCTGCGCCCAGTACGCCAATCACCGGATAGAGATAAAAGGTCAGAAAGCCGTTGTAGCGGCTACTCAGCCGGATGTGGTTTTTCACCCAGCGCATCAGGTAGCCCGCAATCAGCCCGCCGACGATGGCCCCCAGAAAGCCGGAGCCGATCATATTGGCGGCAAGGCCCGCCGCAAATCCCGGCGTAAGCGCAGGTTTATCCGCCAGCGAGTAAGCGGTATAGGCCGCCAGAACAGGGACCATCAGAATGCCGAGCATCCCACCGCCCAGTTTACGGTACATCCACAGCCACGAGTTTTCCTGATCGAACAGGTGCTGCAAGCCCAGGATTTGCGCCAGGAGTACCGACACGGCCAGCACCGTGCCGCCAGCGACGATCAGCGGCACCGCAAAGGAGATACCGCTGAGCAGCGCTTGCTTGAGTTCGGTTTTAACGGACTTTTTCGCGTCCGTGTCGACGTGCGCAGGACGCGCATCGGATACAGGCTGTAGCGCCAGCGCACGCTCAATGAGCGCTTCCGCATGGCGCAAGGGTTCCGCGACGGGCACGGAAATGGCGGGGATCCCCTGAAAACGCTCACGCTCTTTGATCGCCACTTCCGCCGCGAAGATACACGCTTTTGCCTCCTGCAAATGCTGCGCGGTGATGCGCCCCTCAATACCGTTTGCCCCCTGCTTTTCGACCACTACATTGACGCCGAGCTTACGTCCCGCTTTTTCGAGATATTCCGCTGCCATGTAGGTATGGGCGATCCCGGCCGGACAGGCGGTAACGCAGACGATCGTCGGGGCATTCTCTGCGACGGCGGTTTCTTGCGCCTCAGGCGCCGTTTCCAGCGCAGCAAGCACCGCTTCCGCGCTGGTCGCCGTCATCACGTGCGCCCTGAGATCGTCATCCGCCAGGCGGGACGTCAGTTCCGTCAGCACCTGAATATGCGTTGATCCCGCTTGTGCGGGAGGAATGGCGAGCAGAAAAATCAGCTCGACCTCCTCCGGTCCGTCCACGCCTTCCCAGATCAGCGGCTCGCGCAGTGTTGCCACGGCAAAAGCCGCTTCCTTTACTGCCGCTGATTTACCATGGGGTACGGCCAGCCCCTCGCCCAGCGCCGTCGGGCCAAGCGATTCGCGATGGAAAACCTCTGCCAGAAACGTATCGGCGTCGGCTATTTTGCCCAACGCTACCAGCCGCGTCGCAAGCTGACGGATTGCCTCATCACGGCTGGTAAACTGCGCCTGCACGCAGACAGCACGGGGGTCGGTCAGAGTCGTCAGGTTCATAAGATCCTCACCTATCCAAAGTTATTGTCTGGGGAGGATTGTGGCAGACTGGATAATACATTTATGTGATCATTTTCACTAACAACGATATTTGTATTTAATTTGTATTATTTACAAATCAGTCACTGAAGGCATAATTCCCCTAAAAAGGTATTAAAAAGGCGTAACACAATGGGCAATAAACCGATGTACCGGCAGATCGCCGATGCGTTCCGCGAGAAGATTAACGCCGGGGAATTAAAACCCGGAGACGCGCTGCCGACGGAATCCAGCCTTCAGGAGGCATTTAACGTTAGCCGTGTCACCGTGCGGCAGGCTTTGAAGCTGCTCGCCGACGAGCAGATCATCGAAAGCATTCAGGGCAGTGGCTCGTATGTAAAAGAGGAGCGGGTGAATTACGATATTTATCAGCTTACCGGCTTTTACGAAAAACTGGCGGATCGCAACGTTGATACGCACAGCGACGTCAGCGTCTTCGAAGTGGTGAAAGCCGATGAGCGGCTCGCGGCAAAACTGGCGCTCAATCCGGATGATAAGGTCTGGCACGTCAAGCGCGTACGCTTCATCAGGGAAAAGCCGGTGAATCTGGAAGAGACATGGATGCCGCTGGCGATGTTTCCCGACCTTACATGGGAAGTGATGGAACAGTCGAAATACCATTACATTGAGCAGGTCAAAAAGCTGGTTATCGATCGCAGCGAGCAGGAGCTGGTGCCAGTCATGCCATCGGACGAGGCGATTGCCGCCCTGGCGCTCGATCCGGCAAAACCAATTCTTGAAAAAGTTTCCCGCGGCTTCCTTAAAGACGGCCGGGTATTTGAATTCAGTCGCAACGTGTTTAACACCGACGACTATAAATTCACTCTGGTGGCTAAACGCAGGCAATAAAAAAAGGCCGCTTTACAGCGGCCAACCATGTCGAAACGGACATTTTTTTATACTTCAACGCGCCCCATTCGGGGAGCAGAGAGGACTTACTTAATGATGGATTTCAGTGCTTCACCGATATCCGCCAGGCTGCGAACGGTTTTCACGCCTGCGGCTTCCAGTGCTGCGAATTTCTCATCAGCCGTACCTTTACCGCCAGCGATAATCGCACCCGCGTGACCCATACGTTTGCCTTTCGGCGCGGTCACACCCGCGATATAACCCACCACCGGCTTGGTCACATGATCTTTGATGTAAGCAGCCGCTTCTTCTTCCGCGCTACCACCGATCTCACCGATCATCACGATCGCTTCGGTCTGTGGATCTTCCTGGAACAGCTTCAGGATGTCGATGAAGTTAGAGCCTGGGATCGGGTCACCGCCGATGCCCACGCAGGTGGACTGGCCGAAGCCGTAATCGGTGGTCTGCTTAACTGCTTCATAGGTCAGGGTACCGGAACGGGACACGATGCCCACTTTGCCCGGTTTGTGAATGTGGCCCGGCATGATGCCGATTTTGCATTCGCCTGGGGTGATAACGCCTGGGCAGTTCGGGCCGATCATGCGCACGCCTGCTTCGTCCAGCTTCACCTTCACGGTCAGCATATCCAGCGTCGGGATGCCTTCGGTGATGGTGATGATCAGCTTAATGCCTGCGTCGATCGCTTCCAGAATAGAGTCTTTGCAGAACGGCGCTGGAACGTAGATCACGGTCGCGGTTGCGCCCGTCGCTTCTACTGCTTCACGCACGGTGTTGAACACCGGCAGGCCCAGGTGCGTGGTGCCGCCTTTACCTGGCGTTACGCCGCCAACCATCTGCGTACCGTAGGCAATCGCCTGTTCGGAGTGGAAAGTCCCCTGGCTACCGGTGAAGCCCTGGCAGATAACCTTGGTATCTTTATTAATTAAAACGGACATTATTTCCCCTCCACTGCGGCAACAACCTGCTGAGCTGCATCCGTCAGACTTTTCGCTGCAATAATATTCAGGCCGCTGTCAGCCAGTTTTTTCGCGCCGAGTTCAGCGTTATTCCCTTCCAGACGTACAACAACCGGAACGTTAACGCCCACTTCTCCTACCGCGCCGATGATACCGTCGGCGATCAGGTCGCAACGTACGATACCGCCGAAGATGTTCACCAGAACCGCTTTTACGTTGCTGTCAGAGAGAATGATTTTGAACGCTTCGGTTACGCGCTCTTTGGTTGCGCCACCGCCCACGTCGAGGAAGTTCGCTGGCTCACCGCCGTGCAGCTTAACGATGTCCATGGTGCCCATTGCCAGGCCCGCACCGTTAACCATGCAGCCGATGTTGCCATCCAGCGCCACGTAGTTCAGCTCCCACTGGGCAGCCTGCGCTTCACGCGGATCTTCCTGAGACTGGTCGCGCATTTCGCGCAGATCCGCCTGGCGGAACAGCGCGTTGCCGTCAGCGCCCAGCTTGCCGTCGAGGCAGATCAGGTCGCCCTGGGTGGTGATCACCAGCGGGTTGATCTCGATCAGCGCCAGATCGCGCTCCAGGAAGATGGTCGCCAGCCCCATGAAGATCTTGGTGAACTGCTGAACCAGCTTGCCTTCCAGACCCAGTTTGAACGCCAGCTCACGACCCTGGTAAGGCATTGGGCCCGCCAGCGGATCGATTGCCACTTTGTGGATCAGGTGCGGGGTCTCTTCCGCCACTTTTTCGATTTCCACGCCGCCTTCGGTAGATGCCATGAACACCACGCGACGGGAGCTACGGTCTACGACTGCGCCGAGGTACAATTCTTTCGCGATGTCGGTTGCCGCTTCAACCAGGATCTGGTTGACCGGCTGGCCATTCGCATCTGTCTGGTAGGTTACCAGACGCTTGCCGAGCCAATGTTCAGCAAACGCACGGATCTCTTCTTTGCTCTTAACAACCTTCACACCGCCCGCTTTACCACGGCCACCAGCGTGAACCTGACATTTAACTACCCACGGGCCGGAACCGATTTTAGATGCGGCTTCTTCTGCTTCACGCGGGGTAGTACAGGCATAACCCACCGGAGCCGGTAAGCCTGACCTGGCAAACAGCTGTTTGGCCTGATATTCATGTAAGTTCATGTGTTCTATCCATCCTTCAGGGTAATCGTTATCTTCAAACCTGTAGACCGGCGCTACGCTTATCCGGCCTACAGGGCAGGTGATGCTAAATAGTTACTAAACGTCCAGCAGCAGACGCGTTGGATCTTCCAGCAGCTCTTTAATGGCAACCAGGAAGCCTACGGACTCGCGGCCGTCGATCAGGCGGTGATCGTATGAGAGCGCCAGGTACATCATCGGCAGGATCTCAACTTTACCGTCTACCGCCATTGGACGATCTTTAATGGCGTGCATACCCAGGATCGCGCTCTGCGGCGGGTTGATGATCGGGGTAGACATCAGCGAGCCGAACACGCCACCGTTGGTAATGGTGAAGTTACCGCCAGTCAGGTCTTCAACGGTCAGCTTGCCGTCGCGGCCTTTCACGGCCAGCTCTTTGATTTTCTTCTCAATGTCAGCCATACCCAGGGTGTCCACATCACGCAGAACCGGGGTGACCAGGCCACGTGGGGTAGAAACCGCCATGCTGACGTCGAAGTAGTTGTGGTAAACCACGTCATCGCCATCGATAGACGCGTTCACTTCCGGGTAGCGTTTCAGCGCTTCAACTACCGCTTTCACGTAGAAGGACATGAAGCCCAGACGGATACCGTGACGTTTTTCAAACGCGTCACCGTACTGCTTGCGCAGGTCCATGATTGGCTTCATGTTGACTTCGTTGAAGGTGGTCAGCATCGCGGTGGAGTTTTTCGCTTCCAGCAGACGCTCGGCCACGCGCTTGCGAAGGCGGGTCATCGGCACGCGTTTTTCGCTACGTGCGCCCAGAGCTGGCTGTGCCGCTGGTGCTGCCGCAGGGGCTTTCGCTTCCGCTTTCGCCTCTGAAGGCGCTTTTGCCAGATGCTTGTCGATATCTTCGCGAGTCAGACGGCCACCCACGCCGGTACCTTTGATGGCTGCCGGATCGAGGCTGTGCTCAGCCAGCAGGCGACGGATCGCCGGGCTGAGCGCGTCATTGGTTTGCTCTTCCAGAGACGCCTGCTGGCGCTGGGCTGGGGTAGACGCTTTCTCTTCAGATTTCGCGCTGGACTCTTTGCCCGCGCTGTTGCCTTCACGCAGGCGACCCAGGATCTGGCGAGAAGTCACGGTCGTACCTTCGTCTTCCAGGACTGCATCCAGAATGCCATCCGCTGAAGCCGGTACTTCCAGTACCACTTTGTCAGTTTCGATTTCTACCAGCACTTCGTCACGGGTTACCGCGTCGCCTGGTTTTTTGTGCCAGGTGGCGACGGTTGCATCTGCTACGGACTCAGGCAGGTCGGGAACAAGAATATCTACGCTACTCATTATGTATCCTTTAATTAATCGACGTTCAGCGCGTCATTGACCAGATCTTGTTGCTGCTTCTGGTGAACGGACATATACCCTACCGCCGGAGAGGCGGAGGCCGGGCGACCTGCATAACGCAGGGCAGACCCAAATGGAATCACTTCACGGAAATGATGCTGGCTGCAATACCATGCGCCCTGGTTGAGCGGCTCTTCCTGGCACCAGACAAAATCATGAACGTGAGCGTACTGTTTCAGCACTTCCTGCATCGCCTGATGCGGGAACGGATAAAGCTGCTCGATACGCACGATGGCGACATCTTTCTGATCGTTCTTACGGCGCTGTTCCAGCAGGTCGTAATAAACCTTACCAGAACACATTACGACACGCTTAACGGCCTGCGGATCCAGCTCGTCAATTTCACCGATGGCTGGCAGGAAGGTGCCGTTAGCCAGTTCATCCAGGCTCGAAACCGCCAGCGGATGACGCAGCAGGGATTTTGGCGACATGACCACCAGCGGACGGCGCATACCGCGCAGCGCCTGACGACGCAGCATGTGGTACACCTGAGCCGGGGTGGACGGCACGCAGACCTGCATGTTCTGCTCGGCGCAGAGTTGCAGATAACGCTCCAGACGCGCGGAGGAGTGCTCCGGCCCTTGCCCTTCATAGCCGTGCGGCAGCAACATCACCAGACCACACATACGGCCCCACTTCTGCTCACCGGAGGAGATGAACTGGTCGATGACGACCTGCGCACCGTTGGCGAAGTCACCGAACTGCGCTTCCCAGATAGTCAGGGTGCGAGGTTCTGCGGTGGCGTAGCCGTATTCGAAGGCCAGAACCGCTTCTTCTGACAGCACGGAGTCCCAGACCTTGAACTGGCCCTGACCGTTATGCACGTGCTGAAGCGGAGTATAGGTTGAACCGTTAGACTGGTTGTGTACAACCGCATGACGGTGGAAGAAGGTGCCACGACCCGCATCTTCACCGGACAGACGAACCGGAATACCTTCGTCAACCAGCGTCGCATAGGCCAGCGTTTCCGCGCCGCCCCAGTCGAACAGCTTTTCACCCGCCGCCATGGCCTGGCGGTCGCCATAGATCTTGGCCACGCGGGACTGCATCTCGATCGCTTCCGGCACGGTGCTGATGCGTTTAGCCAGCTCCTGCAAACGCTTCATCTCAACCTTGTTCGGGTAGCTCTCGTCCCACTCGTGGTTGAGGTACGGCGACCAGGTAAAGGAGTGCATGTTCATTGGGCGCAGCTCTTTGACCACGCATTCACCCGCGTCCAGCGCGTCGCGATAAAGATTGACCATTTCGGTCGCATCTTCCAGCGTCGCCACTTTTTCGCTTTCCAGCTTGTCAGCATAGATTTTACGCGGCGTCGGGTGTTTTTTGATTTTCTGGTACATCAGCGGCTGGGTTGCACTTGGCTCATCCGCTTCGTTGTGGCCGTGACGGCGGTAGCAGAAGAGGTCAATGAACACGTCGCGCTTAAAGGTGTTACGGAAGTCCAGCGCCAGACGGGTAACGAAAGCAACGGCTTCCGGGTCATCCGCGTTTACGTGGAAGATTGGCGCCTGAACCATTTTACCGATGTCGGTGCAGTACGGGGTAGAACGCGCATCCAGCGGGTTAGAGGTGGTGAAGCCCACCTGGTTGTTGATTACGATGCGAACGGTACCGCCCACTTCATAACCACGCGCTTTCGACATGTTCAGGGTTTCCTGAACCACGCCCTGCCCTGTGACTGCCGCATCACCGTGAATGGTGATTGGCAGCACTTTATTGCTGCTCGGCTCGTCCAGACGATCCAGACGCGCACGCACGGAACCGATAACCACCGGGCTGACGATTTCCAAGTGCGACGGGTTAAACGCCAGCGCCAGGTGAACCTGACCGCCCTCGGTTTCGATATCCGACGAGAAGCCCATGTGGTACTTCACGTCACCGGTGCCGAGGTGCTCTTTATGTTTACCCGCAAATTCGTCGAACAGATCCTGCGGTTTTTTACCCAGCACGTTAACCAGCACGTTCAGACGGCCACGGTGCGCCATGCCCAGCACCACTTCGCGCGTGCCGCTCTTACCGGCATGACGAATCAGCTCTTTCAGCATCGGGACTAACGCATCGCCGCCCTCCAGTGAGAAGCGTTTTGCGCCCGGGAATTTCGCGCCCAGATAGCGCTCAAGGCCTTCGGCTGCCGTCAGTTCGCTCAGGAAACGTTTTTTCTCGTCTGCTGAGAAATTCGCGTGACCCGCCACGGATTCGATACGCTGCTGGATCCAGCGTTTCTCTTCGGTGGAGGTAATGTGCATATATTCCGCGCCGATGGAGCCGCAGTAGGTTTGCTTGAGCGCATCAATCAGATCGCCCAGCTTCATCGTGTCTTTGCCGATGGCAAAGGAACCTACGTTAAAGCTTTCCTGGAAATCGGCCTCGGTCAGATCGTGATAAGCCGGATCGAGATCCGCTACACGTTCCTGCTGCCACAGTCCCAGCGGATCGAGATTCGCATGCTGGTGACCACGGAAGCGATAAGCGTTGATAAGCTGCAGGACTTTTACCTGCTTCGCATTGGTGTCAGGGTCGGAAATCGCAGAAGAGTAACGTGAGGCATCCTTCGCCAGACGACGGAAATAATCACGTGTTTTTGAATGGAATTGATCCGGTTTGACCCCTGTACCAGGCAACTGCTGGAACATGGAACGCCAGTTTGCGTCCACTGAGTCAGGATCGGTTAAGAAGTCTTCATAGAGCTGTTCTATCCAGCTCTGGTTTGAACCAGAGAGGTAAGAAGAGTCCAGCCAGGCTTTCATTGCGCCGTTCTGCATCGTGATCCCTTAAGCATTTTTATGCTTACTTTCGCCGTAGAAACTACCACGCACACCACGTGTACGTGCCGGGGTTCACCTGCGAGCTCTTTTCATTTGGCCCGCGAAGGAACCTTTAGAAACTGTCTAAACTTCAGGGCAGTTTTTAAAGGTTTCTGCAATTTGCCTGGTGGCGCTACGCTTACCGGGCCTACTGTTACGTAGGCCGGATAAGCGCAGCGCCATCCGGCGTTGTTACTTACGCACTGCGCTGCAACAACATCGACTTAATATGGCCGATGGCGCGCGTCGGGTTCAGCCCCTTAGGACACACACTGACGCAGTTCATGATGCTATGGCAGCGGAATACGCTGAAAGCGTCACTTAACCCTTCCAGACGATTCTCGGTTTCGGTATCGCGGCTGTCGATCAGGAAGCGATAGGCAGCCAGCAGACCCGCAGGGCCGATAAATTTATCCGGGTTCCACCAGAATGACGGGCATGACGTTGAACAGCATGCACAGAGAATACACTCGTACAACCCATCGAGTTTTTCACGCTGCTCAGGCGACTGTAAGTGCTCGCGAGCGGGTGGATTTTGCCCATTATTCAATAAGTAAGGCTTAATCTTCTCATATTGTGCATAGAATTGCCCCATGTCCACCACCAAATCACGCACGACCGGCAGGCCAGGCAGAGGACGGATGACAATTTTCTGGCCTGTACGCTGTAGCGCTGAAATTGGCGTGATACAGGCCAGACCGTTTTTGCCGTTCATGTTTACACCGTCAGAGCCACATACCCCTTCACGGCAGGAGCGGCGGAACGACAGCGTAGGATCTTTTTCTTTCAGCTGGATTAAAGCATCCAGCAGCATCATGTCACGACCTTCTTCCGCTTCGAGGGTGTAATCCTGCATACGCGGAGCATCGTCTATATCCGGGTTATAACGATAAACTGAGAATTCGAGTTTCATTATCCTGTCTCCGCATTAGTAAGTACGAATCTTCGGCGGGAACGCCGGACGCAGTTTCGGTTCCATGTTAACGCTACGACGCGTCATGGTTTCCGACTCTGGCAGATACAGGGAATGGCACAGCCAGTTTTCGTCATCACGATCCGGGAAGTCGAAGCGGCTATGGGCGCCACGGCTTTCGGTACGAAAGTTTGCCGACATCGCGGTCGCGAACGCGGTTTCCATCAGGTTATCCAGCTCCAGGCACTCAACGCGCTGGGTGTTGAACTCGCTCGAAGTATCGTCCAGACGGGCATTCTTCAGACGCTCGCGGATCGCTTTCAGCTGCTCCAGCCCTTTGGCCATCGCGTCACCTTCACGGAATACCGAGAAGTTGTGCTGCATACACTCTTGCAGCGCTTTACGGATTTCAACCGGATCTTCGCCGTTACGGTTGCCGTTCCAGCGGTTGAGGCGCTCAAGAGAGGCATCAATTTCGTCGTCGGTCGCATCACGCAACGCGCCCTGCTCGGCAATAGATTCCTGGAGATGCAGCCCCACCGCACGGCCAAATACCACCAGGTCCAGCAGGGAGTTGCCGCCCAGACGGTTTGCGCCGTGCACGGATACGCAGGCAATTTCGCCTACCGCGAACAGACCAGGGATGACCACGTCTTCACCCTGCTCGTTCACGGTCAGCGCCTGACCGGTCACTTTGGTCGGAATACCGCCCATCATGTAGTGACAGGTTGGGATAACCGGAATCGGCTCTTTTACCGGGTCGACGTGGGCGAAGGTGCGGGACAGTTCCAGAATGCCCGGCAGACGGGATTCCAGCACTTCTTTACCCAGATGGTCGAGTTTCAGCTTCGCGTGCGGGCCCCAAGGGCCGTCGCAGCCGCGGCCTTCACGGATTTCGATCATGATGGAACGCGCCACCACGTCACGACCCGCCAGGTCTTTCGCATTCGGGGCATAACGCTCCATAAAGCGCTCGCCATGTTTGTTCAGCAGATAGCCACCTTCACCACGGCAGCCTTCTGTCACCAGCACGCCCGCACCGGCGATACCGGTTGGGTGGAACTGCCACATCTCCATGTCCTGCACCGGCACGCCAGCGCGGATAGCCATCCCAACGCCGTCACCGGTGTTGATGTGGGCGTTGGTAGTGGACTGATAGATACGGCCTGCGCCGCCGGTGGCCAGCACGGTTGCGCGCGCTTTGAAATAGACCACTTCACCGGTTTCAATGCACAGTGCGGTACAACCCACCACCGCGCCATCGGCGTTTTTCACCAGATCCAACGCATACCACTCGGAGAAGATGGTGGTGTGGTTTTTCAGGTTTTGCTGATAAAGGGTGTGCAGCAAAGCGTGACCGGTACGGTCAGCCGCTGCTGCGGTACGTGCCGCCTGTTCGCCGCCGAAGTTTTTCGACTGGCCGCCAAACGGACGCTGATAGATGGTGCCATTTTCCAGACGGGAGAACGGCAGACCCATGTGGTCCAGCTCCAGAATCGCTTCCGGGCCGGTTTTACACATATATTCGATGGCATCCTGGTCGCCGATGTAGTCTGAACCTTTTACCGTATCGTACATGTGCCATTCCCAGTTATCTTCATGGGAATTACCCAGCGCAACGGTGATACCACCCTGCGCAGACACAGTGTGGGAACGGGTCGGGAATACTTTAGAGAGCAGCGCACAGGTCTGGCCGCTCTGGGAAATTTGCAGTGCGGCGCGCATACCTGCGCCACCCGCACCAATCACAACAGCATCAAATTCTCTGACTGGCAGTTTCATTACACACCCCACACCACAACAAATCCATAAATGACGTAAACCAGCAGAGCAACAACAATAATCAGTTGCAGCGGAAGGCGAATCGCCAGCGGTTTAACGTAATCGGTCAACACCTGCCACATGCCAATCCAGGCATGAATAAGGATGGACAACAGGGCCAGCAGGGTGAACACTTTGGTGAAGGCCGATTCGAAGAAACCACTCCAGATTTCCCACGTCAGTGTGCCGCTAGTGGCGAAGAAACCGATCATATAGATGATGTAGAGCGTGAGGACGATGGCGGTAGCGCGGACCAGGATGAAGTCATGTACGCCGTTGCGTCCTAATGCGGAGGCGTTGCTTACCATACGAGAACTCCTGCGAGAAGTGAAAGCACGACAGTGATCACAAATGAAATGTTAGCGGTACGTTTACCGGCCTCGAACGTCTCTTCCAGGTAGCCAAAGTCCATCAGCATATGGCGAACGCCGCCAACCACGTGATAGGCCAGCGCGGTCAGAATGCCCCACATGATAAATTTCACGAAGAAGCTGTTCATGATGGCTGAGGCCTGGAGGAATCCTTCAGGAGATGAGAGGCTGGTTCCCAGTAACCACAGCAAGATACCAACCGCCACAAACGTAATCACACCAGAAACACGGTGCAGAATGGACGCTATTGCTGTTACAGGGAATCGGATCGTTTTGAGATCCAGATTGACAGGTCTTTGTTTTTTCACATTTCTTATCATGAATAACGCCCACATGCTGTTCTTATTGTTTCCTTCCTCCGGACTGCGATGCGGGTCAGACAGCGTTCCTTTTCTATAACTGCGCGTCATGCAAAACATTGCTTCCAAATGCTAAAACGACACGTTACAACGCTGGGTGGCTCGGGATTGCAGGGTGTTCCGGAGACCTGGCGGCAGTATAGGCCGTTCACAAAATCATTACAATTAACCTACATACAGTTTGTTGGGTTTTCTCTGGAACAGTGATCGGGGTCACGATAACAACATCTTTTTAATTTTTAATCATCTGATTTGACAAATGTTAAACAATATTGTTACAAACGTCATCAGAAAAGGCATATAATGCGCAAAAGTTATGAGGTCTCTCTTTCACCTGACAAATAGTTATGTAACAGTGTGATGGTATTGACCGAAGTTATCAGGACAGTTATTAGTGATATACAGGTTTGAATAATTCGGACTGCAAAAACGCTGATTTGCTGTTGTTTCACTGATATTTCATTCGTTTACCTGCAAGGCGCCATAGCTCTGTACCCTGGTTTCTCCTCGTGAGCTGAGCGGTAAGCCAAATAACAATCTGGTAACGATGATTAACAGCTGAAAGCAAATCCGGTAAAGCGCAGTCTTAAGCATAAGGCGCTAAGGAGACCGTAAATGGCTGATACAAAGGCAAAACTCACCCTAAATGGTGATGATGCTATTGAACTGGATGTGCTAAAAGGCACGCTCGGTCAGGATGTTATTGATATCCGTACGCTGGGTTCCAAAGGGGTATTCACCTTTGACCCTGGATTCACCTCTACCGCATCTTGCGAATCCAAAATCACCTACATTGACGGTGACGAAGGTATCCTGCTCCATCGCGGCTTCCCCATCGATCAGTTAGCCACCGAATCCAACTATCTGGAAGTGTGCTACATCCTGCTGAACGGCGAAAAACCGACGCAGGCCCAGTACGATGAATTTAAAACCACCGTGACCCGTCACACCATGATCCATGAGCAGATTACCCGTCTGTTCCATGCGTTCCGTCGTGACTCTCATCCGATGGCGGTCATGTGCGGTATTACCGGTGCGCTGGCGGCGTTCTACCACGATTCTCTGGACGTGAATAACCCACGTCACCGTGATATCGCGGCGTTCCGTCTGCTGTCCAAAATGCCTACCATGGCGGCGATGTGTTACAAATACTCTATCGGTCAGCCGTTTGTGTATCCACGCAACGACCTCTCCTACGCAGGTAACTTCCTGCGCATGATGTTCTCCACGCCGTGTGAAGAGTACGAAGTGAACCCGGTGCTGGAACGCGCGATGGACCGTATTCTGATCCTGCACGCTGACCACGAACAGAACGCCTCGACCTCTACCGTCCGTACCGCAGGCTCTTCCGGCGCGAACCCGTTCGCCTGTATCGCTGCGGGTATCGCCTCCCTGTGGGGACCGGCGCACGGCGGCGCGAACGAAGCGGCACTGAAGATGCTGGAAGAAATCAGCTCCGTTGAGCACATTCCTGAGTTCGTGCGCCGCGCGAAAGACAAGAATGACTCCTTCCGTCTGATGGGCTTCGGTCACCGTGTTTACAAAAACTACGACCCTCGCGCGACCGTTATGCGTGAGACCTGCCACGAAGTGCTGAAAGAGCTGGGCACCAAAGATGATCTGCTGGAAGTGGCGATGGAGCTGGAACACATCGCGCTGAACGACCCGTACTTCATCGAGAAGAAACTCTACCCGAACGTCGATTTCTACTCCGGTATCATCCTGAAAGCGATGGGTATTCCGTCTTCCATGTTCACCGTGATCTTCGCCATGGCGCGTACCGTGGGCTGGATTGCGCACTGGAACGAAATGCACAGCGAAGGCATGAAAATCGCCCGTCCTCGTCAGCTGTATACCGGCTACGAGCAGCGTGACTTTAAGTCTGACATTAAGCGCTAAAAAACACGCCCGGCGGCGCTTCGCTTGCCGGGCCTACAAGTGCGAGATGTAGGCCGGGTAAGGCGTAGCCGCCACCCGGCTTTTTTACATCTGGCACCCAGGACACCAGTAAAACGGTCTGGAAGAGATCGTCGCCTTCTCAATCACCCCGCCGCACCGCTCACACTTTTTACCCGCCCGATGAAAGACCTTGAAGCGAAACAACGCCCCGTGATGCTTGTTCTCATCCACCATGCCGCGCGTGTTGTACGACAGCCGTGGAATATCCAGCAACGCGTGCGACAGCGCCTCCAGCTTTTCATCGCTTAGCTGCGACGCTTTGTGCTGCGGCGCCAGCCCGACTTCCCAGAGGATCTCCACCCGCAGGTAGTTTCCCAGCCCCGCCAGAAATGCCTGATCGAGCAACAGCCCGGAAAACTGCCGGTTGCGGAATGTGGGCGATAACAGCCGGGCTTTCACATCGCTTGCCGTCAGGCGCATATCCAGCACGTCCGGCCCAACCCGCTGTAAGAACGGGTGCGTGAGCAACTGCTCCGGCGTTAACATTTCGATATCAGAAGCGCTGTAGAGCAGGATCGCCTTATCCGCCGTTTGTAGCCGCACGCGCAGCACGCGGGTCGTTTGCGGCTGCTCGTCCGCCTTTACCACCCGCCAGACGCCGTAAAGCTGATTGTGGCTATATAACGTCAGGTTATGGGAAAAGTGGGTGAGTAACGCTTTGCCGCGCGTTTCAATGTGGGTCACCGTCTGTCCCACCAGCTGCGATTCAAACGGTTTGAGTTGAGGAAAGGCAAACCAGACGTGTGTCAGAGGTTTGCCCTTTATCGCCGCCTCCAGGCTATCCGCCGCGCGGCGGATCTCCGGACCTTCTGGCATGTTATTGTCCTTTCATGATTATTCTGCGCTGACAACAATGCCCTCTTCCGAGAACGCCGCCCGCAGGCGTCGTGCAAACTGGAGCGCATGCTCGCCGTCACCGTGTAAGCACACCGTATCAGCCTGAACGTTTGCCGTTGTACCCTCCGTTGAGGTTACTCGCCCGAAGCGCACCATCTCCAGCGTCTGCGCCAGCGCTTTACCTTCGTCGGTGATCAGCGCACCGGCCTGCGTACGCGGAACCAGGCTACCGTCCGGCAGGTATCCCCGATCGGCAAACACTTCCTGCCGCGTAATCAGCCCCAGCCGTTCGCCGGCACGGATAAGCTCGCTGCCCGCCAGGCCCACCAGCACCAGACGCGGATTGCAGTCCCGTACCGCGCGAGCAATGGCGTCTGCCAGCGCCGGATCTTTCGCCGCCTGGTTATAGAGCATGCCGTGCGGCTTGACGTGACGCAACACGCCCTTCTCAGCGCGCACTATCGCCTCCAGGGCACCGATCTGGTAGAGCATTTGCGCGTAAACCGTCTCAGGCGGCAGATCCATCGCCGTGCGACCAAAGTTTTCCCGGTCCGGAAAGCTGGGGTGAGCGCCTATCGCCACGCCGTTTTTCATGGCATTGCGCACGCTCGCCAGCATGGTCTGCGCATCGCCGGCATGAAACCCACAGGCGATGTTCACCGAGGAGACCAGCGTCATCAGCGCCGCATCGGCGCTGCTGCCCTCCCCCAGATCGGCGTTTAAATCAATCTTTACCATCGAGCCTCCACGCCAGCTGTTCGAGATAACGCTGCTGATCCTGACGGGCTTTCAGCGCCTCCTCCAGCGAACACTGCACAAAATGAATTGGCTGACCGAGAGGAATTTGCGCCAGATGGTAGCGATCCGCTTCAATAATGCAGGCAATACGCGGATATCCTCCCGTGGTTTGCGCATCGTTCATCAGTACGATGGGCTGTCCGTTGCCCGGCACCTGAATCACCCCCGGCAACAGACCATGGGAAAGCAGCTCCCGGTCAGTCGTGCGGGTCAGCGGCTGGCCCTGAAGCCGGTAACCCATGCGGTTACTCTGCGGGCTGATCTTCCATGGCGAGCGCCAGAAAGACTCTTTTGAGGCCTCATCGAACTCATGATATTCCGGCCCCGGCAGGGCGCGGATCAGGTTCCCCCACAACAGCTGCTTCACGCCCTGCGTGGTGGTGAAATGGCGCGCTGATGGCTTAATCGCCAGGCGATCGCCGTCGCGCAGCAGCCGTCCTTCATGTCCGCCCATTCCCGCTTTCTGGTCGGTGCTGGATGAGCCCAGCACCTCCGGCACGTCGATACCTCCCGCCACCGCAAGATAGCTGCGCACGCCGTGCAGAGGACGCTTGAGCGTCAGACGCTGTCCGGCTTTCGCCCGCAGGCGCCAGCCGGTCCACACCGCTTTGCCGTCCAGCGTCGCGTCACAGCCCGCGCCGGTTAAGGCAAACCAGGTTTCCTGACCAAACTCAATCACGCACTGACCCAGCGTAATTTCTAACGCCGCCGTGCTGCCGGCGTTGCCTACCAGCAGGTTGGCAATCTCCAGCGAGGGACGATCAAGCGCACCGCAGTAGCTCACGCCCGACTGACGCAGGCCAAAGCGCCCGGCATCCTGTACCGAGGTGTAAAGCCCTGCGCGAATAAGCGTTAACATATCCCCTCCTTTTGCGGGATAAAGCGCAGGGTATCCCCCGGACGCAGGAGTATGGGTGCGTCCTGGCCAGGTTCAAATAACGGCGTGGATGTGTGCCCGATAAGCTGCCAGCCTCCCGGCGAGGCGAGTGGATAAATTCCCGTTTGCTCGCCACCAATCGCCACGCTGCCCGCCGGTACGCTCAGGCGCGGCTCAGCCCGGCGCGGCGTATGCAACTGGGGCGATAACCCGCCCAGATAGGGGAAACCCGGCTGAAATCCCAAAAACCAGACAACATAGTCGACTGAGCTATGCAGCTCCACAACCTGCTTCTCCGTTAATCCACAGTGTTCGGCCACGACGCCAAGGTCGGGGCCTCCCTTGCCGCCATAGACAACCGGGATCTGAATCGTCCGCGATTCCGGCTCCAGCGCCTCGCTCTCCTCCCACCAGCGTTGCAGACGCTCAATGGCATCCAGCGCCCCCGTGTGCGGATCACGCAGCACCACGGTGATATTATTCATACCCGGAATAGCTTCAACCACGCCAGGTAGCTCGGGCAGTCGTTGAGCCAGACGCCAGATACGCTTTTGCGTGGCAAGCGTCACCGGAGGCTCAAGTTCCAGAACCACTGCGGTTTCACCCAGAAGATAACAACGCGCTCGCTGCACTTAACTACCTCTCATCAGGCCGGATTAGGGATATCAATAAACGTCACATCCAGATCTGTATTTTCCGTCAGCCACTCGCTGAGGGCGCGGATGCCGCCACGCTCGGTGGCGTGATGGCCTGCCGCGTAAAAATGCAGGCCTTGTTCACGGGCAGAGTGAATGGTCTGCTCGGAAACCTCGCCGGTAATGAAGGCGTCGACACCGAAACGCGCCGCGCTATCAATAAAGCCCTGGCCGCCGCCGGTGCACCATGCCACGCGCTTCACGGTATCCGGCCCGGTGTCGCCGCACCACAGCGGACGACGCCCCAAGCGTGCTTCGATCCACGATGCCAGCTCCAGACCCGGAACCGGCATCGACAGTTCACCCCACGGCACCAGGGGTTCAATTTCGCCCATCACGGTAATCCCCAGCAGCTGCGCAAGCTGAACGTTATTCCCCAGTTCAGGATGCGCATCGAGCGGCAGGTGATAGCCGTACAGGTTGATGTCATTCGCCAGCAGCGTTTTGAGACGGTTGCGCTTCATGCCGCGAATAATCGGTGATTCGTTTTTCCAGAAATAACCGTGATGGACAATCACCGCGTCGGCTTCCTGACGCACCGCCTCATCCAGCAGCGCCTGGCTTGCCGTTACGCCGGTGATGATTTTTTGCACCGTCTCGCGACCCTCCACCTGTAAGCCATTCGGACCGTAGTCGCTAAACGAGGCCGTGTTGAGTTTTTCGTTAATCAGGCGTTCCAGTTCACTGTTTTTCATCATCATTCTCTCAAACTTTTCGGGCGGTTTCGTACGCCGCCAGCGTGGCGACACGCGCCTGTTTATGGTCGACAATGGGACGGGGATAGTTCAGGGTAACACGCTGTTTATCCGCCCATGCCCAGGGTTCATGAATGGCTTTGGCGGGGACATCCTTAAGTTCAGGCAGCCAGCGACGGATAAACTCGCCGTCGACGTCAAATCGTTGTCCCTGCGTGGTCGGATTAAAGATCCGAAAATAGGGAGCCGCATCCGTGCCGGTGGAGGCCGCCCACTGCCAGCCGCCGTTATTTGCCGCCAGATCGCCATCGATCAGCTGAGAGATAAAATAACGCTCTCCGGTTCGCCAGTCGATAAGCAGATCCTTTACCAGGAAGCTGGCGGTAATCATACGCAGACGGTTATGCATCCACCCGGTTTCATTGAGCTGCCGCATAGCCGCATCAACAATCGGGAAGCCGGTGAGCCCATGCTGCCATGCCTTAAGCAGCTTCTCATTCGACTGCCACTGTACCTGTTCGGTCCAACGAATAAAGGGCCGATGTTTACACAAATCAGGATGATACGTCATCAGATGGCGATAAAACTCACGCCAGATCAGTTCGTTCAGCCACACTGCGCCCGCCCCCCCGTCTACCGCCTGAGGCTGTTCCGCCAGTAGCCGATGTAAACACTGGCGCGGGGAGAGCGCGCCCAGCGCTAAACAGGCTGACAGGCGGCTGGTGCCTTCAATCGCTGGAAAATCCCGCCGCGCCTCGTAATCCGCCGCCCCCTGCGCGCAGAACTGACGCAACCGGGCGATAGCCGCTTTCTCGCTGGGGGGGAATACCGTTTCATCATACGACTGCTGGGGATAATTCAGCCTGATGTCCTGCAGATCCGTTATCGTTTCCCCTCTTATGGCCGGGGCGGGAACGCATTCTGGCAGCCCCTCTTTCAGGCGTTTGATAAAAGCATTTTTAAACGGCGTGAAAACTTTATACATTTCGTGACTGCCGGTCATCACGCTGCCCGGTGCGAGCATCACGCTGTCATCAAAGCCTTCACAGACCACGCCCGTAAGGTTTTTCTCCAGCTGACGATCCCGCTGCTGCTCGTTAAATTCATACTGGTAGTTGTAAAAAAGACGCGTTACCGCGTGCTGCTTACAGATTGCCTGCACCATCTCAAGCTGTGCGGCAAAATCATGGGCCTCTTTATAGATCAGCGGAATGCCTTTTTCGGCCAGTGAATGTTGCAGGTCATTCAGATACGCGCTGAGTAATGCCGCTTGCCGGGGCGCCATGTCATGCTGCCGCCACTGTTCAGGCGTGGCGATAAACAGGGCCAGCACATTCGCGTCTTTAGCGCGGCAGGCGGCCGCGAGAGCGAAGTTGTCGTGAATGCGTAAATCCGCGCGAAACCAAACCAGATGGGTGGGCATAAAACTCCAGGCAATTGTCCATTATGTCCGTAAGGGCATGCCGTAAAAGGAAAAAGGCACGCATTGAAGTACTTTGCCATGAAGTGTAGACGGGATGAAATAAAAAAGGCCGCCCGAGGCGGCCTTAACGCTACTTGTCCTGCGCTATCGGGGTAAAGGCAATAAACACATCCGGTTTATCACTCTTTACAACGAGTGCGCTGGCGACAATGAACGCGATGCATAAATAGCGTTTCACTATGCGGTCCCTGCTGCTAACCGCTCCACCTATCACCACCGGTGATAAATCGGTGGACACAAGCCCGGGTAGGCGGGCTGCTTTACGGCTATGGATACACCTTTCCCAGGACCGATGCCCATTTGCGAGATGGCGGAAAGGGACGTGGCATCATAATTAACACCAACGCCAAAAGTAAGTTATTTCAGTAAAATTAGGAATTTATAAAGGTGAAGTGGATTGCGAACTTTTTAAAGAAGGGTATGATAAAAATCCCGGGTAGGGGCTGCAAGATTACCCAACGGACCGCGAATCCCGAGGGACAAAAAAACCGCCACTTTGCTGTAGGCGGTTTTTTTATGGCTACGATGTCACACCGTATCAGTAGAAATCGCAGGTTGCTTTCTCGGCCTGATCCATCCACACCGGCTTTTCGCTGGTTTTCGCCCAGACGCGGTGCAGATAGCTGTAAAAACGTGCGCGATCTTTCCAGAACAGCATCACCGGCAGGGCCAGCACGCCAGCCACTACGGCGAAAGTGCGACGCATGAACACGATATGAGCCGGATACTCTTTATAAAGATCCATATTTTTCTCCCCTGTAGTTGGCCGGAAACCGTCTCCGGAAAATGTGAAATCTGTGACCTGGTTAAAATAATACCGCTTTGTTTGTAATTTTACTACTCATCCGACCACTTATTTTCATCCATTTCGTGAATATTTACATTCACGCCTGTAATTAAGTTACAAAAAAGTTAACAGTTTACTTAACAATAGTTAAATTGTGGTCTTTCCCATTTTTATACTTTTTTTACACCTGCCCTTCTGATTTTTGCGAAATCTTTGCGCCACAAATCCTACCGTTTGTACAACAACAAAAGTCACCCGGAGGTGGAGTGTGAGTGCAGGTCTGATTGCCGGCATCGTGCTGGTGTTCCTGTTATTGGGTTATCTGATTTATGCCCTGATTAATGCGGAGGCATTCTGATGGCTGCTCAGGCGTTTTTGCTTATTGCCAGCTTTTTACTGCTGCTGTTTGTGCTCGCCAGGCCGCTGGGAACAGCGCTGGCACGGCTGATAAACAACGTGCCACTGCCGGGTACGCGAAAAATTGAAAACGTGCTCTGGCGCATTTCAGGTATCAGCGACCGCGAAATGAGCTGGGGCCAGTACCTGATGGCGATACTGCTTCTGAATATCGTGGGGCTTATTGCCCTCTTTACGTTGCTCATGCTCCAGGGCAATTTGCCGTTGAATCCGCAGCAGTTACCAGGTTTATCCTGGCATCTGGCGCTGAACACGGCGGTCAGCTTTGTCACCAATACCAACTGGCAGTCTTACGCCGGTGAAACCACGCTCAGCTACTTCAGCCAGATGGCAGGGTTAACCGTGCAAAACTTTCTGTCTGCAGCCAGCGGTATCGCGGTGATCTTCGCCCTGACGCGCGCGTTTGCCCGTCAGAATGTCAGCACGCTCGGCAACGCGTGGGTTGATGTCACGCGCATCACCCTTTGGATCCTGGTGCCTGTTGCGCTGATTATTGCCCTGTTCTTTATACAGCAAGGCACTCTGCAAAACCTGCTGCCTTATACCCCTTACACCTCGCTTGAAGGGGGCAGGGAACTCCTGCCAATGGGGCCAGTGGCGTCGCAGGAAGCAATCAAGATGCTGGGCACCAACGGGGGCGGCTTCTTCAACGCCAACTCATCGCATCCGTTTGAAAACCCAACGGCATTAACCAATTTTGTACAGATGCTGGCGATATTCCTGATCCCCGCCGCGCTCTGCTTCGCCTTTGGCGATGTGGTTAACGATCGCCGCCAGGGCCGTACGCTGCTGTGGGCCATGTCGTTAATCTTCGTGGTCTGCGTTGCACTGGTGATGTGGGCCGAATGGAACGGCAACAGCCATTTCATGCAGCTGGGGGCTAACAGCAATATCAACCTGGAAGGCAAAGAGAGCCGCTTCGGCATTCTTGCCAGCAGCCTCTACGCGGTGGTCACCACGGCGGCCTCCTGCGGGGCGGTGAACGCCATGCACGACTCTTTCACCGCGCTTGGCGGCATGATCCCGATGTGGCTGATGCAGATTGGCGAGGTAGTCTTCGGTGGGGTCGGTTCGGGGCTGTACGGCATGCTGTTGTTCGTTCTGCTCGCCGTGTTTATCGCCGGGCTGATGATCGGCCGCACGCCGGAATATCTCGGCAAAAAAATCGACGTCCGCGAAATGAAATTAACCGCGCTGGCAATCCTGGTCACCCCCACCCTTGTGCTGCTCGGTACCGCCCTGGCGCTGATGACCGACGCCGGGCGCAGCGGCATCTTTAACCCGGGCATTCACGGCTTTAGCGAAGTGCTTTACGCCGTTTCGTCTGCCGCAAACAACAACGGCAGCGCCTTTGCAGGGTTAAGTGCCAACTCACCGTTCTGGAACTGTCTGCTGGCGTTCTGCATGTTCTTCGGTCGTTTCGGCGTGATTATTCCCGTCATGGCGATCGCCGGAACACTGGTGAATAAGAAGATCCAGCCGACCACTACCGGTACGTTACCGACTCACGGCGCGCTGTTCGTCGGCCTGCTGATTGGCACCGTTCTGCTGGTAGGTGCCTTGACCTTTATCCCCGCCCTCGCGTTAGGCCCGGTTGCGGAATATCTCTCTTTACGCTGATTTTGCGGAGAATTTGTCATGAGTCGTAAACAACTGGCCCTGCTCGAACCAACCTTAGTTCGTCAGGCCCTCATGGATGCGGTAAAAAAACTGAGCCCGCGAGTGCAGTGGCACAACCCGGTGATGTTTATTGTCTGGACTGGAAGTTTACTCACCACCGCATTGGCGATTGCCATGGGAACGGGACACCTTTCAGGAAATGCAACCTTTACCGGCGCCATCAGCCTGTGGCTGTGGTTTACCGTGCTGTTCGCCAACTTTGCCGAAGCGCTGGCGGAAGGCCGCAGTAAGGCGCAGGCCAACAGTCTGAAAGGGGTCAAAAAAACCGCCTTTGCGCGCAAATTACGCGAACCTAAATACGGCGCGCAGATGGACCACGTTCCGGCGGATGAACTGCGCAAAGGTGACGTGGTGCTGGTGGAAGCCGGGGACATCATCCCCTGCGACGGGGAGGTAATTGAGGGCGGCGCGTCGGTAGACGAAAGCGCTATTACCGGGGAATCCGCGCCCGTGATCCGTGAGTCGGGCGGAGATTTCGCCTCAGTTACCGGCGGAACGCGCATTCTTTCCGACTGGCTGGTGATCCAGTGCAGCGTTAACCCGGGCGAAACCTTTCTCGACCGGATGATCGCCATGGTGGAAGGCGCACAGCGTCGTAAAACGCCGAACGAGATCGCCCTGACCATTCTGCTGGTGGCGCTCACCATTGTGTTCCTGCTGGCAACGGCGACCCTGTGGCCCTTCTCCGCCTACGGCGGTACAGCGGTCAGCATCACCGTACTGATCGCCCTGCTGGTCTGTCTGATCCCCACCACTATCGGCGGCCTGCTTTCCGCGATTGGCGTGGCGGGGATGAGCCGTATGCTGGGCGCGAACGTCATCGCCACCAGCGGACGCGCCGTTGAAGCGGCGGGTGACGTAGACGTACTGCTGCTGGATAAAACAGGGACCATCACCCTGGGTAATCGTCAGGCCTCTGACTTTTTACCTGCTCCCGGCGTGGATGAAAAAACGCTGGCCGACGCGGCGCAGCTTTCTTCGCTGGCCGATGAGACGCCGGAAGGTCGCAGTATCGTGATCCTCGCCAAGCAGCGCTTTAACCTGCGCCAGCGCGACGTACAAAGCCTGCACGCCACGTTCGTGCCCTTTACGGCGCAAACCCGCATGAGTGGAATTAACATTCAGGACCGAATGATCCGTAAAGGGTCCGTTGATGCCATTCGCCGTCATATTGAAGCCAATAATGGACATTTCCCTCCGGAAGTCGACCATCTGGTGGAAAGCGTAGCGCGTCAGGGGGCAACCCCGCTGGTGGTGGCGGAAGGTGCAAGCGTTCTGGGGGTTATCGCCCTGAAGGATATCGTTAAAGGCGGTATAAAAGAGCGTTTCGCCCAGATGCGTAAGATGGGCATTAAAACGGTGATGATCACCGGGGATAACCGTCTGACTGCGGCGGCCATTGCCGCCGAAGCGGGCGTGGATGATTTCCTTTCCGAAGCGACACCGGAAGCAAAGCTGGCGCTCATTCGCCAGTATCAGGCGGAAGGTCGTCTGGTGGCGATGACCGGCGACGGCACCAACGACGCCCCGGCGCTGGCGCAGGCCGACGTGGCGGTGGCGATGAACTCCGGTACCCAGGCGGCAAAAGAGGCGGGCAACATGGTGGATCTCGACTCGAACCCGACCAAGCTGATCGAAGTGGTGCATATCGGGAAGCAGATGCTGATGACGCGCGGCTCGCTGACCACGTTCAGTATCGCCAACGACGTGGCGAAGTATTTCGCCATAATCCCGGCGGCCTTTGCGGCAACCTATCCGCAGCTGAATGCCCTGAACGTAATGCACCTGCACTCTCCAGCCTCGGCCATTTTGAGCGCGGTGATCTTCAACGCGCTGATTATTGTCTTTCTTATTCCGCTGGCGCTGAAAGGGGTGAGCTATAAGCCGCTGACGGCCGCCGCCATGCTGCGCCGTAACCTGTGGATTTACGGTCTGGGTGGGCTGGTGGTGCCCTTTATTGGGATCAAGGTTATCGACATGTTGTTAACGCTGTTCGGGCTGGTTTAAAAGGTGAATCTCATGACGATGTTACGTCCCGCTATACTGTTGTTTATTCTGCTGTCTCTGATTACCGGCGGGCTTTACCCGCTGATGACAACCGCGCTGGGCCAGTGGTGGTTTGAGGACCAGGCCAACGGCTCGCTGATTATCCAGAACGGTGAAAACCGCGGCTCGCGTCTGATTGGGCAAAACTTTACGGACCCGCGCTACTTCCAGGGACGCCCTTCCGCCACTGCGGAAAGCCCGTATAATCCAATGGCCTCCGGCGGCAGCAATCTGGCTGGCAGTAATCCTGACCTGGACAAAGCCGTTGCTGAACGCGTTGCCGCCCTGCGCGCCGCGAATCCGCAGGCCAGCCGTGAGGTGCCGGTTGAGCTGGTCACCGCCTCCGCGAGCGGGCTGGATTACAGCCTGACGCCGGACGCAGCGGCGTGGCAGATCCCACGCGTGGCCGCCGCCCGTCAGCTGACCGTCGAGCAGGTGAGCCAGCTGGTTGCAGAACATACGCAAAAGCCGCTGGTCAGCTTCATCGGCATGCCGGTAGTGAACATTGTTGAGCTGAATCTGGCGCTGGATGCGCTAAGGAAGAACTAAATGACCGAAGAGCCCATGCGCCCGGATCCGGACAGGCTGCTTGAACAAACGGCTGAAGCCCACCGCGGCAAGCTGAAAATTTTCTTCGGCGCCTGCGCGGGCGTCGGGAAAACCTTCGCCATGCTGACGGAAGCCCAGCGGCTTCGGGCGCAGGGGCTTGATATTCTCATCGGCGTGGTGGAAACCCACGGTCGCAAAGAGACGGCGGCGCTGCTGACGGGGCTGGCGACGCAGCCGCCCCAGCGTATCAGCCATCGCGGTCGGCTGGTGACGGAGTTCGATCTTGATGCCGCCCTCGCCCGCCGCCCCGCGCTGATCCTGATGGACGAACTGGCGCACAGCAACGCGCCTGGCTCACGCCACCCGAAGCGCTGGCAGGATGTTGAGGAGCTGCTTGAAGCCGGCATCGACGTCTTCACTACGGTGAATGTTCAGCATCTGGAAAGCCTGAACGACGTGGTAAGCGGGGTAACCGGTATCCAGGTGCGGGAAACCGTCCCCGATCCGTTTTTTGATTCTGCCGATGAAGTCGTACTGGTTGACCTGCCGCCTGACGATCTGCGCCAGCGCCTGCACGAAGGCAAGGTGTATATTGCCGGCCAGGCCGAACGCGCCATCGAACATTTTTTCCGCAAAGGAAACCTGATTGCCCTGCGCGAGCTGGCCCTGCGCCGCACCGCCGATCGCGTGGATGACCAGATGCGCGCCTGGCGAGACCTGCAGGGGCGGGAGCGCGTCTGGCACACGCGTGACGCCATTCTGTTATGCATTGGTCACGGCAGCGGCAATGAAAAACTGGTCCGCACCGCCGCCCGGCTTGCGGCGAAGTTTGGCAGCGTCTGGCACGCGGTGTATGTCGAAACGCCACAGCTTCACGGCCTGCCGGAAAATCAGCGTCGCGCCATTTTGAGTGCGCTGCGGCTGGCGCAGGAGCTGGGTGCCGAAACCGCAACCCTGTCCGATCCGCAAGAAGATAAAGCCATTCTGCGCTACGCGCGCGAGCATAACCTGGGCAAGATTGTCATTGGACGTCGCCAGCATCGCCGCTGGTTTAGCCGCGAATCTTTTGCCGACAGGCTGGCACGCCGCGCGCCGGATCTGGATTTAGTCATCGTCGCGCTGGATGACAAGCCCACCCCCCTGCCCGGCCGTACGCCGGACGCACGCACCTTTGGCGATAAATGGCGCGTCCAGATCCGGGGCTGCCTCGTGGCCGTGGTCCTTTGCGCCCTGATTACGGTGATTGCCAGCCAGTGGCTAATCGCCTTCGATGCCGCCAATCTGGTCATGATTTATCTGCTGGGCGTCGTTGTGGTCGCGCTCTTTTATGGCCGCTGGCCGTCGGTGCTGGCAACGGTGATCAACGTCATCAGCTTCGACCTCTTTTTTATCGCTCCGCGCGGGACGCTTGCTGTCTCGGACGTGCAGTACATTCTGACCTTTGCCGTGATGCTTACCGTCGGGCTGGTGATCGGGAATCTGACGGCAGGCGTACGCTACCAGGCACGCATTGCCCGCTATCGCGAGCAGCGCACCCGCCATCTGTATGAGATGTCAAAATCGCTGGCGGTCGGTCGCACGCAGCAGGATATCGTCCAGACCAGTGAGCAGTTTATCCGTTCGACCTTTCATGCCAGTAACCTGATTTTGCTCCCCGACGAGCAGGGGCGCCTTCACCCGCTGACCTCCCCTTCGGGGATGACGCCCTGGGATGAAGCGATTGCCCGCTGGAGCTTTGATAAGGGGTTACCTGCCGGTGCCGGCACCGACACTCTGCCCGGGGTGCCTTACCAGATCCTGCCGCTGCGCAGCGCGAATAAAAATCACGGGCTGGTCATCGTCGAGCCGTCTAACCTGCGTCAGCTGATGATCCCCGAGCAGCAGCGCCTGCTGGAAACCTTCACCCTGCTGGTCGCCAGCGCTCTTGAACGGCTGGCGCTCACCGCCAGCGAAGAGCAGGCGCGGCTGGCAAGCGAGCGCGAAAGTATTCGCAATTCGCTGCTGGCAGCGCTGTCTCACGATTTGCGCACCCCGCTTACCGTGCTGTTTGGTCAGTCCGAAATTCTGACGCTGGATCTGGCGGCGGAAGGATCAAAACATGCGATGCAGGCCAGCGAAATTCGTCAGCACGTGCTAAATACCACGCGTCTGGTGAACAACCTGCTGGACATGGCGCGCATTCAGTCCGGCGGGTTTAACCTCAAAAAAGAGTGGCTCACCCTTGAGGAGGTTGTCGGCAGTGCGCTGAAGATGCTGGAGCCGGGTCTCGGCGGGCGCCATATCGAGCTGGACATGCCGGAACCCCTGACGTTAATCCATGTGGATGGCCCGCTGTTTGAGCGCGTGCTGATTAATCTTCTGGAAAATGCCGCTAAATACGCCGGGGCAAAGGCCCGGCTGGGGATTGCTGCCAGGGTGGATAAACGTGTGCTGCGGCTCGATGTCTGGGATACCGGGCCGGGTATTCCGGCCGGCCAGGAGCGCGCCATATTCGAAAAATTTGCGCGCGGTAATAAGGAATCTGCCATTCCGGGCGTCGGGCTGGGGCTGGCGATCTGCCAGGCGATTGTTGACGTGCATGGCGGCACCATTTCCGCAGAGAACCGCCCGGAAGGTGGGGCACGCTTTTGTGTTACACTTCCTCTTGAAACCCCACCAGAACTTGATGAATTACCAGAGGATTTGTGATTAACGTTCTGATTGTTGAAGATGAGCTCGCTATCAGCCGATTTCTGCGTACCGCGCTGGAAGGCGACGGTTTGCGCGTTCATGAAGCCGGAACGCTTCAACGGGGGTTAATTGAAGCCGCCACCCGCAAGCCAGATCTGGTGATCCTGGATCTGGGACTCCCGGATGGCGACGGCATCGATTTTATTCGTGAGGTGCGTCAGTGGAGCCAGATGCCCATTCTGGTGCTCTCTGCCCGCACCGAAGAGACGGATAAAATCGCCGCGCTGGATGCCGGAGCGGATGATTATCTGATCAAACCGTTTGGCATTGGCGAGTTACAGGCCCGGCTGCGTGTGGCGCTGCGTCGACACAGTGCCACCACTCCTTCTGAACCGGTGTACGTCTTTGGCGATATCCGCGTCGATCTTGCCGCCCGCCGAATGGTGCGAGGGGAAGAAGAGATCCACCTTACGCCTATCGAGTTTCGTCTGCTGGCCGTGTTGCTCAGTAACCACGGAAAAGTGTTAACGCAGCGACAGCTGTTAAGCCAGGTCTGGGGACCGAATGCTGTCGAACATAGTCACTATTTACGCATTTATATGGGACACCTTCGCCAGAAACTTGAAGCCGATCCCGCGCGTCCTCGTCATTTATTAACAGAAACCGGTATCGGATATCGGTTTATGATCTGAATAAGTATTCACTTTAATTTTAAATAAAGAACACGCCAGCCTGAATATAGCCATGAAAATAACGCCGAGATTATTTTCATGCCTATATTTGTCCTCACTAAACATAATTAGAACACCAATTTAACACCAAACCAACAAAACAGCATTTTGATCTGCGTTATTCACTCATAACGACTAATTATTTCTGAAATGATCGGTTATTGGTGATCTGTTTCACAGTTAATCCCTTTTTCCTGGATAAAATGACCGTGCTTTCAATTACTGAAAGGAAAATGAACATGGAAAACAATAATCGTTTAATGCCCCATATAAGGCGGACAACACATATCATGATGTTTGCCCACCGAAACTGTTTTGACTTTCATCTCTTTAACGCCCGGTAGTCCTTCGACTTCTGGCGCATCTGCTTACAGGTTATCCTGAAAAACGCTATTTTACAGGCTGTTGCCTGTGAACACCTGCGCTCATTCCTTGTGATTCAGATTCTCCGCAACCGGGCGGACTGAATTCTACTCAGCAAAAAAGCAATTAACTGATTTCGTATCAGCGGACGCGCTTTGCTTTTTTTTCCGGAAAAAATCGATTTCTTTACCGCAAGAAGTCGAGGGCCCCATATTGCCTGAAATAAAGAGATAAAGATGAAAACGTTAAAAATTGCCGTCAGCCGTGCCTGCCCTGAATGCTTTACCACTTCGCGCGAGATCGTGGATATCACCGCATCGGATTATATTGATGTGGCAGCCGTGGTTCTGGCCGTCAGTGATATTTTCAATGGCGCCATAGAAGAAATAGAAGCCACGGGATTCGGTATTCCGGTGTTTATTGCCACGCATAAAGAAGAAAGGGTTCCGGCTGAATTTTTGTCGCGTATTCACGGCGTTTTTGAGTACTCCGACACCAGCAATGCGTACTACGGACGCCAGCTTGAAGCGGCTGCGCAGAAGTACGAAACCAAGCTCCGTCCGCCGTTCTTCCGCGCGCTGGTCGATTACGTCCAGCAGGGGAACAGCGCGTTTGACTGCCCCGGACATCAGGGAGGCCAGTTCTTCCGCCGCCATCCGGCCGGAAACCAGTTTGTCGATTTCTTTGGCGAAACGCTTTTCCGCGCCGATCTGTGCAATGCCGACGTGGCAATGGGCGATCTGCTGATCCATGAAGGTGCGCCATGCATCGCCCAACAGCATGCGGCAAAAGTCTTTAATGCGGATAAAACCTACTTCGTGCTGAACGGCACCTCCTCTTCCAATAAGGTGGTGCTCAATGCCCTGCTCACGCCAGGCGATCTGGTGCTGTTCGATCGCAATAACCATAAATCTAACCACCACGGGGCGCTGTTACAGGCGGGAGCGACGCCGGTGTATCTGGAAACAGCGCGCAACCCGTACGGGTTTATCGGCGGTATTGACGCACACTGTTTCGACGAGAGTTACCTGCGGGAACTGGTGTCAGAGGTCGCGCCTGGTCGCGCGCGGGATGAACGTCCCTTCCGTCTGGCGGTGATCCAGCTGGGCACCTACGACGGTACCATTTATAACGCCCGTCAGGTGGTGGATAAGATTGGTCACCTGTGCGATTACATCCTGTTTGACTCCGCCTGGGTGGGTTACGAGCAGTTTATCCCGATGATGGCCGACTGCTCGCCGCTGCTGCTGGAGCTGAACGAAAACGATCCGGGCATTCTGGTTACCCAGTCGGTGCATAAGCAGCAGGCGGGCTTCTCGCAAACCTCGCAAATCCATAAGAAGGACAGCCACATAAAAGGCCAGCCGCGCTATGTTCCGCATAAGCGCCTCAACAACGCCTTTATGATGCACGCCTCCACCAGCCCGTTTTATCCGCTGTTTGCCGCCCTGGATATCAACGCCCGCATGCACGAGGGGCAAAGTGGGCGCAACATGTGGATGGACTGCGTGGTGACGGGTATCGAAGCGCGAAAACTGATCCTTCAGAACTGTCAGTTTATTCGCCCGTTCGTGCCGGAGACGGTGGATGGCCGTCCGTGGGAAAGCTGGGATACGGCGGAGATCGCCACCGATCTGCGCTTCTTCCATTTCGTTCCGGGCGAACGCTGGCACGCCTTTGAGGGATATGCCGAGCATCAGTATTTTATTGATCCCTGCAAACTGCTGCTGACCACGCCAGGCATCAACGCCCGCACCGGCGAGTATGATGATTTCGGCGTGCCCGCCACCATCCTCGCCAACTTCCTGCGTGAAAACGGCATCGTGCCGGAAAAATGCGACCTCAATTCCATTCTGTTCCTGCTCACCCCGGCGGAGGACATGGGCAAATTGCAGCAGCTCGTCGCCCAGCTGGTGCGCTTCGAAAAACTGCTCCAGAGCGATGTGCCGCTGAAAGAGGTTCTGCCCTCTCTTTATAAGCAACATCCGGAACGTTATGCGGATTATTCCCTGCGTCAGATTTGTCAGGAGATGCACGACCTCTACGCCCGCCATAACGTGAAGCAGTTGCAGAAAGAGATGTTCCGCAAGTCTCACTTCCCGCGCGTCATGATGAACCCGCAGGAGGCGAACTATGCCTATCTGCGCGGTGAGGTCGAGCTAGTGTCACTGCGCGACGCGGAAGGCCGTATCGCCGCGGAAGGCGCGCTGCCTTACCCACCGGGGGTGTTGTGCGTGGTTCCGGGGGAAGTCTGGGGCGGTTCCGTGCTGCGCTATTTCGCCGCGCTGGAAGACGGGATCAATCTGCTGCCGGGCTTTGCGCCGGAGTTACAGGGGGTTTACGTCGAGGAGTGTGACGGGCGCAAACAGGTGCGCTGCTACGTCATTAAACAACCCGCCGCTCAGCCGTCTCTGCTGAAAGGAGAAAAATTATGAGTAAGTCCAACAAGATGGGCGTGGTACAACTCACTATCCTCACCATGGTGAATATGATGGGGTCCGGGATCATCATGCTGCCCACCAAGCTCGCTGAAGTGGGGACGATTTCGATTATCTCCTGGCTGGTAACGGCAGTCGGCTCAATGGCGCTGGCGTGGGCGTTTGCCAAGTGCGGGATGTTCAGCCGTAAGTCTGGCGGCATGGGCGGCTATGCCGAATATGCGTTTGGTAAGTCCGGTAACTTTATGGCCAACTATACCTACGGCGTGTCGCTGCTGATCGCCAACGTGGCGATTGCCATCTCCGCTGTCGGTTACGGTACGGAGCTGTTTGGCGCGACGCTGACCCCGGTGCAGATTGGGCTGGCGACCATGGGCGTGCTGTGGATCTGCACCGTCGCCAACTTTGGCGGCGCGCGCATCACCGGACAACTCAGCAGCATCACCGTCTGGGGCGTGATCATTCCGGTAGTCGGTCTGTGCATCATCGGCTGGTTCTGGTTCAGCCCGACGCTGTACGCCAATTCCTGGAACCCGCATCACGTGCCGTTCTTTACCGCCGTGGGATCGTCCATCGCCATGACGCTATGGGCTTTCCTCGGGCTGGAGTCAGCCTGTGCGAATGCGGAAGTGGTGGAAAACCCGGAAAAGAACGTGCCGATCGCGGTACTCGGCGGGACGCTGGGGGCGGCGGTGATCTATATCGTCTCAACCAACGTGATTGCGGGAATTGTGCCCAACATGGATCTCGCCAACTCCACGGCGCCGTTCGGGCTGGCGTTTGCGCAGATGTTTACGCCAGAGGTAGGGAAAGTGATCATGGGACTGATGGTGATGTCCTGCTGCGGCTCGCTGCTGGGCTGGCAGTTCACCATCGCCCAGGTATTCAAATCCTCCGCTGACGAAGGTTATTTCCCGAAAATCTTCTCCCGCGTCACCAAAGCGGATGCGCCGGTACAGGGTATGCTGGCGATTGTGATTTTCCAGAGCGGTTTGTCGCTGATGACCATCAGCCCGTCACTGAACAGCCAGTTTAATGTACTGGTCAACCTGGCGGTGGTGACGAACATCATTCCGTACATTCTGTCGATGGCGGCACTGGTGATTATTCAGAAGGTGGCGAAGGTGGATCCGCGCAAAGCCCGGGCGGCCAATATCGTGGCGCTGATTGGGGCGATTTACAGCTTCTATGCGCTCTACTCGTCCGGTCAGGAGGCGATGCTGTATGGCGCGATGGTGACCTTTATGGGCTGGACGCTGTACGGTCTGGTATCGCCGAGATTTGAACTGAAGAATAAGCATAGTTAAAAAAGAAGCCCGGTGGCGCTAACGCTTACCGGGTCTACGAGATCACTGTTTTCTCCCTCTCCCTGTGGGAGAGGGCCGGGGTGAGGGCATCAGCCCGCACCAGACACCATTTACGCGTTTTTCAGCACTTCGCTGACAATCTCTACCGCTTCTTTCTCAATCTGCTGGCGGTGCTCAGCGCCGAGGAAGCTTTCGCAATAGATTTTATACGCATCTTCCGTACCGGATGGACGCGCGGCGAACCAACCGTTTTCGGTCATCACCTTCAGGCCGCCGATGGATGCGCCGTTACCCGGTGCCGCCGTCAGACGCGCGGTGATCGGGTCACCTGCCAGGGTGCTTGCGCTGACCATCTCCGGAGAGAGTTTGGACAGAGCGGCTTTCTGAGCAGAGGTCGCGCCAGCCTGAATACGGTTATAGCTTGGCGCACCAAAGCGTGCCGCCAGGTCGTTGTAATGTTCCTGCGGGTTCTTACCGGTAACCGCGGTGATTTCCGCCGCCAGCAGGCACATGATGATGCCGTCTTTATCGGTTGACCATGGGGTGCCGTCGAAGCGCAGGAAGGATGCCCCCGCGCTCTCTTCACCACCAAAGCCGAAGCTGCCGTCGTGCAGACCGTCAACAAACCACTTGAAGCCCACCGGCACTTCCACCAGCTTGCGGCCCAGCGCATCGACCACACGGTCAATCATGGCGGAAGAGACCAGCGTTTTACCCACCGCAACCTCTTTGCCCCACTGCGGACGATGCTGGAAGAGATAATTGATCGCAACAGCCAGGTAGTGGTTAGGGTTCATCAGCCCAGCCGGGGTGACGATACCGTGGCGGTCGTAGTCCGGGTCGTTGGCAAACGCCAGGTCGAACTTGTCGCGCAGCGCCAGCAGGCCAGCCATTGCGCATTCGGAGGAGCAGTCCATACGGATCGCGCCGTCTTTGTCCAGGTGCATAAAGCGGAAGGTCTGATCGACGTGATCGTTCACGATGGTCAGATCCAGCTTGTAGTGCTCGGCAATGCGTTTCCAGTATTCAATACCGGAGCCGCCCAGCGGATCCACGCCCAGCTTCAGACCGGCTTTCTGGATAGCGGCCATATCGACGATATCCGCCAGCCCTTCCACGAACGGCTGCACCAGATCCTGCTCTTTCACGTGGCCGGACGCCATGGCTTCATCCAGCGAGATGCGCTTCACGCCGTTCAGACCGTTAGCCAGTAACGCGTTGGCGCGATCTTCCACCACTTTCGTGACGTTGGTATCCGCCGGGCCACCGTTAGGTGGGTTGTACTTGATGCCGCCATCTTCCGGTGGGTTGTGGGACGGGGTGATCACAATACCGTCCGCCTGCGCGCCACCTTTTTTGTTATGTACCAGAATAGCGTTAGAAACCGCAGGCGTTGGCGTGAAACCGTTGTTCTCCTGAACAATCACGTCTACGCCGTTTGCCGCCAGTACTTCCAGCACGGAGATAAAGGCAGGTTCAGACAGGGCGTGGGTATCTTTCCCAACATAGCACGGACCGGTGACGCCATTTTTGGCGCGCTCTTCCGCGATGGCCTGAGCAATGGCCAGAATGTGCGGTTCGTTAAAGCTGTGGCGCGCCGCGCTGCCGCGGTGGCCAGATGTACCAAACTTCACTGCGTGTTCTGCGTTGCCCACCACCGGCTTCAGCACGTAGTACTGCGCGGTCAGTTGAGCGACGTTAATCAAATCGCGTTGTTGTGCAGGTTGTCCTGCACGGCTGTGATTTGCCATTGCCTGGTCCTTCTGATGCAAGGGTTAAATTGTACCGCAAACCTTTTCGATCAATTCCGCCGGGAACTGCATGGACTGCATGATATGTTCGATCATGCTGCACTTGCGGCCCGTATTGGTATTGGTGATCACCCAGTATGGCGTACCGGGAACATGTTTGGGTTTGGTTTGGTTGCCATTTTGCAGCAGGGTCTGCTCGTCACCTGCGAAGTAAACGCGCGTGCGACCGTGCAGCGACTCTGTCGCTTCTGCAAATGCGTTGTTATCCAGTGAGTAAAGTGTAGACAGCACCAGCATAAAGCGGTTAACCGCCTTTTTCTGCTCTGCATATTCATCGGACAGCAGCAGCTCGCGCATCGCGCGCACTTTGTCTTTTGCCGGCATGACGGCAGGTTTTACTTGTGCAACAACGCTCGGCTGAGACACAACATCTTTTGTGACAGGAGTGGGCTGTGAGGCGGCGGAAATTTTAAGCATGCGCCGTAAAATGTCGGACGCGCTCTCCCCAATATGCCGCGTCTGGCTGGCAATATACTGATAGAGTTCGTCATCAACTTCGATTGTTTTCATCTTAATCCAGTGCGATATCTTATCTGAATACAAGTCGTTGAGATTATAAGGTCTAATCCCAACAGCGGATAGCGTCAAACCAGGTTGGCGGCAAAAGTCAGATTAAACTGGATCCTTGCCCCCGGGCGGCAGAATGGTCAACATGATACCCTAACCTGACAAACCTAAAAAAAGAACTTTGCCATGAAATTGAATACCCGAGCGCAAACTGCACAATCGCCGAACAATAATTCTCCCATCGTACTGGTTCACGGCCTGTTTGGTAGCCTGGATAACCTGGGCGTGCTGGCGCGCGATTTAGTGACCGATCACGAGATCCTCCAGGTTGATATGCGCAATCACGGTCTTTCAGGACGCTCGGAGGAGATGACCTACGCAGCCATGGCGCAGGATCTGCGGGACACCCTCGATGCGAATAATATCCAGAAAGCGACGCTCATCGGGCATTCAATGGGCGGTAAAGCGGTGATGGCGCTTACAGCGCTGGCCCCTGAGCGAATTTCCGGTCTGGTGGTCATTGACGTTGCGCCCGTCAATTACGACGTTCGCCGTCACGATGAGATTTTCGCTGCGATCAATGCTGTGACAGAGTCAGGCGTCTCCACACGCCAGCAGGCGGCAGCCGTTATGCGCGAGCATCTCGATGAAGAAGGCGTGGTCCAGTTCCTGCTGAAATCCTTTGTTGACGGACAATGGCGCTTTAACGTCCCGGTACTGTGGGATCAGTATTCGCATATTGTGGGGTGGGAAAATGTCCCCGCCTGGCCGCACCCTACCCTCTTTATTCGCGGCGGCAACTCCCCTTACGTCACTGACGCGTACCGTGACACGCTGCTGGCGCAATTTCCGCAGGCTCGCGCTCACGTCATCGCCGGTGCCGGGCACTGGGTCCACGCGGAAAAACCGGATGCGGTCCTGCGCGCCATTCGCCGCTATCTTACTGATACAGCGAATTGATTAAAAAGCCAGCGACCGGAAGACGACGGGCTTCCAGTCGTTGGCGTGTGGATATGGGTGATGTATGATGGCGCGCTTATCGCCCGGGCATTAGCAGGGCGGCGTGTTTCCCCCGAAGTCTCAGAATCATGGCCAAAGAACAAACGGACCGTACGACACTAGATCTGTTCGCGAATGAGCGTCGACCGGGACGACCGAAAACGAATCCGCTTTCGCGCGATGAACAGCTGCGTATCAATAAACGCAACCAGCTTAAACGCGATAAAAATCGTGGGCTTAAGCGTGTCGAACTCAAGCTGAATGCCGATGCCGTCGATGCGCTTAACGAGTTAGCTGACGCGCGCAACATCAGCCGCAGCGAACTGATCGAAGAGATGCTGATCGCCCAGCTTGAGACGTTACGCGGCAAGGCGTGAGTCAGAAAATCCCCAATATTACCTTTTTCATGTAGCACAGAGTGCAGTCCTGCGTGATAGCTGTTTCCGCAGGGTTGCCTGTTCTGCTATTATTGCCCTTATCCGTGGACAATTTGCGCCACCATACCATTAAGTTTCAAGAGGTTATTTTACTCATGGCAATCATCGGCATTTTCTTTGGCAGTGATACCGGCAATACTGAAAATATCGCAAAAAACATTCAAAAACAGCTCGGTAAAGACGTTGCTGATGTGCATGACATCGCCAAGAGCAGCAAAGAAGATCTCGAGGGCTATGACATCCTGCTGCTGGGCATCCCGACCTGGTACTACGGTGAAGCACAGTGTGACTGGGACGATTTCTTCCCGACGCTGGAAGAAGTCGACTTCAACGGCAAGCTGGTTGCCCTGTTTGGCTGTGGCGATCAGGAAGACTACGCTGAGTATTTCTGTGATGCGCTGGGCACTATTCGCGACATCATTGAGCCGCGCGGTGCGGCGATCGTTGGTCACTGGCCAACAGCGGGTTATCACTTCGAAGCTTCCAAAGGTCTGGCAGATGACGATCACTTCGTTGGCCTTGCCATTGATGAAGACCGTCAGCCAGAGCTGACCGCAGAGCGTGTAGAAAAATGGGTTAAGCAGGTTCGTGAAGAGCTGAACCTGGACGATATCCTTAACGCCTGATATCCCTGCGGCGCAACTCCGGTTGCGCCCGTTGTCCAGGTAAAACCGATTAAATTAATTGCTACAAACTTTTAACTTTTTCGTCCAGACCTGTACAATATCCCCCTGGTAAAAAGTGGGTGCCATCGAACAAGTTTGTTGGTGATACCACGTTTTTATAAGCATACTTTGCTTGAGACTTGCAGTTTCCATTTAGCCATGGCAGTTCTATAATGAGACGCATTATCCCAAGTGCATTTTCTGTCACTTCTTCTTTTGAAGTGAATCGTTTAGCAACAGGACAGATTCCGCATGACTGACAACAATACCGCATTAAAGAAAGCTGGCCTGAAAGTAACGCTTCCTCGGTTAAAAATCCTTGAAGTGCTTCAGGGGCCAGACAATCACCATGTCAGTGCGGAAGACCTTTATAAGCGTCTTATCGATATGGGTGAAGAGATTGGGCTGGCAACCGTCTATCGTGTGCTGAACCAGTTTGATGACGCGGGCATTGTTACTCGTCATAATTTCGAAGGCGGTAAATCCGTGTTCGAGCTGACTCAGCAGCACCACCACGATCACCTGATCTGCCTCGACTGTGGCAAGGTCATTGAATTTAGCGATGATTCCATTGAATCACGCCAGCGTGAAATCGCCGCCCGTCATGGCATCCGCCTGACCAACCACAGCCTGTACCTGTACGGTCACTGTGCTGAAGGGGATTGCCGCGAAAATGAACATGCGCACGACGCAAAATAAGTCAGTGTTCATACTCTGAGCCAGCCGTGAGGTTGGCTTTTTTTTGCCTGGAAAAAGCCCGGTAAGCGCAGCGCCACCGGGCGTAAAGCAACTTATTTATTGTTATTGCGAATCTCGTCCCATATCTTATCGCAACGCTTCGCCACTTCCTGATCGTTACCGGTTTTACGCGCCTGAATGCAGGCCTGGTAATCCATCACGCGAACGTTTTCCTGCGTGGCGAATTGCTCATGGGCTTTGTCTTTTTTTAGCTCGTTCAGCACGCTTTGACAGGCTTCAATCTTCTCAGGTGAACCTTGTGCGGTATTGATGCAAGCGCTATACGCCTCTTTCAGACGGGAGTCTTCTTTCGGCGCCTGATCCTGCGCGCACGCCACCAGCCCGAATGCCAGCAGCGCAACGATTACCCTTTTTTTCATCATGTTCATTCTCCATAACGGCGGGACACAGCCCGCCGCAGCATTCATCAGAAGATGGTAAATGGCGCAATGACCATGAATTTCACGTCGCGCTCATCCTGGAAGATGTTGCCGTAACCGCCCGCGTAGCTCGGGATATCGGAGTGGTTGTCATACTGGGTGAAGTGCAGTTTGAACATCGTGCCTTTCGCACGGCCCTCCTGCAGGGTATAAATCGCATCCAGACTGTATGAAGACTCTTTCAGACGGTAGTTCGGATCGTAGTAGGCGTCTGGCGTAGCCATATCCGCTGGCTTCGCGTCCCAGGCGTACGCGTAGGACGCGCCCACTGCCCAGCCAGGCAGGTTCCAGTTCTTCAGGTCATACATTGCGCCGAAGAAGACTGCCTTTTCGCCGTCGGCGTTGAAGTCAGAGCGGTTATCCCACCAGATATCCAGACGACCGTTGGAAGAGGCGTAGGTTGGCGTCATACGTTGCAGGAAGTAGCCCTGCTGCCCTTCTGCCTTGACCCATGTACCCTCCAGACGCAAATCAACCTGACCCACCTTGTAGCCGAAGGTCAGCGCCTGTAACCACGCGGTGCCGTCATAAATATCATTTACGCTGCCATCGCTGACCTTGTCGCGCGTACCGTAGAACTGATAGCTGGTGCTCAGCGGGCTGCCTGCGATATCAAATTTGTAGCTGGCTTTAGCAAAGTACTGATCGATATAGCCTTCAGCCTGACCAAAAGCCGCTTCCAGCACCAGATCGTTTTTGAAGTCGTACTTCGCCCCCAGCGAGTGGAGATAATCAACTTTGGTTTTTTTATCGTTTTGATAGAACTTGTCCATCTCAATGTGCCACGGCGCTTTGTACTCGTTGGTCCACATATAGGAGAAGCTCAACGCCCCCGCATCGCCGTAGTCAAAATTAGCACCGGCTTCCGCGCCCTGATAGGTACCTGGCATAAAGCTCCAGTGCGGCGCTAACAGCGTCTGACCGGTTGGCTGGATATAACCACCACGCGCCCAGACCGGGCCATATTTGAATTTTGCAGCCGCTTTATACAGGCTGATTCCGCTTTTATCGCCGGACCAGTCTTCGTCGTAAGCTTTATTGCTGGAGGAAAACGCAATTTCGTTCGGATGGCCGCTGTCGCCATTTTCGGCCATTTCAATTGCGGTGAACGCTGCAATATCGATCCCGAACATATCGGCGGCATATCCCGACTGGAAATCCAGGTTGGCGTTCCAGGTCGAGTGAGAAAGGTTAGTTTTGTATTTATCTTCAGTGACGTCTTTACGGTCACGCTCACGTTGCCAGTAATAAATACCGCCCGTAAGGGTGGAATCTTCAATGAAACCTGCTGCTTTTGCCTCTGGCGCAACCACCAGGCCCGACATTGCTGTCACACCGGCGATAGCCAGCGCCAGCGCACTACGTTTGCCACTGAACGTACGCATAGATTATTCCTCTTTGACGAATTAAAACGCCTTAAATGGCGAAAAACAGAAAAGACCAAATGGTCAGGGGTAGTCAGAAATACCCTCGAATTAACTACCGTCTTTAGGTTATTTTTCGCGACGCGAATTATCAATGCTTTTAATCAGGCAAAAGTCAGGATTATGACGAAGAGCACATATTTCGTAGTGCTTTGTAACATTTACCGTGAAGCGAGTACTGGCGGGGGAATACGCTAATTTTCAGTAAGTAACATTGAGATTGACAATATATTTTTCAACGTTTCTGTTTTTGGAAAACAACAAACTTTTTTTAAATAAAATAAGTAGCACCACATTGACCTGGAATGTTGGCTTTAAAAGATTATCCCGATGCTTAACGACATGATCGTTAAATAAAAAAACGCCGCTTTACGCGGCGTTTGTTTCTCATTGACCAGAGCAGCGTTATTATTCGCCGATCTTAGTCCAGGTATCACGCAGACCCACGGTACGGTTAAATACCGGTTTTTCTGCCGTGCTGTAACGGCTGTCCAGGCAGAAATAACCCTCACGTTCGAACTGGAACGCTTTACCGGCTTCAGCGGCTTTCAGAGACGGCTCGGCATACCCCTGCTTGATAATCAGAGACTCAGGGTTAATAACCGCCAGGAAGTCTTCCGCTGCGCCTGGGTTAGGCACGCTGAACAGACGGTCGTAGAGACGGATCTCAACCGGCAGCGCATGCTGCGCGCTCACCCAGTGGATTACGCCTTTCACTTTACGGCCATCCGCCGGATCTTTGCTCAGCGTCTCTGCGTCGTACGTACAGAAGATGGTCGTGATGTTACCTTCCGCATCTTTCTCTACGCGCTCGGCTTTGATTACATAGGCGTTACGCAGACGTACTTCTTTGCCCAGCACCAGACGCTTGTACTGCTTGTTCGCTTCTTCGCGGAAGTCGGCACGATCGATCCAGATTTCACCGCTGAACGGCACGTCGCGGGTGCCCATTTCCGGTTTGTTCGGATGATTAGGCATAGAGACCAGTTCGCTCCCGCCCTGCGGATAGTTTTCGATAACCAGTTTCACTGGATCGATCACCGCCATCGCGCGCGGCGCGTTTTCGTTCAGGTCTTCACGAATGCAGGATTCCAGAGACGCCATTTCGATGGTGTTGTCCTGCTTGGTGACGCCGATACGTTTGCAGAACTCACGAATGGACGCAGAGGTGTAGCCACGACGACGCAGGCCAGAAATGGTCGGCATACGTGGGTCGTCCCAGCCTTCAACGTGCTTGTCAGTGACCAGCAGGTTCAGCTTACGCTTGGACATCACGGTGTATTCCAGGTTCAGACGAGAGAACTCGTACTGACGCGGATGCACAGGAATGGTGATGTTATCCAGCACCCAGTCGTACAGACGACGGTTGTCCTGGAATTCCAGCGTGCACAGAGAGTGCGTAATGCCTTCCAGCGCATCGCTGATGCAGTGGGTGAAGTCGTACATCGGGTAGATGCACCACTTGTTACCGGTCTGGTGGTGTTCTGCGAACTTAATGCGGTACAGCACCGGATCGCGCATCACGATGAACGGAGACGCCATATCGATTTTGGCACGCAGACACGCTTTACCTTCTTCAAAGCCACCGGCACGCATTTTTTCAAACAGCGCCAGGTTCTCTTCCACGCTACGATCGCGGAACGGACTGTTCTTACCGGGCTGAGTCAGCGTACCGCGGTATTCACGGATTTCGTCAGCAGAGAGCTCGTCGACGTATGCCAGACCCTTGTTAATCAGTTCAACCGCATAGGCATACAGCTGATCGAAATAGTCTGAGGAGTAGCAGATATCGCCTGACCAGTTGAAGCCCAGCCATTGCACGTCGTTTTTAATCGACTCAACGTATTCGATGTCTTCTTTTACTGGGTTGGTGTCATCGAAACGCAGGTTGCACTGCCCCTGGTAGTCTTGCGCAATACCAAAGTTAAGGCAGATCGATTTGGCGTGACCAATGTGCAGGTAGCCATTTGGCTCCGGCGGGAAACGCGTGTGGACTGTGGTGTGCTTACCACTGGCCAGATCTTCATCGATGATCTGACGAATAAAGTTACTCGGGCGGGCTTCTGCCTCACTCATCGTGGATTCCTCAAAGCGTAAACAACGTATAACGGCATATGATCTTATAAGCCGGACGTAGTGACAACCCTTAAAACGTCCCGGAAGAAAATAATGGGGGCAATTGCTGCAAAAAAAAGCGGCGGAGGATATCCCCCGCCGCTAAAGGCATAACTCTACTCAGGAGCGATTACTTGCCTTTAATCTCATACAGTGGCGTTTGGCCTGCAACTACCTGCCCCTGCGCCTGGATCACCAGACCGCTGAAGTCGTCGATGTTGCTGCACACTACCGGGCTTATCATGGAGCGCGCGTTGGCGTTCAGGAACTCCAGATCCATTTCCAGAATCGGCTGGCCTGCCGCCACTTCAGCGCCCTCTTCCACCAGGCGAGTAAAGCCCTGACCGTTCAGCGCAACGGTATCGATACCCATATGGACAACGATCTCCGCGCCTTTTTCCGTTTCCAGGCAGAACGCGTGGTTGGTGTTGAAGATTTTCACGATAGTACCGGCTGCCGGAGAGACCACGGTTTTGTCCGTTGGTTTCACCGCCACGCCATCACCGACCGCTTTGCTGGCGAACGCTTCGTCAGGCACCTGCTCAAGCGCAACAACGTCACCTGTCACCGGAGAAACCAGCGCAGCGATGGTCACCGCATTTGGCACAGCCTGCGGTTTTGCAACCGGCGCGTCAGCCACTGGCGCGTTATCCGTTGAGGCGGCAGCGACCGGCCCACGGGCAACCACTTTTTTCATTTCATCGCCGATAGATTCGGCTTTCGCACCCACGATAACCTGGATGGTTTGTTTATTCAGCTTCACCACACCAGACGCACCAAGGCGTTTGCACATTGCATCGCTCACGCGCGCGGAGTCGCCCACGGTCAGACGCAGACGGGTAATACAGGCATCGATCGCTTTCAGGTTGTCGGTGCCACCCACAGCGGCAATATAGCTGGTTGCCAGCTGGGTTAAACCCTCTTCGGTATTGCTGTTGGCTTCACTGGTCACAACAGCATCTTTCGTATCTTCGCGGCCCGGCGTCTTCAGGTTAAACATACGAATAACCGCGCTGAACAGAACGAAGTAGATAACGAAGAAGATCAGGCCCATCACCACCAGCATCCAGACGTTGCTGCTTGCCGCCGGCAGGTTGTACATCAACACATAGTCGATAGCGCCTGCGGAGAAGGAGAAGCCTGCATGGATACCCAGAAGGGTGGCAACGAACAGGCTGATACCGGTCAGGATCGCGTGCATCAGATACAGCAGCGGAGCCAGGAACATGAACAGGAATTCCAGTGGCTCGGTCACGCCGGTCAGGAAGGCGGTGATCGCAACGGACAGCAGCATCCCGCCAACCATTGGGCGACGCGCTTTCGGCGCAGCCAGGTACATTGCCAGCGCGGCGCCAGGCAGACCAAACATCATGATTGGGAAGAAGCCGGACATGAACATGCCCGCGGTGCCGTCACCTGCGTAGAAGCGGTTGATATCACCGTGGAATACCGCGCCAGCCGCGTTGGTGAACTCACCAATCTGGAACCAGGCGATGGTGTTCAGTACCTGATGCAGACCGGTTGGGATCAGCAGACGGTTAATGAAACCGAAGATGCCCGCGCCCATTGCGCCCGCAGACACGATCCACTCGCCACCCGCATGGATAGCATGCTGAACCGGTGGCCAAACGTAGCCAAAGATGGCGGCGAGGATCAGACAGAAAAAGCCCGTCGCAATCGGCACAAAACGTTTACCGCCGAAGAAGCTCAGGAAGTCAGGCAGTTTGATACCCGCCCAGCGGTTGTACACGGCGCCACCGACCAGACCGGTAATGATACCCGCCAGTACACCCATGTTGATTTCCGGGTTGATGGTTACCATCGCTTTCGTGAGGATGAAGTAACCTACCGCCCCTGCCAGTGCCGCAGCACCGGCGCTGTCTTTTGACCAGCTTGACGCCACGCCGATGGCGAAAATCAGCGCAAGGTTGTCAAAAATGGCGCCGCCTGCCTGGGCAATAAACGGCACATTAAGAAGATCGGGTTGCCCGAATCGCAGCAGCAATGCTGCAACCGGTAGCACGGCGATAGGGAGCTGCAAAGCCCTACCGAGGCGCTGGAAAAAACCTAAAATATTCATCCTATTCCCCCTACGAGACCCTTTGTTAAGACTCGCGCATAAACTATGTTTTTATTGTGTCACGAACGATAGATACTGTTGATGATTCACTGGCAGTGTGAGTGTGTGAAAAATTAATTCGTATCGCAAATTAAACACCTATTTTTTGTGATTATTGTCACCAAATATCGTATTAAACCCTCCCTTTCACTGGCTAACCACGAAAACTTATTTTATCATTCAAAAAATCAAGACGGATTGATCCGGCCTGAAAGGTTCCAGGTTACGCTTAGTTCAGGTTGCACTAATCATCCGCCCACTTTTACTTAAACTTTAGAGGTGAATAATGAGACTGATTCCCCTGGCAACAGCTGAACAAGTCGGAAAATGGGCTGCTCGTCATATCGTTAACCGCATCAACGCGTTCAAACCAACAGCCGATCGTCCTTTCGTACTCGGTCTTCCAACCGGTGGTACTCCCCTGACCGCGTATAAGGCTTTGGTTGAAATGCACAAAGCGGGCCAGGTTAGCTTTAAACATGTTGTGACCTTCAACATGGACGAATATGTCGGCCTGCCAAAGGAACATCCGGAAAGTTACCACAGCTTTATGCACCGTAATTTCTTCGATCACGTTGATATTCCGGCTGAAAACATTAACCTGCTGAATGGAAACGCGCCTGATATTGACGCAGAATGCCGTCAGTATGAAGAAAAAATCCGTTCTTACGGTAAAATCCACCTGTTTATGGGCGGCGTAGGCAACGATGGTCATATCGCGTTCAACGAACCGGCATCTTCACTGGCTTCCCGTACCCGTATTAAAACGTTGACCCATGACACGCGTGTGGCTAACTCCCGCTTCTTTGACGGCGACGTCAATCAGGTGCCTAAATACGCGCTGACCGTGGGTGTGGGTACACTGCTGGATGCCGAAGAAGTGATGATTCTGGTGCTGGGCGCAGTGAAAGCGCAAGCGCTTCAGGCTGCCGTTGAAGGCAACGTGAACCATATGTGGACGATCAGCTGCTTACAGTTGCATCCAAAAGCGGTTGTCGTGTGTGACGAACCGTCCACCATGGAGCTGAAAGTGAAAACGCTGAAATACTTCAACGAGCTGGAAGCTGAGAACATTAAAGGTCTGTAATTGAATAACCGCCTCTTTTATCAGGGGCGGTCGCTTTTTTAACCGGGGGTCGATATGTACGCTTTAACCCACGGTCGGATTTATACCGGCCATGAAATTCTGGATGACCATGCGATTGTAATCGCCAATGGCCTGATTGAACGTGTTTGCCCGCTGGCGGAACTGCCGCCGGAGATCGAACAGCGTTCCCTCAATGGAGCAGTAATCTCCCCCGGTTTCATCGACGTACAGCTTAACGGCTGCGGCGGTGTCCAGTTTAACGATACCGCAGAGGCGGTAACGGTTGAAACGCTGGAAATCATGCAAAACGCCAACGAGAAATCGGGCTGCACCAGCTATCTGCCAACGCTGATTACCAGCAGCGATGACCTGATGAAACAGGGTATCCGCGTCATGCGTGAATACCTGGCAAAACATCCGAATCAGGCGCTGGGTCTGCACCTGGAAGGACCATGGCTGAATATGGTCAAGAAAGGCACCCATAACCCGAACTACGTGCGCAAACCGGATGCCGAGCTGGTGGATTACATGTGCGCCAATGCCGATGTGATCACTAAAGTGACGCTGGCACCGGAAATGACCGGCACGGACGTTATCAGCAAACTGGCCGCCGCCGGGATTGTGGTATCTGCGGGCCATTCGAACGCGACGCTTAAAGAGGCGAAGGCCGGTTTCCGCGCAGGTATTACATTTGCCACACACCTTTATAACGCGATGCCGTATATTACCGGTCGCGAACCGGGACTGGTTGGCGCAATTCTGGATGAACCAGACGTCTACTGCGGTATTATCGCCGACGGCTTGCATGTCGATTACACCAACATCCGCAACGCCAAGCGCCTTAAAGGCGACAAGCTCTGCCTGGTCACGGATGCTACCGCTCCGGCAGGAGCGAATATTGACCAGTTCATTTTTGCTGGTAAAACAATATACTACCGGAATGGACTGTGTGTGGATGAGAACGGCACGCTGAGCGGTTCTTCTCTGACGATGATCGAAGGGGTACGTAACCTCGTTGAACATTGCGGCATTGCGCTTGAGGAAGTGCTGCGCATGGCCACGCTTTATCCGGCGCGCGCTATTGGCGTCGATAAACAGCTCGGCGGTATTGCGCCAGGTATGGTTGCAAACCTGACGGCGTTCACACACGATTATAAAATTATTAAGACCATCGTTAATGGTAACGAGGTCGTCACTGAGTAAGTAAAAGTATGACACCAGGCGGACAAGCTCAAATCGGTAATGTCGATCTCGTTAAACAACTTAACAGCGCGGCAGTTTATCGCCTGATTGACCAGCACGGGCCAATCTCACGCATTCAGATAGCCGAACAAAGCCAGCTTGCTCCCGCCAGCGTGACAAAAATTACACGTCAGCTTATTGAGCGCGGCCTGATCAAAGAAGTGGATCAGCAGGCCTCCACCGGCGGCCGCCGCGCGATTTCCATCGTCACTGAAACCCGCAATTTTCAGGCCATTGGCGTTCGCTTAGGCCGTCATGACACCACGCTTACGCTCTACGATCTGAGCAGCAAGGCCATTGCCGAAGAGCATTACCCCCTTCCTGAGCGCACGCAGGAGACGCTCGAACACGCGTTACTGAATACCATTGCGCAGTTTATCGAAATCTGTCAGCGCAAGATCCGTGAACTCATCGCCATCTCGGTGATTTTACCCGGCCTGGTTGACCCGGAAAGCGGCGTTATTCGCTACATGCCGCATATTAAAGTAGAGAACTGGGGGCTGGTTGAGGCGCTGGAAAAACGCTTCAAGCTGACCTGCTTTGTTGGTCACGATATCCGCTCGCTGGCGCTGGCGGAGCACTACTTTGGTGCGAGCCAGGACTGCGAAGACTCTATTCTGGTGCGCGTTCACCGTGGTACAGGTGCGGGTATCATCTCGAATGGCCGCATTTTTATTGGTCGTAACGGTAACGTAGGCGAGATCGGTCATATCCAGGTGGAACCGCTTGGCGAGCGCTGCCACTGCGGTAACTTTGGCTGTCTTGAAACCGTTGCCGCCAATGCCGCCATTGAACATCGCGTCCGCCACCTGCTGGAGCAGGGTTATCAGAGCCGCGTCACGCTGGGCGACTGTAAGATCGGTGCCATCTGCAAAGCGGCAAACAAAGGCGATGCGCTGGCCTGCGAAGTGATCGAACAGGTAGGACGCCACCTGGGTAAGACCATCGCCATTGCCATCAACCTGTTTAATCCGCAAAAAGTGGTGATTGCCGGCGAGATCGTTGAAGCCGAAAAAGTATTACTGCCTGCCATTGAAGGCTGCATCAATACCCAGGCGCTGAAGGCATTTCGCCAGAATTTGCCGGTGGTGCGATCTACGCTCGATCACCGCTCGGCAATTGGCGCATTCGCCCTGGTAAAACGTGCCATGCTCAACGGGATCCTGCTGCAACATTTGCTGGAATCCTGATCGGACCTTATAGTAACGCCTTCTTTTTTTGATGTCGGATTGTCCATGACCATTAAGAATGTAATTTGTGATATCGACGGCGTGCTAATGCACGACAACGTTGCCGTGCCAGGTGCTGCGGAGTTTCTTCACCGCATCATCGACAAAGGAATGCCACTGGTTCTTCTCACGAACTACCCTTCACAGACTGGTCAGGATCTGGCAAATCGCTTTGCTACCGCGGGCGTCAACGTCCCGGACAGCGTGTTTTATACCTCTGCGATGGCGACCGCGGATTTCCTGAAGCGTCAGGAAGGCAAAAAAGCCTACGTGGTTGGCGAAGGCGCGCTGATCCACGAGCTGTATAAAGCGGGCTTCACCATCACCGACGTGAATCCGGACTTTGTCATCGTGGGCGAAACGCGCTCCTTTAACTGGGAGATGATGCATAAAGCAGCCTACTTTGTCGCCAATGGTGCACGTTTTATCGCCACTAACCCGGATACGCATGGTCGTGGTTTTTATCCCGCCTGCGGTGCGCTGTGCGCCGGTATCGAAAAAATCTCAGGCCGTAAGCCGTTTGTTGTCGGCAAACCGAGCCCGTGGATCATCCGCGCTGCACTGAATACGATGCAGGCACACTCAGAAGAAACCGTCATTGTTGGCGACAACCTGCGCACCGATATTCTGGCTGGCTTCCAGGCGGGGCTTGAAACCATCCTGGTGCTTTCTGGCGTTTCACAGCTTGATGACATTGATACGATGCCGTTCCGGCCAAGCTGGATTTACCCCTCTGTCGACGAAATCGACGTTATTTGATTCAGAACCACGCCTCAGGGCGTGGTTTTTCATTTCTGCTGCCTGAAAATATCACTTCATCTAACGAAATCAGCTCTTCATTGAGAAATCATCAATAGAATGGCTTAATGCATACTCTTTTTTTAAGATTCGGCAATTGCCATTGCACTTTTTACGTTTTCATCGGTAAAACGCTTGCGCCCCCTCCCCTTTTTGCGGCATTTTCATAAGCAAGCAACATCACAACGCAACAGGGTTAACGGAGAAGGTTATGTGTTCTATTTTTGGCGTACTGGATATTAAAACTGACGCGGGCGAACTGCGTAAAAAAGCACTCGAATTGTCCCGCCTGATGCGCCATCGCGGTCCGGACTGGTCAGGCGTTTACGCCAGCGATAAAGCGATTCTGGCTCACGAACGTCTTTCCATTGTTGATGTCAACGCTGGCGCACAGCCGCTGTATAACGAGAAAAAAACGCACGCGCTTGCTGTTAACGGTGAAATTTACAACCATCAGGCGCTGCGCGCTGAGTACGGCGATCGCTATGCGTTTCAGACCGGCTCAGACTGCGAAGTGATCCTGGCGCTGTATCAGGAGAAAGGCCCGGAGTTCCTCGACGACCTGCAAGGTATGTTCGCCTTCGCGCTGTACGACAGCGAAAAAGACGCTTACCTGATTGGCCGCGACCATATTGGTATTATCCCGCTGTACATGGGACACGATGAACACGGTAACTTCTACGTTGCCTCAGAGATGAAAGCCCTGGTACCGGTGTGCCGCACCATCAAAGAGTTCCCGGCAGGTAGCTACCTGTGGAGTAAAGACGGCGAGATCCGCCCGTACTACCAGCGCGACTGGTTTGATTATGAGGCGGTGAAAGACAACGTGACGGACAAAGCCGAACTGCGTCAGGCACTAGAGGAGTCAGTGAAAAGCCACCTGATGTCAGACGTACCTTATGGCGTACTGCTCTCCGGCGGTCTGGACTCCTCCGTGATCTCCGCGATTACCAAGAAATTCGCCGCACGTCGCGTGGAAGATCAGGAGCGCTCTGAAGCCTGGTGGCCGCAGCTGCACTCCTTTGCCGTGGGTCTGGAAGGGGCACCTGACCTGAAAGCCGCCCAGGAAGTGGCGAACCATCTCGGCACGGTGCACCATGAAATTCACTTCACCGTACAGGAAGGTCTGGATGCGATCCGCGATGTGATCTATCACATTGAAACCTATGATGTGACCACCATTCGCGCCTCCACGCCGATGTATTTGATGTCGCGGAAGATCAAAGCGATGGGCATCAAGATGGTGCTCTCCGGCGAAGGTTCTGACGAAGTGTTTGGCGGTTACCTCTATTTCCACAAAGCGCCAAACGCCAAAGAGCTGCATGAAGAAACGGTGCGTAAGCTACAGGCGCTGCACATGTTTGACTGCGCGCGCGCCAACAAAGCGATGTCCGCCTGGGGTGTGGAAGCCCGCGTGCCGTTCCTCGATAAGAAATTCCTCGATGTGGCGATGCGCATCAACCCGCAGGACAAAATGTGCGGCAACGGCAAAATGGAGAAACATATCCTGCGTGAATGTTTTGAATCCTACCTGCCGGCGAGCGTGGCGTGGCGTCAGAAAGAGCAGTTCTCGGATGGCGTGGGTTACAGCTGGATCGACACCCTGAAAGAGGTGGCGGCAAAACAGGTTTCTGATCAACAACTGGAAACTGCGAGCTTCCGCTTCCCGTACAACACGCCAGCCTCGAAAGAAGCGTATTTGTACCGTGAGATCTTTGAGGAGCTGTTCCCGGTTCCAAGTGCAGCCGAGTGCGTACCGGGTGGTCCATCGGTCGCCTGCTCTTCTGCTAAAGCCATTGAATGGGATGAATCCTTCAAAGCCATGAACGATCCGTCAGGACGCGCAGTGGGCGTTCACCAGTCTGCCTATAAATAATGTTCAGAGTATCATCAGGCCCTCCGGGGCCTGATTTTTTTGCCTCTCTTTTCCCCGCATAAAATCGATTAATAACCAATAATTGTCGAATATTCGGCCTCGCTGTTCGCAACCTAACCAAACAGTCACATTCCGGCTATTTTCATTGAAAAAGGTGTTGACGCTGCAAGGGTCTATACGCATAATGCGCCCCGCAACGCCGATAAGGTAACGCGAAAAAAAGATGGCTACGTAGCTCAGTTGGTTAGAGCACATCACTCATAATGATGGGGTCACAGGTTCGAATCCCGTCGTAGCCACCATCTTTTTTGCGGGAGTGGCGAAATTGGTAGACGCACCAGATTTAGGTTCTGGCGCCGCAAGGTGTGCGAGTTCAAGTCTCGCCTCCCGCACCATTCCCAGGTAAGCGTTGCACGGATGGGGTATCGCCAAGCGGTAAGGCACCGGTTTTTGATACCGGCATTCCCTGGTTCGAATCCAGGTACCCCAGCCATATTTCTTCGATCATGCGGTTCTCCGCGGTATTGGGGTATCGCCAAGCGGTAAGGCACCGGTTTTTGATACCGGCATTCCCTGGTTCGAATCCAGGTACCCCAGCCATCGAAGATTGCAGTACTGGCTACGTAGCTCAGTTGGTTAGAGCACATCACTCATAATGATGGGGTCACAGGTTCGAATCCCGTCGTAGCCACCATATTTATGTTATCGAATACGATTCGGTAAACTGAACATTGTTGGGGTATCGCCAAGCGGTAAGGCACCGGATTCTGATTCCGGCATTCCGAGGTTCGAATCCTCGTACCCCAGCCACTTTAAAGTCGTTAAGCAGTTTGTTTAACGCAATTGGGGTGTCGCCAAGCGGTAAGGCTCTGGTTTCTGATACCAGCATTCCGGGGTTCGAATCCCTGCACCCCAGCCACTTAAAACAAAAAAGCCCGCTCTGCGGGCTTTTTTGTTTTTGTTGCTCAGAATAGTGCGGCCTGATGCCCTCACCCTAACCCTCTCCCACGGGGAGAGGGAATAAAGATTAGAGTCCGAGGGCGTATTTCAGTGCCTGACGCTTCAGACCACCGGCGCGCTCCGCCGCCATCAGTCCGATATTTCGCAATATCCGCACCGGACCCACGTCATTGCTGAACCCGGCATAGAACAGATCCATCCCCGACTGCATAATGAAGTTATCCGCCATACGGCGCGTCTGGTAGCGCTTCAGTACCTGATGGCTGGCCCAGGCTTCCGCGTGGGCGCGAGCGTTACCCAGCACATCCAGTAACGCATCGACGTCACGGTATCCCAGGTTAACCCCCTGCCCCGCCAGCGGATGAATGGTGTGCGCCGCGTCTCCCACCAGGGCCAGCCCTTCACGGGCATACTGCAACGCATGGCGTCGCATCAGCGGGAATGCGCCAGCGGCAACCGGGGTCACGTTACCCAGACGGCGCGGGAAGTGCTGGCGGATTTCGCGCTGCAACTGATCCATGGACAGCCCCTGCAACTGTCGAATGCGCGCCGGCTTGTCGTACCACACCAGCGAAGCCCAGTTATCAAACAACGGTAAGAATGCATGCGGGCCGTTCGGCGTAAAATGCTGCCAGGTGCTTTCGCCCGGCGCGTTTTCTGACTGCACGGTGATCAGCATGCAGGACTGCTGATACTGCCAGGCATGGATCCCAATGCCTGCCATCTGCCTGACCTGCGAGTTCGCGCCATCCGCCCCCACCACCAGCTTTACGGCCAGCTCATCGTCGTTATCCAGCGTCAGGAGATATCCACCTTCATGACGATGCAGGGCTTTCAGCGAGTCCGGAACGCGCAGCGTCACCTTCGGGTGCGCCTCCAGCGCCTGCCAGAGTGCCTGCTGGAGCACGTTGTTTTCCACCATATAGCCCAGGCGCGGCAGTTTCAGCTCGGCGGCGTCAAACGAGACGTGAGCATTTTCCCACTCCCAGGTTTCAAGACGGCTGTAAGGGTGCGCGCGCATCGCCAGCACCGCCTCCCAGACGCCCAGCCCGCGAAGCAGATCAACAGAGGACGCGCTGATGGCGGAAATACGCACGTCCGGTTGGCTGGAAGGATCGAATACCGGCGGAGCCGCCTGTTCAATAACGGTTACGTCAAATCCCTGCTGCGCCAGCCCCAGCGCCAGTGCGCCGCCGACCATACCGCCGCCAACAACGGCAACTTCGGTGTTCAGGAGTGTCATGGTCACTATTCCTTATTGGAGAATACCTTAAGTTTACCGGATTTTTGCGGCCCTGAGGTTGACAACCTTCATACTGGTCACAACCGCACCAAAGCATTACAATACGCGGCTTGCAATCCTGAGCTGAGCAAGTCGATGACTAAAAAACTCCATATAAAAACCTGGGGCTGTCAGATGAACGAATACGATTCATCGAAGATGGCCGATCTGCTGGATACCACCCACGGATACCAGCTGACTGAAAATGCGAAAGAAGCCGATGTGCTGCTGCTGAACACCTGTTCAATTCGTGAAAAAGCACAGGAAAAAGTCTTTCATGTGTTAGGCCGCTGGAAGCTTCTCAAACGGAAAAATCCGGACCTGATTATTGGCGTGGGTGGCTGCGTCGCATCGCAGGAAGGTAAGCTGATCCGCCAGAGAGCACCCTATGTGGATATCGTTTTTGGCCCTCAGACCCTTCACCGCCTGCCAGAGATGATTAACCAGGTTCGCGGCAGCCGTAGCCCGGTGGTTGACGTGAGTTTCCCGGAGATCGAGAAATTTGACCGTCTGCCAGAGCCGCGCGCTGATGGCCCGACCGCCTTCGTCTCCATCATGGAAGGCTGCAACAAATACTGTACTTACTGCGTGGTACCTTACACCCGCGGTGAAGAAGTGAGCCGCCCGGCAGACGATATCCTGTTTGAAATCGCGCAGCTTGCCGCGCAGGGCGTTCGCGAAGTGAACCTGCTGGGCCAGAACGTGAACGCCTGGCGCGGGGAAAACTACGACGGCACCACTGGCAGCTTTGCTGAACTGCTGCGTCTGGTGGCGGCGATTGACGGCATTGACCGCATTCGCTTTACCACCAGCCATCCGATGGAATTTACCGACGACATTATTGACGTCTATCGCGATACGCCAGAGCTGGTGAGCTTCCTGCACCTGCCGATCCAGTGCGGCTCTGACCGCGTGCTGAACATGATGGGTCGTCCACATACGGTGCTGGAGTATAAGTCCACCATCCGCAAGCTGCGTGAAGCACGCCCGGATATCCAGATTAGCTCCGACTTTATCGTCGGCTTCCCTGGCGAAACCGCTGATGACTTCGAGCGCACCATGAAGCTCATCGGCGAGGTGAATTTCGACGTCAGCTACAGCTTCATCTTCTCAGCACGCCCGGGCACCCCAGCGGCCGATATGGTTGACGATGTGCCGGAAGAAGAGAAAAAGCAGCGTCTGTATATTTTGCAGGAGCGTATCAACCAGCAGGCCAACGCCTGGAGCCGTCGTATGCTCGGCACTGTCCAGCGTATTCTGGTGGAAGGCACTTCCCGTAAGAGCATCATGGAACTGTCTGGTCGAACCGAAAATAACCGCGTGGTGAATTTTGAAGGCACCCCGGACATGATTGGTAAGTTTGTGGACGTCGAGATTGTCGAAGTGCTCACGAACTCGCTGCGCGGGAAGGTGGTACGTACTGAGGACGAAATGGGTCTGCGTATTGCACAGACTCCGGAATCCGTTATCTCTCGCACCCGTAAAGTCAACGATTCTGGCGTAGGTATTTACCAGCCCTGATCCCTCTGGCCTGCCTGTCCGGCAGGCCTTGTATTTCCTCTCATCACCCCCAATATCTACCGCAACGCTTGCGCCTTTATTCTATGGCGTGAATAATTTCGGTAATGACCGTTTTATTACGCCGTGTGGCCACAGGTCAGTTAACCAAATAAAGAGGAACAGTTTGAACATAGATACGCGTGAAATTAGCCTTGAGCCCGCAGACAACGCTCGCCTGCTGAGCCTGTGCGGGCCGTTTGATGACAACATCAAACAACTGGAGCGACGTCTGGGTATCGAAATCAATCGTCGCGATAACCATTTCAAACTCACCGGACGCCCAATCTGCGTCAACGCCGCGGCAGATATTCTCCGCAGCCTGTATGTTGATACCGCCCCGATGCGCGGTGAGATCCAGGATATTGAACCTGAACAGATCCACCTGGCCATCAAAGAGGCGCGCGTGCTTGAGCAGAGCGCGGAAAGCGTGCCGGACTATGGCAAAGCCATCAACATTAAAACCAAACGCGGCGTGATTAAGCCTCGTACCCCGAACCAGGCACAGTACATCGCCAACATTCTCGACCATGACATCACCTTTGGCGTGGGTCCGGCGGGTACGGGTAAAACCTATCTGGCCGTTGCTGCTGCTGTCGATGCGCTTGAGCGTCAGGAGATCCGCCGTATCCTGCTGACCCGCCCTGCTGTAGAAGCCGGTGAGAAACTCGGCTTCCTGCCGGGCGATTTAAGTCAGAAAGTGGACCCCTACCTGCGCCCGCTGTACGACGCGCTGTTCGAAATGCTCGGCTTCGAGAAAGTTGAAAAGCTCATCGAGCGTAACGTGATTGAAGTGGCCCCGCTGGCCTACATGCGTGGGCGTACACTTAACGACGCGTTCATCATTCTGGATGAGAGCCAGAACACCACCATCGAACAAATGAAGATGTTCCTGACGCGTATTGGCTTTAACTCGAAAGCGGTTATTACCGGTGACGTCACCCAGATTGACCTGCCGCGTAACACCAAATCGGGTCTGCGTCACGCCATCGAAGTCCTGGCCGAGGTAGAGGAAATCAGCTTCAACTTCTTCCACAGCGAAGACGTGGTACGCCACCCGGTGGTCGCGCGTATCGTTAACGCTTATGAGGCCTGGGAAGAGGCAGATCAGAAGCGCAGGGCCGAGCTGGCCGCAGAACGTAAGCGCGAAGCGCAGGAGCATGAACAGAAATGAGTCAGGTGATCCTCGATTTACAGCTGGCCTGTGAAGATAATTCCGGCATGCCAGAAGAGGCACAGTTTCAGAAATGGCTGGATGCCGTTATCCCCCAGTTTCAGGAAGAATCAGAGGTCACGATTCGCCTGGTGGATGAAGCAGAAAGCCATGAGCTCAACCTGACCTATCGCGGGAAAGATAAGCCGACCAATGTGCTCTCTTTCCCATTCGAAGCCCCTCCGGGCATTGAGATGCCGCTGCTGGGCGATCTGATCATCTGCCGTCAGGTGGTTGAGCAGGAAGCCAAAGAGCAGCAAAAGCCGCTGGAAGCGCACTGGGCACACATGGTGGTGCACGGTAGCCTGCATCTTCTGGGTTACGACCATATTGAAGATGACGAAGCGGAAGAGATGGAATCCCTCGAGACAGAGATAATGCTTGCTCTGGGCTATGAGGATCCGTACATTGCCGAGAAAGAATAGTCAGTCACTGACTACCATGCCGCCGCGCAGGGACATAGCGCGGCGGTTAACGTTGAACTAACAAGAGAACCCTTAACAAACGCCATGAGCGACGACAATTCACACAGTAGCGACACGACAACCACTAAAAAGGGATTTTTCTCCCTCATCCTGAACCAGCTTTTCCACGGCGAACCGAAAAACCGTGACGAACTGCTGGAGCTGATTCGTGATTCCGGGCAGAACGACCTTATCGACGAAGATACGCGCGAAATGCTCGAAGGGGTGATGGACATCGCCGACCAGCGCGTCCGCGACATCATGATCCCCCGCTCGCAGATGATTACCCTGAAACGCAACCAGACGCTGGACGAGTGCCTCGATGTGATTATCGAATCGGCTCACTCACGTTTCCCGGTCATCAGCGAAGACAAAGATCACATCGAAGGGATTTTGATGGCGAAAGATCTGCTGCCGTTTATGCGCAGCGATGCCGAAGCCTTCAGTATGGAAAAAGTGTTACGCCCGGCCGTGGTTGTGCCGGAAAGTAAACGTGTGGATCGGATGCTGAAGGAGTTTCGCTCCCAGCGCTATCACATGGCGATTGTTATTGATGAATTTGGTGGCGTTTCCGGTCTGGTCACAATCGAAGACATCCTTGAGCTGATCGTGGGCGAAATCGAAGATGAGTATGACGAAGAAGAGGATATCGACTTCCGTCAGCTGAGCCGCCACACCTGGACCGTGCGCGCGCTGGCCTCCATTGAAGACTTCAATGACACCTTTGGCACCAGCTTCAGCGATGAAGAAGTGGACACCATTGGTGGTCTGGTGATGCAGGCCTTCGGCCATCTTCCGGCCCGCGGTGAAACCGTTGACATCGATGGTTACCAGTTCAAGGTCGCAATGGCTGACAGCCGACGTATTATTCAGGTTCATGTCAGAATGCCGGACGACTCACCGGTGCCAAAACTGGAAGATTAATGTAAATGGCATTTGCCCCACTCTTTGAACGCCAGCGCGTCCGTTTGCTGCTGGCGCTGTTACTCGGAGCCAGCGGTACGCTGGCTTTTTCTCCTTACGATATTTGGCCAGCCGCTATTCTCTCCCTGATGGGGCTACAGGGTCTTACCCTGAACCGTCGTCCGGTACAGGCCGCGGCCATAGGCTACTTCTGGGGGCTGGGGCTGTTTGGCTCTGGTATCAACTGGGTCTACGTCAGTATCGCGCAATTTGGCGGAATGCCGGGGCCGGTTAACGTCTTCCTGGTTGTGCTGCTCGCCGCCTATCTTTCGCTCTACACTGGCCTGTTCGCCGGTATTCTATCTCGTCTGTGGCCTAAAACGACCTGGCTGCGCGTCGCGATAGCGGCTCCCGTTGTCTGGCAAATCACCGAATTTCTGCGCGGCTGGGTACTGACCGGCTTCCCGTGGTTGCAGTTCGGCTATAGCCAGGTGGACGGCCCGCTGAAAGGTCTGGCTCCCGTCATGGGCGTGGAGGCGATTAACTTCCTGCTCATGGCGGTCAGCGGCCTGCTGGTGCTGGCTCTGGTGACACGTAACTGGAAGCCGCTGGTTGCCGCGTTAATCCTGTTTGCCCTGCCTTTCCCACTGCGTTATATCCAGTGGTTCACGCTGGAGCCCGCGCGCGCCACGCAGGTATCGTTGATACAGGGCGATATCCCGCAGTCATTGAAATGGGATGAGAATCAGCTGCTGAACACGCTGAAAATCTACGCCAACGCCACTGAAAAGGTGATGGGCAAATCGCAGCTCATCATCTGGCCTGAGTCTGCGATCCCGGATCTGGAGATCAATCAGCAGCCCTTCCTGAAGATGATGGACGATCTGCTGCGCGCGCGCGGCAGTACGCTGATTACCGGAATTGTGGATGCGCGTCTCAATCAGCAGAACCGCTATGACACGTACAACACGATCATTACGCTCGGTAAGGACAGCGAATACAGCTATACCTCCACCAATCGTTACAACAAAAATCACCTTGTACCGTTTGGCGAGTTTGTTCCGCTGGAGTCTATTCTGCGCCCACTGGCACCGTTCTTTGACCTGCCGATGTCCTCATTCAGCCGGGGCCCTTACGTTCAGCCGCAGCTGCATGCGCACGGTTTTGCCCTGACGGCCGCTATTTGCTACGAGATTATCCTCGGCGAGCAGGTGCGCGATAACTTCCGCCCGGACACCGACTATCTGCTGACCATCTCAAACGATGCGTGGTTCGGTAAATCGATCGGCCCGTGGCAGCACTTCCAGATGGCACGAATGCGTTCTCTGGAGCTGGCACGTCCGCTGTTGCGCAGCACCAATAACGGCATCACCGCCGTGATTGGCCCGCAGGGTGAAATCCAGGCCATGATCCCGCAGTTCACCCGTGAGGTGCTGACCACGAAAGTCACGCCAGCTACGGGCCTGACGCCTTATGCGCGCACCGGGAACTGGCCGCTGTGGATCCTGACCACGCTGTTCGGTTTTGCCGCCGTAGTGATGAGCCTGCGTCAGCGTCGTAGATAACCTGGCCTTCTGTTGCCGGGTGGCGGCTACGCCTTACCCGGCCTACTCTCCGGCGCAGCCGCCACCCGACAATTTCCTCCTAAACTTCAATTCTGGCACGCCTGTTGCTTTGTTTAATTACGCAAACGCTGTCTGGCTTAACGTGCAACCTTGTCGCACCAGCATGGATCTCCGGTAGCACCGAAACGGTGCAACGAGAGATTATTGCCTCTGAATGGTGCGGCGCGCTTCGCAAAAATAAACAATAACGCAGCAAAATCTTTACATTAAGCCAGACTAAATGTTAACAAGCTTGCATAACACTGCACTCGCATTGCGCGAGATATAACAACATCACAATGGGTATCAAAGCGTCACTGGCGCTGATAAGAAAGGAGTTGGGTATGCAATTACGTAAACTGGCCACAGCAATGCTGGTTATGGGAATGTCTGCGGGCATCGTTCACGCTGAAGAGGCTCCGGCAGCAGGAAGCACTCTCGACAAGATTGCCAAAAACGGCGTGATCGTGGTCGGCCACCGTGAATCTTCTGTCCCGTTCTCTTACTACGACAACACGCAAAAAGTCGTGGGCTATTCACAGGATTACTCCAACGCCATCGTTGAAGCCGTGAAGAAAAAGCTGAACAAACCTGACCTGCAAGTGAAGCTGATCCCCATCACTTCACAGAACCGTATTCCTCTGCTGCAAAACGGCACATTTGATTTTGAATGTGGCTCAACCACCAACAACCTTGAGCGTCAGAAACAGGCCGCTTTCTCGGACACCATCTTCGTTGTAGGCACCCGCCTGCTGACGAAGAAAGGCGGCGATATCAAAGATTTTGCTGACTTGAAAGGCAAAGCGGTTGTCGTGACCTCCGGTACCACGTCCGAAGTGCTGCTGCACAAGCTGAACGACGAGAAGAAAATGGACATGCGCATCATCAGCGCGAAAGATCACGGCGACTCCTTCCGTACCCTGGAAAGCGGTCGTGCCGTTGCGTTTATGATGGATGACGCTCTGCTGGCAGGCGAGCGCGCCAAGGCGAAGAAACCAGACAACTGGGAAATCGTCGGGACTGCGCAGTCGAAAGAAGCTTACGGCTGTATGCTGCGTAAAGGCGATGAAGGCTTCAAAAAGCTGATCGATGACACCATCGCTCAGGCGCAAACCTCTGGCGAAGCGGCAAAATGGTTCGACAAATGGTTCAAGAACCCAATTCCACCAAAAAACCTGAACATGAACTTTGAACTGTCTGACGACATGAAAGCGCTGTTCAAATCACCAAACGACAAAGCTCTTAACTAACTAGAACGACAGGGGCGGGATCTCCTGCCCTCTCGATTGTCGGGAAGCATGGACAGACTATACGTTGAGTGGTCGTTCCCCACTCAGCGCAAAAATTGAGCTTCTCACCAATCTTCGAGGGTAGCGCTGCTACCCTCTTTTTTCTGGAGTTTACTATGTCAATTGACTGGAACTGGGGCATCTTTCTGCAACAAGCCCCGTTCGGCAACACCACCTATCTCGGCTGGCTGTGGAGCGGCTTTCAGGTTACCGTTGCGTTATCGATAACGGCGTGGATTATCGCGTTTCTTGTCGGTTCGCTGTTCGGTATTCTGCGTACCGTCCCTAACCGTTTTCTCTCTTCGATTGGCACGCTCTATGTGGAACTGTTCCGTAACGTTCCGCTGATCGTGCAGTTCTTTACCTGGTATCTGGTGATCCCGGAACTGCTGCCGGAAGATCTCGGCATGTGGTTCAAGGCCGAGCTGGATCCTAACGTACAATTCTTTGTCTCCTCCATGCTGTGTCTGGGACTGTTCACCGCTGCGCGCGTCTGCGAGCAGGTGCGTGCCGCCATACAGTCACTGCCACGCGGACAAAAGAATGCGGCACTGGCGATGGGCCTGACCCTGCCACAAGCCTACCGTTACGTACTGCTGCCTAACGCTTACCGCGTCATCGTTCCGCCGATGACCTCCGAGATGATGAACCTGGTAAAAAACTCGGCCATCGCCTCAACCATTGGTCTGGTAGATATGGCGGCGCAGGCGGGCAAACTGCTGGATTACTCCGCTCACGCATGGGAATCCTTCACGGCAATCACGCTCGCCTATGTTCTGATTAACGCTTTCATCATGCTGGTGATGAACCTGGTTGAACGCAAAGTACGCCTGCCGGGCAATCTGGGGGGCAAGTAATGTACGAATTTGACTGGAGTTCCATTGTTCCCTCCATGCCTTATCTGCTGGATGGACTGGCGATCACCTTAAAGATCACCGTAATCGCCATTATCGTCGGTATTGTCTGGGGCACCCTGCTGGCAGTGATGCGCCTGTCGAGCTTTAAACCGCTCGCCTGGTTTGCTACGGCTTACGTTAACGTGTTCCGCTCCATTCCACTGGTCATGGTGCTGTTGTGGTTTTACCTGATTGTTCCCGGCTTTTTACAGAACGTGCTGGGACTGTCGCCGAAAACCGATATCCGCCTGATCTCTGCCATGGTGGCATTCTCCATGTTTGAAGCCGCCTACTACTCCGAGATCATCCGCGCAGGTATTCAGAGTATCTCGCGCGGGCAGTCCAGCGCTGCGCTGGCGCTCGGTATGACGCACTGGCAGTCCATGAAGCTCATTATTCTGCCGCAGGCGTTTCGCGCCATGGTTCCGCTGCTGCTGACGCAGGGCATCGTCCTGTTCCAGGATACCTCCCTGGTCTACGTGCTGAGCCTGGCAGACTTCTTCCGTACCGCCTCCACCATTGGCGAACGTGACGGAACGCAGGTTGAGATGATCCTCTTCGCGGGCGGGGTCTATTTTGTGATTAGTTTAAGCGCATCGCTGTTGGTCAGCTGGCTGAAGAAAAGGACCGTATAATGATTTCCCTGAAAAATGTTTCTAAATGGTATGGGCACTTTCAGGTGCTGACCGACTGCTCAACAGAAGTGAAAAAAGGCGATGTGGTGGTGGTATGCGGCCCGTCCGGCTCCGGTAAGTCGACGCTTATCAAAACCGTTAATGGGCTGGAACCTGTCCAGCAGGGCGAGATTGTCGTTAACGGCACCAAAGTGAATGACCGCAAAACCAACCTTGCCCAGCTTCGCTCCCACGTTGGGATGGTGTTCCAGCATTTTGAGCTGTTCCCTCACCTCTCCATCATTGAGAACCTGACGCTGGCGCAGGTGAAAGTGCTGAAGCGCGACAAAAAAGCGGCGCGTGAAAAGGGGCTGAAGTTGCTGGAACGCGTCGGGCTGTCTGCACATGCGGATAAGTTCCCTGCGCAGCTTTCAGGTGGCCAACAGCAGCGCGTGGCAATCGCGCGTGCGCTGTGCATGGATCCGGTGGCGATGCTGTTTGATGAGCCGACGTCCGCGCTCGATCCTGAGATGATCAACGAAGTGCTGGACGTTATGGTGGAACTGGCGCACGAAGGGATGACCATGATGGTGGTGACGCACGAAATGGGCTTCGCCCGTAAAGTGGCCAACCGTGTGATCTTCATGGATGAAGGGAAAATTGTTGAAGACTCACCGAAAGAAGAGTTCTTCGCAAATCCTAAATCTGAACGTGCAAAAGACTTCCTCGCCAAAATCCTGCATTAATCTTTTTAGTGCGCAATCTGTGGATTGCGCACTGCTTCACGCTTTAGATCTCTTTTTCTATTCGGCGTCACATCGCAGCGTTAACCTTGTCACAAATAATGCTAAGAATGGAGAACGCCATGGCACAGCCTATTATTCTCGACTGCGATCCGGGTCATGATGACGCAATCGCACTCGTCCTTGCTCTTGCCTCCCCTGAACTGGACGTAAAAGCTGTCACCTCCTCTGCAGGGAACCAGACGCCGGATAAAACCCTGCGAAACGTGTTGCGCATGTTAACGCTGCTAAAACGCACCGATATTCCGGTCGCAGGTGGCGCCATTAAGCCGCTAATGCGCGAGCTGATCATTGCGGATAACGTTCACGGTGAAAGTGGGCTGGATGGCCCGGCGCTGCCGGAGCCGGGTTTCGCACCACAAAACTGTACTGCCGTCGAGCTCATGGCGAAAGTTCTGCGTGAAAGCGCAGAGCCCGTGACGCTGGTGTCGACCGGCCCACAGACCAACGTAGCGCTGCTGCTGAACAGCCATCCTGAACTGCACAGCAATATCGCCCGTATCGTCATCATGGGCGGGGCAATGGGGCTGGGGAACTGGACGCCAGTCGCGGAGTTCAACATCTTTGTTGACCCGCAAGCCGCGGAAATCGTCTTCCAGTCGGGCCTGCCGATTGTGATGGCGGGGCTGGACGTTACCCACCGCGCACAAATTATGGCGCAGGACATCGAACGATTTCGTACTGTGGGTAACCCGGTTGCAACAACCGTGGCAGAGCTGCTCGATTTCTTTATGGTGTATCACAAAGCCGAGAAGTGGGGATTCCACGGCGCCCCGCTGCATGACCCATGCACCATCGCCTGGCTACTGAAGCCGGAAATGTTTACCACGGTCGAGCGTTGGGTTGGTGTGGAAACACAGGGGAAATATACCCAGGGAATGACGGTGGTGGACTATTACTCGCTGACGGGAAACAAGCCGAATACCACAGTGATGGTGGATATCGATCGGAAAGCGTTTGTGGATTTGCTGGCGGAGAGGCTGGCTTATTATTCTGCGGCCTGATGCCCTCACCCACAGGGAGAGGGAGCAGACACTAAAAACGGCAACGACGTTGCCGTTTTGCTTTTACCTACGGCTCAAACGGCCGACGCTGGAACTGGTCGTGCCCGCATTTCGGACACAGCGACAGCACCTCCGGCGTATAAACGGCGATATGGTGGTGGCACTTCTCACACACCAGGTTCCCCAGCCCCACCACTTCGCCGCTGTGATAGACACCGTGGTGGTTTAAATCCTGGAATACCTCGCGCCACTCCAGTTGGGTTTTATCGGTAATATCCGCCAGCTCCTGCCACAGGCTCTCTTTAATTACCCGCATAAAAACACTGTCGGCGATTTCGTCCTGGCTCTCTTCATAGCTTCGCGCAAACTCTTCCAGGTCGCGGCGCACGGCGCGCGTCACCTCTTCCACTTCGGTTCGCGATAACTCACCCGTTTGCGTCACGCGTGCGCGTGCCTGTTCGACCAACGCGTCGATATCACGCTCGCCGTTACGCAGCCTTTCCGTCAGAGTCGCTACCAGTTCACGGTAAAATTGAGCAACCTTGTTCATCATTTTGCCTCCCGGGTAAGTAACTGTCTCTAATAATAGACCTTATTTCGTCGCAGCTTTGTCAGGTGAAGCACAGACCCGGTAAATTCCTGCAAAGTGCATTTGCGTGAAAGGCTGTTTTGACGCGGGCGTTTGGGCTATGCTATGCGGATCTGAATTACCACATCCATTGGCTACATTTGTAGCTGTATTGAACACAGGACCACTGGCTGCCATGCAAGAGCAATACCGCCCGGAAGAGATAGAATCAAAAGTCCAGCAACACTGGGACGAGAAGCGCACCTTTGAAGTAACCGAAGACGAGAGCAAAGAGAAGTATTACTGCCTGTCGATGCTTCCCTATCCTTCTGGTCGACTACACATGGGCCACGTGCGTAACTACACCATCGGTGACGTGATTGCACGCTACCAGCGTATGCTGGGCAAAAACGTACTTCAGCCTATCGGCTGGGATGCGTTCGGCCTGCCTGCTGAAGGCGCGGCGGTGAAAAACAACACGGCACCGGCTCCGTGGACGTACGACAACATCGCGTACATGAAAAACCAGCTGAAAATGCTGGGCTTTGGCTATGACTGGAGCCGCGAGCTGGCAACCTGTACCCCGGAATACTACCGCTGGGAGCAGAAGTTCTTCACCGAGCTGTATAAAAAAGGCCTGGTCTACAAGAAAACGTCCGCCGTTAACTGGTGCCCGAACGACCAGACCGTTCTCGCGAACGAGCAGGTTATCGATGGCTGCTGCTGGCGCTGCGACACCAAAGTTGAGCGTAAAGAGATCCCGCAGTGGTTTATCAAAATCACCGCCTACGCTGACGAACTGCTGAACGATCTGGATAATCTGGATCACTGGCCTGACACCGTTAAGACCATGCAGCGCAACTGGATCGGCCGTTCCGAAGGTGTGGAAATTACCTTTAACGTAGAAAACTACGACCAGACGCTGACCGTCTACACCACCCGTCCGGACACCTTCATGGGCGCGACCTACCTGGCCGTGGCCGCAGGTCACCCGCTGGCGCAAAAAGCGGCGGAAAACAATCCGGAGCTGGCGACCTTTATCGACGAATGCCGCAACACGAAAGTGGCCGAAGCCGACATGGCGACGATGGAGAAAAAAGGCGTTGATACCGGCTTCAAAGCGATCCACCCGCTGACGGGCGAAGCCATCCCCGTCTGGGCCGCCAACTTCGTACTGATGGAATACGGCACAGGCGCCGTGATGGCCGTGCCGGGTCACGATCAGCGCGACTACGAATTTGCCACCAAATACGGCCTGACCATCAAGCCTGTTATTCTTGCTGCTGACGGCTCTGAACCCGATCTCTCTGAGCAAGCGCTGACTGAAAAAGGCACCCTGTTTAACTCCGGTGAGTTCAGCGGCCTGAGCTTCGAAGAGGGCTTCAACGCCATCGCCGACAAACTGGCCTCGCTGGGCGTGGGCGAGCGTAAAGTCAACTACCGTCTGCGCGACTGGGGCGTTTCCCGTCAGCGTTACTGGGGTGCGCCAATCCCAATGGTGACCCTGGAAGACGGCACCGTGATGCCAACGCCGGAAGATCAGCTGCCGGTGATCCTGCCGGAAGACGTGGTCATGGACGGCATCACCAGCCCGATCAAAGCCGATCCTGAGTGGGCAAAAACCACCGTCAACGGTCAGCCAGCGCTGCGTGAAACCGACACCTTTGACACCTTTATGGAATCCTCCTGGTACTATGCGCGCTACACCTGCCCGCAGTACAAAGAAGGCATGCTGGATTCCGATGCTGCAAACTACTGGCTGCCGGTAGACATCTATATCGGTGGCATTGAACACGCCATCATGCACCTGCTCTACTTCCGCTTCTTCCACAAACTGATGCGTGACGCAGGCCTGGTCAACTCCGACGAACCGGCAAAACAGCTGCTGTGTCAGGGTATGGTGCTGGCAGATGCGTTCTACTACGTTGGCGCGAACGGTGAACGTAACTGGGTTTCTCCGGTTGATGCGATTGTGGAGCGCGACGAGAAAGGCCGTATCGTGAAGGCGAAAGACGCCGAAGGTCATGAACTGGTTTATACCGGCATGAGCAAGATGTCCAAGTCTAAAAATAACGGTATCGACCCGCAGGTGATGGTTGAGCGTTACGGCGCTGACACCGTGCGTCTGTTCATGATGTTCGCCTCCCCGGCAGATATGACGCTGGAATGGCAGGAATCCGGCGTTGAAGGGGCAAACCGCTTCCTGAAACGCGTCTGGAAACTGGTTTACGAGCACACCTCACAAGGTGATGCGCCAGCGCTGAACGTAGCTGCACTGAGCGAAGATCAGCAGGCGCTGCGTCGTGATGTTCATAAAACCATTGCGAAAGTCACCGATGATATTGGTCGTCGTCAGACCTTCAATACCGCAATTGCGGCTATTATGGAACTGATGAACAAGCTGGCGAAAGCCCCGCAGGACGGCGAGCAGGATCGCGCGTTAATGCGCGAAGCGCTGCTGGCGGTCGTTCGCATGCTGAACCCGTTCACGCCGCACGTTAGCTTCACCCTGTGGCAGGAGCTGAAAGGCGAAGGGGATATCGACAACGCGCCGTGGCCAGTGGCGGATGAATCCGCTATGGTGGAAAACACCACGCTGGTTGTGGTGCAGGTTAACGGTAAAGTGCGCGGTAAAATTACCGTCGCGGTCGACGCAACCGAAGAACAGGTTCGCGAGCGCGCAGGCCAGGAGCATCTGGTCGCGAAATACCTTGAGGGCGTTACCGTACGTAAAGTGATCTACGTACCCGGTAAACTGCTGAATCTGGTCGTTGGCTAAGCGCGGGAGGAAACGTGCGACACCTGGCAACAATACTCTTATCTCTGGCGGTGCTGGTCACCGCTGGCTGCGGCTGGCACCTGCGCAATACCACGGCAGTGCCTGCTCAGATGAAAACAATGATCTTCGACTCATCCGATCCGAATGGACCGCTGAGCCGGGCCATTCGTAACCAGCTGCGTTTGAACGATGTTGAGCTGATCGAGAAGGGAACCCTGCGTCAGGATGTTCCTTCGCTCCGCGTCCTGAAATCAACGCTGTCACAAGACACGGCATCGATCTTCCAGGATGGACGAACCGCGGAATATCAAATGGTGCTTACCGTTGATGCGGCCGTTTTAATGCCAGGTAAAGATATTTACCCTATCAATACCAAAGTCTACCGCTCGTTCTTCGATAACCCGCAGACGGCCCTGGCAAAAGACGCCGAACAGCAGATTATCATCAAGGAAATGTATGATAAGGCCGCGGAGCAACTGATCCGCAGACTGCCTGCCATTGCCGCGTCGACGAAAAAAGGCGCTGACGTTATCGAAACACCGGATGCCAGCACGCCGGATATGCCAACGTCGCTGGGTAACTGATGATCAGGTTGTATCCTGAACAACTCCGCGCGCAGCTCAACGAAGGGCTGCGCGCGGCCTATCTGCTACTCGGCAATGACCCCCTGTTACTTCAGGAAAGCCTTGATGCGGTTCGCCATGCGGCAGCCGCGCAGGGTTTCGATGAGCATCATACGTTCCAGATCGATAACAGTACCGACTGGAACGCTATCTTCTCGCTTTGTCAGGCCATGAGCCTGTTTGCCTCTCGTCAGACAATCCAGATCGTGCTGCCAGAGAATGGTCCTAACGCGGCCATCAATGAACAGCTGACCATGCTGGTGAGTTTATTACACGGCGATCTGCTGCTTATCGTACGCGGTAACAAGTTCACGAAAGCGCAGGAAAACGCGGCCTGGTTTACCCAGCTTGCCACCAATGCGGTACTGGTTACCTGCCAGACGCCAGAACAGGCGCATCTGCCAAAATGGGTTGCCGCGCGCGCAAAGCTGCACAATCTGCAACTGGATGATGCCGCCAGCCAGCTCCTTTGCTATTGCTATGAAGGCAACCTTCTGGCACTGGCGCAGGCGCTGGACAGGCTCGCCCTACTGTGGCCCGATGGCAAGCTGACGCTACCGCGCGTGGAACAGGCGGTGAATGATGCCGCGCACTTTACTCCCTTCCACTGGGTTGATGCGCTGCTGTCGGCGAAAAGTAAGCGAGCCCTGCACATACTGCAACAGCTGCGCCTGGAAGGGAGTGAGCCGATCATTCTGCTCCGCACGCTCCAGCGCGAATTACTGCTGCTGAACAACCTTAAACGTCAGTCGGCACATACGCCCCTGCGCGCCTTATTCGATAAACATCGCGTCTGGCAGAACCGTCGGGCGATGACCACGGAGGCGATAAACCGCCTGAGCCAGGAGCAGTTGCGTCAGGCAGTGCAACTTCTGATGCGCGCCGAACTGACGTTAAAACAGGACTACGGCCAGTCTGTCTGGGCGGAGCTGGAGAGCCTCTCTTTGCTGCTCTGCCATAAGGCGCTGGCAGACGTATTTATCGATGGGTGATATGCATTCTTTACGGGCAATGTATGGCGGGACCTTCGACCCGGTACACTATGGGCATCTTAAACCGGTAGAAATCCTCGCGAATTTGATTGGGTTGCAGCGGGTAATCATCATGCCCAACAATGTTCCTCCGCATCGTCCTCAGCCAGAAGCAACCAGCGAGCAGCGCAAAGCGATGCTCGCGCTGGCTATCGCAGATAAGCCTCTCTTCACGCTGGATGAGCGCGAATTGCGCAGGGATACCCCTTCCTGGACATCGCAAACGCTGCGGGAGTGGCGCGCTGAGCAGGGGCCTATGCAACCGCTGGCGTTTATCATCGGCCAGGATTCCTTGCTCAACTTTCCCAGCTGGTACCAGTACGAAACCATTCTGGAAAACAGTCATCTGCTGGTCTGCCGCCGTCCGGGCTACCCGTTGACCATGCGCGACGCGCAGCATCAGCAGTGGCTTGACGCGCATCTGACGGACAATATAGAAGACCTGCACAGTCTACCCGCCGGGAAAATTTACCTCGCTGAAACGCCGTGGTTTGATATTTCCGCGACCCTCATCCGCGAGCGTCTCCAGCAGGGTTTAGACTGTGACGATCTCCTGCCCTCGCCCGTGCTGGCCTATATCCACGCACACGGTTTGTATCAGAAAAGTACAGATGCCTGATCATCACCGGCGAAATTGTCTGTTAATGTTTATCCTGCCTTGACAGGCTAAGCCATACTGATATCCTCCGCTGCCAGACTTTCCCGCCGATCGCTGCTTTACAGAAATTGTTTTACAAAAATGGCGATGCAATCTCAGGCGGAGGGTGGGATGATACCCGCCTTCAAAAGCCGGGCGGTGACATTTGTCCCGCGACTGGCGTCAGTTCAGGTATACTGACTGGCCACGAATTCATAGTTGTACAATCTCATTCACCCAGGGGGAAAACTTGCAGGGTAAAGCACTCCAGGATTTTGTTATCGACAAAATTGATGACCTGAAAGGTCAGGACATCATCGCTATCGACGTTAAGGGTAAATCCAGCATCACCGACTGCATGATCATCTGCACCGGGACCTCAACTCGTCACGTTGTTTCGATTGCTGACCATGTTGTTCAGGAATCGCGCGCGGCAGGGCTGCTTCCGCTGGGCGTTGAAGGTGAAGCGACCGCTGACTGGGTGGTTGTCGATCTCGGCGATGTGATTGTCCACGTCATGCAGGAAGAGAGCCGTCGCCTGTATGAGCTGGAAAAACTCTGGGGTTAATGCGTGAAGTTGCAACTGGTCGCCGTCGGCACCAAAATGCCGGACTGGGTACAAACCGGTTTTACTGAGTATCTGCGTCGTTTCTCAAAAGATATGCCGTTCGAACTGGTGGAGATCCCAGCAGGAAAGCGCGGCAAGAACGCAGATATCAAACGTATTCTCGATAAAGAGGGAGAGCTGATGCTGGCTGCCGCAGGCAAAAACCGCATCGTGACCCTCGATATCCCGGGAAAACCCTGGGATACGCCGCAGCTGGCGCACGAACTGGAGCGCTGGAAGCAGGATGGTCGTGATGTCAGTCTGTTGATTGGCGGACCAGAGGGGTTATCTCCCGCCTGCAAAGCGGCAGCAGAACAAAGTTGGTCACTCTCGGCGCTGACGTTGCCCCACCCGCTTGTGCGGGTTCTCGTGGCAGAAAGTTTGTATCGCGCATGGAGCATCACTACCAACCACCCTTATCACCGCGAGTAATGACAGACCAGGGTAATTTAAGCAGCGGATGAAACTACAGAATTCTTTTCGCGACTATACGGCTGAGTCCGCGCTGTTTGTGCGCCGGGCGCTGGTCGCCTTTACGGGGATTTTGCTGCTTACCGGCGTGCTGATCGCCAACCTCTATAATCTGCAAATTGTCCGCTATACCGATTACCAGACCCGCTCAAACGAAAACCGTATCAAGCTGGTACCCATCGCGCCCAGCCGCGGCATTATCTACGATCGTAACGGCACCCCGCTGGCGCTAAACCGCACCATCTACCAGATAGAGATGATGCCGGAGAAAGTGGATAACGTGCAGGATACGTTGAACGCGCTGAGAAGCGTTGTCGACCTGACTGATGACGACATCGCTGCGTTCAAAAAAGAGCGCGCACGTTCTCACCGCTTCACCTCTATTCCGGTAAAAACCAACCTGACGGAAGTGCAGGTCGCCCGTTTTGCCGTTAACCAGTACCGTTTCCCCGGTGTGGAAGTCAAAGGCTATAAACGCCGCTACTATCCTTACGGCTCCGCGCTGACGCACGTCATTGGCTACGTCTCCAAAATTAACGATAAAGACGTCGAACGCCTTGATAAAGACGGCAAGCTGGCTAACTACGCCGCAACCCATGATATTGGCAAGCTTGGGATTGAACGTTATTACGAAGATGTCCTGCACGGTCAGACCGGGTATGAAGAGGTTGAAGTTAACAACCGTGGCCGCGTGATCCGTCAGCTCAAAGAGGTTCCCCCACAGGCGGGACATGACGTTTATCTGACGCTCGACCTGAAGCTACAGCAGTATATCGAAACGCTGCTGGCGGGTAGCCGGGCCGCCGTGATCGTGACCGACCCGCGTACCGGCGGTATTCTGGCGATGGTTTCTATGCCAAGCTACGATCCGAACCTCTTCGTGGATGGCATCTCCAGCAAGGATTACTCCGGCCTGCTCAACGATCCAAACACCCCGCTGGTGAACCGCGCCACGCAGGGGGTTTATCCTCCAGCCTCAACGGTAAAACCGTATGTCGCCGTTTCTGCGCTGAGCGCGGGCGTCATTACCCGTAATACCAGTCTGTTTGACCCTGGCTGGTGGCAGTTACCTGGCTCTGAAAAACGCTACCGTGACTGGAAAAAATGGGGTCACGGCCATCTGAACGTGACCAAATCACTGGAGGAGTCGGCGGATACCTTCTTCTATCAGGTCGCCTACGACATGGGAATTGATCGTCTGTCTGAATGGATGAGCAAATTCGGCTACGGACATTACACCGGTATAGATTTGGCGGAAGAACGTTCCGGCAACATGCCAACCCGCGAATGGAAGCTGAAGCGCTTTAAAAAACCCTGGTATCAGGGTGATACCATTCCGGTGGGCATCGGCCAGGGCTACTGGACGGCAACGCCGCTGCAAATGAACAAGGCGATGATGATCCTCATCAACGATGGCGTTGTGAAAGTACCGCACCTGCTGCAAAGCACCGTAGAAGACGGCAAAAAAGTGCCATGGATACAGCCGCACGAGCCGCCGGTGGGTGACATTCATTCCGGGTACTGGGAAATCGCCAAAGACGGGATGTATGGCGTAGCCAACCGCCCTAACGGGACGGCGCACAAATATTTCGCTGGCGCACCGTATAAGGTTGCCGCGAAATCAGGTACGGCTCAGGTCTTCGGTCTGAAAGCGAATGAAACCTATAACGCACATAAAATTGCCGAACGTCTGCGTGACCACAAGCTCATGACGGCGTTTGCCCCTTATGATAACCCGCAGGTTGCGGTGGCGATGATTCTTGAGAACGGCGGCGCAGGCCCGGCGGTGGGTACCATCATGCGTCAAATCCTCGACCACATCATGCTGGGTGATAACAACACCGAACTGCCAGCTGAAAACCCGGCAGCCGCTGCGGCGGAGGACCAATAATCATGACGGATAATCCGAATAAAAAATCGCTGTGGGATAAGATCCACATCGACCCTGCCATGCTGCTGATCCTGCTGGCTCTGCTGGTGTACAGCGCCCTCGTTATCTGGAGCGCCAGCGGCCAGGATATCGGCATGATGGAGCGTAAAGTTGGCCAGATCGCCATGGGTCTGGTCATTATGGTGGTGATGGCGCAAATACCACCGCGCGTGTATGAGGGCTGGGCGCCCTATCTCTATATTTTCTGTATCATTTTGCTGGTGGCAGTAGATGCGTTCGGTGCTATATCGAAGGGGGCGCAACGCTGGCTGGATCTGGGGATTGTCCGCTTCCAGCCGTCAGAAATCGCCAAAATCGCCGTTCCGCTGATGGTGGCGCGCTTCATTAACCGCGACGTCTGCCCGCCGTCGTTGAAGAATACCGCCATTGCGCTGGTGCTAATTTTCCTGCCGACGCTGCTCGTGGCCGCACAGCCTGACCTCGGTACCTCGATTCTCATCGCCCTCTCCGGCCTGTTCGTCCTGTTCCTGTCCGGCCTGAGCTGGCGTCTGATCGGCATCGCGGTGGTCCTGCTGGCTGCCTTTATTCCTATTCTCTGGTTCTTCCTGATGCATGATTACCAGCGCCAGCGCGTGATGATGCTGCTCGATCCCGAGACCGATCCGCTGGGCGCAGGCTATCATATTATTCAGTCGAAGATTGCGATTGGCTCCGGCGGCCTGCGCGGAAAAGGCTGGCTGCACGGGACTCAGTCGCAGCTCGAATTTTTACCGGAACGCCACACCGACTTTATCTTTGCCGTTCTGGCTGAGGAGTTAGGGCTGGTTGGCATCCTGGTGCTGCTTGCACTCTACGTGCTGTTGATCATGCGTGGGCTCTACATTGCCGCACGCGCACAGACCACCTTTGGCCGGGTTATGGCGGGTGGATTAATGTTGATTTTGTTCGTTTATGTCTTCGTAAATATTGGTATGGTGAGTGGTATTCTGCCGGTTGTTGGCGTACCGCTGCCGCTGGTGAGTTACGGGGGCTCGGCACTGATCGTGTTGATGGCCGGGTTTGGTATCGTCATGTCGATCCATACCCACAGGAAAATGTTGTCCAAAAGCGTATAAAAATAAGGGGATCGCAATGCGTAAGCAGTGGCTGGGGATCTGCATCGCAGCAAGTTTACTTGCCGCCTGTACAAGTGATGATGGTCAGCAACAGGCAACCGTCGCGCCGCCGCAGCCTGCGGTCTGTAATGGCCCGATTGTTGAAATTAGCGGTGCCGATCCCGTTTATGAACCGCTGAACGCCAGCGTGAATCAGGATTATCAGCGCGACGGTAAAAGCTATAAAATCGTTCAGGATCCTTCCCGTTTCAGCCAGGCCGGCTTTGCTGCCATCTATGACGCTGAGCCAGGCAGCAATCTGACCGCGTCAGGTGAAACCTTCGATCCGATGCAGATCACGGCGGCACACCCGACACTGCCTATTCCAAGCTATGCGCGCATCACTAACCTGGCGAATGGCCGGATGATCGTGGTACGTATCAACGATCGTGGCCCTTACGGCAACGATCGCGTGATCTCCCTGTCACGCGCGGCAGCCGACCGTCTGAATACCTCAAATAATACAAAAGTGCGTATCGACCCGATTATCGTGGCGCAGGATGGTTCGCTGTCTGGCCCGGGCACGGCCTGTACCACGGTCGCGAAACAGACCTACGCCCTGCCCGCGCGCCCGGATCTAAGCGGTGGTATGGGGGGCGCTTCAATGCCAGCAGAGCCCGCGCAGCCGCAGGGTGAAGTGCACGCCATCAGCAACGATACGCTACAAAGTGAAGATGCGACAGGCGCCCCGGTGAAAAGCAGTGGTTTCCTTGGTGCACCCACCACGTTAGCGCCGGGCGTGATTGAATCAAATGAACCTGCCCCAGCGCCTGCGCCCGTTGTTGCTGCACCCGCTACACAACCCGCCCCGGTGACCGCACCGGCTGCTACGCAGACTGCGGCGCCTGCGACGGCGAGCGGCAGCTACGTGGTTCAGGTTGGCGCCGTCAGCGATCGGGCCCGTGCAGAGCAGTATCAGCAGCGTTTAAGCCAGCAGTTTGGCGTGCCAGGCCGCGTTGAGCAAAACGGTGCGGTATGGCGTATCCAGATGGGTCCGTTTGCCAGCAAATCGCAGGCAGCGTCCCTGCAACAGCGTTTGCAGAGCGAGGCTCAGCTCCAGTCGTTTATCGCTGTTGCGAAGTAATTAATCGGTGGTATCCGAAATGTCAGTTTGTGTAAACCACGTTAACACTCTCATGATGAAAGTCGGATGCCTGCCCGTATAGCATTTGCTATAGTAAGGCACTTTTTTTAATTCCATCACGGATGTCGTAGTTCTGACCATGAAGACCACTTTTTCTGCTCGTTTTGTGCAGCGCATGGCGCTGACCACGGCCCTTTGCGCTGCTGCGTTCTCCGCAGCTCACGCGGATGACCTGAACATCAAGACCATGATCCCTGGCGTTCCGCAGATCGACGCGGAATCCTACATCCTGATTGATTACAACTCCGGCAAAGTTCTGGCAGAACAGAACGCCGATGCCCGCCGCGACCCGGCCAGCCTGACCAAAATGATGACCAGCTATGTTATCGGCCAGGCCATGAAAGCGGGTAAATTTAAAGAAACCGATCTGGTGACTATCGGTAACGATGCGTGGGCAACCGGCAACCCGGTGTTCAAAGGTTCATCGCTGATGTTCCTGAAGCCAGGCATGCAGGTTCCGGTCTCTCAGCTTATCCGTGGCATCAACTTGCAGTCCGGTAACGACGCCTGCGTGGCAATGGCCGATTTTGCAGCGGGCAGCCAGGACGCGTTTGTGGGCCTGATGAACAGCTACGTCTCTGCGCTGGGCCTGAAAAACAGCCACTTCCAGACCGTTCACGGCCTGGACGCCGAAGGTCAGTACAGCTCCGCGCGTGACATGGCGCTGATCGGTCAGGCGCTGATCCGCGACGTGCCAAACGAGTACTCTATCTATAAAGAGAAAGAGTTCACCTTCAACGGCATTCGTCAGACCAACCGTAACGGCCTGCTGTGGGACAATAGCCTGAACGTCGACGGCATCAAAACTGGTCACACCGACAAAGCCGGCTATAACCTGGTGGCTTCTGCCACTGAAGGCCAGATGCGTCTGATCTCTGCCGTGATGGGAGGCCGCACGTTTAAAGGACGCGAAACGGAAAGTAAAAAACTGCTGACCTGGGGCTTCCGCTTCTTCGAAACCGTGAATCCGCTGAAAGCCGGTAAAGAATTTGCCTCTGAACCTGTCTGGTTTGGCGATAACGACCGTGCTTCCCTGGGTGTGGACAAAGATCTCTATCTGACGATCCCACGCGGTCGTATGAAAGATCTGAAAGCCAGCTACGTGCTGAATACCACCGAGCTGCACGCCCCGCTGCAAAAGAATCAGGTCGTGGGTACCATCAACTTCCAGCTGGATGGCAAAACCATCGATCAGCGCCCGCTGGTGGTGCTGGAGGAAATTCCTGAAGGCAATTTCTTCGGCAAAATCATTGATTACATTAAGCTGATGTTCCATCACTGGTTTGGTTAAAAATTGAACACTTGAAAGTGTGATTTTGATCCCCATATACTACGTATCAGTAAAACTCCCGCCCCGTGGCGGGAGTTATTATTTTTTATACACACGCCGGAGCTGACATGAAAACCAAACTTAACGAACTGCTTGAATTCCCTACCCCTTTTACTTACAAAGTAATGGGTCTGGCGAAACCTGAGCTGGTTGATCAGGTGGTTGAAGTGGTACAGCGCCATGCGCCGGGCGACTACTCTCCATCAGTCAAACCGAGCAGCAAAGGTAACTACCACTCGGTCTCAATCACCATCACTGCGACACACATTGAGCAGGTTGAGACGCTGTACGAAGAGCTCGGCAATATTGAAATTGTTCGTATGGTGCTGTAGTCCTTCTGCGGTTACCCGGTTTGCCGGGTAACCCACTTCCCCGCTGTGATATACTCCCCGTTACCTATTCTCCCTTGTCTTCGGAGACATCCTTTTGTACCAGGATAAAATTCTTGTCCGCCATCTTGGGCTACAGCCTTACGAGCCTGTCTCTCAGGCTATGCATGACTTTACCGACAGGCGCGATGACACCACGCCTGATGAAATCTGGCTGGTTGAACACCTGCCGGTGTTCACTCAAGGCCAGGCAGGAAAAGCCGAACATTTATTGATGACGGGCGATATCCCGGTGATCCAGAGCGATCGCGGTGGACAGGTGACCTACCACGGCCCGGGCCAGCAGGTGATGTATGTTCTGCTTAACCTGAAACGCAGAAAGCTGGGCGTGCGTGAGCTCGTGACCTTACTGGAGCAAACCGTGGTGAATACGCTGGCTGAGTACGATATTGACGCTCACCCTCGCGCCGATGCCCCGGGCGTTTATGTGGGAGAGATGAAGATCTGTTCGCTGGGGCTGCGTATCCGAAAAGGCTGCTCGTTCCACGGGCTGGCGCTGAATATCAATATGGATTTGGCCCCCTTCCAGCGCATCAACCCATGTGGGTATGCCGGTATGGAAATGACGCAAATGCGCCAGTGGGTCGATACCGCCACGCCTGACAATATCCGGCCCGTGCTTCTGAAGAACTTTTTAGCACTGCTTAACAATCCCACCTACGAATATATTGCTGCTTAACTTACCTTGGGCAGTGGCTCAATTATTTGACCAGCCACTGCTTAATTACCGCATTTACGCTTTACAATAAACCGCATATTCTATATTTTCGAGTCGCCCATATATTAGCGTCACATATTAATTAGAACCTTAATAGAACCATCACCGGGTTTCGTGTAACGTGCGTGACAATCACCCAACTGCTTGTTTTCGATAAATAATGGAAACTTACTAAACACTTTACGAATCTCTGCAAGCATAATAAATAAATTCAACTATCATTCATATTGTGAATGGATACGGAGTAAGAGCGTGGAGCCTACTAATTTACCAGCCAAACGCCTGAATGAAACCAGCGGCGAAGATAAGCCGCAAATTTTTCGGACTTTACGTAATATTGATCTCAATTTATTGACTATTTTTGAGGCGGTATATGTCCATAAAGGTATCGTTAATGCTGCGAAAATTCTTAATCTCACGCCCTCTGCTATTAGCCAGTCAATTCAAAAATTGCGCGCGATATTTCCCGATCCGTTATTTATTCGTAAAGGCCAGGGCGTAACCCCAACCGCGTACGCCACCCATCTGCACGAGTACATCAGCCAGGGTCTGGAATCAATACTGGGCGCGCTGGATCTCACCGGCAGTTACGATAAGCAACGAACTATCACCATAGGCACCTCTCCCTCAGTGGGCGTTCTGGTCATGCCGGCCATCTATCAGGCGGTGAAACAGCATGCGCCACAGTTGCTTATCCGCAACGTGCCCGTCACCGATCCGGAAACACAGCTGGCGCAATTCCAGACGGACCTGATCATCGACGGCAATAGCTTTACGGCCAGAGCGTTAGGGCATAACGTACTTTATACCGACACTCTGGCGCTCGTTTGTCGTCAGGCTCACCCTGCGTTGAGCGCACCTTTGACGCCAGAAAATTTGCGCCATTACGAACATGCGACATTTATGTCCGAAGGACAGGGGCAGGATCCGCTGCGACAACGTATTGACGAACTCTTCCCGGACCGTCCGATCAGCTTTAGCAGTTACAATATGTTTACCCTCGCGGCCCTGATTGGCAGCAGCGACTTGCTCTGTATCATGCCTGTGCGTCTCTTCACTTTGCTTCAAAAGTGCTGGCCACTGGAGAGCATTCCATTAAGTCAACTTACGACGGAATCTATTGAAATCTCACTGCATTACAACAAGCTAAGCCTGCGCGATCCGGTGCTGGAAAACGTCATCAATGTGATCCGCCAGACTTTTTGATCCGCCTTTCAGCGTAAGGCCCTGCCGCATGCGGGGCAAAAGGCACAAAACAACAACTATTTTACAAATTGGCGACCTGGCAGGCTGCTTTACCGCCCCTTTAAATGATATACTGCCTGTCGTTCGTTCAAAAATAGTTGATAATTACAACATTCCCTTGAATTGAAACGCTTTCCTTCGATATTCGCAACTGGAACACGCACGCTATGAGTAAACCCATTGTGATGGAACGCGGTGTTAAATACCGCGATGCCGATAAAATGGCCCTTATCCCGGTTAAAAACGTGGCTACAGAGCGCGAGGCGCTGTTAAGAAAACCGGAATGGATGAAAATTAAACTTCCGGCTGACTCTTCGCGTATTCAGGGGATCAAAGCGGCGATGCGCAAAAATGGCCTCCACTCTGTCTGTGAAGAGGCCTCCTGCCCTAACCTTGCTGAATGTTTCAATCACGGTACCGCGACGTTTATGATTCTGGGTGCCATCTGCACCCGCCGCTGTCCGTTCTGTGACGTTGCTCATGGCCGTCCTGTTGCGCCTGACGCTAACGAACCGCAAAAACTGGCGCAGACCATTGCCGATATGGCGCTGCGTTATGTTGTTATCACCTCCGTTGACCGTGACGATCTGCGCGATGGCGGTGCTCAGCATTTCGCTGACTGCATTACCGCCATCCGCGAAAAAAGCCCGAACATTAAGATTGAGACGCTGGTGCCGGACTTCCGTGGCCGTATGGACCGCGCGCTCGATATCCTGACCGTGACGCCACCAGACGTGTTCAACCACAACCTGGAGAACGTACCGCGTATCTACCGTCAGGTGCGTCCAGGTGCAGATTACAACTGGTCGCTGAAGCTGCTGGAGCGCTTTAAAGAAGCCCATCCGCATATTCCTACCAAGTCTGGCCTGATGGTGGGACTGGGTGAAACCAACGCTGAGATCATTGAAGTGATGCGCGATCTGCGCCGCCACGGCGTCACCATGCTGACGCTGGGGCAGTATCTACAGCCAAGCCGTCACCATCTGCCTGTACAGCGTTACGTGAGTCCGGATGAGTTCGATGAAATGAAAGCCGAAGCGATGGCGATGGGCTTTACCCACGCTGCGTGCGGTCCGTTTGTTCGCTCCTCTTATCACGCCGATATGCAGGCGAAGGGCGAAGAAGTGAAATAAAGCTGTAAAACTTATTTACAGTAAAACAAAAAACCGGCCTCGTGAGCCGGTTTTTTTATGCAAGCCTTGCAGCATTGCCATTACTCTTTGTGTGAAAGCTTCTGTGCTGCGATGTCATCTTCGGCACTTTTCTTCGCTGCCGCGTCGTCATCGTTCATTGCTTTCTTAAAGCCCTTAATGGCAGCACCCAGGTCTCCACCCAGCGTGCGTAACTTCTTGGTACCGAACAGCAGGACGACCAGTGCGGCAACCACCAGCAGTTTGGTAATACTAATCTCACCCATAAATACCTTCTTTACATGAAACAGGCTGCATTCAGCGCCAAAGAAACCTGAACGTATTAACGGTCATCAGGCGCGCGCACACAATAGCAATCTGTAACAAGGTGAATCAAGCATTGTTGAAAAAAACATCATATTAATTGCGGTGGCGCAAACCTGCGGTTGCGCAGAACAGGTAATTGCTGACGCGCAAGCGTTATTCGTGCTGACGTTATCTCCGTCAGCAGTAAAGCAGGCGCTTCCGCCGCCGCGGCTACGGTCACTCCCAGCGGATCGACAACCCTGCTCTGTCCAATATTTTTATTGCCACATTCACCCGCAGCCACTACATAGCAGGTGGTGTCCAGCGCGCGTGCGGCCAGTAGCGTTACCCAGTGATGCTCCTTAAGCGGTCCTCTGACCCACGCGGCGGGCAGAACCAGCACCTCGGCCCCCTGTAGTGCCAGGTTCAGCGCCAGCTCCGGAAAACGGATATCGTAGCAGGTCATCAGGCCAACCTTAAAACCCTCCACCTCAATCAGCGGCGGAATTACACTCCCCGGATCGACCAGTCGCGACTCCTGGACGCTGAACGCATCATACAGATGAAGTTTGGCGTAGCTTGCGACAATAGCGCCTTCACGTATCGCCACCAGCGTGTTCACCGCCCGCCCCGGCGTGGAGGGAACATGGATAGTCAAAATGGTGGTGAGCGCGTTACCGACGCTTTCGGCCAGCAGTCGTTTCAGAAACGCCCCTTCCAGCATTTGCGCAGACTTTACCGACAGGTCCGGATCGCCATCATCGCGCGCCAGTAACGCTTCAGGAAGCACCAGCAGCGCCGCCCCTTTTTGCTTCGCCTGGTTCATCAGGGAGATGCACTTGTCCGCGTTTTCATTCCAGTCCGGCGTCACCGCAAACTGCCCTACTGCAACATACATAATTGTCTCCCGGTTAAAAACAGCGTTACACTCGACGCACTTACACAGCAAATAGCAGGTATTGACAGTGTTACAACTACTTATAGCCGTTTTTATTGGTGGGGGCACGGGTAGCGTTGCGCGCTGGCTCTTAAGCATGCGGTTTAACCCGCTGCATCAGGCCATTCCGATGGGGACACTGGCGGCAAACCTGATCGGGGCATTTATCATCGGGATGGGGCTGGCGTGGTTTAATCGCATGACCAATATCGACCCTATGTGGAAGGTATTGATTACGACCGGTTTCTGCGGCGGTTTAACGACGTTTTCTACCTTCTCTGCGGAGGTGGTGTTTCTGTTTCAGGAAGGCCGGATGGGCTGGGCGCTGACGAACATTGCTGTTAACATGCTTGGCTCGTTTGCGATGACTGCGATCGCATTCTGGTTATTTTCCTCCGCCAGCGGACATTAAGCGCGACAACCTTAATGTTGGCTTAATTTTTGTCTGTCATTCTTGGCTCAATATTGAACGAGGGTGATAGCATGAGAGAGAATCTGTCAGGCGTGGGTATGGTATTGCTAAGCGTCGCGATCGTCGCCAGCTTTCTGAAGATCTATCTTTTTGGTTGATTCATAACGAAAAAAACCCGCTCATTGAGCGGGTTTTGAAATTCTTGCTGACGCGTCTGAATTACAGAGCGATTACGTTAGCAGCAGAAGGGCCTTTGGCACCGTTAGTGATTTCGAACTCTACGCGCTGACCTTCAGCCAGAGTTTTGAAACCATTAGACTGGATTGCAGAGAAGTGTACGAACACGTCTTTGCTGCCATCTTCAGGAGTAATGAAACCGAATCCTTTGGACTCATTAAACCACTTAACGTTACCTTTAATCTTAGACATCAAAATTACCTTTACATTAAAAAACGACACAAATGCTGTGTCGGGTATCAGTACAACAATTGTGAGGCGTTTTGTCCAGCGGATCTTTGATAAAAAGTGACAAAAGTCGCGTTAATTTTCGCTGTCCGATTTTTATCCTTTACATTTCATTGTCTGTGCGTTTTTTGGCCGATTTACCAGGCAAATTCAGTTAAAACTGAAACCGCATCCAGGCAAAGTAAACGTTACCGTTGTTATACGTACCCGGTATGTAGGTCATCTGAAACGTTGCAGGACCATAGCCGATGGAGGCAAGCGGCAACAGTACCGGAACAGGAATGTACTTCCAGTTATCACGCGCCGTAAACCCTGCCGTATAGCCCAGTCCCAGACGGAAGTTGTCGTCTGATAACGGACGCCAGGTTTTTTCCCAGCCGTAGCCACCAATAGGCTCCCATTTATTGTAGGAGTCCTTAAACGCCATCAGGTACAGGCCATGCCAGTTACCTTTTTCATCCCAGCGAGACTGACCGAAACCAGCCCCCCACGGACGCTCGTTATAACGGTCTGTTTTTTCTTTATCGTAGGCAAAACGTGCATGCCACGTAATGGCCGGAATATAGAGATCGTAATGTTCAGGTTCGTTCCATGTTTGCGCAACGTTATCCGTGAAGGTGGTGAACCAGCTTTTATCCGCTGTATTGCTCTGTGCATTAACAGCAGACGCAAATGATAACTGCGCAATAATAAACAATAAAATCAGGGGGAATTTAATTCGTACAATCACAATGCCATTACCATATTTAGTATTCGGTGCAGACCTTAGCACAGAATACTTGAATGAACGCTTAACAGCATGGGTGTTATTCCTAATTACCATCCCGTTCCTGAGAATAGTCTGACGATACATAAACTGCATGCCTGAATAAGCACATGCAGTTGACATTTTTAACGTTGATGTAACAATTTGTAGAGTGCGGGAATAACTAACATCGACAATAACGGTGCAGTAACCATGCCACCAATCATCGGTGCAGCAATACGTTGCATCACCTCCGAGCCACTCCCATTGCCCCACATGATGGGCAGCAGTCCCGCCATAATCGTGGCGACCGTCATCACCTTCGGACGCACGCGCAGCACGGCACCTTCGTGGATCGCACGCAATAGCACCGTATTTCCCCCTTCTGGCTCAAGCCTGTGATATTTATCAAGCGCATGATTCAAATATAGAACCATAATTACGCCGAATTCTGCTGCCACCCCGGAAAGGGCGATAAAGCCAACGGCCCCCGCCACAGACAAATTATATTCAAGCAGCCATAATAACCACACCCCACCAATAAGCGCGAAAGGCAATGTCCCCATTATTATCAGGACATTTGATATCCGCCTGAAGGTTAACCATAAAAGGACGAATATAATCATCAGCGTGACAGGTAAGACTATTTTAAGCGTCGCGGTCGCCCGTTCCAGATATTCAAACTGCCCGGACCAGGAGAGAGATACGCCCTGCGGCAATACCATCTTCTCCTCCACCCGTTTTTGCATTTCATCTACGGCGGACTTCAGATCGCGCCCGCGTAAGTCCACGTAGATCCAGCTGGAAAGGCGCGCGTTTTCACTTTTTAGCATCGGTGGGCCTTCCGTCACGACGATATCGGCCAGTTCCCCCAGCGCCACCTGGCTACCGCTGGCGGTTACTACCGGCAACACCCGCAACGTGTCGACGTTATCACGCAAATCGCGGGGATAACGCAGGTTGATGGGGTACCGCTCGCGTCCCTGGATCACCTCACCAATGTTATCGCCCCCGACCAGCGTGGAGACCAGGCTTTGCAGTTCATCGACGGAAACGCCGTAGCGCGCGGCTTTTTGCCGGTCGATACGAATATCCACGTAGCGCCCGCCTTCCAGTCGCTCCGCCAGCGCCGAGGAGACGCCAGGAACGTCCTTCACCACCTGCTCAATCTGCCGGGCCACGCGCTCAATGTCGGCAATATTATTGCCGTTCACCTTAATGCCGACCGGGCTTTTGATCCCGGTTGCCAGCATGTCCAGACGGTTACGGACAGGGGGCACCCACACATTGGCAATGCCCGGCAGCGACACGGTTTTATCGAGCTCCTCCACCAGCTTTTGCGGCGTCATTCCAGGCCGCCACTGCTCGCGGGGCTTAAAGTGGATAGTTGTTTCCAGCATGGTTAATGGCGCGGGATCGGTTGCCGACTCCGCCCGACCAGCTTTGCCAAACACGCTCGCCACCTCCGGTACGCTTTTGATCAAGCGGTCCGTCTGCTGAAGCAGCCGCGATGCCTCGCGAGCAGAGATCCCCGGCAGCGTGGAGGGCATATAGAGTAAATCCCCTTCATCCAGCGGCGGCATAAACTCACTCCCCAGGCGGCTCAGCGGCCAGAGCGTGGCGATCAGCAGCAGACATGCCAGTGCCAGGGTCGTTTTCGGGAAGGTCAGTACCTTATCAAGCAACGGCTCATACAGGCGGATCAGGAGGCGGTTTATTGGGTTTGCCTTCTCATCCGGGATTTTCCCGCGAATAAAGAAGCCCATTAGCACCGGTACAAGGGTGATCCCAAGCCCGGCGGCCACGGCCATCGACCAGGTTTTGGTGAACGCCAGCGGCGAGAACATTCGCCCCTCCTGCGCTTCCAGCGAAAATACCGGTATAAATGACAGCGTGATGATTAACAGGCTGCAAAACAGCGCCGGTCCCACTTCAACCGCCGCCTTTTCCGCCAGACGCCAGTACTCTCCCGGCGCGGGCTCCTTGTCCGGATTATCATGCCGCCACTGCTCCAGCACCTTGTGCATATTTTCAATCATGACAATTGCCGCATCCACCATCGCTCCGATGGCAATGGCGATCCCGCCGAGCGACATCATATTCGCGTTAATGCCCTGATAGTGCATCACCACAAAAGCCCCGAGGATCCCCAGCGGCAGAGAAACCATCGCCACCAGCGCGGAACGCAGGTGGAACAGGAACAGCGCGCACACCAGTACCACCACGGCAAACTCTTCGAGCAGCTTGTGCGTCAGCGTTTTGACCGACTCCTCAATCAGCGTGGAGCGATCGTAGACCGGAACAATCTCGACGCCCTGCGGCAGCGTTTTTTGCAGCTCGCTCAGTTTCGCTTTTACCGCGCGAAGGGTTTCCAGCGCGTTCTGCCCGTAGCGCATCACGATTACGCCGCCAGCAACCTCCCCTTCACCGTTAAGCTCCGCCACGCCCCGGCGGATCTCCGGGCCAATGCCAATGGTGGCGACATCTTTCAGCAGGACAGGTACGCCATCGCGGGTGGCGATCACCACATTGCGAAAATCCTCCAGCGAGCGCAAATAGCCCGTTGTCCGCACCATATACTCCGCTTCGCCCATCTCCAGCAGGGCGCCGCCGCTCTCTTTATTGGCGGCCTGCACCGCGCCGGATAGCTGGCTGTGGGTAATATTCAGCGCGCGCATTTTCGCCGGGTCCGCCACGATCTGATACTGACGCACCATTCCGCCAATGCTTGCCACTTCAGATACATTCGGTACCGTCTTAAGCTCGAACTTAAGCGTCCAGTCCTGAAGGGCCCGCAGATCTGCCAGGCTGTGTTTTCCACTACGGTCGATCAGCGCATATTCGTAGATCCAGCCGACGCCCGTCGCATCCGGCCCCAGCGACACCTTCACACCCGGCGGAAACTGCGCCTGTACCTGGCTTAAATATTCCAGCACCCGGGATCGCGCCCAGTAGAGATCGGTGCCATCCTCAAACAGCACATACACATAAGCGTCACCAAACATTGAAAAACCGCGCACGGTTTTGGCGCCCGGCACAGACAACATAGAGGTTGTCAGCGGCCAGGTCACCTGATCTTCAATCACCTGCGGCGCTTTCCCGGGGTAACTCGCTTTGATAATGACCTGCACATCAGACAGATCGGGCAACGCGTCCAGCGGCGCGCGCTGCACCGCCCACCAGCCCCAGCTGGCCATCATCAGCGCGGCCAGGATCACCAGCAGGCGGTTACGCAACGAGGCGCGAATCACAGCGGCAATCATGGCGTCACCTCCGGCATCACGCTACGCAGGCTGGCTTCGGAATCAATCAGGAATTGCCCGGACGTCACCACCTTATCGCCCTCTTTGACCCCGGACAGGATCGCCGTCCAGCCCTGCGCCGTCAGGCCGGTTTTCACCGTCACAGGCTGAAAATAACCGTCCCCGGTAGCCAGCAGCAGACGCGCAGACTCTCCGCTGTTAATCACCGCTTCTTCCGGCACCGCCAGCACCGGCGGGCCTTTCAGCTCTTCCGCACACCTGACGGAGAGGTACATGCCCGGCTTCAGCTTATGTGCGGAATTTTCCAGCACGATACGGGCTTTCAGGGTTCGCGTGGCCGCCTCCATCTGCGGCAGCAATTCGCTGACCGTGCCGTGGAACTGCTCCCCCGGCCAGCTTTCTGAGGTTGCTACCACCTTGCTGCCCACCGCCAGAGACTGCGCCTGCGTTTGCGGGTAGTCGACCACCAGCCAGACCGGATCGAGGCTGGCGATCTCAAACAGCGGCGCCGTTGCGGTGATTTGCGCCCCTTCCCGCACGTCCAGCTTCACCACATAGCCCGCCCGGTTGGTGCGCAGAATGAGCGTGGTCTGCGGCTTACCGCTACGCTCCAGCAAACGAATGACCTCTTCTGGCATAAACTGCAACGCCAGCCGCTCGCGTGCGGCGCGGGTCAATGCGGCATCGCCAAGCTGACGAACCGCGAGATACTCCTGCTGGGCGGCGGTCCACTGCGGGATCCACAGTTGCGCCAGCGCCTCTCCGGCTTTTACCTGCTGCTGCGGCGCATTAACAAACAATTTTGACACCACGCCATTGGCCGGGGCTGACAACACCGAGACGTTACGTTCATCCGTTGCAACCGTGGCAAAGGCCGAGAACGGCGAAACCAGCTGGCGCATCTCAACGTTGGCGGTTTTCATCCCCAGGTTTTGCTGCTGTTGAGTGCTGATGGCCACGCCTGACGCCGCCTGCGCTTCATCGGCGTAGCGTGGGACCAGATCCATATCCATAAAAGGGGATTTACCCGGCTTATCGAAGCGCTGACCGGGCACCATGGGGTCGTACCAGTAAAGCACCTTGCGTTCTGAGGGTTGTGAAGCCGCATCCGGCTGATGCGTCTGCTTCTGTCCGACAAAATAGCCGCCAGCGACAGCTATCGTGATGGCAATCGCCATTAACGTTGTTTTTTTCATTGCGCCAGCTCCTGCGGGATCAGCCAGTTCACGGCAGCCCAGGTTCGCGCCATTTCGCGCTCCGCCTGGTTCGCCGCCAGTTCCGTATCCAGTACGCCACGACGCGCCTCCAGCAGGGCCGGAAGCGCCGACTGTCCAGAACGATATTGCGCCGTCAGCACCGCCAGCCGTTGTCGCTGCAACGGTAGTACCTCATCCCGCTGACGCTGCCACACCGTTTGCGCAGCCTGATACTGCGCCACCAGCGTTTGCACCTGGGCAATGTGTTCGCGTTTGAGCAGCGTCAGTTGATCCACCGCCTGCATTGAGCGGGAAACATCGGCGGCGTAATCCTTGTCCTGACGTTTTGACTGGAACAAAGGCAGATCCACGCTGAACATCACGCCAGCCATATCGTCATAGCCTTCGGCGCGGTGGGCGTAATAGACCTCCACATCCACATCGGGTATCGCTGCCACGGCAGATTGCGCTGAACGCGCTTTCGCGGTCTCTGCTTCACGTCGCGCGGCCTCCACTTCCGGGTGTCTGGCAATCCCCTCCTGCAACGTTTTTTCATCGGCAGGAAGGCGCTGATAGCGCGGCAGCGGACCGCGAACCGCCGTAATAGCGTGCCCTGTTAGCTCCAGCAGACGGCTTTGCGCCAGCTGCACATCCCGCTGCGCCAGCGTCTCTTTGTCGCGCATGGCGCTGAGGATCATTTGCAGGGCCAGTACGCTGTCCGGCGTTGCGCCTCCCGCCCCGACGCTCGCCTTCTGCACGCCCCGCTGGCGTTCCGTTTCACGGACCAGCGTTCTGGCTGTTTTCAGCGCCTGCTGTGCCAGCGCCAGATCCAGCCAGGCCTGGGCGGTATCACGCTGAAGCGCGGCACGTACGGCCTCGGATTTTGCCAGCACGCTTCGCGCCTGCGCCTGAAAAGTCTGTGCTTTACGTTCCCGCTTCTCTGAGCTGACGTAGCTTTGCATGATGCCAACCTTCTGCATGGTCATCCCTTCGCGCGTAAGCCGCCGATCGTTGCTGCCCTGTACCGGCACGTTTTCAATACCGAATTTCAGTTTTGGATCAGGTAATTGCGTGGCGGAATCCGCCATCGCATCCAGCGCCTGCGCTTCGTTACGGCTGGCGGAGAGTTCTGCCGAGTAGCGCTGGGCTTCGGTCAGGGTGTGTTCGAGCGTCCACGGCTCCGCCTGCGCGGCGGAGGTTAACAGGCCGAACAACACCCCACCGAGCCACAGACTCAGTGTGTGTTGTTTCATGGTGACCTCGCTTAGCGCGCTGGCGTCAGCGAGATAATCTGGAAACCGTCACCCGCACGCTCAAGCGTGAAGGTCACCTCATCCCCCGGTTTGGCGCCATTCAGCGTGGTGCCGGCAGATAAAGTAAACGGCATGGTCATCGCTGGCCATTTTAGTTCCGGTATGGCCTCGTGACGGAGCATGACGGCATTGTCAGAGATCGACTGAACCACGCCGCGGCCCTGCCAGGTCTGGTTTGCCTGAACGGTATAAGAAGCGAAAGAGATGGACGCGCCAACCAGCGCGGAAAGGAATAGGGTACGCATGATAAAACTCCTGTTAAACGTTAAGTAAATAAAATCAACGAATTAACAGGTTTTTACTCCCGAAACCGGCAATAGCGGATCGTTGCCGGCGGCCCCACAGCAGGAGGGGTAACAGACCACGCAGAATGGCTTGCAGATGAACACTCTGGCGTCGTTAAGGTCAGGGTCATGGCGGCAGGCAGCGCCACCAGATGCGGCTGGGCAGGATCTTTTTGTACCTGATCCGGCACACAATGTTTTTCACACAGCGGTGAAGCACCGGCAGCATAATGCGGCCCCGGTTCCGCCATCATATCCATATGCTGGATGGTGGCCACCTCACCGCGCAAATCCATTGAACATTGATGGGAGGCGACGGCCACCTGACTCTGGATTAACAGCCAGCCAAACGCCAGCAAAAACATCAGCAGATGTTTTTTGATAAAGCGCAGGCGATACGTCCAGCTGGCGTGCATATTCAGATCGTCGGATAGGGTAAAAGTGAACCGAGTATAAGCAGGCAAAAGAATGAAAGAGAAGTAGTTTTAAAGAGATTTACGTTTTTAAATCGATTGTCGGCAAGTAATACTCAAAACCTTAACACTTCACCATCAATTTAATGACATATAATATCTATTCATCAGGTCAATAACGTCTTAATATAAATGACGCAGGGTTAGCAAAAATATCGTCATCATTGCCTTTAGTAGTCTCTTTCTTGATTTTAATCAGCAAGGACTGGCCATTTATTCGGCACATTTCAGGCTTCTTTTTTATTGATTATTTGTCTCTCGGGCAGCAAAGATACAGGGGAAATCATGCTTACTTTTCTCGAACTCCTCATTGGAGTCGTGGTCATTGTCGGTGTAGCACGCTACATCATTAAAGGTTACTCAGCCACCGGCGTGCTATTTGTCGGCGGCCTGACGCTGCTGATCATTAGCGCGCTAATGGGTCATCAGGTTTTACCCGCCAGCGAAGCCAGCACCGGATATACCGCTACCGATATTGTGGAATATATAAAAATTCTGCTGATGAGCCGCGGCGGCGACCTGGGCATGATGATCATGATGCTCTGCGGATTTGCTGCCTATATGACCCATATCGGCGCGAATGATATGGTGGTGAAGCTGGCTTCTAAGCCGCTGCAATATATTAACTCCCCCTATCTGCTGATGGTCGCGGCTTATTTCCTGGCCTGTCTGATGTCATTAGCCGTTTCCTCAGCAACGGGCCTTGGCGTGCTGTTAATGGCGACGTTATTCCCGGTAATGGTTAACGTCGGGATCAGCCGTGGCGCAGCGGCGGCTATTTGCGCCTCTCCGGCGGCGATTATTCTCTCCCCTACTTCCGGTGACGTGGTGCTGGCCGCGAAAGCCGCGGAAATGTCGCTGATTGACTTCGCCTTCAAAACCACACTGCCAATCTCCATCACCGCTATTCTCGGCATGGGCGTGGCGCATTTCTTCTGGCAACGCTACCTCGATAAGAAAGAGAACGTCAGCCATGAGATGATGGACGTCAGTGAAATCACCACTACCGCCCCGGCGTTTTATTCCATCCTGCCCTTCACGCCGATTATTGGCGTGCTTATTTTTGACGGCAAATGGGGCCCTCAGCTGCACATCATCACTATCCTGGTGATCTGTATGCTGCTGGCGGCCATCCTGGAATTTGTTCGAGGCTTTAATACCCAGAAGGTGTTCACGGGTCTTGAAGTCGCCTTCCGCGGCATGGCGGATGCCTTCGCGGGCGTGGTGATGCTGCTGGTTGCCGCAGGGGTGTTTGCTCAGGGGCTGAGCACCATCGGCTTTATCCAGAGCCTGATCTCTATCGCCACCTCGTTCGGCTCGGCCAGCATTATCCTGATGCTGGTGCTGGTGGTACTGACCATGCTGGCGGCGATGACTACCGGCTCCGGTAACGCGCCGTTCTATGCGTTTGTTGAGATGATCCCTAAGCTGGCACACTCCTCCGGCATCAACCCGGCTTACCTGTCCATTCCGATGCTCCAGGCCTCCAACCTGGGTCGTACCATTTCTCCGGTATCGGGCGTGGTGGTTGCGGTTGCAGGGATGGCAAAAATCTCTCCGTTTGAAGTGGTAAAACGCACGTCAGTGCCGGTGCTGGTTGGCCTGATTATCGTTATTATCGCCACCGAAGTGCTGGTTCCCGGCGCTGCCTAAGCGAAATTCCTGCTTTCCAAAAAGCGCCTGCGGGCGCTTTTTGTGCTTTAATAACCTCCAGAAATTAATCGCGCCCAACCAATCAGGAAAGCAAATGTTCAGGAAGGATATCGTTATCCCGTCTGGCGCAGTAGCGCTTGCACTCTGTGTCTTCTCAATTCAGGCAGATCCGCTTAAGCCAACCCAGTATGGCGATTTCGATCGCTACGTTCTGGCTCTTTCCTGGCAAACGGGATTTTGCCAGAGTATGGTCGAACGCAACCGTGACGAACCGGAAGAGTGTCGCCTGCAAAAAGAGAGCAGCAACAAAACCGATTTTCTGACCGTCCACGGCTTATGGCCAGCGCTGCCGAAATCTATTGCCGCTCGCGGAGTGGATGAACGCCGCTGGATGCGCTTCGGCTGTGCCACTCGTCCGGTTCCGAATATGCCGGAAGCAAAAGCCAGCCGCAAATGTGACGCCGCAGAGACCGGACTATCGCTAACGGGCGCGGCGAAGCTGAACAGCGTGATGCCCGGCGCGGGCGGCAACTCCTGCCTTGAACGTTATGAATACGCGAAACACGGCGTCTGCTTTGGTTTTGATCCCGACGCTTACTTCGGCACCATGGTGCGCATGAACCAGGAAGTGAAAAATAGTGCGGTTGGGAAATTTCTGGCGGAAAACTATGGCAAAACCGTCCGTCGTAGCGACTTTGATGTAGCCGTGGCCAAAAGCTGGGGGAAACAGAACGTAAAAGCGTTCAAGCTTACCTGCCATGGCAATCCGGCTTATCTGACCGAGATGCAGATCTCGCTAAAATCCAGCACCATTAACAACTCGCTCTCAGCCAGCACCTTTGCGCCACAGCCGCATCCGGGCAACTGCGGCAAACAGTTTGTTATCGATAAAGCTGGTTACTGATTGTTCCTGCGCGCATCCGGGCGTACCAGATCGAAGCGATGGCTGTCGCTGATGCCGTAGTAGGCGGACGGTCCACCCGCACGCAGAATGGGCTGCGCTTTCGCGGTCTGGTAAATCCCCTCTTCCAGCAAACTCTCAGCGATATGGACGCCCACCACTTCGCCGAGCACCAGCCAGGTATCAATCGGTGTCCCATCCGCGCCGGTCAACTGAATGCACTGTGACAATCGACACTCGAAATTCACCGGGCTTTCCGCCACGCGCGGCGAGCGCACAAGCTGGCTGGCTACGGGCGTCAGGCCGGCAAAGGTAAATTCATCCTCGCCATGAGGGAGTGTGGCGGAGGTTTCATTCATCGCCTCAGCCAGCTCGCGCGTTGCGAGGTTCCAGACAAACTCTTCCGTTTCGGTAATATTCCGCACGCTATCCTTCCAGCCGTTGCTGGAAAAACCAATGATCGGTGGGCGATAGTTAAAGCAGTTAAAGAAGCTGTACGGGGCAAGGTTCAGTTGACCGGCCTTATCACAGGATGAAATCCAGCCAATCGGACGCGGACCGATAATGGCGTTCAGCGGGTCGTGCGGCAGGCCGTGCCCCTGAGACGGTTGGTAAAAGTACATATCGCTCTCTCTACGCTGGGGCTGCAACGCGCATTGCCCGGTTTAAGTTTTACCAGCGTAACGAAATTTCCGTTCAGCGTGAATCGGGATGCCGGGTTTATTGCCAAAAATTCATATGGCGCACGAATGTGACCTTCATCACTTCAAACTTAGGGTTTCAGACAGTATCATCAGATAAGTTAAACCCTCGCTGCCAGACGGCGAGGGTTTTCTTTTGGATTGGTTTCTGCGTTACACGCAGCATTAACGACATGGAGTAAAAATGTCCAGACCTACGATTATCATCAATGAACTCGACGCAGAACGTATTGACCGACTGTTGGAGAAACCAGAATTCGCCTCGCTGCCGGTTGCCGATGCGCTGAACGAAGAGCTAGACCGGGCGCAAATGTGTACGCCTGAGACCATGCCGCATGATGTGGTCACCATGAACAGCCAGGTGAAGTTCCGCAACCTGACCACCGGGGAGGAACTCACCCGTACGCTGGTCTATCCGGCGCAGATGACCGACAGCAGCATGCAGCTTTCGGTGCTGGCACCCGTGGGCGCGGCGCTGCTTGGACTGCCCACGGGCGATACTATCCACTGGGAACTCCCGGGCGGCGCCTCAGCCCATCTGGAAGTGCTTGAGCTGCTCTACCAGCCCGAAGCCGCTGGCGATTACCTGCGTTAATCCCTTCTGAACAAGCGACCCCGCTTTGCACAGAGGATGCACCTGCATCCTCTTTCCGCAAATTCACCGATTGTCTTATATCGGACAAAAACCGCTTAATCCATGTTTACTCTGTCGTAGTGCCGTGGGGACGAAACCTCACACAACGCCGCCGGGGAAGGCATTCACCAGTCCCTTCACTTTCTGCTGCGCAGCCTCCGGGGTGTCTGCGCCAGGCACCAGGATCACCTTGCGGCACTCCTCCTCCCGTTTTTCGAAGATCTTATAGGCGCGCTCCGCATCAGCCAGCGGAATATAGTGGGTCACAATATCTTCCGGTGTAAGCAACCCTTTTTCGATAAGCGGCAGCAGCTCTCCCAGCCAGGCGTGGACGTGCGTCTGCCCCATCTTAAAGCTCAGCCCTTTATCGAAGGCATCGCCAAACAGGAAGCCATGGATGAAACCGGCGTACACGCCCGGCACGCTGACCACGCCGCCGCGTCGCACCGCAGCAATGCACTGGCGCAGGGCTTTGCCGCTGCTGCCTTCAATTTTCAGGTTACTGAGGATCGTTTCCGTCGTGCTGCCTTTGGCCTCAAACCCGACGGCATCAATCACCGCATCCACCCCGCGCTGCCCGGCCGTTTGCTCAATGATTTTCTCCGCCGCGTCGTTATCGTCATCAAAGTTAATCGGGATCGCGCCGTAGCGCTCCTGGGCAAACCGCAGTCGATAGGGATGATGGTCAACCACAAAAATCTGCTCTGCGCCGAGAAGCCGCGCGCAGGCAATGGTCAGCAACCCCACCGGCCCGGCCCCGAATACGGCGACGCTGGAGCCTTTCTGGATCTGCGCATTTTTCGCCGCCTGCCAGGCGGTAGGCAGAATATCTGACAGGAAAAGCGCTTTGTCGTCTGACAGCAGCTGAGGCACTTTAAACGGCCCCACGTTGCCTTTCGGCACGCGCACATACTCCGCCTGTCCGCCCGGCACGCCGCCGTAAAGATGGCTGTAGCCAAACAGCGCGGCAGGGGCGGGAATTTGCTTTTTGTTCAGCGCCGCGCCCTGCCCGCGGTTCGTGTTTTCGCAGGCCGCGTACTGTTGCATCTGGCAAAAGAAACAGTCACCGCAGGCAATCACAAACGGGATCACCACCCGGTCACCTTTCTGCACGTTCTTCACTTCGCTCCCGCACTCCACCACCTCGCCCATAAATTCATGACCCAAGATATCGCCGTGCTGGACCTTGGGAATTTTTCCGCGATAAAGATGCAAATCGGAACCACAGATCGCCGTGGCTGTTACGCGCAGGATGATATCGTCAGGCTGTTCGATGCCCGGATCGGGGACATTATCGACCCGAACATGATGTGGACCGTGATAGGTGAGAGCTTTCATGCAACCTCCGAAAGGGTGTGGGTAAGCTTATAAAAGGGTAGCTACCTCTCGGGATCTGCCCCGGAATCCGGCTGTTTTGAGATTTATCCTGGCGAGATAAAAAAGTGCTGTCGGGATTACAGAAACCTTTTATATTTTGTGGTTGAATGATTTCAGCGTTTATAAACAAGGAGAAACGGTTATGTATCAAACAATCATTATGCCGGTTGATGTTTTCGAAATGGAACTGAGTGATAAGGCTGTACGTCACGCGGAATTTCTCGCGCAGCAGGACGGAGTTATTCATCTTCTGCATGTTTTACCGGGCTCTGCCAGCCTGAGCCTGCATCGTTTCGCTGCTGATGTGCGTCGTTTTGAAGAGCATTTACAGCATGAAGCCGAGACGCGCCTGCAAACCATGGTCGGGCACTTCAGCATCGATCCTTCCCGCATAAAAACCCACGTCCGGTTCGGTAGCGTGCGTGACGCCGTTAATGAACTGGCCGCGGAGCTGAACGCAGACGTGGTGGTGATTGGTTCGCGCAACCCGTCTATTACCACGCACCTGCTGGGGTCGAACGCCTCCAGCGTGATCCGCCACACCCACATTCCGGTGATGGTCGTCAGATAAAAAAAGAGGCCACCTTTTGGTGGCCTCTTGTATTGCAGGTGTCGTCTTGCTTTCTTTTATTATGCAGTTTTGGTGCGGATCAGGTAATCAAACGAGCTCAGCGAGGCTTTCGCACCTTCACCGGTAGCGATGATGATCTGCTTGTACGGCACGGTGGTGCAGTCGCCCGCCGCAAATACGCCCTTCACGCTGGTTTCGCATTTCGCATCGATGATGATCTCGCCCATGCGGTTGCGCTCAATTGCGCCTTCCAGCCAGGTGGTGTTTGGCAGCAGGCCAATCTGAACAAAGATCCCCGCCAGCGCTACGCTGTGGATATCGCCACTCACGCGGTCACGGTATTCCAGACCGGTCACTTTGCTGCCGTCGCCTTTCACTTCTGTCGTCTGGGCATTGAGCACAATGTCGACGTTATTCAGGCTACGTACTTTATCCTGTAACACCTGGTCCGCTTTCATCTCAGGGGCGAACTCCAGCAGGGTAACGTGTTCAACAATCCCCGCCAGGTCGATAGCCGCTTCCACGCCGGAGTTACCGCCGCCGATCACCGCTACGCGTTTACCTTTGAACAGCGGGCCGTCACAGTGCGGGCAATAGGTCACGCCTTTGGTGCGATACTGATCTTCGCCCGGCACGTTCATGTTGCGCCATTTCGCGCCAGTGGCAATGATCACGCTGCGCGCCTTCAGCACCGCGCCGGACGCCGTTTCAATCTGGTGCAAACCACCCTCGACCGCTGCCGGAACCAGTTTGCTGGCGCTCTGGCTGTCAATGACATCCACGTCGTAGTCGCTGACGTGCGCTTTCAACGCCCCGGCCAGCTTCTGGCCTTCGGTTTTCGGCACGGAAATGTAGTTTTCAATGTCTACGGTATCCAGAACCTGACCACCGAAACGCTCGCCCATCAGACCGGTACGGATCCCTTTACGTGCGGAGTAAACCGCTGCCGCCGCGCCCGCCGGGCCGGAGCCAACAATCAGCACGTCGTACGCATCACGTTGGTTCAACTCTTCCGCCGCACGTTTTTCTGCGCCGGTATCCACTTTGGCGACGATTTCGGTCAGCGTCATACGCCCCTGGCCGAACTCCTGACCATTCAGGTAAACCGCCGGAACGCCCATCACGTTGCGCTCGGTGATTTCGTTCTGGAACGTACCGCCGTCAATCGCCGTGTGCTTAATGCGTGGGTTGAGCACTGACATCAGGTTCAGCGCCTGCACCACGTCCGGGCAGTTGTGGCAGGAGAGCGAGTAATAGGTTTCAAACTCAAAATCACCGTCGATATCGCGGATCTGCTCCAGCAGCGCCTGCGCTTCTTTTGACGGATGACCACCGGTCCACAGCAGCGCCAGCACCAGGGACGTAAATTCGTGCCCCAGCGGAGAACCCGCGAAACGCGGCCCCTGGTCAGACCCTGGGTTGGCGATCAGGAAAGAAGGCTTACGGACTGCCAGCGTGTTGTCTTCTTTGATGGTCACTTTCGGCGACAGCTCAGCAATCTCTGTCAGCAGCGCTTTGATTTCTGCCGATTTCGCGCTGTCGTCCAGCGTGGCAATCAGCTCAACAGGTTTGGTCAGTTTCTCAAGGTAGGCCTTGAGCTGGGTTTTCATGTTAGTGTCGAGCATTATTCTTCCCTCTCTTAAAACGTCATCATGCAAGCCGCCTTATACGGGCTGCCTGAATGCAACTTGCATCATGGTGCTGGAATGAAATGGGCGCGGGTGCGCCCATGACTGAAACAATTTCCAGAGTATTTCGCGTCAGAGCAAGGCGGCTAGCCTGAGAATCCCCGGGAGCTTACTGAAGTAAGTGACCGGGGTGAGCAGGCGACGCCAACGCAGCTATGGCGTGAAAGACGACGGAAATTTAGATCTTGCCGACCAGGTCCAGAGATGGCGCCAGCGTCGCTTCGCCTTCTTTCCATTTCGCCGGGCACACTTCGCCTGGGTGAGAAGCAACGTACTGAGCCGCCTTCACTTTGCGCAGCAGGTCAGATGCATCACGGCCGATACCTTCAGCGGTAACTTCGATAGCCTGGATAATGCCCTGCGGGTCAACAACGAAGGTCGCACGGTCAGCCAGGCCTTCATCTTCACGCATGTTGTCGAAGTTACGGGTCAGGGCGCCAGTCGGGTCGCCGATCATCGCGTATTTGATTTTCGCGATAGTTTCAGAGCTGCTGTGCCACGCTTTGTGGGTGAAGTGGGTATCGGTAGAAACAGAGTAAACGTCTACGCCCAGCTTTTGCAGTTCTTCGTAGTGGTCTGCCACGTCGCCCAGTTCGGTCGGGCAAACGAAGGTGAAGTCAGCCGGATAGAAGAAGAACACGCTCCAGCGGCCTTCGGTATCTTTCTCAGTAACTTCGATGAACTCACCGTTTTTGAACGCCTGGTTTTTGAAAGGTTTAATTTTGGTGTTAATCAAGGACATCTGTACTTCCTCCGTGTTTTCGTTGAGGTGTAAGGTAACCAACTTTGTTCATCGGGGCTAATGCGTATGCTTTATCAAATCAATCAGCCAAACCTTACAACAGCAACAAGACAGCAAGGTGAACCTTTTACAGGAAAGCCTGAAAGTAAAAAGGCCGCCTCAACGGGCGGCCCTGATACCTGAATTCCCCGCAGGTACATTCAGTGCCAGCCGAAGCTGGCGTTGCGTTGCGCTCTACATACCTTGTATCAAGGCCGTAACAGCGGTTTGATTACAGCACCCCTGCGCGCAATGAGCAATGCATAAGAGGGATAGTCCTGCCTATGGCTGTGATAGGCAGATTCGAACAGGTCATTGAAACATTATAAATTTAATTTCATTATGGGTTTCACGCTATATATAAACGCCATTTGTCATTCAAATAATTCAATCACACTTTAAAGATAAAATTATCTTAATAACTCTTGAAGATATGTTTCAATAATCCAAAGCCGTGATATATTAAGATCACTTAAATTTTAAATTAAGCGAGTTATTCACACGGATTGTAAAGGGTAACTACACTCTGTCGTACTCCATGGTGTGATAACGACAGCAAACTCAACTCACTCAGGACGAAACATGGCAAACCTCTACGACCTAAAAAAATTCGATCTCAATCTGTTAGTTATCTTCGAATGCATTTACCAACATCTCAGTATCAGTAGGGCTGCCGAGACGCTTTATATCACACCATCCGCCGTCAGCCAGTCGCTGCAACGCCTGCGCGGTCAGCTTGATGACCCCCTGTTTATCCGTTCAGGGAAGGGAATTACGCCCACCACGGTAGGTACCAACTTGCATCATCATCTGGAAAAAAATCTCAATCAGCTTGAGCAGACGATCAACATGATGCATCACTCGGACATCAAGAAAAAGTTCGTTATCTATTGCACTCAAATGGTGTCTCCTGGTTCGATGCTGGAACCGTTGAAGCTTTTAATATCTGAGGAGAATTATGAGATAGAACAAAGAGATATGCTTATTTCCTCCGAATCAGCGGAAGATTTGTTGGCCTATCGTAAAGCCGATCTCATCTTCTCTATCGCACCTATCCACAATCGCTCTGTGGTCTGCACCCACTTCACTACGGTGCCGATAGCCTTAATCTGTAGAGCAGACCACCCAAGGCTCGCTGACACAGCTACGGTGGACGCGCTATACCAGGAGAAATTCACTTTTTACCAGAGTGCTCATCCGGGTGTAAAAGAGTTCCAGAGTCGGGCCAATGACGCTTTTCCGGAAAGAAATATTGCTTTTCGCACCGACTCCCTTAGCTCTCTCATCTCTATGGTCAGTTCATCTGATTTGTTAGGCTATATCCCCGTGTCGATCTATGAAACATTTAAAGAATCTTTGAAATTAAAAAGGCTTGAGCCACCGTTTGCGCTGCCTGAATTAAAGATCTATATGCTCTACGGCCGTTCATCACTGAATAGCTCTGTTTTTTCAACATTCATTGAAAAAATGCATAAGCTCTGCGTTTCTCCGCCGTCTGCGTAAAATACATTTGCATGGTGAATATAATTAAAGCGAACCGAAAAAAATGACTCCGTGAAATTAAGGGTAAATAATTCCATAATATCGTTTTGATTTTACCAAGACATTTAACACGCAGGACGCGATTAATCATGTCGAACTATAAAATCCCTTTACAGGAAAATGTTTTAGACGCTTCTGCGGAACGCATACACTGGACGCTTAACAATTTCCCCAAGGTATGCGTTTCCTTTTCCGGTGGAAAAGATTCTACCGTGATGCTGCATCTTGTTGCCCAGAAAGCACGGCAATTAAAGCGAAAAATAGACGTCATCTTTCTGGACTGGGAAGCGCAATTCTCGTCGACCATTCAGCATGTTGACGCTATGAAAACGCTCTATCGGGATGTTATCCACCAGTTCTGGTGGGTAGCGCTTCCGCTCACGACCCAGAACGCCCTGTCACAGTTTCAACCTGAATGGCAGTGCTGGGAACCCGGAACAAACTGGGTTCGCCAGCCACCAGAAGATGCCATTACCGATTATCACTATTTCGATTTTTATCAGCAGGGAATGACGTTTGAAGCCTTCGTGCGCGAGTTTGCCGAATGGTATGCGCAAAGACGTCCTGCCGCAGTCATGGCAGGGATCCGCGCCGATGAATCTTACAACCGCTTTCTGGCTATCGCGTCGGCGCGTAAGCAGCGCTTTTCTGACGATAAACCCTGGACGACCGTCGCCCCGGGTGGGCACGCCTGGTATATCTACCCACTATACGACTGGAAAACCGCCGACATCTGGACGTGGTTCGCGAAATCAAAATGTTGCTATAACCCGTTATACGACCTGATGTACAAGGCGGGGGTGCCGCCGCGTTATATGCGCATCTGCGAACCGTTTGGTCCGGAACAGCGTCAGGGCTTATGGCTCTATCATGTCATTGAACCCGAACGCTGGGCGGCTATGTGTGAACGCGCCTGCGGCGTGCGAAGTGGAGGTATTTATGCCGGGCACGATAACCATTTTTATGGCCACCGGAAGATCCTGAAACCTGACCATCTCGGCTGGCGCGAATACGCCATGCTGCTACTCGACAGCATGCCGCAAAATACGGCGGAACATTACCGAAATAAAATCGCAATTTATCTCCACTGGTATCAAAAGCGAGGCCTGGAGGATATTCCCGATACGCAGGAGGGTGACATTGGCGCAAAAGATATCCCTTCCTGGCGACGCATTTGCAAGGTTTTACTCAACAATGACTACTGGTGCCGGGCTCTCTCATTTAGTCCAAACAAACCTAAACACTATCAACGCTACAGCGAAAGAGTGAAAGCCAAACGCAAGGAATGGGGGATTTTATGCAGCAGCAAATAATCAGAGAAATGCAGACGTACCTGCAGGCCCTTTCTGAAGAAGAGAAAATCGGCGCTATTAATGCCTTTCGCCAGGCATTACACGAAATCAGCCCTTTTAATAATCAACCCGTCGACTGCGTATTGTGGATAAAACAGACTGACATCACCGCCAATGACTACAACCCAAATAATGTCGCTCCGGCGGAGAAGCGGTTACTCAGCAAATCACTGGAGCTGGATGGATTCACACAACCTATCGTTGTGACGGAAAATGCGCCTGAGAGCTATGAAATTGTCGATGGATTCCATCGCCATGAGCTTGGCAGTCATCGGGCTATTCTGAAGCGTCAACTTAAAGGTTACCTCCCTGTTACCTGCCTGCGTAAAGCACGCCAGGAAAAGTTCGATCGCATGGCTGCAACCATTCGTCACAACCGCGCGCGTGGACGCCACCAGATCAATGCCATGTCAGAAATCGTGCGAGAACTGGTGCTTATGGGCTGGAGTGAGCAGAAAATTGGCCTGGAGTTGGGTATGGACAGCGATGAAGTGCTGCGACTGAAGCAAATCAACGGTCTGCTGGAACTCTTCGCGGACCGTCGTTTTTCAGAAGCCTGGACGGTTAAATAGTCAGAGCGAATTTAAGCGCGCAGCCGCTGCCAGCAGCGTCGACTCCTGCTTCGCAAAGCAAAGACGAATCAGTTTATGCGGGAAGGGATCGGCGCAGAACACCGACAGCGGAATGGCCGCCACGCCCACCTCTTTCGTCAGCCACTGGCAAAAACTGACATCATCCAGATCGGAAATCGCACTGTAGTCCGCCAGCAGGAAGTAGGTGCCTTCGCATGGCAGGATCTCCAGCCGACTCTCGCTCAAGGCAGTCACAAACCGATCCCGCCGCGCACGGTAAAAAGCTGGCAGATCCCGGTAATGTTCAGGTTCAGCGCGCAGCATATCCGCCAGCGCCAGCTGGGCGGGTGTGTTTACGGCAAACGTCAAATACTGGTGCACTTTACGCAGCTCAGCGCTGATGGCGGCGGGCGCTACGCAGTACCCTACTTTCCAGCCGGTCATATGGTAGGTTTTCCCAAATGATGATACCGCGATTGCGCGCTCGCGAAGCTGCGGATGCGCCAGCACGCTGGCATGACCCTCTTCGGCAAAGCAGATGTGCTCATACACCTCGTCGCTCAGAACATAGATTTCACGTTCGGCGATGGCCTGCCACAGGGCGGCAAAATCGCTTTTCTGCCACACCGTCGCCGATGGGTTGTGTGGCGTATTCAGGATCACCAGCCGGGTTTTATCGCTCAGCAGCGCGGCAAACGCCTGCCAGTCCGGACGAAAATGCGGCGGCTGGAGCGCCACGCGTTTCACCACGCCACCGGCCAGTTCAATCGCCGGGGCGTAGCTATCGTAGCTCGGGTCAAAACAAATCACCTCATCGCCCGTACGCACCAGGGCGGTTATCGCCGCATACAGCGCTTCGGTGGCCCCTGCGGTTACCGTGATATCGCTGTTCGCGTCAGGCTTATGGCCGTATAACTCCGCCGTTTTATCCGCAATGGCTTCACGCAACGCCTGCACGCCGGTCATCGGCGCATACTGGTTGGCTCCCTGCGCAACGTGGTACGCCAGACGCTCCTGCAAATATTTCGGCCCGTCAAAATCCGGGAAACCTTGTGAGAGGTTAATGGCGTTGTGCTGCTGCGCCAGGGCGCTCATCTGCGTAAAAATCGTCGTGCCGAGATTCGGAAGTTTACTCTGCGGGATCAACGGGTTATTGCTCATTGTAGTGTGCCTGCCTGTAATACTTATGTTGCTGACACTATAACACGATGTTAGTCTCTGGCAATCAAGACGCTTAGACGTCTAAATGATATAAATATTCCTGACCGAGAGGGTAAAAGGAAATGACAGACAACCTGCAACTCACACACCTGGTCGAGGCCTGCCGCTGGATTGGCGCTAAAGGCTGGGCGCCCGCTACCGGCGGCAATATGTCCGTGCGTCAGGATGAACATCTGTGCTGGCTGAGCGAATCCGGAAAAGACAAAGGCAGCCTGACCACCGCCGATTTTCTACAGGTTGAAATCGCCACCAACCGTGCGCCTTCTGGCCGTAAACCGTCGGCAGAGACCGGGCTGCATACCCTCATCTACCGCCTGTTCCCCGAGGCTAACGCCGTCCTGCACGTTCACACCGTCAATGCCACGGTGCTGTCGCGGCTGGTCAACGAGACCGAGCTGAAGATCTCCGGCTTCGAGATGCAAAAATCCCTTACCGGACAGACCACGCATCGGGATACGGTGGCCATCCCGGTGTTTGATAATGACCAGGACATCGACGCCCTCGCCTCTCGAATCGCCCATTACGCGCAGGAACGCCCGCTTAATTATGGTTTTCTTCTGCGCGGTCATGGCTTAACCTGCTGGGGACGCGACGTGGCCGAAGCCCGCCGTCATCTGGAAGGTTTAGAATTCTTATTTGAATGCGAAATGCGTTTACGACAATGGGAGAGAGTATGATTCGCGCGATTGTGACGGATATTGAAGGGACCACCAGCGATATCCGTTTTGTCCATGATGTTTTGTTCCCCTACGCGCGTGAGCGGCTGGCGGCCTTTGTGACCGCGCAGCAGTACGCCGAGCCGGTCAAATCGATTCTGGACAACCTGCGCGATGAAATCAGCACTCCGCATGCCAGCGTCAGCGATCTCATCAACGTGCTGTTTACCTTTATGGATGAAGACCGCAAATCGACGGCGCTCAAAGCCCTGCAAGGCATCATCTGGCAGGACGGTTACATCAACGGTGACTTTACCGGCCATCTCTACCCTGATGTACTGCCCGCGCTGGAAAAATGGAAGGCACAAGGGATTGATCTCTATGTTTATTCCTCTGGCTCCGTCGCCGCGCAGAAACTGTTATTTGGCTACAGCGACGAAGGTGATATTACTCATCTGTTCAGCGGCTATTTTGATACCCGCATCGGCGCCAAGCGTGAGGTGCAGTCTTATCAAAATATTGCGGCGCAAACGGGCATCGCCCCGTCGCAGATCCTGTTCCTGTCAGATATTCATCAGGAGCTGGACGCGGCTGAACAGGCGGGTTTTCGCACCCTGCAACTGATACGCGGTGAAGATGACGGCGCAAGCCATCACCATCAGATCCACCAGTTTGACGAGATTAACCCGGAGCAGATCCCTTCATGAGCGCATTGACCATTTATTCCGATAAAGACGCCAGTCATCACCTGTGGCACAGCACCGACGCCGCCGAGATCGCCCGACAGCTCAACGCGAAAGGCGTGCGGTTTGAACGCTGGGCGGCAGACCGTGATTTAGGGCAGGATCCCGCGCCTGAAGCCGTGATTGAGGCGTATCAGCATGCAATCGACAAGCTGGTGGCAGAGAAAGGTTACCAGAGCTGGGACGTGATTAGCCTGCGCGCCGACAATCCGCAGAAAGAGGCGCTGCGCGCGAAGTTTCTGAACGAACACACCCACGGCGAAGACGAAGTGCGCTTTTTTGTGGAAGGCGCGGGCTTGTTCTGCCTGCACATCGGCGATGAGGTGTATCAGGTGCTGTGCGAGAAAAACGACCTGATTTCCGTACCCGCAGGCACGCCGCATTGGTTTGACATGGGTTCAGAGCCGAACTTTACCGCCATTCGTATTTTCGACAATCCGGAAGGCTGGGTTGCCCAGTTTACGGGCGATGCAATCGCGGATGCGTATCCACGCCTGGCCTGATCTTTTCTCCCTACCCCGCACACCGTGCTATCCCCTCGCCCCTCTGGGGAGAGGGTTAGGGTGAGGGGAACATACGGCTCAGGGGGTCAGTTCCATACTCAGGCATTAATTAAATACTGGCGATAATCCTCTGCACATCTGCGCCAACCAGCCTCGCCAGATGCACAAACTCCACCACGTCCAACCTACGCTCACCGTTTTCCACTTTAGCAATAAACGATTGTGGTTTTCCCAGTGCCTCCGCAAGCTGCGCCTGAGTCATCCCCTTCTCTTTACGCGCTTTCTTCAACGCATTGATAACACGCTGGTATTCATCCGAGTAAACTGAAGCCATTGTTCCGATTCCATACAAATATCCTGAAATCGAATATCCTCCCGTTGCCTTCTTATCCCAAAATAGGATAATTGAGCACGTAACGAACACATGTAAGGAGGACACAATGCAGCATCAGAACTGGCCCCCGGCCGATATTATCGCTGCACTAAAGAAACATGGAACAAGCCTGGCTGCGTTGTCCAGAAAGGCTGGCCTTTCCTCATCCACACTGGCAAATGCGCTTACCCGACCATGGCCCAAAGGTGAACTGCTTACCGCTCAGGCGCCAGACATTCCACCCGATGTGATATGGCCGGAAAGATACTTTGATGAAAAGGGAGAGCGAGTATTTCGTCAGATGAGGAATACCAAAAAGAGAAATCTGTCTTCAACATAATCAATGAATTCTCCCCCCTCACCCCAGCCCTCTCCCTCAAGGGAGAGGGGGTCTTAGAGCACTACCGTTTTAGCCCTTTCACATACCCCACCAGCTGATCCAACACCACGCCCCACCCTTCGTGGAAGCCCATCTGTTCATGCTGCTCGCGGATTTCCTTCGTTGGGTGACGCGCTATCGCCGTGTAGCGGGTCTTGCCCTCCCCCACATCTTCCAGCAGCAGGATCGCCGTCATAAACGGCGTTTCAGCCGGCTTCCAGCCCTCAGTATAGCCATCGGTAAAGACCAGCTTGTTCCCCGGATCGATTTCAAGAAATACGCCCCGGTTATCCATCCGCTGCCCGTCCACCTCAAACACGGTATTGAATCGCCCACCCACGCGCAGATCGAGGTCGCATTCAGTCACCTTATGGGGAGCAGGAATGAAGAAGTTTTTGATGTGCTCCGGTGTGGTCCAGCAGAGCCACAGCAGGTCGCGCGGTGCATCCACCACGCGTTCCAGTTTTAAGTCTGTTTCAGGATCGAGCGTCACGATAACGTCCTCTAAAGGGAACCCCTTACAAGGATAGTCCCACTCAGGCGAATTTCCCTTTCGCTACCTCTTCAGGGGTGACCACGCCCGTATCCAGCACCCAGCCGCTAATCAGCGAGGCGGGGGTAACGTCAAACGCCGGGTTATAGACCTGCGCCTCTTGCGGCGCCCACTGCACCGCGCCAAAGCTTCCCGCCACGCCCGTCACTTCGCTGGCCGCGCGCTGCTCAATCGGGATCGCGTCACCGTTCGGGCAGTCCCGGTCGAGGGTCGTTTGCGGGGCGGCGACGTAGAACGGAATACCGTGGAACTTCGCCAGCACCGCCAGGGAATAGGTGCCGATTTTGTTCGCCACGTCGCCGTTGGCGGCAATGCGGTCTGCCCCCACCCACACGGCATCCACCTGCCCTTTTGCCATCAGGCTGGCGGCCATGGAGTCAGTAATCAGCTGATAAGGCACGCCCAGCTCGCCCAGCTCCCATGCGGTCAGCCTGCCGCCCTGCAACAGCGGACGGGTTTCATCCACCCAGACGTTGCTGACATTCCCTGCCTGATGCGCGCGGGCAATCACACCCAGCGCCGTCCCGACGCCCGCCGTTGCCAGCCCGCCGGTATTGCAGTGGGTCAGCAGGCGGCTGCCGGGCTTCACCAGCGCGCTACCCGCTTTCGCAATCGCGTCGCAAAGCCGTTTGTCTTCATTAATCAGGCGCAGCGCTTCAGCCACCAGCGCCGGAACGAACGCTTCCTGCCACAGCGCAATCTTCATGCGGTCGAGATTGTTCATCAGGTTCACCGCCGTCGGGCGGGAGGCACGCAGGGTCTCCAGCGCCGCCGCCAGCTCGTCGCGGCTTTTACCGCTTTCCGCTAACAGCGCCAGCAGCAGGCTTGCAGAGAGACCAATTAACGGCGCGCCACGCACGCGCAGAGCGTGGATATGCCCAACCAGAGCCTCCACCGTCGAGGCATTCAGCCAGCGTTTCTCCTGCGGAAGCGCCTGCTGGTCGAGAATATAGAGCTGATTATTCGCCACCCGCAGGCTGGTCGTCTGTAATGTCTGCATGTCGTTAATTCCCTGTTGCGTTGTTGTAGCACATTGTGTCAGGATGAAATCCAGATGTATAGACGTCTACATGTCTTAATTAGCAAAACTGAGGAGCAGGCCATGTCGCAATACCGTACCTTTACCGCTCAGGACGCCGTGGAGTATGCCAGGCAGTTTGGCGGACTTGACGATCCGTCATCGCTGGTGGAGGCGCAGGAAATCGGCGACGGCAACCTCAACCTGGTCTTTAAAATATTCGATAGCGCGGGGGTGAGCCGCATCGTCGTTAAGCAGGCGCTGCCCTATGTGCGCTGCGTCGGCGAGTCCTGGCCGCTGACGCTGGATCGCGCTCGCCTGGAGGCGCAAACCCTGGTCGAGCATTACAAGCACAGCCCTGAGCACACGGTGAAAATCCACCACTTTGACCCGGAACTGGCGGTGATGGTGATGGAAGATCTCTCCAGCCATCGCATCTGGCGCGGCGAGCTGATTAACAACATTTACTACCCGCAGGCGGCGCGGCAGCTGGGTGAATATCTGGCTCACACCCTGTTCCACACCAGCGATTTTTATCTGCATCCGCACGAGAAAAAAGCGCAGGTGGCAAAATTCATCAACCCGGAGATGTGCGAGATCACCGAAGATCTGTTCTTTAACGATCCGTACCAGATCCACGCGCGCAACAGCTACCCGGCCGATCTGGAGAACGATGTTGCCGCCCTGCGCGACGACGCCCAGCTTAAAATCGCTGTGGCCTCCCTGAAGCACCGCTTCTTTTCGCATGCCGAAGCCCTGCTGCATGGGGACATTCACAGCGGCTCAATTTTTGTGGCCGACGGCAGCCTGAAGGCCATCGACGCCGAGTTCGGCTACTTTGGCCCGATTGGCTTTGACGTTGGCACTGCCATCGGCAACCTGCTGCTGAACTTCTGCGGCCTGCCGGGGCATCTGGGCATTCGCGATGCCGCCGCCGCGCGCGAGCAGCGCCTGACCGATATTCAGGAACTGTGGAACACCTTCGCGGAGCGCTTCCAGGCGCTGGCGAACGAGAAAACGCGCGACGCCGCGCTCAGCGCGCCGGGCTATGCCTCTGCGTTCCTGAAAAAGGTCTGGCACGATGCCATCGGATTCTGCGGCACCGAGCTGATTCGCCGCAGCGTCGGGCTTTCCCATGTGGCGGATATCGACACCATTCAGGATGAAGCGATGCGTCACGAATGCCTGCGCCACGCGATATCCCTCGGCAAGGCGCTGATTGTGATTGCTGACCGCATCGACAGCGCGGAAGAGCTGGTCGCGCGAGTGCGGCAGTACAGTTGAGAACGTTTGCCCGGTGGCGCTGCGCTTACCGGGCCTACGGGTGCAAAATGTAGGCCGGGTAAGGCGAAGCCGCCACCCGGCAAAAACTCATCCTAAATACTCAATCACCGACATCCCACCGTTATAATCCGTGCTGTAAATAATCCCCTGCGCATCCACAAACACGTCGCACGACTGGATCACCTGCGGGCGATTGGGCCGCGTATCCATCATCTTTTCCGGCGCCGCGGGCACCAGCGCCCCCGTTTCCACCGGGCGATACGGATTGGAAATGTTATACGCGCGCACGCCCGCGTTCTGGTACGTCGCGAAGATCAGCGTTGAGCTGACAAAGCTCCCCGGCCGGTTTTCGTGCAGGTTGTGCGGGCCGAAATGCGCCCCTTTCGCCACGTAGTCGGTTTCATCCGGCTGCGGGAAGGTAGAAATGCTCACCGGGTTCGACGGCTCGCGGATATCAAACAGCCAGATCAGCTTCTCGCCGTCCTGCTGGTTATCCAGCACCGCCTCGTCCAGCACCACCAGCAGGTCGCGATCCGGCAGCGGAAGCGCGGTGTGCGTCCCGCCGCCAAACGGCGGGCTCCAGTTACGATGGCTAATGAGCTTAGGCCGGGTGCGGTCCTTCACGTCCAGCAGCGTCAGGCCACCGTCGCGCCAGCTGCCGTACGCGGTATCGCCTGCAATAATCGCATGGTGCAGGGCGTAGCGTTTGCCTTCCGGCCAGTTCGGCTGTTCGCCTTCGGCCTGATTCATCCCCGGCAGCCACCAGCGTCCCGCCACTTCAGGCTTGCGCGGGTCCGCCAGATCGATGGTCAGAAAGATGTAGTCGGTAAAGCCGTCTATCAGCGCTGAGACATACGCCCAGCGGCCACCGACGTACCAGATGCGGTGAATGCCGATGCCGCTCAGCGATAAAAAGCCTATCTCGCGTGGCCTGTCCGGTGTGGAGATATCAAAGACGCGAAGCCCGGCGCTCCAGCCTTTATCCTGCACGTCACTGACGGTCTCCCCCACCTGGCGGGTGTAGTAGACCTTCTCGTCGGCAAAACGCGCATCGGCAAACAGATCCCGGGCGTTGATCACCAGCAGCAGGTCGTCATGCGCCTGGAGATGCACATTCCAGGTACCCGGCGGCGCAGGCACGTATCCTGCGGCTTTTGGTTTTTTCGGGTCGCGCACATCCACTATCGAAAAGCCCTGCGACACCATATGGCCGATATAGGCGAAACCGCGGTGTACCATCAGCTGCACGCCGTCCGGGCGACCGCCCTGATCGCTATGGCCAATCAGCCGCATATTGCGGCTGTATTCGGGTTGAGGTAATGCAGACATGTATAAGTCCTTTCGCCGGATGGCGGCTGCGCCTTATCCGGCCTACAACACCGTAGGCCCGGTAAGCGAAGCGCCACCGGCCATTATTTTGACCTGCCTTCCAGCGTCGCAAACCACGGCGCAACAAAATCTTCCGTCTGGCCCCAGCCCGGAATGATTTTCCCCAGAGACGCCACGTTCACCGCGCCCGGCTGGGCGGTCAGCAGCGCCTGCGGAATGGCCGCCGCCTTGAAATCGTAAGTGGCAGGCGTCGCTTCTCCGGCAATCTTATTGGCAATCAGGCGTACGTTGGTCGCGCCAATCAGCTTCGGATCCACCGCCACGCTCACTGCCCAAGGGCTACCCGGCTCGCGCATCAGCTGTAAATCCTGGTTGGAGATGTCGATGCTGTAGAGTTTGATCTCGGTTCGGCCGTTCTCTTTCAGCGCCTTATACGCGCCCTGGCTGAAGGCATCCCAGGTACCCCAGATGGCATCGATTTTACCTTTCGGGTATTTCGCGAGGATCGCGCCCACCTTGTTGGCAGTGTCGCCCTGCACGTCAGAGGAGACCGCGCCGATGGACTCCAGCTCTTTAATCTCCGGGTACTGCTTTTGCAGTTCTTTGTAGGCCGCCTGACGGCGCTCCATCGGCGGGAAGCCCGCGACCCATAGCTTGACGATATTGGCCTTGCCGTTGAAATCTTTCGCCAGCTGGCCGAAAGAGAGGTTGGTCAGGGAGGCATCGTCCTGCTGGGTAACGGTTACGCCCGGGATCTCGCCGTTCACAGCGGTATCAAACACCGAAACTTTGATCCCGGCATCCACCGCCTTCTTCACCAGCGCGGTGGAGTACGGATCGCGCCCCTGAGAGAGAATAATCCCGTCGTATTTCTGGCTGATGGCCTGGTTAACGAAATCCTGGAATTTGGCGTCGTCCCCGTTACTTAAAAAGGTGCTGACCTTAAAGCCGAGCTTTTTCCCTTCCTGAATCGCCCCGGCAACAAACTGCGTGGTGTTGTCGTCCGAGCCCAGGTTGCGGATCACCGCGATGCGGATCGGGCCGTCATGGCTGGCAATGGCGGTCGGAACCGGCGCGGGGGTAGCCGCCAGGCCCGGCAGAGAAGTGAGTAACCCAAGAGCTACCAAAGAGAGCGCAATCTTTTTCATTTATTATCCCGTTGTGTTGTCAGCGTTTTTGTATGTAGGTAATCGCCAGCGCTACCGCGAGCACCAGCCCTTTTATAATGTCCATGGCGTAATACGGCACGGAGAGCATCACCAGCCCGTTCGACAGCACGCCGAGGATCACCGCCCCCACCAGCGTACCCAGCGCGTTCGGCTTGCCGGATCCGGCCAGCGAGAAGCCGATCCACGCCGCCGCCACCGCGTCCATCAGGTAGCCGCCGCCCGCATTCACCTGCGATGAACCAATACGCGAGGCCAGCAGAATGCCGCCCAGCCCCGCCAGCAGAGAGGCAATCACGTAGGCTGCCACTTTGTAGCGGGTGGTGCGAATGCCGGAGAGGCGCGCGGCTTCGGGGTTGCCGCCAATGGCGTACATCCGGCGTCCATGGGTGGTCAGCGACAGGCCCAGCTGTGCCAGAATCGTCACCACCAGCATGACGATCACAATGGTCGGCACCTGCCCCAGCAGGCCAAACGCCGCCGGAATGGTCCCTTCCGCCATGTCGCCGCTCGGCAGTACCATGTTCTCGGTAATCGACCCGCCGTAGCTGTAGGTCATCGCCACACCCTGAATGACAAACAGGCTGGCAAGGGTCGCGAGCATGTCCGGAATGCGCAGGATGACGATCAGAAAGGCGTTAAACAGGCCGACCAGCGTACAGAGCGCGAGGGTCAGCAGAATCGACTCGGTGGTGCCAAAGCCGTGCCAGACGAAAAGCGAAATCACCAGCGCGTTCGCCAGCGACGCGGTAGATCCCACGGAGAGATCGAACCCGCCGACGGTCAGCGAAATAGAGACGCCAACGGCAATCACCGTCACGATGGCAATCGAGCGCAGAATGTTGATGATGTTGTTCGGGTCGAGGAAGCTGTCCGACGCCAGGCCAAACACCGCCACCAGCGCGACGACGGTCAGCAGCATGCCCCACTTATAAAGAAAATCGAAAATCTGCTGACGGCCAGACGCCGCCGTGGTCACTGAAAGGGCCTTGCTCACGACGCCGTTCCTCCGGTTGAATAATAAAGTAGTGTCTCTTCCCGGGCCTCTGCCCCGGCGATTTCCGCCACGATGCGCCCGTCCCACAGCACGCAGATGCGGTCGCACAGACCGACCAGCTCGGCAAATTCACCCGAGGCGTAAATCACCCCTTTGCCCTCGCGCGCCAGGCCGTCGATCAGCTGAAACAGATCGGTTTTGGCCTTCACGTCCACGCCTTTGGTCGGCTCGTCGAATATCAGCACGCTGGCGTCATTGCGCAGCCATTTCCCGATGGCGACCTTCTGCTGGTTACCGCCGGAAAGCCGACGCAGCACCTGCCCCGGCCCGCGCGTGCGCACGCCGACGCGGGCAATCACCTCTTCCGCCCAGCGCCACGCCTGACGATGACCAAACAGGCTCCAGCGCGAGAAACTGTTATCGGCGCACACGGCAAGGTTCATGCTCACCGGCTCGTCGATAAAAATGCCCTCTTTGCGCCGCTCCTCCGGCACCAGCGCCAGACCGCGTAGCACCGAGTCTGCCGGATCGCGCGGTTTCCAGGCCTGATGGTTCAGCTCGCCGCGCGCCACGCGGCTTTTGCTGGCGCCAAACAGCGCCTTGCAGAGTTCCGTTTTCCCCGCCCCCGCCAGCCCGGCAATGCCGAGGATTTCACCTTTGCGCAGATGCAGGGAGATATCTTTCAGCAGCGCGTCGTCGTGCAGGCCTTCCACCCGCAGCAGCATCTCTTCACCGTGCGGCGGTCGCGGGGGCGGATAGATATCGCTCAGCTCGTGGCCGAGCATCTTCTCGACGATCTCCTCTCCGCTCAGATCCGCCATCGGGCCGGACTCAATCAGCCTGCCGTCGCGCAGCACCGTCAGGGTGTCGCAGATGGCCTTCAGCTCGTGAATGCGGTGAGAAATAAACACCACGCCAATGCCCTGCTGTTGCAGACGTCTTACTACCGCAAACAGACGCTCGCTTTCTTGCGCGTCCAGCGGCGCGGTGGGCTCATCAAGAATGAGAAAACGGCAGTGGTGCGAGAGCGCCCGCGCCAGCAAAATCTGCTGCTTTTCAGCCAGCGTGCAGCTGTCGATGGAACGGCGAACGTCCAGCGAAACATCCAGCTGCGCCAGCGCCTGCCGCGCCTGCTGACGAATCGCGCGCCAGCTGTAGCGGTGTCCCGGCTGCGCCAGCTGGTCGAGCATAATGTTCTCCGCAATGCTCAGCCCGGGGATCAGCGCCACGTCCACCTCCTGCTGCACAAGGTGGATACCCAGCCGTTTGGCGTCCAGCGGCTCGCGGATGCTTACCTGCTGGTTGTTAATGCAGATTTCGCCTTCATAACGATCGTGCGTCCCACACAGCACCGCCATCAACGTCGATTTTCCCGCGCCGTTGGCGCCGGTCAGCGCATGCACCGACCCGCCATTCAGGGTGAAATCCACGCGCGACAGGGCCTGAAAGCCGGAAAAGGCCAGGCTGATACCGCGCATCTCAAGGCGACTGGAAACCATCCGCGTAAATCCTTCATTACTCTTCTGATTTAGCGAATTTTTCACAGCTCCGGTTGACTGACAACGACGGAAAAGGCATAAGATAAAGCGAAATATTATTAGCCATCCGGATGTCCAGACATAACATCGGGTTAGCGCTTGCTAAAAAAGGACAACTTCATGAGCAACACCGATATCCGCGTCGTGCCCGGCCCGGCGAACTACTTCTCTCATCCGGGAAGCCTTGCGCACCTGGATGATTTCTTTACTCCGGAACAGCTTTCCCGCGCGGTGTGGATCTACGGCGAGCGGGCTATCGAGGGCGCACGCCCTTATCTGCCGGAGAGTTTTAACGCGACGGGGGCAAAACATCTGCTGTTTAAGGGCCATTGCAGCGAGCGTGACGTCACTCATCTGGTGAACGCGTCGGGTGGTGAAGCCAGCGTGGTGATTGGCGTGGGCGGCGGTGCGGTAATGGATACCGTCAAGGCCGTGGCGCGTCGTCTGGGCGTGCCGTTCGTGGGCATTCCCACCATCGCCGCCACCTGCGCGGCGTGGACCCCGCTCTCCGTGTGGTACAACGATGCCGGGCAGGCGCTACAGTTTGAGATTTTTGACGACGCCAACTATCTGGTGCTGGTGGAGCCGCAAATCATCCTTAACGCCCCGGCGGAATACCTGTTGGCAGGCATCGGCGATACGCTGGCGAAGTGGTACGAAGCGGCGGTACTCGCCCCTGAACCGGAAAACCTGCCGCTGACCGTGCGTCTTGGCCTGAACGGTGCGCTGGCGATCCGCGACGTGCTGCTGGAGCGCAGCGAAGAGGCGCTGGCCGACCAGCAGCGCGGCGACCAGACGCAGGCGTTTCGGGACGTGGTGGACGCCGTTATCGCCGGTGGCGGTATGGTCGGCGGTCTGGGCGAACGCTATACCCGTGTGGCGGCGGCACATGCGGTGCACAACGGCTTAACCGTGCTGCCGCAGACGGAAAAATACCTCCACGGCACCAAGGTGGCCTACGGCATTCTGGTGCAGAGCGCCCTGCTCGGTCAGGAGGACGTGCTGGCGCAGCTGGTGGCGGCATACCAGCGTTTTAACCTGCCGACCACGCTTCGCGCGCTGGAGGTCGATATCCATAACCGCGACGAGCTGGACAAGGTCATTGCTCACACCCTGCGCCCGGTGGAGTCGATTCACTTTTTACCGATTACGTTAAGCCCTGACGTTCTGCGCGCCGCGTTTGAGAAGGTGGAATCCTTCAGCCGTTAATCGCGCCGACGGGCTATACCTAATGATGATTCTCTCCACTCTTACAACGAGGTCATCATGCAGATCGATTTAACAGGTAAAAAGGCGCTGGTCACCGGCGCCAGTCGTGGGCTGGGTCGGGCGATTGCGCTGTCGCTGGCACGCGCCGGTGCCGATGTGGTTATCACCTACGAAAAATCCGTCGATAAAGCCCAGCAGGTCGTCGATGAAATCAACGCGCTGGGGCGACACGGCGAGGCGATTCAGGCCGACAGCGCCAGCGCGCAGGCGATTCAGGATGCGGTCACGCAGGCGGCGCGCTCCCTCGGCGGGCTGGATATTCTGGTCAATAACGCCGGGATTGCACGCGGCGGCCCGCTGGAGTCCATGACCCTGGCGGACATCGACGCTCTGATCAACGTCAATATCCGCGGCGTGGTGATCGCCATTCAGGAAGCGCTGGTGCATATGTCTGACGGCGGACGCATCATCAACATCGGCAGCTGTCTGGCGAACCGCGTGGCGCAGCCGGGGATCGCCGTCTACTCGATGACCAAATCGGCCCTAAACTCCCTTACCCGGGGTCTGGCCCGCGATTTAGGCCCGCGCGGCATTACCGTCAACCTGGTTCATCCCGGCCCGACCAACAGCGATATGAACCCGGAAGACGGCGAGCAGGCGGAAGCCCAGCGCCGGATGATCGCGCTTGGTCATTACGGCCAGCCGGAGGATATCGCAGCGGCGGTCACCTTCCTCGCCAGCCCGGCTGCGGGGCAAATTTCCGGCACCGGTCTGGATGTGGACGGCGGTCTGAACGCCTGATCGCAAATTTACTGTATGCCTCTGTCGCCCGGCAGAGGCCTGTTCGAGTCGCCTCGACGATTCGCGTTTTGCCGCTTTCTCGCGGTTTTTCTCCGCTCTACAGTACCCCATAAGAAATTCGGAATTTATCTAATAGTCTTATTATTTCCTTATGTTTTGTGTGGGCGTACAGTGGAGGTACGGATGAAGATTGTCTGGTCTAAAACAGCAGAGAAGCAGTTTTCTAAAATCGATCCTCGATATCAGAACCGCATTAAATTCAGGCTGGAGAAGATGGACGATAAAACATCACCTGTCGCGGATATCAAGAAATTATCTTCTCCCGAAAACCACTACAGGTTGCGATTAGGTGATTACAGGGTCATTTACACCTTCGGAGACCCGCCGGGTGATATCTGCTACGTAGTGGCAGTAAAACGCCGGACAACCACTACCTACCTTCATGAGGAGCATACGGAATATGACTATTCAGTTCATCAAGGATGAAGAAGGAAAAAAACAGTATGTTGTCATACCCTACGGTGAATATTTTCGCATGCGTTTAGCCATGCTTGAGTATGATGACGATGATGAAAACGACTGGGAAGACATCCCTTACGAATCAGACATCTACGATAACGTAGGTTTACCGGGTGAAGTGTGCGACATCATGCATAGCGAGAACGTCAGCCTGCAGGCCGCGTGGCGTATCCTGCGCGGGCTATCCCAGCAGGAGGTGGCGGAAAAACTCGGCATCAGCCAGTCCGCTGTATCACAGCTGGAAGCGCTGGACTCCCGTCCGCAAAAGCGCACACGCGAAAAGCTGGCGGCAATTTATGGCTGCAAGCAGGAGCAAATCAGCCTCTATTTACCGAAAGAGGGTTAACAGCACTTCGCCCCGCCCTTACCGCCGTAACGGGCGTCCTGGCGGTCGCGGAAAAATTCTTCGTAGGTCATTGGCGTCTGATCCGGGTGGTTGACGCGCATATGCTCGACGTAGTTGTCGTAATCCGGCACGCCAATCATCATTTTAGCGGCCTGGCCCAGGTATTTACCTGCTTTGGAAAGGGTGTCGAACATAATCAGTTTCTCGTTTGTTTCCCTCACCCCGGCCCTCTCCCGGAGGGAGAGGGAGGATAAGAAATGTAGGCCGGGTAAGGCGAAGCCGCCACCCGGCACACGGGTTAATGCGCCCCTTTCGCCTGGGTGACAATCTCGTCCAGGTTCTCAGGCATTGGCTCATACGGCGTCTCTTTCGCCGTTGGCGTGTCGACTTTCAACGCCGCCAGCGCGGTTTTCAGAGAATACAACGCCAGCACCACAACCACCACCATAAAGAAGATGGTCAGCCCGGCGTCCAGGCGGTTGTTAAACACCAGCTGGGACAGCTGAGATTCGGTGTACTGCGCCGGGATCTTGCCGCTGTCGATCATCGCCTGGAACTTGTTGGCAATGGCCAGGAAGCCCACCTTGTTGTCCGGGCTGAAGGCTTTCTGCCAGCCTGCTGTCAGGGTACAGATCAGCAGCCACGCCGTTGGCACCAGCGCCACCCATGCGTAACGCTGGCGCTTCATCTTGAACAGGACTACGGCACAAAGCATCAGCGCCATGCCCGCCAGCATCTGGTTGGCGATACCGAACAGCGGCCACAGGGTGTTAATCCCGCCCAGCGGATCGACCACGCCCTGATGCAGGAAGTAGCCCCACGCCAGCACGCACAGTGCCGTCGCCAGCAGGTTAGCCGGGAGTGAATCGGTACGTTTCAGATTCGGGGAGATCACCCCCAGCAGATCCTGCAACATAAAGCGCGCCGCGCGCGTACCGGCATCCACCGCCGTTAGGATAAACAGCGCCTCGAACAGAATGGCGAAGTGATACCAGAACGAGACATCCATCAGCCCGCCCAGCGCACCGTGCAGGATGTAGGCCATACCCACCGCCAGCGTCGGCGCCCCGCCCGCACGGGAGATAATCGACTGCTCGCCGACCTCGTTAGCGATATGCGTCAACGTATCAGGGGTGATCGCAAAGCCCCAGCCGCTCACCACCTGCGCAGCAGAGGCGACCACGTCAACAGTGCCGGCCGGGGCCAGTACCGCCATCGGGCTGTTCATCGCGAAGTACACGCCCGGGTCGATAATACAGGCCGAGACCAGCGCCATAATCGCCACGAAGGATTCCATCAGCATGCCGCCATAGCCAATCAGGCAGGCCTGATTTTCATTCGCCAGCATCTTCGGCGTGGTCCCGGAGGCGATAAGCGCATGGAAGCCAGACACTGCCCCACAGGCGATGGTGATAAACAGGAACGGGAACAGATTGCCGGTCCAGACCGGGCCGGTGCCGTCAATGAATTTGGTCAGGGCAGGCATGGTCAGGGTCGGGCGCATAATCAGAATGCCGATCGCCAGCCCGACGATGGTACCAATTTTCAGGAACGTAGAGAGGTAGTCACGCGGGGCCAGCAGGAGCCATACCGGCAGCACCGCCGCCACGAAGCCGTAGCCCACCAGCATCCAGGTCAGCTGCACGCCGGTGAAGTCGAAGAACGGTGCCCAGGTCGGGCTTTCCGCCACCCAGCCGCCGGAGATAATAGCAAACACCAGGAACACCAGGCCAATGACTGAAACTTCACCAATGCGTCCCGGACGCAGATAGCGGATGTAGATCCCCATGAACAGCGCCAGCGGAATGGTGAAGGCGACGGTATAGGTTCCCCACGGGCTGTGGGTCAAGGCTTTCACCACAATCATCGCCAGTACCGCGAGGATGATGACCATGATCATAAAGGTCGCCACCAGCGCAATCACCCCGGCAGTTGCCCCCATCTCCTCTTTCACCAGCTCACCCAGCGAACGACCGTCGCGACGGGTGGAGACGAACAGCACCATGAAGTCCTGCACCGCGCCCGCCAGCACCACCCCCGCGAGGATCCAGATCATCCCCGGCAGGTAGCCCATCTGCGCGGCCAGTACCGGCCCCACCAGCGGGCCTGCCCCGGCAATCGCCGCGAAATGGTGACCGAACAGCACTTTTTTATCGGTCGGCACGTAGTCCAGACCATCGTTATGACGCACGGCCGGCGTCATGCGCGTGCCGTCTACGCCCAGTACCGTCTTCGCGATATAACGGCCATAAAAACGGTATGCGATCAGATAAATGCAGACGGAGGCGACCACGATCCAGAGCGCATTGATCTGCTCCCCCCGGTTGAGGGCGATGTAGCCCAGGGCAAAGGCTCCCACAACGGAGAGCCCTGCCCATATAAGGTATTTCCCTGAGTTGTTCATAATGGTTATCCGTTGTTGTGAAACAGTGAGATGTTACATTTTGTTTCTAGAACAACGGATAAAATTTAACAACTTTGAAACGCAATAATGCGTGGTCAAACCAGACATTTACACCACATTGTTAAGCCGATCACTTTCGTAGCGTCACCGTTCACACTTTTACCTTTTTCGGCCAGACACCGCCTTACGGAATGATTTGTATCATTTTTTTTGGCCATAACCTCGCCAGAATGATCCTGCGCAATCGCGTGCATACAAGGAAAAGGATATGAACAGTTCAGTACCTCAGGATAGTCAGGTCGGGCCGGGCGCGTACTTCGCGCTGGCGTTTGCAGCCGTTTTCTTCTCGGGTCTGTTAGGCGGACAAGAGTGGTACGGCGTCTTTGATTTCACCACCCTCAACGGCGCTTTTGGCAAAGTGGTCAGCAAGGCCAGTCTGGATGACGGTACGTTAACCACAGCCAGCAGCGCCTTTCGCGGCACCGGCGGCAGCGGCGCGATGGACGGGTTTCTCTTCGCGCTCGGTTTAATTCCTGCGGTGATGTTCGCCCTGGGGATGATCAACGTGCTGGAGCACTATGGCGCCCTGCGTGCCGCGCGCAAACTCTTAACTCCTCTGCTGCGCCCGCTATTGGGGATCCCTGGCACCACCGGGCTGGCGCTGATTGGCAGCCTGCAAAGTACCGACGTGGGCGCGTCGCTTACCCGTAATCTCTCTGATGAAGGGCAAATCAGCGAAAAAGAGAAAGACGTTTTCGCCATGTTCCAGTTCTCCGCCGGGGCGATGATCACCAACTTTTTCTCTTCCGGGGCGATCCTCTTCACGCTGCTCGCCGTTGACGGCACGGCGGCGGTGCCCACCTCCATCGGGGCCTGTATCGCGGTGATGTTTATCATGAAAATTGTCGGCGCCAATCTGCTGCGCCTGATCCTGACGTTTACCCATAAAGGAGACGCCGCATGAGTGCCCCACAGTCCAATCCCGTCATTACCGATGTGTTTATCGAAGGCGCGCGCAAAGGCTGGAGCATTGCCACCAGCAGCACGCTGCCCAACGTGGTGATGGCCTTTATCATCATCAAGGCGCTGGAAATTACCGGCGCGCTGAAAGGGCTGGGCACAATCTTTTCCCCGCTGATGGGCCTGTTTGGCCTGCCGGGCGAAGCGGCCGCCGTGCTGATTGGCGGCTGGATGTCGATGGGCGGCGGGATCGGCGTTGCCATCGGCCTGTTTGATAAAGGCATCCTCACCGGCGAGCACCTGGCGATCCTGGCGCCCGCCATCTACCTGATGGGCTCGCAGGTGCAGTACCTAGGCCGCATTCTGGGGGTGATTGGCACCCGCGCCAAACGTATTCCGCTGATGATCGCCCTCTCGGTGGTCAACGCTTTCTTAGCCATGCTGCTGATGCGCATTATTCTCTGAACAGGACGTGAACATGAATCTTGACCATTATATCGAAGAGCTGAAAACCCTGGTGAACGTAGACTGCGGCACCCAGACGATTGACGGCGTCGCCGCTGTTGCAGGCATCATGCAGCAACTGTGGCAGCGCGAAGGCTGGCATACGGAGCAGGTGAACCTGGGCGACAAGGTGGGCCCCGGCGTCTTCGTCAGTAACAAGCCGCAGGCGGAACGGTTCGACGTGCTGCTGGTCGGGCATCTGGATACCGTATTTCCCGCCGGCACCGTGGCCGCGCGTCCGCTGAGCGAGGATGAAACCCGCCTGTACGGCCCCGGTGTCTCGGATATGAAGAGCGGACTTCTGAATATTTTGTGGGCAATGCGCGCGCTTGACGCCGCAGACAACGATCGTCTCGCGATTGCCGTTGCGATGAACCCGGACGAAGAGACCGGATCTGTCCATTCCCATGAGTGGATTGGCGAGCTGGCTAAGCGTTCCCGCTGCGTGCTGGTGTGCGAAGCCGCCCGCGCCGACGGTTCGCTGGTGAAAGCGCGTAAAGGGATGGCGGGCTATCACTTCACCTTTAGCGGCGTGGCGGCACACGCGGGCAATGACCCGGAAAAAGGCCGCTCGGCGATCACCGCGCTGGCAAAGAGCGTTATCGCCATCAATGCGCTGACGGACTGGGATCGCGGCACTACACTTAACGTCGGCGTGATTCAGGGCGGCAGCGCGGCGAACGTGGTCGCGGACAGCGCTGTGGCAGAACTGGACGTTCGCTTCTGGGAAAACGACGAGTATGACCGGGTGAACCAGGCGCTGGAGTTGTTATGTGAACAAGGCTTTTTAGACGGCGTGACCACCACGCTGACGCGGGTTAATCACAAACCGGCGATGGCCGCGAGCGACGCGACGCAGGCGCTGATGCAGCAGGTTGAAGCGGCGGGTAAAGCGGAAGGCATCGACATTACCTGGCAGGCAGTCGGCGGCGGCAGCGACGCCAACCACACCGCCGCGCTCGGCATCCCCACGCTTGACGGCTTCGGGCCGGTTGGCGCCGGGTTCCACAGCCCGGCGGAATGGCTGGATAAAGCGTCCATTGCACCGCGAGTTCGGCTGTTGAAGCGGGTGGTATCGATGTTGTAACAACCGCCGGGTGGCGCTTCGCTTACCGGGCCTGCATGTTTCGTAGGCCGGGTAAGGCGAAGCCGCCACCCGGCACTCCCGCCGCACAATCTAACCCAGCACCATCGTACTCAACCGACACGTACAGCAGCGCCGCCCCTGCTCGTCGAACACCACAATCTCCCAACTCTGACTGGAGCGGCCCAGATGCAGCGGCTGACATACGCCGCGCACCTTACCGTGAGAGACCGCGCGGTGGTGCGTAGCGTTCAGTTCCGTGCCCACCACATTCTGCCCGTCGCGGGTCATCAGAAAACCGGCCATCGACCCCAGCGTTTCCGCCAGCGCCGCCGACGCACCGCCGTGCAGCAGGCCAAACGGCTGGTGGGTGCGCGCATCCACCGGCATCTCCGCTTCCAGCGTATCGTCCCCGAGGCGGGTATAGACGATGCCAAGGTGTTCCACCATCGTGTTCTGGCTAGTGGCATTCAGTTCGTCGAGGGATAAATGACGTTTCCAGATCATTACGCCCCCAGCGTGGAGCCGCCGTCCACCACGATATCCTGCAAGGTGATATGGCTGGCGGCATCGGATGCCAGGAACAGCACGGTCGCGGCAATCTCCTGCGGACGGGCAATTTTACCGAGCGGAATGCCGAGTTTGAACTGCTCGCCGAAGCCGCGAATGCGCCGCTGTTCCGCATCATCGCTGGTCCACAACGTGCGCTGCATGTCGGTATCCGTAGAACCCGGCGACACCAGGTTACAGCGTACGCCGCTGCCCGCCAGCTCCAGCCCGACTGTCAGCGCCAGGCTTTTCAGCGCCGCTTTCGACGCGCCGTAGGCGCTCATGCCGATGCGCGGCGTGTGCGCCGCGTCAGAGGCTACGGTCACAATCGCCCCGCCCTGCTGACGACGGAACTGGCCCATCGTCTGCTGGAACAGGTTGAACGCGCCGCCGACGTTGACCGCAAAGGTCTGCTGCCAGTCCTCCTGCGAAAGCTGATCCGTCGCGCCCATACGCAGAATGCCCGCCGCGTTAACCAGCACGTCGAGCCGCTCAAGGCTGCTGAGCAAACGCCCGCAGACATCACTCGCCTGCGCCGCATCCGCCACGTCCAGCGTTTCGGTGGCAAACGGATATTCGCCGTGAGGGAAAGCCAGATCGAACCCGGTCACCTGCGCCCCGGCCTCCACAAATGCCAGCGCGGTCGCATAGCCAATGCCCTTACCCGCGCCCGTCACCCAGACGGTTTTACCGGTAAAATCAAAAGCCATCACTTCACCTCGCGGGAGAGCAGCGCCCACCAGGCGTCGAGGGTCGGATTTTTTGCCAGCATCACGAAATCAATGTCGCCGTGCACTTTGCGCCAGCGGGCGGCGAGCGCCATCATCCGTACTGAATCCAGACCGTAGTCGATCAGGTTTTCGTCATCCATCGGCTCGTCGGACTCGTCCAGCAGCGGCAGGATCAGCTCACGCAGCGCGGCTTTCGTTGCCGGAACAGACGGCAGCAACTCGTCGGTCATCACCACGCGGCCCGAACGTCCGGCCACGTATTTCAGCGACATCAGGTGCTCGTCGCGGGTGAAATCCGCCAGCGCGTCGGCGATAAAGAACGGTTTGATGTCGCGCATAAAGGCGTCGGTGGCGGTGGTCATGCAGCCGATGTGGGCGTACACGCCGGTGATCAAAAGCTGGTTGCGGCCGGTCTCTTTCAGCATCTGCTCCAGCGGGGAGCGGTGGAACGCGCTGTAGCGCCACTTCACCAGCACGGTGTCCGCTTCGTCCGGGGTCAGCTCAGCGACGATGCGCTGCTGCTCCGGCGAGCGAGTCAGACCCGGCCCCCACATATCGTTCAGCAGGGCGCGGTCTTCATCGCTCTGATCTTTCGGCTGCGCGGTGTAGTACACCGGAATATTGTGCTCTTTGCAGTACGCGCGCAGTTTAGCGATGTTCGCCACTACCTGCTGCATCATGTCGCTATTTTCGCCCCAGAAATTCAGGAAGTACTCCTGCATATCGTGGATCAGCAGCGCGGCGCGCTCCGGCTCAAACGCCCAGCTTACTTTACTGGTCGGCAGTTCGGCGGCGGTTGGCAGCGCATATGCGGTTAATTTTGGAATAGCCATTCTCTGTTCCTCAGCCCCGGGCGCGTTCAGCAAGCCACAGGCGCAACTGTTTCTTATCAACTTTGCCGACCGGCGTGAGCGGAAGCGCATCCACGCTCTCCACGCGGTCCGGCAGCTTAAATTCGGCAACGCCCTGCTCGCGCAGGAAGCGGCGCACCTCCACCGCGCGCAGCGGCTGTTTCACCACCAGGTACGCGCAGCTTTTTTCGCCCAGCAGGCTGTCCTCCATGCTCACCAGCGCGGCGTGGATCACCGCGTCGTGGCGCAGCAGCAGGTTTTCGATCTCTTCGGCGGCGATCTTCTCGCCACCGCGGTTGATCTGATCTTTCTCGCGCCCCTGCACGGTGATGTAACCCTGCTCATCGATGGCGATCAGATCGCCCGAGCAGTAGAAGCCGTTGGCATCGAAGGCGCTGGCGTTGTGGTCCGGGCTGTTGAAATAGCCGCGGAAGGTGTAAGGGCCGCGCGTCATCAGACGCCCGACCTCCCCGCGCGGCAGCGGGTTACCGTCCTCGTCCGCCACCCACACTTCATCGTCCGGGCACATCGGGCGGCCCTGGGTATTGATGATGCGCTCCGGCGCATCGTCGAGGGCGGTATAGTTCACCAGCCCTTCCGCCATGCCAAACACCTGCTGAAGCTGGCAGCCAATTTCCGCCGGAATGCGCGCCGCAAGCGTGGCGGAGAGGCGTGCGCCGCCCACCTGGAGCAGCCTGAGGGATTTCAGCTGGGCGTTCCCCGCGCCGTCGGCAATCGCCTGCAACCACAGGCTGACCGCAGGCGGCACCAGCGAGGTGACATTTATCTGATGCTGCTCAATCAGCGGGAAGCAGAGCGTGGCGCTCGGATCGTTAGCCAGCACCACGCAGCCACCCGCCGTGAAAACGCCTAACGATCCTGGCGAGCTCATGGCGTAGTTGTGCGCCGCGGGAAGCGCGTTCAGATAGCGGGTGTGCGCAGTGATACCGCAGATTTCGTTGCTGCGACGGATGCTGTAGTCGTAATCGTTATGCGTGCGCGGGATCAGCTTCGGCGTGCCGGTGCTGCCGCCGGAGAGCTGGAAGAACGCCACTTCGTCGGCGGGCGTCGGGTTCGGGATGAAATTGTCCGCCGGGCGCGCAATCGCCGCCTCCAGCGCATGTTCGCCCTTATCGCCACGCAGCAGCACAACGCGTACCGAGCGATGCGCATCCACAAAGGTGTTGAGAAAATCGTCGCCCGAGAACAGCGCGTGGTCGCGATCGGCAATCAGCACGGCGGGTTTAATCTGCTCCGCGTAGGCGTTGAGTTCACTGCGCTGATGGCTAAAGAGCGCGTTGACCGGCGCGACGCCGATTTGCAGTAGCGCGAAGAAGGTGATGTAGAACTCAGCCACGTTGCCAAGCTGCACCAGCGCGGTCTCCCCGCGATGCAGCCCCTGCGCCTGAAGGGAGGACGCCAGATTCGTCACCGCCTGATTAAACGCGCGGTAGGTGATGCGGCGATCGCCGTCAATTATCGCGACCGTATCGCTGTCCGCATGGTCCGTCAGGATGTGGGTCAGCGGCAGATCCTGCCAGTAGCCTTTTTCACGGTAGCGGCGGGCAAACTCCTCAGGCCAGCGGGTAAAAGGGATGGTCATGAGTATTCCTTAGTGCAAACCAAACACGTTGAGCATGGTGGAGAGCTTCACGCCCGTCTCGCGCCACTCGCCGAACGGGGAGGAGGCAGGCACAATGCCCGCGCCGGCAAACAGGCGAACGGTATTTTGATGCAGCCGCGCGCAGCGGATAGTTACCACCCACTCGCCGTTACCTTCGCTGTCGCACCAGCCGACGATGCCGCCGAACAGCTCGCGGTCGAACGGCTCCAGCTCGGCAATCAGCTCTTTTGCCGCCTGATGCGGGAAGCCGCTCAGCGCGGGCGTCGGGTGCAGCAGGCAGGCCAGCGTCAGGGCGTTCTCGTTTTCACGTGCCTCACCTTCTACCGGCGTGGCCAGATGCCACAGCGTCGGGGTGGTGATGAGCTGCGGGGAAGCCGGCATGCTCAGATGATGGCTACGCGGTTCCAGAATGGTTTTCATCGCCTGCGTGACCAGATCGTGCTCGTGGCGGTCTTTTTCGGAGGCCAGCAGCTTAGTGCCCGCTTCGCGATCCAGCACATCGTCCGGCTGACGGCGCGCAGAGCCTGCCAGCGGCAGCGAGCTAAAGTGCGCGCCCTCTTTGCGCAGCAGCAGTTCCGGGCTGGCGCCCAGCAGCACGCCGCCGTCTTCCAGCGGTACGTGGAAGTTAAAGCTCGCCGGGTTCTGGGCGATAAGACGCTCCATCAGCGCGCTGCTATCGATCTGTTTGTCGGTAGCGATATCAATCAGGCGCGACAGCACCACCTTATTCACCTGCGGCGTAGCGGTGAGCGACGCGGCGCGAGCAACCATCTCCTCGAAAACCGGCTGCGACGGGATCTCGGTGCGCTGTTGCACGTTCAGCGTCTGCGCGCCGGAGGCATAACGTGCGGACTGCTGACGCGCCGGGCGGGAGAAGGTTTGCCAGCGTTGCGGAATAAACAGCGATGACGGTTTGCGGGTATCGAAGGGGATCGCCCCTACCATCACCGGATGGGCAATGCCGCTGTTTTTCGCATTCCGGAAAGCCTGAGCTAATTTCTGCTGAAAGGGACCCGCCGGATCGTCACTGCCGACGGCGGGTTCAGAAAAACGGGCAAAACAGCCGGACGTGGTAAAACTGCGGTAAGGCGACATAAAGAAAAAGCTGTCTGATTGCAGCGTTGTCGCGGTGTGCTGAACTTCCTCAGCCAGGGACGTGTCCATATCATCCTCCTTAAAATGATAAAAGAAGCAATAATGATTATCATTTATATTTTCGTCGGCTAACCTAATCCCACATCGCCCCGCTGTCAACCGTCGGGCAAATAACTTGTGCGACAAACGCTTGCATCCCTTCCCTACAGCCCTGAAAATGAGAAGCATTATCTTCAATAAAATCAGGATGCCGCTCTGTGAAAATCGCTGCCGTTTGCCGCAATGCCCTTCTTTTAACAGGACTTTTTGTTTTAGGACTAACCTCAGCCCTCGCCGCCGACTGGCCGCGCCAGGTCACCGACAGCCGCGGCGTTCACACGCTTGAGAGCAAACCGACGCGCATTGTCTCCACCAGCGTGACCTTAACCGGCTCCCTGCTGGCCATTGACGCGCCGGTCATTGCCAGCGGCGCGACCACGCCAAACAACCGCGTGGCGGATGCGCAGGGCTTCCTGCGTCAGTGGGGCGATATCGCCAAACAGCGTAAGGTTGCCCGGCTGTACATCGGCGAGCCGAGCGCCGAAGCCGTCGCGGCCCAGATGCCGGACCTGATTTTGATCAGCGCCACCGGCGGGGATTCCGCGCTGGCGCTCTACGATCAGCTTTCCGCCATCGCGCCGACGCTTATCATTAACTACGACGACAAAAGCTGGCAGGAACTGCTGACCCAACTGGGGACGATCACCGGGCAGGAGACACAGGCCGCAGAGCGCATCGCTGCCTTCGACAAACAGCTCGCCAAGGTGAAACAGCAGATGAAGCTGCCGCCACAGCCGGTGAACGCCATCGTCTACACCGCCGCGGCGCACACGGCGAACCTGTGGACGACAGACTCCGCGCAGGGCAAGCTTTTGCACCAGTTGGGCTTTACGCTGGCCGACGTGCCTGCCGGGTTGCACACCTCAAAAAGTCAGGGCAAACGCCACGACATTATCCAGTTAGGGGGTGAAAACCTGGCGACGGGGCTGAACGGCGAAGGGCTGTTCGTGTTTGCCGGCGATCAGAAAGACGTGGACGCGATTTACGCCAACCCGCTGCTGGCGCATCTGCCGTCGGTGAAGAACAAGCGCGTCTGGGCATTAGGAACCGAGACGTTCCGCCTGGATTATTACAGCGCGATGTTGGTGTTGCAGCGTTTGAATTCAATTTTTAAATAAGTGGCACGTTCCCCGTAGGCCCGGTAAGCGCAGCGCCACCGGGCGTTTTGTCGGGTGGCGGCTACGCCTTACCCGACCTACAGGGTTTGCCTGAACCGACGCAACTCCACCAGAACCGCCAGTAAAATCACGCCAACAACGGCTAACACAAACCCGCTGCTGCTCGCCGACGCCACCGGGGTCATTATCGCCCCCAGCCCGCCGAGGATCGCCGCGCCAATCGCATCGCCCGTGACGTTCTGCGCCGTCCACAGGCCGTTAATGCGCCCGAGCATCCCTTCCGGCGTCTGGGTCTGGATCAGGGTGTACTGTAAAAGAGAGCTGACCGCGCTCAGCCAGCCGAAAATCACCAGACACATCACGCCCAGCGCCCACACCGGCATCAGGCTAAAGAAACCAATGGCGATAAACGAGGCCAGCGTCGCCACCAGCATGATCAACCCCGGTCTCGCGCTCTGCGCCAGGTTGCCGCTGGTCAGCGCCCCGAAGGCCGCACCGAGCGGAATGGCGGCGTACAGCACGCCAATCTCTGAGGCGCTCATCTGCCACTCACCCGCCAGCGCCGGATACAGCACGCGCACGGCGCTCGCCATCGTCAGCAGGCCGCCGAGCAGCGCAATGCCGCCAATCAATGGGTTGCTGAACAGGAAACGAATCGCGGCCATCAGGGACTTCAGCGGATGCTCGCGCGGCTGCGGCGGGGGTGGCAGGAGCGGCAGACGCAGTAGCGTCAGGGTGGTAATAAACGTTCCCGCCGCGGCAAGGCCGTAGTTCCACGCCACGTTGCCGGTCGCCAGCAACAGACCGCCCACCATCGGCGAAATCACCGAGCCGAGACGTACGGTGAGCATGGTGATCGCCCCCGCCTGCATCAGGTTCTCGCGCCCGACCAGCGCGGGCGTGGCCGCCAGCAGCGCCGTCACGCCTAACGAAGCAAAAAAGCCGTCCCACAATCCCAGCACGTAAATGGCCACCAGCGACGGCTCCGGCAGCATGGCGTTCAGACACAGCCCGACAAAGCCCACCCCGCAGGTGCCGCGCGCCAGCAGGATCAGCTTTTTACGCTCGTAGCGGTCCGCCAGCACGCCGCCCACCATCAGGCCGATAAACATCGCCCCGCCGGTTAAGGTGACGGATAACCCCACCAGCCAGCTGGAGTGAGTCATGGTCTGGATTTGCACCGGTACGGCCACACCAAGCAGACCGAGGGACAAAATGGAGATAAAGCGAGCGATAAAAACGGCGCGATACGCCGGGTGTGTTTTGAGCAGGCTGAGGTTAAGCAGCCAGGATTTTTGATTCATGACAAAGCCTTGAGTCTATTTCTACCCATTCCATGGGCGCACATGCTAACATAGCCAAATAAGATAGATAACGATAATCACTATCATTATCAAATCATGGATGTTGCTATGTCGTTTTCCTCTTCTGCGGTGCGCGCCCTTGCCGTGCCCGTTTTATTGCTACTGCTAATCCTTGCGATTGCACTCAGCCTGCTGGTCGGCGCAAAACCGCTGCCCGCGTCCGTTATTGTCGATGCGCTATCCGGTACCTGTCAGAGCGCCGACTGCACCATCGTGCTCGACGCTCGCCTGCCCCGCACCCTTGCCGGATTGCTGGCTGGCGGTGCGCTCGGCCTTGCCGGTGCCCTAATGCAAACCCTCACCCGCAACCCGCTGGCGGACCCCGGCATTCTCGGCGTTAACTCCGGCGCCAGCTTTGCCATCGTGCTCGGCGCAGCGCTGTTTGGATTTACGTCCCCCTCTGAACAGCTGATGATGGCTTTTTGCGGCGCGCTGGCAGCCTCGCTGGTGGTGGCGTTTACCGGCAGCCAGGGCGGCGGCCAGCTCAGCCCGGTACGCTTAACGCTGGCGGGCGTAGCGCTCGCGGCGGTACTGGAAGGCTTGTCCAACGGCATCGCCCTGCTCAACCCGGACGTGTATGACCAGCTGCGCTTCTGGCAGGCGGGTTCGCTGGATATTCGTACCCTTGAAACCTTAAAGGTGGTGGTGATCCCGACGATCGTCGCTGCCGCCGTGGCGCTCTGTTTAAGCCGGGCGCTGAACAGCCTGAGCCTCGGCAGCGATACCGCGACCGCCCTCGGCAACCGCGTGGCGCGCACGCAGCTGACGGGGCTACTCGCCATTACCGTGCTCTGCGGCAGCGCGACCGCCGTGGTCGGGCCGATTGCCTTTATCGGCCTGATGATGCCGCACATGGCGCGCTGGCTGGTGGGGGCGGATCACCGCTGGTCGCTGCCGGTCACGCTGCTGGCGACCCCTGCCCTGCTGCTCTTTGCTGACGTACTGGGCCGCCTGCTGGTGCCGGGTGAACTGCGCGTCTCGGTGGTCAGCGCCTTTATCGGCGCGCCGGTGCTGATCTTCCTGGTTCGACGCAGACGCGGGGGTGGCGCATGATGGCCCCGTCCCGTCGTTTACTTACCAGCGTCGCCCTGCTGGTCGTCGCCAGTCTGCTGCTGGCGGTCTGGAGCCTGCAAAGCGGTGCCGTAACGCTTGATTTCGCGCAGGTCTTTCACGCTCTCAGCGGCAGCGCGCCGCGTAACATCACCATGGTGGTCACCGAATGGCGACTGCCGCGCGTGGCGATGGCGATCCTGGTGGGCGCGGCGCTTGGCGTCAGCGGCGCGATATTCCAGTCGCTGATGCGTAACCCCCTCGGGAGCCCGGACGTGATGGGCCTGAATACCGGCGCGTGGAGCGGCGTGCTGGTGGCGATGGTGCTGTTCGGGCAGCATCTCACGGTCATTACCTTTACGGCGATGGCGGGCGGCATTCTCACCTCCCTGCTTATCTGGGCCCTGGCCTGGCGCAACGGCATCGACACCTTCCGTCTGATCATCATCGGGATCGGCATCCGTGCGATGCTGATGGCGTTTAACACCTGGCTTCTGCTACAGGCATCGCTGGAAACCGCGCTCTCCGCCGGGCTGTGGTACGCCGGCTCCCTCAACGGTCTGACGTGGGGAAAAACCTGGCCCGCCGCGCCGCTGATTTTGCTGATGTTTATTGGCGCGTTGCTGCTGGTCTGGCGCATGCGGCTGCTGGAGATGGGCGACGACAGCGCCTGCGCGCTGGGCGTGAGCGTAGAGCGCTCGCGCCTGATGCTGATGCTGGTGGCGGTCTTGCTGACCGCAGCGTCTACCGCCATCGCCGGGCCGATCTCCTTTATTGCCCTCGTAGCCCCGCATATCGCGCGGCGTCTTAGCGGTACCGCGCGCTGGGGATTAACCCAGGCGGCGCTGTGCGGCGCATTGTTACTGCTGGCCGCCGATCTCTGCGCTCAGCAGCTGTTTATGCCTTATCAACTGCCGGTGGGCGTGGTGACCGTCAGCCTCGGCGGGATTTACCTCATCGTCTTGCTCGTTCAGGAGTCACGCAAGAAATGACAGATTCAACATTCCGCTTGCGCGGCGAAAACTTGACCCTCGGCTACGGCAAAAAAATCATTGTCCGGGATTTATCCGTGTCCATTCCGGACGGCCACTTCACCGCCATTATCGGTCCGAACGGTTGCGGCAAATCGACCCTGCTGCGCACGCTGAGCCGCCTGATGTCGCCGGTTGAGGGTAGCGTGTTCCTCGACGGGGAGCAGATCCAGCGCTTCGCCAGCAAAGAGGTGGCGCGCCGAATTGGCCTGCTGGCGCAAAACGCCACCACGCCGGGGGATATTACCGTGCAGGAGCTGGTCTCCCGCGGGCGCTACCCGCACCAGCCGCTGTTTACCCGCTGGCGCAAGGAGGACAACGAGGCGGTGAAGCGCGCGATGCAGGCGACGGGCATCACCGATCTGGCCCAACAAAGCGTCGATACTCTCTCCGGCGGACAGCGCCAGCGCGCCTGGATTGCAATGGTACTGGCGCAGGAAACCTCGATTATGCTGCTGGACGAGCCGACAACCTGGCTCGATATCAGCCATCAGATTGATCTGCTGGAGCTGCTGAGTGAACTGAACCGCACGCAGGGGTACACCCTGGCGGCAGTGCTGCACGACTTAAATCAGGCGTGCCGCTACGCGACGCATCTGATTGCGCTGCGCGACGGCGAGATTGTGGCGCAGGGCGCGCCGAAGGAGATTGTGACGCCGGATCTGATCGCGCGGATCTACGGCATGCGCTGCATGATTATTGACGATCCGGTGGCGGGTACGCCGCTGGTGGTGCCGTTGGGCAAGCGTGCGGTCTGATGCCCTCACCCCGGCCCTCTCCCACAGGGAGAGGGAGCAAACCATCCCCTCTCCCCGTGGGAGAGGGTTAGGGTGAGGGGCATTTGCACTAACCTAAAATTTCCTTCAGTACCGGCCCAATCTTCTCAAACGCCTGCGGTGAAATAATATCCACGTGGGCGCAGTCCTGGCTGTACACCTCCAGCGCACTCACCCACGGCGCCCATGCGGCCTGCGGATCCATGGTTCGCGTGCGTTCGGCGACAAACAGCGTCGCTTTACCGTCAAACCGCGCGCTGTGCGCCGTAGTAAGCAGCCGCACCGCATCGGCGTAGTTGCCTTCAATAGCGTTAAACAGCTCGCTGGAACCTTGCCCCTGCTGGGCGGCGATAAACGCCTGACGCTCGCGCTCAATTTCCGCCAGCACCTCCGGATCGAGGCCATTGGCCTCTTTCTCCGCCCAGTTCTGGGTTTCCGGCGGCCAGGTATCCAGCAGGCCGAGGAACGCCACCGCTTCACCCTGCTCGCGCAGACGCGCCGCAATGCCCTGCGCCAGCGTGCCGCCGAGGGAATAGCCGAACAGATAATACGGCCCCTGCGGCTGCTGCTTACGCAACGTGTTCAGATGATGTTCGATCACCGCATCGAGATCCGCACACTGCTCCATCGGCCCCTCAGGCCGGGGAGACTGAATGCCGAGGATTGACCAGCGCGGGCTGAGGTAGCGCGCCAGGACGCTAAACTGCCAGGCAAAGCCGGACGCCGGATGGAAGCAGAACAGCGTCGGGCCGTTGCTTTCACGCAGCGGGAGAACAGTTTCATACCCCAGACGCTGCGCCTGCTCGTCGCTCATCTGCGAGTCCAGCAGGCCGCTAAGCTTACTCACCGTCGAGGCGACCATAATCTGGCCCGGCGTGACCTTACGGCTGAACGCACGGCTGAGCTGAGCCGCGAGGCGCATCGCCAGCAGCGAGTGGCCGCCGAGGGCAAAGAAATCGGCTTCGATATCGTTCACTGCGCAGCCCAGCAGGGCAGAAAACGCCTGCGCCACGGCGACTTCGGTTTGTGTCTCAGGCGCGCGACCAGAGGTTTTGCTGGTCAGCTCCGGCAGCGGCAACGCCTTGCGATCCAGCTTGCCGTTGGCGCTTAACGGCAGCGCGCTGATTTGCAGCAGCACCACCGGCACCATATGTGGCGGCAGCTGGGCTTTGAGTGATGCTAGCAGCGCGTCGCGATCCAGCGGTAAGCCGGATTCGGAGACAACGTACCCCACCAGCTGGCGGGCATCGCCACCTGTCGCCGCTGCCTGGTTGAACACGCAGGCGTGCGCCACGGCCTGGGCCACATCCGGCAGCGCAAGCATGGCCCGGTCGATTTCGCCCAGCTCAATGCGCTGTCCGCGGATTTTTAACTGGTCATCGCTGCGGCCCAGATATTCTACCGCGCCGTTGTCCAGCCAGCGGGCAACGTCCCCGGTGCGGTACATCCGCTCGCCGGGGGCAAACGGATCGGCGATAAAGCGGCTGGCGGTAAGGTCGGGGCGTCCCAGATACCCCTGCGCCAGCTGGATGCCGGTGAGATACAGATCCCCCGCCACGCCGAACGGCACCGGGCGCATCATCGCGTCCAGAATGCGCAGCCCCGTATTCCACACCGGGAAGCCGATCGGCACGCTGTTCCCTTCCACCGCCGCCAGCTCGGGGCCGTACGCCGGATACCAGCTGACGTCCACCGCCGCTTCGGTCGGGCCATAGAGGTTGTGCAGCGGCGCATGGGTGAGCTGTTCCCACTCGCGGCACAGCGCAGTCGGCAACGCCTCGCCGCTACAGAACACCTGCTTCAGCGTCCTGCAACAGTCGACGTTTTCCGGCGTCAGCGAGGCGACGAACGCCGCCAGCATCGACGGCACGAAGTGGGTGGTGGTTACGCCATATTGTGCGAAGAAGCTCTGCATCGCCTGCGGATCGCGGTGCGCGTCCGGCTCGGCCATCACCAGCTTCGCCCCGGCGATAAACGGCCACCAGAACTCCCACACCGACACGTCAAAGCTGCACGGCGTTTTCTGCGCCACCACGTCATGCGCCGCCAGTGAATAATGATCCTGCATCCACTTCAGGCGGTTAACGATGGCGGTATGGCCGACCATCACGCCTTTTGGTCGTCCCGTCGAACCGGAGGTAAAGATGATGTACGCGGTCTGCTCCGGCTTCGCCAGGCGCAGAGGTTCAGCATCGGTGCCCGGTAATAGTGTGTTGTAACTAAAGGTGGCGATCGGCAGATCGTTAAAGCGCGGAAGCTGCTGGGCGGTGGTAATGAGCAGCGACGGCTTCGCGTCCTCCAGCATCATCCGCAGACGGTCGTCCGGGTAACCGGTATCCAGCGGCAGCCAGGCGGCGCCAGCTTCAACAATCCCGTGCAGCGCCAGGGTCAGGAACACCGAGCGCGGGAGCGCCACCGCCACGCTGTCGCCCGGCTTCACGCCGCGCGCGCGCAGCAGATTTGCCAGCGCGACCACCTGCTCGCGCATCTGGCGGTAGTTCAGCTCAGTATGGGCATCCGCCAGCGCCGGGGCGTCCGGCGTTTTGCTCGCCTGCTCCGCGACAAGGTCCGCCAGCGTGGTGGACGGCAGCGCCAGCCCGGTATCGTTGATTCGCGCCAGCCGGGCGTATTCCTGCTCTGATACGGTTTCCACGTCGCCACAGCGCAGGTCCGGGTTGGCGGCAAACTGCGTCAGCATTGCGTTCAGCCGCGCCGCGTGCCCCTTCAGCGTCGCCTCGTCGTAACGCTGCCTGTTGGCGAGGATCTCAATGCTTAGTCCGCCCTGCTCGTCCGGGAATAGCGCCAGCTCCAGATCGTTCACCGGGCCGGTCGCCAGCGTGTGGGTAATGGCCTCCACGCCGTCGATATCCAGCTGATAATCGAACACCTTGACGTTCAGCACCGGACCAAACAAGGGTTCGTCCCCTGCTGCCTGCCCGCTGTCGCGCACGATCTGCTCGGCATCGTAGCGCTGATGGCGGCGCATCTTTTTCAGCTGGTTCGCCAGGCGCAGCGCCAGCGCTGGCAAGCTCTCGTGCGGGCGAATATTCACCGCCAGCGGCAGGACGTTGAGCACCGGTCCGGTCGCGGTCAGCGCGGCGGAGCCCATACGGCGCATAAAGATAAACCCGGCGGCGTAGTCCAGCCGTCCGGTCAGGCGGCCCAGCCACAGCGCCACCAGCGCAAGCGCCAGATCGGTTCGCTGCGTTTGTCCGGCCGCCTGTGCAAGCTGGCTGAACGCACGGCCGTCCATCGCCATTTTCAGGCGCAGGATGTCGGTGGTGGCGGCGCGTCCCGGCAGGGGCGCGGAAGAGAGCGAGACCGGAGAAGGAAGCTGTTGGCGCTGTTCGGCCCAGAAAGCACCGTCGCGCTGATACGCCTCGCTGTCGCGATAGCGCTGATACTCCTCCACCACCTCGGCGAACGGAGTAAACGGGGAGGCGGGCGCAGGTTCACCTTTCTGCCACGCAGCGTAAATGGCGGCGATCTGACGGGTAATGGCCGGGAAACTGAAGCCATCTACCACCAGATGATGATACCGCTGATACCAGTACCAGTGGTTTGCTCCCACCTGAATCAGCTGGTGAAACGCCAGCGGCTGACCGCTGTCGACGCGCAGGTTCTGGTTGAGATCGGCCTCCATCAGCGCCACGGCGGCGTCGTGGGAGTTAACGCGCACAATGGACGGCTCCGGCAGGATCATGGCCTCATCGACCCACTGCCACACCTCGCCGTTATCCTCAGCGAAACGCATCCGCAGGGTGTCGGCCTGCATCATGCCTTCAGCGATGGCTTTTGCCAGCAACGGCGCGTCGATAGCGCCTTTCAGTTCGGTGTAGTGCGCCACGCTCCAGGCGTTTGGCAGGGAGGAAAGCTGCTCTGCCATCCAGATCCCCGGCTGGGCGGCGACAAGAGGGAGACGGTTCATGCGCGCTCCCCCGCAAAATAAGACGGCTCAAGCGTCTGCCACTGTTCCGCCAGCCACTGCTGGCACGCCTCCTGAGAATGTGGTTCGCACACCACGCGCCAGCCCGCGGGCAACTCGCACTCCTGCGGCCACAGGCTGTACTGCCCCTGGTCATTTTGCAAAATGGCGAACTGTCCCTGCGGATTATCGAAAGGATTGCTGAATTCCATACAGACTCCGTTATTGAATAAGCGGCTGCCAGAGGGTCATCAGCCCCTGTGTCAGCCCACCGCGCCAGCAAAGCGCATCGTGTCCGCCGTCAACCTGACGCCAGAAAACCGGTTGCTGAGTGTGTAGTTCGGCGAGGATCGCCTGGTTTGCGCGTAAGATAAGCGGCTCGTTGCGCCCGGCCTCAAGGACGATGCGCAGCCCGCGAGCGGTTTTTTCACCCGCTTTGAGTTGTTCAATGAGCAGCCCGTCCTGCTGCGCGCCGCGGTGCGGCCACCAGTAGGATCCGGACTGGCTGAGGATGCAGCCAAAACGCTGCGGCCAGTTGAGGCCCGCATAGAGGGAAGAGAGCCCGCCGAAGCTTTGGCCCGCCACCACGGTATGGTCGGCGCGGTCGCTGAACGGGGCCATGCTTTTCACCTGCGGGAGGAGTTCGTCCTGCACCGCCAGCCAGAAATCAGGGTTGCACGGCAGCTCGCGGCTGCGGTGTGCGGTGTCAATGACGTCGATTAAGACATAAACCGCAGGCGGCAGTTTGCCTTCATGGGTGAGCGACGCCAGCGCAGGCCAGACGGGCATGCTTTCGGCCCAGAACTGCCCGTCAAGCAGCACCGCCAGCGGGCGCTCCGGGCTTTCATCCCCGGTGGTAAAAATCCACACGCGGCGATGGTTCCTCAGACGCGCGCTGTGCCACTCAATGCAGACTGGCTTTTTATAGGGCGTATCGGGATGGTTCCAGCCGGGCTGTACGGGCGCCTCCGGCATCTCCAGCGCCGAGACGGCGTGCCCGCGCCCGCCGCGCCAGCTCTGGGCATTCAGCGGATCGGAAACCGCGTGCGGCAGCAGTTTGCGCCAGCCTTCGCGCAGCGCCATGCGGTCCGGCTGCTCGCCTTCAAACACTGCGCTGGCAAAATCATCTTCATTGTCGGAGGGGATAAAACAGTAGCTGCCGCGCCATTCGGGGCTGAACTCGCCCTGCCACTGCCAGACGTCGGTATCCGGGATACGTTCAAGGGACTGCGGACGGGCATTTTGATGGTGATCGGTCACGCCGGTGACGTAGAGCCAGACGCGTTTAATCGTCGACGTTTTCTGCGTTCCCGCCGGGTCCCGCCACCAGAATGTCACGCGATAGTTTTCCTGATGACGTTCCCGTTCCGGCCCGTTTTTCGCCTGCCACCACGCTTCACTTCCGGTTGTTAACGCCGTCACCCTTATAACCCCATGTTTAACAGTCTTTTTTGTTTCAGAGCAAATTTTATTGATAATATTATTGATAACTATTTGCATTTGCAATAGCGTAATGCCCGCGCTGTGGGAAGCGCGCTCATTAAATAACCATAAAAGCGGGACGTACAATGAATAAGAAGATTCACTCTCTGGCCTTGCTGGTCAATTTAGGGATTTATGGTGTCGCGCTGCCCGCCATGGCAGACGACAACACCGCCTCCGCGCAGCACGAAGACACCATGGTGATCACCGCCGCCGAGCAGAATTTGCAGGCGCCGGGCGTGTCGACCATCACCGCCGATGAGATCCGCAAAAACCCGCCCGCGCGCGACGTGGCGGAAATCATCCGCACCATGCCGGGCGTTAACCTGACCGGCAACTCCACCAGCGGCCAGCGCGGGAACAACCGCCAGATTGACATTCGCGGCATGGGCCCGGAAAACACCCTGATTCTGATTGACGGCAAGCCGGTCACCAGCCGCAACTCCATCCGTCTGGGCTGGCGCGGCGAGCGTGACACCCGCGGCGATACCGGCTGGGTACCGCCAGAGATGATCGAGCGCATCGAAGTGATCCGTGGCCCGGCCGCTGCACGCTACGGTAACGGCGCGGCGGGCGGCGTGGTGAACATCATCACCAAAAAATTCGACGACCAGTGGCACGGCTCCTGGAACACCTACCTGAACGCGCCAGAACATAAGGACGAAGGTTCGACTAAACGCACCAACTTCAGCCTGAGCGGCCCGCTGGGCGGCGACTTCAGCTTCCGCATGTTTGGTAACCTGGACAAAACCCAGGCCGATGCGTGGGACATCAACCAGGGTCACCAGTCTGAACGTACCGGTGCCTACGCCAACACCCTGCCCGCAGGCCGTGAAGGTGTGGAAAACAAAGACATCAACGGCGTGGTGCGCTGGGACTTCGCACCAATGCAGTCGCTGGAGTTTGAAGCGGGCTACAGCCGCCAGAACAACCTGTATGCGGGCGACACGCAGAACACCAACAACGACAACGCGCTGGTGAAGAAGAACTACGGTAAAGAGACGAACCGTATTTATCGCCAGAACTTCGCCGTGACCTGGAACGGCGGCTGGGATAACGGCATTACCACCAGCAACTGGGCGCAGTACGAGCACACCCGCAACTCCCGTCTGGGTGAAGGACTGGCGGGCGGTACTGAAGGTCTGTTCAACAGCAATAAATTCACCGACACCGATCTGTCCGACGTGATGCTGCACAGCGAAATCAACCTACCGATTGATTTCATTGTGAACCAGAACCTGACGCTCGGCACCGAGTGGAACCAGCAGCGCATGAAGGACTCGACCTCCTTCACGCAAACCCAGCAGGGCGGCACCATCCCGGGCATGAGCGAAGACCGTAGCCCCTACACGTCAGCGGAGATCTTCTCCCTGTTCGCCGAAAACAACATGGAGCTGACCGACAGCACCATGCTGACCCCTGCCCTGCGCTTCGATCACCACACTATTGTCGGCGATAACTGGAGCCCGTCCCTGAACCTGTCGCAAGGTCTGGGGGATGACTTCACCCTGAAGATGGGCATCGCGCGCGCCTATAAAGCACCAAGCCTGTATCAGACCAACCCGAACTACCTGCTGTACAGTAAAGGCCAGGGCTGCTACGCCAGCTCCGACGGCGTGGGCTGCTACATGATGGGTAACGACGATCTGAAAGCGGAAACCAGCATCAACAAAGAGATTGGCCTGGAGTGGAAACGCGACGGCTGGCTGGCGGGCGTGACCTGGTTCCGCAACGACTATCGCAACAAGATTGAAGCGGGCTACGCGCCGATTGGCCAGACGTCCACCGGCAAAGTCACCACCGATATCTACCAGTGGGAAAACGTACCGAAGGCGGTAGTGGAAGGTCTGGAAGGCTCCCTGAACGTGCCGGTCAGCGATACCATCAACTGGACCAACAACATCACCTACATGCTGCAAAGCAAGAACAAGGAGACCGGCGATCGTCTGTCGATCATCCCGGAGTATACGCTGAACTCTACCCTGAGCTGGCAGGTACGTCAGGATGTCTCATTGCAGTCGACCTTCACCTGGTACGGCAAGCAGCAGCCGAAGAAGTACAACTACAAAGGTCAGCCGGTGACCGGGTCTGAGAAAGACGAAGTCAGCCCGTACAGCATCGTTGGCCTGAGCGCGACCTGGGACGTGACGAAAAACGTCAGCCTGACCGGCGGCGTGGACAACGTCTTCGACAAGCGCCAGTGGCGCGCCGGTAACGCCCAGACCACGGGTAATACCACGACGGGTGCGTATATGTACGGTGCGGGTGCGTATACGTATAATGAGCCGGGTCGCACCTGGTACATGAGCGTGAATACGAGGTTCTGATACAGGCAGTGACTTCCCCCTCTCCCTGTGGGCTGAGGGATCCCCAGTAATTTTTTTATGCAGAAGCAATAAAGTTGCTTTCTAAATGACTGAGGGCTGTCAGCGATGCCCTGGTCCGGCTGTAAATCGCTGAGGCGTTTGCCTTCCGGCCGGGGCGAGGCGCAGGGATGCGCCGAGAGGGCGGCTTTACAGGGACGTTGCCTCCGCCCGTACCCGATAAGCCGGAAGGAATAAGCCGAGGGCACCGCGAAGCGGCGATTTACCGCCGGGAGCCCGGGTCGCCAGGGTGGTGGCGACTGAGCCACCCTGGCACGTTCACCGGTCATGTCGTTACAGAGTAGCAAGGAACATAAAGTGAACGGAATGACCACCACCGCCGTATGTTCCCCTCACCCTAACCCTCTCCCCGGAGGGGCGAGGGGATTGCTCAGTGCTCGCATTAATTTGTGGGGAACCCTCAGCCCTTTGGGAGAGGGCCGGGGTGAGGGCATCAGGCCGCACAATACTGAAGGGAAAACCATGCACACAACCCACAGCACATTTTCTCTCGCCGGCCACACCCTTCACCGCATCACTTTCGACCCCACCACCTTCATCGACGCCGATCTCCTCTGGCTCCCCCATCACGCACAGCTGGCTGACGCCGGACGCAAGCGCAAATCCGACCACCTGGCAGGCCGCATCGCCGCGGCGCATGCGCTAAACGAGCGCGTAATCCCCGGCATCGGACCCAGCGGCGAACCGCTCTGGCCGCAAGGTATTTCCGGCAGCATCACCCACAGCGGCACGCAGGCGATGGCCGTCGTCACGCAATACCCTGCGCTTATCGGCATCGATTGTGAAACGATCCTTTCCGAAAACGAAGCCTGGGAAATCAAAGACGGCATTATTGATACGCAGGAAGAACCTGTGCTTTCCCGCTCGGGATACCCGTTCGCCCTCGCCCTGACGCTGGCGTTCAGCGCCAAAGAGAGCCTGTTCAAGGCCCTCTTTCCGCAGGTGCAGGCCTGGATGGGTTTTGACAGCGCCCGCATTACCCTGCTCGACGACAGGACGCTTACGCTGGCATTGACCCGTCAACTTGCAGGCTTTGAGGAAGGCACTGCCTTCACCCTTCACTGGCAGCAGCACGGCGAACAGGTCATCACCCTGCTGTCACACGCTCCTGCCGACGTGCCTTCACGCTGGTCAACACAAACGTCACGATAAACACCATCGCGAACAGGACCACAATGGTCGGCGCGGGCGCGCTGTCGAGATAAAACGAGGCATAAACGCCGCTTACCGACACCAGCGCTGAAACGGCGACCGCCACCAGCAGCGCCATGTGAAAGCGTCGGGTGATCAGCACCGCCACCGCGCCGGGGGCAATCAGCAGCGAAATCGACAGAATTATACCCACCGCTTTCAGCGTCGCCACGATGGTCAGCGAAACCATGCATAGTAAGCCGTAGTGCAGCCAGCGGGTGCGCAGGCCGCTCGCCTGCGCCTGCTGATAGTCAAAGCAGAACAGCAGAAAATCGCGCCACTTCAGGCCAATCACCAGCGCAATCAACCCCGCGACGAGACCGCTTTGCAAAATGTCCATCCCGTTAATGCCCAGCATATCGCCGAACAGAATGTGGTCGAGATGCACCTCAGGTTTGACGGCGATATAGAGGATCAGCCCGGCGCCGAACATGCCGGAAAAGACGATCCCCATAACCGTATCTTGCTTGATTCGGCTGTTATCCTTCAGGTATCCGGTGGCGACCGCGCAGAACAGACCGGCCACGAATGCGCCCAGCGCCAGCGGCAGGCCCATCATCCAGGCCAGCACGACGCCGGGAAACACCGCGTGGCTCATGGCGTCGCCCATCAGCGCCCAGCCTTTCAGCACCAGAAAAACCGACAGCAGCGCGCAGGGCACGGCCACCAGGAGTGAAATCATCAGGGCGTTGTTCATAAACGCAAACTGGAACGGTTCGAGGAGCTGCGTCATCATGGATGTGCCTCCCGCGCCCGACGGCGGCTGGCAAGCAGCCCGTGCTTCGGCGCAAAGACGAACGCCAGCAGGAACAGCAGCGTCTGGGCGACCACGATAATGCCGCCGGTGGCGCCGTCCAGGTAATAGCTGGCCCACGCACCGAGGAAGCTGGTGATGCTGCCAATGGCGACGGCAATCATCAACAGGCGCGGGAAGCGATCGGTCAGCAGCCAGGCGGTCGCACCGGGCGTAACCACCAGACAGATCACCAGAAATGCGCCGACGGTTTGCAGCGCCGCCACGGTAGAGACCGCCAGTAGCGTAAAGAAGAGAATTTTCAGACGTTCCGGGCGCAGACCGATGGCGCGGGCGTGGTTCTCATCAAAAAAGGTCACCATCAGATCTTTCCATTTGAACAGCAGGATAACTATCGACACCACGCCGATAATCGCCAGCTGGACGATATCTTCCGGGGCGATGGCGAGAATATTGCCGAGGACGATGGTCTGAATGTTCACCGAGGTCGGGTTGAGTGAGACCATAAACAGCCCCAGCCCGAAAAACGAGGAGAAGATCAGCCCGATAATGGCGTCCTCCTTCAGGCGGCTGCGCTGGTTGAGAAACAGCATGCTGCCCGCCGCCAGCCCGCCCGATAAAAACGCCCCCAGCGAGAACGGCAGTCCGAGCATGTAAGCGCCCGCTACGCCCGGCACGATGGAGTGCGACAGCGCATCGCCGATCAGCGACCAGCCTTTGAGCATCAGATAGCAGGAGAGAAACGCGCACAGCCCGCCCACCATCGCCGAGACCCACATCGCGTTGAGCATGTACTCGTAGCCAAAGGGTTCGAGAAGCGCGTTCATTTGGCCTCCTGTCGGTGCGTGACGAAGGGGCGTTCGTCGTCGGTAATAATGCGATCTTCCGAGCCGCTGAGCACCACGTGGCGCAGCACACCGCTGAAGGCGCGCTCAAGATTCTCGGCGGTAAAGGTGATATCCGTCGGGCCGCTCGCCAGCACGGTGCCTTTGACCATCACCGTGTAATCGCAGAATTCCGTGACCGAGCCCAGATTGTGGGTCGAAACCAGCATCGTTTTACCCTCGTCGCGCAGCTCCCGCAGCAGGCTGATGATCCTGGCTTCGGTTTTGACGTCCACGCCGGTAAACGGCTCGTCGAGCAGGATCACCTCGCCCTGCTGGGCAATCGCCCTCGCCAGAAACACGCGCTTCTTTTGGCCGCCGGAGAGCTCGCCAATCTGCCGATGACGCAGCTCAAGCATGTCCACGCGCTTCAGGGCGTCGGTTACAATCTGCCTGTCGCGCTCTTTAGGCCGACGCAGAAACCCCATATGCCCGTAGCGGCCCATCATCACCACGTCCTCGACCAGCACCGGAAATGACCAGTCGACCTCTTCCGACTGCGGCACGTAGGCGACCAGGTTCAGGCGCAGCGCCCGGTGAGGCGGAAGCCCGAGAATGGAGATAGTGCCGCTCGCCGCCCGCACAAAGCCCATCACCGCCTTAAACAGCGTGGACTTGCCGGAACCGTTCACCCCCACCAGGGCGGCAATCGATCCGCCCGGCACGCTGAACGACGCGTCGCGCAGCGCCGTGTGGCCGTTGCGGTAGGTCACGGTCACGTCGGTTACAACAATCCCCTTCTGCATGGTTACTCCTTCATCCCGTCGCGGATGCCCTGCACCAGCGTGCGGGTGGTGACGTTCAGTAGATCGATATAGGTCGGCACCGGGCCGTTTTCTGCGCTCAGAGAGTCGACGTACAGCACGCCGCCGTAATGGGCGCCGGTTTCCCGCGCCACCTGACGGGCGGGCTTATCCGAGACGGTGCTTTCGCTGAACACCGCCGGAATGTGATGTTTTTTCACCAGATCGATAACCTTGCGCACCTGCTGCGGCGTGCCCTGCTGATCGGCGTTGATCGGCCACAGGTACAGCTCTTTCAGGCCCAAATCCCGCGCCAGATAGGAAAACGCCCCTTCGCTGGTCACCATCCAGCGTTTGTCTACCGGGATCGCCGTGACCTGCTTGCGCAGCGGTTCGAGAGTGGCGGTGATCTTCTGCTTGTAGGCGTCGGCGTTACGCTGATAGGTCTGCGCGTTGGCCGGATCGTACTTCACCAGCGCGTCGCGGATGTTATCGACGTAAATCAGGGCGTTGTCCGGCGACATCCACGCGTGCGGGTTGGGCTTGCCGTTATAGGGCCCTTCGCTGATGCCCATCGGGGTGATGCCTTTGGTAACAATCACCTCCGGCACGCCGTTCAGATGCTGATAAAAGCGCTGGAACCACAGCTCCAGATTCATGCCGTTCGCCAGGATCAGCTGCGCCTTCTGCGCGCGTTTGATATCGCCCGGGGTGGGCTGGTATTCGTGAATTTCCGCGCCCGGTTTGGTGATGGAGGTGACCTCTGCGGCATCCCCCGCTACGTTTTTCGCCATATCAGCGATAACGGTAAAAGTGGTGATGACCTGGAACTTTTCAGCCGCCAGCGCGCCGGTTGTGGTCGCGGTCATAAGCAGCGCGCCGAGCAACAGACGCTTCAATCCTTGCCGTGGATGCATCGCAGAAGTCTCCTGAGGTGATTAAATTAAAAGCAAAATTAGCCCGTGCTATAAGGTATAGCACAGGCTATATTTAAATGAAAATAATTATCATTAAAGTTGTATCAACGGAGGGAGAGCCTGATGGCGCTTCGCTTATCAGGCCTACGGTAAAGCAGTTTTGGAGTTTTGTAGGCCGGGTAAGCGCAGCGCCACCCGGCATAAGGGCGACTCACTGCCCGGCAAGTGCCTTATAAAATGCAGGATTCTCCCGAATCACATTAAGTACCTTCGCCGCCAGCCCGGTTGGGTTGCGACGTTTAGACTCCCAGCTCTTTATCGTATCGACGCTCGTGCCAAGCGCCTTCGCCATTTCGCTTTGCGTGATATTGAGCTGCTCTCTGATGGCGCGCACATCAGCAACTTCATAGCGGGTTACCCGGGAAGCGGCTTTTCTTCCGTTATGGATCTCAACGGCCTCTTCAAGCGAAGATTTTAATTCATTAAAAATACTCATTATCAGCCTCCACCTGCCTGATTAGGGTACATAGTACACCTCAAATTTACGTCACTGGAAGCAGTATCTTTCAGAATGGAAGTCAGCTTTTTAAGTTCTGCTTTCTCTGTCTCTGTCAGGCTGTCCTTTATGCATTTTGGATAGGCCATAATGAAATAGATCACCTCTTGCAGATCCTTTAATTCATCATCCGTAGCAATGCTTTTAATCTGTCGGGTAAAGAGTGATGTTTCGATAAACTCTATCGCATGACTCATCCATAGTTCCTTCCCTAAACGCAGCAAAAGCCCGAATGCTTCAGCATCAGGCTCTTGCTGCATGGTTACTCTTCCTTGAGTAATGCTGCGCCAAATAACTGTATTTATATACAGTCTGAAGGTATTTTAAGAATCCGTTTAGACATCCGGGAACATCACGCTATTCCCCGGCGCTTCCCTGTGGAGATGGATAAAGTTCAGGTGCCGTTCATACTGGTCCAGAATATCCGTAATTACCTGCTCCTTGCTGTAATCCATCAAATCATTCCCTTGGCTCCCTTCCAGCAGGAAGGTCTCCAGCCGGTAGTAGGTCGATTTCCCGCTGCGCGCCCGGTAGGTAAAGCCGGGAACCGAATACTGCTGCGGCCAGATCTGATAAACAAAGTTCTGCTCGTCGCCCATGTGCACCAGCAGATCCAGGTGCCCCAGGGTTTCGCCCTCTTCCGGCGGCAGGTTTTTCAGTTCCACGTAGGCGCCACGCAGCTTCAGCTCCTGCGCCACCTCTTCCATCGCCGGGAAGCAGACCGTCTCCATCATCTGGCTGGTGTAGCGCGTGCCCGGGTAGTTCATCAGGCGCGACAGGCGTTTCTTCCAGCTCAACCTGTCCTGCGCGCCCATCGGCCGCGGCGCGGTGTCGCGGCTGGCGCTGACGCGGCGGTAGTCTTCCACCTTAAGCGATTTATACAGCCCGGCCATCACGAAGAAGATCACGAAGCTGAACGGCAGGCCCATGATCACCGTGGTGTTCTGCAACGCAGAGATACCGTTGGTCATCAGCATCCCGAGCGTCAGCAGGCCGATGGCGACGGACCAGAAGATGCGCAGCCAGTTCGGCGCATCGCTGTTGATGTCTTTAAGCTTCGAAGTGAAGTTCCCCAGCACCAGCGCGCCGGAGTCCGCCGAGGTGACGTAGAACAACAGGCCGGTAATGGTTGCTACGGACGCGCTAAAAGTAAACGCCGGGTACTGCGCCAGCAGGCTGTAGAAGCCGCGCTCCGGGTGCACCATCGCTTCCTGCGCGAAGGTCGCATTGCCGTGGATAATTTCGTGCAGCGCGCTGTTGCCGAAAATCGACAGCCACAGCAGGGTGAAGGTGAACGGGATGATCAGCGTGCCCATCACGAACTGACGGATGGTGCGCCCACGCGAAATGCGCGCCAGGAACAGGCCGACAAACGGCGACCAGGCCACCCACCACGCCCAGAAGAAGAGCGTCCAGTTGTTCATCCACTCCACCGGGCGGTCAAAGGCGAAGCTGTTCAGCGTCATGCCCATAAAGCGGTTCACGTAATCACCTACGTTGAGCACTAAGGCGTTGAGCAGGAACGAGGTGTCGCCCATAAACAGCACGAACAGGATCAGCCCCAGCGCCAGCGCGACGTTCAGCTCGGAGAGCACGCGAATACCTTTATCCACGCCGGAGGTCACCGAGATGGTAGCGATGATCACCGACAGCGCAATCAGCGCCGCCTTCGCCGCCATCGAATCCGGGATGTCAAACAGCACGCTCAGCCCGTAGTTAAGCTGCACCACGCCAATCCCGAGCGTGGTGGCGATACCAAAGATGGTGCCGATCACCGCCGCGATATCGACGCTGTGGCCAATCGGGCCGTTGATCTTTTTCCCGAAAATCGGGTACAGCGCGGAGCGGATGGTAAGGGGCAAATTATAACGATAGCTAAAGTATCCGAGCGCCATGCCCATCAGGGCATACATTGACCAGCCCGTCAGGCCGTAGTGGAACAGCGTCCAGACCATCGCCTGACGCGCGGCCTCCATCGTCTGCCCTGCCCCTTCCGGCGGCTGCATATATTGCGTGACCGGTTCCGCCACGGAGAAGAACATCAGGTCGATGCCAATGCCCGCGGCAAACAGCATCGCGGCCCAACTCAGCAGGCTGAACTCGGGCTTGGACTGCTCCGGCCCAAGCTTCACCGAACCGAAGCGCGAGCAGGCAATGCAGACGACGAAGACGATATAGAGCGTCGCCGCCAGAAGGTAGTACCAGCCGAAGGTCTTCGACACCCAGTTCAGGGTGCGCCCAATCCACTCGGCAGAAAAATCACGAAAGAAGATGGTCGTCAGGGAAAACAACAAAATCAGCCCGGCGGACGTATAAAAAACGACCGGGTTGATTTTGTCTTTTTCTCTGTCTTGTGAAAGGTCTGTCATCCAGTATCCCCACTGTTTTTGTAACTATTAAAATCCAAAATCGCAACAATTAAGACACATTTTATATTGAACGTCCAATCAAAAACCGCTTTAATAGATTACCAACGCTGATGAATGGAGTGGCAAAAATGCCCAAAGTGGGGATGCAGCCGATCCGGCGCAGGCAGCTCATCGATGCCACGCTGGAAGCAATTAATGAAGTGGGAATGCATGACGCAACCATCGCGCAAATCGCCCGTCGGGCGGGCGTGTCCACGGGGATCATCAGCCACTATTTCAAAGATAAAAACGGTCTGCTGGAAGCAACCATGCGCGACATCACCGGTCAGTTACGCGATGCGGTATTAAGCCGTTTACGCGCCCTGCCGGAAGGCAGTGCAGAGCAGCGTTTGCAGGCGATTGTCGGCGGCAATTTTGATGAAACCCAGGTCAGCGGCGCGGCGATGAAGGCCTGGCTGGCCTTCTGGGCCAGCAGCATGCATCAGCCGATGCTCTATCGTTTGCAGCAGGTCAGCAGCCGCCGGTTGCTCTCAAATCTGGTGTACGAATTCCGCCGCGAACTGCCGCGTGAACAGGCTGAAGAGGCGGGCTACGGGCTCGCCGCACTGATTGACGGGCTGTGGCTGCGCGCCGCGCTCAGCGGCAAACCGCTGGATAAAACCCTGGCCCAGTCGCTTACCAGCCACTTTATCAGCCAGCATTTACCGACCGAATAACCGAGGAGGAAGCATGTCCCGAATGGCAGAACAGCAGCTTTATATCAATGGTGGTTATACATCCGCCACCAGCGGTCGCACCTTCGAGACCATCAACCCGGCCAACGGTGAAGTTCTGGCGAGCGTGCAGGCCGCCGGGCGTGAAGACGTGGACCGCGCCGTGGATAGCGCAAAGCGCGGGCAAAAAATCTGGGCGGCGATGACCGCCATGGAGCGCTCGCGCATCCTGCGTCGCGCCGTCGATATCCTGCGCGAGCGCAACGACGAGCTGGCAAAGCTGGAAACCCTCGACACCGGTAAAGCGTTTTCTGAAACCTCGACCGTCGACATCGTCACCGGCGCGGACGTGCTGGAGTACTACGCGGGGCTGATCCCGGCACTGGAAGGCAGCCAGATCCCGCTGCGCGAGACCTCCTTCGTCTATACCCGCCGCGAGCCGCTGGGCGTGGTGGCGGGCATCGGCGCGTGGAACTATCCGATCCAGATCGCCCTGTGGAAATCCGCCCCGGCGCTGGCGGCGGGCAACGCGATGATCTTCAAGCCGAGCGAAGTAACGCCGCTTACCGCCCTGAAACTGGCGGAAATCTACACCGAAGCGGACGTGCCGGACGGCGTGTTTAACGTTCTGCCGGGTGTGGGCGCGGAAACCGGCCAGTACCTGACCGAGCATCCGGGCATCGCCAAAGTCTCCTTTACCGGCGGCGTCGCCAGCGGCAAAAAGGTGATGGCGAACTCGGCGGCCTCGTCCCTGAAAGAGGTAACGATGGAGCTGGGCGGTAAATCCCCGCTGATAGTGTTTGACGATGCGGATCTGGATCTCGCGGCAGATATCGCCATGATGGCCAACTTCTTCAGCTCCGGTCAGGTGTGCACCAACGGCACCCGAGTGTTCGTGCCCGCGAAGTTTAAAGCCGCGTTTGAGCAAAAAATCGTTGAGCGCGTGGGCCGCATCCGCGCGGGCGACCTGTTCGATGAAAACACTAACTTCGGCCCGATGGTCAGCTTCCCGCACCGCGACAGCGTGATGCGCTACATCGCCAAAGGCAAAGAGGAAGGCGCGCGCGTGCTGTGCGGCGGTGACGTGCTGAAGGGTGACGGCTTTGATAACGGCGCGTGGGTTGCCCCGACCGTGTTCACCGACTGCACCGACGAAATGACCATCGTGCGCGAAGAGATCTTCGGCCCGGTGATGTCCATTCTTTCCTATGACACTGACGAAGAGGCCATTCGTCGCGCCAATGACACCGACTACGGTCTGGCGGCGGGCATTGTCACCGCCGATCTGAACCGCGCCCACGGCGCTATTCATCAGCTCGAAGCGGGCATCTGCTGGATCAACACCTGGGGCGAATCCGCCGCGGAGATGCCGGTGGGCGGATACAAACACTCCGGCATTGGCCGCGAGAACGGCGTCATGACGCTTCAGAGTTACACCCAGGTGAAGTCCATCCAGGTTGAGATGGGTAAATTCCAGTCCATATTTTAACCGGGAGGTTTATTTGCAATTTGACTACATCATTATCGGGGCCGGCTCTGCCGGCAACGTTCTGGCAACACGACTGACTGAAGATCCGAACACCACCGTCCTGCTGCTTGAGGCGGGCGGGCCGGACTACCGCTTTGACTTCCGCACCCAGATGCCTGCCGCGCTGGCCTTCCCGTTGCAGGGCAAGCGCTACAACTGGGCGTATGAAACCGAGCCAGAGCCTTTCATGAACAACCGCCGCATGGAGTGCGGACGTGGAAAAGGGCTGGGCGGCTCGTCGCTGATCAACGGCATGTGCTACGTGCGCGGCAACGCAATGGATCTGGACAACTGGGCGAAAGAACCGGGTCTGGAGCACTGGAGCTATCTCAACTGCCTGCCCTACTACCGCAAGGCAGAGACCCGCGACGTGGGGCCGAACGACTACCACGGCGGCGACGGTCCGGTGAGCGTCACCACCTCTAAGCCGGGCGTGAACCCGCTGTTTGAAGCGATGGTGGAGGCAGGCGTGCAGGCGGGCTACCCGCGCACCGACGATCTCAACGGCTATCAGCAGGAAGGCTTTGGCCCGATGGATCGCACGGTCACGCCGCAGGGCCGACGCGCCAGCACCGCGCGCGGCTATCTGGATCAGGCCAAACCGCGCCCGAATCTGACCATCCGCACCCACGCCATGACCGATCACATTATCTTTGACGGCAAGCGCGCGGTGGGCGTCGAGTGGCTGGAAGGCGAAAGCACCATTCCTTCAAAAGCGACAGCGAAGAAAGAGGTACTGCTGTGCGCGGGCGCTATTGCGTCACCGCAGATCCTCCAGCGCTCCGGCGTGGGCAACGCTGAACTGCTGAAGCAGTTTGATATCCCGCTGGTACATGATTTACCCGGCGTGGGGGAAAACTTGCAGGATCACCTGGAGATGTACCTTCAGTATGAATGCAAAGAGCCCGTTTCCCTCTACCCTGCCCTGCAGTGGTGGAACCAGCCGAAGATTGGCGCGGAGTGGCTGTTTGGCGGCACAGGCGTGGGCGCGAGCAACCACTTCGAAGCGGGCGGGTTTATCCGCAGCCGCGAGGAGTTCGAGTGGCCGAATATTCAGTATCACTTCCTGCCGGTAGCGATTAACTACAACGGCTCGAACGCGGTGAAAGAACACGGTTTCCAGTGCCACGTCGGCTCCATGCGCTCGCCGAGCCGCGGGCACGTACGGATTAAGTCCCGCGACCCGCATCAGCATCCGGCGATCCTGTTCAACTATATGTCCCACGAGCAGGACTGGCAGGAGTTCCGCGACGCGATCCGCATCACCCGCGAGATCATGCACCAGCCCGCGCTGGACAAGTATCGCGGTCGCGAAATCAGCCCGGGCGTCGAATGCCAGACCGACGAACAGCTGGACGAGTTCGTGCGTAACCACGCCGAAACCGCCTTCCATCCGTGCGGCACCTGCAAGATGGGCTACGACGAAATGGCGGTGGTCGATGGCGAAGGCCGCGTTCACGGGCTGGAAGGGTTACGCGTGGTAGATGCGTCGATTATGCCGCAAATTATCACTGGCAACCTGAACGCCACCACCATCATGATTGGTGAGAAGATTGCCGACGGCATTCGCGGGCGCGAGCCGCTGGCGAAGAGCACGGCGGCGTATTATGTGGCGGATGGGGCGCCGGTTCGCCGCTGAGTGCGAACTTCTCCCCTCACCCTAACCCTCTCCCAGAGGGAGAGGGTGTCATCGTCCCCTCTCCCTCTGGGAGAGGGTTAGGGTGAGGGGAAATTATTGCCGAAATGCTTCAAGCCGCTTAACCTGCCGCCCTTCCGCGTCAAAATTCTCCGCCGCCAGCCAGGCGCGCAACTCCGCGTCCCTTTCCTGCCACTCGCCGTCAATAATAGAGAGCATGTCGCTGTCGCGGTTGCGCCCTTTACGCACCAGCCTCTGGCGCAGGCGCCCTTCCCAGACAAACCCCAGCCGCTCCGCCGCGCTGCGTGAGGCGGTGTTCATCGAATCGCATTTCCACTCCAGCCGACGGTACTTATGCTCAAAGGCATTTTTCAGCAGCAGCCACACCGCTTCGGTGCCGATGCGGGTGCCTTTCATCCTCCGCGACCAGGTGACATGGCCGATCTCCACCGAGCCCTGGAACCGCTCTATCGCCATGTAGCTCACCAGCCCTACCGCCTTTTCGGTGCGCAGATCGATAACGGCAAAGGGCACCAGATCGTCATCCATCACCTTGCCGAGCACCCAGTGGGCGGTGGCTTCCACGCTTTCAGGCTGGGTGCTGGCAAGCCACGTCCAGTCGCTCTCATCACCCAGCGCGTAGGCCTCATATAAATCAGCCGAGTGACGATCGGCGTCCAGCGGCTCCAGACGACAATACTGACCGGTGAGCGGGGTGCGGGTTAAGACCCGGGCGCACTTCCAGTCCGGGACGATATCGTTAACGGTTTGACCATATTGATTGATTTCGGGCACGGCGATGACTCCCTGAAAGGTAAGGAGTTTGTTATAGCAGGTTAAAAAGCGGACGAAAAGAGAGGAAATGCAGGCCGGGTAAGGGAGAGCCGCTACCCGGCACGAAATTACTTCAGCAGCTTAACCGTCGCGTCGATGTCGATTTCATCTTCGGTGAAGATCATCGTCGTGTTCTGGAAGGTGGTGATCGCCAGCTTCTTCACCGTGCGCATCTCGCCCGGCTTTTTCTCACTTTTCGGCTTGATGCTGTTCATCAGTAGCCCCACCGACAGCACCGCGTTCTCTTTGTCGATTTTGGTCTCAACGGGCTCTTCTTCGCTGAACACCACGAAGGATTTGATCGAGGTGAGCTTCACGCGCTCGCCCGCGATATAAAGATGCTTGCTCTCCGGGATCACCTTCACCGCATACGCGGAAAGGCCTTTGGTGTTGGTGGTGGGTTCGAAGGTCACCGCCGCATCTTTCTTAATCAGATCAGGGTTGGCGACCTTAATCACGTGAAAATAGCGGTTGTCGCCGTTTTCATCTTTGATAAATCCGAAGCCTTTATCTTTAAACCACGTTGTGATTGTACCGTTCATCGCTGTTACCGCCTGTCAGATCTTAAGACTAAAGTTTTGCAGCGCGCAGTGTAATGCACAATGGCGGAGGAGACAAAAAAAAGCCCCTGCACGGGGGCAGGGGAAAACTCATGTCAGAGCTTATTAGAATTTAGTTGAACACCATCCCACCATCAATCAGCAGCGACTGACCGGTCATGTAGTCGGAGTCTGGTCCGGCGAGGTAAGAGACACAGGCGGCCACATCTTCCGGTTCGGACAAACGGCCAAGCGTAATGCGTTTGGCAAAGGTCTCGGTCCCGTAGCCGAGCGGTTTACCCGCTGCCTCGGAGACCTGACGGTCGATCTCCGCCCACATCGGCGTTTTAACGATGCCCGGGCAGTAGGCGTTGACGGTGATCCCCAGCGGAGCAAGATCCCGTGCGGCGGTCTGGGTTAAGCCGCGCACCGCAAATTTACTGGAACTGTAGACGGCCAGCTCCGGGTTGCCGGTATGGCCCGCCTGGGAGCAGGCGTTGATGATTTTGCCGCCGTGCCCCTCTTTGCGGAACGCGTCAATCGCGGCCTGAATGCCCCAGATCACCCCTTTCACGTTGATGTTGTAGACCTTGTCGACAATTTCCGGCGTGATGGATTCGATTGGCGTGGACGGCGCCACCCCGGCGTTATTGACGATGACGTTGAAGCCGCCCAGCGCGGTGCGGGCTTTTTCCACCGCCGCAAACACCTGGTCGCGGTCAGAGACGTCCACCTTCACGGCGACGGCTTTCCCGCCGTTGCGGGTGATCTCATCCGCGACCGCTTTCGCCGTCTCTTCGTTGTAATCCGCAATAGCGACGGCAAAGCCGTCCTTCACCAGGCGAAGCGCGATCGCTTTGCCAATCCCCTGGCCGGAGCCGGTTACGAGAGCCACTTTTTGCATTTCTCTGTCCTTATATTGATTCACAAAATCTGGCTGAGATGGAGCTGGCCCATCAGCAGCGGGTTATCGCTGTAGTCGACGGGAATGGCCACCACGGCCGGGCCATCGACATCCATTGCGGCACGCAGCGTCGGTTCGAGCGCGTCGGCGCTCTCGACGGCAAAGCCTTTCGCACCGAAGGCGTCGGCATAGGCTTTAAAATCGACCGGGCCAAACTCCACGCCGGAGAGACGCTGGTATTTTTTCTCTTCCTGGATCGCCACCATGTTGTAGGCGTTATCCACCCAGATGATGTGCAGCACGTTGGCATTGAGGCGCACAGCGGTTTCCAGCTCCATGCTCGACTGCAAAAATCCGCCGTCCCCGGAGACCGACACCACCTTGCGCCCCGGGTTGACCAGCCACGCGCCAATCGCCCACGGCAGCGCCACGCCCATGGTCTGCTGACCGTTGGAGATCATCACCTGACGCGCGCGGAAGCTGTAGAGGTAGCGGGCGATCCAGATGTGGAAGCTGCCCATATCGACGGTGAGCGTTACGTCGTTATTCACGATGTCCTGCATGGCGCGCACGATGCGCAGCGGATGCAGGGCAAACTGGTTTAGCGATGCGCCGCGACGGTCGAGGAGGTCACGCTGATGCTGGCGATCGACAAGAATTTCCGAGGCGCGCTGGCTGAGTTCAAGTTTGTGCTCGATTCGGCTGGCAAGCAGATTCAGCGTGGCGGCAATATCCCCGACCAGTTCCAGATCGGGAACATACTTGCGCTCCTCATAGGCGGGCAGCACGTCAATGTGCACCAGCGTGGCATCGCCGCTGTTCCACATGGACGGCTCGTATTCCACCGGGCTGTAGCCGATGCAGATAATCAGATCCGCCAGATGCAGCAACCGATCTCCGGCCTGGTTGTTGAACAGGCCGACGCGCCCGGCGAAGCGGGTGAAGTGTTCCTGATTCACCGCCCCGGCGGCCTGATAAGTGCTGGTGACCGGAATGCGGCTTTTCTCCAGCAGCGTGCGCAGCGCGGCGCTGTTGGCGGGCTGGCTGGCCATCAGGCCGAGTAAAATGACCGGGTTTTTGGCGTTCTCGATAAGCTTCGCCACGTCGTTAATGGCGGACTCCGGTGCCGGGCCCATCAGCGCCGGGCCGCTGGCGGGTAAAATCGCTCCCGTGGTGGGCTGGTCGACAATATCCTGCGGCAGGCTGACAAACGCCCCGCCCGGCCTGCCCTGCTCGGCAGCGCGAAACGCGTTCGATACCACCTCAGCAATCGCGTCAGGCGAATTGACTTCGACGGCGTATTTGGTCACCGGGCTGAACATGGCGACAGTGTCCATGCTCTGGTGCACCAGCTTGGCTTTATCCGCCCGCTTCACCGCCCCGCCCAGCGCGACGACCGGGTCGCCTTCGCTGTTGGCGGTGGCGATGCCGGTGATCAGATTGGAGCAGCCCGGCCCGGAGGTGACCAGCGCGACTCCGGCCTTGCCGGTTAACCGCCCTACCGCTGCCGCCATAAACGCCGCGTTCGCCTCGTGACGCACCGGGATAATCTCGATGGAGGAGTCCAGCAGAGAGTCAAAGACCTTGTCGATTTTTGCGCCCGGGATCCCGAACACCTGCTTCACACCCTGCGCTTCCAGCTGGCCGACAACCATATCGGCGCCGTGCGCCCACTGACGTGACTGTTTCTCACTGTTCACGGTAGTTCTCCTGTTAGTTTTCGACGGCGCGGATAGCCGCATCAAGGTTGCTGGGGTGCAGGTTGGCCTGTAAAAACGCGCTGTCGGCGGGCAGGTCAATCATCAGCTTGTGGATTTCGCCGAAGGTGAGCACGCCGCTCTCCAGCTGATAGTCGAGCAGATGGCCGCCGCCCTGACGGTCGTCGGTGATAAAGTGCTCGTGATAGCCCGCCACGTTGATGCCCTGCATATGCTGCGGGGTGCGGAACCCGACCAGCACGCCCTCGCGCTGGTTAAAGCGGAACACCGGCTGGTCGTCCAGCACGTCGGTCATCGCCCGGTACGGCGGCGTCTGGCGCGGAACGGTGCGGGTATGCGCATGGCGGAAGTTGCCATCGATGCGCAGCGCGCAGAACAGGTTATCGGAGGGGATCTGCTGGTCGATCACGTCGTGGATCTGCTGACGGCTGACCGGACCGTTAAAGGTTTTGCGGTACTGCGGCTGGAACCAGGTCATCACCGCGAACGGCGTTTTTTGCTCCGGCTTAGCGGCGCGGGCGCTGCCGTCGGCGCGCAGCTGGTACACCTGGCTGCTGAAGGCAATCATTTCACCGTCCAGCTCGTTAAAGGTGCCGAGACCAAAATCACCGTGTGCCAGCAGGTCGGCGATCGTCGTCTCCCCTTCGTAGACGCCGCTTAGCAGGGCGCTCATTAGCGATGTCTGATAGATCACGCTGTCAGGATGCTGAGCCGAGAACCCACGCAGGGTCTCGCATAAACTCGCCTCACAGTCGCATGCAGATGAATGCATCATCATGCCCGTCCTCTTCAACTTTATTTATAAAGGTTAAATAAATGTTGACCCGATTCAGCAGAGAGTTCCAATATAGAATCCATGCTGGTTTGAGACGTTTTTGATATGGAACTTCGTTATCTGCGCTATTTTGTCGCGGTTGCACGCGAGCGACACTTCACCAGGGCGGCCAAAGCGCTGGGTATTTCACAGCCTCCACTGAGCCAGCAGATTAAACGGCTTGAGGAGGAAGTGGGCACACCGCTGTTCAGGCGCCTGACGCGGGGCGTGGAGCTGACCGAGGCGGGAGAAGCCTTCTATGAGGACGCCTGTAAGATCCTGGCGCTGAGCGACGCCGCGCTGGAGAAAGCCCGGGGCATCGCGCGCGGCCTGAACGGCAGCCTGTCGATTGGCATCACCAGCTCCGACGCCTTTCATCCCAAAATTTTCGCGCTGATTCGTCAGTTTCAGGTGCAGAACATGGCGGTGCAGGTTCACCAGGTGGAAGCCAATATGTCTTCGCTGACGACAATGCTGGCGGAGGGTGAACTGGATATCGCCTTTGTGCGCCTGCCGTGCGAAAGCAGCAAGGTGTTCGAGTTGAAAATCCTCGACCGGGAGCCGATGGTGGTGGCGTTGCATCGCGATCATCCGCTGGCTGCGTGCGATTCGCTGGCGTTAGAGCAGCTTCGGGATACACCGGTGGTGCTGTTCCCCCAGGAGGTCGCGCCGGGACTGTATGACCGCGTTTACGGCAGCTGCGAGCGGGCCGGAGTCGATATGCAACACACGCTGCAATCTTCACAACTTTCCTCTTCTCTGAGCATGGTCTCCGCTGGCGGCGGGTTCGCGCTGGTGCCGAAATCGATGGCCGCTATTTCTCCGCCGAATGTCACCTACCACGCGCTGAGCTCACCGGAGCTTTATACCGATATCGCGCTCTGCTGGCGGCGCTTTGAACGCTCACGGACGGTGAAACGGTTTCTGGCGATGATGAGCGAGGGGGAACGGGAGCAGGGATGAACCTTTTCAGAAACTGCGGACTGTATTGATGCTCAATTTATTGCGAAGCAGTTTTTGAGGCTGAATTTGAAGGGAGTACGGGCAGGCTGCCATATAAAACTCAGTACCATTACCCTTTAAAAATAAAAAACCCGCACAGGTGCGGGTTAATTTTTATCAGTACAGCTTAACTGCTCGGATTATTGTCTTCATCGCTATCGTACGCCGCACTGATATTTAGCGCGGGTTACAGTGGAGAAACGTTTCCAGCTGCTGGACCTTTTGCGCCATTCTCAATGGTAAAGGAAACTTTCTGACCTTCATCAAGCGTTTTGAAGTTGTCGCTCTGAATTGCAGAGAAATGTACGAATACATCTTTGCTGCCGTCGTCAGGGGTGATAAAGCCAAAACCTTTATCTGCGTTGAACCATTTTACTAAACCAGTCATTTTATTAGACATAGATAAATCCTTAATTTATGAGCCACTTAAGCGCGGCGATGATGGCCTGTATTTCGAGAGTTACTTATTTGGCACTTAGGAGGAGGCTCACGAAGAAGGAGTATCTACTGATAACACCTGAACTGAGGACTGCTTTACTAAAACTGCTTTCATAAGGTCTGTATTCCAAACCGATGACGCTATTAAGACACAGCGAAATTTATTGCGCAATGATTATTATTATTTATTTTAACCATTTAAACGCCCGGATGGCTGGTCGCGGTGCCAGACATCGTTCTGGCTTGAGGTCTACCATGTACTACAAAATGTCTACGCTTTCACTGTGCCGGGAGTTTGGGGTGTTTTGTTCACAGGCGGGAAAATCCTCCCGCGCGACGCAGACATCATTAGAAGGGATGCTCAAAATGAAAAGGTCTGCGTAAGACGTAACCGCAGTGCAAACTGTGCCCGGGGGCGCTGCGCTTGCGCGGGCCTACGGGTCGTATCGCGGTGGTTTTGGAGGCCGGGTCGGGCGTAGCCGCCACGCGGCAATCCCCTTCTGGAAGCCGCCTCGCAAACCTGCAAGCAACCTTATGTAATTCAGGGTTATCCCTTTTCATCCCTTCTTCACGGTCGTAAAGTGCCTGCGTTGCGGCACATCCGTAACCGGGCGTAGGAACCCGTTAGCATAACATGACACTTTTCTGCACGACGAGGATGCTAAATGGCTACTACACCTAACTTTTCTTATGCGCTCTCTGAAGAAAGCGCTGTTCATCAGCTCATCAACGCTTCAATTTCCGATTTTGCGAATCTTTTCGAGCTGGCTGATACCTGCGCCGCGTATGTCAGCGTGCTGGTGGAAACTGACGACACAGTGACGTTTACCACGCTCTGCAAGCGATTGCTGGCCGCGCTGAAGCGGCTGCGTGAGTGCTGTGACTCAGAGCTTCCGTCGTATCTGGTTGAGCAATTGATTGCAGGTGAAAAGATTACTTCCTGCGTGCCGGACTGCTGGCAGGAAACGGTGTTGCAGGTGGATTATGCCGTGGCATTAACGCTGGCGGTGATGGGCGGGACACTGCCTGCGAGCGTGGCGAAAGAACTCACCGGGCTACTGCATGATATGGTCTGGTTGCTGGCAGAGTTTGTGAAGGAGCCGTATATAACGACGCACTGAGGCGGGTGATGGGAGGCCGGAGTTCTGCTGGGTAAGAAGCGGATCCCCGGCCATACGCAAAATTTAATGTTGTTTTTGAATGTCTGGTAAGAGCGAAGAGCGGACAAAGTAGCAGAGGGAAAGCATCAATGTTAATGTCCGGAAAGTTCATGTTAAAACTCTGTATGACATTTTTCATCGACGATTAAAAAGGGCTCTTAATGGCTACTGTTGAGGTATTAAAAGTAAAGTATCCAGGCGCAGATGCCTGGCAAATGGGAGACAGCCCGGAACTGGCCAGCGAGCTTGCGGACCTGATTAAAAAAGGGATTAAAACGGCCTCCTGCGGATCCTTTGCCTCTTACCAGCAAGAAAAGTCTGCCCCGAGGATTGGAAGCTATAACATTATCCTTGATGGCCTGAATGCCCCGGTCTGCGTGACCCGGCTGGTTTCAATGCGACTGGTGCGTTTTTGTGATGTGACTGAGGAGTTTGCCCGCAAAGAAGGTGAAGGCGATTTAAGCCTTCAATACTGGCGAAATGAGCATCAGCGATTTTTTACCCGCGAAGGTCATTTTTCTAAAGATATGGAGTTGATCGCAGAAGAATTTGAAGTGGTTGAAGTGCTGTAAGACGAGAGAGTCCGGCTGGCGTCTGCTGCTATTAATAACAATGTCCGCTCCTGGCACAAAGTGGACATTTCTTTCACAGTCACCTCTTACAGTGTTCACACTCATTAAATGATCGCCTTTATCACGAGCAAATGAAAACTGCAATCCATGACAATTCCCACATTCTCAACCCGCCGACCACCACCTTAAATGTTTCCAATCTGGAAACAAGGGGCAAAAATGCCCGCAGTCTCAAGAGCGCTTTCGACGCGGCCACCAGACATTTTCCTATTCAAGAACTCGCTCTGGAAGATCTTTACTGGGTACTAAAAGGAGACCACTACCCATCACCAGACGACATGCGAAAGCGCTTCCCCAGCCGGGAGAGGATGAAATACCGGGAAAAATGGTGGGTCATTGACGTAGGTGGCGGGTATTTAAGAGTAATGTTATTTACTGATTTTGAGCGCGGAAAGCTCTTCATCAAACACACCAGCACTCACGCAGAGTATGACAAGCTCACGTACCTCTACCGGAGAACGAAAGAATGAACTTTGCAGCAGCCATCAAAGCGGCGAACAATCTGACAAGCGAGGCATATCCCATTCATTTATTTAAATAAAAAACATGTACCCTAGCCATAAAAATAATCATAGAATGCATTAAAACCTTCATTACCGATAAGAGGCGCAATTCTTTTCCGCAACTCATCAATAAAGTCACCTTTCACTTCGTCATTATCATCTGCTATATCAAAGATACCGTATTGACCATATACCAAATCAATAAGCTCAGCTAATGAAAATATAAATCCAGAGAGACTGCTAGCTATTTTAAATGGTTCAATTACATCATAACTAGCATAGACAGAGGTATTCCCTTCTTCGATAACCGCAATTAAAGGTTTACCTCCACCTAAATCATCACCAATAACAAGATAATTATCCGGTAAGTATTCATAACCACTTTGAGCCTTCGAGAGCTCACTGATAGAGTGAATTTTAATTGGCGTGAAGCCTGTTTCAATGTTTAATTTTTCCGGATTGTAATTTTTATATAAGTAATCAACATCTGTGGAACGAGGTAGGTTGGTTGGAAATGCATTGTCCAAGTCATTAACGGTATTGAAATTTCCGGATACCGAGTATTCATTACAAATAACGGCTAGTTGCTTCAACGCCTCTTTAATCCCTCTCATCAGCCCTCCCTAAAGTATCTATGATTACACTCCACATAGTGAGTGAAAAATATACTTTCCGCAACATACTTCCGTTCAGAATAATATCAATTAATAAAAAACAGGCGAATTTTTCTTTTCGCCCGCCATATTTCACTTATGTTGTGCACAAAGCAATAACAAGATAGTTGGCTCCTCACCAAATAAAATACTTCTATTATTTACCTCTTGAATTGACAAAAGAAAATCATGCTTCAATCCCTCATTCAAATTGTTGATATTACTTATCTTAAGTAATAAAAACTCGTCTTGCTTTAAGTTTAAAGATGTCATCCCCTCTTCTGGGAATCGCAAACTAGTCAGGCAATCTATGAATGCATGGAAATTATTACCATAGAAATCAGGAAAGCCAAACAAGTGCTTAACCCTATCATGAAATTCTGTAACATCATTTATTTCTTTAAAGTCAATAGATAAAGTAATTACTTTCATTACTTCCATCCTCCCAGACCGATCTCTATGAAAGTGTTGTAATGGTCGTGACTATAAAATGCTTGACCTGTTTTTGTATCCACAACTATACGCCTGGCTCCTCGATTTCCTACACCAGGTGTTTTTACTGTCCATTCTCTATAAGGACCGCTTCCTGTATTAAGGCGCTGACTATCTGGTGAAATTTTGAAATTATTTTCAAAAGGTATTCCATCACGAGGAAAAGCTGGTCTATTCAATTTAATATTATCGATTGTTTTTTGTACTTCCCTCATTTCTGAGGCGGTCATTTTATGCCCCCATTTTTCGTTTACAACAGCATGAAATTCTTTAGGATTCTTTGATGAATGAGAACATTTAAGACCCAGCGGATCAATCCACCCCAACGGATTCGGCGCATACTGATATAGGTTCCACCCACCATTCAACCCAATCGGATCCTGCACAATAAACCGCCCGACCTGCGGGTCGTAGTAGCGGAACAGGTTATAGTGCAGTCCCGTCTCACCGTCAGCGTACTGCCCGGCATAGCGAAGCGGCTGGTGTGCCATCGCTGTGCGATTCACAACCCGTGAGAACCCTTCGCTCTGATGGCGCACCTCGCCAAAGCTGCCGTACTGGCCGCTCCAGCGCACCGCGCCGCGCTCGTCTGTGACCTCCAGCGGAGCACCGTTCAGATCGGTATTGAACCAGTAAATCTCACCGCTGCTCTGGTCACGAAGGTGATCCACCCGCGCCAGCGGGCTCCAGGCTTCATTCGGGTCGTATACATAGGTGCTGCGCAGCCCGCTCTCCTGCTGCTCCTGCAACAGGCGGTAGCCCTGCCACAGGAAGCGGGTGTCGGTGGTGCCGTGCGTCGTGGTGACGATTTTGCGCGTACGGCGGCCCAGCGCGTCGTAGTGATAGCGCGCCTCAAACCGCCCTTCCGGCCCGGTTCCCCGGGCGGACACCAGCCGGTTCTCGGCGTCATACGCGTAATGCTGCTCATACAGCCCGTTGCGGCGGCTGACCAGGTTGCCCCAGTGGTCGTATTTCATGAAAAGCGCCTGCCAGTGCTGGAGGCGGTTATCCGTGACCGGTGCCGCAGCGTCACTGGCGGCGAGGTTATCCGCGGCGTCGTAGCTGAACTGCGCGCGGCTGTGTCCCTGTCGGGCCTCGTAGTGCTTCAGCAGACGCCCTTCGGCGTCGTAGCCGTAGTCCACCTCACCGCGCAGTGTATCGCTGACGCCGGAAAGCTCACCGCGCGCGGTGTAGCGGTACAGGCGTTCCAGTAGCGCCTGCTCCGGCAGGGTCACGTCCGTGCTCAATTCGCTGCGCTGCAGGGTGCGTCTGCCGAGACTGTCATACTGACGGAGCTGCTCGCGCGCGCCCTGGGTGCGGCGCACTTCGCGATGCAGGCGGTCGCGGGTGAACTCGGTCACCAGCTGCTGCCCGAAGCGGATGGCGCTGACGTGGCCGGAGCCGTAGTGCAGCCAGGCCAGCTTTTGCTCGCCGGGCAGCGTCAGGCCGGTCAGGTTGCTCATCGCATCCCATTCATAGCCCACCTCGCCGTTAATGCCGGACTCGCTCAGCACGCGTCCGGCGGCGTCGTGGCGGTAAGCGATCTCATCGCTTTCGATACCCAGGGCAACGCCTTCGGCGGTTGGCGTGCGGCGGATGCGGGTAATCTGGCCGCTCAGGTCGCGGAAGTAGCGGTACTCCGCGTGGCGCTGAGTGCGCCCGATCAGCAGCCCGCTGTCGTCATAGCTGAACTGCTGGACGCGACGGGCGATACCGCCGTCGGCGGCAGGCCGTCCGTTTTCTTCGAGCGCGCAGAGGAACCCTCGCGCGTCCCATTCCATATGGCGCACGGTCTCGTCCGGGCGCATTTCGCTGAGCGGGTGGCCCACGGCGTCATAGGTGAAGCGGTATTCCGCCCCGTTGCCGTTATCGAGCCGCAGCAGGTTACCGCGCGGGTCGTAGCGCCACTGGCGCACGCGGCCAATACGGTCGGTAAGGCTGACCGGGAGGCCGAGCGCGTTATAGGCCCAGCTCACCTCGCTTTCCAGCGGGTCGCGCCAGCCCGTGAGCTGGCCGCGTTCGTTCCAAACCAGCGACTCGCGGCTACCGTCCGGATGGATCACGGCGCTGAGCAGCCCGGCACGGCTCCACTCCCGCCGCGTGATATTCCCTTCTGCATCTTCGCTGGCAATCAGCTGCCCGAAGCGGTCGTAGGTGAAGCGGGTGACGCTGCCGGAGCAGTCGGTGCGCTGCGTCAGCAGCCCCTGGTGGTTCCAGACCAGGCGCACCACGCCGCCGATAGCGTCGGCGATGCTCTCCGGGAGGAATTCTTCATCATCGGGATAGCGATACGCGGTGGTGCTACCGGCCGGATCCGTCTCCGACAGCAGTCGACCGCGAAGGTCGTACATGGCCTGCGATGAGGTACCGTCCGGGTAAACCGTGCGGGTGATGCGGTCGGTCAGGCGATGCCAGTGATACTCCGTGCGGCGGCCCGCCGGGTCCGTCTCGCTGGTCATGCGGCCGTATTTGTCCCACGTGCTGCGGCGCATCGCCCCGCCCGGCAGAATGACGTGGCAGAGCTCGCCGTCCCGGTAGACAAACGTCGTCTGGCGACCGTCGTAATCCGTGAAGCGCGCGACGTTGTCGTCGTCATCCACCAGCCAGTGCGCCTGCGCGCCGTCTTCGCGGGTCGCGCGGCGGGTGCCGTTCTCAAAATCGTATTCGAACGTCAGCCGTTCGCCGCCGCTATGGCGGAAGCCGACCACGCGCGGCAGGCCGTCAATCTCCCGCCAGCGGTATTCGCTCAGCAGGCCGTTGGCGTCCTCATGAGCGCTCATCAGCCCGTCCTGCCAGCTGAAGCGTCGGCGCACGCTACCGCCCCGGCCGGTCACGGAGACCAGCTGGCGCTGTTCATCATAAGCGTAACTGACCAGGCAGATCTCGTCATCCAGCCAGGCGCCAACGAGCCTGTCGCGGTCGTAGCGGCAGACCACGCGCTGGCCCGCGCTGTCGGTCAGGGCATGCAGGGTATTATCCGCATTCCACTCAAAGAGGATATCGTTGCCGCAGGGTTCGGAGAGGCGCTGGAGCAGCGACGGGGCATCATCCCGCAGCGGCGCATAGTGCCAGCGCTCGCCGCTAACGTCATACACCGACCAGCTGTCGTCCTGGTGATGTTCAAGCCAGTTTTTTTCGCTTTCGCAGTAGGAGCGCATCCCTTTCGGGACCTTCGGGAAGGCGACGTAATCGCCGGACGGTGCGCGCCACACCAGGCCGTCCTGATAAGGCTCCAGGCGGCTTTCCCAGAACAGGCTCCATCCGCGGCCCAACACGCTGTCGCCGGGATTGCCGCTGCGCCAGTAGCGCTGCCAGCGCACCGGAAGACGGGAAGGCAGGACGAAGTCCAGCTCATCATCCCCGCTGAGAAACTTCTGTCCGCTGACGATATCCACCGGGCGGGCGATGATCCCCGCGGCCGCCACGCCGGTCATCAGCGTGCCGGCGCGACAGGCGATACGGGCCAGCTTGTTGATGCCGGGGATTTTGCCCAGCAGCTTAGAGAGCGCTCCGACTTTGCCAGCGGCACCGCCCCAGCCGCCGAGAAGCCCGGCGAACAGCAGGGTAAGATCGGAGACCTTGTAGAGCCACTCGGGCACTTCAGACTGAATGGGGAGGGTTTGCTGCGGATCGCCGCCGATAATGACGTTGTCCGAACCGGTCATCACCTTCGCGTCGCAGGTGGTGCGATCCCCGATGCGTGACGCAGGCTGGCTGTTAATGGAGACTCGCTTAGAGCCTTCGGCCATCTGCTGCGAGCCGTCGTCAGAACAGTCGACGGTGCTATCGGTGGCAAGCGCGGCGGGTTTACCGTTGATAAACACGTTGGGCGAGCCGGAGGTGATGACGCCTTTCTTCGTCATGCTGGATGCCCCGGCGTCGGCGATGCTGTCCCTGGCGGCAGTCGCCAACTCCCCGGTGTAATATCCCACGGCCAGGCTGGCGCCGACGAGCAGGACGCCCACGCCAAGACAGGATGCGCCGAGACCGGCAATAAACATGGCCCCCGCCAGAATGCCCCCGGCTGCGGCAATCAGGCCACCGACAATCGTTCCGGCAATCATCCCGGCCAGCGCACCGGAGTGGCCGATATCATCACCAACGCGTGCTGCTTCAAACATAACAACGGTCCCTGAAGTTAATGGTGGAAGCGGAAGCTCCTGAGAAGATCGCCAAACAGCACGACGTCGGCATCGCCCGGCGCGCGGGTGCAGGTCATAGTGAACACCAGGATTTTATCGCCGTCGACGTTAAACACGGCCTGCTGCTGCCAGATGCGTTTCCCGTCGCGCAGGTAGCTGGCATGGACGGTTTCACCCTGTAAAAGGCTGTCGCCCAGCGTAGCGGTGCTGCGCTCACCCTGCTTCCAGCCCTTGATGTGCTTTGCCATCAGGGCGAGCTGGCGATCGATATACGCGGCAAGCGCTTCGCCGGGGTTGAGGGCATCGCGGGAAATGTTGAACGCGGGCGCATCCGCTGCAGGCGGCGCGAAGACATTGACGGTACGGTCCTGATAGCCCTCAGGAAAAGCAATCATTCCTTCATTAAACAGGCACTGCGAAGATGGTTCTGACATTGAGCGGGTCCCACCACATTTTTTCAGAAGCGGTAAGTTTCGCATATGTGTTTAAGGCTGACTATCCCCAGATTATTGCTCCACCGTCACGCTCGCCGAACGGAAAAACAGCGGCCGTTAGCCCGGCCCCTCGCTCCCCGCCGCCAGCAGCGGCACCACCACGTCGCTGATGGGCACCGCAATACCATGCCTGCGGCCATAGCGCTGGATCACGCCGTTACGAATATCCCACTCCATCGGGCGATCGGCCTGACGGTCGGCAAGGATTGACGTGCCTAAATCCTCGGGCGCACGCTGGAAGTTCGCCAGAATCTCCTGGGCCACCGCATCGTCCAGCTTCGCCCCTTCGGCGCGGGCGACGGCAAGCCCCTCGCGCAGGTAGGCCAGCGCCAGTTCGCTGATATCCTCGCGTCTGAACATCCCGGCGCGGCGGTTGGCCAGCACCATCAGCCCGGCGACCGCGTTTTGCAGCAGCTTGCGCCAGGCGACGGTGGTGAAATCTGTCGAGAGCTCAACATCACAGCGCGTCCCGCGAAGCGCCTCGACCACCCGCTGCGCCTGCGGCACGTCCGGTAGCGTCAGACGCGGTTTTGCCCGCAGCCAGACGGAGGCGTCCGGCTCGCGCTGCGCCGGGAACCAGACCACCGACGGCAGCACCGTTGCGCCGTTGACCAAAGGCGCAAGCTGGGCTTTCTGCTCCACGCCATTTTGCAGCGCGCAGACCACGGTGTTTTCATCGCACAGGGCGCGCAGCCACCCGGCACTGTCGGCATTTTGCGTCGTTTTTACCGCCACAAAAACGAGGTCTACGGGGCGCGTAATGACGGTGGGATCGGTGAGTACCGGACCGGGCACCACAGTTTCATCCTCATCGTGACGCAGGCGTAATACCGGATGCGCGGTGCGACCGCACAGCAGCGGCGTACGGCCCGCGTCATGCAGCACCGCGGCAATGGTGGTGCCAATCGCACCGGGACCAATCAGCGCAATGGTTGGATAGTCAGACATGGGTCACTCCCCTTTTGCTAAGCCTGCTATCAGTTATACCACCCTGAAAAGAGCGCGCCACGCCCATTGTCTATACTCAACACATAACAGACAACGGAGTGCGCCATGCCCTTACCCGATTTCAAGTCCTCTGAACCTTATACCCTCGGCATTGAGCTCGAACTCCAGGTGGTTAACCCGCCGGGTTACGATCTGAGCCAGGACTCCTCTGCCCTCATCGCCGCCGTCAAAGACGACATCAAAGGGGGCGAAGTCAAACACGACATCACCGAAAGCATGCTCGAAATCGCCACCGGCGTATGCCAGACCATCGACCAGGCGGCGGCCCAGTTCTCCGTGATGCAGCAGAGCATCCTACGGGCGGCGTCGGAGCAGCACATCCAGATCTGTGGCGGCGGCACGCACCCGTTCCAGAAATGGCAGCGGCAGGAGGTGTGTGACGACGAGCGCTATAACGTCACGCTGGAGCGCTTTGGCTATCTGATTTTGCAGGCGACGGTGTTCGGCCAGCACGTGCACGTGGGATGCCGAAACGGGGACGACGCGATTTACCTGCTGCACGGCCTGTCGCGCTTCGTGCCGCACTTTATCGCCCTCGCCGCGTCGTCGCCTTATATGCAGGGCACGGACACCAAGTTTTCCTCGTCGCGGCTCAACATATTTTCCGGGTTCCCGGATAACGGCCAGATGCCGTGGGTCAACAGCTGGCAGGAGTTCGAGGGGCTGTTCCGCCGCCTGAGTTCCACCAGCATGATCGACAGCATTAAGGATCTGCACTGGGACATCCGCCCCAGCCCGCACTTTGGCACCGTGGAGGTGCGGGTGATGGATACGCCGCTGACGCTCGGTCACGCCATTAACATCGCCGGGCTTATTCAGGCGACGTCGCACTGGCTGCTGACTGCGCGGCCCTATAAGCATCAGGAACGGGATTTTCTGCTGTACCGCTTTAACCGTTTTCAGGCCTGTCGCTACGGGCTGGAAGGCATTCTGACGGACGTGCATACCGGCGAGCACAAAACCGTGGCGGAGGATATCGCCTGGCTGCTGGAGCAGGTTGCACCGTCGGCCGAGAAACTCGGCGCGACGAGCGCCATCAAGGAAATTGCCCTGCTGTTAAAGCAGGGCAAGAGCGAGGCGCAGCGCATGCGGGACTTTATCGCCGATGGCGGCTCGCTGATTTCTCTGGTGCAGAAGCACTGTGAGCTGTGGGCGACGAGTCCGTAAGGCCGTGCCCCCATTCGCGAAGGCGCTGGAACAGCACGAACAGCGCCGGGATGAACACTATCCCCACCACGGTGGCTACCAGCATGCCGCTGAACACCGTGGTGCCAATGATACGGCGGCTCTGGGCACCCGCCCCGGTCGCCAGCATCATCGGCAGGACGCCTATGATGAACGACACGGCGGTCATCATTACCGCGCGGAAGCGGCGCGATGCCCCTTCCCGCGCGGCATCGACAATCGCCATTCCGTCCATACGCCGGGCGCGGGCAAACTCCACGATCAGGATCGCGTTCTTGGCGGCGAGGGCTATCAATAGCACCAGACCAATCTGCACGTACACGTCGTTGGCATAGCCTGCCAGCCACAGCCAGACCAGCGCTCCGCCGATGGCGAACAGCACCGAGAGCATCACGCTCGCCGGCAGCGTCCAGCTCTCATACTGGGCGACGAGGAACAGCCACGCCATCACCACCGCCGCCAGCACAATCCATATCGCCTGATTCCCGGTCTGCTGCTCCTGATACGACATGCCGCTCCAGGCGTAGTCGTACCCGGCTGGCAGGTTTTCCGCCAGAATCTCGCCCATCGCCGCCATTGCGGTGCTGCTGCTCACCCCTTCCGCTGCCGAGCCGCTCACCGATACCGACGGGAACTGGTTGTACTGCTGAATAAATGGCGCGCCGACGGTCGGCGTGATGGTGACGAGGTTGCTCAGACGCACCCGCTCGCCGCTGTTGCTGCGCACGAACAGCTCGCTGATTTGCTCTGCGCGCTCGCGCCACTGCATCTCGTTCTGCATCACCACGTGGTAGACGCGGTTGTTGACGCTGAAATCCCCGGCGCGCGTGCCGCCAAAGGCGGTTTGCAGGCTGCTGAAGATGCGCGACACCGGCACGTCGAGGCGGGCCGCGCGCTCACGGTCAACGGTGAGCGTCATCTGCGGCACGTTGCTGCTCCAGGTGGTGAACACGCGGCTCAGCTGCGGGTGCTGGTTGGCTTTCGCCAGCACCTCGCGAGTTACGCGCTCCAGCTCCGCCGGGCTCTGCCCCGCCTGTGCCTGAATGCGCAGATCGAAGCCGGAGGCGTTGCCCAGCCCCGGCAGCGTCGGCGGTGCAAAGGTCATGATGGTGGCTTCCGGCAGGGCCAGCAGCTGGCGCTGAAGGGTGCCCATCACCTCATCCAGCGGCGGACGCTCGCTCCAGTCTTTGAGCATGATGGAGATAAACCCGCCGTTCGATGCGCTGGTGCCGTTGAGGATGTTAAACCCGGAGACCTGAATCACGTCTTCCACCGCCGGGTTTTTAGCGATCAGCTCGCGCGCGGTGGTCATCACCGCTTCGGTGCGCTCCAGCGAGGCTGCCTCCGGCAGCTGGACGCTGGCGAAGAAGTAGCCCTGATCCTCCTGAGGCAGGAAGCCCTTTGGCATCGACATAAAGCTGAATACCACCACCGCCGCCGCGCCTGCGGTGGCCAGCAGCGCCAGCCACGGACGGAGGTTGAACACGCTCACGATCCGGGTGTAAAGCGTGCGCGTGGCGTCCAGCCCGCGGTTGAACCCACGGAAAACGGCGGCGGGCTGTGCCGGACGCGGGCGCAGCAGCATCGCGCAGAGCGCGGGCGTCAGGGTCAGCGCCACGAGGCTTGAGAGCGTGACGGCGGTCGAGAGCGTCACCGCGAACTGGCGGTACAGCTCGCCCACGATCCCCGGCAGGAGCGCCACCGGTACAAACACCGCCAGCAGCACCAGCGTGGTGGCAATCACCGGCCCGGCAATCTGACGCAGCGCCAGCGCGGTCGCCGCCGTGCGGCTCTGCCCTTCCGCCATCAGCGTTTCGACACTCTCCACTACCACGATGGCGTCATCCACCACCATGGTCAGCGCCAGAATGATGGCGAACAGACTGAGCGTGTTCGCGGAGTAGCCGAGCGCGTAGAGCACCGCAAAGGTGCCCACCAGCGACACCGGAATGGCAAGGGCGACAATCAGCGTCGCGCGCCAGCTTTGCAGGAACAGGGACACCACGACCACCACCGCCAGCATCGTCAGCGCCAGCGAGACGCCAATCTCTTTGATGGTAGCGGCCACAAACGAGGTGGTGTCGAATTTGACTTCATAGACCAGATCGTCCGGGAAGCGCGTGGATAACCGTTCCAGCTCCGCGCGCACCGCATCGGCCACGCGCAGGGCGTTAGCGGACGGCGTCGGGTAGATGCCAAGGTAGGCGGAGTCATGCCCGTTCAGCTGCGCGCCCGAGCTGTAGCTGCGCGAGCCAAGCTCAATGGTGGCGACGTCCTTCAGGCGCACCAGCTGGCCCATCTCCCCGGTGCGGATAATGATGTTGGCAAAGTCGTCGGCCTGGTTTAAGCGCCCTAGCCCGTTGATGGTTAGCGTCTGCTGCTGGCCGTTAAACACCGGCGGCGTGCCGACCTGGCCTGCCGCCCCCTGCACGTTCTGCTCGCGCAACGCCTGCGCCACGTCATCGCTGGTCACGTTCAGGGCATTCATGCGGTCCGGACGCAGCCAGATGCGCATGCTGTAGTCGCGCGCGCCAAACATCTGTACCTGCCCGACGCCCGGCAGACGCGACAGCGCCTCGCGCACCTGGGTGCTGGCGTAGTTGCTGACGAACAGCGGCGTGTGGGTGTTATTTGGTGAGTAAAGGCTTACCCCCATCATCAGGTTGGTGGCGCGCTTGCGCACCTGCACGCCGTTTTGCTGCGCCTCGGTCGGCAGCTGCGCCACGGCCTGCGCCACGCGGTTCTGCACGTCTATGGCGGCGAGATCCGGATCGGTGCCCGCCGCAAAGGTGATGTTCAGGCTGTACGTGCCTTCGTCCGAACTGGTGGACTCCATATAGAGCATATGATCCACCCCGTTCAGCTGCGTCTCCAGCGGCGTGGCGATGGCCTCCGCCACGTCAGCCGAGCTGGCGCCCGGCCATGACGCTGACACATTCACGACCGGCGGTGTGATCTGCGGGTACTGCTCCACCGGAATAATCCTCAGCGCGATGGCCCCCAGCAGGGTGATGACCAGCGCAATCACCATCGCAAAGCGCGGGCGTTTGATGAAAAACGTCAGCATGATGGCTCCTTAATTCAGTATCTGAACGGCAGCGCCTGGCTGCACGCGCTGCGCACCGTCAGTAATTGCTCGCTCACCGGGCTTAACGCCGGAGGCAATCAGGAACTGCTGGCCCATCTGCCCGGCGACCTTAAGCGGACGCATTTCGGCTTTATCCTCGGCGTTAACCACCCAGGCGAAGAACCCGTCGCCATTCTGTTGTACCGCAGCGGCGGGCAGGGTCAGGACAGGCTGCTCGCTTGCCGGACGCAGGTAGACGTTCACATTGCCGCCGGGCAGCAGCTGATGGCGCGGGTTGGCGAACTCGGCGCGCAGCATCACGCTGGCGGTACGCGGGTCGATGCGGTTGTCCACGGAGGTGAGTTCCCCGCTGACGCGCTGGCCGTTGCTGTCAATCAGCGCCTGCCAGGCCTGCTTCATGGCGCTGATATCCGCATGCTGTCCGGCTTTGGTGGCAAACGCGCCCTCTTCCAGCGCAAAGGCGATGCGGATCGGATCGAGCTGCACCACCTCTACCAGCACACCGCTGGCAGGATCCACCAGGCTGCCGACGTGAAAGTTGCTGTGCCCCACGCGTCCGTCAATCGGTGAGGTAATGCGCGTGTAGTTGAGGGTGACGCTGCGGGTGTCGAGACGGGCTTTCGCCTGCTCCAGCGCGGCGCTGGCAACGTCGCGCTGCATGCGGGCGTTGTCCACGTCGTGGCGGCTGATGGCGTTGCTGCTGCCCAGGCTTTCGAAGCGGGACAGCTGCTGCTGCGCCTGACGCAGCGTGGCTTCGGCGCTTTTCACTTCGGCCTGCGCCAGGCGCAGGGCGGCGCGCGGCTCGGCGTCGTCCAGCTCGAACAGCACGTCACCTTTTTTCACGTACTGGCCGTCGCGAAAGTGGATTTTGGTGATGACGCCTTCCGTACGCGCGCGCAGTTCAACGGTGTGAATCGCTTCAATGCGACCCGGGATCTGACGTTCGGCGGCGTGGGCGGTCTGCTCCACGGTGGCGACACGCACGGGAATGACTGCGGCGAATGCGGGCGGCAGGGTAGCGGCGAGGAGCGCGAACAGAAGTGGGAGTTTCATGGGAGTACCTCAGTATTTTCCCCTCACCCTAACCCTCTCCCCAAAGGGGAGAGGGAACTTGAACACCCTCTCCCCTTTGGGGAGAGGGCAGGGTGAGGGATAAGGTTTTAGTTATGCAGCCTTACGGAACCTGCGGGTCAGTCGCTTCTCGATTTCGACGACGAAGAACATCACCCCCGCCACCGCCAGCGTCACGAACCAGTAGCGCAGCGGCAGCGCTTCGGTGCCGAACAGCATCTGCATAAACGGCAGGTAGATGATCGCCGCCTGGAGCAGGAACAGTACGCCCGTTACCAGCCAGATCCCTTTGTTCGCCAGCAGGCCGCGGTTCAGGGAGAACCCTTCGGTGTTGCGGCAGTTAATCATGTACACCCACTGGGCGCAGACCAGCATCTGGAGCAGCACGGTGCGGATGAACTCCGCGCTGTGCCCGCGCGGGGCCAGCCAGGCTTCCAGCGCAAAGGCGGCGATGGCAATCATGGTGCCGACGAAAGCCACGCGCCATACGGCGTAGGCGTCCATCACGTGCTGCCCGGTCTGACGCGGCGGGCGGCGCATGATGTTGCGCTCGGCGGCCTCGAAGGCCAGGCCGAAGGAGAGCGTGGCGGAGGTCGCCATGTTCATCCACAGGATCAGCACCGGCGTCAGCGGAATGATGTTCCCCGCCAGCAGCGCAATCACAATCAGTAGCCCCTGCGCCAGGTTGGTCGGCATGATGAACAGAATGGTCTTCTTCAGGTTGTCGTAAACGCGACGCCCCTCTTTCACCGCGCTGGCGATGGTGGCGAAGTTATCGTCCGTCAGGACCATGTCCGCCGCCTCTTTGGTGACTTCCGTGCCTTTGATGCCCATCGCAATACCCACATCCGCCTGACGCAGCGCTGGCGCATCGTTCACGCCGTCACCGGTCATGCCGACGATTTCGCCTTTGTCCTGTAACGCTTTCACCAGGCGCAGCTTATGCTCCGGGCTGGTACGGGCGAAGATGTCGTACTTCACCGCCGCTTCGGCCAGCTCCGCGTCGTCCATCTTCTCCAGCTCATAGCCGGTGACCGCCTGCTCGCTGTTAGTGATCCCCAGCATCTGGCCTATGCTCATCGCCGTCTGCGGGTGATCCCCGGTGATCATCTTCACGCGGATCCCCGCCTGCTGGCAGGCGTTAATCGCCTCAATCGCTTCCGGACGCGGCGGATCCATCATCCCGGCAATGCCGAGGAAGATCAGGCCGTGGCTCAGGTCGTCGTGAGTCAGTGCCTGCTCACCGTTCGCTGGCCTGAACGCCGCGGCGACCATGCGCAGCCCCTGACGCGCATAGCGCTCCATCTCCGTTTCCCAGTACGCGCGGTCAAAGGCTTGCGCACCGTTGCGGGTCTGCTGCTGCTCACACAGGGCGAAAATCACGTCCGGCGCGCCGGTGATCAAAATCTGCTCCTCACCGCCAATCTGGTAGTGGGTGCTCATGTACTTGTACTGCGAGTCGAACGGGATCTTGTTGACCAGGGTGGTCTCGACCGGTGCGAGGTGGGCTTTTGCCGCCAGCACCTTCAGCGCGCCCTCGGTCGGGCCGCCGGTGATGCCCCACAGGCCGCGCTCGTCCTGAATCAGCTGGCTGTCGTTACACAGGTCGATGGTGCGCAGGTACTGCTCCAGCACGGTGCCCGGCTGGATCTGCACCGGCTCGTCGCTGCCTTCGAGGTAGAGGTTGCCCACCGGCTCGTAGCTGTTGCCGTCCACGCGATAGCACGCATCGGCGGTAATGATGGCTTTCACCGTCATCTCGTTCATGGTCAGGGTGCCGGTTTTATCCGAGCAGACCACGGTCATCGCGCCCAGGGTTTCAACCGTCGGCAGCTTGCGGATAATCGCCCGCTTACGCGCCATCGCCTGTACGCCCAGAGAGAGGATGATGGAGATAATCGCCGGCAGACCTTCCGGTACGGAGGCTACCGCCAGGCTAATCAGGGAGAGCAGCAGCTCGCCCATCGGGATCTCGCGGAACACCAGGCTGAAGACAAACAGCGCGGCCATCATCGCCAGAATGATGGCGAAAATCGCTTTGCCCAGCTTGTCCATCTGCACCAGCAGCGGGGTGCGGTGCTTTTCAATGCCCGCCATCATCTGGTTGATGTGGCCGAGCTCCGTATCCTTACCGGTCGCGGTGACCAGGCCAACGCCACCGCCCGCGCTTACGGTCGTCCCGGAGAAGACCATATTGGTGCGGTCGCCCAGCGGCAATTCACCGCTCAGCGGATTAATGTGTTTATCCACCACGGTGGATTCGCCGGTCAGAATTGCCTCTTCCACGCGTAAATTATGCGCTTCTATTAAGCGCATATCCGCCGGAATACGATCTCCTGCGCGCAACACAATAATATCGCCCGGGACGATTTCCGTCGTCGGGATGGTTTCATGGTTACCATTACGAATAACGCGCGCCTCGCTGGAGAGCATATTGCGAATACTCTTCAGGGATTTTTCTGCGTTACTTTCCTGAATGTGGCCAATTAAGGCATTGATTACCGCCACGCCCAGGATAACCAGCGTATCAACCCAGTGTCCCATTACAGCCGTTAATACGGCGGCCGCCAGCAGGACGTAAATCAGGACATCGTTAAAATGCGCGAGAAAACGCAGCCAGCCCGGCTTGCCTTTTTTCTCCGGCAGCGCGTTCGGGCCATGCTTCTGCAAACGCGCCTGCGCCTCGGTGCGGTCCAGACCATTCGCCTGGCTCTGCGCCTGAGCAAGCACCTGCTCTACGGTCTGCTGGTACGCCTGCCCGCCTGCGGGTGGCATATTCTGCGAGAAATTTTTTTTGGTCATGGTATTTTTCCTTCAATATCCGGTGGACGGAAGCCGGAATTCCTTTCTGGCTTTAAATAATTCATTTTTAAGTCTTGCGGGTTAAATTGATCTACCGCAATATATTGACTACCCGGTTATTCAAAACTGATTAAAATTATTTCGACGCGTTGATTTTTACAAAATATTTCTAAACCAACACTAAACGAGGAGGAAGCATGTTTGGTATTTATCGCGGGCGGCGCCTGGCGTTATACATTGTCGCAGCCATTGTTATTGCGACGTTAATTGGATATAGCACCTATAGCTTTGTAAAATTATTTTCGTGAAAAAGACGTTTATTTACATTACGCGATATTAATTTAATCGCCCCGGAAATATTATCTATTTCCCGTTATTAACTCGCAGAATAACGGTGGCCTTTCACTCAATTTTGCCAGTGGGGATGATATTGCTTTACGTTTCAGGATGCCGGACAATGACATTTTTAACTCACGATTAACATTACGATGAAACACCCGTTAGAATCGCTGCTCACCGCAGGGGGCATTTTGCTGATGGCCCTGCTCTCCTGTCTGCTGTTACCTGCGCCGTCGCTGGGTCTGGTGCTGGCGCAGAAACTGGTTCAGACCTTTCATATGGTCGATCTGAATCAGCTGTACACCATTCTGTTCTGTCTGTGGTTTTTGGTGCTCGGCGCCATCGAATTCTTTATCCTGCGTTTCATCTGGCGCCGCTGGTTTTCACTGGCGTCGTAAGCCAGTAAGATCGCGCATCCCGTGGATCAGCGCTTCACACCAGGCCGCGTAGTCGTGGCCGCTGGATGAGGGGTGGAAGCTGACGCGATAGCCTTTTTCCTTCAGCACCTGTTCAAAATCCTGCGTGGTGCGATAAATGCCGCCGCCCGGCCCCGTGGTTTCAAACTTTCCGGCCTGTAACCAGAAGCGCACCGGATACGGCGGCGACTGCTGGTACTGACGCGTCAGCCAGCCGGGGGCGTCACCTTTCGGCGCCCACCAGTAGGAGCCGGAAAGGCTCAGCACGTTGCCAAACAGGCGCGGATAGCGCAGCGCTACCCATGACGAGGCGATTCCCCCGTAGCTCGACCCCGCCAGCACCGTTTTCTGCCGCTGCATGCCGATGCCCTGCTCGCGCAGCCACGGCAGCAGCTCGTGCGCCAAAAAGTCAGCAAAATCCGGGTTCGGCGGCAGCTCGTTGCCGCGACGGGCGTGATCGAGGCTGTCGATAAACACCACGTTAATCGGTGGCAGGTGATGCCGGGCAATCAGACCGTCCAGCACGTTGGCGAAATGGTATTCGTCCTGATAAATCTGCCCGTCGAACAGAATTAACGTCCAGCGTGCGGGCTGTGCGCCGCGCGGTTTGTAGATCATCACGTCGCGGGCGTTGCCGAGGATGTGGCTGGAAAAACTCTGACGGCTCAACGTCCCGTGCACCAGCGGCTTTGCCGTGGCCTGAACGGAGCAGTAGCGCGCCGGGCTGAGATCGAGCAGCGAGTAACGGTTCCATCGATCCGCCTTCTGCTCCCCAAAGGTGTTCGGGTTAAGCGGATCGGCCTGTGCGCTCACCAGGATGGCGCGGCGTTGATCGCGGGCAGAGCCTTCAACGATCGGCACATCGGGGGCGAGCTTATATTGCATCACCGTATCAGCGGGGACCACGTAGCTGCGGAACCAGACGTCGCTGTTGCCCAGGCGGAACAGCGGATCGTGATCCCCCGCCGGAGAGCCGAGAATGAAGACGTTATCCCGCGCGCCGCGCCACAGAAAGGTCACGCGCTTATGGTTCGCATCTACCGGTTCCACCATTGGCGTTCCCTGTCGACGCTGCGCCTGCCAGAACGCCTCGGTACTTCCACCGGCAGAAATGACGTTTGCCAGCGCCTTTAGCGTCGGGCTTTCTGGCGCCAGCATCTGCACGCGTGGTAACGGAGAGGTCTCTTTCATCCGCCACTGAAAACGCCACGGCTTACCGGCTTCGCCGTGTAGCACCAGCGAGGTGTTCTGTTTCACCGGCAGGGCAAACAGCAGCGTGTGTTCCCCGTCCGCAGGACCGTTTTCGATCAGCGTGCGGATGCGGCGGTTTTGCCCATCCAGCAGGCGCGCATCCGTCACGCCATTCAGCGTGGCGGAAACGTAATTTTCACCCAGTTCAGGCAGGGAGAAGCAGACTTCGCCGCTGGCATCAAACTTTCCCTGAACATCGCCCTGCCGGGACGACTGCTCGCACGTTGCCGCCATGGCGGGCAGCGCGCCGATCCCCAACAGCAACCCACTCCATACCCTCTTCATTACCGCTTGTTCCCCAACGAAATTTGTTAACAACGCTAATGCAAATGGTAATAATTTGCAATATCATCAACGGCGATTTACCGGTGTTTTTATGGCGATAGCAACCAAGGACGTTCAATAAAAATGTTTAAAAATAATAAGATAATGTATCTCTGGCTGATGAGTCTGGCGACGACCAGCGTCGCGGCTCAGGCAGAAACGAAAGAAGAAACGATTACGGTGACGCAGGGCGTGAGTGAAGAGCCCACTGCGCCCGTAAAAGGCATTGTGGCGACGAAAACGCTCTCCGCCACCAAGACCAGCGCGGAGATTGTGAAGACGCCGCAGTCGGTATCGGTGATCACCCGCGATCAGATGAACATGCAGGACGTCACATCCGTTTCGCAGGCGCTGCGCTACTCGGCGGGCGTGTTTACCGAATACCGGGGCTCGTCTAACCGTAACGACGAGGTGTTTGCGCGCGGCTTTAGCTACGTGCCAAAATTCCTCGACGGCTTAAGCTTTGGTGCAACGGCCTCATCACAGACGGGCACAGTTGACCCGTGGCTGCTGGAGCGCGTGGAGCTGGTGCGCGGCCCGGCGTCGGTCCTGTTTGGTCAGGTGAATCCTGGCGGGTTAATCAGCATGACCAGCAAGCGCCCGACGGCGGAGGCCATTCACAACGTGCAGTTCCGCACCGGCAATAACGATCTCGCCGAAGGTGCGTTTGATTTCGGCGGCAGGCTGAGCGACGACGGCCGCGTACTGTATCGCGTGAACGGTATCGCCCGTACGCAGCATAATCAGGTGGACGATTATAAAGAGACGCGGATGGCGATCGCCCCGGCGATCACCTGGTATCCGAACGATCAGACCCGCTTTACGCTGCTGACCAGCTACCAGAAAGATCCGGATGCCGGATACCGCAACTTCCTGCCCGCGTATGGCACGGTGAAAAGCGTCGACGGGAAGTACATCCCACGCGACTTTAACGTCAGCGATCCGAATTACAATCAGTCCTGGCGCGAGCAGACGATGATTGGCTACGAGCTGGAACACCAGTTCGCCGACAACCTCACCTTCCGCCAGAACGCCCGTTACGCCACCATCAAGCAGAAATACCGTTATCTGGTTTACGCCAACAGCGCGGCCAACAGCACGGTGTTGACCCGTCGCGCCCAGCGTGAAGAGCGCACGACCAATGAATTTGGCCTCGATAACCAGCTGGAATATCTGCTGGAGACCGGGAGCGTCAGCCATACCCTGCTCGGCGGGTTTGATTACAAGACAAGCAAGGATAAACAGCTGCTGGCGCGCGGGAGCGGCTCACAGTATGACCTCGACTGGACAACCCCGGTTTACGGCGTGAACGTGGATGAAAGCACCTTCAAAACGGCCTCCGACGAGCAGCAAAATCTCGACCAGATGGGGCTGTATCTTCAGGATCAGATGAGTTGGAACAACTGGGAGTGGCTGGTTTCCGGGCGCTACGACTGGAGCGAAGTGCGTACCAACGACTTCACCGATAATAGCTTTACGCAGCAGAACGACAGCAAATTTACCTGGCGCACTGGCCTGCTGTACGCGTTCGATTTTGGTCTCTCGCCGTACATCAGCTACAGCACGTCGTTTGAGCCGAACCTGCAAACCAACCGTGCGCCGGGCGTCGCGCCATTCAGGCCTACTACCGGGGAGCAGACCGAGATTGGCCTGAAATATCAGCCGGTCGACACCACGCTGATGACTCTCGCGCTGTACGATTTAACTCAGGACAACGTAGCGACCTATAACAGCGCTGAAGGCTGGTTCGAAAATGCGGGCAAGGTGCGTTCGAAAGGCGCTGAAGCGGAAATCCACGCCACGCTGATGGATAACATCAACCTGATTGGCTCCTACACTTACACCGATGCAAAAACCGAAAGCACCACGGTGGCGGGCACCGAGGGCAAGACCCCGGCGCGTATCCCGACGCATATGGCGTCTGCGTTTGCCAGCTATACCGTTCCGGGCGGGGCGCTCAAGAGCCTGACCGCTGGCGTGGGGATGCGCTACATCGGCACCAGCTACGGCGATGCGAAGAACACCTTTAAGGTGCCATCGGTGGATCTGTATGACGCGATGCTGCGCTACGATCTGGGCGAGATGAACCGCAGCCTGAAAGGGGCAAGCGTGCAGTTCAACGTCAATAACGTGGCGGACACGAAGTATGTGGCATCATGCGCAAGCGATACGGCGTGCTTCTACGGGATTGGCCGGACGGTGACGGCGACGGTGAATTATCGGTGGTAAGTGATTTGTAGGCCCGGTAAGCGCAGCGCCACCGGGCAATTACGGGCACCGAGCTCACAAAAAAGCCGGGTGGCGGCTACGCCTTACCCGGCCTGCACGCGACATGTTAATGTGTCTGGCTATGGTTCTCTTTGCGGTACGCCCCGGGCGGCTGGTTGAAGGTGCGGGTAAAGATGCGGGTAAACGTCTGCTGCGAGTCAAACCCGTAGCGCAGGCAGATATCGTACACGCGCTCGTCTGACTCACGTAGATCGCGCGCCGCCATCAGCAGCTTGCGTTCGCGGATGTAGCGCCCCAGACTTTCGCCTTTGTACTGCATAAACAGCCGCTGTAAATGCCATTTTGAGTAACCCGCATGGCGGGCAATCTCTTCGATGCGTAACGGCTGGTGTAGGTTGTCATCGATCCATTCGACAATCGTATCAATGACCTGAGCGGAAATCGTCATACTGCTCTCCCCCTCTGCTTCTCGCTTAAACATTATTCCCACCACTCGCGAAATTGTTGCGTGGTATCACTCACCAGCACGGGCTCGCCCAGCTCCGGTGTCAGCAGCCGGTAGTTTTTATCCTTACTGGCTTTCGCCAGCTGGATCAGTGGATCGTTCCAGGTATGTTTCGCCAGCACAAAACGCCCGTTATGTCCCGGTACGACCGCTCTGGCATTGAGATCTGCCGAGGCCTGCGCCGTTTCCGCCGGATGCATATGAATGTACTTCCAGTCCTGGTCGTACTGGCCGTTTTCCATAATGGCTAAGTCCACTCCGCCAAACTGCTCGCCAATTGCTTTGAAGTGCGGGCCATAACCGGAATCTCCGCTGTAGTAGACCTTCTGCTCCGGAGAGACAAACATAAAGCTGCCCCACAGGGTCTGGTTACGCTTAATGCCGCGCCCGGAAAAATGGCGCGCCGGCAACACGTGAACCGTCAGCGCATCGCTGATACGTACCGACTGGTTCCAGTCCCGCTCGTCGATAATCTCAGGGTTCATCCCCCAGTAGCGCAGATGCGAACCCACGCCCAGCGGGGTGACCACGCGCTTAACCTTCGGCAGCAGCGCCTTGATGGTGGCGTAATCCAGATGATCATAGTGATCGTGGGAGATAATCAGCAGGTCGATCTCCGGCATGCTCTCCGCACGCCACGGGTACTCCCCCGCAAAGGCTTTATTGAGGAAGGAGAACGGTGCGGCGTAGTTACTCAGAACCGGATCGATCAGGATTCGTTGCTCCGCCAGCTGCATATACCAGGAGGAGTGGCCGAGCCACACCAGCGTGTCCTGTTCAGGCGACAGGCTCGCCAGATCGGTTTTCACCAGCGGCAGCGGCTGCGCAGGACGGGCGTTTTCGGTTTTACGGGTAAGGAACTGCCACCACGCCACCAGCATATTTTGTTGCCCGGTAAAGCCCGGCGTAGGGAGCGTGTTATGGAATTGCCCGTCGCGATAGTGCGGAGAGGCCTCCACTTCAGAGAGCTGCGCACCCTGCGGTGGCTGGCCAAATCCGGCATTCAGTACAAACGGTAAACTGGCAGCTGAAGCAATAATCATGACTAACACCACGCAGATGAATAGAGGCTTTTTCATTATCCTGACCCGCCAACGCGCCCTGTCCGATAGTTTGCGCGGGTTGAACTTGATTATGAGTGAGTAAGCACTCATTATAGATAGGATGATTACGCCGTCAAGAAGGTTTTCGATCTTTGACATTCCGCGTTGCAGCGTGACAAAGCACGTGTTTCAATCAGGGTTTTTACAATTGACGGGAGGAAAAATTTAGTGGCACGTCCGAAGAGTGAAGATAAAAAACAGGCCTTACTGGAAGCAGCAACGGCTGCGTTTGCGCAGTCAGGTATTGCCGCCTCAACGGCGTTAATTGCCCGTAATGCGGGCGTCGCTGAAGGGACACTGTTTCGCTACTTTGCTACCAAAGACGATCTGCTGAATGCCCTCTATCTGCATCTGAAGCAGGATCTTTGCCAGACCATGCTGGCGAACCTCGATCGCACCATCACCCAGCCAAAAGAGCATACCCGTAATATCTGGAACAGCTATGTGGACTGGGGCATTCGTAACCCCCTGGCGCATGCGGCTATCCGCCAGATTGGCGTCAGTGAAAAGCTGAACATTGAAACCGAGCAGGCGGTGAAAGACATGTTCCCGGAAATACACGAACTGTGTCACCGCTCGGTGCGCCCGGTGTTTATGTCTGACGAGTTTAAGACCTTCGGTGATGCAATATTCTTATCGCTGGCTGAAACCACCATGGAGTTTGCCGCGCGCGATCCGTCCCGTGCCGTCGATTTTAAAGCGCTGGGCTTTGAAGCCATGTGGCGCGGGCTTGCTGAGGAAGAGAGCCATGGACAGTAAAGCCTTGCAGGAACATGCCAGACGCGTCGCGCTGGAGATGCCTTTTACCGAACATTGCTGGCCGTTTGGCCCGGAGTATGACGTGTTTAAGGTGGGCGGGAAAATTTTTATGCTGATGGCGACCGCTCACGGTCGGGCCCACGTCAGCCTGAAATCCGATCCGGAAAAATCGCTGCTCAATCAGCAGATCTACCGTGGCGTGGAGCCTGGCTACCATCTGAATAAAAAACACTGGATCTCCCTTTATGGCACGGACGACATCACGCCTGAACTGGTCACCGACCTGATTACGGATTCGTGGAATCTGGTCGTTGATAAACTGCCGAAAAAAGATCAGAAGTGGATTCGGCCAGCCTGATTGTTCGTCTGAGACGAACAGAATAAGCGCTCGAATCGCACTTATCTTTTCCCGCTTCGCGCGGTAATCTGCTTTCCTTTCACGCCCGCCCGCGGGCGAATTTCATCACCAGGAGTTGTTATGGATATTATTTCTGTCGCCCTGAAACGCCACTCTACCAAGGCGTTCGACCCAGCCAAAAAACTGACCGCAGAAGAAGCGGAAAAAATCAAAACGCTGCTGCAATACAGCCCGTCCAGCACCAACTCCCAGCCGTGGCACTTTATTGTTGCCAGCACTGAAGAGGGTAAAGCGCGCGTGGCAAAATCCGCGGCGGGCACCTATGTGTTTAACGAACGCAAAATGCTGGATGCCTCTCACGTGGTGGTGTTCTGCGCGAAAACCGCGATGGACGATGCCTGGCTTGAGCGCGTCGTCGATCAGGAAGAGGCTGACGGCCGTTTCGCCACGCCAGAAGCAAAAGCCGCGAACCACAAAGGCCGCTGCTATTTTGCCGACATGCACCGCGTGGATCTGAAAGATGACGACCAGTGGATGGCGAAGCAGGTTTACCTGAACGTCGGCAACTTCCTGCTGGGCGTGGCCGCGATGGGCCTGGACGCAGTGCCGATTGAAGGCTTCGATGCCGCAATCCTCGACGAAGAGTTCGGCCTGAAAGAGAAAGGCTTCACCAGCCTGGTGGTGGTGCCGGTTGGGCATCACAGCGTTGAGGATTTCAATGCCACGCTGCCGAAGTCTCGCCTGCCGCTGAGCACGATTGTGACTGAATGCTAATGAAAATGGGCCGCTGCATGCGGCCCGTTACGCTTTACTGATGACAAGCCTGCGATGCGGATGGACCTCACGATCGTTTCCCCAGGCAAAAGCAATCCAGCGCTCTTCCAGCTCAGCGTAGGAATTTACGGGCGTTAACGTCCACTCTTCTCCCACCGTACCGTCCGCCACACTAATGCGATAGTTCATGGTAAACGCCCAGTCGATCATGCGCAGCCAGAACCGTTGCCCGTCTCCCGTTTGTTCGCTGTCAGAGACAACGATGTCGTATTCGCTTAGCAGAGCCAGCTCTTATTCCCTGAAAGCCCCTCACAAAAAATTATTTCCCCTGCGCCTCCAGCCATGCCATCGCCCTCTCACCCGCCTCGTCCACCGGTAAATAGACCAGCAGCCGCGATCCGTTTCGCGGGGCGGAGTACCAGTACATCTGCTGGAGATGAAAATCCCCCAGCTCGGGATGGGTGAACAGCTTGAGCTGGTTCTCCACGCCGCGCACGTCGTTGCGCTGGTGCCACAGGGTTTTGAACTCCTCAGAAACCGCAAAAAAACGCGCCAGCTTCGCTTCCCAGAGCGGGTCGCCACGGTGCTCAGCCATTGCCGCGCGGAAGTAGGAGACGAAAATCGGCAGCACGTCGTCACGTTTGCCGAGCCGCGCGCGCCACGCCGGATGGGTGAGGAACAGGTAAATACAGTTGCGATCTTCCGGCGGGATAGCGTTGAAATCGACGCCCATCAGGTGTCCGAAGCTGTCGTTCCACGCCACGATATCGAAATTCGGTTTCTGAATACTGGCAGGCTTCGGCATCAGGGTATCCAGCAGGCGACGCGTGCCTTCGCTGATCCCCTCACAGCACACCGCCTGCGGGGCTTCGCCCGGCGGCAAACCGGCAAGCACAAAAAGATGCCGGGCTTCGGTCGGGGTGCATTGCAGCGCTTTTGCAATGGCGGCCATCACCGCGCTGGACGGATTGACGTCCCGGCCCTGTTCCAGCCAGGTGTACCAGGTCACACCGACATCCGCGAGCATCGCTACCTCCTCCCGGCGCAGGCCCGGCGTGCGGCGGCGGCCGCTGCGCGGTAAGCCGAGCCGCTGCGGATCGAGGCTTTCGCGCCGGGCACGCAAAAACGCGCCCAGCTGCTTGCGGGTGTCATCCTGGAGAGAGGTGACAGGTTCAGACATCAGCGCCATAACATCTCCTGCATGGTAGTGCCAGTACCAGTATAAGTAAGAACTGGTACCCGTTTATCAGATGGTTGATGCTACGACTCTACGCTGTTTGACGCAATGGAGTCACCATGAATACGTCAGTTGTTTCACCGGGTCGTGCGGGCCTGATATTGCTATTAACCGGCCAGATGCTGCCGCTGATTGATACCTCGATCACCAACGTGGCGCTGGATTCCATCACCCATTCGTTACACGCCACCGCCACCGAACTGGAGCTGATCGTCGCCCTCTACGGCGTGGCCTTTGCCGTCTGCCTGGCCCCCGGCAGCAAGCTGGGCGATAACCTTGGCCGCCGTCGCTTGTTTATGTGGGGCGTGGCGAGTTTTGGCCTGGCCTCGCTGCTGTGCGGCATGGCGGGCAATATCGAACAGTTGCTTGCCGCGCGCATTATTCAGGGCGCGGGCGCCGCGCTGATCATGCCGCAAATTCTCGCGACGTTGCACGTGACGTTAAAAGGAACGGCACACGCCAAAGCGATCAGTCTGTTCGGCGGTATCGGCGGTATTGCGTTTATCGTTGGCCAGATGGGTGGCGGCTGGCTGGTGTCGGCGGACATCGCCGGGCTTGGCTGGCGTAACGCCTTCTTTATCAACGTGCCGATTTGTCTGGTGGTGCTGGCGTTGAGCCGTCGCTACGTACCGGAAACCCGCCGCGACACGCCGTCGCGCATTGACTGGACCGGGACTATCCTGCTGACGGCGATACTGTGCTGTCTGCTGTTCCCGATGGCGCTCGGCCCGCAATGGCACTGGTCGTGGCCGCTGAAGGCCGCGCTGCTGGCGATTGTGCCGCTGGTCTATTTGATGGTGTTAAACGCGCGTAAGAAAGAGCGAGAAGATGCCCACCCGCTCATCGCGCCGCGCCTGTTGCAGTTGCGCAGCATCCGCTTTGGCGTGCTGATCGGGATACTCTTTTTTAGCGTCTGGTCCGGGTTTATGTTCTGTATGGCGCTGACCATGCAAAGCGGTCTGGGGATGGCGCCGTGGCAGTCCGGGAACAGCTTTATCGCGCTCGGCGTCACCTATTTTATTTCCGCCTGGTTCGCCCCACGCCTGATTGCCCGCTACAGCACCAGCGCCATCCTGCTGACCGGGCTTGTGATTCAGCTTGTTGGCCTGGTGGCGCTGATCGCCACGTTCCGTCACTGGGGGATGCAGAATACCGCGCTGACGTTGGCCCCGGCCACCGGGCTGGTGGGTTACGGGCAGGCGCTGATTGTAAACAGCTTCTACCGTATCGGGATGCGCGATATTCAGCCTGACGACGCGGGGTCCGCGAGCGCGATTTTAAGCACGCTGCAACAGGCTGCGCTGGGGCTTGGCCCGGCCATTTTCGGCGCGATTTTGCTGCACGGGCTGCAAAATCATCACGGAGATTACACACAGGCGATCAACGTCTTCCTGATGTTGGAAACGGCCATGATGGGGGTGCTGGCAGTGGCCACGCTGCGTATGCGCCATCGTCTGTGTTTACCGGTCGTCAAGGCCTGTCCGGCGACAAAATAAAACTGCCTGAATTTGCATAATAGATCCGCAGCCGCCATTATGGGGCTGCATCAATACAGGAGACGTTATGCAGGAATTAATTGCTCAGGTTGAAGAGTTAGGGATTGAAATTAATCACACCACCTCTTTAGTGATTATCTTTGGTATTATTTTTCTTACAGCCATTATCGTTCATTTTATTCTGCACAAAGTGGTGCTGCGCGCCTTCGAAAAACGCGCGCAGGCCAGCAGCCATTTATGGTTGCAGATCATTACGCAGAACAAGTTATTTCACCGTCTGGCGTTTACCCTCCAGGGGATAATCGTCAACGTTCAGGCGGTTCTGTGGCTGCAAAAAGGCAGCGAAGCGGCGGAAATGCTCACCACCTGCGCAAAATTGTGGGTGATGGTCTATGCCCTGCTCTCCTTCTTCTCGCTGCTGGACGTCATATTCAATCTGTCGCAGAAAATGGCCACCGCATCACAGCTGCCGCTGAAGGGGATATTCCAGGGCATCAAGCTGGTGAGCGCCATTCTGGTGGGAATATTAATTATCTCCCTTCTGATCGGTCAGTCACCCGCCATTCTGATAAGCGGCCTGGGTGCGATGGCTGCCGTTCTGATGCTGGTCTTTAAAGACCCGATACTGGGCTTAGTGGCCGGTATTCAGCTCTCCGCCAACGACATGCTGAAGCTCGGGGACTGGCTGGAGATGCCGAAATACGGGGCCAACGGCACGGTGACCGACATCGGCCTGACCACCGTTAAAGTGCGCAACTTCGATAACACCATCACCACCATCCCGACCTGGGCGCTGGTGTCCGACGCGTTTATCAACTGGAGCGGCATGTCAGCCTCCGGTGGTCGCCGCATCAAGCGTAGCCTGAATATCGATACCACCAGCATTCATTTCCTCGATGAGCAGGAGCAGCAGAAACTGATTCAGGCGAAACTGCTGAAGCCGTATCTGGCCGCGCGTCATGAGGAAATTAACCTGTGGAATCAGCAGAACGGCGAAGGGGAATCGGTATTAAACCTGCGCAAGATGACCAATATCGGCACCTTCCGTGCCTATCTGAATGAATATCTGCGTAACCACCCGCGTATTCGTAAAGATATGACGCTGATGGTGCGCCAGCTCGCGCCCGATGCCAACGGGCTGCCGATTGAAATATATGCCTTTACCAACACGGTGATTTGGGCAGAATACGAAGATATTCAGGCCGACATCTTCGATCATATTTTCGCGGTGGTGGATGAATTTGGCCTGCGTATTCACCAGTCGCCAACCGGAAACGATATTCGCTCGCTGGCTGGCGTCATCGCCAGATAATCAGGTGCTGGCGCGGGAAATAAAGCGCCAGTCCATCATGACCCTTTCCGTGGGCGCATCCGGGTTGTCGATCTTATTTAACAGCAGATTGACCGCCTTGCGCCCGATATCCCGCGACGGTTGTTCAATGGTGGTGAGAGAAATCATCTCCGCCAGCTCGGTGCCGTCAAAACCCACCACCGCGATATCTTCTGGCACCCGCAGCCCTGCCTGCTGAATGGCGCGCAGCGCCCCCGCCGCCAGCGTATCGGAAACGGCAAACACCGCATCCGGCGGGTTTGCCGTTAACAGATTTTGCATCGCCGCCATGCCCGCACTGGAGCTGAGCTCACTGGCGTACTCCACCGCCTGATAGTCCAGATCCCGCAGGTGTATGACGCTCTTATAGCCGCGTTCGCGCAAACGGGCATATTTGTAGCTGAGGTCGTGGTTGATGAGCGCAATGCGTTTGCGGCCCTCGTCGGCAAGCTGGCTGACAACGTGCTGGGAGGCATCAACATCGTTAATCCCCACGCAGGAGACCGCGCCCGCATCGGCGTATTCGGCGCACTGCACCCACGGCGCGTTGCCAATCAGCGCGGCCAGCTCCGGCAGCTTCGAGAACGCATCCATAGTGATAATGCCATCGACGATTTTGCCGGAGAGCAGGCTTAAGCCCGAGCGGGAGCGCTCAATATCCGAGCCAGAGTTGCACAGCAGAATGCGGTAGCCGTTTTTCTCCGCCTCGGCTTCGATGCCCTTCACCACTTCGGCACAGAACGGGTTGGCGATGTTCGAGACCATCACCAGGATCATATAGCTGCGGGCGGTGCGCAGCTGACGCGCCAGCAGATTGGGCTGGTAGTTACTCTCCTGGATCGCCTGCAAAACGCGCTCGCGGTTTTTCGCCTTCACGGTATCGCTGTTATTCAGTACGCGAGAGACCGTTGCCACGGATACCCCGGCCAGTTGAGCGATTTTCTGAATTGACATAGCGACGATACATCCTGCGGTTAGCGTTTTGTGCAGGCTACCATAAATTGGTTGCCCGGCGAACCGGGCAATGCGTCAGTATTCCACACGCACCCAGCGCTGCTGCTGATGGCTTTTCACAATCGCATCAAGGATATACATCACACTGGCGCCATCGTGGAAGGTGGCAAACTGCGGCTTATCCGGCATCGCTCCCGCCTGCACGGCACGGTAAAACTGCGCCATCATATTTTTAAAGGCATCCGGCCAGCCTTCAATGTGTCCGCCGGGGAAATGGGCGCTGTCGGCCACATCACGGTTCATCAAACCCGGATCGTCGCTGAGCGTCTGGTTTGCCCGGGCGCGATGGCCGATCCACAGCTGCTGCGGGGTTTCCTGATCCCACGCCACCGACTGCTCGCTGCCGTTAATTTCAAAGGTCAGGCGGTTTTTTCGCCCCGCGCTCACCTGCGAGACGCTAAAGCTGCCCTTGCTGCCGTCGTCAAAACGCAACAGCACCGAGCCGAAGTCCTCGGTGGTGACCAGTTTATCTTCATAGTGAGCATGTTCGTCGTGCGTAAACGTCTGACTGCCCGCCACGTTAGCCTTGCGCGTCGGCCAGACGATGGATAAATCAGCCATCACCTCAGTAATGCGCCTGCCGGTGACATACTGCACCGTATCGCACCAGTGGGAGCCGATATCCGCCACCGCCCGCGATGCGCCGCCGAGCGCGGCATCCACCCTCCAGTTGTAGTCGGTTTCCAGCAGCATCCAGTCCTGTAAATAGCTGCCGTGCGAGGCAAACAGCCGCCCGAGGGTGCCGGCGCGCATCATGCTCGCCGCCTGGCGCACCATCGCAAACTGACGATAGACAAAGCTCACGCCATGCACCACGCCCGCCTGCTCTGCCAGCGCCACCAGCTCGCGCGCCTCGTCCGGCGTCATGCACAGCGGCTTTTCGGAAAACACGTGCTTGCCCGCGCGCAGGATCTGGCGGTTAATCTCCGCGTGCAGGTGGTTCGGCGTGCAGTTGTGCACCGCATGCAGATTGGGGTGCGCGAGCAGTTCTTCCACGCTGGCGTAAGCATGCGGCACATTTAGCTGGCGCGCCTTTTCCTGCGCCTTAACGAGCGAACCGTCGCAGAGCGCGACCACCTGCACAAACCCGAGACGCCTGAGCGCCTCGATGTGTGCCGGGCCAATAAACCCGCTGCCGATAATCCCGACGTTAATCATGGCTGCCCCCTGCGGCGAAATCATCAAACGCCCGTCCGGAAACGGGAATAATGTGGCGGCGGATAAATTCGCTGCCTTCACTCGCGCCAGTATCGCCATCCTTCAGGCAGCACTCCCACTCCAGCACCGCCCAGCCGTCGTAGTCGTACTGGGTCAGCTTGCTGAAGATGCCCTTAAAGTCGATCTGCCCGTCACCCAGCGAGCGAAAACGTCCGGCGCGGTTGATCCACGGCTGGTAGCCGCCGTAGACGCCGCTGCGCCCGCTGGGGCGGAACTCCGCGTCCTTGACATGGAACGCTTTAATGCGCGCATGGTAGAGATCAATAAAGGTCAGGTAATCCATTTGCTGAAGCAGCATATGGCTCGGGTCGTAGAGAATGTTGCAGCGCGGATGGTTATCCACCAGCGCCAGAAAACGCTCGAAGGTTACGCCGTCGTGCAGATCCTCCCCCGGATGCAGCTCAAAGCAGACGTCCACGCCCTGCTCGTCGAAGGTATCCAGTATTGGCCGCCAGCGGGTTGCCAGCGCCTCGAACGCCTCCTGAAAACGCTGCTCGTTGTGCGGCGGCCACGGATAGAAAAACGGCCAGGCCAGCGAGCCGGAGAAGGTGGCGTGCGCTTTCAGGCCTAATCGGGCCGAGGCGACCGCCGCCTGCTTCAGTTTTTCCGTCGCCCACGCCTGACGCGCCGCATCGTTACCGCGCACGGATGCGGGTGCGAAGTGGTCAAACGCCTCGCTGTAAACCGGGTTCACCGCCACAAGCTGCCCTTCCAGATGGGTCGACAGCTCGCTGATGACCAGCCCGTGCGCGGCCAGCTTTGCGGTGATGTCGTCGCAGTAGGCCTGACTCTCTGCGGCTTTCTCCACATCAAAGATATGCGGATGGTTGCAGGGGATTTGCACCGCTCTGTAACCCTTCGACGCCGCCCATCCTGCCAGCCCGTCGAGCGTGTTGAAGGGCGCTTCCCCGCCAATAAACTGCGACAGAAAAATACCCGGTCCTTTCATTGTCCTCATACCACCTCCAGAACATTACGCCTTGTCATCGTCATACTTAAACGTGAGAAGGAAAATCAGCGCGATCGCCGCGGCAGCCACCGCCGGGATCCACCAGAATGTAACCCACGCCTGCGGCACGGTCTGCCCTGCCACCAGGCGGTTGTAAAGCGCCCCTGAAATCTGCGAGCCGAGCAGCATGCCGATGCCGTAGGTGAACATCACGATCATGCTCTGCGCCTGGCCTTTGACCTTTTCTCCCGCCACGCGGTCGGTGTAGATAAAGCCGACGACAAAGAAGAAATCGTAGCAGACGCCGTGCAGCAGAATGCCCAGATACAGCAGAATGCGCCCCTCCTCGCTGACGCCCAGCGCGAACATGGCATAACGCACGAACCACGCCAGCATGCCGATCAGCAGCATATATTTCACGCCCAGGCGGCGGAACAGCAGCGGAATAACCAGCATGAAGACGATCTCAGACATCTGCCCGAAGGACATGGCGGTGCTGACGTCGGCAATGCCGGCATCCGCCAGATACGAGGCGGTGTAGGCGTAATAGGTGCCGAGCGGGACGGAGATCAGCATTGCGCAGACGGAGAAGACGAAGAAGTGGCGGGTTTTGAGCAGCGCGAAGGCGTCCGCGCAGAAGAGATCGCGCACCTTCACAGGCAGGCCTTTCGCCGGTGCAGGCGTGTGCGGCAGCGTCAGGCTATAGAGCGCCAGCAGCACGGAGCTGACCGCCGCCACCTGGAAGATGGTCACGCTGGACGCCACGCCGGTGACGCCAATAAAAATGCCCGCCACGATCCAGCCGATGGTGCCAAACACGCGCACCACCGGGAAGGTTTTATCCACGTTTGCCAGGCTGTGGAACGCGATGTTATTGGTCAGCGCCAGCGTTGGCATGTAGCAGAGCGTGTAGCCAAACAGCAGGCCAATCAGCAGCGCGCCGTTCTCAGCAATCAGCGCCCCCGGCACGAACCAGAGGATCGCCGCGCCCGCGAGGTGCATCACCGCCATCACCTTCTGTGAAGCGAAGAAGCGGTCCACCAGCATCCCGAGCACGAACGGCGAAAGAATGGAGGCGATGGGCCCGGCTGAGAACGCGTCGCCAATCAGCAGTGACATGTTGTGCCGGGTCATCACCAGGCCAAGCGTGACCGACCAGCTACCCCAGATAAAAAATTGCAGAAACATCATCAGCGACAGACGCGGCACCAGCAGCCGGTGCTGCGTTATCGTCTTTTCACTACTCTCAGTTGACACCATGATAAGCCTCACCCGGAAAAAGTAATCGATTACAAATTAGCTCAAATGAAAAGTAATCGATTACAAAACAAAGATCCTGTGGATCGAAACAGAATTGGGAGAGGGGTCACGATAATGGTGAAGCGGAGGTGCCGGGTGGCGGCTTCGCCTTACCCGGCCTACTAAATAACGTCCCCGAACATGTAGGCCCGGTAAGCGCAGCGGTGCCGGGCGTGAAGGCGGGCAGTGTGGTGCGGTCTGGTTTGGTGCGGTCTGGTGCCCTCACCCCGGCCCTCTCCCACAGGGAGAGGGGGCAAACACTAAAAACGGCAACCAGGTTGCCGTTTTGCTTTTACCTTCGAGAGAGTTTAAACGCAACAAACAGGAACACCACCCACACCGGCAGCAGCATCGCTGACAGGCGCATCTCATCCATGGTGCACATCAGCACCAGAATCAGGCCGAGGAATGCGATACAGATGTAGTTCCCCGCCGGATAGAGCAGCGCCTTGAACTGCGTCTCGCGCCCCTTGCGGCGCATCGCGGCGCGAAAGCGCAGGTGCGCCAGGCAGATCATGATCCAGTTCAGCAGCAGCGTGGCGACAACCAGCGCCATCAGCAGGCCAAACGCCTCTTTCGGCAGCAGATAGTTGATCAGCACCACCAGCGAGGTGATAGCGCCGGAAAGGAACAGCGAATTGATCGGCACGCCGCGACGGCTGACGCGGGTGAGGAACTTCGGCGCGTTGCCCTGTACGGAGAGGCCAAACAGCATGCGGCTGTTGGAGTAAACCCCGCTGTTGTACACCGACAAAGACGCCACCAGAATGACGAAGTTCAGCGCGGAAGCCACCACGTTGCTGTTCAGGTCATGGAAGATCATCACGAACGGGCTGCTGTCAGATTTTACTTCCACCCACGCATAGAGCGCCAGCAGCACCACCAGCGAGCCGATATAGAACAGCAGGATACGGTACACCACCTGGTTGACCGCTTTCGGAATGCTTTTGTGCGGATCGCGCGCTTCGGCAGCGGTAATACCTATCAGCTCCAGACCGCCAAAGGAGAACATAATGACCGCCAGCGAGAGGATCAGCCCTTTCCAGCCAGTCGCCAGGAAGCCGCCGTGCTGCCACAGGTTGTCGATCGATGCACGCTCGCCGCCGTGGCCGGAGAACAGCAGCCACAGGCCAAAGCCGATCATGCCGATAATCGCCAGCACCTTGATCAGCGCAAACCAGAACTCGGTCTCGCCATACAGGCGCACGTTCACAAGGTTAACGGCGTTAATAATGATGAAGAAGGCCGCCGCCCAGATCCACGTCGGGACATCCGGCAGCCAGTACTGCATATAGATGCCTGCGGCGGTCAGCTCCGCCATGCCCACCAGCACAAACATCACCCAGTAGTTCCAGCCGGAGAGGAAGCCTGCGAACGGACCCCAGTATTTATAGGCAAAATGCGCGAAGGAGCCGGACACCGGCTCTTCAACAACCATCTCGCCGAGCTGGCGCATGATCAGGAAGGCGATAATCCCTGCGAGAGCGTAACCCAGCAGAACCGCCGGGCCAGCCATTTGAATGGCGGGGCCGATGCCGAGAAACAGCCCGGTACCGATCGCGCCGCCAAGGGCAATTAACTGAATATGTCGATTTTGCAAACCACGTTGCAGCGTCGGACTCTGATCCGACGAAGCTTCAGCGCTACCATGGCCTGAAGCGGATGACGCGTCTTTCACGCCCTACCCCTGTCTCTTTTTTAGAAGGGGCACGTTTTAACACTTCATGCTGGTGGTAGCAAGCTTAACGCCGGGCCAGCGCATGCGCCCGGCGGATAAACGTCACGACCCGATGATCCCGCCGTCTGCTTTGACGATCACCACCGTTGACGATCGCGGACGCCCGTTCGGGCTCGCGTCTGGCCAGCTGGAAACAGCGCGAGGGTTGGCCGGGTCGGTAATATCATCCCCACCCTCCCCCGGATGCTGAATGTTGATAAACAGCGTCCGGTTGTCTGGCGTAAATGCAATGCCGGTGATTTCGCACCCGCGCGGCCCGGTCAGGAATCGGCGATACTCGTTGGTGCCTGGAATGGTAGCCACCATCTGGTTATTGCCCATCCCCTCGTACGCTTTCTTATTGATGGTGCTGGAGGAGACATCGGTCTGGATCCACAGGACGCCCTGGTGGTCAAACGACAGGCCGTCCGGGCTGCCAAATTCCGCGCCCTGCATCGAGCCTTTGGCCTTCGGATCGTCGCCGTCGGTGCGCCCGGCCATGACCAGAATATCCCACTTAAAGCGTGAGGCGGCAGGATCGGCCCCCTCTTCGAGCCAGTGCATAATATGCCCGTACACGTTGTTGGCGCGCGGGTTAGCAGCATCGACCGGTGCCTTGCCCTCTTTCCCGCGATCGCTGTTGTTGGTGAGCGTACAGTAGACGCTGCCGCTGGCGTGCGGATCGACGGCTATCCACTCGGGGCGATCCATCTTCGTTGCCCCCACCACGTCGGCCGCCAGACGGGTTTTAATCAGCAGATCGCCCTGGCTTGCAAAACCGTTGCTTTTATCCAGGCCATTTTGCCCGAAGACAAGCGGCAGCCAGTCGCCGCTGCCGTTTTCGTTGAACCTGGCGACGTACAGCGTGCCGGACGTCAGCAGCTGCATATTGGCTTCGCGGTTCGCGGGATCGTATTTTTTATCCGAAACAAATTTATAGATGTACTCAAACTTTTGGTCGTCACCCATATAAACCACCACGCGATTATCGGCGGCGAGCGTGACGGCTGCCCCCTCATGCTTGAAGCGGCCCAGCGCGGTGTGCTTGCGCGGGGTGGAGGTCGGGTTGTAGGGATCGATTTCCACGACCCAGCCGAAACGGTTGGGTTCGTTAGGGGTTTTATCGACGCTGAACCGCTCATCCACCTCGTTCCAGCGGTATGATTCATCGCTGTCGCTAATGCCGTAGCGTTTTTCCAGCGGGTTGAGATCGGCTTTTTTCACAAATATGTCCGACCAGTTCTCCTCGCAGGTGAGATAGGTCCCCCACGGCGTGTGGCCGTTGGCGCAGTTCTGCATGGTGCCCAGAACGCGTTCCCCCTGCGGATCGGCGGCGGTTTTCATTAAGTCCTGATGCCGCGCCGGGCCGGTAAGCTGCATCGGCGTATTGACGGTAATACGGCGGGCGAACGAAGACGGACGCACCACCTCCCAAGCGCTGCCCGTTTTTTTCACTTCCACCACCGACACGCCCATCGCGTTCTGCCCCTTGCGGGCTTTGTCGAGGCTCCAGTTCGCCGTACCGTCCGTAAACAGCATTCCGTTGTCGATGTATTCATGGTTCAGCGCCAGCAGGCCATGCTCCGGGCTTTGCCCCCCCTGCGGCAGGCTAAACCACGCCATGCCGTCGTGGTGCATGCCCGCCTGCACGGCCTGTTCGTCTGTGGTATTGCTGGCGTCCGGTTTAAACGCCGGCATGTTGTTTTTGATGCCTGTCGGATCGCCCCAGCGATAGAACGGACGGGCAATATAGCCTTCCGGCACCCTGACCGTATCTTCCGTGGAGACGTCGATGCTGGTAAAGCCCAGGGAAACCGCTTTTGCCAGCGCGGACGGTTTTGAGACCGCGGCAATGGCATTCTCGGGTGTGATCAGATACGGGAATGATACGGCAGCCCCCGCTACGGCCCCCATCTGGAGAAAACGGCGGCGGGAGAGGAACACCTCTGCCACCTCGGAGAATACCGGGTTAGCGCTGCGGTTACTGATATCGTCGCGATGTTCTTTTTTAAATACGGATTTGAGGGGTCTGCCCATAGCGGCTTCCTGTCATTGGCCAAGAGGTAAGGATGTGGCGACCAGTGTAAGAAGCTTTTATTACAATTTTATAACACAACAACGAAGGGATTGGGGCGTCCCTGCCCCGGATAACGAGGTGGAACGCTTAGAACTCGTAGCCAACCGAGACCTTAAAGGTACGCGGCTCGCCCTGAGTGATGTAAGTACCGGAATCATCCACGCTTGACCAGTAGTTCTCGTTGGTCACGTTGTCGATGCCTGCGCGCACGGTCATCTGGTTTTCATTGTGGTTCACCGCGAAGCGATAGCGCATGCCCAGATCCAGCGTGGTGTAGCTGTCCAGCTTTTTGGTATTCGCCAGGTCAGCATACTGCGTGCCGGAGTGGTTAACGCGCGCGGTCGCCGTCAGGCCCTCAATCGGCTTGATATCGTATTCTGCCCCCAGCACGGCGTAGAAGCTCGGAATACCGATCGCGTCGTTCCCCTGGTTCACGCCGTTTTTAGTTTTGGTCAGCTCGGCCTGAAGCCAGGTGGCGCTGGCGTTCAGACGCATCCCAAGCATTGGCTCGCCGAAAACGTTCAGCTCCACGCCACGGTTACGCTGTTCAGCGTCCAGGCCGTAGTGGCCGCTGTCGTCGAGGATAGCCGACGGCATTTTGATCTCAAACAGTGCCAGGGAGCCGCCCACGCGGCCAAAGTCCGCCTTTACACCCACTTCGTTCTGCTTAGAGTGCACGATACCGGTGCTCTGGCCGTAGTTGTTTGCTGAGCGAGGCGCAGTTTCACCGGGCTGTAACGCCTCGGTGTGGTTGGCGTAGAGGGAAATTTCCTCCCACGGCTTATAGACCACGCCGTAGGTTGGCATCCAGCGGCTACCGTCAAAACCGTCCGCGTCGTTTTCCGCACCGGTAATTTTGTTGTACCCGCGAATCACCACTTTCTGATGGCGTGCGCCTGCGGTAAACAGCAGTTTGTCGTCCAGCACGCCCAGGGTATCGCTCAACAGCCAGCCCTGCGTGCGGGTGCGCCCACTGGTCAGCGGATCGCTGTATTTGCCGCCTGAGCCGCTGAAGTTGCTGCTGTCCGGCATAGCAACGCCAGTGTTGTGGTAGATGTTGGTGGTCGGGTTATCCGCCGCGGCAGACATTTTCCACGCGATTTTTTCGTTTTTGGTCATCGCCGAATACCCGACATTCACCTTGTGCGAGACGAAGCCGGTCATGAAGTTACCGCGAATGCCCGCCATGCCGCTGACGGAATCGCTGATGCGGTTGGTATCAAGGCGGCTGACCGTCGCATTACCGCCTTTATCCAGGAGCTTCGGCGCGCTGTAGATCCCCTCTTCGTGCGCGTGCTGTGCGCCGAGGCCGGTATAGGCCGTCCAGCTATCGGTGATGTCGTACTCGCTGCGCCACATGCCGAATTCGTTTTCGATATCGCTGTAGGCCCACTTCTGCGAGAAGTTGCGATCGTTCTTCGGTGGTTCAGGCACGAAGTCCACCGCCGAGATGTTGACGCTGGTCGGGCTGCCGTGGAAGGTTTTTTTCTGATAGCCCAGGTCCAGCGAGGTGCGGAAACGGTCACCTTTGTAATCCAGACCGGTGGAGAGCAGCGTGGTGCGGCGGCGGTCGTTCGGCACGCCGGTTTCGCCTTCACGATGCACAAGGTTCACCCGCGCGCCGAACTGGTCGTTATCGCCAAAGCGACGCCCCGCATCCAGCGTGGTGCCAATCTGGGAATCCGAGGTGTAGTCGACGCCCACTTTCGCCTGCGGGATGTCGCCCGCGTGTTTTGGCTCAAGGTTGATCATCCCGCCCACGCCCGAGCTGGCCGCGCCGTTCATCAGGGAATTGGCCCCTTTGAAGATCTCGATGCGGTCAACCATCTGGGCATCCACCACCTGGCGCGGCAGTACGCCGGACAATCCGCCAAAGGTCATATCGTCGCCGTCAAACTTCAGGCCGCGGATACGGAAGGTTTCCGCGCTGTTGCCGTACCCCTGAACGAACTGCACGCCCGCGTCGTTAGCGACCACGTCAGCAATGGTTTTCGCCTGCTGATCTTCCACCAGCTTCGAGGTGTAGCTAATGATGTTGAACGGCACGTCCATGGCGTTCTGCTGCCCGAGCATCCCCATACGTCCGCCGTTAGCCACCTGGCCGTCGAGGAAGGCCGGAAGCAGTTGGTCACCGCCGGGTTTGAAATCACTCCCCGCCGTGGACTGGACCACGATGGTGTCCTCTTTTTTCTCTTCCGCCGCAAAGGCGGAGTGTGTAACCGCGCCGATGGCAATCGCCAGCAGCGTTTTGTGCATTGTGGTGTTGTTCATAATGAGCTCTTAACATGCGCGCAAAAATGGCCCGTTGTCGGGCCTTAGTATTTATCAAATGAAATGCAAATGAGAACTATACGCATTATGCATACGTAATCAAGCGTCAACGAGGAGTACTGCGCGAGAAGAGGTTAAAAACGATGTGGGGGAGAAGTACGGCGCACAACCACCCCAGACAGGGGTGGTTGCTAAAGCATTATTTTTTCTTGTAAATATCGGCGGTGCCGTGAATTTTGTTGTTTGTATTACCGGAAGTCAGCACCAGCACATCAGCACCTTCTTTATCGGCCTTTTCGACCAGCTCTTTTTTCGCATCGTCGACAGAGACTTCGTTAGCCGTGCTCACGGTACCGATTTTTTCGTACTGAGACTCAACTTTTTCGAATTCGTTTTTTGTCATCATTTCAGCCGCAAAGGCGTTGGTGGTAAACAGAAACGCGGTGCCCAACAAAATAGCAGTCGTTTTTTTCATAAACTTTTTCCTTAAGATTAATGAGCAACTACGAAAAGCCCCCACGCGAAACGGTGAGGTGTAATGAGCATGGTAGAGGATTGGCGAAAATGCCATATACCAGGGAAAATTCTTTTATAACAGGCTGTTGTCCTGCATGAATAAAGGGTTTAAGCGGTATTTGAACGCGCCAGATACTTCCTCTGGACGATTTTATGGTGTCGTCTGATTTTTTTTGCGATCAGGCGTTTTTCCCAACGCCGGTGGGATTCAATGGGAATACCAATGCGAAGGCTGGCCGTCACGTTGTCTTCAACAATCCTTTTCGCGTTACAACGCTTCCCGGACAGATCGATGATCCTTATTCCTTTTTCACTCAGGATGAAGTTCCCGCCGTGCGCATCGCCGGAAATGATTTTCAGATTGTGCATTTTCTGCATACTGTGTCGGATTTCACGCTTTATGTCCGGCGTGATCGCGGGAAGAACGCGTAACTCCGGACCGGGGACATACTCAAACAACATGAGCGAGATTTTTGCGAATCTGAAAATCCGGCGTTCAGCCAGGAGATAAAAATCATTCGGGAAGGTATGACCTTGCCTGCCAGCATAGTCGATCCGCTCAATCAAATTTTCGTTGGGGTTGGGCGTAAAAAACGATTTGAAAAATTTTTCTATCCTTTTTTTCCTGGGGGAGTAAATCTTTAATACAAACTGTCCATAGGGGGTATTCAGTAAAGAGACGTGGGTATGCGGAAGGCTTTTAAATACCATCTGAACGCTGAGTCGTTTTACATTACAGGACAATATATCGTCCAGTATTTCCAGGTATCGTGTATCGTTATTTTTATAACAGACGTGAAAACCACGGTATTTCATTTTTGTAATCATAATAATGTGCTTAGTATGTTTTTTCCACGGTGGTATTAGAACCCGTTGTGATGATACGAACTTTGTCGCCAGGGTTAAATGTCAAACCATTATTGTGCTGCACCACCTGAATAGTCTGCCCGGATTGAGTCTTGATAAGTAACTTCACTTCCTGTGCTGCCAATTCGTTAGACTGCCGGTTATGAGAAGCCGCCGCCCCGGCTGTTGCACCGGCTACCGTCATGGCGGTTTTCCCTTTGCCGTTACCGAACTGGTGACCCACTACGCCACCAATCGTGCCCGCGGTTAAGGTACGCAGCGGATGATACCCTTCTCGGGTATGCGTAATAATTTGGCTCTGCAGAACCGTGCCATCCTCCACCAGCGATCGGATGCCAGCGTAACTCGCCGGACTGGTGATAGCCAGAAAGCTCAACGCGATGAGTAAATATTTTTTCATTTTAAGCCTTTCTTATACATTGAAGGTGACACTATTCTGCCCGGCGAAAAATCATCTCCTTTAGCTAAATATGCTTTACCAGGCAAATAATTTATTTTTACACAAAACGACCATAAATTTAAAAATAAACAATTTAAAACTGGAAAGGTATATTGACTTCAATTATCAATAACGTGTTTTCCAGATACATTGTCAGAGTATTTGATTCAGACGAAGCAATATCCATTGCACAATTCTCAATAAGTACCAATCATCGTTATTAAAATAATGGTCCCTGTCCATACAGGGAAAACATCAGGAGTTATATTATGAAAAAAGTCATTCTCGCTCTGGCTTTCACTGCGGCATCATTTTCTGCATTTGCAAATCATCCGGTAGCCCGTGCGACTGCCGTCGCCTCCGCCGATCATCCTGTTGCCGTTGCGGCGGCCACCGGTGAAGGTAACCATCCTGTCGCCCGCACAACGGCGGTTGTATCTGCCGATCACCCTGTCGCCGTCGCAGCCGCAACAGACGGTAGTTATCATCCCGTCGCCCGTGCAACCGTGGTCGCTAACGCTGACCATCCGGTCGCCGCCGCGGCCGTTACAGGGCACTAATGGCGCTCTCCCCCGGCAAGTAAGTTGGGGGAAAAGTCAATGTGTCGTATGACCCTGGAAGGCCAGTTATAAAAGGTAATGAAAACACGATTCAGGCTGGTCAGGAACGGCTGAGTGCCGGAGGGTTAATGGCACGCCCTGTAGGATTCGAACCTACGACCTACGGCTTAGAAGAACGTAGAGTACTATTTAACACACTGTAATATCATTGGTTTTTCCGCGCTCGCAACGCGTTTGTGTCATTACGTGTCGTTACCTGCTTTCTCGTTATATTCTGATACATCCATGCATGACACATCTATGACACAGAGAATTCATAGCCATGCAGCCTGGCATAGCTATGCCTTTTCCACATCATATCACCGGGCAGTCGTCGTCATCCCTCGCGCGGTTGATGAAGAACGTCACCCGCCCCATTACCTCAACCTCTTCCAGTGCCGGGCCCTCTATCGCCTCGCCATCGTCCGTGATTAACACCTTACCCATCAGTTTGGCGAACTGCGTATGACCGTCGCAAAGAATCAGCAATATATCGCCCGGCGTTTTTTTCGTGGCAGGCTCAATGATGGCAAAGCCAACATCAGTTTCAAGCACCCTACTCTCTGCCCCCATATTACAGATCACCTCAGGGGATAGCCGTCGCTCGACGTAATCATTCGCAGGTGATGCAAATCCCATTACTGGACCCTCCCCATGTTACGCAGGACCCAATAGCGGTTATCGCTGCCGTCGGTGGTCTTATCAGCGAAGCCCGGCTGGTTGCGCTCTATCCAGGCATTCGCTTCTTCGCGCGTGTAGTGCCAGTTGAACTCCCGCAGCTTCTCGATAAAGCTGTCTGTGCTCAGATATCTATAGCCCTTATGGTTGAGCTTAATTACCGCAACGAAGGCGGCGTGTATGTCTGCTGTGCGTGGCATAATTACCTCACAAAATAACTGTATGCATATACAGTATTATCATTTGTAGGCTCAGATCAAGCGAAGCGAGTGAGATGGTTTATAAGTGGCGGTTCGGGCTGGGAAAATAGTTGTGAAAAACCCGCCGAAGCGGGTTTGATAAGTCTATGCGCTCATAGTCGTTTCGAGTTAAAACAGTTTTCTAAGTTCAATGCTGTTGACGGCCTTCCATGCCTCGGCAGGCCATGATTTAACGCTCCCGTAGGTTTCATCCGGTACATCTCTGGGCTTCATGCCATTAGCGGCACACCATTTCTTCATCGGCCAGTGACTGAATGACTTACCAGTGACGCGCTGAACGGCCTTGATCGTCGCATGCTTCTTGCACTCACCCAATTTCTCCGCCAACGCATTAGCCTTACGCTTCTCGGCTGAGGCTGTCGCCATCGCCGTGGCTTCACGCTTATCTGCGATCCAAAGCTTCTCTTTTACTGCTCGGTCACGCTGCTCTGTGATGATGCGGTTTTCCTTTACCTTTGACAGCAGATCTTCCAGTGCTGCTTCATAGGTAAGTGGAATGCCAGCAGAGGCGGCAGGACGAAAATACGAGTCCTCAAGACGTTCGAAGAAAGACCAAGCCTCGTCAGTGTCGACAATCTTAGACATACGGGCAGCGCCCTTCTCGGTCCAAAGAATAACGGAACGGGCTTTGCTCGAAATTTGTGCGTGACTATTAGTCACTCGCAAATCCTTCAACTCTTGACCTTTAATAGTGAAAATGTGGATGCCATCCATGAATCGACTAGCGTTGCGTGACAGGTTTTTCCGGATGTTAGCCTCATCAGAACCATACCCTGCGGCCAGCGTTTCAGTCGTAACAACACGCAAACCCTTCCATTCAATAACCGGCAGCGGCTGGGGATCGACATTTCGCTCTTGAACTGCTAAATTTAATGATGTCATTAGTTGGATCCTTCTGACATGTTTCAATGGAAGCCGGCAGCTCGTAACTACCGGCTTTTCTATTTGCATCACTGCAAAATTCCTTTCCCGTATGAGAAGACGTTTTTCCAGTCACTATCTCCCCATGGTTGTTCTTTGATGTGATCTGTTTCGCGCTTAAGAATGGCGCGAGCCTTATTGATCCCCCGGTTGTAATTTGTGCCAATAGAGCTAAATCGAGGAACCAGTCGATGCTCGGCAACTAACAGTAGAGGATGTACTTCGCGGCAAGCCTCATACATCACCGCAGCCGAACGCCAAAGATATGCGAGGGTGCATAATTCATCGTCCGTAAACTGCTTAGCGATTGGCGAGCGCTGAATTTCTCTGTCAAGAATGTCCAGAACCCAGCGGCGGAATTCTTTGGCCTTCGGGGTGGTAGCGAACATCGCGACAAGATGAGCGCCACGAAGCGAAAAAACGCGAACCGGAATATCAACAGCACCAGTCTTTCTAACGACACTCATTTTGAGGGTCGTTGACATATGTTCCGTAAATTCATCGTGATACCTACTGAATATTTGGGTAACGGCATCTGACTTTTTGTAACCGAGCGCCGCTGCTAACTCAGATGAAGTGAGCCATGTTTCACCAGCGTGTGATACCGGGTGAAACTCTGTCTGCTGGAAAGTTAATTCTTTGTTCTGTACACTGTTCATGTCATCATTCCTACGGTGGTTTGTTGGCAAAGAAGCCCGGTTAGTGTCCCCACACTGCCGGGTTTCGTCTTTTTTACTGACCATTAGCGCGATCCTCACGCAAGCTTTTAGCCAGTCGCTGCACAATCGCAGAGTTGATTGAAATTCCGTCCATCTCAGCCATTCTGCGGATCTCCTCTTTCATCTGTCCCGGTAGGCGAAGCTGGAAGCTTTCATTTTTACGACCAGCGTATGTAGTGGTTTGCATAGTAAACTCCTCATCAATGATACCAACTTGGCACTACAACCAATTTAACACCATTTATGATGGTGTCAAGTAGGTGCTATCATGATACAAATTTGTATCAGCGAGTCTTGATAATGAGTAAATTCCCCAGCCAAGAGATGGACCGTTTCAACGTGAGACTGCCGGCAGGAATGCGAGACGCCATAGCAGAGCGTGCCAAGCGCAATGGAAGATCGATGAATTCTGAGATAGTCGACATCATTTCCAGTGCTATGTCGCAACCAGCTTTAGCACAGGAAGGAATTGAGTATTTGCTTGGACTTGCTGAAGAAGGTGAGGCTGAAAAACTATCCGCGCATGATAGAGAGAGAGCCAGGAGTCTTGTTTTGGATGCAGCAGCTATTATGGCGCATAGGTTGGAATCAGAAAGCAAAGATTTAAGAATTCTCCTGTATCTGGCTTCGAAGGATAGTCCTCTCAAGGAGTCTGAGGATCTAAGCTAATTGTTAAAGAGCACCTGCTGGCGTGATTAAAGCGTCTTCTGGTGCTCAAGGATAGGGTTAAAGATGCAGAAATTACCCGTCAGGTAATTTGAATAGGTATGAGTAAGTAGCGATCGCACAAAATGCAAAATAATCTTTACTGGTACCATATTTTGGAAGAAATATTTGATGAATCTGACATGTGGTTAACCTCAGAATCACCTACCGTTCGTCAGGTTGGTATTTGAGTTTTACTCAGGTAGTATTCCCGACGTTTGCTCGGGCATGAACACTGAGCAATCAGCCGCCGCTCATTCTTACACAAAATGGGCGGCGGTTTTTTACGAGCCCTGTTCCTGCTTTAAAGCCTCTTCCGTTTGTTTCTGATTCCAGATGCTGTCAGCTGGCATTTCTACACGAACGCTGACGAACTGATGAGCCGGGATGTCAACCGGCTCACCATCTGCCAATCCATCACGCTCATTCCTGGCAAATGCTGGCGCAGAAGAATGTTCGCGGTGATAGGTTTTTACCAGCACAGAGCCGTCTGCGTTAACCTCGTAGTCCAGCCATATGAGCGGTTGCTTATTCCTGTCTGTGGGGATTTCAAATCCTCCGTCGATACCGCCCCAGGCAGCGTCTGAATTGAGTGCTTTACAGCCTTCAATAAGGTATTGTCCGATATCCAGACGAGTGACCGTGACGCCTTCTGATTCGTCGTTAGTTTCATATTTACCATTAGAGAAGACTTTGACGACCGGGGATGCCTGTTTTATAAAGCCATTGCTATCTACAACCGTATTTTTATCATCATACAAGATCCTGCTGTGCGTCCAGCCTGTGCTGGCAGAACCCCCCAAAATACGAACTTTGCCAGATGATTCAAAAGGCATTGAGAAAAGACTATAAGTATCACCGGTACGGGCAAATATTGTCGGAGAATAGTTCCATATATTCCATGGCTCAGGTATTTGGGCATCATTTCGAAGAACTGTAAGCCCATATCCTGTCAATCCAACAAGAAGATCATCCTGGCTCGTTGTGTTGAATATTAATGCCCCATCCGGACGACCAAGCCCAAACATGCCGGGCTGCATGACATTGTCGCTCATTGTTCCTGTGTTTTTTGTTGCAGATGTTCCCAAACCGAGGTTTGTGCGAGCGTCAGCAGCATTCTTTGCACCTGTACCGCCCTGGCTGATACTGAGCGCGGTAGTCAGGCCGCTTAGGCTGGTTATATCGCTGTTAGCCCCTTTCTTCGCCAGTGATTTCTGGCCCGGTACGGTAACGGCCACACCGTTAATCGTGATAGTGACGTCTGTAGTACCGTTCATCACATCAGCGAAACCGCTCATGTAACGCTGATACATAGTGAAGGTTTCAGCGATGTCCTGCGCCAGACCGTCGACGCTCAGGCTGTCGCTCAGAAGAATGGCATATTTTGTTCCAGCAGGGATTGTAGGGTTAGCAGCTGGCGTAACGGTGAGACTTGTTGCGCTGCCAATGGTGGTAATCTGAAATACCTGCACAGGGCTGGTCATTGCAATAACGGTACAGCCGTTACGAATAAGAGAACCAGCAGCAGTGAAGTTTGTGCCGGTACCTGTAAGGGTGTTTCCGCTGATGGCGATAGTGCCAGTAGTATAAATCATGTTTTCTCCAGGCAATAAAAAACCCCGCCGAAGCGAGGTTGATTAAAAAGACAGTTTATTCAGACGTACATATCGGGAAGAACGGGAAGGTTCAGTGGCGTTACCGTGTCATTACCAAAAATTGCATACCGCTCGCGCCCCAGATATTTCCCGCCCTGAACTGAAGCACTGCCGTTCTGTATTTTTATTCCGAACATTCGATACACGTACATGCCATTAACTTCGTGAGCCATCAGCCCGAATCTACCCAGCGGAACATACCCGCTGCCGATGCTCACGGCATTTTTTGAAGGCGTCCAGAGCTGGTTGAGGTAGACGAAAGGCCGCTTTGTCGTTGAAAACGTGCAGGCCCCGGCTGCATTGAAGATGTTTAGCCCCGTTCCCGGCTGCGGCGCCACACCACTGGCGAATATGACAATATCTATCGTGCCGGTTGTCGGAGCGTCATCGTTGGTGGATGGAGGGCTGAAGAACCTGACCGTGTTGCCATCGAAATCGACGGTGTTACCGCTATTGCAGCGCCCAAAGACGATATATTTGGACTTGTCGTACCCCGCTATCGTGGGAACTGTCCAGCCGCCTGTGGGGATATTGACGGTCCCCTTCCAGATACACTGCCCTGACTGCGTGGCATTGGTAATCGCCAGGAAGTCAGTACTGTCATCAATAAGCAGGCCTTCTCCTTTACGCTGGCCAGGAGGAAATATCTGCCAGATGCTTCCGGGGAACGTGTACGTACTCTCACGCTCACTGATGCTTACGTCCTTCATCGTGGAGTTCTGCGTCACACGGCCACCGGATATGGTGACCGAGTTCATTTTATGAAGCAGCCCTGAATCAAGGTAAGCTGTCGCGTGCGGGATAAACAGCACCTGCGCCCCGGAAACATAACCGGCAATATCAGCGTATTTGGCTTTCTGGTAGCCACTGTCAAAGTAGGATCCAAAAGACGGGCATCGAAGACCCGCCGTTATCTCCATCCGCTTTCCGCCATCATTCAGATCAATTAGTAGTCCTCTTGGCATGTTATGTCCATTCTCCAAGTACGATACGGCCGCCTCCGGTCAGGTTGATAGTTACACCATTACTGTCTATCACCGTCGCCTTGTTCGGCCCACTGAATCCAAAGTTACCCGTTGTGGCGTAAATCGAGCCACGAACAGTCACGTTGTTAAACACGGCATACCCGGACTTGTTGATATGCCATCCGACATTCCCTGTTCCATCCCAGGTTGATGACTGGATGTAATTACCGATTTTACTGTTACCGATCGTCCCCTCCCCGATAACAGCATCGCGGATTATCAACTGACCATTTTGCGTGGTGAAGACGATGGTAGGGGTTCCTCCTGCCTGCATCATCACTGCAAAACGATCTGCGAGGAATAATACCTGCGACTGCATGCCAGATGGAGTATTCTCAACACCTATCCCCATACCAGCAGCATACTGTTTTCCGTTCGCATCCACGGCAACCTTGATGCTGTACATCGCCTTCAGGTCGCCGTTGACGTTAGCAATGGCCTGCGCGTTGGTGGTGATCGCTGAAGTGTGCCCGTTGATGGTCGCCGTAATGCCGTTTATCTGCGTGGCCGTGGCCTGCTGATAATTGGAAAACGTCTGGTTCAGGCTGTTGATTGCTGCCTTGTTGCCGTTCACGTCAGTCTGCAAACTCAGCAGCGAACGCGCTGTTGCCTCCCTGTCGCTTGCCATAACATTATCAATACGATCGATGCTGGCCTTACTGTCACCGTACTGCGCGCTGAGTCTCACCTGCTGATCAACCTGCGCCAGCGTACTCGTAATTAGCGCGATGGAGTTACTCTGAATACCGCCGCTGGCCTTATCAGTTTGTGCCCCCAGCTCTTCCAGGCGTGATGCCATTGAGGAATCGAGGTCCGTGACAACCTGGCTAAGGTCAGTGATTGATGCTGTATTCTGAGCACCTACAGCAGCTGCTGAATCAGCTTTGTCAGATGCGGCCTGAGTGGCAGCCGTCAATTGACTTACCGCAGAAGCGCGAGCTTCAGTTTCCGTTGCTAACGCCTGGCGAACATCAGTAATACCCGCTTCATTCTGGGCAGTTTTCGCCTCAAGACGAGTAACATCCGTAACGCGGGCTTCCGTCTCAGTGGCGATCACCTCCCTGAGCTGTTCGAATGTCGCAGAGTTAGCGCCCTGCTGGGCTGTCTGGCGCACGACAACATCGGCAATAGCCAGCGCGTTTCCGATGATTGCTTCAGCGGTCTGCTTATTCGAACCTACGGCGGCAGCCAGACCATCGGCGTTCTCCTTAATCGCATCAGAAAGTTCAGCCAGTTTCTCGCTGCTGGCTACTGCATCCTCAATTAGGTCCTTGAAGACTTCAGAACTTTTGATGTCCTCCAGGATTGCATTGGTGATATCGGAAACATCGATACTGGCCTGCCCGCGCACCCAGTCTGTCCAGTCGCTCTGATTCCCGATGCGGTCAACCAGCCGGGCGCGATACCAGAATTCCTGACCTGCCTTCAGCCCCATCTGCTGATAGAGTTTCTGAGGATACGGAACATCAGCCAGAAGCATCGGACTCGCACCGTCAGAGGTCAGGCTGTATTGCAGTTCTGTATTAAGCGTATCACCGGAATCAGCAGGGAATCCCCAGGTTACGTTGATGCCGAAAACAACATTATCCGTTGCAGAAAGACCAACCGGCTTAGGCACATTACCAGTGCGTCCTTTCAGATGCGTGAGAGCTGAAGTTGCCCATAGACTTGAGGCCCCGCCAGAGTTAATTGCCCTGACTCTGACAAGGTAATCACCATCGAAGATACCGGCCACTTCGATATTGCGCAGGCCAGTCTCCGGCACGTTAACCCACTCATTGTCGCCGCGCTTCCACTGCACCCGATAGGCTATGACATCCGCCTGTGGTTTGCCGTTCTTGTCGACCGGCGCATCCCAGGATGCCGTCAGGGTAGCCACTCGCTGCCCCTGGCGCACTGCGTCATAGCTCGCTACCACGATATTGGTCGGCTGGTTGACGAGACCGGTTGGTATCAGACTAATTGGCGGCGTGTCCAGGCGGGCATTGTTATCGACCGCATCATATTTTGATGCGTTATATTCGGCCCCGGTGATTGTGAAGGTGTTTTCTTCATCATCAAATCTCAGGTTCGTAACGCGGAAGTATTGCAGGCGCAACTGCCCGGCATCGATGACGAATACAGCGTTGGGTAACGGCTCTGCCGTGAAAGGCGTGGCGACCACCAGCTGCGTGCCGTTTACGGCCTGGATCACCCTGCTTTCAACGGTACCGCCCCGTGTGCGGATCATCAGTGTGTCACCCGCAACGGCACTGGTTCCCCGATCGGTTGTCACAGCCTTCAACCCGGCGTTATATCCGGTTATACGCCCGCCATAAACACGCCCTGAAAGGCGTTCGTCAGCAAATGCAAACACGGTACCCGGCACGTAGACATAGCCATCAAGCCCGGTCTGTAGCGTGATAATCCGGTCAAGTGAGTTGGAGTACACAGCCCACCCGCCACGGCGCTGTGCTTCGCTCTCGCGCGTACAGCCGATTGCGGTGATCTGCGTCTGCTTAAACTTGAACTGCTTAACCAGGTCCGGGAACATCACCGCTGTTGTGCGGTCCTGATAGTGATTGTCAGGGTCGCTGAAGTTAATCAGCGCGCTGGAGTAGCGGGTCTTTTCACTGCCGCTCGAGTAAACCGGTTTGCCCACCACCGAAGCGCGGGTAAGGATTTGCAGCTTCGACGTATCTGCCGGCATGTCCGAGACAACATTGAACATATTGTTGCCCCAGAACGTCATGCCATTGAACCCTGCGGCGATATCCTTGATCACCTGCCAGGCGTCGGCCTGCGCCTGAATGTACACGTCAAACATGAAGCGCGGCTCGGTACCGCTTCCGCCTTTCCCGTCGGGTACCTTCTGGTCGCAGCGCTGGGCGATGCGATAGAGCTCCCACTTATCGAGCATTTCTGGCATCACGCGACGGCCAAGGCCGAAACGCGGCTCTGTCAGAACATCGAACCAAATCCAGGCCGGGTTATTCGTCCAGCCCCACTTAAACGTCCCGTCCCATGTGCCGCTGTAGGTTCGGGCTATCGGATCGTAATTCGAAGGGATGCGGATAATGCGCCCCTTAGGTTTACAGGAAACCTTCGGGATATTATTGAACGATTTGGCGTTGAACGACACATACAGCAACGCCGTGTGGGGATAACGCAGGCGCGCATCAATAACCTCAGTGATCGCCTGTACCTGCGTTTTGTTCTGCAACATCTGACTGGTGCTGTCATCAGTGTCACGCACCACGCGAATCTGCCAGCCAGTGCTGGCTTTGGGAAGATTAATACGGTGGGTTAGTTCATAGAGCGAACTGAGTTTCTCTGTGACGGTTCTTGTCATGACCGTAGAGAACGCACCACCATCTACAGCAAGATCGATATGGTACTTTACGGTAGTGCCGACAATATCCCCGTCGTTTTCCTGCTGCTGCAAACCCGGAATACCAATGCGAACGAGCACAGCGTCAATCTGGGTGTTGCTCAGCGCGCGCGTCCAGGGCGTGGCTTTTGTCAGCGATACGCCGACTGTAGTTTCGTTCTCCACTGCGGGGAAACCCGGAATCGGCGTCTGGGTCTGTGTGCCTGGCCGAAATTCCCAGGAAACGTTTTCAAAGTTCATCGTTCCGTCTGAGTTTCCCAGCGGCGTACCGTCCAGGAAAATGCTGGTCGCATCCAGACCACCAGCAAACTCACCCTCCCCGAGCGCCAGCAGCATGCGGCAGCGCGCCATTGACTGCGCCGAATCAGGTTGTTCTACAGGTGTGTGCTGCTTCTGGCTGCCACCCTTTGCACCAGTGATCGCTTCCATATTACATCCATAAAAAAAGCACCCGACTGGGTGCTTGATATTCAGAAAGGAGTTATCAGATGTCTTCGGCGACTATGCCAGCGCTGATGATAGCGCCGCCGATCTCGCGCTCACCATAAAGAAGCGCGACCGGGTTTCCCATCGCAAGGGTATTAACTGAGCCACCAAAGGCATAAGAGGGTTTATTGTCAGGGTCGTCTCGCCCCTGCAACCCTTTGGGCTGGGGCGAAAGCATCTGGTAAATACCGCCGGCCATCATACCGATGCCAGCGGATATCATCGCCCCACCAACTGGCCCAGCCCAACCAGCAGAGAGACCAGATACTACAATGCCCGCAACCACCATCACGGCACCAAGGATGGTTTGAAAAATGCCGGCTTTTTTGGCCCCCTCCATCACTGGCGCTATGCGAATATCGCTATTGCCTGCCAGCTCCTGGAAGTCCTGCACGCCTATGTTGCGCTTACCGCGAAACACCGCGAAGATCATGCCATTTTTTTTGGCATTCATCAGATAGTCTTCCAGCCCGTCGAAATTGATACATAGGGCTTTTACCGCTTCGGCAGATGTCTGCACTGCCAGTTTATGCACACGCCCGAAGCGGGCGCCCAGTGCGCCATACAGACGAATGGTGGTTAAACGCGCCATGGCTTTATCTCCTGCGGCAGGTCTTTGTGACGAACGCAGATCATCGTGCGGTCTTTGAAATAGCCTCGGGCATACGGGGTAATGCAGGAAGGCTGGCCGTAAAGGTGGTGGAGCAGTTCACCTTCTTCAGTGATGATGCCCGCATGGTTCCACTTATCGGAATCAACCTGCATGATGACCATACAGCCTGGTAGCGGATCGCACTCGACGAATCCTTCCCGCTCCCAGTTTTCGAAATAGAGATTGTCCGGGTACTGGGTTTCCCACCACGGGTAATCGACGCGAAAATCGTTCAGCGTGACGCCCTGAATGGCGTGCCAGTCCATAATTAGCCCCCAGCAGTCATTCGAGCCCAGGATAAACGGACGCCCAATAAGCGGCACCGCCTCCGGCATTATCTCGGCGTATTCATCGCTGTCAGGTGAGTAAATACCCCAGATCACGCCGGAGTTGTTGCACTGCTGGCGGTCCAGTTCGGACGGAATAGGCCGGGCACCGTCGCCAGGGTGGGAGTGGATGACGCGAATAATCGTCCCGATATCTTCGGCGTTAGCCCAGTGCTCGCCATCGATGCGAAAATGTTCTGTCGGATTTTCGTGCGTATTCGGCACGGGAATGTAGCGCTGGCGACGGCCAGACTGAATAACGAAGCCACAGCACTCACGCGGGGATTCCTCCAGTGCATGCGCCCGGATAGCTGCCATTATGGTTTTATTCATTGGTACGTCCGGTTATCGGGAAAAAAGCACGGTGGCTGGATAGCCTCCAAAATCAAGGGTCGCGGTATTAGGCTCTGCCAGCCCGGCACCAAACCGCTTACGGCAGTCACTCAGGCAACCGCCACAAACATCAAGGGCAGGATCTGATACCGGATTCCCTTTCGCGTCGAAATACGCAGTGCCGTTATAGGTGCATCCATCGCCGCTACGGTACTGACCGCGCAGCGCCCATTCACAAAGCGATGTGATTTGTCGGGTGGGGATCACAAGGCTCTGCAAATCGGCTGGGCTGCTGAGTGCCCAGGTAACCACCTCATCATCTTCGGAGGTTTTGGTGTCAAGCCAGAAGGTCTGAAGTGTGAACATTGACGAATCAGCTGTAGGGTTTACGCCACCAGGGTAATTTACGGCATCGAGATAGACCGCATAGGTATCGATAATGCTCACTTTGGCGTTAACCATGTCCTTAAATTGCAGGCACAGCGCAGTGATATGGCCGTCAAGGTTTGAGACGCTGAGGGTGGGCTCCGCCGCCTGGTCTGTTGATAGCTCCAGGCCTGAAACCTGAAACGGCCAAAAATCGTAGGTCTTGCCACCGAATGCTATTGGCTTTGGTCCAAGCTTTTCTTCTTCACCATTGGCAGCGTCGATCTCTTCCGGTGTATGGGGGAAAGGTGCGTAGTGGAAACGGTGAATACCGCCACTGAACTCTGAGGCGTCAACTTCAACCAGGCGTACTCTGCCACCTGGTGCCAGCATCGCCGCCTGATCGACTAATGCCATTATGCATACACCCCATAAGCCCGTTTGATAGTGAATGTCAGCTCAGCGAATTTGCTGCTGATCTGATTTTTCCGCACAGAATCTGCGACTACACGGTAAAGCCCCTTCTCTTCTCCCGGCGGCGTGATGATGAAGGCCTTCACGGTATGAGCCAGGAGGAAATCACGGACTGCATCAACCTCAGCCTCTGCTCCTGTATGCTTCATCGGCACCTGAATGGCTGTGGAGTTGATGCCATTCTCAGCCACCTGCTCATAGCCATCACCGAACTGCGCCGCGCGTACTGCCTGGCTATATTCAATCGCGCCAGCACCGAGCTGCGAGCGCCAGCTGTATGTTTCAACTGCCATATTTGCTCCATAAAAAAGCCCCGCATGTGCGAGGCTTAATACTGGTTGAAAGCATGGGGGGAAAGTTTTCAGACCATTTTGATTTAACTTCCATTCATTTCTACAAGCCGGTAATCAGTCTTCCCATCCTTGTCTTCAATACATTCAGCCCTGAATTTCTGCTCAAGACCAAATTTATTTTTGGCGCTAAACTCCTGCGTGGCGTAAAACTTACCGTCATCACCGAGCCATCTGTTCGAGCCAAACACCGACATATCCAGGGTGCTTTTGTTAATGACTGACATCCTTACGTAAGCTTCACAGGCATCGCGAAGCTCATCCAGTTTTTTATCCGTAAGTTCCTTGGCTTCTTTTTGCTTCTTTTCTTGTTCTGAAGGTTTGTTAACCAGCGCTGCAACAATAATCACTACAATCAGAAGCAGTAATAGTCCAATGGTTCTTAAGATCTTCTTAAAGATTTTTTTTAACACAATCATCCCCTGATTTTTATGGTTTTCATCATATTAACCAGGGGACGACGTAAACACTACCTGCCTTTACTGAAGTTGTAGATCATGCCTCCAGGCTTAAGGTGCTTCTGGATAACCTGCAACGCAGCGTTCTGCATTTCATCAGCAAGGGCACGGCCCATAGCATCACCAGAACTTGATGTGTTGGCTGTTGCCGAGCCACCAGCATCGACATTAACGGTGGTATTAATGATGGGAGCCATTGCCCCACCGCCTTGCGCTCTAACTCCAAGTCTTCCGGCAGAATCTTTTGCCAGTGGCATGATCGCTTCAGCTCCGGCCTCTGCGAATACACCGCCCTTCGCAAACTTGGACGTCCCCTGGAAAGTAAAATACTGGGGAGAGTCGTATACCCCATTAACGTACTTACTGAGCCCTGGCGAATCATAAACACCGCCTTTAGCGTTAAAAGTTAGGCCAGCGGCAGCGTTCGCGTAAGATCCCCCTGGTGTGCTCCCGCCTTTACTGCCACCGCTTATCCAGCCCATCGCGGCCTGTACTGTATAGGCCACTATAAGTTGGTTGGTTATCTCGAGGATCATCTTGAGCATAGATTTGCCGAACTCTTTAACTGACGCGGTGCCAGTTGTCATAAGCTCAGTCAGCATGTTGCTCAGGCCGGTCAGCGTGGAACTGGCAACGTTTTTAACGGCGTCGTAAGTGTTGGTTGCAGCATCGAGATATTCGTTCCATCCACTCACCGCACCCGCTTTCCAGTCGCCCCGTAATTTGTCCTCTTCGGCATAATATTTCCTGAGAGCCGCCAGTTCTTTTTCATACCCGGCATCCTCAAGTTTACCCCCACCGTTGAGCCAGCCCTGGCGGAGTTGCGCTTCCTCCATCATGCGCTGTGTTTGCCGACTGCTGAGGCCTACACTAGCGCGCAAAGCATCAGTCTTTTCCGACATCTGCGTGACGTATTTATTCGCCTGCTGCGCCAGGCCGTTAATCTTCTGCTGCGCCTCTACTTCCTTATTCTTCTGATCAACCACCTTGGCGGCGTTCAGAATCGCCTCACGGCTCGACAGTAAAGATTTTTCCTGAGCAGTCAGCGCGCGGGTTTTGGCTGCCTCATCCAATTCAGCAAACCGAGATTGCTGTTTACTGAACTCGGTATTTTTAGCGTGGGTTTCGCCAGTTTGTCGGAGGGTCTCGAGCGTTTCAGTTAACGTTCTGGCCTGGGCGCGGTAGTTCTCCAGGGTGCGATCGCCAGCATCCAGCGTGGCCTTGGCCTCTTTGGTCTTTTTGGCTGAGTCTTCGGCAAGCTTCGATACTGCGTCCCTCGACTCGCGGATCGATCCCCCCTCCCCTTTAACGCTGGCACCTCGCGCTTCGGCTTCATAATATGCCTGTGCGTTAGGAGCAGTGACACGCTTCCAAAGCTCGTTATAGCGTTTTTTGTTCGCCTCAATCTCTTTGTCCGCTTCCGCTCCAGCCTTTTTCATTGCCTCAGCGTCCATGCCGAGGAAATTAGCCAGTGCCCCACCACCAGGGATTTTTTCAGCCCAGCCAGCAATTGTGCCGGTGAATTTAGCGTCCAGTGAAGTAATGTTGAGGAACAGGTCTTTAATCGAAGCCTTAACAAGTTCGAAGATATCGATGATCTGGTTTCCCCATGCGCGCACGGTAACCCCGATTTGACCGAAAATGTCGGAGGAGAAAGCCTTAAACCCGTTCCACGCCTGCCCGATATTATCGGTGGCCTCTACAATTTTATTACTTCGATCCTCCATGGTGTCGGCAAAAAGCGTTATAGCTTCGTTTGCCGCTGCTGTTTTCCCCTTCGTTTTCTCCAGGGTAATGATGTGCTTCATCATGGCTTCATCAACAAAGCCATATTGCTGGTTCAAGCTTGCGAGCGCTTTAATAGGGTCGCTTGCCAGGCGTGAAAAATCCGCCAGCGCAGCCTTTGTATCCAGCCCAGCATCGCCCATAGCCAGAATTGATTTGGCGATTTTCGACATCTGGTCGGCGGTATACTTCCCGGTGTCATTTAGTTGGACCAGGGTATCAACGGACTCAGCCAGGGAAGCACCTGCGTTATCAGCAACAGCTTTTGCCGCATCGTTCAGTTGCTGCATGGAGGAAAAACCAGCCCCGCCCATCAAAATGAGCGATCTGGCAACGTTGTCGAACTGTTGGGATGAACTGTATGCAGCCCCCGCCAGAAGAGCCAGCAAACCCACCGAGCCAGCAATCGCAAGGTTAAAGGTATTTAACAGGCCACCCGCCCGCCCCAGCTTCTCCGCTGCCTCACTGGTGTTGTTAAGTCCTTCAGCAGCGTCACTAATCCCCGCTGCCGACTCGGATGTTTCTCTGCTCTCCTCGTTAAACCCAAACAATGCGTCCCGCAAAGCCTGGAGCATTGGACTTAACCCCCCGAAGGAATCTTTTATTTGCCCACCTTGCTGGAGCAGGATAAGGAATGGAGACTGCCCTCCCGCCAGTTGCGTAGCGATATCGGTAAACTGCGCCGGAAGCGTGCGCAGCGCTGCGCTGTATTGACCGACGGAGATTCCAGCGCGGCGGGCCGCCGCCTCTTGGCGGGATAGTGCCTCTGGGAGAGCGTCAGCCACGCCAGAGAGGCGCTCACGCGTCTGGTTAAGGATTGTGTTGAAGTGCTCGAACTGAGCGCCGTTAATGCGCCCTGCTTCGAAATGGGCCACCAGCTGTGCGTGCTGTTCATCCAGTGAATTGAACGCACGGATAGTCGGGTCGATGGAACCCAGCAGGTTCTTTAACGCTGCGGACTGCTTCTCTGCCGCCTGGGTAGCGGCTAATTCGGCCTGAGCGCGCGCCGCGGCTTCTCCGGTGTCGGTCAGCTTGAGACGGGTGTCATCCAGGATTTTGTTGTAAGCCTGAAAGGTATCGGTATCCAGGAAACCTTTGGCCTGGAATTTCCGCAGCGATTCTTGCTGCTCATCCAGGCGGTTTAAGGCCTTGGTAACCGGGTCGATATTCTCCAGCAGCCCTTTGAGCGCGTTCTGCTGCTCCTTGAGCCCTTCACTTCCTTGCTTCGCAGATTCAGCGCCAGCGCGAAACACGCTATTCAGATCATCTGCTTTATCTACAGCACCGGCCGCCGCCTGGCCGAGTTTATCCAGTTCGTTGCTGGCTGTTTTCAGGTCAGAAACATCGGCCCGCAAAGTAATCGAGGCGATCTGGTCTGTCATTATTTCGTCTCCTTATGCATTACCTTGAGAGCCTCGCTTTCCATAATTTGAAGGTCAGCCATGCAGGCCGCCGCATCCTCAACCCCGTGTAACTTGAACATCCAGGGGAGAACGTTGTAATCAAGGCCGGTCGCCCCGCTCCCGCCGACGCGCCACTGGGTTGCCAGGGCAGAGAAGATGGTGAAAGACTTCCACACAGAGGGCAGGATCCACACCTCTTCCTCCACATCATCAGGCGTTAAACCAAAAGCGCTCAGTTCCGCGAGCGTCGGACCCGGCGTATACAACGCTGCGGCGACCTGCCTCAGTTTTTTTCGCGGATACCCATCAGCTCTTTGGTGTAGGCCAGACCGATGCTGTCGAACGCGCGCGGGTAGTTCTGAAGAAGGACAATAACGTTGTCGCGGGTGAACTCGTCAGGTAGTGCCCACCCCTCGACAATTTCCATGAGGTAGTCGGCCTGCGGCTCGATAGCAGCCTTTTTACCTTCAGCGGCCTTTTGCAGCTTTTCGTCCATAGAGCGCAGCTCTTCCAGTGTCTTATGGCGGAAGGTGAACGTCAGCTTGCCGTCTTCGGCTCCAGCACGCGGAATGCTCGCGGTCACAGAAAAAGTTGGGTTGGGGTTCAGAGAAAATTTGGTCATTTCGGTTCCTTAGAAAATGAAAAACCCGCCGTAGCGGGTTGAATATTCGAGTGCGTGATGGGGGGGTTATCGTTTGTACAGCAGACCGCCTGGCTTGAGCGCATTGAGGAGAGCATCGTTCACCGCTTCGTGCATCGCCTGTTGCAGGCCAACTACTGAAGCTGTCTGCGCATCAATCTTTGCCAGGAGGGATGCGAACAAATCGCTTTCACGCACAGCATCAATGACGGCCTGCTTCGTTTCATCGCCAAGTGCGATATTTATCTTCGTTTTTGTTACGACGGCGTTCTCGATGATGGATGAAGCGGCTTCATGTACCTTAAAGCGATCGGCCAGAAACTCAACCTTGCTATGCTCACCTTCAACACCGAGGGTCATGCCAGCTTCGTGCGGCTTGCCTTTGCCGGCGACGTTTAATTTAACGCTGTAGTTTTGAGACACTACGCCATCGCCAATCAGCGCTTCGTGGATGTAAGCCTTGCCGGTTTTATCGACAAACCAGCCACCTTTAAGGCCATGAAGTGCGCAGCTGTTACGGATCTCTTCGTCCAGCGCCTCAATAATCTCTTCGGTATCGACAGAAGAAACCCCTTCGATCCAGTCACCGGCTCGCCAATCTCGTGCTGAGCCATCTTCTGCAATTGGACGCAGGCGCACCTGCAATCTCTCACCAGCTTTGAGGCCGGAAATAAGGCATACGGTAGCTGGCCAGAAGATGCGTTCTTTCATAAGTCGGCCATCTTCATGAAGGCATTGCAGTTCTAGCACCGCGCAGCCACCTGGCCATTTCCATTCGACGTCCACACCAAAAGGTTTGGGAGTGGTTTTTACGTAAGGGACGACTGAAGGTTCTGACATTTTAATTTTCCTTTTAGACGTGATCCTGTCGCACGGAAAAGCCGCCGAAAGTTAACGGTTTGCCCAGGCTCACAGCTGAAAGACTTTCTTCGATGTGCGCGTGCGATGCGCAGATGTGTTTTTACCTGGAGCCTTCGTATGCGGTGTTCGTCAGCTCATCTGACAGTTCGCTGATGGAGTAAGCGATAGCCATCTTCTGTTCCCTGCTGAACGACGGCCAAAGATGACGCAAAGATTTAGTGAGGTGATGTTGCCAGTGTCCATCACCGCTTAGATCTTCCCATCCATCAGGCAGGAGACATAGCCCGTGACCGTAAAGCCCCTCTTCCGGGGTAAGGGGTGGCCGAGCGGTTATTGTATTTACTGGGCCATCACCCCAATTGCCGATAACTATTTTCCCGCCACCAGCCATATTGACTGTCATCCCAACCTCACTAATCTCAATTGTTCCGCTCATGGGTTACTCCAAAAAAAAGCCCGGCTTACCGGGCCTGATTGGTTAGCTGACCGTGACAGTACACGCAGCAGAGGTGATGGTTTTGCCCGCGGCGTCGGTGACTTCACAGGTGTAAACGCCAGCATCCCCGGACGCGACGGACGAAATGTTGAGCGTCGAAGCGGTTTTGCCAGGAATAGCGGTGCTGCCTTTCTTCCAAACGTAGGTGTAAGGTGCTGAGCCGCCCTTCATTACCACTGCCAGATCCAGCGCTGCGCCTGTGGCAACGGACTTGGTGGCCGGCAGGTCAGTCAGGAACGCCAGAGGCGTCACGGATGAATCGGCGATCGGGTAAATCTGCATGTCCGATTCGAAGTTCATGCGCGCCTCGTTACTTTCCACAGCGTTGATTTCCGTGCGCGGCACGCGCTGGAACGAGACTTTGGCTGAGTAGAAACGATCGGCTTTGCCGCGTGGGTTATGGAACCAGACCGCGGTGGTGTCGCTGGAGTCATCCAGGTCAATGAGGCGTTTGTAGATCGCCAGTTGAGGGTCATGTGCAAAGGTGTAAACCTGAACCACCGCGTTTTTAAACGTTGGGATAGTTCGCGCTTTGTCATCTTCCAGGAACTGCACGCTGATGGTCTGCTGGTCACCACCTTCAGTTGATAGTGTCATCACCTGAGGCATGGTGATCCATGAGTCGATTTTACGCAGCGTGCCCGCGCCAGTGCCTGCCGGGAATTTGGTGGTGTCGGTAGTATCGAATGCTTCCAGCACGATTTTATTACTGGTCACCGATTTTACGCGCAGCACCATGTTATCGAGCTTTAACCAGCCGGAACTCACCTGAACTACGTCACCGGCCAGAATGCCGGAAGCCGATGCAACGGTCAGTTCGCATTCCGTCGCGTTAGAGGCTGCGGTAAAGGTGATTGGGGCTTGATAGGCCTTGGCCACGTTCACACGCGAGCCGTTAGGGATTGCGAATGCCATAGCACTCTCCTGAATTTAGCTAATAAAAAACCCGCCATCTGGCAGGTCAGTAGTCAGCGCGGTACTGCATGCTGACGGGAATGGTGTAGGTTATGGAGCCACTGGACCCGTTGGGCGCCGAGGTTGGCCGGTCCTGGATGGGTTGTCTCACCTGCGGCGGCCCGTTGATGTAAACCGTCAGATTACCGTCCACCAGCGGCAGTCCTTCAGGGAATGCATCTGCCACCGACTGGGCCAGCCCTCTTGCCTGGCTCACGCCTGAGCCTGCGGGAGTAATGATGTTTACCTGCAAGATCCCCTGATAGGTACGCATCAGACCTTCTATGTCCTGACCTACAGTTTGTGCAGGTAAAACATAAACACGGGCGTATGGCGCATCCGGTGGATCAAATACGATATTCGGCCATGCGATCGGCAAGCCGAGAGAGGCCGAGATTATGGCTACCCGACTCTCCAGCAGGTCAGCTATTCGCATGGACTGATCACCGACCATTGCGTACCTCGCTCATTGCCTCACGGAAATATTGGGCTGCATCCAATGCGGTCAACCCGACCATACCTCCGGGCGCCTGGTTTGAATGTCCGTTCTCCAGTGCCTGGGCATATGGCAGGTTGTTAGTGAAGTAAATCGTGCTCACTTGCCCTACTTTGAACACCTCAAGCACCGCCAGACCGCGGGAGTTTGAACCCTGCCCCGAAGCGTCCGGGGTATCGTTCGTCTCTGTTGGCTGGCTATCGAACCCGACATACCAGTTGTTCTTGAACCGACCACCGACATAACCCTCAGGCTTTTTGATGTCCATCGAGTCGTTTACACGCAAACCGCGCTTTAGTCGTCCCGATTTGGTCAGGTTGGCAGGATCATCGCGAAGGGCAGCATTATGTTCACGCACTGCAGTATTATAAGCAGAGGCCGTTTGGTTCACTTGCCAGGTCTCCGGCTGCCCGACTGGTGACATCTCCACCAATCTACCCAGGATTTTGATACCCGTCCGGCGCACCGCCTCGTCAATCTCCTGCTTTGAGCCATCAACGAACAGCTGAATAGCAGCCAGGAACGGCTGATTTGCAGAACTGGTCATAATCAGGTCCTCAGCTGGATGTTGTAGGAGATCAGCACATCTGCGGGCTTAACCGGATTCGGCTGAACCACGCGCCACTTTTTTCCGTCGATATCAATGAGGTCGCCAATGCGCACTTCCGTTTCAAACGTGGCCGCCAATTTTTTATCGCCCGTAGCAATCAGTGAACCGTCGATTTCACGCGTGGAGTATTCGGTGATAACGCCGGTAACGGTCGCTGTAATAGGCTCGGTGATAACCTCTTTCCCGTACTGATCGCGGGTGGTGGTTCCGCCGCGAGTCAGTTGGTAGGCTTTGCCGTTCTCCGTCAGTAGCCGCGTTGCCGTAGCGCGCATGCGGCGATAGTCGATTGCCATGCTACCCCCTTTCGATCCGGACCTGGTTGCCGCCCACCACAAGCCCGCGCAGCGAGGAATAGAACCAGGGGAATGATGGAGTAGCCTTATTCGTTCCCGGCTCGTACTGCACAGAGACCGCCCCCTGTACGCTCTCAGCTATGACCGCGCCGCCACCGGAGACCGACGGCGTGAGGTCAATCTCCTGCGACTCGATAGCCAGGCGGCATTGGGCATCAATCAGGCGCTGTGGAATAGCATCATCCGGCAGGTCCACGCCATCGAAGCGTACGCCGGAGCGCGGCCAGGATAGAGGCTGAGATGCGCTGGAGCGCTGACCACGCCAGGTCCTTCCTTCCAGAAAGTCCATCGCCTGCATCAGCATCTGGCTGCATTCGCCATCTTCGGCAGGTATGGTGTATCCGCGCGCGGCGGCAAAGACCCGCAGGTCGGACACGCTGGCGTAGCTGTTAAAGTCCGGCGAATGGGGATCGGCAACCAGCATGGTTATTCCTCCAGACGCCAGTCCAGCGCCAGCCAGTTATCCACTTCATCAGGATGAACATCTGCACGCAGCGGGCCGCCGGGGAACTCTGGGGTGTCACGCACCATGACCACCAGCTCAATACCCTGCTGAGCTGCAAGCTTTTCCGCGTCACGCTGCGCGCGCTGCTCTCTGGTTAATCCGGCCATTGGGCCTCCTGAAAAACAAAGGGGCCGAAGCCCCCTGGGTTAACCCATGATGATGGCGGAATGACGTGGCGCCACAGCAGCCACACCCCATGCCAGACCAACTTCATAACGCACCTGACGGTACTGGCGGTACAGCGCAACCTGGAAGGTGATGCCAGATACCGGGTCGGTCACATTCATGACGTCATCAGCAGTATCGCCACCTTCAGGCATCGCCGGGGTACGACTGGCCAGCAGGAATGCCCCGCGGTCAAACGCCATGTTCGGTACAAATTCGCTCAACACAGTGACATCAGCCTGGTCTGCCAGATCCTGACGGAGCCCCGGCGCGCTGATGGTGATAGTGGAAGACGTAGCCGCAACAACCAGATACTGATTGTCATCACCAGCGAACTTCACCGCAGTACCTGCAGCAATACCGCCGGTGCCGGCAGAGATAGCGATGATGATATCGCCCTCTTTCTTCTCGCCATTGACCTTATAGCCAGCAGCAGCGCTTTTCGCGGTACGCTTGATGCTGAAGGATTCGTGGAGGTTGAAGCCCATGATGCGACCGATAACACCTTCACGCAGCAGCTGGTCGGTTCCCGCTTCGTTCGCTTTGAAGAGGACAGCCTGTTTACCACGGATGGATGCCATCGCTTCGCCACCAAGCACCATACGCAAATCGGTAGTCGGCGCACCGTTATCGGTCAGGATTTGACGCGCCAACGCAGCATCAGTCAGATCGTCTTTGATGCTGAACGGGGTATTCTTCGGCGCGCCAACAGCGCGGGAGGAGTTGAGGTACAGCGCAGCGAGGTCTGCATCCACTTCGTTCGCCAGCGCTCGGAAAGCCTGCTTGAACTGGTCAGCCAGGATGGTGTTGTAGGTACCAGCCGGGCCCAAAGCCAATTGCTCTTCACCATTCCATTTGACCGGGGCCATCTTGGATTTGGTGATTTTGACATCCACACCACCGATGGTCTGGTCGCCAGAATTAGGTGCTGACGGACCAGGGACAATATCTTCAGTGGTGGCTGCAGGTGCGACTGGCGCACGTACGGTCTGGTCTTTTGCAGCAGCATCCGCTTTCGCGTCACGCGCCACCGCAGGAATAAAACCAGTTTGCTCGCGGGACACTACGTCCAGCGCGGTATAGATGGTCGGGATCAGACCAGTAAGGGTATTGCCTGCCATTTATGGCTCCTTTCGATTTAATCGACGATGCTGACGCCGTCTTTCAGCGCTGCTTGCTTGCCAGCGTTATCCAGGGAATCAAACGCATCGCGTTTCATGGTTTTTTGCCCGGCCTGGTGCTGCGACTGGTGAGAACCGCCGCCGCTGTTGCCGGACGCTTTGAGGATGTAGTCTTTCTGCGGGTGCGACTCGACCAGAGATTCCAGCGCTTCATCGAAGCTGGCCAGCTCGCCGGGCTTGGTGCGGGAGAACACCTTATTGCCCTGACCGTCGAAGGCCACGACCTTGCCGTCTTCGATTTTGAAGTTCTGCCCGAAGTACGAACGCACGAACTCAGCCGGGATCGCCATCTTCTCTGAAATGAATTTGGAGCCACCGAAGCGGCCGCCGATCATCTCGTCGTAGAGCTGGCTTTCGAGCTGTTTGGTCTTGCCGTTCGCTTCATCCAGCTGCTGCTGGAATACCTTGGTAATCTCAGCCTTAACCTGGTCAACAGCGCCAGCGTCGATCAGTTTTTTCTGGTCGATTTTGGTCATCATCTCCAGGGCTTCGAGCGCCTTGGCCGGGTCACTGATGCCAGAGAATTTCGCGAGGTTGGCTTCCGTCGCTTCCTTAGCTTCACGGTGAGTTTTCGCCTCACCATTCAGGGAGGTGATTTTGGTCATCGCTGCGACCGCATCAAACGGGATCTCTTTGCCATCATCATGGATGTACACAGGCATACCGTTTTCAACGACCACATTTCCGTTAGCATCAAGTTTCAGTTTCATTGTTTTTGCTCCAGCCTTCCGGCCATACGTAATGGGTCATCCGACCCGGGCACCGCGTCGCATCCGCTCAGCGGCAGGCATAAAAAAAGCTGCCCGGAGGCAGCCTGTTAGATAAATTCGATGGTTATGTAACCGCGCAGCTTGCGGGAGTAAATTTCACCCCGCTTTCGCTTGTGGATCCGTAACGGGTGTGGATGAATACAGGCGATACCACGTTTGACATCAGCCCATACACAGCTCTTTATCTCATTGCCATTAACGAACACCCTTCGCCTTCCACGACCATCTCCAACGTAGTGAAAATCTTCGTTACGCATACCCTATTCCTCAAACGCCGACGCATCCACGCGGCGCAGTTCGTCCAGGGTCAGAAACTCCCCGGCATCATTGAACATCTCAGGCACGGTGATTTTGCCGTCACGCAGCATTCGCGCGCGAGTAACGCCCAGCACCTGCTCCTGCCGTGCGTACGGTTGCCTGACGAGCCATTCGGCATAGCTGGTATGCGAAGGCACCTGTCCATCCATCGAAGCGCGTGTGGCGCTGCTCAGTTCGCCAGAGGCTATCTGCAATTCCTCCCACGATTTAGTGATCAGAATTTCGCATGAGCGACAGCAGAAATGAATTTTGCCGGGCCCGCGCAGATATGGGATTGCATGGCCCAGCGGCTTGCCATCGAGCGAGTAGAGTTTGCGGTCGCGGATGATGCACCACTGGCTGGTGTGGGTGTCCAGAGTCGAAGACCACTGTTTCGCCTTCACGATATCGCTGTTGGCTTGGGCGAACTCCTGGCGCGCTGTAGCGGCCACATGGTTCACCGCCGTGCGGGTTACTACCGCAAGGTCTCGACGTGAGGCATTGATAACCCCGTCCTGGCGTTTAAGTTGCGGCGTGCCGGCGACCCGCTTCACAATCTGCTCGACGGTTTCTCCCTGAAGAAATCCTGTGCGTACGGCACTGGTAATTTTTTCCAGCCGATCCGATTCGAGTTTCTTGCCCCACTCTTTCAGCAACCTCCCCTGGAACGGCTGCGCCACCGCAGCAGCATAGACCTGTTCCGGGACAATGCTTTGCAGCGGGACGTGCTTAAGCACCTGACCGGGAATAAGGCTGCTGAACAGGTCAAACTGATACCCGGTCTCATAATCAGCGTAACGCGTCAGTTCGCGCATCAGAGCAGCATTGACCGGTTCGTAGGCCTGCTGGTTTAGATCCCGCACACCAGCCAGTAGCGATGCAAGGCGACGCGCGCTGTAGGTGTCAGCGCGCTTACCCTCCAGCAGTACAAGCAGTCGGGCAGCCAGTTCAGCATCCATCCTGTTAAGCAGCGTCACCATTCGTCGGGCAACGCCCGTACCGTAGCGCGTCACGTAAAGTCCGTGAGCTATGGTCTCGTCCTGCAACCTGTCGTTTACCGAACGAGCCATATCACACCTCACCCGGCGGCGGTTCAGTCAGAGATGCTGACTCAGCAAGCAACTCGCTCAGAACCACATCGGGATCAGCGTCGGCATCAATCAGGTTGAGTTTTTGCAGGGCTTTGATTGCATCGATACGACGAAGGTCACCGCCCTGGCGCAGCGACTGAATGGCCATAGCCGCTGGTGGATTAAACTCTTTCGACTCGACATCAAGCTCGGTGCGCACATCAACGTTGCCGCCTTCCGCTTCACCGATGTACTCAGCCATGATTTGCAGGATATTGTCGATCGCATCTTCCAGGCTTGTCGCCATGGTGTAGAGCGGTGACTGCTCCTGCATTTTCTCTTCAGAGGTCTGGTCTACCGACTTGGTAGAGGTATTTTCGGTGCGCAGCAGCTTCGCACCTGCCTGTCGCATTTGCTCCACTAGCTCTGCCAGCGACTCTTTGCCAGCACCGATGGAGGAACCTGTATGCTCGACGTATTCCAGGCCCTGGGTGTTCCGATCGGAGAATGACGTAGCAGAGGAAGAGCCAATCACTAATTCCTGATCCTGCTCGAGACCGAATACTGTCAGTATCGGCACCCGGGCGACATGCAGAATGTTGTCCTGCTCGCTCTGGCTCTGCCAGTGCTTAATGTTCAGCAGGGCCATATTGAGCAATGGAGGTGAACCACACATAAACCCGGTGCGCTTGGTGTAGAGCGTGACCAGAGTGATATCCTGGCGGGATGTCTGCCACCCATCGAATAGCGCCCAGTTCGCGGCACCGTCAGCATCTTTAGCCTTGCGGTAAATTTCCACCTTTCCGGGTGTCAGGTACCGTATTTGTTCGACTTTGGTCTGCCCGAAGTCGTCGCCGTCTTCGACCACAACCTCTTTGATACGCAGCGCAGTCAGCACCACTTTGCCGTCCACCATTTTCGACTTCCAGCCAATTACCTGGCGTGGATTGAGCATGGTGACATAGGGGCGCGCGCCGGTAGCTTTCTCTTCAGCTTTGGTTTTCACCTTTTCGGTGTCCACCCTGGGATAATCCACCAGCGCGTGGGAGAGGCCATACTGCATCGCCAGACCGAAGAAGGCCTGCGCCCATACGTCCAGGCGCGTCCCTTCAAGGTCGAAGTTTTTCGCATACTCTCGAAGCTGATCCGGCACATTCTCGGCAAGCTTAATGGGCTCGGCGAATACACGCCCGATGTTTTGCTTAATGGTCTCTTCGTAGGCTGGCAGAAGCGTGGCCACGGCGAGGCGTTTTTTGTAGTCCTCTTTGTCTTCTTTCGGCCAGCGCGGTAGATATTGCTCGCCCAGCTGTCGCATATAGAGCGTGCCGCCCATCAGGGCATCGTTGATATCCCACGCCTCGACCATGTTCCCATAGTCCAGATTGGGTGTTGAGATGTCAGGCATGGAGTTAAATCCGTAGTTGAGTGACTTTTCCGGTCGGCTTGATGATCGGGAATTGCTTCACGATGAAATAGCCACCAGCATCATTTGGGTGATCGTTGTCGGCTGATTTATCCGGTTCGCCGTTTGCCGCCCATACCTGCTGCTCAAGGCTGTCGGTATAGACCGGGCAGCGAGCAACATTCACTTTGTAGCGGCGCTCGCCGTTGCCATTGCAGAACATGGCGTTCATGGAGTTGATGCGATCCTTCACTGGCGGGTTGGCTGCGTTTACCACCACGCTGAATCCGGCCTGTTTGAGCTGCGCAATATCCGTAGCGCTGGCGTTATTCGATTTGCGCGAATCACCAGAGGCATCTGGAAAGATATAAATCTGCCTGGACGACACGTAGCGTCCGCCCTCGTAGCGCCAGAACTCTTCCTGGATACGCTTTATCATGGCCGGCGTGTCATAAACTTTTATCAATTCGCGAACGGCGCGCGGCTCGCCATTCCGAAGGACGTGGACGATGGCTGCCATTTTGCCAACGTTAAAGTCCATGCCGATATACAGCGGCTCGCCTGCCTGTTCTTCATCGGTGCAGTTATTCAGGCGTCGATCGAACTGGTGATAGATAGTGCCGCTGGTCAGGTTGGTGAAGCGCCCCCTCAGATACGCCTTAATCAACTCCGGAGGATAGGAGTTCATCAGCGAAGGGATGTAATCCGCGGGCAGGTTCTTCGCGTTGTCGAACGTACTGGCCTGAATCAGCCCGTACAAAGCAGAAAGCTCAGGTTTTTCACGCACAGCCTTAACGAACTGCTGGTAGACGAATTTGAACCCTTCTGGCGTGGTCGTGACGTCAATACCGTTACGCAGCCCATCAACCTTATAACGCATACGGGCAATGATTTTTCGCCACGCCTGCTGCGCTTTGGCAGCCGCCATAACGTCCAGCTCATCCACCATCGCGTTACCGATTTTAAAGCCGACTATCGAGCCGGGCTTCTCCATCGAGCGGCAGATAGTTGTCCCGCGGTACCGTCGCCCCTCGTAGAAGTGAACCTCTTTGTTCCCCTCGTTGATTTTGACGGTCAGCCCCCAGTCAAAGGCCACCTCTTCAATCGTCGGGTAGAAGATGTCACGAATTTGCGGGTACGTTGGCGCGAAATAGCCCTGGTTAATCTTCGGGTGTTCCCACATTCCTTTGCAAATGCCGCCACAACCCACCCACGTCTTACCGGAACCGAACCCAGCAACGTAGGCTTTGAATTTGTGCTGCATTGCCAGGAACCGCGCCTGAGGGATATTAAGTGTCGGGCTGATCCCCATCTTCCGCCCTCGCGTCCACTACGTTGATATTGATTGCAACTGGCGTTGGTTCGTCATCATCACCATCACCGGCCAGCTCTTTGCGGAGTTTCTCAACCTCCAGCTGCCGGCGGTCGATTTCGATCTGCTGGAGGCGCTGCGCGAATTCGCTATCTGCCAGGCCAAGCCGCTTCATAACGGCTTCATACATGCGCTCGCGGCTGATTGCCGTTATCTCAACACCATTCTTCCCAAGCTTGACGCCGGAATAAGCCAAAGCAGCATCAGGGGAAAGTTTCCGGGTGTCTGCGAAGTAAGGCTGTCCTACTCCGTCGCCATTGCAGCGCGGGCATTCAGGGTTAGGCTCTCGGTTGTGGTCATAGCCATACCCGCCGGGGTCTTCCGGTTGCTTAGCACCTTCCTTGCCCTCGATTTTCGCGACTGCTTCGTCAAACTCCACAGCATCACGCCACTGATAATGGTGGCCAAAGCCCCAGCAATAGCGACAAGCTCCGCGACGATACTGTGAAAGCTGGTTTGCATCGAAAGTGGCAAGTTGCCACATCTGGGAGAGAACCTCATCAGCACTGCCAAGCGTGCGCGCAATGGAGGCTTTCTGCTGCTGCGCAATGGCCTGTGCAACTGAAGTTTTCTGAAGAAGTTGATAACCGATTTGTTCAGCGGATTTTTTGCTATAACCCGCCCTGATAGCTGCTTGTGTGGCGTTACCATCCTTTAGGTATTCTGCGACAAAACGCCTTTGCTGTGCCGTTAATCCATCATCATCCACCAGCTCTTCTGCGCTTTGTTCTTTCTGCGCAGTGCGCACTTTTTTCTGCGCAGATTTTTGCGCAGTTTGCGCAGAAGGTTTTTTGATATATCGGCGTGCGGTTGCATAATTCAGTCCCTGCGCTTCACACCAATCCTTCGGTGATACGCCGGTTACGGCATGGTCGGACAGGAACCGTTGCTGAAGCGCGCCCCAGTCCGGTTTTGCCATATTGTTTATTCCTGTTTGATGTATGGCAGGAAGTGACTGAACATGCGATCCAGCATGTAGCAGTACGTTTCGTTGGCGTCTTCCGGCTTGGTTGTCACGCCGACATCACAGCAAACGTAAAAGCATACGTGAGCGCATTCATGAACGAGCGTGGATATCTGATTATCGAATACTCCGATCAGGTAGCAACGCTCTCCGGTATCGGTGTTTTCATAGTTGCTTGCCAGTCCAGAGTTAAACGGCCTCTCATCCCCGCTGCCGCCAAGGAATTTATCAGCGTGCTGAAACTGTTCTCTGGTTGTTGCGAGGTAGACATGCGCACTTTGAAACAGCGGAATGGTGAATGCCGGAAGTCTGTGCCATTTGGCTTTTGCCATTTGTTGCTCCGTCATTATCCGTTGCAGGGGTTATTTTTGATTTATCCGCTCAGTGGGATATCCATTATCAAGCCCACCAGCAGGTGAGCTTTGTAATGGCTACGAATCCACCGCGTTATGCAGTGCTTCCTGACTGGCAATATGCTCGTAACGAGAAACCGTCTTTCCGTTCTGGTTCATCACGTAGGCGACCTCGCCAGGTTTCAGGAATACATTTTTGTCCATTCCCGATACCGCGATGCTCTGCTGGGTGGGATTAAAGCCAACACTCAGGCCGCAATGAATCTCTTCGCCACCACCTGGCGACATCACTTTTACTGTTAACATGCTTATTCTCCTGCTTCTTCTGGTATTAAAAAGCCCCGCACGATGGCGAGGCTCGTTTACTTCAGGCACTGCGTATTGATGTACTCCTGCAGCACCCTCAGTGCTGACTGGTCTTGCTTGATTCCGGATCGGATACCGAGAACGTTTCGTCCAGCAACGTCAGAGAGTTCGACGGTGGCATCATGGCCCACGCCGGAGGTGCTGGCGGTTTCGGTTGTGGCTGGCACTGGACACTTGCCTTTGACGAGCACCCGACCACCATTATCAAGCTTGCGCTGAAGAGCATCATTTTCAGCTTTAGCATCTGCCAGCTCCTTCGTGTATTTGGCATCCAGTGCAGCAACGTCTCGCTGGCGGGCCTGCATATCAGTGATGGTGGCCTTTGCCAGGCTGAGTTTCTCGGTTTCCTTGTCGCGCTGGTCTTTGTAGGTGATGGCGTTGCCGCGGTAGTGGTTAATAGCCCAGGCCATTGAACCCAGCAGGCAGATAACGACAGCGCAGATGATTGCTGTTAGTCGGCTCATTTCTGGCCCCACTCGCAAACTTCACGCTCAATCTCGCGTCGGGTGATCAACCCCTTCCACTGTTTACCACCGGCATACGTCCAGCGCTGCAGTTCTTTGCATGCACCCGGTACATCACCGGCGTTCAACTTCTTCAGCAGCGTGGAACTGGCGAAGGCACCAGAGCCAACGTTGTAGGTAAAGGAGTAAAGCGCGGCGCGGGTCGGCTCAGAGATGCGAACCTTGATCAGCGGGTCGATGGCGTTTGCCACCTTTCGCAGATCTGCCTTCAGCAAGTTGTCGCACTCTTTGTCGGTGTAGCGGTGGCCGCGGCGAATGTCGGTACCGGTGTGCCCATCACAAACAGTCCAGACGCCGACAACATCCTGATAGGCGTAATAGCGCCGCCCCTCCAGACCATCTGCATTACCCAGCATTACTGCAGAAATGGTGATTGCTCCGGATCCGCCAACAATGGCACCCACCAGCTTATTCCTGAGTGTCGGGTTCATCTCGGCTCCTGCTGCGGCGGTTGTCTTCGCGGATCTTGAAATACAGATTCGTCAGGTACGTCAGTACGGCAATGATGATACCCACCAGCACGCCGATCGCATTCCACTGCTCGGGGCTGTAGGCATTCAACATGCCATTTAGGATGCTCCCGGCTGAAGCGCCATAGGCAGCACCAGTGGTTATTTTTTCCATGCGATACATACTCTCACCTCGCGTATCTAGCGGGTGCTGTGTTTGAAAGGGGTCAGGTTCTCGGGCTGAGTTTAACAACAAAGCATGTCGAGGATGATTCCTGGAACCTGATAATAAAAAAGCCAGCGGCGTGGCTGGCAATGTGAGGGTAAGGCAATGTCGGCTCTACGGCCTATCCCAGCTGGCGGGATTCTGGTGCTGATTGACGGAGTTGAACCGCCGACATCCTACTTACAAGGCAGGCGCTCTACCTACTGAGCTAAATCAGCTAATAAAAAAGCCCAAGGCGTTAACCTCGGGCTTGTAATTTTTTTGCTTCGGAACGACTGAACGGATTCCCAGCGTTAGAGATGAATCTATCCAGTTCTTCCGCAAAATGCAAGTCTATTTTCTACATAACCAATGTTTCATGGAAAGTATTTTTCATCTCGTGACTTTTGAGAGAATAGAATCAGCCATAGACTCCTGTTTATGGCATTCGGCGACCAGTTCCTCAAAGATCGGCTGAAGTTGCTCATATGCTGCGGTTTTCTTTATCTCCACAACGGTATTAACACCATCAATTACCGTCGAGAACTTGAGTCTTGCATATCCTCTACCTCCGCAACGGCCACAGACCTTCATCACCGGCACGCCCTGCCGATAGCTTTCTGCCTTGTCCAGCACCTTACCTTTTCCGTGGCAGCGACACGAATTGCTGATAACACCTTTTCCGTTACATGGTTTGCATTTAACCCGCACCACCTCACGCGCCTGAGACCAACTCTCCCAGTCGCTCGGACGCACGGCCCGTGACATTTTCGCCCAGTACGGCGGTTTGCCCCACGGATAGGTGACCTTGTTCGTAAACACCTGAGCATCTGTAAATCCGTCCCCATCGCAGCAATCACATTTTCGAGTGCTGGCAGCACTTCTTGAGTAATCCTGGTATGCAAAAGCGCAGATAACTTTAAGAACGCCTGCGCGAAGTGATTCATCGAGATCTGATAATGCTCTGTTCTTACCTGATAATTTCCTCGCCTGCTCATACAGTCTCTCCAGTGCTATGTCAGGGGTGGTGACGCCAATCTTTGACAGGTAAAGATCGAAGCCAAATCCGCATTTGTGCCCAACAAGGCCAAGCGCCGCCATAACGTCAGTTCCGGTCAGGCTGTCTGATGCTGTTGCGCGAGGAGAGTCACTGAACATCGGTGATTTAGGCGCAAAGTATTTAGCGATTGATTCGAGGTTCATTATGCGGCTTCCTTCTGTGGCTGGTTGGTTTTGGTCTCGCTGTGCTTTGCTACTGGTGGCAGGCTGGCGCGCTTAACGCTTTCGGCCTGGTACTGGAGGAAGTCGGTATAGTTCATGCGGCCTCCTGACGGCGGGTCCGGCGTTTTTCCAACTCGCGGGCTTTGCGTGTGAAGATGGATTTGATGCGCTGCAGGTATGGGATATCGAACCGGCGTGGCTCGTTGTCAGATTCAAGGCGCTCGACACGCTCCAGACCAATACGCTCAATCAGCCGAACTCGATACTCAACGGCATTACCGCTCAACTGCCGGTTACAGCGGGTGCAAGCGGAGTGGACGTTAAACACGTTGAATTTGAGGTGTGAGGCAGCACCACGTGATCGGTAATGGCTGGCGTCAATGGCGCTACCGGTCAGGTAATTGCTTTTGCCGATGAGTGGATTGCCGCAGCTGACGCATTCTTTCCCCTCGTCACGGATCCGGATGTAGCGGTTGAAGGCCGATTGGGCCTCTTTATCCCACTGAGCTTTAGTCTTGAATGACTCGCGCTTGGCCTTGCGACGCTGGCGTCCTGCCTTCTCTTCGGTGCGCTGGCGCTGCGCCGCCTTCTGCTTAGCGGCTTCACGGGCTTTTGCGGTCTGTTCTTTGCCGATCGCGCTGGCGCATTCGAAGCTACAAACTAACTGCCCGTTGCGTACCGGGTGGAACCACTGGCGACAGCCATGATGTGCGCACTTGCGGCGCGGTAACTTAGCCATTGAACCAGCCCTCATATTCAGATGCGGGCACACGCTCAGCGACGATCCGCAACTCGCGCTCCTTATTGGTGGAGTGCTCATCGGCATTTATTTTTTCCGCCTCTGCAGCCAGGCACTCTACAGCCTTCAAATAATCTTCTTCCCTGAAGTTATCTACGGCCATAAATGCATCCATTACCCGCCAAACAACTCGCTTCTCTTCCTGCTTTTTCTGGGCGATAAGTTCGTTGATGTGATTCCTCAGCGACTGAAGCTGGCAGAGGTCATAATCTTGAAGTTGCTGAATGATATTGCTCACGATGACTTCCTCCGTGCCGCCAGGCGCAGCCATTTCTTATCGACCAGACGGGCGGTGTAGTCCTTCAGGGTCGGGATGTCGGACGGCTTAATCACTGGCTTGCGCTGACGGCGAGTCCGAACGCGGAAGATTTCGTTTGTGATGACGCGTGCGAGAGGATTATTCATGCAAGCCTCCCAAAATAATCGCCACGATAACGGACATCGCGAAGTTGGATGTTCTGGCTGACGGCGAAAGCCTGGGTGTACTCAATCAGGCTGTTCATCCGCTTGATCCCCATCGATGAGGTGCTTTCGCGAATTGCCACCAATTCCCCCTCAAGCCCGGCAATAACCTTCCCCTGCCCTCCAGTGGCAATGGAGTGACCGGAGACCAAAATTGATTTCCACGACGGAAGCGACCAAGCAGAGCCAGCCCACTGAATGCGATGCTTTGCCAGGTCGCCGCAAAGCGCGTGGAATAGTGAATTCTGAGGAAGGGTGCGCTTAGGGTCGGCAAAACTCACCACGAGCGGAAAATCTGCGTTGACAGGCTGCTTGTTGATGTAGTCGATGAGGTTGCGGCGAACCTGCTCGTCGCGTAGGTAGAATTTGATACTCATACGCCACCTCCAAGAGGTAACGCAGAATGCAGAAAATCGCAGGTGCATTTCTGCATCTGTGACAAGGTGAGGAGTTCAGATTGTGGTCGCATTTAAGTCCCCTTAAATGCGCAGAAGTCACCGGAGTTGTTCAGGCTCCGATGACATGATTATGGCTGCTTGATTCTTGAAAATCAATTTAAGGAGGGTCAGTAACCGGAGATTATTTCCTGTATCTTATTGAGCAATTTTACAGCATCAGCGCTTTCATCGTCTGGAATGCAGGTAAAGTCTCCTCGCTCAATTTCGAACTTTGCGCCGCTCCAGTTAACGTCACGTAGCGCTACGTCATGTAGCAATTCCTCTATCATGTGAATCTTGTCGTCTTGCACCTCGTGGTCTATTACGATAGTGGTCATTTGATTTCCTTTTCAATAAGTTATGTATAAATATTGAGCTTTTACTTCTTTTCTTTATTAACATTTCGTGCTGTGTAATCAGGCCTCCGAAGAGGCCTGTTTGTTATGCGTCTAATGGGTCAGGCATTATGCGATACCACTGATGGCGAACTGAGTGGGCAGGCGACACCGATAGGATGCTTACCATTGCAGATAAAGCACCGCATCTCACTAAGCACCTGAGGATGGGTAGTGATCGTCTGCGTAGGATTACCCTCGCTCAATGCATCCCGGAACGCGACCGCTACAACCTTCCCGCCCAAAGCTTCCATATGGGCATGCACTGGCGGCTCCTTGCCTTCTTCGAACTCAATGACGAAAGTAAACTTGCCCATCACTTCACCTCCTGCCGCTTGAATTTTGCTATCGGGTTATTCCATGCGTCGATATCTTCCTGAATGACCTTGCCAGAACCTTTGCATAGCCCACATTTAGCGATCCCGTGAAAGCATTCAGGGCATCTGACAAACGGGCCAAACTGTCTTTTCCATGAAATCAATCTGGCTCTGGCCGCAATAACGTTGAGACTACTCATTGTCGGCCTCCTGCTGCGGTGCTGCTGGCAGTGGCATCCAGTGGGTCGGCGTCCATGATGCGCTATACACCGTCCATTTCCCCGCTAAGTAATAACCAACCTTTTGGCGCCAATCACCTGGACCATCGAATTCTTTGGCACACAAAACTTCATCAGCTTTCTCCGGCATCCGCTCACTGCAAGCCACCCAACCATCCGGCAACTCATCACGATTACTTACAAGTTCGGCACCCTGAAGCATGGCGGCGCGGCATTCATCTTCGCGCTCACCAAAAATTGCTGACTCCAGGACATCGATAGCCTGCGATGGTGAGTACGCGTATTTATCGAATGACGCCCCCTTGATTCGCTGTGCGAGCTTGAACAGCCGTTTCTCCTGCGCGTGATAAAGCTCACTCAGATGCTGATAACGCTCATCAGGCACAGATACCGGCGCTGGCGGGGCGGCGTAATAATACTCGTCCTCAATCCCATCAACTGGTTTTGAGAAGCAGATAAAATTACCGTAATGCCAAGGATAAGGGCCGTATGGCTCAGCGGTCACCCTGCGCCAGCGATGAATGGCAGGCTCCGCTTCGAGCGATGCCAGCGCGATACGCGCCAGCTCAAGATCCATTTGCGCTTTTTCTGACTCCGGAAATCCTGATGCGACAGAAATTCTGTGCTGAAGCTTTTCGATTAACTGCTCTTTGGTGAAGGTGCTCATGATGCCTCTCCTTTCCCGGCTGCAGCGGCCGTTAGTTTGGTATTCACGTCGCCTTCAAAAATCGGCAGCACACCAATTGCAGCGGCCCAGTTTTTAGCTAGCTCAGGGTCAGATGTCTCGTCGGTGTAGTCTGATGCTCGCCAACCAATAATTCGCTTCTGGTCAGGAAGGTCAGAATTTCTCTTCTCTGATGATTGCCCTAACGCATTAAGAAGCGTTCGTATCTCCTGCTGCTGAGTGGCTATGGTTGAGTCTTTTGCTTCCAGCTCATCCAGCAGCACCAGTACGGTGGCGGGGTTGGCTGCGGCGATGAAAACTGAATCAACCTTGAGGCAATGTTGCGCTACCGCTTTCACGCCAACCTTAACCTCATAGCCTCGCGCTCCTTTGTGTGGCTTGTAAGACTCCCAATATCCCCATGATGCTGCGTTTGCCGCATTGGCTGCTTCACGTAATGCCCGTTTGTCGATGTTGCTCATTGGGCGGCCTCCTGGCGAAGCTGGGCGGCGATGTCTTCGAGTACGCCATCAGCGAACGAGCGATCGAAATCGCCTTCGGGAGCATCAGCCATAAACTCTGTTGATGTGAGAATCATCCGCGCGATGTCTGCCGCGCTCTTTGCTGTGTCGTCGATAAATCCAGCATCCCATGCGGCCAACATTCGGTTAGCAACAAAGTGAGCGCCTTCCTTGCGAGCCTGAGCCCGCACTTCAGTAAAGAAATTTTCTGTTTCTGGAGTTTCTGGCATACCTCCATCTGTAGCACTGATATACGCGTCGGATATTTCATGCTGTTCACCATCAAACACGTAGCAACTCTGTGTGATGAATTTGTTCAGCCTCGCATTCTCCGCAGCCAGCCGCGCGCATCTGGCTTCACCTTCTGCCACGCCAGCCTGGTAGGCTTCGAACATGTGCTGCGTCATCTCGTAGACAAAGCTTCTGTCGTCTTCCATCGCTGGCGAGCAGCCGTTGTTGTTCTTGGTAAACCACTCGATAAATTTCTGTTTCATACCCCTACCCTCCCCCAAACCATCAATACCCTTCTCATCGCCGGACTGTTGCGGCACTCCTGAAATATTCCGTTGGTGCAGCTGCGCGCGGTGCCGTCCTGCTCTTCCGGCGTAGCCAGGCGATAAGTCACCGTTCGCCAGACCTTGCTCACGCGCACAATCTTGCGGGCCCGCTCCAGATCGATAGCGTTCTTCGTGATGCAGTTGATGGTCATGCCGCACTCTGTGGCCACATCCTTCGCGGTGAAGGTCCGGTGCGTTTCGAGATAACGCAGAATTGCCTGTTTGCCTTTCATCGTCTTAGCACTCATAGTCAGCCTCCTGTTGCATCTGGCCGCTGTAGGTGAAATCTACCGGGTCCAGGCCGGAGTAGCGGCTGCTGAAGTGGTAGGTCTTTTCTGCCCCCGGCGCATGGCGGGACTTCACACAGATGATTTCGGTGATGCCTTTCAGTTCGGTGTTTTCGTTGTACTTCTCATCCCGATACACCATGAAGATCACATCTGCCTCCTGCTCAATAACGCCAGACTCTCGCAGGTCTGCCGCAACGGGACGCTTATTAGCGCGCTGCTCCAGGTTTCGGTTCAACTGGGCCAGAGCGATGACCGGGCAACGCAATTCTTTTGCCAGGTTTTTCAGTCCAGTGGCGATCTCCCCTACGCTGCGGTTCATGTTCTCCGGGTCTGACATCCGCATTTTCTGAAGATAATCGACGATTACCACGCCCAGTCCGCCCAGCTTCTTGCTCATTCTGCGCGCTTCAGCACGCACCTGGTGAACGCTCAGGGATGGCTTGTCATTGATGTAGATTGGAGAGTCGATGAACTCCTTCATGCAGTGACTAACCTTCCCCCATGCCTCGTCCATTTTCCCGCTAACTTTGCTCAGCAGATCTTCTTTGCTTACCCGCGCCCGGTGGAAAGCGACTCGCTCAGAGATTTGTTCCACTGGCATTTCGAGACTGAAGAACAGCACTGGCTTTTTGTTTTTCAGGCCTACGGTTTCTGTCACTGTGGTGCTAAACATGGTTTTCCCCATGCCAGGACGTCCACCAACGACGATAAAATCGGTGTTGTTGAACCCGCCGAATGCGCTGTCGATGGTTGCCATGCCAAGCTCGGTTTTGTGCTTCCAGATATCACCGCTGATAATCGACTGGATGGTCTCTAACGACATGTCGATCCCGGTGGTGATGTGTTCGGTTCCATAGTCAGCACTGTGCTCAATACCGGAGATATCGGCCTGTATGTTGCCGATGATGTCAGCGATACCCTCACTGGATGGTTCGGACAGTTTCTGGATCCCTACCTGTAGCGCCAGGGTCATCCGGCGGCCGAGATGCATTTCCCGCAACTTTTCGCAGTACGAGGCAAGGTTCGCGAACGACGGTGTGTTTTTGCTGCATTCAGCCAGGTAAGCGAATCCGCCCGCACTCTCCAGCGCTCCAAGGCGCTCAAGGTCGCTGGTCAGTGTCAGCAGGTCTATCTTCTCCCCGGATTCGTTAAGGCGCTTATAGGACCGCAAAGCCACCTTGTGAGGCGTTGCTGTGAAGTGGTCCTCAGTCAGCCCCTCAATCGCGTCAGTCGCCATGTCAACGCCGTCTGTGCGGCCCGCTGCGAGCATGATCCCGCCGATGACGGCCTGCTCAACGTATAAATCAATAAAACGGCTCATGCTTTGACTCCCTTGCGCTCACGGTGCTCGTTGATGGCCTGCTCGTAGACAGATCCCCAGTTCTTCGGATTAAGTATCCAGTCGAGAGTCAGCCATGGCTGATCGCCTCTGGTGCCGAACAGGGAAGACTTGCTAATCAGCTCGAAGGCCATGCCCATGTGCTTCAGTTCGCGCCAGTTGCCCTGGGTGGTTTTGCCGTTCCATACAGCTTCCAGGTCTCGATAGGCCGGGCGGCGGCGGTTCCACTCATGCAGCGAAACGGCTTTCGAAGGGAATTTTTCATTCCAGAGCTTGATGATCTCTGCGTGCGGACAGGCTTCCGGGTTGCTTCCATGACCATCTGCCCATACCAGGGCGTCTGACAGGTATCCATCAAAGCGGGTCATACGGCACAGGTTCTCTGGCTTGAAGCTGTGACCCCAGTTCACATGGGCCCAGCGGATAACGAGTTTCAGCTCTTCAGCGGTGTAGCACTGGTCTTTGCTCTTCACCGTGGAGAGAGCTTTCTCGAAAGGTGCCAGCGCAGCACAACGACTACCAGTTAGCTCGTTGAAGTAATCCATCACATCCTGAGCGAGCGATTTTTCCCCCTGGGGGGATTTAGGGGGATCTTGTCTTTCTGTATTTTGATTATTGTCTTTTGTGGTTAGCACCTTCTGCTTAGTTCTGTTAGCAACTTCCGCTAAGGTTTTCTTAGCAGGTTTAGCTAATGTTTTGCAGAATCCGTTAACCTTTGTTTTCCACTCGGAGACATTAGTGTTCATGCCCACTTTGCGGCCTTCCTGAATGAATACCTTCTTGCCGATCAGCAGGTTTTTGGCAGTAGAGCAATGCGTGTGGTGCTTACCAACCATCTGCTCCAGTTGCTCGTTGCTGACCCAATCCATTTTTTTATTGAAGCCGTATGTTTTGCGCCAGACAGCCAGCACAATGCACATCTCAGTTTCGCTCAAACCTGAAGCCATAACGGCATCAAGAAGCTCATTCGCGACGCGAGTGAACCCATCTTCCAGTTGCGCCACACGATGCTCCACGACCTCCAGCGGCGGCCTGTAGTCTGCTAAATGCTTAACGACGCCCATGCTTCACCCCTGCCTGAATCAGTGCCAGTCTTGCCATGCCAACGAAGCGCTCCGCGAACGCCCGGTTTTTTGAGGCAGCGACAACCAGGCCATCTGGTGAATCTGGATGGCGACGTTCCTCTTTTTCCTGGTACTTTTTGCGAGTTTTTGACATACTTACTCCCGTTACTTGGCGTAACACAGTGTTTGGAAGGCCTTTGAAGTGACCGCTTCAAGGGCTTTTTCTTTTCTGGCACCTATCACATAACCCCCAACATCGACGTCACCATTGTCATCAGCGGCCCTACCTGCTCCGGCATGAGGCGGAACAGCGACGCTATACCTTCGCTTACCTCTTTCAGCTTCTGATGCTCTGGAGCGTCCAGAAGCACTGCCTGTTTAGCCTCGGCGCACTCTTTCATTGCAGAGGCGATTAGTGACATCGTGTCGTTCTTCGGCGCCAGGCGGTTGCGGTACTCCAGCGGCAGCACGGCCATGATTGCCGGAGCCAGCTGGCGAATGTTGTTGGCGGCGTACTCGGTGTCGCCGTCGATCCAGCGGAATACTTTCTGCATCTGGCGGTGCGAGTCAGTCGGGATATCCAACCCGTTGCCGCCGGTTGCCCGCCACTCTTCAACAATCAGTGCAGCGACAAATTCACGGCTGCGGCAATCAGCGGCCCAGGCGCGAACTGCTGCGCGGATCCCATCGATGTTTAACGCCTTGGAATCAGGTTCCCGGCGATTCTGGTAAATCATCGCCGTTGGCGAAAATTTGTTACCTTGTTGATACGCAAGTGAATGCATTGCTTTCCCTTTCGTGGTTAGGGCCGCAATTAAGCGGCTGTGTTATTCGCCTCAAGCAGCTGGGCGAGGTCTGGACGGATATCTGCTGGTTTTAGCTTGCCGTTTGTTGCAGTGACAATCTTCATTACGTAGCGGGCATCAATGCCGCCGCCGTGCAACCAGCGCCATACCGTCGGCTGAGCAACGCCGCAAAGGTCGGCTAATTTCTTCTGGCTACCAGCGATATCAATGGCGCGCTGGATTGTTTTGTTCGTCATCTTCCAATTCCTATGAGTATTGGTGTGAATTGATAATAGCAATGCGTATTGATTTAGGCAATAGCTAAACGTGTTTTGACCATCAATACGCAAGCGTATAAATTAAAACTCATGAAAAAAGAAACTCTTGCAGAACGCCTGAATCAGGCGATGGAACTATCTGGCATGTCTCAGGGCGCTTTAGCTAAGGCGTCTGGCGTTGCTCAGCCCACCATCTGGAGGCTGACCAGTGGCAATGCCCGAGGCTCAACTAAAATCGTTGAGATCGCCAATGCGCTTGGCGTTCGCACTGAGTGGCTTTCAACCGGAGTTGGCCCAATGCGTGAAGATGGTCAAATGCCCGCAATTTCGCAGCCGAAAACAGAGCTGGCCCCTACTGACACATTCCGCATTGAGGCGCTAGACTTTTACGTAAGCGCCGGGCCAGGAGCCATCAACAGCGAATTTGTAGAGGTGCTTAGATCCGTGGAATACTCAGTGGAAGATGCTCGTCGGATGTTTAATGGCAGGAAGGCTGAGCAGATCAGAATCATTAATGTTCGCGGAGACAGCATGTCCGGGACCATTGAACCAGGCGACTTATTGTTCGTCGACATCAGCGTCCAACATTTTGATGGTGACGGGATCTACGCCTTTATCTACGACGATACTTCCCACGTTAAACGCCTCCAGAAGATGAAAGATAAGCTGTTGGTCATCTCCGACAATCAGACTTATCGCCCGTGGGAGCCAATCGAAAAAGAAGAAATGAACAGGATACTCGTATTCGGCAAGGTGATTGGTAGCATGCCTCAGACATACAGAAAACACGGTTAACAAACCCAGCTATGAATCAAGCCCAGCCATAGTGCTGGGTTTTTTATTGCCCGCAGCCAGCCCATTCGTCACAGCAATACCCGCCGCAGTAAAAAAACGATCTGAATCTCAATCCCGCGAAAAAATATCCAAATAAATTCCTTTAGCTATCAACGCATTAATAGCAATTGCTATTATTTAATATCAATACGTATTGCTATAAACAATACTCATCGCTATTATCAATCCATCGAAACGAAACATCGACAGCTGAGCGAAGTTAGCCAGCGGCGAAGTGGAGATTCGGTCAGTCGAACGGCGCGACAGTAAACCATGCGTCGGACGCCCGGCGGGCTCAGGGAGAGCGGCAATGGTGCGTAACTGGAATGTTTTGGGATTGGATGAATTAGCTGTAGAGGCATTTGGTCGCAGCGCGGTCAATGCCCAGCCGGAGTCCAGCACCGGCCATCCAATCGCCAAAGCATTTCTCCCGCATCAGCGGGTAACGACAGAGGGTAAGGGTATGTCAGATAAGCAGGTTCAACTGTCTGGTAAATGCGTCTTGAAGATAGACACCATCAAAGGCAGCAGCACTATCGAAATACCAAAAGTGAATCTCAGCGGCAAAAACAATGCAGACGCTTTGCTTAATGAAGTGTTCCATTTTGGAGTAATGCGTCACGGGAAAAACAAGCTTCGCGAAATGCTTGAAGAGAAGCTTGATGGCTACGGGGAAGAGTACGAAAACCATGGCCTCACTTACGACTGACCCGCTCCGGCGGGTTTTTTAATGCCTCATACCTCAGTCGCTTCACCGAGGCGGCTTAGTTATGACAACCGGTGGCCATCCACCGCCCATTGAAACACTGAATAAATGCGTTGAAGTCTTGTATTAACTGTTCCGTTCGCCGCGATAAGGCCAAGAGGAAATCATGGTAAACCAGCAGCAGATCAGAGAGGCCCAACGGCTCGCGTCGTTCGCGGTACTCCATCGCAATGCTCCGGCGTGGGAAGCAGCAAAGCGCCTTTACGCCATCGCCATCGGGAGGACTCTTCACTGATGGAAACTTTATTCGCGCTCGTCCTGACCGTGGCAATGACCAACGGTGATTATCAGGACGTCATTCTCGGCGTTTACGACAGCCAACAGGAATGCAGCCAGGCAGCAACAGAGCAGAAAGTAACAGCAGAATGCTGGCCGGTAGAAAGCATCCTTCGCAACGGCGAGTTCCCGGCGAAATCCATCGCGCAACAGTAACCACCCTATTCAACCGATCGGCCTGGCATTAAGCGGGCGGGATCTGCACATCCAAATTTCAGGAGAAACCATGAGCGAAGTAACGGATTTAGTCGTCATTGAAAAACAGAACGCAATGGCGGTATTCACCACCAAAGAGCAGCTCGACCCGATTATTGAGGCGATCGAGAAAGAAGCTCGCAGCCTGGTGCCGGATGTGTCGACCCGAAAAGGCCGCGACGCTATCGCATCCATGGCGCACAAGGTTGCCCGTTCAAAAACCTACATCGACAACGCCGGTAAAGATCTGGTTGCCGAGCTTAAAGCCCTGCCGAAGCAGATCGACGAAAGCCGCCGCATTGTGCGTGAGCGGCTGGAGGCGCTTAAGGATGAAGTGCGCCGTCCTCTAACCGAATGGGAAGCCGAGCAGGAACGTATCAAGGCTGAAGAAGCCATGAACGCGCTGCACGCCGAAGCGCTGGAAATGAACATTAAGTTCGATCAGGAGCTGGCGGCCAAGTTCGAAGCAGACCACGAAATGGCTCTGTTGATGAACAAGGATTTCGACCGGGACCGCGAAGAGCAGCGACGCTTGGCAGAACAGGCTCAGCGTGAACGTGACGAACGACTGAAGCAGGAAGCGGCAGAACAAGCCCGCCGCGATGCCGAAGCAAAGCACAAAGCGGAGATTGACGCCGCAGCACGCCGTGAAGCTGAAGAGAAAGCGCGTGCAGAGCTGGCAGAGCGCCAGCGCATCGAAACGGAGCAGCGTGCGGAACGCGAGAAGCAGGAAGCGGAAGCGCGGGCGGAACGCGAAAAAGCCGCGGCGGTTGAAGCTGAGCGCCTGAAGGCAAAACAGGTTGAAGATGCTCGCTTGGCCGAAGAGAAGCGCATCGCCGATGAGCAGGCAAAACGTGAAGCTGACGTGAAGCATCGCAAGACGGTCGGCACCAACATCGTTAACGCGCTCACCAGCCAAACCAGCTTAACCCGCGAACAGGCTATCGAAGTGCTCACCGCACTGAAAGATGACCTGATCCCCTGCGCGAAAATCCATTACTGAGGCAACCATGAACGCATACCTCACTTACGACCGCATCGAAGATCGGCGCTGGGTTGAGCAGCAGCTCACCGACGAGAAAGAGAAGTGGATCGACGACCGGGCGCAGAAAATCATCGACATGATGCCAAAAGAGCCGTCCGGCCTCTTTCACTTCACGATCCCGATTGACTCCAGCCCATACGAAGGACTTCGCAGCGATAAAGCTGGCGAAGCCTACAACGATTTCATTTCGGCAGTTGCTTACGCCCAGGCGGAATACGACTGGGAACACCGTACCGGCTGCCCATTTTAATTTTTGAGGGGATTAACGATGGCAAACGAATTAACAATCACGGCGAGTGCGCTGACGGAAAAAGGTATCGACGTCGCTACCTGGAGCGCGCTGAAGAACAGTATCTACCCTGGCGCCAAAGACGAATCGGTAATGATGGCGCTCGATTACTGCCGCGCCCGCCAGTTGGATCCGTTGCTGAAGCCCGTTCACCTCGTGCCGATGAGCGTCAAAGACTCAAGAACGGGTAAAAGCGAATGGCGCGACGTGGTCATGCCGGGCATAGGGCTTTACCGCATTCAGGCGGACCGCTCCGGCGATTATGCCGGGGCCCGCGAACCAGAGTTCGGGCCAGACACGACTCAGACGCTTTCTGGTGTCGAGGTCACCTTCCCTCAGTGGTGCAAATACACCGTCTACAAGCGCATGCCCAGCGGCGAGATCGTCGAGTTCAGCGCTAAAGAGTACTGGATTGAAAACTACGCCACCGGAGGGCGCGACACCACGGCGCCGAACGCGATGTGGAAAAAGCGCCCGTATGGACAACTGGCGAAATGCGCGGAAGCTCAGGCGTTGCGTAAGGCATGGCCTGAGATTGGCCAGCAGCCTACCGCTGAAGAAATGGAAGGTAAATCACTGGACGTAGATATCCGTGACGTCACGCCTCGCAGCACAACAGAATCACTTCCACCAGCAGCAAGCGAAGAAACGCTGCAGGCGATAACCGATCTCTTAACATCGCTGAATAAAGACTGGGAGAAAGACTTCCTCCCACTGTGCAGCGACATCTTCAAACGGCAAATTCTTGAGGCGTCAGAACTCACTGAAGAAGAGGCGCAGAAAGGGTTTGGCTTCCTTCAGAAAAGGGCTAAGGCGGCAGCATGACACCAGAAATTATCCTTGCCCGGACCGGTATTGACGTAACCACTATCCAGCAAGGCGACGAGGCATGGCACCGGCTGCGCCTCGGCGTTATCACCGCCTCTGAAGTGCACAACGTTATCGCCAAGCCAAGATCGGGGAAGAAGTGGACTGACATGAAAATGTCCTATTTCCACACCTTGCTCGCCGAGGTATGCACCGGTGTAGCGCCTGAGGTTAACGCCAAGGCGCTGGCTTGGGGTAAGCAGTACGAGGAAGATGCTCGCACCCTCTTCGAGTTCACAACTGACGTAAAAGTCACGGAGTCTCCGATCCTTTTCCGTGACGTGAGCATGCGCACTGCGTGCTCTCCTGACGGCCTGTGCAGTAACGGATTCGGCCTCGAATTGAAATGTCCGTTCACCTCCCGCGACTTCATGAAGTTCCGCCTTGGCGGTTTCGAAGCCATCAAGTCTGCGTACATGGCCCAGGTGCAGTACAGCATGTGGGTTACCGGAAAAGACGCCTGGTTCTTTGCCAACTACGACCCGCGCATGAAACGCGAAGGTATTCACCACGTCGTCGTTGAGCGGGATCCGCAGTACATGTCCAACTTCAACGAAATGGTGCCTGAGTTCATCGAGAAAATGGACGAGGCGCTGGCGGAGATTGGCTTCACGTTCGGGGAGCAGTGGAAATGAAACGCACACCCTTCTACCGCAGACCCGGTCGAACCGGACAATTCTCAGGCCTCCGTGAGCGCGTTATCTGGATGATTCAGACGCGCGGCCGCCCGGTAACCGGCAGCGAAATCGCCGAGAAGTTTGGCGTAACGCTCATCGAGTTTAACCGTGTAGCCAACGGCATTACCCGCGGCTCCGGGCAGATAGCTCAGATCGTTGAGTCGGAAAAATGGGTCAACGAGGACGGCATCTGCGATCGGACATTCGACCTGGTCACGAAGCCAAAGGTCATTACACCTCAGGGCAAATCGCGGCTGTTCACCAGGCGCGCCATTGAGCAATCGCAGGAAGGTAGGCGGCAGGAGTGCATTGAACGTGCCTCCCGCCGTAGCCGCCTGATTGCTCAGGGCCTCTACATCGACGAAATGGAGTCAGTGCTATGAAAGCGTGGTCACTCGAAGAGCTGGCGCTGCTGTGGCGACACTCAAACGCTGAAGTCGCAGAGATTACCGGCCGCAGCATTGAAGAGGTCGGAGATAAGCGGCTGCAAACCAATATTGAGCGTAATGGCTGGGATGTTAACGATCCGGAGCGTGCATCATGAAATACGGAAGCGTGTGCAGCGGCATCGAAGCTGCCAGCAAAGCATGGGAACCTCTCGGCTGGAAACCCGCCTGGTTCTCTGAAATCGAACCATTCCCATCCGCAGTCCTCGCCCATCACTGGCCGGAAGTAACCAACCTCGGCGACATGACCAAAATCGCCGATGCGGTGCGCGCTGGTGATGTCGAAGCGCCTGATGTTCTTGTCGGTGGCACGCCCTGCCAGGCATTCAGTATCGCAGGCTTACGTGAAGGCCTGTCTGACGACCGCGGGCAGTTAACCCTCTCTTACGTGGAATTAGCCAATGCAATCGACGCAAAGCGCCGCGAACGCGGTGAGCCAGAATCAATCATCGTCTGGGAAAATGTTCCCGGCGTGCTCAGCAGCAAAGACAATGCCTTCGGGTGCTTTCTGGCAGGACTTGCCGGAGAAAGCAGTGAATTGCAGCCAGCAGGGGGAAAATGGACGCACGCTGGTTGTGTGTCTGGACCAGAAAGGGTTATCGCCTGGCGCATCCTTGATGCTCAATTTTTCGGAGTGGCCCAACGACGCCGTCGTGTGTTCGTTGTCGCAAGTGCTCGAAAAGGATTCGATCCCGCAGCGGTACTTTTTGAGCAAGACGTCGGCGGCGGGTCGATTGAGACGAATAATGATGGGAGCGAAAGACGCGCCAGCACAGTTGATAACTGCACTCTCTATCGCTTCAGAAGAACAGACTCATACGTCGATGACGGAGTAAGCAGTACGCTTTCGGCCAGAGATTATAAGGACCGCAGAGAGATTGTCGTGATGGATGATAATCGCGTAAGAACCCTCACCCCACTCGAATATGAAAGGCTTCAGGGATTCCCTGATGGGCACACGCTGATCCCATATGAGGGAAAATCTGCTGATGATGCACCGCGTTACAAGGCGATCGGCAACAGCATGGCAGTACCGGTTATGCGGTGGATTGGTGAGCGCATCGCCGCAGCGCTTCCAACAGAGAAGACGAATGGTGATTATGGCGGAAGTAAAACACCGCTCGATCAGCGCGACCTCTGGCGCACTCCACCAGCCCTTTTCGCCTCCCTTGATGCTGAGTTCTGTTTCCAGCTGGATGCCGCTGCGGCGCCGCATAACGCGCTGTGCCGGAAGTTCATCACAGCCGAGGAGAACACTCTGGAAACGCCTTGGGCTGATTACCTGAATGTGCCTGGATACGTCTGGATGAACCCGCCATACAGCGACATCACGCCCTTCGTTAAGAAGGCCGCTGCCGAGAGCGCCAATCAGATCGGCACGGTAATGCTGGTTCCGGCAGACACTTCGGTTGGCTGGTTCAAAGAAGCGATCCAGACCGCCAGCGAGGTTCGCTTCATCACCGCGGGGCGGCTGGCATTTATCAACCCGGTCACCGGTAAGCCGGTATCGGGAAATAACAAAGGGTCGATGCTCATCATCTGGCGACCGTATCCGCGAACACACTGCCACTTCGCAACTGTGGATCGGGACGAGCTGATGGCTTTCGGGGCGAAACTCTCGCCCGTCGGGAGGCCGCATGACGCCAGAGACAGAGAACGCCATCCGCGCCGCCTGCCGCCGCTGCACCGAGGAAATCCAGCAGGCCATGCGCAAGAAGCCAAAGCCTAACTGGAACGAAACGGTGCCTACCATCATCAACAAGCATCACAAGAAAATTGAAGCTCTGGGAGTTAGCCTCCTGGAGTTCGTCGTATACACAGGGCGGCTTAATCGCCGCTTCGGAGTTGAATCGTGAAGGTAGAAAAAAGCGATGTTATGGCGTTTACCATTTCAGATGTTGAACGCCTCGACCCGGTCAGGGTGATGATTGAAAACTATGAGCCGGGTAAGGGTCGCATCACCATTACCTGCTTCGGTAAGGCGTGGGCCGGAGCCTGGTTTGCTATGGGCGGTGACACTGTTCAGGACTTCATTAAGCGCGTCAGCAATGAGTACCTTATCGGCTATTTCGACCCGCAACTGCAAAGCACAGTAGATGATGACAATGACGCCAACCTCGCCTTCGTTAAGGGTGAGATCATCAAACTGCGTCGCGAGCATGAAATTGACGGCAATGAAGCTCGCTCAATGTGGGATGAGGCTGAAGATGCTGAAGATGTGAAGGCGAGCTGCTGCAACTATCTCGTCGGCGACAAGCTGCTTAACCTGCTGGGTGATGATCCATGGTACGCAAAATGGCCGTCTGTGCCGAACCATCATTATCAGTACCTCGAACGCATCATTGATGCAGTGCGCGGTGGGCTCGAAGAGCTGGAGCGTGCTGCATGAACAAAGCCTCGCCCGTTGATTTGAGAAAAAGCCTCGATATTGCCAACCACCTGGCGCACATCGGGATTCGCTTTGTGCCGATCCCGGTGGCGACCGATGAAGAGTTCCAGACTCTGGCCGCCGAGTTATCGCGACGGCTTGAGCAGATGGCAGTCGAAGCCGTGAAGAATGAAGGCGGTGCAGCATGAAGGCACTAATCCCCCGGGAGCTTAAGGCTCCTTTTTTATTGCTGGCGTTCACCTTCAACCGAATTAACCGACAGTTCCGGGAGCATTGACCATGATTACTCAGGCAAGACTTAAGGAGTGCTTAGATTATGACCCGCTTACTGGATCGTTTACTTGGATAAAATCCACCGCTTATTGCATAAAGCCGGGAATGCCAGCTGACAGCCTGACCTGCAATGGTTACATCGGGATTAAGCTCGACGGGAAGAATTACTTGGCGCACAGATTGGCCTGGCTTTACATGTTTGGCGAATTCCCTCCAAGTCATCTTGACCATATCAACTGCGTTCGTACCGACAATCGTATCGCAAATCTACGCCCAGCGACTCACACCCAAAACATGCATAACCAAAAGCTGCGCAAGACCAACAAAAGCGGTCACAAAGGTGTCAGTTGGTGCAATAAAACTAAGAAATGGCACTCCCAGTGCATGTTTGACAGAAAGAAATATCACTTGGGTAAATTTGAAAATATTGAAGATGCAATTCAAGCCGTTGAGTCATTTAGAAATGCACGACATGGCGAATTCGCTAATCACGGCCAAACCGCGAGTAAGGAGTGACCATGGACATCATCGACACAGCAGCAGAGATTGAAGAGCTTCAGCGTAACGCTGCCCTTTCCGCTCACCGCATCGACCGCAACGCTGTATCAGCTGAGCGTTGTGAAGAATGCGACGAACCAATTCCCGAGCCGCGACGCGCTGCCGTTCCCGGCTGCCAGACGTGCGCCAGTTGCCAGGCTGATTTGAAACTTATCCGTAAGCAAAGGGGCTGCTGATGGATTACACCAAACTCAGTGATGGTCAAATCAGCGTGCTTCTCGCAAACCTTCTTAAGCCGAAATATGAAGCAGAAATAAGTCCTCATCACTCAGGAGGTGCTCAGCTTAGCTGGGATTGGTGTGGAACCAAAGCAACCACTGGCTTCTTCCCTTTGCACAAAGCGGAAGAGCTTTTCCCGGTAATGAAGAAACATCGGATCAGGCTCGTTCCATCAGGAAAGACTGTGTGGATGGCATCACACGAATTAGGTTTTACCGCCACTCACCGTAATCCACTTCGCGCCGTGGCAATTGTCTACCTCCTTTTGCAGGAGTCATCCAATGTTCCAGCTAATTCAACGGGGTCAGATTTACGCTGACCAGCACGGTTGGCCCGTCATCATCCACAGCTGCACTTCTCAGATAGTCCGCTACTGGCGACAGGGCCGGATAAACACCGCTTCAATCGACCGATTCAACAATGACTTTGAGCACCTTGATCACAGAGAGGCGGAACAGATACGCGCCGAACTGGAGACGAGCGAGCATATCAAATCGCTGCGTGCCCGGCGCGCTGCATGAGGAGAAATTATGTCAAATTTAGCAATGAAGGTTTTGCAGTGGCAGGCGACAGGAGATGTCGGCGTTAGCAGTGCGACGATGGCATCCATTGCTTTGGGTTTGGATAAGCCATTTTACGGAAGCCATTTCGGCGCGCCGCATGACCCATCCGATATGTTGCGTTGCATGAAGTTACTGGAAGCCATCCCGGAGATTCGGGATCACTTCCCTGCTATCGCCAAACGAGTTCCAACCTTCAAAGGGATTATTGAGCAGTGGGATGATCTGGTCGAGGTGATGAAACGTGAGTGCGTTGGTGAAAGATGGCGCGCTCCGGATGCATACAACCTGATTAAAAAACTGCGAGGCGACGACAAGCAGCGCCGAACAATCAGATTCGCCTGACGCAACTGATAGCCAGTTATGAGCTATGAGCTGGCTATTGGGTGCGAAAGCGCCACCTCGTGATCCCTTTTGCCCGGCCCCGCGCCGGGTTCTTTTTTGCCTGGAGGAAATGCATGGTTGAGGCAAAAACACTGACAGCCAGACAGGCGGCCGAGCTACTAATCACCTCACCGAGAACTGTCTACCGTCTTATCGACTCCGGGCAACTAGCCGGTAAGAAGATCGGTAACAAATACCGCACGACCGACGTTGCATGTATTGCGTATTTACATGACCCGCGCGATCCTGTTCCTGCGAGCGCGGGTGAACATAAAGGAGAAATTTTATGTCAATCACCCTCAGAGGCGGCGTCTGGCACTGTCATTTCGTTACGCCGTCAGGGAAAAGAATTAGACGATCTCTTGGTACGGGGGACAAGAAACAAGCGCAGGAGTTGCACGACAAGCTGAAGGCAGAAGCGTGGCGGGTTGATAAAATTGGAGAGCTGCCGACGAGGACGTTTGAGGAATGTTGCATCAGGTGGATCCGCGAGAAGGAGCATAAGCGGTCACTCGATGACGATAAGACCAAAATCGAATATTTCCTGCGGCATTTCTCCGGCCGGGATATTTCAACCATCACAGCTGATCAGGTTCATGAGGCTGTTTCGAAGATGGTCAACCGTAAGCATATTCAGGTATGGGAGTCGCGCAGGGACGCGGCTATACGCCGGGGGAAGGAACCGCCTCCGTATGTTGAGAAACCGGTAAGCCAGGCCACAAAGAGCCAGCACCTTTCGTTCATGCGATCTCTATTCAAGGCTGCGGCTAATGACTGGGGCTGGATTAAAACGGCCCCGGTTATAAAAACGAAAAAGCCGATCAGCAAACGCATCCGATGGCTGACCAGGGACGAGGCAGAACGGTTAATTGCCTGCATGCCGGAGTCGATAAAGCCGGTGGTGATATTTGCACTGGCAACCGGCCTGCGCCGCTCCAACATCATTGATCTGGAGTGGCAGCAGGTCGATATGCAGAGAAAGGTTGCATGGGTAAATCCGGAGAACGCGAAGGCGGGCAAGGCTATCGGCGTGGCTCTGAATGATACCGCATGCAGGGTGTTAAGGGATCAGATCGGGAAAAGTTCCAGGTGGGTATTCGTTCACACGAAGCCATCAACGCGCCCGGATAAAACCGTCACTCCGGCTGTCCGAAAAATGCGAGTGGATGACAATGTCGCCTGGCGCATTGGACTGGAAAGAGCGGGTATAGAGGACTTCCGTTTTCACGACCTTCGACATACCTGGGCGAGCTGGTTAATTCAGTCCGGCGTACCGCTTTCCGTTCTGCAGGAAATGGGCGGCTGGGAGTCCATCGAAATGGTCCGTCGATACGCTCACCTGGCACCGAACCACTTAAGCGAACACGCACGGAAAATTGATGCCATTTTTGGCAACCATGACACAAATACGACACAAGGAGAAAATCAGGCTGGCTTGAAACTGGCGTAAGCGCCTGTTTTTAAATGGTACGCCCTGTAGGATTCGAACCTACGACCTACGGCTTAGAAGGCCGTTGCTCTATCCAACTGAGCTAAGGGCGCACGGAGAAGAGTGTACTTCGCGGTGGTGAAACGCCTGGAATTATACGGTCAATGCGTAGTGAGTCAATGCCTTTTCCACCTTCTCTGCCGTTAATGACTAGCTGATTGTAAATACGGCTGTTTTTTCAACATTTATCCCTCTTTTACGGGCTGCGAAAAGGCTTAGCCGCTTTTAAGTAACGCCTGCTGTTTTCCTGTTTACTTCCCCTTCACACTGTCCTGCGGTATCCCGGCCGCCTGGAGGCTGGAAATGAACAGGACGACGGAGTGACAGCGTCAGACCAGACAGGTTTCCCCTCGTGCGTGCAGCACATCTCACACGACATTACAGGCATCAAGCTTGAACCCATTGTCGCCCTCTCCTCTTCGCGCACGGTAGGGGCTGAAGTGCTCAGCGTGCTGTCACCGCATCAACAAAGCGAAGGCTTTTTTCACGACTGGTCCGCTGCTCGGGCGCTTATGCTGCTGGAAGCACAGATCGCTGCGTTAAAAAAACCCTTTCCCTGCGACAACCTTTTCATAAATTTGCCGATAACCGTTCTGACCATACCGGAAATGTTCCAGCGTTTACTGCAACTTAACAGCCCACCGCTGAACATTGAACTCGTGGAGCCTGCTTCCTTCTTTTCTCTCTCAGACCCGGCACGTCTGAGGGTGAGTTGTGCGCTTCAGCAGTTGACGGCGCAAGGACATCGGATCTGGTTGGATGACATTGATGAAGCGTCAGGGCGCGCGTTTTTGTCCTGCCGCATGCCGTTAAGCGGAATAAAAATCGATAAGATCGCTTTCTGGCGTTTACGTGCAACGCCAGCGCTGGCAAACCTGGTCACGCTTTGTTCAAAAATTGCTGAAAATGTACTCATAGAAGGCATTGAAACAGAAACGGACCGTAAGTTTGCGCTTCAGGCTGGCGCGCGCTTCGGTCAGGGATATTATTGGCCATCCTGGAGATGGCAGGAGGACTGAACGGTCATCGCCAAGAGGGAAGCTATGCGAATGACAGTACGCCGTTACCGGCGTCGTCGGACAGGAAGTGATTCACCGGGTTCAACGCACTCGCCTTTTGCTCTCCCATTTTTTGATCGTCTCGAATATTTGAGCCAGTCAATCAACCAGACCCGCAAAACCGATGCTCCCTTTATCGTTCTGGTCACACAGGATAACTTTTTCCGTTCCGGTTTTCTGAGCGGGCACTCTCCCCTGAGCAATTGCTGTGACTATTCCACCCTGGAAGCCGCCCTCAGCGATCTGAATCAGTGGCCTTCATCACGTCTGGTGGTAGATGTAGAAAGCCGCGCCTCGCCGCTTATTGACCTGCTGGACCGATTACGACGCCACAGCCTGTTCGCCCCCTACCTGACACCCTACCTGCTCATCCGCGCCGATGATTACGATACACGCCTGTTTTGCAAAGCGGCTGGCCCTTTTCATGTGATTGAACGGCAACTTACGCCGCGGGCGTTGCAACAAACCTTGCTGGAAACGCCGTCACCCGCCGGCCACCGGAAAGAGTGGTTTTCACGTGATGAATGGCCGATCCTGCAGGCGCTATCGCAGGGTAGCACCCTGCGACAGATTGCTCAGTTACAGAACCGCCCCTATAGCCGCATTATTTACCGTCTCAGCTGCATCCTGGCGAAACTTGGGCTGAATCATCGTCATGAGTTGCTACATCTTCTCAACAACCTTTCAGATTTCACGTATTAACGTATTCAGTAACCCCTTAATTCCTAAAGACCTTTAAGAAAATACTTAGGATATATGTTAATTTTTTGTGTTTTTTAACAAAACTTTCGATTTTATAACTATTCCTAATTCTTCATCTTAAACCATGCGAAATGCTGCCTGTACGCTAAACGAGAGTCGTTTTATCCATGCGTTAAGTTTCCGACGTTTCCGTTAACAGGATGATAATGGTGTAAAAACAAGCGATTTATCTGTAAATAAAAGCGATGAGAGGTGAAGAAAACAGCAGATAGTGCTGTTTTGACGAAGGGATCATCCTCCTGGCCTGAGGTGTTAGAAATGAGGCGATGACGCGCTAAAGAGCGGACATCAGAGGTAGCGGACAGGCGGAAAACACTTTGTCACGACCTGCGTATTGTTAACATTTGATCAACATACAGTAAGATCGTTTATTTTTTGTTATTACATAAAGATGAAACTGTGTGGTAAATGCAATATCAGGACATTTTTGCTAATTTTAAAAAGTTAGCGATTCAGATACAGAAGATAATAATCATCAATATATGGACATTAATTTACAGGCTTTTCGGACAATACTTAAACGGTATAATAAGACGTGTTTGACACGCGAATAAGAAAAATCATTTTGCCATAACAGCCTTATGAGATAACTGCGCTCAGGCATTGATATCACCACTACGTAAACAAGGATGCTTTCGCTCTTCCCAGGGATCTACCGTACAAGGATCTGCGTAATTATCCTTCCGGCTTTTCGAGAGTTTTAACAAAACTCAGCATAACGCTTTTAACAATCTGAGGCATAAAAAATGAAACCGGCATCCGTTATCATTATGGACGAACACCCTATCGTCAGAATGTCGATAGAAGTCCTGCTACAGAAAAATAAAAACATCCAGGTCAAACTGAAGTCAGGCGACAGCCACGAAGTGCTTGACTGTATACGCAACCACCCCATCGACCTGGTCATTCTCGATATCGAAATGACAGGCACGGACGGCTTCGTATTATTGAAAAGAATCAGAAACTTAAATAAAGATATTAAGATTCTCTTCCTCTCTTCGAAATCTGAAGCCTTCTACGCAGGGCGCGCCATCCGCGCCGGGGCAAATGGTTTTGTCAGTAAGCGGAAAGATCTGGGGGAAATTTATAACGCGGTGGAAATGATACTGACGGGCTATTCTTTTTTCCCGTCAGAAACATTGAGTTTTATAAACCATATAGGCTCCCGGACAGGCGCCGCTGTGGATATGCCATTATCGAATCGTGAAGTGACGGTTCTGCGATATCTGGCGAACGGATTATCTAATAAGGAGATTGCGGATCAATTATTACTTAGCAACAAAACAATTAGCGCTCATAAGTCTAATATCTTTTCCAAGCTGGGCGTACAAAGTATCGTTGAATTAATTGATTACGCGAAAGCGCACGAATTACTGTAATCCTTCCCTCTCCCTGCAACATATAACCGTTACAGGGAGAGGGGATACGATTAATTATAATTAATCATGAAAGTTGCATCGGCATCAGCCCGGCCCGGCTGCGGGTTATCCGCCGTGGCGATATAATTGGCATAAAACGACAGTTCGGCATTTCCCTGCGCATCCACCGACACCGTCTGGCTGGCCTGCTGCAACGCGAGGCGCGTTTTATCCCGGTCGAGGATCTCCACGGCCACGTTACTGGCCGCGCTGGCATCATTCAGCGCCAGCAGGCTGTTATCATGCCCGTCCATCTTCCCCGTAAATGTGATCGAAGCCGCCCCCGGCGGGCATCCGGTCAGCTTCAGGGTGAACGGTACAGGCTGCGTCCGGCTTCCCGTTGTGCGGAGCTGTTTCGTGGGCCAGGTGCCGAGCGTGACGGTTTTATTGCTGTCGTCCCCCTCCGCCACGCAGGTAAAGTCCACTATATTGCCGTAAAGCTGAATGTTAATTTCCCCAAGCGCCGTCTCTGCGTGCGCAGGGGAGCAAAGCGCAAAGAGCGCGACGGCTAAATACCGCATTCCGTTTCGCATACCTGCTCCTTAGTCATAGTCGACGCGTAAATAGCCGCGAGAGGTAAAACGCCCCTCGGCAGGTTTTTTACCGGTCACGCTGACGGGCCACGCGCGGATCCCCACCAGTGCCTGTGCGCTGTCGTCCAGACGGAACGGGATTTTGCTGGTCAGGTTGTTCGGCGTCAGCGGCACGCCATTACTGTTGGCAATCACAAAACCCACATCCGCGTTATCAGAGACCAGCGTACTGCCTGAAACCTTCTCCGCTTCAACACGCATTGTGAGCATGGCGTTCGCCTCGACGTTGGTGCATTTTATGCCGATGGTTTTGCTTTGCGCTGAGATCCCCTCCGGCTTATTTCCGATGCCCGCTTTACTGAACAGAGAGGCGCCGATGTCTCCGAAATCGAACTCCACCACATTTCCGGCATTAATCTCACAGCTCTGAGGCACCTGAATGGTCCCGCTGTAGCTGATGGTATAAACCGGCGTGGTGAGCGGATCCGTGGAGGTCGTGGTGACGTAAACCCGGAACATGATTGCCCGGGGGATCACCACCATATTGATAAAGCGTCGGGTCACCTTAAGCCGAAAGACGAGGCTGGAATCCTGTACTCCAAACGGTTTGTTTTTAGACACGTTCGGATGGCTCCCCATCTGAATGTACTTTCTGGGTGGATAGAACGTGCCAGCGTAGCTGTCGGTGATTTTCATCGCCCCGTCCAGATAGTCGTTTAGCTTCAGATACTGGTAGCCATCGCTGGTGCCTGTGACCGGGAATTCGGTCACATAGCTACGCTTGGTGGTGTTCCCGGACGTTCCCTTAGGGCAGACGGCGTTGACGCCCACCCACTGGGACTTCTCGCTGAGTGTAACAATCTGCCCCACCTGGTTATTGGAGCTGTTGAATTTATCCGTCAGGTCGTAATACACCTCCGTCGGCACGCCATTTTCATTGACGCAGACGGTGGCGAACGCCTCAGATAGCGGCAAAAATGCCAGAAGGGATAGCCCCAGATAATGGATTTTATTCACAGCGGATCCCCTTAAGTGTGATCGCCTGTTGCAGGCTCTGTTCTGGCAGGCTGTAGGGCGCACGACACTGGGACTGCTTCCCGTCTCCCCACTGAATCAGCAGTTCCCCGCTCAGCGGCAGCCCGCTCAGGTAAATCTGACCGTCATCTCCCACCATGCTGGTTACGCCGCTCTGCGTCTCACGCACCACCGCCCCAAACGGCACAGGCTGGTTATCACGCTTCACGGTGAGCAACGCACGCACGCCGATGCGGGTGTCAAAACTGGCGCGCACCAGCGCACCGTTCGTCGGCACGACGCTGGAAACGTTATTTTCAATGTCGGTGTTGTTGCTCATGGTGTTAGTGTCGAGCGCCACGCGGTTGTAACGGTACACCGTGGCGTACGGCATCACCGCATAGCCACGCCAGTCTGTTTTGACGCCGGTCTGGTTTTCGACGCTCACGCCTGACGCGCCCGGCGCTTTGATCAAGACGTTGGTATCGCCCAGCGGCTGACTGAATGTGATGCCGTCTGAATGCCCTACCACGCCGCCGGAGAGCTGCCAGTTGAGGTCGTGCTGATCCCGCGTGTAGTTGTAGCCCACACCCAGCGTACCGTACGTTGCCTGCCAGTTGGCGCTGGCGCTGCCGCTGGCACCGTTATTGCTGGTGTGACCCTGCGTGACGCTGTAGTTCAGGTTACGATCCTGGAGCAGCGTTCCGCTGATCCCGGTCTGCCAGCTGGTATCACCGTCGCTGTTGCGGCTGGCTGAGGCCGTGGCATAGGCCCGGTCGATCGCGTTATCGCGACGGTAGCCGTGACGGGTGAACAGGCTGAACGGGACGGAGACGTTAAACGAGGCGATCCGGTCAGTTCCTTCAATGCCGACGGCCTTGTTCCATGACCAGGATAAGGCGTAGCTGATCCCGTTCACCCCGCCGGCGTAGCCGAGCTGATACCAGACGTTGGACTCGCTGGTGCCCCAGTAACTTTGCTGGCTGCCCGACACGTACACCGAGCCGTAATCGCCAAGAGACTGGGAGATATTGAGCTGGAAACGTCCTTTTTTATTCAGCGTCAGGTTGTGATAGCTCTGCACGTCCGGCACGCCGTCATCGTCCTGATCGTCGCCATACTGGTAGCCTTCCATTGTGCGCCAGGCCACATCGTCGAGGGTGTAGAAGCCTTTGGTCGAGTAGCGATAGCCCAGCAGCTGGAAGTTGGTGCCGAATCCGTTAAGGGATTTTGCGTACAGGAACCGCAGAGACTGCCCTTCATGGCGGCTGTCATCGGCAAGCTGGCTGCGGGCATGGGTGAGGTCAAGTGACACAGCCCCCCAGTCACCGAGGTTTTTACCCGCGCCAATGGCGATGGCGGTATAGCGCGAGGCCAGCTGCGTTCCGCCGTACAGCGTGTAGCCGTCGGCAATACCCGCAATCATCGTACCCTGAGTAAAGAACGGCGTGTCCTGCTCGCTGTTGCCGCTGCGATAGTCCCCTGCCACCAGATCGTATTTCCAGCGTCCTTCACGCTGAAGCAACGGAACGGTGGAATACGGGACGGTGTAGCGCTGCTGGCTGCCGTCCTTCTCTTCCACCGTCACCTCCAGGTCACCGCTTGAGGAGGTCGGGTTAAGGTCAGTTATCGCAAAAGCCCCCGGCTGCACATAGCTCTGGTAAATCACGTATCCGTTCTGGCGGATAACCACTTTGGCAGGGGTGCGGGCGATTCCGCGTACGGTAGGCGCGTAGCCTTGCAGGCTGTCCGGATACATGCTGTCGGACGAATAGAGCCGACCACCGCGAAAACCGACGCTGTCGAAGACATCGTTACCGGTGTTGCTGTCGCCGAGCACCAGCTCGCTTTTTAGCGGAATGACCGTACGCTGCGCCCAGGTGCCAATATTTTGCCAGCTGCTGTGCCGCTGGCCGTTGCTTTCGGTATAACGCCACGCGCCGTTATTGCGTAATCGCCAGGCGCCATAGTTCAACCCGCTTTGCAGGTTCAGATAGTAGCTGTCGTCGTCGCTGCCCCGGTTGCCGGTGAAGCTGTAGTTCAGCAGCGCGGCGGGGATGCCTTCATCCCACTGTTCAGGCGGAATATACCCGCGGGCGCTGTTTTGCATCGCCACCTGAGGCAGACTGACGTTAAGGCGCAACGAGGCGAAGTTGAACGCCGTTTCGCTGCCCGGAATAGCCGTGGTGAGCGGAACGCAGGTCTCGCCCTGCACGTTGCTCAGTTCCGGGAAGGCGGCGATATTGACGCCAAAGCGATCGAGCATCGCGCGCGTAATGCACGGCGACAAACCGCCCGCGACCGGCGGCGTGTTGTCGGCTTGCTCAAACCGCACGTCCTGGGTGCCGATAAACTCATCGTTACGCCAGATATCGACGCGATAGACGCCCGGTGCCTGCTGGTGGCCTTTCTCAAAACGCGACAAATCCGCCACGTTCGCCGCGTCATCGGAGAGAAACGCCGGGTTAAAGTAGCTTTCGCCCCAGCCAGCGTGTGGCCAGAGCGTTGCCATCAGTGCCAGCGCAACCGGGCAGTAACGCCATTGAGTGTTCATCGCCCTGTCTCTGCTCACAGGCTGACGCTACGCGCCGGCGTAATGGCACCGTAGTCATTCACACTCTGCCAGGAGAGCGTGCCGCTCGCTGCGGCAGGCAGCACCTGCTGCGCCGAGCTTTTAGGAGCAACCATCAGGTTCTCCAGCGTCTGACCGCCGAGCTTCAGATTGACCAGCGTGACGTAATACGGCGAGGCATTGCTCACCTTAAGATGGTTGCCGACGCGCTCAAAACGCAGCTGTGAGAGCGCCTCTTCCGGCGGCATCGCCAGGTTAGCCGGGCGAACAAACAGCTTGATGCGTGACAGAATGGCCAGTTGCAGGACGTTGTTGCCGTCCTGATGTTTTTTGCTGACGGAGGGAATCGCTTTGACGTTCATGTAAAAGAGTGATTCGCGATCGGCAGGCAGCGCCGGGCCTGCGTAGATAATGCGCAGGGTGTTTTCGCTGGCCGGCTCGCTGACAAACAGCGGCGGCGTGACGGCAAAGGTTTTTTCCTTTTGCCCGTTGGCATTTTCTATCCACGCGTTAATTAAATAGCGCTCTTGTTTATTGCTGTTGGTGATCGCCAGCGACGTTTGTTTTGCATCGGCCGGATAAATAACGCGCGTCGCGCCCAGCGCAATTCCGCCGGATGCATTCGCGCTGGCAGAAACCATCATCAAAATAAAAGTTAAAAACAGTCCAGGTTTAATCAGGGTGTTCATCACAACCGTACCTTTAATAATTAGTTCGCAGGCGTCAGGGATAAATCAACGTAAACCAGACATTCGACTGAATAGTGCCTGGTACAAGGTGTTCGGAAATAGCCCGGTAGCGGGCGCTGAAATGAAATACCAGCTCGCGGGTGTTAATGGGTAACCAGCTCACTGCCGTCGCGTTCGGGATGATCTGACGTTGCTGTTCGTCAAAAAGCGCCAGTCCGACACCACTGCTGACCGCATTTTCCCCCGGCCGCGATGTCGCCAGGAAAACCTGCGGGTCTTCTGCCGGTGTCACTCCCTGGAACTGGATCCCCACGGTGCGGGAGACGTCCACGCTGCAATCCAGCAGACGTACGGTGAAAGGCACATTAACCGTGGAAAAGCTGCCGACGCCGGAAAAGGCGTTTGTGCGGTATTGCCCCATATCCACGCGCATATTCTGGCTGTCCGGGGCCACGGCGCAGCCGCCGTTAACCAGCTCTCCCCTGAGGTGTACTTTGCCGCCGTCTATGACAACGGTATGTGCGTTTACCGCTGAGGCAATCGCAAGGGCACACAGCAGTATCCCAGTCCTTGTCATCCTTCGCTCCCGGTATAGGCGATCAAAAGACCTCTTCCCTGAGGCCAGCCACATCCCTGTACTCAGGCATTACTCGTATTTCATTACGAATGTTGCGTCCGCGTTTGCCTGGCCTGGCGCGGTGGTCGCCGCCGTGGCTTTATAGCGCGCGGTGAAGTTCAGGGTGTTAGTCCCTTCAATCAGGTTCTGCGCCGCAGAGAAGGTTGCACCGTCCGGGGTCAGCGTGGAGGATTTGCTGTCGAGGATCTCAATGCCTACGCCCTTCGCGGAGTTGTCGTTGTTACCGGAGCTTACCGCCAGCAGCGTTTTGTCGGTGGCGTCGATCTGGCCGGTAAACGCGACAGCAGCAGTTTTCGCTACCGCAGGATCGCAGTCGTTCAGTTCGATGGTGAAGGGAATATTGGAGGTGGTGTCACCCACTTTAGTGAATTTCGCGGTACGGTACTGGCCGAGATTAACCGTCTGCTCTGAAGAGTCAGTATTCACTGAACACGCGGCATTCACTAATTCACCTTTAAAATGCACCGTACCACCGTTTACAGTTACAGGTGCTACCGGATCTTCTGCGTGAGCGGCACCCGCGACCAGGGCCAGAGTTGCAATAACAGTAGAAGCAATGTTGCTGAGTTTCATGTCTATTCCTTTAAAATGTAAATAACCCTTCCCGCGCATATTCGGGAATAAGAAATACGTTCAATTAAAAAATTGAAGGCTTATTTCGGAGAGGACAAAGTAGCTCAAGAATCTATTTTGTAATATGTCAAAACGCTGCCATTTTGCCAGGTCACATCCTAATCGCCTCTAAGAAATTGACCATGCCCTGAGAAGGGGTTTTGCGGGCCATCGATGAAATCTCGTAAAGGGTGACTGACAGCGGCGCTCGCTTCTGACAAAATACAGGTAATCCCCCCTTTCTAACGTTACAGACGGAATCTTCTCTCTGATGGCAGCAAAGATTATTGACGGTAAAACGATTGCGCAGCAGGTGCGCTCTGAGGTTGCGGAAAAAGTGAAGGCGCGTAAAGCTGCCGGAAAACGCGCTCCAGGGCTGGCCGTAGTGCTGGTTGGCAGCAACCCGGCCTCGCAAATTTATGTCGGCAGCAAACGCAAAGCGTGTGAAGAGGTGGGGTTCGTCTCCCGCTCTTACGATCTGCCGGAAACCACCAGCGAAGCGGAACTGCTGGAACTGATTGACACCCTGAATGCCGATAAAGAGATCGACGGCATTCTGGTTCAGCTGCCGCTGCCTGCGGGCATCGACAACGTGAAGGTGCTGGAGCGTATCGCGCCGGACAAAGACGTTGACGGTTTCCATCCGTATAACGTGGGCCGCCTGTGCCAGCGCGCGCCGCGCCTGCGTCCGTGCACCCCGCGCGGCATCGTGACGCTGCTGGAGCGTTATAACATCGACACCTATGGCCTGAACGCCGTGGTGATTGGCGCCTCCAACATCGTGGGCCGCCCGATGAGCATGGAGCTGCTGCTGGCGGGCTGCACCACCACCGTCACCCACCGCTTCACCAAAAACCTGCGTCATCACGTCGAAAACGCCGATCTGCTGATCGTTGCGGTCGGCAAGCCGGGCTTTATTCCGGGCGAGTGGATCAAAGAGGGCGCAATCGTCGTGGACGTGGGTATTAACCGTCTGGAAAACGGCAAAGTGGTCGGCGACGTGGTGTATGAAGATGCCGCAGCGCGCGCATCCTATATTACTCCGGTCCCGGGCGGCGTAGGCCCGATGACGGTAGCAACACTGATTCAGAATACCTTGCAGGCGTGCGAGGAGTATCACGACGTAGAGGACGCGTAATCATGGCAACTTTTTCTTTAGGAAAACATCCGCACGTTGAGCTGTGCGATCTGCTGAAGCTGGAAGGCTGGAGCGAAAGCGGCGCGCAGGCGAAAATCGTCATCGCCGACGGGCAGGTAAAAGTAGACGGCACGGTGGAAACCCGCAAGCGCTGCAAAATTGTCGCGGGCCAGACCGTGAGCTTTGCAGGTCAGAGCGTGACCGTGACGGCCTGAGCTGTCTGATGCCCGGTGGCGCTGCGCTTACCGGGCCTACGTACTGTCTCCGTTTGTAGGCCGGGTAAGGCGAAGCCGCCACCCGGCAATTTCTCTCACAATCCCCTCACACCCATCACGGTTAATTATCGATCAACTTCAAATAATCACTATTCCCTCTGGCGAAACGTGAAAATTATGTTGCGCGATTTTCAGACTTTCCCCACGATAAGTAGAACGTTCTACTAAAACGTTATACTTACAATAACAGCGCGAAAATAGCGCTACTCGGGGGGAAATCAGCATGAGTCTGATATCAGGGTTTGTTAAATCGCTGTCTAAGTTATCGATGATTGGTCGCGCCTTAATGCTGCCAATTTCACTGCTTCCCGCTGCGGGCCTGCTGCTGGCCTTCGGCGATAAGTTCCACCTGCCGCTGATGATGAACGCCGGCGGGGTTATCTTTGATAACCTGCCGATGCTGTTCGCCATCGGCTCTGCCGTCGGTCTGGCTTCGGAATCCGGCATTGCGGCACTCTCTGCGGCGGTCTCGGTGTTTGTCACCAACATAACCATCAGCACCGTGCTGAGCATTACGCCGGAAATGGCCTCCCAGGGCGGGAAATACGCCATGGTCGTCGGCATTCCGACGTTGCAAATGGGCGTCTTTGGCGGCCTGATCTGCGGTATTCTCGCGGCCTGGTGCTACAACCGCTTCCACACCATGCAGCTGCCGGAATTCCTCGGTTTCTTCTCCGGGAAGCGTTTTGTGGCGATTGCGACGGCATTTCTGTCGTTCCTGCTCGGCCTGCTGCTGCCGTACGTGTGGCAGCATATTCAGTCCGGGATCGACGCCCTGTCCGTGGTGGTGAACGGCGATAACCAGGCGGCCTCGACCTTTATCTTCGGGCTGGTGGAGCGCGCGTTGATCCCGCTCGGCCTGCACCACATCTGGTATCCCTCCTTCTGGTATTCGTTCGGGGATTACACCACCCAGGCGGGTCAGGTGATCCACGGCGACCAGACCATCTGGTTCAAGATGCTCGAAGAAGGGGTGAAATCCTTCAGCAGCGATACCTACCAGAACGCCGGGAAATTCATGCAGGGCGAGTTCCCGCTGATGCTGTTCGCGCTGCCTGCAGCGTGCCTTGCGATGTACCATGAAGCGCATACGAAGAATAAGAAAATTGCGGCCGGTATTCTCTTCTCCGCCGCCCTCACCTGCTTCCTGACGGGCATCACCGAGCCGGTAGAGTTCACCTTTATCTTCGTGGCGCCAATCCTTTACGTCTTCAACGCCATCATGGCGGGCCTGGCGTACATGACCATGTACCTGCTGCATGCGCACATCGCCAAGTCGTTCTCGGCGGGCTTTATCGACTACCTGTCGTTCGGGATCCTGCCGTCGTTTAACGGCTATCAGACCAACTTCCTGAGCGCCATTATCATCGGTATCCCTATGGCCCTGATTTACTACTTCACGTTCCGCTTCGTGATCCGCCGTTTCGACGTGAAAACGCCGGGCCGCACCGAAGTGACCGCCAGCGCGAATGACAAGTCCGATTCCGAACTTGCCACCGAAATCATCGGCCTGCTGGGCGGTGCGCAGAACATTGATTCTGTCGGCTCCTGCATCACGCGTCTGCGTCTGGAAGTGGCGAAGAGCGAAGCGGTGGACCGGGACGGGCTGAACGGGCTGGGCGCGCGCGGCGTGGTGTTTGTTGGCGACAACGGGATACAGGTGATTTTCGGGGCCAGAGCACAGTTTATCGCCCAGACCATGTCCACGATGATTGGCAAATAATAAGATGCCTGAAGGAGGCGTCTCCTGTACGCTGGGGTACGCCTCTTATCTGGCTGATAATCGGTAAATTTCAGGGAGCGGTTTTGAAGAAAGTCAGCATTATTGATGTTGCAAAGCATGCGGGCGTGTCGGTTTCTACCGTGTCGCTGGTGCTGCGCCAGAAAGGGAAAATCTCAGAGGCGACGATCGGGAAGGTCAATGCCGCCATCACAACGCTGGGCTATGTTCATAACGTCGCCGCTGCCAACCTTCGCGCCAACACCTCCAATTTAATCGGCCTGATCCTGCGGGACTTCAGCGACAGCTTTTCCATCAAAGTGATGGCGAGCATCGTTCAGGAGCTGGAGAAACAGGGTTATATGGTTTTTCTCGGTCAGCCGCTGAACGACGACGAACATCTTGAGCGTACTCTGCTCTCATTTAAGCAGCAGGGCGTGGCGGGCGTCATCTATCTGGCGTCGGACACCCGCGCCGCCTCTCTCCCGGAACACATTCGCCAATGCCCGCTGCCGCTTGTGGCGGTTTCGCAGTCGTTGCTGGAAGAGAAATGCAATCTGGTGATGCGCGATAACCGCCAGGCGGCGAACCTGGCCGCGCGTTATCTTATCGAGCGCGGGCACCGCACCATCGCCTACATTGGCGGGCGCGACGGGTGCCGTATTCGCGAGCAGCGCCTGCTCGGTTTTCGCAGCGCGATGACGCAGAACGGCCTGGTCTGGCGTGAGGAATATTCACCCGCCTGCACCGATGATACGCAGGCGGCGGCCATGGCGACTCGCCAGCTGCTGGAGAAGAACAACACGATTACCGCCCTGCTCTGCCATTCGCCGGACGCGATGATCGGTTCGATCTCCGGCATTCACCAGGTGGGGCGCACGGTGGGCAAAGACGTGTTTTTAACCCAGCAGGTGGCGCTGATTGGTTTTGAAGATATGCTTCACGTAAACCTCACGTCGCCGTCACTGACTTACGTTTCGTCTGCCAGCGAAGAGACCGGCCGCCAGGCGGCAGGGCTGATGATCCGCAGGCTGAAGGAGCCGGATCTGCAAACGCAGCGTATTACCCTCTCCGGCCAGCTTATCGCGCGGGAATCGGCGTAAATTCAGAATTTAGCATGGGTCTTATAGCGCGTGATGACTGCTATATTTCCATGATTTGCCATGGATAAATGTAATGCCTACCGTTATCACCCACGCTGCCGTACCTCTGTGTCTGGGCTTAGGGCTCGGAACCAAAGTCATCCCACCCCGCCTGCTGTTTGCCGGGATCGTCCTCGCCATGCTGCCTGACGCTGACGTACTGGCGTTTAAATTCGGTGTCGCCTACGGGAATATTTTCGGCCACCGCGGTTTCACTCATTCGCTGCTGTTTGCCTTGGTAGTGCCCATACTTTGCGTGCTGGCTGGGCGTCGATGGTTCCGGGCCAGCCTGTCGCGCTGCTGGCTGTTTTTAACCGTGTCGCTGCTGTCGCACAGCCTGCTGGATTCGATTACCACCGGCGGGAAAGGCGTCGGCTGGCTGTGGCCCTGGTCAGATGAGCGCTTCTTTGCGCCGTGGCAGGTGATTAAGGTCGCGCCGTTTGCACTGTCGCGCTATACCACGCCGTACGGGCATCAGGTGATTATCTCGGAACTGCTGTGGGTGTGGCTGCCGGGGATGGTGCTGATGGGGTTGCTGTGGTGGCGACGGAGGTAAAAAAGCCGGGTGGCGGCTGCGCCTTACCCGGCCTACTTTCAACTGTAGGCCCGGTAAGCGTTAGCGCCACCGGGCGTTACGGACTTACTTACGACGCCAGGTGGTTCCCTGCGGGCCATCTTCCAGAATAATGCCCATCTCGGTCAGACGGTTACGCGCCGCATCCGCCGCCGCCCAGTCTTTCGCCTGACGCGCTTCCAGACGCGCTTTAATCAGTGCTTCAATTTCCGCCACTTCGCCGTCGTCCGCCTGCGCGCCGCTTTGCAGGAACACGTCCGGGTCCTGCTCCAGCAGGCCGAGCACGGAAGAGAGCTTACGCAGATGAGACGCCAGCGCATTCGCCGCCGCCATATCTTCTGACTTCAGGCGATTCACCTCACGCGCCATGTCGAACAGCACGGAGTAGGCTTCCGGCGTGTTGAAGTCGTCGTTCATGACCTCAACGAAGCGGGCTTCGAACGCCTCGCCGCCAGCGGCCGGAACAGACCTGTCGGTGCCGCGCAGTGCGGTATACAGACGCTCCAGCGCAGCGCGCGCCTGCTTCAGGTTCTCTTCGCTGTAGTTCAGCTGGCTGCGATAGTGGCCGGACATCAGGAAGTAGCGCACGGTTTCCGCGTCGTAATACTTCAGCACGTCGCGCACGGTGAAGAAGTTACCCAGCGATTTCGACATCTTCTCGCGGTCAACCATCACCATCCCGGAGTGCATCCAGTAGTTCACGTACTCGCCGCCGTGAGCACAGGTGGACTGCGCGATTTCGTTTTCATGGTGCGGGAACATCAGATCCGAACCGCCGCCGTGAATGTCGAAATGGTTGCCCAGCTGTTTGCAGTTCATCGCGGAACATTCAATGTGCCAGCCCGGACGCCCTTCGCCCCACGGGGATGGCCAGCTCGGTTCGCCCGCCTTGGACATCTTCCACAGCACGAAGTCCATCGGATTACGCTTCACGTCAACCACGTCCACGCGTGCACCGGCCTGGAGCTGGTCCAGATCCTGGCGGGAAAGCGCACCGTAGGTTGGGTCCGTCGGCACCGAGAACATCACGTCGCCGTTGTCCGCCACATAGGCGTGACCGCGCTCGATCAGCTTTTGGGTGATCTCAATGATTTCATGAATATGGTGGGTCGCACGCGGCTCGCTATCCGGGCGCAGAATATTCAAGGCATCAAAATCCTTGTGCATTTCGGCGATCATGCGATCCACCAGCGCGACAAAGCTTTCGCCATTTTCATTAGCACGTTTAATGATTTTGTCGTCGATGTCGGTGATGTTGCGCACATACTTCAGGTTATAGCCCAGGAAGCGCAGGTAGCGGGACACCACGTCGAACGCGACAAAGGTACGGCCATGGCCGATATGACAGAGATCGTAAACCGTAATACCACACACGTACATGCCGACTTCCCCGGCATGGATAGGTTTAAATTCCTCTTTTTGGCGCGTCATTGTATTAAAGATTTTTAACATCGAAGATTCCATGTAAACACGTGTGTGGATTGTTTGTTCCTTATAATACCCATAATTCGGAGCACGGTCAGCACACAATGCAAGGTGATCGTGTCCTGTGGTTATGCTATAACAAGCCCCTATATGTGACCCGAGCACGGGTCGACGCACCACAATAACGGAACAGGATGCAAAAATGGTTACTTTCCACACTAATCATGGCGATATCGTAATCAAAACCTTTGATGACAAAGCGCCTGAAACAGTTAAAAACTTCCTGGACTACTGCCGCGAAGGTTTCTACAACAACACTATTTTCCACCGTGTGATCAACGGCTTTATGATCCAGGGCGGCGGTTTCGAGCCTGGCATGCGCCAGAAAGAGACGAAAGAAGCGATCAAAAACGAAGCGAACAACGGCCTGAAAAACACCCGCGGTACGCTGGCAATGGCCCGTACTCAGGCCCCGCACTCTGCTACCGCACAGTTCTTCATTAACGTGGCGGACAACGACTTCCTGAACTTCTCTGGCGAAAGCCTGCAAGGCTGGGGCTACTGCGTATTCGCAGAAGTGGTTGAAGGCATGGACGTGGTCGACAAGATCAAAGCCGTTTCTACTGGCCGCAGCGGTATGCACCAGGACGTTCCTAAAGAAGACGTTGTGATCACAAGCGTGACCGTCAGCGAGTAATTCGTGGCGACACTCTTTATTGCGGATCTGCATCTGCAAACAGAAGAACCGGCGATAACCGCCGGTTTTCTGCGTTTTTTACGCGGTGAAGCGAAAAGCGCCGATGCGCTGTACATTCTGGGTGACCTGTTTGAGGCCTGGATAGGCGACGACGATCCGAACCCGCTGCACCGTGAGATGGCAGCGGCCATTAAAGCGCTGGTGGATTCCGGCGTCCCCTGCTATTTCATTCACGGCAACCGTGATTTCCTGATCGGCCAGCGCTACGCCCGCGAGAGCGGCATGACGCTGCTACCGGAAGAGCAGGTGCTTGACCTCTATGGCCGCAATATTCTGATCATGCACGGCGACACGCTCTGCACTGACGATACCGGCTACCTGGCGTTTCGCGCCAAAGTTCACACCCCTTGGATCCAGAAAGTGTTCCTCGCCCTGCCGCTGTTTATCCGCAACCGCATCGCCGCCAGAATGCGCGCGGGCAGCAAGGCCGCCAACAGCAGCAAATCGATGACCATCATGGACGTCAACCCGCAGGCGGTGGTGAACGTGATGGAGAAGCATCGCGTTCAGTGGCTGATCCACGGCCATACCCATCGTCCCGATGTGCATTCCCTTATCGCCAACGGCGAGCCCGCCCATCGCGTGGTTTTAGGCGCCTGGCACAGCGAAGGATCGATGGTCAAAGTCACGCCGGAAGGTGTGGAACTGATCGCCTTCCCGTTTTAACCCTCCTCGTTTTTTCGCTCATTTCCCGACCACGCAACCGTTTTCCTTGCCGGTATTACATGCTATTCTCTGTGCCCTCGAAAGCAGTGTGTTCCGCACCACAGGAGTTTTAAGACGCATGTCTTCCCGCAATAATCCGGCGCGTGTCGCCATCGTGATGGGGTCCAAAAGCGACTGGGCTACCATGCAGTTCGCCGCCGAAATCTTTGAAATCCTGAATGTTCCGCACCACGTCGAAGTGGTTTCCGCGCACCGTACGCCGGATAAACTGTTCAGCTTCGCCGAAAGCGCCGAAGAGAACGGTTACGAGGTGATCATTGCCGGTGCGGGCGGCGCAGCACATCTGCCGGGCATGATTGCCGCCAAAACCCTGGTGCCGGTACTGGGCGTGCCGGTACAGAGCGCCGCGTTAAGCGGGGTTGATAGCCTGTACTCTATCGTCCAGATGCCGCGCGGTATCCCTGTCGGTACGCTGGCGATTGGTAAGGCGGGTGCCGCAAATGCCGCCCTGCTGGCCGCGCAGATCCTCGCGACGCATGATAATGACTTACATCAACGCCTGGCGGAGTGGCGTAAAGCCCAGACCGACGAGGTGCTGGATAACCCGGATCCGCGGGGTGCAGCATGAAGCAGGTTTGCGTTCTTGGTAATGGTCAGCTTGGCCGGATGCTGCGTCAGGCCGGTGAGCCGCTGGGTATTGCCGTCTGGCCCGTCGGGCTGGACGCCGAGCCGGAAGCCGTGCCGTTCCATCAGAGCGTGATCACCGCCGAAATTGAACGCTGGCCGGAAACCGCCCTGACCCGCGAGCTGGCGCGCCATAACGCCTTTGTGAACCGCGACGTCTTCCCGATCATCGCCGACCGTCTCACGCAAAAGCAGCTGTTCGACAAGCTCGGCCTTGCGACCGCGCCGTGGCAGCTGTTGTCCGACAAAAGCGAGTGGAATGACGTCTTCGCCATGCTGGGCGATCTGGCGATCGTGAAGCGTCGTGTCGGCGGCTACGACGGTCGCGGGCAGTGGCGCCTGCGCGCGAACGACACCGCCGAGCTGCCGGACGACTGCTACGGCGAGTGCATCGTTGAGCAGGGCATAAACTTCAGCGGTGAAGTGTCGCTGGTGGGCGCGCGCGGGCATGACGGGCACACCGTTTTTTACCCGCTAACGCATAACCTGCATCAGGACGGGATTCTGCGCACCAGCGTCGCCTTCCCGCAGGCCAATGCTGACCAGCAGGCGCAGGCGGAAGAGATGCTCTCTGCCATCATGCATGAGCTGGGCTATGTGGGCGTAATGGCGATGGAGTGTTTCGTCACGCCATCGGGTCTGCTGATCAACGAACTTGCGCCGCGCGTGCACAACAGCGGCCACTGGACGCAAAACGGCGCCTCCATCAGCCAGTTCGAGCTGCACCTGCGCGCCATCACTGACCTGCCGCTGCCGCAGCCGGTGGTGACCAGCCCGTCGGTGATGATCAACCTGATCGGCACCGATCTGAACTACGACTGGCTGAAGCTGCCGCTGGTGCACCTGCACTGGTACGACAAAGCGGTGCGCCCGGGTCGTAAGGTCGGCCACCTGAACCTGAACGATACCGACACGGACCGCCTGAGCGCCACGCTGGAAGCGATTGTTCCCCTGCTGCCGCCAGAATACGCGAGCGGGATTGTCTGGGCGCAGTCAAAACTGAAGTAAGTAACCCCCGCCGGGGAGTTGACCTTCCCCTTCCCCGGCGTACAATTCCCGCCCATTGCTGCTTAGCTTTCTTCTGGAACCACCATGAACGATGGAACGGACTATCGCGCGATCCTCGCGTCCGATACCCCTTTAATCGACGTTCGCGCGCCGATCGAATTTGTCCAGGGTGCGATGCCCGCCGCACTCAACCTGCCCTTAATGAACGACGACGAGCGTGCCGCCGTCGGCACCTGCTATAAACGCCAGGGTCCGGACGCCGCACTGACGCTCGGCCATAGCCTGGTCAACGGCGAGACGCGAGAGGCGCGCATCAACGCCTGGCGCGAAGCCAGCCTGGCCCATCCTGAGGGCTACCTTTGCTGCGCGCGCGGTGGCCAGCGCTCACATATCTCCCAGGCCTGGCTTAAAGAGGCGGGAATCGATTATCCGCTGATCCGCGGCGGCTATAAGGCCCTGCGCCAGACGGCAATTCAGGTGACGATTGAGCAGTCACAAAAACCGATGGTGCTTATCGGTGGCTGTACCGGAAACGGCAAAACGCTGCTGGTGAAGCAGCATGCGCAGGGCATCGATCTGGAAGGGCTGGCGCACCATCGCGGCTCGTCATTTGGCCGCACGCTCACCCCGCAACTTTCTCAGGCGAGCTTCGAGAATCACCTTGCCGTCGAGCTGCTAAAAAAAGATGCCGCGCGCTGGGTGCTGGAGGATGAGGGCCGGATGATTGGCTCTAACCACCTGCCGGAGTGCCTGCGCGACCGCATGGCGGAAGCGCCTGTCGTTGTGGTCGAAGATCCGTTTGAGATCCGTCTTGAGCGGCTGCGCGAAGAGTATTTCGACCACATGTGGGCCGACTTTTCTGCCGCCTACGGTGAAGAAGCGGGCTGGAAAGCCTACAGCGAATACCTGCATCACGGCCTGTTCGCCATCCGCCGTCGTCTGGGGCTGCAACGATTCGCGGAATTTACCGCGCTATTGGATTCCGCGCTTCTGGAACAACAGCGCTCTGGAAGCACTGACGCGCACTTCAGCTGGCTTGTGCCGCTGCTGAAGGACTATTACGACCCGATGTACGGCTATCAGCTGGAGAAGAAAGCGGAGAAGATTGTTTTTCGCGGGACGTACGAAGAAATTGCCGAGTGGCTTGATCGCTGAAAAAAGCCGGGTGGCGAGGTAAAAGCAAAACGGCAACCTGGGTTGCCGTTTTTAATGTTTTTTCCCTCTCCCCGTGGGAGAGGGTCAGGGTGAGGGCATCAGGCCGCACCCTACATGACAACTTAGAAGTCGTAACGCAGACGCACCAGGTTCATGTCGCCCAGGTTGTCGGTGCTGGAGGTGAACACGTGTTCGTAATCCACGCGGAAACCGTAGTCCAGCTGGACGCTGATACCTACGCCGTTGTCGATGCGCTGGTAGTTACGGCCGTTCACGTACTCAATGCGGTCGCCCATGAAGTACGGCTGAATGGATTTCACCGCATACTGACCGACCGGGAATTTGTATCCTGCGAAGTATTCAATACCCCATGCATCACCGGCGAAGTAGTCGTTAACGGACACTTTTTTGGTGGTCATGAAGTTCTGATACCAGCCGCCGCCTGCGGAGAAGGTCCAGTTATCCGGCGTCCAGCTCAGTGCGGTGCCGAGAATGTTCTGGTCGTAGGATTTGCTGTCGCCGTTGTCCGGATTACGCATGTCCGCGCGGGTGTAGTTCCACGCTGCGCCCCAGGTCAGATCGGTGGTCAGGTGGTAATCGATACCCAGTGAACCGCCGCCTTTACGCTTGTAGCGCAGGCCGTTGCCCGGCAGGTATTCGCTGTCTTCAAACAGATAGGATGCGTAGATGTCAGCATCGCCCACGGTTTTCTTGTACTTCAGCATCTGGCGTGAACGGTAAGAGCCGTCGTAGTCGCCGTTGATCCCGTTACCCGACGCCTGACCAATCATGTCGTAGTCCCAGATATCGGTTTTTGCGCCCACCACGTCATAGTACACGCTGTTCTGCTGGCCGAAGGTCAGCGTACCCCAGGTGTCGCTCTTCAGACCGGTGTAGAGCATACGGCGTGAAGTATCGTGCGCGCCGTCGGCGTAGTGGTTATCCCAGTTAAACTGCGCCGGAATGTTCACACCCAGCTCGTAGTAGGTGATCCAGCTGATGTCATCGAACAGGTAGTAGTCTGCCGCGAAACGGAAACGGGTACCGCCGTCAAAACCGTTACGCTTGTAGCCGTTTTTGCCGTCATCACCGGTCATGTTCTGGAACTGAGGACGGATGCTGCCGCCAACGGTGAAGTTCAGACGGCTCAGCGGGTTTCCCGCCTGCGGATCCTGTTTCAGAAGGGTGATTTCCGCCTGAGATGCGAAAGAAGCCAATGCCACTGCTGCGCCGATCGTTGTCGCCAGCGCTGTTTTTCTTATAGTCATTATTTTTCCTTGATAGACACGCTGCTAAATATTTAGCTGGTGAATATTAACCGGAAAAATTCGGGCTGTGTGGGCGGGTTTTTAATGTTTTGTGCTACTAAATGCATGGGTATTAACGATTTGTGCTATTAAGCGATGACACACCAGCAGAAATGCCGGTGCGTCATCATCACGCAAGTAAACTAGCTGACAAACTGGCGGAACAGCGCTTTACCTTTCAACAGCCGCGTCCCGAGCCAGCCACCGCACAGGGACAGCAGCACCGCGCCGCAGACGGGCAACGTTAACCACAGCCGCCAGTCAGGCTCCCATGGAAAATCAAAGACTTTCGTCTGAAGCACCGCCAGTGCGGTTTCCGCCCCGATGGCCGCCACCAGGCCCGCCACCAGCCCGAGCAGGGCAAATTCGCTCCACAGCGTGGCGCGCAGCAGCCGTTTACTGGCCCCCAGCGTGCGGTAGACCACCAGCTCCTGATGACGCTGACGCATGCCGACCTGCACCTGCGCCAGCAGCAGCAATAGGCCGCAGACGGTCACCAGCACCACCATCACCTCCAGGGCGCGGCTCACCTGTTCCAGCACCTGCCCGACATGTTTGAGGATCGCGCCGATATCCAGCAGGCTCACCGTCGGAAATTCCCGGTTCAGTTGCGTCAGCATGCCGTTGCCGTTTTCCCAGCGGAAGCTGGTCAGCCAGCCCTGGGGCTGTCCGTCCAGCGCGCCCGGCGGGAAGATGAAGAAGAAATTTGGCCGCAGGCTTTCCCAGTCCACTTTGCGCAGGCTGGTGACTTTGGCGGTGAAATCCTGGGTATCACCGGTAAAGGTCACGCTATCGCCGAGCTTCACGTTCAGGCGTGTCGCCAGCCCCTCCTCCATCGACACTTCCCCCGCTTTCGGCGGCCAGGTGCCGGCAACGATCGGGTTATGGTCCGGACGTTTCGCCTGCCAGGTCAGGTTGAGCTCGCGGTTGAGCGATTCATCCTTATTTCCCTCCGTGGACTGGCCGTTGATCTGCGTCAGGCGGGCGCGCACGATCGGATAGAACGATTCCGGAATAATGTGATGCTCAGACAGGAACCCCTTCAGCGGCGTCACCTGTTCGGGAGCAATGTTGATCAGGAAATAGTTCGGGCTTTCCGGCGGAAGCTGCTGCTGCCAGCGATCCAGCAGATCCCCGCGCAGCACCAGCAGAAGCGCCAGCAGCATAAACGACAGCGAAAATGCCGAGAGCTGGCTGAGGGTAGACCACGGCTGGTGCAGCAGTCGGTTAACCGCCAGCCGCACCGGCAGCGATCTCACCGTCAGCTTTTTGAGAAGATTGAGCAATAGCCAGCCCACCACGCCGCACAGCAGCGCCAGCACCACCGCGCCCGCCAGCACCGCCCACAGCAGCGTACTGCCGCCCATCAGCCAGGCCAACAGCCCGACTGCCACCGCAATAATCACCGGCAGATAGAACTTCAGCGGCCAGACGCTGGCCACCACATCCCGGCGCAGCACGCGCAGCGGCTGGGTGGCGAGCAGCAGCCGGTAGGGGCGTAACCCCACCAGCAGGGAGATCGTCGTCATCGCGCCGATGGCCCACAGCCACGGCCAGAGGCTGGCAGGCGGCAGCGCAGCGGGCAGGACCGGTTTGAGCAGCACCATCAGCAGCTTTTCAAACAGCAGCCCTATCGCCCCGCCGGTCAGAGCCGACAGCGCCAGCACCATCAGCCACTGGCCGACAATCAGCTTGCGCAGCTGTGCCCGGCCCGCGCCGAGAGTTTTGAGGATCGCCACCAGATCGTAACGGCTGCGGCAGTAGTGCCCCATTGCCACGGCAACGGCCGCAATGGCCAGCAGCAGGGTTAACAGCGCCGACAGCAACAGAAACTGCTGAGAACGCTCGAGGGATTTGCCGAGCGCCCCGTCATCCTGCTCCAGCCCGTACCAGCGATGTTCCGGCTTGAGCTGCGGCAGGATCCATTTTTCATACGCCTCCAGTTGAGCAGGCGTCCCGCCAAACTTATAGCGCCATGTGACGCGGCTACCCGGCTGGACGGCGTTGGTTTTCGCCACATCAGCGGTGTTCATCAGCAGGCGCGGCGCGAGCTGGAACGGATTAAATCCGGAGTCGGGTTCCTGCACCACTTCCCCGGCAATTTTGAGGGTCGCGTCGCCGACGTCGATACTGTCGCCGGGTTTCAGGTTCAGCAGCGCCATCAGACGCGATGCCAGCAGTACCGTACCGGCCGTCGGTTTTAGCCCCGGCGGACTGGTTTGTAAATCACCATACATCGGGTAGATGTCATCCACGGCTTTTACGCTGGCAAGCTGTGGCGTGTCGCCCGCAAAGGTCATGGTCTGGAAGGTGATTTGCTCTCCCACCTTCAGCCCCTCTTTGCGCGCTTCCTCAATCCAGCCCGGCGGCACGGGGCGAGAACTTTGCAGAGCCCGGTCCCCCGCCATAAATTCCCGGCTCTGCTGGCTAAGCCCTTTCTCCATACGATCGCTGACGCTGCCGAGCGCCAGCACGCAGGCCACCGCCAGGCTCAACGCCAGCCAGACAATCAGCAGCGAGGGCGAGCGCCATTCGCGCCAAAACCAGCGGGCAATCATGCTTCCTCCTGAAGAACACCGTTCACCAGCCGCAGGCGGCGGTCGCAGCGGGCGGCCAACTGCGGGTCGTGGGTAACCAGAATCAGCGTGGTGCCATGCTCGCGGTTGAGGGAAAACAGCAGATCGGCAATTTTGTCCCCGGTTTTACGGTCGAGATTGCCCGTGGGCTCATCGGCAAACAGCACTTCCGGGCGCCCGTTAAACGCCCGGGCCAGCGCCACGCGCTGCTGCTCACCGCCGGAAAGCTGCGCCGGAAGGTGGTCGAGACGTTTTCCCAGCCCCAGCTGTTCCAGCAACGCTTTGGCGTGATCGCGGCTTTCGCGGGTATTTTCACCGCGCAGCAGGCCGGGCAGCTCAACGTTTTCCAGCGCGTTGAGGGTTGGAATCAGCATGAATGACTGAAAGACAAACCCGATATGCCGAGCACGCAGCGCGGCGCGCGCCTCTTCATCAAGCGCGTGGAGGGGCTGGCCGACCAGGTTCACTTCCCCGCTGCTGCCATCGTCCAGCCCGGCGAGAATGGCCAGCAGCGTGGACTTACCGGAACCGGATTCGCCAATCAGGGCGATGGTTTCGGCACGTTTGACAACGAGTTCAACTCCGGTGAGGATGGAAAGCTCGTGTTCTCCCTGACCGACGGACTTCTTAAGACAATGAACTTCAATAATGTTTTCCGCTGGCATTTGCCCTTCCTGTTTTTGATGCTGATGACCTTCCGCGCGGCGGCTGCGGACACGTTATTGATTCTGGGCGATAGCCTGAGCGCGGGCTATCGTATGGCGGCCAGTGCGGCCTGGCCCGCCCTGCTCAATGATAAATGGCAGTCCCGGGCGTCTGTCGTTAACGGCAGCATCAGCGGCGATACGTCGCAGCAAGGCTTATCGCGCCTGCCTGCCCTGCTTAAGCAGCATCAACCGCGTTGGGTGCTGGTCGAACTGGGCGGTAATGATGGTTTGCGCGGCTTCCAGCCACAGCAAACGGAGCAAACGCTGCGGACTATTTTGCAGACCATTAAGGCCGCTAACGCCCAGCCGCTGCTGATGCAAATTCGCCTGCCCGCTAACTACGGCCGTCGGTATAATGAGGCGTTTAGCGCGATCTATCCTAAGCTTGCCAAAGAGTTTGATATTCCGCTGCTGCCATTTTTCATGGAAGAGGTCTATCTGAAACCCCAGTGGATGCAGGATGATGGCATTCACCCCAATCGCGATGCCCAGCCGTTCATTGCCGACTGGATGGCAACCCGGCTGGCTCCTTTAGTAAAACATGACTCGTCAAACAGCTGAGAACCTGACAGGTAAAGTTATGCAAAAATCGGTCTTAATAACAGGATGTTCCAGCGGAATTGGCCTTGAAAGCGCCCTTGAACTGAAACGTCAGGGGTTTTGGGTGCTGGCAGCCTGCCGCAAACCCGAGGATGTCGAACGCATGCGAGGGCTGGGATTTACCGGCATTCTGCTGGATCTCGATTCGCCAGAGAGCGTGGAGCAGGCCGCCGACGAGGTTATCGCCCTGACCAACAACCGGCTTTACGGCCTGTTCAACAATGCGGGCTATGGCGTGTACGGCCCGCTACAGACCCTCTCGCGGGAACAGCTGGAGCAGCAGTTCTCCGCAAACTTTTTTGGGGCGCATCAGCTCACCATGCGCCTTCTCCCCGCCATGCTGCCGCACGGCGAAGGGCGGATTGTCATGACCTCCTCGGTGATGGGCCTGATCTCCACGCCGGGACGCGGGGCTTACGCTGCCAGTAAATATGCGCTTGAAGCCTGGTCCGATGCGTTGCGCATGGAGCTGCGCCACAGCGGCATTAAGGTCAGCCTGATTGAACCGGGCCCCATCCGCACCCGCTTTACGGAAAACGTTAACCAGACGCAGGCGGACCAACCGGTCGAAAATCCCGGTATCGCGGCGCGTTTTACGCTTGGGCCAGAAGCCGTGGTTGCCAAAGTGCGCCACGCATTTGAGAGCGATACCCCTAAAATGCGCTATCCGGTGACGCTGGTGACCCATGCCGTCGGCTGGTTGAAACGCCTGCTGCCGGGGCGGATGATGGACAAAATTTTGCAGGGTTGAGTTGAAGCGACGACGCTTACCCCCATGTAAAGAGTAAACCGATAAAAGAGAATGCCGCATGTCCGTACAGAATATCGTCAACATAACTGAAGCTAACCTGCAACAGACACTCGAACAGTCAATGACTACACCGGTGCTGTTCTACTTCTGGTCTGAACGCAGCCAACACTGCCTGCAGCTGACGCCGGTCCTGGAAAGCCTTGCCGCGCAGTACAACGGTCAATTTATTCTGGCGAAGCTGGATTGTGACGCCGAACCGATGGTGGCTTCCCAGTTTGGCCTGCGTGCGATCCCAACCGTCTACCTGTTCCAGAACGGTCAGCCGGTGGATGGCTTCCAGGGGCCGCAGCCGGAAGAGGCGATCCGCGCCCTGCTGGATAAAGTCCTGCCGCGCGAAGAAGAGCTGAAAGCGCAGGAAGCCATGGCGCTGATGCAGGAAGGCAAGTACGACGAGGCGCTGCCGCTGTTAAAAGACGCGTGGCAGCTGTCGAACCAGAACAGCCAGATTGGTCTGCTGCTGGCAGAGACCCAGATTGCGCTGCACCGCCCCGAAGACGCGGAAGCCGTGCTGAAAACGGTGCCGATGCAGGATCAGGACACCCGCTATCAGGGCCTGGTGGCGCAGATTGACCTGCTGAAACAGGCGGCGGATACCCCTGAAATTCAGCAACTTCAGCAGCAGGTTGCGGACAACCCGGCGGATGCCGCGCTGGCAAGCCAGCTGGCGCTTCAGCTTCATCAGGTGGGGCGTAATGAAGAGGCGCTGGAGCTGCTGTTTAGCCACCTTCAGAAGGACCTGGGCGCCGCAGACGGTCAGGCGCGAAAGATGTTCCAGGAGATCCTGGCCGCGCTCGGCACCGGTGACGCGCTGGCGTCTAAGTATCGTCGTCAGCTGTACGCATTGCTTTACTAACAAAAATGCCCGGTGGCGCTAACGCTGCCGGGTCTACAAAAGCCGATATTACCCCGTCTTTTTCAACTGCGTCACCACCAGCTGGTGGCGCGCGTTGTAAAACTTCCGATAGGTCAGATAGCAGGCAATAATCGTCGACAGGCTCGCCGTAGAGAGCAGCATAAACGTCACCATAATCTGGTATTTAATCGCTTTTACCGGATCGATACCGGCAAAAATTAGCCCCGACATCATGCCCGGCAGGCTCACCAGACCCACGGTTTTGGCGGAATCCACCGTTGGGATCAGCGAAGAACGAATGCTGTCGCGGATCAACCGCGCCGAGGCCACCTTCGGTGTCGCGCCCAGGCTTAGCTTCTCCTGAAGCTGTTGCTGTTCACTGCTGAAGCGTTGCCCCAGATTGTTGTAGCATAACCCGACCGCCACCATCGCATTGCCCGCAATCATCCCGGAAATGGGGATCACCTGCATCGGCGTAAATTCTATCGAGCCGGAGAGCACCAGTACCGCCAGCGTTAACGCGGTCCCGGTGGTGATGGCAATAAACGACGAGAGGAACGCTTTATCGATGTATTTACTGCGTTTCTGCGCGTTCCATGCCGCGTTAAAGCAGATAAACAGCACCATCAACAGGGTCAGCACGGCATGATTGACGTTGAAGATGTATTTCAGCACATAGCCGACGATGATGAGCTGAATGACCGCGCGAACGATACTCCACAGAATATCTTTTTCCAGCCCCAGCTTCTCCCGGTAGCTGACCACAATCGCCACCAGCACCAGCACCATCGACAGCGCCAGCGATTCGTTGGTTATGTTATGTTCACCCACGGTGAGCCTCCTCCATTTTCCCGCCCTGCGGCCTGAGCGTGATGACATCATCCGCATGGCTAATTTCATTTGAATCGTGCGTCACCCACAGCACGGCAATATCCTGTTCACGGACGTAGCGATGAATAATCTCATTGACGTTGCGCTTGTTAGCGTCATCCAGCGCGCTGGTGATTTCATCCAGCAAAAGCACCTTCGGCAGGAATTGCAGGTTACGGATCAGCGAGACGCGCTGCTTTTCCCCGCCTGACAGTTCGGCAGTCGATTTGGTCAGCGTCTCCGGCGGAAGCCCAAAACGGGTCAGATCGTCCGCAAACTTTTTCGGATCGGGCGTTTGGTTGCGGATGTGCCAGGGGAAAACCAGATTGTCGTACACCGTGTCGCCAAACAGGGACGGCGTTTGCACGCAGTATGACACCTGCTGGCGATAGCTTTCCGGTGTAAGCGTGGCGATATCTTTCCCTTCAAACAGGATGGTTCCCTCCGTTGGACTCAGTAGCGAAGCCACGATTTTCAGGAGGGTGCTTTTGCCGCAGCCGGAGGGGCCGGTTATGAGTTTAAATTCGCCCGGAGAGAGACAAAAATCGACGTGCTGAAGGATGGTGTTATCACCCACACGAAAGCCAACATCCCTGATATCCAGAAGATTTTTTTTATTATTCATTCCGATTCCGTTAACCGCTGTGATAAGAACAGCCTTTAGCATAATCCTTTCCGCTACGCTGCGCGAATAGCCTTAACCTATCGCAAGTGTTAAACTTTTTGTTCGGTAATTGTCACCTCTATAACTACAGGAAGTCAGCAACATGACACATATCTTTTATGAGTTCTCTTCCCTGAAGCCTGGTGTTCCAGATGTGGAAACATTAATGGAAGTCATCAATTCTTCTGAACTCACGCGTTTTGTCATGGGTGCAGAGGTGGTCGATTTTGTTAAGAAGGCGCTCATCGTTAACACCACGATCGGAAGCTTTAAAAACTGCTATTTTGCTTTCGATGATGGGGCTTACTTTCTCGAGTTTGACGGCAAGGGTAAATCCAGACGCTTTACTGAGGTGCCGGACTGGTTCGTTTCCCCCGCGGAATTTGCCCGCTCGCAATGGCTGATTAACCATGACCTGGCCGATGTGAAGGCGACGGCGTTTATTGACGTGCTAATGTCCTACCCGCTTAAAGAGCGCCGGGCGCACTGCAATCTGCTGTTTGGTCTGGATCTGCATAAGGTCAATGTGGTTCCGGCGCCTACAGCCCCTGCCGGAAAAATGGGCAATAAAAACGGAAAAACCACCAAGCCTCGCGTCACGGATCTCGGCTCTTTTGAGCTTTTTACCGCGTTCTTTGCACGCATGAAAACCGCCGTCAATGCAAATGAGTTCCCCACCTTACAGGTGCTGACAGGCCAGAAGGATCTTGCAAAAGCGCCGCACAGCTTAAAGCAAGGGATCAGAACCTGGTTTAAGGGGATTACCGGCGATCTGCCGCCGAACAACAAACGTGTCGGAGCGGGCAATGCAGTACTGTTCTGCGCGCCCGTTCGCGAGCAGATCCAGCAGATAGAGGCCATCGGCCTGGAAAAATACTATCAGGGCTTATCGAAAGCCATCGCTGACGCCGGGGATGGGTTTATCACCGACTTCAGCTATACCTGGTCTGTAGAGTAACGCTATGCGCCCCGCTCTCCTGGCGGGGCGTTTTAATTTTACCAGTCCGGTTCCCACCTCTTTACAGGGGCGAAATCCCGCCCGTTAACCGATATACTTACGTTCAACAAATACGCAATTTTTCTCGTTACGGCATGCAAAACAGGAGGTTTTTATGCTCATCGTTGTTCCTGTCCTTATTTTCGTTGCGCTGGTTATCGTGGGCGCAGGCGTCAAAATTGTCCCGCAGGGTTACCAGTGGACCGTCGAACGTTTCGGTCGCTACACCAATACCCTTCAGCCGGGTTTAAGCCTGATCGTCCCCTTCATGGACAGAATTGGGCGTAAAATCAACATGATGGAGCAGGTGCTGGATATTCCTTCCCAGGAAGTCATCTCTAAGGATAACGCCAACGTCACCATCGATGCGGTGTGCTTTATTCAGGTGATTGATGCGCCGAAAGCGGCCTATGAGGTGAGCAACCTGGAGCTGGCGATCGTCAACCTGACGATGACCAACATCCGTACTGTGCTTGGCTCGATGGAGCTGGACGAAATGCTCTCCCAGCGCGACAGCATTAATACCCGCCTGCTGCACATTGTTGATGAAGCCACCAATCCGTGGGGGATCAAAGTGACCCGCATTGAGATCCGCGACGTGCGCCCACCGGCAGAGCTGATTGCTTCCATGAATGCGCAGATGAAGGCCGAGCGTACCAAACGCGCCTATATTCTTGAAGCCGAAGGGGTGCGTCAGGCCGAGATCCTGAAAGCGGAAGGGGAAAAACAGTCGCAGATCCTGAAAGCCGAGGGCGACCGTCAGTCTGCCTTCCTCCAGGCAGAAGCGCGTGAACGTTCGGCAGAAGCGGAAGCCCGCGCGACGCAAATGGTTTCCGAGGCGATTGCCGCCGGGGATATCCAGGCTGTGAACTACTTCGTCGCGCAAAAATATACCGATGCGCTGAAGGAGATCGGCTCTGCGAACAACAGCAAAGTGGTGATGATGCCGCTGGATGCCAGCAGTCTGATGGGATCTATCGCCGGAATTGCCGAGTTGATCAAAGACGGCGGAAACGAGCGTAAAAAATGATTGAGCTCATCGTTGCACATCCTCATGCGTTCTGGCTAAGCCTTGGCGGCTTGCTGCTGGCCGCCGAGATGCTTGGCGGCAACGGTTATCTGCTGTGGAGCGGTGTTGCCGCTGTGATTACCGGGCTGGTCGTCTGGCTGCTGCCTGTCGGCTGGGAGTGGCAGGGCGCGCTGTTTGCCGTGCTGACGCTGCTGGCCGCCTGGCTGTGGTGGCGCTGGCTGAACAAACGGGTGAAGGCGCAGAAGCCGGTCGACGCGCATCTCAATCAGCGTGGGCAGCAGATCGTGGGTAAACGTTTTACGCTTGATAACGCGCTGATCAACGGACGCGGTCATATGCGCGTGGGGGACAGTTCATGGCCGGTAGTGGCCGATGATGACCTCAGCGCCGGCACGCGGGTTGAGGTCATTGCGGTAGAAGGCATTACCCTGCGGGTTAAAGCCTGTTAGGCGTGGGTTTTACGGTGGCAGCAACCGGAAAGATTGTCGATAATCGGGCACTCGGCGCTGTCATCTCCCGGGCAGGATTCTGCCAGCTGTAACAGTTGCTCACGCATCGCCTGTAATTCGATGATATGGCGTTCGATCTCCGCCACTTTTTCCAGCGTACGTTTTTTCACGTCGGCACTGTGGCGTTTCGGATCGTTAAACAGGTTAACCAGCTCGCCGCACTCTTCAAGGTTAAATCCTACCTGTCTTGCCTGGCGCAGTAACGTCAGTTCATCAAGATGCAGTTGCGTATAGCTGCGGTAGCCGTTCTCACTGCGCAACGGTGGCGTCACCAGCCCTTTTTCCTCATAAAAGCGAATCGCTTTGCTGGTTAAGCCGGTTTTTTTCGCAACATCGCTGATATTCACATTTCCCCCTTGACCTTCCCCTTGATGGAAGGTTTAACCTTTATAACAGTTAGCGAAAAGCAGAGTGAAGGTCAACAATTGACCAGAACATTATACGGGAGTTTTGTTATGTCTCACACTATTGACCTGACACTGGACGGCCTCTCCTGCGGCCACTGTGTCAAACGTGTTAAAGAAAGCCTGGAGCAGCGTCCTGATGTGGAAAGCGCTGAGGTGACTATCGATCATGCCGCCGTGACCGGCAGCGCCAGCGCCGACGAGCTGATTGATACCATTAAACAGGCCGGTTACGGGGCGGAGTTAAGCCACCCAAAGGCTAAACCGCTGGCAGAGTCATCATCCCCGTCGGAAGCACTGACAGCGGCCACTCCTGAGCTTCCGGTAGCTGATGATATTGATGACAGCCAACAGCTGCTGATCAACGGCATGAGCTGCGCCAGCTGTGTCTCCCGGGTACAAAACGCCTTACAGGCGGTACCGGGCGTCGCACAGGCACGGGTAAACCTGGCGGAGCGTACTGCGCTGGTGATGGGCAGTGCCTCCGCCGCAGATTTAGTGCAGGCCGTGGAGAAAGCGGGCTACGGGGCGGAGGCCATCGAAGATGATGCCGAGCGCCGCGAGCGCCAGCAGGAAACGGCTGTCGCCACCATGAAGCGCTTCCGCTGGCAGGCGATCGTCGCCCTGCTGGTCGGTATTCCGGTGATGGTGTGGGGCATGATGGGTGACAACATGATGGTCACCGCAGACAACCGCACCCTGTGGCTGGTGATTGGTCTGATTACCCTAGCGGTGATGGTGTTTGCAGGCGGACATTTCTATACCAGCGCCTGGAAGAGCCTGAAAAACCGCACCGCGACGATGGACACGCTGGTCGCGCTCGGGACGGGCGCTGCGTGGCTGTATTCGATGAGCGTTAACGTCTGGCCGCAGTGGTTCCCGATGGAGGCGCGCCATCTCTATTATGAAGCGAGCGCGATGATTATAGGTCTGATTAACTTAGGCCATATGCTCGAAGCCCGCGCGCGTCAGCGCTCGTCGAAAGCGCTGGAGAGATTACTCGATTTAACCCCGCCGACGGCCCGCGTGGTCACCGACGATGGGGAAAAAAACGTTCCTCTCTCAGAGGTGCAACCCGGTATGACGCTGCGTCTCACCACCGGCGACCGCGTACCCGTCGACGGTGAAATCACCCAGGGCGATGCCTGGCTTGATGAAGCCATGCTAACCGGTGAGCCGATCCCCCAGCAGAAATCTCAGGGCGATGCGGTGCATGCGGGTACGGTGGTACAGGACGGCAGCGTGCTGTTCCGCGCCAGCGCCGTTGGCAGCCATACCACACTGTCACGCATCATTCGGATGGTCCGCCAGGCGCAGAGCAGTAAGCCGGAAATTGGTCAGCTTGCCGATAAAATCTCCGCCATTTTTGTGCCAGTGGTGGTCGGTATTGCCCTGCTGAGCGCGGCAATCTGGTATTTCTTCGGCCCGGCGCCGCAGATTGTCTACACCCTGGTGATCGCCACCACGGTACTGATCATCGCCTGCCCTTGTGCCCTTGGTCTGGCCACGCCGATGTCGATTATCTCTGGCGTCGGACGCGCCGCCGAATTTGGCGTACTGGTCCGTGATGCTGACGCCCTGCAACGGGCAAGCACGCTGGACACCCTCGTCTTTGACAAAACCGGCACGCTCACCGAGGGCAAACCGCAGGTAGTGGCCGTTAATACCATTGGCTGTACGGAGACGGATGCCCTGCGCCTGGCCGCCGCGCTGGAACAAGGCTCCAGTCACCCGCTGGCGCGCGCCATCCTTGAGAAAGCCGGTGATGCCCGCCTGCCGCAGGTAAGCAACTTCCGCACTCTGCGCGGTTTAGGGGTCAGCGGTGAAGCAGAAGGCCATACGCTGCTGCTGGGTAACCAGGCACTGCTAACTGAACACGGTGTTGATACGTCCGTGCTGGACGCTGAGCTGAACGCGCAGGCCTCTCAGGGCGCGACGCCGGTTCTGCTGGCGAGGGATGGTCAGGTGGCGGCGCTGCTGGCCGTACGCGATCCGTTACGCCAGGACAGCGTGGATGCCTTGCAACGCCTGCACCATGCGGGCTATCGCCTGGTGATGTTAACCGGTGATAACCCGACTACCGCTAACGCCATCGCCAGAGAAGCCGGGATTGATGAGGTGATAGCCGGCGTGCTGCCGGATGGCAAAGCGGACGCCATCAGGAAATTGCAACGTGATGGTCGTCAGGTGGCGATGGTGGGCGACGGCATTAACGACGCCCCGGCGCTGGCGCAGGCTGACGTAGGTATTGCGATGGGCGGCGGGAGCGATGTCGCCATTGAAACCGCGGCGATCACCCTGATGCGCCACAGCCTGATGGGCGTGGCGGATGCGCTGGCGATTTCGAAAGCCACGTTGCGCAACATGAAGCAGAACCTGCTGGGGGCGTTCGTCTATAACTCGCTCGGCATTCCGATTGCCGCCGGGATTTTGTGGCCGCTGACCGGCACCCTGCTGAACCCGGTTGTTGCGGGTGCGGCGATGGCGCTCTCGTCAATTACCGTGGTGAGCAACGCTAACCGTCTGCTGCGGTTTAAACCGAAGGATTGAACCTTGTACCCGTACGCGCTAGCATGAACCTTTCCGGTCATGGAGCGCGTATGGGTCTGTTTAATCGTATAAAAACATCGTTTCGCGCCCTTTTTCCCCGCCGTTATGCCTGGCCCGGTATGGATATTTCGCTTCCGGGTGGGCAGCAACTGCACCTGGTGGGAAGCATTCATATGGGCACGCAGGATATGTCCCCCCTGCCCTCCGGCCTGATTAAACTACTGAAGCGCGCCGACGCGCTGATCGTCGAAGCCGACATCTCCGGCCATGAATCGCCGTTTGCCGGGCTGGAAAGCGACCGCCCCCTGGCTGAACGTCTTAACGAGACGCAGCTGGCTGAGCTTACCCGTCTTGCGGATGAGTCCGGCGTCTCGCTCTCAATGCTCGACACCCTGCCCCTGTGGCAAATTGCCATGGTGCTACAGGCAACCCAGGCGCAGCGCCTGGGGCTGCGCGGCGATTACGGTATCGATTATCAACTGCTGAATGCGGCAAAGGCGTGCAACCTGTCCGTCATTGAACTGGAAGGCACGGACAGCCAGATTGCGCTTCTTCGCCAGCTTCCTGATGACGGCAAGATGCTACTGGATGATACCCTGACCCACTGGCACACCAACGCGCGTCTGCTGCAAACGATGATTGGCTGGTGGCTGGATGCGCCGCCCGCAGACGGTAAGCTGGCGTTACCGTCGACGTTCAGTGAATCGTTGTATGATGTGCTGATGAACGCGCGCAACCAGGCGTGGCGGGAGACGCTGTATGCCCTGCCTGCCGGTCGTTATGTTGTCGCGGTTGGCGCGTTGCATTTGTACGGAGAAGGGAATTTGCCGTCGCTGCTGAAATAAAAAAATGGCCAATATTTCTATTGGCCCGTCAAAGAGGAATTTCATCGTTTTTATTATACCGAAGTGACCTTCGGCTACGCCGATTGTCGCTCAAAGTAACCATCACTGCCAATACTATTGCGCAAGATGGTGCTATTTTTTAGACAAACGTCAGGCGTATGCTGCTGGCATGAACCGTCTGTCGTAAGAAGGATAGCCATGACTCCCGCCGTTAAATTACTCGAAAAAAACAAAATTTCTTTCCGGATCCACACCTACGATCACGATCCGAACGAAACCAACTTTGGTGATGAAGTGGTGCGCAAGCTGGGGCTGAACGCGGACCAGGTCTACAAAACGCTGCTGGTCGCGGTGAATGGCGATATGAAGCACCTCGCCGTGGCAGTGACGCCCGTCGCCGGACAGCTTGATCTGAAGAAAGTGGCCAAAGCGCTGGGAGCGAAAAAGGTCGATATGGCAGACCCGATGGTTGCGCAACGCACTACGGGTTATCTGGTCGGCGGGATCAGCCCGCTCGGCCAGAAAAAGCGTCTGCCGACCCTGATCGATGCGCCTTCGCAGGAATTTGAGACGATCTATATTTCTGGCGGCAAACGCGGGCTGGATATCGAACTGGCCGCAGGCGATCTGGCGAAAATGCTGGACGCGAAATTTGCGGATATTGCGCGCAGGGATTGAGAAAATTGCCCGGTGGCGCTGCGCATACCGGGCCTACGATTCGAATGTAGGCCGGGTAAGGCGTAGCCGCCACCCGGCACAACACACCCGCTCTACTGCCAGCTCACCTCGCCCTTCGGCTCATACGCGTTCACGTCAATCGGTGAATTTTGCTGGATAAACTGCTTTAACACTTCCGCATCAATAAACCCGGTATTTACATAGCCCGGTTTGTTATCGATATGCGGATAGCCGTCGCCGCCGGTGGCGTTAAAGCTTAACGTTGCCAGGCGGTAGGTTTTCGCCGGATCAACAGGTTCGCCTTTGATTTTGAGATCGTTGAGCTTACCGTCCTTCGCGACGAAGCTGACGTTAGCAAACTGCGGATACGCTCCGGAGTCCGGCTTCATCTGCGCCACGGCGGTCAGGTAGTCAATTACCTCTTTCCCGCTCATGTCCGCATACACCACCACGTTGCCAAACGGCTGCACTTTGAGCACGTCTTTATAGGTGATGTTTCCGCCTTCGATGGAATCACGAATACCGCCGCCGCTCATCACGCCGAAATCCGCATTCGTGCGCGCCATCTGCGCGGCCAGCACCAGACGCCCCATGTTGGTTTGTACGAAGCGGACTTTGCTGCGGTCCCCTTCCAGTCGTCCGTTAAGCGTGCCAATCTTCACGTCCAGCTGCGCTTTCCCTTTGCTCTGGAACGGCGTCAGCAGGGAGAGCATCTGCTGGTTTTCAGCGATCTCTGGCGTGTAGAGTACCCGCTCGCTTTTGCCGTCCGGGTAGGTTACTTTCTTCTTCAGGTTGACCGGGATGAGCTGATAGTGCACCAGCTTCATCTCGCCGTTACGGAATTCGAAATCCGCACGGCCTACGTATTTACCCCACTCGTGGGCCTGTACAATCCAGATCCCGTTCTGACGATCCGGCGCGCACGGCGTGCCGGGCACATAATCTACCTGCTTTTTATTCTCAGAAGCCATGCAGACCGGATCCTGTGAGTGACCGCCCACAATCATCGCCAGCGAGCCCGCAGGAAGGCTGCGCGCCATCTCCACGTCGCCCGGCGCGTTAGAGCCGTGCTGACCGTTGTCGTAATGCCCCATGTGGGTGGTAGCGATAATCACATCCGGTTTTTCATTCTGCTGCAACTCCTGGATCACCAGCTTCGCTTCGTCCGCCGGTTTACGGAATTCGATGTCGGTGAAAAATTCAGGGTTGCCAATTTTGGCCGTATCGTCGGTGGTTAAGCCGATGACCGCGATCTTAAGATCCTGACGCTTAAACAGCGCCCACGGTTTAAACAGGCGCTCGCCGGTGCTTTTCTGATAAATATTGGCGGAAAGGAACGGAAATTTGGACCACTTTTCCTGCTGGCGCAATACGCTCAGCGGGTTATCAAACTCGTGGTTTCCGACCGCCATCGCGTCGTAACCAATTAAATTCATGCCGCGGAAATCAGGCTCGGCATCCTGCAAATCAGATTCCGGTACGCCGGTATTAATATCCCCGCCCGACAGCAACAGCACGCTGCCGCCCTGAGCCGAGACCTCTTTACGAATGCCGTCCACCAGCGTTTTTTGCGCCGCCAGGCCATATTCACCGTATTCGCTGCGCCAGAAATGGCCGTGATGATCGTTAGTATGCAGAATGGTAATTTTATAGGTTTTATCTTTTTCATACGCCTGCGCGGGCAGGCTTGTCAGCCCCCATGCGGCGATGAGCGCCAGCGCGACGCCACGCTTTATTAACTTCATCTTCTCTCTCCCTGACCCATAGACAAACGCAAAAATTACAGTGACTCGCAAGAATAGACAAATAAGTTTTCAGAATTGCGACTTTCTTCAAATGTCACGGACGGGTATGTTAGTCGGATAATAATTACTCCCTGCATCTCTAATTACAAATTGACGTGGTATTTATGGCAATCAGTGAATCAACCCAGCCTGTTCAGGGCGTTCCGGCGTCGCCGCCGAAATCGCGCACTTCCTTCAAAGTATTAGGCGCAATCAGTCTCTCTCATCTGCTCAACGACATGATCCAGTCGCTGATTCTGGCGATCTACCCGCTGTTGCAGTCTGAGTTCTCATTAACCTTCGTGCAGATCGGGATGATTACCCTGACCTTCCAGCTGGCCTCTTCGCTGCTACAGCCGGTGGTGGGCTACTGGACGGACAAATACCCGATGCCATGGTCGCTGCCCATTGGGATGTGCTTCACCCTGAGCGGGCTGGTGCTGCTGGCCATGGCGGGCAGCTTTGAGGCGGTACTGGTTGCAGCGGCGCTGGTAGGAACCGGTTCATCGGTGTTCCATCCGGAATCGTCCCGCGTGGCGCGTATGGCCTCCGGCGGACGCCACGGGCTGGCGCAGTCTCTGTTCCAGGTGGGGGGGAACTTTGGTAGCTCCCTCGGTCCTCTGCTGGCGGCGGTAATTATCGCGCCTTACGGCAAAGGCAACGTGGCGTGGTTTGTGCTGGCCGCGCTGCTGGCGATTGTCGTCCTGGCGCAAATCAGCCGCTGGTATGCCGCGCAGCACCGCGTAAATAAGGGAAAACCTGTCGCGAAGATAACCAATCCCCTTCCGCGTAATAAGGTGATCCTTGCCGTCAGCGTGTTGCTGGTGCTGATTTTCTCGAAATATTTCTATATGGCGAGCATTAGCAGCTATTACACCTTCTATCTGATGCAAAAATTCGGATTATCGGTACAAAACGCCCAGTTCCATCTCTTTGCCTTCCTGTTTGCGGTGGCGGCAGGCACGGTGATTGGCGGCCCTGTGGGAGATAAAATCGGACGTAAATATGTGATTTGGGGCTCTATCCTCGGCGTTGCGCCGTTTACGCTTGTTTTACCGTACGCAACGCTGGAATGGACCGGAATATTGACAGTGATTATTGGTTTTATTCTCGCGTCGGCGTTTTCAGCCATTCTGGTCTATGCGCAGGAGCTGCTGCCGGGACGTATCGGTATGGTTTCCGGTCTCTTTTTCGGTTTTGCCTTTGGCATGGGCGGCCTTGGCGCCGCCGTGTTAGGGATGGTTGCAGACCACACCAGCATCTTCCTGGTCTATAAAATCTGCGCTTTCCTGCCACTTCTGGGGATGTTGACCATATTCCTGCCTGACAACCGTCATAAAGCGTAACTTCATGGCTGCCAAAGTTAAACTTTGGCAGCCGGATAACCTGATGCCATAAGGCTTTCCTCTCCCTCCCCTCAGCAAATTTATCAAAATCTGCCTTTTTTCGTGCTTATTGCCTTTTTATTGTGATTTCAACAATTATTCATAAACATAAGCGTAAAAATTGTCATAAACTATTAATCGGCTTTTTGGTATTTGCACCAAAAATGGATCACCCATCGCGAAAGGAGACGGAATGCACCACGCCACACCGCTTATCACCACCATTGTTGGTGGACTTGTGCTCGCTTTTATCCTCGGTATGATTGCCAACAAACTGCGTATTTCGCCCCTGGTAGGCTATTTGTTAGCGGGCGTGCTGGCAGGACCCTTTACGCCGGGTTTTGTCGCAGATACCAAACTTGCACCGGAGCTGGCGGAACTGGGCGTTATCCTGCTGATGTTTGGCGTCGGACTGCATTTTTCCCTAAAGGATCTGATGGCGGTAAAGTCGATCGCCATACCGGGAGCGATCGCCCAGATAGGGGTGGCGACGCTGCTGGGCATGGCGCTTTCGGCGGTGCTGGGCTGGTCAATCATGACCGGTATCGTATTTGGGCTGTGTCTTTCAACCGCCAGTACCGTGGTGCTGCTGCGCGCGCTTGAAGAGAGGCAGCTGATAGACAGCCAGCGCGGGCAAATCGCGATTGGCTGGCTGATAGTTGAAGATCTGGTGATGGTGTTGACGCTGGTACTGCTGCCCGCCGTCGCCGGGATGATGGAAAAAGAGAATATCGGCTTCGCTTCGCTGGCGCTGGATATGAGCATTACCATCGGTAAGGTTGTGGCGTTTATTGCCATCATGATGCTGGTGGGCCGCCGTCTGGTGCCGTGGATCATGTCCCGCAGCGCCGCCACCGGCTCGCGTGAACTGTTCACGCTTTCGGTCCTTGCGCTGGCGCTGGGCATTGCCTTTGGCGCTGTCGAGCTGTTTGACGTCTCCTTTGCGCTGGGCGCGTTCTTCGCCGGGATGGTGCTGAACGAGTCCGAGCTGAGCCACCGTGCCGCGCACGATACTCTGCCACTACGTGATGCGTTCGCGGTGCTGTTCTTTGTCTCCGTCGGGATGCTGTTCGACCCGATGATCCTCATCCAGCAGCCGCTGGCCGTGCTGGGTACGCTGGCAATCATCATCTTTGGTAAGTCCGTTGCCGCCTTCTTCCTGGTGCGGATGTTCGGTCACTCGCCGCGCACGGCGCTGACCATCGCTGCCAGCCTGGCGCAGATTGGCGAGTTCGCCTTTATTCTGGCTGGTCTGGGGATGGCCCTGAACCTGCTGCCACAGGCTGGGCAAAATCTGGTGCTGGCGGGGGCGATCCTCTCCATCATGTTGAACCCGGTATTGTTTGCCCTGCTGGAGAAATATCTCGAGAAGACCGAAACCCTCGAAGAGCTGACGCTGGAAGAGGCGACAGAAGAAGAGAAACAGATCCCGGTGGATATCTGCAACCACGCACTGCTGGTCGGTTTTGGCCGCGTCGGCAGCCTGCTGGGTGAAAAACTGATGGCTCAGGGCATTCCACTTGTAGTGATTGAAACGTCACGCACTCGCGTCGACGAGCTTCGCGAGCGCGGCATCCGCGCGGTGCTGGGCAACGCGGCTAACGAAGAGATTATGAATCTGGCGCATCTGGACTGCGCTCGCTGGCTGCTGCTCACTATCCCGAACGGTTACGAGGCTGGCGAGATTGTCGCCACAGCCCGTGAAAAATGCCCGCATATCGAAATCATAGCCCGCGCCCATTATGATGACGAAGTGGAGTACATTACCGAGCGCGGCGCGAATCAGGTGGTGATGGGTGAGCGTGAGATTGCGAATACGATGCTGACAATGCTGACGAAGCCGCCGGTTGAAGAGGCGGTGACGGGGTAAATTTTGTGCGGCCTGGTCCCCTCACCCTGGCCCTCTCCCCAAAGGGGAGAGGGCCAGGGTGAGGGGTCTTCTTTTACCTGTCCCAATACGCCTCTTCGAGGCTGTCTTCCCGTTCCGGCAGCCCACGCGTTAAGCGCGGTGAATGCTGGTTCAGCACCTGATAACTCACGCGGTTCGCGTACTTGCACACCTGCGCCAGCGAGGAATAGGTCAGCCAGTTGAAGGTGTGTTTGCTGGAATTCGGCACATTGGTTTTGTGGTAGGCGTTAGCGGTGATGTCGTGCAGCAGCGCGGCCAGCGCGCCGTCGCCCGCGCCGTTGGTGTTCATGATCTTCTCGGGGCCACCCATATACGGTGCAATGTGGGAGAAGATACGCAGCGGGTTGATGCAGTCTTTATGACGCATGGCGCGGCTGAACTCGTACTGGTTAAATTCGGCGATAGCGCCCGGCAGCAGCGGGTGCTGGGTTTTCCGCTTGCTCTCTTCTTCCGTGAAGCCCGCCATGTACAGCCCGACCGGCCCGGCGGTGCAGAGCACCAGATCCACCCAGTCCAGCGCCTTATCAGACGCCAGCAGCGGATCGCTTTCGCCGGTCAGCGCTTCGGCTTCTTCTTCATTCATCGCCAGAATCGAGACGTGTTCTTTCAGGAAGGCCTGCCACCACTCCGGGTTGTCGGCAATGACGAATTTGGTGCCCAGCGTCAGAACCACAGGCACGTTGTATTTCTTCGCATACTCAATTGCCTTCATGGTTGCGTCCGGCATTGGTTCGCCCGGCTTGCAGCGCACCAGATAAGACGTCAACACCAGCGCAGACGCGCCCGCGATCACCTCTTCCGGAATACTTTCAGCGCGTAGCTTGTTCATATGGCCGGGGCTGATGGCAAAGGTACGCTCGCCGGAATCGCTTATCAGCGTAAAGCAACGACCAATTGGCCCGTCAACGCCCTGCAAATAGTTCAGATCGGTGCGGCTGGAGGTATTGCACAGGTAGCGGTAGGCGTAGCCACCGATTTCGATATTGCTGCACATCACGCCAAGCAGCACCGAGCGGTCGTCTGCCAGAACGGAGTAGTTGTGCATGGTGTTACCGATGGTGCCGCCAGCAAACTGGTGGGTGATAAGATTTTCGCGCATCAGTTCCTGATACAGCGCTTCGGCAACGTCATCCTCAATCACCAGCGAGTGCCCGGCGCTCAGACCGTAACGTGCGACAAACGCATCATCCACTTTGGCTTCAATGTCCACCAGCGTCTGATCGATACCGACCACCCAGGCAGCGCTGGTTTCGCTTTCCTGCTGAATTTGCTGTAACAGCGGATCGCGGGCATCGACGGGGAAATAGTGTTTGGACTTACGTTTACCGGGAAATTTCATGGTCTGAACTGTGCAAAGAATACGGGCCGGGAATGGTAGCACAAACCCGGCCCGTAACGCGATCAGCGGCGGGTGGTGACCAGTGACACCATCATATCGATGTGTTCAGGGGAGTCGTTAAGCGCAGGAATGTATTCGTATTTCGTTCCGCCGGCCTCCATGAAGAACTCTTTGTTCTGGACGGCAATCTCTTCCAGCGTTTCCAGACAATCCGCCGAGAAGCCCGGCGACATAACCTGAATGTGCTTCACGCCCTTCTCGCCCAGCATTTTTAGCGTTTCATCAGTATACGGGGTCAACCACGGTTCACGACCGAAGCGCGACTGGAAGGTCATCATAACCTTCTCAGGCGGCAGGCCGAGGGCGGAGACCAGCTCGCGGGTGGTATCGCGGCAACGCTGGGGGTAATCGTCCCCTTCGTTCGCGAAACGCTGCGGAATACCGTGATAGGAGAGCAGCAGCAGATCCGGCTCGCCGTGTTTTTCAAACGACGCGCGCGCGCTGCTGGCAAGCGCCTGAATGTACAGCTCGTTATCGGCGTAGTCGCGGATAAAGGTGATGCCCGGTATACGGCGGCGGGTCGCCAGAATGCGTGCCAGTTCGTCCCAGACGGCAGCCACCGTGGAGCACGAATACTGCGGATAAAGGGCCAGCACCACAATGTGTTCAACGCCCTGCGCCAGCAGAGAGTCGACGGCGCTTTCCAGGGATGGCTTACCGTAGCTCATACCGAGCGCAACGGGCATGTCCGGCAGACGGGCGGCCAGCGCCTTCTCCTGACGACGGCTGTAGACCATCAGCGGCGAGCCTTCTTCCATCCACACGGACTGATAGAGCTTTGCTACACGCGGAGAACGAATCGGCAGAATGACACCACGCAGCAGTGGCCACCACAGCAGTCTTGGGGTATCCACGACGCGCGTGTCGCTTAAAAATTGTCGCAGGTAGCGTTTTACCGCCGCTGGAGTAGGTGCTTCTGGGGTGCCCAGATTGGCAAGCAGGATGCCGGTTTTCGCCTGACTCATTCACGCCTCTTAACCATTTGATAGGCTGTCAATTGTAGCGGAAATGCGTTTAAACGAAACCCATTGCTGTAATAGGTAAGATGAGAATTTTTCTCACCCGGGGCTCCGGGTGAGAGAGGTGCGCTTAGCCGAGGATTTTTTCCAGCTCTGCACGTACGTCAGCCACGGCTTTGGTGCCGTCAACTTTCGCGTATTTGGTGTTACCCGCCTGCGCCTCTTTGGAGTAGTAGCCGATCAGCGGTGCGGTCATCTGATGGTATTCCACCAGGCGTTTACGCACGGTTTCTTCCTGGTCGTCTTTACGGGTGGTCAGCTCTTCGCCGGTCACGTCGTCTTTGCCTTCAACCTTAGGTGGGTTGAATTTGATGTGGTAAACGCGGCCAGAGGCAGCGTGCACGCGACGGCCAACGATACGGTCAACGATCAGTTCGTCCGGTACATCGAACTCCAGCACGTAATCCACGTTGATGCCCGCTTCTTTCATGGCGTCAGCCTGAGGAATGGTGCGCGGGAAGCCGTCCAGCAGGAAACCATTGCGGCAGTCTTCCTGAGCAATGCGCTCTTTTACCAGCGCGATAACCAGTTCGTCGGTCACCAGCTTGCCTGCGTCCATGATGTCTTTAGCTTGTTTGCCCAGCTCGGAGCCAGATTTAACAGCGGCACGCAGCATGTCACCAGTAGAGATTTGCGGAATACCGTATTTCTCCATGATGAACTGAGCCTGAGTTCCCTTACCCGCGCCCGGAGCGCCAAGCAGAATAATACGCATTGCGAAAATCCCCTCAAATGTCGATTCAATTTTTCAAAAGCGCTAAACAATACCACCAGAACGGGTATCGCTCAAGGAAGGCGGGGAGGCTGAAACGGTTAACGGGGGGAGATTATTTGGGTTAGTGCGAGAATGCCCCCTCACCCTAACTCTCTCCCCAAAGGGGAGAGGGGACGATTATACCCTCTCCCCTTTGGGGAGAGGGCCAGGGTGAGGGGTAGGTTTTGTATTACGCCAGCAGCAGCGCATTCACACGTTTAATGAACAGGTTAGGATCTTCCAGGGTGCCGCGCTCGGCCAGCAGGGACTGATCCAGCAGCAGTTCAACCCACTCCGCAAAGCGGGCGTCGTCCTGGGTATCCGCCGCGCGTTTCACCAGCGGATGATCCGGATTAAGCTCAAAGATATATTTCACTTCCGGCACGGCCTGGCCCGCCGCAGCGAACAGTTTCGCCATCTGGGTGCTCATTTCGTCCGCATCGGTGGTGACAATGGCTGGCGTATCGGTCAGACGGTGCGTGAAGCGCACCTCTTTCACGCGGTCGCCCAGCAGGGTTTTCACGCGCTCAACGAACGGCTCCAGCGCCTTCTCGGCTTCCTTCGCGCTGTCGTCCACTTCATCCGCCAGCTTATCGATAGACTCGTCGGCTTTAGCAACGGACTGGAAGGATTTACCGTCGAACTCGGTCAGGTAGTTCATCATCCACTCGTCGATGCGGTCAGACAGCAGCAGCACTTCGATGCCTTTCTTACGCAGCAGCTCCAGATGCGGACTGCTCTTCGCTGCCGCATAGCTGTCGGCGGTGATGTAGTAGATCTTCTCCTGCCCTTCTTTCATGCGGGAGACGTACTCTTCCAGCGATACGGTCTGGGCGGAGGAGTCGTTGTGCGTAGAGGCGAAGCGCAGCAGTTTAGCGATAGCTTCCACGTTCGCGGTGTCTTCCGCCGGGCCTTCTTTCAGCACCAGGCCGAACTGTTTCCAGAAGGTCTGGTATTTTTCCGCATCGTCTTTCGCCAGTTTTTCCAGCATCTGCAACGCTCGCTTGGTCAGGGCGTTACGCAGGTTACGGGTGACGGTGCTGTCCTGGAGAATTTCACGGGAGACGTTCAGCGGCAGATCGTTGGAATCTATCAGGCCACGCACAAAGCGCAGGTAGTTCGGCATGAACTGCTCGGCGTCGTCCATGATGAAGACGCGCTGCACGTACAGCTTCAGGCCGTGCTTGTGATCGCGGTTCCACATGTCCCACGGCGCCTGCGCCGGAATGTACAGCAGGCTGGTGTACTCCTGCTTCCCTTCCACACGGTTGTGGCTCCAGGTCAGCGGGTCGGTAAAGTCGTGGGCGATGTGCTTGTAAAACTCGTTGTACTCGTCGTCTTTAATTTCAGCTTTGTTGCGCGTCCACAGCGCCTGCGCCTTGTTGATTTTCTCCCAGGAAACCACGGTTTCGCCGTCTTTCTCTTCCTGTTTTTCAATCTCAACCGGCAGCGCGATGTGGTCAGAATATTTGCTGATGATGGAGCGTACACGCCAGTCGTTCAGGAAATCGTCTTCGCCTTCGCGCAGGTGCAGAGTGATTTCGGTGCCGCGATCCGCTTTGGTGATATCATCAACGGTGTATTCGCCTTCCCCTTTGGATTCCCACAGCACGCCGTTTTCGGCGCTGTCGCCCGCGGCGCGGGTGCGCACGGTGACTTTATCCGCCACGATGAATGCCGAGTAGAAGCCTACGCCGAACTGACCGATCAGCTGGCTGTCTTTCGCCTGGTCAGAGCCCATGGACTCGAGGAACGCTTTGGTGCCGGATTTAGCGATGGTGCCGAGATGGTCGATCACCTCGTCGCGGTTCATCCCGATGCCATTATCGGCAATCGTCAGGGTGCGGTTCTCTTTATTAAAAGAGACGCGCACGCGCAGTTCGCCATCGCCTTCGTACAGATCCGGGTTGGACAGCGCGCGGAAGCGCAGCTTGTCCGCCGCATCGGAGGCGTTGGAAATCAGCTCACGCAGGAAGATTTCTTTGTTGGAATACAGGGAATGGATCATCAGGTGCAGAAGCTGTTTTACTTCTGACTGGAAACCACGGGTTTCTTGTCCTTTCATCTAAGTCGACCTCAACAATGCCATTTAATGGGGTTGTAAAACGTTGAGTGAGAGATGGGGATAAGGGGGGGAATTTTCAAGCGGAGGCCGCGCACGCAGCCTCCGTTTGGTCAGAAAATAATCTTGTGTCGTCCGGCCAGCGAGTGCGACAGCGTGGTGCCGTCGACCATCTCCAGCTCACCGCCGACCGGCACGCCGTGGGCGATGCGGCTGGCGTCAACGCCGTACTGCGCGCACAGCTCGGCGATGTAGTTGGCGGTTGCCTCCCCTTCCACCGTCGGGTTGGTGGCGAGGATCACCTCTTTGATCGTCTCGGACTCAAGACGCTGTTCAAGACGATCGAGACCGATATCATCCGGGCCGATGCCGTCCAGCGGGGAGAGATGCCCCATCAGCACGAAATAGCGGCCGGAAAACTGCCCGGTTTGTTCGATGGCGTAGATGTCCGCCGGACTCTCCACCACGCAAATCTGACCGTTTTCCTGACGACGCGGGTTCGTGCAGATGTTACAGACGTCCTGCTCGGTAAAGGTCCGGCAATCCGCACAGTGACCAATTTCTGACATGGCGCGGGTCAGAGCCTGCGCCAGGCGCATCCCGCCGCTGCGGTCGCGCTGCAATAGCGTAAACGCCATACGCTGCGCCGACTTCGGGCCAACGCCCGGCAGGCAGCGCAGTGCTTCCATTAACTGCGTGAGCAGCGGACTGGTTTGCATCAGAATGGCATCTTAAAGCCCGGCGGCAGTTGCATACCGCTGGAAACAGAGGCCATTTTCTCTTTCTGGGTTTCGTCGATACGGCGAGCAGCATCGTTAAACGCGGCTGCAACCAGATCTTCCAGCATCTCTTTGTCGTCTTCGAGCAGGCTCGGGTCGATTTCAACGCGACGGCAGTTGTGCGCACCGTTGATGGTCACCTTGACCAGACCGGCACCCGATTCACCCGTGACTTCCAGCTGAGCGATCTCTTCCTGCATCTTCTGCATTTTTTCCTGCATCTGCTGAGCCTGCTTCATCAGGCCACCCAGACCGCCTTTTCCACCAAACATAGGCTTCTCTCTTCTTTCACGTTAAGGATTACAACCGTAAGTCAGACTCACGATCAAAGGGGGCGAATACTCTCTTCATCCAGATCGGCGTCGAAGAACCGGCGCAGGGTCTGGATGTTGTTATCCGCGATAATCGACTCGCGCGCCTGCGCGAGCTTCTCTTCATAAATCGCCTGTCGCCACTCGAGCGGCGTTTTCACCGCCGGATTATCATCTTCAATGATAGTCAATTCAACCGGCACACCCTGTAATGCGGTAAGCGCCTCGGCCAGCGCCTTTTGCGCGCCTGGGGAGTTGAGGTGCCGCTGGCCAGGGCGCAGGTGCAGACGCACCTGATTGCCTTCCTGCTCTTTCCAGGCATTCAGCGCGACCTGCTCCACCAGCTTCGGCAGCTGAAGTTTGCTGACCTCAGCGGCCCAGGCGTCGCGCTCGATGGACTCTTCCGCGAGCTTCGCGGACAGCTCCGGCGTTTTTTCATGCTCAAGCGCCTTTTTCAGCGCTTTTGGCGTGGCGACCACTTCCTTGACCGTTTCAACAACGGTAGTCGCCTTCCAGCGGTATGCCTCTTCTTTCGCCGGGGCTTTTTGCTCGAGCGCGGACGGTGCCGGACGCGACTGCACGCGCTCCGTTACCGAGGCCAGTCGTTCAAGCGCGGCGTTGTTCACCGGCCGCGCTCTTGCAGGCGCTGCCGGTTCACTCTTTTTTGGTTTGGTTGCTCCCTGCGCGCGTTGCAACTGGCTTCGTGCGGCAAGCACCGAACTGGTGGCATCCGACAGCGGCACGTTCTGCGGCGGCGGCGATGCCGGTTGCGGTGGCACCTGCTGCGGTGACATTACCGCGGTCGGCGCAACCGGCGCAAAGGACTGCCGGGGCGTTTCCGGCTCCGGCAATGGCTTGCGCGGATGGAAGGCCAGCGCGCGCAGCAGCGTCATTTCAACGCCCATCCGGCGATCCGGTGCAAACGGCAGCTCTTTGCGGCCAATCAGCAGGGTTTGATAATAAAGCTGCACGTCAGCCGGCGGCACGGTGCGCGCAAGTTCACGCATCCGCTGTTCAATGGTCGCCATGTCCGCGCCAATGGCCGACGGAGACAATTGCAGCATCGCCACGCGATGCAGCAGGCTGAGCATCTCGACCAGCAGCGCTTCCCATTCAATGCCACGGGCGGCGGCATCGTTGACGAGGGTCATTACCCGCTCACCGTTGGCGGCAATCATCGCTTCGATAAGCGACAGCGCCTGATCGTCATCCAGCGTGCCGAGCATGGTGCTGACCGCGTCAGTGGAAAGCTTACCGTCACCGCTGGCAATTGCCTGGTCAGTCAGGCTCAGCGCATCACGCAGGCTTCCGTCCGCCGCGCGGGCCAGCAGCTGCAGGGCGCGCGGCTCGTGAACGATCTTCTCTTCATCAAGAATGTGTTCAAGCTGAGCGCGGATCTGCTCAACGTCCAGCGCCTTCAGATGAAATTGCAGGCAGCGCGACAGGATCGTGACCGGCAGCTTTTGCGGATCGGTGGTCGCCAGCAGGAATTTGACATGCGCAGGCGGCTCTTCCAGCGTTTTCAGCAGGGCGTTGAAGCTGTGGCGCGACAGCATGTGTACTTCATCGATCAGATAGACCTTGAAGCGGCCGCGCGCCGGGGCGTACTGCACGTTGTCGAGCAGATCGCGAGTGTCTTCCACCTTGGTGCGCGAGGCGGCGTCGATCTCGATCAGATCGACAAAACGCCCCTGCTCGATCTCCCGGCAGTTGTCACATACGCCGCACGGGGTGGCGGTGATCCCGGTTTCGCAGTTCAGACCTTTTGCCAGCAGACGGGCAATAGAGGTTTTACCGACGCCGCGGGTGCCGGAGAAAAGATAGGCGTGATGGATGCGACCTAGCGACAAGCCGTTCGCCAGGGCCGTCAGCACATGTTCCTGACCGACAACGTCAGCAAAGGTTTGTGGTCGCCATTTACGGGCTAACACCTGATAACTCATGGGCAGGCTCTGCAACGCTGGAAGGTGAATTAATGGAGGGGAATGCTATCACAACCTCACCCATTGAGCGAGGTTGTGAGATACGGGATTAATGTCCCGGGAAAGGCACCAGGCTGTAGCTGGTAATACCCTGTTTTTCCAGGCGCTGCTCGCCGCCGAGATCGAACAGGTTGATGATGAAGGCCGCGTCGGTCACTTCCCCGCCCAGACGACGGATCAGCTTCACGGTCGCTTCGATGGTGCCGCCGGTTGCCAGCAGATCGTCCACCACCAGCACTTTGTCGCCTGGCTTGATGGCATCAACGTGAATTTCCAGCTGATCGGTGCCGTATTCCAGCTCATAGCTCTCAGCAATGGTTTCACGCGGCAGTTTGCGCGGCTTACGCACCGGCACAAAACCCACGCCCATCGCCAGCGCAACCGGTGCGCCGAACAGGAAGCCACGGGCTTCGGTACCTACTACTTTAGTGATCCCGGCGTTTTTATAACGCTCAACCAGCAGTTCAATGCTGAGGGCGTACGCTTTCGGGTCTTCCAGCAAGCTGGTGACATCACGGAAAAGAATGCCAGGCTTTGGATAATCCTGGATACTTTTGATGCTATTTTTCAGATATTCAAGCTGCTGTGCAGTTGCGGTCATCGGTTTGTGCCTAAATGAAACAGTGTTACTCACGGCGCGCGACGAGTCGGTCAAAGTAACAGTTGTTTAACCTTTGACCAGGCGCACCTGTGCTCGAAAACGGTCGAATTTACTGGCTGTGCGCCATAATTGCAACCGCCATGATGAGGCTTCAGTGCTTTTGTTGCTTTTCATCAACCACGGGGATCCGCCACATGAAGATCAGCAGGCAGGCCAGGATTGCCAGCAGCAGAATGCGCACCCACATCATTTTCACCAGCCATAACGAGACGGCGAAGGTGATCAGGATGAAGGCAATGGCGCGCGGCTTGGCCCCGGGCGGCATGGCCCGGTGTTTTTGCCAGTGCCGCAGGTAGCCGCCAAACCACGAACGGTACAGGAGCCAGTGGTGAAAACGCGGCGACGAGCGGGCGAAGCACCAGGCGGCCAACAGGATGAACGGGGTGGTCGGCAGCAAGGGCAATACGATGCCCAGCGTACCCAGCACTACCGCGAGCCAGCCAATGATGATTAAAATAGTACGCTGCATAATGCGAATCGTTATCAAACTGAACGGCTACTTTACCACTGGAGAGCGCATTGAAAACAGCACTGCTTCTTGAGAGGCTGCAAAATCAGCTGATCGCGCTGCGGGCGCAGGCCACACCGCTGATGGGACATGCTACGCTGAAACCGCGCTTTGACCGGCAGCTCTTCCGCACCCGCAGTACCGTCATTCAGGATTACCTTGCTGAGATGCAGACCAACCTCGACGAGCTTCGCCACGCGGTTGAGAGTGAACAGCAGGAACAGGTGGTGTGGCTTGCGGAGCATCTTACTGAGCAGATCACCGCCCTGCACCGCGAAATCGCCGCCTGGCCGCTACGGGCGTGGGACAGCGCCTCGCCTGGGCTCGGAAAATGGCAGCGCAAGCGGCTGGAGAACCAGGAGTTTGAGCGGCGTCTGTTTGAGATGAAGTGTGAGCGCGAAGCCCGCCTGACCACCAGCGAAACGCTGCAAGAGCAGCAGTTATTAATGCGTGAAATCAGCGCGCTGGAAGGCCGCATCGTCCGCTGCCGTCAGGCGCTGGATGAGATTGAACGCGTCATTGAACGCCTGACCCGTTAACAGGAGCCACTAATGTCACTGGAAAATGCCCCCGACGAGGTCAAGCTGGCCGTCGATTTAATTATGCTGCTGGAGAATCACGAGATCCCGGCGGAGACGGTGCTGAAAGCGCTGGAGATTGTGCGGCGGGATTTTGAGGGAAAGGTGAAGGCCGGTTGCCCTCACCCTCACCCTAGCCCTCTCCCTGGAGGGAGAGGGGACCGTTAGGTGCGGTTTGAAAGATCTGCCCTGATTCGCTTTTTACCCTCTCCCCTCTGGGGAGAGGGCAGGGTGAGGGGCGGAGTTTTCGTCACCCTTAATCTCGCGCTTCACTTCCGTATGTTCGTCACCTTTCTCGTTACGCAGGTGAACCTCAAGCTGATTGAAGGCGATATTAATGTTGTTTTCACGGCACAGACGGTCAATGGTGCGGTTCAGCTCATCGACGGTGTAGCTGCGATCGCGTAGTTCGCGTACGTACAGGCGCAGCTCATGATCCAGCGTGCTTGGCCCGAAGGTGGTGAAGAACACGTCAGGCGCAGGATCGTGCATCACTTTAGGATGTGATTTCGCGGCTTCCAGCAGGACCTCTTTCACTTTATCCAGATCTGAACCATAGGCCACCCCGAGTCGGACCACCACGCGCGTCGTAGTATCCGAAAGCGACCAGTTGATCAGTCGCTCGGTCACGAAGGCTTTGTTCGGGATGATCACCTCTTTACGATCGAAGTCAGTGATGGTGGTCGCACGAATACGGATCTTGCTGACGGTCCCGGAGAAGGTGCCGATGGTGACGGTATCGCCGATACGTACCGGACGTTCGAACAGGATTATCAGGCCAGAAACAAAGTTACCGAAGATCTCCTGCAAGCCGAAGCCCAGACCTACCGACAGCGCCGCCGCCAGCCACTGGAGTTTATCCCACGAGACGCCCAGCGAGCCGAATACCGTCATCGCCCCGACAATAATAATGACGTAGTTCAGGATGGTGGTAATGGCATACGACGCCCCCTGACGCAGGTTCAGCCTTGAGAGCACCAGCACTTCCAGCAGACCAGGCAGGTTGCGGATCAACGCCCAGGCCACCACCGAGGACACCAGCGCAAAGAGCAGGCTGCCCATGGTGACGCTTTTCATTACCGCAGCGCCCGCTTCGGTACCGTTGTATTGCCAGAGGGTGATACTGTCGAGGTAGGCGAAGACGGTAATTAAATCAGACCAGATGGCCCAGAACATCACCGCAAACAGCGCAATCATCACCAGCATGGTAATACGCATCGTTTGCTGGTTGACCTGCTCCAGGGCAATGGTCGGCTCTTCCTGCGGCTCAGCCCCTTCAGCCCCCTCTTTAACCTGATGCTGTCGACGGGCAACAGCGCGACGATAAGCAATGCGGCGCGCCGCCACGCTCAAACCGCGCAGCACGGTCTGGAACAGCAGGTTCCACAGGATCACCAGATACACGGTTTCAATCCAGCGGCCTGACAGACGAAGCGTGGTATAGAAGTAACCCGTTGCCGTCAGCACCATCAGCGCCAGCGGAATGATCGCCAGCACCGTTACGGTAACCAGACGAAGATTGTGGGACTCTTTATCACGCCAGCTGTCGCGGCACATCGGCCACATCAGGACGGCTATCAGCAGCAGGTTCAGCATAATTACCAGCTGTCCCAGCACGTCATCCATCAGATGCAGCGGCGAAAGCTCGGCCACAACGGACCAGAAGTGCAGCGGCAACAGCGCGAGGCTGATACGTACAATCTGGCGACGCCAGTGGCTGGTGAGTTTCTCCGGCATGTTGAAGTGTCGGACCGCGACGCCATCTTTTTCCAGCACTTTCCAGCACAGACCAAACACCAGCCAGAACAGCGCCAGCTTTTTGCTGAACGCCCACAGCAGGTCGCTGATATTGAGCTGCATGGTCAACAGGATCAGGCCGACGGCGAGGATCAGCAGGCAGACCGGCAGAGCACGGATCAGATCGATCAGGATCGCTTTCGGTGTGTGCAGCTGGCTGTCGTTACGCAGTTGCCCCACTTCCGAGGCCAGCTTCGCCTGGTACTGCTTCAGCCATTTCAAACGCCAGCGTATTACTCCGGCGATGAGCAGCAAAGGCAGACCCGCAAGGAAGGCAATCATTACCGCAGGCCAGGCTTTCTCCCAGTTCACGGTAATTTTCATGCTTTTGATCTGGGATTTCAGCGTTTCAGGGAAAGATTTAAACCAGTCCCAGTCCATGGGTTTGTTGCTGTTCACCCAGAAAATCTGCTGGGTCAGGATCTCCTGGAGGCTTTTAGACACGCTCACCAGCTGCTGCTGGTTGATTTGCAGGTTAATCGCCATCATCAGCTGGTTGCCTAGCTGCTTATTAAGCTGATCGAGCAGTTCGCGGCGCATATCCACAACCTGCAACAGCGCGTCGTGAACTTCACCGTTTACTTCACTTGAATGGCCTTCTTCCACTTTGGCAACAAACGTATCGCTCTGGAACAGGGCATCGCGCTGCTGGTTAACGTCAAACTGTTCAAGACGCAAATCCGCAATGCGGTTGGTCATGTCTTCCAGCTCGTCGGCGGACGGCAGCGTCTGCTGCTGCTGGTAAAGAATGCGCGACAGCAGCAGGCTTCCCTTCAGGACGGCAATCTGCTCTTTGACATTGCGCTCAGCCTGCAAAGCGCGATCCAGCCAGTTTTTGACTTTAATATTCTGCTGCACCAGCGCGCTGCCGCTTTCAGTCGCCTGAATCAGGCGCTCGCTCAGCTGATGATTAATCTCCAGCTCCTGCTTCACCAGCGGATTGGCCTGGATACGCGCCGTTTCGTCTGGCGAGACCGCTTCCTGCGCCGTTTTTTCGGTCAGCGTCAGGCGCTTGCTGTTCACCGCCTCCTGCAACAGCTGAAGCTGATGCTCGAGCCGGTTGATATTCGCGTTCACGTAGTCACGCTGTTTTTGCAGCGCATCCTGCAACACCGTGTTGCCTTCCAGACTCTTACGCTGCTGTTCAATCTCCGCGTTCAGCAGCGTCTGCTGGATGTTCAGCAGCGTTTGCTGGGTCGGTCGAAGCGCCCCTTCCCCCACAGTGATGCCATTCAGACGGTTACGTATCTGCTGTAGCTGTTGCGATGCAGAATACATGGCGTTCTGCACGCGCTCAGGCTGGGTTTGCAGCGAAACCAGCTGGCTGTTATAGGTCGAGAGATCGGACTGCGCCGTTTGCAGATCGTCCAGCAGCTGCGCCACGCGCGACTCAAGCTGGCGCAACGAAAGCGTGGCAAGCGTTTTTCGGGTTTCATCGTCGTTATCAACGTCGCTAAGCGCGTTCAGGGCCTCCGTTGCTTTACGCATGTTCTCCGGCGCCTGAGCGACCTTCTGCCGCAACTGGGCCGTTTCGGCTTTGATGCGATCGATCTTATCCAGCGTATCCAGGGTTTCCGTCAGGTCCTGCTGAACGAGCTTTTCCTGGGCGGAGAGATCTTTTTGTTTATTCAGGGTGTCGAGTTGCGACTGAACCTCGGCACGCGTCGGGACGTCACTGCCGTTGTCTGCACGGGCCCAGGAATGCGGTGCGGCTGCAAAGAAAAACAGCAGGATCAAAAAAACGGCCAGAACAGAATGTGTCGAGCGATAGGTGTGCAGCATAGTCGTGAATGTGATCTGAGAAATGACCGAAAATAGTCGGGCGTGAAGAATATCACGCCCGGCTAAAGCAGAATAGCGGGAAGGTAATCCTCTAAGACATTTCCTGGAAAGATTCAGGCAGTAAGCGGCGCTCCCTCGCTGCGGAGGGTCGGGCAAAGCTGGCACATCTCCAGGAAAATCGCGACGTAGCTGCGCGCCTCTGATTTCAGATCGAACGACTGCGGGGCGAAAAGCCAGTTTTCCATCAGGCCGGAAATATAACTGCGCATCAGGATCGCCGCCCGGCGCGTTAACAGCGTAGCGGGAAGCATGTCGGCCTGCATACATTCCTTAAGAACTTGCTCGATGCGATCGTAGCTTTCCAGACACAGGTCGCGCTGCGCCTGCTGAACCACCGCCATTTCGCCAACAAACTCACATTTATGGAAGATGATTTCCATCATCAGACGTCGGCGTTCTTCCACAACAGTCGCTTCAAGGATATATACTAATATTTCTCTTAATACTGAGAGTGGATCGTGAGGGAATTTTGCCCGATACTCACTCTCAAGATCGCTGATGCTGGACTCTGAAAGCTCCCAGATTTCACCAAACAGATCTGACTTGTCTTTAAAATGCCAGTAAATCGCTCCCCGCGTGACGCCCGCGGCCTGAGCAATCTGCGCCAGCGAGGTTGCCGAAACACCCTGCTGTGAGAACAAACGCATTGCCACATCCAGAATGTGTTGTCGGGTTTCCAGCGCTTGTTGTTTGGTTTTTCGTGCCATACGTTGATGAATTTACAGGAGTCAGATTTACATACATTTATGAATGTATGTACCATAGCATGACGATAATATAAACGCAGCAATGGGTTTTTAGACTCAGGACCCTTGATCAATTTGAAATCGGACACTCGAGGTTTACATATGAACAAAAACAGAGGGTTAACGCCTCTGGCGGTCGTTCTGATGCTCTCAGGCAGCTTAGCGCTTACAGGATGTGACGACAAAGAGGCTCAACAAGGAGCTCAGCAGGTGCCAGAAGTTGGCGTCGTGACGCTCAAATCCGAACCTCTCCAGATGACAACAGAACTACCGGGCCGCACCAGCGCCTATCGCATTGCAGAAGTACGTCCGCAGGTGAGCGGTATCATCCTGAAACGTAACTTCACCGAAGGCGGTGATGTGAAAGCAGGTGAGTCTCTTTATCAGATTGATCCAGCAACCTATCAGGCGTCTTATGAGAGCGCTAAAGGCGATCTGGCGAAAGCAGAAGCGGCAGCCAAAATTTCGCAACTGACGTTGAATCGTTACAAGAAACTGCTCGGCACGCAGTACATCAGCCAACAGGATTACGATTCTGCCCTGGCCGATGCACAGCAAGCCAATGCAGCCGTTGTGGCGGCGAAAGCGGCGGTAGAAACCGCGCGTATTAACCTCGCCTACACCAAAGTGACCTCCCCTATCAGCGGTCGGATTGGTAAATCAGCCGTCACCGAAGGTGCGCTGGTGCAGAACGGTCAAACCAACGCGCTGGCCACCGTGCAGCAGCTTGACCCGATCTACGTTGACGTTACACAGTCCAGCAACGATTTCCTGCGTCTCAAACAGGAGCTTGCCAGCGGACAACTGAAACAGGAAAACGGTAAAGCCAAAGTTGAACTGGTTACCAACGACGGTATCAAGTTCTCACAGACAGGCACACTGGAATTTTCTGATGTGACCGTCGATCAGACCACCGGCTCTATCACCATCCGGGCTATTTTCCCGAATCCGGATAAAACCCTGCTGCCGGGTATGTTCGTACGCGCCCGTCTTGAAGAAGGGACTAACCCAAGCGCCATTCTGGTTCCGCAGCAAGGTGTGACCCGTACGCCACGCGGCGATGCGAGCGCGCTGGTTGTAGGTGCCGATAACAAAGTCGAAACACGCAATATCACTGCAACGCAGGCGATTGGCGACAAGTGGCTGGTAACGGAAGGTCTGAAAGATGGCGATCGCGTGATTATTACTGGTTTGCAAAAAGTTCGTCCTGGCGCGCAGGTCAAAGCTCAGGAAGTGAAATCTGACGACAAACAACAAGCATCGGCCGCTGGCCAGTCAGAACAAACCAAGTCTTAACTTAAACAGGAGCCGTTAAGACATGCCTAATTTCTTTATCGATCGCCCCATATTTGCGTGGGTGATCGCCATTATCATCATGCTGGCCGGGGGACTTGCGATCCTGAAGCTGCCTGTTGCGCAATATCCAACGATTGCGCCGCCGGCAGTGACGATCTCCGCAACCTACCCGGGCGCTGATGCCAAAACGGTGCAGGACACCGTTACGCAGGTTATCGAACAGAACATGAACGGTATCGATAACCTGATGTACATGTCCTCAAACAGTGACTCAACCGGTACAGTTCAGATTACCCTGACCTTTGAATCCGGTACGGATGCGGACATTGCGCAGGTTCAGGTGCAGAACAAACTGCAGCTGGCGATGCCCCTGCTGCCGCAGGAAGTGCAACAACAGGGTGTGAGCGTCGAGAAATCGTCCAGTAGCTTCCTGATGGTTGTCGGCGTGATTAACACCGATGGCACCATGACGCAGGAAGATATTTCCGACTACGTGGGCGCCAACATGAAGGACGCCATCAGCCGTACGTCTGGTGTGGGTGACGTTCAGCTGTTCGGTTCACAGTACGCGATGCGTATCTGGATGGATCCGAATAAGCTGAACAACTTCCAGCTGACCCCGGTTGACGTGATCAGCGCAATTAAAGCGCAAAACGCCCAGGTTGCAGCCGGTCAGTTAGGCGGCACGCCGCCGGTGAAAGGTCAGCAGCTTAATGCGTCTATCATCGCGCAAACGCGTCTGACCTCGGCGGATGAGTTCAGTAAAATTCTGCTGAAGGTGAATCAGGACGGTTCGCAGGTTCGCCTGCGTGACGTGGCGAAAGTGGAGCTGGGTGGCGAGAACTACGACGTTATTGCGAAGTTCAACGGTAAACCGGCTTCCGGTTTAGGTATCAAACTGGCGACTGGGGCGAACGCCCTGGACACCGCGACGGCTATCCGTGCAGAACTGAAGAAGATGGAACCTTTCTTCCCGTCAGGTCTGAAAATTGTTTACCCGTATGACACCACGCCGTTCGTTAAAATTTCGATTCACGAAGTGGTAAAAACCCTGGTTGAGGCGATCATCCTCGTCTTCCTGGTAATGTACCTGTTCCTGCAAAACTTCCGCGCAACGCTGATCCCAACCATCGCCGTGCCGGTTGTACTGCTCGGCACCTTCGCGGTTCTGGCGATATTTGGCTATTCGATAAACACCCTGACGATGTTCGGGATGGTGCTCGCCATCGGCCTGCTGGTGGATGACGCCATCGTAGTGGTCGAAAACGTTGAGCGTGTGATGGCGGAAGAAGGCCTGCCGCCGAAGGAAGCAACCCGTAAATCAATGGGCCAGATCCAGGGCGCGCTGGTCGGTATCGCGATGGTTCTGTCTGCGGTATTTATCCCGATGGCCTTTTTCGGGGGTTCAACCGGTGCGATTTACCGTCAGTTCTCTATTACCATCGTTTCCGCGATGGCGCTGTCGGTGCTGGTAGCCCTGATCCTGACGCCAGCCCTGTGTGCGACCATGCTGAAGCCGATTAAGAAAGGTGGCCACGGCGAGCACAAAGGGTTCTTCGGCTGGTTTAACCGCATGTTTGATAAGAGTACGCATCACTACACCGACAGCGTGGGGAACATCCTGCGCAGCACCGGTCGTTATCTGCTGCTCTATATCATCATCGTGGTGGGCATGGCTTTCCTGTTTGTTCGTCTGCCAAGCTCGTTCCTGCCAGATGAAGACCAGGGCGTGTTCCTGAGCATGGCTCAGCTTCCGGCGGGTGCGACGCAAGAACGTACGCAAAAAGTGCTGGATGAGATGACCGACTACTTCCTGACCAAAGAGAAAGACAACGTCGAATCCGTGTTTGCGGTTAACGGCTTTGGCTTCGCGGGTCGTGGTCAGAACACCGGTATTGCCTTCGTTTCTCTGAAAGACTGGTCCGAACGCCCGGGTGATGAGAACAAAGTTGAAGCCATTACCAACCGGGCCATGGGTACCTTCTCACAGATTAAAGATGCGATGGTCTTCGCCTTTAACCTGCCAGCGATTGTTGAACTGGGTACGGCGACCGGCTTCGACTTCCAGCTGATTGACCAGGGCGGTCTGGGCCACGAAAAACTGACTCAGGCGCGTAACCAGCTATTTGGCGAGGTGGCTAAACACCCTGACCTGCTGGTGGGCGTGCGTCCTAACGGTCTGGAAGATACGCCGCAGTACAAGATCGATATCGACCAGGAAAAAGCACAGGCGCTGGGTGTGTCCATCAGTGACATCAATACCACGCTGGGTGCAGCCTGGGGTGGCAGCTACGTCAACGACTTCATCGACCGTGGTCGCGTGAAGAAAGTGTACGTCATGTCCGAAGCGCAATACCGTATGCTGCCGAACGATATCAACAACTGGTACGTTCGCGGCAGCGATGGCCAGATGGTGCCGTTCTCAGCCTTCTCAACTTCGCGCTGGGAATACGGTTCGCCGCGTCTGGAGCGTTATAACGGCTTGCCATCGATGGAGATCCTCGGTCAGGCGGCGCCGGGCCGAAGCACCGGTGAAGCCATGAACCTGATGGAAGAGTTGGCCAGCAAACTGCCTGCGGGTATTGGCTACGACTGGACCGGTATGTCCTATCAGGAACGTCTGTCCGGTAACCAGGCCCCTGCCCTGTACGCCATTTCACTGATTGTGGTGTTCCTGTGTCTGGCGGCATTGTATGAGAGCTGGTCGATTCCGTTCTCCGTTATGCTCGTGGTTCCGCTGGGGGTTATCGGTGCGCTGCTTGCCGCAACCTTCCGTGGGCTGACTAACGACGTTTACTTCCAGGTGGGCCTGCTGACAACCATTGGCTTGTCGGCGAAGAACGCGATACTTATCGTCGAATTCGCCAAAGATCTGATGGAGAAAGAAGGTAAAGGCCTGATTGAAGCAACGCTTGAAGCCGTTCGTATGCGTCTGCGTCCAATCCTGATGACGTCCCTGGCGTTTATCCTCGGCGTTATGCCGCTGGTTATCAGCTCAGGCGCAGGCTCCGGCGCACAGAACGCGGTAGGTACCGGTGTAATGGGTGGTATGGTCACTGCGACCGTTCTCGCCATCTTCTTTGTACCGGTGTTCTTCGTGGTGGTACGTCGCCGCTTTAGCCGCAAAAATGAAGATGTGGAGCACAATCATTCGGTAGAACATCACTGATACCGGTTTCACATGATAAAAAGGCCGCATTTGCGGCCTTTTTCATTTTCAGAAAAATTCATAAAATAGTCTTATTGTCGTTTTATTTATTTTCACCCGTCCTGATAAGACTTATCATAATAATCCGATAAGCTAATCGTAGAATTCAGCATTCTTTTAATATCAATTCATCGCCTAAAATATTCGGACAAATCCTAAATCATCGTAAATGCCGAAGACATCTGAATCCGGACTTCAAATGAAACATTGCGCTAACTCAATGAATCTTAAGGAACGGATGAAAAAAAGGGTTTCTCTTGATAAAAGTGTTCGCGTCTGAGGTCACATTTGCGTAAGCGCTCGCAAGGAAACGTTTTAATTGTAATTTTTCGTAATAGCGCGGTGAAATCCTGATCAGAGTGGCTTATAGTTAGTGTTATCAGGAACACAGCTCCCGTGTGGCTAAGCAAGTTGTATCCATCCCGACATGATGTTCGGTGAGTAAAAAATCACTCAGAAGGGGATGCGCTATGGACGAGTACTCGCCAAAAAGGCATGATATCGCGCAGTTGAAATTTCTCTGCGAATCCTTGTACCATGACTGCCTTGCCAATCTTGAAGAAAGTAACCATGGCTGGGTGAACGATCCAACGTCTGCTATCAATTTACAGCTTAATGAGCTGATCGAGCATATCGCAACCTTCGCACTTAATTATAAAATTAAGTACAATGAAGATAATAAGTTGATAGAGCAAATTGATGAATACCTGGACGACACCTTTATGTTGTTCAGCAGCTACGGCATTAACGCACAGGATTTGCAGAAATGGCGTAAATCAGGAAACCGTCTATTTCGCTGCTTCACGAATGTCAGCAGAGCTAATCCGGTTAGTCTTTCCTGTTAAAATTATTACAAATACTAAGGTGAATTTTATGTCTGATAAACCATTAACTAAAGTCGATTATTTGATGCGCCTGCGACGCTGTCAGTCAATTGACACGCTCGAACGTGTTATTGAGAAAAATAAATACGAGCTGTCTGATAATGAACTGGCGGTATTTTATTCAGCTGCCGACCATCGTCTTGCTGAACTGACCATGAATAAACTCTATGACAAGATCCCCTCTTCGGTATGGAAATTTGTTCGTTAGTCGTTGAAGAGAGACTTAAAGGCACTACGCCCGTTGTTAAGCTGAATTTACCTTTCGTATTACGCTTCAAGTGCAAACGCCAGGTCCCCGTATAAAACGTATTTATACGCAAGAATGTTGTGACTCCTGTCACAGTCACTTTTAGGGAACGTTCCCTTTCTGGCTAATCCTCTTTACGCTACGTAAAACGATTCCAGAGAGGTTCCCATGAGTGAAGAAAAACAGAAGATGATTGCCGGTGAATATTATCGCCCCGGCGATGACACGCTGAGGGCTGACCGTTTACGCGCTCGTCATATTGTTCACCGCTATAACCATACCGCACCCGATGAGAAGGCCGAACGTCGCGCCTTATTATCTGACCTGCTGGGTCAAAGCGAAGGCGCTTATATTGAGCCGAGTTTCCGCTGCGACTACGGCTATAACATCTATCTGGGCAACAATTTTTACGCCAACTTCGACTGCGTCATGCTGGACGTCTGCCCTATCCGCATTGGCGATAACTGTATGCTCGCACCGGGGGTGCACATTTATACGGCCACGCATCCTCTGGACGCGACCGAACGTAACAGCGGGCTGGAGTACGGTAAATCGGTCACCATAGGCCATAACGTCTGGATCGGCGGACGCGCGGTGATTAATCCGGGCGTGACCATTGGCGATAATGCGGTTATCGCTTCCGGCGCGGTAGTGACCAAAGACGTGCCGGCCAATGCGGTAGTGGGCGGGAATCCGGCGAAAATCATTAAAATGATCTAAGCGCATCCTGAGTAACTGTTATGCTTTTTCCTGGCATAACTGTTACTTTCATCGCATAAACCCCTCTCATAAAATAGGCAGATCACCTGTATTTTTAACAATCATAAAGGCAAAAAATGACAGAGATACAGCGCCTGCTTACCGCCACCATCGACGAGCTCAATACCCGCGAAAAGCGCGACAATCGTCCGCGCTTTAGCATCAGCTTTATTCGCAATCATCCCGGATTGTTCGTCGCCATGTACGCCGCCTGGCTGGCAACGCTTATCGTCATGCTGAAGTCTGAAACGCTGGTCGATTCCGTCTGGCTGCTGGTTGTGCTGTTCGTGGTGTTTAACGCGTTTTTCTTTTTCGACGTCAATCCGCGTTACCGGTATGAAGATATCGACGTACTCGATTTCCGCGTCTGCTACAACGGGGAGTGGTACAACACGCGTTACGTGCCGAAGGAGCTGATCGACAGCATCCTGCACTCGCCGGCTGTCGAAGCCGGGCAAAAAGAGAAGTTGCAGAAAATGGTCCTCACCAAGGGCCAGCTCTCTTTTTATGATGTCTTTACCCTTTCCCGCCCCGCTGCTGTGTAATGAGCGCCTGAAGACGTCGAATACCCGGCGCAAACTGCGAAGCAGAGGTATTGCCGTAACCTAAAACCAGACCGGTTTGCCCCTGCGTCGTCTCAAGGTAGTACCCGCTCAGTGCAGCGGGTGCCAGCTGAAACGCTCTTGCCTGCTCCACCAGCCGCTGGTCGTCGATACCGTCAATCGCCAGCGCCAGGTGCATCCCTCCTTCTCCGGCAAGAACACGGTGCGGCGTATGAAGCTCTGCACTTAGCACCTCCCGCAGCTGGCGGTATCGCTTACGATAAAGTCGGCGCATGGCGGCAAGATGTCGCGCATAGTGGCCTTCCTCAATAAATAGCGCCAGGGTGCGCTGTTCAGCGCGATGCCCGCCGCGCAGCAGCGAGCCGATGGCCGGACGCGCTGCCTTCGCCAGCGCTGGCGGTAATACCATGAACCCCATTCTGAGCGACGGAAACAGCGTTTTGCTGAACGTCCCCAGATACACAACGGGCGCATTGTTGACCATTCCCAGCATCGCCGGTACGGGCTCACCGGCATAACGGAATTCGCTGTCGTAATCGTCCTCAATGATCCACGCGCTGTGCTGCCGGGCCAGTTCCAGCAGCGCCAGACGCCGCCGCGCGCTGAGCACGCTTCCGTAAGGGAACTGATGCGATGGCGAGGTAAAAATCAGCGTGGGTGAAGGCGCACACAACCCTTCCCAGCACATTCCCTCGTCATCAACCGGTATGCCGCTCATCGCCAGGCCGGTTTTGACGAAAGCGCTTTTAGCGCCGCTATAGCCGGGATTTTCAACCCAGGCGACATCCCCCGGCTCGCTTAACAGCATCGTGCACAGATTGACGCCCTCCAGTGCCCCTTCGGTTATCACAATCTGGCTGGCATCGCAGTCAATGCCGCGGGAGAGCGCAAGATGGCGGGCAATGGCGGCCCGTAGCGTCGGCTCGCCGGCCGGGTCGCCATACCCTAACAGGGCGCTCCCCTCCTCGCGCAGGACGCGATCGTATAACCGCCGCCACAGCGGCAAGGGGAAATAGTTGATGGCAGGCGTTCCTGGCGTAAATGCCATCACCGGAGTGTCGCGCGGCACAGGCTCGGGCAGCAGGGCAACACGTTTTGTCAGCCTGACGTCCGGGTCCGGTAATGTCCGGGCAATCGTACGATGAGCGAATTGCCCCACCCGCGTACCCTGGCGGCTACGCAGCAAATAACCTTCGAGCGTGAGCTGGTCCAGCGCCGCATTAACGGTGTTTCGGGACACCGAGATCTGCTGCGCCAGCGTTCGCGAGCCGGGCAAATGACTGCCGGACCGAAGCCTTCCGCACAGTATGGCCTCCCGCAAAGCAAGGTAGAGCGCGCGCTGGAGCGTTTCTTCCCCACGTTTTTTCAGCGCAGCATGGAGCAGGGTGTATAGCTCATCACCCGGTATATTCATCTTTACCTCCTCGTGGTACCAGCAAAACATAGCCTGGTGGTTCTTTTTAAGGAACCAGTAATTCACTAATCTGGAGATCTTTTCAACATCGTGGAAATAAAGATGAGTGTATTCAATGAGTTTGGACAACCTGTAGGGGAAAGCCTTACCGACTGGCAGCCTCGCCCGCACCCGTCCCGGATGGTACTTCAGGGTCGCTATTGTCGGCTTGAGCCGCTGCGCGTGGAGCATGCCCACGCGTTGTTCTCTGCGTATTCCCTGGCCGGAGATACCCGAAGCTGGACGTGGCTGCTGCGTGAACCCGATGCCACCGCAGTGGAGTTTGCCGAATGGGTAGCGAGCGTGAGCAAATTATCCGATCCCATCCACTTTAGCGTTATCGATAACCAGACCCAATCTCCTGTCGGGACGCTGTCCCTTATGCGGATCGATCCTAAAAACGGCGTTGTAGAAGTGGGACATGTTCACTTCTCGTCACTGTTAAGCCGCACGCCCATGTCGACAGAAGCGCAGTATCTGCTGATGCGGTACGTGTTCGATACCCTGGGCTACCGACGTTATGAATGGAAGTGCAACAGCCTGAACGAACCCTCCCGCAAAGCGGCCCTGCGTCTTGGGTTTCAGTTTGAAGGGCGTTTTCGCCAGGCGCTGGTCATTAAAGGCCGAAACCGGGACACCGACTGGTTTTCAATTCTCGACAAAGAGTGGTCAGCGCTGGCGAGCGCGTTTGAAAGCTGGCTTGCCACCGACAATTTTACCGTCGATGGCAAACAGAAAAGATCCCTGGAAAGCTGGCGAGAAACGCGCGTCTAGCGTCTTTTTTTACGCCCCTGCACCGCCTTAAAGCGCGGGTTAGATTTGCAAATCACGTATAAGCGTCCCTTGCGTTTGACTATCTGGCAATCCGGGTGACGCTGTTTTGCACTGCGCAATGAGTTAAGCACCTGCATGATTAGCCTCGCTTCGCATCAAGAAAGCCACCAAAACGCTTGCGGAAGCGTGCCGCGCTGCCATCCGTCGAGAAGGTCTTCTGCTTCCCGGTATAAAACGGATGTGATTTAGAGGAGACATCAAGAGTAACGTAGGGATACGTTTTCCCCTCAAGTTCAATTTCACGGTCTGTCTTAATCGTTGAGCCAACTTTAAAATATTCATTAGCCGTGGTGTCGTGAAACACAACGGTGCGATAGGTTGGATGGATATTCGGTTTCATCTCTGGCCTTCATGTATTGTTATAACATAACAAAATACTATCTGAGCTTTGCTGCAAAAACAACCCCTGTGACGCACAGCCTGTTTTTGAAAGGTTTTCAAATACTGCGAGAGACTGTTACATGCTATAACTATATCATTTAGCGATAAAAAATTTTTCATCTGGCGCGCAAACTCCATGCCCTGGTCGGGCATATGGAAAGGATACAGCAGCATGCGAACCCGACATCTGGTCAGCCTGGTGACAGGCGTACTGATCTTCTCTGTGCTGGTCCCTGTGTGCCTCAGTATCTGGCTGGCGCATCGTCAGGCAGAGGCGAAATTTGTGGATGCACTGGACAGATATGCCTCGCGCGCCCTGATCCGTACCGACAGAGTCGTTGCGCAGGCAAAACAGGCGCTCACGCACCTACAGTTGTTCAACGCCCCGCCCTGCACTCCTCCGCACTTACGCGAAATGCGTCGTGTCGCGTTCTCATGGCGCTATATTCAGGAAGTGATGTATATCGATAACCTGAAGCCGCTCTGCTCCTCTCTGGAACAATCCAGTAATACGGCGATCTTACCGCCCCCGATGCGGATCACCGCAGACGGATATAGCGCGTGGCTCACCTCGCAAAACGACCTCGGCATTCACCGTTATATGGCCGTTCTGGGGAAAGGACATTATCTGGTAATGGTCGATCCGGCGTCGCTTGTGGATGTTGTCCCGTTCGGTGACATTTCGATGGATGCCGCCCTGGTGGGAAGCGAAACCCATCGGATATTTGCCAGAAGCAATATTCTCGACCCGTATATTCTTTCTGTCGTTAAGGAGCAGCAGGACGTTAAGCGCGTGCAATACAACGGCTCGATGTACGTGTTGAAACCGGTGCCAGAACTGGGGCTTACGGTTATTGCCTGGGCATCGTTAAAACCGCTCGCGGCATCCTGGCATCAGCAGCTGATCATCTGGCTACCGGCAGGCATACTGATAAGCCTGGTTGCAGCCCTTATTGTGCTTCGCATCCTCCGCCGTTTGCTTTCCCCGCGTAACCGGCTGATCGACGCGATCAACAACCGGGAGATCGAGGTTTACTATCAGCCCATTGTGGCGCTATGCAGTGGAAAACTGGTGGGTGCAGAAGCGCTGATGCGCTGGCCGCAGCCAGATGGCAGTGACCTGTCGCCTAATCTCTTTGTTCCCCTGGCGGAGCAGACGGGGCTTATTTCAACGCTGACACAGCTGGTGGTGAATAAGGTGTTTGAGGATTTAGGTGCCTGGCTGCATCATCACCCGGAACTGCACATTTCTGTCAACCTTTCGCCAGCCGATTTAACGTCCCCCGAGCTGCCTCGCCTGCTGAGTCAATTGCTCAACAAATGGGGCGTCCACCCGCGCCAGATCGCCCTTGAATTGACCGAGCGCGGCTTTGCCGATCCTGCCGTCAGCGCCCCTGCCATCGCTGCGTTTCGGCGCTCCGGGCATGCCATCTACATTGATGATTTTGGTACGGGTTACTCCAGCCTGAGCTATTTGCAGGATCTTGATGTCGATACCCTGAAGATTGATAAATCCTTTGTGGACGCGCTGGAGTATAAGAACGTGACTCCCCACATCATCGAAATGGCCAAATCGCTTAAGCTGGCGATGGTCGCAGAAGGCATTGAAACTGAAGGGCAGCTCGAATGGTTGCATCGCCACGGCGTGCAGTACGGACAGGGCTGGTATTTCAGCAAGGCGCTGCCTAAAGAAGATTTCATTCGCTGGGCCGAGCACAACCTCAGGAAATAAACCCATTACGCGGTGTTACGTGCGGCCACGGCAGTGGCCGCACGTATCGGCTCAGCCGTTCTGCTGCCAGCAAAACGTGTAGCGCAGCCGACGGTTTTGCAGAATGAAGGCGGGAGCTACGCTCGGGCTCCATGAGTCGTCCCCCCCCACGCCCATGTGGAAGGCATCAAGATTCAACCAGCAGCCAGCCTCTTCCCGCAGCAAGTGCTGATGCGTTGTCGTATGCAGTTGCTGCTGGCTGTAACGGCTCAGGGAGAAATGGAACTGTCCCTGGAAGTGATGTGAGCCAAACGTCAGCTCACGGGTGTCGCAGCGTAAACCGTTCTCCGTCGGGAAGATATACGGCGTCTGCATGGCGTCCAGCGGTAACGCCCAGCGCCCCCGCTGCGCCGCCAGTTTTCTGTCCGGATAGTTCTCCAGCGGGCCCAGCCCCAGCCAGCGCACCGTTTGCGGGATATCCGCCAGCATAACGCTCAGGCCCACGCGAGCGGGTTCAGGAATGTCAGACGCCACCGTCACCTGCACATCACCGTGCAGTAACCCGTGGTCATCAATCCGCCAGACCTTGTAGCTGATAAACAGCGCTTTACCCTGATGCTCCCAGACGTGCTGCGTGGTCACCACCACCTCACGGGCATGCTGTTCCGCTTCACACTGGATAAGGCGCGAGGATATCTCATACATCCCTGCCGCTTTCCAGCGTTCCACCCACGCGTTCGGATCGATGCGGGTCGCCTCGCTGACGCCAATGTCATTATCCAGCGGCGCCCGGGTAAAGCTATCCGTTAGCGGGGAACGGAGCGTTTCAGCGCCCGCGTTCCACCACTGGGTCAGGTTGCCGGTGAGACGGCTAAACTGCCAGCGCTGCTGCTGATGAGTGATGTCCAGCACCTCTTCCTGCACCGTTAACTGTGGTGGGGTTCCGTCTGCTTTCGGTGGCGTAAGGTACAGCGGAGCCGGGAGCGGCCACTGATCCCAGGCACAACGGTGGCCGGACGGCGACCACGGCGTGGCCTGCGGCTGAACGATCTCCACGTTGAGCCAGACCTCGCCCGGTTCAGCGCCCAATTCAGTCTGCGGGATCTCAACGCGCTGTGTTCCCTGGGGCGCAACAGAAAGGGTTATTTCGCCGGAAGCCAACACCGCACCGTCACGCGCCACCGACCATCGCAGACTCTCGTTGTCAGTATGACGGAACAGATAATCGCTCTGGATCTCGACGACCAGCGGAACGGTGCTCACCAGCGTAAAGGTAAAGAACTGCTGGGCACGCTGCGCCTCGTAAAGGGCGGGATGCGGAGTGCGATCGGGAAACACCAGCCCGTTGAGGCAGAACTGACGGTCGTTGGGCTTATCGCCAAAATCGCCGCCGTAGGCCCAGAATGCCGTGCCGTCTTCCGCTTTTTTCGTCAGTGCCTGATCGAGCCAGTCCCAGACAAAGCCGCCCTGCAACCGGGGATGGCTGCGGAATGCCTGCCAGTAGCTGGCAAAGCCGCCAAAGCTGTTACCCATCGCGTGGGCATACTCGCACAGGATCAGCGGACGGGTTTCGTCCGGCATACCAATCCATTTTTTAATCGACCACTTTGGCACCGCCGGGAACGGCTGATCCTGATCGACGCGGGCATACATCGGGCAAATAATATCAGTTGCCGCCGTACTGGCCCCCCCGCCTTCGTACTGCACCGGCCGCGTGGGATCGGTGGTTTTCAGCCAGCGGTACAGCGCATCGTGATTCGCCCCATGCCCGGACTCATTCCCCAGGGACCAGATGATGATGGACGGATGATTCCGGTCCCGCTGCACCATACGCGTGACGCGTTCGATCATGGCAGGCAGCCAGCGCGGATCGTCCGCCAGGCGGCTCATCGGCACCATGCCATGGGTTTCAATATTCGCCTCATCGACCACGTACAGGCCGTAGCGATCGCAAAGCGTGTACCACAGAGGGTGATTCGGATAATGCGAGCAGCGCACGGCATTGAAGTTATGCTGCTTCATCAGTTCGATGTCGCGGCGCATGGTCGCCTCATCCATCACCTGCCCCTTCTCAGGATGATGTTCATGACGGTTCACGCCGCGGATCAGCAGCGGTTTGCCGTTAAGCTTCAGCAGGCCGTTGCTGATTTCGACGCGTCTGAAACCGACATCGCAGGCTTCAGTCTCCAGCATGTTGCCCTGCACATCCCGAAGCGACATGGTCAAACGATAGCGTTCCGGTGTTTCAGCGCTCCACAGCGCGGGATTGTTCACGGGTATCGCCACCGTGAGCCGCTCCGCCCAACTGCCGCGTTCGTCCACGATGGCCGATCCGGGCTGTTGCGTGATTTGCGCGCAGGCTTCGCCGTTACGCCACAGGGTAAACGCCACCTCGCATTCGGCATAGCGTAAGCCTTCCAGCGCAACGTCAACCTGGAGCAGCGCCCGATCGCATTCGGCATTCAGATCGGTCACGATCTGATAATCGGCAATCTGCGTTTCCGGCTTGTGCAGCAGCGAGACGTCACGGAAAATGCCGCTCATCCGCCACATGTCCTGATCTTCAAGGTAGCTTCCGTCGCACCAGCGTAACACCATCACCGCCAGGCGGTTCTGCCCCGGTCGCAGCACCGCGCTGAGGTCGAACTCCGCAGGCAGACGGCTGTCCTGGGAATAGCCTATCCACTGGCCGTTACACCACAGATGAAAAGCTGAATTCACCCCATCAAAGATAATGCGGTTTTGCCCGCTGAGCAGCCAGGCATCATCCATCTCAAATGTGAGCGAGTAACAACCGGTTGGGTTTTCAGCCGGAACATAGGGCGGGTTCACATTTATCGGATAGGTGACGTTGGTGTAGATGGGGGTATCAAATCCCTCCATCTGCCAGTTCGACGGCACGGGCATCTCAACGGCATCAGACAGATCGTCCGTTACCCATGCCTCGGGCACCTGCTCTGGTGCCGGGAAAAAGCTGAATCGCCAGATGCCGTTAAGCAGACGCTTGCTCAGCGAAGGCTTATCCTCCCGGGCGAGGGTTTCATCGCGCCAGCTATGAAAAGGCGCGTGTGCGGCCAGACGATTCCACTGCGTCACGCCCGGGTTTTCCCAGTCACGACGAGCCAGAATTGCGCTGAGGGTCAGCGGCAATGTAGAAGACATATCAACCTCTTTGCGAAGCGCTCACAATTTTAGTCAACATGCCCTGGTAAACGGTGGCGGTAAAGACTTTGATCGTCACCAGGCGAGCACGATCACAAAAGCGCTAGCTGCGCGCCAGTTTCTCCGCCAGCAGCGCCAGCGTTCTTAGCTGTTGCGCCAGCTCTTCACGATCGGCCTGTTGTACGGCGCGCGGCGCGGTGGAATGACGAACGATCAACGTAACGGGAAGTTGTTGTTGCCAGGGTTCGGCGTGACGGGCTGTTGCCAGGAGCCACTCCACGCTGCGTTCACCGGCCTCGCGGAACGCCTGCCGAACGGTGGTCAGCGGAGGGGAAAACCACGCGCTGTCAGCCGTATCATCAAACCCGACAACCGAGATCTGCCCCGGTACCGCAACGCCTTTTTCCGCACAGGCGCGTAAAACGCCAAGCGCCATCTGATCGTTCGCCACAAGGATCGCCTCCGGCAGCTGTGCGCCCGCCAGGAGCTGATGCCCTTTCTCGTAGCCTGAAGCCGCGCTCCAGTCGCCCTGCGCCACCGCAAACGCCTCCACGCCAGCCTGAGCCAGCGTAGTTTTCCATCCCGCCAGGCGAGCCCGGGCAGAGACAGAACTTTCCGGCCCGGCGAGCAGCGCAATTCGCCGGTGCCCCAGCGAAAGCAGATGCTCCGCCCCCAAGCCAGCGCCCTGTTCAGCATTGAAAACGAGGCTGTTAACCCGAGCTGTGGGGGAAACATCAAGAAAAAGAACCGGGGTCGGCGAGGCCATTTCCTGAAGCATTTCTGCCTGAGCATCTTCCAGCGGAACGTTCACCAGCAGCGCCTCCACGCGCTGCGCCAGTAACTCCTGCAAAGCAGCCTGACACTGCGCGGGCTGCTCCACCATAGAGATGAGCACGCCAGCCCCCTGCTCCACTGCCCGGGATTTTACAGCTGAGGCGATTTGCGACGGCGCATGCAGCGCCAGATCGCTGGTCATCAGCCCCAGCGTGCGGGTGCGTTTTCCGGCCAGCTGCTGCGCGCCACGGTTAGGTACATAGTGTAGCGCCGCCATGGCCTGTCGGACCTTTTCCCGCGTACGGGCAGAAACGTGTTCCGCGTCGTTAATCACCCGGGAAACGGTCTGATAAGAAACGCCCGCTACGCGGGCAACGTCATAAAGAGTGATCGCTTTCATAGATTCTGGCGTCGTAAAAGGTATTCACTATTCTGACACAGTTACGCCATTATAGCCTGTGAGCGCTTCGCAAAATTAAGCAATCCGCTCCGGCTGCGCGGCTTTCTGCATGCGCGGTCTCTGGCGAAACCACGGCAAACAAAGCTGGATCAGCGGGCCGATGGTTAACGCATATAGCACGGTTCCGACGCCAAACGCTCCCCCGAGGAGATAGCCGACGATCAACACGGTCACCTCGATTGCGGTACGCACGCTGCGGATCGACCAGCCCAGCCGGGCGTGTATGCCGGTCATCAGACCGTCGCGCGGGCCTGCGCCAAAACCCGCGCCGATATACATTCCGGTGGCAAGGGCGTTAACCACAATGCCGGAAACCAGCAGGGTGATGCGCACGGGCAGCGAGGTGAGTTCCGGGATCAATGCCATTGACGCATCTGCCGCCAGGCCAATACAAATCACGTTACTGACCGTACCCAGCCCCGGAAGCTGACGCAGCGGGATCCATAGCAGCAGCACCGCAGCCCCGGTTAAAATCATCACCGTGCCGATGCTCATTCCGGCCTGGATGGCGACGCCAAGGTGAAAAACATTCCAGGGATCAACACCCAGATCCGAACGAATAAACATCGCGGTTGAAAGTCCGTAAAGGGCTAAACCGACATAAAGTTGTACCAGACGACGCACCATTTTCTCTTCTCCGAAGAACCAGCTTCCATCTTCGCTGAAAATGGCACTATGATTAATGTCCAGTTTTCAAATAGTGGACTGCACATGTCATCACGTCGTTTTGGAAGCCAGTCTCTGGTTCGCCTGTTAGGGCACTGGCAACAAACCTCTTCCCGCACCCCGCGGTGGCGCCAGCTGGCTGACGCGTTACGCCTGTTAATTCTGGATGGCAGGCTGGCGCTAAACACGCGCCTGCCCGGAGAGCGGGAACTGGCCGCCGCACTGGACGTCAGCCGCACCACCATCAGCAGCGCGCTGGCGCATCTGCGTGAAGAGGGTTTTCTGGAGAGCCGTCACGGCAGCGGTTCCCGGGCGATCCTGCCAGACAGCCGGGCCGTGCCCACGCTTTCCACTGCCAGCGCGGCGCTGGATCTCTCAACCGCCGCGCTCAACGCAGGGCCAGAGATCCATCAGGCCTACACCCACGCGCTGACGACCATTACGCCGAATCTGGCGCTGACCGGGTACGATCAGCTTGGGCTTCCAGCGCTGCGTGAAGCTATCGCCGCCCGCTACACCGCACGCGGTCTGCCCACCCGGGCAGACGAAGTGATGGTGGTGAACGGTGCCGTCAGCGGCTTCGCCCTGATCTTAAGAATGATGACCGGGCCCGGGGATCGCGTGGTGGTGGATCATCCCACCTACCCGCTGGCGATAGCCGCGATTCAGGGGGCGCAATGCCGGCCCGTGGGCGTCTCGCTGCCAGAAACGGGTTGGGATACCGATGGTTTTGCCGCAACGCTTGCCCAGACAGCCCCGCGTCTGGCCTATCTAATGCCGGATTTTCATAATCCGACCGGGCGCTGCATGGATGCCGCGACGCGTCAGACCATAACCGACATCGCCGCGCAAACCCGCACCACGCTGGTGGTGGATGAAACCATGGTCGATCTCTGGTTCGATGCTCCCCCGCCGCCGCCGCTGGCCGCCTTTAACCCGGAGGCCGCGGTGATTACGCTGGGTTCCGCAGGCAAAAGCTTCTGGGGTGGGCTTCGTCTCGGCTGGATCCGCGCCTCGTCCCGCACTATCGCCACGCTCGCACAGACGCGCGATACGCTGGATCTGGGCTCTCCGGTGCTGGAACAGCTGGCCACGCTGTGGCTTATCGAAAACAGTGAAACCTTCCTGCCTGCCCGGCGGCAAATGCTGGCAGAACGGCGTGACCGCTGCGGCCAGATGTTACGGGAGCATTTCCCCGAATGGCGATTTCAGGAAGCGGAGGGAGGACTTTCATACTGGATTGAACTACCCGGCATGCTGGCGACTCAACTGGCGGCACGTGCGGAAACGACAGGCATCATTATGGGCACCGGCACGCGCTTTGGGCTTTCAGGCGCGTTTGACCGCTACCTGCGTATGCCCTTCTCACTCAATTCGCCAGAACTTGAAGAGGCATTACTGCGTATCAAACCGCTGTGGCTTGCCTTAAATAAAAGTACACCGCCAGTAAAACGGAGCCTGGTGTAAATTATTCGCCAGAAACAATAAAAACAGCTGACTGTAACGCATGCAGTCAGCTGTTTTCATGAAGAACAACTTAATGTTGAGGAGGAATCGGGAAGCCTTTCAGCGAAATAATGAAATTTTCACCTTCTTTCTTTATTTTTGCACCGGTATCACACCAGTCAGACGCAATTCGAAAGAACTCATCGCTTCCTACATTCCAGCCAAGACGAACATGTTTCACATAGCCCGAACGTAACAGATTGCAGGCCTCGTTGTAATCACTGGCTGTCGATAGTTGTTGTTTCATTTTCTCTTCTTCAGAAGTTTACGTAGTGCTTTGATTTCTTTAGGAGTAAATGGATTTACGCTCTCTTCTTCCGTATGCTGATTATCAACATCCTCTTCCGATACTCCCGCCTCTTCTACTGCTTCAAATGCCAGCAGCAGCAGTTTCTCTGTGGTCACGCTTAAATTCTCATTATTGTCTTCCGCATAGTGGCGGAGTCTTTCTTTTAGCGCTTCATCAATTTTAACGTTTAAAACCGCAGTTACCATGATTGTCACATCCTTTCGGAACACGTGTTTAATTTAATACACGAAGATAAGTTTGTTATCCAGATATATATTTTTTTACTTATGACAACAAAAAGACGCCCGATAATAAAATGACAGTCTATTATTACAGGTTTATGACATTATTATTTCAGTTCAATGAAGGATATATTGCACGAACAAAATAGGCACATAATTGAGAAGGTTTATATAGGGGGAAACTTCAGAGAAGAACACAAATGGGTGGGGGCCCTGCCAGCTACATCCCGGCACCCACGTCGTCTGCCCTGGCTGCTTCCTTCCGGACCTGACCTGGTGAACAGAGTAGCGTTGCGGGAGAACCAACAGAGCCCCCATTGAGAGCGTTGATAACCAACGCGCTGGCGCATTATCCCTGTGGAGCACCTCAATTGCAAGCCGCTGGCAACTGGATGCTGGATTATTGCGCAAACTGACCCGACAATCTTCTTTATCTTCGTATAACATTACCCTTCGCTGATTTCCCGCTGGAGAAACAATGGACGAACACGACTCTTTCCCACAGCGAGTGTGGCAAATCGTGGCCTCGATTCCGGAAGGCTGTGTCACGACCTATGGGGAAGTCGCCCGACTGGCGGGCTCTCCGCGCGCAGCGCGTCAGGTTGGCGGCGTGCTAAGAAGGCTTCCGGAGGGAAGTACGTTACCATGGCACCGGGTCGTTAATCGCCATGGCGCCATTTCCCTCACCGGGCCAGACTTGCAGCGCCAGCGTCAGGCATTACTCTCAGAAGGGGTACAGGTGTCCGGGACGGGACAGATAGATATGCAGAAGTATCGCTGGGAATACTGACGCCCTCTCCCGTCAAACTGAAGAGGGCGAAAGAAAGTTACAACTGTGTTGGCGGTGTAGGCAAGGTCGGCTGATTGGTCTGCGTTGCCACAGGCACTTCAGTCTGCTGCACCGGGACCAGGGTCAGGTCGATTTTGGTGCCCCCTTTGTTGACCGCTTCCTGCACGGTATCGGTGATAAAGACCAGCTTATCGTTGATCGTTACCGCCGCGCTCAGGAGGATACGCGCGTTAGGCTGAACGTCAGACGGGTTGTACGGCAGCACGAAGCTGAACGGCGCCTGTTTACCCTCTGTACGAACTGCACGCTGTGCAAGGACTTTAGACGGTGCATCCGCCAGTGACGCATCGGATAACGTGACCGTTAAAACCGCGTCCGGCGGCAGAGCGACTTTCTGTTTGATCCAGATGGTACCGGACACGTTAGGCTGTCGAATAGCTTGCTGTGAAAGGGTGTTAATCCCGTTTGGGGTCGCCGTTGGTACCGCTACATCGGCACTCTTATCCGCACAGGCGGACAACGCCACCGCCATTGCAACACCGCTTAACATAGGCACGAGTTTCATTGAAGTCTCCTTATCATCAATGCACCGGCGGGATCGATCCCATCCGATGTCGTTTTATTCACATAACGTAAACAAGTGTGGCACAAATCACGGATTTATGCCTAATTTTGCCCAGGTATTAAGATAATTCTACCCATCGGACCACTATCGTTTCTGCGTTATACTCAGCGTATCTTTCGCCACGGCGTTTATTGAGGACCACTATGAGTCAGGCACTGAACAATCTGCTGACATTGCTGAACCTGGAAAAAATAGAAGAAGGGCTTTTTCGCGGACAAAGCGAAGATTTAGGCTTACGCCAGGTTTTTGGGGGCCAGGTCGTGGGGCAAGCGCTATATGCCGCTAAGGAGACCGTTCCGGCAGACCGTCTGGTGCACTCATTCCACAGCTACTTTTTACGCCCCGGTGACAGCGCTAAACCGATTGTGTACGACGTGGAAGTTCTGCGTGACGGCCAAAGCTTCAGCGCTCGCCGTGTGGCGGCCATCCAGCATGGGAAGCCCATCTTCTACATGACCGCCTCCTTCCAGGCGCCAGAGCCGGGCTATGAGCATCAAAAACAGATGCCGTCTGCCCCATCGCCGGACGATCTGAAATCGGAAACCGAAATTGCCCGCGCACTCGCACATCTGCTGCCGCCGCAGGTAAAAGAGAAGTTTCTGTGCGATAAACCGCTGGAGATCCGCCCGGTCGAATTTCATAACCCAATGAAGGGGCATACTGCTGAGCCCACCCGCCAGGTGTGGATCCGCGCCAACGGCAGCGTACCGGCAGACTTGCGCGTGCATCAGTATCTGCTGGGTTATGCGTCGGATTTCAACTTCCTGCCGGTTGCGCTACAGCCGCACGGCGTGGGATTCCTGGAAAAAGGGATGCAGGTCGCCACGATTGACCATTCCATGTGGTTCCATCGTCCTTTCGATATGAACGAGTGGCTGCTTTACAGCGTAGAAAGTACCTCTGCGTCCAGCGCACGCGGTTTTGTTCGCGGGGAGTTTTACACCCAGGATGGTGTGCTGGTGGCTTCTACCGTGCAGGAAGGTGTGATGCGTAATCGCGGGTGAGGTAAAAAGCCCGGTCGCTACGCTTACCGGGCCTGCAAATTTCACTTTTTCAGGCCGGGTAAGGCGAAGCCACCACCCGGCAAGGCACTCAAATTATGCGTTGTACGCATTCTCGCCGTGGCTGTTGACGTCCAGGCCTTCGCGCTCCTGCTCTTCCGGCACGCGCAGCCCAACGGTCATATCAGCCAGCTTGTAACCGATAAAGGCCACAACACCGGACCAGACAACGGTGATCGCGATGCTTTCCAGCTGGACCAGCACCTGATGCATCATGGTCACGCCTTCAGCATAACCCACGCCGCCCAAAGATTGTGCAGCAAAGATACCGGTCATGATACAGCCGATAATGCCGCACACACCGTGTACGCCGAATACATCACACGGATCGTCAACGCGCAGAATACGTTTCAGTGCGGTAACGCCCCACAGCCCCGCCAGACCCGCGACGATACCGATCAGCAATGCGCCGCCCACGCCCACGTAACCGCATGCTGGCGTAATACCTACCAGACCGGCAATCGCCCCAGAACAGGCACCCAGCAGGGATGGCTTGCCGCGAACGGCCCACTCGCCAAATACCCATGAGAGGATGGCCCCGGCAGTTGCCACCACGGTATTCACGAAGGCCAGCGCGGCGATTTCGTTAGCGGCGCTGGCTGAACCTGCGTTGAAGCCGAACCAGCCAAAGTAGAGGATGGCGGTGCCGGTAAAGACCATCGGCAGGTTGTGCGGCTTAAATGCTTCTTTCCCGAAGCCCACGCGCTTGCCAATCAGGTATGCGCCTACCAGGCCGGCTACGGCGGCGTTGATGTGAACAACGGTGCCGCCCGCAAAGTCCAGAGCGCCATGGGAAGCCAACAGACCACCGCCCCAGACCATATGCGCAATCGGGACATAGGAGAGCGTCAGCCAGACCACCACGAAAATCAGTACCGCAGAGAAGCGGATACGCTCAGCCAGCGCGCCCACAATCAGCCCCACGGTGATGCACGCGAATGAGCCCTGGAACGCGACATGAATATACTGATAGAAGCTGCCCATTACCGCGGTCAGTTCGATATTTTTCAGCATCGCCCAGTTAACGTTGCCGAAGAAGGCGTTGCCCTCCCCGAAGGCCAGCGAGTAACCGTAAACCACCCACAGCACGCACACCAGCGCGAACGTGACGGCAACCTGCGTCAGCATGGAGAGTACGTTCTTGCCGCGGATCAGGCCGCCGTAAAACAGCGCGATCCCCGGAATCGTCATGAACAGCACCAGCGCGGTGCAAATCATCATAAAGGCATTATCGGCTTTGTCTGCCACAGCAGGTGCAGCCATTGCCAGGCCCGGCAGCAGTGCCAGCGAACCCAGACCTGTTTTCATTGTTGCTTTCATCATTTTCTCGATCCCTATCACTGTGTGCCAGGAGTTACTTACAACGCCGCTTCGTCAGATTCGCCGGTACGGATGCGAATGACGCGCTGTAGTTCGGCAACGAAAATTTTGCCGTCGCCAATTTTTCCGGTGTAGGCCGCTTTGCTGACGACATCAATCACCTCATCAAGCTGATCGTCGGCAATCGCCACATCAATCTTCACTTTTGGCAGGAAGTTAACGCTGTATTCCGCCCCGCGATAAAGCTCGGCATGACCTTTCTGACGCCCAAAGCCTTTCACTTCGGTGACAGTCAGTCCCTGAATACCCATGGAAGACAGCGCTTCACGCACGTCTTCGAGTTTGAATGGTTTGATTACCACCGTAACCAGCTTCATATATCCCCTCCAGTCAGAATTCGGTAATGGCCGCAGCTAACACGAGAGGTATATTGCAAAGGGTGTGCCAGAAGTGAAATGTGAGGAGGAAAGCGCCGCGGCGCGCATGCGCCGCGAAGGGGTGAAAAAAAATGCACCATGGCAGTGCAGGGTGCGTTTCAGTTTTGCACCAACGGTTAAGACTGTTAGCGCATTGCCTTGTTATGGTGCATCAGGCGCTGAGCGACTCCTCCTCGCGCACGCTGGCGGCCAGCTCGTCGCCTGCCAGCTGCAACTGATACATCTGCCAGTAGCGTCCTTTCGCCTCGAGCAGCGCTTTGTGCGTTCCCCGTTCAACGGCCTGGCCACGGTGCAGCACCAGAATGGTATCGGCATCGACGATTGTTGAGAGGCGGTGAGCGATCACCACCAGCGTAGTGCGATCCCGCACGGCAGCCAGCGCCAGCTGGATCGCCTGTTCGGTACCGGAGTCGATGCTTGCGGTCGCTTCATCCAGAATCAACACCTGCGGCGTCTCAATCAGCACGCGCGCCAGCGCCAGGAGCTGCTTTTGCCCGACAGAGAGGTTATTGCCTTGCTCGCCCAGCCGGGTATTGATCCCCTCGCTTAACCCGCGCGCCAGATCTGCCAGCTGCACCGTTTCCAGCACCTCCCATACCTGCTCAGGCGTGAAAGATCGTCCCAGCGTCACGTTGGCATAAAAGGTATCCGCCAGCACTACCGGATCCTGCTGCACCATCGCGACGCCTTTACGCAACGCGTTGTGGCTAAGCGCGGAAAGAGGCCGTCCATCCAGACGGATCTCCCCCTGCGTCAACGGATAGTAGCCCATCAGCAAACTGGCGAGCGTGCTTTTGCCGCTGCCGGTATGCCCAACCAGGGCGACAAAACCGCGCGACGGTACCTCGAGGTTGATATCCTGCAAGACAAGCTGATCGTCGCGGTAGGCAAACGAGACATGATCAAACGCTATGGATCCACTTTCCAGCGGACGTTCATCATCGCCATAGGTCTGACGCGGCCTGTCCATCAGCTCAAACACACGCTCACCCGCGACTACCGCCTGTTGCAGCATCGATTGCTGCGTAGTGAGTTCAATCAGCGGTTCGTTAAGACGGCCAAGGTAACTGATAAACGCGTACAGCACTCCCACCTCAATGGTTCCGCGCGTCGTCAGGCCAAACAGCATCAACAGCCCGCACAGCACCAGTGCAGAGAAGAGGCTCAGCAGCGGGCGTAACAGGAAGCCGTCCAGACGTAACGTCTGCATCCGCGCCATATAGTGCGAACGGCTGGCTTCTCCCATCCGCTCGCCAAAACGCGCCTGCTGGCGAAACTGCTGGATAACGCTCATGCCGTTGATCACTTCGTTGAAGCCATCATTGATGTCTGCAAGGTAAGCGCGCACGCGACGAACAATCGGCGTGCTGTAGCGCTGGTAAATTACCATCACAATCAGCACCGCCGGGAAAATAGCGATCGCCACCAGCGCCATCCGCCAGTCCAGACTGAACATCGCCACGAGCATCGCGCCAATCAATGCGGCACTGCGCAGAACCGTTGCGACAACGGTCACATAAAGGTCGCGGATCACCTCGGTGTCATTGGTGACGCGCGAAATAACCTGCCCGACCGGCTGGGTATCAAACTCGCTCAGCGGCTGGCGCAGCGCGGCATCCATCACATCCGTGCGTAGCTGCTGGACCACGCCCACGGCGGCCCGGTTAAACAGCAGCGACTGCGCATAGTGCAGCCCCGCCGCCGTCAGCTGTAGCCCGACATACGCCACACCCAGCCCCGCCACCAGCCCCAGCGGCAGATAGCTTTTCGCCACCATGTTATCGATAAAATAGCTGATAAGCAGCGGACCGGTCACCTCCGCAATCGCGGCGATCCACAGTAACAGCACGGCAATGGAAAGCGGTTTGCGCCACGGTGAGCCATAGGCGAGCAGCCGTTTTAACGTCGGCCACATCTGTCCAAACTTACGCATCGGTGACCTCCTCATCCAGCGCAGCTTCAAGCTGTTGATAGCGGTACATATCCCGATACCAGCCGGCCTGCCCGGCGAGCTGTTCATGTTGACCACGTTGGGCAATATGCCCGTGCTGAAGCACCAGAATTTCACTGGCTTCGGTAAGGGCCGACAGACGGTGCGCGCTGATGATGACCGTGCGCCCCTCCCCCCACTGGCGAAGGTTATGCAGAATTTGATGCTCGGTACGCCCGTCAACCGCGGACAGCGCATCATCCAGAATCAGGATCTCAGCGTCCAGCAGCAGCGCGCGGGCAATAGAGATACGCTGTTTTTGTCCACCGGAGAGCATAACGCCCCGCTCACCCACTTCTGTGTCGTAGCCCTGCGGCAGGCGCAGAATATCCTCATGAACGCTGGCTAAGCGCGCCACATGCTCGATCTGGTCCTGTGTCGCCGTCGGGCACCCGAGCGCGATATTGTTGGCTATGGTGTCTGAAAACAAAAACGGCGTCTGGCTGACGACCGCCAGGCGGCTGCGCCAGTCATCCAGCAGCAGACGTGGCAGGGAGACGTCATGGAAACGGATATCGCCTTCGCTCACGTCAAAATGGCGCTGAATCAGTGACAGAATGGTGCTTTTACCGGAGCCCGTCGGGCCGCAGATGCCCAGCATCTGACCAGGACGCAGCGTGAAACTGACGTTTTCAAGCACCGGATGTTCCGTTTGCGGGTAGATGAAGACGCGGATATCAGCCTTCAGAACACCCGGACCTTCCGGTACCGGCTCGCTGCCATCGTTCACTACCGGTACTTCCGCCAGCATGGCGCGGATACGGCTGTAGGCGGCGCTCCCACGTTCAACGATGTTAAACATCCAGGCCAGCGCCAGCATCGGCCAAATCATCAGCCCGAGGTACATCGCAAAGCTGGTTAACTGCCCGAGGGTCATGGTGCCTCGCACCACCATCCAGCTGCCGCCGCCCACCGCCAGCAGGTTCGCCATGCCAATCGCAATATAAATTGTCGGATCAAAGCGGGCGTCTATACGCGCCACGCGCATGTTTTTCGCGCCGGTATCGGCGGCGTCGGCCGCAAACAGCGCGGACTGCCTGTCTTCCAGACCAAACGCTTTGATCATGCGGATGCTGGTCATGCTCTCCTGGGTGCGATCGTTTAACGACGAGAACGCCGCCTGCGCCAGCTTAAAGCGTTCATGGAGCTGCTCGCCGTAGCGGTTAATCGCCAGCGCCATCAGCGGCATCGGCAGCAGCGCCAGCAGCGTGAGCTCCCAGCTAATTTGCGTAGACATCACAATCAGTACCGCACAGCCCATCACCAGGGAATCCACCAGCGTTAACACCCCTTCACCGGCGGCAAACACCACACGGTCCACATCGTTAGTGGCGCGGGCGATGAGATCCCCGGTACGGTGACGCAGATAAAACTCAGGGTGCTGGCGGCTCAGCTGGCGGTAAAAGTCCTCGCGCAGCTCAACGGCAAGCTGATAGGACGCGCCGAACAGCAGCACGCGCCAGACATAACGCAGCAGGTAAACCACCACGGCCGTCAACACCAGCGTACCGACCCACATCATCACCCGTGCGGCGGTGTAATGTTGTTCCGTAACACCATCCACGACGTATCCCACCACTTTGGGCGGGATCAGTTGCAAAATGGCAATGATAATAAGCAGGGCCACCGCGCCGAGGTAGCGTTGCCACTCCCGACGAAAGTACCAGCTTAATTGGGCAAATAATCGCACGCGGTCTTTTCCTGAAGATATTTTATGAAGTTATTCAATGGGTAACGCTGTGGTGTATTTAATCTGTTCCATGGCGAAACTGGAGGTGACATCGGACAAGCCCGGTACGCTATTGACCAGCCGCTTGTAAAAATCATCGTAGCGCTTCATGTCTGCCACCTGAACGCGCATCAGATAGTCGTATTCCCCCGCCATGCGCCAGAAACCGAGCACCTCGGGCATGTCGGAAACCTGGGTGACGAAGCGGCTGTACCATTCGCTGCTATGATGCTGCGTTTTTATCAGGACGAAGGCGGTCAGTCCAAGCCCCAGTTTTTCGGGGTCCAGCAGCGCCACACGTCCCAGCAGAATGCCATCATCTTCCAGCTTCTTGAGTCGCTTCCAGCACGGTGTGGTGGTCAGATTAACGGCATCTGCCAGCGCCTGCAAAGAGAGGGTGCAGTCGCTTTGCAGCAAAGAAAGCAGCTTACGATCAATTTTATCTAACATAGCCACCTCGAAGAGAAAATTATTCTCCTTACATTCTATTTTAAAGGTCAGATAGCAACAATTTTTTCTGTGCTTTTCGCTATGCTGGGCACAAAATGACAAACGGATAACTACGATGAATAGCACCTGGGTTAAACATGCCATCAGCGAAATAAATGCCGACTATCAGCGCTCGGCAGACACCCACTTGATCCGCCTGCCTCTGCCTGGATTTCCCGGCATTCAGCTTTACCTGAAGGATGAAAGCACCCATCCTACCGGCAGCCTGAAGCATCGCCTGGCGCGTTCACTCTTTTTATACGGTTTATGTAACGGCTGGATTAAAGAAGGCACCACGATTATTGAATCGTCGTCCGGATCAACTGCCGTCTCAGAGGCCTACTTTGCCCGCCTGCTGGGCCTGCCGTTTATCGCTGTGATGCCCTCCTGCACGGCGAAACGTAAAGTTGAACAGATCGAATTTTACGGCGGACGCTGCCACTTTGTGGAAAGCGCCTGCGAAATCTATGCGGCCTCCGAAATGCTGGCCCGCGAACTAAATGGTCACTATATGGACCAGTTCACCTTCGCCGAGCGCGCCACCGACTGGCGCGGCAATAATAACATTGCGGACAGCATTTTCCGCCAGATGACCCACGAGCCACATCCCGTCCCCTCTTACATTGTCATGAGCGCGGGCACGGGCGGAACCTCCGCCACCATCGGACGTTATATCCGCTGTCAGGGTTATGATACGCAGCTGATGGTGGTTGACCCTCAGAACTCGGTGTTCCTTGATTACTGGCAATCTCGCGATGCCAGCCTGCGCAGCCCTGTGGGGAGCAAGATCGAAGGAATTGGTCGCCCGCGCGTCGAACCCTCGTTCATTCCGGACGTTGTGGATGAGATGCTCCGCGTGCCGGACGCCGCCAGCGTCGCGACGGCGCACTGGCTGGAGACACAGCTTGGCCGTAAGGTCGGAGCCTCTACCGGCACCAATATGTGGGGGGCGCTACAACTGGCCGCGAGAATGCGTGAAGAAGGCCTTAGCGGCTCTGTCGTCACGCTGCTGTGCGACAGCGGGGAACGCTACCTGGACACCTATTACAACGCAGAATGGGTACAGGCCAATATTGGCGATGTTGAACCGTGGAAAGCGCAGATTTTGCATCTGGTGAAATAAAAAAAAGCCAGGCTTTAGCCTGGCTTGCTGGAAGGATCTCGCTATTCGGGGGAATATGGGAGGTTATTTTTGTCCAGCCAATGCGTCAAAAAATGGGACACCGCTTCGTTACGACAGTGTCCGATAACCGGTAAATGCGGGAGCGCGGCGATAAGTTGCGGCATCGCGTTCCCCATAATCAGACCACGGCCTACGCTGCTCAGCATCTCGTGGTCGTTCATGGCGTCACCAAAGGCCATACAGTCCTGCATCGTCAGCCCCAGACGATCGCTCAGCACCGCCAGCGCAGATCCTTTGTTACAGCCCACCGGCAGCACTTCAAGACAGTCCACCGCCGAGAAGGTCAGGTGCGCCCGGTCGCCCAGCGCCTCGTTAAGCTGAATACGCAGGCGGCAGAGATCGTCGTGATCGCCGCAGAAGCAGATCTTGGTTACCTTGTGTGCCGGAATGCGGCGCAAATCGATGAGCTGATATTTAAAGCCGCTGTAAACGTGAGCGTGCAGCAAGGCCGGGATCTCACGCCCGGTAAACCAGCCTTCATCGTTAAAAACATGCACGCTGGCCTGCGTATCCCAGGTGCTGTGCAGGACGATGTCCGCCACTTCCGGATCCAGATCCTGACGGTGCAGCACATCGCCCTCGACGGAGTGAATGCGCGTCCCGTTGCCGGTGATCAGGAACGCATCGAGGGCAAATGTTCCCAGCAGATGGCGCATCTCCAGCACATGACGACCAGTGGCAAACGTCAGGGTGACTTCACGCTCGCGCAGGCGCTTAAGTGTGTTCAGGGTTTTCTCCCCTAAACGGTGATCCGGCATTAACAGCGTGCCGTCCATATCAAATGCAGCGAGCCGAGCCATAATTACTCCCGAAATGTGATGCGGTTAACTTGTGCATCAGTATTACGTGAGATATACGGAAGTAATAGTGAATAGATGATAATTATTGTTCCGGGTTTTTCATGCGCCAGCTTAACCGTCTTAACCAGTATCAGCGTCTGTGGCACCCCTCCGCCGGCGCAACGCAGCAGGTGACCATCAGTGAACTTGCCAGCCGCTGCTTTTGCAGCGAGCGACATGTACGCACCCTGCTGCGCCAGGCGCAGGAGGCGGGCTGGCTAAGCTGGAACGCCCGCTCCGGACGAGGAAAGCGTGGGGAATTACGCTTTCACGTCACCCCGGATTCGTTGCGTAATACGATGATGGAAGAGGCCCTGAAAAGTGGACAGCAGCACAACGCGCTGGAGCTGGCCCAGCTCGCGCCTGAAGATTTGCGATCGCTGCTGCATCCGTTTATGGGCGGGCAATGGCAGAACGATACGCCGACGCTGCGTATTCCCTACTATCGCTCGCTGGAGCCGCTTCAGCCGGGGTTTCTCCCTGGCCGGGCGGAGCAGCATCTGGCGGGACAGGTATTCTCTGGTTTGACGCGTTTTAATGGTAACAGCAGTGAACCCACGGGCGATCTGGCGCATCACTGGGAAGTCTCTGCTGACGGCCTGCGTTGGCATTTCTACATACGCTCCACCCTGCACTGGCATAACGGCGATAAAATAGAGACGGCACAGCTCAGGCAAAGCCTGACGGCGCTGCTATCGCAGCCCGGCATGGACACGCTTTTCCGCAGCGTCTTACGTATCGAAACCACGCATCCGCAAAGCCTGACGTTTATTCTCCATCAACCTGACTATTGGCTGGCGCACAGGCTGGCAACCTACTGTAGCCGTCTGGCGCATCCTGATTACCCCGTGGTGGGCAGCGGTCCCTTTCGGCTGAGCGTTTTTGAGCCTGAACTGGTGCGTCTGGAAAGCCACGAGCAGTATCACCTTGGTCATCCGTTACTTAAGGCTATCGAGTACTGGATCACGCCCCAGCTTTTTGACTACAGTCTGGGCACCAGCTGTCGCCACCCGGTGCAAATCGCCATTGGCGAGGCCGACGAGCTGGCCAGCCTGCGGCTGGTGAGTAACAGCACCAGTCTGGGCTTCTGCTACCTCACGCTGAAACAAAGTCCGCGTCTGAGCGAACTTCAGGCAAAGCGGCTGATTAATATCATTCATCTCTCAACGCTGCTGCACACGCTTCCCCTGAACGAAGGGCTCATCACTCCTACCGAGGAACTGCTTCCCGGCTGGGCGATCCCCCAGTGGACTGATTTAACCGACGTTGTGCTGCCAGAGGCATTGACGCTTGTCTACCACCTGCCGGTTGAGCTTCACACCATGGCCAGTCAGTTAAAAGCATACCTTGCGCGGCAGGGGTGTGAACTGACCGTCATCTTTCACGACGCCAAGACGTGGGACGGTTGCCAGCAGCTTGCCGATGCAGACATCATGATGGGAGACAGACTGATTGGCGAAGCGCCAGCGTACACCCTTGAGCAATGGCTCCGCTGCGATGCGCTCTGGCCGCATCTGCTGAGCGCACCGGCATACGCCCATTTGCAGGCCACGCTGGATGCGGTGCAGACGCAGGCCGACGAACGTGACCGACACGCAGGACTTCAGGCTATCTTCAGCCGGTTAATGGAGACAGCCGTCCTGACGCCGCTCTTTAACTACCAGTATCAAATCAGCGCGCCTCCGGGGGTCAACGGCATACGCCTTAACACTCGCGGCTGGTTTGACTTCACCGAAGCCTGGCTTCCTCCACCAAACGCGTGAAGAAGCTGGTCGCCGCTTTAGCCAGGCGTTAACATGACGCTTTTACCGTAACTGTCGAGATGATCTATGAAACGTGCCGTCGTCGTGTTCAGCGGAGGACAAGATTCCACAACCTGCCTGATTCAGGCACTTCACCAGTATGATGAAGTGCATTGCGTCACTTTTGATTATGGTCAGCGTCATCGCGCTGAAATCGATGTCGCTCGTGAACTGGCCCTCAAACTGGGCGCCCGCGCTCATAAAGTGCTGGACGTGACGCTGTTAAATGAACTGGCCGTCAGCAGCCTCACCCGCGACAGCATTCCGGTTCCTGATTACGAACCGGATGCCAGCGGCATTCCGAATACCTTCGTACCTGGGCGTAATATTCTCTTCCTGACCCTGACGGCAATCTATGCCTACCAGGTGAAAGCCGAAGCGGTGATCACGGGCGTGTGTGAGACCGACTTCTCTGGCTACCCGGACTGTCGGGATGAATTCGTGAAAGCACTCAATCACGCCGTCGATCTGGGTATGGCAAAAGAGACCCGCTTCGAAACGCCGCTGATGTGGCTGGATAAAGCCGAAACCTGGGCGCTGGCCGACTACTGGGGCAAGCTGGATATCGTTCGCAACGAGACCCTGACCTGCTACAACGGCATTAAAGGGGACGGCTGCGGGCAGTGTGCCGCCTGTAACCTGCGCGCGAACGGTCTGAATCATTTTCTTGCGGATAAAGCGGGCGTGATGGCCGCGATGCAGAAAAAGACCGGTCTGAAATAAGGGCTACCTGACCGTGCTGTCGAACGGTAAGTGGCGACAGCACGGTTATCCCTGAACATTTCTTACGCGATCATCAGCTCCAGCTTTTCGCGCAACTCCCCTTCCAGCGGCAACGCTTTCTGGGTTTTGAGATCGATACAGACAAAGGTGATCAGCGCATCGGCCACCACCTGCCCTTCTGGCTCAAGCGTGACGACCTGGCTCAATACACCACTTTTGCCATTCAGTTGTTGGACCTCACTGGTCACGGTGAGCACATCCCCCAGCACAGCCGGGCGGCGGTAGTTAATGTTGATGTTGACGACCACAAACGCGATGTTGTGTGCGGTCAGCCACTGGAAGCTTTCGCTGTTCTCCAGGCCATCCCAGCGCGCCTCTTCAAGAAATTCAAGGTAGCGGGCGTTATTGACGTGCTGGTAAACATCGAGGTGATAACCACGGACTTTGATTTGTGTCTGCATAGCGCAATAGCCTTTCGTTGTTATAGGTTCAGAGGTCATAACTGGTATGACCTCTTTATCCTGGCAAATTTTTGCCGCAGTGCAAGTGATTACGCGATTACAGCGTCAGGTGTGCGAGATTGCGCTCAACCAGCGCGCTGCCCATACCCGGCACCTGCTTGAGATCGTCAAGGGTTTTGAAAGGACCGTACTCCTCGCGGTAGCTAACAATGGCCTGGGCTTTTTTAAGTCCCACACCGTTCATCACGCGCGCGAGCTCTTCTGCCGATGCCGAATTGATGCTGACTCGCGTACCGTCATCCTCTGCACTTTTACCGGCATCAGTCGCTTTTGATTGCGTATGAGCCTGCGCAGCTGAGTCTGTTTTGGTCTGTGCAGCCTGCGCTTTAGCCGAGGGCGACGCCGCCAGCGCGCCCGCACTCATCCCGGAAGTGGCAATAGCCAGTGTAATTAACAGTGCTTTGATTCCACATTTCATGCTGTTTTCTCCTTGTTTGTTGACAGCCACGCCACGATAGCCGTACGAGAAAACAGGGACAAACAGCAGATTGCAGAAATGGAAAAGGCCGCGAAAGCGGCCTTTAGTTTTTGCAGAGCGTTACGAAAATCTGCGAGCAGGTACGTAATTATTGCTCCTGGGTCACCACATCACCCAGCTTGATTTTGGCTTCTTTACGCAGGTTGCTCATCATCGCTTCGAAAGCAATCTGGGCATTATTCTGAGTAATTCCCTGAACCATGGCCTTCTTCTGCGCGTCTGGCAGCGTGCCGGCTTTGACTTCATCCAGCGCCAGAATCACCACGTTACCCTGCATATCGGTCGTGGTGCCAAAGACAGGTTTGTCTTTCGCCGGCAGGCTCAAACCAAACGCCGCCTGGCTGACAGGATCCTGACCGGTACGGCTCAGCGTTTTGGCTTCGCCAAAGTTCAGGCCAGCCGCTTTCAGTGCATCGTTCTTACCGGCTTTCAGATCGGCCAGAATTTTCTCTGCATCCAGTTTTGCCTGCTGTGCCGCTTTGTTGTGTTTGACCAGCGCCACCACCTGATCTTTCACTTGCGCCAGGGGCTTCACTGCCTCGGCTTTGTGCTCGCTGACGCGCAGTACGAACGCACGGTCACCGTCAACGGTAATGATGTCTGAGTTGCTGCCCGGCGTACCGTTCTCACCTACCAGACCACCATTGAAAATGGCATCTGAAACCGGTTTGAAGTTCAGTTCTTCCGGCAGATTTTCATGGCTGAACCAGCCCGTCTCAACCGCTTTCACGCCAGCAGCCTGCTCAGCGCCCGCCAGTGATTCGTTGTCGTTGCTTGCGGCATCGCTCACTTTCTGTTGCAGAGCATAGAAGGCGTCCAGCGCTTTCTCCTGCTTCACTTTCGCAGCGATATCATCACGAACGTCAGCCAGCGGCTTGGTTTTCGCCGCCACGACATCGTCCAGACGCGCCACCAGGAAGCCAACGGAGGATTTGATTACACCAGACAGTTGGCCTTTCTCTTTAAGACCCGCATTTTTCAGCTCGTCCGGGGTAGTGGAATCTTCCAGCCAGCCCATATCACCACCGTTTTTGGCAGAAATAATGTCGGTGGATTTTGCTTTCGCCACGGTCGCGAAATCAGCGCCTTTGTTCAGCTCGTCCAGCACGGCTTTTGCTTCTGCTTCCGTTTTGGTCTGGATCACGCTGTAACGGTTACGCTGCGGCTGAGTGAACTGATCCTGATGCTGGTCGTAATAAGACTGGATCTCGGCGTCAGTCGCGTTTTTCTGCATCGCGGCTGCATCCAGCTTGATATAGCTTACGCGGAACTGTTCAGGAGAGATGAAGTTGTTCTTGTTTTGCTCGTAGTAAGCATTAACTTCAGCGTCGCTAACCTGCTGTTTCGCCGCCAGTGCATTGACATCAATCGTCGCTTCACGCACCACGCGTTGCTGCGCTACCAGTGCCGCCAGCGCTTCAGTTTCGCCTTTCAGCATGAAATCGGTGCCCACCACCGCGTTGATCAGCTGTTGCGTGGTCAACTGGTTACGCAGCGCCTGTGCGTACTGGTCAGCCGTCATCCCCATCTGGTTAACAATGCTGTTGTAACGCGCGTTGTCGAACTTCCCATTAGACTGGAAAGCCTGCGTCGAGAAGATGGCTTTTTTAACCTGCTCATCGCTGATGCCCAGACCGAGGCTTTTCGCGTACTGGTCCAGCAGCGCTTCGTCGATAAGGCGGTTCAGCGTCTGCTGACGCAGGTTTTTCATATAGCCTTCGTTGGCTGCAAGTTCAGAGTATTGGTCGCCCAGCTGTTGCTGCATGCGGTTACGTTCACCAGCAAAAGCGTTCTCGAACTGCCCACGGCTAATTTCCTGGCCATTCACTTTTGCGGCGTAGTTCGCGCCACCGCCGATGAGGTAACTACTCACACCGGTCAATATGAACGACACGATAATGATACCGAAAATAATCTTGAGCACGAGACTGTTAGCAGCCGTGCGTAAGCTGTCCATCATGGTGTAACAACACTCCGCTGTAGGTGACTGGTTACCTGACGCTGACGGAAAATCCTGACCGTCGCGCGTAAAGGCGTATTGTGACAAGAAAACAGGGCAATTGTCAGCCCACAACTCGCATAAACTCGCACAAATCAGGTCTGGACAAACAAAAAAGGCACATCAAACGATGCGCCCTTGTACTTTTCAGCTTCCCTGGAGCGGGAAAGCAATCAATTTACTGCGTCTTTCAGCGCCTTACCTGCACGGAAACCCGGCACTTTAGCGGCAGCAATGGTGATCTCTTTACCGGTCTGCGGGTTGCGGCCAGTACGGGCAGCACGCTCTTTAACCGCAAAAGTACCGAAGCCTACCAGTGCAACGTCGTCCCCAGCTTGCAGAGATTCAGTAACAGAAGCAATTAAAGCATCTAAAGCACGTCCAGCTGCAGCTTTAGAAATATCAGCACCCGCAGCAATTTTGTCAATCAGTTGAGATTTATTCACTGTTCTCTTCCTCTCTTTATAATTTATATCGCACCTGAATCCTTCACAGCGCGACCGCGCAGCAGTTATATCAGTCCTGCTATGACCTTACAACACCCGTTGTTGATGGCTAACCCAATCAGCAATCTAAATTAGCTATACAAAAAAAGGCTGGCAAGTACGAAATGACTTACCAGCCTTGTTTTTATTAGCGCTCTTTGCGCGAGGTCACTATTTTGCGGTTACAACCTGCATTCCGGACGGTTCATTTTGCAGTGCGAGAGTCAGAACTTCCTCAATGCGTTTCACCGGATGGATCTGCAAATCGGCAATAACGTTGTCCGGAATCTCTTCCAGATCGCGTTTATTCTCGTAAGGAATCAATACGGTTTTGATCCCACCACGGTGTGCCGCCAGCAGTTTTTCTTTTAACCCGCCGATGGGCAGTACCTGACCACGCAGCGTAATTTCACCAGTCATGGCCACATCAGCACGGACCGGGTTCCCCGTCAGGCAGGAAACCAGCGCCGTACACATAGCAATACCCGCGCTTGGGCCATCTTTCGGCGTCGCCCCTTCCGGAACGTGAACGTGAATGTCGCGTTTTTCGTAGAAATCCGGGTTGATACCCAGTTTTTCCGCGCGCGCACGCACCACGGTCAACGCTGCCTGGATGGACTCCTGCATCACTTCACCGAGCGAGCCAGTGTAGGTCAGCTTGCCTTTACCCGGTACACAGGCGGTTTCAATGGTCAGCAGATCGCCACCCACTTCCGTCCACGCCAGTCCAGTCACCTGACCAACGCGGTTTTCGTTGTCCGCACGGCCATAGTCGAAGCGCTGAACGCCGAGGTAAGCATGCAGATTGTCGCCGTTAATCACGATGTGCTTCAGGCTCTTATCCAGCAGCAGCTGCTTAACCGCCTTACGGCACAGTTTAGAGATCTCACGCTCAAGGCTACGCACGCCCGCTTCACGGGTGTAGTAACGAATAATGCCGACAATAGCGCTGTCCTCAACGGTCAGCTCGTTAGCTTTCAGCGCGTTACGTTCAATCTGCTTCGGCAGCAGGTGCTGCTTAGCAATGTTCAGCTTCTCGTCTTCGGTATAACCGGACAGACGGATCACTTCCATACGGTCCAGCAGCGGTGCCGGAATGTTCATGGAATTCGACGTCGCCACGAACATCACATCGCTCAGGTCGTAGTCGACTTCCAGATAGTGATCGCTGAACGCCACGTTCTGCTCTGGATCAAGCACTTCAAGCAGCGCCGACGCCGGATCGCCACGCATGTCCGAAGACATTTTGTCGATCTCGTCGAGGAGGAACAGCGGGTTTTTGACGCCCACTTTCGCCATCTTCTGGATCAGCTTGCCCGGCATAGAACCGATATAGGTACGGCGGTGACCGCGGATTTCCGCTTCATCACGCACGCCGCCCAGCGCCATACGGATGTACTTACGTCCGGTCGCTTTGGCGATGGACTGGCCCAGAGAGGTTTTACCCACCCCTGGAGGCCCTACCAGGCACAAGATTGGACCTTTGATTTTGTTCACACGGCTCTGTACCGCGAGGTACTCAAGAATGCGGTCTTTCACACGTTCCAGGCCATAGTGGTCGGTATCAAGGATTTCCTGTGCCTGACGCAGGTCTTTTTTGACCTTGCTGCGGGCATTCCATGGAACCTGAACCATCCACTCAATGTAGCCGCGTACAACGGTCGCTTCCGCCGACATCGGAGACATCATTTTCAGCTTCTGCAACTCAGCTTCGGCTTTCTCTTTCGCCTCTTTCGGCATCTTCGCCGCGTCGATCTTACGCTTCAGCGCTTCGTTTTCATCCGGCGCATCGTCCATCTCGCCGAGCTCTTTCTGAATGGCTTTCATTTGCTCGTTCAGATAGTACTCACGCTGCGATTTTTCCATCTGCTTTTTGACGCGGTTGCGAATGCGCTTCTCAACCTGGAGCAGATCGATCTCAGACTCCATCATCGCCATCAGGTATTCCAGACGTTCGTTAACGTCGGACATTTCCAGCACGGACTGTTTGTCAGCCAGCTTCAGCGGCATGTGCGCAGCGATGGTATCCGCCAGACGTGCAGGATCGTCGATGCTGTTCAGCGACGTCAGCACTTCAGGTGGGATTTTCTTGTTCAGCTTGATGTAGCCTTCAAACTGGCTGATCGCGGTGCGTACCAGCACTTCCTGCTCGCGCTCATCAAGTTCCGGTGAATCAAGGTACTCTGCCTTCGCAGAGAAGTGCTCGCCATCGTCTGACAGAGTGGTAATACGCGCGCGCTGTAAGCCTTCCACCAGCACCTTCACGGTGCCATCTGGCAGCTTCAGCATCTGCAAAATAGAGGCCACGGTCCCGACGGTGAAAAGATCGTTTACACCCGGCTCATCCGTTGATGCTTCCTTCTGCGCAACCAACATGATTTTTTTATCATGATCCATGGCGGCTTCGAGGCAACGGATAGATTTTTCCCGCCCTACAAATAAGGGTATGACCATGTGCGGATAAACCACCACATCGCGCAACGGCAATACGGGGATTTCAATGCGTTCAGAACGCTCAGGATTCATAGAGCTCTCTCTTAGTTTAGTGTCCGCCAGGTAAACTGGTCATGTAACTGTGCTTCACACAACCATTAACATGTAATCCAGTATATGGGGATGTTTCCCATACATTCAACGCCATGAATACGGAAAAAGTAAAGGGGAGATAAAATCCCCCCTTTTTGATTAACTGATTGTATGAAATGGTGAATTATTCGCCAGATGCCTGCTGCGCTTCCGGTTTACCGTAAATCAGTAACGGCTTGGTCTGGCCACCAATGACGGACTCGTCGATCACGACTTTTTCGACATCTTCCATAGAAGGAAGATCGTACATCGTGTCGAGCAATGCTGCTTCCACGATAGAACGCAGGCCACGGGCACCGGTTTTACGCGCCATCGCTTTCTTTGCAATCGCGTCCAGTGCTTCGTCACGGAATTCCAGCTCAACGCCTTCCAGATTAAACAGCGCCTGATACTGCTTGGTCAGCGCGTTTTTCGGCTCTTTCAGGATCTGAATCAGCGCGTCTTCGCTCAGTTCGTTCAGGGTCGCCACAACCGGCAGACGGCCGATAAATTCCGGAATCAAACCAAATTTGATCAGATCTTCCGGTTCAACCTGCGCCAGCAGCTGGCCTTCGTTTGGTTTTTCAGACGTAGCTTTCACCGTTGCGCCAAAACCAATGCCGGAGCCGGTTTCCACACGGTGAGAGATCACTTTATCCAGGCCTGCAAACGCACCACCACAGATAAACAGGATTTTGGAGGTATCAACCTGCAAGAATTCCTGCTGCGGATGTTTACGCCCACCCTGCGGTGGAACAGCCGCAACCGTACCTTCAATCAGCTTCAGGAGCGCCTGCTGCACGCCTTCGCCCGAGACGTCACGGGTGATGGATGGGTTGTCTGATTTACGGGAGATTTTGTCAATCTCATCGATATAGACGATCCCGCGCTGGGCTTTCTGTACGTCGTAATCGCACTTCTGGAGCAGCTTCTGGATAATATTTTCAACGTCTTCGCCCACATAACCGGCTTCGGTCAGGGTGGTGGCATCCGCCATGGTGAACGGAACATCCAGCAGGCGCGCCAGCGTTTCTGCCAGCAACGTTTTACCGGAACCCGTAGGCCCGATCAGCAGAATGTTACTTTTGCCCAGTTCCACGCCATTGCTGGTATCGCCGTTACGCAGACGCTTGTAGTGGTTGTATACCGCCACCGCCAGCACTTTTTTCGCCTGCTCCTGACCAATGACATAGTCGTCCAGGTGGTGGCGAATCTCGTGTGGTGTTGGTAACGCGCTGCGCTCACGGTGCGGCGCGACTTCTTTAATCTCTTCGCGAATGATGTCGTTACATAAATCGACGCATTCGTCGCAGATATACACGGACGGCCCGGCAATCAGTTTACGCACTTCATGCTGGCTTTTGCCGCAAAAAGAGCAGTACAGCAGTTTGCCCGAACCATCTTTGCGTTTATCTGTCATGAGTCCAAACCTCTTTTTAAGTTCTATGTGCCGCACATGACGACGCAAATGCCATACTCAGACGCAAGCTGCTTACAGGCAACGTGCCGCCCTAAATTAGTATAGCGGCACACTCGCGTCGCGGGCATCAATTACGATGGGTCAAAATGGAGTCGACTAAGCCGTACTCAACTGCCTCAGGTGCAGACAGGAAGCGATCGCGCTCGGTATCGCGCTCGATCTGCTCGAGTGGTTGACCCGTATGCTGCGCCATAAGTTCATTCATGCGCGCTTTTACTTTCAGAATTTCTCGGGCGTGGATTTCAATATCCGTCGCCTGGCCCTGGTAACCACCCAGCGGCTGGTGAATCATCACGCGGGAGTTAGGCAGGCAGAAACGCTTACCTTTCGCCCCTGCGGTTAACAGGAAAGCCCCCATGGACGCCGCCTGTCCCATACAGATGGTGCTGACATCCGGCTTGATGAATTGCATGGTGTCATAAATAGACATGCCCGCCGTAATCACACCGCCCGGCGAGTTGATGTACAGGTAAATGTCTTTTTCCGGGTTTTCCGCTTCCAGGAACAGCATCTGCGCCACGATCAGGTTAGCCATATGGTCTTCCACCTGGCCGGTCAGAAAGATAACGCGTTCCTTGAGCAGACGGGAATAGATATCGAAAGATCGCTCACCGCGTGAGGTCTGTTCAATAACCATTGGCACCAGCGCCATATGGGGTGCAAAGTTATCTCGTTCGCCACTGTATGACATTTCCGTCTCCTGGTTCAAAATTGAAAACACCTGCTGTACTGATTGTAACCTTATGGACGGATTATCAGCCAGTCTCAATCATCGTGATTACATACTAATGGGGGTCGCCATGCCCTATTTCAAGCATAACAACGTTTTGTTGTAACGCTAACACTGAAAGGGCGTTTTAGCACCCTTCCAGGACTAAAGCTGTGATAAAAAAAACCCGTCGCCGGAGGGCAACGGGTTTTTTGTTCAAACTTTAAACCGTTGGGGCGAAATTACGCCTGCTGGTTCATCAGTTCGGTGAAAGAGGTCTCTTTTTCGGTTACTTTCGCTTTCGCCAGTACCGCTTCAACAGCCTGCTCTTCCAGTGCAACGTTGCGCATGTTGTCCATCAGCTCTTTGTTCTTACCGTAGAACTCGATCACTTCTGATGGATCTTCGTATGCAGAAGCCATCTCTTCGATCAGGCCTTTCACACGCTCTTCGTCAGCTTTCAGCTCGTGGGTACGAATCACTTCGCCCAGCAGCAGGCCAACAACAACGCGACGTTTCGCTTGCTCTTCGAACAGCTCGCGTGGCAGTTCCATCGCTTGCTGCTGGTTGCCACCGAAGCGCTGTGCAGCCTGACGGCGCAGAACGTCGATTTCGCTGTCGATCAGAGCAGCAGGAACGTCGATGTCGTTCGCTTTCACCAGACCTTCAATCGCCTGAGACTTCACGCGGTTACGTACAGCGCCGTTCAGCTCGCGCTCCATGTTTTTACGCACTTCAGCACGCAGACCCGCAACAGAACCATCTTCCACGCCGAAACGCTTGATGAATTCTTCAGTCAGTTCTGGCAGTTCGCGCTCTTCAACTTTCTTCAGGTTGATGACGAACTTCGCTGCTTTACCTTTCAGGTTTTCAGCGTGGTATTCTTCAGGGAAGGTCACGTCGATGGTGAACTCTTCGCCTGCTTTGTGGCCTTTGATACCGTCTTCGAAGCCTGGGATCATACGACCCTGGCCCATCGCCAGTACGAAATCAGACGCTTTACCGCCTTCGAACTCTTCGCCGTCTACTGAACCGGTGAAGTCGATGGTTACGCGGTCTTCCGCGTCAACAGCGCCTTCTTTCTCTTTCCAGTTCGCCTGCTGCTTACGCAGGGTATCCAGCATGCCGTCAACGTCTTCGTCAGTCACGGAAACGATCGGTTTTTCAACTTCGATTGATTCCAGACCTTTCAGCTCAACTTCCGGGTACACTTCGAACTCTACGGAATAGGTGAAGTCTTCGCCCTGCTTGTATTCACCTGGAACGTAGTTTGGCGCGCCGGCTGGATTGATTTTTTCTTTGATGATCGCGTCGATAAAGTTGCGGCTCATCAGTTCACCCAGCACATCCTGACGCACGGAAGCGCCATAACGCTGAGCAACAACATTCATTGGTACTTTGCCCTTGCGGAAGCCGTCAATACGTACTTTTTTTGCTACGTTGACCAGCTCGCTTTTCACAGCAGTTTCGATGCTGTCAGCAGCGATAGTAATCGTTACACGGCGGCCAAGGCCTTGAGTGGTTTCAACTGAAACTTGCATCTTGTTACCTCAAAAAAATCACAGTGCTCGGTCAACTCTGAATCTGTCTGTTATACCGGGATGCTCTCTTATGTGCAGATTCACATTCCCTGTCGCCAGAATCATCCCGAAGACATTCAATAAGACGCGGCATTATAGCGGCATCACTTAGGTGAGTCGAGAACGGTTGGAGCATGTTGCTGCGGCTTTTTTCACACTTTAAGGCTATTTTTAGCCTTAAAAACGCGCCATCCGCTCAAAACTCAGACAAAACAAAACGGCCCGAAGGCCGCTTTGACGAAATCTGTAAGCAACATACTGGAAAAACTCCGGCGGTTGCAAATCCGATTTATCAGGCGATGGTGCCTGCACCCCGACAAGGCGGTGATGCGAATACCGTATCCTGCAGCCCTTCCCATTCCTTAATGGTGTAGGTATGCAGCGCCAGCGCATGTACGGTTGTGGAGAGTTCTTCCGTCAAGGTGCTGTAGATCAAGCGGTGTCGGTTCAGGAAACGTTCTCCCGTGAAGCGATCGCTGACCAGAACCACTTTGAAGTGGCTTTCAGAACCTGCCGGCACGTTATGACGATAGCTTTCGTCGACAACTTCGAGAAACACAGGGTTGAACGCTGCCCTTAATTTTTCTTCTATCTGTTCACGTATCATCATGAAATCACTCCTCCGACAACGCTAAGATGTCACCCATCCCTTTAAATATTAGCCGCTTTTACCGGTTCCATTACACCGTGACAACAAATATTTAGCTTTCGTCTGATTTTCTCATCCAAACGGATGAAGTTCACTATGAGGTTCGTACGTTTTGTCACTTACAGGCAGAGAAAAGCGGAAAGGTGGTCAGTTTTCGGACAAGGCGATGAATTTACATGCGTTGACCACTTCCCCTGGCCGTTGGCGATGTTATGATGGCGGCAATTTTTCTCTCTTTGCTTACGATTCGTTGAGAACCCGAAAATGTTAAAAAAAATCTTCTTTCCGTTGGTAGCACTCTTTATGCTCGCCGGTTGCGCAACCCCGCCGACGACCATTGACGTTTCACCAAAAATTACCCTGCCTCAGCAGGATCCAAGCCTGATGGGCGTGACGGTCAGCATTAATGGCGCCGATCAGCGTCAGGACCAGGCGCTGGCGAAAGTGACTCGCGACAACCAGCAGGTTACGCTGACCGCTTCCCGCGACCTGCGCTTCCTGTTGCAGGAAGTACTGGAAAAACAGATGACCTCCCGTGGCTACATGATTGGCCCAAGCGGCGCGGTTGATCTGCAAATCATCGTGAACAACCTGTACGCTGACGTCTCCCAGGGTAACGTTCGCTACAACATTGCGACCAAAGCCGATATCTCCATCATCGCTACCGCGAAGAACGGCAACAAGATGAACAAAAACTACCGTGCAAGCTATTCCGTTGAAGGCGCATTCCAGGCCTCCAACAAAAATATCGCTAACGCGGTTAACAGCGTGCTGACTGACACCATTGCCGACATGGCACAGGACACCAGCATTCACGACTTCATCAAGCAGAACGCACGTTAATCCTGCTGACTGACCCGGTGCTTCACCGGGTCAGTTCATAAGAACATGTCCAGTCACTACTTACGCATTTTCCAGCAACCGAAATCAGCTATTCTGCTGATCCTGGGTTTCGCCTCCGGTTTACCCCTTGCGCTCACCTCCGGCACGTTACAGGCGTGGATGACGGTTGAGAACATCGATCTTAAAACCATTGGTTTCTTCTCGCTCGTCGGCCAGGCTTACGTCTTTAAGTTCCTGTGGTCGCCAGTGATGGATCGCTATACCCCACCGTTCCTCGGGCGCCGTCGCGGCTGGTTAGTGATGACGCAGGTGCTGCTGTTGCTCGCCATTGCCGCAATGGGTTTCCTTGAACCGTCAACGCAGCTGCGCTGGATGGCCGCGCTTGCGGTGGTCATCGCCTTCTGCTCCGCCTCGCAGGACATTGTTTTTGACGCCTGGAAAACGGACGTCCTGTCAGCAGAAGAGCGTGGCGCCGGTGCGGCAATCAGCGTGCTCGGCTACCGCCTGGGTATGCTGGTTTCCGGCGGACTCGCACTGTGGCTTGCTGACCGCTATCTCGGCTGGCAGGGCATGTACTGGCTGATGGCCGCACTGCTGATCCCCTGCATTATTGCCACCCTGTTCGCGCCTGAACCGAGCGATGTGATCCCGGTTCCACGCTCGCTGGAGCAGGCCGTCGCCGCACCGCTGCGCGACTTCTTTGGTCGCAATAATGCCTGGCTGATCCTGCTGCTTATTGTCCTTTATAAGCTTGGCGACGCTTTCGCCATGAGTCTGACCACTACCTTCCTGATCCGCGGCGTCGGGTTTGATGCGGGCGAGGTCGGCGTGGTGAACAAAACCCTGGGGCTGTTTGCCACGATTGTCGGCGCGCTGTACGGCGGCGTATTGATGCAGCGCCTGACGCTGTTCCGCGCTCTGCTGATATTTGGCATCCTTCAGGGCGCTTCGAATGCCGGTTACTGGCTGCTGTCGATCACCGACAAGAATATGATCAGTATGGGGACGGCGGTATTCTTTGAGAACCTGTGCGGCGGTATGGGCACTGCGGCATTTGTCGCCCTGCTGATGACGCTGTGCAATAAGTCATTTTCCGCTACCCAGTTTGCGCTGCTCTCTGCCCTTTCCGCCGTCGGGCGCGTATACGTTGGCCCCGTCGCGGGCTGGTTTGTTGAAGCCTACGGTTGGCCGACCTTTTATCTCTTCTCGGTGGTGGCGGCCGTGCCGGGGATTTTATTGCTGCTGGTCTGTCGCCAGACGCTGGAATATACCCAGCGGACGGAACACTTCATGCCGCGCACGGAATATCACGCTGCCTATCGGTTTGCCCTGCGTCTGCTAATGGCAGGTTGTCTTGTCCTGGTAGGGTGGCTCACGGTGCTCATCATGAATGCGACTACCGACTTGTCACTTCCTTTTGAAACCCTTCTGCTTGATGCAGGTGTGTTTCTCGCTCTGGCGGGGATCCTGACGGGTGGGATGCTGGATTTCATGTCATTACGAAAAACGCAGATGACATGAAGTAAAAAGCGAAAGGTTATTTCCCGTTGTAATAACAGCCCGAAATTATAACGGTGAAATAACCGCCATCGACAAAAAAAATATTTGTTGTTTTGTGCGGGATAGCATTCGGAAATTATTGGAGCTTATTTCGCTACGCTATTTTTCATTAAACGATTCAGCATTCGAAACATTGAATTTTCGTTTTTTAGTTGTCTTTTTATTGATAATTAATTGTTAACTAATTGTGTGTTTTTCGCAAGGGTTATACCAATTGTCCCTTTTGCGGTATGCTGGGGCACCCTTTCGTTATAACGCTCACTCCGTGCGGCTTCCGTCTGGAAACGCGACATAATTTGCAACACTTGTGACATGTGCGGCAGAACCCAGTAACACCTTCCTGACACAGGGCTAATGATGTTTACAGTAATGTAACCTTCCCGTAAAATGCCCCCACACTTTAAACGCCACCAGACTCCCGTGGAATTGAGGTCGTTAAATGAGACTCAGGAAATACAATAAAAGTTTGGGATGGTTGTCATTATTCGCAGGCACTGTATTACTCAGTGGCTGCGATTCTGCACTACTAGACCCCAAAGGACAGATTGGACTGGAACAACGTTCATTGATACTGACGGCTTTTGGCCTGATGTTGATTGTGGTTATTCCTGCCATCTTGATGGCTGTTGGTTTCGCCTGGAAGTATCGTGCGAGCAATAAAGATGCGAAGTATAGCCCTAACTGGTCACACTCCAATAAAGTGGAAGCTGTGGTCTGGACGGTACCTATTCTGATCATCCTGTTCCTTGCTGTACTGACCTGGAAAACCACTCACGCACTTGAGCCGAGCAAACCGCTGGTTCACGATGAAAAACCCATTACTATTGAAGTGGTCTCCATGGACTGGAAATGGTTCTTCATCTATCCAGAACAGGGCATTGCTACCGTGAATGAAATCGCCTTCCCGGCGAACACTCCGGTTCAGTTCAAAGTGACCTCCAACTCCGTAATGAACTCCTTCTTCATCCCACGTCTGGGCAGCCAGATTTACGCGATGGCCGGTATGCAGACTAACCTGCATCTGATTGCGAATGAAGCAGGCACCTACGACGGTATCTCCGCCAGCTATAGTGGCCCGGGCTTCTCGGGTATGAAGTTCAAAGCTATCGCTACGCCAGACCGCGCGACTTTCGACCAGTGGGTTGCAAAAGCGAAGCAGTCTCCAAACACCATGTCTGACATGGCGGCGTTCGAAAAAGTGGCTGCACCTAGCGAATACAACAAGGTGGAGTACTTCTCTAACGTGAAACCGAATCTGTTCAAAGATGTTATTGGCAAATTTATGGATCACGGCATGAGCATGGACATGACCCAGCCTGAAGGCGAGCACAACACGCACCAGGGTATGGAAGGCATGGACATGAGCCACGCGGAAACCGCTCACTAAGGGGCCGAGGAAGAAAATGTTCGGAAAATTGACATTGGATGCGGTGCCGTACCATGAACCCATTATCATGGTTACGATTGCTGCAATTATCATTGGTGGCGCGGCCTTAGTTGGCCTGATCACTTACTTCGGTAAGTGGAGCTACCTGTGGAACGAGTGGCTGACTTCGGTTGACCACAAAAAACTCGGCATCATGTACTGCATCGTCGGTATCGTCATGTTAATTCGTGGCTTTGCGGATGCAATCATGATGCGTAGCCAGCAGGCGCTTGCGTCTGCGGACGAAGCCGGATTCCTGCCACCGCACCACTACGATCAGATCTTTACCGCTCACGGCGTTATCATGATCTTCTTCGTGGCGATGCCGCTGGTAATCGGTCTGATGAACGTTGTCGTTCCGCTGCAAATCGGCGCGCGCGACGTTGCGTTCCCGTTCCTGAACAACCTGAGCTTCTGGTTCACCGTTGTCGGCGTTATCCTGGTTAACCTGTCACTGGGTGTGGGCGAATTTGCTCAGACCGGCTGGCTGGCCTACCCGCCACTTTCGGGAATTGAGTACAGTCCGGGCGTGGGCGTTGACTACTGGATTTGGGCGCTTCAGCTCTCCGGTGTCGGTACCACCCTGACCGGTATTAACTTCTTCGTGACCATCCTGAAGATGCGTGCACCAGGTATGACGATGTTCAAGATGCCAGTATTTACCTGGGCATCTCTGTGCGCCAACGTCCTGATTATCGCGTCGTTCCCAATTCTGACCGTCACCATCGCGCTGCTGACCCTGGATCGCTATCTGGGTACCCATTTCTTCACGAATGATATGGGTGGCAACATGATGATGTACATCAACCTGATTTGGGCCTGGGGTCACCCGGAAGTGTACATTCTGGTTCTGCCGGTGTTCGGTGTGTTCTCCGAAATCGCGGCAACCTTCTCGCGTAAACGTCTGTTTGGTTACACCTCTCTGGTGTGGGCAACCGTGTGTATTACCGTCCTGTCGTTCATCGTCTGGCTGCACCACTTCTTCACCATGGGTGCGGGCGCCAACGTAAACGCCTTCTTCGGTATTACCACTATGATTATCGCGATCCCGACCGGGGTTAAGATCTTCAACTGGCTGTTCACCATGTACCAGGGCCGTATCCAGTTCCACTCAGCGATGCTGTGGACCATCGGCTTCATCGTGACCTTCTCCGTAGGTGGGATGACCGGCGTGCTGCTGGCGGTTCCGGGCGCTGACTTTGTCCTGCACAACAGTCTGTTCCTGATTGCGCACTTCCATAACGTTATCATCGGCGGCGTCGTCTTCGGCTGCTTCGCAGGTGTGACCTACTGGTGGCCAAAAGCGTTCGGTTTCACCCTGAACGAAAAATGGGGCAAACGCGCGTTCTGGTTCTGGATCATCGGCTTCTTCGTGGCGTTTATGCCGCTGTACGTGCTGGGCTTCATGGGGATGACCCGTCGTCTGAGCCAGCAGATCGATCCGCAGTTCCATCCGATGCTGATGATTGCAGCGGGCGGCGCCGCGCTGATTGCCTGCGGTATCCTGTGCCAGCTGATTCAGTACTACGTGTCTATCCGTGACCGTAACCTGAACCGCGACCTGACCGGTGACCCGTGGGGTGGCCGTACGCTGGAGTGGTCTACCTCTTCTCCACCTCCGTTCTATAACTTTGCCGTAGTGCCGCACATTCATGAGCGTGACGCATTCTGGGAAATGAAAGAAAAAGGTGAAGCGTACAAGCAACCTGAACATTACGAAGAGATCCATATGCCGAAAAACAGCGGTGCGGGCATCGTGATTGCCGCCTTCGCAACGGTATTTGGTTTCGCAATGATCTGGCACATCTGGTGGTTGGCGATTGTTGGCTTCGCTGGCATCGTAATCAGCTGGATTGTGAAGAGCTTTGACGAGGACGTGGACTACTACGTACCAGTCCGTGAAGTTGAAAAGCTGGAAAACCAGCATTTTGACGAGATTTCTAAAGCGGGGCTGAAAAATGGCAACTGATACTCTGGCGCACTCGACTGCCCACGCGCATGAACATGCGCACCATGATACAGGACCGACGAAAGTCTTCGGTTTCTGGATCTACCTGATGAGCGACTGCATCCTGTTCTGCTGTCTGTTCGCAACCTATGCCGTTCTGGTGAACGGCACAGCGGGCGGCCCGACCGGTAAGGACATCTTTGAGCTGCCGTTCGTTCTGGTTGAAACCGCACTGCTGTTATTCAGCTCCATCACCTACGGCATGGCGGCTATCGCCATGTACAAAAACAACAAAAGCCAGGTTGTTTCCTGGCTGGCGTTGACCTGGTTGTTTGGTGCTGGCTTTATCGGGATGGAAATCTATGAATTCCATCACCTGATTGCGGAAGGCTTTGGTCCGGATCGCAGTGGCTTCCTGTCAGCGTTCTTCGCGCTGGTCGGCACCCACGGTCTGCACGTGACCTCTGGTCTGATCTGGATGGCAGTGCTGATGTTCCAGATCTCCCGTCGCGGCCTGACCAGTACTAACCGTACCCGTATCATGTGCCTGAGCCTGTTCTGGCACTTCCTGGACGTGGTATGGATCTGTGTGTTCTCTGTTGTCTATCTGATGGGGGCGATGTAATGAGTCATTCTAACGATCATGGCGCTTCCCACGGCAGCGTAAAAACCTACATGACAGGTTTCATCCTGTCGATCATCCTGACGGTGATCCCGTTCTGGATGGTGATGAACGGTTCTGCATCTAAGCCGGTTATCCTGGGCGCAATCCTGGTGACCGCGGTGATTCAGATTCTGGTGCATCTGGTTTGCTTCCTGCACATGAACACCAAGTCCGATGAAGGCTGGAACATGACGGCCTTTATCTTTACCGTGATTATCATCGCTATCCTGGTAGTCGGTTCCATCTGGATTATGTGGAACCTTAACTACAACATGATGGTTCACTAAGAGCGGCGAGTATGTTTAAGCAATACCTGCAAGTCACGAAACCAGGCATCATCTTTGGCAACCTGATCTCCGTAATCGGAGGGTTCCTGCTGGCCTCTAAAGGCAGCATTGATTACACCCTCTTTATTTACACGCTGGTCGGTGTGTCACTGGTGGTTGCGTCCGGTTGTGTATTTAACAACTACATCGACATGGATATCGACAAGAAGATGGAAAGGACCAAAAATCGGGTGCTGGTTAAAGGCCTGATTGCTCCTTCCGTCTCGCTGGTGTACGCCACCTTGCTGGGTATTGCTGGCTTTATGCTGCTGTGGTTTGGTGCTAACCCGCTGGCCTGCTGGCTGGGGGTGATGGGGTTCGTGGTGTATGTAGGCGTCTACAGCCTGTATATGAAACGCCACTCCGTCTACGGCACGCTGATTGGTTCTCTCTCCGGCGCTGCGCCGCCGGTGATTGGCTACTGCGCCGTCACGAACGAGTTCGACAGCGGTGCGCTGATCCTGCTGGCTATCTTTAGCCTGTGGCAGATGCCGCACTCCTACGCCATCGCGATTTTCCGCTTTAAGGATTATCAGGCAGCGAACATTCCGGTTCTGCCGGTCGTGAAAGGCATCTCAGTTGCCAAAAACCACATCACGCTGTACATCATCGCTTTTGCCGTGGCAACGCTGATGCTCTCTCTGGGCGGTTACGCCGGATATAAATATCTGGTGGTGGCCGCTGCGGTGAGCGTCTGGTGGCTCGGCATGGCTCTGCGCGGTTACAAAGTGGAAGATGACAAGGTCTGGGCACGCAAGCTGTTTGTGTTCTCGATTGTCGCCATCACCTCCCTGTCCGTGATGATGTCCGTAGACTTCATGGTGCCAGATTCACAAAGCCTGCTGACGTACGTCTGGTAAGAAGACTGAAGTAAAAACGCCGGGTTTAACCCGGCGTTTTTTATTGGTACAGCGTAACCCCTTTCTTTAACAGTATATTGCCGTATTTCGCTGTCTCGCCTGTCACCACAATGGCGTACGCTTTCTGTGCCCGCGCATAAAACGCATAACGGTCAATTCGCATAATCCCCTCCCCTTCCGCCTCACCAAAGAGTGCGTTGCGATAGCGTGCTTCTACCTGTATATCGAGCGTATCCCCGTCGACAGGGGCCATCATCACCAGCGGTGGCGCATAGCTGTCGAGTTCAAACAGCGGTATCACCGCGGCCAGCAAATCGCTGATGAGCAGGCCATCTGCGCGGATCGTCTTTGGCCCCAGGCTGTGCGCGGGAAAGTGAGCGTCTGCAAAAATAATCTCGTCACCATGGCCCATCTCTGCCAGCGTTTTCAGCAGCTCGGGTGAAATCAGTGGGGATATCGTTTTAAGCACGGCTTTGTTCCTCAGGATAGAAATAACGGTAACGATAGTGGACCCGATCGCGAGCAGCCTCAGCGCTGGCCGTTTCTCCGACGCCCCACCATCCGTACAAAGACGCCCCCAGCACGGTCGTATCTGCATCTTCAAGAACCTTCACCGGGATCCCAAGCGCATTGGACTTGAGCTGATTCCACAGCATATTGCGGCTACCTCCCCCCACCAGCAGGAGTTCACGCGCCTTAAATTGCGCGATCGCCTCCAGCGCCTGGAGTTTTTCTTGCAGATGCACCGTGAGTCCTTCCAGGGCTGCGCGATAAAAATGGGCTGGCGTGGTGGTGAGCGTAACGCCCTGCCAGCCAGCGAGCGGAGAATCGAGCAACTGGGTATTCATCGTGACGCCATCCGCCCCGTACGGAATTGCCGCCGCCTGAGCCAGAATAGTGTCCCAGTTGACATCAGGCGACCAGAACAGCGCGCGGATCCACTCCAGTACGCCAGACGCCAGATATTGCATTCCCGGATTATAGAGCCCCGTCCGGCTATCCAGTTCGCAGGTCGCGCCCGGGTATTGCCCCAGTAAAGCGGTATCAACCTGCGAGGTGCGCGCCATTAAAATCTCCCAGGTTCCCGAAGAGAGAACCGGCTCATTAATTCCCGCACCGGCGCCAAAAAGGGCAAACTGCGTATCGTGCCCGGCGGAGATCACCGGCACACCGCAAGGCAATCCGAGTCTGGATGCAGCGTCGGGCTGCAGTTCACCCATCATCTCTCCGGGGGAAACCAGCGGCGGGAAAAGGGAATGAGGCACGCCGATCTTGCTTAAGATCGTTTCGCTGAAGCACCGCTGATGCAGATCGAACATCTGACTGGTACCGGCCATCGTGAGATCGGTCGTCATTTTTCCGGTCAGGCGATGGTTGATTAGCGAGGAGATAAAAAGCCAGGCGTGAGCACGCTGTAACAGATCGGGATGGTTGTCCTGAAGCCAGCCTAGCTTATACAACGTGTTGAAACTAAACTGCCCAACGCCGGTGATCTGCTGTAGTTCAGCCGGGGAGCATAAACGGGCAACCGCTTCCATCACCGGCACGGTCCGTGGACATTTCCAGCTGATGATCGGGTAAAGCAGTTCTCCCCGCTCATCCACCAGCGCGCCATCCACGCCAAAGGTCGTCACACTCATTCCGCACAGTTGATGCTTGCTCAGCACTGCGCTGATTTTCTGACAACAGACGGCAAAACGTTGCATGATGGCATCGAGCGACCACTGGTGCCAGGCCGGATATTCAGCGGCACTTTCGCTCTCGTTCGCCACCGAGGCTCGCGCCACAATATTCCCTTCAGGATCCAGCGCAATGGCGCGCACGTTCGTCGCGCCACAATCGAGAACCAGAAAACATTTTTTCATTGCGGTCCCCACAGGCTGCCAGTCCGCCGGAGCAGGCTGGCAAACCGGCTTATTGTTTGTATAACGGTCCGTAATTTTTACAGGCGCGGTAATCCTGCCCTTCCGGATCCATACCGTGAGCGCCCCAGGCCGTCGGCCGATAAATCAGCGCCTCCGGTACGTTATGCATGCACACGGGAATGCGCAGCATGGACGCCAGGGTGATGAAATCAGCACCGACGTGCCCGACGGTTAATACTCCGTGGTTAGCGCCCCAGTTCGCCATCACTGAATAGACGTCACTGAACGGGCCTTTACCGGTCAGACGTGGGGCAAACCAGGTGGTGGGCCAGGTTGAATCGGTGCGCTTATTCAGAATGTCATGTACTTGTTCCGGCAGCTCAACACTCCAGCCTTCCGCTATCTGTAATACCGGGCCCACCCCCTTGATGAGGTTTACGCGGGTCATGGTAAATGGCACGCCACCTCGGGTGAGGAAGTTTGATGAGAAACCGCCCCCGCGAAAGTATTCATGCACCGCCGGACACCAGTGGGTTGCGGCCAGGCACGCGTTGGCTTCCTGCTCAGTAATGTCCCAGTGTGGTTTCAGGGTCGGTTTCCCCTCGGCATCTTTCTGCTCCGCTGTACCGTCCAGTGCCGCCGAGCCGGAGTTGATCAGATGAATAATGCCCTGCTCAGCCCGTCCAGTGAGTTTCTGACCGGTAACACGCTCAACCGACTCTGGCGACCAGTAGGTGCGCACGTCGGCAAAGATTTGCGCTGTACCGGTCATCAGATGTCCAAACAGCATTGCTACCCCGTTCAGGCTGTCATTTTCCGTCGCCACCACCAACGGCTGGCGAATACCGTTCCAGTCAAAGGAGCTGTTCAGCAGCGCCTCTGCGGTATCGCCATTTGGATACTGATCCGTCCAGTGGCGCTGTCCCTGGAACCCAGACGCGATGGCGTTATAGCCCAGAGATTCCTCCACGCGGCCCATCGCAGCGAGTTTTGGGTTACCCTGCATCATGTCGCGGATGCACATCGCCATCAGCAGACTCTCCCGCAGGATCGCGGCATTCTCCTGTTCATTGCGACGATACTGCTCCGCGTTTTTATCCTCGCCGAAACGGAAATGTGCTTGCGCCCAGTCCAGGGCCAGCTCAAGTTCTTGCTCGTCGTAAATCTTATGATCGATGCGGCGACGCAGTTCGGTCATATCCACCGCCTGCACCTTCATCCCCAGCCAGGATTCAAAGAAGTTGTGATCGACAATCGAGCCCGCAATCCCCATCGAGACGCCGCCCACCGACAAATAACTTTTCCCCTTCATGCTGGCGACCGCCAGGCCCGCCCGGGCGAAGCGCAACAATTTTTCTTCGACGTCTGCCGGGATGGTCTCGTCGCCCGCATCCTGTACATCGTGGCCATATATGGAAAACGCCGGGATCCCTTTCTGGTTATGCGCCGCCAGTGCCGCCGCGAGATATACTGCCCCCGGACGCTCGGTGCCGTTAAAGCCCCAGATCGCTTTCGGACGCAGCGGATCCATATCAATGGTTTCACTCCCGTAACACCAGCAGGGGGTGACGGTGATCGTCAGACCAACGTGGCACGTGCTGAACTTCTCTTCGCAAGCAGCGGCCTCCGCCATTCCGGCAATGCAGCTATCGGCAATCACGCACTCAACGGGCGTACCGCAGGGGTGGCGTAATTTTTCACTGAGTAGCGCCGCCGTGGCTTTCGCCATGTTCATGGTCTGCTCTTCCAGAGACTCGCGTACGCCCATTCGGCGGCCATCAATAACAGGTCGAATGCCAATACGGGGTAACGCTTTTATCGTTTTCATAGCCCTTCCTCACGTTGGTTAACCTATCCGTCTCAGGGGCATAGCCGTGAAAAAGCGCCCAGGCAGCGCCGTGAACGGAAAGTGGTGAAATTTGCTAACTCGAATTAGCTTAGGGTTCACACTAAAAATGAGACAAGATAAATGTGCAGGATCTGTGAGCAGTTTCACGATGAGAGGTCAAAATTCGATCAGCGTCAGGTATTACGATTCAGCAAAAACTAAACATATCTTTTAAATTCAATCAAATAACAAAATACCTTTGCACGACGTCACAATTTGAATACAAATGATTTGGCTAAATTATAACCCTAAAATAGCTTTTAAGGACGAAAGCTAAGTCGAGTTAGCTTATTAACTAAATCACTGTGGCTTGTGATTCATTGCCTTTCCAACACAGGAATTTTGCAATGTCAGAGACTCTTATTCAGATGACGTGCATTACCAAACGCTTTCCCGGCGTGCTGGCGCTGAATCAGGTTGATTTCGATTTACGCTGCGGCGAAGTTCATGCCCTCTTAGGTGAAAACGGTGCCGGCAAATCGACGCTGATGAAAATTTTATCCGGTGTTTACCAACCTGATGCCGGTGAAATTCGCTTTGAAGGGCAATCTGTATCATTCAGCGATCCGCTAAGTGCTCAGCATGCAGGTATTACGATTATCCATCAGGAATTTAATCTCTTCCCCGATTTAACCGTGGAAGAGAATATCTTTATTGGCCGTGAATTCTGCAAAAATAGTCGCTGGCAGTTAGATAAACGCGCCCAGCGACAGGCGGTTGAGAAAATACTGCACACGCTGAATTTAAAAATCGCCCCGGACGCCCGCGTCAGTGAATTAACCGTAGCCCAGCAGCAGATGGTGGAAATTGCCAAAGCGATTTCGGTCAATGCCAAAGTGCTAATCATGGATGAACCCACCGCCGCGCTGACCGAAAGTGAAATCGAGAGTTTGTTTGACGTCACGCGGATGCTCAAGGCTCAGGGCACGGGGATTGTCTACATCTCGCACCGTCTGGAAGAGCTGGCGCTGATCGCCGATCGCGCGACCGTCATGCGCGACGGACAATACATCGCCACCGTAGATTATGAAACGGTTCAGATCGGCGAGCTTATCGCCATGATGGTTGGCCGCAATCTCGATAACATCTACCCAAAACGCCCGCCGCATCAGCGCAGAGAAAAAGTGCTGGAGGTGAACGGCCTGACGCGTAATGGTGTACTGCATGACATCAGCTTTACCCTCTGGCGCGGTGAGATCCTCGGTCTCGCTGGCTTAATGGGCGCAGGCCGAACTGAACTGGGCCGGGCCCTGTTTGGCGCCGATGCTATCGACGCTGGCACCCTGACGCTGAACGGCACCCCCACACGTATTAAAGACGTGGCTGACGCCATTGAGAAAGGCATCAGCTATTTAACAGAAGACCGCAAAAAAGAGGGACTCGCCCTCGGCCTTTCTGTTGAGATGAACATTATGCTCGGCAATTACCCGGACTACGCTGGCGCCGCAGGTAATGTTGATGAAAAACGCTGCCGGGAGTCCAGCCAGAAACTGGTGGATACGCTGCGAATAAAAACGCCACATCTGGAACAGGCGGCACTGAATTTAAGCGGCGGTAATCAACAGAAGATTATTATTGCCCGCTGGGTCTGCAAAGACACCGATATTTTAATTTTTGATGAGCCAACCCGGGGAATTGACGTTGGCGCCAAGCTGGAAATCTACGAATTAATGAATCGCCTTGTCGCTAAAGGTAAATCGATCATCATGATTTCATCCGAACTGCCGGAAGTATTAGGAATGTGCGACCGCATACTCGTGATGCGCAGCGGCCGCATTGCCGGCGAAATAGCGGCTGAGCACGCCACCCAGGAAAAAATCATGCAATACGCCACGCTGGAGGATTAATCATGTCCGTTACCGTTCCATCGCCGCAAAGCGGAAGTCATACGATGAAAATAAATAAAGCGCTCCTGATGCGTCTGGCGCCTCTTTTTAGCCTGGTATTGCTGGTTCTGTTTTTCAGCTTCAGCTCACCGTTCTTCTTTAATACTGAAAATATCATGACTATCGCCCTGCAAACGGCGGTGATTGGCATCATGGCCATTGGCGTGACCTTTGTGATTATTACCGCCGGGATCGACCTGTCACTCGGATCGGTGGTGGCGTTCTCAGGGGTTGCGGTGGGCATCGCCGCCGGGTTTGGTATGCCGTTGCCGGTCTGTATTCTGGCAGGCGTGCTCGCAGGGGGACTTTGCGGCTATGTGAACGCGTTTCTGGTCACCAAAATGACCATACCACCGTTTATTGCCACCCTCGGCTTAATGATGTCGGTACGCGGCATCAATATGGTGATGACCGATGGCCGCGCGATTTATTTTTCTGACTACCCGCAGTTCAAGCTGCTAGCACAGGGTCGCCTGTTCGACGTTCTGCCTTATCCGGTGTTCTACCTGGTCATCGTGGCACTGATCGCCATGTGGATCCTGAAGAAAACGGTGATGGGCCGCTATATCTACGCTGTCGGCAGCAATGAAACGGCGGCACACCTTTCCGGGATCAAAGTCCAGCGAGTGAAAATTTTCGTTTACGCCTTCTGCGGCCTGTTAACCGGCGTGGCCGGGGTGATCCTCGCCTCTCGTCTCAACTCAGGCCAGCCAACCGTGGGCGTGGGTTATGAGCTGGAAGCCATTGCGGCGGTAGTGATCGGCGGTACCAGTCTGATGGGCGGCGTGGGCACGATTGGCGGCACCATCATAGGCGCGTTCATTATGAGCGTGCTGAAAAACGGCCTCAATCTCATGGGCGTGTCCCAGTTCTGGCAGATGGTGGCGATGGGCGTGGTCGTCGTTGCCGCCGTCTACCTGGACACGTTACGTAAAAGAATGCGTTAGGTTCTCGATACAACAAGCCCTGCCAACCCTACAACGGAGCAAAATAATGAAAACCAGCCATATCCTGAGCGCCCTGTCGCTCGTAGCCATCCTGTCCAGCAGCGCGCTGGCAAAAGATTTAAACCTGCCGGTGGTCAGTAAAGGTTACCAGCACGAATTCTGGCAGACGGTCAAAATGGGAACGGAAGCTGCCGCAAAAGAGTTGGGTGACAAAACCAGCTACGTTGGCCCTGCCGATGAAACGCAAATCGCCGAACAGATCCAGTTAGTCGAAAACACCATGGCACAAAAGCCAAACGGCCTGTTGCTGGCCGCACTTGATGCAAACGCCCTTGCCCCGCTGGTCGAAACCGCCAACAGCCGGGGGATCAAAGTGGTGACCTTCGACTCGGGCGTGAACTCGGATATCCCGGCCAGCTTTGTCGCCACCAATAACCGTAAGGCGGGCGCACAGGCTGCGGATGCGCTGGCGGAGCAGGTAGGCCAGAAGGGGAAAGTGGGTATTATCGCTCACGTAGCCGGGACGACGTCCGCCATTGAGCGCTCTGAAGGATTCAGCGAGCGAATGAAAGAGAAGTACCCGAATATTCAGGTACTGCCGGTGCAATACAGCGATGGCGACCCGCAAAAAGCGATGGATAAAACCATTGATATGGTTCAGGCCAACCCGGATATCGCCGGTATTTATGCCACCAACGAAGGCTCAACCCTGGGCGTTGCGAACGCTATCGACAGCCAGAATCTGAAGGGCAAAGTAAAAGTCATCGGTTTTGACAGCACCGAAGCCATCATTAACTTCCTTAAAAACGGTGTGATTCAGGGCTTCGTGGTGCAGGACGCCTATCAGATTGGTTATCAGGGCATAAAAGCGCTGAACGCGGTGATTTCCGGACAGACGGTGGCCAAAGAAATTGATATTCCAGTGAAATATGTCAATGCGCAGAATATCAACACGACTGAAATTGATAAACTGCTGCATCCGTTTGGTAAAAAATAAGGAAGTTCATGATGAGTGACGGCTATTTCCTCGGGGTAGATGTAGGTTCAGCCAGCGTTCGTGCAGGGCTTTACTCTGCGCAAGGCGAGCGTTTGAGCTTCGCGACCCGTCCGATTTCGCAGTTTCACGCCAGCAATGCGCGCGTGGAACAATCCTCTGTGGAAATCTGGCAGCAGGTTTGTGCGGTGGTGCGGGAAGCCGTCGACTCCTCTGGGATTTCACCTGACGCCATTCGTTCGATTGGCTTCGACGCCACGTGCTCGCTGGTCGCGCTGGATGCTGACGGTAACGGCCTGAGCGTCTCCCCGGACAGTCCGGCATCGCAGGACATCATTATGTGGATGGATCATCGTGCTCACGAAGAAACCGTTCACATCAATGCCACACGCGATCCGGCCCTGTGCTACGTGGGCGGCGAGGTCAGCATCGAGATGGAGTTGCCAAAACTGCTGTGGTTGCAGCGGCATCATCCTGAAACCTGGAATCAGGCCTGGCGCTTTTACGACCTTGCCGATTTTCTGGTCTGGAAAGCGACGGGCCAGGACGTCGCCAGCCTGTGCACCCTCACCTGCAAATGGAACTACCTTGCGCATGAGGCGCAGTTCAGCGAATCGCTGCTCAGAGCGGTGGGGCTGGAAAACTTACTGACAAAAATTCCCGGCACTATTCTGGACGTCGCTGAATGCGTCGGAAAACTCAGCCCGCAGGCAGCGCAAGCTCTGGGTTTGTCCGAAGAAGTGGTTGTGGCAAGCGGCATGATCGATGCCCACGCGGGTGGCGTGGCGCTGACGGGCTCACACCCGGAAGGCACGCTGGCGCTCATCAGCGGAACCTCGAACTGCCATATGCTTGCCAGTCAGACGGAGATCCATACGCCCGGCGTCTGGGGACCTTACTGGAGCGCCATGCTGCCGGGCTACTGGCTGACGGAAGGCGGGCAAAGTGCTGCCGGGGCGCTGGTCGACTGGACGTTGCGCGAGCACGGAGTCAGCGCAGAGCTGTTTGCAAAAGCAGAAGCGGCGCAATGCCATCCGGTGGCATTACTCAACGACTGGGTAGCCGCGCTTGAACAGGAAGAAAAATATCCCACCCGCAACCTGCACATTCTGGCCGATCACCACGGCAACCGCTCGCCGCGTTCGCGTCCTGATGCCCGGGGCAGCGTTGTCGGTCTGACATTAGAGACCGGTGAGCGCGCGCTGGCGAGGCTCTATCTGGCCACGCTACAGGCCATTGCCTACGGCACACGACACATTATGGATACTCTGAAACATCATGGGCACACCTTGTCGCGCATTGTCATTTGTGGTGGAGCTACTCATAACCGGCTCTGGCTGCGGGAGTATGCCGATGCCACAGGCTGCGATATTCACCTTTTAGCCGAAGAAGATGCGGTCACTCTCGGCGCGGCCATTTGCGGCGCTGTGGCGAGCGGTGCATGGGCAACGCTTACCGACGCCACCCGGGAAATGGTCAAAGCCGGCGATATCATCCCCCGTCGGCCGGAAACCGCGGCCTTCCACCGGCAAAAATATGAGGCGTACCTGATGCTGTGGACCCAGCAACAGGCGCTTAATCTCCTGATGCAGCAGGAAATGTAATGGCAGGATGCGTATGCTTTATCAGCAGTTTTTACGTACGTTAAGGATTGAGGCGTAGCGATGGCCAAAACAGTTGAACAGATAGCGAAGGATCTGAATTTATCCGTCACCACCGTGCGGCTGGTACTGAGCGGGAAAGCCGAACAGTATCGGATCAGTGTGAAAACACAGTCCCGAATTAATGAACACGTCGAGCGCTTCGGCTATACCCTCAACCATTCGGCGCGCAGTCTGAAGTTAAACAAAACCGAGACGCTGGGGCTCATCGTGCCCAACATCTCAAACGTGTTCTTTGCAACGCTCGCCGAGAAACTCGAACTGCGCTGCCGCCGTTCGGGTTACCAGCTGATGATCAGCTGTACTTACAACGATGTGGATTACGAAAACAAGCTGGTAAAAGCTCTGATGGCGCGCAACGTGGACGGCTTATTTATCGTTCCCTCGACGCTGGAAAATCAGCAGCATCATTTGCGGCAGATCCAAAAGCCACTGGTGCTCCTTGACCGGGATTTTGGCTTTACTGACAACGCGCTGGTAGAGAGTCATAACGAGGCTGGGGGGGATGAACTGGCCCGCAATATGCTGGAAGAGTGCAAAACGCCGCTCTGGTTCCTTGTGGGCGATACCGCACTGCCCAGCATTACGGACCGTCTGAACGGCTATTTGCAGGCCCTGAAAACAGCCGGTATTCACCATCGCGAGTGGGTCATCGAAGGGCCGGACAATACGCCGGAGGGGGGATATGCCCTGATGGATTCGCTTATCGACAGCCAGGGTGTTCCGCAGGCGTTTATCGCCTCATCGTTACCCGTCCTGGAAGGGGCAATCGAAGCCCTGCGGACGCGTACCGGTACCGTGCCTCAACACATCAATATTGGCACCTTCGATGAGCACCCCATGCTGGGGTTCCTGCCTAACAGCGTCTGGTCCATGCAGCAGGATGAAGATACCTGGGCGGAAAAAGCGTTTGAACTGATGCAGCGAGCCATCGACGGCGAAGCGGTCAACGAGACGGCGAAAGTCGATATGAAGCTGGTCAAACGTTCCCGCCAGTAAAAATAAAACTGTACCCGGAGAATAAAAAATGGAACGAGCCCGATTAGCCAGAGACATTATCGACACCTGCCTTGAGATGACCCGCATGGGATTAAATCAGGGCACCGCCGGGAATATCAGCGTTCGCTATCGCGACGGTATGCTGATTACGCCGACCGGAATTCCCTACGAGCATCTGACCGAAGAGAGTATCGTCTATGTCGATGCACAGGGGCGACACGAAGAGGATAAACTGCCCTCCAGCGAATGGCGTTTTCATCAGGTTGTGTATCAGACCCGCCCGGATGCTAACGCCGTCGTCCATAACCATGCGGTTAACTGTACCGCCGTCTCGATACTCAACCGCCCCATTCCTGCTATTCACTATATGATTGCCGCCGCCGGGGGAAACTCCATTCCCTGCGCGCCTTACGCGACCTTCGGGACGCGCGCGCTGTCAGAGCATGTCGCGGTCGCGTTACGCGATCGCAAAGCGACGCTATTACAGCACCACGGCCTGATCACCTGCGAAGAAAATCTTGAGAAGGCACTGTGGCTGGCGCAGGAGGTAGAGGTGCTGGCAAAACTCTACCTGGCCACGCTGGCGATCGTGGATCCCGTTCCGGTACTCAGTGACGATGAAATTGCCATTGTTCTTGAGAAATTTAAAAGCTACGGGTTGCGCGTCGAGGCGTAATTTTTTATCCGGGGGTGCTTTTATCACACCCTCGTAATATCTCTTAAACAAACACCTATTTACCGCACTTATCACCCCGCCTAAACTATGGCCTGCTTTTTGGTAGAGGTGGTAATGAACGATTATAAAATGACGCCAGGTGAACTGCGTGCGACCTGGGGTTTAGGGACTGTTTTCTCGCTGCGGATGCTTGGCATGTTTATGGTCCTGCCCGTTCTGACCACATATGGCATGGCGTTACAGGGTGCCAGCGAAGCGCTGATTGGTTTGGCGATCGGTATCTACGGCCTGGCACAGGCGATATTCCAGATCCCCTTTGGCCTGCTCTCCGACCGCGTGGGTCGCAAACCGCTGATAGTCGGCGGGCTGCTGGTGTTTGTACTTGGCAGCATCATCGCCGCCCTCTCCCACTCCATCTGGGGAATTATTCTTGGCCGCGCCCTGCAAGGTTCCGGGGCGATTGCCGCCGCCGTGATGGCGCTGCTGTCAGATTTAACCCGCGAGCAAAACCGCACCAAAGCCATGGCGTTTATTGGCGTCAGCTTCGGCGTTACGTTTGCCATTGCCATGGTGCTGGGGCCGATTATTACCCATTCACTCGGCCTGCACGCCCTGTTCTGGATGATAGCCGTGCTGGCAACCATCGGGATCGCACTCACGCTGTGGGTTGTGCCGGACAGTAAAAACCATGTCCTGAACCGTGAATCCGGGATGGTCAAAGGCTGCTTCAGCAAAGTCATCGCCGAGCCGCGCCTGCTTAAGCTGAACTTCGGCATTATGTGCCTGCACATTCTGCTGATGTCCACCTTTGTCGCCCTGCCCGGTCAACTTGCCGCAGCAGGTTTCCCGGCGGCAGAGCACTGGAAAATTTATCTGGTCACAATGCTGATCTCGTTTGTCTCCGTTGTGCCCTTCATTATTTACGCCGAAGTGAAGCGCAAAATGAAACGCGTCTTCGTGGGCTGCGTGGCGTTACTGTTGATTGCCGAGATTGTGCTGTGGGGCGCCGGCCCACATTTCTGGGAGCTGATCGCAGGCGTACAGCTGTTCTTCCTGGCGTTTAATCTGATGGAAGCCCTGCTGCCGTCGCTTATCAGCAAAGAGTCTCCGGCAGGATACAAAGGCACCGCGATGGGCATTTACTCCACCAGCCAGTTTCTCGGCGTGGCGATCGGCGGGTCACTCGGCGGCTGGGTGGACGGTCTTTTTGATTCTCAGACCGTGTTCCTCGCCGGTGCGCTACTGGCGATGCTCTGGCTGTTTGTTGCCAGCACCATGAAAGAGCCGCGCTATGTGAGTAGCCTGCGGGTAGAAATTCCCGATGACGTGGCAATCGGTGACGCGTTACAACAGCGTCTGGAAGCGACAGAGGGCGTGAGCGAAGTGCTGATTGTCCCGGAAGAGCGCAGTGCGTATGTCAAAATTGACAGCAAAGTGACTAACCGCTTTGAGGTAGAGCAGGCGCTGAAGGCGTGAAAAAATGCCCGGTTTAGCCGGGCATAATTGTCTTAATCGCGGAAGTTTTTAAACTGGAATGGCTGACCGAGATCGCCGCCACGCACCAGCGCCATCACGGATTGCAGGTCATCACGGGATTTTCCGGTCACGCGGATCTCTTCCCCCTGGATCTGCGCCTGCACTTTCAGCTTACTGTCTTTGATAAGCTTAACGATTTTTTTCTGTACCGCGCTTTCAATCCCCTGCTTCAGCTTCGCTTCCACAAACCAGGTTTTGCCGCTGTGAACAAAATCTTCCGGTACATCAAGTGAGGTCCCTTCAATGCCGCGCTTGAGCAGCTTGGCGCGCAGGATATCCAGCAGTTGGTTGACCTGGAAATCAGACTCACTCAGGACTTTGATTGTCTTGTTCGCGTCGTTCAGTTCAATGGTCGCCTCAACGCCACGAAAATCGAAACGTGACTCCACTTCACGAATAGCATTATCTACGCCGTTACGCGCTTCCTGCAGATCAACTTCAGAAACAATATCGAAAGATGGCATCTTTTCTTCTCCCTTCATTTTTGTTGCGTTGCATAATACCTGCAACGAGGCATAACGAGAAGCTTAGCTGATGGCGCTATACTTAGCGTCTTAGCACCTGGCGCAGTTGCAGGTGAGGAGGAACAATGAAAGTAACAGTGCTTGGATGCGGCGCCCTTGGTCAACTCTGGCTCAGCGCGCTATGCAAACAGGGACACGACGTTCAGGGCTGGCTGCGAATTCCCCAACCCTATTGCAGTGTGAATGTGATGGGTACAGACGGTTCAATTTTTAACGAGTCTTTGACGGCAAACGATCCGGAATTTCTCGCGAGCAGCGATCTGCTGCTGGTCACGCTGAAGGCCTGGCAGGTCTCCGATGCGGTGAAAAGCCTGGCCGCCCAATTACCTGAAAGCACGCCAGTCCTGCTGATTCACAACGGTATGGGTACCATTGAAGAGCTAAAGTCTGTCCGGCAACCGCTGCTGATGGGAACAACCACCCACGCGGCACGCCGCGACGGTAACGTCATTATTCATGTTGCCAGTGGCATCACCCATATCGGCCCGGCGCGTGAACAGCCCGGCGATTACAGCTATCTTGCGGATACCCTGCAAAGCACGCTGCCTGACGTCGCCTGGCACAATAACATTCGCGCAGAACTGTGGCGCAAACTGGCGGTCAACTGCGCGATCAATCCGCTGACTGCCCTGCTGGATTGCCCTAACGGTGATCTGCGCCAGCATCCCGATCGGTTAGCGCTGATTTGCCGGGAAGTTGCCGCCGTCATTGAACGCGAAGGCTACCACACCTCAGAAACCGATTTACGTTATTATGTCGACCAGGTCATTGAGAGTACGGCAGAAAATATCTCCTCAATGCTGCAGGATATCCGGGCTATGCGGCATACCGAAATTGATTACATTACCGGTTATCTGTTAAAACGCGCCCGGGCACACGGCATTACCGTTGCGGAAAACAGCCGTCTGTTTGAGTTAGTTAAACGAAAGGAGAGTGAGTATGAGCGCATCGGCACTGGTATGCCTCGCCCCTGGTAGCGAAGAGACAGAAGCGGTCACCACCATTGATTTGATGGTACGTGGTGGTATTAAGGTTACCACCGCCAGCGTCGCCAGCGACGGAAGTCTGGCGATTACCTGCTCGCGTGGGGTCAAGATCCTGGCAGATGCACCGCTTGTACAGGTGGCGGACGGTGATTACGACATTATCGTGCTGCCGGGCGGTCTGAAGGGCGCGGAGTGTTTCCGCGACAGCCCGCTGCTGGTTGAAACCGTTCGTCAGTTTCATCTTTCCGGGCGTATCGTCGCGGCAATCTGTGCGGCCGCAGGTACGGTACTGGTTCCGCACAACATTTTCCCCATCGGCAATATGACCGGCTTCCCAGGCCTGAAGGATACGATTCCGGAAGACCAGTGGGTGGATAAACGCGTGGTCTGGGATCCGCGCGTTAACCTGCTCACCAGCCAGGGGCCGGGTACCGCCATTGATTTTGGCCTGAAGATTATTGACCTGCTGGTCGGGCGCGAAAAAGCGTACGAAGTGGCGTCATCGCTGGTGATGGCGGCGGGGATTTATAACTACTACGAGTAAAAAAAGCCGGGTGGCGGCTACGCCTTACCGGGCCTACAAGTGTACGGTACTGTAGGCCCGGTAAGCGAAGCGCCACCGGGCAATAGGCTACGGGCGATACACCTTCACGTTCGCGAAGCCCTGTTCACGCAGGTACAGCGCCTGCAAACGGCTCATCACCCCGCGCTCACACCACAGCAGATACGTTTTGCTCTGGTCGAGATCGCCAAACTGGGTGCTCAGCTTGTAGAACGGCAGCGAAACCACCTCCACGCCTTCCACCTGCAACGGCTTGTCATCCTGCTCATCAACAGAACGTATATCCAGAATCGTATCGTTAGCACCGAAGCCGCTGACCGTCTCCACCTCAACCACGTCCTGCCCGGTCTGCTGGGCGATCTCACGGATATCGATGTTCGACGCTTCCGCCACCACTTTTTCCAGGATGCTGAAATCGAAGTTCTCTTCTTCCGCTTCGATCTTCGCCTTCACCGCTTTAATGGTTGGACTTTTTGAGATCACGCCGCAATATTCCGGCATGGTGCGGGCAAAATCTTCAGTACCGATTTTACGCGCCAGATCGATGATGTGCTCTTTATCGTGAGAGATCAGCGGACGCAGGATCAGCGTATCAGACACGTTGTCGATAAGGCGCAGGTTGGTCAGCGTCTGGCTGGAGACCTGCCCCAGTGCTTCACCGGTGACCAGCGCTTGCACGCCGTAGCGCTCAGCCACTTTGGACGCGGCACGCACCATCATACGTTTCAGGACTACGCCCATCTGGCCGTCATCCACTTTCTCAAGAATTTCGCCGACCACCGGCTCAAAGTTGATCGCCACAAAACGCACGCGGTGAGAGCTGCCGAAGCGGTTCCACAGGTAATGCGCCACCTGACGTACGCCGATTTCGTGCGCCGCGCCGCCCAGGTTAAAGAAGCAGTAGTGCACGCGGCAGCCGCGACGCATCAGCATATAGCTGGAAACGCCGGAGTCGAACCCGCCGGAGATCAGCGACAGCACATCTTCTTGCGTGCCGATCGGGAAGCCGCCAATACCTTCATAACGGCCCTTAACCAGCAGCAGGCGATCGTTTTCGATCTCAAGATTAACGGTAACGTCCGGATTAGTCAGACGCACGCGCGCCGTCTCAACGTGCTGGTTCAGACCGCCGCCGACATAGCGCTCAACGTCAATGGAGCTAAACTCATGCTTACCACGGCGCTTCACGCGTACGCAGAACGTTTTGCCTTCGATCTGATCGCGGTACTGTACCAGCGCCTTTTCGAAGATATCGTGCATATCGGTGAAGGGAACGTCTTCCACTTCCAGAATATGGTGAATACCCGGGATACGGGTCAGCGCGTCGCGAATATCAAGACGTTTGTTTTCGTCTTTCGCGCGGACTTCAACGTGGTCCCAGTGACGCACCACGGCGAGCGTTTCGTCGTAGTGTTTTAATACGTTACGAATGTTCCCGGTGAGAATTTTAATAAAGCGCAAACGCACGGATTGGCTTTTGATGGTGATTTCAGGGAACAATTTAATGATAAACTTCATGGCGGCAATGTTTCTTAGGCAAGCTTATAAAGGCTTGTAGTGGAAAATGATACAGCAGCCCACACCCGTGGCTGCATCCAGGCGCGCAAGTATACCACCATCGCGCCACTCGCGTTATTTGATAATTGCCCCGAGTCCGTTACCATGTCAGGGCGAAAAATTTAAGAGTCAATTCACTATGCCGAAGAAAAACGACGCACCGGCCAGTTTCGAAACTGCGCTGAGTGAACTGGAGCAGATCGTTACCCGTCTTGAGAGCGGCGATCTCCCGCTGGAAGACGCGCTCAACGAATTTGAACGCGGCGTGCAGCTCGCGCGCCAGGGGCAGGTAAAACTCCAGCAGGCCGAGCAGCGTGTGCAGATCCTGCTTTCCGACAGCGAAGACGCTAAAACCACGCCATTCACACCGGACGCCGAGTAAATGGATTTTTCCAACGCGCTTCAGGCGCGCGTCATCCGCGCCAACGACGCGCTGCGCCGTTTCATTGAGCCGCAGCCTTTTCAGAACACTCCTCTGGTTGAAGCCATGCACTATGGCGCACTCTTGGGGGGTAAACGCCTGCGTCCGTTCCTGGTGTATGCCACGGGCAATATGTTCGGTATCAGCGATAACACGCTGGACGCCCCGGCAGCCGCCGTGGAGTGTATCCACGCCTATTCGCTGATCCATGATGATTTGCCGGCCATGGACGACGACGATCTGCGTCGCGGTCAGCCGACCTGCCACATTAAGTTCGGCGAAGCGAATGCCATTCTGGCGGGTGATGCGCTGCAAACCCTGGCGTTCTCTATTCTGAGCGATGCGCCGATGGTTGAAGTGAGCGATCGCGATCGTCTGGCAATGGTGTCCGAACTGGCAATGGCCAGCGGCGTCGCCGGGATGTGCGGCGGCCAGGCGCTGGATTTAGAGGCTGAAGGTCGTCAGGTAACTCTGGAACAGCTGGAGCGCATCCACCGTCACAAAACGGGCGCCCTGATTCGGGCAGCCGTTCGTCTGGGCGCGCTGAGCGCGGGTGAACGCGGGCGTAAAGCCCTGCCGATTCTGGACAGATACGCAGAAAGTATCGGTCTGGCATTCCAGGTTCAGGATGACATTCTGGATGTGGTGGGCGATACTGCAACATTGGGAAAACGTCAGGGTGCGGATCAGCAGCTTGGCAAAAGTACCTACCCCGCCCTGTTGGGCCTTGAGCATGCCCAACGTAAAGCCCGGGATCTGATAGACGATGCCCGCCGGTCACTGAATGAGCTGGCCGCGCAATCGCTGGATACCTCGGCACTGGAAGCGCTAGCGGACTACATAATCCAGCGTAATAAATAAACTATATATCTCGATGAGCCTTTGATGAGTTTTGATATTGCCAAATACCCGACACTGGCGTTAGTTGACTCCACTCAGGAGTTACGTCTGTTGCCGAAAGAGAGTCTGCCGAAGCTGTGTGACGAGCTGCGTCGCTACCTGCTCGACAGCGTTAGCCGCTCCAGCGGCCACTTCGCCTCCGGACTTGGCACGGTTGAGCTGACCGTGGCGTTGCATTATGTCTATAACACGCCGTTCGATCAGCTGATCTGGGATGTTGGCCACCAGGCCTATCCGCACAAAATTCTGACCGGACGTCGCGATAAGATTGGCACCATTCGCCAGAAAGGCGGCCTGCATCCGTTCCCGTGGCGCGGCGAGAGCGAGTTTGACGTGTTAAGCGTCGGCCACTCTTCCACCTCCATTTCCGCAGGCATCGGGATTGCCGTTGCCGCTGAAAAAGAGAATAAACAACGCCGTACCGTCTGCGTGATTGGTGACGGGGCGATCACCGCCGGGATGGCTTTTGAGGCCATGAACCACGCGGGCGATATCAAACCGGACATGCTGGTGATCCTCAACGATAACGAAATGTCGATCTCCGAGAACGTCGGCGCGCTGAATAACCATCTGGCGCAGCTGCTGTCCGGTAAGCTTTACTCCTCACTGCGCGAAGGCGGGAAAAAAGTCTTCTCCGGCGTACCGCCGATCAAAGAGCTGCTTAAGCGTACCGAAGAACATATCAAAGGCATGGTCGTGCCGGGTACGCTGTTTGAAGAGCTGGGCTTTAACTATATTGGCCCGGTGGACGGCCACGATGTGTTAGGTCTGGTGACGACGCTTAAAAACATGCGCGACCTGAAAGGCCCGCAGTTCCTGCATATCATGACTAAAAAAGGGCGTGGTTACGAACCGGCGGAAAAAGATCCGATCACCTTCCACGCGGTGCCCAAGTTCGACCATACCAGCGGTTGTCTGCCGAAAAGCAGCGGCGGAATGCCGAGCTACTCAAAAATCTTTGGCGACTGGCTGTGCGAAACGGCGGCGAAAGACAACACGCTGATGGCGGTGACGCCTGCCATGCGTGAAGGCTCCGGCATGGTCGAGTTTTCCAAAAAATACCCGGACCAGTATTTCGACGTCGCCATTGCCGAGCAGCACGCGGTAACCTTCGCAGCGGGCCTGGCGATTGGCGGCTACAAGCCGGTGGTAGCGATTTACTCTACCTTCCTGCAACGCGCCTACGATCAGGTGATCCATGACGTTGCCATCCAGAAGCTGCCGGTGCTGTTTGCTATCGACCGTGCGGGCATCGTGGGGGCTGACGGCCAGACGCACCAGGGCGCATTTGACCTCTCCTTCCTGCGCTGCATCCCGGACATGGTGATCATGACGCCAAGCGACGAAAACGAGTGTCGTCAGATGCTGTATACCGGTTACCACTATCAGGACGGTCCCTGTGCGGTACGTTATCCACGCGGCAATGCCCTTGGCGTTGAATTACGGCCGCTGGAAAAACTGGACATCGGTAAAGGTCTGGTGAAACGTCGCGGTGAAAAAGTGGCGATCCTGAACTTTGGTACGCTGATGCCGGAAGCGGCAAAAGTCGCTGAAACCCTGAATGCGACGCTCGTCGATATGCGATTTGTGAAGCCGCTCGATGAATCTCTGATTCTGAGCATGGCGGAAAGCCATGAGGCGCTGGTCACGCTGGAAGAGAACGCCATCATGGGTGGCGCGGGTAGCGGTGTGAACGAAGTGCTGATGGCGAACCGTAAAGTCGTTCCGGTGCTTAATCTCGGCCTGCCGGACCACTTCATCCCGCAAGGCACTCAGGACGAGGCGCGCGCCGACATTGGCCTGGACGCCGTCGGTATCGAAGCTAAAATCCGCACCTGGCTGGCCTGATCCCTCCCCTTTTCTGCTCCTGCTATGCTTAAACGTATTGTTTAAACAGCAGGAGCGGAACCATGCAATACACGACATTAGGAAAAACAGACCTCAAGGTGTCCCGGCTTTGCCTGGGCTGCATGACGTTTGGCGAGCCTGACCGGGGAAATCACGCCTGGACGCTGCCGGAAGAGAGCAGCCGCCCTATCATTAAGCGCGCCATTGACGGCGGCATCAACTTCTTCGATACCGCCAACAGCTACTCCGACGGCAGCAGCGAAGAGATTGTGGGCCGCGCCCTGCGAGATTTTGCCCGTCGGGATGAGATTGTGGTCGCCACCAAGGTGTATTACCCGTCAGGCGATCTGGCGGAAGGCCTTTCTCGCACGCAAATCCTGCGCTCCATTGATGACAGCCTCAGACGCCTGAACATGGATTACGTCGACCTGCTGCAAATTCACCGCTGGGATTACAACACGCCGATCGAAGAGACGCTTGAAGCGTTGAACGATGTCGTGAAAGCCGGTAAAGCGCGCTACATCGGCGCATCGTCCATGCATGCCTCACAGTTTGCTCAGGCGCTCGATCTCCAGGCGCAGCATGGCTGGGCGCGCTTTGTCACTATGCAGGATCACTACAACCTGATCTACCGGGAAGAAGAACGCGAGATGCTGCCGCTCTGCTACCAGGAAGGCGTGGCGGTGATCCCGTGGAGCCCGCTGGCGCGCGGAAGGTTAACCCGTCCGTGGGGTGAAACTACCGCCCGGCTGGTATCGGATGAAGTAGGTAAAAATCTGTATGACGATACAGAAGCCAGCGATGCGTTAATTGCCGAACGATTAGCCGGGATCGCCGACGATATCGGTGCAACGCGCGCGCAGGTAGCGCTGGCGTGGCTGCTGAGCAAGCGCGGTGTCGCCGCGCCGATTGTGGGCACATCGCGGGAAGAACAGCTGGACGAGTTGTTGAGTGCGGTGGACTTATCGTTGACGCCGGAGCAGATTGCCGAGCTGGAGACGCCGTATCAGCAACATCCGGTGGTAGGGTTTAAATAAACAATTCAGGGAACAAAATCCGTAGGCCGGGTAAGCGCAGCGCCACCCGGCAATACAGAGCGCACAAAATTACGCGAAGTGATCGTACCCTTTCCAGTCAAGCGTAACCGGGGCGCCGTCGCGGACAAACAGCAGCCCTTCACTTTCCGGCATCACCTGCCCGATGTAGGTAAATTTCGCCCCCAGATGCGCTAACGCCACATCCAGCGTCCCGCGATTCAGCTCGGGAACGGTAAAGCACAGCTCATAATCTTCCCCACCGGATAGTGCCCAGCGCAGCGCCTGTTCAGGATCGGCATGGCGACGCAACGGCTCTGACAGTGGGAACAGATCCAGATCGATCCGTGCGCCCACGCCACTGGCCTTCAGGATATGGCCGAGATCGGAGATCAGCCCGTCAGAGAGATCGATAGCAGAACTGGCCCGCTCGCGCAGCGCCTGACCGTGCAAAATACGCGGCGTGGGCCGCAGGTGGCGCTTCACCAGGTACGCCGCATCGTCAGCATCTTCAACTGCTAAACGGTTCTGAAGGATCGCCAGCCCGGCCGCGCTATCCCCCGGCGTACCGGTCACGTAGATCCAGTCGCCCGGTTTTGCGCCCGAACGCTTCAGCGCGCGCCCCGCTGGCACATAGCCGTGGATTGCCAGGGTCATCGACAGCGGCCCGGCGGTGGTATCACCGCCAATCAGCTGCATATCGTAATAATTCAGCTGTTCAAACAGGGCATCGCTGAAGGCTTCAAGCCAGGCTTCATCCACCTCCGGCAGGGTCAGAGCCAGCGTCAGCCAGGCCGGGTCGGCGCCCATTGCCGCCAAATCGCTAACGTTGACCGCCAGCGCCTTATACGCCAGGTCGGCAGGATCGATATCGGGCAGGAAGTGACGCCCACATACTAAGGTGTCGGTGCTGATTGCCAGCGTCTGTTTTTCGGGAATATTGAGAAGTGCGCAGTCATCGCCAATGCCGGTTTCAACATCAAGACGAGAGGTTCTGACACGGTCGAAATAACGGGCAATCAGGGAGAATTCGCCGCATGCCATACGTTATGCCTCAGCAAATAAAAGAAAAAAACCGGAGCCGCACTGCCAAAAAGGCAATGCAAGACTCCGGTTTGCGGATCACTTTTTGTGGGGACGGATCGCAGGTGCGGCTTTATCCAGCACGCCGTTTACAAACTTGTGGCTGTCTTCAGCGCCGAAGGTTTTTGCCAGTTCGATCGCTTCGTTGATGGCCACTTTGTACGGCACATCATCACGTTTAGACAGCTCAAACAGCGCGATACGCAACACTGCTTTTTCGACCTGGCCCAGCTCTTCGAGCAGACGGGACAGGTATGGCTTCATCAGACCATCGAGATACGCGCTATTAGTCGCCACTCCCGACAGCAGTTCACGGAAGTACAGAACGTCAACGTCTTTCACGTCCTGTTCTGACAGGAACTGGTATTCAACATCAGCGATGTCGTTCTGGGACAACTGCCAGGAGTAAAGTGCCTGGACGGCACATTCACGGGCGCGGCGACGAGCAGCAGGTTTCACGGAATTCCCCTTACAAAAAAATCAGGCCTTGATGGCTTTCAATACATTGATCATTTCAAGCGCGGTCAGTGCAGCTTCTGCACCTTTGTTACCGGCTTTGGTGCCAGCACGTTCGATGGCTTGTTCAATACTTTCGGTAGTCAGTACGCCGAACGCGACAGGAATTTCAGCATCCTGTGCAACGTGCGCCAGACCATTGCTTGCACCGCCCGCAACGTATTCGAAGTGCGCAGTGTCGCCACGAATAACAGTACCCAGTGCAATCACCGCGTCGTATTTACCGGTTTTCGCCAGCGCGCCCGCTGCCAGTGGCAGTTCGTAAGCACCTGGTACCCAAACGACGGTAATGTTGTCATCTTTAACCTGGCCGATACGTTTCAGGGCGTCAACCGCACCTTCCAGCAGGCTGTCGTTGATGAAGTTGTTGAAACGCGCAATGGTGATGGCGACGCGAGCGTCCGGGGTAGCTACAGCAGCTTCAATAATGTTCATACTCTTCCTTTACGGGTTCATTTGGCCCCGCAGGGGGGCGGATTTTATCATAATACTTTGCGCACTGCTTCCCTATTTCAGGAGCAATTACGCTGTCGTTAAATGGAGGCAGACATCCGGGCCTACCGGACGAATCTCGCTGAATGAGAGTTGCGGCGCATCGGCCAGTTTTTCAAGGCCGGGCAGCACAAACAGGCCGCGCGCGTCGTTACCTAACAGTTTAGGCGCAACGTAGACCAGAAGCTCATCCACCAGCCCTGCCTGGAGCAGCGCGCCGGCGAGCGTCGGACCGGCTTCGACCCAGATGCTGTTGACCTGCTGTTTACCCAGCAGCATCATCAGCACCACCAGATCGAGATGCCCGTTGTGTTCCGGCACCATAATGCTGCGCACGCCTTGCGGCCATTCGCGCGTATCTTCTTTGGTGCGGGCAATCCAGGTTTCCCCCGGTTGCTGCACGATACGGTGTTCCGGCGTCACGCGGTTCTGGCTATCAATAATAATGCGCAGCGGCTGACGCAGGTTCTCCTGCGGATAGAGTGCCTGGGTATCGGCATTCAGCTCATCCCAGCGCACGGTCAGGACCGGATCGTCAGCCAGCACCGTTTCACTGCTGGTGAGAATAGCATGGCTTTGTGCGCGCAGACGTTGCACATCGCGCCTTGCCTGTGGCGAGGTGATCCACTGGCTCTCGCCGTTCGCCATCGCCGTGCGGCCATCCAGTGACGCGCCAAGCTTAAGCTGGATAAACGGGAAACCGGTGCGCATACGCTTCAGGAAGCCTTTGTTGATGGCTTCGGCATCCTGCATCATCAGGCCGTGACTGACGTCGATCCCTTCCTGTTGCAGACGGTACAGCCCGCGGCCCGCCACCTGCGGGTTAGGATCCTGCATGGCGGCGACAACGCGCGAGACTCCCGCCGCAATCAGTGCTTCGCAGCACGGAGGCGTGCGCCCGTGATGACTGCATGGCTCCAGCGTCACGTAGGCCGTCGCGCCACGCGCCCTCTCCCCCGCCATGCGCAGGGCATGCACTTCAGCGTGCGGCTCGCCTGCGCGGTAGTGAAAACCTTCACCCACGATCTCGCCATCTTTAACAATGACGCACCCGACATTAGGGTTAGGGTGAGTGGTAAACCGACCGCGCTGCGCCAGCTTCATGGCTCTCGCCATGTACATCTCGTCCTGCATAGGCTTAATCCTGTAAGCGGGCGATCTCTTCGCCAAACTCTTTAATGTCTTCGAAGCTGCGGTAAACGGAGGCGAAGCGAATATAGGCGACTTTATCGAGCTTTTTCAGCTGTTCCATCACCAGGTTACCGATCATTTTGCTCGGCACTTCGCGCTCACCTAGCCCCCGCAGATAAGATTTAATATGATTTAACGCCATTTCGACGTCATCGGAGCTGACGGGCCGTTTTTCCAGCGCCTTGAGCATCCCGCTACGCAGTTTTTCTTCATTGAACGGTTCGCGCACATCGTTACTTTTTACCACGCGCGGCATTACCAGCTCTGCCACCTCGAAGGTGGTAAAACGCTCGTTGCACACCAGGCACTGCCGACGACGACGCACGGAAGACCCTTCGCCTACAAGACGTGAGTCGATGACTTTGGTATCCACAGCGGAGCAAAATGGGCAATGCATACGATGTCCCTGTTATCTGGTTAACTGATTTCTATTTTACCCTGAACTGGCCCGACAACAAAGGAAGAGCTTTTTGAGACAAAGGATCTATGCCTGACGCCACTATCCTGTCTACCATTGCAGCAATGTGTGATTTCAAGGAATTAAACGCAATGACAAGACGTTACCTGAAAATAGTGCTGGTTGGGAGCCTGTTCACGCTCAGCGCCTGCGCACAGCAAAGTGAAGTTCGCGAGATGAAACAAAGCGTGAATACGCTCAATGTGGCGATGGACAAACTTAATAAAGAAACCGTGAAGATCACCCAGCAGAACGCGCTGAATGCCAAATCCAGCAATGGCGTTTATTTATTGCCGGGCGCAAACACGCCCGCGCGTCTGAACAGCCAGATTGGCACGCTAAGGATGTCTCTGGTGAATGTTGCAGCGAATGCCGATGGTACGCGCGCAACATTACGCATTCAGGGTGAATCCAACGATCCGCTTCCCGCCTTCAGCGGCACCGTAGAGTGGGGCCAGATTCAGGGCACCACGGAGAGCTATCAGGAGGTGAATGTGAAGAATCAGCTCTTCACCGCCCCCGCCAGCACGCTGGCACCGAGCGATGTTGATATCCCGCTCCAGCTGAGCGGACTGACGCCAGAACAGTTGGGCTTTATCCGCATTCACGACATTCAACCTGCCGCGCAATAACCCGCCCTTTTAGCGGAGTGAAATGTCACTCCGCTAACATTTACATTTCGTATGGATTGGCAACATAAATGATTGCCGCTACAATCCCGGCCGTTTAAAGTACGCAAACGTGAACGCAATCGATTACGTATGTGAGAGATATGTGAAACAACACATATTTTTGTGAGCAAGGATTCCTATAATAGGCTCCGCAGAAACACGAAATATTTAGAAACGCAATTCGCGCATTTTTCACTCCCGGAAGGGAATTTCAATCAGTGGCATGATTATGAAAAAAACATTACTCGCAGCTGGCGCCGTGCTGGCACTGTCCTCCTCTTTCACTGTTAACGCAGCGGAAAACGACAAACCACAATATCTCTCCGACTGGTGGCACCAGAGCGTTAACGTGGTAGGCAGCTACCACACCCGTTTCGGGCCGCAGATCCGCAACGATACCTACCTGGAATACGAAGCGTTTGCCAAGAAAGACTGGTTTGATTTCTACGGCTACGTCGATCTGCCGGTATTCTTCGGCGGTAACTCCGATGCGAAAGGTATCTGGAACAATGGCTCCCCGCTGTTCATGGAAATCGAACCGCGTTTCTCTATCGACAAACTGACCGGCACCAGCCTGGCGTTTGGTCCGTTCAAAGAGTGGTACTTCGCGAACAACTACATCTATGACATGGGTCGCAACGATTCTCAGGAACAGAGCACCTGGTATATGGGTCTGGGTACTGACATCGAAACCGGCCTGCCAATGAGCCTGTCACTGAACGTGTATGCGAAATACCAGTGGCAGAACTATGGCGCATCAAATGAGAACGAGTGGGATGGCTACCGTTTCAAAGTGAAATACTTTGTGCCAATCACTCAGCTGTGGGGCGGTAACCTGAGCTATATCGGCTTCACCAACTTTGACTGGGGTTCAGACCTGGGCGACGATAACTTCTATGACAACAACGGGAAGCATGCTCGTACCAGTAACTCCATCGCCTCCAGCCACATTCTGGCGCTGAACTACGATCACTGGCACTACTCTGTTGTTGCGCGTTACTGGCACAACGGTGGCCAGTGGAACGACGACGCCAGCCTGAACTTCGGCAACGGCGACTTCAGCGTTCGCTCTACCGGTTGGGGTGGTTACCTGGTCGTGGGTTACAACTTCTAACCTGTGCGGACTTCGCCCGGTGGCGCTGCGCTTGCCGGGCCTACGATCCGAATGTAGGCCGGGTAAGGCGTAGCCGCCACCCGGCTTTTTACTGCTTCACCTTCCGCAAAAAATCTGCCAGAGCTCTGTCCGCACTTTCGCTAAAGCGTCTCTCCGTCTGCACAATATTGAGGCACCTGTCGAGCCGGAAGCAGCGGTATGCATACTGTCAGGAGTAGACAAAAAAAATCCCGGCCAGCAGGCCGGGATTTCGATACCGCATAAGACTCTTACGGCAGAATGGACGGCTGATCCGCCCCTTCTTTCTCGACTTTCTGCTGGATCAGATGCTCGCGCTTCATGCCCAGCTTCAGCGCCAGCGCGGACGCGACGTAGATAGACGAGGCCGTACCGATTGACACACCGATCAGCATGGTCAGCGAGAAGCCTTCCAGCACCGGGCCACCGAACAGGAACAGCATCAGGATCACCATCAGGGTGGTGCCGGAGGTGATCAACGTACGGTGCAGCGTCTGGGTCAACGACACGTTAAAGATTTCGTACGGCGTGCCGCGACGGATCTTACGGAAGTTTTCACGAATACGGTCAGATACCACGATACTGTCGTTCAGTGAGTAACCGATAACGGACATCAGGGATGCCACAATCGTCAGGTCAATCTCAATGTGGAAAAGAGACAGTATGCCCATGGTGATCACCACGTCGTGCGCCAGAGCGATAACCACGCCTGCCGCCAGTCGCCACTCAAAGCGGAAACCGACGTAAATCAGAATCGAGATCAGCGCCACCAGCAGCGCCATCGCACCGGTCTGTGCCAGGTCAGCACCAACGCTCGGGCCGACAAACTCAATACGCTTAACCGTTGCATCCTGGCTGGTCGTTTCGTTAATAACCTGAACGACCTTGCTGCCCAGCTCCTGGCTGCCGTTGGCATCGTGTACCGGCGGCATACGCACCATGATGTCGCGGCTGCTGCCGAAGTTCTGTAGCAGCGGCTCTTCAAAGCCCGCTTTTTGCAGAGACTCACGCATCTGGTCCATATCGACCGGTTTTTCCAGGGTAATTTCGATCACCGTACCACCGGTGAAATCCAGACCCCAGTTAAAGCCTTTCACGCCCATAATGACGATGGACAAGATCAGCAGAAAACCTGAAATGCCGAAGGCCCAGTAGTCCCAGCGCATAAAGTCCCAGACTTTACGGCCGTGGTTCAATTGTTCAACAGTATATTCCTGTGCCACAACGCACTCCTCAGATAGACAGCTTTTTGACGCGCTTGCCGCCGTACAGCAGGTTCACGATGGCACGGGTGCCGACAATAGCGGTAAACATCGACGTTGCGACACCGATACCGGTAGTAATCGCAAAGCCTTTGATCGCGCCAGTACCCACTGCATACAGGATAAGAACCTTAATCAGTGTTGTTACGTTCGCATCGAAGATGGAGCTGAACGCCCCTTTGTAGCCTTCTTCAATCGCCTGCTGTACAGAACGACCGTTGCTCAGCTCTTCTTTAATACGTTCGTTTATCAGTACGTTGGCGTCGACCGCCACCGCAAGGGTTAGAACGATACCCGCGATACCCGGCATGGTTAGCGTCGCCCCCGGCAGCAGGGACATGATACCGATGATCAGCACCAGGTTGGCAATCAGCGCGGAGGTCGCAATCAGGCCGAACTTCTTATAGAAGAAGATCATGAAGATGATGGACACCGCCAGACCGGCCAGACACGCTTCCAGACCCTGCTTGATGTTCTGCATACCCAGGGTTGGACCGATGGTACGCTCTTCAACAATCTGAATTGGCGCAATCAGCGCACCGGCACGCAGCAGCAGAGAGAGCTGACGCGCTTCGTTCGGGTTGCTGATACCGGTAATACGGAAGCTGTTACCCAGACGAGACTGGATGTTGGCGATGTTAATCACCTCTTCCTCTTTCACCAGCACGGCACGGCCATTGGCGTCTTTCTTACCGCTGTCTTTGTACTCCACGAACAGGGTCGCCATCGGCTTGCCGATGTTGTCCTTGGTGAAGTTAGACATGATGTTGCCACCTGCGCTATCCAGCGAGATGTTAACCTGCGGCTGGTTGTACTCATCCTGGCTTGAAGTGGAGTCGGTGATATGGTCACCGGTCAGGATCACGCGTTTGTACAGCACAACCGGCTGGCCTTCGCGGGTCTGTTTCACTTCGGAATCGCCCGGCACACGGCCTGAAGCCGCAGCAGCCTGGTCAACGTTGGCGTTAACCAGACGGAACTCCAGAGTCGCCGTCGCGCCCAGAATCTCTTTCGCACGGGCGGTATCCTGGATACCTGGCAGTTCGACCACGATACGGTCAGCACCCTGACGCTGTACCAGTGGCTCAGCCACGCCCAGCTGGTTTACACGGTTACGCAGAATGTTAATGTTCTGCTGAACGGCGTACTCACGTGCTTCACTCAGACGCGCGTCGGTCATTACCGCACGCAGCTGGTTGCTGCCCTGAGAAGTGATCACCAGATCGCGGTGACGCTGAGACAGATAGGTCACAGCCTGATCGCGTGCCGCGCTGTCGCGGAACGTGATGCTCATGCCGTAGTTATCTTCTTTACGTACGGTGGTGTACGGAATGCCTTTATCGCGCAGATCGCTGCGCAGGCTGTCGATATTCTGTTCCTGTAGCTTGCCGAGCGCGGTATCCATATCCACTTCCATCAGGAAGTGAACGCCGCCACGCAGGTCAAGACCCAGTTTCATTGGCTCTGCGTTCAGCGCAGCCAGCCAGCGTGGGGTTGCAGGAGCAAGGTTAAGCGCCACGACATATTTATCACCCAGCACGCCCATCAGCGCTTCACGTGCGCGGAGCTGCGTGTCGGTGGTGTCGAAGCGAGCAAGAATTGCGCCCTCTTCCAGTGCCACAGACTTAGCGGTAATTTTTTCTTCTTGTAACGTTTTCTGGACCTGGATCAGCGTTTGCTCACTGGCGGCGACACCGCGCGCGCCAGTGATTTGAACGGCCGGATCCTCACCATACAGGTTGGGAAGCGCGTACAGCAGGCCGACGATAATCACGACGACCAGCATGATGTACTTCCACAAAGGATAACGGTTTAACACGGCAGTTCCCTTTGGGAAAAGTTGGGATTACAGCGCCTTCATGGTGCCTTTCGGCAGAACGGCAGCTACGAAGTCACGTTTGATAACCACTTCAGTGGTGTCGTTCAGGGCGATAGCAATGTAGCCGTTTTCCGCTACTTTGGTTACGCGACCCACCAGGCCACCATTGGTCAGGACTTCATCGCCCTTCGCGATGGAGTTCATCAGGTTTTTGTGCTCTTTAGTACGCTTCTGCTGTGGACGCAGGATCATGAAGTAGAAGATCAGACCGAACACAACCAGCATCAGAATCAGAGACATCGGGCTGCCCTGCGCTGGTGCACCCGTTGCTGCTACCGCATCAGAAATAAAAAAGCTCATTCAAATTCCCTCATTATTAAAATTAATCAACGTTCAACGGTGGAACATCCCGCCCCTGACGTTGGTAGAAATCGGTCACGAAGCTCTCTAATTTACCCTCTTCGATAGCCTTACGTAAACCAGCCATTAAGCGCTGATAATAACGAAGATTATGAATGGTATTGAGACGCGCCCCCAAAATCTCGTTGCAACGATCGAGATGATGCAGATACGCGCGAGAATAATTGCGACAGGTATAGCAATCGCACTCGGAATCGAGCGGGCTGGTGTCACTCTTATGCTTCGCGTTACGGATTTTCACCACGCCATCGGTAACGAACAGATGACCGTTACGTGCGTTTCGGGTTGGCATAACGCAGTCGAACATATCAATGCCGCGACGTACGCCTTCCACCAGATCTTCTGGTTTACCCACACCCATCAGGTATCGTGGTTTATCCGCCGGGATTTGCGGGCAGACATGCTCCAGAATACGGTGCATATCTTCCTTCGGCTCACCCACAGCCAAACCGCCGACAGCGTAGCCATCAAAGCCTATCTCTACCAGACCTTTAACCGAGATATCGCGTAAATCTTCGTAAACGCTGCCCTGGATAATGCCGAACAGCGCATTTTTGTTTTGCAGGGAGTCAAAACGGTCGCGGCTACGCTTCGCCCAACGCAGGGACATCTCCATGGAACGTTTGGCATAGTCCCAGTCCGCCGGGTATGGCGTACATTCGTCGAAGATCATCACGATATCGGAGCCGAGATCGTACTGAATCTCCATAGACTTTTCCGGATCGAGGAAGATTGGATCGCCGTTGATCGGGTTACGGAAGTGTACGCCCTGCTCGGTGATCTTACGGATATCGCCCAGGCTGAAGACCTGGAAACCGCCGGAGTCGGTGAGGATGGGGCCTTTCCACTGCATGAAGTCGTGCAGGTCGCCGTGGAGCTTCATGATCTCCTGGCCTGGACGCAGCCACAGGTGGAAGGTGTTGCCGAGAATAATCTGTGCGCCAGTGGCTTCAACTTCTTCCGGCGTCATTCCTTTTACGGTGCCGTACGTGCCCACAGGCATAAACGCGGGGGTTTCTACCACGCCGCGATCAAACACCAGGCGACCGCGACGCGCGCGGCCATCGGTGGTATCGAGTTCAAATTTCATTTTTTCTCCGACGTCAGAAAAACAGTCCAACGTTGTAACACGGTGCCGCGGACTTATTCCCCGACACGCTCATTCAAAGCCTGCGGATTGTACGTGATAAACATCGCGTCACCGTAGCTAAAAAAGCGATATTTTTGTTCTACCGCAGACTTGTAGGCGTTCATCGTATGCTGATACCCCGCAAACGCGGAGACCAGCATAATCAGCGTCGATTCAGGCAGATGGAAGTTGGTTACCAGCGCATCAATGACTTTGTACTGATAGCCCGGGTAGATAAAGATCTGCGTATCGCCAAAGAAGGGCTCAATCAGCTCTTTTTTCGCGGCCTGCGCAGCGCTCTCAAGGGAACGTACCGACGTTGTACCGACGGCCACGACGCGGCTACCGCGCGCTTTCGCCGCCAGCACCGCATCCACAACCTCCTGCGGCACTTCGGCATACTCAGAGTGCATGATGTGGTCTTCGATGCTGTCCACGCGCACCGGCTGGAACGTCCCCGCGCCGACGTGCAGCGTCACGAAGGCCATCTCAATACCCTTGGCGCGCAACTTTTCCAGCAGCGGTTCATCAAAGTGCAGGCCCGCCGTTGGCGCCGCCACTGCGCCAGGCTTCTGGCTGTAGACGGTCTGATACAGCTCGCGGTCGGCTTCTTCATCCGGGCGTTCAATGTACGGCGGCAGCGGCATGTGGCCGATGGCGTTGAGGATATCAAGCACCGTGCGCTCGTCGTTGAACTCCACCTCGAACAGCGCGTCGTGACGCGCGGTCATGGTCGCTTTGATGCTCTCGTCATCACCCAGCAGCAGTTCAGCGCCCGGCTTCGGCGCTTTGGATGCGCGAATATGTGCCAGAATACGTTTATCATCGAGCATACGTTCGACCAGCACCTCAATCTTGCCGCCGCTGGCTTTACGGCCAAACAGACGCGCTGGGATCACGCGGGTATTGTTAAAGACCAGCAGATCGCCAGGGTTGAGCTTGTCGAGCAGATCGGTGAAAGTACCGTGCGTCAGCGCGCCCGTTGGCCCGTCCAGTGACAGCAAGCGACAGCTGCTACGCTCAGGCATGGGGTAGTGAGCAATCAGGGATTCAGGTAGTTCAAAGGAGAAATCGGCGACGCGCATGACGTATACTCGTGACTTAAAAACAGGCGGCATAGTCTAGTGCTCACACCCTTTTGCTGCAACAACTAGCCGCCACCGGACGAATAAAACGCATGAATTTTCTCGCTCACCTGCATCTCGCTCACCTCGCGGACAGCTCCCTCTCCGGCAATTTGCTGGCCGATTTCGTACGCGGCAACCCCGCGGAAGATTATTCCCCCGAGGTTATCGACGGGATTTTTATGCACCGCCGCATCGACGTGCTGACCGATAACCTGCCGGAAGTGACGGAAGCCAAAGCCTGGTTCCGCCCCGAAACGCGACGCGTGGCGCCGATCACGCTCGACGTCATGTGGGATCATTTCCTGTCGCGCCACTGGTCCCAGCTGTCGCCTGATATGTCGCTGCCTGAGTTTGTGCGCTACGCCCACGCGCAGGTGTCGATCATTTTGCCGGACTCCCCACCGCGCTTTGTGAATCTGAATAACTATCTGTGGTCTGAACGCTGGCTGGAGCGTTACCGCGAGATGGATTTCATTCAGAACGTGCTCAACGGCATGGCCAGCCGTCGACCGCGTCTGGACGCGCTGCGCGACTCCTGGCACGACCTGGACAAACATTATGACGCGCTGGAAACGCGCTTCTGGCAGTTCTACCCGCGCATGATGGCGCAGGCGAAAAATAAAGAACTGTGATGCCGGTTCGATTGATAGGTAAAAGCTGGTGGAACGATTGTTACCACCTCTTTGTCTTATTCCCGCGCTGCCTCTATACTGGCCCGCGTTGCGTTCCAAATAACCTTAGTATCTACAGGAGAATCATATGGTTCTGGTAACTCGTCCGGCTCCGGATTTTACAGCTGCCGCCGTTCTGGGCAACGGTGAAATCGTTGAAAACTTCAACTTCAAACAGCACACCAACGGTAAAGCGACCGTTCTGTTCTTCTGGCCAATGGACTTCACTTTCGTTTGCCCGTCTGAGCTGATCGCGTTCGACAAACGTTACGAAGAATTCCAGAAGCGTGGCGTGGAAGTGGTTGGCGTCTCCTTCGACTCTGAATTTGTACACAACGCATGGCGTAACACCCCTGTCGAAAACGGCGGCATCGGTGCGGTGAAATACGCGATGGTTGCGGACATCAAACGCGAAATCCAGCAGGCTTACGGTATCGAACATCCGGACGCTGGCGTTGCGCTGCGTGGTTCTTTCCTGATCGACGCGAACGGCATCGTTCGTCACCAGGTTGTGAACGATCTGCCGCTGGGTCGTAACATCGACGAAATGCTGCGCATGGTTGACGCGCTCCAGTTCCACGAAGAGCACGGTGAAGTGTGCCCGGCTCAGTGGGAAAAAGGTAAAGAAGGTATGGCGGCTTCCCCAGACGGCGTAGCTAAATACCTGTCTGAGAACGTATCCAGCCTGTAATCGGCACGGTTTACGAAAAAAACCCGCGACTACGCGGGTTTTTTTATGGCTTATGCTGCGCCGTCTTTTTTTACCTCGCGCCAGATGCGCCATGCCATACCCGCAAGCACCATCACCCCGACGATCAGTACGCCCCAGACCATCAGCGTTTTCATTCTGCTTTCCTGCTCAGCCGCAGACGTCGCGGTTAAACGCGCCTCGCCGCCCAGCGGGACAGGTTCCAGCGTATCCGCCATCGGCAGGGCTGCCAGAGCGTAGGTTTTACGCAGTTCGGTCGGGATCAGCATATCCGTCTCCACGCTTGCCGGTTTCGCAGCCCCGTTCCCCCACGCAAGCAGATACGGCCCCTTCCCCTGCGCGTTGAACACCAGATCATAGCGCACGCGTTGCCCGATCACGCCCGGCAGGTTCTCTGGCAAACGGGCATTGTAGGTCTTGATTTTTACCACCTCGACCAGCCCGCCCGGGAGCGGAACAGGTTCAGACGTTTTGCCGCCGAGCTGGTAGATCACCTCTTTTTTCAGCGTATGCCACCGATCCTTGTCCGCCCCCCGCCAGGCTATTTCTGCCGGGAGAACGCCGTCACCATTCAGCATGAAGGCGATCGCACTCAGAGGCTGCGGATGCGTCCAGCGCCACACGGCTTCGCTTTCGGATAGCCGCTCCCCCTCTCCCGCCAGGCTAATGTGCTCTGATTCCGGCTGCACAGGAGCGTTAATCGCGTTGACGCCGGTTAACGTCAGGGCTGAACGCCCCGTGTTCAGCACCAGCAGCAGATAGCGATTCGCCTCAGGAGATAACACCAGATCGGTATCGATGCGGTCGAGCTTCAGGCGATCCTGTCCACTCATCACGTCCAGCAGGGGCATCTCTTCGCGCAGGGTATACCAGTTTTTCAGATCCTCGCTGTAATAGACCGATGCCGTCCCCTGCCACGAGCCCTGCGGCGTGTCCCAGAAAAGCTGGAGCTGAGAGAGCGGAACCTCCGTCGCGTTTTCCGGCAGGGTCAGCAGATAGTGCTGTCCGGCAGCCGCCGCGTGTTGCTCTTCCAGCACAATCTCCACGCCGTTTCTGGCACGTAACATAATTTTATCACCGCTACCCTCTTCCCCACCCGGCGAGGCGTTAAGCGCAAAGAGGCGCAGCGCCGTGGTGGTCGGTGCCGGCTGCGGACGCGTCGTGGTAACCAGACTGAACGGTACCGGCTCGCCCGACTGATTAAACACGCGCACGTCGCGCAGATCGGGCGATGTGCTCTGCTGATAAACCGCCAGCGGCAGCATGACCCGATACCACGGCGAAGAGGCAGAGGTATCAAGGGACAGGCCATAGGCATAATCCCGCGGGGATTCCACCGGCGCGCCCTCGCTGAATGCCGGACCGGCGACGGCCAGCAGTGCCGCACAAACAACCGATTTCATCCATTTCATTTTTCTTCTCCTGCTTTAGGCGGTAGCGGCGAGAAATAGCCCACAATCAGGACCAGGATCGCCACGCCAATAAACGCGACAGCACGCGCCAGGCCGCCACCGCCCGCGCTGTCCACCAGCATCAGTTTGAGCATGACCACCCCCAGCAGCACCGCACCGGCAAGCCACTGCTGACGGGAGGCCTGACGGGTGGCGCGGATCATGACCACCAGCGCGCAGAACATCCAGAACAGGGCAAAGGTGGTCTGGATAAGCCGCGAATGCCACAACGACTCCATATTCCAGGCCACCTCGCCGTACCACGCCAGCGCGCGCAGCAGCGCGCCGTTTAGCCACCAGAAGCCAAGCGCCATCAGCACAACGGCGGACCACGGTCGGGACTGCGCAAGCGATGCCGGATAGTGGCGATCCACTGCCCGATAAAACACCACCAGCCCCAGCAGCGCGAACGACGCCCCTTCCTCAAGCGGGTTCACCAGCGGCAGCCAGGTCTGTCGATAGACTACCCCGTCCTGGAAATTAGTCACGACCAGCAATACCACCAGCGCCACAACCACAGGGATCACGGCAAGGCAGGCGTAGAGCGCAGGCCATACCCGGAACGGCCACCCGCGACGCCGTACGGCCGCGGAGAGCGCCATAATCACCCCACCGCCGACAGCCATCGCAATGCCGCTTCCCCAGGCCGCCATGCCCCATGGCAGGGAGCGGGCAAACCAGTAAAGCTCGGCGGCCATGGCGAGTAAAATCATCCACAACAGCGACAGATGCAGCCCCATTGCGATGCGCGGAAGAAGTTTATCTTCGTCGCGCCGCAACAGCATCAGGGCGGCAGGCAGCGCAATAGCCCAGGCCAGATTTGCCCAGCCGGCTGCCAGGATCTGCTGTTGCCAGACCTGATACAGCACCATCAGCAGCATCACCGGCCACAGCAGCCATTTGCTGGCATCCAGCTCCCGCCATGCCAGACGAGCAGCAGCCTGCCGCCATCCCCAGGCCGACGCCGCCGTCAGCGCCAGCACGCCCGCCAGAACCGATAATTCTGTCTTGAGGATCAGTTGCGACGCACCCAGTTGCGCCACTAACCAGAACAGCAGCCCACCGACCAGCAGCGCCCAACTACCCGGCAGAGAGATTTTTCGCCACAGCCAGGCCGCAGCCACCCAGCAAAGACTGAGCACTGCGAAAATAAGCAGCAGGCTCAGGGAGGTGACGCCGTCCATCTGCGCCCATATCGCGCTGCCGAGCGCCAGCACCAGCAGCGCCGTCCCGCTATAGCTCATACGCCGCTGCTGCTGTTGCACGCCCAGCCAGAGGATACCCAGCCCCTCCAGCGCCCAGGCCATCGCCGTCCAGCGCGCCGAAAGCGCCAGCGGAATGGCAAGCGTGGCAAACCCGCCGCCAATCGCCAGCGCCGCCATAATCAGTGGTCGCCCAATGGAGGGGTAACGTCGCAGCGCGAGGAACGCCAGTGAGAGATAAAACGCACCATAACCCAGCGCGCTGAGTGCCGGGCCGTACGTCCAGTGCGACGTCATGCCGTACTGCATCCCAAAACCAATCAGCGGCGGGGCAAACAGCAGTACGCCGTCAATAATCTGTTTGCCCTTTTCCTGCGCCCGCAGCGACAGCGCTACGCTAAACACGCCAAAAATAAGCGTATTGGCAATCAGGAACAGCTGACAGATAACATAGTTTTCAGGCTGGTAGTCGCTCAGCCCCCACACTCCGCCAACGCCAAACGTGAAGAGCAGCCCGAGCAGGTTGAGCTCGCGCCAGTGCTGCCAGATGCTAATGACGAGAATGCCGATGGAGAGCAGAAGATAGAAGGAGAACAGCTCCACAAAGCTACCGCCCCCGGTAGACAGGAGCAGCGGCGCAAGATATCCGCCGAGGCTCGCCAGCATGGCAAGACTCAGCGCCTTTTGCAGCACGGCCAGCCCGACGCTCGCCGCGCAAATCACCACCAGCAGCGCAAACGCCAGCGTCATCGGCAGCATCTGCCACAGCCGGAATGCGCCAAAGACGGTCAGGTAAAGCACGCCGGTCGCCCCGCCATGGAGGATCAGCGCGTAGATCCGCTGCCTGTGCCGCAGCCGCCATCCAACGGCCAGCAGAACCATGGCAAACAGCGCCGTGGCGGCAAGACGCAGCTCAAGCGGAAACAGTGAATGTTCAACGGTATAGCGCAGCAGGAAAGAGAGGCCGAGGAAGAGCAGTACAATCCCCAGTTTTGCCAGCGGATTGCCCTGCATAAACCAGCGCGTCAGCGAGGACAGGATGCCGCCAAAGGCGGAAGGCCGTTTTGCCGCCGGGACAGGCGCAGGTTCTGCTTCAGTGACGGGCGGTTCGGGACGCCAGGGATCGACAGGTGCGTTAACGGCCTCTGGCACCGGCGCTGGTGTCTCCACTGGCGCGGCGGTCTGCACCGGCTCCGGCGCTTTCTCAGCTACACCGTGCTGCTCAAGCGCCTCAATGCGCTGGCGAAGCCGGGCGATCTCCTGCCGCGCCGCCGTGCTTCGATTAAAGCCTATCACCGCAAGCACGGGGGCCACGACCAGCGCAAAAACCAGGAACAAACAGCCAAGGATGTAAAGCTCGTCCATGTTTCCACCTTCACCGTAAAAGATCCGTTAAGATTGACACAAATAGTTGCATTTGCGCCATCTAAAAGGTGAAAACCATGCTGCCTGCGCTTAGCTGCCGAACCAGACCGTAGCGGAGATCGCCGGCAGCGTGAGCACGCTCTCCTGTAACGTCGCTTTCCCCTCTTTGCTCTTCCACGTTTTACCGGCCAGCAGCGGTGAATCTTCCAGCACCACTTCACACGCCTCACCCCGGTTGATCGCCACCAGCACGCGCTGCTGGTTGTAGACGCGGACAAACACCACCACATTATCTTGGGCGTACATCACCTGACAGCCCCCGTAGCGCAGGGCCTGGCTCTGCTTGCGTAGTGTCGCCATACGCTGGTACAGGCTGAACAGATCCTGATCCTGCTTTTCAGGCTCCCATGGGAAGGTTTTGCGGCAGAACGGATCGTTGTTACCGTCCAGCCCCACTTCATCTCCGTAATAGATGCACGGCACGCCCGGCCAGGTGAAAAGCCAGGTCACCGCCAGCGGCAGACGCGCCACATCTTTACCCAGCAGCGATTTAAAGCGCGCGGTATCGTGGCTGTCGAGCTGGTTAAACATCCGAAGCTGCTGCTGATGAGACAGGCCAGCGCGATAGTTCTCCATCCACGCCATGCAGGTTTCAGCGTCAATATTCTGCGGATCATAAGAGATATCGGTGTTAGCGAGGAAGCCCCACAGCGGGAAGGTGAAGCCGCGATAATTCATCGACGCGTCTTCTGCATCTGCCTGCAACCACTGACGCGCGTCGCCAAAGTGCTCCCCGAAGACGAATGCTTCCGACCGGGCCGCTTTTGCCGACCGGGTAATGGCGGCGACATGCTGAAGGTTATTCCGCGCCCCGCCTGCTTCACCCAGCATATGCACCACGTCCAGCCGCCAGCCGTCCATATTCCACGGCGCTTTCAGCCAGTGGCGCACGATGCTGTCTTCGCCGCCGTAGATTTCATTCACAAGCGTTGACGACTGGAAATCGAGCTTCGGCAGACTCGGGTAGCCCAGCCAGTCCAGGGCGCGTCCATTCTCGTCAAAACTGTACCAGTCACGTTGGGGGGAATCCGGATTATGGCATGCGCCGCCCATCGACTGATTGTGGCGGTCGAACCACGCATGAGAATCACCGCTGTGATTGAACACGCCATCAAGGATCAGGCGCATACCTCCTTTTTGCGTGTTGTGGCGCAGTCGCAGCAGCGCCTCGTCACCGCCAAACTGCTCGTCAACGTGGCGGTAGTCCTGCGTATCGTATTTGTGAACGCTTGGCGCTTTAAACACCGGGTTCAGGTACAGCGCCGTCACGCCGAGCTTTTTCAGGTACGGCAGTTTTTCGCTGATACCGTCGAGATCGCCGCCGTAAAAGGTCGATCCCCCCGCCTGGGCGGTCAGCGGCTCGTCCCATTTTTTCAGAATGATGTCGTGACCGACCGCATGATGGTAATAAACCTTGTCCTGATCGGCGGTGCGCTTTTCACTGCGCGCAAAGCGGTCCGGGAAAATCTGGTAAAAGACCTGATCGTTAACCCACTGCGGGCCGTTATCCGGGTGATCCACGGCAAACTGCTCCAGCCTGGCCGGAGGGAAACGGCTGAAGCCCTGCGGGGTAAACCACAGCTGGCGGTTGTTCCACAGCAGCTTGAAGCCGTAGCGGCGACGCGGCTGTCCGCTGCGCAAATCGATATTCGCCCGCCACGCCGTAATACCCGGCTGAGGCTGGCTGCGCACCTTGTGCATTTTCAGCGATGTCTCTTCGTTATCCACTTCGGCGCGCAGGGTCACACGTTCAGGCTGATTTTCCCCTGCCAGCCAGAGCGTAATCACAAGGTTGTCTTTGTTTTGCTTAACAAATGGGGCAACCGGAAGGTGCCAGGCGTTTAACATCACGAATCCCCTTTGATGAAATTGACGTCACCTTGCCACAGGGTTGTTAAGGATAGCTCACCATGATGGGATTTATTGGGGGAGGAGGACGGGGGAGGAGGGATCAGTGCGGCCTGATGCCCTCACCCTAACCCTCTTCCACGGGGCTGAGGGATCCCCAGTAATTTTTTTATGCAGAAGCAATAAAGTTGCTTTCTAAATGACTGAGGGCTGTCAGCGATGCCCTGGTCCGGCTGTAAATCGCTGAGGCGTTTGCCTTCCGGCCGGGGCGAGGCGCAGGGATGCGCCGAGAGGGCGGCTTTACAGGGACGTTGCCTCCCCCCGTACCCGATAAGCCGGAAGGAATAAGCCGAGGGCACCGCGAAGCGGCGATTTTCCGCCGGGAGCCCGGGTCGCCAGGGTGGTGGCGACTGAGCCACCCTGGCACGTTCACCGGTCATGTCGTTACAGAGTAGCAAGGAACATAAAGTGAACGGAATGACCACCACCGCCGTATGTTCCCCTCACCCTAACCCTCTCCCCGGAGGGGCGAGGGGATTGCTCAGTGCTCGCATTAATTTGTGGGGAACCCTCAGCCCACGGGGAGAGGGGAAAAGAATGTTACTGTGCTTCCGCCAGCTGACGATCGCGGCGACATTTAAACATCCAGCCCACCAGCAGCAGGACGATCCACGCGAAGCCCACGTACAGGGAAATACGGGTATCCGGGTGATAACCAATCAGGCCAATGATGAAGACCAGGAAGATGAGACCGACAATGGTCGTTGGCACGCCGCCCGGCACTTTAAACTTCAGCGCTTTGGCCTCTTCTGGTGACAGGCGGCGACGGAACGCAATCTGCGACAGCAGGATCATGATCCACACCCACACCGTCGCAAAGGTCGCCAGCGACGCAATCACCAGGAAGACGTTCTCCGGCATAATGTAGTTCAGGTAGACCGAGAACAGCAGCGCCACGGTCATGACCAGCACCGTTACCCACGGGGTACCGCGACGCGACGTTTTGGCAAACACCTTCGGCGCACTGCCCTGCTCCGCCATGCCGTGCAGCATACGGCCCACGCCGAACACGTCACTGTTGATGGCCGACAGCGAGGCGGTCAGCACCACAAAGTTGAGAATGCTGGCGGCAAACGCAATGCCCATATGCTGGAAAGTCAGGACAAACGGGCTGCCGTTGGTGCCCACCTGGTTCCACGGGTAGATGGACATAATCACAAACAGCGTGCCCACGTAGAACACCAGGATGCGCATCGGCACCGAGTTGATGGCGCGCGGAATAGACTTCTCCGGATCTTTCGCTTCCCCGGCGGTGATGCCGATAATCTCGATTCCGCCATAGGCGAACATGACCATCTGCAGCGACATGACCATCCCGAGCCAGCCGTTGCTAAAGAAGCCGCCGTTGCTCCACAGGTTGTGAATGCCGGTTGGCTGTCCACCGTTGCCGATACCCCAGATGATAATGCCGAAACCGGCGAGGATCATGATGATAATGGTCGCGACCTTGAAGAAGGAGAACCAGAACTCCAGCTCGCCAAACACCTTCACGCTCATCAGGTTAACGGCGCAGATAATCAGCACCACGCTCAGCACCCAGATCCAGTGCGGCACGGCGGGGAACCAGACACCCATATAGATACCAAACGCCGTCACATCGGCAATGGCAACAATCAGGATTTCGAAGCAGTAGGTCCAGCCGGTGATAAACCCGGCCAGCGGGCCTAAATTTTCCTGCGCGTAGCGGGAGAAGGAACTGGCAGAGGGGTTGTGAACCGACATTTCGCCAAGGGCGCGCATGATGATATACGCCGCCACGCCGCCGATGATGTAGGCCAGCAGAACGCTTGGACCGGCCATTTTGATGGCATCTGCCGAGCCATAAAAAAGACCGGTACCGATAGCCGAGCCCAGCGCCATAAAGCGGATGTGGCGGGTGCTCAATCCACGTTTAAGTTTGTTAGTGCTTTCCATTAAAATCTTGCCATTCAACACGAAAAAAACAAAAAACCACGGGGCCTTAAGCCCCGTGGTTAAACAATTTGTTGCCGTTGATTAATGGGCGTTGGATGTCACCTGACGCCCTGCCGCACGGTCCCAGATAATCGCCAGAACCAGCGCTACAACGGAAGGCATCAGCCAGGCCAGGCCCTGCTCGGACAGCGGCAGACGCTGTGTCCAGGCTGGCAGGATTTCTGCAAATGCTGATGCTTTGATCCCGTCAAGGATACCAAAAATCAGGCTGATAAACATGGCTGGCGCAATAATTCGCGTGGAGTTATGCCACCACGGACGGGTGAAGCTCAGCACTACCAGCACGATACATGGCGGATAGATCGCCGTCAGCACCGGAATTGAGACCTGAATCAGGTGGCTCAGACCGAGGTTTGACACCGCCATGGAGAAGATGCCGAGGATAAACACCAGCGTGCGGTAAGAAAGCGGCAGATACTGAGCGAAGAACTCCGCGCAGGCGCAGGTCAGACCCACCGCCGTCACCAGACAGGCCAGGAAAATCAGCGCCGCCAGCAGCATGCTGCCTGCACCACCAAAGGTGTGCTGCACGTAAGCATGCAGGATCGCCGCGCCGTTTGCGCTCTGATCGACCAGCGTTGCGCTATCTGAACCCAGGCGGAACAGCGCCAGATACAGCAGCGTCAGGCCGACACCGGCCATCAGGCCAGCCCAGATGGTGTAGCGAGTCAGCAGACGCGCTTCGGTCACCCCGCGGGAACGCGCGGCGTTAACGATAACGATACCAAACACCATCGCGCCAAGCGTATCCATCGTCAGATAGCCGTTCACAAAACCGTTTGAGAACGCCGCGTTCTGGTAGGCGTCCATCGCGGAGCTGATGGGCCCCGCAGGCCAGACGATGGCCGCAACCGCCAGCACAATCAGCGCCACAATTTTCAGCGGTGCCAGGAAGTTACCCACAGTATCCAGCAGTTTGCCCGGATAGAGAGAAACCAGAATCACGATGGCGAAGTAAATGAGGCTGTAAATAAACAGCGGCATCGCGCCGTCACCGGTCAGCGGGGCAATACCCACTTCAAAGGAGACGGTCGCCGTACGCGGGGTCGCGAACAGCGGGCCAACAGCCAGATAGCAGACGGTTGCCAGCAGAACGCCAGCCACTTTGCCAATCGGGGTGCTGAGGCTGTCCACACCGCCACCGACTTTCGCCAGCGCGATAACGGTCAGTACCGGCAGGCCCACGGCAGTAAGCAGGAAGCCAAACGCAGCCGTCCAGACGTGTTCACCCGCCTGTAAGCCAACCATTGGAGGAAAAATGATGTTACCTGCGCCAACGAACAGCGCAAATGTCATAAAGCCCAGCGCGATAATGTCACGCGATTTCAAGTGATGGGTCATAAAACCTTACTGCCTGTGGATGTGGTGTTGAATACGTTGAGATTTTCGCCATCCCTGACGGGACGATACAGCGGAAAATTTGCTCAATTTCAGCGGGATATGCTCCCGTCCAGGCGTGGCGAAGAATAGTTTTTCGATTTACCACGCAAATACAGTCGGTCTGACAGTATATGGGGGGCAATTTAAACGCTTATAACGTTTAAAGGCAAGAAGGGATCGTAAAACCAGAACAATATGCCAGCATGGAAATTCAGACCAAAATAATATGCCATGTATAAGAAAAACTCATGGCTAATCATGCGAACAAAAAAGCACCAGCCGTATAATATTCACTCGCGTTTCGCTTGACTGCAAAGCAAACGGGCCAGCAATCGCTGGCCCGTGGAAAGGTAGCCTGACACACACGCTGTCAGGCACTTTTTTTGGCAATTAATCGTTCCGGGATCACGAAGCTAAAGCGCGTGCCCTTACCCAGGGTGCTTTCGATATTGAGCCGGCTTTCGTGGTGGCTGACGGCATGCTTCACAATTGCCAGCCCCAGTCCGCTCCCGCCGGTCTGCCGCGAGCGCGCCTTATCCACCCGGTAGAACCGTTCGGTGAGACGCGGGAGGTGTTCAGGCCCAATCCCCGGCCCGTTGTCCTCGACGCTAAACTCAGCCCCTGCCGGAGTATGCTGCCACCGCACCGCGATATGCGTCCCTGTCGGGGTATGATTCACGGCGTTATAGACCAGGTTTGAGATAGCGCTTCGCAGCTCATCTTCACTGCCGAGCACTTTCAGCGTGTTATCAACATCAAAACTCAGGGTGTGTTGATTATGGCTCAGCGTTTGGGCTTCGCGCTCCACCACTCGCAGCATCATCGGCACATCAATGATGTCGTTTAGCGCCAGCGACGGGGCAGCCTCAATTTTTGAAAGCGTTAGTAGCTGTTTGACCAGCCCTTCCATGCGGAACGTCTGTTCCCGCATGGTATGCAGCGCTTTCTCACGCGGCGCCCCCTCAAGCGTTTGCTCCTGCATCATCTCCAGATAGCCCTGAAGCACCGTCAACGGCGTACGCAGCTCGTGGCTGACGTTGGCAAAGAAGTTACGTCTTGCGCCCTCAAGCTGATGCATCTGGGTGACATCCCGCGCCACCATCAGCCACTGCCGATCGCTGTAGGGCATCACGCGAATTTCAAGATGGCGACCGTTATTGAGCTTCAGATTGTGCGGACGACTAAAATCACGCGTTTTCAGATACAGCGTGAACTCGGGATAGCGCAGAAGGTTGAGGATGTTCTGACCGTTATCATCCGGCCAGCGCAGGCCCAACAGCTGCTGTGCGAGGCCATTGCACCAGAAGATGGTCCCTTCTTCCGTCGTCAGGATCACTGCGTCCGGCAGCGACTCCGCGCCGCTGCGAAAGCGTTTTATCAGGCTTCCCAGCTCACGACGGCGCTTTTTATTACGCATCTGCATCTGGTGCAGGCCGTAGAGTAGCGGTTCCCAGCTCCCGCTTCCCGGCGGGGGTGTCATACTTCTGTCGACCCACAGCCACCAGGAAAGACGCAGTAAATTCCAGAAATGCCAGACGAGCAACCCCGTCACGGCCACCAGTAAAAACCACGGCAGATAGCCAAAAATAGCCCCCAGAATGAGGGCCGGAATACAGCATAAGATCAGTTCAAAGACGAGCCTTTTCCATGACAGACGTTCCAGCACGCGTCACACTCCTGTCATTGTTCAGAAACGGGTCGAGAAGCGATAACCCGTGCCGCGGACCGTCTGTACCATGCGATCGTGGCCGCTCAGTTCCAGTGCTTTACGCAGGCGGCGAATATGGACGTCAACCGTTCGGTCTTCGACATAGACGTTAGTTCCCCAGACGTTATTCAGCAACTGTTCGCGGCTGTAAACGCGCTCCGGGTGTGTCATAAAGAAGTGCAGGAGTTTAAATTCGGTGGGGCCCATATCAAGGGGATTTTCACCGGTCATGACCCGGTGTGAGGTAGGATCCAGGCTCAGACCCTGCATCTCAATCACCTCTTCCACCGCCATCGGTGAAATACGGCGCATCACGGCTTTGATACGCGCCACCAGCTCTTTTGGAGAGAATGGCTTGGTGATGTAATCGTCCGCGCCGGTTTCCAGACCGCGCACGCGATCCTCTTCCTCACCGCGCGCCGTCAGCATCACCACCGGGATATCGCGGGTCATCGCCTCGCGTTTGATATGCTTGATAAACTGCAATCCGGAACCGCCAGGCAGCATCCAGTCCAGCAGGATCAGATCGGGCCAGGGTTCATTCAGCTGGTTCACCGCGCTGTCATAATCTTCCGCTTCAACCGGCTGGAAGCCATTTTGTTCAAGCACGAAGCACACCATTTCACGGATCGGAGCTTCATCTTCTACGACCAGAATACGTCTCGCCATACTTTGCCCTGTCTTATTGTATTTAAGTTACAAGTCTGTAATGCGGCGTCATTATGCGTCAGATTTATGACAGATTTATGAAAAACATTACCACGATAAATAGCAAACTGTTGTTTTATTACAGCGGTTATTTTCCGTTCCCCGAACGTTTATAATCCTGCTTTCTTATTATTGCCACGGATCTCTTATGCGCATACTTCACACCTCAGACTGGCACCTGGGTCAAAATTTTTACAGCAAAAGCCGCGCCGCGGAACATGAAGCGTTCCTGAACTGGCTGCTGGAGACGGCTCAGGCTCACGAGGTGGACGCAATTATTGTGGCGGGCGACATTTTTGATACCGGATCGCCGCCGAGCTATGCGCGTGAGCTGTACAACCGTTTTGTGGTCAACCTCCAGCAAACCGGTTGTCACCTGGTGATTGTCGCCGGAAACCATGACTCGGTGGCGACGCTGAATGAATCCCGCGATATTCTGGCGTTCCTCAATACCACCGTGGTGGCCAGCGCCGGACACGCGCCGCAGATCCTGAAAAAACGTGATGGCACGCCGGGCGCGGTGCTATGCCCAATTCCGTTTTTACGCCCGCGCGATATCGTGCAAAGCCAGGCAGGCCTGTCCGGGAGCGAAAAACAGCAGCATCTGTTGCAGGCCATCACCCGCTATTATCACCAGCAGCATACGGAAGCCTGCGCCCTGCGCGGCGAACAGGCCATTCCTATCGTTGCCACCGGGCACCTCACCACCGTCGGGGCCAGTAAGAGTGACGCGGTGCGCGAGATTTATATCGGTACGCTGGACGCGTTTCCAGCGCAAAACTTTCCTCCCGCCGACTACATTGCCCTCGGGCATATTCACCGGGCCCAGATCGTCGGGGGATGCGAGCATATTCGCTACTGCGGCTCGCCCATTTCCCTCAGTTTTGACGAAACGGGCAAAGCCAAATCCGTGCATCTGGTGAGCTTCACCGAAGGCAAACTTAGCGCCGTTGAGACGCTTGAGGTGCCGGTCACCCAGCCGCTGGCAGTGCTGAAAGGCGATCTGGCCGCCATTACCGCTCAGCTTGAGCAGTGGCGCGGCGCAGTGCTTAATCCCCCCGTCTGGCTCGATATCGAAATCGCCACCGATGACTACCTGTACGATATGCAGCGTAAAATTCAGACGCTGACGGAAGACCTTCACGTAGAGGTGCTGCTGGTACGTCGCAGCCGCGAGCAGCGCGAGAAAATTCTGCTGAACGCCCAGCGTGAAACGCTTAGCGAACTTCGGGTTGAAGAGGTGTTCGCGCGGCGGCTTGCGCATGAAGAAGTGGACGAGGCCAGGCGCACCAGGCTTAACGAGCTGTTTGCCCATACCCTGCATTCCCTCAATGACGAGGACGAAAACGCATGAAAATTCTGAGCCTGCGTCTGAAAAATCTGAATTCGCTAAAGGGTGAGTGGAAAATCGATTTCACCGCGGAGCCTTTCGCCAGCAATGGGCTGTTTGCCATCACCGGCGCAACCGGCGCGGGTAAAACCACGCTGCTGGATGCCATCTGCCTGGCGCTTTACCACGAAACACCGCGTCTTAATAAGGTCTCTCAGGCACAAAACGACCTGATGACGCGCGATACCGCCGAATGCCTGGCTGAAGTGGAATTTGAGGTCAAAGGCGTTGCTTATCGCGCTTTCTGGAGCCAGAACCGCGCCCGCAACCAGCCAGACGGGAACTTACAGGCACCGCGCGTTGAGCTGGCCCGCTGCGAAGACGGCAAAATTCTGGCCGATAAAGTCACGGATAAGCTGGAACAAACCGCCGCACTCACCGGGCTGGACTATGGTCGCTTTACCCGCTCGATGTTGCTCTCTCAGGGGCAGTTTGCCGCCTTCCTGAATGCTAAACCGAGCGATCGGGCAGAGCTGCTGGAGGAACTGACCGGCACGGAAATTTACGGCCAGATTTCCGCCATGGTTTTTGAAAAACACAAAGCGGCACGCAACGCGCTGGAGATGTGCGAAGCGCAGGCCGCAGGCGTTGTGCTGCTGAGCGAGGAACAGCAGCAGCACTTGCAGCAAAGTTTGCAGGCACTTACTGACGAAGAAAAAATCCTGCTGGCACAGCAGCAGAGCCAACAGAAAGATTTTCAGTGGCTTACGCGTAACGACGAGCTGATACGTGAGCAGCAGCGCGTAGCCGCTTCGCAGCAGCAGGCGCAACAGGCTCTGACGGACGCCGCGCCGCAACTGGCGAAGCTCCAGCTGGCACAGCCCGCCGCCCAGCTACGTCCGCTGTGGGAGTATCAGCAGGAGCAGACCACCCGCCTGGCGCAGACAACAGCGCGAATTGTTGAAGTAAATACTCGCTTACTCGACAGAGCGGCGCAGCGCTCGCGTATTCGCAACGGTGCGCTGCGCAACCGTGAACAGTTGCAGACAGAGCACAGGGTACTGACGCAGTGGCTAACAGAACACAATCGTTTCCGTCAGTGGGGGCAGGAAATTGCCGGCTGGCGGGCGCATTTTACGCAACTGAGTCGCGATAAAAATCAGCTTGTGGCCCAGTCAGCGCGTATGGCTGAGCTTCGTCAGAAACTGGCTGAGATGCCGGAGAGTACGTTGACGCTGACGGCTGAGGATCTCGCGAAGGCAATGGAGCAACAGGCACAATCGCGGGCGCTCCGCCAGCGTCTGACTGCGCTTCACGCTCGCTATCAGCCGCTGCAAAAACGGCTGCGCCATAATGCGGAAAGCGTGCAGAAAGCGCAGGCTGAGCAGGCTAAGCTCAATGAAACGCTGATCCTACGGCGTCAGCAGTTCAAAGAGAAAAATCAGCACTATGCCGACCTGAAAGCGCTCTGTGAGCGTGAGGCAACAATCAAGGATCTTGAGAACTATCGTGCACAGCTCGAAGCGGGTAAACCTTGCCCGCTCTGCGGTTCAAGCGAACACCCGGCAGTTGTGCAGTATCAGGCGCTTGAACTGACCGACAATCAGCGCCGCCGCGACGCGCTGGAGAAAGAGGTTGCCGCGCTAAAAGAGGAAGGATTGCTGGTGCTCGGGCAGGTGAATGCGCTCACCCAACAGATCCAGCGCGAGACAGAGGAAGTAAAGGCCCTCTCTCAGGAAGAGCAAGCACTCACTAAAGAGTGGCTGGAGGTCTGCGCCTCCCTGAACATAGCGCTGAATATTCAGGATGATATTGCCCCCTGGATGAGCGAACAGGAGCAGTATGAACGCCATCTGTATCAGCTTAGCCAGCGTCTGACGCTGCAAAACCAGCTCAATGAACAGGAAGATCAGGCGCGCCAGTACCAGCAGCAGCTGACGGCGACGCGTCAGGCGCTGGCAGCCTCGCTAGAGTCGCTGTCGCTTAGCGTGCCCGATGAAGGGGCCGAAAGCGCCTGGCTGAGCGCACGCGAAGCTGAATATACCCGCTGGCAGGAAAAACAGGCCCAGCACGGTACGATTCAGGAACGTATTAATGCCCTGATGCCCATCCTGGAGACGCTGCCGGATTCTGATGACGCAGAAGCCGACGCGGTTATCCCTGAGAACTGGCGCGGCATCCATGACGAATGCGTGTCGCTACAAAGCCAGCTCGCCACCCTACAGCAGCAGGAGACGCTTGAGCGTGAACGGCTTCAGCAGTCGCAGGCTCAGTTCAGCGCCGCGCTGACCGCGAGCTGCTTTGCCAGTCAGGAGGCATTTCTCTCCGCCCTGCTGGATGAAGCGTCGATCCGCCAGCTTGAACAACAAAAGCAGACGCTGGAGAACCAGCTCCAGCAGGCCACGGCGCTCTCCGTACAGGCAAACCAGCAGCTTCAGGCGCACCAGGCACAACGCCCGGAGGGGCTGGAAACCGACGCCGCAACCCTTCAGGCGCAGTTACACCAGCTGGCGCAACAGCTTCGTGAAAACACCACGCGTCAGGGGGAGATCCGCCAGCAGCTCAAACAGGACGCCGATAACCGTCTGCACCAGCAGGCGCTTATGCAGCAGATTGAGGAGGCGGCGCGTCAGGCTGACGACTGGGGCTATCTCAATGCGCTGATAGGCTCCAGCACCGGCGATAAATTCCGTAAATTCGCCCAGGGGCTGACGCTGGATAATCTGGTGTGGCTTGCCAACCAGCAGCTCAACCGTCTGCATGGCCGCTATCTGCTTCAGCGTAAAGCCAGCGACGCGCTGGAGCTGGAGGTGGTTGATACCTGGCAGGCCGATGCGGTACGCGATACCCGTACCCTATCCGGCGGGGAAAGTTTCCTCGTCAGTCTGGCGCTGGCTTTAGCGCTTTCCGATCTGGTCAGTCACAAAACGCGCATTGACTCGCTTTTCCTGGATGAAGGGTTCGGCACACTCGACAGCGAAACGCTGGACACCGCGCTGGATGCGCTCGACGCGCTGAACGCCACCGGGAAAACCATTGGCGTGATCAGCCACGTAGAGGCAATGAAAGAACGTATTCCGGTGCAGATCAAGGTGAAGAAGATCAACGGGCTGGGGTATAGCAGGCTGGACAGGGAGTTTGCGGTGCAGTAAATGGGGGATGTTGCCCTCACCTTGGCCCTCTCTCTGTGGGAGAGGGTACAAACATCAAAAACGGCAACGCAAGTTGCCGTTTTGCGTTTATTCCGGCCAGAGCCACGCCGCGCCGCGCACACCGCTGGAATCTCCATGGACGGCTTTGCGGATCGGCGTTTCGCATTCGCCCCCAAATACCCACTGTTTCACCAGCGTTGGCACCGTCGCGTACAGCCGGTCAACGTTGCTCATGCCGCCGCCCAGCACAATCACGTCCGGATCGAGGATATTGATCACATGCGCCAGTGATTTAGCCAACCGCATTTCGTAGCGGCTGAGCGCCAGTTCAGCCACCGGATCCTGTTCCTCAACCAGACGCATAATCTCGTTGCCTTTCAGCGGCTGGCCGCTCAGACGATGATAATCGGTGGCAAACCCCGTGCCGGAAATAAAAGTCTCAATACAGCCCTGCTTGCCACAGTAGCACGGCACCTCGGCACGGTATTTGAGTTCATCTTCGTCCATCCACGGTAACGGGTTGTGCCCCCACTCACCTGCGGTGCCGTTGCCGCCAATATGCGAGCGCCCACCGAAGGCCACGCCCGCCCCGCAGCCGGTACCGATAATGACCGCAAATACGGTCTGCGCGCCAGCCGCTGCGCCATCTACGGCCTCAGAGACCGCCAGGCAGTTAGCGTCATTTGCCAGACGCACTTCCCGGTTCAGACGCTGGCTTAAGTCTTTATCAAACGGCTGACCGTTGAGCCAGGTAGAGTTGGCATTTTTCACCACGCCGGTATACGGCGAAATGGAGCCGGGGATCCCCATCCCGACCGTGCCCGTCTCGCCCGTTGCCTGCTCTGCCATATCGACCAGACGGGCAATCGTCTCTATGGTCTGGTGATAATCATCGCGCGGCGTAGGCAGACGGTGGCGAAACAGTTGCTCCCCCTGCTCGCTCAACGCAATAACTTCTGTTTTGGTGCCGCCCAAATCAATCCCAATACGCACAAGACACTCCTCATTATTTTGATTATCAACAGAGTAGAAGCCCGCTTCCCGATTAGCAATGCAAGCGATGCGACAATTCGTTATCATGCCCGCTGATTTAACGACAAGGCCGTGGAAATTATCATGCTGTGGTTCAAAAATTTGATGGTTTACCGTCTCAGCCGCGACGTTTCGCTGCGTGCAGAAGAGATGGAAAAACAGTTAGCCGCTTACTCCTTTACCCCTTGCGGTAGCCAGGATATGGCAAAAACCGGCTGGGTTCCGCCAATGGGTTCTCAAAGCGATGCGCTGACCCACGCCAGCAGCACGGGGCAAATCATCGTTTGCGCCCGCAAAGAAGAGAAGATCCTGCCGACGCCTGTGGTGAAGCAGGCGCTCGAAGCGAAGATCTTCAAGCTGGAAGCTGAACAGGGCCGTAAGCTTAAAAAAACCGAAAAAGATTCACTGAAGGATGAAGTGCTGCACTCGCTGCTGCCGCGCGCCTTTAGCCGCTTTAGCCAGACCATGATGTGGATCGACACCGTGAACGGGCTGATCATGGTCGACTGCGCCAGCGCCAAAAAAGCGGAAGATACGCTGGCGCTGCTGCGTAAGAGCCTTGGCTCATTACCGGTGGTACCGCTGGCACTGGAGACGCCGATTGAGCTGACCCTGACTGAGTGGGTGCGCAGCGGGACTGCCGCGCAGGGCTTCCAGATCCTTGATGAAGCAGAGCTGAAAGCGCTGCTGGAAGATGGCGGCGTGATCCGCGCGAAGAAACAGGATCTGGTGAGCGACGAGATCGCCGTGCACATTGAAGCGGGCAAAGTGGTGACTAAACTGGCACTCGACTGGCAGCAGCGCATTCAGTTTGTGATGTGTGATGACGGCTCCGTGAAGCGCCTTAAATTCTGCGATGAACTGCGCGATCAGAACGAAGATATCGACCGCGAAGATTATGCTCAGCGCTTTGACGCAGACTTTATCCTGATGACCGGCGAGCTGGCGGCGCTGATCCAGAACCTGGTGGAAGGTCTCGGCGGCGAAGCGCAGCGTTGACAGGCAAAACGTAGGCCGGGTAAGCGAATGCGCCACCCGGCATGCTTTTATTTCAGATAGCGGCACAGATAAGAGGTTGGCTCTGCAACCTGCAAATGGAACTCGCTGTGGCCCGGCACGTTGAACACCTGCCCGGCACTATAGACTTTCCACTCCGTTTCACCCGGCAGCAGGACGTTCAGCGCACCACTGACCACCGTCATCTCTTCCGCTTCTGCGGTGCCAAAGGTGTATTCCCCTTCCGCCATGACGCCGACACTGGCGCGGCCAGTGCTGCTGCTGGTAAAACCAATGGATTTCACTTTACCGGAAAAGTATTCGTTACTTTGAAGCATGAACTGGCCCTTATATTTATAGAGAAAAATCCACTATAGGGGCCATGCTCATGACCTGTCACGCAAAATCATTACACCAGTAATTCTGACGCCAGACGCGCCATCAGGACGTTAGAGAGCAGCACCGGAACATCCAGCGCCTTTTGCAGTAAATCACGATGCCGTTGATGGAAGCCCAGGCAGTCCAGCATCAGGACATCCGCCCCTCTGTCAATCAACTCCTGCCCGGCCGCAATCAGCTTCGCTTCGCTGTCCCAGAACGGGTTTGCCAGCGCGTACAACGGGGTGTGCTCCAGCGCGGCCCACTTCACCGTCTGGTTATCCAGCAGTTCTTCTACGGGAACGATCACGCCCACCTGATGACCATCAACAATTGACGCCACCAGCGGGGGGATAATCCGCATCGGTTCGAGCAGAATGGCATTACGCGCGCTGAGTCCTTTAACGGGTGCTGTGCTCATCAGCAAAATGACGTCATAGTCCTGATTGTCGAGCACTTCGATCACACCCTGTAGCGCGCGCTCAATTTTCTGGCGTGACACGTGCGCCAGTTTACCGTCACTGAGTAACGTTGCCAGGGGATCTTCCCCCTCCCCGACTGCGTAGTCTTCCATGACCTCTTCCCGACTCAGCTTCCCTAACAGACTGAGATGCGTAATTTGTTGTTCAGAGACATGCTCGGTTAAGAGCGGTAATACTTCGCTTACAGGCACCACACCAATCGTGAGGATCGCCAACGTCGCCTTCATTTTGATCGCCTTCCGTTACTACCACTACTGCCACACAGGTACAGGCTCACTACGCTGCACTGTTCATTTATTCAACAAAACAGCACCAAGCGTAGCAGGGGATCTCTACACCGTAATGTAAAGATCGACTGGCCTTTCCGAATCCACCTGTAATAACTAAATATTAACTGCTGCTTAACATCAGCGATATGTTAAAAGTGTGATTCAGGCACGGTTGTAACGAATTCGGATTCCTGTCAGGACTTCTCAGGATCCTCATAGCGCCGTTTCGCATCCAGCGCTTCTTGTTCGGTTTCATGTTCGCTGATCAGCGAATCAGGTTTAGGGTGATCGGCACGCAGCTGGTACCAGGTTACGGTCTGATCGCTATTACCTTTTTCAACGGTAACGATGCGGGCTTCACGTGGATAGGGAGGTCTGGTTGGCATAGCTCATCCTTTTTTTATGTCTGAGCTATGAGTATAGACGGCTGTCAGCTGGCGCAAGCCAAACGCAGGGCGGTAATAATCTGAATCGCAACTTTCTCGGGTGACGCTGACGCATCCACAACGTGGTGTGCCGCCTCGCGGTACAGTGCATCGCGTTCGGCGAGGACCTCGCTGACCTCTTCACTCAGCGGTTTCGCGGTCAGCGCCGGGCGCTGCCCTTCTTCCGGAAACGCCTCCAGCCGCCCCACCAGCGTAGAAACCGGGGCACAGAGGTAGATTACGACACCCTTTTCGCGCATAAACTGGCGGTTATACGGCGCCAGAATAATGCCTCCACCGGTCGCAATCACGGTTGACGGCGCGGTCACCGCTTCCAGCGTGGCCGTTTCGCGCGCACGAAAGCTCTCCCACCCCTCATTCTCCACGATATCGGCGATGGTCTTACCGGCATTCTCCTGGAGCCAGTGGTCAGTATCGACAAACTGACTCTGGCACAGACGCGCCAGCTCCAGACCAACGGTGGTTTTCCCACAGCCGCGAGGGCCAACTAAAAAGATGGGTGGGTTCATAACCAGGTGTTCCCCTTGCTGCCGGATAACTGAAGGCTGTAAAGAAATGATTGCAGAAGATGTTGCGCTAACTTTACTGCAAAGCGGTACGGAATGACAAGCCTGTGGAAGTCACACTGTACCACAAAACAGCCCGGAGGTGGGCTACGCCGGGCGGCGCTTCACTTCCAGCAGCCATTTATCCAGCTCGGCGGCAAACTGCTGGCGATCGCGCTGCGACAGGCTGTCCGGCCCACCGGTTTGCACGCCGCTGGAACGCAGGGTATCCATAAAATCACGCATGGTGAGCTTCTCCCGGATCGTTGCCGGAGAGTAGCGCTCGCCGCGCGGGTTAAGCGCCGCGGCCCCCTTCGCCAGCACGTCGGCAGCCAGCGGGATATCCGCCGTGATCACCAGATCTCCTGCGTCACACAGGCGTACTATCTCATTATCTGCCACGTCGAACCCGGCCGGCACGCGCAGAGAACGAATAAACCTGGAGGGCGGCACGCGGATATTCTGGTTCGCCACCAGCGTCATCGGCATCTGCACCCGCTCGGCGGCGCGGAATAAAATCTCTTTAATCACATTCGGACACGCGTCCGCATCAACCCAAATCGCCATAGTGTCTCCCCATTATGATTTTGGCGACTATTGTCGCCTGCATTTCGTTGTTAAGCTATCAATGAGAGATAACAACGCATAATAACGGAGAGACGTGATGGATAAGAAAATCGGGTTTATCGGCTGCGGAAACATGGGTAAAGCTATCCTCGGTGGACTGATAGCCAGCGGCCAGGTGCTGCCGGGGCAGATTTGGGTCTTCACCCCATCCCCGGATAAAGTCGCGGCGCTGCGTGATGAGTATGGTATCAACGCCGCCGAAAGCGCGCAGGAAGTGGCTCAGGTGGCGGACATTGTCTTTGGCGCCGTTAAGCCGAATATCATGATTAAAGTCCTGAGCGAGATCACCTCCAGCCTGAACAAAGAGAGCCTGGTGGTGTCGATTGCCGCAGGCGTGACCCTCGATCAGCTCGCCCGCGCGCTGGGGCACGACCGTAAGATTGTTCGCGCCATGCCAAACACCCCGTCGCTGGTAAATGCCGGTATGACCTCCGTTACCCCGAACGCGCTGGTTACTTCTGAAGAGGTGGCGGATGTATTGAACATTTTCCGCTGCTTCGGCGAAGCGGAAGTGATTGCCGAACCGATGATCCACCCGGTTGTCGGCGTGAGCGGTTCTGCCCCGGCGTATGTCTTTATGTTTATCGAAGCCATGGCCGATGCCGCCGTACTTGGCGGTATGCCGCGCGCGCAGGCCTACAAATTTGCGGCGCAGGCGGTGATGGGCTCGGCCAAAATGGTGCTGGAAACGGGTAAACATCCGGGCGAACTGAAAGATATGGTGTGCTCGCCGGGTGGCACAACCATTGAAGCCGTGCGCGTGCTGGAAGAGCGCGGGTTCCGCTCCGCCGTGATCGAGGCGATGGAAAAATGCATGGAAAAATCAGAGAAGCTGAGTAAGTCCTGATGCGTTACGCCGGGCGTCAGGCGGCCACTTCGGTGCGACCCCGTCCGGCATTTTTGGCTTTATAGAGGGCCACGTCCGCGGCCTTTAGCCATTCACGATAGTGCGTGAACTGCGCCCCCCAGGGGGCAACCCCAACGCTGATACACAACCTCGCCATAGGTGCTCCGTGCAGCGGCATGTTGACCAGCCTTTCATGGACGCGCGCCATCGCCGCAATCGCGTTGTCGGCAGGCGTGCCGGACATGATCACCGCAAATTCATCTCCCCCGAAGCGGCCAATATAATCGCCTGCGCGCAGGGTCAGCTGAAGCTGGCGCGTGATGGCAACAATCGCTTCATCCCCCACGTCATGCCCCCAGGTGTCGTTGATCGTCTTGAAGTGATCGATATCGATGAGCAGTATCGTCGCCTGTCGATGGCTGCGACGGCAGGCCTCAAATTCGTTCCGCAGCAGCGTTTCCCAGTGGCGGCGATTGAACACGCCGGTCATTCCGTCGCGGGTACTCATCAGCTCAAGCCGACGCTTATGCTCTGCCAGCCGGATCGCCGTGCGGTGGCTGAGCCAGGCAAACAGCATGGGGTAGACCACCAGCACGGGGAGCGTCAGCCACAACGCCAGCGGTTCAGAGGTCAATAGCACAGGAGTACCCGTGGATTGCACGGTGAGCAGGGCAGACAGAGCAAGCAGCGCAAGTCCTGTCAGAAATAAGCGGCATCCCCCCGATCCCATCATGTTCATGCCGATCATCACGATCAGCGCCGCCGTTGGCAGCGCATTGAACCCTATTAATCCCATCCAGACGCCAGCAATGATGGCATCGATTTTCAGATTAACGATTTCACCGCTGTGGGGGCAGGTCGAACGAAAAGCCAGCTGCCAGGCCAGATGGGGCCAGACAAAGACCCAGCCCACCAATAACAACCACCAGACGCCAGAAAGAAGCTGACTCACCAGAACGCTGGCAAGCGGAACAAACAGCGCCGCCAGACCAACGATGCGTGCCAGCCGTATTCGCCGGGCAAATCGCAGACCGGAACGGTATGAGTCATCCTGAGAAAGCTGCTGATACCACGCTTCCCGAATGTTCTCGTGATTGTCATAAAACTCATCATTCATCATTTTTGGGAATATTCTGAAACATTTTCCCAAATTATAGAGAGGGGGATAGCGGGGAAAGTATGAAATTTTGGGTGAGCCACAGCCGTGACTCACCCGTTAGCACTACGCCTGTTTTTTCAGGCACGCGCTCATAAACTTGCTGCGATCGTCGCCTTTAAGCATCTGCTGTGTCGCCTGGGCATTGCACTCGCGCATTTTTTGCTGCTGCGGGGTCAGGCTTTTTTCACCCGGTTTGGTCGTACCATTTTTAAGGCAGTCGCTCATATACGTTTTACGGGCATCCCCTTTCAGACTTTGCGAGGTCGCCTGTTGGTTACAGGTCGTCATGCGCTGCTGCTGGGGCGTTAACGTTTTCTCTTCCGCATGTGCTGAGGCGATCAGACACAGGCCAGAGAGCAGGGTAACCAGTATTGTCGTTTTCATTGCACCATCCTTTATGTGAAGTTCCACGTTAAGTCTGGTTCGTTACGGGAAAAAAACCACCCTGCACCATGATTTTCACCGTGATTCAGGGTTATTTCAGTCCCGTCGCAGCGCGATTATTATTAACCGGTTTCACAGGAACGGAGGAGGTAATTACGAGCGAGTTTAATGCGGTGAAAAGTGTGCTCTGCTTCATTTTAATTTCCCCATGGTAACAGGGTAAAAATAAAAACAGAGCGACGCCAGGCATCCTGCATGACAATTCTGTGACACGTCATTTCACCTCTGGCCGGTTAACTGCGAGGATGCCTTAAAAGCTTCTTTACGTATTGCTGAAGCAGCTCCGCGTCCTCTGCAGGCACCTGTGAATCAGGGCGAGCTTTTTCCAGCGCGCCTTCAACGTTGTCGATCAACGCCTCCTGCTCTGGTTTTGCCATCTGTCGCAGCAGCGCCGTCACAACGATCTCCAGCGCCTCGACCTGGGCAACCAGCTCTTTCGACTCTTCTTCCTTTTGGGCAAGCTTAACCAACAACTCAGCAATGAGATTTTTCATGGTGCTATGTCCTTATGTGATTTCCCCTGAAATTAACACCCTCACTGAATAATGAAAAGCATGGATTGGTTTTATCTTATGCAAAAGTGACATTGCTGCCAAAAAAGATATTTCGGAGCGCAAGCGAAACGTTTTTCTAAAAGACATAAGCCGCATTTCGTTATATAAAAATGCGGCCATCATAAGAATTAATAATATATTATCGTGTTTGCCGGGCTGACTTTGCCTCAGCGATTCGCCGGCGACGGCGCAAGGCAAAGGCCAGTTGAATAATATTGAGAAGCACCACCACCGCCGTCGCGGCAAATACCCAGCGGAAACCCGCCATCGCCGAGACCGAGGCGCCAATAAGCGGGCCCGCTACGTTGCCTAAATACATGAACGACTGGTTGTAGCCAAAAATGCGGCCGGTTACCTGGTCACTGGAATATTTCACCAGCAGCGTCTGTACAGCGGGCAGCATAGCACCATCCGCGAAGCCAAGCAGGAAGCGCAACACCCCGAGCTGAAGCGGTGTCGTGACGAACGACATGGCAAAGAAAAGGAGCACCGCAATGATGAGCGTTGCCATCAGAATGCGTGCCGTACCGATCCTGTCGCCCAGTTTCCCCAGACGCGGAGCGGACATCAGCGCCGACACGCCCGGCACGGCGGCAATCATCCCGCTCAAAAAAGCAATGTTGCTGCTGTCCGGTGCCATCGACTTGATAAACAGCGCCAGAATCGGTCCCACCGAGCCGTTACAGAGCTGGATCACCATCGTTGTCACAAAAAGGCTAATCATCAGGCCAGGATAAGGTAGCGAGGCGAAAACCGCCTTTCCGCTCAGGCGTTCTGATTTGCTGACGACAGGCCGACCGCCCTCTTTAATCAGAAAAAGGGTGACCAGAAAGCTGACCGTTAGCAGGATGGCGGTAATGATAAAGACCGCGCGCAGCCCAACATGGTCAGCCAGGAAGCCGCCGAGCAGGGGGCCGCCAATTACACCGCTAATCTGGGCCGTGGAAAGCGTGCTGAGTGCCCAGCCGCTCCGCTCGCGCGGTACCTGTGAGGCCACCAGCGCCATGGCATTCGGAATGTACCCGGAGGTCAGCCCCATTATCGCCCGCAGAATAAACAGCTGCCAGACGTTGGTGGCGAAGGCCTGGAGCAAAATGGCTATCGCCATCCCCAGCGAGGCGCGGAGCAGCATCAACTTGCGCCCCTTGCGATCCGCAAGGCTGCCCCACATCGGTGACACAATGGCGGACACCAGAAACGTCACGCTGAACGTCAGGCCGGACCACATAGAGAGCGCTTCATGGGAAGTGACCCCCAGCTGCGACACGTAAAGCGGCAGGAAGGGCAATATCTGGCTGATAGCCAGTCCGGTGAAGAAGCAGCCGAACCAGACTGAAATGAGGTTAACTTTCCAGGATTCCATAACAGAAATAGTCTTCATTTTTAGGCGAATTCGCCGACAGATTAGCAAGTTACGCGCAATGACATAGCGCCAGAGATGCGGCCTTGCAGACTTTGGTGTTTTATCTTCCCAGTCATCATATTTGTGAGATAAGTCACAATCTATCCAATTTTCGGCGGAAGATTATGCTTCATCGACATAAGCCATAGCCGCGCATTCCCAGATGGAAATGGTTGGCATGGGCGGCATTGTAGTCCGGCCCCAGACCGTTACCGTAATAGCCGCAGCTTGCCGACAGCAGGGCCTGTAGCCAGGGCTGCGTCTTTTCCGCTTTCCAGCCGTTGAGGACGGTAACACGCTGTCCGTTTGCCAGCCTGAAAGCGCTGATATCCAGCGCATCCGCCGTGGCATGTTCGCTGCGCCGCGCATCCGGGCGGCTGTAGATATTGCGGCAGGCGAAGCTGCCCAGATGTTCAATACGCGTAAGCTCGCTGCCGGTCCAGGTTTTGGTGAGCGGCCGGGCCTGCTGGCTGACAAACAGCGCCGAGCTTAACGCCAGCGGGCAACTGGCAAGGAAGCTGCTGTTCAGGCTCACTGGGCCAAAATCGCGCACGCGCACCACGTTACTCAGCGGACATTCCCCGGCGCTGTCAGCGACCGCCTGGGTACGGATAAGCTGGCGTTGATTCGCCTGCGCTAACAGGTTTTCGCACGCCTGCGGCGTTAAGCGCCGGAGTTTAAACTGGGTTATTTTTCCTGGCGGATCGTCAAGCGTAAGCGGCACGAAAGGGTTGTAATGCGGCGGCAACCAGCGGTAGCCCACCGTGGCGATCCCGGCAATAACAATAAGAATAAGCAGACCTTTTCCTTTCACGCGCCCCCCTTCAACATCCCTCAAAACATTATGGCAGAAGGCCGCGAAACCCGCCGGGCATCGTGGTATGTTATTGGCTTTTCGTCAGACTGGAAGAGAGTGAGATGGCAAAGCAGCGCGTAGGTATTGTCTTTGGGGGAAAATCATCAGAGCACGAGGTGTCATTGCAATCGGCTAAAAATATCGTTGATGCGATTGATAAAAGCCGTTTTGACGTGGTGCTGCTGGGCATTGATAAACAGGGCCAATGGCATGTTAACGATGCCAGCCAGTATCTGTTACACGCTGATGATCCGGCGCGCATCGCCCTTAATCCTTCTGATATCAGCGTCGCAACGGTTCCAGGCGTGGCACAGGGACAGCTTATCGATGCCGGGAACGCGCAGGCGCTGGCACAGATTGACGTGGTGTTCCCTATCGTTCACGGCACGCTGGGCGAAGACGGCTCCCTGCAAGGCATGTTGCGGATGGCGAACCTGCCGTTTGTCGGCTCCGATGTGCTGGGTTCTGCCGCCTGCATGGATAAAGACGTCACAAAACGTCTGCTGCGCGACGCCGGTCTGAATATTGCACCGTTCGTCACGCTCACTCGCGCCAACCGCGATAAACACAGCTTCGCGCAGATCCAGGCGCAACTCGGCCTGCCGCTGTTCGTGAAACCGGCGAATCAGGGCTCGTCCGTCGGCGTCAGCAAAGTCACCAGCGAAGCACAGTTTAACGATGCCGTTCGTCTGGCCTTTGAGTTTGACCACAAGGTGGTGGTTGAGCAGGGAATTAACGGGCGCGAAATTGAGTGCGCCGTACTGGGTAACGACTTCCCGCAGGCGAGTACCTGTGGTGAAGTGGTGCTGAATAGCGACTTCTACTCCTACGACACCAAATATATTGACGACAAAGGTGCCCAGGTTGTGGTTCCCGCCGCGCTCGATCCTGACGTTAACGACAAGATCCGGGCGATCGCCGTTGAAGCCTATCAGGCGCTGGGATGCAGTGGGATGGCGCGCGTCGATGTGTTTCTGACGGCGGATAACGAGGTGGTGATTAACGAAATCAACACCCTGCCGGGCTTTACCAATATCAGCATGTACCCGAAATTGTGGCAGGCCAGCGGAATAAGCTATCCGGAACTGATCACCCGCCTGATTGAACTGGCGCTGGAGCGTCACGCCGCTGACAGCGCCCTGAAAAGCTCTGTTAACTGACGGTTAGTCGGCTTTCTCTGCCGTCGTCTCATCGGGACGACGGCGGATAATGAATCCCGCCAGCCAGAAACTGATTACCCAGGTCACCAGCCCAACCGCATAGGTTTGCCAGCCCTTCGCTTCAAATCCCAGCAGCCCGACAACACCGTTGAGTATAAAGATCAGCCCGATCGCAAAGGCGTAGTAATGCCAGTCACGGCGTAGTTTGGAAGTGAGCTTCATGACAACTCCGGCAGAAAAAAAACTATCCTCTCACAGTTTGATAAAGCCGTCTGTGGCGGATACGTAAATTCTGAAAAGCAGCGCAGTTTCACTTATGTTATCAATTTGTGACGTGATGCAGAAATCGACAATCCAGGAGAAATCCTGAGCCGAATTTCCCACGATTCTGATATTGACAAATGCTATGACCTGTCACACTCACCCTGTACGACGCGTATTAAAACAGAGTGATATTTTCGGGAGGTCTTATGGCAGACTTTACATTGTCGAAACCGATTTTTGGCGGAAAACAACCAAAAACCTCCACGGCGGGGAATATTGCCTATGCCCTGTTTGTTCTGTTTTGTTTCTGGGCAGGAACCCAACTGCTGAACATGCTGGTGCATGCCCCTGGCGTGTATGAGCATCTGATGCAGGTGCAGGATACCGGCCGCCCGCGCGTTGAAATCGGTTTAGGCGTGAGCACCGTATTCGGGCTCATTCCCTTCCTCGCGGGCAGCATGGTTCTGGGCGTGATTGCGCTCGTGCTGCGCTGGCGCAACCGCCACTGATTACAGTCCCATACAGCGAGCCCGACGATCGTCCACGCGTTTTGCGAACCATGCGGTCGTCAGGTTACGCGTGATCTTCGGGCTTTCAAGCTGAATGCCTGGCAGAATGGCTCTGGGTAGTGCCTTTCCACTTTTCTTCTCTGCAAGCGCGAAAACCTGCTTATACAGATCCGTTTTCTCAAACGCCAGGCTGTCACCCTTCTCCAGCTGTCGGCGAATGTCACTGTTGCTCATCTCCAGCTTCGTCGAAAGTTTTCGCACTGCCCGTTCGGTGGACCCTGCCTCGCTGCTGCCGTAAGCAATGAGATCGCCATCCAAAGCGAGCTTCACACCGCTGGCGCGGCTTACCGCATTCTGGAAGGCTGCATTTCGGCTGGCATACCAGCCCGCGTTAAAGTCGGCAAAACGATACAGCGGTTTATCGTAGTTGGCCGGATAATTCAGCAGGTGATACGTCCCAAACCACAGCCCACCGCGCAGGGAGAAGACTTCCTGACGCACCGTACCGTCGATATCCCACGGATAGCCGTCGGTATGCTTTTCCGCAAATGCGATGCTTACCTGCATCGGACCGCCGGTATGTACCGGATTCAGCGAGCCAAACAGCGTCTGCCCCATCGGCACCATATTGATGAAATCATCGAAAATGGCGCTGAGCTGCCTCTCGGTTTTCACCGTATCCAGCCGTTCGCTGTAGCTTTTCCCGTTTGGCGAGGTGATTTTAAGTGCGGTATGTACCAGGAAAACCGGGATATGCATCGATTCGGCCCGGCGGTCGATCTCCTTCCAGGCGATTTTGTTCAGGCCAGGCACAACAGGATCTGACTGATACATCGATTCCTGCTGCGCCACCGCCAGTACAGAGCAGATGTTCTCCTCGGTAGGCGCGATCTTCTGACTTTTAAAGGTCGTTGCCAGCGCATCAGCCCACTCACTGCGATCCTTCACGCTGGCGGGCATTTTTTGCCGCACCACGCTCGCCACATCAACGGGCTTCTCCCCTTCTTTGAGCGGGGCGGCCCCTTTCTCGGCACAGCCCGCCAGCACGACGGCGGCGAGTAACGTCAGCGGTAATGCACGTGGTACGGCAAATGGCATAGCAATTCCTTTTTAACCTAATGTATGGGTGACTTCCTGCAAATCCTTATCGTCCAGCTCACGCTCGAAACTGCGTAAACGTTTGTAGATGGACATCAGCTCCACCAGCGTAGTCCAGGAGCTAATCAGGTACTGGAACGAACCGCGAACCTGACCAAAAACGTTGGTGATCTGGGTCATCAGACCGAGCGTAATCGTACCCGCAACGATGGACGGGAACAGCAGGAACAACCCGAAAACGTTATCAACCTGAAGATAAAGGATGCGCGCGATATTGAAATACATGTAATGGAAATAGAGGCGGAAGTAATTACGACGTACGGCGCCAAACAGCTCACGCACGGTAGGCGGTGACGCACGGTTGGCATCGTCTTCACCATACACCAGCTCTTTACGGTAGGCCGCTTCCACGCGCTGGTTTTTAAATTCCAGCCCCGGCAGCTTGATCCCCACCACTGCCAGCAGTCCCGTTCCCATCAGCGACCAGACAATCGCGGCAATGACCAGGCCGTACGGCAGATGGCCGACAATCGGCAGTTCCGGAACGTGGGATGAGAGCGTCACCAGCACCGGCAGGAAGGCGATCAGCGTCATGATGGCATTAATAAAGCTCACGCCCATATCTTCGAGTGTAGAGGCAAAACGCATGGTGTCTTCCTGCACACGCTGTGCGGCACCTTCGATATGACGCAGGTGCTGCCAGTGCGCCATATAGTGTTCGTTCATCGCGGTACGCCAGCGGAACACATAGTGACTGACGAAAAAGTTATTCATCACGCCGATCACCACGGCGATGAGGGCGATGCCGAGGAAGATCCCCACCTCATGGTAGAACTGGTTAATGGTCACTTTATGCGGCGAACTCAGCGCCGTCTGGATCAGATCGTAAAACGGCGCATACCAGGCGTTGACCGCCACGCCAACTTCCACCAGGAACCAGGTGACAAAGATGATTAACGACGTGCCGAGAATCGACCAGTATTGCCAGCGGTGAGGCGAATAGATAAACCAGAACATGGCAAAAAGCCCCACGCAGAGCATGTAATAGGCGTAGAAAAGCAGATAGCTCATGGACCAGAAGCGCGCAGCGCTAATGGGAATGTCGCCCGTTGCCCCCGTAAGACGGGTCAGCCACGCGCCGCCACCGGCCTGCCAGAAAATGACAGCCAGCAGTGCCCAAATAAATGCCGACAGGAAAAAGGGCCCCGGCTTTGGGAAAAAAGACTTAAACATTGTGCTTCCTTCTTGTTGTTATGGCTGTTGCTGTGTTTAACATATCGCCACACGAAACCTTGCCTGGGCCAGCCTCCCGGCTCAGGCAAAAAAGTCAGACCTGCGGGTGAATTATTAGTTCGCTTTCCAGTTTTCAAGAATTGTTTCGGTGCGTTTCACCGAAGGCGGGTTGGCAGGGGCGATGAAGTTACGCCAGACATCGTTATAGTGCGCGATCAGAACCTGGGCATCGGCCGCTGGACGATTGGCCGTGGTGTGGGCATCCTCCGCAACCGTGATGTGGTAGCCCCGGCTGACACCGTTTTTAAAGGTGGCATCGACACAATAATCCGTCGCGCAGCCGCAGATAATAAATTCATCGATCTCCTGTTCGCGCAACAGTGCCTCGAGCGAAGTGTTATAGAAGGCATCGCAAGCGGTCTTCGTGACGTAAAACGCCCCTGCCGGCTGGTTGAGATCGGGCAGCAATGCAAACCCTTCGCTCCGCTCCTCTAGCCCGCCAGCTTCAGTATGCTGTATGAAAATAACGGCCTCAGCAGCCTGGGTAAGCTGATTGATCAGTGAGACACATTTCTCACTCTGATGGCGCGGCGTCTTAAACACCCCATTCTGCATATCAACCACCAAAACCACACGCTTTTCAGACATACCGTTCTCCGCAATAATGAATGTAACTGGTGACTATCATAAGCCCGATGTCACAAAATGGGAGTCTGGCCGTAAGTAAATTGTGCAAATTTACCCACGGTTACGTTTTTCTCGCTATCGTTATGCAAATCGGACGATTGCCCGACGCCGATTAGTAGTATAACTACCCGTAACTCTCCTTATTCACTGGATGGATGCTTTTCGTTGAAACGTTGTCTGCTCTCTTTCGCCGCGCTGTGTGCGGTGAGCCTGTCCACCGCCCAGGCAGCACAGCCTCTGACGGCACCGGTTCTGGCCTCTGACATTGCCGATCGCTATGCGAACCTTATTTATTACGGCAGTGGTGCGACGGGAATGGCGCTGGTCGTGATCGACGGTAACCAGCGGGTGTTTCGCAGCTTCGGTGAAACACGACCGGGAAATAACGTTCGCCCGCAGCTGGATTCCGTTATCCGTGTCGCGTCGATAACCAAGCTGATGACCAGCGAAATGCTGGTGAAATTGCTCGATCAGGGCGTGGTAAAACTCGACGATCCACTCAGCAAATATGCGCCACCCGGCGCTCGCGTTCCGACATATCAGGGAACGCCGATCAGGCTGGTGAACCTGGCGACCCATACCAGCGCCCTGCCGCGAGAACAGCCCGGTGGCGCTGCGCATCGCCCTGTCTTTGTCTGGCCAACTCGCGAACAACGCTGGAATTACCTGAGCACCGCAACGCTGAAATCGGCTCCGGGTTCTCAGGCTGGCTATTCTAACCTGGCGTTTGATCTGCTGGCCGACGCGTTAGCAACGGCATCAGGTAAGCCTTACCCTCAGCTGTTTGAAGAGCAAATCACGCGTCCGCTCGGGATGAAAGATACTACTTACACCCCCTCCCCGGACCAGTGCAAGCGTCTGATGGTGGCGGAAAAAGGGGCCAGCCCGTGTAATAACACGCTGGCAGCCATTGGCAGCGGTGGGGTTTACTCTACGCCTGGCGACATGATGCGCTGGATGCAACAGTTCCTCTCATCGGATTTTTACGCGCGCAGTAATCAGGCCGACCGAATGCAGACGCTCATCTACCAGCGTGCTCAGTTACGTCGCGTCATTGGTATGGATGTTCCCGGTAAAGCCGATGCCCTCGGCATGGGCTGGGTATATATGGCGCCAAAAGATGGTCGCCCGGGTATTATTCAAAAAACCGGTGGGGGTGGCGGATTCATCACCTACATGGCGATGATTCCGCAATCAAACGTGGGCGCTTTTGTGGTGGTCACCCGGTCACCGAACACCCGCTTCGTGAATATGAGTGATGGCGTAAATAACCTTGTAGCCGAGCTGAGCGCCAATAAAGCGCAGGTACTTACGGCCGCTAACTGAGCTTAATAGTCCGTGGGCAAACGGTTGATACTGATCAGTTTGCCCCGGCTCATATTGATGTAGTTCCCCTGACGCAGCGCCGCCAGAACCTCCGCAACCACCGAACGTGATATACGCGTGCTACGCTGAATATGATTCATCACACCAATTTTTGAGCGTAGCGTGTCATCCCACTCGGCCATATTGATTAGCATCGCCCGAATTTGGCTATACGAATTATTTCCGACCAGCTGGATATCACGTTTTCCCAGTAAATGATTTAGCCATGAAAGCCAGCAGAATGCTTCTTGCCAGAGTTGCGCTTCTTGAATAATTTCGCATGCAGTAGAGGCTGGCAAATAAAATCCGGTACAAGGTGTTTGTGCCATCAGAGAATATTCAAGATAGCTGTCATTAATCCATGCACTTAATCCATGAATATAGGGTGCCCGTGCAATACCCACGAGTAATTCATCTGATTTACGGTGAACGACTGTCAGGCCGGATTGTATTACAAATGTCAATGGTTCATCATCATTATTGCCGGTAGTTATAAATTGTTGTGGTTCCGTTTTAAATGGGGTACCGGCGACTTCCAGACACTTTATGAGCCGGCTTAATTCAGAAAGTGGTTTCGCATTAACGTTCATGCATACCTCAAGTCATCTGTATATGTCGGTTCTTTATTATTTTTAAAGCACATAAAAAAGCGGGGGCAAAATCCCCCGCGTTTTTTTCTTACCAGGTATATTTCACACCCAGGTTTGCTCCCCAGTTCTGGTCAACGTCGCCGCCGCCCAGATAAGTCGCATCAGTGTAAGCACTGAAGTTTTTCGTGAAGCTGAACTGAGTGCCCAGTCCCACGCGAACCGCAGAGCCTTCCACGCCGTTGTCAATGCTGTCATTGTTGATATCAGCATTGTTGTCGGCATCGTCATACACGTAAGCCAGCTTGAAGTAAGGGGTTAATGCCTGCTCGCCACCGTAGTTGAAGGTATAACCTGCATCCACGCCGAGCTCATAACGCATACTGTCGTAAGACTGGCCATCGATACGCATGTCGTTGCTTAACTGATAGTCATCACCGGACTGGAACAGGCCAGAGATCGCCGCGTAAGGCGTGACGTAGCCAGACAGGTTTGGTTTCCAGTCATAGCCCAGTTTCATCCCGAAACCAACGGCGTCAGTCGTGGTATTACCGTCAACATACTGACCGTTGCTCATGGTAGCAGAGAGGTCGTTGTTGAAGCGGGTGTAGCTCATGGAGCTGTCGAGGAAGATGTCGTTCATGAACTTCGCCGACGCGTAGATCATCGCAGTCTGGCTGTCCTGATCGACCTGACCAGTACGATCGCTGATATCACCCTTCGCGAAACCAGCCGCACCACCGACAATCCACTTCGCGTTATTACCGTCGATCTGAGTATCCAGACCCACCATAATGCCGCTTACGTCCTGATCGTAGCTAACGGTGCCATTATCCGCGTCAAAGTTGCCGCCAAAATAGCTCACCCATGCGCCGCCGTTATCTGCCAGGCCATGACGGCTGTTGGTCAGACGGGTACCCACGGTATCCTGTTGCAGATTCCAGATGTTGGTATTAGCAGAAGGAATGCTCAGCGCCATGTTGGCGTAGTCAGTCAGCTCTTCCTGCTGGAGAACAACGGTGTCACCCTTCTGCTGCGCCTGATAGGTGTATGCACCTAAATCAGCTTTGTTTGCCGCAGTAAAGCTGGCAGCGGTATCCGCGTTATTGTCATAGACGCGAATGATCTCTTTGTTTTTGTAGTCAGCTACGGAGCCTGCACCGGTCGCATCGTCGATGCGCACTTTATAGTTACCGGCAACGTCACCGTTCACCGCCAGATGGCCGTCAGAGTTCAGCGCGACAACACCATAGTCGTAGTCCGCTTTATGGCTATCGTTGGTGATATAGCGTGCGTTGTTCAGGTCGCTGTTCAGCACATAATCGCGGCTGGCAACGTTGAGCACACCGCCATCAGTCAGCACCATATTGTGCGTATCAACCTGACCCAGACCCAGCGCCAGCTCTGCACCGTTGTCTACAGTAATGGTGTTGGCATACAGTTCTGCCGTCTCTTCAGTCAGTGCCGCACGGCTGTAGCTATCCAGATACAGACTGTCGGTTGCCACGGCACCGCTGTCGCCAATATTCAAGGTTGAAGCATTGGTCAGGGTGATGGAATCTGCCAGCAGGCCGGAGTTTTCAACATTGACCTGAGACTGGTTGTTCACCGTCAGTGCATCGATGTTGGAGATCTTGCGGGTATCCCACTCGGAACCGTTATCCAGCGCCACGTTGAACAGGCCGCTCTGATACACCTCTTCACCGGCAACGTGACCGTTGCTGTCAAAGGTAGAATCAGGCCAGATGCTATTCGGGGACAATGCGTGCCAGTCTACGTTGCTGTAGCCCTGGCCATACATCTGCGCAGTGCCGATAGCTTCAACGCTGGACTGCGCTGCACCCACCCACTTACTGCCGTTGGTCAGCGTGACATCCAGTTTATCGGTACCATCCCAGCCGTTGGTGGTTGGGTTATAGACGCCATCTTCTGTGGTATCCGTTGCCGGATCGCCATTCTCGTAGAAGTTGTTATCAAAGGTGCTGGAGAAAAGAATGTCACCCGTAACGGTAGAGTGATCGAAGGTAGCGGTGGTCTGCATGGCGTTATCAGACGCACTGGCAGCAACGATCAGCGCCGCATCATCCGCAGCCGTGGCGTTGGTTTCACCGTAGTCGCTTGGCTTCGCCGTTTGACCGTAGAAGCCGCTGGTACCCAGATCGCTGTATGCGCCAGAGGTCAGCACAGAGTCTTTCACCACCAGCGTATCGGTAAAGATATTGCTGCTGTTAGCAACGCCTTCAACACCGTCGTATGGCGTGTTATCAAGCTCCTGATAACCCTGCGTCAGCGTGATGCCCGCGATGTGGGAATTGTTCTGAATAACGATATCAGACTCAACATCCAGGGTGATGGCGTTACCCAGACCATAGGTGTCCAGATAATGCGTTTCAGTGGTATCGCCATTAACGACATCATACGCATAATGCTCGTAGGTATCGTTGATGGTGGAGTTATCAACAGTCAGGCTAAAACGATCGTACTGGGTATGCGTAGTGCCGTCAGTATCTACGCCTTCTGCACACGTCGTGGTCATACATTCTGACGTGATCATGCCGTTAATGGTGCTGTTAGAAATACTCAACGCGTTCGCACGGCCATTGACACCATCATCCAGATAGTATGTCGAAATAACTCCGTTTACGGTTGATTTATTGATGACTGGATAAATGTCACCATCATGTGTGGCATCTGAATAATCCCAGTCAGCATAACCATAATACCAGGGCGTGGACGCAGTATTGTCATATCCAAAAGTATTATATGTCGTGCCGGATATATCTTTCGCATTGGCCTGAGAAGCGATAGCCAGTGTGCAGGCTAATGCAAGTTGTGATACAACCAGTTTCTTTTTCCATGTTTGCATTGGGTCATCCCTCCTCAGGGACGTAAGCAAGTTTGTCCATCAAATCATTTGGCAACGTTTAATTGCGGAAGGAATTATGCAGTTTCACTTCGAAAAGGTTCAATGAATGATTCCATTAAGTCCGTATTCAGACAAATAAGCTTATAATCCCAGGACAATATCAATCATTATGAATAAATATTATAAATTCAACTGATTGCAAACTACTTTAGTTGCTTCGACACATATAATAAAAAGCAATAAATCATTTATATTTATAATCCCAAACCAATATAGAAGCCTCACCAATATCACATACCACTCTGGACACCATAATAAGATTTATAATATATACAAAATACATGTAGCGTATATTAATCGATTTCGAAAATCTAAAAGACAACTTTAGTAAAACACCACTCTCCGCTTTCAGGTACACTAAGCCTCTTTGTTCCACAAACATCAGGCATACCATGACCGATTTAATTGCTCGTCCCCGTCGCCTGCGCAAGTCACCCGCACTGCGCGCCATGTTTGAAGAGACAACACTGACCTTAAACGATCTGGTGTTGCCGATTTTTGTTGAAGAAGAGATCGATGACTACAAAGCCATCGACGCGATGCCGGGCGTGATGCGCATTCCTGAAAAGCATCTGGCCCGCGAGATCGAACGCATTGCGAATGCGGGCATCCGCTCGGTGATGACGTTCGGTATCTCCCACCACACTGACGCAACCGGCAGTGATGCATGGAAAGAAGACGGCCTCGTGGCACGCATGTCGCGCATCTGCAAAGAGAGTGTGCCGGAGATGATCGTCATGTCCGATACCTGCTTCTGCGAATACACCTCTCATGGCCACTGCGGTGTGCTGTGCGATCACGGCGTGGACAACGATGCGACCCTGCTGAATCTGGGCAAGCAGGCGGTGGTTGCCGCCGCCGCGGGTGCGGATTTCATTGCACCTTCTGCGGCAATGGATGGTCAGGTTCAGGCTATTCGTCATGCGCTGGATGCGGCAGGCTTTACCGACACCGCCATCATGTCCTACTCCACCAAATTCGCCTCCTCCTTCTACGGCCCGTTCCGTGAAGCGGCGGGCACGGCGCTGAAGGGCGATCGTAAAACCTATCAGATGAACCCGCTGAACCGCCGCGAAGCGATTCGTGAATCTCTGCTCGATGAAGCACAGGGCGCAGACTGTCTGATGGTGAAACCGGCCGGCGCGTATCTGGATATCCTGCGCGACATTCGCGAACGCACCGAACTGCCGCTGGGCGCATACCAGGTGAGCGGCGAGTACGCGATGATCAAATTCGCCGCGCAGGCGGGTGCCATCGACGAAGAGAAAGTGATCCTCGAAAGCCTGGGGGCGATCAAACGCGCGGGCGCGGATCTGATCTTCAGCTACTTCGCGCTGGATCTGGCTGAGAAGAAAATTCTGCGTTAATCCGCTTTAGCGCCGGGTGGCTTCGCCATACCCGGCCTACTCTCTGCGCGAATCTTCACTAAACTGCAATACAACCGACATCTCCTCCTTCTACTGTCTGGGCAAGACGGCAGGAGGAGTGATCAATGTTTAGTCTCGACAGCGTTCTTGATGACCTTTGGCCTCAGGCGAGGCCCGCACCCTGGCAAAAAAGTCTGTTAAAAAGACTGCTCCACGAAGACGAATTTCAGCAGTTTGCCGCCAGCCACCGTCACCTGAAAGGGCTGGATATGGTAGAGCAGGTTCTGGAACACCTTGATATTCTCTGCACCATTTCCGCCCGAGACCTCGAACAAATCCCCGAACACGGCCCACTCATTGTGATAGCGAACCACCCGACGGGCACCCTGGATGGGCTGGCGCTACTGTATGCCGTTTCGCGCGTGCGCCGGGACGTCAAGGTTGTCACCAACCGGATGCTGTCTCACCTTGAGCCCCTCAGCTCGTTGTTTATCCCCGTGGACAATATGGGCGGCAGAACCGCAAAAGCATCTCTGGTGCAGATGGAGCAGCACCTGCAAAACGCCGGCGTGCTGATCTTCTTCCCGGCGGGCGAAGTCTCCCGCCCAACGCGTAAAGGCATCCGCGATAAAAAGTGGCATCCGGGCTTTATCAAGCTGGCCAGCAAACTACGGGTACCGCTGCTACCGGTACATATTCAGGCCCACAACAGCCTGCTGTTTTATGCCAGCACCCTGGTATCGCCGACGGTATCCCTGCTGCTGCTGATGCAACAGATGTTTCGCCGCCGTCACAGCCAGCTGCCGATTAAAATCGGCCAGCAGATTGCCTGGAATGATCGGTTTAGCTCTACCCTTTCATCGCGTGAGATGGCCGAGCAGTGCCGTCAGCACGTGATACGACTTGGCAAGGGATTGCCTGGCGTCTTTAAAACCCAGTGCGCCATTGCCCGCCCGGAAGACAGGGCCACGCTGAAGCGGGAGCTGGCGCAGGCCGAATGTCTGGGCAAAACCAGCGATGGTAAAACCATCTATTTGTGGCAGCGCAACGGGCAGGAAGAGGCGCCTCTGCTGCGCGAGCTGGGGCGACTGCGCGAGATTGCCTTTCGCGCCGTGGAGGAAGGCAGCGGAAAGCGCCGGGATACCGACAGCTACGATGATGACTATCTGCACCTTATTCTGTGGGATGATGATGACCTCGAGATTGTCGGCGCGTACCGCTTTATGCCAACGGCCATGCAGGTGGAAAAGTGCGGCGTCGAGGGATTGTACAGTTACAGCCTGTTCCACTACGACGAAAAAATGCAGGACATACTGGAGCACGGCATTGAGCTGGGGCGCAGCTTTATACAGCCGCGCTACTGGGGACGTCGCGGTCTGGACTACCTGTGGTCAGGCATTGGCGCCTATCTGGCGCGCTATCCACATTACCGTTACCTGTTTGGTCCGGTGTCCATCTCCGGCGGCTTACCGCCTGCCGCCCGGGATCTGCTGGTCGCGTTTTATCGTCTCTGGTTTCCGGCCAGCCACGCGTTAGCCGCCTCGCGTCAACCCTACCCGGCGTCACTCCCGGACGTGCTGGCGCAATTTAGCGGGGTGGATTACGTGGATGACCTGACAAAGCTCAAATCCCTGCTCGGCAATCTGGGCTGCGGTATTCCGCCGCTTTATAAACAATATTCCGAGCTATGCGAGCCAGGCGGCGTGCAGTTTATCGATTTCGGCAGCGATCCGGCGTTCAATAACTGTATCGACGGGCTGGTGCTGGTGGATCTGTGTTATCTGAAGGCGAACCGCTATCAGCGGTATATAGAGGCGCACTTAATACCCTCACCCCTGCCCTCTCCCTAAAAGGGAGAGGGTGAAAACCGCACCGGTCAGTCCCCTCGCCCCTTTGGGGAGAGGGTTAGGGTGAGGGGCTCAAACCGCACGGTAGAACGGCTTATCCCCCAAAATCGTCGCCCGCTGCATAATCCTTCGCTGCGGCAGGTAATCCGCATTGGCGTAATGCTGCGTGACGCGGTTATCCCAGATCGCCAGATCGTTCTCCTGCCAGCGCCAGCGCACCTGAAACTCCGGCTTCGTGATATGCGCAAACAGGAAACTGAGCAACGCCTCGCTCTCTTTTTCCGTTACGTCCACAATGCGCGAGGTAAACCCTTCGTTCACAAACAGCGCCTGCTTGCCGGTCACCGGATGGGTACGCACCACCGGGTGCAACAGCGGCGGATGTTTTGCGACCGCATCCAGCCAGCGCTGGTGCTCCTCTTCCGTTTTACGGTACTTATACTCCTGGAACGATTTTTTAAAATCATGCTCCGCCCGCAGGCCACTTAGCAAGGTCTGGAACGGCGCGGAGAGCGCCTCAAACGCCGCAATGCCGCTCGCCCACAGCGTATCGCCGCCGGTCTCTGGCAGTAGTTTTGCTGCCAGAATCGCCCCGGCTGGCGGTGTGTCGATAAAGGTAACGTCCGTGTGCCAGTTGTCATTATCGGGCGGGTTATCGTTATGAGTGTCCAGCACGATAATTTCCTCCACCCCTTCCGCATGCGGGTAGACCGGGTGGATATGCAGGTCGCCAAAACGCAGGGCCAGCGCGCGCTGCTGTTGCGGGGTGATGGCCTGCTCGCGCAGGAACACCACCTGATGGCGCAGCACCGCGTGGTACAGCTGCTCAAACTGGTTATCGCTCAGCGGACGGGTTACGTCCAGGCCCGACACCTGCGCGCCAATGTACGGCCCCAACGGGATAATCGTCAGACGTTCACTCATTGTATTTCTCCATGCCAGGGCGTCAGGCGACGCTGTAGCGTGCGCAGTCCCAGTTCTAATCCAAAGGCGATCGCGGCGATGACCGCGATCCCTGCCAGTACCACGTCAGTCGCCAGGAACTCTCCCGCCGACTGCACCATAAACCCAAGGCCGCGCGTGGCGGCAATCAGCTCTGCCGCCACCAGCGTTGACCAGCCCACCCCAAGGCCGATGCGCAACCCGGTCAATATCTCCGGCAGCGCACCTGGTAAAATGACGAACAGCAGTACCTGCGCGCGGCTGGCGCCGAGCGACTGCGCCGCACGTATGCGTACCTGCTGCGCACTCTTTACGCCAGCCAGGGCCGACATTGCTACCGGCGCAAAAATAGCCAGATATATCAGTAAGATCTTTGACGTCTCGCCGATGCCAAACCAGATCACCATCAGGGGCAGATAAGCCAGCGGCGGTACGGGACGGTAAAGCTCTATCAGCGGGTCGAGAATGCCGCGCACTGTCGGGCTCAGTCCCATCGCAATCCCCACCGGAACGCCAATAATGACCGCCGCCAGCAGCGCCACCAGAATACGCGTCAGACTGGCGCCTAAATGATGCCAGAGGGTGGCATCCATAAAGCCCTGCGGTCCGGCGATGGCGATCAGTTTTTCCAGAACCTGGCCTGGCGGGGGCAGAAACAGCGGGCTGATCCACTGCTGCGCGGCAACCGCCCACCATACCGCCAGCAACACCACCAGCGTGCTGACGCTTAAGGTGAGCTGGCGAGAGAACGGCCAGCGTAAGGCACGGCGCGTCCGCCGCGTTTTTTCACTGAAGACAATGCTCATGAGAACGCCTCCCGCTGTTCAAACACACGGCTCAGGATGTATTCCCGTTTTTCGATAAATAGCGGGTCTGATTTAATGCTGCGTACTGGCTCTCCCGCCACATAGCGCCGGGCAAACTCAAGCGGCAGACGCTCCAGCACGCGTCCCGGTCCCGGTGAGAGCAGCACCAGCTCCGTCGCCATAAACACGGCCTCTTCGATATCGTGGGTGATTAACAGCACCTGCTTGCCGGTTTCGTGCCACAGGCGCAGCAGCAGGGTTTGCATCTGCTCACGGGTAAAGGCATCCAGCGCCCCGAAAGGTTCGTCCAGCAACAGCAGCTGAGGGTTAGCCGCCAGCGCGCGGGCGATCCCGACGCGCTGACGCTGCCCGCCTGAAAGCTGCCAGATAAAGCGTTTTTCAGCCCCCTCCAGCCCGACCTTTTTCAACATGTCGCGCGCCGTATTCAGACGCTGTTCACGCGCTACGCCGGCCAGTTGCAGACCAAACGCAACGTTTTCCTGCACGTTTCGCCACGGAAGTAGCCCTTCGTTCTGGAAGACCACGCCGCGCTCTGCGCCCGGCCCCGTTACCCGTTTTCCTTCGAGTTGGATCGTGCCGTGCTGATACGGTACAAACCCGGCGATCAGGTTCAGCAGCGTCGTTTTCCCGCAGCCGGACGGCCCCAGTACGACCAGCAGTTCACCGCTGTCCAGCGTCAGGTTGATCTCTTTCAGGGCGGGTTTGCCGCCGTAATCGGCAGACAGGTTTGTAATGTTCAGCATCGCAGCCCCCTTATTTCACAAAGCGGTCGGTCACGAACCGGCTGTAATCCGCTGCCACCGCAGGCACTTTGCCCTGCTCTTTCAGGAACGTCGCAGTGTCGACAATCGCTTTGCTCACCGGCCCGTTCAGCTGCTGGACCTGCTGCGCAGGTGTCAGATAGGTGTTGCCTTTCACCAGCCCCGGCACGTCAGCTTCCGGCACGCCGCTCAGACGTGAGAGTTTCTCCAGGTTGGCGGGCTGTTTCAGCCATTCATCCGGGTTGCTGATGTAAGGCTGCTGGGCCTCGATGGCGCTTTTGGCGAAGGCTTTCACCACTTCAGGGTGTTTTTCGGCAAAGTCCTTACGAACGACCCAGACATCAAGTGTTGGCGCCCCCCATTGCCCCACTTTTTCGGAGTCGGTCAGCACGGTGCCGTCTTTTTCCAGCTCGTTGACGGCGGGCGCCCAGACGTATGCTCCGTCAATGTCGCCACGCTGCCAGGCGGCAATAATCGCTGGAGGTTGCAGGTTGATGATCTGCACCTGGCCCGGCTTAATGCCCCAGTGTTTCAGCGCTGCCAGCAGGCTGTAATGCGTGGTGGAGATAAACGGCACCGCGATGCGTTTGCCAATCAAATCTTCGGGTTTCGTGATGCTTTTCTTCACCACCAGCGCTTCGGAATTTCCGAGCTGCGATGCCAGCAGGAAGACTTCAATCGGCACCTGCTGGCTGGCGGCAACGGCCAGCGGGCTGGAACCCAGGTTGCCAATCTGCACGTCGCCCGAGGCTAACGCCCGCACAATTGCCGCGCCGCTGTCGAACTTGCGCCAGTCGACGTTCGCCCCGCTCGCTTTGGCGAAGGTGTTATCCGCCTGCGCGACTTTCGCCGGTTCCGCAGAAGTCTGATACGCCACGGTGACGTCCACCGCCTGCGCCTGAAATGCCCACAGCGCCAGTGCACCAAATAACGTGATTCGCGATGAAATTGCCATACCGTCTGCTCCCCTTGTTGTTATGAGGGCAGTATTTCCGGCGCGAGAATTTTGATAAAGGAATAAAAAAGAATCGCTAATGACGATTCGTTTTTAGAAAAAAAGCGGGAAAGGATAGTGAATTTTGTGCGGTTGTTTCGCCGGGTGGCGCTGCGCTTACCCGGCCTACGGTTCGTGCAATTTGTAGGCCGGGTAAGGCGCAGCTGCCGCCCGGCAAAGGCCTCAGCGCTGAACCGTCAGCGCAGCAATATCCTGCGGCGTGGTCCGACAGCAGCCGCCAATCAGCTTCGCGCCTGCTTCCAGCCACTGCGGTAAATACCCCGCCAGCGTCACGCACGTTTCACCGTGGTGATGCCAGGTTTTACTCACCGCATCGTAATGCTCGCCGGAGTTCGGATAGACCACCAGGGGCAGCGACGTCAGGCTGTGCAGATGCGTCAGCGCCGCCGTGGTGTTTTCCAGCGCGATACAGTTAATCCCCAGCGCGACAACCTGCGGGTAGCTTTCCAGCGCAGAAACAACATCCCGCAGCGGCGTTCCGTCGCTCAGGTGCTCGCTGTCACGCAGGGTAAATGAGAACCATGCCCGGGCGCGCGGATACGCCGTCAGCAACGCCGCCAGCGCCTTAATCTCAGTGAACGAAGGCAGCGTTTCACAGGCCAGGAGGTCCGCGCCCGCATCCAACAGCGCCTCTACACGCGGGCGGTGGAAGGCGGTAAATTCTTCAGCGCTACGCACATAATCGCCGCGATACTCGGAACCATCGGCCAGATACGCGCCGTAAGGGCCCACAGATCCCGCCACCAGCAGCGTGCCCGCCTGCGCATTCTCTGCCAGGTACGCTTCGCGCGCTTTGCGTGCCAGTTCTACGCTTTTGCCGATCAGCGTCCGGGATTGCGACTCGTCCAGTCCGCGAGCGGCAAAGCCTGCGGGTGTCGCCTGATAGCTGGCGGTGATCGCCACCTGTGCACCCGCGCGGTAGTAGTCGAGGTGTACGTCGCGGATCAGCTCCGGATTTTCCATCAGCACTTTGGCCGACCAGAGACTGTCGGCAAGGTTACAACCGCGCGCTTCCAGCTCCGTTGCCATCGCCCCATCCAGCACGACAAACGGCTGTTTTTCAAGGAGGGCGGTAAGCGGATTATTCTGCGACATGTTCAGGCTCCTGCGTGGTCAGATTTCGGGTCAGGTAGTACGCACCATAACACAGGGCGACAAACGGAAGCCCGCAATAAAGGGCAATACGCTGGCTGGGGTCAAACCACAGGCCGACGCAGGCCACCAGACAGAGGATAAAGCCAAGCACGGGCACCAGCGGATACCATGGCGCGCGATACTGCAACGCGGATAGCGGCTGGCCGGACTGCACGTGACGGCGACGAAACACGAAGTGCGACGCGCAAATGCTAATCCACACCGCCACCACCGCAAAACCGGAAATGGCTGACAGGGCCACAAACACCGTATCCGGCGCGACCACGCTGGAGAACAACGCCAGCACGCCGCCCAGCATGGAAACAGAAAGCGCCGTCAGCGGCACGCCGTTTTTGTTGACGCGGGCAAAGCAGCGCGGCAGCGTTTTCTCGTTAGACAGAGACCAAAGCATACGGCCAGAGGCGTACAGACCCGAGTTCGCCGCCGAGAGGATCGCCGTCAGGATCACGAAGTTAAAGATATCCGCCGCATACGGAATGCCGACCTTTTCAAACACCAGCACGAACGGACTTTTCTCCACGCCAGCCTGCTGCATCGGGATCAACGCCGCCAGCACAAACACGGTGCCAATAAAGAAGATGATGAGCCGGGCGATGGTGGTGCGAATAGCAACCGGAATAACCTTGTGTGGGTTTTCCGTTTCCCCTGCCGCGATGCCGATAAGCTCCGTTCCTGAGAAGGCAAAGTTGACCGCCACCATGGTCATCAGGATCGGCAGGCCACCGTGCGGGAACCAGCCTTCGGCGGTAATGTTGCTTAGTCCCGGCGCGGCAGAGCCGTCCGCCATCGGGATAAAGCCAAAGATGGCCGCGCCGCCGAGAATAATAAAGGCGACGATGGTGATAACCTTGACCAGCGAGAACCAGAATTCCCCTTCCGCGAAAAAGCGCGTGGAAATCACGTTAAGACCAAAAATCACAGCGCAAAAGACAACGCACCACGTCCAGACGGGAACCTGTGGGAACCAGTACTGCATGCAGAACCCGGCCGCGGTAAAGCTCGATCCCAGCGCCACTGTCCACGTAAGCCAGTAGAGCCACGCCACGGTATACCCCGTCGCCGGGCCGAGATAGCGGGCGGCATAGACGTGAAACGCGCCGGTTTCCGGCATCGCCACGGAAAGTTCGCCCAGACATTGCATGACCAGCCAGACCACCAGCGCACCGATAAGATATGCCAGCAGCGTGCCCGCCGCGCCGGTTGTCGAGATGATATATCCGGTATTGAAGAATAACCCTGTGCCGATAACGCCACCCAGCGAGAGCATAATCAGGTGGCGGGTTTTCATGGTGCGCTTAAGTTGCCCGTTTTCTTGTTGTGTTTGCATGTTACCTTCTAAACGTATGGACATCTAAACATCCAAAGAAGGAGTGTTATACCGCGATTGTTAACAAAAAGCCACCCGGCGCGACTTCAGCGCAATTATTGGTAAATCCTTAAATCAGTTCTATAGTCGACACAGTTTCTTCTTCACCAGGACTCACTATGCGATTTAACGGACTGACCAAAGGTTTCTTTATTCTCATCCTGGCCCTTGTAACCTGGGCCTTCTTTGACGTGCTGTCTCCCTATTTCTCGGCGATTCTGTGGGCCGCGATCCTGACCATCATTTTCAACCCGGTGAAAAACAAACTGCGTACCGCGCTGGGCGATCGCAACGGGCTGGCTTCACTCCTCACACTCGGCATTATCTGCCTGATCGTGTTTATTCCGTTGATGGTGATCCTTTCCTCGCTCGCGGTGGAACTGAACATGGTTTACACCAGGCTGCAACAGAACAACACGCAGTTCCCGGAAGTGATCGCTGGTATCTTCAACCGCCTGCCGGACTGGGCCAGCGGCTTCCTGGCGGATCACAACCTGACCAACGCCGCGCAGATCCAGAAAAAACTCTCCGATGTCGCGTTACAGGGCGGGCAGTATCTGGCGGGCAGCGCGTTCCTGATTGGGAAAGGGACGTTCGGCTTTGCCATCAGCTTTGGCATTATGCTGTATCTGCTGTTTTTCTTGCTGAAAGACGGGCCGTACCTGGTGCGCCAGATCCTCGACTCGCTGCCGCTGTCTGACTTCGTCAAACAGCACCTGTTCGCTAAGTTTGTCGGCGTGTCGCGCGCCACGGTAAAAGGCACGGCGGTCGTGGCGGTGGTTCAGGGCACGCTCGGTGGTATCGCCTTTGCTATTGTCGGTATTGACGGCAGCGTATTGTGGGGCGCACTGATGGCATTTCTCTCCCTGGTGCCTGCCGTTGGGTCGGCCATCGTCTGGGTTCCCGCCGCCATCTTCCTGTTTGCCACTCACCAGCTGTGGCAGGGTCTGTTCATTGTGGGCTTCTTCGTCATTATCGTCGGGCTGGTGGACAACCTGTTGCGTCCGCTGCTGGTGGGCAAAGACACCAAAATGCCGGACTACCTGATACTGATTACCACGCTCGGCGGTATGGAGCTGTATGGCATTAACGGCTTTGTGATTGGGCCGCTGATTGCCGCTCTGTTTATCGCCTGCTGGAACCTCTTCTCCGGCCGCGACCACGCAGGCAACGCCGAGGAGCTGGACGCAGACTTTATCGAAGAGGGGAGAAATTCTCCGGATCTATAAAGAAAGGCGTTCTGTGAGGCGGCCCTGTGCCGCCTTTTTTTTCGCGATAAATCAGAGGTTTTCTATAATCTGAAATGAACGCTCTTCCACATTTGTCGTAGAAGGATCCAACAGGTGCGAATCGCCACGATCACGAACTGGGCTTATGGTGTCACGGTGTGCCTGACCATTGCCTCCGGCATCGTCATGCTGATGGCTTCCCACGCCGATAACATCGAACGTGAAGCCGTTAAACAACGCCAGGTCTTCGATCAGCTGACGGAGGAGATCGAGACAGACACCTGGATGCTCTCCGATCTGGCGCGGCTTTACGTCATCCAAAAAGAGCCCGAGGTGCTTGAGAAATATCAGGCGAAAGAAGCCGAGCTGAAGAATATCGAACACACGCTGCGACAGCTCAAAAATACGGGGGCATCGGGCGAAGAGCTGGCGCTGCTGTACGACGGACTGAAAATTGTAGACGATCTCCAGGATGAACAGCAGGCAGCCATTGACGGCATCACCCGTGGCGAGGAACAGCAGGCCGTTTCGCTGCTGTTTGGTAAAAGCTATGAGCTGGAACTCGAACGGGCACACAACACTATCGAACGCTTTCGCATGCTGCTGGACAAGCGCATTATTGCCGACGTGCAGGCCGCAACCAAAACGTCCAAAACGCTTCGAACGGCCTCTGAGGTGATGGTCGGCCTGACCGCCCTGCTCTTCCTGTTTGTGATGGTTTTCATCCTCAAGCGCCGCGTACTCCGTCCGGTGGTGCGTCTGAGTGACGTAGTTCATCGTCTTGCATCGCAGGATTACGCCGTCGAAACGCCGAACTTTACCCAGGTTGATGAAATCGGTGATATGGCGCAGGCCATCCGCATCTTCCGTGAGAACGGGCTGGCAAGGCAGCGGCTGGAAAAAGAGCGCGATGCTGACTGGGCCATCCGCGAACTGCTGGCGCGAATGACCCAGCGGTTGCAGGGCTGTGAAAACTTTGCCGACGTGATGAATGTGGCGGAGCTGTTTGCACCCAATATTGCGCCGGGGGTTTCAGGGCGTCTGTATATTCTGGAACGCGAGCCGTGGCAGATGCGCTGTACGGCCGAATGGCTATCGCCAGAAGGGGATAAAAAGCCGTTCCATCCTGACGAATGCTGGGCCGTCCGGCGTGGTCAAAGCCATCCGCCAGTGAACGGCGAGCCGGATATCGGCTGTTATCATCTGCCCGAATCACAGGCGCAGCAATCGCTGTGCGTTCCCCTGATTGCTCAGGGCGAGGCGATTGGATTGCTCTCATTCCAGAACATCACGCCTGAAACCGCGCCGTCCCGCGCCTATCTGGAACTGATGGCCGAGGCGCTGGGACTGGCGCTGGCCAACCAGCGGCTGCGCGATGCGCTGCTGGAAAAAGCCCTGTTCGATCCCTTGACGGGGCTGCGTAACCGCCACCATCTGGAAGATACGTTACGTACTCAAATGAAGCAGGCGGTGCGTAACGAGGAGCCGGTAAGCTGCCTGATGATCGATATCGATCACTTCAAGAGCATTAATGACCGCTTTGGTCATGAGGCCGGCGATCTGGTGATTAAAAGCGTGGCAGCCATTATTCAACGGGCGGTACACGATAGCGGGCTGGCCTTCCGCTATGGGGGTGAAGAGTTTTTGGTGCTTCTTACCGATGCAGATGAGGAAGCAGCGCACGCCGCTGCAACGGAGATCTACAACGGCGTGCATGCGCTTTCGCTGCGCTACGGGCTTTCGGAGATTGGCCCGGTGGATGTGTCGATCGGGATCGCCAGCTATCCGCAGCACGCCCAGAGCGATAATCTGCTGCGCGCGGCGGACGTCGCGTTGTACCGGGCGAAAGAGCTGGGCCGCTCGCGGATTGTCAGCTTTGGGATGCTGGAGGCGGGCTAAAGGGGTTATTCGAGCCTGAGGTTCAGGATCGCGCGATCGCCCAAAGCACCACCATACCCAGCGAATTACTCCGCTTTTCCACGTACAGGGTGCCATCGATTAAATAATATCCCTGAGGATAACAGATGCGGATCTCTCTCTTGAGTTCCGGCTCATAGACTTCCGCCCCCGAACAGCTATTTCTGCTGCCGGATTCATACCGGTAAGGTTGGCTCCAGGCAGAGTATTCTCCGTTCAGTAGCCAGGCCGCGGTAAAGATGACGAAAATGGCAACCGGCAGGCTGAAGATGATGAGGCCGAGGTAAAGTTTGACAACGTCAACAAGGGTTTTGTCTTTAAACGCCCTCTTCGCGGCGAACATCACTATCGCCACCAGCGGCAGCAGCAATGTGACAGCCGCAAGATACTGTTCCCCCAGGGCCGTAAGAAATGTCACGCGATAAATCTCGATTGACCAGACAACAAAGCCAAATATCAACGCTAACCCGCCAACGATGAGTGGAATTAAAAAGGCATAGCTATCTTTTTTCATGATGGACGGTTCCTTGTCATGCGTCTGCGGTAAGAAGGTTTAGCATCGCTCGGGTGGCTGCCGACTGACGGCGTTTTTACATCCTGATTATGATGGATAAACGTGGGGAGAGATAAAATATATAAACTAGTAGGATAACTAAATTATAATTCTTATACTTATGTTAAAACGTGGAGGCTGAAATGCGATTAATCCTAATGCTGTGCTGCTTTTTAGTGCAAAGCGTCACCCTGGCTGGTGAGTTGCCAAAACCTGCTGGTAAACCCATTTTAACGATTTACGGTAATATCGAGAACACGAATGAAAGTGGAAAAGCCGTGTTTGATATCGCCAGCCTTGAAAAACTCGGTATGGTGAGCTTCCAGACATCATCCCCCTGGTATAATGGCCGCACAAAGTTTGAGGGTGTTCCAATGAGCAAACTCATGGATTATATTGGCGCAAAGGGTAACGTGGTCAATGTTATAGCGCTTAATGATTACGCGACAGCCATCCCGCTGAGCGACTTTAAAAAATATAATGCCATACTCGCTTTGAAGGTTAATGGTGAATATATGCGCATCCGAGATAAAGGTCCGGCATTCATTGTATATCCCTACGACAGTCTTCCTGAATTAAATAATCAGATATATTATTCGCGATCGGCATGGCAGGTCAGCAAAATGAAGATTGAATAGCAGTTCAGGAGAACATAATGAACAGGATACTGGTTGGTATCATTTTTTCTCTTTTTATCACCACTGGATATATTGCTTTTCTTGTTTACGATCGACAGCAGGAGCTCCAAAAACTGACTCATTACACGGAGTCATGGTCTGTCGCCCAACTGGTATCCGAATATTACCGCTTTGAATCATGGCTTGGTCTGTACGCAACCGATTCCGATGACGTAACGATAGACCAGGTCCGGATGCGGCTGGAAATTATGCTAAGCCAGAATGATCTGTTTAAGGAGGGGGATTTAGGACATTACATTAAAAACGTTCAGGCACATCATGACCTCGCGTTAAGCCTTGATAAAATCCTTACGTATCTGGATGCTAACCTCGAAAAAATGAGCCATTCGGATGTAAAAACATACCTTCATACCATGCATTTGCTGGATGCTCCACTCAGTCAGCTTTCATCAAGCGCGTTAACGAAAGACATTAGCACGATTAACAGTAGCAACCATAAAATACAGATCCTGTATTATATTTACTCAGCCCTCTCTTTACTGCTGATCATTCTGAGTATTATCCTGGGTTTTTTAACGATCTATCAAAATAAAAACATCCTTAAAGCGCACAGGCAGGTTGAAAGTCTTGCAGAAGAACTCCAGTTATCCAAGGAGACCCTACAGATTCAGAATTCAAAACTAGAGTATGACGTTTACCATGATTCCCTCACTGGCATGAAAAACCGTCTGTACTTCTGGGATGAGCTCAGCAAACTCAATCTTGAGGCCGAAGAAAATCATGTTCCCGTTACGGTAATGTTATTTGATTTAGACCGATTCAAAGAGGTCAACGATACCTATGGTCATGATGCTGGCGATTTACTGTTACGTCAGGTATCCAGGCGATTGACCGCCATGAGCAATATTTCAGACAGATTTTACCGTTTAGGCGGAGACGAGTTTGCTTTTTTAGCCAGTGGGTTAAACGAAAGCGAAGCCGTTTTGCGCGCTAGAGAGATCAGCGAGAATATCAGTAAACCCTATACGATTAATAACCAGCTCATAAAAATTGCCACCTGCGTGGGTATTGTTTTATCAGATAATGAACGACGTGCTGATTATCTTTATAAGTTCGCCGATCTGGCGCTCTATGAAGCCAAAAAGGCAGGCTCACAGCAGATTAAAGTTTTCCGTCAGCGAATGCTTCAGAAGTTGCAGGAGAGCAGAACGCTTGAAAATGATATGGCAAGGGCGATAGAAAACAATGAGTTTATTGTTTATTACCAGCCTATTGTGAATTCCGTCAGCAAGGAAATTTACGGCTATGAAGCGCTTATTCGCTGGATGCACCCCGTCAAGGGAATGCTTTCCCCGGATAGCTTTATTTTCGCCGCAGAAAAAACAGGCATGATCAACGAGATAGGTAAAACCGTACTTAAACTGGCCTGTAGGGAAGCGGTCTCCTGGGCTGTTCCGGCCAGGATCTCCGTAAACGTCTCGCCTGTTCAATTAGGCAGTAAATCATTTATTAATACGGTGCAGACCGTTCTGGCTGAGCCCGGGCTCCCGGCTAACCGTCTTGAGTTAGAGGTCACGGAGTCATCCCTCTTTAGTGACAGAAATAACCCCATTGCGATTCTGAAAAAACTCCGCGCACTGGGCGTAAGAATTTCCATTGATGATTTTGGCACGGGTTATTCGTCGCTCTCCAGACTCAGCGAACTGAATTTTGATAAAATCAAGATCGATAAATCTTTTGTCAATCCGATATCTACACAAGAAGATGCGCTTAATATTGTGAAGCTTATTACCGGTATGGCTAAGAGCCTTAATATGGGCGTTATAGCCGAGGGCGTTGAGACCGAAGAGCAGCTTGAGCGGCTTCAGGCTCTGGGTTGCGAGCTTGTGCAGGGATATCTTTTCAGCAAACCACAGCCTCAGGTCGACAGCAAAATTAAGAGCGGCCTGGAATGATTCCCTCTCCTCAACCCGATGCCAACCGTGATCACGTTTTTCACCCCTGGGTATTCACTTATAAAAATCAGGTGTTATCATTCACCCCGTAAATACCTTTCAACTCAACCCGAGGCTTTGATGCTGGAGAATGTAATCATCCGATAATCAGCTTACCGACCTTTCCAGGCCGGACTGATTATCAATGCGCCGAAATCGAATGCGGACACCGCTGTGTGTTTGCACGTTTTGCACATGATGATTAAACAGGTTTTCCAGTATGAATTTATCCCGTCAGGAACAACGTACCTTACACGTTCTCGCCAAAGGTGGCCGTATTGTGCACGTCCGCAATACCTCCGGCCGCGTCACCGCCGTTGAATGCTATAGCCGCGAAGGGCTACTGCTGGCTGACTGCACGCTCGCCGTTTTCAAAAAGCTCAAAACCAAAAAGCTGATCAAATCCGTTAACGGTCAGCCCTACCGCATTAACACTACCGGGCTGAATAACGTCCGCGCCCAGCCCGATAACCGTTAAGGAGAGGATGATGGATATCCCACGTATTTTTACTGTTAGCGAAAGCGAACACCGCATTCATAACCCCTTTACGCAAGAGAAGTACGCGACGCTGGGTCGCGTGTTACGCATGAAGCGAGGCACACGCATTCTCGATCTTGGCAGCGGCTCGGGAGAGATGCTTTGCACCTGGGCACGTGATTACGGTATCACCGGTACCGGCATCGACATGAGCCCGCTCTTCACCGCGCAGGCCACGCGGCGCGCAGAGGAACTCGGCGTCAGCGAACGCGTCCATTTCATTCATAACGACGCGGCTGGCTATGTCGCGAATGAAAAATGTGACGTGGCGGCCTGCGTTGGCGCAACCTGGATTGCGGGTGGCGTAGCCGGGACGATGGATCTGCTGGCAAAAAGCCTCAAGCCCGGGGGAATAATGCTCATTGGCGAACCGTACTGGCGTCAGGTACCCGCGACGGAGGAGACAGCCCAGGCGTGCGGCGTCTCGTCGATTGCAGACTTTCTCACTCTGCCCGGTCTGGTTGCGTCTTTCGATCAACAGGGCTATGACCTGGTTGAAATGGTGCTGGCAGACCAGGAAGGCTGGGACAGGTACGAAGCCGCAAAATGGATGACCATGCGTCGCTGGCTGGAGGAAAACCCAGAAGATGACTTCGCGCAGGAGGTTCGGGCGGAGCTGACGACAGCGCCTGAACGTCATGTGACGTACTCGCGGGAGTACTTTGGCTGGGGGGTGTTTGCGTTAATGGCGCGATAATATGGCGCTGGCGGTATAGCCTTGGGGGTATGCCGCCGTTCAACTTCTTACAGGTACAAAACTATGGGACGAAAACGTGCAGACATCAGCAACATTTGCTGCCATGATCTAAGAATGAGATTTACTGGAATGCAGGGTAACTATTTGACTTAGATGGTGCGATAATAGGAGTGTAACACGCGATAAATCTTGTGTTCGGGTCTTCTTCTACGACCTTCGCAACTACCTGATTTAACGATTTTTACGCACGCTGATAATCTGGCATTCACCCTGCACATGATAAACGCCCCTCAACTTTAACGGGGTGGAAAATGAAATACAAGCCGGATCAATACATCATTTCCGATAGTTACGGAGTTTATTACGTCAGGATCTCAATTCCTGTATGGCTCCGTAATGCATTTGGTGGAAGAAAAACTCTCGTCCGTAGTCTGAAAACTTCCGATCTTCGTGTGGCTCGTAGGAAGCGTGATGTTATAGCCGATGAATTTCACCACATCAGGCAAATTGCAGAGCCTCCAAAACCGGACAGCTTGCAGGACACGATCAGCTATTTAAAGAGCGTGGCTAAGTACGCGAAAGCTGCCCCGAAAGCATCAGCGCCGATTATCTACCAATGCCCTTCTCTGATTAAGATGTTAGAGATCTACCTTATGCATAACGCTGATCGCCTGAAAATGGGAACATTAAGCAAGACCAGGAAAGCCGTAGAACTATTCCTGAATTACCTGCGAAAGAAGGATGTGGAACTTAACGATATCAACCGTACCACCGTTACAGGCTGGCTTGATCATCTCAGAGAGACAAAGGCAGTCCAGACAGTGGCTAACTATCTATCAGCAATGGCAAACATTTTCGATCTTGCCTCTTCCCGATACCAGGACGCCCCACCGCTGGAAAGTAACGTGTTCAGGGGGCATAAACTCAACACAGCGCAGAGCCGCCAGAGTTACGAGGCATTCACGGAAGAGGATATTACGAAGCTCATTAGCGCGTTTAACAAGTTAGGAGAGGACGAGCTAAGGGATGTGACCACTATCGCCGCTTATAGCGGGATGCGCATTAATGAAATAGCCAGTTTAAAATCAGACAATATCTGTGAAGTAGAGGGGGTGCTATGTTTCGAGGTTACGGAGGGTAAGACACGCAATGCGGCGCGGTTGGTTCCACTTCATAGTGCGATTAGAACAATGGTTCTGGAACGCTGCCAGAAGCCGCACAACGGTTTTTTATTCTACCGTGCAAGTGTGACCAAGAGAGAGGACGGCAAGCGCTCCTCGTGGCATGTAAACCGCTTTGGACGACTTAAACGCGACATTCTCCCAGGGCAGGAAAACAAGGTGTTTCACTCGATCAGGCATCTCGTTGCTCAAACTCTGGATAGGGGCGGGGTTGGTCGAGATAAGTTAAACCCCGTCCCAGAAGATCGCATAGCCCTTCTTCTGGGACATTCGAGAGGAGAAACGGAGAGTTTCAAAACATACAGCAAGAATGCCGCCTCCCCTGTTGAGCTACAGCAGTACATCGAATTGCTACGCTATTCAAGAATTGACAACCCATAAGAAAAGGGGCGTAAGCCCCTCGTTAACGTATCGAATAGAACATTATTACATTACTTATATATTTAGGTGAATATGAACCAGTATCAAACAAAAAACCGAGCAAAAAAACAACCAGAAATACATCACAAGACTAATATATAACAATCAGCAAACACCCACCGCAAAGTAAAAAGTCATTTCATATCAATCATTTAGTCAAAACCCTGCATCCGTACCATAAATTTTAGCAATACTATTGCTTTATTGTGATAAAAATTACAATATAATTTTAATTAAAATTTAAGGTATTTGTTATGGATACTACATTCATTGCTGATCCTATAGTGAGCATTGACGAGAGGTTGTTAGGCGTTGAGCTTCTCACTCGCTTCATTGCCTCAGATGGACGCCCCCTTCACCCTGAATTCGTAATTTCATCTTGGGATTTAGATAGGAAGCGGCTTTTCCTATACGAACAATGTGGAAACATTGCCACTATGCAAACGTGGTTCGAACGAAAGAATCTATTTTGTACACTGAACATTGATCAGAAAATGGCTTTTTTAATACGTCATGACTACATACTTAGACAAACTTTCGAATCGATGCCATTCATCAAACTTGAACTTTCTGAGCATTTCCCTGGTTTGGATAAGGGATTGAAAAGTCCCTTATTAAAATCGCTGAGCCAGGGTGTAAATGGGCTATGGCTCGATGACCTTGGGGCAGGTAATGCAAATGTAGTTAGTTTGATAGAAGGTTACTTTGAAGTGGTAAAAATAGATCGTATTTTCTTCAATGAGCAGGTGAAAAAACCAACCTTCAACCAGTTAATTGCATCAATTAAAAAACACTGCGGCAAAGTTATTATCGAAGGGATTGAGAATCGAGAACATTTGGGAATACTGCGTGAGGTGGGGGTTTGGGGATTACAGGGGTATCTTTTTAAATCTGTCCCTTTTAAAAACGTGGATTTATTGCTGTAGTGTTGAAACCATCAAAAAAGGGGCTTACGCCCCTTTGATGTATCACCCGCCTGTACTGCTTTGACCGCTCAAGGCTGACAAGGTTAGTGACTGAGTAAACGCCGCTTGTGAGGCTTTCGCCGTAAAATCCACATAATCCGCAAGCCTACTTGAATCACTCGCAATTGTGAGCGGAACAGACGCCTCAAGATTGAGATTGAATACAGGTGCAAGGTTGTACGATGGCGCACTATTGGTGCTGGTTAGGGATGATATAGCAGAATCACGAAGCGATCCCCCTGGCAGAGAATCACCATTCAGACTGTATTGTTCTACCGCTGTCCCTGTAGGCTGATCATCTATTCCTAACCAATCTTTAACAGCATGACCGACACTACGGGTATTAAACCCTGTCTTGTCCTGCACCCAAGAAGCCGCACTATCAGCACTACCTGTTACACCATCTATTACCGCCTGGGCCGCTGGCTTGTTAGCTTCGCTAAACCAATCTGGGAACTTCTCACGAATGCCAGCATTCAGATCGGACACTACGCTGGAGATTTCTCCAACAAAGCCCGTCACCTGTTTAGCAAGGTCGCCTAATCCCTCTCCGAGCAATCCGGCTGATTCTGTGATCACTTTGGTGTTCCTTACCAGATCGTCGCCCCCATCGGCAAAGCCTTTCATCCAGCCTGTAAACAACTGATTGTCTACTCCATTCATCAGATTACCCATTGCCACGGACAGATCGCCGTAAGCGGATACCTGGCGGATTTGCTCGTCGTTCAGCGTCTGCCCCGATTCAACGAGAGTTTTCAGCGTCTTGTTATACTCTGCACCGTTATTCATGAACATATCGGTGTAGTGCATCAGGTCATCACCTAAACTCTCGATCAACGTACCAATCTGAGCCTGTGACATACCACGGCGTTGCCCTTCATTCACCGTAGCTTGAACAAAATCGAGTGGTGAATCTTGGAACTTGGAAATCTGATCCTTACTCCATCCAAATTTGTTCATTATCGACGTAATGCCACCATCCCCACCCTTCCATTCGCCATTCTTCATTTGAGCATCGTTAACAGTCATGGCGAGGCGTTCACGCACATCTTTCATGTTATCGACGGCTTTTGAGGTATTAGCTGAATCAACACCGTGTTGCTGTCCCCAGGCTACCATCGTTTTTATGGCGTTTGGGTTGGTTTTCACACGTTCACTCATTCTCACCAGTTCGAGGTTATCATTCCCTTTGTCAACAATTCGCTGCCCCACTCCGAGGGAGCCAGCCGTTAACGCAAGGCTTCCTAATACCCCACCACCGACGATAGGAGCATTCCCGCCCTTCTGAGCCTTTAGCTTAGTGGCTGCTGCGGCATACTGGGTACGCTGTGCCTGTGTCACTTTCGCTTGTTGTGCGGCTTCTCTGCGTAACAGAGTTACACGCTCACGAATAGATGCGTTCATACGGGCACTGGTCAGATTGCCTTTGGCAAATTCCTCTGTTTGCTGACGTATGATACGTAACGCTTCATATTGAGACTTAGGATCAAGCTCGTATTTACCTTTAATCCCAGAGATTTGCAGCCCTGCATGGCGAAGTCTAAGTTCGGCTACTTCCTGGCGCTTCTGTAGCTGCTGCTTCGCTTTCAGATTAGCCTTTTCACCCCTGACTTTCTGCTTCTCCGCCGCACGTTGGGCTTTCATTTCCTTCGTATCACGAGGTTTATCATTAAAACGTGCATCGTCAGCTTGTTGACGGGCTTTCTGTCTGCGCTGCTTTTGAGCCTGGAAGCGAATCTTCGGATCGGCTATTTTCTCAAAGTATTTTTTCAGGTCATCGCCAGCTTTACGGGCTTCCGCCAGACTTTGTTTATCGACCACAAAGGAAACGGTCGTCTTGATGGAAGCTACGTTGATATCAAGCATCACCACCGCCTTTCTGATCCAAGAAGTGATGAATTGCCGCTTCGACGGTTTCACCACGGAAAATACGCGCTCTAACGCCCGTATACGATATCTCTAATAGCTCGCAAAGCTGGCTCACCTTGAGCAGCCCTTCTGCATCGTCTGCACTCAGTCGGACGTGTAGGCCACGATTGGATTTGAGTATGAGTTCCACCTCTATTTTTCCTCTTGTTATGGGGGAAATAAAAAAAGGGATGCAACCAGAGCCACAATTGCGCTGTGGATTAGTGAGCATCCCTCATTAAAACGCCTGATTATTTCCAGCGGCAGGCTGCCGCTTGCTCATTAAGCAGTGATGGTGATTTTCACCTGCATACCTAACGCATGGTTTACAGGCAGTGCGCTGTTTTCGTGCATAACGTGGTAAGCATCGCCGCGCTCGCTCAGGTAGCCCCAGGAGTAGTATTCAGCAGGTGCAGCATCAATCAGCGCAAAGTTGCCAGAGGCAGCGCCGTAGATGTTCTGATAAGGGTTTGTACTGCCACTGCCCTTGCTGAACACCGGAACCGCCACCATGTCAGCATCATCTGGCATCTGTGCAAGGATCAGCGTGTCTGTGACCTTCACAAAATCTACTGGGCTACCAGGTAGGCTAAAGGTTGAAACACCAGGGAGAAGCTCGTGACGCTGGTAGAACAGGTTACGGTCGTCATATGGCGCTACATACTGGAACGCTTTAGACATACTGTCAGAGAAGCGAATCTGGCTGAATGCAGCAGGTTTAGCGAATACGATCACTCGTTCAATCTGACCAGCCAATCCACCTGCGGCAGCCTGAACTTTGTCTAAGATGGCATCAAAATCCTGTGCCGCTGTCGCTGCACTCACGCTGGCTGTCATTGGCACAACGCCAAACAATTCAGCATAAGAGATCAGCAGGTCATCAGTTGCAGGGGTGTACACTTCACCTTTGAAGAGGCAGCGGGCCAGGTACGATTCTCGGGTACGAAGGTAAGCAATTTTATGTTTCCCAGTGTATTCGGTGTACAGGTCTGTAACGGTTTGTTCGTAATCAGTGCCTTGTACCCTTTTCCCTTGTACGTCTACTGGTTTGAAGGTGTCTTCCCTTGCAAACCAAGGAATCTCCACCAAATATTCTTTACCATTCTGACGCGCGGTAGTGTCGTGGTTTGATGAATAACGGCTCTGCGGGGTGTTAAACAGGCTGTAGTTATCATCCAGAAGCTGTGTCACCACCACTTTCGGATTCTGAACACCTACTTCGTCGAAGAGGTCGAGGGCATTCATAAGGTAGTTACGTTCCGGCAGGGCCTGGAAGATTGGCGCTAAATCGACCATCTCACGCCCAATTGCGATTTTAGTCATTAATGATCATCCTTGATTAAGAGGTGAAGAATGGACGGCATACGAATCCTTTGGATTCGAGCGTGGTAATAGCTGCGGCGTGGTTAGCTGCATTCAGGTTGTCGGCTTTGAGCGCTACGAAGCTGCCAACATTAGGCGCACGTAGGACATTCACGGTTTTACCGTCGCCAGCACTCACGAAATCACTTACCACCACAAAGGCATTATCGCCGGAGGTGTATAAAGCGCCATCAGCCCCGATGACATCGGCGCATTGAATATCCGCTGGCAGGTCGAAAACACGACCTTCTACGACTGCAAAAGAATCAGTGGCGTAGCTCACTACGTCCGTGAAACTCTTACGAATTGGGAAAAGTTCGGTTAGGTCTACAATCATTGTTGTTTGATTTCCTTGGATTTGATTGCGATCCGTTCCTGCATACTAAGTTGAGGAGTGTCCTCAGAAGGGAAATAACGCTCTACAGCGAGTTCAATTTCTTCTATAGTGCATCCTGCCATTTCAGCCACTTTAGCTGTTATTTCAGGGTTAACTTGAATCACTTCGGATTTGTATTTTAGGATTCGGTCGCGATTGTTTAATAAGAACATTGTGTTGTTCCTTCGCGTTGTGTCTGCGTACAACATAAATGCTGTATGCAGGGTAAAGAGAAGGGCTACCGAAGTAGCCCTGAAGAGTATGCCCTTGTTAGAAAGCATTGTTTAACGTCATCGTTTCGGAGGATTATGAAGTTAAAGAATGGTTTCTTGAATAAAATGAAGGGCGCAACTGTTACGAATAACAGAAGAAGGATCGCCCGTCATTGCTCCCACTTCAAAACAGAAGCCCTTCTGTCATGGCGAGAAGTGGGAATGGAATCTCAATATCACCACTGGAATAGTAATAAGAGATTGCCAGCCTGAACGTAACTACCACTGACGGCATTTATTCAGTCTGACTACTTATAATCCTAACGGGGTTATAAGGTTTAGAGCAAAGAATTTGCTCTCTGAAAGAGAATGTGCGCGGTGATTGTCCGTTACCACCCGACACAAGTGGGAACGCCCGCGCCACCCTTTGGAACTAAACACAACAAAGGAAAACAACCAGCTTTCAGAGAGAAAATTCAGATGGAGAGAGTGCCGCTATGAGAAACGGCATTCTGGAGGGAGAGGTGATTCGAATACTATCCATACTTCTTATTCTATAACATTTCTGTTAATTTGTCAATACCCAAACCGAAATTTTATTCACTTTCCTTGCATTTTTATTCAAATTTGCTTACTGCGTATTTCTCGGCAATGGCTCCTGCCAGTTCCGCAAGTTCGGCGGTGATGTATTGCAGGGAGCAAGCAAGCTCTTCAAGGTCATTGGCAATGCGCCACGCCTGATCCACGGTGACGGTATCCCCGTTCATCTGCACCAGGTGCTCTACAGCAGCGCTCCAGTGTTCAAGGGCGGTAATTGCCTGTTCAGTGTATTGTATCGCTTCCAGAAGCGCGGAGGGCGTTCTCTCACGCCACGCCTTATTAACAAGCTGCAATGCTGGTAGATGCCAGATATCGTGGAAAGAGTTAATAAGGGTGTTCACGATGTTCACGGTGTCCATAGTGTTAAGAGTCATAATGTTCCTTGGTATCAAATAGGGTGTCAAAGTCGCGGGTTAAATTGTTAAGGTGATTAACCGAAAGCCAGCCGCAATAATGTTCGTATGAGGAGAAATTAAGAATTTGCCATTTGTGAAGATTTGAAGAATCCACATTAAAGATTTTCATCTTCCTGGGTTTCCAGAATGCACCTGGGCAGCTATTGAGAATATCCTGTAATGCGCCCATCTCGTCAGGAGACATTGCAGGGCTATTCTCTTCAATTATTGTAGTTTGCCATTCACCAGGAACAGAATTGTATTCCTTCGAAAGGCGAGATAGATTTTGAAAATCAGATGTTCGTAATAATGATTGTGCGTTTCGTTCAAATTTTGTAACTACGTTACGTTTTCTTTTTCCCATTCATTCCTCGTAGAGGGAAACTTCCGTGTTTTCTCGTTAATGTCCATACTGCGTAAAATGCAAATAACCAATACATAGCGATGATCATAAAAGTTTCCCTATTGTGAGTTTTAGAAATTAGAGTAGATAAATTCTACATTGTCTCGTTCGATGTGTTTCAGCGTGAATGATAAATAGCTACTTTCATCATCTATCTCAATCACACCAATGTTGCGCAGCGCACGAAGCCAGAACCTGATCCCGTGATCACTTACACCGGATTTATCAGATAGTTCTCCGTAGGAAATGCGTGTCCTACGTCCTCTCCAGAACCAAACCAGGGCATGGTAAACGCCCTTCCCGCTATCGTTGATCTGTATCTGGTTTGTGTTGTTCAATTTTATGTATTGTATCAATTAGTCCTCCTGATTAGTTCCAGTGGCGTTGTATTGTGGCGATCCCTTTCTTCATTAGTTCAGCCGTTTGTCTTTGGGTCAATCCTTTGGATTTGTGTTCCTGTACTTCTTTACGGGTGTTGTTACCTTTAACTTTCTTTCTCACTTTCCCAAATTTCAGACATTCAATCTTTGCTCCAGGGAAATAATGCTCTTTGATGTATTCAGCAGTTGCCAGATCAGGTACTACGAACACCAGAGGGTGATCAGTGTCAGCATTACGGATAGATGTACGACTAATAAACTGGTAGCACCGTTCATAATTCATCGCGGAGCGTTGCTTCTGTTCAAATTCTTCAACATTCCAGCCGTTAAGCTCCGCATACTGCCGCCATTTACCTTGGAAATCTTTATCAAGATTACTGCAACCAAGAAACGCTGCATTGTGTATGTGCTGGTAATGGTTCAGGCCATAGGAAGCCATTGAAACACGGATACCACGGGAAGCATCGGTAAGAATTTCATCCCCTATCGTAGTAAACTGACACAGGGATTTATCTCTGTTGGTAGCGAAGATAAATTCACCAGGCACGCGCTGGATGATTTCCTGGAGATGTTCGTGAAACACTTTCTGTAATGCTGTCAAAGTGCATCTGTTTTCACATACGGCGACCAGGGAGATCGGTACACGCTTATGTTTACGTCTTTCAAGTGGCGGCTGTAAATCTTCACCAGCTTCCTCAACTTCGTATTTCGCCAGATGTTCAGCAGCCCAGGTAAACAAACTTCGAGAAGAGCCAGCACCTAAAAGTGTGAGTTGTTCAGCCCATTCTACAGATCTGATAATTGGAGACTCAGTGAAGGCAAACAGGTGTTTATTCTCTTCGTAGAGAAGTCCAGCACCCTGCATAATCGCCCAGAGCAGGCGCTTTAACTCAGCACCATTCGCCTCTGTTTCGTGCCAATAGTCGTAGAAATCTTCACGCTTATCCTCACTCAGGAATAACAATCCGTCCCGCTCTTCCAGCCAATCCAGGAATGGGAAATTTTGTTCCGTCCGTTTGGTATGCTGCACTTTGATGTAAGCGCCAAACATTGCATCAGGGATTTCATCAACAAAGATACTGAAATTACGGAGAAGGTTTTGAAGTTCCGTTTCAAGCGCTGCACGATAGCAGTAATGAATGAAACATTGATGTGTACAGATAATAACCGAATGCTGGAAATCGTATTCCAAGGTGGAAATTAGGTGTCTTACCGCTTCTGTTTCGGTGTCCACATGGAAACTCTTCACCCGTCTGTCTTTTAGTTCTTCCCTCACCTGTCCACATAATTCATGTGTTGGCATCACGAGAAGATAACGAGGGGGAATTGCTTCGGAGTTTGTTAATAAACTTGATTTGATGTAGTGCTGTAACGTGGTGGACTTTCCAGATCCGCAAATTGCATCAACGTAGGTTATTACTTTTCTTCTTTGGTTCATTTGTTTCCTCTTTGTTAAGGATTGTTGTTATTAATTCGCTCACCAGTGCGGCGGCGGCTTTATTTTCACGATTAGCCCGATTGATCAAAGCCTCGTAAGTTTCAGGGGTGAAGTTAATCTTCATTCTTTGGAATCCTTCTTAAATTCATCAAAACGGGATAGTGCTTCTTTAAACATCTGTTCACGTTCGAAATACTTTCGTTTTCTGGCTACGTACATAGATGCGTAGATTAAATCTCTTGTGGCTTTACCACTCACCAGTTCATAAAACACCTGGTCACTGCTGAAATACTTCATAGAAGATTGTCTCCTTATTCATTGTGGGGACTCACCTTGTCGGTGAGCTACAGACGCAGAAAAGCCCCCTCACCGAATGCCCAGGAGGAGGCTTAAAGGAAATCTGTAGAGTGAATTGTTGTTCTGTTTCTTCAGAACATACCTAACTATAACATACAAACGAACGTTTTGTCAAGATATTTATTGATCTATTTCAATGCCTTGCTAAATGTCAATGACATAATGTGCTTTATAGCAACATTAGTTAGTGGAAGTCAACAAGTTTTTATGGTAGTTTTGCCAACCGGAGAGGACGCTTCTACGATTGGCATCATTTCCGGCTCTTCATGCGAGTGAGCCGATCTTGTAGCTACGCTACATCGCACAATGAACCTGTTAACACATCATTTTAATGATAAGCCCTTTTACATAATTTTGATGTGTTGAGATCGTAGGCTCACAATGAACCAGCGATCAGCGGGTGAATGTCGCATGAAAAGGTATCTGCTCATGATCATCCTGCACAATGATGTATGTTCGAGGAATACGAGAACATAAGAGAGATAATTAATAACCTTAATTTAATTAAGGGTAGTTAGTAGTTGGTTTGTGTCAGTGAGTGAAGCGAACATGACAAGTTTCTATACAGGAAAAATCTCTTCTCAACAATACTTTTCTGTAGAAGTCACTTTCCTGTATAGCTATCCTCCATGCGCGTGATCAGCGCATACCAAATTGTACAGTCCACTTTATGGAGAATTAACCCTACATCCCTCGTTTCACTCATGATTGCGTGTTAATCGCGAATACTCGCCTCCATAGCGCCGGAAAAATCCCACGCTAATTACATTCTAAATACCCGCTAAACCCCAGGTAAAGCGATGCTTAATCTATTCCAAATAATCCACCAGTAACGCTCTCTGAGCGCCTTTCTCACTTTCAAAGTATCTTTCATCACTTATACGAAAGCCTTGCGCCGTGCGGCTCACAGCGATCATTGTCCACAATGAGCACTTTCATGATAGGTGCAATGTGCTGAATGAGTTTTCTAAATTGAAACGATGTTTCTTTTTCCATGCTGAAACCAGCCAATTCATTAGCATTCTAATCATTTCTTAGTACAATCAATTCAAATGAGAATCATTATCATTTACGGTGCAATATCCCTACCTCAAGGTTCTGTAGAAATGTGAGATAGAATACCTAACCTATTGATTTATTTGATACGCTACGCTTTATCTTCGCCCTTCGCCTCTCTGGTATGCAATGAATCTGCATAAACCGTGCATAGCCTCGCCAGGATTTGGCAACGTTCAAACATCTGTTTAGACTTGCCAACATTATGATTTTGTTCAAGATATTCCGAAATTGTTCGAATTTCAAACAGGAGTCCGTGCTTTTTCGCGTTCAGTAGTGCTGGAAATGGCGCAACCTTCCACCACTCCGTCAAAAAAATGTGAGATTGAATAGTTGTAACTTGCTGAAAATGATCATAATCTTATTTCACAGTTTCAAGATTTACGGAGATAAGCAGATGGCGACCACGAAGATAATCACCCAGGCAGAGGCTTTTAAGCTGATTAACTGGCTTGAAAGTCATAACAAACAGCTATTCGCAGACGTAGCGGTAACAATGGCCTCTTTATGCTTACGTGTCGGGGATACGGTGAATTTAAAGTTCACCCAGTTCAAGGAAGGAAATACGCTGGAAGTGCTGGAGAGTAAGACGTGCAAGAAGAAAGAAATCATCGTCCCTGCGAAGGTGTGGGAGATTGTAGAACGTCGCCGCCAGGCATTCCCGAAAGACGAATATGTTTTTACGTCACACAGCAATCGTGCATCAGGAAAAGCCCCTGTCAGCCGTGAACAGGTGAACCGTGAGATCAAACAGGCTGCGGAGAATGTGGGGATCAAAGGAACAGTAGGATGCCATTCTTTTCGCAAGTTTTCTGCCACACAGGTGTGGGAGAAGTCTAACGGGAATTTGGCTTTAGCAATGAAAGCGCTGAACCACTCAGATCCCAAAGTCACCATGAACTATTTGAAAATTGACGTTAAGAGCGTGGGCGCTGCCCTTGCAAACATTTGGGAGTGAGCAATATGAAACGCTTGATTGTACTGCCGCTGGCGCTCATGAGACTGAAAGGTTAACGCAAGGCGCACCAGAGCATTTGGAAAGCAATCAGAACACACCAGCAGTGAGGGTGCACTTGGTAAACTTGTAGTGATCATAAGTGAACTCACAGTACACATTACCCACACCTTGCAGAGATACATCCCCCTGATACTTTCTCTCTCGTGTGTCGGGATCAAATTGGTTGAGGTAAAACTCCCCAAACATACTAAAAAACTTCTTCGCCCCAAATCTGCTCACACGAAGTTCGAAACTATCTATATAACCAGATGAACGCATCTCGACGGCAATAATACGCGCGATGGCAATCGCCTCCTGTTTACTTAACCAGTTATTCACAAACAAGAACACAATAAAAGAGCAACCTAATGTTTCAGGTAATGCCAAGATAGAAACAATTAACATTATCACGCGCAGCAACTATTATTCCTTCTTTCAAGAATCAGACAGAAATCATTAAGAAAACTCTTAAAGTTTTTGAGGCTATATTTTAAGTTAGCAATCTTACCGCAACAACTTAACACAAAAACTCTTGGTAGGGATGATCCTTGATGCGTAAAAGTTTATTGATGTTGTTAGCTTCTTCTCTGCTTCTGTCTGGGTGTGCTGTATAGAAACAACAGGTTCTAACTGGTGGTAGCAAGTCTGATGGGACTGTAAAAACGAGTTATTCTTTCGGGATGTTCGCCCCCTAAAGTGAACGTCCAGCAAGGCGCTCAAGCAGCAGCACAGCGTTGCGCTGCATGTGGCTATTCTGGTGCTGAGCCTTTCGGCGGTTATACTTCAGTTTGTTCTCAACCATCCACAAGCGGATGTATGGAAACACTGGTCTCAATGGAGTATCAATGTACTGGCGATATTAAAAAATAAAATAAAGGGGACATCGCCCCCTTATGCCCTTGCCAACCATTTTGTAGGGATCTCTTCCCACTTTTTGCTTACTTCATCAAAGAAGAACACATCATCAATGCCATGCTCAAGGAGGTTAACTGTCTGAGTAGCTGTCGGTATATTCAAATCTTCAACAAGCGCTGACAACACGGTATTGATTTGATCACATCCGTCCCATTCAATAATTTTCTCTTTATGTTTTCCATGAAACCCATAGTGGATACGTAACTGCTTATTGGTCATTACCATCCCCCTACTGTTAGTATTATCCTGATACATTGACTCAACAAAATCTCGTTGCTCTCCAGTCAAGGTGAGTGTCTCCAAAGAAAGAGCCCACTAAATTGTGCAACTAATAGATTTTAGACGATATAAGCCATTTAGCACCGTGATGGGTAGCTTAAAACATGTTGTTAGCCGTTCGCGCCAGCTTGATTTCCTCTCGCTCTTCCTGCTTCTTAGCAAGCCAAGCTTTACCTTCTGGCGTAGCAAGGAATTTACGAGCGTGAATCTTACGGTTGTTGCGCTTAGTGGCTGCCTTATTCGTGGCTTTTGACATGATATCACCTCCGCTGAATCTGCCAGCGCTCAACGTACAGCAGAGAGACAGTACAACGAAAGTTACAATGGTGCAGATAATGGATGACCATTACGTGCCGTGTTGGGCACATAAGAAAAGGCGGCGCGTAGCGCTTCCGCAGGGTGTAATCCCTTCGCAGGGAGGATAAAGCCTTAGCACGTTCTCTTATCAGGTGATCGTTATACTCCGGTGATCGAAACCGTGGCAGAGCCGGATTCTTTCCCGATCCGGTTAGTCTTCCCAACATTACGCCTGTTTATTCTCTGCAACGTCATCTCGACGTGTAGCATCATTGAGCGCCGCACGAAGCGCGGAACGTATCGCTAAGGGTTCAAGTGATGTGTTTAGAGAGTCCGGCAACTCTTTTAGCTTCAAGGGATGGCATAATTTCTAATGCTGTTCGGGCTTGAGCCTGGTAACTACCCGCCAGTACGTTGTACAATACTTGAGCCGATACAACGCAAAGGCGTTTACCAGTGCTAACAGAAGTTACAAACCGTTAGATAAACATGCTAAAGAATGCTGTTTTTACGGGATTTTCTGTTGATGGTGCCGATAATAGGAGTCGAACCTACGACCTTCGCATTACGAATCAGAAGCACCACATTTAACTAACTGTTTTTACAAGCATTGACCGCATTCACACAGCCAATGCTGATGGCACAAACAGAAAGATGATGGATGATGATTTCTGGTGCATGACACAATCATGGCACAACCGTGGCACAAGAAATCACATCACCGGGCAATCATCAAACTCACCAGAACGTGCATCGTTGATGATGTACGTGATGACTCCAAACACCGGACTCTCTATCCCTTCGAAGTGACCAGGTAACTTTTCCTTCCTGCCATTAAGGGCTTTCTCAAGATGAGGCTGAGGATATGTCCGGTAAATCTTCACCTTAAACTCGCCTTCCACCTCACAGACCAACAAGGAGCCATCGCAAGGGTTTAGTGACGAGTCGATGACCAGCAGCGCATCTTTCATGATGCCGCAGCGGTAGATAGTCTCTGACGACTTCATGTAGTAAGTAGCTGATGGCCTGGTTACGATGCGCTGATCTAGCGATATGCGCTGCTCAACATAGTCTGCTGCAGGGCTAGGAAATCCCATAACCACCTCCTGTTTACTGTATACACATACAGTATAGAAGGACCTGATGATTATCAATAGATGATCTATTATCATCTTGGTGCTAAACTCATCGGCATTATAAATGTGTTTCACAAACAAATGCTTAATTCACATTTAAATAAATGTTTTTTTAATTAATAACGGCGGATATTATGCTGACAATAATTTCTAATAATCTTGTGAGATTTGCTGCTTTGATAAGCGCTTTCGGTTTAATTAAGGGGCATAGCGGAGGAAATAGTATTATGTTTTTAATAGAGTTGTCATGATGGCTATGTGGCTGCAAATGGATTACAAACTAATCATATCTTTAATTAAAAAATAAACCTGACATTCTGAATTATATGAAAAATGAAAAGCTTTACGGGATTGAGGCGCTTAGAGGAATTGCAGCTCTTGTGGTCGCGATTGGTCATAATCGAGGTTTGTTTGGTCATGTAGAGACAGAGTCATTCATGGACAGACTAACTGCAAATGCAATATTTGGAGTTGAAATATTCTTCATAATAAGCGGGTTTATTATTTCATATTCCACAAGAAACATAAAATCACCATCATTGCGTAACACAGCTTCATTCCTTGTTAAAAGAATATTTAGAATATATCCTGTTTACTTTGTAATACTTGCTGTTTATGTAGTCCTGTTTTACAGGAACATTTACACCGGCATTCCAGAGGGTGGTGCTTTATCAACAGTAAATATCATTAAGTCTTTCTTCCTTATACCGCTAGACTGGAATTCCTTACCTCCATATTATGGATGGGGAGCAATAATTGTTTCATGGTCTTTAGCTTATGAAATGTATTTTTATATTGTATTTGCACTATCAATGTCAATTAGTATCAAATATAGGGCTTTGATTGCATCTATTGTACTGGTGAGCGTTAGTGTTTTATTGCCTGTGATATTCAATGGTAATTTTACCATCGACGCACAAAGATATTATTTCAATGGTGGTTATTTATTATCTCACTTTGGGTTTATAGGAAATCCAATTGTTTTTGATTTCATTCTTGGAATGATAATTGCACAAGCACTTCCATTAATCAATAAAGTCAAAATAAACAACGGAATAATTAACAGCATTGCAATAGCTTTGCTAGGATTTTCTTTTGTGTTTTGGCTAAATGGAATTTCAGAAGGCCATGGGTTAACCAAATCTGCATATATTGCTTTTACGATAGTATCATGCGTTATAATTCTTGAAAGAAATTCAGTTTTTGTTTTTAACAAGATGTTAATATCATTAGGTACAATATCTTACTCGCTTTATTTGATTCACGTTCCAGTAATAAAATACATAGAGCTTTACGGTCAGACAATAGGGCTTAACACTGATATTAGATCATTGCCTCTATATTTATCATCTTTAACAATATCTGTTTGCTTGTCGTATGTGATATTCAACGTAATAGAAAAACCTTTCATCAATGCAGGGGCAAGGATAGCCAAAAAGATTTCTGGATAAATGTTAGGCGTCTTTCGACGCCTTTCCGTTTAGAATGCTGTAGCGCAGAACTCTCCACTGCCTACAGCTACGCCTCTCACCTCAATGTACCAGTATCCAGCATCATTAGCAGTTGGATAGTCAAATGTCATGGTAAGAGCCCTTCCCATAGGGGACATTGATATCTCATTTACCGGATCGCCAGGTCCAAATATCTTTTGCAATGGCATATTTGGCGCAAAACTACCTGATGCATATTTGATGTTGTTAGGCACAGTCATAATCTTCAGTGAGGCTATTGATGGCATTGATGTGTTACCACTTCGAAATGTTTCTGTTAATGCCAGATCCGTCCCAATTGCGTTTTTATATCCAGTCCACTTAACTAACCCATTTCCAACAGTACCGCCCACGCAACGTAGTGTTATCTCAATAATCCCACAGTCGAAGAAATCAGTGTCGTTATTAAACATCATTCCGTAAAGGGCCTTGGGTAATGGGAACGTAGCACCGTTCAATCTTATTGCGGATGGCGGGCCGCCTGCCTCATTATTTCCTTTGTGAGGTACCGTCTGACGATAAACCTCGTCAGTGCCTCTTAAAACCTGGTTTCCTGAATAATCATTTTGAGCTACCGAAAGCGCTACAGGTCGGACAGTTATACCCTGAATAAACACGTCGTTAGTGCTTCCAGTATCCTCCCGCGTCTGGAATGTTATCGTCTTCCACCCTCGGCCAACAAGGCTACCTACAATTCGTGGTAACCCGCTTAATTTACCTCCAGATCTATCCCTCATCTGAATCTGAAAAGGCTGACCAGATCTGGTGTCGATGTACCGCGAACTTCTCGGGTTTACATCGTCATAATAAGGGGGATAAACACTACCGTGAACCTGCTCAGAAGTCATTCCGCAAACCACATCAAGGTCTGACCACTGCCCTATCACATCTACTTCAGCAGCATCAGCATCAAGGTAAAATGAAAATGATATTCTTGTCGGAGTCCCTGCAACCATTCTCCCAACAATCTTCTGAAGAATGAATGATCCATCGTTATACAGAGTTTCGAAACTACCAAGTGCGTCATAAAAACCGACTGTGTCACTTTGCATTGAAGGCCAAAAAAATGTTTCTTGCGAAAGTGGTTTATAGGCAGAAAGCACACCTCCAGCAAGAATAAAACCGGCTACCGCTTCGCCAAGCTTTGAATATCCAGCAGAGTTAAGATGAGTTCCGTCAGCCTCTACAGCACCCTGCGGGATGTAATAGAGTACTTCGTTTGCATTCATGTAAGCGCAGCCAAATACCGTAGCCATGCTCTTTGCCTGCTGAGCGAATTTCTGGAATAGTGGGTCAGTTCTCCCGGTGCCGCCCGATGCGCAAGCCATGATTACAACACCACATCCCCAGTCAATGTAACGGCGAATAAGCAACTCCATATACTGCATGTATTCTTCATGGGTGCTATTGATGGGGTCTGCATCATTTATGCCATACATCAGGAACACAACATCTGCGTTAGGATTGGTTGTCCAGTATTCATAACCTTCTTTTGCTGTATGGCCACTCACCCCCTGATTAACTACCGTCACAGGGATTCCTGAAACGTAATTCATAAACACGCCGAGCCTTGCAGGGTATTCAATCGTGGCGTGTGTGATAGTAGGGTTTACTATGGCATCAGCGCCCGTTGGTGGGACGACATCGGTGGATGTTGTGTCCATGCCGGCTGTAATAGAATCGCCTTGGCATATGATCTTGACGCTCTGCTTTGTGCGACATTTGTATTGGAACTGCGCAAGAAGCTTTATGTTACGTTCGCGATATTGCGCACTCAGGACGTCCTCAAGTTTTTTCTGTACTGTTCCTCCAAGCGTGGTGCCGACCATCCCTGCACCCGCAGCAGACTCCAAATCACTTCGCAGAGTGGCATCTCCTACACTGAGCCACTTTCCTACCCCTACTCCACCAGTAGAATCTGGCGTTGAACCTGCAGGAACGTCTTTTGGAAATGCACCATCCCAGCGGTAGTATTCGCCTGTCGCTTCAAGGCGCAGAACCTGGTTAGGCAGCGTGAGATTGTTTCCATCTTCGAAGCTGTCGAGTGTAATGTACCCAAAAGTTGAAATAGCCTGTTGAGCTACCCAGCGCAAGCCCTCGATCGTGTAATGTTTTTTGCCAAATCTGTCTTCGTACTCACGCTGCAGTGAAGTGACGAATTCGTCAATCTTGCCCGCATTGTATTTCAGGTCGCGGTATGATTCGCTTGGTACAGCGTTTTGAGTTGGTTGAGTAGCCATATTAATTCCATAAAAAAACCCGGCGCGGTGGCCGGGTCTGGTTGGTCGTGGGATGTTCTTATTGGTAGATCGCGTCGCTGTATTCCGCGACGGTCAGAGATACCGTGTTATCCGTGTTTGGTTTGATGCTGTTCACCGTCCATAGTTGGCTGTCCAGTTCCTCCACGGTCGCTATGAGATAGCGTGACGGGAGCTGCACAGTGTCTCCGTTCCAGATATTGAGCTGAATGTTGGGTATTGCTGCGGTGAAGCCGTACTTTGTATCGCTGCGGGCCGTCGCCGGATAGCGCAGCGTCGGGTTACCCAAGCTGTCGGTGACAAGGACATACATCGAACCGGTGAAGGTGATCGGCTCGCTGGTATCGAAGTCATTCCCGGAGCGGCCGGTGACGTAACCACCCTGCTGGTTGCTGTCGTAGATGTCAGGCATCTGAATGACGCTGCCGACCTGTATTATCCCGTCCTCAAAAACTTTGGCGTTCATCTTCACGCGCGAGTAGATCAGGCGTTTGGTTTCGCGCAGAGCTCGCTCCCGGGCCTGATACTCGTTACGGAAGCCGACTATCTCCAGCTTGTTTGGGTTCTCCGCTTCCTGCTCGACGATGGCGCCATTCAGCACGCGGTAGTTGATGTACGTCTTGTTGTTCGTTGTGGGGTGGACGTATGACACCTGCACGCCGTCATAACCGCCTGGGAGAGTGGCCTCGTACGTCATTTTGTACTCGTCCGTCTTCATGTTGGCCCGGTTGAATACTGCCGCCGGGTAGTCAACCTTCTGATCGCGGGTAAACGTCAGCACGCCATCGTCCCAGTACGCCACAACCGACGCAGCATTGCAGATCGCCTGCACGCGGTCTCCCAGTGAGTCGTTCTCGTCGTCGAACGTGTAGTCGAAGTAACCCAGCCGTTCATCCGGCAGGCTTTCGGCGATCGAGTACAGCCCGTACAGGTCAATGCTGCTTACCGGCTGCTCACCCATGATGAGCCAGGTGTGCGCAACCGCATCAGCGAACGAGCGCGACGGCCGCAGAGTGTAATCCACCGTCTGTGTGTCGAGGTCGTACGTGATGGTATGACGCGTCACCAGCGCGTTATATTTGCGCTCACGGCTGCCCAGGGCATTCTCGGTCGCCCGGACTTTTACGCGCACCAGCGTGTCGGTCGGATGAACGACGTTTGCTCTGATGTTGATGCTGTGGATCTCTTCAACCTTGAGCAGTGACGCGTCACCGGAGTTATCCGTGCGCTGGAATCGAAACAGCAGAGCACCTGAAGAAGCTGCGTGCCCAGCGCGCGGCATGAGGAGAGAGCGTGAAACCTTACGAATCGAAGAAATCGCAGTTCACCAGAAATCTGATCCGGCGGCGCCACGCTGAATGGTCAGAAAGAACCTTTGGTAATGTCGGTCCAGTCGGACCGCTGAAGCACCTTTCCAAAGAGGCACTCGAAGCTTCCGCCGATCCTGGCGACCTCAGTGAGTGGGCTGATATGCAGTTCCTGCTATGGGACGCGCAGCGGCGCGCCGGAATCACCGATGAGCAGATCACCGCAGCGCTGGAAGAAAAGCTAAAGGTGAACATGGCGCGCCAGTGGCCTGAACCGAAAGACGGCGAACCGCGCCTTCACATCAAACCATGACGCAACTGATAGCCAGTTATGAGCTGGCTATTGGGTGCGAAAGCCCACCTCGTAAATACCTTGATGTTATTGCCGCCTACGGGCGGCGTCTTTTTTGCCTGGAGGAAACCAATGGAAGAGGAAATCTTCACACGTGAAGAGGCTGCGTCGTACCTGAAGGTTGATAAAGGCACCATCACGCAGTGGATCCGCAGCGGTCGACTTCCGGCCGCAAAGATAAATCCAGAAAAACCCAAGAGCCCGTATCGCATTTGTAAGTCTGACTGCATTGCAGCGCTGAAGTCTGTCCGACACAATAGCGCTGTGAATGCGGTTGGTATGCAGGAGGAAAAAGCATGTCAATCAAACTACGCGGTGGCACGTGGCACTGCGACTTCGTCGCGCCAGATGGATCACGAGTTAGACGTTCTCTTGAAACCTCAGACAAGAGAGAAGCGCAGGAACTTCACGATCGTCTGAAGTCGGAAGCGTGGCGGGTAAAACAACTTGGGGAGTCGCCTAAGAAGTTATTCAAGGAGGCCTGCATAAGATGGCTCAGGGAGAAAGAGGATAAGAAGAGCCTGGATGATGACAAAAGCATCATTAAGTTCTGGTTACTGCATTTCAGAGAGACTGTTCTCGCTGACATCACAACAGACAAAATAATGGAGGCGGTAGACGGAATGGAAAACCGCCGCCATCGCCTGAACTGGGAAATGACCAGAGACAGGTGTTTGAGACTCTCTAAACCAGTACCAGATTATATTCCTAAGCTCGCAACGAAGGGAACAAGGACGAGGCATCTGGCGATACTAAGGGCCATTCTGAATATGGCGGTGCAGTGGGGGTGGCTGGATAAAGCGCCGAAGATATCCACGCCAAGGGTGAAGAATGGCCGCATCCGCTGGCTGACGGAAGAGGAGTCGAAACGTCTTTTTGCAGAGATAGCCCCTCACTTCTTCCCGGTCGTTATGTTTGCTGTCACCACCGGCCTTCGTCGTTCTAACGTAACCGACCTCGAATGGTCACAGGTAGACCTGGATAAGCGGATGGCATGGATGCACCCTGACGAAACTAAAGCCGGAAACGCCATCGGCGTTCCACTGAACGAAACAGCGTTAGGGATACTGAGGAAACAGCAAGGTCTGCATAAGCGCTGGGTGTTCGTTCACACGACTCCCGGGTACAGAAGCGACGGAACCAAAACAGCAGCAGTCAGAAAAATGCGGACAGATAGTAATAAGGCATGGAAGGGAGCACTAAAGCGGGCAGGCATTAGCAATTTCCGCTTCCATGACCTCAGGCATACATGGGCAAGCTGGCTTGTACAGTCTGGTGTTTCACTTCTGGCGCTTAAGGAAATGGGGGGATGGGAGACGCTGGAAATGGTTCAACGATATGCACATTTGTCTGCCGGACATCTTACGGAGCACGCGAGCAAAATTGATGCGATTATTGGTCGCAATGTCACAAATACGGCACAAGAGGAGAATGTGGTTTACTTGAATGTAAGGTAAGTAATTGAAATAACTGGTGCCGATAATAGGAGTCGAACCTACGACCTTCGCATTACGAATGCGCTGCTCTACCAACTGAGCTATATCGGCCCTGAGAGGCCGGTTACGAGCGTAACCACGGGGCAAAAGAGTAGATCTAACCGGGTGATGCGTCAATGCCCTTTTGAATCAAACGGCTATTTTTGCATCACCCGCGATTATTTACGCACGAATGGTATCATCACCGAAGCCGATCCACTTGTAGGTGGTCAGCGCTTCCAGCCCCATCGGACCGCGGGCATGCAGCTTCTGAGTGCTCACAGCCACCTCCGCGCCCAGACCAAACTGGCCGCCATCGGTGAAGCGCGTCGAGGCATTCACGTAAACCGCAGACGAATCCACTTCATTCACAAAACGATCGGCATTGCGCAGGGTGCGCGTCAGGATCGCATCAGAATGCTGGGTTCCGTGTTCACGAATGTGCGCAATAGCGTCATCGAGATCCGCAACTACCTTCACGTTCAGATCCAGCGACAAATACTCATCGTCGTACTGCTCCGCGTTAACCGGAACGATCTTTGCCGGACCGTCTTTCAGCAGGGCGAGAGCCTTCTCGTCCGCATGCAGCGTAACGCCACTTTCCGCCATCTGCATGCTCAGCGCTGGCAGGAAGGTACTGGCGATGCCCTGATGCACCAGCAGCGTTTCGACCGTATTACAGGTGCTTGGACGCTGAGTTTTAGCGTTGACGATAATCTTCAGTGCAGGTTCGATCTCCGCGGTGTCATCCACCACGATATGGCATACGCCGATACCGCCGGTAATGACCGGAATGGTGGAATGCTCACGGCACAGCTTGTGCAGGCCCGCGCCGCCGCGTGGGATGAGCATGTCGATGTGTTTGTCCATGCGCAGCATCTCGTTGACCAGCGCGCGGTCGGGGCTTTCAATCGCCTGCACGGCAGCCGCCGGTAAGCCGCACTCCTCCAGCGCCTGCTGAATGACGTTCACCGTCGCGGCGTTGGTGCGCCAGGTCTCTTTCCCGCCACGCAGGATAGCGGCGTTACCGGTTTTCAGGCACAGGGAGGCGACATCCACCGTCACGTTTGGACGCGCTTCGTAAATCACACCGATGACGCCGAGTGGCACACGACGACGCTCAAGGCGTAACCCGCTGTCGAGCACCCCACCGTCAATCACCTGCCCTACCGGGTCGGCGAGGTTGCACACCTGACGGACGTCGTCGGCGATACCTTTCAAACGCGCCGGGGTCAATGCCAGACGGTCGAGCATCGCTTCGCTCAAGCCGTTACGACGCGCTTCCAGCAGATCCTGCTCATTGGCGAGCAAAATTTCCTGCGACTGGGATTCCAGATAATCAGCGATTTTTTCCAGCACGCGGTTTTTCTCACGGCTGGAAAGGAGCGCGAGTTTATACGAGGCGGCTTTCGCGGCTGCGCCCATTTGTTCCAGCATGTTCTGGCTCCTTAACGAATAATCATGTCGTCGCGATGCACGGCAACCGGGCCATATTCATAGCCCAGGATGGCGTCGATCTGCTGGGAATGGTGGCCAGCAATCCGACGCAGCGCGTCGCTGTTATAACGGCTTACGCCATGAGCGATGTCGCGACCTTCAAGGTTACGGATTCGGATCACTTCACCACGCGAGAAGTTGCCTGTCACGCTTTTAATTCCTTTTGGAAGCAATGAGCTTCCTCTTTCCAGAATAGCGGCGGTCGCGCCTTCATCCACGGTCAATTCACCAGCCGGGGGCGCGCCAAAGATCCAGCGTTTGCGGTTTTCCAGCGGGGACGCCTGGGCGTGGAAGCGTGTGCCCACAGAGATGCCTTCCATCACATCACCTATCACGCCCGGACGGCTGCCCGCGGCAATGATGGTGTCGATACCGGCCCGGCACGCCACGTCCGCAGCCTGGAGCTTGGTGCCCATACCGCCTGTACCAAGACCAGAAACGCTGTCTCCCGCAATGGCACGCAGCGCATCGTCAATGCCGTGAACGTCTTTGATCAGTTCTGCCTGTGGATTGGAACGCGGGTCAGCGGTAAACAGCCCCTGCTGATCGGTCAGAAGCAGCAGCTTATCGGCCCCTGCCAGGATCGCCGCCAGCGCAGAGAGGTTATCGTTGTCGCCTACTTTGATTTCAGCGGTGGCAACAGCGTCGTTTTCGTTGATGACCGGAACGATATGGTTATCCAGCAGCGCGCGCAGCGTATCGCGGGCGTTCAGGAAACGTTCTCTGTCTTCCATATCCGCACGCGTCAACAGCATCTGCCCGACGTGAATGCCATAAATGGAGAACAGTTGTTCCCAGAGCTGTATGAGTCGGCTTTGTCCTACGGCGGCCAGCAGCTGTTTGGAGGCGATCGTCGCGGGGAGTTCGGGGTAGCCCAGGTGTTCACGCCCGGCGGCAATCGCCCCGGAGGTCACAATCACAATACGATGCCCTGCGGCATGCAACTGAGCGCACTGACGTACAAGCTCAACGATATGGGCACGATTAAGGCGGCGTGATCCGCCTGTTAACACACTGGTACCGAGTTTTACCACCAGCGTCTGGCTGTCACTCATGATTCTCTGCCATTCAACAATAAGGGAAAATGATGTCAGTCAGACGTTTTAACAGGTGTCAGCCCCGTTGCCAACTGCCTTAGCACATCACCCGTCACTTTGTTGCGCGGGATCAGGAAGCGTAGCGGCAGATTTTGACAATTTTATTACCGAAAAATTAAAACATACTTTTTTAGACATATTCTTACTTTGTCATAAAACGTTCACCCACTAACGATAAAACCCTTCCTGTTTTTCACGGGGTAATAAGTTGAATCTTATTGCTCAGCGAATATTAGCGCGTTTTTATAAAATCAGGATTGAAAATGAAAAAGAGCACTCTGGCATTAGTGGTAATGGGCGTAGTTGCATCCACATCTGTTCACGCAGCAGAAGTTTATAATAAAAACGGTAATAAACTGGACGTGTACGGCAAAGTAAAAGCAATGCACTATCTCAGTGATGATGACGCGAAGGATGGTGACCAGACTTACGTTCGTTTTGGCTTTAAGGGTGAAACGCAGATTAACGATCAGCTGACGGGCTACGGACGTTGGGAAGCAGAGTTCGCGGGTAACAAAGCAGAAAGCGACTCTTCTCAAAAAACGCGCCTGGCATTTGCGGGTATTAAACTGAAAGATTTTGGTTCTTTTGATTACGGTCGTAACCTGGGTGCACTGTATGACGTCGCCGCATACACCGATATGTTCCCGGAGTTCGGCGGTGACGGCCTGGCGCAGACCGATAACTTCATGACGAAACGCGCTTCCGGTCTGGCCACATACCGTAATACCGATTTCTTTGGCATGGTTGACGGTCTTAATATGACCCTGCAATATCAGGGTAAAAATGAAAACCGCGACGTGAAGAAGCAAAACGGTGACGGCTTCGGTACCTCCCTGAGCTATGACTTCGGCGGCAGCGATTTCTCTGTGATTGGTGCGTATGCCAGCTCCGATCGCACCAATGAGCAAAACCTTCAGGCACGCGGCGAAGGTAAAAAAGCAGAAGGCTGGGCGACCGGTCTGAAATATGATGCCAACGATATATATCTGGCCACTCTCTATTCTGAAACCCGCAATATGGCCCCTATTTCCGGTGGCTTTGCAAATAAAGCGCAAAACTTCGAAGTGGTTGCGCAATATCAGTTTGACTTTGGTCTGCGCCCATCTCTGGGTTACGTGCAGTCTAAAGGCAAAGATATCGAAGGCATCGGCGATGAAGATATCGTGAAATACATCGATGTAGGTGCGACCTATTATTTCAACAAAAACATGTCTGCGTTTGTTGATTATAAAATCAACCAGATCGATGACGATAATAAACTGGGCGTAAGCAGCGATGATATCGTTGCGCTGGGCATGACCTACCAGTTCTGATGTTGTGGTAATAAAAAAACCGGCGCTGAGCCGGTTTTTTTGTGCCCGGTGACGCTATGCTTACCGGACCTGGGGAGTAATACGTTTTTAGGCCGGGTAAGGCGTAGCCGCCACCCGGCGCTGTGACATCATCAGGCTCTCAGTTTCACCGCTTCGCTGGAAAAATCGTCCGCAGGCTCCAGCTTCAGATCCAGCGTTGCCAGCAGGTCGCGAGCTCTGCCGTGAAATTCTTTTAGCGTATGCTCCAGGCGATCGATCACTTCCTGATCTTTGATGCTCGTCGCCTGCCAGTGCCCGTCTTTATTAAACAGGCCAAACTGATAGCTATAGGTAAAACGGTTTTCCTGTGCTTCCATTTCCATCCACCAGCCCCAGAACTCACGTTTTTCGGGTGCAGGCTTCACGTTGACGCAAACAGCCAGGCAGTCGAAAAAAAAGCGATTCTCTTCACACTGCTCTTCTCGAATATACGGGCCAAGAGCCATGAACTTCTTAATCAGTCTACTTTTCGGGTGTCCACTCGGTAACGTCATTGCGATCTCCTTTTGTGAAGCACTGTTTTACCAAACCAACGAAATTTAGCAAACTATTAACACAATCTCTGCGTGATCCAGCGTGTGATCTCTTTAAGCGCTTTGTCAAAATTTTGGTACACCGGGCTGAAGGGTACCTCCAGCAATTTGCCATCCGAAGATGACGAGGTGATTAAGCGTGACTCCTCTTCCGGGCTAAATGGATCGTTCTTCCAGAAACCGGACATCATCGGGGTTGGGCAACGGCGGCCCAGCAAGCCCTGCGTTTTTAATGAATATCGATTAAGTTCAATGCGCAACGCTTCATCTGAAGCATCATGCATGCCAAGTCGGCTCGCCAGCACGTCCAGATACATTTCAGGAACGCTACCCTGACGCGCAGGCTCGCTTAGCAGTGCATGCACTACCGGACCAAGACAGGCGACGGCCTTCAGGCGGGAAGATTCAAGGTAGGCCAGCCGTACCGCGACGTTAGCGCCAAAGCGGAAGCCAAACGCACCTACCCGGGTATGGTCAACCCAGGGGATATTCTCCAGCGCTTTTAATGCATGCTGGTGCAGCAGGCTGGAGTCTTGCGTAAGTTTCCATTTGGATGAAAAACCAATTGATGGCATATCGAGCGTCAGCATGGCGATCCCGTTTGGGGCAAAGTAGCGCTCATACAGGCTGTAATAATCAATTTGTAACGAATCCAGGCCGCCGCACATCAGAACCGTCGGGAACGGGCCTTCCCCCTCCGGCATATGCAGGAATCCAGTCACCGGGCTACCGCCGGGAATGGCGAACTCAATTTCACGCATCCGGCCAGGCAGCCGCTGGGCGGCCTCTTCATAAGCCCGGTTTGCCAGCGCCTGGGCCTGCTCCGCCAGTTCGTCTCCTTTCAGATGCGGGTATGCAGCGATGCTGTAAAGGTTTGCCGCATGCAGCCAGTGTTTGCCGCTGAGAGTGGCATCTTCTTCCTGGCTCGCTTTTTGCTGCCAGAGCATGGCCTGCTTTGACCATTCGTAGATCCAGTTCCCGCCACGGTAGCCCACCACCGTGTCGTAGAGATCGCTGTCGGTGCGCTCAGACTCGCTCATCACGATACGCGCCTGCACGTCGAGGATTTCGCGCGGGTCGATACCGCGCCAGATCCACATCAGGCGATTAATCATGCGGTACCAGTGGGGCACGTTTTTACCATCTAACGCTGACTGTACAGCAGGCATGGTCCCCGGATTAAACCGACGCACCAGCGTCGAGGTTTCAGGGTGCTTGAAACGGGGTTTGAAAAGAGTTTCGGTGAGATTCGCCTGCGCCATTGCGTTGCCTCCATGGATACATCACTTGGAGACCATTGTAACGCGTGGCAGGGTAAAAAGAACAACGCCCGGCATAACCGGGCGTGTAAAGTTACGTACTGAAATTAACGGCCAGAGATAGGCGGTACGAAGACCACGCCCATATCCCATGGCTGTTCAATCCAGGTATCCTGTGGGATATCAATGACGTAATCATCAACCAGGGGACGACCCGCTGGTTTCGCGAAGATAGTGACGAAGTGCGCTTTTGGATACATTTCGCGGATAGCCACAGCGGTACCGCCGGTGTCCACCAGATCGTCGATAACGATAAAGCCTTCACCGTCGCCTTCCGCGCGCTTCAGCACTTTCAGCTCACGCTGGTTATCGTGGTCATAGCTGGAGATACATACGGTATCGACATGACGAATACCCAGCTCACGTGCCAGCAGCGCCCCCGGTACCAAACCGCCACGGCTGACGGCAATAATGCCTTTCCACTGTTCGGAAGGCATCAGACGCGCAGCCAGTTTGCGTGCGTGAATCTGCAACATGTCCCAGGTGACGACGTATTTTTCGCTCATGTGAAGTGTCCCAGCCTGTTTATATACGGCTTAAAAAAATGAGGGTGAACCAGGTTGCGCGAGATTATAGAGATCTGACGCACTAAAAACCAGTGTTACGCGCCATGAGCCTGAGTTTTTACATGCTTAATGCTACCAGCCACGGGAGAAAGTGGTATTCTCAGATGCATCTCGCAAGCCCGTCTTGTGGTAACGATTAACCTGCTAACCCAGTGACCTGCAACATTGTTTTGCAGCGCAACGACAAGGAGACCTATCGTGTCTGAACTGTCTCAATTATCTCCACAGCCGCTGTGGGATATTTTTGCCAAAATCTGCTCCATTCCGCACCCTTCCTATCACGAAGAACAGCTTGCCGAACATATTATGGGCTGGGCAAAGGAAAAAGGTCTGCACGCTGAGCGCGACCAGGTTGGCAATATTCTCATCCGCAAACCTGCCACCGCAGGTATGGAAAACCGTAAGCCAGTGGTATTGCAGGCGCACCTGGACATGGTTCCGCAGAAAAACAACGACACCGTTCACGACTTCACAAAAGACCCGATTCAGCCGTACATCGACGGTGAGTGGGTGAAGGCGCGCGGCACGACCCTGGGCGCAGATAACGGTATTGGTATGGCTTCCGCGCTGGCCGTGCTGGCTGACGACAGCGTTGAACACGGTCCGCTGGAAGTGCTGCTGACCATGACTGAAGAAGCGGGCATGGATGGCGCGTTCGGTCTCCAGGCAAACTGGCTGCAAGCGGACATTCTGATCAACACCGACTCCGAAGAAGAAGGTGAGATCTACATGGGCTGCGCGGGCGGGATCGATTTCATCTCTACCCTGCCGCTGTCCCGCGAAGCGATTCCTGCCGGTTTCGAGACCTTTAAGCTGACGCTGAAAGGGCTGAAAGGCGGTCACTCCGGCGGTGATATTCACCTGGGCCTGGGCAACGCCAACAAACTGCTGGCGCGTTTCCTGGCGGGCCATGCCGCTGAACTGGATCTGCGTCTGGTGGACTTCAACGGTGGCACTCTGCGTAACGCGATCCCTCGTGAAGCCTTTGCGACCGTGGCGGTGCCTGCGGCGAAAGCGGAAGAACTGAAAAACCTCTCCAGCCTGTATCTGGATATCCTGAAAAACGAGCTGTCTGAGAAAGAGAAAAACCTGACGGTGGTACTGGAGTCCGTTACAACGGATAAAGCCGCGCTGACCGCACAGTCTCGTGACACGTTCGTCCAGTTGCTGAACGCAACGCCAAACGGCGTGATCCGCAATTCTGACGTTGCAAAAGGCGTGGTTGAAACCTCCCTGAACGTGGGCGTAGTGACCATGGGCGACGACAGCGCAGAGATCATTTGCCTGATCCGTTCCCTGATCGACAGCGGTAAAGAGTACGTTGTGAGCATGCTGGAATCTCTGGGTACCCTGGCGGGCGCGAAAACGTCTGCAAAAGGCAGCTACCCTGGCTGGCAGCCGGATGCAAGTTCTCCGGTCATGGCACTGGTGCGTGAAACTTATCAGAGACTGTTCAACAGCACCCCGAACATTCAGGTTATTCACGCGGGTCTGGAATGTGGTCTGTTCAAGAAACCGTATCCGGATATGGACATGGTCTCCATCGGGCCGACCATCACGGGTCCACACTCCCCGGATGAGCAGGTTCACATTGAAAGCGTCGGTCACTACTGGACGCTGCTGACTGAGCTGCTGAAAGCAATCCCTGTTAAGTAATAAGCCGTTTGATGCCCGGTGGCGCTTCGCTTACCGGGCATACGATTAGCCTAATCTACAGTCCCAGCACCAGCTGACGCTCCAGCTGCGGATCCAGCAAGGTGACGTGCAGCCCCACCAGCCTTACCCCTCGTCCGCCCCGCCGCTCTTCCCATGCCTTTTTTGCCGTCGCAATAAGATCCTCTTTGTTGAGGCGTGGCCAGACGTGTTCCTGCGTCGTCTGCTGAAAATCGTTAAATTTCAGTTTGATGCCCTGCCGGGCAATAAGCAGATCTGGTTTGACCTTCAGTAAGCGTCGTTCAAGCTCAGGATAGAGTTGTTCCGTAATAATGGTTTCACACTCTGTCCAGTCATGGATATCTTCGCTCAGCGTGCGTTCAACGCCGACCGATTTACGCAGCCGTTCGTTGTTCACATCCCGGTCATCAATGCCCTGACTGCGTTCCCACAGTACGCGGCCAAACTTACCAAAACGCTTAAGCAGCAGCGCCAGATCGCTGCGCTGAACGTCTTCACAGGTGCGTAGCCCCATACTTTCCAGCTTCGCGGCGGAGACTTTACCCACACCGGGGATTTTGCTGAGCGGCAGCGTCTTTAAAAACGCCGGAACCTCTTCCGGGGTGATGACGTACTGGCCGTTGGGCTTATTTAAATCGGAGGCGATTTTGGCGAGAAATTTTATCGGCGCGACGCCTGCCGATGCCGTCAGGTTCAGCTCGTTAAAAATAGTCTGGCGGATCTCCTGCGCCATCAGGGTGGCAGAGCCGTGGCAGTGCACGCTGTGGGTGACATCCAGATAGGCTTCATCCAGCGATAACGGTTCAATCAGAGAGGTGTAGCGGGAGAAGATCTCCCGAATGTGGTTCGATGCTTCTTTATAGGCATCAAAACGTCCGGGCAAAAGAGTGAGATGCGGGCACAGTTTCAGCGCCATCGCTGTCGGCATGGCGCTGCGCACACCGTATTTGCGAGCAGGATAGTTGGCGGTGCTGATGACACCGCGCTGAACCCGGCTGCCGCCAATGGCGATGGGAATATCCCGCAGCGCCGGGTTGTCACGCATCTCCACTGCGGCAAAAAAGCAGTCCATATCGACATGGATTATTTTGCGCATAGTAAGCCCTCACTCATTACTGGATAAGTATACAGTAAACAAATGAGGGTTGAGAAGTATGCGTGGGAATTGTCGGGTGGCGGCGTTGCCTTACCCGACATACAAAACTAAATAATGCGTTGCTGCTCGCGAGCCATCCGTTTTTTTCGCGCATCGCACGGTTCCGGACATTCGCACACTTTTTCCATTCCGATGGAAGATATACCTCCACAGCTGCCCTGGATGCTTTTACGCTTGATGATCCAGCCTAAGGACATCCCGAATATCACCAGTACAAACACCGCAAAGGTCGCCAGAAAGGTCAGCATAATCAGCCTCCGAAATCATCGAGCATGATGTTCTCATCTTCCACGCCAAGATCTTTTAGCATCTTAATCACGGCAGCGTTCATCATTGGCGGGCCACACATATAAAACTCGCAATCTTCCGGTGCCGGGTGCTGTTTGAGGTAATTTTCATACAGCACGTTGTGGATGAAGCCCGTATAACCTGTCCAGTTATCTTCCGGCTGCGGATCGGATAACGCCACATGGAAGGTAAAGTTAGGGTTATCACGTGCCAGTTGTTCAAACTCATCGTCATAGAACATTTCGCGCAGTGAACGCGCCCCGTACCAGAAGCTGATCTTGCGCTTGCTGCCAAGTCGTTTGAGCTGGTCAAAGATATGCGAACGCATCGGTGCCATACCCGCACCGCCGCCGATAAAGACCATTTCCGCGTCGGTGTCTTTGGCAAAGAATTCGCCGAACGGGCCGGAAATCGTCACTTTGTCGCCAGGCTTGAGGGACCAGATATAGGACGACATGACGCCAGGGGGTGCATCAGGCACATTCGGCGGCGGCGTGGCGATACGCACGTTGAGCATAATAATGCCCTTCTCTTCCGGATAGTTAGCCATGGAATAAGCGCGAAGCGCGGGCTCTTTTACTTCGGAAACAAAGCGGAAGAGGTTAAATTTATCCCAGTCGGCCCGGTACTCCTCGGGCACGTCGAAGTCAGCATACGCCACGGTGTGTGCCGGACAATCAATCTGGATATACCCACCCGCACGGAACGGGACGCTCTCCCCTTCAGGAACGCGCAGCTTGAGCTCTTTAATGAACGTGGCTTTGTTATCGTTAGAGATAACTTCGCACTCCCATTTTTTCACGCCGAAGATCTCCTCCGGCAGCTCAATCTTCATGTTCTGGCGCACAGCGACCTGACACGCCAGACGGCAGCCCTCTTTCGCTTCACGCTTCGTGATATGCGACAGTTCTGTTGGCAGAATATCACCGCCTCCCTCTTTCACCGTCACACGGCACTGTCCACAGGAGCCACCGCCGCCACAGGCAGACGAGACAAAAATCCCGTTGCCGGAGAGCGTGTTAAGCAGCTTATCCCCTGCCGGGGTACGGATCTGATTCTGCGGATCGTCATTGATATCAATGATCACATCCCCGGAATTCACCAGCTTCGCACGCGCTGCCAGGATCAGCCCTGACAGCACCAGTACTATCAGCGTGAACATCACCACGCCAAGAATAATTTCCATCTTTTAGCCCTTATAGCTGCACACCGGAGAAGGACATAAAGCCCAACGCCATCAGGCCGGTGGTGATAAAGGTGATCCCTAAGCCACGAAGCCCCGCAGGTACGTTGGCATATTTCATTTTTTCACGGATCCCCGCCATGGTGACAATCGCCAGCATCCAGCCGATACCGGAACCGAAACCATACACAACCGATTCACTGAAGTTGTAATCGCGCTGAACCATAAATGAGACGCCGCCGAAAATGGCGCAGTTCACCGCGATTAGCGGCAGGAAGATCCCCAGTGCGTTGTACAGCGACGGGAAGTATTTATCGAGGATCATCTCCAGGATCTGAACAAGCGCCGCAATCACCCCGATAAAGGTGATGAAGTTCAGGAAGCTAAGATCAACGCCCTCCACCAGCGCGCCATCGCGAAGCACGAAGTTGAACACCAGGTTGTTAATCGGAACGGAAAGCCCCAGCACAACAGTGACCGCCACACCCAGACCGAATGCCGTCGATACCTTCTTAGAAACAGCAAGGAACGTACACATGCCCAGGAAGAAAGCGAGCGCCATGTTTTCAACAAACACCGCGCGCACAAATAAACTCAGGTAATGAGCCATCGTCGGTTACTCCTTTTCCTGCTGTTCAGGCTTCAGCGTACGAATCAGCCAGATCAGCAAACCGATAATGAAAAATGCGCTTGGTGCCAGCAGGAACAGGCCGTTCGGCAGATACCAGCCGCCGTTCTGTACCGTATCCAGCACCGGAATGCCAAACAGTTTGCCGCTGCCAATAAGTTCGCGCAGGAAACCAACCGTCAACAGGATCACACCGTAACCCAGCCCGTTGCCGATACCGTCCATAAAGCTCGCCAGTGGCGGCATTTTCATCGCATAGGCTTCAGCGCGCCCCATCACGATACAGTTGGTGATAATCAGGCCGACAAACACCGAAAGCTGCTTCGAGGTTTCATAAGCGAAGGCGCGCAGAAGCTGATCAACCACGATCACCAGCGAGGCGATGATCGCCATCTGGACAATGATCCTCACGCTGTTGGGTATGTGGTGGCGGATCATTGAGATAAACATGCTGGAAAACGCTGTCACCAGCGTTACCGCCAGCGTCATGACCACCGCCGTTTCCAGCTTGGTGGTTACCGCCAGAGCCGAGCATACACCCAGCACCTGAAGCGTTATCGGGTTATTGGCTAAAAGTGGGCCAATCAGCACCTTTTTAACTTCTTTCAGTTCACCCGTATCAGCCATTGTTCAGCGCTCCTTCACGTACATTCTTCAGGAAGGGACCAAAGCCCAGTTCACCCATCCAGAAATCAAAGCTGTGCTGCACCCCATTAGAGGTGAGCGTAGCGCCGGAAAGGCCATCAACGGCAAATTCATCACCGGGACGCGCTCCACCTTTCACCACCTTCAGCGCAGGCTGGCCGTTGTCATCGAGCACTTTTTTACCGACAAACTGTGCCCGCCAGTTAGGGTTCTCAACTTCGCCCCCCAGCCCTGGTGTTTCGCCCTGATCGTAATATGTAATGCCTTTGACCGTACGGCCATCGGTATCCAGCGCCACAAAGGCGTACATCATTGACCATAAACCGTTGCCATAGATGGGCAACACGATTTCCTGGATGCGCTTTTGCTCGTCGCGGACGAGGTAAATCTCCGCGACATTGCTGCGGCGCTTAATGCCTGCCGGATCCTGCGAGGCGTCAAGCATGGTGCTCATCTGCGGATCTTTTAGCGCCAGCGCCTGGTTATATTTCGCCGGGTCTTTATCCATTAACTCCCCGGTTTTTAAATCCACCAGCCGTGCGGTAATGCGTTCGGCAAACACCGCTGCGACGTCATCCTTCGTCATGCCTTCCTGCATCAGCCCGGCAACGGCAAGGATGTTACGCTGTTTATCCAGCGCACGTTGCTCCTGCTGTAGCGGTTTCAACCCAACGGCAGAACCGGCCACGACAATGGAACAGACCAGACACAGTACCAGCACCACCAGCAGCGTTTTGCTGATACTGTCGTTATTTTTGATCTCAGCCACGCGCCTTCCTCCGCTTAATGTTGGCGCGCACGACCAGATAGTCGAACAGCGGCGCAAACAGATTGGCAAACAGAATGGCCAACATCATCCCTTCCGGATAGGCCGGGTTGACCACGCGAATCAGTACACACATCACCCCAATGAGCGCGCCGTAGCACCATTTTCCTCTGTCGGTAAACGAAGCCGAGACGGGATCGGTGGCCATGAACATCATGCCAAACGCAAAGCCTCCCAGCACGAGGTGCCAGTACCACGGCATGGAGAACATCGGGTTAGTGTCTGAACCAATGAAATTGAAAAGCGTGGCGGTGAGGACCATCCCAAGCATGACGCCAGCGACAATGCGCCAGGACGCCACGCGGCCAAAGAGGATGATGGCTCCGCCGATCAAAATCATCAGGGTAGACACTTCACCGATGGAGCCTGGAATATTGCCAATAAACGCATCAAACCAGGTGACAGGCTGTCCGGTTGCATTGTTAACCAGCGTTTCGCCGCCGCCAGCCGCCCACTGTGAAAGTGGCGTCGCGCCGGAGAATCCGTCTGCTGCCGTCCACACCAGGTCGCCCGAGATTTGCGCCGGATAAGCAAAGAACAGGAACGCGCGCCCTGCCAGTGCCGGGTTGAGGAAGTTGCGTCCGGTCCCGCCGAAGATCTCCTTGGCAATCACTACGCCAAAGCTGATCCCCATCGCCGCCTGCCAGAGCGGCAGCGTTGGCGGAACAATCAGCGCAAACAGAATAGAGGTAACAAAGAAGCCCTCGTTGATCTCATGTTTGCGAATAATAGCGAACAGAACCTCCCAGAAACCGCCCACAATAAAGACAGTCATATAGATGGGGAGGAAGAAGACAGCGCCCAGCGTCATCATGCTGATCCAGCCTGCATCTGCCGCAAAGCTCACCCCCAGCGACTGCGCCAGACGATAGTGCCAGTCAGACTGAATCACCTGCGCCAGCTGCTCTGCATCGTACATATGGTGCAGCGCCGGAATAGTCTGCAACCCAACGTTATACATCCCCCAGAACATGGCCGGGAAGACCGCAAACCAGACCAGAATCATCATTCGCTTGAGGTCGATGGCGTCGCGAACGTGCGCCGCGCCTTTCGTCACCAGACCCGGGGTGTAGAAAATGGTCGTTGTCGCTTCATACAGCGGGTAGTACTTTTTGAGCTTCCCTTCGGTAAAGTGCGGCTCAATTTTTTCAAAGAGGTGTTTTAAGCCCATGGTTATCCTTCCTGCTCAATGCGGGTTAACACCTCGCGCAATACGGGTCCATATTCGTATTTACCTGGACACACATAGGTACACAGCGCCAGATCTTCCTCGTCCAGCTCCAGACAGCCCAGCGCCTGGGCACCGTCGGTATCGCCGGCCAGCAGATCGCGCAGCAGCACAGTGGGCAGAATATCCAGCGGCATCACGCGTTCGTAGTTGCCAATCGGGACCATGGCGCGCTCACCGCCGTTGGTGCTGGTGGAGAAGTTAAACAGCTTACGACGCAAAAAGTGGCCGAGCGTGGTACGGGTTAACGAGTATTTTTCCGCGCCAGGCAGCACCCAGCCGAACAGCTCTTTCTCGCGCCCTTCAAGCACCACGCTCACCTGAAGATGGAAACGACCCAGCCAGGCCATCGGGCCTGTCGCGTGTCTGCCGCTCAGCACCGAACCGGAAATAATGCGGTTTTCACCTTCTTTCGTTTCGCCAGCCAACAGCGCCGTCAGGTCTGCCCCAAGCAGCGTGCGAACCAGACGCGGTTGGGTTGCCTGAGGGCCGCCGATGGCAATAATGCGTTCTGCGCACAGCTCACCCGTGGTGAAGAGCTTACCGATAGCGATCACGTCCTGATAATTAAGATGCCAGACCTGTTTCGTCAGGCTTACCGGCTCCAGGAAATGAATATGCGTTCCCACCAGCCCGGCCGGATGCGGGCCGGCAAATTCATTAAAGGCGACCTGCCCTTGCGGATGCCCGCCCAGCTTACCGCCGCTGGCCTGGCAGACATGCACTTTGCCCGGCGTCAGGCGCGTTAACACGGTGAGGCCGGCATCGAAAGCTTTGCGTTCCGCCAGGATAAGAGGCTGCGGATCCGCGCTGAGCGGGTTGGTGTCGATGGCCGTAACGAAGATAGCGGCTGGCACAGTGCCAGGTACGGGCGTTTTGCTATAGGGACGCGTGCGAAGCGCCGTCCACAGTCCTGACTCCAGCAGTTGCGTCTGCACCGCGTCGTGGCTGAGGGTAGCGAGATCGGCGGCGTCAAAACGCGCAAACTCGCGTTTCTCATCGCCTTCAATTTGAATAACTACCGATTGCAGAACGCGACGCTCACCACGATGGATGGCGACAACGGTGCCGCTGGCTGGGGCTGTAAACATAACGCCAGGATTTTTTTTATCCTCGAAGAGTGCCTGGCCTTTTATTACACGATCGCCTTCCTGTACCAGCATCGCGGGGCGCATGCCCACGTAATCATCACCCACAATAGCGACATGATGAATACTGGCGCCGGTCGTTACGTGCTGTTCAGGCACGCCAGAGATTGGCAGATCGAGTCCTTTTCTGATTCTAAACATGTGGTTAGCAGGTATCCATGAACAACAATCCAGAGAGGCCGGAGTGTACCATTTTCGGCCCTGCCAAGGGCAGTAAATCCGCCGTCTGGCGCGCCGAAATGCGAGCTATTGCGCAAAGTTCCTGGAGTCAGGACAATATGAATGGGTTATAAAGTAAAACTAATTTGTAAACGCAAAGGTTGGCTCTTGCGAAAATCTCCATCGGTGCTAATGTGAGCGCTCCTGTCCAGATTAGTCTGATTTCGGGTGTCTTTTGCCGTTCTGGCAAGTTGGTCATTGTTTTATCAAGGAACCAGTAGTATGCGTAAAATCGCATTGTTCATTGCGATGCTTCTGATACCGTGCATGTCGTTTGCCGGGCTGCTTGGCAGTAATAGTTCAACGACGCCGGTCAGCAAAGAGTATAAACAGCAGTTGATGGGTTCCCCGGTTTATATTCAAATCTTCAAGGAAGAGCGCACACTCGATCTGTTTGTCAAAATGGGCGAGACGTATCAACTGCTCGATAGCTACAAAATCTGTAACTATTCTGGCGGACTGGGGCCAAAACAGCGCCAGGGTGACTTCAAAAGTCCGGAAGGGTTTTACAACGTTCAGCGTAGCCAGCTAAAACCGGACAGCCGCTTTTATAAAGCGATTAACATCGGTTTCCCTAACGCCTTTGACCGTGCGCACGGTTACGAAGGGAAATACCTGATGATCCACGGCGCCTGCGTGTCTGTCGGCTGTTATGCGATGACGGATTCCGGCATTGATGAAATCTTCCAGTTTGTCACGGGCGCACTGGTCTTCGGCCAGCCGAATGTTCAGGTCAGCATCTATCCGTTCCGTATGACGGATGCCAACATGGCGCGCCATAAGTACTCTGTTTACACAGATTTCTGGAAACAGCTAAAACCGGGTTATGACTACTTCGAGCAGACCCATAAGCCGCCGGTGGTGTCCATCGTCAATGGCCGTTACGTGGTGAGTAAACCGCTCAGCCATGAAGTGGTTCAGCCTCAGCTGGCGTCAAATTACGCGGTCCCCGAGACAAAATAGCGCCCACTCGCCTGGCATGATCTTTTGCCAGGTTTCGTTGCCCGTCAGCGGCTGCGTTGCAATGACAGTGACCACATCGTTCGGTGTGGTCTCCTTCTGAAAATCAATTTCCACATCCTGATCGAGCAGCGTGGCGACGCCAAACGGCGCACGTCGGGTGATCCAGAACAGATTCGTCGAGCAGAATGCCATCACGTAGCGTCCGTCAGACAGCAGCATATTAAACACGCCCTTCTCGCGTAACTCAGACGCCAGTGACGCTATGTACTTAAATACTGCGGTCATGTTGCCGGGCGTACGGGGGTAGCGCTCGGTCAGCTTGTGCAGCAGCCAGCAAAATGCTTTTTCGCTGTCCGTTTCACCGACAGGACGAAAATTGCCGGTTTCCAGTGATTTATAGCCCGAGAGCTGCCCGTTGTGCGCATAGGTCCAGTTACGTCCCCACAGTTCACGGGTAAACGGATGGGTATTTTCCAGCGCCACTTCGCCGCGATTGGCCTGGCGGATATGGGCGATCACCGAACAGGATTTAATAGGATAGTCCTGCACCAGTCTGGCAATGGGTGAGTTAAAGCTGGGCTGTGGATCTTTAAACGTGCGGCATCCTTTGCCTTCGTAGAAGGTAATGCCCCAGCCGTCTTTATGCGGCCCGGTTCCTCCACCGCGCTGAACCAGCCCGGTGAAACTAAAGCAGATATCGGTTGGCACATTGGCGCTCATCCCGAGCAGTTCGCACATAGAACACCTCCACAACAGCGGGGGGCACCGGCGCCCCCCAGCGAAGTCTTACTTAACCATCTCTTTTTCGATCAGTTGGATCAGGATGTGGATCACTTTGATGTGAATTTCCTGAACGCGATCCGCATAACCGAAGTGTGGTACACGGATTTCAATGTCCGCTGTACCGTCCATCTTACCGCCATCTTTCCCGGTCAGGGTGATCACTTTCATGCCCTTCTCACGCGCGGCGGCGATCGCTTTGATCACGTTAGCGGAGTTACCGGACGTGGAGATCCCCAGCAGCACGTCGCCTTCACGGCCTACGGCTTCAACGTAGCGGGAAAAGATATGGTCGTAACCGAAGTCGTTGCCTACACAGGAGATGTGGCTCACGTCGGAAATCGCAATCGCCGGGTAGCCCGGACGGTTTTCGCGATAGCGTCCGGTCAGCTCTTCGGCGAAGTGCATGGCGTCACAGTGGGAACCGCCGTTACCGCAGGAGAGCACTTTACCGCCGGCTTTGAAGCTGTCGGCAAGCAGGACCGCCGCGCGCTGAATAGCGTGAATATTGGCATCATCTTTCAGAAAGTTCGCCAGCGTTTCCGCCGCTTCGTTCAGTTCGTTACGAATAAGATCCTGGTACATGAGGATAATCCTTCAGTATTGATGAAATAACACAGTGGAGTGTACCGGATAGCAGTAAAAGCGAGAAGCTAAAGCCATGCGAATCGTCCGGCGTTTTGATTTTTTGTGCCGGCTAAAACGCGAACAATGTGAACCAGGTTGTAATTATTTTGTAAACACATTGCTAAAGGAAATGACATCAACTACAACCATATCATCACAAGTGGTCAGACCTCCTACAAGCAAGGGAGCTTTTCTTTATGATGATTTTGAGCATTCTCGCAACCGTTGTACTGCTCGGAGTGTTGTTCTATCACCGTGTCAGTTTATTCCTGAGTAGCCTGATTCTTCTGGCCTGGACGGCTGCACTTGGCGTCGCTGGCCTGTGGAATATCTGGGTTCTTGTTCCCCTGGCCATCATTTTACTGCCGTTTAACCTGACGCCGATGCGTAAGTCGATGATCTCTGTGCCGGTGTTCAGGGGATTCCGTAAAGTGATGCCGCCGATGTCGCGTACAGAGAAAGAAGCGATTGACGCCGGTACGACCTGGTGGGAAGGCGATCTGTTCCAGGGCAACCCGGACTGGAAAAAGCTTCACAACTATCCACAGCCGCGTCTGACCGCCGAAGAACAGGCCTTTATTGATGGTCCGGTAGAAGAAGCGTGCCGCATGGCAAACGACTTTGCCATCACTCACGAAATGGCCGATCTGCCGCCTGAGCTGTGGGCATATCTGAAAGAGCATCGCTTCTTCGCGATGATCATTAAGAAAGAGTATGGCGGTCTGGAATTCTCCGCTTACGCTCAGGCTCGCGTCCTGCAAAAACTGGCGGGTGTCTCCGGGATCCTGGCGATCACCGTTGGCGTGCCAAACTCCTTAGGCCCGGGCGAGCTGTTACAGCATTACGGTACGGAAGAGCAGAAAGATCACTATCTGCCGCGTCTGGCGCGTGGTCAGGAAATTCCGTGCTTCGCGCTGACCAGCCCGGAAGCCGGTTCTGATGCCGGTGCGATCCCGGATACTGGCGTGGTCTGCATGGGCGAATGGCAGGGCGAACAGGTGCTGGGCATGCGCCTGACCTGGAACAAACGTTATATCACCCTGGCGCCTATCGCCACCGTACTCGGTCTGGCGTTCAAACTTTCTGACCCGGAAAAACTGCTGGGCGGTGAAGAAGATCTGGGCATTACCTGTGCGCTGATCCCAACCTCGACCCCGGGGGTTGAAATTGGTCGTCGTCATTTCCCGCTGAACGTACCGTTCCAGAACGGCCCGACTCGCGGTCAGGATATCTTTGTGCCGATTGACTACATCATCGGTGGACCGAAAATGGCCGGCCAGGGCTGGCGTATGCTGGTGGAATGTCTGTCGGTGGGCCGCGGCATTACCCTGCCGTCGAACTCTACCGGCGGTCTGAAATCGGTGGCGATGGGGATTGGGGCTTACGCGCATATCCGCCGTCAGTTCAAAATTTCCATCGGCAAGATGGAAGGTATCGAAGAGCCGCTGGCGCGCATTGCGGGCAATGCCTACGTGATGGACGCCGCAGCCTCGCTGATTACCTACGGTATTATGCTGGGCGAAAAACCCGCCGTGCTGTCGGCGATTGTGAAGTACCACTGTACCCACCGCGCACAGCAGTCAATTATTGATGCAATGGATATCGCAGGCGGTAAAGGCATTATGCTTGGCGAAGGCAACTTCCTGGCGCGCGGCTATCAGGGCGCACCGATTGCCATCACCGTGGAAGGGGCAAACATCCTGACCCGCAGCATGATGATCTTCGGCCAGGGTGCGATTCGTTGCCATCCGTACGTGCTGGAAGAGATGGCCGCCGCGCAGAATAACGACGTGGATGCCTTCGACAAGCTGCTGTTCAAACATATCGGTCACGTTTGCAGCAATGAAGTTCGCAGCTTCTGGCTCGGCCTGACGCGGGGGCTGACCAGCGCGACGCCGACCCGCGATGCAACCAAACGTTACTACCAACACCTGAACCGTCTGAGCGCTAACCTGGCGCTGCTGTCTGACGTCTCCATGGCCGTTCTGGGCGGAAGCCTGAAGCGTCGCGAACGCATCTCCGCCCGTCTGGGTGATGTGCTGAGCCAGATCTTCCTGGCCTCTGCGGTGCTGAAACGCTACGACGATGAAGGCCGTCAGGAAGCGGATCTGCCGCTGGTGCACTGGGGCGTGCAGGATGCGATGTATCAGGCGGAACAGGCGATTGACGACCTGCTGGCAAACTTCCCGAACCGCTTCGTGGCGGGCGCCCTGCGCGCGGTGATCTTCCCGACCGGTCGTCACCATCTGGCACCGTCTGACAAGCTGGATCATAAAGTGGCGAAGATCCTCCAGGTACCAAGCGCAACCCGTTCCCGTATTGGCCGTGGTCAATACCTGGAACCTACCCCGCATAACCCGGTAGGTTTGCTGGAAGAAGCGCTGCTTGACGTGATGGCCGCCGACCCGATTCACCAGAAGATCTGCAAACAGCTGGGCAAAAACCTGCCGTTTACACGACTGGATGAGCTGGCAAAACAGGCGCTGGCGGGTGGCATCATCGACAACAGCGAAGCTGCGATTCTGGTGAAAGCCGAAGAGAGCCGTCTGCGCAGTATTAACGTGGATGATTTCGAACCAGAAGAGCTGGCGACTCAGCCGGTAAAGCTGCCAGAGAAGCACCGCAAACCTGAAGCGGCATAAGGTATTTTGCTCTCACAAACCCCGCCCCGCGCGGGGTTTTTTATTGCCACATTTTCTGGTAATGACGTGCTACAGTGTCATAAAGTGTTTATTAAGGAGCCTGTATCGTGCCTGGTTTAAAGATTTCTGTTTTGCAGCAACCTTTAGTGTGGATGGACGGCCCCGCCAACCTTCGCCATTTTGATCGCCAGCTGGAAGAGATTACCGGACGCGATGTGATTGTCCTGCCGGAGATGTTCACCACAGGTTTCGCGATGGAGGCAGCAAAACAGTCCATGCCGCAGGACGAGGTGGTGGCCTGGATGCACGCCAGGGCGCAGGAAACAAACGCGCTGATTGCCGGCAGCGTCGCGCTCCAGACCGGGCGCGGACCGGTCAATCGCTTCCTGCTGGTCGAGCCGGAAGGAAACGTCCATTTCTACGATAAGCGCCATCTGTTCCGCATGGCGGATGAACATCAACATTATGAAGCCGGAAACGAACGCGTGGTATTTGAATGGCGCGGCTGGCGTATTCTGCCGCTGGTCTGCTATGACCTGCGCTTCCCGGTGTGGTCGCGCAACCGCAACGATTATGACCTGGCGTTGTACGTCGCCAACTGGCCCGCCCCACGCTCCCTGCACTGGCAGGCTTTACTGACCGCGCGCGCGATTGAAAATCAGGCTTATGTCGTTGGCTGTAACCGCGTAGGAACGGACGGCAACGGGCATCACTATCGCGGTGACAGCCGGGTGATCAGTCCGCAGGGTGAGATTATTGCCACCGCCGAGCCGCATCAGGCGACACGAATTGACGCTGAGATCTCGTTAACGGCGTTAAAGGAGTATCGGGAGAAGTTTCCGGCCTGGCAGGATGCAGATCCATTTAGCATTGGATAAGAAAAAGCCGGGTGGCGGCTGCGCCTTACCCGGCCTACAAATCAGCTCACCAACGCCTGCCCGTCTTTGCGGCTCTCCGTCGCAGCCACGTAGTGCCCTTCCGGCATACGGTAAATCACCTGCGCGCCGCCAAAATTGTAATCCTGAAGCGGATCTTCCACCACTATCTGGTGTCCGCGCTCGCGCAGCGCCGCGATGGTATTGCGATCGAAGGTCGATTCAACAACCACTTCCCTGCCCTGCACCACGCGCCAGCGCGGGGCGTCAATCGCCGCTTGCGGGTTTTGCCCGTGCAGCATAATGCGAAGCGCCATCTGCATGTGCCCCTGCGCCTGCATCGGGCCGCCCATCACGCCGAAGGACATCAGCGGTTTGCCGTTACCGTCCATCGCAAAGCCCGGAATGATGGTGTGGAAAGGACGCTTGCTGCCTGCCAGCGCGTTCGGGTGTTTGGGATCGAGCACAAAGCCGCAGCCGCGGTTTTGCAGGCTGATCCCCGTATCCGGCACCACGATCCCTGAACCGAAGCCCATAAAATTGGACTGGATAAAGGAGATCATCATCCCGCTGGAATCCGCTGCGCTGAGGTAAACCGTCCCACTCTGCGTCGGCGATCCGTACACAAAATCAGAGGCTTTATCGTGATTGATAAGCGCGGCGCGCGACTTCAGATAATGGTCGCTCAGCAGCGCTTTGGCGGCAAACTCCATATGCTCTTCATCCGCAACGTAGCGATCGAGATCCGCCAGCGCCAGCTTCATTGCCTCTATAGACAGGTGCAGCCCCTGCACGGAATCCGGGTGATGTTTCTCGATGCCGCACTGCTCCAGAATGCCGAGCGCAATCAGGGTGGCGATCCCCTGACCGTTTGGCGGCAATTCCTGCACCGAACCGCCCGCGAAGTCGCGCGATAGCAGTTCCACCCAGTCCACACGGTGATTCGCCAGGTCTGCTTCGGTCAGGTGTGCACCATGTGCTTTGGCGAAGGCGGCAATTTTCTGCGCCAGTTCGCCACGGTAAAACGCGTCGCCGTTGGTTTTGGCGATCAGCTCCAGTGAGTTCGCCTGCGCCGGGTTACGGAAGATCTCCCCCACGCGCGGCGCGCGGCCTTCCGGCGCAAAGCAGGCACTAAACCCGGGCTGATCTTTCAGCTTGTTGTAGCCGCGCTGCCAGAGATGGCCGATCAGCGGCGAGACCGGGAAACCGTTACGCGCGTAATCAATGGCTGGCTGCGCGAGCGTGGTCAGCGGCAGCGTGCCAAAACGTTCAGCCAGCGCCACCCAGCCCGACACCGCACCCGGCACGGTCACCGCGTCCCAGCCGATTTCCGGTACGGCGGTTTTTCCGGCAAACAGATCCGCATGCCAGCTGGCTGGCGAACGACCGGACGCATTCAGACCGTGAAGTTTTTCACCGTCCCAGACAATGGCAAAAGCATCGCTGCCGATGCCGTTGCCGGTCGGCTCGACAACGGTCAGCGCCATGGCGGTTGCAATCGCCGCATCAACGGCATTTCCGCCCAGCTGTAGCATCTTCATTCCCGCCTGTGCCGCCAGCGGCTGCGAGGTGGCAACGGCGTTATGGCCCATCATCGGCGGGCGTCGTGAATCGTAACCGGTTGTAAAATCGAGCGTTTTGGTCATCATGACTCCTTAGTCGTGGCGCGGATCGAGCGCATCGCGCAGCCCGTCGCCGAGTAAATTAAAGCCCTGAACGGCAAGGAAAATCGCCACGCCGGGGAAAACCGACATCCACGGCGCCTGTTCGAGAAACCCTTTTGCGGTGTTGAGCATGGAGCCCCAGGATGGGTTCGGCGGCTGTTGGCCTAACCCTAAAAACGAAAGGCTGGCTTCGGCGATAATCGCCGAGGCAATGGCCAGCGTGGCCTGCACCAGGATAGGTGACATCACGTTGGGCAGAACGTATTTAATGATGATCCAGCGGTCCGGCAGGCCAATCGCCCGCGCGCCGTCGATGTACTCTTCGTTGCGAATGGCGATCACCTGGCCGCGCGTCAGGCGGGCGAAGATCGGCATTGCCGAGAGTCCAATAGCGATCATGGCATTCGTCAGGCTTGGGCCTAAGAATGCCCCCAGCGCGATCGCCATGATCAGGAATGGACAGGCCAGCAGTGCCTCAATAAAGCGGGAGATCACCCCGTCCCACATCTTCTGGAAATAACCCGCCACCAGCCCCAGCGGCACGCCGATGACAACCGCGATCGCCACCGACATACAGCCCGCCATCAGCGAGGTTCTCGCCCCCCAGATAATGCGGGACAAGATATCGCGCCCCAGCTCGTCGGTGCCGAACCAGTACATCGCCGATGGCGCTTTGCGCACCGCGAGGAAGTTAGCTTTGACCGGGTCAAATGGCGCGATCCACGGCGCCAGCAGCGCCACCAGCACAAAAAAGCCCACCACAATCGCGCCAATCACCGCACTTTTATTGGCGAGGAATTTTTTCAGCACCCGGTTTTGCGCGCGCGGCAGCGCGGGCGCCACGGTTTGCGTCGTCAGTTCCGCCATGATTAACCTCGCATTTTCGGGTTGATAAGGACGTAGAGCACGTCAGCCAGCAGGTTGAGCATCAGGAAACCGATCGCCACGATCAGCACTACGCCCTGCACCACCGCGTAGTCGCGGTTGAACACCGAGTCGACGATCATTTTGCCGAAGCCCGGAATGGTGAACACCTGCTCGGTCAGCACCGCCCCGCCCAGCAGCTCGCCGAACAGCAACGTGGTGAGGGTGATCACCGGCACCAGCGCATTGCGAAAGGCGTGCTTCAGGATCACCGCTTTCGGCAGCAGCCCCTTAGCGCGCGCGGTGCGGATGTAATCCGCTTTCAGCACCGCAATCATCGACGCGCGGGTATGGCGCATCAGCGTCGCCGCCAGGCCGGTTCCGAGCACGGACGCGGGCAGCAGCAATGTCCGCATGTTCTGGATCGGATCTTCACTGAACGACACATAACCGGACGCAGGCAACCATTGCAGGTTTACTGAAAAGACCAGAATCAGCAGGATCCCCAGCCAGAAGTGCGGTATTGAGATCCCCGAGATCGCCACAAAGTTCGCCCCGTGATCGACCCAGCTGTTTTTGTTCACCGCCGCGAGGATCCCCATGCTGATACCAAACACCAGCGCGATAATCATCGCCAGCAGCGACAGTTCCAGCGTGACCGGCAGCTTGCTGGCAATCAGTTGCGTGACCGGCTCATGAGTGCGTAAGGAGACACCCAGATCGCCTTGCAGCGCCCGCGTCAGCCAGTTGAAATACTGCACGGGGATCGGCGCGTCCAGATTCAGCTCAGCACGCAGCTGGGCGATCACCGCCGGATCGCGCTCCTCCCCGGCCATGGCAATCAGCGGATCGCCAGGCAGCAGCTTTTGCAGGCCAAACACCATCATGCTCACCAACAGCAGAGTGGGTATAGCCAGCAGCAGACGTTTGCAAATCAGTTCCAGCATGGGTTCTCCTCAGGAGGTTTATTTCGCCAGCGTTAAGCCAGCCAGACGCACAATGCCGTCCGGGTACGCTTTAAAGCCCTGCACGCGCTTGTTCAGGCCAAAAATGCGCGGTTCGAAGTAAAGGTATGCAATCGGCATATCGGTCTGAAGCTGCTTCACAACCTTGTCATACAGCGGCTGGCGAGCGGCCTGATCGGTGCTCTGGCGCGCCTGCGTCAGCCATTCATCCACCTGAGCATTGCTGTAGCGGCCGTCGTTGAGGGTGCCTTTGCTGTTGATAAAGCCGTAGATGCTGCCATCTGGATCCGGGCGACCCGACCAGCCGGAGAAGCTCAACTGGTAGTCACCGCTCTGCTGGCGATCCAGCAGCGTGGCGAACTCGGTCATTTGCAGGTTCAGGTTAAAGCCCGCCTCTGCCACCATCGCCTGCAATACCTGGCCCACCTGCTGCGAGGTTGGGTTGTTCGGCACCAGTAGATTGACGGTCAGCGGTGCGGTGACGCCTGCGGCTTTCAGCAGCGCTTTGGCTTTGTCGACGTCACGCGGGGGAACCGGGAAATTGACGTGATACGGGCTTACCGGCGAAAACGCCTGGTTTGCCGGAGTGTAAAGCCCTTCGAACACTACCTGGTTTAAAGCATCGCGATCGATGGCCTGGGAAAATGCTTCACGCACGCGGGCATCTTTGAAGGGATCGTTCGCCGGGACTTTGCCATTGTTAATATTGAAGGTGATGCCCTGGTATCCGAGGCCCGTCACCTTCGCCAGCGCCAGCTTGCTGTCGGCTTCGACGGTTTTGACGTCGCTGGCGGCAATGCCTTCGGTCAGGTCGAGATCGCCCGCGCGCAGGTTCGCCAGGCGCACGGAGGCATCCGGGATCGGCAGATAGATAATTTTATCGAAGTGATAGGCGTCTTTGTTCCAGTAGTTGTCGAAGCGGGTCAGCACAATGCGGTCCTGCGACACGCGGCTGTCGAATTTATACGGGCCGGAACAGACCGGATGGGCGGCAAAATCGGCTTTTTTCGCGGCTTCCGGCGCCATCATTGCGCCTGCGCGATCGGTGAGCTGCATCAGAAGTGCGGCATCCGGCGTTTTCAGGTGCAGGGCTATCTGCATCGGGCCGGTGACCTCCACCGACTCAACAGAAGAGAGTTCACTTTTACGCAGAGAGCCTTTTAGCGTCAGGGCCCGGTCGAGGTTGTATTTCGCGGCGGCGGCATCGAATTTTTCACCGTCGTGGAAGGCCACGCCTTCACGGAGATCCAGGGTCAGCGTTTTGCCGTCATCGCTCCACGCCCAGGATTTCGCCAGTCCCGGCACCACCTTGAGGTGCTCGTCCACGTCCACCAGCCGGTCACACAGGGAGGCAAAGACGAAGCGGCCATAATAGGTACGCGCCAGATGTGGGTCCAGCATGTCCGGATCTGCACCCAGGCCGATTCGCAGCACGCTTTCAGAATGGGCGGGCAGCGCCGCGCCAAGCAACATAACACTTCCCAGTACGGTCAAAAGAGAATTACGCATTGTCATTATCATGAGTTCCTTGAAGGAAGGGAGGAGTGAGTAGCCGCGTGTTCAAACAGCGCGCGGCGGCGCAAAAATGCGGCGGATGGCGGTGCGATCTGTATAACGCTGCGATCGCGATTAATCTCCTGCCAGCGGTGGCAGGCGACCTGACGTCCGCCGTCGATTACCTGATGAATCGGCTCAACCTGACGACATTCATCGCTAACATAGGGGCAACGGGTGTGGAAACGGCAGCCGGAGGGCGGATTAGCCGGGTTCGGTAAATCACCCTGCAACAGCGGCGCATCCCGCGCTACGCCTGGCTGCATTTGCGGCGCAGAGGCAATTAATGCCTGGGTATAAGGATGCAGCGGCGCGTCGAAGATATCGTCGACGGTGGCCAGCTCGACGATTTGCCCAAGATACATCACCGCCACGCGGTCGCTCATATGACGGATAACCGCCAGACCGTGGGCGACGATCACCATCGTTAGCCCCAACTGGTGCTTCAGGCTTTCCAGTAAATTGACCACCTGTGCCTGGACGGAAACATCCAGTGCGGAAACCGGTTCATCGCCCAGCAGCAGCTTTGGGCCTGACGCCAGCGCGCGCGCAATGCCGATACGCTGACGCTGCCCGCCGGAAAATTCGTGCGGATAACGTCCGGCCCAGGCCGCGGGCAAGCCGACCGTCCTGAGCAGCTCGGCGACGTGGTACTGGCGATCCGCTTTTTTCATGTTCTGGTGCAGCCACAGCGGCTCACCGACAATCTGTTCTACCGTCATGCGCGGGTTCAGCGAGGCGAAGGGATCCTGAAAGATGATCTGTAGCTCACGCCGGAGCTGGTTCAGACGTGCGCCTGAGGCGTGGGTGATCTCCTCACCCTGATAAAATACGCGCCCTTCGCTGGCGCCCAGCAGGCGCAGCAGCAGCCGGCCGAGGGTGGATTTCCCGGAACCTGATTCGCCGACAATAGCCAGCGTTTCGCCTGGCAGCACCGACAGTGAAACGCGGTCAACAGCCGTGACAAAGCGGGCCGGCGTAAACAGTTTTTTCGGGCTGGGGAAAAGCTTGCTCAGATCCCGGGCTTCAAGAATGGGCGTGGTCATGCAATTTCTCCCAGGACAATGTGTTGTTCCAGCGGCACGCGGAAGCAGGCAACCTGATGACCCGTGCCGAGCATAGTGAGCGGTGGTTTTTCAGCATGACAGCGCGTCTGCGCGAAGGGACACCGGGTGGCGAAGCGGCAGCCCTGAGGCATAGATTCCGGCAGCGGGACCGATCCGGGAATGGTGGAAAGCTGGCCCTTGCGTACGCCAAGGGAGGGGATCGAGCCCATCAGGCCAATTGTGTACGGGTGCTGCGGGTCGGCAAATATCGCCTCGACGCTTCCCTGCTCTACTACCTGGCCGGCATACATCACCGCCACCTGCTGTGCCACTTCGGCCACCACGCCTAAATCGTGGGTGATCATCAGCACCGCCGTGCCCGTTTCTTCTTTTAAGGTATTGAGCAGAGCGAGAATTTGCGCCTGAATGGTCACGTCCAGAGCGGTAGTGGGTTCGTCAGCGATCAGTAATTTGGGATGGTTTATCAGCGCCATCGCAATCATCACGCGCTGGCGCATACCGCCGGAAAGCTGATGCGGGTAAGCCTTAAGGCGCATCTCTGCGGCCGGGATCTGCACCTTCTCCAGGATCTGTAGCGCAACCGTCATCGCCTCAGCCCGGGAGAGCGTTTGATGGCGCATCACCGCTTCACTGAGCTGATCGCCAAGCGTGAAAGCCGGGTTGAGCGAGGTCATGGGCTCCTGGAATATCATCGCCAGCTCGCTGCCGCGCAGATTGGCATACTCGCGCGGCGAGAGCTTGCGCAGATCGTGGCGGCGGAAGTGCATCTCCCCGCTGACGATCCTGGCGCTGGCAGGCAATAACCCCATCAGCGCCAGGGAAGTGATGCTTTTACCACAGCCGGACTCGCCCACCAGCGCCAGCGTTTCGCCCGCCCTTACCGTCAGCGAGATGTCTTCGAGCACGCTTACCGGCGAGCCCGCGAATTTAACGTTGAGGTTTTGCAGCCGCAGTACGGGCATGGAGTCCTTAAAGGGTATCGTCGTCATAGCGTGGAATCGTCCTCAAGGTGGATGGCCTGAATCAGGGCGGTTTGCAGGCTGAGCAGGTGTTCGCGCATGGCGGCCGCAGCTTCATTAGGCTGGCGATGAATAATCGCTGACATGATGTTGTGATGGTGGTCGTTGTAGTTGTCGACACGTTCGGGGGTGCGGGCAAGCTCGCGTAAATACTGCCAGCCGGGCTCCCGGCGGACGGCATCTATCGCATCGAAAAGCCCTAGCATCAGGCGGTTGCCGGCTGCTTCCGCAATGGCGCGATGAAAGGCGCTATCCCACAGTTCGTTAAGATCGCGGTCATCCGGGCTGACCTTGTCAATGCGTTCCAGCATGCGCTGCATGAGCGCGAGGTTTTCCCTGGTGGCACGCAGTGCCGCAAGTCGGGCTAAGCCGGGTTCGAGCTGTAGTCGAGCTTCCATGACTTCCAGCAGGTTGGTTTGCTGAACCAATCCCTGAAGCGCCAACGGCTCAACAGGGGCAGCCGGACCAATGAAGGTACCTTTGCCCTGCTTGCGCCAGATCCGCCCTTCTTCTTCCAGCACGTCCAGCGCGCGACGCACTTCGCGTCGTCCTACGCCGAGTGTTTCCGATAGCTCACGTTCAGTGGGCAGCGGAGTGCCTGGTGTTGACTCGTGCTGGTTGATAAGCCCGCGCAACTGGTCAAGCGCGGTGCTGGAATTTGCTAAAACCCGTGAAGGTTTTTCCATATTGGTTCGCTCGCTTTCATCATGACTTTATTTTCATTAACGATAAGTTATTGATATGACGAACTACTTATCGTGCTAATGATTAAGCAATAAGCGAACCAATAGCGTATTGGTTCATGAGTTTTCTGAAGAATGACAGGTAACTGAATGATTTCTTATGAATTATTTTTACATAATTATTACATATCAACATGAGGGCAGAAGGTGAGATGGAGACATAATGCACAATAACAGTGCAAATTACGCACCAATAATGTGCATTTGTTAATAAATTGCACTTTGTTTATTAAATCTTTGTTAATGAAAATAGAATGAGAATAGGTGAGTTTTTAGGGGGTATAAAACGACGAAAGCCTGAATCATTTCTGATTCAGGCTTTCTGAATAGTGGCGGAACGGACGGGACTCGAACCCGCGACCCCCTGCGTGACAGGCAGGTATTCTAACCGACTGAACTACCGCTCCACTGTTCCCGTTTGGGGAACGAGGCGAATATTACGGTTTGCCTCTGAACTCGTCAACGCTTTTTCTCAGGTTTTGAATCGTTTGCTGCAAAAATCACCCAAACGGCGATTTAACAAACGTTTCCGCCTTTTTTCATCCACGCCACAGACAGCTTCCGCCCTTCTTCTGCACTAAATCGAGGCGAGATTCGTGGTTCATTAGCTCTTCATCACTGGCTAAAACAACCCGCAGGCGATTAGCCTGGCGCACGACACGCTGAATGCCGCCTTTATCCCGCGTCTGCTGGGATTCATTTTCCATACTGAATTTTATCGACGTTTGCCCGCCGGTCATGGTCAGGTATACATCGGCCAGGATCTGGGCATCGAGCAATGCGCCGTGCAGGGTACGCTTGGTGTTGTCTATCTCATAGCGAGAGCACAGGGCATCAAGGCTGTTACGCTTGCCGGGGAACATCTTCCTTGCCAGCGCCAGGCTATCCGTGACTTTACAGAACGTATTGGTCTTTGGAATATCGCGGTTGAGCTTGCTGAACTCATAGTCCATAAAGCCGATATCGAACGACGCGTTATGAATGACAAGTTCCGCACCTCTGATGTAGTCGAGAAATTCATCCGCGACATCGGCGAAGGTGGGCTTATCCAGCAAAAACTCATCGGCAATCCCGTGAACGCCGAACGCTTCCGGATCCACCAGCCGATCGGGTTTGAGGTAAACGTGGAAGTTGTTGCCCGTAAGACGACGGTTCACTACTTCAACGGCACCAATCTCAATGATTTTGTGCCCTTCGTAGTGGGCGCCAATCTGGTTCATACCGGTGGTTTCGGTATCAAGAACAATCTGGCGAGTAATTGCAGTGCTCATAGCGGTCATTTATGTCAGACTTATCGTTTTACTGAACGTTTCAAATACAGGAAGTCTACCAGAGATGCGTAAACAGGTAGAAATTTTCACCGATGGATCTTGTCTCGGTAACCCAGGGCCCGGTGGTTATGGCGCCATTATGCGTTATCGTGAGCATGAAAAAACCTTTAGTGAAGGCTATTTTCTCACCACCAACAACCGCATGGAGCTGATGGCGGCCATCGTGGCGCTGGAAGCCTTAAAAGAACATTGTGACGTGGTGCTGAGTACCGACAGCCAGTATGTTCGCCAGGGCATTACCCAATGGATCCACAACTGGAAAAAGCGCGGCTGGAAAACGGCAGAGAAAAAACCCGTCAAGAATGTCGATCTCTGGAAGCGTCTTGATGCCGCCCTCGGTCAGCACGAAATCAAATGGGAGTGGGTAAAGGGGCACGCCGGTCACCCTGAAAACGAACGCTGTGACGAGCTGGCTCGCGCGGCGGCATCAAACCCAACCCATGAGGATGCAGGTTATCAACCTGAATCCTGATCACGGTTTTTTGTACTGCCGCGTGGCACCCACGGTCTGGCGGATCCGCGTTTTTGATTTGCTTTGCTTCATTGGGTTGAGCGTAAGTGGGATCGTCCTCTTACGCGCGACAATAAATTGCATGCAGCCCAGCGCGGGTAAATGGGTACTTAATAAGACCCCGCCTTTACGCGTCCAGGGGATGACCTGAAAACCCCCGTAGCTCAGCACTTCGAAATTTAACAGTGAAAGCCAGTCCAGCTGGCGCATCATGGTAAACATCCTGCTGTTATATGGCGGCGTGCGGCGCAGAACGGGCGTCAGTTTACGTAGCCCGATCAGACTCAGCGGATTAAAACCGCTCAGGATCAGCCAGCCGTCATCAATCAAAACGCGGTCGGCTTCCCGCAGCAGACGATGGGGATCGCTGCACCAGGGCAGCGTGTGAGCGAGCAGACAGGCATCAATGGATTTTTCCGCAAACGGCAAATGCAGCGGATCAGCCTTCACCTGAACCGGGGAGCCATTAAGCGATACGCTAACCTGATGCGAGATAGCGCAGCTTTCGGTATTGATTTCTGCGCTCAGATTGCCAATCTTAAGCAGGTGAAAACCATACATTTTCGCGAGCCAGGGTTTAAGCTGAAGTTCTAAGGCCTCGCGATAATATTCACCCCAGGGCAACTCTGCCCAACGTTCCGGTGGTGCGACAGTCTGAGGTATCCTTGCCGGTTTCATCAAAACACCCGCCACGCTATAAGAGGTAATGCATGAATCTTATCAGTATTTCCGCCTTTCAGGACAATTACATCTGGGTTTTAGTCGATGACGATCGCAGATGCATCATTGTTGATCCCGGCGAATCCGTACCGATCCTGCACGCGATAGAAGAAAACGACTGGCAGCCTGAAGCGATCCTCCTTACCCATCACCATCACGATCATGTCGGCGGTGTTCCCGATCTCCTTGCGCGCTATCCCCATATTCCCGTCTACGGACCAGCAGAGACACAGGATAAGGGTACGACGCAAGTTGTCGAAGAAGGCGAAAGTATCTTCATACTCGGGTGCGAGTTTTCCGTATTTGCTACGCCAGGTCACACTTCCGGCCATCTCTGTTTCTACAGCAAACCTTATCTTTTTTGTGGCGACACGCTGTTTTCCGGCGGCTGTGGAAGGCTGTTTGAAGGCACGCCAGAACAGATGTATCAATCTTTACAAAAAATTAATGATCTGCCAGCCGACACCGTAATTTGTTGCGCACATGAGTATACATTAGGGAATATGAAGTTTGCTGCAAGCGTACTACCAGAGGATCGGGCGATTCAGGATTATTACCAGAAAGTGAAGGAGTTACGTGCAAAAAACCAAAAAACACTCCCCGTAATTCTGAAAAATGAGCGACAAATAAATTTATTTTTAAGAACGAATGACGTTGATTTAATTAATAAAATTAATCAAGAAACAAATTTGTTACAACCTGAAGCGCGATTTGCATGGTTAAGGTCAAAGAAAGATAACTTCAGATAATTGCGGGTTGCCTTTTCAAAATTTCGCCGTTATCATCGCTCGTCTTTTAAGCAACTATTGACACACACATGAAGGCAAAAGCGATATTACTCGCCTCTGTCCTGCTTGTAGGTTGCCAGTCACAAAACGGCAGCAACGTACAACAGCACGCACAGAGCCTTTCTGCGGCTGGTCAAGGGGAAGCAGGGAAGTTTACGAGTCAGGCGCGATGGTTGGACGATGGGACATCCTTCGCGCAGGAACAAGACTTGTGGGCCTCTATTGGCGACGAGCTAAAGATGGGAATTCCGGAAAACAGCCGGATTCGCGAACAGAAACAGAAGTATTTGAGAAATAAGAGCTATCTCCACGATGTAACATTACGGGCAGAGCCGTATATGTACTGGATAGCAGGGCAAGTTAAGAAACGTAACATGCCTATGGAACTGGTACTACTACCCATAGTGGAGAGCGCTTTTGACCCGCACGCGACGTCTGGCGCCAATGCAGCAGGCATCTGGCAGATCATTCCGAGCACAGGGCGAAATTATGGTTTAAAGCAGACCCGCAACTACGATGCGCGTCGTGATGTTGTCGCTTCAACGACAGCCGCTCTCGACATGATGCAACGTCTGAACAAGATGTTTGACGGCGACTGGTTATTGACTGTCGCGGCGTATAACAGTGGTGAAGGTCGTGTACTGAAGGCAATGAAAGCGAATAAAGCGCGTGGAAAATCCACAGACTTCTGGTCGCTCTCACTGCCACAGGAAACAAAGATTTACGTACCGAAAATGCTGGCACTGAGTGACATTCTCAAGAACAGCAAACGTTACGGTGTACAACTGCCAACACCAGACGAAAGTCGTGCACTGGCGCGTGTCCGCCTCAGCAGCCCTGTTGATATTCAACAGGTTGCTGATATGACGGGTATGTCGGTAAGTAAGCTTAAAACCTTTAATGCAGGTGTTAAAGGCTCCACGCTGGGTGCAAGCGGCCCGCGCTATGTGATGGTTCCGCAGAAACACGCGGAGCAGTTACGTGAGTCTTTAGCTTCGGGTGAAATTGCAGCCGTTCAGTCTACGCTGATTGCTGATACGTCGCCTGTAAGCAGCCGCAGCTATAAGGTGCGTTCAGGTGATACGCTTTCAGGTATTGCATCACGTCTTGGCGTGAATACGAAAGATCTCCAGCAGTGGAATAATCTGCGCGGATCCGGTCTGAAAGTGGGTCAAACGCTGACCGTAGGTGCAGGTAGCAGCGCACAGCGTCTCGCTAAAAACAGCGATAGCATTACCTATCGCGTACGTAAAGGCGACTCGCTGTCCAGTATTGCTAAGCGTCACGGCGTAAACATCAAAGATGTGATGCGCTGGAACAACGATACTGACAACCTGCAACCTGGCGACCAGCTGACGTTGTTTGTGAAAAACAGCGCTACGCCAGATTCCTGATAGTACGATCGCTTATTAAAAAGGCACCGATTCCCCTCGGTGCCTTTTTTGTTTATCCCGCTTTTTGCGCTTCAGCCATAATGGTGTCGCTGGTAAACGAACCATCGTCATGCAATTCAAAGTACGCCTTGACATCAGCAGAGGCACTCTCCTGATACAATCGGATCGCCTGAGTTAATGCCTCCGGTGTGCGCATCCGTGCAATCCATGACGTGAACTCCAGCGACAAACGGTCGGTTATCAATGAGCGTGAAATCAAGCCAGCTTCGGTGATAAACGTAAGCCACTCTCCACTGGAGTAGTTTTGCACGTGCGAGGTATCACGCAGCGCTTCAACCGTCTGGAGCCAGATATTCCGTACCGGATGCCCGGGAGACATCACGTCCATGATGATGAATATTCCACCCGGTTTGAGCACGCGTTTCACTTCCCGTAATGCCTGCCCCACATCATGCCAGTGGTGTGCAGAGTAACGGCTAATCACAGCCTCAAAGGATGCATCCTCAAAGGGTAAAGATTCAGCGTAGCCCTGTCGCGTCGTGACGTTATTCAGCCCTTTCGCTTTCGCCGCTTCAGCAACCACATCCAGCATCTGGCTCGATAAGTCATACGCCGTCACCTGAGCAACCTGCTGTGCGGCGGTAAAACTGGCATGCCCCGCCCCGCAGCCTAAGTCCAGCACGTGCGCGTCAGGAAACGCGGCGAGCCGTTCGCCGAGACGTACCAGATCGCGGCCAGAGGCATGTACGGCACTGCTCAGGTAGGCACTTGCCTGAGAACCAAACTGTTTTTCGACGTTGTCATGATGGGAGTGTGTTGTTGTCATGTTGCTGTCCTTTTATGGGTTAAAAAATAAAGGGCAGCACCCGCACAGGCCTGCCCCACGGCAGACCTGACGCACCATTATTTATCAGGTTTGCCGGGACTGAATTCGACTAGTAGAGGATTATGATCGGAGGCGCGCGTCACCAGAACGGAGGCGTCGTGCACGCTTAAACCCCGATAGAAGACAAAATCGAGAGGACGACCAAACGCTTTCTTGCGCTGGTCATCGTTAAAACGAACTTCACGCAGCGACATTTCACGCGCGAAGCGGTACAACGCGTTCATACGCGGACGGCTCCAGGCATTGAAGTCCCCGGCCATAATGATCGGCCCACTGTGATGAGCAATCTGATCGCCGATGGGAAGTAACTGCTTACTGTACACATCAACACCCAGGCTGAAGTTCACCGCATGAATGTTTACCACCATCAGCAGGCGGGTGTCGGGCAACGGATAGACCGTGACCAGCGCTGATTTTGCCAGACGCAGGATCGGCTCACGTTCACGCAGCGGGCAGCAATAGACCGGATGTGCGGCTGAAAGGGTCATCACCCCGGAAGGATGCTGTGGCAGAACAAAGGCAGGCACCTGATCGGCTGCAAGATAGTTCGTCGTTGCAAACCTGACCAGTTCAGGCGTGGTTTGCGCCTCCTGTAACAGAACCAGATGCGCATCTTTACCAAAATTTTGAAGTACGGATAACCACTCCGCACGCTGTTGCTTAAAGATGTTCCACACCAGTACGCGAATTTTTTCGTCACTGCTTAATGGAGTGCCCGCTGGTAATGCCTGGCTAAGGCTCGCAAACGACCCCGGAGGCAAGATCCTCTCCGCAGGCATTCCGGCAACATAACGCATGGCATAGGTATTTTTTCGCACTTTTGGAAACGGCCTCTGTAACATGAACCAGCCCGGAAAACGGACTGGTTCTAATGTTATAGGGATTTTAGGTCACACTTTCAACGCAATTACTGAGAAACCGCTTTCCAGTTTTGTAAGCAAGCACTTACTGATACTTATCCAAGTGCGACGCGAGCGGGTTTATCAAGCCGTCCACTGAGACCAATAAGGAGGAAAGCGATAAGCACAATTACCGCACCAATCCATGGCGTTTGGGTTAATCCAACATGTTCAACCACCTGCCCACCGATAACCGAACCGAGTGCGATACCGATATTAAATGCGGCGATATTCAGCCCAGATGCGACATCCACCGCATTAGGCGTATAACGTTCGGCTTTCTGCACAACATATACCTGCAATCCCGGCACGTTACCAAAAGCGAATATCCCCATAACCAACACCGTTACCAGCGCGGCGTATTGCATCGATGCGGTGAACTGGAAAATCATCAGCAGGGCAACCAGGGCGGCGAAGATGAATTTCAGCGCCGGTACCGCACCATGCTTATCCGCAAGCTTGCCGCCCCAGATATTGCCGATTGCGACGGAGATACCGTAGCCCAGTAAAATCCAGCTCACCGCGCCCGGAGAAAAACCAGCCAGTTCCTGCATCATCGGTGCAAGGAAGGTGAAGGCAGTGAACACACCTCCATAACCCAGGGCCGTAACGGCATAGATCAGCAGCAGGCGCGGGTGTGTCAGAACTTTAACCTGATCGCTCAGGCTGACGCTCGCGCGCCCCGGAATACTGGAGGGCACCAGCAGCAGGCTGGCTACCAGAGCAATCACGCCCAACAGCGATACCGCGAGGAAGGTTTCACGCCAGCCAAAATGTTGTCCGATAAACGTTCCTAACGGCACGCCGGTGACCAGCGCGACGGTTAAGCCACCAAACATAATCGCAATGGCTGACGCCGCTTTCTCTTTTGGCACCAGACTGGTTGCAATCGTGGAACCGATGGAGAAGAAGACACCGTGCGCGAGGCCTGTCAGCAGGCGGGCAATGACCAGCGTGGAGTAATCCGGTGACTGCCACGCCAGAATATTGCCGGCGGTGAAGAGCACCATCAGGGCAACTAACAGTTGTTTACGTGGAAAGCGTCCAGTCAGTGCGGTCAGCACAGGCGCCCCAACAGCGACGCCTAACGCGTAAATAGATACCAGCAGCCCGGCAGAAGGCAGCGAGATAGCGAGTTGTTCAGCAATGGTAGGAACAAGTCCTACAATAACAAATTCGGTCGTGCCAATTGCGAAGGCACTGATCGTCAGGGCAAGAAGCGCCAGTGGCATAAAATACTCCGTCTCTTCAGGATTAAGATGACAGGCAGTATGCGCCAGTGTTTAAATAACAAAAATGGTTAGAATCTCAATAGAATTTTGCAGGTGATGCAATAATGAAAGCCACATCGGAAGAACTGACTGTCTTCGTTGCCGTTGTTGAAAGCGGCAGCTTCAGCCGTGCTGCCGAACAGCTCGGACAGGCGAACTCCGCCATCAGCCGCTCGCTGAAAAAGCTGGAGATGAAGCTCGGGGTGAGTCTGCTCAACAGAACAACGCGGCAGCTCAGCCTGACGGAAGAAGGTGAACGTTATTTTCGACGCGTGCAGTCCGTTTTGCAGGAGATGGCGGCAGCAGAAACGGAAATCATGGAATCACGCAGCACGCCGCGTGGGCTGCTGCGCATAGATGCGGCGACGCCGGTCGTGCTGCATTTCCTGATGCCGTTGATTAAACCCTTCCGCGAACGCTACCCGGAGATGACCCTGTCTCTGGTCTCTTCTGAGACGTTTATTAACCTGATTGAGCGTAAAGTTGATGTGGCGATCCGCGCGGGAACCCTGACGGATTCAAGTTTACGCGCTCGCCCTCTGTTCACCAGCTACCGCAAAATTATCGCGTCACCGCAATATATTGCAGAGCATGGCAAACCTGAGACCGTTGAGGAGCTGAAGCAGCACCTGTGCCTGGGCTTTACGGAACCTGTCTCGCTGAACACCTGGCCCGTGGCCTGTCATGACGGACAACTTCATGAGATCACCTGCGGACTTTCGTCTAATAGCGGGGAAACGCTGAAACAGCTATGTCTTGAAGGAAACGGGATCGCCTGTTTATCAGACTATATGATTGATAAGGAAATTGCCGCGGGCCAGCTAGTTGAGCTAATGGCTGACAAACGCTTACCTGTAGAGATGCCTTTTAGCGCGGTGTATTACAGTGACAGAGCAGTAAGTACGCGCATACGCGCATTTATCGACTTCCTTAGTGAGCATATAAAAACAGCTCCCGGAGGAGCTGTATGAGGGTTTAAAGGCACAGAGGGAGGGTTTTTACTAATCCCAGTTAGGTGCTAACCCTTCGGGACTGACCAGACGATCGTTGCATTCCAGTGCAGCGATCGCTTTTTTATCTTCATCATCGAGCTGGAGATCCCACGCTAACAGGTTACTTGCCAGGTTTTCACGTTTGGTTGAAGACGGGATCACGGCATATCCTTCACCTATCGCCCATGCCAGGATCACCTGTGCAGCTGTTGCATTGTGTTTTTCAGCGATGCGTGCAATCACTTCATCTTTCAGGGCCTTACCATATGCCAGCGTCATGTACGAGGTGATGTGAATGCCATGCTGTTTCGCCCAGTCCACAACTTTGCGGTTTTGCAGGTAAGGAGAGAGTTCAATCTGGTTAGTAGCAATATTCTCTTTACCCACTGCGGCAATGGCTTTTTCCATCAATGGGATAGTGAAATTCGAGATACCAATTTCACGCGTCAAGCCTTGCTCTTTTGCTTCCAGCAGCGCCTGCATGAACTCCTCTACAGAGACGGCATCGCCAGGTGATGGCCAGTGGATCAGCGTCAGATCAATATAATCAGTACGCAGCTTTTTCAGACTTTCCTTCAGGCTTAGGATCAGTTTGTCTTTGCTGAGGTTCTCAATCCAGATTTTGGTGGTGATGAAAAGCTCATGGCGCGGTACGCCGCTCTCCTCGATAGCCTGACCTACGGCAGCTTCGTTGTCATAAATCTGCGCCGTATCAATAGCGCGATAGCCCAACTCGAGTGCGGTTTTAACAGATGCGATAACAACGTCGTCCTTCAGGCGAAAAGTGCCCAGACCCAGTGCAGGGATAGTCATATCATTCCTCAATCGTTATGTTCGTAAACTGAGGAGGATTATCGCTGTGGTTGTTATGTCGAAAAAGATCGTAAAATGCAGAGGATTTTTGCTAATTTCGCAATAGTAAAACGACAGATAAGAAAAAAGCCCTGAGCGTTAGCTCAGGGCTTTTAATAAGTGGCGGAACGGACGGGACTCGAACCCGCGACCCCCTGCGTGACAGGCAGGTATTCTAACCGACTGAACTACCGCTCCACCGAATACTTCTGTAACCACCGGATTAATGCACCGGCTTACTACTTAATTTGATGCCTGGCAGTTCCCTACTCTCACATGGGGAGACCCCACACTACCATCGGCGCTACGGCGTTTCACTTCTGAGTTCGGCATGGGGTCAGGTGGGACCACCGCGCTAAAGCCGCCAGGCAAATTCTGTTAATCTGTATCAGGCTGAAAATCGTGTCTGTCTCTTCGCCAAAACAGCTTCGGCGTTGTAAGGTTAAGCCTCACGGTTCATTAGTATCGGTTAGCTCAACGCATCGCTGCGCTTACACACCCGACCTATCAACGTCGTCGTCTTCAACGTTCCTTCAGGAGACTTAAAGTCTCAGGGAGAACTCATCTCGGGGCAAGTTTCGTGCTTAGATGCTTTCAGCACTTATCTTTTCCGCATTTAGCTACCGGGCAGTGCCATTGGCATGACAACCCGAACACCAGTGATGCGTCCACTCCGGTCCTCTCGTACTAGGAGCAGCCCCCCTCAATTCTCCAGCGCCCACGGCAGATAGGGACCGAACTGTCTCACGACGTTCTAAACCCAGCTCGCGTACCACTTTAAATGGCGAACAGCCATACCCTTGGGACCTACTTCAGCCCCAGGATGTGATGAGCCGACATCGAGGTGCCAAACACCGCCGTCGATATGAACTCTTGGGCGGTATCAGCCTGTTATCCCCGGAGTACCTTTTATCCGTTGAGCGATGGCCCTTCCATTCAGAACCACCGGATCACTATGACCTGCTTTCGCACCTGCTCGCGCCGTCACGCTCGCAGTCAAGCTGGCTTATGCCATTGCACTAACCTCCTGATGTCCGACCAGGATTAGCCAACCTTCGTGCTCCTCCGTTACTCTTTGGGAGGAGACCGCCCCAGTCAAACTACCCACCAGACACTGTCCGCAACCCGGATCACGGGTCTACGTTAGAACACCAGCCATTAAAGGGTGGTATTTCAAGGTTGGCTCCACGCAGACTGGCGTCCACGCTTCAAAGCCTCCCACCTATCCTACACATCAAGGACCAGTGTTCAGTGTCAAGCTATAGTAAAGGTTCACGGGGTCTTTCCGTCTTGCCGCGGGTACACTGCATCTTCACAGCGAGTTCAATTTCACTGAGTCTCGGGTGGAGACAGCCTGGCCATCATTACGCCATTCGTGCAGGTCGGAACTTACCCGACAAGGAATTTCGCTACCTTAGGACCGTTATAGTTACGGCCGCCGTTTACCGGGGCTTCGATCAAGAGCTTCGCGTTGCCGCTAACCCCATCAATTAACCTTCCGGCACCGGGCAGGCGTCACACCGTATACGTCCACTTTCGTGTTTGCACAGTGCTGTGTTTTTAATAAACAGTTGCAGCCAGCTGGTATCTTCGACTGATTTCAGCTCCGTCCGCAGGGACTTCACCTACATATCAGCGTGCCTTCTCCCGAAGTTACGGCACCATTTTGCCTAGTTCCTTCACCCGAGTTCTCTCAAGCGCCTTGGTATTCTCTACCTGACCACCTGTGTCGGTTTGGGGTACGATTTCGTGTTACCTGATGCTTAGAGGCTTTTCCTGGAAGCAGGGCATTTATCACTTCAGCACCGTAGTGCCTCGTCATCACACCTCAGCGTTAACAAGGTACCGGATTTACCTGGAACCTCCGCCTACATGCTTAAACCGGGACAACCGTCGCCCGGCTGACATAGCCTTCTCCGTCCCCCCTTCGCAGTAACACCAAGTACAGGAATATTAACCTGTTTCCCATCGACTACGCCTTTCGGCCTCGCCTTAGGGGTCGACTCACCCTGCCCCGATTAACGTTGGACAGGAACCCTTGGTCTTCCGGCGAGCGGGCTTTTCACCCGCTTTATCGTTACTTATGTCAGCATTCGCACTTCTGATACCTCCAGCACCCCTCACAGGACACCTTCAACGGCTTACAGAACGCTCCCCTACCCAACAACGCATAAGCGTCGCTGCCGCAGCTTCGGTGCATGGTTTAGCCCCGTTACATCTTCCGCGCAGGCCGACTCGACCAGTGAGCTATTACGCTTTCTTTAAATGATGGCTGCTTCTAAGCCAACATCCTGGCTGTCTGTGCCTTCCCACATCGTTTCCCACTTAACCATGACTTTGGGACCTTAGCTGGCGGTCTGGGTTGTTTCCCTCTTCACGACGGACGTTAGCACCCGCCGTGTGTCTCCCGTGATAACATTCTTCGGTATTCGTAGTTTGCATCGGGTTGGTAAGCCGGGATGGCCCCCTAGCCGAAACAGTGCTCTACCCCCGAAGATGAGTTCACGAGGCGCTACCTAAATAGCTTTCGGGGAGAACCAGCTATCTCCCGGTTTGATTGGCCTTTCACCCCCAGCCACAGGTCATCCGCTAATTTTTCAACATTAGTCGGTTCGGTCCTCCAGTTAGTGTTACCCAACCTTCAACCTGCCCATGGCTAGATCACCGGGTTTCGGGTCTATACCCTGCAACTTAACGCCCAGTTAAGACTCGGTTTCCCTTCGGCTCCCCTATACGGTTAACCTTGCTACAGAATATAAGTCGCTGACCCATTATACAAAAGGTACGCAGTCACCCCATAAAGAGGCTCCCACTGCTTGTACGTACACGGTTTCAGGTTCTTTTTCACTCCCCTCGCCGGGGTTCTTTTCGCCTTTCCCTCACGGTACTGGTTCACTATCGGTCAGTCAGGAGTATTTAGCCTTGGAGGATGGTCCCCCCATATTCAGACAGGATACCACGTGTCCCGCCCTACTCTTCGAGTTCACAGCAAGTGTGCTTTCGTGTACGGGACTATCACCCTGTACCGTCGGACTTTCCAGACCGTTCCACTAACACACAAGCTGATTCAGACTCCGGGCTGCTCCCCGTTCGCTCGCCGCTACTGGGGGAATCTCGGTTGATTTCTTTTCCTCGGGGTACTTAGATGTTTCAGTTCCCCCGGTTCGCCTCGTTAACCTATGTATTCAGTTAACGATAG
>NZ_KQ089926.1:0-132593 GCF_001037655.1 Enterobacter sp. MGH85
AATGCCGAACACCGTCACCATGGCGTCGGCCTCCGCAGCGACTTCCACGATGGGGATCGGGCGAGCAAAAAGGCAGCAATTATGAGCCCCATACCTACAAAGCCCCACGCATCAAGCTTTTGCCCATGAAGCAACCAGGCAATGGCTGTAATTATGACGACGCCGAGTCCCGACCAGACTGCATAAGCAACACCGACAGGGATGGATTTCAGAACCAGAGAAAGAAAATAAAATGCGATGCCATAACCGATTATGACAACGGCGGAAGGGGCAAGCTTAGTAAAGCCCTCGCTAGATTTTAATGCGGATGTTGCGATTACTTCGCCAACTATTGCGATAACAAGAAAAAGCCAGCCTTTCATGATATATCTCCCAATTTGTGTAGGGCTTATTATGCACGCTTAAAAATAATAAAAGCAGACTTGACCTGATAGTTTGGCTGTGAGCAATTATGTGCTTAGTGCATCTAACGCCGGAGTTAAGCCGCCGCGCGTAGCGCGGTCGGCTTGAACGAATTGTTAGACATCATTTACCAACTGACTTGATGATCTCGCCTTTCACAAAGCGAATAAATTCTTCCAAGTGATCTGCGCGTGAGGCCAAGTGATCTTCTTTTTGTCCCAGATAAGCTTGCTTAGCTTCAAGTAAGACGGGCTGATACTGGGCAGGTAGGCGTTTTATTGCCCAGTCGGCAGCGACATCCTTCGGCGCGATTTTGCCGGTTATTGCGCTGTACCAAATGCGGGACAACGTAAGCACTACATTTCGCTCATCGCCGGCCCAGTCGGGCTGCGAGTTCCATAGCTTCAAGGTTTCCCTCAGCGCCTCGAATAGATCCTGTTCAGGAACCGGGTCAAAGAATTCCTCCGCTGCCGGACCTACCAAGGCAACGCTATGTTCTCTTGCTTTTGTAAGCAGGATAGCTAGATCAATGTCGATCATGGCTGGCTCGAAGATACCCGCAAGAATGTCATTGCGCTGCCATTCTCCAAATTGCAGCTCGCGCTTAGCCGGATAACGCCACGGGATGATGTCGTCATGCACGACAAGGGTGACTTCTATAGCGCGGAGCGTCTCGCTCTCGCCAGGGAAAGCCGAAGCCTCCATAAGGTCATTGAGCAATGCTCGCCGCGTCGTTTCATCAAGCTTTACGGCCACAGTAACCAACAAATCAATATCGCTGTATGGCTTCAGGCCGCCATCCACTGCGGAGCCGTACAAATGCACGGCCAGCAACGTTGATTCCAGATGGCGCTCAATGACGCTTAGCACCTCTGATAGTTGGTTCGAAATTTCGATGGTCACCGCTACCCTCATGATGTCTAACTTTGTTTTAGGGCGACTGCCCTGCTGCGTAACATCGTTGCTGCTCCATAACATCAAACATCGACCCACGGCGTAACGCGCTTGCTGCTTGGATGCCCGAGGCATAGACTGTACAAAAAAACAGTCATAACAAGCCATGAAAACCGCCACTGCGCCGTTACCACCGCTGCGTTCGGTCAAGGTTCTGGACCAGTTGCGTGAGCGCATACGCTACTTGCATTACAGTTTACGAACCGAACAGGCTTATGTCCACTGGGTTCGTGCCTTCATCCGTTTCCACGGTGTGCGTCACCCGGCAACCTTGGGCAGCAGCGAAGTCGAGGCATTTCTGTCCTGGCTGGCGAACGAGCGCAAGGTTTCGGTCTCCACGCATCGTCAGGCATTGGCGGCCTTGCTGTTCTTCTACGGCAAGGTGCTGTGCACGGATCTGCCCTGGCTTCAGGAGATCGGAAGACCTCGGCCGTCGCGGCGCTTGCCGGTGGTGCTGACCCCGGATGAAGTGGTTCGCATCCTCGGTTTTCTGGAAGGCGAGCATCGTTTGTTCGCCCAGCTTCTGTATGGAACGGGCATGCGGATCAGTGAGGGTTTGCAACTGCGGGTCAAGGATCTGGATTTCGATCACGGCACGATCATCGTGCGGGAGGGCAAGGGCTCCAAGGATCGGGCCTTGATGTTACCCGAGAGCTTGGCACCCAGCCTGCGCGAGCAGCTGTCGCGTGCACGGGCATGGTGGCTGAAGGACCAGGCCGAGGGCCGCAGCGGCGTTGCGCTTCCCGACGCCCTTGAGCGGAAGTATCCGCGCGCCGGGCATTCCTGGCCGTGGTTCTGGGTTTTTGCGCAGCACACGCATTCGACCGATCCACGGAGCGGTGTCGTGCGTCGCCATCACATGTATGACCAGACCTTTCAGCGCGCCTTCAAACGTGCCGTAGAACAAGCAGGCATCACGAAGCCCGCCACACCGCACACCCTCCGCCACTCGTTCGCGACGGCCTTGCTCCGCAGCGGTTACGACATTCGAACCGTGCAGGATCTGCTCGGCCATTCCGACGTCTCTACGACGATGATTTACACGCATGTGCTGAAAGTTGGCGGTGCCGGAGTGCGCTCACCGCTTGATGCGCTGCCGCCCCTCACTAGTGAGAGGTAGGGCAGCGCAAGTCAATCCTGGCGGATTCACTACCCCTGCGCGAAGGCCATCGGTGCCGCATCGAACGGCCGGTTGCGGAAAGTCCTCCCTGCGTCCGCTGATGGCCGGCAGCAGCCCGTCGTTGCCTGATGGATCCAACCCCTCCGCTGCTATAGTGCAGTCGGCTTCTGACGTTCAGTGCAGCCGTCTTCTGAAAACGACAGGCGCGGCACGGGAATCAAGGCATTGCGATTCTCGAAAATAGTTCTTGAAATTCTATTCTTGATTGCATATCATCTCAACGAGTTTCGATAAGAAAGGATGCGCATGCGACCGTCTGTTGTGCTTGACATGAAGCGAAGCGCAGTGCGTGAAGCGGTAGGCCGCTTTCGCGCCGCGAACCCGCGCGTCTTCGGCTCGGTGCTGCATGGCACCGACCGGGATGGCAGCGACCTCGACCTGTTGGTCGATGCGCTGCCCGGTGCCACGTTGTTGGACTTGGGCGATTTGGAAGAAGAACTGAAATCGCTGCTCGGCGTTGACGTCGATCTGCTGACTCCCGGCGACCTGCCGCCGAAGTTCCGGGCCAAGGTGCTCGCGGAGGCGCAACCGATATGAGCGAGAACCGCCTGCCCGATTACCTCGACCACATTCAGCAGGCCGCAACCGATGCGCGCAGCTTCGTGGAAGGGATGGCCAAGGACGACTTCTTGGCCGACAAGCGCACCCAGCAGGCCGTCATCATGAGCCTGATCGTCATCGGCGAGGCGGCCACAAAGGTGATGGATGGCTACGTCGAGTTCACCCAGGCGCATGCCGACGTGCCGTGGCGCAGCATGCGCAATATGCGTAATCGCATGGCTCACGGCTATTTCGACATCAACCTCGATGTGGTGTGGGAGACGGTACAGGAATGGCTGCCGGCGTTGCTCCAGCAATTGCCCGCCGTGCGTCAGGATGCCGACGATGAAGACCGTAACGACAACTGTGAAAGAGGGATCTCCGATGACTGTTGAATCGAGAATATTTTCTGTAGCCGAGTATGTTCAGCCGTCCGAAGGCGAGCCTATTCGTTCCGTTGTGCTTGAAACCCGAGACTCAATTATCGTGGTTTGGCATGTCCATCCCGGGCAGGAAATTGCGGCTCACATTCATCCTCACGGCCAAGACACGTGGACTGTTTTGTCGGGAATGGCTGATTACTTTCAGGGCAATGGGATTGTTCGTGCCCTCAGGGAAGGTGAGATAGCCGTGGCAAGACCGGGCCAAGTGCACGGGGCGCGAAATACAGGTACCGAGCCATTTGTGTTAGTCTCGGTTGTGGCATCAGCCAATGCCGGTTTCGTATTGGCTGAGCGATAGAGCCCAATCTCTGGAGTTGGTCCAATGAGCGGTCGGGGAGATAGGTAACAGACATGCAGCGGACACGGCTGCTAAACCAGGTCGCAAACCTCCTTGCGTCGCAGCGTGCCGCAAGCGACGCGATCAATCGAATGGGGTCGGCATGAGACTGAACACCATCCAGTTCCCGACCGCGTAGCCGCCTGTCCTGCCGATCAGGTCTTGACCATCGACGCCTGGGATCAGTCCTGAATGTTCTTGGAGACCACTACGTTATGAGCCGCAGCCGCCGCAAAACACCCATCGTCGGGCACACGACCTGCGGCAGCGAGCGCGAGGACAAGAAGCTCTGGCATCAGCGCTGGCGCACCCGTGAGCGCACGGCGCTGACCAGCGCGTCGCCCGAAGCCCTGAGCGCCCATCTGCCCCTGCTGGAAAACCAGGCCAGCAGCGTCTGGTCGATGGGCAAGGATGGCCGCTCCTACTGGCCCGTCAAGCGCCAGGCCGCCACGGCGGATCGCATCGCCAATCACAAGGGACGCAACCCGCAAGAACGCGCCTCCCTGAAAAAGCGCCTGCTGCGCAAGTGGATGAGCAAATGAAGCTCTCCTTCCATCAGCACATTGCGCTGTTCTGGATGATCGGTGCTCCGGGCGTCTTCGCGCCCGTGATCGAGAACGCCAAGCGGCCCGATGCCGGCGCCGTCATGGCGTGGGGTGTCGCGATCGTGGCGGTGATGATCCTCTTCACCCCTTTGCTGCTGCGCTGTCCACCATTCCGGCGCTGGTATGGCCGGACGGATGCGCTGTCGGAGCGGCAGCGCCAAGCGCTTGCCGAGCGCGGCCTGCGCCGCTACTACCAGACCGCTTTCGATGACGGCTACGTGCCCCGCGTGATGCCCTACGTGTGGCGCATCATCTGGACGGTCGGCGGGTTGATGGCTGTGACCGCCGTACTGCCTACCAACACCGGACGGCCAGCCTTCGATGCCTTGGTGGTCTTCTCGACCTGGTATCCGATAGGCGTGATGCTGCTGGTTTTCGCGTCGAGGCCCCTTGGCCGGTTGATTCGCCAAAGAGCACAGGAGCGGCGGAAATGAGCACGTCAACCATCGAGGCGCTGGCCAGCGCCTGGGCAAGGATTGCCGAGGAAGCGGAATTCCCCGCTGACTACGAGGGGACTGCCACACCACAAGCGCATCGGGCTAGCGAAGCTATTCAGGAGCAGATTCGGGAGCGCATCGTCGCCACCAACGACATGCGGCTGTTCAGCCTGCTGCACCTGCTGGGTCAGGCGTCGCTGCGCATGGAGCAAGCGCTGTGGCCGGAGGATTACGAGCGGATGACGCGCGAGGTTGAGGAAGCCCTGCGGCAAGCCACCGACGCCAACGCCAGATCGTACACCCACGAAGAAGTGATGCAGGCGATGCAGGAACGCATCGACCGGGCGCGAGACAAGCCATGTTGATTGGCTATGCGCGCGTCTCGACGCAGGATCAGAACCTGGAGCTGCAACGCGAAGCCTTGAGCAAGGCCGGATGTAAAAAGGTCTTCGAGGACAAGGTGAGTGGCACGCGGGCAGACCGGCCTGGCTTGGCCAAGACGCTCGAAATGCTGCGCGAAGGCGATACTTTGGTCGTCTGGAAGCTCGACCGGCTGGGCCGGTCGGTCAAGCAACTGGTCGATCTGGTCGGCGATCTGCACAAGCACGGTGTCCAGTTCAGGAGCCTCACCGACTCCATCGACACCGGCACACCATCCGGGCGGTTCTTCTTCCACGTCATGGCGAGCCTTGCCGAAATGGAGCGCGAGCTGACCGTCGAGCGCACCCGCGCCGGGCTGGAAGTCGCCAAGCAGCTCGGCCGCAAAGGCGGCCGCAAGCCGAAGATGACCGACAGCAAGATCGAGTCGGCCAAGAAGCTGCTGGCCAGCGGGGTGCCGCCCAAGGACGTGGCCAAGAACCTCGGCGTGTCCATTCCGACGCTGTACCGCTGGGTGCCAGCCTCCACGCACGCTTAGCGTGCTTTATTTTCCGTTTTCTGAGACGACCCCTGCATGACCATTATCGCCGCATATTATTACAACGAAGGTAAGCGAGTCCGTGAAATCAGGCTCGATGAGCACGTCGAACTAAACGAGAATCGCTCGGGCTTCTGCTGGATCGCGCTTAGCGAGCCCACCGCAGACGAACTCAGCGCGATCCAGACGACGTATAACCTCCATCCTTTGGCGATCGACAACGCCATGCACCCGCTGTGCCCGCCCAAGCTCGAGGTCTACAACGATGAGTTGTACGTCGTCGCCCAGACCGCCGAGCTGGTCGGCGACCGGATCAGCTACGGCAAGATGGCGATCTTCACCGGTCACAATCACCTTATCACCGTGCGGCACGGCAATGCCGGAGCGCTGGGCAAACTTCGGGAGCAACTCGAGGCATCGCCGACGCAGTTCGGCAAGGGTGTCGACTATGTGCTGCACGCGATCTTGCACCGAGTGGTCGACCAGTATCTGCCCATCTTCGAAATGATCGAGGACGACGTCCTGGCGATGGAGCGACGGTCGCTGCACGATTTCCTCGAGCCAGAAGAGGTGGCGCGAATCTTCGAACTAAGGTCCGAACTCACGCGGTTCCAGCGCACGCTCGGGGCTATGGCCGAGCTGGTGCGAAAGCTCGTTCGCGGCCACTTTCCCTGCATCAGCGCCGAAATGACACCATATTTCCACGACGTCGCGGACCATGTCCACCGCGTGCAGTCCATGGTCGACGGCCTCCTGCTTGTCCTGTCCACGGTCTTCGAGGCCAGCAGCCTTCTGGAAGCGCAAAGGATCGGTGTGGTCACTCGCCAGCTCGCGGCCTGGGCGGCGATCTTGGCGGTCCCGACGGCGATCGCCGGAATATATGGCATGAACTTCAAGCACATGCCGGAACTGGACACGCCATATGGCTACTTCGTCGTGCTCGGAGTGATAGCGGTGTTCTGCCTTCTCCTATTCATGCGCTTCAAGAAGGCCAAGTGGCTATGAGTAACGCACTTCGCGAGCTTCTCCGTCCGCCGAGTCACAGCGCGCTTTGTGCGCGAGCGTGTCCAATCCAGTTCAAGATGAAGGTGCTTCCATGACCTCCCAGGTGACCGACGTTCTAGAAGCAGTCCAGTCATTCATCGCCAAAGGCTATGACCGCGAATACCGCGTCAAGGACGGCAATCTCGTCGATCTCGAACTAGGGTCAACCCTCGATGCATGCAGCATTCGCGTCGATGCGGCGTTGCGCCTCGAGAGCGGGGACGACGGCGAAGATGCCTCCAACATCTACGCGATCACCGATCCGGCGACAGAGCATAAAGGCCTGTTGATCGACGCCTTCGACGTGTTCCACGAAATCTGCCCCCGCGACTTGTCCGAGCGCCTTGTGGCGCATCGGGAAACAGCACCGGCAGGTGACCAGGACGCGCCGAGCAAGCACGGACTACGGAAAGTCTACAAGAGCGAGTTTCACAGCGATCCCGAGCGTTACGTTCTGCGCGAGGGCTTTCCAGACTTCCCGCCATGCCCTTTCGGCCAATCCTTCAGCATCCTCGGCTTCGATACCGCCGAGCAGGAATATGTCTGGCTCGTCACGAGCATCATTCGAGATCCTCGGCTGATCAGGGTTCCATACCAGGGCGAAGACGTCATCAGCGACGAATAGCGGTGTCGCTTAGCCGGAAAGGCTGGCCTTCCTGGCCCACACATCTGCAGGCTGAACTTTAAGAACATCGAAAATTAGGAGGTGATTATGGACTGGAACAAGGACCACATACGAGAAACTATGCTCTTGCTGGAGACAGCAGCGTTGCACAGCGCTCGCGAAAACTACCTGGACTATGTCTCTACCGCCCGGCTCGATCGGAGCGAACCGATCGAAAACGACGAACTAGCTCAGGCCGAGGTCGCGAGCGACTTCGCTGAAGCGCTCGATGACACGCTCCATGACTACGCCAATAAACTCGAAAAGCTCAGGACGATCGATTTCGGCCCCAAGTTGGCCGTCAACGAAGGCGCTGTCGTCAAGCTGTCCGGCCGCCACTTTGTGATCGCGGTGTCAACGAGCAAGTTTACCTGTCAGGGGCGTGAGCTCATGGGCATTTCCACGATGGCGCCGATCTTCGAAGCGATCGAGGGTGCCCGAGCCGGGGAGACCGTGCAGTTCAACGGCCGGGACCTCACCGTAGAAGACGTGGAATAAAGCCCTCCACCGCAGCCGGCGCGCTAGTGCCGAACGCCCTGCATCTCTTTCTGCATGCATACGGTCACTTGCAGCCGCGTTGACCTGGCTCATCAAAGGCAAACTCATGACAACACCTTCATTCTTCATCACCCCCGGATACGGGACGCGCCTGCATGACGCGCTTCATTATTCTCAGGCAATGCGCATTGGTGACCGCGTGGAGATCTCCGGACAGGGCGGATGGAACGACGATCTCGTCATTCCGGAGTCGATTGAGGAAGAGATCGAGCAGGCGTTCAAGAACGTGGAACGGACGCTCGCGACCGCCGGAGCACGCTGGCCGCATGTGGTCCACGTCAATTCCTATCACGTCGGTGGATTCCCTCCCGTGATCAACGAAACAATGGCCAAGCTGTATCGCCACTACATGCCCGACCGCGCTCCAATCTGGACGCAGTTGGGAATCGAAGCGCTGGGGCTTCCAACCATGCGTATCGAAATTCGCGTAACAGCTATCATCGCCTGACCCCGCGGTTCGTGCAGGCGCCGTGCCGCGCTAATCCCGCACGCCCTGCGCCCGCTTCTCCATGCATATCATCGTATCGAGAGATCCGGTTATCATCGGCGTGCTCGGAGAACGGGGGGCCGCCTTGGCCTGGTTGGCGCGCCTCGGCTGCCTGCGGGCGATGGCCAGCACTGCCAGGAGCGTGAGCAACGCCGCCGCATAAAGGAACAGGCCGCCAGGGCCGACGATATTCATTGCAGCTGCTCCTATTAGGGGGCCAGCGGCTGTCCCGATCCCGTTGAGCAACAGAAGCCCGCGCGCGGTGCCGAGTAGCCGACCGGCCGGAAGATCGTCGTTTGCGACGGCGAGACACAACGAATAAATCGGGATGCCAAAGCCGCCGAACAGCGCACCTGCCGCAAGGAGCAGCGGCAGAGGCGCTTCCACCGCCAACGCTACGCCGATGGCAGACGCTGCGGACGCCAGCGCCGCACCGGCGATGACAAGATTCCGGGGCACTCGATCCGAAAGCCAACCGAGTGGCCAATGGAAGGCGAGCGTTCCACCAAGAACCGCAGCCATGAAGGCGGAGATACCGCCCACATCGAGGCCGATGCTCTGGGCGAAGTTCGCGCCCATGCCCCAGAAACCACCGATAGCCAGGCCGGCCAGGAAAGCGCCAGCCGCAGCGAGAGGTGATACGAGGACGAGGTCCCTGAACGCGACCCATTCCTGTTCCACCTGGGCCGGCGGATGACTGGGCAGCAAGGTGATCGGAACCACCGCCGCTGATATCAGCAGCGACACGATGAGGAACAATGTCACGTCGGCGGGCGGTGCGATGTTGAGTAACGCCTGCCCGATTGCCCATGAGCCCATAGAGACAACTCCGAATATCGACAGGAGCTGCCCGCGTGTGGATGGCAATGCGTGGGCGTTGAGCCAACTCTCCGTTGCGAGGATCATGCCCGCGTAGGCGAAGCCGGTAATCAGGCGAAGCGGCATCCAGGCGATCGGCTCCACGAACGCCACATGGAGAAGGGCGGTCATCGAGGCAATGGCCGCGAAGCCGGCGAAGGTTCTGACATGTCCCACGGAGACGATGATCGGTGGCAACACGAGCGCGCCGATCGTGAAACCCGCGAAATAGAAGGACATCATCGCGCTGATCGCGCCGGTCGAGAACCCCTTATGGCCGGCTCTCACGATCAGGAGCGTGCTCAGCAGGCCATTGCCCAGCAGCAGAGCGGCGACGCTCAGCAGCAGCGCCGCCACCGGCGCGAGAACGAGGCCGCGCTTGCCCGCCGACCTCATGGTATCCATCGCCGGGCTCGTTCTCGGGCCTGACTTGAGGGTTGATACTCTGCCGCACTGATGAACTGGTCGAATGCTTCGCACCAGATGACGACCGTGTTGTAGTCACGGACATCGATGCCGGCAGGCACCTCGACGATGAAGCCGTTGAACGTCTTCACATCGCCCACGCGGACTGATCTGTCCTTGATTAGGAGAAAGGCCTCCTTCGTGTCGACGAAACGTGGTGCGAGGTAGAGCTTGTAGTCGGGACCAGGGGCGAGGCGCCCGATATGGGCGATACGGTCGCGCGAGACCCGGATCTCGCCTTCCCCCCAGTGAAGCAGGTCGCTGCCTTTGAGATCGCGGGCCAGACGCCCTGCGTAGAGCGTCTCGGCTGAGATGGTCCGCAAGGCCGCCGCGTCCGGGGCCTGGGGGGCGGTCAGGATCGGCAGCGTGTAGACACCGCCCGCGAAGCCCATGGCGAGCATCGCGAGATGGGTGGCAATCAGGATGACCCAGCGCCGCATCGGTTACACCAGCTCCAGTCCCTTCACGAGCTGATCGGCGTCGAGATGGAAGTCCGAGAATACGATGCGGCCGCCAGCGTCCATCACGGAGAACCAGGGCGTTCCCCGCGTGCGGTAGTCCTCCATGAAGGTGGGAAGCGTCGCGCCGGCAGGTGGCTCGTCCTGACCGAACGCGACAGGAAGCGCATACTTGAGCTGGTTCACGCGCAGCTTCTCGAAGGTGTTCTCATCCGCTCCTTCGAAGACGGTCTGGATCACCGCGAAGCCCACGCCCTTGGCGCTCAATGCACCATGCAACCTTTGTAGCGTCGGAAATCCATGCAAATGGCAGCCACGGCACCAGTGCTGGAAGGCGAAGAGGACTTTCGGGCCGGTGCCGAGATCCGACAGCTTGAGCGGCGCGATGCTTTCTCCATCCGCGCCAATCCATCTCTGCACCCGCAGCTCGGGGGCTTGTCGTTCGTCGACGCTCATCTGATCCTCCAATTCCGATGCAGAAGTCCGATGAGTGGTCGCGTGTGGCGATGGCACGCGAACCTCACCGCCTTGATCCCCTACAGGTTGTAGGATGCGAGTTCGCCGACCGATACCTCGTGGCCAGCCCCGCCGTTCTTCCGTCGGTGTGTCACCGCCGCCCCTCAATGACAAAGGCGCGATAGCGGGAACCGGCAAAACGGTGCGCAGCGATGGTTTGGTAGGCGGGGCTATGATACCAATCACGGGCGGCCTGCATCGTCGGGAACCGCAAAATTACGGCCCCTTCGACGGGCGGCCCCTCCAAATGCTCCATCGCGCCATAAGCGGCGAGAAAGGTTACGTCGTGGCCATCGAACGATGGGCCGACGCCTGCAGAATAGGTTGCGAGTTCTTCCGGATCGGTGGTTTCTTCGCGGGTGAAGACGACGAACGCTTCCATCTTAAAGTCTTTCATAAGGTCGCATCTGCAGGCCACCGCCGCTGGCGATGGCCTTAAAGTCGTCAGGCTGGCAGCTCGAACCCGATTTTCGTGAGTGCCTCGACGCACGCATCCTGATCCTGCTGATAGTTGCCTCCGGAGATGCCGATCCCGCCGATCAACTTCCCGTCTTCCAGGATCGGATAGCCTCCGCCGACAGCGACCATCCGGGGGCGATAGGCCAGCGGCGCCACTTTTGGATCGTTCGAAACATAGTCGTTCCAGACATGGGTGGGGTACCCAAACGAGGCGGAACTCCAAGCCTTGTCGATGGCAACATCGACGGTGAGAAACGGCGCGTCATCAGTGCGCTCGAACGCGCGCAGGTTACCGGTGGCGTCGACGACGGCGACCGCAGCCGGGATGCCGATTGTACGTGCCGCGGCGATCGCCGCGTCGATGAGGGCGACGGCGGTTTCGCGGTTGATCGAGGCGGTGGCAATGGATTTCGTCATGAAATTTCCTTCGCCGTGGCGTAATCCGTCCGGCGTTCTTGAGGTTAGAAAAGACGTTCGGCGGTGGCAGTCATCAGAAGCCTTCGAGGACAATCTTGCCTCTTGCCGCGCCACTTTCGATCAGTGCGTGCACCGTCTTCAGATTGGCGGCATTAATTGGCGACAATTTTTCGGTTAGCGTCGTGCGAATTTTGCCGTCGTCCACCAGCACCGCCAGCGAATTGAGGATCTTGCCCTGCTCATCCATGTCGGGCGTGCCGTAGAGCGACCGTGTGAACATCAGCTCGTGGTGGATCGACACTGCCTTGCGCTTGAACAGCATGACGTCGAGCGCCTTGGGATCGTCGATGAATCCGAACCGTCCTTGCGGGGCGATCAGTTCGGCGATGTCGGATGCATGCTGCTCGGTATGCGTGGTCGAGAACACGAAAGCGGGAGCGCCGATGTTGAGCTCGGCAATCTGTGGCGCGAGCGGCCGAGAGTGGTCGATGACATGATGAGCCCCAAGCCCTTTAACCCACTCCTGGGTTTCCGGCCGAGAGGCGGTGGAGATGACGATGAGATCCGTGCGCTGTCGAGCGATCTGGATGGCGATCGACCCGACCCCACCCGCACCACCGATGATGAGGATCGCCGCCGCCCCGGGAACGGGCTTCGTCACGTCCAGGCGATCGAACATGGCTTCCCAGGCCGTCAACGTCGTGAGTGGCAGCGCCGCCGCTTCCGCCCAGTCGAGCGACGCGGGTTTACGACCGACGATCCGGGCGTCGACGAGATGGAACTCCGCATTGGTGCCAGGCCTTATGAGCGATCCGGCATAATAGACCTCGTCGCCTACCGCGAACTGCGTCACGTCGGGGCCGACCTCTTGCACGATCCCGGCCGCATCCCATCCCAGCACTTTCCAATCGCCATCAGCGGGCGGCGTGCTGCTGCGGATTTTGTAGTCGACCGGGTTGACCGAGACAGCCTTCACCTCAACCAGGATATCGCCTCCTTCAGCGACAGGCCGAGGCAGATCAATGTCGACCAGAGAGGCGTCCTCGGCGATGGGTCCCGGAACCTTGTAACCAACGGCTTTCATCGGTGTCTCCAGCTTGCTGTATCCTGAAGTCTTATCGATCAGATCGAAATTTCTTCCGAAATATACTCAGGATTTAAAGATTTCGCGTGTCAGACTATGAAGGTATGCGCGCAACATATCCAATAGCGGTACGACATAGTTTCCATACCTCGGAGCCGGATTCAGAAGTTTATCGAAAATAGCGGTTTATTGCTGTTCGGCGGGTGAGCATCCGGATGGAGGCGATAAGCGCCCAAGCGGTTGAGGAGTCGACCTCTCAGCGGTCGCGTTGGCAGGGGCGATCTCGCCCGCCGGTCTCACACCAACGTTGGCAAGCGACGGCGTCCGCTCGAAATCCGCTGACGGGGATACGCCTGCAATGCCGATTCGAAGCTATCGAAACTATAGCTACAGGGTATTGGGAAATCATACTGGACTGACGCTATAGTCTTCACGCATAACCACGACTCAAAATGGTCCAACACTTTTCTCTACGCTAATAGAGAATCCGGTATTCTGATTTTCAGTGAATTGGCTCGTTCGGCGGTTGTGCGCGCAAAGATCTTTTACAGAATTCTGAACTGAATCAGGTTCTGGTCTGTCGTGACAAGCAAGGGGGTTTCGCTATGGTCACCAGAGGTTTCACAGGCCGCGGTCCAGGCGGCGACCAGTCCGATCGGATACCGCCGGGTCAGCATCTCGTGGAGAATTTCCCTGTTCTGACGGCCGGGCCAACGCCGAGCGTGGAGCCCTCCGATTGGAAATTCACCGTCAAGATCGGTCCGAAGCCCGTCAAAGTGTGGAACTGGAGCGAGTTCAACGCCCTACCGAAGACCAAGATGACCCGAGACATTCACTGCGTCACGTCCTGGTCCAAGCTGGATACCGCCTGGGAGGGCGTACTCATCGAAGACATCCTTGCAGATGCAGGGCTCGATCGGCCCACCGATTTCGTCTTGGCGCACTGCTACGATAATTACTGGGGTCGGTTCCGGCTGAGGGCGAAATGACACCCTAAGCTTTCGGTTCCTTGGGCCAAAGATATTCGCCAGTCAGTAGAATGTGCGCCCAGCCCAATGGGGATATGTGGGGAAGAAATTCAGGGGGAACATCCAACCCTTCGTTCCGCCGCTCCGTGACGGCATGACCAAGATGGACGGTATTCCAGTAAATGATCACCGCAGTCAATAAATTGAGCCCAGCGATTCGGTAGTGCTGCCCCTCTGTCGTGCGATCGCGAATTTCCCCCTGCCTCCCGATACGGAGCGCATTTTTGAGCGCATGGTGGGCCTCTCCCTTGTTAAGACCGATCTGAGCACGCCGCTGCATGTCCGTATCCAGGATCCACTCAATAATGAAAAGGGTCCGTTCAATACGACCAACTTCACGAAGCGCAACTGCAAGGTTGTTTTGTCGTGGGTAAGAAGCGAGCTTGCGCAGGAGTTGGCTGGGCCTGATTTTGCCAGCGGTCATCGTCGCGGCACAACGGAAAATATCAGGCCAGTTCGCAACGATAAGATCCTCCCGGGCTTTTCCACCTACCAACTTGCGTAACTCCCTGGGGGTCGTATCGGGATTAAATACGTACAACCGCTTCGATGGCAGATCCCTGATTCGCAGAACGAGATTGTAGCCGAGCAGGCTACTGGCTCCGAACAAATGGTCGGTGAATCCTGCTGTATCGGCATACTGTTCGCGAACATGGCGACCGACCTCGTTCATCAGTAGTCCATCGAGAATATACGGTGCCTCGCTCACGGTCGCCGGGATCGACTGACAAGCGAATGGCGCGAACTGGTCGCTTACGTGAGTATACGCTTTGAGGCCGGGAACAGAACCATATTTGGCATTGACCATGTTCATGGCTTCGCCATGCCGCGCTGTCGGGAAAAACTGACCATCGCTCGATGCTGACGTGCCCATCCCCCAGACGCGTGACATCGGCAGTTTACCCTGCGCGGCCACCACAATTGCCAATGCCTGGTTCATGGCTTCGCTTTCAACATGCCAGCGGGCAAGGCGTGAGAGCTGCCAGTAATCATGCGTGTTTGTAGCTTCCGCCATCTTACGCAGGCCCAGATTGAGCCCTTCAGCGAGCAGGACGTTGAGCAGACCGATCCGGTCGCGACATGGAGCCCCGGTTCTCAGATGGGTAAACGCATCTGTGAAACCAAGGGCTGCATCAACTTCAAGCAGCATGTCGGTAATCCGAACGGACGGCATTCGGCGATACAGATCCAGTATGAGTGCCTCGGCACCATCCGGCACGTCTGCTGTCAACCTGTCGATCCGCAACGTTCCATCTTCTATGCTACCGTGCGGAATAGTGCCGTTACGGGCAGCCCGGGCCAGCCGCTTAAGAGCGATCGTGAGTCGCGCCTTTCTGTCTGCCAGCCAATCCTGTGGGTTGGAAGGCACGGCCAGTTTTGCATTTTCCTGCGCCGCGATCATCGGCACCAGTACCTGCTTGAGGTCACCATAGCGGCGCGAATGAGCGAGCCAGACATCTCCGGAACGAAAAGCATCCCGGAGGTGAAAGAGTACCGCCACTTCCCAAAGACGGGTATCTCCTTTTTCCTGAGCTCGTAAATGACGGTTCCATTTGGAGCTGGGCCGCAGGAAACGCCTTTCTGGCGATGCAACACCTTTCATCTCTCCGATCGACAAAGCTGCTGCTACCAATGGTCCGGCGACCGGCGCGGCTTCGAGCTTCAGACAGCGCAACATGCGGGGCGCATAACGACGAAAGCGATGGTATCCCTGCCCGACATATGCAAGAGGCTCATCGGCTAGCGTGTTGCTGAGTTGAGTCCCTGTCGCTACCAGTTGAGCGAGCCGGTCCCATGCAACCGAACTGGCGACAGCCATCTCCAGCGGGGTTCCGTCACTGCGGGCCTCAAGCAACGAAGCTCCCAGCGCGGTGAAGGTACGGATCGTATCCGTGAGTGTGGCTTTAGAGCCGGAAATTGTTTCGTCATGCTGGCGCTTCGCTTCCCGCCAGGTTTTTCCTACGATCCTGTCATGGGTTTCGACTATGGCATCAGCAATCGCCGCTTCCCACTCCACAACACAGACGGCAAGGATCGCCCAGCGGCGGTCCGAAGTGATGTCACGCAAACCGTCGGTGAAGTAGCGTTCACCCTGCCGACGCAGCCGGGCAATGCGATGGGCAGGTATGCTGGCCAAAGCACTATGATTGATATTCAGGGTACGCAGAAATTCGAGCCTGTCGAGCAAACGGTTAGCAGCAGCCGAGTTGTTACCAACCTCGAAGTTGCGAAGCCAGATGAAACGACTGATATTGCCGGCGAGCATTTCACTCAGAAGTTTGTCCAGGTGATCGCGAACATCCGCTGTTAAATTTTCCGCAATCCGCGTTTCAATCCGCCGCTCAGCGGCGACCAGAGCATCCGCGCACAAGCGCTCGATTGTCGATACTGCGGGCAGAATGGTGGAAGTTTCCCGACACCGCACAATAAAACGATGAGCAAGATCCTCGTTTGATCTGGCATCTTCGGCCTGGCCGAAAGTCCACTCCCGCAGATCACGGGCACCACGGCCCGTGAAGGTCTTGTAGCCGTAAATTTCGCGCAGCGTGTCCATGTGCTGCTGACGGGTTTGGCGCCGTGTGGCATAAGTGAGAAGCGCATCAGCCGGAACTCCAAGCTGAGCACCGACGAAGGAAAGGACTTCACGCGGGATCATCTCACCAGGAGCCAGTGCACGGCCCGGATATCGTAAGGCACAAAGTTGCAGGGCAAAGCCAATCCTGTTTTCCGGTCTGCGGCGCTGCCTAATGTTTTCCAGGTCATCATCGCCCAGCGTGTAGAACTTCAGTAGCGACAGTTCGTCCGTGGGCAGATCGAACAGCGCTGCTCGCTGCCGTTCGGTGAAAATATGGCGTCGTGACATACAAATTCGTCCCTTTTGAAGTATAGTCTGTTTTGGACAACAGCCAGCCCATATAAATCAGGGCGTTCCGATACAAAAATCCAGGAGGGTTCAATTGGGACATCGTGCCGCCATTTACTGCCGGGTTTCAACAGCGGATCAGTCTTGTGAACGCCAGGAATTTGATCTGCGAGCCTTCGCCGGCCGTGCCGGCTACGACGTGGTGGGAATATTTAAGGAAACAGGTTCAGGAACTAAACTCGACCGGGCCGAGCGAAAGAAAGTCCTGGCGCTTGCCCAGTCCAGACAAATTGATGCAATCCTGGTCACTGAGCTTTCCCGGTGGGGGCGCTCGACGCTCGATCTGCTCAATACGCTACGTGAACTGGAGAACTGGAAGGTTTCCGTGATAGCCATGAATGGAATGGCGTTCGATCTTTCGTCGCCGTATGGACGAATGCTGGCGACGTTTCTTTCCGGCATTGCGGAGTTTGAGCGGGATCTCATCAGCGAGCGGGTCAAGTCAGGCCTTGCTGTTGCGAAGGCACGTGGTAAGAGGCTTGGTCGTCAGGCCGGAGTGCGACCAAAATCAGACCGACTTTTGCCTAAGGTGGTTGCGATGAGGGCCGAGGGACGCAGCTATCGCTGGATCGCACGCGAGCTCGGTATCAGCAAGAATACCGTCGCTGACATCGTGCAACGACACAGAGCTAACGCTTAGGGTGTCATTTCGCCCTCAGCCGGAACCGACCCCGGCCATAACCGGGTGAACCCGTCGGTCCGCGGAATGGCCGCCGCGTAAAAGATCTCACAGCATCCGGCAAGCAATAAATATATCCAGCCCAAAACTTCTGGCCTCAGTGTTAACGAAATGCGCCATTTTGACCTGTGGTATGTCTTTTCTGACAGCCATTCGTCACCGGCATGGACGGATAATTATCCATCAGCTGCTGTTCAGGCTTTTCAGGATAATGCGGCTCAGAGCAGCATCTGTCTGCAAACGGTGTCCTGTGTAATCATTTTCCATCACTACCCGTGTCAGTTTACGTTGCCAGCTCTTACTGACAGATACTATTTACTGACACGCGGCGGATAGTAAATTTCAGCCATGTTCTGGAAACAGACTGAGCAAATTTCTCAGAATGGAAACGCACCCTAGCCCCGCCAAGGCTTCGCTTTACGATAATTTACCTGAAGGCGGCCATTTACCTGACGGTGCATGATAAAATGTAACCACAGACCGACCGAATTTAACTTATTAATTTAATTATCTAAATTTCTTACATCAGTCAATCAGGCTGTGCATTGCATTTTTGGAGTGCACAGTCTCTGGGTTGCCTGATTCACAATTCGTAAGTCAACATCTCAGGGGGAGATTAAGTGACAGAAAACCCAATCGGATTAACCAGAAAAGTTATCAAGCCCGTTTCTAATTTTTTCAGTTCACCTGTAGCGGGCGGTATTGTGCTTATTATTGCTTCGGCAGCCGCTATCATCGTGGCCAATTCGCCCCTCAGGGAAGGTTATGAAACACTCCTGAAATACAAAACAGCAGGCCTGTCCGTTGAGCACTGGATAAACGATGCCCTGATGGCCGTATTCTTTATGATGGTCGGGCTGGAAATCAAGCGTGAGCTTGTCACCGGCCAGTTAGCCACCTGGAGCCAGCGTGCGTTGCCGGGCTTTGCCGCACTGGGTGGTCTGGCCGTACCTGCCCTGATTTACGTGGGGTTTAATGCCGGTCATGACGAAACCCTTTCCGGCTGGGCCATCCCGGCGGCCACGGATATTGCTTTTGCGCTCGGTGTACTCGCCTTACTGGGCAGTCGTGTGCCAGTCTCGCTAAAAATTTTCCTGTCGGCGCTGGCTATTCTGGATGACATGGGGGCGGTGGCTATCATCGCGCTCTTCTATACCAGCAACATTTCGCTTCTGATGCTGGGTGGTGCAGCGGCAATGGTTGCTCTGCTGTTTAGCCTGAACCGTGCCGGCGTGACGCGCCTGCTGCCCTATCTGCTGACGGGGGGAGTACTGTGGTTTTTCATGCTTCAGTCAGGCGTGCATGCCACCGTCGCGGGTATCCTGCTGGCGTTCTTTATCCCGCTGCGAACCAGGAATGCGGCTGATGAAGTGCCTCTGGACAGGCTTGAGCATGCCATCAACCCCTGGGTCACGTTTATGATACTGCCGCTGTTTGGCTTCGCCAATGCGGGCGTCGCGTTGTCGGGCATGACGATGAATGACCTGTTGTCGCCGGTTCCGGTAGGCGTGGCGCTGGGCCTGTTTTTGGGTAAACAGGCAGGTATCTTTGGCCTGTCGCTACTGGCCGTCAGCCTGGGCCTGGCGAAACGACCAGAGAAAAGTACCTGGTTACAGGTTTATGGTGTCTCGGTACTGTGTGGGATTGGTTTTACCATGAGCCTGTTTATCGGCAATCTGGCCTTTACAGGCAGCCCTCTGCTCGTTGATGAGGTCAAGGTGGGGGTTCTGGCAGGGTCCATACTGGCCGCTCTGGCCGGTATTTTGATACTGCGCTTTGCGCCTTCTAAGCAAGTCAGGTAACGTATTATCTACAGGAAAATCCCCGTGATAACGGGGGTTTTTTCACACTGTCAGTGTATATTCTGAAGAGAAAATTGAAATTATTTAATTTTATTATAAATAATTACCTTTCTATCTTTCACATTTTACAGGCGGAGCCCTGTTCAGATAAGTCAGGATGAACGCTGGCATATCAGTTAAAATATTATGTTATTCAAATAAATAGTCGGCTAACGTGGTTTTTTACACGACTGGCCCTCTAACCCCAAAATGAACATGTCGATGACAGAAAAAATAAAAGCAGGCAAGCTATTTACCGATATGTGCGAAGGCTTACCTGAAAAAAGACTTCGTGGGAAAACATTAATGTATGAGTTCAATCACTCGCATCCATCAGAAGTTGAAAAAAGGGTAATGACTCCAACTTATTGATAGTGTTTTATGTTCAGATAATGCCCGATGACTTTGTCATGCAGCTCCACCGATTTTGAGAGCTACAGCGACTTCCGTCCCAGCCGTGCCAGGTGCTGCCTCAGATTCAGGTTATGCCGCTCAATTCGCTGCGTATATCGCTTGCTGATTACGTGCAGCTTTCCCTTCAGGCGGGATTCATACAGCGGCCAGCCATCCGTCATCCATATCACCACGTCAAAGGGTGACAGCAGGCTCATAAGACGCCCCAGCGTCGCCATAGTGCGTTCACCGAATACGTGCGCAAACCGTCTTCCGGAGCCTGTCATACGCGTAAAACAGCCAGCGCTGGCGCGATTTAGCCCCGACATAGCCCCACTGTTCGTCCATTTCCGCGCAGACGATGACGTCACTGCCCGGCTGTATGCGCGAGGTTACCGACTGCGGCCTGAGTTTTTTAAGTGACGTAAAATCGTGTTGAGGCCAACGCCCATAATGCGGGCGGTTGCCCGGCATCCAACACCATTCATGGCCATATCAATGATTTTCTGGTGCGTACCGGGTTGAGAAGCGGTGTAAGTGAACTGCAGTTGCCATGTTTTACGGCAGTGAGAGCAGAGATAGCGCTGATGTCCGGCAGTGCTTTTGCCGTTACGCACCACCCCGTCAGTAGCTGAACAGGAGGGACAGCTGATAGAAACAGAAGCCACTGGAGCACCTCAAAAACACCATCATACACTAAATCAGTAAGTTGGCAGCATCACCCATTTTTTTGCATTACGTCGCATGTATATTCCTCGTTAAAATACAGGCGGGGCTGAATAAAGGTGAGGCTCGCAATGCCCTTGCGCGAGCGGTCTTTATGCATCGGCTGGGTGAAATCAGAGATCGGGGGCTGGAGAATCAGAGCTATCGAGCCAGCGGTCTGACGTTGCTGACTGCGGCGATCTCACTGTGGAATACGGTATATATAGAAAGAGCGATAGATTCTTTGAGACGAAAAGGGATCCCGATTAATGAGCAACTGATTACCATCTGTCACCACTGGGATGGGAACATATCAACCTGAGCGGGGATTACGTCTGGAGAACGAACCTCAAACTGGGACAGGGTAAATACCGCGCATTACGCTCAGTGAATAGTAATATGTACAAAAAACAGGCTTAGCGTAGGATAATTAATGAGATGGTCACTCCCTCCTTCCCGGTACTATGCTGAGGACAGGCTTTCATTCGGAGAACTATCATGGAAAACATTGCGCTCATTGGTATCGATCTGGGTAAAAACTCTTTCCATATTCATTGCCAGGATCGTCGCGGGAAGGCTGTTTACCGTAAAAAATTTACCCGGCCAAAGTTGATCGAATTTTTGGCGACATGCCCCGCTACAACCATCGCAATGGAAGCCTGTGGCGGTTCTCACTTTATGGCACGCAAGTTGGAAGAGTTGGGGCATTCCCCAAAGCTGATATCACCACAATTTGTCCGCCCGTTCGTTAAAAGCAATAAAAACGACTTTGTCGACGCCGAAGCTATTTGTGAAGCTGCATCGCGTCCGTCTATGCGTTTTGTGCAGCCCAGAACGGAATCTCAGCAGGCAATGCGGGCTCTGCATCGTGTCCGTGAATCCCTGGTTCAGGATAAGGTAAAAACAACCAATCAAATGCATGCTTTTCTGCTGGAATTTGGCATTAGCGTTCCCCGAGGAGCTGCCGTTATTAGCCGACTGAGTACCATTCTTGAGGATAATAGTTTGCCTCTTTACCTCAGCCAGTTATTGCTGAAATTACAACAGCATTATCACTATCTTGTTGAGCAGATTAAAGATTTGGAATCCCAGTTGAAACGAAAGTTGGACGAAGATGAGGTTGGACAGCGCTTGCTGAGCATTCCCTGCGTCGGAACACTGACAGCGAGTACTATTTCAACTGAGATTGGCGACGGGAAGCAGTACGCCAGCAGCCGTGACTTTGCGGCGGCAACAGGGCTTGTACCTCGGCAGTACAGCACGGGAGGTAGGACGACATTGCTGGGAATTAGTAAGCGAGGTAATAAAAAGATCCGAACTTTGTTGGTTCAATGTGCCAGGGTATTCATACAAAAACTGGAACACCAGTCTGGCAAATTGGCCGATTGGGTCAGGGATTTACTGTGCCGGAAAAGCAACTTTGTCGTCACTTGTGCTCTGGCAAACAAGCTGGCCAGAATAGCCTGGGCCCTAACGGCACGACAGCAAACTTATGTAGCATAACGGCAGAAATACACCGGTTTAAAGAATTACTGATCTGGTTTTGCGAATACTGATATTGATGATACTAACGGCCCACCGGCCTGTTGAGGAACCTGTAAAACGGAAAGGCTCATTGAAGCCGTATATTTTCTGGAGGTTCATCAGGCGCGGAACTCATCAAGGCGCGGGAATAAAATCCCATTCAGACGCCGGATAGATTCAAGCAAGCCAACTTGTCGTCAAAATCGGTGTTGCAAAAACGGGAGTGACCATAGATTCCGTTTTCCAAGCGGACCCCATATAAACATACGTTGGCAGCCAGGAGCGGGATTCACGATCCCAGGTGCGTTCTTCCGCAAGGCCCAGAACGCCAAACCGTACCTGTTCCTCAATAAGCCGTGAAAGGCGTGACACCGTCACCTCCGTTTCAGGAATGACATTGCCTTTTGCGTCCTTTGCACTGAGTTCTTTTGCAAGACGGGTGATACACATGCCAACGGTATGCTTGCCGGCATCACAGAAGCTGATGAGCACTGGCCAGAGCGCATCGAGCAGGCGCTGACGTTCCGGACGGAAGCCATATTTACGTCCCGCTTTACGGCGGCCGGCAACATAGAGAGGGTGACGGGAAACATGCATGCGCAGGCTGACCTGCCCCGTTTCTTTGTCTTTTTTCACCAGGCGATTGTAGGCATGACCGAGCTGTCCGGAGAGCTTTTTATAATGCTCAGGACGGAACCAGGACGGGTTTTCACATTTGGCTTTTGTGGAGTGTTCACCGCGCTTACGGCGGGTCCGCTTTTTGACCGGCTCAGTAAGAAAATTATCCTGTGTGCCGGCATCGACGTCCTGCCAGAAACGGATTAACTCTTCGGCCGGAAGCTCAGACCAGTGAACAGAAATCTGCTTGTCATTCACGGCGGCCTGTTCTTATGGCGGCCGGGTGTTGTTTTCTATGGTGCATGCGTTATAATCCTTCACAGGCAACGCGCCTGCTTTTGGACCCCCTGATATCTGACGTTCCGCCAAGTTCGTAGCAGATATCGGGGGGTTTGTGCATTCAGGCTCCGGGAAATCCCGTCACCTGCTCCTGAACGTTTTACTGGACACGTCCTGTCCCTGTCTGTTTCCGGAAGTCCGCATTTCTTCCGTAAAACCATCTTCTGCCACCCGCCTGCCTCACCACAAAGCAGTCAAACCGTCAGTTTGAGTTAGGTCACAAAAGTAATCTGAATCAACAATCTGTCCCACCACAAGACGATCGCTGACGATCCGAATACTACCTTCTCGCTGGCAATATTTCCAGATGTCAGGCCAGATTAGCGTTCATTGTTTGCGTGCTAATTGTCCTGAAGGGACGTTTAACCGGCAGCGCTCGCCGCAGTATCAGGCCGGCAGGTCTGATCGAGGAAGCGCAGGAGAACGGAACAGGAAGATGGCATTTACGCGCGGAACATGAAAAACAGTCTCTGGCGGGAGACGTTCTTCGGACTGAGGATCATTTCACCCTGGTGGCTTTCCGGATTGCAGCCTGGAGTTTTTCAGCGGTAACGGCTTCCGGGAAGACCGTGATGGTGTCAGGAGTGGCTCCGCTAACGGGCATGACGATGATCCCCGGCGTTCCGGTGAGTCCCAGCGCCTCTGCCAGGTTACTATTTTTCTCAAGGGACGCGGTATGGTCGCCAGGAGCTGGAGTGGTCAGCCCCGCCTTTGACGCTGCCCCGTGAATATCCTCCGCCGTCAGCTTGCCTTCATTATGGCCGGTGGCGTAGATGGCATTGTGATAGGTGACATAGGCCTGCGGCCCTTTCTTTTGCCAGACCGTCAGCCCCTGCTGCGCTGCCTGAAGTGAGGCTTCCCAGCGACCACCAAAAATTGGCCACTCCTTAAAGAGGTAGCGGACGTCCGGCTGCGCTTTCATGACCTTCTCCAGCTCCGGCGCGAAGCGGCTGCAGAACACGCACTGGTAATCAAAGAATTCAATCACCGCGACCTTTGCATTATCAGGACCGTAAACCGGTGTGTCCGGATCATGCAGAAGGTTCGCCTGATTCTCCATCACGCTGAGTGCAAACATCTTCTGCTTACGTGCCTCCTGCTGTTCCTGCAGCTTATGACTGACCGTTACCAGTATCTCCGGGTGGGACACCAGGTAGTCTGCTGCGATTTCCCCGATACGGGCCTCCTGCTCCGGGCTGAAGACTAGCTGCGGGGCCGAAGCGTGTGCCGTTGCAATAAAGCCTATGTATGTTGTAACTATTAATGCAGCTAATTTGTGTACTTTCATCGTCTGAGTCTCATGGTTAAAAGGGAGATTAACGTTCTTTCTGAATGGTACGGGTGAGGGTCTGTTCTTCTCGCTCCGGCATGCGGCCGCGCTCGCTATTTTCGGGTTGCCGGATAATATCCCGCTCGGTATTGGCCAGCTCATTCACAATGCGGCTGACTCCCGCACGTTCCGAAGCAACTTTGCTGGCCAATGGTTCCTTTTCTGCCCTGATATGACGGCCAATCTCATCGTGGCTAACGCTGTCCGAGCTGGCAACCTGAATGAGCACTTTTCCGGCAGGAATCGTTGGCTCATTCCGGTCGTCAACCTCAAGCATCCCGGGCGTAATACGCACCGCGTCCTCCACCGGCACAACAATACGCTCCTGAGTCTCACTCTTTTCTTTTTCCGCTTTAACGGCTTTGTTAAGCATGTCTTTTTCCGTCTGTCGTGTGGTTTCCTCCTGGTCACGGATCAGTTTGTGTTCTGATGCGGCCTCCGTAACGATACCTCCGCTGACTTTCAGCAGATGTGCTGATGGTGGCTCATCGCCGGTCTGCCAGACCACACCATCCTTCGGGTGATGTCGTACTGCATCAAGCGCGGCCGCCAGGTCACTGGCCACAATCGTGTTGCCTGACTGGCTTCGCTGCAGTACCGCACCACGGGCACGTTCTGTCATGACCATCCGGGTCTCCCCCTGTGTCATCCGCCCTTCCGGGCTGGCAACCAGGGAAACCAGAGCCAGGCCCGCACTCCGGCCGTTGTTGTCATACACCGGCAGCGCCAGCGCCGGTTCGGGAAAGCGCCGGGTGGCCGGGATGATTTTTGCCGTCAGTGACGCGTCCTGCATGCCCTGATGGCGCACCCAGGCGCGGCCCATGGCCGTTTTATTCACCGGCTGTCCCATTGCCCAGATGGCTTTCGCCTGTTTACGCTGCGTTTCTGGCGCCAGCGCATCGTGCGCCGTTTTGATATCCCGCTCCGGCGTTTTTACCGCCTTAACCCAGTCCGCCTTCCCGTCGGTATAAATCTGGACGTGCTCTTTCACGCGCGAGGCCGAGATGTAGAAGGCGCAACGGGAGGCAAGTGCCTTACGCCCGCCTTCCGTGCCCTCAAGCGCAATGACATAGTCGCTACTGGCCCCCTGAGCACCGTACCCGGTGACGGCCCAGCCGTAGTCAATATGCTGCTGCGCCCTGACCGCCTGAGGATTGATGGTAATGCGGCCGTTTTCCCCCTTCAGACGAATATTGCCCGTTTCGCTGACCGACTCGACCGTATAGCGCTGGCTGGCCATCTGTCCCTGCTCCTTGTCTGTCGCCGTGAACTTCAGCAGATCGCCGGCACGGACTTCCCTCTCGCTGCGGCGAAACAGCTGCACGTCGCCGGTGATGAGTTCCTTCAGGGAATACAGTCCAATCTTCCCCTCCTCATCGCGTACCGTGACCGTACTGCCGTTGCGGTCAACGGCCAGCACGTCCTGGTAACGATCGCCGCGTTTAACCACCATCCCGGCTTCCCAGGCATCGGTTTTATTGAACTCATGACGGGTGTGGGTGATTTTATCGAGCACCGGCATCTGCCCGCCCTGGGTGAGGTTTTTTCCTGCGAAGCTCATAGCGTGTTGTCCGGCCGTTATCGCATCACCTGCTCGGTGATGTGTGTTATCAGAGAAGAAACGTTGAAAAGGGTGATGAAAAAATGTGGTACCGCGTGGGGGTTAATCGTCAGGTTATTACATCTGACTCAGTTCATACCTGGCCTGCTGACATCCGTCCTCCCAGTCCTGTTTATTAATGTATGCAGCCACAGAACGGACTGACGAGGCCACCCGACACGTCGGAACGGCGTGGCGCCATTAAAGCGACGGCATCAGCCGGCGCGGTGAAGGCGTTCCGGACGGCACGGCCGGAGAAGCCGCAGCTTTTGACCTTCGCCATCAGACCCTAGCGTCAGCCCGAAACCCGCAGGGATTCGGCGGAGCCCGGCGGGTGCGTCAGCAGCCGCCCTGGCGGAGTGGGGCTCGACGACCGGACAGCAGCGCTGGCCGGGAGCCGAAGGGGGCCATCGCCCTGCCCTGTTTTCGGGTTATGGCCACGGAGCTGCAGCTGAGGAAGTTAACCAGCAGGACGACGGATATGATGCCCGGGATGAAGAACACAGGGAAAACCAGGCTGAAGCCAGATACAGGCAGGTAACTCGTGGTGCTCTGACTTAAGCAAAATCAGGCAGGAGAGAGGGCAAGGCGGAGGGAGCAGAGGGACGGTGCCGAAGGCGCGTCCCCCTTCCCCCGTTCCCCGCAGGGGAACAGCCCTTCCCGGAAGTTCAGGCGTGCGGTCGCATCGGGAAGGAAAAAGGGGCTACCGGCGAACCGGCAACCCCTTCATAAAGGCGCTTCAGGCATGTCCACACAGTCTCAGCCCCTGAATGGCGGGGGTTTCCCCCCGCCGGGGTTAGCTACTTAGCGGATTCGTAAGCCATAAAAGCTGCCACCTCCCTGTCCGTGTCCCTGTACCGGATTTCGCAGAGCGATTTCCGTGTCAGGTAAGTGAATATCAGCAGTGTGAGACACACTATTAATACGCACCAGAGCAGGGTGTTTCGCGGCAGTTTCATGGCCTTCTTCTCCTGTCAACGCAAAGCAGAAATGGCACCTTTACTGCGAAACAGAGATGTCCTGCTTTATTTCAGAGAATGCGTTTGACCGCCTCGCTATAAACTTCCGAGCGCTCTCTTTTCCCGACAGAAATCACAAAGACGACAACCTTCTCGTCTATGACCTGATATACAAGACGATAGCCTGAAGACCGGAGCTTAATTTTGTAACAGTCATGCATACCCCGAAGCTTGTTCGCATCAATTCGGGGTGACTCAAGCACTTCAGCCAACTTATTTTTTAGCTGTTCACGTACCGTCGAGCCCAGCTTTCGCCATTCCTTTAGTGCACGCTCGTCAAAATCCAGAAAATATGCCATCAGAGCTCATCCAGCGTCACACGTACTGGCTTAGGATTGCGAAGTCGTTCTTTCACGATCTCCACGAGCTCAGCATCCTCATCACTCAGGAGTGTCTGTTTGAACGGCAAACGTTCATTGTCAGCAATATATTCAAGCATGAGGCGAAGTGCCTCAGAGGGAGTTACACCCATTTTTTCAAGCGCAGCGTAAGAACGCGCTTTAAGTTCATCGTCAATACGCAGGTTGATGCTACCCATGTCTCACACCTCTTGTAAATACAAATGTCATTACAAGTATCGCACTACAACATGCTTAGGGCAAGCCACGAAGGAAGTCAGAAAACGAGACGTCAGAAGTGTGATCACAGTCCGCTTAGTGCCAGGAACGGACGTTACTACTAGCTCAAGCAAACCGCTCCTTAGCCCTTAATGAAGAATGGAGGTATTGGTATAAATAGGTGAATATCGGAATATCTCCAACAGGGAAAGGGACGTTTTTAGGGGATAACTATATTATCACCTAGTGGCCGTAAGAATATGCGCAGAGAGAACATATTTCACAACAGCCACCTTAGTTTTATGAAAAATCATAAACCGTAGGAATATTTAAACGCATTTAAACGTCAGGCGAGCAACGCCATTAACAAGTAAGTGTGTATCAATATCAGTTCTGACTTCTTTCATAGATTTATTTTGTACCCTACAGAAATCTGAAGCCTTTTTTGTTGCAGTGCCAATAGCGCCTCGTATACGACCTGCAGCAGGAGCAGCTTCTACCTCAGTGAGGTAGTTCCCATTATCCAGTTTTTTGACATCGGACTGATATGTCAGACCCAGGCCTTGAAACTGTGTTTTATCATTTTGCACAGAGCAACCGCTTAGAAAAGTACCAATTAAAATGGTGGTGGCAATTACTAATGTTTTCATGTAAAGAACAATCCTTATGTATTTGGTTAGTCTCTATTCTACAAACTGAAATACAACATAAATTAAACCAATTGCTATTTATAGATTTGCATACAGCTATCGTATTGAATATTTAGAGAAATAAATCACACTAACCGAAAAACAAGAACGTCAGGTGATCTGTTCCATATGATTCAGAACACATCGATGTAAACATGGATCCCTAACTTCCGCTTCTCGCTCACAGCGGACCTTCAGCTCAGTTAGCTGGTCCGCTCCGTGCCAGGAGCGGACATTACTACACACCGTAAGTAGTCTTATGTGTCTGAAATGAAACCGCAGCCCGATAGTTACTTTCTCTCCTGCCCGTTACTTGAACAGAAATACGCAATGTCCTAAATAACTACCATAATTGTCATTTACGACATTTCTTTCTCACTTATGATTCTCTCATCGAATCAATGGTGATCGAAAGGAGTCTGCAATGAGTGTCGCAACACAACCGGGTAAAGGCACTGCCGTAATCACTGGTGCATCCACCGGCATCGGTGCCGTTTACGCCAGTCGACTGGCGCGCATGGGATACGACCTTACCATTATCGCCCGTAATCATAACCGCCTAAATCAGATGGCGAGTCACATCACTGCTGACACCGCCCGCAATGTGGAAGTGCTGGCAACCGATCTGGGTGATGCCCAACAGCTTGCTGCTCTGGAGAAAAAACTGCGTGCCGATGCCAGCATTACTCTCCTGGTGAACAATGCCGGTGTCGGAACTCATACGCCGTTGTTGTCGAGCGATGTCGATCAAATGCAGGCGATGATTAATCTCAATGTCGTTGCTCTGACCCGTCTGACTTACAGCGTGGTTCCCGGATTTGTCGCGCGAGGTGTGGGTGCCATCATCAATATCTCATCGATTGTCAGCCTTGCGCCGGAACTGCTTAACGGCGTGTACGGTGGCACAAAAGCCTTTGTTCTGGCATTCACTCAGTCACTGCATCATGAACTCTCTGAAAAGGGCATCCATTTTCAGGCCGTGCTGCCGGGCGCGACAGCAACGCCGTTCTGGGATAACGGTGGTTTACCCCTTGACCAACTCGATAAGTCAATAGTAATGAGCGCTTACGATCTGGTGGACGCGGCGCTTACGGGTTTTCTTAACGGGGAATTTGTCACCATCCCGTCACTGCATAACGAAGCTTACTGGCAGGCGATGGAAAGTAGTCGCCAGGCTATGATCCCGCACCTCTCCAGCAATGTACCCGCCGGCCGTTATCGTGCCGGACTTACTCACTAGCCTTGTATTTAGCCAACAGGAATAACCGTATGAAACTGACAAGCAACACTATTTTTATCACTGGCGGCACGTCGGGTATTGGCCGCGAGATGGCAGAAAAATTTCATCAAATGGGTAATCAGGTGATCATTTCAGGCCGTCGTAAAGCTCTTCTTGACACGGTTACGTCCGCCAATCCGGGAATGGATTCCGTGGTACTGGATGTCACCGATGTATCCAGCATTAAATCGGCGGCGAAAGAGGTGCTCTCCCGCTATCCGGCCCTGAATGTGGTGATCAATAACGCTGGCATTATGCCCTTCGATAATCCAGCTGCCGAACTGGATGACGATATGGCCACCACCTTACTGGACACGAACCTGTTGGGCACTGTTCGGGTCAGTTCAGCCTTTGTTGAGCACCTGAAACAACAACCGGATGCGGTATTGATCAACAACAGTTCGATTCTGGCTTTTTTACCCTTGGTGACGAATGCACTCTACTCAGCAACCAAAGCAGCGATTCATTCTTATACCCTGTCGCAGCGTTTTTTACTGCGCGATGCCGGTGTGAATGTGATCGAGATTTCACCGCCTTGGGTCGATACCGATTTGATCTACAAAAGCGGTGATTCCCGTGCGATGCCGGTAGCTGATTTTATCCAGCAAACTTTTGACAAACTGGCGACAGATTCCATTGAAGTGATTGTAGATAGTGTGCTCCCTGCACGTGCGAATCCGGGTGTGAACGAACACGAGATGGTGAACGCGTTTAATCAGTCAATGGTAGATAACCCCATTCCGGTTGCCTGACCGACTCAGGGGCAGGTAACTGCCCCATCCCTGGAGTTTATGATGCAAAATCATCTGACAACATCTCAAAGGCGCGCGTTATGGGCGCTAAGTCTGGCGTATTTTATTCAGGCGACGGGTTCACTTTCCGTGGCGGGCAGCCTGGGTTCGATTTCTCAGGAGTGGGGGATAAGCGATGCACAAAGTGCCCGCCTGCTCTCTATTTTTGGTCTGACATTTGCGCTGGGCGCACCGCTGGCGCAGGTACTGTTCGGCAAGCTGATGCGCAGAACACAGGTGCTGGCAGGCATGCTGGTATTTGGGCTCGGGGCCTTTATATTTGCCATTGCTCCAGACTACAAGCTGCTGGTGGCTTCGCGGATTGTGATGGGGCTGGGGGCATCGTTGATAGGCCCAGTTCTGGTCGCGCCGAAAGAGCGTGGCAGTGCCATTGCCACTATTCTGCTCGGGGTGTCGATGGCCAGCATGGTCGGTATTCCGCTTGCGACATGGGTAGCCAGCGCCTGGGGGGCTCGCTTGCTGTTCATGCTTGTCACACTGGTCAGCCTGGTGACGGCGGCGGGAGTGTGGATTCTGGTTCCGAACGAGGTCAAAGGTGCCGATATTCATTTGCGGCAGGTCGCCCGGGTACTTACAGAGGGGAAAACGCTGACAGCCTTTCTGGTGGTCTTTTTTATCACCTCCGGTGTATACGATATGTATGCCTTTATCTCTCCGATTATCCGAGATCGCTGGCAGGGGGATATATCTTCCGTATCGATAGCGCTGGCTGTTATCGGCATTGCGGGTATTGTGGGGAATCTTTTTGTTACTCGCGCCGCACGCCACTACAGTGCAGAGCAATTACTGGTTGCCGGTCTGACCTTACTGGTTGCGGATATGCTGATTATTATTCTGCTACCTGCTCAGTTGTCATTGTTGTATATCCTGCTGGTGGTCTGGGCCTTCTCCACTGACCTGTTATGGCCCACTCAACAGCGACGTATTGTGGAGATCTCGACCGCGGAAACGCGTGGAATTTCGCTGGCGTTAACCAGCGCCTTTATGTTCTGCGGTATTGGTTTTGGGTCGGCGGTGGCATCATGGCTTTATCCGCTGTCGGGGTTTTACGGAGTAATGATAAGCTCAGTCCTGTTCCTGCTGCTGGCACTGGCCAGTCTGTGGACGTCTGAATGGTTACGAGCACGTTCTGCGAAATATCAGGCGGTTCACCTGTCATAAAGGAGTTGAGATGCACCGTTTAGGACTCATCATTGCCGACCATTTCCAGATGCTGGCGCTGTCTACGCTGACGGTATTTGAGTTTGCCAATCTGGTGACTGAAAGTCCGTTTTATCAACCCGAGGTCTACTCCGAACACGGTGGGACTGTACGTTCTTCTTCGGGTATTGGTGTAGACTCGGCAAAATTGAGCGAGGAAACGCAGGTGGATACCTGGCTGGTGGCGGGCGTATTATCGCCAGTGGATGAACCGGCTAGCCCGGGTGTCATTCACTTTCTGCAAGCCACCGCCCGCCAGACGCGCCGGATTGCCGGGATCTGCACCGGGGCATTTGTACTGGCACAGGCCGGGCTGCTGGAGCAAAAACGCGCCACTACGCACTGGGCACACTCACACAGCCTGGCTTCGCGACATCCCACTATTCAGCTTGAAGATGATCGTATTTTTATTATTGATGACACTATCTGGACATCGGCTGGCATGACAGCCGGGCTGGATATGGCACTCGGCATGGTGGAGAAAGATCTCGGCGCAGACATTGCCCGTACTGTGGCACATCGTCTGGTAATGAACCAGCGCCGTTCCGGCGGTCAGACGCAGCATTCAGAAATTCTTGCCCTGGCACCCCGCTCAGACCGTCTGCAAACTGCGCTGGAATATGCCCGTAATAATCTGCACAAAACACTGACGGTGGAACTGCTGGCAGATGCGGTACATATCAGTGCCCGCCAACTTAGCCGCCTTTTTCGTCAGGAGACGGGTAAATCTCCGGCAAAAGCCATTGAAGGACTCCGACTTGAGGCTGCCAGATTAATGATTGAACAAAGCCGCCTATCACTGGATGCCATTGCCCGCGAGTCCGGTTTTCGCGACAGACGACATATGCGGGAGGTGTTTATTCGCGGGTATGGCATTCCACCTCAGTCGCTTCGCGCAGGGCGTTAATTTACGGCATGGTTCACTCTACCCACGTTTACGGTGCAGAGCAGGCGTTATGCCATAGGTTTTTTTGAACGCTTTAGAAAAAGACGACAGAGACAAAAAACCACACTGTTCAGCCACTCTCTCTGCTGTCAGATTTTTCTCTTCTGAAAGCAGTCTTGCCGCTAACACCATACGTAACTGGTTGAGCCAGACTTGGGGCGTCTGATGATAGCTGTGTGAAAAGTGGCGGGCGAAGGTGGCGCGTGAGAGAAAACAGCGTTGCGCCATCGACTCCATCGTCCATGGCAATGCAGGATCAGCGATAACGGCCAGAACGGCAGGAGCAAGACGTTTGTCGCTCAGTAGCCGTAAAACACCCGCAGGAGGCTCGTGCAGCGACAGCAAAATACGCAGGATTAGCGCGAGCAACGTATCTGCCAGCCCCTTAACGATACTCGCACCGCCCGGTAAACCACCCAGACTTTCGCGTACCAGCATTACCAGCAGCGTTTCCAGCTCAGGGCAATCGTGTTGCTCATCGGCACGGAGATGGATCAGTACCGTTTCATCGGCGAACATCCAGCGATAACCCGGCCCGAAATGAAACTCTCCACACAATACCTCAACCGCAGGCCCCGGTCCTTCCGTCCACACATCAGTGACAATGCCATTATTGTTGACCTGAGCAGGAACAACCTGCCCCCAGTCCACCAGGCTTTGCAATAAATGCGGGGATCCGTGCGGGAACAGAATGATATCACCGGCGCGCACATCGAACGTCTTTCCTTCAACAATGAGCCGCGTTTCGCCACGAAGAATGACATGCCAGGGCACAATACCGGCGGCTTGTTGCGGGTGGTCGACATCCCAGCGCCCGGCAAAACGGCAGTGAAGATTAACGCTACATGCTGGAGTAAATAAGGAAAGCAAACGACTGAGGTTGTCCACTCTGGCTCCTGAGACGATAAGACAAATAATCGAGACGATACGGCCTACCTGCCTGCCTGGTAAGCCCTATTATGTGCTCATGGCCGATACGGCGAAACCCTAAACTGAAAGGAAAAAATGATGAGCCGTTTAACTTCCGTACAACCTGAAAATGCTACTGGCAAGACTGCAGATCTCTTCAGCGCCATTAAACGAGCGATGGGTAAAGTCCCGAATGCCTACCAGACCATCGGGATCGCCCCCGACATTCTGGGTCAGGCATTGTCACACAACGCCACGCTGGCGAAAAGCCAGCTGAATAAACAGGAAATTGAAGCCGTTAACCTTGTGGTCAGTGAAGTGTCAGGATGTGATTACTGTCTGGCGGCGCATACGTTAACCGGGAAAATGGCAGGTTACAGCGTTGAGCAAATTAAGGCATTACGCCGGGGAGAGTTCCCGGAAGATCCGCATATTGATGCATTGGTCAAATTTGTAAAAACTCTGGTGACGACCCGCAACACCTTACCAGAAGAAACCGTCAGTCGTTTTCTGGCAGCAGGCTTTAGCGATCGACAGGTAGTAGAAGTCATCAGTGCAGTCAGTGCGATTCTGTTTACGAATATGGTCAACCGTGTGAATGACACCGTGGTGGACTTTCCAAAAGTAAACTGACCCCGTATGTGGCAGAAAAACATTCCTTTCTGCCACAGCAATTATGATAAATGGTCGATGTATCCTCAGTCTTCGGAGAGAATTGTATTTGAGTAACAATCAAAAAAAACATCTCGTGACCCGACAGCTGTTAATTGTAATCTACCAACGTCCGCTCTTCGCTGACATTAGTTCAGACTATTTACCATAACGTCGCATAATACGAAGAGCATGAAAAAGCTCGCATGGCGAGCTTTTGGCTTAAGCTTGTAAAGATATCGAACTAAATAATCACTCTTCAATCAACTGAATTACCGACTCAGACACTTTGTTCACAATGGCATAAGCGCCCGCAGAGGCTAGGGCGACTACGGCAACACCAACAGCGCTAGCGACAATTATTTCTGCCGTATCGTTATCACTACACTCCGCTTTGAATCCATCGCTTCCAAGATCAAAACTAATCATGCTTCACCATCCAGAATTGTGTTTATGCCAAGCATAGCACTGACAAGATGACTATTTACCATAACGTCTCATTTACGCGTACCGCTCAGACGGCCTGAGCGCGTTTCTGACGTGTCCCCGTTAAAAACAGTAACAAACCACCCGAAAATGCACGCCAGAAACGCTACGTAAGAATCTATCCTATGACTGGATATGCACTCAACTGAATAACGCCTGGTTTCAGTCCATTTTATCGGGATCAGTCTTCTTTCTGGGTAATTTAGGGGGCTTCACTTGCTGATTACTTTGCGTGCGGCGCGTGAGCCAAGGATGGTCAGCTTTAGGTTTTACGTAGAATTTTGAGCGTAAATCAAAACGGGCATTATCCACACGTTCATGGACACTTTTTTCATCATCCAGTGGTATAGGCTCCGGGCCATCAACATATTTTTCCCATCCCAACGCTTTCCCATCATACAGAACCTTAATTTCACCGTTAAAGCTTTCGCATACCGTGACAACCGAATGCCGAAGTCGATATCCCCGGCCTTCACTGCGAATCTGAAACGCACTGCTTTTGTACTGGAAAGTGAGATTTTTGGAGAGAACGCGCTTCGCCTGGAGGCTGAAGATATAACCCAGTTCCTCTTCAGAATGGTGTACATCAAGATGGGCGTTATCAGCAATACGAGGCGGCGTAGCAAACCGGTTGTTATAGGCTTCAATAAAGGTCGGCAACCATGCGTTTGCTGTTTCAATATCACTGATACCCTGAAGCCGCATTTCTTTGACCAGCCTGTCCTGCAGTGTCTGATTGGCACGCTCTACCCGCCCTTTTGCCTGCGGGCTGTTGGCATGGATTGGCTCGATGCCCAGTGTCTTTATCGCACGTGTGAACTGAGTCAACTCTCCTTCCCGCTCCGGGTTATTTACTCTGAATATACTGTGTCTGTCAGAATAGAGAGCCAGTGGTACGCCATGATCATTAAGGTAACCCCGGAGGGTTTCCATGTAAGCCCGGGTTGTTTCTGCAGGAGCGAATCGTAGCGCCATCAGAGCGCTGGTAGCATCATCGATAAAGACTATCAGTGTGCATTTGGGGCCCCGACCTTCAAACCAGTCATGAGGCGAGCCATCAATCTGGATGAGTTCACCGTAGGATGGGCGCCGCATCCGGCGCTGATAAATTCGGGCAAACTTACGACGACGTTCGCGCCATATGCCCTCCTCTACCATCCACTTCCTGAGAGTTTCAATGGATAAACACAAGCCGTGTATCTCGCGCAATTTTTCGCACGCAAGCGTAGGTCCAAAATCAGCGTAGCGGCCTTTGAGGAGTGAAATTACTGTTGCTCTGAATTCGGTAGAAAAGGAATTATTGGGACGCTTTCCACGTCGGCGGGAAACTAGACCAGAAGGCCCTTCATTTCTATACCGTTGCACCAGACGTTTAACCTGCCGAATAGAAATGCCAATGCGTGCCGCAGCTTGTTCCTGAGTAATATGGCGATTAAGTGACTCCTGAATAATGTGAAGTCGGTCGAGTTCCTTATGACTCATCGTAACAGTCTCTTTGATCATGAAAAATCCCCCAGAGAATTGTCTGGGGACATTTTAGAATGGTTCAAAGGGGACATTACAGCTTGGTGTTAACACAGGCCTTCTTCTCCTTGCCTCGCGGCATCTAAGAGGCTATCCTGATGTTGTCTAGGCATACAGGTGGCCTCGTGGGTGTACTGACCCCCAAAAGTTGGACAGAATAATCGAGGCATCTCAGAAAGAGTCCATGGAATACATGGGCTCTTTTTTGTTTGCTGTTAAAGCTAAATAACGTGTTCCGCAATCGAATTATCCATTTCGTTGCTTATTACTTCACCCGCTTCCCTGCCTCATCAATAACCTTTTCGCCATCTTCTTTCGTGAATGCACCCTGCTGAGGTTCCGGAATAATTTCCAGTACCACCTCTGAAGGTCTGCACAGGCGGGTTCCTACAGGTGTGACAACAATTGGCCGGTTGATAAGAATTGGATGCTGCAGCATTAATTCTATCAGTTGCTCATCGGTAAACCTGTCATCTGCAAGTCCCAGTTGCTCATAAGGCTCAACATTCTTACGCAGCAATGCACGTACCGTAATTCCTATATCTGAAATAAGTTTAATAAGCTCATCGTGGGTCGGGGGCGTATCGAGATAATAAATTATCGTTGGTTCGTTGCCGCTGTTACGGATCATCTCCAGCGTGTTGCGTGAGGTGCCACAGGCCGGGTTGTGATAGATGGTAATGTTGCTCATATCAGTATCTCATTACAAAGTGACAGAGAGCCGCCACGCCAGCGCGGCCAGAGTGACAAACAGCACCGGCACAGTCATAACAATGCCGGTACGGAAGTAATATCCCCAGGTAATCTTTATATTTTTCTGGGCAAGCACATGCAGCCACAGCAGGGTTGCCAGACTGCCAATCGGGGTGATTTTCGGGCCTAAATCGCAGCCAATCACATTGGCATAAATCATTGCCTCTTTGACGACGCCGGTCGCCGTACTCCCGTCAATCGACAGCGCGCCAATCAGTACCGTCGGCATATTGTTCATCACTGATGAGAGAAATGCCGTCAGGAAGCCGGTGCCGAACGTCGCTGCCCATAACCCCTTGTCTTCCAGCAGATTCAGCACGCCAGACAGGTACTCCGTGAGCCCTGCATTGCGCAGGCCATAGACCACGAGGTACATGCCCAGCGAGAAAATAACGATCTGCCATGGCGCACCGCGCAGGACTTTCCCGGTGTTGATGGCATGGCCTCTTTTCGCCACCACAAACAGCACTGCTGCGCCAGCCGCCGCTATCGCACTGACCGGGATCCCCAGCGGTTCCAGAACAAAGAAACCGACAAGCAGCAATAACAGGACAATCCAGCCCGCCCTGAAGGTTGCCGGATCCTTGATCGCACTGGCAGGCGTCTTCAGCAGCGAAACGTCATACGTTGCCGGAATATCCCTGCGGAAGAAGAGATGCAGCATGATCAGCGTGGCCGCAATCGCTGCCGCATCCACGGGGATCATAACGGAGGCGTACTGCGTAAAGCCCAGACCGAAGAAGTCCGCCGAGACGATATTAACCAGGTTAGAAACAATGAGTGGCAGGCTGGCCGTATCTGCAATAAATCCTGCAGCCATGACAAAGGCCAGTGTCGTGCCCTGGCTGAACCCCAGTGCGAGCAGCATCGCAATCACAATCGGCGTCAGGATCAGCGCGGCGCCATCATTGGCAAACAACGCAGCGACAGCGGCACCGAGCAAGACTATCCAGGTGAACAGCAAGCGGCCACGTCCGTTACCCCAGCGGGAGACGTGCAGTGCGGCCCATTCAAAGAAGCCGGACTCATCGAGCAGCAGGCTGATGATGATGACCGCAATAAATGCCGCTGTCGCGTTCCAGACGATATTCCAGACAACGGGAATATCAGCGATATGGATGACACCGGTTCCCAGCGCCAGCACAGCCCCGATACTCGCGCTCCAGCCAATACTCAGGCCTCTGGGTTGCCAGATCACCAATACCAGCGTCAGCAAAAATATACTCCCTGCCAAAAGCATCTTAGACTCCGTTATATATGATTATGTAAATGTGTTTTTCTTTCTCAGCAGGAGGTGCAGGCTGATTTATCCAGCCATTCACGCACATCCTCCCGCATACACTGCCAGGACGTCATGATTGTCTCTGCTGCCCATGCCGGTATGTGGGGTGACAGACGATAGTGGATCCATTTGCCTTCCCGACGGTCAAGTACCAGCCCGGCCTCGCGCAGGATAGCCATATGTCGCGATATTTTGGGCTGCGATTCGGAGGTGGCCGCACAGATATCGCAGACGCACAGTTCTCCGGACTCCCGGAGAAGCATGACGATGGCGAGCCGGGTTTCATCCGACAGGATTTTGAAAAGCTGAACAGGTTGTAGCATTTTTCACTCCGTTCCCTTTAGAATACACATATGTTAAATCATATGTATTAATTTTGAAATCATCTGTTCTCTCCGGAGGAGACAAATGGAACAATTTCCTGCCCTGAATACTGAATGCTTTGATCAACACATTGCCGAACGCCTGCACCTGCAGGAGCCGCCACGGATTCTGATCCTGTATGGCTCAGTAAGGGAACGCTCCTACAGCCGCTTTGCCGCGGAGGAAGCCGGTCGCCTGCTGACGGCGATGGGCGCGGAGGTGAAACTCTTTAACCCCTCCGGTTTACCCCTCCCGGATGATGCGCCGGACACGCACCCTAAGGTCACCGAATTACGCGGCCTGGTCAGATGGTGTGACGGGATGGTGTGGAGCTCGCCGGAGCGGCATGGGGCAATGAGCGCGGTTATGAAGGCACAAATCGACTGGATCCCGTTAAGTGAAGGCGCGGTTCGCCCTTCGCAGGGAAAAACCCTTGCGGTAATGCAGGTTTGTGGCGGCTCGCAGTCTTTTAATGCCGTGAACCAGATGCGTATTCTTGGACGCTGGATGAGGATGTTCACTATCCCCAACCAATCATCAGTAGCCAAAGCATGGCAGGAATTCGATGAGAACGGACGTATGAAACCCTCTTCCTGGTATGACCGTATCGTCGACGTCACCGAGGAATTATTTAAGATCACCCTGCTCCTGAAAGGGCAGACTGATTATCTGGCTGACCGATACAGCGAACGTAAGGAAAGTCATCAGGCACTGTCCGCACGGGTAAATCAGGCCAAAATCTGACAGGGAGACATAGTAACCATGGTTGGCCTCTTCAGGATAACAGCCAGTGAGGCCGGCCATGCGCGTACTCTATGCACATCTTTTACATCTCGGGCGCATCTGCCCCGCATGGGGTTGTGATACAATTCCCGCTCCATTGGATTCGTAAGGGATAACAGTGAAAGGCGCACATAAAAATCTTTCCTTTAATGGAAAAAGCTACTGTATGAAGCACCTCGCGCCTTTGACGTTTATGGCAGAAATCGCCAATATCCCTGACCCCGTACAGATAACAATCAACTACAGCAATCATGTCTTTTCTGACCAGAAAGGAAACGGACCGGAAATTCCACCGGATCGATTTTTCTGTGCTGACAGATATGCTGCCAGTCTTAACCTGCCGCAGATGCTTTCAACAAATCTTCTGACCTCCTACGTTGTTCCCCATATCAATAAGGGAAACAATGAGATGTATCATTATATGGAGGTAAATGACTATGCGATCTTCTTTGACTTGCGTAAGGACAACGGTCACCCGAACGGCTTAAAGCTTTATGTTGTATCAGCTTATGAAGTCAATCAGTGGGGACGACACTCCATACCAAAGAGTAGGCCCATGAAATTTGCATATGTCGCACATCTGCGACTGAATGGACAGACGGTTTACACGTCCAGAAAAGCAAAAAGGCGCTGATATCAGCGCCTTTTCACCAGAGTAGATCATCGATGTTATCCACTCTTGTTGGGTTCCGGTCTGTGTCTTTGGATATCCCGCTCTTAGGCTGGGGGAGATTACTCTCCGACATCAATACCCCATCAACATACCAGTGTTGAGTGGTTCCGGTCAGTATCGATGCCTGAATAGTAATAAACCTGACGTTTACCTGCAAGGTCACTGCTATTCATAGCTATTCATTACTTTTCAGCGTTACGGGAATACGCGTTAATAGCCCACTATTCGCAACCAAAAGCCTCAGAAACAGTTTTTACTGTTGAAACACAATTGGCCTTATGCATAACGAAGAATCGCTCTCCGGGCTTCCTGTTGCGAATTAGAGGCATGTTTTCCTGCAAAAAAGATTTGTAAATTTTTTACGAGAAGCACTTTTTGCTCATTTTGAATGCTGTTCATTTCAGCCTGGCCGTGTCCGGAACATCAGAAACGCCCCGCAACAACAGGGCTGGTATCAATACTGCTGAGGGCCGTCCGGCCGCGTAACACCCTTGTTAACATCAGACCGCCCAGGTGAAATCAGGATAACGTGGCTAAAGCCGCAGCGGGTAGGTCTTCAGGCGGTATTCAACCGGGCTGAGGCCGTTAAATTTAAGACTGATTCGCCGCGTGTTGTAGTAACGAATGTAATCCTCAAGAACAACCTTCAGCTCATCAACATCGTTGAATTTACGGGTGTAGAAGCATTCTGATTTTAACGTCCCGAAAAAGCACTCAGCGCAGGCATTGTCCAGACAGTTTCCTTTGCGGGACATGCTTTGCAGAACCCCAAACTCCCGCAACTGATACTGATACCACCGATGCCGGTACTGCCAACCCTGATCTGAATGAAGTACTGGTCTGCTGTTGGCGTCCATTCTGGCAAATGCCTTAATCAACATGTCGTCAATCATCGGCATTGTGGGGCGTTCTGAGATACTGTAGGAAATGACTTCGTTATTAAAGAGATCGATGATCGGAGAAAGATAGAGTTTGCGGCCGTTGACGGCGAACTCGGTGACATCTGTGACCCATTTTTCGTTGGGCCGGCTGGCTTTGAAGTTACGTTGCAGGAGGTTGTCAGCAGCACACCCACGTTCGCCACGCCAGGAGGTATAGCGCTTTACTTTGATAGCGGCTTTAAGATCAAGAGCATTCATCAGGCGTTGAACCACTTTGTGGTTGATCAGTCCCCCTTCTCTTCTGAGCGCCAGCGTTACCCGTCGATAGCCATAGCGGCCCTGATTTTCATCATATATCTCGCTGATTCGACGATTTATTTCATCATATTTTCCCGGAGAGCGTAGTGCTTTAAGATGATAGTAAAACGTGCTCCTGGGTATACGGGCGGTACTCAGCAACTGATCAAGTGGGTAATGCTGCCTTAGTTCGTCAACAACACGAACCTTATCTCTTACCGAACTAAGGCTTTCAGCTTTTGAAGATAAAGTATCCGTAATTCAAGACGTTTGACCTTCCTTTCCAGTTCAAGAATTCGTTGCTCTTTTGATCGTTCCTCTGCGGCTTCAATAAGTTCAGGGTGTTCAGCCATGTAAGATACCCTTTTTGTGCCTACCTTGAGTGAGCGAAGCCCTTCTTCACCCTGCTCTTTGTACACTTTTAGCCATTTGGCGACAGATGACGCACCTGCAACATTGAATTTAGTCGCGGCCTGTGTCTGAGATATCTGACCGGATAGCACCGCTTTCACAGCTTCAATTCTGATTTCGGGATCGATTGATACGCCCTTATCTCTGGGCTTCAGACCTTCTTCTCCATAAACATCATAGGCTGCAACCCATATTCTTACCTGGGTTCTGGGAACGTTAAAGCGAGCTGATGTTAAGCGATAGCCTTCATCAGTAGCTAAATAGTGCATAACCACTTCGAGGCGCTGTTCAAAGGTGTACTTACGTCTTGACATGGGACTCTCCAATTTGAGAGTCCAACTAAATGGGCGCCGTGCATGGGTTAATGAAAATTAACTACGGGGCTTTCTGCTTTCTGCCACACAACACGGTAACAAACCACCTTCACGTCATGAGGCAAAAAGCCTCAAGCGCCATCGCCATTATATCCCGTCGTCGATCATCTGCCCAGGAATAACAGTCTGAAAACTGTATAAATCCTCATCGTTTTTCCGCGTCATTCAGTTCCTGAAATCCCCAGAGCCTCACGAATTTCAGCGGCTCGCTGTTTGCTTCCGGCGGCCACGCCGGCGTTATAGACAAGGCTGATTATCGCCTGCACTATCTCCCAGTCATCCCGCTCCAGCCGGGCATCGAGACGATACATGATCTTCCCGCTTTCAGCATGGCGGAACACGGTTCCGGGTTCTTTTTTGTCGAACCTGCGACTGATGATGTTCAATATCCCTCCCGGTTATCCGTACCTTCTGACCATTCACGGATCTGGTCTTCGAGCGCCTCAAGGTGCCTGTCTATACTCTCAGCCAGCTGCTCGCTTTCGGTTTCCAGCCAGCCACTCAGTCCGTCCCACTCGCAACACATTTCTTTCAGCTTTGCGGACATGGTACGGAGCTTATTTCGCTGGCTGCGGGCGACCTTCAGCTCCGTTTTACGGGGGTTATTTCTCATTCTGCCCCCTGCTGATAACGCAGCTTGTTCGGTATCTGCCAGCGTTCAGCGACCCGGATGTGCTCAGGTGTTTCCCGGACAATAAACGGGATTTGGTACATGACTGAATACAGCGGGTCGCCGCTCATGCGAAGCCAGTCAAGTTCCTTCAGCGACGCGAACCGCGTCTGCCAGTTCCAGAACGGTGTGGCCAGCTCTGCCGCGTCAAACTCGTCGCTCCACCGGGTATACCAGGTGCAGACGGTTTCCGGTGACTGAAAATTCAGATCGACTTTTGCCTGTTCCAGCAGGTTCTGGCGCAGTTTCCAGCGCTGTTCGTACTCACGGGACTGGCGGCGAAGCTGACGCGTGGTCTTATTGCCGGATCTGTGCAGCCGTCGACCCGTGCGGGTGTGCATGACTTCAGGGAATAGCTCGGCCTGAACGTCAATCGTGAGCGGCAGCGGGCAGGCTTCCCCTCCGGTGGCGATCATGGTGTTGAGTGCCTCCTCGACCTGTTTCAGGTTCGAATGGCGGTTGTTTGGTACCCAGTGCAGGCCAGGTATTTTATTGGCCACCGTGGCGTTGAGGCGACCGCTGCCCGTAAGAAGGCGCAGAAAGGTACGCACATACGGCATGGCGGGCAGTCGTGCGCCGCGTTCGCGGGCAGACTCAACATGGCTGATAGCCTGTATTGCTGCCTGACGGGCGGGCTTCAGGGAAACGAGCGCGTGTGAGGACGGGATCATGCTGTCACCTCCACATTCATCAGCTTCACCACGGTGCGGGCAGTGCAGTTAAAGCGGCGCATACCTGCCAGCTGCGCGATCAGCTGATTTATCCGGTCAGGCTGGAGCGTGTCGCTCTGGTAAAGGGTACGCACCACTTCACCGCCGGAGGAGAGCAGCACCAGAATCCAGTACGGCGAGACTTCGCCGGGGCTGCACACGCACAGATGCCAGTCATCACTGCCGTCCGCGCTGAAGCGGCACTGGACAGGGAAGAAGCCGCCGAACTCGCTGCGGAACTCGGCGCAGACGCACCATCCTTCAGGTGTGGACAGGAGGCCGGTCACGGCGTCGCTGAGTGCGCGGCGCGCGTCTTCGCCCTGCTGGCGGATAAACTCCAGGTCGGATGCGGTCAGGGTGTTAATTCGGTTCAGGTCATATTGCATGGTCATGTCTGTTCCCGCCGCCCGAAGGCGGCGGCCTCCGGTATTAAGCAGCGTGGTCAGTGGTGTCAGCGTCGGTTTCGGTGGCTTCTTCAGCCTCAGCGGCTGGCGCTGGGCGCACCATCCAGTCAGGCAGCCAGCCCTGAGCATTCAGATCCTGCTCGGCTGCCTTCGCCGCATCGCGGCGCTTGAGTTTCACAACTTCACCCGCACGGGCGCTGAGTCCGGCTTCTTCATAGGCTTTGCCAATCTGGGAAATCGTGAGCTTACCGAAGTAGCTCTCAGCATCCGGCTGCCACCATTTGCGCAGGTCAAAGTCCAGCGCCGCTTCCAGCCCGTCCAGTTCGCTTTTCTGCGTATGGTTATACATACGTTCCTGAATACCGTTGATACCGTGCGCTGCACAGAATCCCAGCAGGGTGTTCACCTGCTCTGCTGACCATGACAGCAGCCAGGTGAAATCGAGATGCCAGTTTTCGGGAAGCGTTGCCTGAAGCGCCTCTTTCTGTGCTTTGAGCGCCGTCAGCGCCTTCCCTTCCTCACCGGATGGAGCCAGTGATGCAAGGTGATACTGATTCGAGGACACGGAGGCTTTCAGCGGTTCATTGCGCTTGCCGTGGGTGCGGTCAAAGAGCGTAAGACATAGCGTCCACGTCAGGAGTGCCACCGATACATCAGGGCGACCCGCCAGTTCTGCCTGAACGGCGAGAGTGCGCTCCGCAGACATGGCCTTAACCAGCGTTGCCGGATAGGCGTCAGCGGGTATTTCAGGCGTGGTGTGTCTGATCACGTTGTTTTCACGTTCCTGACGCGCCTGTTCTTCTTCTGCCCGGTCTTCGTCGGTCAGCCTGCGGATACCAGGCTGAACCTGGAAATTGTCACCATCCCATGACACCCAGATACCGTGCGCGGCGCGAAATTCCGGCGTGGCTTCGCGATACTCCGCCTCGCAGTAAATGTCATCGATCTGCTGCTGAAGCTCGTATTCGTCATCGTAGTTTTCAGTAGCTTCCATTTGTTCTTCCAGCTCACTGACGCGCTTCTGTTCTTCTTCCGTCAGGACAGCTTTCGGCATGGCAAAACGGTACAGTTCACCGTCCTCACCGCTGGCGCGCAGTTCCGTCATGCGGAACTCAGCCCAGCCCCAGCCCTGCTCCTGCTTAACGCGAGCGGCGAGCACGGTAAGCTTGCCAGCCAGCAGGGATCTCACCAGCGCCGCATCGGCAAAGGTACTGTCCCTGTCGCTGAACAGATCGGCGGTCAGCGTACCGCCAGCGGCGGTATAGGCTTCCTCGCCCACATACTCAAACATCGGGTGGCTGATGGCCATCTTGTCGTCAGTCACCATTTTGCGAAGTGTATGGGGCATTGGCATACTGCCGTTCCACTGTGCCTTCGCTTCTTCCCAGACCTGTAGCTGCCGTTCATGAGTGTCGGCAAGGGTCATCACTTCACAATGCTCAAGGGTGATTTCATCCCGCGCCAGCGCATCCAGCAGGGAGGGGGCAAGATTAGCCAGCTTCAGGCAGCGCTGAACGTGGCGCGGGTGATAACCCATCAGTGCGCCGATCTGAGAAGCCGTTTTACCTTCCTGCTGAAGGGTACGAAAACCGATAATCTGCTCGGCGGGATGCATGTTTTTACGTCGACCGTTCTCGATCATCGAGGCCGCCACAGCCATCTCCACGGGCAGGACTTTCACCGGAACAAACGGCGTGTCTGCATCGAGAACACCGCGCATCACCAGAATGCCTGTGCCTCTGCGGCGACCTTCCCCGCCGACAATGCCGATCGTACCGTCCGGCAGTTCTGCACCGATCAGGTTTTGCAGGATGCCCATTGCCTGAATGCTGTCTGCCATCTCTTCCACTTCCCGATCGGTATGCGGAATGATGCGCGTGTTTAAGCCCGTGTGTGACAGGCGGGAGTACGGGAAGATTTGCACGGGCGTATCAGCGAGCAGCTGGACGAGCTTCTGTTCGGTAGACTGCGCGATTTTTTCCGCAGATTTTGTCTGACGGGTGGTCTTAGCTGGTTTTTTTGCCGTAGTATTGGTGGCGACCATGATTTTTACCTCTCAGTAATAGTTGTGGTTAGCCGTGGCCGGAGTGCGATCCGGTCACGGCACTCGGTTAACCGGTAATGCGTTTCGGGTGTGCTGCCAGTGCTCCAAAGGACGGATAGCCATCAAGAAGCTGCATCATGACTTTTGCCCCTTCCAGCATCGCTTTATCCGTTACGCTGCCGCTGTTTTCACAAACGTTGATCGTTGCCACGATCCCCGATTTCACATCTGAAAAACGCTCATACATGCGGTTGCTGAACAGGACTCGTTTGCCTCCTGCCATCACCTGCCAGTTGTTGCAGTCATTAAATCGGGTGTCCACGTTGTCAAACTCGACCACGTGGGTGTCGCTGGCCTGAATGCGCAGCAGCTTCACGATTTCGGTGCTCTGCCCGACCTTACGGGTCGCCGGACGGGTGTTAAGGTTCTGCATGTTTCCTCCTTCTCTGGGTTAGAGCCGGACATCCGGCCTCCGGTTAAAGCTGCACGTATTGCAGATTGCGTTTCAGTTCAAAAAGAAAATCCGGTTCAAACGACCAGGCGCGCCAGTTAAGCGTTCCGTTGGTGCGGATCTCCACCTGCACGTCGCCGTATCGGGACACATCGGACAGGGTGACGGTGACCCCCGCCTTCAGCGAAGTGGCCTGAGCCACCCACTCCCGTGCGACAGAAACAGGGTTTTGTTCTTCCCCCATCTTCCTGGAAGATTCTTGAGCGGCGGTTTTGACGTTGACGTTTCGTGTGTGCATCCTGGTTCTCTCCTGTGGTGATGGTTGTCCATCTCCCTGGTGAGTTCTCTCGCGGCAAAGGGCAAAAGGAGCAACGGCGAAGGGAGGAAGGAAAGGGGCGGAGACGAAAGTTTTTGCGCCCCGCAAAAAGTTTTGGCGGAGTGCATTTCACCCCTTGGATGACGACCCGACGGTGCTACAAGCAGCCCTCCGCGTGAGGACGCACGGGGGATGGCTTCACCGGGGGAACAGGATGCACACACCCGACACGTCGGAACGGCGTGGCGCCATTAAAGCGACGGCATCAGCCGGCGCGGTGAAGGCGTTCCGGACGGCACGGCCGGAGAAGCCGCAGCCCTTGACCTTCGCCATCAGACCCTAGCGTCAGCCCGAAACCCGGAGGGGTTCGGCGGAGCCCGGCGGGTGCGCAGCGGCCGCCCTGGCGGAGTGGGGCTCGACGACCGGACAGCAGCGCTGGCCGGGAGCCGAAGGGGGCCAGAAGTGGGATTCAGGTGTTTTCAGAGAATTTGCTGATCGGGTTCAGGACGTCCCCAACCGGAGACGTCTTTTTTTTGAGTCGGATATATGGCAGGTGAAAAAAGGCAGCGATTGTGCAATTATCTGTGCCGAAAACATCTGATGGGTTTTCACTTACAACGAATATGACACATTTCAGGACACCCCTCCCCGGAAGGTGTCCTTTTTTTTTAGCGCCCCTTCACGTGGTCGATAGCGAACTGCAGCGTGTCCCAGTTAAAACCGATGCCTGCATCGTGGCTGTGGTCGCAGATACGCATGGCTTCTGCAATTTCCTCCTCCGACAGACTGCCATCGAGGGACAGAAAATCATCTTCCAGCCAGAACGTCCCCATACACAGTGCATCCGGTGGGTACTGCTTCAGCCTGGCGATGAGCCCTGCCACCGTCACATCATCACGACATGCAGGACGCGACGGCAGGGCGCGATCAGCGATGTCGTTCCAGCACCAGTCATCGCACTCCGGTACGGGTTCCAGCAGGGTCTGTAATTCCACGCCCGGCAGCAGGGAGAGCTGCTCCAGAACCTCCCCCAGAGAAAGTCGCTCTCCGCTGGCATCTTCACTCCCCAGGTAATGGTGATTGATATAGACGGCAAACTCGCCGTTATCGAGTTCAATACAGGTCAGTCTGAACATGGTTGTGTCCTCAGCATCCGGCACCCTCTTGCGCCGTGCCGCCACAAAAACACGGCGTAAAGCGGAGGACGCCAGGGCGACGCCGAAGCCGCAGCGCAAGCCCTTCACGGGCTGAATGCACCGTGCAGGGCGCGAACGGGTGAGGACGGAGACAACGTGAACCCTTGCGACCGCAGCGGCCGGGTTAGCGTGAAGGCACGGCGGGTAATTTTTTACGGGAGATGTAAAGCGGAGGAAAAATTTCACATTAAATTAAAATGTGATTTACATCACAAAACAATACATTATAATCGCCGAAAAATTAAGCGTTTAGTTTTGACGGCAGGGATGAGATGTCACCCTGCCGTTTTTTTCTGAAGTGTACGGGACCGGATTTAACGCGCAGGAGCTGCACCAATACGTCTCAGCGCATCCTCTACTTCACGCAGCCCAAAAATATCTTCCGGCGGCTGCTCTTTTCCGGACAGGCTACATACCGTAAAGACGGCATTTGATGCGGATAATCTCTCGCGGAACAACGCCTGCAGTGCCACAACGACCAGCGTACGTTCGTCTCCTGTCAGTTCTTCAAGCAGCATACTGTTTCCTTCAGGTTAATGTTCATATTCATCCCCGCCCCTCTGGTTTTTTCTTGTCAAACGCCAAGAGAACCCCGAGGCCGATCAGTGAGGCATAGCAGACCTGCATCGCGATTGTCACCGGCAGTGAGATGTTATCAACCAGAACGCCAGGAACCACGACGGCCACGCCTGCCAGTATCATTCCCCTGCCGGTCTTTTTGACCCGTTCCGGCCACTGAGATTCAGGCACGTTCCGGGCGCGCAGAAAGTTATGAATGCACTGCACTGCTTTTTGTTTAATCACTGACATGCTCTAGTCTCCGAATGCCCGGCGCATATTTTTCTTTATGCTGGTCGCTTCAGCGGATACCGGTGCGGCAGGCTCCGCTGGTTTCTCCGGCACTGCAGCCATACTCACGTCAGCCGTACCAGCCATCTGCTGAACCAGAACCTGCAGCTCGCTGACCGTGCCGGGCGGTACCGGCATACTGGCCAGCAGACGCGGCAGCTCCGGTGCGGTCGTATGCAGGGCCAGACCGGTGATAATCAGGTTTCTCAGCAGCTCTCCGCGCAGGCGGGATGACACGCCCGTCAGCACACGCTCAACCCGTTCACTGCTCCGGTCATCCTGAAGCGTCAGGGTGTAACGCCGGCGCTGGTATTCCGTCTCCGGTGACATGGCCAGAGCAGCCACGCCACCATCAGGCTCATCAGGAAGTCCTGAGAGTGAAGACCAGGTGCCGGATACCAGGGCCATCACGGCACAAAGCCGGATGGCACTCAGATGTCCGTCAAAGAACACCGGGATCAGCGCCGGTAAACGGGCATCCGTCTGGTACATCACCGCCCCGGCGGTGGCGGCGGTCCGGATGAAGTCACCGCGCAGGGGCTGTGAGATGGTGCTGATGGTCGCCATCGCCGTGATGTCGGTGCGATCGTCGCTGTGCAGATAGAAAGAATACTGGCCGTCCGGCACGTTTAGTCCTCTTTATTGTAAAGGGCAATCTCTCTGGCCAGCGCCAGCTGCGGATCGCCGATAACCTCGATACGGTCAGGAGCCAGAGTCCAGGCCTGACGGATAGCCTCTTCAATGAGGGATGCCCCTCCCCCGACCAGGAATACCCGGTTAACGCTCCTGAAGACCGTCAGCTCACTGGTGACACGCGCGCCCAGGGAAGTGATTGCCTCTGTAATTTTGTTCAGAACATCGTCAATTTTTCCGGCATCGTTGATCACTCGCTGCAGATACTGACGATCATTGCGGTTGCGGATGACCGTGTCAGCAATAAGCGCGCTGGTTTCGCTGTCTGCAGCCCGCAGCGCGCCTGCAGCTGCGCGGGTGACCTGTGACACGCCGACAGACGGATTGCCGTGTACCGCACTGATATCATCAAACTGTCCGACAATCACGCCGGCATCGAGCGTGGTTCCGCCGAGATCGATAATCAGGGTGGTCTCAGCGGGTCCGGGCTTCAGCTCCGCGAGACGGGAGAACGCCGCCGGCAGTGATTCAGGCATCACCTTCACGTCCGTTACGGTAAATGCCCTGCCCTTATTCAGAACCAGCTCACGCATCAGGTTTTCTCGTTTGCGTCGGATGTTCTCCTCGTTCCGCTGGCAGTCCCCGTCATAATACTCGCTCAGGGGCAGCGTCACGGTCAGGCTCACCGGCTGCGGCTCAAGTCCGCTGTTCAGCAGGGCATGATGCACGGCCAGCAGGTTGAGATCACCGTACTGGTATTCCACGTTTGTTGTCGGGATGGCATCCCGGCTGACGCTGTCCCAGGTGTATTTCAGCGTGCCCACCTGATAGTTGAACGTTGCGGCACTGAATTCCGCCACTTTCCAGCCATGCCGGAAGGAGTTAGCTGAAACCCGGGTCTGCAGCTCGTTTCCTTCAAACCATGCCAGCTTAACATTAGTTGAACCATCATCGCAGTAAATATTCATCATTATGCTCCGTCAATTAAACTCAATTTGATACATATTATAAGAGCAAAATGGCAAAATAAAAGCCATGATTCTCATTATGAGTAATTTAAATGTCCCATAATGATATTAAATAGCATTTTGAGTAACTTAGGTTACTCACCCTGTTCATGAAGCAGGTGATCTGGATTATCCTCACGCTGTTAAATATACTGTATGCATATCCAGTATATTTAGACGTCAGGAGGAAAGATGAAACTGCAGCTTTTCAGCACCGGGAAAGCACTCCCGCCACAGGCCCATCCGTTGTTTGCAGACCTGGCCAGCTGCGGTTTTCCGAGCCCTGCCGCTGACTATGTCGAGTCCGACCTGGATCTCCATGATTACTGCATACGGCACCCGAGCGCGACTTACTATCTCCGTGCCAGCGGTGACAGTATGTCCGACGGCAGCCTTTACAATGGCGATCTGCTGGTTGTGGACAGTGCAGAGAAGCCCCGGCACGGCGATATTGTTGTGGCCAGTGTGCAGGGGGAGTTTACGGTTAAACGGCTTCTGCTGACGCCACGACTGACGCTGCAGCCAATGAACGCCGCCTGGCCGCCGATTTATCCCGACCCGGACGATCTGGATATCTTTGGCGTCGTCACGCACATCATCCACCGCCCGAGGGAGATGTACTGATGTTTGCCCTGGCCGATGTGAACAGCTTTTATGCCAGCTGCGAACGTGTTTTCCGCCCGGATTTGAAAGGAAAGCCGGTTGTGGTGCTCAGTAATAACGATGGCTGCGTTATCGCAAGAAGTGCCGAGGCAAAGCCCTGGATCAAAATGGGCACGCCGTGGTTTCAGATGAAAAACGAAACGTATCCGGAAAAAATATACGCGTTCTCAAGCAACTATGAACTTTATGCCTCGATGTCAGCGCGCGTGATGAGCTGCCTGGAGGAGCTGGCCCCAAGGGTGGAACAGTATTCGATTGACGAGATGTTCCTCGACCTGACCGGCGTTGAGCACTGCATGGACCTGGAGGACTTCGGCCGGCAGCTGCGCCAGCACGTGTATGACTGTACCCGTCTGACCATCGGCGTGGGTGCCGGGCCGACGAAAACCCTGGCAAAATCAGCCCAGTGGGCCTCAAAGGAGTGGAAACAGTTTCGTGGTGTGCTCGCCCTGACCAGGGGGAATCCTCAGCGAACGCGGAAACTGCTTTCACTGCAGCCGGTCGAAGAGATCTGGGGCGTGGGAAACCGTATTGCACGCAAACTTAATGTACTGGGTATCAGGACCGCGCTCGATCTGGCCCTGACGAACCCGGCCTTTATACGCAAAAATTTCTCCGTCGTTCTCGAGCGAACAGTACGCGAACTGAACGGGGAAAGCTGCATGTCGCTTGAGGAAGCACCACCGACGAAACAGCAGATCGTCTGCAGCCGCAGCTTTGGAGAGAAAATCACGGAGTACGATTCGCTCCGCCAGGCTGTCTGTCAGTACGCAGAGCGGGCTTCTGAAAAGCTGCGGAAAGAGCGCCAGTACTGCCGGCATATTTCCGTTTTCATCAAAACGTCTCCGTTCGCCGTTAAAGAGCCTTACTACGGCAACGTGGCCACGGAGAAACTGCTTACACCCACTCAGGACACCCGGGACATTATTGCGGCCGCCACAACGGCTCTGGAGCGTATCTGGAAGGATGGGCACCTGTATGCCAAAGCCGGTGTGATGCTGAATGACTTCACCGGCTCCGGCGTTTCGCAGCTGCAGCTGTTCGACGAACGTCCGCCACGTCCTCACAGCTCTGAGCTGATGAAGGTTCTCGATGGCATTAATCATTCCGGTCTGGGACAGATCTGGTTTGCCGGGCGAGGGATAGCGCCATCATGGCAAATGAAACGCGATATGCTCTCCCCTGCGTACACCACCCGCTGGAAAGATATTCCCGTTGCGAGGATCAGATAAATTCTGCTTTTCTGAGAGAGCCAGTAGTGCTCGCCGCAGCCGAACGACAGGGCGAAGCCCGCGAGTGAGCGAGGAAGCACCAGGGAACAAAACGAACATAATCTTCTTACGCACCTAATACAGGAATCACAGTAACAATCTCAAAATCTGTATTGTGATAGAAACAGCTGAATAGAGTGGGACCATGGTCCCAGTTAAATCCGGCGTGTGGAATCGATATTCCAGGCGGGGTTGAAGGATGAGTTCTGACACGCAAGTAGGAGGTGGGACCGTGGTCCCAGTTAAATCCGGCGTGTGGAATCGATATTCCAAGCGGGCTTGACGGGTGAGTTCTGACACGCAAGTAGGAAGTGGGACCGTGGTCCCAGTTAATCTGGTGTATGAAATCAGTATTCCGGGATGGGTTACCGTCTGAGTTCTGATATGCAGGTTGAGGGGTGAACTGCGGAACTAGTTAAGGAAAACTAGAAAAAACTGGATCTTTAGATTGTGGTAACAATCAGGTTGGGAGAAGTAAACAGATCTTTTTAACAACACTGGGCTATAGTGCAGAAAATAACTGCTTCGGATGTATATATTCCGAAGCAGCATGTAACGCATTAAGGATATTGGAAATTAATGAAGACTCTCGCGTGTATCATTAAACAGGCTAAACTTTTTGTAAGTCGCGCAGTATGCTTTCTATCTTCTCGATACACTCGGCAGGCAAACGAGATTTATCGAGATTAAAAATCACCTTATCGCCTTTGTATAGGGCTGTCGCACCAGGTACAAATTGATGACGGGTATTAAGGTTTACTTTTTTACCTGATGGCTCTTTCAGAACATCCGTCAGTAAACCAATAACTTCCTCGGATTCAAAGATAACTCCCGCTTTCTTTTGCTCATGAAGCTGTTGTGTCCGTTGCAACAATAAAGCTTCTTTTCCCGAAAATGCTTTGTACAGCGTCTCCCCAGAGCGGGCGGAAAGTTCACCAGGATGAGTAAACAGGGCAACCACTGATTTTGGCAAATGGGCCGTGTTGATGCAACGCGTGATGATTTTACGGGAAATATTCTCAGCTTCAGCCAGAGCAGAGATATTGCCGTTAAAATCATTTTCCAACCGCTGTGCATAACGGTTGCCCCGTTCATAAGCGCTGACAGGACGATAATCATTACCCAGCCGTGATAAAGCCATCATCTGTTCGTCATCGAGATCCCCGACGAGAACACGATAATCTGATGATGTCAGTATGGCGGCTTTACGACGGCGACTACCATCAGCAATTTCAATGACACCTTCTACCCTTCGTCCGAACGCAGGCGTCTGTTGACCACTCAGCATAAAAGATGGAATCAGATCATCAAGCGCGTCTTCGGTCAGTAGTTCCTGGTCACGTTCATTACCTGACCAGACTCTTGATGCCGTCTCAACACTCTCGCCCGGGATCGCTTCCAGAATAAATTTCACTTCCCGGCCACAAACCGGAAGCAGAATGGTATTCCCGCGGGCCATGGCTCCAACCCGTGCAATTAATGAATCAACCATCGGTGCAGCGGGTGCCGCTGAAGGTTCAGTTTCGGGGCGGATATCTTTTACGGTATGTTTTGGAATAACTGGTGCACGTTTCATTATCTGATCTCCCAGCGAGGTTTAATCAGGCGATCAAAAATTTCATTACAGACAGGCTCCCAGATAGACAGCGCATTTCGCCAGGCTCCTGTAGATGAGCGCTGATCGATAGCCTGCTCAAACACCGTTCTCATACGGATCTGACCTTTACCGACTTCGTCGGTCTCGCGAACAACGTTTTTCAGTACCATGCTTCCCCAGGCATCGCGGATCTGTTCTTCCATCCAGGGTGACTGTGAGCCATTGTTATTGCTGTACTTGGTCAGAAGAATTCTAACGTCAGGTTCAAAACCCTGCAGGTCCACGTTTTTTAACAGGTCGCGCAGCATGTCAAAAAACTGAAGGGCAGAGGTGTAATCAAATAACTCTGCTGGCGTTGGCACGATGAGTACATCTGCAGCACAGACGACATTGATGGTACCAATACCGAGGTTCGGTGCACTGTCGATAACAATGACATCATAATCATGGGCCACTGTTTCGATGGCCAGGCGAAGCATCATATGAGGTTCTGTCGGCAGTTTCCCGTTGTCAAACCTTCCCATTAGTTCTGTCTCAATGCGGTGCAGAGCCAGGCATGAAGGTATGATGTCGAGACCCGGCCAGCAGGTGGCTTTGACGGCATAGGCTGCATCATCGCGCTCACCAAGATAAAAAGGCAGCAGTGTGTCTTCGGCATGGATATGCAAATCAGGGACCCAGCCGTGGTACATGGAGGCTGTGCCTTGAGGATCGTTCCCTTCGACAAGCAGTACTCGCAGCCCTTTCAGCGCCAGGTCCTGTGCCAAATGTACAGATACAGATGTCTTATAGACACCCCCTTTATGTGCTGCCACCGCGATGACGGGCGGAACGCTGTCATCAGGACGGCGCAGACGGGTGCCAAATACATCCCGCATATGGTTGATTTGTTCAATGGTGTAGCCCACCCGCTGCTCTACACGTCCACGCATTTCCATATCAGGATGGGGAAGGCGTCCTGCTTTTTCTGCATCACGGATTGCCTGAGAAGAAACGCCAATCAGATCGGCGGCCTCACCCACACGCCAGCGACGGGTAATTTTCCTGGCTTCCGGGCTATCATCGTTAAACTGTGCAATCGCGATAGCTTTCGTCATTTCATGACCGGCCGTAATGCACTGGTCAAGCGTTTCCATCAGTCCCATTCTTTGTTCCTTATTATTATCTTTGCATTAATCTATTAAATCTTGGTAAAAGGCGCAAAGCAACATTAAAGTTGCAAACCGTCTTAAATATTGCAAAGCCGATCAAAATATAGTCTTGTTCAGTTCAGCATCCGCCTGAAAGGCTGCCGCATGCTTCAGTCAATATCATCCGCTCGCCGCAGAAAGTATGCGCGCGTAGGCGCATGCGTCGAGGAAGCGGAATTACTCCGTACTAACAAGGTGTGGCTGACGCTCTGAAGCTAACGAAGCTCCACTGGAAGGAACTGAATGGTAAGGAATTGACTATAGTATGCAGATTATTGACTGCGGTATGAAGCTGAATAGGAATAGGGAAGAGTAATGACATGCATTTTTCTGCATATCACAGTCAAGACTATTGCCTTTCCTGGTGTTGTATTACTGGGTTGTTGTACCAAGATTCACATTGTGTCATGTCAGTGGTCCATATGTATTGGATGCTGGCTGTTATTCCATATTTCGATCCAGTAATTGATCCTTAAGGAGATCATGTTGAGATCAAAAAGAGATCCCCGGATCGTTTAGCGCCCCGCTACGCCTGAGCCTGGAGACTATCTTCATTAACTGTGGTGTGTGGTATGTTGACTGTTGTGTGCGAGATCAACTATTGCGGTATGCAATTGTATTAACTGGGGTATGTATTTCCGTTGACTGTGATATGCGTATATACTTTCGTTTGTGGATAACCGCGGGTTAATAAAATGGCTATGGAAAATAATGAGTTACCCCTGAATCTTCAGGAGGTCAATAAGACAACGGGTGAAGTTGTTAAGCTGGATGTCAACAGCGCCAGTACTGTTCAGCCTGTTGCGCTCATGAGGCTTGGTCTGTTCGTTCCTACCCTCAAATCGACCTCTAGGAGTAAGACGAACCGCAAAAACGTCACGGATGCGACTGAGGAGCTCGTACAGCTGTCCATTGCCCGGAGTGAAGGGTATACCGATGTCAGGATCACCGGATCGCGCCTCGATATGGATACGGACTTCAAAGTCTGGCTTGGAATCATCCGTTCAATGTATGATTTTGGCGTTAAGGATGACACGCTCAAGCTGTCTTTTGTTGAGTTTGTTAAAATGTGTGGCTTTGACTCCCGGCGCTCTAACAAGAAAATGCGTGACAGGATAAGCAACTCCCTGTTCAAGCTGGCATCCGTAACCCTCAAGTTTCAGAGTGAAACGAAAGGGTGGACTACGCACCTGGTTCAGTCTGCCTATTACGACATCACTGCCGATGTCGTGGAGATCAGGGCAGAGCCCAAGCTCTTTGAGCTTTATCAGATGGACAGGCGGGTCCTGTTGCGTCTGAAAGCCATTGATGCCCTGCAGCGCAAGGAGTCCGCACAGGCACTCTATACCTACATTGAAAGTCTGCCACAGAATCCGGCCCCCATCTCCATGAAGCGTATGCGAGACAGACTCAACCTGACGTCTAACCTCTACACGCAGAACCACACGGTGCGCAAAGCCATGGCGCAGCTGAAGGATATCGGCTATCTGGATTACACCGAATTCAAACGCGGCCGGGCCACCTACTTCAGCGTGCATTACCGTAATCCGAAACTCATCAGTAGCAAGGTCGTTGTTCCCCGTGAGCCGGAAGAGGAAGTACCTGAGCAGAACTATGACGAAGTTATTAAAGCCCTGAAGGCTGCAGGTATTGATCCTCAGAAACTAGCAAAAGCGCTCGCCAGCGTGAAACCGGGAAATGACTGAGGAATGCCGTTTTAGAGTTTGTTGACTGTGGTATGCAGAGCGCATACCACAGTCAATTTATACTGATTCATCATTCCGTTTAGGTTTTGCTTGCCTTGACTGCGATATGCGGATAGGCCTACCGGAGTATTGATATTGACTGCGGTGTGTGGAAGAGCGGGCAGTCTGCTCAACATCTTCACTGCGATATGTTTACTTTCATCACTTAGTCAATATTGTTCGTCAGGGCGGATGCCCTTAGCCCAGTACTTTCACAAAGGGTCTTAACCCACCGAGATCAAAGGATTCCGGGGGCAGCGTCCGGGATTCACTGATCCGCACTCCCGTGTTCCAGAAAGTAGAGAACAGCATTTAATGGTGAAGATCCGGCATATAGAAGAGTAGGGCTCTCACTTCGGGGACGAGTAGGTACGCCAGGGTGGCGCCGGTTAAAGTGGCCATCCTTCTGAGTGCGGCCGCGGTCGCAAAGTCGACCCCATGGGCTTTCGGCAACAGTGAAATGCGTTATGAAGAAAAGGGGGCAATGCAGGGATGAACAGGATCGGAACGAAAAGGTAAGTAATGAAGAAGACGTAAAGTGCGTTACGTGAATTCCGGCCTGGTACAGCCTGGACCCCTGTCAGTTTTCACGTAACGCAAGATTAATTTATTATCGAATAAGTGGATGTCATTACAACTGTCTGTAAATTTTGACAAATTTAGTTATCTTTTTTTCAGCATGGCAACAGCATCAGCCTCTGCCATTGAAAATTGCACACGATGCCTTGCAGCAACATCGAGCGCAAATACCTTTGTATAGACTTCCGTCGAGCTGATCGACTTGTGCCCCATCAGGCTCTGCAGCACCTTCAGCGGAATTCCGGCATACAGCATGTGCATGGCGTAGGAGTGGCGGAACGTGTGTGGCGTCACCGGCACGGAGAACGTCACCCCGTCGGCGGCTGCCGCTTCAACAGCTTCGCCCAGCCAGGTGCGAACGGTACGGTCGGTGATCTCCCAGATGCGCACCTTTTCCGTTCTGCCGGTGCGCTTATTCCGGCGTTCCAGCGGTATTTTCAGGGTGGCCACCATCATTTCCAGCTGGCGGGCATACTGCGGATCGGAAAGCGGAACGTTACGATGAGGCTGGCTGCCGGCCGGAGCACGGCCGGCCGTTCGGGCCGCTTTCTCCACCCGCTGTTTGAGGGTTGCCAGTTGCACGAACGGGTAGGGCGGGGCCAGGGAAAAATCACTCCGGGTCAGGGCCAGTGCTTCGTTAATACGGGCGCCGGTGTTCCACAGGGTGGTCAGCAGCATCTTACGGTGAAGATCGGGCACGTAGTGGAGCAGGGCGCTCACTTCCGGCGCCAGCAGGTATTTCGGCAGTTCGTCCTGAACGAGCGCCATCTGGCGCAGTGCCAGCGCGGCCGGGTAATCGATGGCCACCGGCAGCTGAGCAGAGGAAAAAGCCCCGCTATGGCCTGGCAGTGCTGGCATCATGTTATGTCACCATTGTCATTAGAGTGTGCAGTGCATCACCGGTGCATCCGGGGATGCCGGACCCGGCAGGATCAGATACTCGGTAGCAGATTTGACACGGTAATTGGTGTAATCTTCAAACGAAACCGGGCTTGCTTTCATCCCCGCGAGAAAAGTTTCTTCAAGACCGCGGGCACGCGGAAGCGATAGTTCTATCGTCTCAGGATCGATGGCCATTTTCTGGCGGGTGGCTTCCAGCTCAGTGGTCAGCCGGTATTTTTCCGTACGAAAAGGAATACTCTCTTCAGCGTTTCGCTGTGTATAGGTCACGTCAAACATCATGCGATCACCGTCGTTCTGCAGTACCACGCCCCTGAGGAGACTTTCTATACGAACGGGGGATTCACCTTTCTGCGGAATCTCCGAGGTCCGGCTGCAGATAATCACCATCCCGGGTTTCTGACTGGCATTAACCATCCGCATTTCACTGAGCGTTGCCGCCCCTGCATCCCGTGCAGTCACACCCAGCAGGATCGTCAGCCCCATTATAAAACCGGTCAGTTTACACATCGTTCCTGTATCCTTTACGTTAATGTCTGGATCATCTTCAAGGAGAAATCCCGCCGGACTACACTATCGAGTGACATGTGGCCGCCAGAGGGTGTCCAGCCGACCACTCATTAAATGCTGCTGTCGGCTATCAGTAGCGACCAAGAGTCATTAACTGGAAGCATTTTTCCTCGGAGAGCTCTCCTTCTTTCTTTGGGAGAGGGCCAAGGAAAGGAGTTATCACATCGACTTCTGTGGACAGATACCATGTGTCATCAGCATCATCCCACCAGGCAACTGTGCGATCGTCCCAAGTGTGTATCTCACGGTAGCAGCCGTATCCGTATATGTGCTCAAACTCCGATTCTTCCATCCAGACTCTGTCATGCCCAAGGATTATGAGAGCCTCAAATAAAACACTCAGTGTAATTTTCATATTCATAATCAACTTCCTTATTATTTAATATCTATTAGTTCTATTTATTTATCATCGCCAGCAGAACATTCCGTTGCCCGCCCGCAGTGATTAGCAGAATAACAGTCACCGCCCGCAATTACCGGATCTCACTCTTTTAGACTTCCGAAAAATTCATAATAGCAAAGTTTTCGGAAGCGATGATGAACAGATTAACAGGATTTACTCGTCAGGTCGGTCTGATGCGGAGAGGGTGAAAGTTATCTAACTACTTAAAGTGTAGCACATTTTTAATTTTCGTTTCACAAATCAGCGCAGAAAATCGCCGTGATCCGGAACTTGCTTTTTTCGGATCTAAGGAGGAGAGAAGAAGGATTTGTGCTGATAACGCAATACTAATGATAAATATTGAACATAATCGCACTATTGCTTACTTGGTAACAATAATTAAAAATATTTGCATTATCTTCAGTAAAAGAACGAGGCTCTTATTTCCCATGTAAATTATATGCCCTTGTAGAGAGCGAGACGGTAGTGAACTTGTGGTACTAAGAATAAACTGTACCGACTCTTCCAGGGCACTGGAGTGTTCAGATGTACGACAGAGCCCTGCGCCTTTTGCAATAAATAATTAAAGGACTGAACATGGCGACCACAGTAATAGCTGCCTTTAACGAATTTATGAAAGATATCGTGAATCTCAAAAAGGCAGATACCGATGACGCGCGTGCAAGTCGCGACTGGCTTATCGGTAAGATGAATGATTTTGAGAAGGACGATAAATTTCCGGTGAGTTATCCAGCGATCCATATTGCCTTTGGATCCTTTGCCAGAAGAACCAAAATCCGTCCTCTGGACGATATCGATCTGATGTTCGGCTTATCCGCGCAGAGTGCCACCTATAACGTTCTGAGTGACCGGATCACTCTGACCTCTTCCGGCGAGGGGTCGCGCCTGCACGGATATCGGCATTCCGGAGCTGACACTATCTGCTCCGTCAGAATTCTGAATGCCTTTAAAAACCGCCTGCAGGACATTGCCCAGTACGCGCAGGCTGATATCAGGCGTAACCAGGAAGCCGTCACGCTGAAACTGGTCAGCAAGGACTGGAATTTTGATATCGTACCCTGCTTTATTACCAGCGAAGATGCCTTTGGACGGACTTACTATCTGATCCCCGACGGCAAAGGCCACTGGAAGTTTACCGACCCCCGCAAAGACAGGGACAGAGTCACAACTGTCAATGTGCAGAATGACGGCAATGTGCTGAATGTCATCAGAGCAGTCAAGTACTGGCAGCGGCGACCGACGATGCCCTCCATGAGTTCCTACCTGCTGGAGACGCTGATTCTGGACTATTACGCCGGCAGGGCAGCCTGCTCATCGTTTGTCGATATGGAGTTGGAAGCGCTTTTCCGCCATCTCGGTCTGTACGTACAGTTCTCCGTCAACGATCCCAAAGGCATACAGGGAGATATCAACTCTCTTTCAGCCGAGGCGCGTAAGGCGATTTCTGACAGATGTTATCTCGATGCGCAGAAGGTATCGGAGGCGAGATGGTTTGAGGAGAACAATGAGTATGAAAAATCCATCAATAAATGGCGCGATGTGTTCGGGCCGTTCTTTCCTGTTTACGGGTGAACCATGAATGCCATTTACACGAACCAGTCGACCAGAGAAAACCTGGATTTACTGTATGCGCAGGCCCGTGTTTACGACAGGGTAAAAAACTGGAACAGGCTGAATTTTATCTTCAGCATCATCGTGCCGCTCCTGCTTTCGCTCGTTACCGTATACAACCGGAGCCGGGGATTTGTCGATTCAGAGCTGCTGTCTTCACTGCTGGGGTTGTATGGACTCCTGGTGCTTACTTTTAACATTATCATCAGCGGACACATCGCAGCACTGCGCAGGAAGGCAGCCTCAATCCAGGAAATGTACGACTGCCGGGTACTGGGCATCCGGCGCAATGACCTGAAGGTGGAGGAGATCCCTCGCGATGACATCATCCGGGAAGCTGCCTATTTCAGGGACAGTCCGGAAAAAGCACGAAAGCGATTTGGCGAAGAGGGGTGGTACGTCAGTAAGGTGTATGACGCGCCGCTGGCCGTAATGGCGCTCCTGTGCCACGGAAAAAACCTCGGCTGGGACAAATCGCTCAGGGAGGTGCTGCACGTGTTTTATCTTTCAGCTTTTATTGTCTCGCCTGTCGCGATGCTTGTTTACGGCATCGCCATGAAATCCGGACTGAATGAGATCCTCTTCTATGTGGTGTTCACACTGCCGGTCATCCGCTATTTCTTGCTTCAGTTTCTGGATAATCGCAGCAGTATGAAAAGAAGCGAGAAGCTGAAAAAGTACGTTGAGAAGGAATTATCCGGGATCAGGGTGTCCGGAAGGACAGAAGAAGAGCAACTGGGTTATACGCTCCGGAATATCCAGGATGAGATGTTCGCCTACCGGGCCTCATGTCCGCCCGTTCCCAACGGTATTCAGCTGATAATGAAGCCCAAAAATGAGCGAATTTATGTTGATTACTTTGAAACGAATCTGAAGGAGCTGCACCTTCAGGAGTAATCCCTCCTTAGCTCCGGTGTAGGATTTACGTATGCCGGAGCACATCACGATAAACCATTCAGGTTGCGTGGCTGCCAGCGTAAACACATAGTCACCTTCACCTCAGATAGTTAGCATCCGGCTTTCAGGGTTTTCGGATCTCTGGAAAAGAAAGGAGTGAGGGATAAAAAATGACATTATTAAAAATACAAAAGCAATGCTTAAAAAGCATAAAAGCACTTTTTGTAATTACTACTAGTACTACAAGAAGAATCTATAGCTTGAGGCGGCGTTTATGGAGGTGATCGAGCCGGACGCGATTCCCGCATTAGCTGAGCTGCACGTACTGAACGGGGATAACTTACGCGTAGACAGGCTGCCGTTCTTCTCAAAGAAGCGGCAGCCGTGGCTAAAGCATTAGGTCTTCAAAATTAAGCGTATGGCTGTGCGGCTTTTTGCGGAAAGACAGCTCGTTTATACGAAGCTTAAGTGGCATAGGGCAGATCACGCCACTGAATATGCAGGTGCCGGTTGCAAGCGTTGGAATAGATTCTTCAGTCATGCGGTCTATGTAGGAAACGGATTTTTCAATAGCATACAGATCGTTCTGATTTATCAACCGGTGAATGAAATAGTTATGTGCCTGAGAAATGATAGTCGGGGAGATATCGTTTGGTCGCTGACTGGATATCGTCACAAAGACGCCAAATTTTCTGCCCTCCTTAATTATCTCTTCAAACGTTTCGAGCCGATAATCCTTCCAGCTTTCTGATTCCCTAAACGAGGTGTTCGAAAGGATATTGTGTGCTTCGTCTATGATGAGATGGAGAGTGGACGGTGCCTTATCCATTTTTTTTGCTGAATAAGCCCATTTGGCCATCAAAAGTGGAAGCGTTTTTTTCATGGTCAGATTGACCATATTAAGGTTCAGGACAACAAAGTTCGTTGCTGCCCAGATGGTTCCGCCGGATGCTGTATTGAAAATTTTACGAATATCTTTTTTGAGTCCGCTCATTCGGTTGATGACAGGAGAAAGATGTTCAGGATTTGAGCGGCTTGAAAGATATTCAATAATTAGCTGAACATACATATAGTCCAGCAACTCTTCCATTATATCGTCGGGAAATTCATAATTCTGAGCCCTGCGGTACATATTGCACTGATGCGTATTTTCTTCATTAGAAAAGTAAACACCTGTCTTAGTTCGCCATACACCGCCGTTGTTATAAAAAAAGTCAATATCTGCTATCAGGTCTTCGTCCTTCAGTACGGGGCGGAATAAATCAATCAGGTCGTCACTTTTTTTCTTTTCGCAACCAAACAGAGTTTCGGTGACCCGCCGTTTCAGAATTTCACGAAAATAGGACTGAGGGTTCTGCTTCGACTCCACTCGCTTTTTGAATTCAAGCACTCGCTTCAGAAAAGGTTTCTGCGTTTTGTCGGTAGCATCCGTCAGGACAGAGAGAATCTCATGCTCAAGCAGTATCTCAGCAGGCATCGGAATGCGATCACCCTCTTCATCATGCGTGCTAAGATTGTAAACAACCTTGTCGCGCGTAATGCAGCTTCTCCCACCATATTCACCATTGAAATCAAATAAAAGAAACCGTGACTGACTCCTGAATCCTTCGCCTAGTAGGTTTTTCAGGGCCTCATAGCCATGCTGGTAAAGCGCGGCCAGAGTATTGGACTTGCCGCTGCCAGTATTACCGAAGATGGCAATGTGTGAGTTAAGAAGGCCGTTTATCGGGAGTGTGATATCAATATCTTCGAGATCTGTGCGAGAAAAATTCAGCCCGGCCTCGCCCTTCGGTGCGATCGAGTGGATAAGATGAAGTTGTTCCTCAGACATCAGAAAAACTTCATTGCCGATAAGGGGCAACTCGCGTGTTCCGCCAGTAAAGCGCCCGTTCCGGTCAATGTAGCCTGCCAGTGAGGCCGTAAGATAGCGACGGAAGCGAAGCGAATCGCTTCCGCTACCAACAGGTGCTTTTTCCTCGACAATTTTCTCGGTTTCTACCTTTGCAATCAGAGTCATGAAGCCTTTCTTGACTTCAATGAAGCTGCCCACTGAAACATTTTTAAGCACCTTGCCGTGATAGAAAAGGTCACTCAGATTTTTATTTTTATCGACAAGCACACTGAGTGTTCTGCCCGACACTTCACGAACCTCACCGATCCTTAATACTGCTTCTTCGTTAACAAAAGCGGAGGTCATTTCATGCCTCCCAGAAAGCTGGTTATAATTTCATTCATCTTTTTGAAGTCCAACGGAACTCCAGGCGTAAAAACTACGTCAACGTTGGAATAATCACGGAATTTATCAAGAAATAGGTCTTTCGCCGCCACGTTGTAGGCGAATATTACAATCTTGAGCGTGGCGTTTCGCAGCGCTTTTTTGGTAAGGGTTTCAATATGCTCATCCGCAAAAGAAAACCCGAAAACTATAAGCAAAGAGCCTTCTTTATCCAGCTCATTTGAGTAAGTCCGTAGCAGGTCGTAATACACGTTTTTAAGTAAGGTTTCACGAAATTTATCCTTGCGCGGCAGAACCAGTTGATGAGACATAACCCAGTCCTGCTTCTCCTTTGGTGTATTGAACGCAACTGGCTTCATATCCTTAATGGAATAGTAGATTTCCTTATTATAGCTATGCCAGGAAAGGGATCCATGCAACTTGATGAGATTCACCGTAGGTAGTTCCACGCTGTAATTATAAAGGTTCCCGGTTGCGTGTATGGTCTGATAAAAACATTTGGCATCGAATACCGTCCGGTTGTAAATATCGGCGCGTTGACGGAAACCATCATTCAGAATGACGTTGTTATTTTTAACCGCCGCATCCTCAATGAATAAATCATAGTTAGTCGTAAAGAGGTTGATGCGCCGCGGTAGCAATCCAGTGCGCCGCCTCGTTAGAAGCATTTCTAATGCACGCATGAACTTCGCGTAATTGTTTTGTGTCGATACGACATCATCAATTAAAGCAGGAAGGACTACCTCTGCGGGCCTGCTTCGCTTAAGGAGGACATTGTTTGCCTTCCATACATTGTCCAAAAAAGACTCAGACTTACTGAAGTATTCATCATCCTTTCCGGCGCGTATCAGAGCCTCAAGTTCGCTTTCAATATCACCTAGCACGCTGATTGCAGGCAGTGATGCTCCTGAGCCAATGATAAAATTGATGTTTGCTGACTGAAATATGCGTTCAAAATATTCACGATCTCTGTCCTGACCGTAGTAAGCCCGATAAGTCGCCACGCTGTGCCTTTCCTTAAATATCGTAGATAAGATTTATCTTACATGTTTCATCAAGTGATGCATCCTGTTTAAATTTCATTCCCTGAATCGTATACGAACAGAGCTAAACGAATCAGGTAGGCAGTTGCATTGCTTCCGGCTTTGACGGTTTTCGGATCCTGGCATAAGAAGAGAGGGATTGTTGTAGATAGGTCAAGAAAGTAGGTAGATTATTGCGATTGGAGGATTATTCCATTTTCAGCATCCGATAATGACTTTGTTCACCATAAAGCAATAAATGTTCTCAGGCCCGCTCCGCAGAAAACAAGGGTCATAAAAAGCGTCTGCCGCCCGTCCTGACCTGAGACGCCTGTATACCAGCCTGAGAAGGGTTCCGGTAACAATGCTTCACTGCATACAGGACTGTATATGTGGCTCAGAAAAGTAAAAAATAAAAATTTCAGGGGCGACAGAAACACCACAGAAATCATTAACGATGATGTAATGACGGGCATTGTCTGCCCTAATGACTTAGGGAAATCTACGCTTCCGGAAGCGATGGCTATTTTTTTCGAAGCAGAAGGAATTAACTCAGAAAAAAATAGGCAGGTGCATATATTGCGCCCCACAACACAGGATCTGAGGACAAAATATAAAAAACCCGAAATTAATCGGGTTTTAATTATTTGACGTTTAACAGGCTCCCGTGCCCGGGAGTGATTTAAATTTACGCTTATCATGGCGTTTTTGCAATTGTTATTTTTGGCTGTCTAGCCATTTATTCATTTGCCCGATTTCACCTTTCTGCGCTTTTATGATGTCCTGCGCAAGCTTTCTCATTTCGGGATCTTTTCCGTATTTGAGCTCGGTTTCCGCCATGGCAATTGCCCCTTTATGGTGTGCAACCATACCTTTTGCAAAGGCCTTGTCGGGATCGGACTCATTAACGGCGGCCATCATTTTGTCATGCATGTCTTTCATGCCCTTCATATATTCCTGCGACGATGCCGATGAGGACATATCTGACATTTTCATGTCCGAGGGTTCAGCGGAAACGGCTGGCAGCGATAACATTATTATAACAAAAAGCGAGTTTCTGATTTTCATATAATAATTCCTTTCAGGCAGGTACCGGTTAATTGTAGCTGAGTCAGATAAAAAAGCCCCCTGACGGGGGCAAAAATGTAGCAACGTCGTTTAAGGACAATCTATCAAGGAAAAGGTAACAGCACGGATACTACCGTCGCATTCAGCCTGCATTGATCATGCGGCGATGCGCTTCGGCCATGGCCTGATGTGGGCCAGACTGACCGTTATTCATGAATTCATGGGCTACCGCCGCTCTTTCATGCTCATCCATCGCGGCATACGACGTTGACGGCGCGGTAGGGGAAACGGAGTTATTTCCCATCATCTTCTGATGACTTTCCACCATTTTCTGGTGCCCATCCGCCGATCCGTTCGTCATGGTTTCATGAGCAATAACGGCCTGTTCATGCTGATTCATACTGGCCATTTGTGGTGTAGACCCCTTTATTGCGTTTGTAGCTGAAGCTGACTGGATCTGATGAGCTGGTGCCTGTGCATTATTAACTTGTTCGTGAATATCAATAGTCCCTGAGGCCCACGCCGACGAGATTAAGCCAAGACCCATAACAGCAGCTAAGACGATATTTTTCATGATAACTCTCCATTTCTGAATTAGTGATGTCCGGGGAAGTACAACCGGTTTTTTCAGTTCCATAACTGAAACAGGTTCCGCAGTACTTATTTCTCCGGCAGATGGCTGGATACTCAGCTCCTGGCGTATTTAAACCCTGGGTATATATGAAGCAGTCCAGCCTTCCTGATAAGTTGCACTAATTATATCGAATGGCTTCTGTTTGCTGCATGACAGGCTAATGACATCTTTGTCATTTACATCTTTATTCTCAGTGTTGAGGTGCCGGATTCATTTTCTCCGGTCTGGGTACGGATAAAATGAAACGTGTCGAACGTATATCCGATTCCACATTTACTCTTCCGTGATGTGCTTCCACAATGGACTTCACGATAGCAAGACCGATGCCGCTGCCTTCTCCTTTTCGTTGCCTGGACGGATCCACCCGATAAAAACGGTCAAACAGCCTTGATAAATGCTCCTCAGGGATTGGTTTTCCCGGATTTTCAATCACCAGGTCAAAAACATTTTCCTGTTCTTTGATGGCGACGGTGATGGCCTGTCCCTCCGGGGTATAACGCAGGGCATTGGACAGCAGGTTATTGATTGCTCTTCTGAACATTTGTGGATCGCCCTCAACCAGACAGGGCATCCCGTTAAACCTGAGCGTGATATTGCGTTCTTCGGCCCAGGCTTCGAAAAATTCGAAGACTTTCAGGACTTCCGCTCTGAGATCAAATCTGACCCTGTCAGGTATCAGCTGGTTATTGTCCGCCTGGGCCAGAAACAGCATGTCGCTGACCATTTTGGTCATCCGGTTATACTCTTCAAGACTGGAGTAGAGGACATCCTCGAGCTCCTTCTGCGTCCGGTCCTGACTCAGTGCGATCTCAGTCTGCGTCACCAGATTGGTGATGGGCGTTCTGATCTCGTGGGCGATATCGGCAGAGAAATTGGCCTGGCGGGTAAAGACATCCTCAATCTTTCCAATCATATGATTGAAAGAGATAACCAGCTGCTCCAGCTCAATGGGAACGCGTGTCGGTTCCAGCCGCGCATCAAGATTCTCGGAAGTGATGTTTTTAATGGCCGTGCTGACATTACGAAGGGGCAGATGTCCCTGCCGGACGGCGATACGAATGATCAGAACAATCAGCAGGCTTATCACGACGGCAATCGCAATCAGATTCTTTTTCAGCGCATCGAGATAGTGGAGATGGAAATTTATGGAGAGGCCAGTCAGCATGACATAGTTCTGCTGTTTACCCTGAAAAATCGCCTGACCAGAGGAGGCGATAATCCGGTAGGTGTCCATTTTCATTCCGGATTCGGCGTGCATCGGATCCGCAGGCTCTTCCACCGTCCAGAGAAAGACATCCCGTGCGCGGCTGTGCTCGTTAAAATCTGCTGAATTCACGGCCGGGCGTAGTGCTGCCCCCTGCGCTGAACTGAAGAGCACCTCCCCCCTGGGGTTGAGGAGCAAAAAGGCAACGTTGCGGTAGCTGGCAATCGACTCCTTTATTTTGCTTATTTTTTTTTCATCCGGATCCGCCGGGGACTGCATTATACGATTCAGTGTGGTACTGATTTGCTGCAGATCGCTGACATCCTGCTCGGCAAAATGATTTTCAACCGAATGCAGCATAAACCAGGTGAAGGCGATAAAAGCCAGTATCGTGGACAGGCTGATAAAAAAGGTCAGCCGCAGCGCGAGCGAGAACGGGCGTCTGGACGGTTTGCTATGCATCCGGGACCTCCAGCATGTAGCCCACGCCTCGGACTGTCTGGATCAGCTTTGTCCCGTAATCGTTGTCTATTTTCGCGCGAAGTCGCTTTACGGCGACATCAATCGCGTTAGTGTCGCTGTCAAAATTCATGTCCCAGACCTGAGAGGCAATCAGGGAGCGGGGTAGCACTTCACCCTGATGGCGAATGAAAAATTCCAGCAGGCTGAACTCTTTACTGGTGAGCACAATGCGGTTTCCGGCGCGACTGACTTTTCTGGAGACGAGATCAACCGAGAGGTCAGCCACCTTAAACTGACTTTCCGTGATCAGCGTGTTTCCCCGCCTCAGTAGGGTCCTTACCCGGGCGAGCAGTTCGGCAAACGCGAAGGGTTTAACCAGATAATCGTCCGCTCCCAGTTCCAGTCCTTTGACCCTGTGTTCGATCGTGCCGAGGGCCGTCAGTAGTAAGACCGGCATACCCTTTCCGGCAGTGCGCAGCATGCGGATGATATCCCAGCCGTTCACATCAGGCAGCATGATGTCCAGAATGACTAAATCATACTCGGCTGTCATGGCGAGATGATATCCGGTAAGACCATTATCAGCGTGATCCACCACGAACCCTGCCTCTGTAAGCCCTTTGCTGAGATATTCACCTGTTTTAATTTCGTCTTCGACGATCAATATTTTCATCTTGCTCCCCGTCTGGCTGCTAATGTCATTCTATTGCGCACACGATCGTAATCAACGAATTACCGTAAAAATGACAACATTGTCATTATTCTGTCACCCGACAAACAGAGTGCATTCTGTAAAGTAACCCTGGTAATACTCTGGACTTCATTTGAACCATTTACCAGGTCTGCCTGGACGAGAAGCAATATGTTCAAATTAAAACTACTCAGCATCAGCACAATCTTCATTCTGGCTGGTTGTGTCTCTCTGGCGCCTGAATATCAGCGTCCGGCAGCACCGGTACCCCAGCAGTTTTCACTGTCCCGTAACAGCCTGACGCCAGCGGTGAATGGCTATCAGGATACGGGCTGGCGTAACTTTTTTGTCGATCCCCAGGTCACCCGGCTGATTACTGAAGCCCTGACTAATAACCGTGATTTGAGAATGGCTGCACTGAAGGTTGAAGAGGCCCGGGCCCAGTTCAACGTCACGGATGCAGATCGTTATCCCCAGCTGAATGCCTCATCCGGGATCACCTACAGCGGTGGTCTGAAAGGTGACAAGCCGACCACACAGAAGTACGACGCAGGTCTGGAGTTCAGTTATGAGCTCGATTTTTTCGGCAAACTTAAGAACATGAGTGACGCTGATCGCCAGAACTACTTTGCCAGCGAAGAAGCCCGTCGGGCTGTACATATCCTGCTGGTCTCCAGCGTTTCACAAAGCTATTTCAGCCAGCAACTGGCGTATGAACAACTCCGTATCGCGCGGGAAACGCTGAAAAATTACGAACAGTCCTATGCTTTCGTTGAGCAACAGCTCGTGACCGGGAGTACGAATGTGCTGGCGCTTGAACAGGCCAGGGGACAAATCGAAAGTACCCGCGCTGAGATAGCCAAACGAGAAGGCGATCTGGCTCAGGCAAACAATGCCCTGCAACTGGTGCTGGGAACGTACCGTGCACTGCCGCCAGAAAAAGGGATGAAAGGCGGGGAGATAGCCCCAGTAAAATTGCCACCAAATCTGTCTTCACAAATTTTGCTGCAGCGACCGGATATTATGGAAGCGGAATATCAGCTGAAAGCGGCTGATGCCAATATTGGCGCAGCGCGAGCGGCCTTTTTCCCCTCAATTACCCTGACCAGTGGTCTTTCCGCAAGCAGTACGGAGCTGTCCAGCCTGTTTACGTCAGGAAGTGGAATGTGGAATTTTATCCCTAAAATTGAAATTCCTATATTTAATGCTGGCAGGAATAAAGCCAATCTGAAGCTGGCTGAAATTCGCCAGCAACAGTCGGTGGTTAATTACGAACAAAAAATTCAGTCAGCCTTTAAGGATGTTTCCGACACGCTTGCGCTGCGCGACAGCCTTAGCCAGCAACTTGAGTCACAGCAGCGTTATCTTGATTCACTTCAGATAACTCTCCAGCGTGCCAGAGGATTATATTCCAGTGGTGCTGTCAGTTACATTGAAGTGCTGGATGCAGAGCGTTCTCTCTTCGCTACGCAGCAAACCATTCTCGATCTTACCTATTCCCGGCAGGTTAACGAAATTAATCTGTTTACCGCACTGGGTGGCGGTTGGGTAGAGTAAATTTATTTCATTAATCAGGAAATTTAAAATGCGTAATTCACTTAAAGCCGTTTTATTTGGTGCCTTCTCTGTCATGTTTTCTGCCGGTCTTCATGCTGAAACACATCAGCATGGCGATATGAATACTGCCAGTGATGCTTCGGTACAGCAGGTTATCAAGGGCACCGGTGTCGTTAAAGAAATTGATATAAATAGTAAAAAGATCACCATTTCGCACGAAGCAATCCCTGCGGTGGGCTGGCCTGCAATGACCATGCGCTTCACTTTTGTTAATGCAGACGACGCTATCAATGCCCTGAAAACCGGCAACCATGTCGATTTCTCGTTTATTCAGCAGGGTAATATTTCTTTACTTAAAAGCATTAACGTGACGCAGTCCTGATTGGCTGTCCGGAGCGATTACATCCTGTGCGCCTGTACATTCACATAGGTATATGTGTGAGTTAACCGTCAGGCGCATATGCCAGGTGTTTTGATTTTTTAGCGGAAAATTGTATGGCTTCTTTAAAGATAAATTATGCTGCAATAATTATCAGCAGCCTCATAGCAGGGGGGCTGATATCGGTTACTGCCTGGCAGTATGTAAACTCAGCACAAAAGACAGAAAAAACAGAACAAAAGGCACCGGAACGAAAGGTGCTTTTCTGGTATGACCCAATGAAACCGGATACCAAATTTGATAAACCCGGAAAATCGCCCTTTATGGATATGGACCTGGTGCCAAAATATGCTGATGACAGTGGCGATAAAAGCAGTGGCGGGATCCGTATCGACCCAACCCAGGTTCAGAATCTGGGATTAAAAACGCAAAAAGTCACGCGAGGAATGCTGAATTATTCTCAGACAATCCCGGCTAATGTCAGCTATAACGAGTATCAGTTTGTTATTGTGCAGGCGCGTTCTGACGGGTTTGTCGAAAAAGTCTACCCCATGACGATTGGCGATCATGTGAAGAAGGGGACGCCACTTATCGATATTACCATTCCGGACTGGGTGGAAGCACAGAGTGAATTCCTTCTGTTATCCAGCACCGGTGGTACTTCCACGCAAATTAAAGGCGTTCTGGAACGGCTTCGCCTGGCAGGTATGCCGGAAGAGGATATTCAGAGACTGCGTTCTACCCGGAGCATTCAGACCCGTTTTACCATTAAAGCACCTATTGATGGTGTCATTACTGCATTTGACCTGCGCACCGGCATGAATATTTCGAAAGATAAGGTGGTGGCTCAGATTCAGGGAATGGACCCGGTCTGGATCAGCGCTGCAGTGCCAGAATCTATCGCCTATCTGCTGAAAGATACGTCGCAGTTTGAAATTTCGGTACCGGCTTATCCGGATAAAACATTCCATGTCGAAAAATGGAATATTCTTCCCAGCGTGGATCAGACAACCCGTACGCTTCAGGTCCGTCTCCAGGTTTCTAATAAGGATGAGTTTCTCAAGCCGGGCATGAATGCCTATCTGAAACTGAATACCAGAAGCCAGGAGATGCTGCTGATACCAAGCCAGGCCGTTATCGATACCGGCAAAGAACAGCGCGTGATTACTGTTGATGATGAAGGCAAGTTTGTGCCGAAACAGATCCACGTTCTGCATGAGTCACAGCAACAGTCCGGCATCGGCTCCGGCCTGAATGAAGGCGATACCGTGGTGGTCAGTGGCCTGTTCCTCATTGACTCTGAAGCCAATATTACGGGCGCACTGGAACGTATGCGCCACCCTGAAAAAACAGAAAGCAGTATGCCAGCAATGTCTGACCAGCCTGTAAATATGCATTCAGGGCACTGAGGAGACGACGATGATTGAATGGATTATCCGGCGCTCTGTCGCCAACCGTTTCCTGGTCATGATGGGGGCCCTGTTTCTCAGCATCTGGGGCACATGGACGATTATTAACACGCCTGTCGATGCCTTGCCTGACCTGTCAGATGTGCAGGTCATTATCAAAACCAGCTATCCCGGCCAGGCCCCGCAGATTGTAGAAAACCAGGTCACCTATCCACTTACCACCACCATGCTGTCCGTGCCTGGCGCAAAAACCGTGCGTGGTTTTTCACAGTTCGGTGATTCGTATGTGTATGTCATTTTTGAAGACGGCACCGATCTGTACTGGGCCCGTTCCCGCGTGCTGGAGTACCTGAACCAGGTACAGGGAAAACTGCCCGCCGGTGTGAGTTCTGAAATCGGTCCGGACGCCACGGGGGTGGGCTGGATATTTGAATATGCCCTTGTCGATCGCAGCGGAAAACACGACCTTTCAGAACTGCGTTCTCTGCAGGACTGGTTCCTGAAATTTGAGCTGAAAACCATCCCGAACGTGGCTGAGGTCGCTTCGGTTGGCGGCGTGGTGAAACAGTACCAGATTCAGGTCAATCCGGTAAAACTGTCTCAGTATGGTATCAGCCTGCCCGAAGTGAAACAGGCCCTTGAATCGTCTAACCAGGAGGCCGGTGGCTCATCCGTTGAAATGGCCGAAGCTGAGTATATGGTCCGTGCCAGCGGTTATCTTCAGAGCATTGATGATTTTAATAACATCGTCCTGAAAACAGGCGAGAACGGCGTGCCGGTTTATCTGCGGGATGTTGCCCGCGTGCAGACCGGGCCTGAAATGCGGCGTGGTATTGCCGAGCTGAACGGCCAGGGCGAAGTCGCTGGCGGCGTGGTGATCCTGCGGTCGGGTAAAAATGCACGCGACGTTATCACGGCAGTGAGGGATAAACTTGAGACGCTGAAGGCCAGCCTGCCGGAAGGCGTTGAAATCGTGACCACCTACGATCGCAGCCAGCTCATCGACCGGGCGATTGATAACCTCAGTTCCAAACTTCTGGAAGAGTTTATCGTGGTGGCCATCGTCTGTGCCCTGTTCCTGTGGCACGTACGTTCTGCCCTGGTGGCGATTATCTCTCTGCCGCTTGGTCTGTGTATCGCCTTTATCGTCATGCACTTCCAGGGACTGAACGCCAATATCATGTCGCTGGGAGGGATAGCGATTGCCGTCGGTGCGATGGTGGATGCCGCCATTGTGATGATTGAGAATGCGCATAAGCGGCTTGAGGAGTGGGATCATCAGCATCCGGGTGAGCAGATTGACAACGCCACCCGCTGGAAGGTGATTACCGATGCCTCCGTTGAAGTGGGACCCGCACTGTTTATCAGCCTGCTGATCATCACCCTGTCCTTTATTCCTATCTTTACCCTGGAAGGTCAGGAAGGACGTCTGTTTGGCCCGCTGGCATTCACGAAAACGTACTCCATGGCGGGCGCGGCCGCGCTGGCCATCATCGTCATTCCGATTCTGATGGGATTCTGGATCCGGGGGAAAATTCCTGCAGAGACCAGTAACCCCCTGAACCGGGTACTGATCAAAGCGTATCATCCATTGCTGTTGCGGGTTCTCCACTGGCCAAAAACAACCCTGCTGGTTGCGGCCTTGTCCATTTTCACCGTTATCTGGCCGCTGAGCCAGGTGGGCGGTGAGTTTCTGCCGAAGATTAACGAGGGCGACCTGTTGTATATGCCGTCGACCCTGCCGGGTGTCTCTCCGGCTGAAGCTGCAGCGCTCCTGCAGACGACGGACAAGTTAATCAAAAGCGTTCCTGAAGTGGCCTCTGTATTTGGCAAGACCGGTAAAGCAGAGACCGCCACGGATTCCGCACCGCTCGAAATGGTTGAAACCACGATCCAGCTCAAACCTGAGGATCAGTGGCGTCCAGGCATGACGATTGACAAGATTATTGAAGAACTCGACAGGACCGTCCGTTTACCGGGGCTGGCAAACCTCTGGGTGCCGCCAATCCGTAACCGTATTGATATGCTCTCAACCGGGATCAAAAGCCCGATAGGTATCAAGGTGTCCGGAACGGTTCTGTCCGATATCGATGCAACGGCGCAGAGTATCGAAGCGGTCGCCAAAACCGTACCCGGCGTAGTGTCTGCTCTCGCAGAGCGACTGGAAGGCGGGCGCTACATTGATGTGGATATCAACCGGGAAAAAGCCTCCCGCTACGGAATGACGGTGGGCGATGTGCAGCTGTTCATCTCATCAGCCATCGGCGGCGCGACGGTAGGGGAAACGGTTGAAGGCGTGGCCCGGTACCCGATTAATATCCGCTATCCGCAGGATTACCGGAACAGCCCGCAGGCCCTGAAACAGATGCCGATCCTGACCCCGATGAAGCAGCAGATCACGCTGGGCGATGTTGCGGATATTAAGGTCGTTTCCGGGCCGACTATGCTGAAAACGGAAAATGCCCGTCCAGCCAGCTGGATTTACATTGACGCGCGCGGCAGGGATATGGTATCGGTGGTTAATGACATTAAAACGGCGATCAGTCAGAAAGTGAAACTGAGACCGGGTACCAGCGTGTCATTCTCCGGACAGTTTGAACTGCTTGAGCATGCCAACAAGAAACTGAAGCTGATGGTGCCGATGACGGTGATGATCATCTTCATCCTGTTGTATCTGGCATTCCGCCGGGTTGATGAAGCCCTGCTGATCCTGATGAGCCTGCCGTTCGCCCTGGTTGGCGGGATATGGTTCCTGTACTGGCAGGGCTTCCATATGTCTGTCGCAACCGGAACGGGGTTTATCGCTCTGGCCGGGGTGGCAGCAGAGTTTGGCGTGGTCATGCTGATGTATCTGCGTCATGCCATTGAAGTGCACCCGGAATTGTCCCGTAAAGAGACGTTCACACCGGAAGGTCTTGATGAAGCCCTCTATCATGGTGCCGTGCTGCGTGTCCGGCCGAAAGCCATGACCGTGGCGGTGATCATTGCGGGTCTGCTGCCAATACTCTGGGGAACCGGTGCAGGTTCAGAAGTCATGAGCCGTATCGCGGCACCCATGATTGGTGGGATGATCACGGCTCCGCTGCTGTCCCTGTTCATAATTCCTGCCGCCTACAAATTAATCTGGCTGCGCAGACATAAAAAAAGCGTGTCATAACCCTGTAAGGGCATCCTCTGTGGGTGCCCTTCTGTACTGATTCATCCTGACGTCAGGGGTTATATCGATAATATACAGAGGTGAGTATGAAAAAAGTGGTCCTGGTGGCCCTGGCTCTCGGCCTTTCACTGCCCGCAATGGCGAGTGAAAAAGTGATTGATATGTACAAATCTGAAAACTGTGGCTGTTGTTCCCTGTGGGGCAAGGCGATGGAAAAAGACGGGTTTGAAGTACGAACTCACGTCATGAATGATCAGGCGCTGTCAGCCCTGAAAGAAAAGCATGCTATTCCTGCAGGACTACGAAGTTGTCATACCGCGGTTGCCGGTAATTTGATCATTGAAGGCCATGTGCCTGCGACAACGATACATAAGGCAATGCAGTCTGGTTCGGGTATATACGGTCTCGCCACCCCCGGTATGCCAGCAGGAAGCCCGGGAATGGAGATGGGAGCCCGAAAAGAGGCTTACGATGTTATCGCATTCTCACCGGATGGAAGTAAAAAAGTCTTCCAGCGAATCGAATAGTCAGCGGAACGGCTGATAACGGGACGCCGGTAGCAGGCACTCCTGTGCCGGCGATATTCGTGGTAATCGCATCCATGACATACCCTGAAGACAGAAGATGCTTCGGTATGCATAAGGAGAGTTACTGTGAAAAATGACAATGCAGTGCAACACAACAACCAGACTGCTTCTGAGCAGACATTATCCCCGGACGAGGGCCACGTATTGCATAAGGTGAGAGATCCCGTGTGCGGGATGGCCATCCTGCCCGACAGGGCGCACAGCAGCATTCGATACCAGGACCATCAACTTTATTTCTGCTCCGCCAGCTGTGAGAGTAAATTTACAGCCCATCCCGATCGTTATCTTACCGAAGATGCCAGTGAACATTCCCATCACCATCACCACGATCATCACGAAGTCAGCCCTGATCAGATAAAACAGCCTCACCACCAGGCGGAAAAAGAGAATTCTGAAGGTGTGTGGACATGTCCGATGCACCCGGAGATACGCCGCAGTGGTCCCGGAAGCTGTCCTGTCTGTGGAATGGCACTGGAGCCGCTCGTAGCTACGGCATCCACGGGGCCGAGTGATGAACTTCACGACATGACAAGACGCTTCTGGCTGGGGTTGTTGCTGGCGTTTCCGGTTCTGGTACTCGAAATGGGATCTCATCTGTTTCCCGACTTGAGGAATACAGTACCGCCACAGTACAACACATGGCTGCAGCTGCTTCTGGCCTCCCCTGTCGTGTTGTGGTGTGGCTGGCCATTCTTCGCCCGGGCCGTAATGTCGTTACGTAACCGCTCCCTGAATATGTTTACCCTTGTTGCAATGGGGACCGGCGTAGCCTGGGTTTACAGCGTCATTGCAACCGTCTTCCCCTCCTGGTTTCCTGCATCGTTCAGAAACATGGATGGCCTGGTGGCCGTTTATTTTGAAGCCGCAGCAGTTATTACGGTGCTTGTTCTGCTGGGACAGGTCCTTGAATTGCGGGCAAGGGAACAAACCTCAGGTGCCATTACTGCGCTTCTTAACCTTGCCCCCAAAACCGCCAGGCGGCTGGATCAAGACGGTCATGAAACGGATATTAATGCGGAAGATGTCCTGCCTGGCGATAAGCTCCGCATCAGACCTGGAGAGAGTATTCCGGTCGACGGTATCGTGGTCGAAGGCAAAACAACCGTTGATGAATCGATGGTGACTGGGGAATCTATGCCTGTTACCAAAACGGAGGGTGACCCTGTCATCGGGGGGACCATTAATCAGACAGGTAGTCTTATCATCCGTGCAGAGAAAGTCGGTGATGAAACGATGCTCTCACGAATTGTTCAGATGGTCGCTGATGCACAGCGTTCGCGGGCCCCCATCCAGAGAATGGCTGACAGCGTTTCAGGCTGGTTTGTTCCTCTGGTGATACTTATCGCGGTTGTTGCTTTCATGATCTGGTCTGTCTGGGGGCCCGAGCCCAGGATGGCGCACGGTCTCATTGCGGCTGTGTCGGTCCTGATTATTGCCTGTCCCTGCGCGCTGGGGCTGGCCACGCCGATGTCGATAATGGTGGGGGTGGGCAAAGGAGCCCAGGCCGGGGTGTTAATCAAGAATGCCGAAGCCCTTGAGCGTCTTGAAAAAGTGGACACGCTGGTTGTCGACAAAACAGGCACGCTCACGGAAGGTTCGCCGACGGTGACAGGGATTATCAGTCTCAATCCGGGTGGGGAAACATCTCTTTTGCGTGTAACGGCCGCAGTGGAAAAAGGCTCGCAGCATCCGCTGGGTATGGCAGTAGTTAAAGCAGCACAGGAAAAGGGGATCGCAATACCCGCAGTCACTCATTTCAATGCGCCGTCGGGTAAAGGTGTCTCAGGCGATGTCGAAGGTCAACGGGTTGTTATTGGTAATGAACTGGCTATGCAGGAAAACAGTATCGTTATTGATAATCAAAAGGCCGTTGCGGATACGTTGCGGATGGAAGGCGCTACCGTTATCTATGTGGCCACAGACGGGCACCTTGCAGGCCTGATAGCTATCTCGGATCCCGTGAAAGCAACCACGCCGGATGCGCTTAAAGCTTTGCGTCAGGCGGGGATCCGCATCGTTATGCTCACCGGGGATAACCAGCTTACCGCTGAAGCAGTCGCACGGAAACTGGGAATAGATGAGGTTGAAGCCGGGATTCTGCCGGATGGCAAAAAAGCAGTGATAACCCGACTGAAAGCGTCTGGCCATGTGGTTGCGATGGCCGGAGACGGTGTGAATGATGCCCCGGCGCTGGCAGCGGCTGACGTGGGTATAGCCATGGGAACGGGTACAGATGTGGCAATTGAAAGTGCCGGAGTCACCCTTCTCAAAGGCGACTTGATGATACTGAACAGGGCCCGTCATCTGTCAGAAATCACCATGAAAAATATCCGACAGAATCTGTTTTTTGCATTTATCTACAACGCACTTGGCGTGCCTGTGGCTGCAGGTCTGCTTTATCCTGTGTATGGAATACTGCTGTCGCCAGTTATTGCGGCGGCGGCCATGGCTCTTTCCTCCGTCAGCGTCATTGTGAATGCGTTGCGTCTGAAAAGTGTCAGGCTCGGGAAATAACCCTGAGTGAAGGGTCAGTTACGAACAGAAGGAGTCCGGTATGAAAAGTACCACCTATGCGCTTATTGCTGTCGCCGCGATTGCGGCATTTGCTCTCCTGCGCGAACACTGGTCACATGTGGCAGGCTACTGGCCATATCTGTTACTGCTGCTTTGTCCGCTCATGCATCTTTTCCACGGTCACGGGGGGCATGGAGATCATCAACATCACGGAAGTGAAAACGATAAAAAAAATTAATCCGGCAGACGGGACCGCGTCGCGGTCCCGTTATCAGTCCAGGTATCGTTCGTAGTCTCTGGCATGCGCAAAGGCATGCTGTTCGAGTTTGTTATCAGCGGGTGCCGCCGTCCGGAACGCCAGTGAGTTAACAGGATTGTTATTGATGACCAGCTCGTAATGCAGATGAGGACCGGATGAACGTCCGCTGTTACCGGATAACGCAATAGCGTCTCCCCGGGTAACCCTGGCCCCTTTAGTAACGAGTATTTTATTGAGGTGGAGATAGCGAGTTTTAACACCGGCTTTTCCCGTTACTTCAACAAAATATCCCATGGTACTGTTGTATTCGGCCCGGGTGATTTTTCCGTCGATGACGCTGACTATTTTCGTGTTCATGGGCATGGAATAATCAATGCCATTATGGGGACTCACTTTTCCCGATACCGGGTTAAGTCTTGCAGGATTGAAAGGCGAACTGAGTCTTGCTGTGGCCGGTAACGGATAATCGAGACTGCCTTTCCCGGAAGTATCGGAAAGGTTATAGAACTTTTTATCTGATATACGATACGCCGTGTAATTAAATGAACCGGACGTAAATTTATAGGCCACGACACGTGATTTTCCCGCTTTCTTTTGCAGTACGAGTTTTAATGATTCATTTTTTTTCAAATGCCGCAGATTAAACCGGGAAGGCAAGGAGCGCTGAAGAGTAGCGATCTCGTTCGATTCCAGCCCCGAGCGGGTGGCTGAAAGGTAGGCATTTTCTTTTACGACATCGGTAGAATACATTTACTGGAATTCGCCGTTAGCATGAACACTGCGGCGTATGCTAGGGGTTTTCAGGAGGCGTGTCATCTGTCAGTTAATCGGGAGCACCGTTGATGGTCGTCATTTTTGTAACATATCTTGTTTCCCGTTTGCTCCTGAAGCTCTGGGAACTGTATGACCAGCCCGACGGTGATGATTAACGGGACTGAAACAGGTTACGGCAGAGCAATATGGGGCTCATGTCCTGCTACGTAACCCGTCAGTAAAGCCCTGCTGCGCACCTGACGCTAAGCACTAACCCGCCTGCAGTTACCTGGTCGAATACAGCCCGCGAAGCTTTCTTGCCTGCGTCTGATGTGCTTCCGCACCGGCATTATTGACCTGCTCATGCACGAGAGCGGCTTTTTCTCCGGCATTCAGTTCGTTAAAAGAAGAAGACGAGGTCTTTGAATTTGCATCACTGCCGGACAGCATTTTTTTATGTTCCTCAATCATTTTCTGATGCGCATAGGACGCGCTGTTGTTCATAAATGAATGAGCAACAATGGCCCTTTCATGTTCATTCATTTCAGAGAATGAGGGCGTGTTGTTTTTATTAACCCTGTCCGGTAAATTTTCATGCGTCGAGGAATTCACATGACTGACGGCTGAGGCATTATTAACAAATCGATGTGCTTCATGGGCAATATCACTGGACTGAGCAAAAGCTGCCCCACAAAATAAAGCTGTAAACGCAGTGGTCGTGATTAATATATTCATGTGTAATTACCTTCTGAGGTACATAAAAGATGTCCTTATGATCATATATAAAAATAATCAACCTGTGGGGAAGATGACGTAAATGTAATACAGCTATGTACATTACACGATTGTAATGAATTTGTTTCTTAAGGTGTGCTAGATTCATTTCATTGTAAGTGGATGAACCAGTAATTTAATTTAAATCGGTTCTCGAATTCTGTCAGTAACCATACTTTAAATAAGGGAATGCGCATGCTGTTGAAAACGTCTCGACGAACTTTCCTGAAGGGGTTAACCCTCTCTGGCGTAGCCGGAAGTCTTGGCGTATGGAGTTTCAATGCGCGTTCCAGTCTGAGCCTGCCAGTTGCCGCATCCCTGCAGGGTACTCAGTTTGACCTGACCATTGGTGAAACGGCCGTCAATATCACGGGCAGTGAGCGTCAGGCCAAAACAATCAATGGAGGCCTGCCGGGGCCCGTTCTTCGCTGGAAAGAAGGTGACACCATTACCCTGAAGGTCAAAAACCGTCTTAATGAACAGACGTCCATTCACTGGCACGGCATTATTCTTCCGGCCAATATGGATGGTGTTCCGGGGCTGAGTTTTATGGGCATAGAGCCTGATGATACCTACGTTTACACCTTTAAGGTTAAGCAGAACGGGACTTACTGGTACCACAGCCATTCCGGTCTGCAGGAACAGGAGGGGGTATACGGTGCCATTATCATCGATGCCAGGGAGCCAGAACCGTTTGCTTACGATCGTGAGCATGTGGTCATGTTGTCTGACTGGACCGATGAAAATCCTCACAGCCTGCTGAAAAAATTAAAAAAACAGTCGGATTACTACAATTTCAATAAACCAACCGTTGGCTCTTTTTTCCGCGACGTGAATACCAGGGGGCTGTCAGCCACCATTGCCGATCGGAAAATGTGGGCTGAAATGAAAATGAATCCGACTGACCTCGCGGATGTCAGTGGCTACACCTACACCTATCTCATGAACGGGCAGGCCCCGCTGAAAAACTGGACCGGACTGTTCCGTCCCGGTGAAAAGATACGCTTACGGTTTATCAACGGCTCGGCAATGACCTATTTCGATATCCGTATCCCCGGGCTGAAAATGACGGTCGTGGCTGCAGATGGCCAGTATGTAAACCCGGTTACCGTTGACGAATTCAGGATTGCCGTTGCCGAAACCTATGATGTCATTGTGGAGCCTCAGGGTGAGGCCTATACCATCTTCGCACAATCCATGGACAGGACCGGTTACGCTCGAGGGACACTGGCCACGAGAGAGGGGTTAAGTGCTGCCGTTCCCCCCCTCGATCCCCGTCCTCTGTTGACCATGGAAGATATGGGTATGGGGGGAATGGGACATGATATGGCAGGAATGGACCACAGCCAGATGGGAGGCATGGATAACAGCGGAGAGATGATGTCTATGGACGGTGCTGACCTTCCGGATAGCGGGACATCCTCCGCGCCCATGGATCACAGCAGCATGGCCGGTATGGATCATTCCCGGATGGCCGGAATGCCGGGTATGCAAAGTCATCCTGCGTCAGAAACGGATAACCCACTGGTTGATATGCAGGCGATGAGCGTCTCTCCGAAATTAAATGATCCGGGTATTGGTCTTCGAAATAACGGAAGAAAGGTTCTCACGTACGCGGATTTGAAAAGCCGCTTTGAGGATCCTGACGGACGTGAACCTGGCCGTACCATAGAACTGCATTTAACCGGCCACATGGAAAAGTTTGCCTGGTCATTTAACGGAATCAAGTTTTCAGATGCCGCACCGGTGCTGCTGAAATACGGTGAGCGGCTCAGGATCACGCTGATCAACGATACCATGATGACTCACCCCATTCACCTGCATGGTATGTGGAGCGATCTGGAAGATGAAAACGGTAATTTCATGGTTCGTAAACACACAATAGATGTTCCCCCTGGTACAAAACGCAGTTACAGAGTGACAGCAGATGCGCTTGGCCGCTGGGCGTATCACTGCCATTTGCTCTATCACATGGAAATGGGAATGTTTCGTGAAGTCCGGGTGGAGGAATGATGCGAATGAAGAGAAATTTGAAGGCCATACCTGTTCTGGTCGCCGGTTTGTTTACCTCACAGCTTTCTATTGCGGCGGGCTCCGTCTCTGCAGATCCCCACGCCGGGCACGACATGTCTGCCATGCAGATGCCAGCAGATGAGAATTTCACTGAGATGACGTCAATGGAGCCCATTGTAACTGAGAGCAGAACTCCAATTCCGCCTGTTACCGATGCCGACCGGAAGGCTGCATTCGGCAATTTACAGGGGCATGCGATTCACGACAGTGCGATTAATTATCTGGTTCTGCTGGATCAACTGGAATGGCAACGGTCGGATAACACCAACAATTTCAGCTGGAGTGTTAACAGCTGGATTGGAGGCGACACAGATCGGATTTGGCTAAAGAGTGAAGGTGAACGAAGCAATGGGGAAACGGAGGCGGCTGAAGCGCAGTTACTCTGGGGACATGCGGTTGGCCCATGGTGGGATTTGGTTGCGGGTGTCAGGCAGGATTTCAGACCTGCTTCTGCCCGGACCTGGGCTGCTGTCGGTTTTCAGGGGCTGGCACTCTATAATTTTGAGTCTGAAATTACGGGTTTTGTCAGTAATGGCGGAAAAGCAGCCCTTCGTCTGGGAGGAGAATACGACGTTTTACTGACTAACCGGCTCATACTCCAGCCATCCTATGAGGTGAATTTCTACAGTCAGGATGATGAATCGCGGGGTCGCGGCAGGGGACTGACTGACACAGAGCTGGGGCTCCGGCTGCGCTATGAAATACGCCGTGAGTTTGCACCCTATATAGGCGTTTCCTGGAATCAACTTTACGGGAAAACGTCCGATATGGCGAAAAGAGAAGGTGAGAAAGACCATCAGGTAGTATTCCTGGCGGGAGCCAGAATCTGGTTTTAACGCACTGATATAAAACACTCAACTAAACAGGTAAATAAAATGTCGATTTTAAATAAAGCCATTCTTACAGGTGGCCTCGTTATGGGCGTTGCTTTCTCTGCTATGGCCCATCCGGAATTAAAAAGCTCTGTGCCACAGGCTGATTCAGCCGTAGCGGCCCCGGAAAAGATTCAGCTTAATTTCTCGGAAAATCTGACCGTGAAATTCTCAGGTGCAAAATTAACGATGACGGGTATGAAAGGCATGTCATCACATTCTCCGATGCCGGTCGCGGCAAAAGTGGCGCCAGGCGCTGACCCTAAATCGATGGTCATTATTCCGCGAGAGCCTTTACCCGCTGGCACTTATCGTGTTGACTGGCGCGCGGTTTCTTCAGATACGCACCCTATTACCGGTAATTACACCTTTACAGTGAAGTAATATTATGAACGACCTGATTATGATTGTTATTCGTTTTCTTCTTTATCTGGATTTGATGGTAATATTTGGATTGCCATTTTTTCAGATATATGGAATAAGTGGTGTCAGACATGAAACCTATAACCTGACTAATTTCAGGTCGTTTATAACCTTTGCTGTTGTTACAGGCATCATTCTTACTGGCATTAATATGCTCCTGGTATCTAATGCCATGAGTGGAGTAACTGACCTCAGAGAATTATCCATCCATGTTATCGAGATGGTGATAGAAGAAACTGATGTGGGTATTAGCTGGATTGTCAGGCTCTGTGCCCTGTTTACCACACTCGGTGCTTTGTTCCTTTACACTAATAAGAGAGTATTGTCCTGCCTGCTGATGACGATGAGTGGGGGCGTGGCGCTGGCTACACTTGCCTGGGGAGGACACGCCGTTATGCATGACGGTCTGCATTACTATCTCCATTTACTGAGCGATCTGACCCATCTCGGCGCTGCAGGTGCCTGGACAGGTGCTCTGGTTGCATTTGCTATCCTGCTGATGCGCAGAAACGAGCATAATGCACAGAGCGTCATTGTGATATCTGACTCCCTGGCAAAATTTGCCACGGCAGGAACGGTGATTGTTGTAGCCCTGATCCTGAGTGCGCTGGTCAACTATCTGTATATTGCTGAGGGTAACTTAACGCCCTTGTTCAACAGTTCCTGGGGGAGGATATTGCTTGCCAAGACGGCTCTGTTTGTTCTGATGCTTCTTCTGGCTGCAGCAAACCGGTTTCACCTGGGTCCCCGGCTTGAAGTTATGGTCAGGGAAGGGAATTATGATCGCAGCGTTGCCCTGATGCGAAACAGCATCCTGACAGAATTCGTTGTTGCGATTATCATTCTGGGCGCCGTAGCGTGGCTCGGAATGCTTGCTCCGTCTCAGGTCAGCTAGGGGACAGCCAAAGCTCATGCGTGAGATTTTTACTTTCATATCAGCGAGTTGACCATGCAGCGTATTTTAATCGTTGAAGATGAACAAAAAACAGGTCGTTACCTGCAGCAGGGACTGGTTGAGGAAGGCTATCAGGCCGATCTCTTTAATAATGGCCGCGATGGTCTCGGGGCCGCGTCGAAGGGACAGTATGATTTGATAATACTGGACGTGATGCTGCCTTTCCTCGACGGGTGGCAAATCATCAGCGCACTGAGGGAGTCCGGGCACGAAGAACCGGTCCTGTTTTTAACCGCAAAGGACAACGTGCGGGACAAAGTGAAAGGACTGGAGCTTGGCGCAGATGACTACCTGATTAAGCCCTTTGATTTTACGGAGCTGGTTGCACGTGTAAGAACCCTACTGCGCCGGGCACGCTCGCAGGCCGCAACAGTCTGCACCATCGCCGATATGACCGTTGATATGGTGCGCCGGACCGTGATCCGTTCGGGGAAGAAGATCCATCTCACCGGTAAAGAATACGTTCTGCTTGAGTTGCTGCTGCAACGCACCGGAGAAGTGTTACCCAGGAGTCTTATCTCGTCCCTGGTCTGGAACATGAATTTTGACAGTGATACGAATGTGATTGATGTCGCCGTGAGACGTCTGAGAAGTAAAATTGATGATGACTTTGAGCCAAAACTGATCCATACCGTTCGCGGTGCCGGATATGTCCTGGAGATCAGAGAAGAGTGAGGTTCAAAATTTCCCTGACCACACGCCTGAGCCTGATTTTTTCTGCGGTGATGCTTACGGTATGGTGGTTATCAAGTTTTATCCTGATTAGCACCCTTAATGGCTATTTCGATAATCAGGACCGCGATTTTCTGACAGGTAAACTTCAGCTCACCGAAGAGTTTCTTAAAACAGAGACGTTCCGGAACAAAACGGATATTAAGTCATTATCAGAAAAAATAAACGATGCGATGGTAGGGCACAATGGTTTATTCATTTCTATAAAAAACATGGAAAATGAAAAAATTGTTGAACTCTATGCCAAAAATTCTGTTGTTCCAGCGGTCCTGCTTAATAAGTCGGGTGATATTCTCGACTATATGATCCAGACGGAAGAAAATAACACCGTGTACCGCAGTATCTCGCGGCGGGTTGCCGTGACGCCGGAACAGGGTAAAAGCAAACATGTCATCATTACGGTTGCCACGGATACTGGGTATCACACCCTGTTGATGGACAAACTCAGTACCTGGCTGTTCTGGTTCAATATCGGTCTGGTCTTTATTTCTGTTTTTCTGGGCTGGCTGACCACACGTATTGGTCTGAAACCGTTACGGGAAATGACCAGTCTGGCTTCCTCCATGACTGTACACAGCCTGGATCAGCGTCTAAATCCCGATCTGGCTCCGCCGGAAATCTCTGAGACCATGCAGGAGTTCAATAATATGTTTGATCGCCTGGAGGGGGCATTCCGGAAACTGTCAGATTTCTCGTCTGACATCGCGCATGAGCTGCGCACACCAGTCAGTAATCTGATGATGCAGACGCAGTTTGCACTGGCTAAGGAAAGGGATGTTTCGCATTACCGCGAAATTTTATTCGCTAACCTGGAAGAACTGAAAAGGTTGTCACGAATGACCAGTGACATGCTTTTTCTGGCACGTTCAGAGCATGGTCTGCTGCGGCTGGATAAACATGATGTGGATCTGGCAGCCGAACTGAATGAATTACGTGAGTTGTTCGAGCCCCTGGCAGACGAAACAGGAAAGACAATCACGGTTGAAGGAGAGGGCGTTATTGCCGGAGACAGCGATATGCTGCGACGTGCTTTCAGTAACCTGCTTTCCAATGCAATCAAGTATTCTCCCGATAACACCTGTACAGCGATACGCCTTGAGCGTGACAGTGACTGTGTGAACGTGATGATTACGAATATGATGTCTGGCCCGGTTCCCGCTAATCTTGAACGTTTGTTTGACCGCTTCTATCGCGCAGATTCATCAAGGGTCCACAACACGGAAGGCGCGGGGCTGGGATTATCAATTACAAGGTCGATCATTCATGCTCACGGCGGCGAGCTGTCAGCAGAACAGCAGGGGCGTGAAATTGTGTTCAAAGTGCGCCTGTTAATGGATTAATCCCGTTGTTCAGGAGAAACCTGGAAGGTGACAAAATTGTCATCATTCAGTCACGCGATAAACAGAGGCGGTTTTTTATAATTATTCATAAATCAGGAGCAGCGTGATAACACAATCACCTGGTTCCTGGAGTGATGATTAACCCGCCCTGAGATCAACTGCTTTCTCTGTTATAAGCCATTGATTGTTTGGGTATGTAAACACCGGAGACCCAACCATGAAAAAGATTCTCGTATCATTTGTTGCCATTATGGCTGTCGCTTCATCCGCCATGGCTGCAGAGACAATGAACATGCATGACCAGGTAAATAATGCACAGGCTCCTGCCCATCAGATGCAGTCATCTGCTGAAAAAAGCGCAGTTCAGGGAGACAGCATGACAATGATGGATATGAGCAGTCACGATCAGGCCGCAATGTCCCATGACATGATGCAAAACGGCAATTCTGCTGCCCATCAGGACATGGCTGAAATGCATAAAAAAATGATGAAATCCAAGCCAGCAGCTTCTAACGAAACAGCAAAATCATTTTCCGAAATGAACGAGCATGAGAAAGCCGCTGTTATGCATGAGAAGGCGAATAATGGTCAATCTTCCGTTATTCATCAGCAGCAGGCTGAAAAGCATCGCAGCCAGATCACCCAGAATTAACCCGCAGCTCCACTTGTCAGACCCTCATTTGACGCCGAAGTCACTGGCTTACGCTCCCGATCGGGAGCGTTTTTTTTAAACCAAATGAAAGATTATGTCTGTGTATGATTAATCGTAGTCTGCGGCCTGTTATGAACTAAATGAACGACGGACTAAATTTAACATAAGATAGATTACACGAACTAAGTAATTGATTTTTATGTATTTAAAGTTTCTTGCCCGATTATATCCAGGGTTCATGCCGTGCCGTATCCTGAGACTGGCTGAGAATACGTATGACCGTAACCACCGAATGCGATGGCACAAAATAGATCATGTGCTGTTCCACCGGCAACGAGCAGATATTGTCTCCCAGCTCAGCGCGATGCGTGCCGATGTCATGCATGGCCAGCACGTTAAAAACCGCTGCTATACGGCTGATATACGCATCCGCCTGAACAATCCCGAACTGTCGGAAGCTGTAGCCCCAGATTGCTTCCAGATCTTCTTCTGCTTTGGGTGTCAGCTCAATCTCTTTCATTTGCCACCCTGGCCCTGACATTATTCAGGAATGCATCCTTGTTCCATGGTTTCGCCTCGCCGCTGCTGATGCCTTCGGCCAGCAGATCGCGCAGTTCCTGAAGGCGGGATTCAGCCTGCTTCTCTCGCAGAAGACGCAGCGCATCTCGCATGACCTCGCTCTGGGTACGGTAATCACCAGCCTTAACCAGGGAATCGATAAATTCGCGCAGCTCATCACCCACGTCCACCGTCATCGTACGGGCCATAACCCCTCCGTTTCATTATGTAAGATTTGTTCTTACATCAGTATATCATTTTAGCATCAGGCTTCCATGCTCAGTGATCGAGACTATGGACTGCATTTATGAGATCAACAGGGATGCGAAATCAAATAGATATCTAATAGAATGCTGAGTTGTAGCCTTAAGCGAGAACTGGAAATGAAATTAACAGAAAATCGGGTAGATACACTCATCGATACCCTGAACGACCTGATCTGCGATGAGCAAAGCATTACTCGCGAACAGCGAGAAAATTTAATTAAAACGGTTGCCACACTGGGTGGGCTTAAGGAGCGACTACGGCTCATTTCTGCGGAGAAAGAAGCCAGACAGATCGCTAAAAACGAGAAGGTAAAGAAACCGCGCGAACCGGACCTGGTGTTTCCCCGTACTGGAAAGCCGTGGCTGCCAGAGGATCTCGATGTTATCCATTCCATTATCGACGATATACCTGATGACAGAATTGATGATCACATCCTGTGGCTTTCAAAACAGCAAGGGCGCACCCCCTATGCTGTCGCACTGAAGATTGTTGGTGTAGGAAGAATGGATGATGAGTGGGCGAAAGCCTGGAAACCCGCGGCAAAATCGCTTCGAGAAGATTATGCAAAGCTTCATCCTGCTCAATCTTCGGATATCAGCCAGGAATAATCGGTTTTAGGTTGAGATGTATATTAAGTTATTTTGCAGCAGCATGTTTTATAATTATAAAAATCTTTCCATGCAAAATATGGTAAAATAATAAGCAATTGCACTCCTTAAACTAAATATATCAATATATTTGCCGATATATGTAGTAAGGAAGGGAGTGTTATGAACGATTTTCATATTTTAAATATCTGTATTCAGAATAAGGATGTGGCAGGTGCAATGCGCGTGCTGCGTGATAAATCAGAATTTGCGGTGCGCAAGATTCTGGAGAAACTAAAGGTCAGGGTCACATCGCAAACTGGCAGGGCATTCTGGCATTATGTTCAGGGCTGGCTGTTAACCGCGTGTCGCCAGGGGAATATACAGCATGAATCATTCAGTACCCAACGTTCTTCCCAGTATCCGGAACGCGTGCCAGCTCAGTCCCGCTGCTCTCGATATGGTCAAGCTCCTCGCACTTCTGGCCATGATTATCGACCACACCAATACGGTGTTTCTGTCGCCAGCCTGGCCGATGATGTATGCGCTTGGCCGGATGGCCTTCCCCCTGTTCACGCTTATATGGGCGATGAACGTACAGCGCACCCCGGAACGACTTCAGAAGAGAGCCAATCGGTTGTGGATCTGGGCAATCATTACGCAGCCGGTGTTCAGCCTGGCCTTCCTGCATCACCAGCCCTGGTGGGCCCTGAACATTCTGTTCGTATTTGCCGGCGTCACGCAGCTGCTTGCCCTGCAGTACCGGCACGGCCGGAAAGGAATGCTTGCGGGATATCTGATCCTGGCCCTAATGATTTGGCCACTGGAGCCGGAAAGCTACGGGCTGGCAGGAATTACGCTGGCCATCAGTATGGCAACCTTATCAGGCAGTGGCATGCCCGGAGGGAAGCGAATGGCGGTCGCTGGCGTCGTGCTGTCACTGATTTGTTTAAACGGGTTGTCGCATATCCCGAACCTGCCCGCAGAAACATTATTACTGGCCACGCTGCCTACTCTGGTATTCCCCCTGGTGGTGGTTTCTTTCTGCAGGGAAATCTGTCCGGAAGGCCGCCAGCGTTTCATGCCGCGTAATTTCTTTTACTATGCTTACGCTGGTCACCTGGGGATTATTGTTCTGATACAGTATACTTTCGCCTGATTAGGGAGGACGTAATGGCTATCAGTGAGAAAGACCTGCTTGAGGCAGGTTTCAGCAAGAGCGAAGTGGATAACTTACAGGGCCGACTTGCAGCAGGCGGAGGCACCATGCAGCATCTCATCGAAGCGCTGTCACGGCGCTTCCGGGTGTCGGCATGGATCACGGTCGCGCTGGTTCTGGTTATGCTGGTCACCCTCATCGCCGGCAGCCGGACACACATTCTTTCCGGGGGCATGAGCTCCCTTGTTGTCCTTATCATTGCCTGGGTGACCTTTCCACCTGCGCTGGGCTGGAAAGCTTTCCGCCTGCAGAAAACTATTTCCCGGAAGGCTCAATAGTCAGCAAATCAAGCGCCACTTTGGCTTTAACCCCCCATCCCGCAATTTTAAGCGCCATCGCGGGACGTGGCGTGCTGGATACTTTCCTGAAAAAATCGGGCCTGGTCCAGTACCACAGCCGTTGTGCTTCGGGTTTCAGCCTCAGGCCATACGCACCGTAGACTTCACTGAAAAGTGTGACCGTCTTATAGGTTCCCAGACCCTGCTGCCGGCTGAATCCCAGAAATTCAGCGATCTCCATCGAGCCGTCAGCGAAAATACCTTCCGTCTGCTTATCTCCGAGGAAGTTGTGCGCGGCTTCCCGTGAAATCGTATTGAATCCATTTACGACAATCACCGCGCCGGCCACCACGCCCACCGGCGTCATCGAAGACATCATGACGATCCCACCAAAAATGGCCGCACCGGCCACCACGACGTCGACCGCAGAAATGATGTAGCCCACAATTTTGTTCTCGTCCCGGACAACCTTCACCTCGGCATAGAGTTTTGCATAGCCGGTTTTGAGCGATCGGGACTGCTCCAGCAGGCTGGCATTTTCAGCCCGTAAGGCCCGCAGACAGGCCATACAGTCATCATCCGTTTTTGCCCGGCGCGCGGCTTCAAACTGGGTCATGATGAATGCTCTGATCTCATCCACAAATTGAATCCGGATAAAACCATCCTGAAGGTGCATGGCCGCCACCGTGTTGGCCGTATTCACCAGCTTCCGGGCCTCCAGGTTGATCATGGTTTCCGCCCAGGCACGGGGATTCTGGCCGGGTAAAAGCAACGTGTCCATTTTATCGCCTCGCTTATCTGTTTCTGAAAGCATATTCCCGAAACGATTTTTGACAACAAAAAATGGGCATGCAGTCCTGCAGAACTCACCGATGCCGCATCGCGGCATGGAGGCGCCAGCTGAGGCCAGACAGGGCGAGAATGTTGATGGGCGCCGTGACCGGCGTAAGCCGCTGCGGTTTGAAAGGTTCTGCCTGTCCCATCCCTTACCCTGCAAAGCCATATCCGTTAACCGCCACGCCTGATTGTGATGTGCGCGGTCGGAGTGAGCACGTCGAGGCCACAGGCCGCTGACGGGCTGTATCTCCGCGTTAGCGCCGTGAGGCGCTTACGAGCGTGTACAGTGAGCTTACCGCGACTCAAACTGCAGCGGCTCTGATTTCTAGTTACAACATCCCTCTTAAAGCGAGGGTGTTCCGGCCCTTTGGGCCGGGGCGGCGTCGGTTTAGCAGGGGTTAGGTATGTATGCGGTGCCGGGTTCTGGCCAGAAAGGGGCCCGGCGCTTGCGACGGGAGGTACTTTTGATTTTGTTCTGAGCGCGAGGCCGTGAGGCCGCTGCATGCGAAGGCATTTTTCGTTATCCACAGAGTGACTGCAGACAAAGATCTACTCTGGAATGAAATGAACAGAGAGATAAAAACGGTGAAGTAAGACTGTTTTGCGGAATGTCTTTTATTCGTTTCCGGGTTACTTCACTTATTCGTTTGCGGATTTCTGTGTAAAAAAAAGAGACAGTGGCCACTGGGGGCCATAACGACAAGCAGAACGTCATGGTGACCGGAAGGAGAACGGAGTGAAGGTTGAAAAATGAGCAGAGTGGCCGAAAAAAACCAGCACGAAAAGCCCCAGTGAGGGGCCCGTAAACAAGAAGACTGTTGTGTCGTCTGTGACTAGTCCGGGGGAGAAAGCGCCAGATCCAGCTGGTAAAGATGCTGGATGGCCAGAGCCTTCAGGCGCTCAGATGTGCACCAGTACGCTTCGTCAGGCGGGAGGGTGCGGTAAATCCATTCAGACATTGCATGGAGTCGTTCATCTGCCGGCAGCTTAATCAGATTGTTGGCACGTTTACGCTCCGCGCCTTTTTTGCGGCGGTAAACGAGTGCCTCCCGACGCTTACGGCCAGACCAGCATTTCCGCGCAGAGTGGGCCTGAACATCATCATGTTCGCTCATCACTCCTTCCCGGATCAGCTGCTCACGCTCGGCGCTCTGACGGAGCTTCTTCTCCTGCTCTTTAAACAGCTTGTCCATATCGACGCCCAGCATCTGGAATCCCACGGGGGTTATATAGACATACGTTGGCAACCAGGTGCGGGATTCACGATCCCAGGCGCGTTCTTCTGCGAGGCCCAGAACGCCAAACCGTACCTGTTCCTCAATAAGCCGTGAAAGGCGTGACACCGTCACCTCCGTTTCAGGAATGACATTGCCTTTTGCGTCCTTTGCACTGAGTTCTTTTGCAAGACGGGAGATACACATGCCGACGGTATGCTTGCCGGCATCACAGAAGCTGATGAGCACTGGCCAGAGCGCATCGAGCAGGCGCTGACGTTCCGGACGGAAGCCATATTTACGTCCCGCCTTACGGCGGCCGGCGACATAGAGAGGGTGACGAGAAACATGCATGCGCAGGCTGACCTGCCCGGTTTCTTTGTCTTTTTTCACCAGGCGATTGTAGGCATGACCGAGCTGTCCGGAGAGCTTTTTATAATGCTCCGGGCGATACCAGGCCGGGTTCTCACATTTGGCTTTTGTGGAATGCTCACCGCGTTTGCGGCGGGTCAGTTTTTTGACCGGTGCAATGAGGAAATTACCCTGAGTGCCGGCATCGACATCCTGGCAGAAACGGGTTAGCTCATCTTTCGGTAGATCTGACCAGTGAACAGAAATCTGATTGTCATTCACGGCGGCCTGTTCTTATGGCGGCCGGGTGTTGTGTTATGTGGTGCATGCGTTATAATCCTTCACAGGCCACGCGCCTGCTTTTGGACCCCCTGATATCTGTGTCTTCCGCCAAGATGATGACAGATGTCGGGGGGTTTGTGCATTCAGGCTCCGGGAAATCCCGTTACCTGCTCCTGAACGTTTTACTGGACACGTCCTGTCCCTGTCTGTTTCCGGAAGTCCGCATTTCTTCCGTAAAACCATCTTTTGCCACCCGCCTGCCTCACCACAAAGCAGTCAAACCGTCAGTTTGAGTTAGGACACAAAAGTAATCTGAATCAACAATCTGTCCCACCACAAGACGATCGCTGACGATCCGAATACTACCTTCTCATCAGTAACTTTTCCAGATGTTAGACCAGATAACAATCCATAGTTTTCATGCTAATTGTCCGGATGAGACTGCTAGCAAGCATCGCACGCAGTAAATTCAGGGCGTTGGGTTTGATTTGGTAGGCCAGAGCAAGGAAAATAATTTAGAGGAAGAGCTTTACCTAATAGTTGCAAGTTGACTCTTTCGTATGTTCACTGCACTTAAAAAACCGTATAGCTTTTGCTATACAGAATCCATATGATATGCTTGTAAAGCAATCGCTATACAAGGAGCGCACTCATGAAATCAGATGTTCAGCTCAACCTTAGAGCTAAAGAATCTCAAAGAGCACTTATTGATGCTGCAGCAGAGATTCTCCATAAATCACGCACGGACTTCATCCTGGAAATGGCATGTCAGGCTGCGGAGAATGTGATCCTCGATCGTCGCGTATTTAATTTTAACGATGAGCAGTATGCAGAGTTTATCGATATGCTCGATGCACCGGTTTCGGATGAGGCGGCTATTGATAAACTTCTGGCAAGGAAACCTCAGTGGGACGTGTAACAGCACCAGAACCATTATCCAGCTCCCATCAACTAGCAGAGTTCGTCAGTGGTGAGGCAGTACTTGATGACTGGCTTAAACAGAGGGGATTAAAAAACAAAGCTCTTGGTGCAGCACGAACGTTCGTCGTTTGTAAAAGAGACACTAAACAGGTTGTCGGTTTTTACTCTCTGGCCACCGGCAGCGTTAACCACGTGGAAGCAATGGGAAGCCTCAGGCGCAATATGCCAGATCCAATTCCCGTAATCATACTTGCTCGCCTGGCAGTTGATGTTTCATACCGTGGCCAAGGGCTCGGGGCCGATTTACTGCATGATGCAGTTCTGCGCTGTTACCGTGTAGCTGAGAATATTGGAGTCCGTGCGATTATGGTTCATGCACTGACTGAAGAAGCCAAAAACTTTTATCTTCACCATGGCTTTAAGGCATCACAAACTCAGGAACGGACATTGTTTTTAAAGTTACCACAGTGAGGTTTGAGGAAGAAAGGGGCTTGTTCGATATTTAAGATATTGATTTATAATGATTTTACTATTGAATTTAACATAATCTTTGTTATACGCACCAATGTTGTAGTAGCTAAATTGAGATGTCCGTCTCTGACCAAATAGACATGTCCGCGCTACAGTCTAACCACAGTGCTCACTACTTTCAAAGGATGAGACTGATGAAGGCATACGGAACGGAGTTTAATCTCATTGAACGAAAAAACCGGCTCAGGATCCGACGCCATCTTACCATTCGTCTTACAGCCACCCAGCTTGAGAACTCTGAGAGATATTGACGCCGCTTTCTTGAGCGCTCATGCAAGATACATTCAAGGCGTTGAATCTCATATTGTGGCTAAATGTCCGGTAAATGAAATAGTTTCAATAGTATGATATAAAAAGACCACCCAATGCATAGGTAAATTTTGGGTGTCAGAGAACCCTAAACCGCTATGTGGCAGAAATTGACATGTATAAGCCATAATATCCCATTACCTTTCGAAAGGATCAGAAATGCATAACGAAATTGAGAAGTGGCTGAATGCTCAAGCCAATGATAATCCAGTCGCGCGAGCTGAACTTGCAAGGACGCTAGTTAAAAAAGTATATGATTTTGTTAAGTTTAATCGCCCTGAAGGTGAGGGGTTGGATGGTCGCGATGGCCCGGAAAGGCAAAGTCTGGCTAAAATTGTCGATGCAGCAGAAGATCACTATATAGAAATGTGCGAAATAAAAAACAAGTAATGCCTATCTATCGGCTCAGAGCTAATTTTGAGCCGAAATAAAAAAATCAGAATAATTTGCTGAAGAAAAAATGAGTAATAAAATGCAAGATATTTTGTCGAATACATTTAAGGTTATAATTTCCTTTTTTGTCGCTCTTGTTTTGAATAAATTACTGTCTCTGTTCAGAAAGAGGCAGCTTTATTTGTCATGTTGGAATTCAATTGAAAACACATCAATTGCCGATAATGCATTTACTATGAACTCCAGTATATATAACAACGGAAAAGATAAAGAAAAAAATGTAATTATAAAGATGCCTAATGGGTTAAGTTGTAGTGTTTTATCATCCACCTATGATTATAAAAATGAAAATGGTGAAATACTTATAGATAGAGTTCTTCCTTCAGAAAAAATATCGATGGTGATATTGGTTGAAGGTGCGAGGAAATTAGAGAAGAAAATAAGGCCGCGGATAAAATCAGAAGATGCCAATGGGCGAGTATATCTGACACAAGATGTAGTTCCTCCCAGCGCTGGGGTCTTAACGTTCACCATTGCTCTATTTACGACAACACTAGGCGTATTAAGTTACTTGATAAGCAGCGGCGATTCGCCTGAAAAAACAATCGGATATATACACAATTCTCTGTTTTACAGTGATTACAAAAATAATGGTTTTCTGATTTCCCCATTTGGTAACGATATAGTAATAAAGAATTACGACATTGCAAAAAAAGAGTATCCAATCGAATTGGTTGATGCCAGGAGATTGAACGGTAAAATTCAATATAAATTTAGGCTAGTAAATAAACTAAGTTCTCCAATGGCATTTAAGGCAAATTATAAAGTAAATTCAAGTCATGCCTTTTGGGGTGAGATATCAAATATAAGTGATTTTGCCGATGAGCAAACTCAGCAGAAAGCAAAGCAAGAAATTTTTGAAAAGTATCATGCGAACGGTACGGTCATCGGGGGGAAGATATTTTTTGATTCGGCAGAGGTTATTGTTAAGCCCAATAGCATGAGTTATTTAATATTAAGTAGAGATGATAAAAGTTACCTTACTTTAGATGATATGGATGCCGAAATAGACATAAAAGCATCTGAAGGATTGGTGAATAAAAAGGTAGAAATGTTTTTCCAAGCCAATAACAATAAGAAAATCATATCGTTATTTAAATGATTACTTACAAAGGTTGTGATGTTAAAGAGACCGTTGCTGGAGATACTTTCGCAGCGGTTTTTTCAATATATGGATATATCTACCTAGCCGATGCTTGGAATTTTTAGTATCTATATTTTATCAACATCCTTTTGATAGTGTTTTTATTGATATATCCTAGGATTCAAATAAAGTGGCATCAAATGATACCACTTTATAAATTAATATGATTGAATCTCTGCTGAAGGGCTCGCTATGTCGCTCTTCTTTTTAGGTAACTGTGGGAATACAACCCTGCCTACAGTTTTAAATATTGACTGCCTGCATTTCTTTGCAAAAGTTTTGTTTTTATTTTCTTTAAGGTATTTAGCAATTAAAAACAGGTCTGGTGTAAATATTAGTGCTGTTGAGCTGGCTTGTGCTGAAGCGATACATTTATCGGTAAATGGTTTCTTTCTGCTTTCGACAGGCTCTAAACGATAAGGATTTCCAAACAATACTGACTTGGCTGGTGCCATAACTTCATCGCGCTTAAGATCTTCATGTATATTAAGAGCTATTTGTCGAAGTTTATCTATGTTAATTGCTTTGTTATCTTTGCCTTCGGCCTCACCGATAAATCGTCCTTCTTCAGAAACGAAAACAGCATCAAATTCAGACTCGCCATTATCAAATTGTGAAACACTGAAACCCATTAGCACCAATGACTCAATAATAGCATGCTCAAGTGGCTTGCCTTTTTCAAACAGAAGATTTCTAAGACGCGCAAGATCTTTTGTTTGGCTGAGTATCTGCTCCTTTTCTTTCTGGATGGCCTGTATTTTCTCTTCAACTTTCAAAAGGCTCTCAAATGCAGTAATTTCCTGTTTTAGCAAAAATTTTTCGGACTCAACCCACTTTGGTGGAGGAGTTATATCCCCGCTTGAGTTGATCAATTTTGCCATTAACACCACTTCTCGTATCAATTCTTTAGCAAACAACTCACCTTTACTTGTCCATTCATTTTCATCATTTATGAAATCATCCTGATAAAAATCTATGTCTGGCAATAATAGCAGCGCTCCATTGCTATTATTACTTCGTATTAACGAACCAACTTCTTTATCTCCGTTTTTAGTGAGTATCAATTTTGTTGTATTATTAGATTCAATAGTAACAGTATAGGTTGATTTAGCAGAGAACTGTTTCCAATAAGATGATACTATCTGAGAACTATTATTTGAAAGTTTCATTTCCCTACCCTTGCCGCTTGTTAGCGCTAATTCACAGGGAACAAACTGATAGTTATCATAACTTGTTACTATTCTTGTCACCTTTTGATTTCTGCCAGTACCAGATGTGCGTTTTTCTCCAGTAGCTATAGAAACAGGTGTTTTATCACATAAATATACTATTACTAATTTCCCATGTTCTACGGCTGTTTTAATTTCTCTACGCCAGTGCTCAGACTGCGCTTTTAATTTAAAGGAGTCATTATCTGATAAACATGGGTTTCCTTGGAATGTAGACTCCTTTCTATTGATATAACTATATATATCAGGTCTTATGAGTATAACATCCCAGTCTAAAAGAGAAATGTTGTTATCAAAAGAACTGTATTCAGCACTTTCGTCAGCCAGATCAAAACCTATCGTAAGAATTTTTTTTTGTGCCATATATGTTCCCTCACAAAATCGATTTGTAACACAGTTGATTTTCTAGTCAGTTGCTATGCATATCATGAAAGTATAAACGTGTGCAAAAAATACAATACGATTTATTCTACTTATTAAAATGTATCTTTGAAAAAGTAGACTCTCTGCGGTACGCTCTGACGGTATCATTTACCCCGATTTTTCACGCAGCGCGCCGGTCCCTTTCCGGCCCGGACGGAGCCCGACATGATCCTGATGCCCGACGACGAACCCGAGCTGCTCCCGCCCCCGGTGGTCATTCCGCCAGATGAGGATGTCCTGCCGGTGCTGTCAGGTGGTAATGCCCTGGTCAGTCCCGCACGGGCCTACCTGCTGTCCCTCAATTCACCCCGCAGCCGGCAGACCATGGCCTCGTTCCTTGGCATCGTCGCCGGCATGCTCGGCGCCACGTCCCTGGAGTCCTGCAGCTGGGGCAGCCTGCGGCGCCACCACGTGATGGCCGTGACCGAACTGCTGCGCGACACCGGCCGGGCCACGGCCACCGTCAACACCTATCTTTCGGCACTGAAGGGCGTGGCAAAAGAAGCCTGGATGCTTAAGCTAATGGACGTCGAGAGTTTCCAGCACATCCGGGCGGTACGTAACCTGAGGGGCAGCCGCCTGCCGCGCGGCCGGGCCCTGCCACCGGAGGAGATACGGGCGCTGTTTGGTGCCTGCGAGGCCGATGACTCCAGCATCGGGGTACGCGATGCGGCAATGCTGGCCGTCATTCTCGGCTGCGGGCTGCGCCGCTCGGAGGCCGTGGGGCTGGATTTGAGTGACGTTGTCACCCATGAGCGGGCGCTCCGGGTACTGGGTAAGGGAAACAAGGAGCGGCTGGCATACATGCCGGCTGGTACCTGGCAGCGGCTAACAATGTGGATTGAACAGGTTCGGGGGGAGAGAGAGGGGCCGCTGTTCACCCGTATCCGTCGTTTTGACACCCTGACGAATGACCGCCTGACCGACCAGGCGGTGTACCATGTCCTGCAGGTGCGCCAGCGCCAGGCCGGAATAGCCAAATGCGCGCCGCACGACTTGCGTCGAACCTTTGCCACCGCCATGCTGGATAACGGCGAGGATCTCATCACGGTGAAGGATGCGATGGGTCATGCCAGCGTCACCACCACCCAGCAGTACGATCGCCGCGGAGAAGCGCGCCTGCGCACGGCCCGTGACCGTCTGGATCTGATATGAACTTAACAAGATGGCAAGATGTTAAGTTAACAAGATACCAGGTTAATATGTTCGCAGGCTACGCGATTGAATCGCCACGGGTTTAACAGACACCTCAGAGTCATTTAAGATGGCTTAAAGAGAGGTGCCCATGAGCGGTAAGCGTTATCCCGAAGAGTTTAAAACTGAAGCAGTCAAACAGGTTGTTGATCGCGGTTATTCTGTTGCCAGCGTTGCAACACGTCTCGATATCACCACCCACAGCCTTTACGCCTGGATAAAGAAGTACGGTCCGGATTCTTCCGCTAATAAAGAACAGTCAGATGCTCAGGCCGAGATCCGCCGTCTCCAGAAAGAGCTGAAGCGGGTTACCGACGAACGGGACATATTAAAAAAAGCCGCGGCGTACTTCGCAAAGCTGTCCGACTGAGGTACGCCTTTATCCGTGACAACACCTGTTGCTGGCCTGTTCGCCTGCTCTGTCGGGTGCTGGATGTTCATCCCAGTGGTTTTTACGCCTGGCTTCAGCAGCCGCATTCACAACGCCATCAGGCAGACCTGAGACTGACAGGACAGATTAAACAGTTCTGGCTGGAATCGGGATGCGTCTATGGTTATCGCAAAATCCATCTGGATCTGCGGGACAGCGGGCAACAGTGCGGAGTGAACAGAGTCTGGCGACTGATGAAACGTGTCGGGATAAAGGCTCAGGTCGGATACCGGAGCCCGCGGGCACGTAAAGGCGAGGCCAGTATCGTGTCGCCCAACAGGCTCCAGCGACAGTTCAATCCGGATGCTCCGGATAAGCGTTGGGTAACGGACATAACCTACATCAGGACCCACGAAGGCTGGCTGTATCTTGCCGTGGTTGTTGATCTGTTCTCACGCAAAATTATCGGCTGGTCCATGCAATCCCGGATGACAAAGGACATTGTCCTGAACGCACTGCTGATGGCTGTATGGCGCCGTAATCCCCAAAAACAGGTGCTGGTTCATTCGGATCAGGGCAGTCAGTACACAAGCCATGAGTGGCAGTCGTTCCTGAAATCACACGGCCTGGAGGGCAGCATGAGCCGTCGCGGTAACTGCCATGATAATGCGGTTGCAGAAAGCTTTTTCCAGTTGTTGAAACGCGAACGGATAAAGAAAAAGAGCTACGGAACGCGGGAAGAAGCCCGCAGCGATATTTTTGATTACATCGAAATGTTTTATAACAGTAAGCGTCGGCATGGTTCCAGCGATCAGATGTCACCGACAGAATATGAAAACCAGTATTATCAACGGCTAGGAAGTGTCTAGATTATCCGTGGCGATTCAGTCGCGTCCGGGCGTGTTCCTATCGACCAGCTTACAACCTGGCCATCAAAGCAGTCGATAACCGGCGACAGATAGACTTTTCCAGCAGGAAGCTGGAACTCCGTAATATCGGTCAGCCACTTCTCATTTGGCCTGCAGGAACTAAAATCCCGGGCGAGTAAATTTTCCGGTGCCGGGCCGATTTCGCCACAGTAAGAGTTGTATCGTCGTCGCCTGGTGCGCTTAACAACGAGCTGCTCTTCTGCCATCAGTCTGCGGACAACCTTTTCAGAAATAACCCTGTTGTTACCGCGAAGCATCGCGTGAAGGCGCCGGTAGCCGTAACAGCGGTAATTCTCCTCAAAGATATCGGCCATGATCACGCGTATTTCCGCATACTTATCGCACAGACGTTTGCTGGCTTTGTGGTAAAAATAACAGCTGCGGGCAAGTTGCAGAACGCTTAGCAACTCAGCAACGGGGTACTTTTTCTTAAGGGCATCAACTATCAGGGTTTTCTCCCTGTTTTTCAGTGTCAGAAAGCTGATGCCCAGATCTTTTTTTATCAGTTCATTCGCCTTTATCAGTATGTCACGTTCGAGCTGCAGCTGATGAACCTGCTGCCTGAGTCGCTGGATTTCACCGAGTAAAGCATCCTGATTTTTATCTTGAGGGGCTGCCTTTCGTTTGCGCATGGATTGATAAGCCTCGTCACTGATAAGGTCTTTCTTCCATTTGTACAGGACCGGGACGCTGACGCCTATGCTTTGTGCAACTTTACGCGCGGTTCCACGTCGGTTACAGAGCTCCCGGACGGCCTGAGACCTCTCTTCCGGGCTGAAGCATTTGTTTGTGCCTGAGCGAATGACCAGGGGACGCGCATTTGGGTAAAACTCTTCAATCCAGCGCTTTAGAATTTCGTTACTGGGGTAGCCGATGGCTCGGCGAGTGTACGACAGGCAACCACCGTGAGTAAGATAATGCTCAACAGCAGCAATTTTCTGTGTCCGTGAATAGCGTTCTCTTGGCTTTAATTCCCTGGGTAAATCGCCCTTCTCTTCATAAATCCGAACCCAACGGCCCAGCTGTTTTGTGGAAGGATATCCCAGCTCCATGACGACAACGGAGGCTTTCTTTCCGTACCGGTAATAGAGTTCGACGGCCCGGATCCGGTCCTCGTATGAATGCATAAATTAACCCCTGAAGGTCCAGGAATTCGTCCGCACTCCCCATGCTCATGAGGACTTTTACATGATAAAGCAAATGCGCCAGCAGGGTGCGTATATTGTTGATATTGCCACTCAGGTTGGTTGCTCTGAGCGGACTGTCAGACGGTACCTGAAATACCCGGAACCTCCGGCCAGAAAAACACGCCACAAAATGGCCAAACTCAGGCCGTTCATGGACTATATCGACATGCGTCTGGCTGAGAATGTCTGGAACGGCGAGGTCATCCTCGCGGAAATCAAAGCGATGGGTTATACCGGCGGACGCTCCATGTTGCGTTACTACATCCAGCCAAAACGTAAGATGCGGCCATCGAAGAAAACGGTTCGCTTCGAAACTCAGCCCGGTTACCAGCTCCAGCATGACTGGGGAGAAGTTGAGGCTGAGGTTGCCGGGCAACGATGCAGGGTTAACTTCGCGGTTAACACGCTGGGGTTCTCACGTCGCTTCCATGTCTTCGCGGCACCAAAGCAGGATGCTGAACATACCTATGAGTCACTGGTCCGCGCCTTCCGCTACTTCGGCGGCAGCGTGAAAACCGTGCTGGTCGATAATCAGAAAGCCGCAGTGCTGAAAAATAACAACGGGAAGATGGTGTTCAACTCCGGGTTCCTGCTGCTGGCCGATCACTATGGCTTCCTGCCACGGGCATGCCGTCCACGAAGGGCCAGAACCAAAGGTAAGGTGGAGCGGATTGTGAAATACCTCAAGGAGAACTTCTTCGTCCGGTACCGCCGGTTCGACAGCTTCGCCCAGGTTAATCAGCTACTGGAGCAGTGGATGGCTGACGTTGCCGACAGGCGGGAACTTCGCCAGTTCAGGCAGACACCGGAACAGCGCTTCACGCAGGAACAGGAGCATCTGCAGCCGTTGCCGGATACGGACTTCGATACCAGCTACTTCGATATCCGTCATGTCTCCTGGGATGGCTATATCGAGGTTGGCGGAAACCGTTACAGCGTGCCGGAAAGCCTGTGTGGCCAGCCGGTATCAATACGGATCTCGCTGGATGATGAACTGCGGATCTACAGTAATGAGCAGCAGATGGCATCGCACCGTCTCTGTTCGGCTGCATCCGGCTGGCAGACCGTGCCGGAGCATCACGCCCCGCTCTGGCAGCAGGTCAGTCAGGTGGAACCCGAAATCTGATTTATTCAACAAAGCCGCACCAAATCATCACTCGAAGATATTCAGGCATGGTACATCCGCGGCAAGCCCCTAATTTGTACTGAGGGGCAAAGTGAAAAAAGTTACTTTTTGTTGAAACGACAGTTAGCAATAACCCCCGCTTGCGGGGGCCATACCCACCAGGAGCAAACGCAGAAAGCCCGAGATACTTCTGCTGTACCGGGGGCTGGCGACATTTCAGGCAACACTCATAGTTGACCACATCATGATGTCATTCTGACCGACAGATGCCAGAAGCAGAGGATCCATCCCATTTTATACCTACCTTATAACACTTAGAAAAACAACATGTTAAAAATGTTTATTGGAAACAATTTTATTTCCAATTGTAATGATAACCATTCTCATATTAATATGGCTACGTGATAATTAACTTTTGATGCACTCCGCATGTCTGACCGTGCCACTACCACAGCTTCCTTAACGTTCGAGTCGCTTTATGACACCCATCACGGCTGGTTGAAAAGTTGGCTGACGCGCAAACTCCAGTCTGCCTTTGATGCAGATGACATTGCCCAGGACACTTTTTTGCGGGTAATGAGCAGCGAAACGCTCTCGACGATCCGCGATCCTCGCTCTTTCCTGTGCGCTATCGCCAAACGCGTGATGGTGGACCTGTTTCGCCGAAACGCGCTGGAAAAAGCGTATCTGGAGATGCTGGCGCTTATGCCGGAGGGGGTAGCGCCTTCACCTGAGGAACGCGAAAGCCAGCTCGAGACCCTACAACTCGTCGACAGCATGCTGGACGGGCTAAACGGAAAAACACGTGAAGCGTTTCTGCTTTCGCAACTGGATGGCCTGACATACAGCGAGATTGCGCACAAACTCGGTGTTTCTGTCAGCTCCGTGAAAAAATACGTGGCGAAAGCCGTCGAGCACTGCCTGCTGTTTCGTCTGGAGCATGGGTTATGAATCCTTCGTTAACCGATTCCCGCCGTCAGGCGCTGCGTTCAGCTTCCCACTGGTATGCCGTGCTAAGCGGCGAGCGCGTCAGCCCACAACAGGAAGCGCGCTGGCAACAGTGGTATGAACAGGATCAGGATAACCAGTGGGCCTGGCAGCAGGTTGAAAACCTGCGCAACCAGCTTGGCGGTGTGCCTGGCGACGTTGCCAGCCGGGCGCTGCACGATACCCGCCTCACCCGCCGTCACGTGATGAAAGGATTACTGCTGTTGCTCGGCGCTGGCGGAGGCTGGCAACTCTGGCAGTCGGAAACCGGCGAAGGTCTGCGGGCAGATTACCGCACCGCCAAAGGCGCAGTCAGCCGTCAGCAACTGGAAGATGGCTCCCTGCTCACGCTGAATACCCAAAGCGCGGCGGATGTGCGTTTTGATGCGCATCAGCGCACCGTCCGGCTCTGGTACGGTGAAATCGCCATTACTACCGCGAAAGATGCGCAGCAACGCCCCTTCCGCGTCCTGACCCGTCAGGGCCAACTCACCGCTTTAGGGACAGAATTTACCGTCCGCCAGCAGGATAATTTCACGCAGCTTGACGTGCAGCAGCACGCCGTGGAAGTGCTTCTCGCCAGTGCCCCCGCGCAAAAACGCATCGTGAACGCTGGTGAAAGCCTGCAGTTCAGCGCCTCTGAGTTTGGCGCAGTGAAACCGCTGGATGACGAGAGTACAAGCTGGACGAAGGGCATCCTGAGCTTCAGCGATAAACCGCTGGGTGAGGTGATAGCCACGCTAAGCCGTTACCGCAACGGCGTGCTGCGCTGCGATCCCGCCGTTGCCGGGCTGCGCCTGAGCGGGACGTTCCCGCTGAAAAATACCGATGCGATCCTGAACGTTATCGCTCAAACGCTTCCCGTTAAAATTCAGTCTATTACGCGGTACTGGATAAACATTTCACCGCTGTAAGAAAAATAATTCTCATTTCGATTGTCCTTTTTACCCTTCTCGTTCGACTCATAGCTGAACACAACAAAAATGATGATGGAGAAGGTATGACGCCGTTACGCGTTTATCGTAAAACAACACCTTTGGTTAACGCCATTCGCCTGAGCCTGCTGCCGCTGGCCGGTCTCTCGTTTTCCGCTTTTGCTGCACAGGTTGATATCGCACCGGGATCGCTCGACAAAGCGCTCAATCAGTATGCCGCACACAGCGGAATTACCCTCTCGGTTGACGCCAGCCTGACGCGCGGCAAGCAGAGCAACGGCCTGCACGGAGATTACGACGTCGAGAGCGGCCTGCAACAGCTGCTGGACGGCAGCGGACTGCAGGTAAAACCGCTGGGAAATAACAGCTGGACGCTGGAGACCGCGCCCGCGCCAAAAGAAGATGCCCTGACCGTGGTCGGCGACTGGCTGGGCGATGCGCGTGAAAACGACGTATTTGAACATGCTGGCGCGCGTGACGTGATCCGCCGTGAGGATTTCGCCAAAACCGGCGCAACCACCATGCGTGAGGTGCTTAACCGCATCCCTGGCGTCAGCGCGCCGGAAAACAACGGCACCGGCAGCCACGACCTGGCGATGAACTTTGGCATCCGGGGCCTGAACCCACGCCTCGCCAGCCGCTCGACCGTCCTGATGGACGGCATCCCCGTCCCCTTTGCCCCTTACGGTCAGCCGCAGCTTTCACTGGCTCCCGTTTCGCTCGGCAACATGGATGCCATTGACGTGGTGCGCGGTGGTGGTGCGGTGCGTTACGGACCGCAGAGCGTGGGCGGCGTGGTGAACTTTGTTACCCGCGCCATTCCGCAGGACTTTGGTATCGAGGCGGGGGTGGAAGGTCAGCTCAGCCCAACCTCTTCACAAAACAACCCGAAAGAGACGCACAACCTGATGGTGGGCGGCACAGCGGACAACGGTTTTGGCACCGCGCTGCTCTACTCCGGCACGCGCGGCAGTGACTGGCGCGAGCACAGCGCCACCCGCATCGACGACCTGATGCTGAAAAGCAAATATGCGCCGAATGAGGTGCACACCTTCAACAGCCTGCTGCAATATTACGATGGTGAAGCCGACATGCCCGGCGGCCTGTCCCGCGCGGATTACGACGCCGATCGCTGGCAATCCACCCGCCCGTATGACCGCTTCTGGGGCCGTCGCAAGCTGGCGAGCCTGGGCTACCAGTTCCAGCCGGACAGCCAGCATAAATTCAACATTCAGGGGTTCTACACCCAAACCCTGCGCAGCGGCTACCTGGAGCAAGGCAAACGCATCACCCTCTCGCCGCGTAACTACTGGGTGCGCGGTATTGAGCCACGCTACAGCCAGAGCTTTATGATCGGCCCTTCCGCGCACGAAGTGGGCGTGGGCTATCGCTATGTGAATGAATCAACGCATGAAATGCGTTACTACACCGCCACCAGCAGCGGGCAGTTGCCGTCCGGCTCAAGCCCTTACGACCGCGACACGCGTTCCGGCACCGAGGCGCACGCCTGGTATCTGGATGACAAAATCGACATCGGCAACTGGACCATCACGCCGGGTATGCGTTTCGAACATATCGAGTCATACCAGAACAACGCCATCAAAGGCACGCACGAAGAGGTGAGCTATAACGCACCGCTTCCGGCGTTGAACGTGCTCTATCACCTGACTGATAGCTGGAATCTTTATGCAAACACTGAAGGCTCGTTCGGCACCGTACAGTACAGCCAGATTGGCAAGGCTGTGCAAAGCGGCAATGTGGAACCGGAAAAAGCGCGAACCTGGGAACTCGGTACCCGCTACGACGACGGCGCGCTGACGGCGGAAATGGGGCTGTTCCTAATTAACTTTAACAATCAGTACGACTCCAACCAGACCAACGACACCGTCACTGCACGTGGCAAAACGCGCCATACCGGGCTGGAAACGCAGGCACGTTACGACCTGGGTACGCTAACGCCAACGCTTGATAACGTTTCCGTCTACGCCAGCTATGCGTATGTGAAAGCGGAAATCCGCGAGAAAGGCGACACCTATGGCAATCAGGTGCCATTCTCCCCGAAACATAAAGGCACGCTGGGCGTGGACTACAAGCCGGGCAACTGGACGTTCAATCTGAACAGCGATTTCCAGTCCAGCCAGTTTGCGGATAACGCCAATACGGTGAAAGAGAGCGCCGACGGCAGTACCGGCCGCATTCCCGGCTTCATGCTCTGGGGCGCACGCGTGGCGTATGACTTTGGCCCGCAGATGGCAGATCTGAACCTGGCGTTCGGTGTGAAAAACATCTTCGACCAGGACTACTTCATCCGCTCTTATGACGACAACAACAAAGGCATCTACGCAGGCCAGCCGCGCACGCTGTATATGCAGGGGTCGTTGAAGTTCTGATGTGTTAACGCCCGGCTTGCCGGGCTTTTAGCTGGAATGTGACTATGTTGGCATTTATCCGTTTTCTTTTTGCAGGCCTGCTGCTGGTGATCGGCCACGCCTTTGCCGCCACGGTTCAGGACGAACACGGCACGTTTACACTCGATAAAACGCCACAACGGATTGTGGTGCTGGAACTCTCGTTCGCCGATGCGCTGGCCGCCGTGGACGTCAGCCCGATCGGTATTGCCGACGATAACGATGCAAAACGCATCCTGCCCGAAGTGCGTGCGCACCTGAAACCGTGGCAGTCCGTCGGAACGCGCGCGCAGCCGAGCCTGGAAGCCATTGCTGCCCTGAAACCAGACCTGATCATTGCCGACAGCAGTCGCCATGCGGGGATTTACACCGCCTTGCAGCAAATCGCGCCGGTACTGCTGCTTAAGTCCCGCAACGAAACCTACGCTGAAAATTTGCACTCAGCGGCTATCATCGGCGAAGTGGTAGGTAAAAAACGAGAGATGCAGGCGCGTCTGGAACAACATAAAGAGAAGATGGCGCAGTGGGCCAGCCAGCTTCCCACAGGGACACGCGTGGCCTTTGGCACATCACGCGAACAGCTATTCAACCTGCATACCCAGGAGACCTGGACCGGCAGCGTGCTGGCTTCTCTGGGGCTGAACGTTCCCGCTGCGATGGCGGGCGCGTCCATGCCGTCCATCGGCCTGGAGCAACTGCTGGCGGTCAATCCTGCCTGGCTGCTGGTTGCCCACTATCGCGAAGAGAGCATTGTTAAACGCTGGCAACAAGATCCGCTCTGGCAGATATTAACCGCCGCGCAGAAGCAGCAGGTTGCTTCAGTCGACAGTAACGCCTGGGCGCGGATGCGCGGTATTTTTGCCGCAGAGCGTATTGCCGCTGACACGGTAAAAATCTTCCACCATCAGCCGCTTACCGATGTGAAATGACCGCGCTAAAACACCCGGTGCTGCTGTGGGGGCTTCCCGTTGCAGTACTTATTATTATTTTCTGGCTGAGTCTGTTTTGCTACTCGGCCATTCCTGTTTCCGGAGCAGACGCAATCCGCGCCCTGCTGCCTGGACACACGCCAACGCTACCAGAAGCGCTGGTGCAAAACCTTCGTTTGCCGCGAAGCCTGGTCGCCGTTCTGATCGGCGCAAGCCTGGCGCTCGCGGGCACGCTGCTGCAAACCCTGACCCACAACCCAATGGCCTCTCCTTCACTGCTCGGCATTAACAGCGGCGCGGCGCTGGCTATGGCGCTTACCAGCGCGCTGAGTCCGACGCCGGTTGCAGGCTATTCCCTGTCGTTCATCGCGGCATGCGGGGGCGGCGTGAGCTGGCTGCTGGTCATGACCGCAGGAGGCGGGTTTCGTCATACCCAGGACAGAAACAAACTGATCCTCGCGGGTATCGCGCTGTCGGCCTTTTGTATGGCCCTGACCCGCATCACCCTACTGCTGGCCGAAGATCATGCTTACGGCATCTTTTACTGGCTGGCAGGCGGAGTGTCCCACGCCCACTGGCAGGATGTCTGGCAGCTCTTGCCGGTGGTGGTCACTGCAGTCCCTGTCGTGTTGCTGCTGGCGAATCAACTGAACCTGCTCAACGTCAGCGACAGTACCGCCCATACGCTGGGAGTGAACCTGCCGAGACTACGTTTGATAATCAATATGTTAGTGCTGCTTCTGGTTGGCGCGTGCGTCAGTGTGGCAGGTCCGGTGGCGTTTATCGGCCTGCTGGTGCCACATCTGGCGCGCTTCTGGGCAGGCTTCGATCAGCGCAACGTACTGCCGGTGAGCATGCTGCTGGGGGCCACGCTGATGCTGATGGCAGATGTACTCGCACGCGCGCTGGCCTTCCCCGGCGATCTGCCCGCAGGCGCAGTGCTGGCGCTGATTGGCAGTCCTTGCTTTGTCTGGCTGGTGAGGAGGCGAGGATGAAAATTGCGCTGGTCATTTTCATCACCCTTGCCCTGGCAGGCTGTGCGCTGTTATCACTCCATATGGGGGTGATCCCCGTGCCGTGGCGCGCGCTGCTGACCGACTGGCAGGACGGACGCGAGCATTATTATGTATTGATGGAGTACCGACTGCCGCGCTTGCTGCTGGCACTGTTTGTCGGTGCAGCCCTCGCCGTGGCGGGCGTGCTGGTACAGGGGATTGTGCGTAACCCGCTAGCATCACCGGATATTCTCGGCATTAACCATGCCGCCAGCCTTGCCTCTGTGGGAGCACTGCTTCTTATGCCATCACTATCCGTGATGGTGCTGCCGCTGCTGGCCTTTGCGGGCGGTATGGCGGGGTTGATCTTGCTGAAGATGCTGGCAAAGACCCACCAGCCGATGAAGCTGGCGCTCACCGGCGTGGCGCTTTCCGCCTGCTGGGCGAGCCTGACGGATTACCTGATGCTCCTGCACCCGCAGGATGTAAACAGTGCCCTGCTGTGGCTGACGGGTAGCTTATGGGGGCGCGACTGGCACTTTGTGAAGATTGCCGTGCCGTTGCTCATTCTGTTTTTGCCGCTGAGCCTGCGCTTTTGTCGCGATCTCGACCTGCTGGCGCTGGGCGATGCACGAGCAGCCACGCTCGGCGTGTCGGTTCAGCGCACCCGGTTCCAGGGGCTGATGCTGGCTGTCGCGATGACAGCAACCGGCGTGGCCGTCTGTGGCCCGATAAGTTTTATTGGTCTCGTCGTGCCGCACATGGTGCGCAGGATCGCCGGCGGGCGTCACCGCTGGCTGATGCCCGTTTCGGCCCTGACGGGCGCGTTGTTGCTGGTCATTGCCGATCTGCTGGCACGAATCATTCATCCGCCGCTGGAGCTTCCGGCAGGCGTGCTGACCGCCATTATCGGCGCACCGTGGTTTGTCTGGCTGCTTGTGAGAATGCGATAAATGAGATTACGTACTGAAAATCTGACCGTCAGCTATGGCGCACAAACCGTGCTGGATGGACTTTCTCTCGCCCTGCCTGCCGGAAAAATCACGGCCCTGCTCGGCCCTAACGGTTGCGGGAAATCGACGCTGTTGAACTGTTTTTCTCGCCTGTTAACACCAGACTCTGGCGAGATATTGCTTGATGAAAAACCCATAGCCGGTTTTTCCGCCCGCCAGCTGGCTCGCCGCCTGGCTTTACTGCCGCAACACCATTTATCCCCCGAGGGGATCACTGTACGGGAACTGGTTTCCTACGGCCGCAGCCCGTGGCTGTCGTTGTGGGGGCGACTCTCCGCGGAAGACAACGAGCGGGTCAACGTGGCAATGAGTCAGACCCGGACGCGCAATCTGGCTGACCGCAGGTTAACCCAGCTTTCCGGCGGCCAGCGCCAGCGTGCGTTTCTGGCGATGGTGCTGGCACAGGATACCCCACTCATTCTTCTTGATGAGCCTACGACCTACCTCGATATCAATCATCAGGTTGAACTGATGCGCCTGATGGTTGAACTCAAAAGGCAGGGGAAAACCGTAGTGACGGTACTCCACGATCTGAATCAGGCCAGCCGCTATTGCGATCATCTGGTGGTACTGGCAAGCGGTCGCGTGATGGCGCAAGGTGCTCCGGAAGCAGTGATGAAACCAGAGCTTCTAAAGACGGTGTTCAGCGTAGAAGCGGAAATCCATCCCGAACCGGTATCTGGCAGACCCATGTGTGTGGTGAAGTAGTCTGGCGAAGTCATAAGGATCATCACAGGACAGATAAAGGAAGTGATAACCACCTGCCAACAGGCACCAAAATCTGGCTGGTTGCCGGTATCACCGACATGCGCAACGGCTTCAATGGTCTCGCCGCAAAGGTGCAGACGATGCTGAAAGATGACCCGATGTCCGGCCATGTCTTCATCTTCCGGGGCCGCAGCGGCAGTAAGGTCAAACTGCTGTGGTCCACCGGCGACGGGCTGTGCCTGCTGACCAAACGGCTGGAACGCGGCCGCTTCGCCTGGCCCTCTGCCCGCGATGGCAAAGTGTTCCTGACCCCGGCGCAGCTGGCAATGCTTCTGGAAGGCATCGACTGGCGGCAGCCTAAAAGACTGCTTACGTCCCTGACCATGTTGTAGGCCTCTTTATCCTGGTTGTCGTTGAATAAGCCTGGTAAAATGCGGGCTTATGAACAACACCTCCCCCTGACGACATCCTTCTGCTGAAACAGCGCCTGTCCGAACAGGAAGCGCTGAACCGCGCCCTGCTGGAAAAGCAGGCCGACCGGGAGCGCGAAATAGACCATCTGCAGGCGCAGCTGGATAAGCTTCGCCGGATGAACTTCGGCAGTCGTTCTGAATAAATCTCCCGCCGCATCGCGCAGATAGAAGCCGACCTGAACCGGCTTCAGACAGAAAGCGATACGCTGACGGGTCGGGTTGCCGATACGGGCCGGGCCCCGTATCGTTTTAACCCTGAATATTCATCGCAGATATTGTTTCGGGTTTTCCGGTATACCAGCCCTGAACTAGGTAACCGGGGCCAAGAGAACGGACGAATTCAAACTGTCCTGGCGTTTCCACCCCTTCAAACATCAGTGGTTTGCCAGTACCACGTAACCCTTTCACCACAGAAACAAGTAGCGCTCGCTTCACCGGGTCATCAATATTGGCAATAAAAATACGGTCTATTTTTATCTCATCGAAATCCAGTACCGTCAGCCATTCAATATGGGGGCCGCTTGGAAAACGGAATCTATGGTCACTCCCGTTTTTGCAACACCGATTTTGACGACAAGTTGGCTTGCTTGAATCTATCCGGCGTCTGAATGGGATTTTATTCCCGCGCCTTGATGAGTTCCGCGCCTGATGAACCTCCAGAAAATATACGGCTTCAATGAGCCTTTCCGTTTTACAGGTTCCTCAACAGGCCGGTGGGCCGTTAGTATCATCAATATCAGTATTCGCAAAACCAGATCAGTAATTCTTTAAACCGGTGTATTTCTGCCGTTATGCTACATAAGTTTGCTGTCGTGCCGTTAGGGCCCAGGCTATTCTGGCCAGCTTGTTTGCCAGAGCACAAGTGACGACAAAGTTGCTTTTCCGGCACAGTAAATCCCTGACCCAATCGGCCAATTTGCCAGACTGGTGTTCCAGTTTTTGTATGAATACCCTGGCACATTGAACCAACAAAGTTCGGATCTTTTTATTACCTCGCTTACTAATTCCCAGCAATGTCGTCCTACCTCCCGTGCTGTACTGCCGAGGTACAAGCCCTGTTGCCGCCGCAAAGTCACGGCTGCTGGCGTACTGCTTCCCGTCGCCAATCTCAGTTGAAATAGTACTCGCTGTCAGTGTTCCGACGCAGGGAATGCTCAGCAAGCGCTGTCCAACCTCATCTTCGTCCAACTTTCGTTTCAACTGGGATTCCAAATCTTTAATCTGCTCAACAAGATAGTGATAATGCTGTTGTAATTTCAGCAATAACTGGCTGAGGTAAAGAGGCAAACTATTATCCTCAAGAATGGTACTCAGTCGGCTAATAACGGCAGCTCCTCGGGGAACGCTAATGCCAAATTCCAGCAGAAAAGCATGCATTTGATTGGTTGTTTTTACCTTATCCTGAACCAGGGATTCACGGACACGATGCAGAGCCCGCATTGCCTGCTGAGATTCCGTTCTGGGCTGCACAAAACGCATAGACGGACGCGATGCAGCTTCACAAATAGCTTCGGCGTCGACAAAGTCGTTTTTATTGCTTTTAACGAACGGGCGGACAAATTGTGGTGATATCAGCTTTGGGGAATGCCCCAACTCTTCCAACTTGCGTGCCATAAAGTGAGAACCGCCACAGGCTTCCATTGCGATGGTTGTAGCGGGGCATGTCGCCAAAAATTCGATCAACTTTGGCCGGGTAAATTTTTTACGGTAAACAGCCTTCCCGCGACGATCCTGGCAATGAATATGGAAAGAGTTTTTACCCAGATCGATACCAATGAGCGCAATGTTTTCCATGATAGTTCTCCGAATGAAAGCCTGTCCTCAGCATAGTACCGGGAAGGAGGGAGTGACCATCTCATTAAATATCCTACGTTAAGCCTGTTTTTTGAGCTGGCATGACGGGCAGCTATGAGCGAAGTATAGTCATTCGCCCTATCTCTTTTGTCGCACTTTCAACAAGGGGGTCGCTTGGAAAGCGGAACGAGGTCAGTCTCCGCCCGGACTGCTCAGCTCTTTAAACAGCAAAAGAGAGGCATCTTATGAGAAGGGATTGTTCAGTATGTCAGGGCAGACTGCTTTTTCATCCGCAGGTACTGAGGGTAAATGCTCAATTCCGGTACGATTCTTACTCTATAGCCAGACAGAATTCAGCATTGTGCTGAACCCGAATCTTTTTTTACTCTGACAGGCCTGTTCATCAGAACCCTGAAAAAACAATTTTCCCGTTCACATTTTTATTTTCCATGTCCTCATGAGCCCGGCGAAGTGCTTTAGCATTCAGCCTGCCATACTCTGCCAGCAACGGAGGTTTGAGCTTACCGGAATCCAGCATGCATGAGAGTTTGTTAAGAATATCATGCTGTTTAGACATGTCCGCAGTAGCATGCATGGGGCGGGTAAACATTGCCTCCCAGTGAACAGAAACGCTCTTAAATTTGATCAAACGCAGATCCAGTGGTTCAGGGTCGTCGATGAGTCCGATACGGCCTTGTGGGGCAATAATTTCGGCCATATTTTCCCAGGCAGATGGCGTGGTGTACGTTGAGAAAATCCGGGTAATGGGAGGGAGTCCAGCAAGGCTGGCAACCTGTGGCGCAAGCGCACATGAATGATCCAGGACATAATGCGCACCAAACCCGCGAACCGCTCTGACACTCTCCTGCCGGGAGGCAGTCCCGATGATGTTCACCCGACTCAGAGTGCGGGCAAGCTGTATAGCCATACAAGGGACTCCGCCCGCACCGCCAAGCATCAACAGGGTCTGATCAGCATCTCCGTTCACTGACAACTGCAGACGATCAAATAACATTTACCAGGCTGTCAGACCGGTCAGAGGAACCGACGCTGCAGCTTCAAAACTTAGTGCTGCCGGCTTTATCCCCGTAATGCGTTCGTCAACCAGCTGAAACTCTGCGTTGGCTCCCTGGCGATCGAGCACACCGGCATAGAAAACGTGGTCACCTGGCCTGAACAGCGTCACATCTGGTCCGGTTGCTTCAACAACACCGGAAGCGTCGTATCCCATAACTACCGGATTGCCTGCAGAGGGACTGATGTTTCGCCGGCTTTTCAGGTCCCGTGGGTTAACCGCGACCGCCCTGACTCTGATCAAAAGATCACGCCCCTTGGGCATGGATGGGTGGGGAAGCGACAAATCTTCAATAACGGATGTACTTTCCCCGGGTTGCCAGAAACCAACGGCTTTCATTCTGTCTCCTTAAAAAGGTCAGTCACCAGATAAATAAATGTAAAAGTGTGCGGAACGCGATACCCGCCAGTGCCCCCGGCAGTGCAAATCGAAAAATACGCGGAAAGCGGGCGCTGGGTAATGCTGTCAACCTGTTGATGACTATTTTAATCTGTAGTCATTCAATCCTTGTAACATCAGGATGATCCTGGTGTCAGTGAAAATACGAAATCAACACGTTGGTATCATTACCCACCTGTGAACTGACGTCGGCATTTTGAATCTCACTTCGGCGTGCCCCCTCCGAATGGCGCAAAACATTTCGTGGTATGGCATGATAGCACCCGAAGAGAGTCAATTCAGGGTGGTAAATGTGAAACCAGTAACGCTATACGATGTCGCAGAGTATGCCGGTGTCTCTTATCAGACCGTTTCCCGCGTGGTGAACAAGGCCAGCCACGTCTCTGCGAAAACGCGGGAAAAGGTGGAAGCGGCGATGGCGCAGCTGAACTACATTCCCAACCGCGTGGCACAACAACTGGCGGGCAAACAGTCGTTGCTGATTGGCGTTGCTACCTCCAGTCTGGCCCTGCACGCGCCGTCGCAAATTGTCGCGGCGATTAAATCTCGCGCCGATCAACTGGGTGCCAGCGTGGTGGTGTCGATGGTAGAACGAAGCAGCGTCGAAGCCTGTAAAGCGGCGGTACATAACCTTCTCGCGCAACGCGTCAGTGGTCTGATCATTAACTATCCGCTGGATGACGAGGATGCCATTGCTGTGGAAGCTGCCTGCGCTAATGTTCCGGCCCTATTTCTTGATGTCTCTGACCAGACTCCCATCAACAGTATTATTTTTTCCCATGAAGACGGTACGCGACTGGGCGTGGAGCATCTGATCGCATTGGGTCACCAGCAAATCGCGTTGTTAGCCGGTCCATTAAGTTCTGTCTCGGCGCGTCTGCGTCTGGCGGACTGGCATAAATATCTCACACGCAATCAAATTCATCCGATAGCGGAACGGGAAGGCGACTGGAGTGCCATGTCCGGTTTTCAACAAACTATGCAAATGCTGAATGAGGGCATCGTTCCCACTGCGATGCTGGTTGCCAACGATCAGATGGCGCTGGGCGCAATGCGCGCTATTACCGAGTCCGGGCTGCGCGTTGGTGCGGATATCTCGGTAGTGGGATACGACGATACCGAAGACAGCTCGTGTTATATCCCGCCGTTAACCACCATCAAACAGGATTTTCGCCTGCTGGGGAAAACTAGCGTGGACCGCTTGCTGAAACTCTCTCAGGGCCAGGCGGTGAAGAGCAATCAGCTGTTGCCCGTCTCACTGGTGAAAAGAAAAACCACCCTACCGCCCAATACGCAAACCACCTCTCCCCGCACGTTGGCAGATTCCTTAATGCAGCTGGCACGACAAGTTTCCCGACTTGAAAGCGGGCAGTGAGCGCAACGCAATTAATGTGAGTCAGCTCACTCATTAGGCACCCCAGGCTTTACACTCTATGTGTCCGGCTCGTATGTTATGCGAAAATGTGAGCGGATAACAATTCACACAGGATACAACTATGACAATGATTACGGATTCACTGGCCGTCGTATTACAACGTCGTGACTGGGAAAACCCTGGCGTTACCCAACTTAATCGCCTTGCGGCACATCCCCCTTTCGCCAGCTGGCGTAATAGCGAAGAGGCTCGCACCGATCGCCCTTCCCAAGAGTCGCGCAGCCTGAATGGTGAATGGCGCTTTGCCTGGTTTCCGGCACCAGAAGCGGTACCAGAAAGCTGGCTGGAGCGCGATCTTCCTGACGCCGATACTGTCATAGTCCCCTCAAACTGGCAGATGCACGGTTACGATGCGCCTATCTACACCAACGTGACCTATCCCATTGCGGTCAATCCGCCGTATGTTCCCACGGAGAATCCGACGGGTTGTTACTCGCTCACATTTAATATTGATGAAAGCTGGCTACAGGAAGGCCAGACGCGAATTATTTTTGATGGTGTTAACTCGGCGTTTCATTTGTGGTGCAACGGGCGCTGGGTCGGTTACGGACAGGACAGTCGTTTGCCGTCTGAATTTGACCTGAGCGCATTTTTACACGCCGGAGAAAACCGCCTCGCGGTGATGGTGCTGCGCTGGAGTGACGGCAGTTATCTGGAAGATCAGGATATGTGGCGGATGAGCGGCATTTTCCGTGACGTCTCGTTGCTGCATAAACCGACCACGCAAATCAGCGATTTACATGTAGCCACTCACTTTAATGATGATTTCAGCCGCGCTGTACTGGAGGCAGACGTTCAGATATACGGCGAGCTGCGCGATGAGCTGCGGGTGACGGTTTCTTTGTGGCAGGGTGAAACGCAGGTCGCCAGCGGCACCGCGCCTTTCGGCGGTGAAATTATCGATGAGCGTGGTGGTTATGCCGATCACGTCACCCTACGTCTGAACGTCGAAAACCCGAAACTGTGGAGCGCCGAAATCCCGAATCTCTATCGTGCAGTGGTTGAACTGCACACCGCCGACGGCACGCTGATTGAAGCAGAAGCCTGCGATGTCGGTTTCCGCGAGGTGCGGATTGAAAATGGTCTGCTGCTGCTGAACGGCAAGCCGTTGCTGATTCGCGGCGTTAACCGTCACGAGCATCATCCTCTGCATGGTCAGGTCATGGATGAGCAGACGATGGTGCAGGATATCCTGCTGATGAAGCAGAACAACTTTAACGCCGTGCGCTGTTCGCATTATCCGAACCATCCGCTGTGGTACACGCTGTGCGACCGCTACGGCCTGTATGTGGTGGATGAAGCCAACATTGAAACCCACGGCATGGTGCCAATGAATCGTCTGACCGATGATCCGCGCTGGCTACCCGCGATGAGCGAACGCGTAACGCGAATGGTGCAGCGCGATCGTAATCACCCGAGTGTGATCATCTGGTCGCTGGGGAATGAATCAGGCCACGGCGCTAATCACGACGCACTCTATCGCTGGATCAAATCTGTCGATCCTTCCCGCCCGGTACAGTATGAAGGCGGCGGAGCCGACACCTTCGCAACCGATATTATTTGCCCGATGTACGCGCGCGTGGATGAAGACCAGCCCTTCCCGGCTGTACCGAAATGGTCCATCAAAAAATGGCTTTCGTTGCCTGGAGAGACGCGCCCGCTGATCCTTTGCGAATACGCCCACGCGATGGGTAACAGTCTTGGCGGCTTCGCTAAATACTGGCAGGCGTTTCGTCAGTACCCCCGTTTACAGGGCGGCTTCGTCTGGGACTGGGTGGATCAGTCGCTGATTAAATATGATGAAAATGGCAATCCGTGGTCGGCTTACGGCGGTGATTTTGGCGATACGCCGAATGATCGCCAGTTCTGCATGAACGGTCTGGTCTTTGCCGACCGCACGCCGCATCCGGCGCTGACGGAAGCAAAACACCAGCAGCAGTTTTTCCAGTTCAGTTTATCCGGGCAAACCATCGAAGTGACCAGCGAATACCTGTTCCGTCATAGCGATAACGAGCTCCTGCACTGGATGGTGGCGCTGGATGGCAAGCCGCTGGCAAGCGGTGAAGTGCCTCTGGATGTCGCTCCACAAGGTAAACAGTTGATTGAACTGCCTGGACTACCGCAGCCGAAGAGCGCCGGACAACTCTGGCTAACGGTTCACGTAGTGCAACCGAACGCGACCACATGGTCAGCAGCCGGACACATCAGCGCCTGGCAGCAGTGGCGTCTGGCGGAAAACCTCAGCGTGACACTCCCCTCCGCGCCCCACGCCATCCCGCAACTGACCACCAGCGAAACGGATTTTTGCATCGAGCTGGATAATAAGCGTTGGCAATTTAACCGCCAGTCAGGCTTTCTTTCACAGATGTGGATTGGCGATAAAAAACAACTGCTGACGCCGCTGCGCGATCAGTTCACCCGCGCACCGCTGGATAACGACATTGGCGTAAGTGAAGCGACCCGCATTGACCCTAACGCCTGGGTCGAACGCTGGAAGGCGGCGGGCCATTACCAGGCCGAAGCAGCGTTGTTGCAGTGCACGGCAGATACGCTTGCCGACGCGGTGTTGATTACCACGGTCCACGCGTGGCAGCATCAGGGGAAAACCTTATTTATCAGCCGGAAAACCTACCGGATTGATGGAAGTGGTCAAATGGCGATTACCGTTGATGTTGAAGTGGCGAGCAATACGCCACATCCGGCGCGGATTGGCCTGACCTGCCAGCTGGCGCAGGTAGCAGAGCGGGTAAACTGGCTCGGATTAGGGCCGCAAGAAAACTATCCCGACCGCCTTACTGCGGCCTGTTTTGACCGCTGGGATCTGCCATTGTCAGACATGTATACCCCGTACGTCTTCCCGAGCGAAAACGGTCTGCGCTGCGGGACGCGCGAATTGAATTATGGCCCACACCAGTGGCGCGGCGACTTCCAGTTCAACATCAGCCGCTACAGTCAACAGCAACTGATGGAAACCAGCCATCGCCATCTGCTGCACGCGGAAGAAGGCACATGGCTGAATATCGACGGTTTCCATATGGGGATTGGTGGCGACGACTCCTGGAGCCCGTCAGTGTCGGCGGAATTCCAGCTTAGCGCCGGTAGCTACCATTACCAGTTGCTCTGGTGTCAAAAATAATAATAACCGGGCAGGCCATGTCTGCCCGTATTTCGCGTAAGGAAATCCATTATGTACTATTTAAAAAACACAAACTTTTGGATGTTCGGTTTATTCTTTTTCTTTTACTTTTTTATCATGGGAGCCTACTTCCCGTTTTTCCCGATTTGGCTACATGACATCAACCATATCAGCAAAAGTGATACGGGTATTATTTTTGCCGCTATTTCTCTGTTCTCGCTATTATTCCAACCGCTGTTTGGTCTGCTTTCTGACAAACTCGGGCTGCGCAAATACCTGCTGTGGATTATTACCGGCATGTTAGTGATGTTTGCGCCGTTCTTTATTTTTATCTTCGGGCCACTGTTACAATACAACATTTTAGTAGGATCGATTGTTGGTGGTATTTATCTAGGCTTTTGTTTTAACGCCGGTGCGCCAGCAGTAGAGGCATTTATCGAGAAAGTCAGCCGTCGCAGTAATTTCGAATTTGGTCGAGCGCGGATGTTTGGCTGTGTTGGCTGGGCGCTGTGTGCCTCGATTGTCGGCATCATGTTCACCATCAATAATCAGTTTGTTTTCTGGCTGGGTTCTGGCTGTGCACTCATCCTCGCCGTTTTACTCTTTTTCGCCAAAACGGATGCGCCCTCTTCTGCCACGGTTGCCAATGCGGTAGGTGCCAACCATTCGGCATTTAGCCTTAAGCTGGCGCTGGAACTGTTCAGACAGCCAAAACTGTGGTTTTTGTCACTGTATGTTATTGGCGTTTCCTGCACCTACGATGTTTTTGACCAACAGTTTGCTAATTTCTTTACTTCGTTCTTTGCTACCGGTGAACAGGGTACGCGGGTATTTGGCTACGTAACGACAATGGGCGAATTACTTAACGCCTCGATTATGTTTTTTGCGCCACTGATCATTAATCGCATCGGTGGGAAAAACGCCCTGCTGCTGGCTGGCACTATTATGTCAGTACGTATTATTGGCTCATCGTTCGCTACCTCAGCACTGGAAGTGGTTATTCTGAAAACGCTGCATATGTTTGAAGTACCGTTCCTGCTGGTGGGCTGCTTTAAATATATTACCAGCCAGTTTGAAGTGCGTTTTTCAGCGACGATTTATCTGGTCTGTTTCTGCTTCTTTAAGCAACTGGCGATGGTTTTTATGTCTATTCTGGCGGGCAATATGTATGAAAGCATCGGTTTCCAGGGCGCTTACCTGGTGCTGGGTCTGGTGGCGCTGGGCTTCACCTTAATTTCCGTGTTCACGCTTAGCGGCCCCGGCCCACTTTCCCTGCTGCGTCGCCAGGTGAATGAAGTCGCTTAAGAAATTAATGTCGGATACGGCGCGAGCGCCTTATCCGACCAACTTATCAGGACGGAATGTTAAAAATGGGGTTCAAGGTCCAATGATGTAAAAAACCACGCTAAGAGGTTAATTCATTGTTTGTATTGAAATTTAATGGTCTTAACTCGCCCTTCAGAATATCTTCCGGTAACGAAAACGTATAATGCCCCAGCATATTTATATGGCCATGTATCAGCGGCGATAATCTTGCCAGATGCTCCTCTTCAGGTGTTTCCCCCGATTTGCGAAGATGTGACAACGCCTCCTGCATGTAAAGTGTGTTCCACAGCACAACCGCATTGGTCACCAGACCCAGAGCACCGAGTTGATCTTCCTGCCCTTCACGGTAGCGTTTTCTAATTTCACCACGTTGTCCGTAGCAAATGGCTCGAGCCACTGCATGGCGTCCTTCTCCCCGGTTGAGCTGAGTGAGGATCCGACGCCGGTAATCCTCATCATCGATATAGTTGAGAAGATACAACGTCTTGTTGACCCGGCCCACTTCCATAATCGCCTGAGCCAGACCAGATGGTCGGCTACTTCTCAACAGTGAACGAATAAGCTCTGATGCATGGATGGTCCCAAGCTTCAGTGAGCCCGCCATTCGCATCATTTCATCCCATTGGGATTCTATTTTTGACAGTTCAACACATCCCCGGGCCAGCTCATTCAGGGCACCATAATGTGCCGTTTTATCTGCCCGCCAGAATATCGCCCCGCCTGCATCGGCCAGACGAGGGGAAAACTGGTAGCCCAGTAACCAGAACAGGCCAAAAATGATATCGCTGGATCCTGCCGTGTCCGTCATAATTTCTACCGGATTCAGCCCGGTCTGCTGCTCCAGAAGCCCTTCCAGTACAAAGATGGAATCACGAAGCGTACCGGGAACGACAATGCCATGGAAACCGGAGTACTGATCGGAGACGAAGTTGTACCAGGTGATACCGCGTCCTGAACCAAAGTATTTACGATTTGGTCCGGAATTAACCGTTTTAACCGGTGTGACAAAACGCATACCATCTGCGGAGGCAACCTCACCACCTCCCCAGTACCCCGCGAGCGGCAGCGTGGACTGAAAATCAACCAGCCGTGCATTAGCGCTGACCAGCGTTTCTGCCCTGAGATAATTTTGTTTAACCCAGCTCAGACGATGGCGAGTAAGCGCGGGAATATTATGCTTTATCAGGGGTTCATGCCCTATATTGCAGGCTTCTGCCAGCAGTGTTGCGCACAGACTGACCTGGAGATCCTGCGCCCGAGCACCTGATTCACTGACGTGGCTGAATTCGCGGGTAAAACCGGTTCGGGCATCTATTTCAAGCAACAGCTCAGTCAGATCAACCGGAGGGATCAGTTCTCTTACCCGACGATTCAATTGTATCAGTGCCGGTGGCTCATCCAGTTTATCCAGACTGCTAATCGTCAGTGAGGGATGCTTACCTTCATTGCTTATGCTGACCGCTGCGTTGCAGGCAAAACGTGAAGCCACTGATTTCCATGTGTCATCAAGCCGCGTAGCCAGTTGTTCTGCTGCTTTAGTTCCGTCTGATGGATGACCCAGCGCCCGACATACCGGGATGCGTTGTGCCTGCCATTCAGCTCCCTGAAGCAATTTTTGACGCGGGTCCCCCCACCGGTCACTGTTCTCCAGCCAGAGATCACGACGGCGCAAAGAATCTTGAAGGCGCTCGAGAAGACACAGCGAGTAACCCGCTCGTAGAATCCTACCATCTCTGTCGTAGACCAGACGTTTCCAGGGGCCGGAAATGATTTGCTCTGGTGCATCGTCGAGAATTCGCTTTTTTGAGCCACTCAGTTCGGCCAGATAATGGATTGCTGACAACGTGTGCTCCCCGGCCGGGGCGGCCTGAAAGTGTAAGTCACGCAACATCGCGGACAGGAAGCGCTTCACCCGTCCATATTGTTCCACCATTTCATCCTGAAAATGAGTATCTTGCGGGCGCGCCAGCTCATTTACCTTGCCGACGGATTCAGCCAGTTTGTCCTTTGGTATGCGGCGAAAAATAGCCTGCCGCAGAGCTGCTTCATCGGTGTTCTCATCAAGTAATAACGTGCATGCCCGTGCCAGTAATAGCGCGGCACGATCAAGATCTTTAAGGGTCCTGAGCCGCTTTTTCTGCCCGATATTTTTTGCAGAACGCGTGATATCCAGAATAAGCATATCCAGCACATCCACGGCCTCGTCAAGCGCCGAAATTTCCTGTGCTTTCACAAACGCAGTAAGCACGGCCAGTCGCCGTTCGTCAGGCATTCTTGAAATGTATTTCACCGAAGCCATTCCGGCATAACGGGCCAAATTCCGCAGCTGGATGGCAGGCAGACCGGAGAAATTCAGCCGGGAAAACTCCATGCTACGCAGTCGGGTATATCGCTCCAGGGCGTCTGTAAATGACGGCCCACTGATAGTGACAGGACCTTTTCGCATCTCCTCCAGCACCGACATACGCTGCCCTTCAGGTATTTCAAGTAAACCGTCCAGTTGTGTTTTCTGCCAGCTGTCAGGCAACAAAGCCAGCCTTCGCCATAATCGTCGACTTGCCCGTTCGCGTACTTCGCCAATCAGCCTTGTCAGAGTCGAGGCTGCGGGTAGCAGGATCTTATTTTGCAGCAACCATGCGGTAGCAAAATCAAACAGCAGACCTGGACGCTCATTGCTGAGCCAGGCGCGAGTATAGAGCAAACGCTTCAGTCTGAATGACCAGGGGAAATCACCAAAATCATGATAATCATAATAGAGCTTGATAAGCCCCTGATGCTCCCAGCGGGTATTGTCTCTTTCAGCATACCGGGAAAGGATCTCTGGTCGGCTGATGTTCAACTGTGCCGCAATGTAAAAACGGATGAATGAGGGAATTTGAAGGAGATCAGGAAGAAACGTTCCCAGAAAGCGCGCCGTAGTCAGCTGAAGTGCAATCCCCAGCCGGTTATGTTTTCCCCGTCGCTGATTAATAAAAGCAAGGTCACGCTCATCCAGATGAAAATACCGAGCCAGCTGAACCTCATTTGGTTCTGCCACATAGCGACCGTAGTTTTCTGTCTGTTCGCTGGTAAGAAAGTCATCACTCATTGCGCATCCTTTCGTAAACGGGAGTTCTGTTCATTTTTTAACCGTCTCAAATATTATAATTTTTGAGACCAATGAAAACGGCCCTAAACATAAGTATCAAAAATCGTGATTTATGCCTTATGATACTACGCAGTATCAATATCGATTTATGAGACCAAAATGGCATTATTAGGGTATGCAAGAGTATCAACCAGCCATCAGAAACTGACGAGCCAGATTACTGAACTCAACACAGCGGGAGTGAGGGATGATCGAGTGTTTACTGACATGATGTCGGGAGCAACTGATGAGCGCGAAGGGCTACAGCGACTCCTTGCCAGAGCGGAGAAAGATGACATTATTCTCTGTACTAAAATGGATCGCCTTGGACGTAATACCGCAGATATGATTCGCATCGTGGATACTTGCTATAAAAAAGGCATCGCTATTCGCTTTCTTGAGAACGGGCTTAGTACTGAAGGCACTATGGGAAAAATGGTTATCCAGATATTAGCAGCTGTTGCCGAGGCGGAACGTGAAAGGATCTTGGAGCGAACTAACGATGGGCGGCAGGCAGCTATGATTAAGGGCGTCAAATTTGGAAGAAAGCCTCATAAAAAGGCTGAATTAGCTAATGAATTGATCAATAAGGACGTACAAGTTAAAGAGGTAATGGAAAAAACGGGTATATCACGGGCGACGTATTTTAGGCTGAAAAGAAAAACGGTTACTAACAATATTCATCTTTCCAATAATAAATAAGAAAGATGAGCATTCTTAAATGCCTGAACGGCTTCTATTTAGCAATGTTTAAACTCGAAAAAAGGATGTATTCAAATTGAGTCAATATTTAAAGCTTGGAGATGACCAATCTCCGGTTCAGTTGGACCCACACAGCGAAGTTGGTGCATTTAAAGTCGTTGGACACTGCGCATGGGCAAAACCAGAAGATAAAATCACTCCTGACTTTTTGCGTTCAAGAGTAGAACCTTGGTTAACTGCCCTTTTTCAGTCTGAACACTTAAATATACTTATTGGCGCTGGCCTTAGTTCGGCTATTCAAGAGTCAGCGACCGGCACCAAACCTCAAGGTATGGGATGGATTGAAGATCTCAAAGTTTGTAAGGCTGAAATAGACAGTTATGTAGCTAAAACAGCAGACGCCTCAGGAAGGGGAAAGGGTAATATTGAAGATCAGATTCGTTCAATTAATGAGTTGATTAAAGGATTAGAGATTTTAACGGTACAAAACCTACCGGTTCCACTACCTCCACCAGGTGCTCCCCCATATCGAAATTTAAAAAGTGAGTTAGTAGAGTTAAATAATGAGCTAACAAGATGTCTGAAATTATTTTCGGACTCAGTTAGTCATGGGGAAAAATTAATTCGTGATGCAAGCAATGATTTAAAAACAGAAACGTTTAATTATTTAGTGAGTTTTTTGATGAGTTTTTCAAGTCGAACAGCAACTAGGGATCGATTACATATTTTTACGACAAATTACGACAGAATAATTGAAACGGGCGCTGAAATAGCAGGTCTTCGTTTAATTGACAGATTTGTCGGTACCATAGCGCCGATTTTTAGATCTTCGCGATTAGAAGTGGATTATCATTACAATCCACCAGGTATTCGGGGTGAACCAAGATATTTGGAAGGTGTGGCGCGCTTTACTAAATTACATGGTTCATTGGACTGGTATGCTACTGAAGGGGCTATAAGGCGTTTTGGATTGCCATTTGGAGCTAGCTCGGTTGAACCCTTTTTACAAGTGGAAACAGCCGGAACTGCAAATTATCAACAATTAATGATTTATCCAAATTCAGTTAAAGACCGTGAAACATCTGAATATCCTTATGTTGAGCTATTTAGGGATTTAGCATCTGCAACATGTCGTCCTAATAGCACCTTGGTAACATATGGTTATAGTTTTGGAGATGAGCATATAAATCGGCTTATAATTGATATGTTGACAATCCCCTCAACGCATATAGTCATAATTGCTTACGGTGATCCGCTTGGAAGAATTATGCGTTTTATAAATGATAGTGGAAGAAAAGCTCAAATATCTTTATTGCTGGGAGATCATTTTGGAGATCTAAAAAAATTAGTTGATTTTTATCTTCCTAAAGCCGCGATAGACAGATCATCAATTCGTATGGCTGAGCTATTAAAATCACGAGGTTTATATCGTGCAACAAAACCAAATAATAGTGAGGATGCTGAATGAACTCATTCCCCATTGAACAAGGTGAGCAACTCAGGGTTGGCACTGTCGATTTTGTTTCACCCAACGAGATTAGGGCACTATTAGATATCGACTCGCCTGATTCTGTCGCTTTGAATGCAGGAACACCTAGAAATTTTCCTAGAGTAAACAGCTATGTATTAGTCTCATGTGACAATGGTTACTTAGTTGGGCAAATAGAGTGGCTTGCAGTTGAGCATTCGCCTTATCCCAAACAAAGGGATATCCAAGATTTTGGTTTAGTAAATCTGCCATTCCCTCGAAAAAAAATAAGTTTAAATCCGGTAGGGAATCTTAAACGTTTTTCAAAAGATGGTACTGATTATTTTATATTTCAACGCGGTTCTGAATCATTTCCTTCTATTGGTTCAGCTATTTTACTACCAACAGATTTACAGCTTAGATCAATTGTCGAGTCTGGTAATAATAGACGGGTGATTATTGGGCAAAGCCCACTTGCTAACAATGCTAATGTGGCTGTAGATCCCGACAGATTATTTGGTCGTCATATAGCAGTACTTGGTAATACGGGTAGTGGTAAGTCTTGTTCTGTTGCAGGGTTAATCCAGTGGTCACTCGAGGCTGCAATGGAATCAGAAATAAAACCAAACGCAAGATTTATTATATTAGACCCAAATGGCGAGTATACACGTGCTTTGGGGCCAACTACAAAATTTAAAGGCAGAGTGTTTAAGGTTGAAGCAGAAGATGGTGAAAACCAATTACAGGTACCTTCATGGTTTTGGAATAGTTCAGAATGGGCATCATTCACGCAAGCAAGTCCTAAAGCACAACTTCCATTACTAAAGCGCTCTTTGAGAGCAATGAGAAATGAAGAGTTTGATTTACAAACGAATTTAGATGTAGAAGTTAAAAAGTACTTAGGTACTATTTTAGTTTCTTTAAAAGCGGATAAATCTAAAGGTGCAGCAGCACTTAATGATTTCCCAGGTGCTAAAAATCTTTTGGCAAAAATTAACACTTGGCGTCAGAGTCTTGAAGAATATAAAGAAAGGTTAGTTACTACACATCCAGAGCTAGATAAATTAATCGTCTCTATTCAAGATTTTTGTGTGCAAAGAGAGGGTAGATATCCAGATTACAATGCTAAAGTTAGCGCAGTTGATAACATCATAGATGGAATGTTATCTTCATTTCAGAGCCTTGGTGGTAATGAGTGTGAACTCCTTCCGAAAAATGAGGACATCCCCGTCCCTTTTGACGGAGGTAATTTAGTTTCCTATTTAGAGGCATTAGCCCAGGAAAATGGCAGTGAGCAATATGTCGAATATTTAGTGGCTAGGATACGCACAATGCTTGCTGATACGAGAATGAAACCTATAACCAATGACTCAGAGCACCGAGTTGACTTAGCCAATTGGTTAGAAACTTATATTGGAAAGGATGGAACCGGCGATGATGATAGCTGTGTTTCAATTATTGATCTTTCTTTAGTACCAACAGAAATTACTCATCTTGTGACAGCTGTTATTTCAAGGATTGTGTTTGAATCATTGCAACGTTATAGGCGGCTATATAATAAATCTTTACCTACGGTACTTGTCGCTGAAGAAGCACATACATTTATTAAACGGTATCGTGATGACTCTGAAAATCAGGATGTCGCAGCCGTTTGCTGCCAAGTGTTTGAGAAAATCGCACGAGAAGGCAGAAAGTTTGGTCTTGGTATGGTGATTTCCTCACAACGACCATCAGAGTTATCACCTACGGTTTTGTCTCAATGTAATACTTTTCTTTTGCATCGAATTAGTAACGACAAAGATCAGGAGCAAGTTCATAAAATGGTACCTGATAATTTGCGAGGATTACTCCGTGAACTACCTTCATTACCATCCCAACATGCAATACTGATGGGCTGGGCATCTGAACTTCCTGTCCTAGTTAAAATGAAAAATTTGACGAAAGAGCAGCAACCTCATTCTGATGACCCTGACTTCTGGGATGTTTGGACAAGAAAGTATGCGGATGGGAAGTTGGTCGAGAGAACTGTCGATTGGGAAGCTGTTGTAAAGGAATGGCAACAAAAGTGATCTGCAGCAGAAAATGAAAGCGGGAGAGCAGATCGGAATTGAAGGAACTTTATGCCATCAATCTACTTGGTGTTGCGTTCCATTGTCCCTCCCCCCATGACGACTGAAGTGGCTGCAAACGCAGTACCTAACAATCTCAATATAAACAATGAACTAACCTCTTAGCGTGGTTTTTTGCATCATTGGCCCTCAAACCCCTATACCGGCGATGGAGGCATTGACGGCCAGGTAATAATAGGAAAATATCGCTATCTTATTCAGGCTAAACGCTATCGCGGCCATATTGCTTTACAGCACGTACAGGAGTTCGAGAAGTTGCTTAAACGTCATAACTGTCGCGGTCTGTTTTGCCATACCGGGAAAACCGGCGCAGGTTCAAAATCTGTCAGTATTGCCAGTGAACGGATGGAGATTATCAGCGGCCAGCGCCTGATAGATTTGCTCACGCCCGGCAGCTCCTTCACTATCGCAACCGCCCCGCAGACGATGATGAAGCGTACCGCAGCAACACTAGAAACGAGCACCATTGTTAAAGATGCCGGTAAAGAAAATCGATACCATGAGAGTTAATTAAATGAAGTCAGTAACTATAGAAGCAAAAACATTTGCTGAAATGTTAGGAATAACAGAAGGTGAGTTAATCTTTGCCATTAAGAAAACTGGCACATTCAAAAACAAGACCATCCCACAACCTCATGAGCCACATAAATCAAATAATAGATTTTTATATTCAGACGTAATGAGGTTTATAGAATCACTAAAAGACAAAGAGAACCGGTAATGACTCCAACTTACTGATAGTGTTTTATGTTCAGATAATGCCCGATGACCTTGTCATGCAGCTCCACCGATTTTGAGAACGACAGTGACTTCCGTCCCAGCCTTGCCAGATGTTGTCTCAGATTCAGGTTATGTCGCTCAATGCGCTGAGTGTAACGCTTGCTGATAACGTGCAGCTTTCCCTTCAGGCGGGGTTCATACAGCGGCCAGCCATCCGTCATCCATACCACGACCTCAAAGGCCGACAGCAGGCCCAGAAGACGCTCCAGCGTGGCCAACGTGCGTTACCTAACAATAAACCTGTTTAAATATCCAGATAAAAACATTCAATCTGGGTCAAATGAGTGATACAGTTTCACCCATAAGACCCAATGGAGGCAATATGTCTGAATTTGAATTACTGGCGCAGGATCTGCTTGAGAAAGCAGAAGCGGAAGAACAACTGCGACAGGAAAATGATAAAAAGCTGCTCGGGCAGGTGCTGGAAATCTATGACCAGAAGTACGTGGCTGAACTGCTTAGAAAAGTTGGTAAAAATGAGTGGAGTCGCGAGACTCTTAATCGCTGGATTAATGGTAAGTGCTCACCTAAGACGCTGACGTTAGCCGAAGAGGAACTTCTACGAAAAATGCTTCCGGAAGCGCCTGCACATCACCCTGACTATGCCTTCCGGTTTATTGACCTGTTTGCTGGGATTGGAGGTATACGGAAGGGCTTCGAAACCATCGGTGGCCAGTGCGTTTTTACCAGTGAATGGAATAAAGAGGCTGTGCGCACATATAAAGCTAACTGGTTTAACGATGCTCAGGAACACACTTTCAATCTCGATATTCGTGAAGTCACGCTCAGTGATAAACCTGAAGTACCTGAAAACGATGCCTATGCTTACATTAATGAGCATGTGCCGGATCATGATGTACTTCTAGCAGGTTTCCCCTGTCAACCGTTTAGCCTTGCGGGCGTAAGCAAGAAAAACTCGCTCGGGCGCGCGCATGGTTTCGAATGTGAGGCTCAGGGAACGCTTTTCTTCGATGTGGCGCGTATTATCCGCGCAAAAAAACCTGCCATCTTTGTTCTTGAAAACGTTAAAAACCTGAAGAGCCATGACAAGGGTAAAACCTTTAAAGTCATCATGGATACCCTCGACGAACTGGGCTATGAAGTTGCGGATGCAGCTGAGATGGGCAAAAACGATCCTAAAGTTATCGACGGAAAGCACTTTTTACCTCAGCACCGAGAACGTATCGTTTTGGTCGGTTTCCGCCGTGATCTGAACATTCACCAGGGCTTTACCCTGCGCGATATTAGTCGTTTTTATCCGGAACAGCGTCCGTCATTTGGCGAACTGCTGGAACCCGTGGTTGACAGCAAATATATACTGACGCCGAAACTCTGGGAGTATCTCTATAACTACGCCAAAAAGCACGCAGCTAAGGGTAACGGATTCGGTTTTGGCCTCGTTAATCCTGAAAATAAAGAAAGCATTGCCCGTACGCTTTCTGCTCGCTATCACAAAGACGGGTCTGAAATTCTGATAGACCGTGGCTGGGATATGGCCACAGGTGAAACAGACTTCGCGAACGAAGAAAATCAGGCGCATCGGCCCCGCAGGCTGACTCCGCGAGAGTGCGCGCGCCTTATGGGTTTTGAAAAAGTAGATGGCAGGCCTTTTCGCATTCCTGTGTCAGACACTCAGTCGTACAGGCAGTTCGGTAACTCCGTAGTGGTGCCCGTGTTTGAAGCCGTAGCCAAACTGCTTGAACCTTATATCCTGAAAGCGGTTAATGCCGATTCGTGCAAGGTTGAACGAATCTGATCGCTCCTCCCGGTATTTATGCCGGGAGATAATCTATGGAATATCTGCGTAAAGCCCTGTCAGCTCAGCAATAAACGCACCTAGCGTCATTAGCTCAGCTCTCACCGCCTCCGGGTATTTTTTGTGCAGAGATGATGGCACGACCAATCTGACACCCGACTCCCGCATCTCCCGATATTGAGCCAGAGAAACTCCCTCCTGGAGTGTAAACAGATGCACCTGATGAATTTTATCGGCCTCATTCAGTATCTGACGCCAGCGATCCTTACAGGTAGTCTTGACTGCCAGCATGCGCAGATTTTCTACGGGAAACTCAGTATCGTGGTAAGCCCCTGCGGAAGGGAAAAGGAAATCGGGTTTTTTATTACCTTCTGTGATGGCCTGCGTCGCAAAGTGTCGCAGGCCGTGCTCAATGAATAGATGCTCCAGGTGCAGTTCCAGCGACTTCCCGGCTCTGGATTTACGGCGATTGCTGACAGAATTGGCCAGCGCAATAAATTCATCCACAGAGCCAAATCCTTTCCGGATGATATCCAGAACATGCAGTTCCTCAACCAATAGAAATATGTCGTACTCCACGCGCCGGCGGTCAAGAAGTTGCTCATCCGGATCAAGGGAATTTTTCACATAATGGCTGGCTGCATACTGAATAATTTCACTTCCCGACGGAAAGCGCAGGTGCCAGTCTTCAGGTAGAATATATTTATGATTTACTGGCGCTTGCTGTAGAGATAGTCCGCCTAGAATCTGTCCTGCGGGGCCGGATATAAGCGCTCCGGGTATAACTTCACCAATAGCGGTCTCAATGACGTCCTCTTCATCAGTGCTGGCGCATACCCAAATATTTACTTCCTTACAGTCCCCCCCTTGCTCATCAAGCTTGAAAGCCAGGAGCGTCAGAGCCCCTGTATTTTCAGGATCCTGAAGTGGGCTGCCTCTACCCCAGCGGGTAATCCTTTTTTCATTCCGGGTTTTACCAAAATGACGGCTGTTATAATAAATTGCCCTGGCTTCGCTGTCAGGGCAATCATGCGATGACACATGTGCGGTGAGAAAAACCGAAGGGTTCAGTTCACGGGTATGGTTGATAGACGGAAAGAGTTTTTCAACGATACCTGAAGGGATATAAAGCCCTACCTGGTGACCACCTGTTGCGCCGGTATCGTTGGCGGAAAGGCGTTTGATGTAGACGAAGTAATTCTCACATGCGATCTCAAGTAGCCAGTTGTGGAAAACCGACATAAGCATCCCCTGTTACCCTGAAACTCTACTCACCATTTTTTCATGATTATATACAAACAGTGTCATTTTCAGAAGACGACTGCACCAGTTGATTGGGCGTAATGGCTGTTGTGCAGCCAGCTCCTGACAGTTCAATATCAGAAGTGATCTGCACCAATCTCGACTATGCTCAATACTCGTGTGCACCAAAGCGAGGTGAGCATGGCGACGGAGGCTCTGTTGCAAAGATTGGCGGCAGTCAGAGGTAGGCTGTCGCTCTGCGCCGATCAGGCGGCTGCTGCGAAATGGTGGTTGAGCATGCCCATGGCCTCCGTCAGCGCCGAGGGCCCAATGCCAAAAGCTCTCTCCACAAGGCGCACCTCGCCCCTGATGCCGGGCTGCAGGCACCAGGGGCGAGCCTGTCCTTTGCGCAGGGCTCGCATGACTTCGAATCCCTTGATCGTGGCATAGGCCGTGGGGATCGATTTGAAACCGCGCACCGGCTTGATCAGTATCTTGAGCTTTCCGTGATCGGCCTCGATCACGTTATTGAGATACTTCACCTGCCGGTGGGCCGTCTCCCGGTCCAGCTTTCCTTCGCGCTTCAATTCGGTGATCGCTGCACCATAGCTCGGCGCTTTGTCGGTATTGAGCGTGGCAGGCTTTTCCCAGTGCTTCAGGCCTCGCAGGGCCTTGCCCAGGAACCGCTTCGCTGCCTTGGCGCTGCGGGTCGGCGACAGGTAGAAATCGATCGTGTCGCCCCGCTTGTCGACTGCCCGGTACAGGTAGGTCCACTTGCCCCGCACCTTGACGTAGGTTTCATCCAGGCGCCAGCTCGGATCAAAGCCACGCCGCCAGAACCAGCGCAGCCGCTTCTCCATCTCCGGGGCGTAGCACTGGACCCAGCGATAGATCGTCGTATGGTCGACCGAAATGCCGCGTTCCGCCAGCATTTCCTCAAGGTCGCGATAGCTGATCGGATAGCGACAATACCAGCGCACCGCCCACAGGATCACATCACCCTGGAAATGGCGCCACTTGAAATCCGTCATCGTTCCGTCCGTCCAATCTCCGCCAAGCATGCTCAAGCTTCACGATTTTTGCAACAGAGCCCACACGAGTATTGAGCATAGTCGAGATTGGTGCAGATCACTTCTGATATTGAACTGTCAGGAGCTGGCTGCACAACAGCCATTACGCCCAATCAACTGGTGCAGTCGTCTTCTGAAAATGACA
>NZ_KQ089926.1:133189-138373 GCF_001037655.1 Enterobacter sp. MGH85
TGTCATTTTCAGAAGACGACTGCACCAGTTGATTGGGCGTAATGGCTGTTGTGCAGCCAGCTCCTGACAGTTCAATATCAGAAGTGATCTGCACCAATCTCGACTATGCTCAATACTCGTGTGCACCAAAGCGAGGTGAGCATGGCGACGGAGGCTCTGTTGCAAAGATTGGCGGCAGTCAGAGGTAGGCTGTCGCTCTGCGCCGATCAGGCGGCTGCTGCGAAATGGTGGTTGAGCATGCCCATGGCCTCCGTCAGCGCCGAGGGCCCAATGCCAAAAGCTCTCTCCACAAGGCGCACCTCGCCCCTGATGCCGGGCTGCAGGCACCAGGGGCGAGCCTGTCCTTTGCGCAGGGCTCGCATGACTTCGAATCCCTTGATCGTGGCATAGGCCGTGGGGATCGATTTGAAACCGCGCACCGGCTTGATCAGTATCTTGAGCTTTCCGTGATCGGCCTCGATCACGTTATTGAGATACTTCACCTGCCGGTGGGCCGTCTCCCGGTCCAGCTTTCCTTCGCGCTTCAATTCGGTGATCGCTGCACCATAGCTCGGCGCTTTGTCGGTATTGAGCGTGGCAGGCTTTTCCCAGTGCTTCAGGCCTCGCAGGGCCTTGCCCAGGAACCGCTTCGCTGCCTTGGCGCTGCGGGTCGGCGACAGGTAGAAATCGATCGTGTCGCCCCGCTTGTCGACTGCCCGGTACAGGTAGGTCCACTTGCCCCGCACCTTGACGTAGGTTTCATCCAGGCGCCAGCTCGGATCAAAGCCACGCCGCCAGAACCAGCGCAGCCGCTTCTCCATCTCCGGGGCGTAGCACTGGACCCAGCGATAGATCGTCGTATGGTCGACCGAAATGCCGCGTTCCGCCAGCATTTCCTCAAGGTCGCGATAGCTGATCGGATAGCGACAATACCAGCGCACCGCCCACAGGATCACATCACCCTGGAAATGGCGCCACTTGAAATCCGTCATCGTTCCGTCCGTCCAATCTCCGCCAAGCATGCTCAAGCTTCACGATTTTTGCAACAGAGCCCACACGAGTATTGAGCATAGTCGAGATTGGTGCAGATCACTTCTGATATTGAACTGTCAGGAGCTGGCTGCACAACAGCCATTACGCCCAATCAACTGGTGCAGTCGTCTTCTGAAAATGACATTTGGTATCTCTCATAAACGGATGTTTTTGAGAGAACTATCTTCGGCCTTCACACGCACGAAAGGCGGCGAAGCTCCGCCGTTAATCCGTCCGCCGGAGATCTCGCCCAGGCAGGCTGAAGGCCGAGCAAGCCTGACAGGCCCGAAAAGCCCGGCACGGGCGTCGGCGGCGATGACGGCGGCGGCATTATCCAGGGTTGATGATGGAAGTGGAGGATATCGACAACCTCTCGCGCAACCAAGACATCGCGGTCGGACTGCAAGTGATCTTGAAGCCACGGGCCCGTCCCACCCCGACATGGACCTCGATGCCCGAACGGACGTTAGATTTCGAGTTCTAGGCGTTCTGCGATGAAGGTTGGATCCCAGCCGGGATTGAAAGTGTCGACGTGGGTGAATCCGAGCCGCTCGTATAGGCCACGCAGGTTCGGGTGGCAGTCGAGCCGCAGCTTGGCGCACCCCTGCGTTCGCGCGGCATGGCGGCAAGCCTCGATCAGCGCGGAGCTGACACCCCGGCCCGCATGTGTCCGTCGCACCGCGAGCTTGTGCAGATATGCGGCCTCCCCCTTGAGGGCGTCGGGCCAGAACTCGGGATCCTCGGCCGACAAGGTGCAACAGCCGACGATGCCGTCGCTGCAACTCGCGACTAGGAGCTCGGATCTCAGGACGAAGGTCTCCGCGAATGTCCGGTCGATCCGCGCGACGTCCCAGGCGGGCGTTCCCTTGGCGGACATCCACGCCGCAGCGTCGTGCATCAGCCGCACAACCTCGTCGATATCACCCGAGCAGGCGACCCGAACGTTCGGAGGCTCCTCGCTGTCCATTCGCTCCCCTGGCGCGGTATGAACCGCCGCCTCATAGTGCAGTTTGATCCTGACGAGCCCAGCATGTCTGCGCCCACCTTCGCGGAACCTGACCAGGGTCCGCTAGCGGGCGGCCGGAAGGTGAATGCTAGGCATGATCTAACCCTCGGTCTCTGGCGTCGCGACTGCGAAATTTCGCGAGGGTTTCCGAGAAGGTGATTGCGCTTCGCAGATCTCCAGGCGCGTGGGTGCGGACGTAGTCAGCGCCATTGCCGATCGCGTGAAGTTCCGCCGCAAGGCTCGCTGGACCCAGATCCTTTACAGGAAGGCCAACGGTGGCGCCCAAGAAGGATTTCCGCGACACCGAGACCAATAGCGGAAGCCCCAACGCCGACTTCAGCTTTTGAAGGTTCGACAGCACGTGCAGCGATGTTTCCGGTGCGGGGCTCAAGAAAAATCCCATCCCCGGATCGAGGATGAGCCGGTCGGCAGCGACCCCGCTCCGTCGCAAGGCGGAAACCCGCGCCTCGAAGAACCGCACAATCTCGTCGAGCGCGTCTTCGGGTCGAAGGTGACCGGTGCGGGTGGCGATGCCATCCCGCTGCGCTGAGTGCATAACCACCAGCCTGCAGTCCGCCTCAGCAATATCGGGATAGAGCGCAGGGTCAGGAAATCCTTGGATATCGTTCAGGTAGCCCACGCCGCGCTTGAGCGCATAGCGCTGGGTTTCCGGTTGGAAGCTGTCGATTGAAACACGGTGCATCTGATCGGACAGGGCGTCTAAGAGCGGCGCAATACGTCTGATCTCATCGGCCGGCGATACAGGCCTCGCGTCCGGATGGCTGGCGGCCGGTCCGACATCCACGACGTCTGATCCGACTCGCAGCATTTCGATCGCCGCGGTGACAGCGCCGGCGGGGTCTAGCCGCCGGCTCTCATCGAAGAAGGAGTCCTCGGTGAGATTCAGAATGCCGAACACCGTCACCATGGCGTCGGCCTCCGCAGCGACTTCCACGATGGGGATCGGGCGAGCAAAAAGGCAGCAATTATGAGCCCCATACCTACAAAGCCCCACGCATCAAGCTTTTGCCCATGAAGCAACCAGGCAATGGCTGTAATTATGACGACGCCGAGTCCCGACCAGACTGCATAAGCAACACCGACAGGGATGGATTTCAGAACCAGAGAAAGAAAATAAAATGCGATGCCATAACCGATTATGACAACGGCGGAAGGGGCAAGCTTAGTAAAGCCCTCGCTAGATTTTAATGCGGATGTTGCGATTACTTCGCCAACTATTGCGATAACAAGAAAAAGCCAGCCTTTCATGATATATCTCCCAATTTGTGTAGGGCTTATTATGCACGCTTAAAAATAATAAAAGCAGACTTGACCTGATAGTTTGGCTGTGAGCAATTATGTGCTTAGTGCATCTAACGCCTGAAATAAGCCGTGCCGCGAAGCGGCATCGGCTTGATTGAATTGTTAGACGGCAAACTCGAGCCAATACTTGTGCAGGCCAACAATATTAGACGAGCACAGCATGGGCATTGCCGCTTTGATCTTCTCCAGTGACCAATTCCACCACTCCATCTCCAGAAGCAATGAAATTTCCTCATCGGTGAAGCGTTTCTTAATCTTCTTAGCGGGATTGCCGCCAACGATAGCGTAAGGCTCCACATCTTTTGTCACCAACGAGCGGCTGCCTATCACCGCACCGTGCCCGATCTTGATTCCGGGCATGACCATTGCCTCAGAGCCGATCCAAACGTCATTGCCAATGACAGTATTACCTGCTTTTTGGAAGGCATCGAGTGCGCTTGAGAATGCAGGTTCTTCCTGCATATAAAAGAACGGGAAAGATGATGCCCAGTCGTACCGATGCCCCTGATTGCCAGCCATGATAAAGGAAGCCCCACTCCCGATAGAGCAGAAACTACCGATGATCAACTTATCAACGTCATCACGGTCCGGAAACAGATACCGTGCGCAGTCATCGAATGAGTGCCCATGATAGTAGCCAGAGTAATAGCTGTACCGCCCAACTTTGATATTGGGGTTCTTCACTTGCTCAGAAAGCAGCTTGCCTTTGAAGGGGCTATCAAAGTAGTTGGTCATAAGAGATCCCGCGGTCTGTGACTTTGCCGTCTAACGTTTGAAATAAGGGGCGCCGAGCGCCAGCGAGGGGAGCCAAAAGCTTGCTTTTGGCCGTCCCGACTTGATTGAAGGGTTGGGCGATTTTGCCATTAGATTTTTTATAAATTTAGTGTGTTTAGAATGGTGATCGCATTTTTCTTGGCTTTTATGCTTGATGTTAAATTCGACCCCAAGTTTCCTGTAAGTGCGGACACAAAAACATATTTATGTCCTGATTTGCTTATAATAAACCCTTCAAACCATCCGTTTTGTAAGGTTCTATTTGCTGTGAATCCTGCACCAGTTTTCCCATACAGTTTTGTACTATTATCCAGATCTTGTAGATACATGTTCTCTATGGTGTTTTCTATGGCTGAGTTTTTAACTGGGAGATTGTGATTAATAATTTTACGCAGGAATTGAATTTGTTCTTCTGGTGAAATTTTTAAGCTACTTTCGAGCCATGCTTCTGTTAATCCGTTGTTTCTTTCTTTATCTCCAGAGAAGTCTTGATTTCCATAATCAAAATCTTTGAGATAATTCTTGATTTTATTTAATCCAATTTTTTGGGTTATTTCTTGCGAAACCCAAACAACAGAAAATTGCATCCACGTCTTTGGTGTATGATTGCTGTTCCAGATCTCCATTCCTTTGGGGGTTTTATCCCATTTGAATATGGTTTTCTGATCTATTATTTCCGCATCAAATGCCATAAGTGATAATGCGATCTTGAAAGTTGAATCTGGTGCCATTTGCGTTGCACACTTTGCTTTATTGAATTGAGCAATTTCAGCGTTTGTGGATGCATCGTAAAGTAAAAAACAACCTTCAGTTCCTTCAAATAATGGAGATGCAACAGTAGAGATATCTGTTGATGCACTGGCGCTGCTGTAGATAATATTTGCAATTATTAAAAAAATAGCGAAGTTGATATGTATTGTGTTTTTCATAATAAGTATTGGTTTGGTAAAGGGCTTAATTTTAACGGCTAACAATTAATGAGGCTCCGGGTTCGCCCAACGTTTGACATGAGGGGCGGCCAAGGGCGCCAGCCCTTGGACGTCCCCCTCGATGGAAGGGTTAGGCATCAC
>NZ_KQ089927.1:0-3226 GCF_001037655.1 Enterobacter sp. MGH85
GTAAAGCAATATGGCCGCGATAGCGTTTAGCCTGAATAAGATAGCGATATTTTCCTATTATTACCTGGCCGTCAATGCCTCCATCGCCGGTATAGCGTTTGTTTCTGATGGTTCTGAAGCCATGCGCTTCAAATCCTTCCAGCAACAGTTCTTCAAACACAAAAGGATCAATTTTCCTCAGGTAGTCAATTTTTTGTGGGAAGCCCGGCAACGTCTTTATGCGCTCCAGCACCCGCCGCGCACTTTGCTGCTTCCTTTTGTGTCGCCTGTGCCGTACTGAACGCCGGAAGAATACAACGGCAAGCAGTGCGATGGCGCTGCAAGCCCATAGAATAAGGTTTTCTGTAGTGGGGAAGGGGATCATGGTCATAGTGGGCTTTCTGAGGGTAAAGAAAAGGGCGGTTAAACCGCCCTGGTGTTTAGCGACGGCTGTATACCTGCCACGAAGCGCTGCCTGACTGATTCTGGCAAATCCGCCCGTAAAGTACGGTGCCGGTCGAGTAGCGGGCGCCATTCAGATAGCAATAGCCGCTGGATTGCAGCAGTTCGTTGCGCAGCTTTTCTTCCTGCTTTGATAGCCGGGACTCCGCAGACTGCAAACGAACGGATAATTCGTTAATCTGGCGTTGCTGGTTATTCAGCTGGCTCTGCATCGCATTACCTTTATCCTGGCTGACGCAACCAGTTAAGAGAGCTGTACAGGCTAATGCACTTAATATTATTTTTTTCACGTTGGCTCCTTAAATTGAGATTATTCCTAGTTCGCCTATAAGCGAACTTTCCCGTATTTACTTATGATCTGGCTTATCATCGACTGGTTACTTCCACCTTCGCCATTATCCGGGCATTCATTAAGAAAAGCCTTCCTGGCATCCTTCGTGTGGTTGGGTAAAAAGCCGTGCTTGTTCTTTTTAACGATATTGAAGAAAGCAGCTTCAGCACTGTTACACTCGCTTCCGCCGCTATCGCCGGTGAGCTTGCCCGCCATGCACATAATAACTTTGCAGGGATCTTCAGCATGGCTGGCAGGAATATAAAGCAGACTACCAGCTGCTATCAGAGGTATTAAGAGTTTCTTCATTGTTTTGTCCTTAACAGTTTGTTCAGATATACACTCGCCAGAATGTTGATAACGGTAAGCAATATTAATAATAACGCTGCGTTATAAATAGATTTGTAACCTATATCGCCTGCAATATATTCGACAACAAAAACGAAAATCGTTAAAATTGTGTAAAACTTGATTAACTTTCCTGTAATTTTCTTAACAATATAAGCAACTGAATAAGAGCCGGATTTGATGATGCTGGCGAGTAACCTGATCGCATGGACACGAAATTTTCTAAAAATGGGCGGAATGGAAGATGCCTTTTTCTTCCTTCTGCTTTTTTGCCTTTCCGCAAAATCAATAAGTTCGCCCATTTTTATACCCTCCGGTTATATCTTCAGATCATCAAGTGATAAACCACTATCAAGCAGCTCTTTGAGCCATGTGGGTCGGCGGCCAGTCCCGGACCAGGTATTTTCTGCGTTCCTGGGGTCGCGGTATTTTGCTGGTCTATGTTCTCTGGGGTTGGCTACGCCCTGCATCTTCATGGCTTCCAGGCTAATGCCAGCGTCCAATTTTGCAGTTAGCCAGGCCGGGCGCTTCCCTATACCAGTCCACGTATTAAAAGGGTTATCCGGGTCACGATACACGGGTTCGCCTTTTGGTCGTTTTTCTGATTTCAGGGGAACCAGCATCACCTTCCTTCCTTCAGCGGTTTTCTTTTCGTTTCTTCTTGACACGATCTCATTAGCCCTTATCATAAACAAAAGTCGTCGAAATTACAATTACGCGGTGAAACATAAATGAGTAAACATCCAAAACTCCTGGTTCTCGCTCTGGCCTGCCTTGCTTGTGCTGGCCGTGCCAGTGCTGCGCCTGCCTCCGATGAAGTTGCCAGGCTTGCGCAGAGATGTGCGCCTGATGTTTCACCCTTAACGATGGCGTACATCGTCGGCCATGAGTCCTCAAATGGGCCGTACAGGATCAATATTAACGGTAGTATTCAGTTAAAACAGCAACCGCGTACTGAAGCTGAGGCCGTCAGCGTTGCGAAAGTTCTGCTGAAGGATAATAAAAGTTTTGATATGGGCCTTGCACAAATTAACTCAAATAATTTAGTGGGCCTGGGTCTTTCGGTTGACGATATTTTCAAACCCTGCATCAACCTGCGGGCGAGCCAGACCATCCTTAAAGCCTGTTATGATAGCGCCCTGAAATCCTACCCAGCCGGGCAGGTTGCGCTGAGACACGCGCTTTCCTGCTACAACACCGGCTCACTCACAAACGGGATTTCTAACGGGTATGTCACGAAAGTTATCAACGTGGCGCGTCAATCAACTGATTTGAAAATCCCTACGCTGCTACCTGACGGCCAGACCAGTGAGGACAGCACCGCGACTGAGCCTCAGCAGGCAAAAAGTACGGCGCCGCAGTATGACGGTGAACAAGATGTTTTTGGTTCGGGTGATGGCGATGCCTTCAGCCGAAATAATACGGATGCCTTTTTAACCAGACAGGAAACAGCGAAGGGGGAATGAGGTTATGGATGGAACGTTTGTACCTTGTATTGCAATCACAGATCCTGGAGCTATTTGAAGCAGGAAAAGTGAAGGAGGTAACGATAGAACGGGTTTCATTAAAGAAGTGGTATCCCGTTTTTCAGATAGACGATGAACAGCTGGGCCAGATCGCATGTTCCATTAGGGTTAACAAAGAGCATGAGCTACGAACCTGGGCTGATTTAAGGCTACTGGCAGAGTTTTTGAAAGATAAGTGTGGCGTTGAAGAATGCCGGTTAAATCTGCAATCAACAGAAGATAGTGAGTAAGGAGAAAGTATGACCACGTTGTTTAAGAAGTATGGCCCTGCGGTAGTTATGGGCGTTTTGTCCATTGCCCTGCCGCAAATTGCGCTGGCCGCTGGCACCGATACTGGTGAATCAACCGCTACATCAATCCAGACGTGGTTGAGCACATGGATTCCAATTGGTTGTGCTATTGCGATCATGGTTAGTTGCTTTATGTGGATGCTTCACGTAATCCCAGCCAGCTTTATTCCTCGTATCGTAATCTCGCTGATTGGTATTGGTTCTGCATCATTTCTGGTTTCCCTGACGGGCGTAGGAAGCTGAACAACGCGAAAAGGGGGGACTTTTGTCCCCCAAAGTGAGGACTACAA
>NZ_KQ089927.1:4943-39028 GCF_001037655.1 Enterobacter sp. MGH85
CCCCAAAGTGAGGACTACAAAGATGTTCGTTGACGGGAAAAGACCGCTTTTCAAAGGTGCGACTCGCTTACCTCGCGCGCTGGGTGTACCACGTAATGTAGCTATGATGATATTCATGATTTCTGCCTCGCTTTTTATGATTATTCATATGTGGGCGATTCTGGTGTTCGTCTTTTTGTGGATTCCTTCAGCTGCATTAACAAAATATGACGACCGCATGTTTCGAATTATGGGCCTGTGGTTGAAAACCAAATTCAGTAATTGGTTTGATTCTCCGTTTAAGCAGTGGGGAGGATCGTCTTATTCCTCTGTTGACTACAAACGTAAGGGTTTAAAATAATGAGAGCTGCCACCGCTACGAAGCCAAAAAAAATTGATGCCTACCGTAAGGAGCCATCAGTAAATAAAAAGTATTTGCCCTATTCTTATCACCTCAATGATTACGTGATTTCGATGGAAAACGGCGATCTGATGGCTTTTTTCAAGCTGGATGGCCGCACACATGACTGCGCATCAGATCGGGAACTGGTCACCTGGCATAAAGACCTTAATACGCTGGTCAAGAGCTTCGGAACAGACCATGTAGAGCTGTGGACGCATGAATATCACCATGAGGCTAAAGAGTACCCGGATGGTGAGTATGACCATTTTTTCCCTGCTTATGTTGATCAATATAACCGTAAGCTGCACGGTGATTCCAAGCAGCTGATTAATGACCTTTATCTGACCGTTATTTACAAACAGGTAGGGGATAAAACACAGAAGTTTCTGGCGAAATTTGAAAAGCCGACTCGTGACGAAATTCAGCAAATGCAGAATGAGGCGCTTGAAGGTCTGGAAGATATTTCTGAACAAATCCTGGAAGCAATGAAGCCGTATGGCATTCAGCAGTTGGGTATCTATTATCGTGACAAACGCGGTGTTGAAATTCCTGCGCCTGATAAAAAAGAACGTGAAGAACTTGCTGAAGTCGATGAATCAGACATTTTTGACGAAGCCATTGTTATCGAACGCAACGAGCCTGAACCTTCGCAGGCTCACGCTTATTCAAAAGCGCTGGAGTTCCTTTATTTCCTCGCAAATATGGAATGGGCCATCGTGCCTGTTTGCCGTGATCGTATCCGTGAGTACATCATGGACAACCGCCCTGTTAGCTCCCTGTGGGGGGATGTTGTCCAGATCAGAACGGTAGATCACAACTTCTATACCACCGGCATTGAATTTCGTGAATACGAAGAAGATACAGAGCCAGGCCAGCTTAACATGCTTAAAGAAGCCGATTTTGAATACCTTCTGACGCAGAGTTTTTCTTGCCTCTCTGAATCTTCAGCTAAAACGTTTCTGACGCATCAGGAAAAATCTTTGCAGGAAACGCGCGACCGTGCGCAAAGCCAGCTGGCACAGCTTGGTACTGCGCTCGATATGCTGACGTCCAGAGAGTTCGTGATGGGCTACCATCATGGAACCGTGCATGTCTGGGATAATGACCAAAACGCGGTACAGCGCAAAGCGCGTCGTGTGAAGGTTATGCTAACCGGCTGTGGCGTGGTTGGCGGGACTATCAGCCTGGCCTCTGAGGCTGCATATTATGCGAGACTGCCTGGCAACCAGAAATGGGCGCCGCGCCCGGTTCCGATAAACTCATGGAACTTCCTGCACTTCAGCCCGTTCCACAATTTTATGCGTGGCAAGCCTGACAATAACCCGTGGGGGCCAGCGCTGACCATGTTCCGCACGATCAGCGGTACGCCACTCTATTTTAATTTCCATGTGACCCCGCTTGAAGAACTTTCCTACGGTAAACGCCCGCTGGGCCATGCGTTAATAACGGGTATGTCGGGGGAAGGTAAAACCACGCTGCTTAACTTCCTGCTGGCGCAGTCAATGAAGTACAACCCGCGGCTTTTTGTTTATGACCGTGACCGCGGTATGGAGCCGTTCATTCGAAGCGTTGGTGGCTACTATAAAGTTCTGCAACAGGGTATGCCGTCCGGGTTTGCCCCGCTTCAGATTGAACCGACCAAACGCAATATTGCCCTCATTAAAAACCTGTTCCGCATTTGTGTGGAAACCACCAATAACGGGCCTATCAGCGCAACGATGGCTACCGAACTGGCTGAAGGCGTTGATGCGGTTATGGGGGAAGGCTCACTTATTCCACGCGAGGCGCGCACCGTTACTATCCTGGACGGGTACGTGAATGAAGTTGTGGAAAATGGCGTATCACTGAAAGGGCTGCTGCGCGAATGGACGCGCGAAGGCCAGTATGGCTGGCTGTTTGACAATGATAAAGACAGCCTGGATCTCAGCGCGAATGATATTTTTGGCTTCGATTTATCCGAGTTTATCGCAGCCAAAGAGGAAGTATCCAGCCCGGCCCGTACTCCGCTCATGATGTACCTTCTGTACCGGGTACGTGACTCCATCGACGGCAAACGCCGCGTCATTCAGTGCTTTGACGAGTTCCACGCCTACCTTGACGATCCGGTTATCGAGCGTGAAGTTAAGCGTGGTATCAAAACTGACCGTAAGAAAGACGCTATCTATGTGTTTGCCACGCAGGAGCCGAACGATGCGCTGTCCAGCCGTATTGGCCGCACGATCATGTCGCAGACCGTCACAAAAATCTGCCTGCGCGATCCGGAAGCTATCCGAGAGGATTATGCCTTCCTTACTGATGCTGAATACGACGCGCTGATGTCGATTACCGAACACTCCAGACAGTTCCTGGTTAAACAAGGGCAACAGTCTGCGATTGCTTCTTTCAATCTCTACCCTCGCAACAGCGACGATATTGATGCAGATATTAAGACAATGGACAACGTTCTTAGCGTGTTGTCCGGTGAACCACAAAACGCCGAAATTGCGCATGAGCTGGTTGAACGGCTCGGTAATGACCCTGAAGTATGGCTCAAAGAATACTGGCGCCTGACGGCTTAACAACGAGGCAAAACACCATGAAAAAAACACTGACGGCAGTATTGCTGACCACCGGCCTGATTCTGGGAGGCGCGCAAAGCGCTTCCGCAGGCATCATCGTGACCAACCCTACTGAGCTGGCTAAACAGGTCGAGCAGCTTCAGCAAATGGCGCAGCAGCTGGAGCAGCTTAAAAGCCAGCTGCAAACGCAGAAAAATATGTATGAGTCGATGGCAAAGACAACCAACCTGGGCGATCTGCTGGGGACGTCTACCAGCACGCTGGCAAATAATTTGCCGGACAACTGGAAGGAGATCTACAGCGACGCCATGAACTCCAGTTCTTCCGTCACGCCTTCAGTTAACAGCATGATGGGCCAGTTTAATGCGGAAGTTGACGACATGACGCCCAGCGAAGCAATTACCTACATGAACAAAAAGCTGGCTGAAAAAGGCGCTTATGACCGCGTTATGGCAGAAAAAGCCTACAACAACCAGATGCAGGAACTAACCGATATGCAGGAGCTGACGGAGCAGATTAAAACGACTCCAGACCTGAAATCGATTGCTGACTTACAGGCCCGTATCCAGACGTCACAGGGTGCTATTCAGGGTGAGCAGGCGAAGCTGAATCTGATGAACATGTTGCAGCAGTCACAGGACAAGCTATTACGTGCGCAGAAAGAACGTGCCACCCACAATTTTGTTTTTGGAACCGGCGGGGACGTTACCGCGTCACCTTCAATTAACTGAGGTAATTATGAAAAAACTACTGCTTGTTATCCCTTTCCTCCTGGTGGCCTGCGATGCCTCGCATGACGTGGAGTGGTACAAAAAACATGAGAAAGAGCGCAAGGCAACAATTCAGGAATGCAAGAAAGACGCGGATGAACTTCAGAAACCTGATTGCAAAAACGCGCGCGAAGCCGATCGTCAGCTGTTTGTGTTCGGCAAAAAAGACGGCGAAATCAATTCACCGAAAATTTAGGAGTAAGGAGGCAATATGGCATTCACCCTAGTCGCAGACATTTTCGCAAAAGTAGACGGGGCGATTACGTCAATGGTGAGCGCCAATGTTGCCACCATTATCTCTGATGTAACGCCTCTGATTGCCACCTGTCTGACAATCAAGCTGATGGTTCAGGGGATGTACTCAGCGTTTAATCCGGGGGCGGGCGACAGCCTGAGTTCGCTGATTAAAGAGTATCTTTCCATAGCCCTTATCCTGAGCTTTGCAACGGCGGGCGGCTGGTATCAACAGGAACTGGTCAACGTGGCGCTTCACCTGCCGGATGATTTTGCCGGGATACTGTCTGCCCCTAATAAAGTCGGTGCAAGTGGCGTACCGGCGATTATTGATAGCGGTATTGAAAAAGGTATCAAGATCGTCAACACCGCATGGGAAGCCGCAGACGTGTTTTCATCGAGCGGCCTGGCCGCGTATGCCATTGGCGGCATTATGATGATTGCTACCGTTGTGCTGGGCGGCCTCGGTGCGGGCTTTGTGATCATGGCTAAGATCCTTCTGGCCGTTACGCTTTGTTTTGGCCCGATTGCAATCTTCTGCCTGCTGTGGGGAGCGACAAAAAACATCTTTGCTCGCTGGCTGGCGTCGGTCATTAACTATGGCCTTGTCGTCGTCATTCTTGCGCTCGTGTTTGGTTTCATCATGCAGATGTTCGACAACCTCCTGTCCTCGATGAACTCTGATGCCGCTTACTCATCAATCACTGGTTCTATCTCCGCCTTATTACTGACGGTCATTTCCGTTTTCGTTCTGTTCCAGATTCCGCAAATTGCCGCCAGCTGGGGTAGCGGTATCAGCGCCGGAGTTGCTGACGCCGCACGCTCTACGGGTTCTTCCATGCAGGCGCTTGGCAATATGGGCAGCCACGGCATGTTTGGCGGTAATGCGTTCAGAGGCGGTAACAGTGGCGGCGGCCAGCAATCGGCAGGTGGAGGAAGTGGCAGCAACAGCGGAGGAAGCAGTGGTTCTAATTTAAGTGGTAAGGCAAGGGGCAGTCGCGGGAAGAAGGCTGCATAAAATTAAAACAAAAGTCGTTGAAATTGCAATTTCGGCGACTTATTATAATTAGTACGTTCAACAACCGATAATGGATGCCGTAATGCGCAGCTTATTGCTTATGGGAGTTCTTCTGATTAGCGCCTGTTCCAGCGGGCATAAACCGCCACCGGAGCCGGACTGGAGCAACACCGTTCCAGTAAACAAAACAATCCCGGTTGATACGCAAGGTGGTGCAAATGAAAGCTAATAAAAAAACAGGGCTTACACGTGAAGCCATTAAAGAGTTCAACGAAAGCCGTAAAGGGCTTGAAGTTGATCTGATGGATGAAGTGCTGAAGTCCCGGCGTACCGCCTGGATGGTTGCCACCGGTTCAGCGGTGGTAACTGTTTTTGCACTCTCTTTAGTTGGTTACGTGGTGCATAAGTACAGCCAGCCAATCCCCGCACATCTGCTAACGCTCAACGAGGCCACTCACGAAGTACAGCAGGTCAAGCTGACCCGCGACCAGACCTCTTATGGTGACGAAATTGATAAGTTCTGGCTGACACAATATGTCATTCACCGTGAGAGCTATGACTTCTATTCAGTTCAGGTCGACTATACGGCCGTTGGCTTAATGTCCACGCCGAACGTGGCAGAGTCTTACCAGAGCAAGTTCAAGGGCCGCAACGGTCTTGATAAGGTTCTGGGCGACAGTGAAACGACCCGCGTGAAGATTAACTCTGTGATCCTCGATAAACCGCACGGCGTAGCAACGATACGCTTTACTACGGTTCGCCGCGTGCGCAGCAATCCCGTTGATGATCAGCCGCAGCGCTGGATTGCCATTATGGGGTATGAATATAAATCGCTGGCGATGAATGCTGAGCAGCGTTATGTCAACCCGCTGGGTTTCCGCGTGACGAGTTATCGCGTCAACCCTGAAGTTAACTGAGGGCTGCCCCATGAAAAAACTACTTCTTTCAGCAGTCGTTTTGTCAGTCCTGGGAGGCGCGGCCACTAACGTTATGGCGCTTGAGGTTGGCCGCAATTCTCCTTATGACTATCGCATTAAAAGCGTTGTTTATAACCCTGTTAATGTGGTCAAAATTGACGCTATCGCCGGTGTGGCTACCCACATTGTTGTCGCGCCTGACGAAACCTATATCACTCATGCTTTTGGCGATTCTGAAAGCTGGACGTTTGCGCACAAAATGAACCATTTTTTTGTGAAGCCGAAACAGGCCATGAGTGATACCAACCTGGTGATCGTCACCGATAAGCGCACCTATAACATCGTCCTCCATTTCATCGGTGAAGAAACGAAGAAAAATGCAGACGGTACGGTATCAAAATCCTTTATTGAAACGCCGTGGGCTGTGCGCCAGGCCGTTCTTCAGCTGACCTATGAATATCCGTTTGAGCAGCAGGAAAAAGCCAAAAGCGCGGCTGATAAAAAACGCATTACGCAGAAGCTGAAGCAGACGGCTTTTGCGGGGGCGAAGAACTATCAGTACGTAATGAGCGAACAGCCTGAAATGCGCAGCATCCAGCCGGTTCACGTCTGGGATAACTACCGCTTTACCCGGTTTGAGTTTCCGGCCAATGCGGAGTTACCGCAGGTCTACATGATCTCGGCCAGTGGCAAAGAAACGCTGCCTAACTCTCATGTTGTGGGTGAGAACCGCAACATCATCGAGGTGGAAACCGTCGCTAAAGAGTGGCGTATTCGTCTGGGCGATAAAGTCGTTGGCGTTCGTAATAATAATTTCGCGCCGGGCGCCGGTGCGGTAGCAACCGGTACGGCTTCCCCGGATGTGCGCAGGGTTCAAATTGGGGAGGATAACTGATGGCCCGTAAAAGTGTCGATGTAGATCAGGAACTCGATGAAAACACCGGAGACGGTGAATTTGAAAGCGAGCGTGGCGGATTTAAAGGCAGTAACCGCCGTTCGGCTCCTGGTATGAAAGCCTTTGTCATACTGATGGCGCTGCTTGCTTTGGTATTCATCGGGATTACGGTCATGGGTAAAATTCGCACCCCGGCTAAAGCTGAAGCTGATAAAGACGGTGGTAAAGCGCAACAGGCCAATACACTGCCAAACTACAGCTTTAACAGCGATCCTGATGTTAATAAACCTGCAACTGCGCAGAATAGCGCCACTGATGCCCGTGCTGTGCAGGCTGCCGCACAGGCAGATGCAGATGCGGGCAGCAGCAATACCGCCGCGCGTACCTCTAATAAGCGTAAAGAACCTTCGCCTGAAGAACTGGCTATGCAGCGTCGTCTGGGCGGCGAGCTGGCCCAGACTAATCAGGCGGCTACAAGCAATAGTCCCGGAGTGCAGCCCCAGGACAACGAAACAAGCGAAGGTAGTTCAGCACTCGCTAAAAACCTGACTCCTGCAAGGCTGAAGGCTAGCCGCGCTGGAGTCATGGCTAATCCCAGCCTGACTGTTCCGAAAGGCAAAATGATCCCCTGTGGTACCGGCACCGAGCTGGATACCACTGTTCCGGGTCAGGTTTCCTGCCGGGTTTCACAGGACGTTTACTCAGCTGATGGACTCGTTAGGCTGATTGATAAAGGCTCATGGGTTGACGGGCAGATTACCGGTGGTATCAAAGACGGCCAGGCGCGCGTGTTTGTTCTCTGGGAGCGTATCCGCAATGACCAGGACGGGACAATCGTTAATATTGACAGTGCCGGAACGAACTCACTCGGCAGCGCGGGGATTCCGGGCCAGGTGGATACCCATATGTGGGAGCGTCTGCGTGGTGCGATCATGATTTCGTTGTTCTCTGACACCTTAACGGCGCTGGTTAACCAGACGCAGAGTAATAACATTCAGTACAACAGCACAGAAAACAGCGGTGAGCAGCTGGCGTCTGAAGCACTTCGCTCTTACATGTCTATCCCCCCTACCCTCTACGATCAGCAGGGTGATGCGGTGAGCATTTTTGTTGCCCGCGACCTCGATTTCAGCGGCGTTTATACGCTCGCAGACAACTAAAAAAGTGGGCGCTTAGCGCCCGCTTTTCTTCAGGAGTAATCATGACTGATGCAGCTTTCTATCAACTTGGCCCACTGCGCGAGTATTTAGAAGATCCTACTGTTTTTGAAATTCGCATTAACTGCTTTCAGGAAGTTATCTGTGATACGTTCAGCGGCCGCAGGGTTGTGCAGAACGCGGCAATTACGGCAGATTTTATTAGGAACCTTGCTAAATCGTTGGTGAGCAGCAACAAGCTGACCATGCAGGCCATTAATGACGTGATCCTGCCTGGCGGGATCAGGGGCGTTATCTGTCTGCCCCCTGCGGTGATTGACGGTACAACGGCCGTAGCGTTTCGTAAGGATTTGGCGGCCGATAAAAATCTGGAGCAGCTGACCAGCGAGGGGATTTTCAGTGACTGCCGGAAGATTACCGGCAGCAAGCAAAGCCTAACGGATGATGATTTTTTCCTTAAAGAGCTGCACAGCAGCGAAAAATGGCCCGCATTCCTGCAAACCGCCGTTGAGAAGAAACGCACTATCGTGATCTGCGGTGAAACCGGGTCGGGGAAAACGGTACTCACGCGCGCGCTGTTAAAATCGCTACATAAAGACGAGCGTGTAATTATTTTAGAGGACGTTCACGAAGTCACGGTCGATCACGTTGTAGAAGCCGTTTATATGATGTACGGCGATGCAGGAAAGATCGGCCGCGTCAGCGCCACTGATGCCCTGCGAGCCTGTATGCGTCTGACACCGGGCCGTATCATCATGACTGAGCTTAGGGATGATGCTGCGTGGGATTATCTTAAAGCACTTAATACCGGCCATCCAGGCGGTGTTATGTCAACGCACGCTAACTCTGCGCGCGATGCCTTTAACCGTATTGGGCTGCTTATCAAGGCGACCCCTATCGGCCGTATGCTCGATATGAGCGATATTATGCGAATGCTCTACTCCACCATTGACGTTGTGGTGCATATGGAAAAGCGGAAAATCAAAGAAATTTATTTTGACCCTGAATATAAAATGCAGTGTGTGAACGGGAGCCTGTAATGAAAAACTTAGCAACCTGGCTTCTGGCCGCAGCATTTACGACAGCCGCCCTGCCCGCCTTTGCGGTGGAACCATCCGTTCAGGTTGGCTACTCGCCTGAAGGAAGCGCCCGCGTTCTCGTCCTGAGCGCCATTGACTCCGCAAAAACCTCGATACGGATGATGGCTTATTCTTTTACCGCCCCGGATATTATGAAGGCACTGGTAGCAGCCAAAAAACGGGGAGTTGATGTGAAAATCGTAATTGATGAAAGGGGCAATACGGGGCGCGCCAGCATTGCGGCCATGAACTACATAGCGAACAGCGGCATCCCTTTGCGTACTGACAGTGATTTCCCTATCCAGCATGACAAGGTGATCATCGTGGATAATGTGACCGTTGAAACTGGCAGCTTTAATTTCACCAAAGCGGCCGAAACGAAAAACTCGGAGAATGCGGTGGTGATCTGGAACATGCCTAAGCTCGCTGAATCATTCCTCGAACACTGGCAAGACCGCTGGAATCGGGGGAGAGACTACCGTTCCAGCTACTGAATACTGACCGCCGAAAGGCGGTTTTTTTTGTTCAAAGAAACTGATCTCAGTATCGCGCACGGGGCAGCTGGCCAACGTCGCCGGCATCGCGCCGGCAAAAATCGAAAAACAGAAATATCAGCAAGATAGCTTAAACAGGTGTCGGGAAATTTCGTTGAGATATTTTGAAGGAATCACAGTGTAAGCAGGCGGCCTATTTCAAAAAAGGCGGCTGTACGGTAGTCACTGACTCTCTCGCAGATCTTCCCGCTCATGTACCAGTAATACCCGTCAGTGCTGACAATATCGAGCAAATACCGCATATCATAAACCGTATCGGGTATTACCTCACCCTCACCGGCCAGAACGCCGCTGGCAATAGAATGGTTCCCTCCTCGTACAAAGCCTATCCGCCAGGGCAACCACAAAGTAACGCGGTGGTTAATATCCTGTACCCACGGATTGCCCTTAGCGCTGCCTATATGGGGTCTGAGGTCCAACCATGCGAAAAACCACGTTAAGAAAGCAACCTTCTGAAAAGGCGACGTTTATCAGTTTTTTTTCCGGCCATAAAGGGGGCGGAAATTATTCCCTGCACGGGTATTCGCAAGGATTTCGGTAGTGCTCTGGCTCTGCCCCCCATAACCTGGCGGACAGAGCATGATTGGGAAAGCGGTACCCTCACGGCAGAAACGATTGACGCAGGCTATATTTCTATTATTCTGGAAATATAGATAAAGGAGGTATTATGGATTTAAACACTGCTGCAAACGCACTTCGAGAACTGGGCCACCCGACACGTCTCAGCATATACCGGGAGCTGGTCAGGGCGGGTCATGAAGGCCTGCCGGTTGGCGAACTGCAGAAGCACCTTGAGATTCCTGCCTCCACGCTCAGCCATCATCTTTCAGCGCTGATATCCGCTGGACGGCACTGTTGCAAATAGTCGGTGGTGATAAACTTATCATCCCCTTTTGCTGATGGAGCTGCACATGAACCCATTCAAAGGCCGGCATTTTCAGCGTGACATCATTCTGTGGGCCGTACGCTGGTACTGCAAATACGGCATCAGTTACCGTGAGCTGCAGGAGATGCTGGCTGAACGCGGAGTGAATGTCGATCACTCCACGATTTACCGCTGGGTTCAGCGTTATGCGCCTGAAATGGAAAAACGGCTGCGCTGGTACTGGCGTAACCCTTCCGATCTTTGCCCGTGGCACATGGATGAAACCTACGTGAAGGTCAATGGCCGCTGGGCGTATCTGTACCGGGCCGTCGACAGCCGGGGCCGCACTGTCGATTTTTATCTCTCCTCCCGTCGTAACAGCAAAGCTGCATACCGGTTTCTGGGTAAAATCCTCAACAACGTGAAGAAGTGGCAGATCCCGCGATTCATCAACACGGATAAAGCGCCCGCCTATGGTCGCGCGCTTGCTCTGCTCAAACGCGAAGGCCGGTGCCCGTCTGACGTTGAACACCGACAGATTAAGTACCGGAACAACGTGATTGAATGCGATCATGGCAAACTGAAACGGATAAGGGGTCTGACGCTCAGTGGAACGAAAACTCACGTTAAGCAACGTTTTCTGCCTCTGACGCCTCTTTTAATGGTCTCAGATGTCCTTTGGTCACCAGTTCTGCCAGCGTGAAGGAATAATGGCCGAGCATATTGATATGTCCGTGGCAAAGCGGGGAGAGGCGTGCGATATCTTCATCATTCAGTGTTTCACCCTGCGCCCGGAGATGATCCAGGGCTGCCTGCATATAAATAGTGTTCCATAACACGACGGCGTTAGTGACCAGCCCCAGTGTGCCCAGTTGATCTTCCTGACCGTCGGTATATCGTTTTCTTATCTCACCTTTTTGACCGTGACAGATGGCTCTGGCAACGGCATGGCGACTTTCTCCCCGATTAAGCTGGGTCAGAATGCGCCGGCGGTAATCTTCATCATCAATATAATTAAGCAGATACAGCGTTTTGTTGATGCGCCCCACTTCAATGATTGCCTGAGTCAGTCCGGAAGGACGTTCACTTTTCAGCAATGAACGGACCAGCACTGAAACCTGTACTTTGCCCAGCTTCAGGGAGCCAGCGGTCCGGATCATTTCGTCCCACTGAAGGACTATTTTTCGGGGATCTGATTGCCCTCTGGCAATATCATTCAGCACGCCATAGTCGGCATCATGGTCCATTCGCCAGAAAACCGAAGCACCGGCATCAGCCAGGCGTGGAGAAAACTGGTATCCCAGCAGCCAGAAAAGGCCAAAGACAAGTTCGCTGGCACCTGCTGTATCGGTCATAATTTCGGTTGGATTCAGCCCGGTCTCCTGTTCCAGAAGACCTTCCAGCACAAAGATAGAGTCCCTCAGCGTCCCCGGTATAACGATGCCATGAAAGCCGGAATACTGATCGGACACAAAGTTGTACCAGGTGATCCCTCTGTTATTACCAAAGTATTTGCGGTTCGGTCCGGCATTGATTGTTCTGACTGGCGTAACAAAGCGCATTCCATCTGCAGATGCCACTTCTCCTCCACCCCATATCTGTGCCAGTGGCAGCGTTGCCTGAAAATCAACCAGTCTGGCATTAGCGCTGGTGATAGTTTCAGCCCGCAGATAGTTCGCTTTTGTCCAGTTCAGCCGGTGTCGGGTCAGTGCAGGAACATTTGATCTGATCAGTGGTTCCAGACCGATATTGCAGGCTTCAGCCATCAGCACGGCGCTGATGCTGACGGGCAGATCATCAACTCTGGCACTGGCTTCACTGGCATGGAAAAACTCATCAGCAAATCCGGTATGGGCGTTAATTTCGAGCAGCAACTCCGTTAAATCCACCGGAGGGAGTAGATCACTGATCATTTTGCTCAGTCGTTTCAGACTGTCCGGCTCATCAAGACTGGCGAGGGGAGAAATTGTCAACCGGGGCTTCGGGCCAGAAACATCGAGTTCGACAGCCTCATTTTCGCAAAGACGTGCAGCAACCTGTCTGTAACGACTATCAAGCTGATGACCCAGAGATTTTATTGCTTCCTGCGGGTCTGTCGGGTGCCCCAAAGAACGATAAACCTTAATCCGGTTTGCCTGCCAGTCAGCACCCTGTAGTAATCTTGCACGAGGATCTCCCCACCGGTTACTGCCGGTAACGTAGACATCCCTCCGCCTCAGACTATCCTGCAGTTTACTGAGAAAGCAGAGCGTGTATCCCCTGCGGGTGATATGTTTTTCCTTGTTAATCACCAGCCGTTTCCATGACCGACTGATAATTTCCGTTGGTGCGTCGTCAAAAAACTGCCGCCGTGAGCTGAACTCCCGGCTGAGGTAGTCACAGGCATTCAGAGTGGTAACCCCGGCAGGTGCGGATGAAAATTTAACGGTATTCAGCAGATGGGGCAGGAAACGACGAACGCGCCCGTACTGCTCCACCATTTCTTCATGAAAATTATCGTCTGAGGGCCGGGCAATTTCACGGACAAGCGTGATGATTTCAGCCAGCTTTTGCCTTGGGATGTAGCTGAACACCTCAGCACGAATCGATTCGTCCGGTGTTTCTTCTTTCAGCAGGTACGAACATGCGCTGGCGAGCGCCAATGCAGATTTATCCAGATCCTTCAGCGAGCGGAGCCGTTTTTTCTGCCCAATCTTTCTGGCGTCACGGATGATAACGGCCAGCATGGCGTCCAGAACGGGGGGGTAAGCGGGAACCCCAGAAAATTCCGCCATTCCGCATTGTGGAATTTTTTGGGGGGGTGGTCCGCGGCATGACGACCCGCCAAAGGCTACCGCATCTATCTGAGGCGCTGTGGCGCGACGCTGAAACCCCGGGGAATTCCGCTACTCCAGTTCCAGGTCCGCAATAGTTCGTCCAGGTCGGGTGGCGTACGCCGGAAACGCCGATTTTTCCGCAACCGTTTCTGCGTTGTCGGCAAGGTGGTCTCAGAGAGCGCTCAAGAAGCGGTTTTTCTCGTATGTTTAGCTACGGTGGCCTAGGAGCCTGCGCGGCAGAAGCCAAATCGGCGGAAGATCGAGGACGATACGGGGATGGCTGCCAGTTACCTTCCTTACCGACCCGACCAATCCTATCTGCTGCCCCCTTCTCTGGGAGAGTGGCTACCTGAAGGGCATCTTGCCTACTTCATCAGCGAGACTGTCGATACGCTGGACTTGAGCGCATTCCACGCCCGGTATGCCGGCGGTGGTCCGGGCAATCAGCCGTTTCATCCGGCGATGATGGTCAAAGTGCTGATCTATGGTTACGCGAGCGGCGTCTTCTCTTCGCGCAAACTAGCCAGGAAGCTGTACGAGGATGTCGCGTTGCGTGTGCTGGCCGCTGGAAACTTCCCGGCCCACCGCACGCTGAGTGACTTCCGTGCCCTACACCTGACCGAGCTTGAGAATTTGTTCGTTCAGGTGGTGCAACTGGCGCGCGAATGTGGGCTGGTGAAGCTTGGCACGATCGCGGTCGACGGCACCAAGGTAAAAGCCAACGCCAGCCGCCACAAGGCGATGAGCTATAAGCGCATGAAGCCGGCCGAGGACGAATTGCATTGCGAGATCAAGGCGCTGCTTGATCGCGCCAAGGCTACCGACGACCAGGAGCGTAACGAGCCGGAGCTGGACATTCCTGCCGAGATTTCTCGCCGCGAGAAGCGCCTGGAGGCGATCCAGGCGGCAAAGGCGCGCCTGGAAGCGCGCCAGCGTGAAGCGGACCAGGCCCGGGGGCGCAGCGAAGACGATGGCCGCCGGCCTCGCCATCCGGATGGCTCGGACAAGGGCGGTGGCTCGTACAAACGCGAGTTTGGTGTGCCGGATGACCGTGATCAGGAAAGCTTCACCGATCCGGACAGCCGGATCATGAAACACGCCGGTGGTGGCTCCGAGCAGAGCTACAACGGGTACACAGCGGTCGATGCCGAGCACCAGATCATCGTGGCGGCGGAGTTGACCAACTGCGCCGCGGACAGTCAGGCGCTGCTGGGCATGCTGGCAGCAGTTCAGGCCAACACCGGAGAAATGCCGGCCCAGACGCTGGCGGATGCGGGATTCCGTAGTGAGGCTGTTCTGGCAAAGGTCGCCGATCACCACGGCGATGTCATCGTTGCCCTCGGCCGCGAGGGACGTGAAGATGCCAAGGTCAATGCCAAGACCCATCCGCATACGGCGGCGATTGCGGCGAAATTGAAAACGGAGCAAGGCGATGCAGCTTACCGCCGGCGCAAGTCGATCGTGGAGGCTCCGAATGGTTGGATCAAGGCGGTGATGGGATTGCGTCAGTTCAGCATGAGGGGCCTGGACAAGGTGCAAGCCGAGTGGAAGCTCGTCTGCATGGCGCTAAATCTGAGGCGAATGGCGTATCTGTGAGGGCGAAGGTTAAATGGGGCGGCTCAAATGCACCCCAGTCGTCATAACACGCCGCGCGCCGCAAGATTGGTATCCTTGGCGCCGACGCCTTGCCAATTGCAGAGAGCGCCGCCGCCATCGTCAGTGCTCTACAGAAAACCGGTCACACGGCTCTGCCGCGCAGACTCCTAGCCTAAATGTGACAGTGGTTGGTAATCCATGCCGCCCGCAAGGGCGGCGGTGGTGGGCCAATAGATGATTTTCAGAGCCTTACTGCCCGTTGACGCCCAATCCCTCGAGCGCGAGTCTAGCCGCAGCGGCGATGACGGCCTCGCTGTGCTTGTCATCCTTGTTAGGCGCCCGGGTGTAGACGGCCAACACAATAGGTGCGCGCCCAGTGGGCCAGACGACGGCATAGTCATTTGCCGTGCCATACACTCCGCAGGTTCCGGTTTTGTCTCCGACTGCCCAGTCTGCCGGCACCGCCGCGCGGATGCGGTGGTTGCCGGTCGTGTTTCCCTTTAGCCAATCAACAAACTGCTGCCGCTGCGGCGCAGCCAGTGCAGAGCCCAGTGTCAGTTTTTGTAAGCTTTCCGTCACGGCGCGCGGCGATGAGGTATCGCGCGCATCGCCTGGGATGGCGGAGTTCAGCTCCAGCTCCCAGCGGTCCAGACGGAACGTGGTATCGCCGATAGAGCGCATGAAGGCCGTCAGCCCGGCCGGGCCGCCCAACTCCTTCAGCAACAAATTGGCGGCGGCGTTATCACTGTATTGCACGGCGGCCGCGGACAGCTCCGCCACCGTCATGCCTGTTGTCAGATATTTTTCCGAGATGGGTGACCACGGAACCAGCGCATTTTTGCCGTAACGGATGGGTGTGTCCAGCAAGCCGGCCTGCTGCTGGCTGCGAGCCAGCACAGCGGCAGCAAGAAAGCCCTTGAATGAGCTGCACAGTGGGAAGCGCTCCTCAGCGCGGTAACTTACAGTTGCGCCTGAGCCGGTATCCATCGCGTACACACCGATGGAGCCGCCAAAGTCCTGTTCGAGTTTAGCGAATGGTTCCGCGACGAGGTTGGTCAGCGCGGTGGCAGAAAAGCCAGCCAGCGGCCATGAGAGACAAGACAGCAGAACTAGACGGCGATACAGTGACATCAACGATATTCCTTGTTTGAAGGTGGAGCTAGGTGTAGCGGCCGGATGTAATCAGGCCGCTACAGCTGGGATTATCACCGAGCGGCAAGCCGCTCCCTCTCCAGAGGCTGTAACGGCTGTAACTGCCCCGGATGGGCACACATCGGGTTGGTAAGTCCCTGGCACCACAACGTCCAGCGCTATTGAAAAACGAATCAGGTCGGCGTTCATGGGTCGGCCACCTCGCCTGACCTCGGCATCCACGTTACGGACGGCCTCAGGAAGTCCTGGCCAAGCCCCGACTATTGGGGCGCGAAGATAGCACCGAGGGTACGCCGGTGTCAACACCAACTGAAAACTGACCCACTTTACCCCTGAATCACCAAAGTAATACTGACCCACCTGGATCATTCGGGTTTGGAATTTTTCCTGACCACTCCCGCCTTCCTCTTGTCCTTCAAGCGGTAGCTTTCGCCGCTCAGGGTCAGGATATGGGCATGGTGCAGCAGCCGATCCAGCATCGCGGCTGTCAGGGTGGTATCGCCGGCAAACGCGTCGGCCCACTGGCTGAACGGCAGGTTCGAGGTCAGGATCATCGCCCCTTTCTCATAGCGCTTCGCCACCACCTGAAAGAACAGGTTCGCTTCCTCGCGTCCGAAAGGCAGGTAGCCGATCTCATCGATCACCAGCAGCCGTGGACCGAGGATGGCGCGGTTGAAGTATTCCTTCAGCCGCCCTTGTCGCTGCGCCGTGCTCAGTTGCAGCATCAGGTCGGCTGCCGTGATGAAGCGTGTCTTGACCCCGGCTTGCGCGGCCTTGTAACCCAAGGCGATGGCGAGGTGGGTCTTGCCGATGCCAGAGGGTCCGATCAGCACCACGTTCTCGGCCCGTTCGACAAACGCCAGACTGCCCAGCTCCTGCACCAGTGCCTTGGGCACGCCGGGGTTGAAGCTGAAGTCATAGTCCTCCAGGGTCTTGATGCCCGGGAAGCAAGCCATCCGCGTCAGCAGTTCGCGGCTGCGCTGCTGGCGACACCCCGCTTCATGCCGCAACAGGTGTTCCAGGAAGTCGGTGAAGCTGAAGTCCTCGCGCACCGCCTGCTGCGCCAGGACGGGGTAATGCGTTGCCACCCGTTCGAGTTTGAGTTGCTGGCACAGGGCGTCGATCCGCTCATGCTGGAGGTTCATCGGCAGGCCTCCCCAATTGCGTCATAGACAGACAGTGGGTGCTGGAGAGATTCCAGTGGTACCGGGCGGAGACTGTTATCCAGCAGGGGGGCCTCGTCGCGCCGCACACGGGATGGCAAGGGTTGCAGGTGTTCCCGCTCCTGCCGCCAACGGTCGATGGGGCGCTCGTTCAGGGTGGCGTGGACCCGCACATTCGCCTCGTCTGCCAACCAGTCACGGACGCGTCGGTTGGCAGCAGCACAATCGAGCAGCAGCCCCGTGCCCTTCATCCGGGTCAGCAACGGGTTGTAGAAGCTCTCGCGGAAGTAGCGATTGAAGCGCTCGACCTTGCCTTTGGTCTGGGCCCGATACGGGCGACACAGCCGGATCCGGAACCCCAGGTCATCGGCCAGTTGAAGCAAGCCGGGGTGAAAACGGTGCTTGCCGTCACCGTAGGCATCGCGTTCCAGCACCACGGTCTTCATGTTGTCGAACAACACCTCGCGGGGCACACCGCCCAGATAGTCAAAAGCCAGCAACAGGGAGTCCCGCACGGACTCGAAGGATTCGTCCGGTACGAAGGTGACAAACGTCATGCGGCTGTATCCCAGCGTGGCGACGAAGGCCGACATGGGGGATCTGGCCCGGCGCAAGACCACGAAATCAGCCTGCAACTGCCGTCCGGGCTCGGTCTCGAAACGGACGGCCGGACCTGCTTCGCGGCGGGCGGGCTTGAGCGTGGCGAGGAAGGCGCGCAATAACGAGAGACCGCCGCCATACCCTTGAGCGCGGATTTCCCGATTCAGGACGGTGGCAGGCAGCCAGATGGGGTGGGCCTGCTCGACCCGTTGCCGCAGATAAGATTCAAATGGCCCCAGTTTGGTGGGGCGTGGTTCACGGGGCTGGTATCGCGCTACCGACGGATCGCGGAGGTAGCGGCGCACGGTATTGCGCGAGACCCCCAACGTGCGGGCGATGTGCCGGATGGAGTGGCCCTGTCGGGCAAGAACTCTGATTTCCACGGTTTGCTCCTGGGTCAACATCGACGGCCTCGAAAAGGCCGCCAAACTAGCCCAGGTGGATCAGTTTTACTTCGCTGGGGTGGGTCAGTTTTACACTGCTGCTAACACGGAACCGCTGAAAATTCCGTCACTCCAGTTCCAGGCCTGCGACGATCGCATCGAGATCGATCGTCTTGCCGCTGCTTTGAAAGGTGTAGTGCCCGTTGAGCAGGATGTGCCGCCATGCCGCAGGCGAAATTTTTGTGATGAGTGCCAGCGCCTTGCTGTTGCCGGCCGCCTCGTACTTGGTCACCAGCCGCGACAAGATTGCCGAGTTGTAGAAAATGATCGTGTTGGCGATCAGCCGTGCGCACTGGTTGCTGATCTCGATTTCAATGTCGGTGCGACCGGTCAGTTCCTTCTTACCGCCGACCTGGGCAATGGCCGAGCGTAGCTGATGGTAGGACTCGAGGCGATTTTGCGAGCGGTGCACGTTGCGTTCCAGTTGCGGATCGCGCAGGTAGCGAAGCGTGTAGATGCTGCGGATGAGCTTGTCGAACTCGAAGATCGCGCGCCGCGTCGGGTTCGTCGTGGTGTAGGTGCACAGCTTGCGGATCAGCGTGCCCTGCGTCATTTCCTTCAGCCCGAGTGTGGCGACGATCCGGTCGATGTTCGGCTTCTCGCGATGGATGAGATCGCAGTCGATTTTCCCGACTGGCCGAATCAGGCACGCCTGATACTGTGCTGGATCGTCAGCGCAGTAGAGTTCTTTCAATTGCGCGTTGAGGTCGGTGAAGCGCGGCTCGAACCGCCGGCCAAACCAATGCAGGATGGCGAAGTTGGCCTTGTTGACGCTGTGCATGTCGCCGGTGATCGCGGTCGGCATGATGTCCGACGTGTTGCGATACCAGATGTCGAACACGTGGTGGGCCTCGTAGTCGTGCGCGCCGATCAGGTAGCCGTTGAGCGGGATGTGGTTGCACAGCAGCGTGTAGGCGACCACGCCCTTGCCGCGCCCGAAGTACTTGCGCGAATAGCGCGCCTTCACGGTCGGCCGTTCGACGCTGAATTTCTGCCCGTCGACGGCACCGTACAGCGTTTCGAGGTCGAACGAGTAGTATGGGAAGATCGGTAGCGTGGCGATGGCGTTGCTGATGCAGTCGTTGGCCGCGTGCAGCGTTGCCTGGCGCAGGTACTGCTGGTAGCCGCTATCCAGCACGTGGTACGGGATGTCGCTGGTGCGCGCCATGACGTGGTTGCCGTGGTTCATCGCTTGCGCGATGATGACCGCCATCAGGCTGTCAGCGTCGGCGACCTTCTTCGCGTAGCGCGGCTGCATGGGCGTGAACGCCGACAGAAACTTGCACTCGTCGTTGACGAAGCGAAACACGTCGGCCACGTCGCAGAACGGAAGCTTCTCGTAGAATGCCTTTTCGCGCGCTTTCTCATTCTCGCTCTTGGGCTTGCGCCAGGTCAGTTTCTGCGTGTCCTTGTTGTATTCGAGGTGCGTCAGCTTGCCCTGTTTCAGCTCGCGGTTGAACGCCAGCCACTGCGTGCGCAGTTCGGCAGTCAGCGCATCGAGTTGGGCATGGACGGGTTGCTGCAGGAAGGGGATCTCCATTTTTGCGAGCACATCGATCTTCCTGTCCATCTCAACCAGTTCATCTGAGAAGTGCCGGTGTTGCAGGCTGTCGTCGAGGTAGAGTTCACCCGATTGGAGACGCTTCCTGATCTGGCGGTACAGCCAGAACTCGTAGCGGTCAGCGTGCAGGCCGGTTGGTTTACCGTCGGCGTCGAAGGTCAGCAGGTACGGCCGCAAGCGTTTCGGAAGTGTCGCCGCGGGCCACTCGTCGAGTGGCCGTTGCGACAGCCGCTGCTGCTTGGCAAAAACACCTTTGGCCCAGGCCAGCGCGGCAAGCCATGGACTGTCTGGATTGGAGCCGGAGAGGTCGAGCGCAACGTACAGTGGACGAAGATGGCGGCGCATGCGGTCGGCCAGCCCGTCCACCGCCTGCCACTGCAAGGCCAGCTTGCTCGCCGGCTTCACGCTCATACGCTGCGCCGTGGTTTGCAGCGTATCGCGAGGCATGATCTTGTAGGCGCGCTGCCGCACCTCGCCGAAGGGCGTGGGATCGGCCACGCTATCATCAACGTAGAGTGACAGCAGGCGGCCTACCCGCGGCGTTTCCTGCTGACGGCGCACCTGCTCGTCGGCAAAGGATTGTTTGGCACCAGCGCTGCTTTCGTCCTCCAACTGCTTCATGTGGTACGCCATCGCATCGACCAGGTTGTCGGAGAGCTGCCGGTAGCGTACCCAGGCATAGCACAGCAGGTAGAGTTGGGTCTGATCGGCCTTCAGATTGCGCAGGTCGTGGACGGTGTAGAAGTTTGCCAGGCTCGCGTAGTACAGCAGGTTCTGCTGCGAGACGTCGAGTTTAGGCAGCAGTGTCTTGGCGATTGCGTGCAGCGGCTCCAGCGTGGCGCGCTTTTCGCGCTCGCGGACCATCTGGCGCCAGCCGAAATTCTTGGCGTCCTGCTTGAGCGCCGCCAGTTGCGACAGGGTGTCATCACGGACCAGAAGCTGGCTCAGCGCGGCCTTGGCAGATTCGTCCAACGCTTGCTCCAGCAGATTGCCCAGGCGCCGGCGCTCGGCGGATAGCGTTTCGCTGACCAACTCTTGCAAGGTCGTATAGCCGGGCCGGATAATCTTGTGCTCATTGAGCCAGACGATCAGCTCGGCGGCGACGAACCCCGGCGTTACGTCACGCCGCACGGTCCGTGCGGCCTGCTGCTCGAGCTGCGGCAGGAAGGCGGCCGACCACGGCCAGTAGCCGAATAGTTTGGCGATCTGCTCGCGCTGGGTGTAGCGTTCATGCTTGGTGATCGCCTTGGGTTCGAACACCTCGCCGTGGAAATAGCGGCTCAGCACGAAAGCGCAATCGTCCTCGACTTCGTCCCAGTCGAAACTGAAGAAGGCATGCTTGGCCTTGAAGTAGCCGATCTGCAAGAGGCAATAGACCTTGGCATGAAGACTGGGCCGGCTGTTGGCAAGCGCCAACTCGGTTTCTGTCACAGCCAGATATTCCAGCTGCTGCGCATCATCGAACTCCGGCAGGCCATACAAGGCCTCCTGTTCGGCGTCGGATAGGACGCTGAGTAGCTTGTTCTTCTTGCTCATGGCCCGTTCTTGCTATCTTGAGGTTTCGTAGAAACATGGGGCATTTTCGATTCTACTGAAATAATCGTTATTATCGCGTTACTCGCTTTTCGAATCGCAACCTGTCCATATGAAAACGGGCCAGACTACGGCTTCGAGTTCTACCCCAGTCGGCTTTCCCGATGCGGATTCGCTGGCTGCCTTGCGCGGCTGGTACGCGGGACTCAGCTCTCGCGCGGCCGTTGAACACTACCTGGCGGCACGCAAGGCCGCCGGTCAATCAGCGCGAGGGATGCTGGGGCATATCCGCCGCCAGCTCATCGTTTTCGCCAACAGCCGCCACCGGCCGGATCTGGCCGACGTGTTCCAGCACGCCCCCGAAGAGCGACAGGGGCGCGCGGGTGCCGTCGAACGCGCGATCCGGCTCTTGCCCACGCTGCCGGCGCCGAAGCCCCAGATCAGCGACAGCATCGACCAGTGGCTGTCTCCGAGGACCGTCAGGGCACTGCAGGCGTACGGTATCCACACCCTCTCGGCGCTGACCGTGCGCATTCCCCGCCGGCGTGGCTGGTGGAAAGCCATCGAGGGACTCGGCATGACAGGCGCCCGGCAGGTCGAGGCTTTCTTTGCCGCACATCCGCAGCTCACCGAGCGCGCCCGGGCCCTGATCCCGATTATTCAGCCCAGCGGCATCGTGCCGTGGGAGCAGTTGCGTCTGCCGAACGAAGTCGACGGCTCGCAGGGCAATTTCCGGGCCCCGCGCAACGCTTGCACGCTGAATGCGACCAACGACTACGAGGCCGTGCAGGCCTGGCTGGCGCTGCACGAGACTGTCGCCACACAGCGCGCCTATCGCAAGGAGGCTGCGCGGCTAATCCTGTGGGCCATCGTCGAACGCGGACGGGCGCTATCATCCCTGACCACGGACGATGCAATCGCGTACCGGGCCTTTGTCCGGCACCCGACCCCGCGCGAGCGTTGGGTGGGGCCACCTCGACCACGCGATTCGGTGGAATGGCGCCCCTTCTCGGGCGGCTTGTCCGCACGCTCGGCAGCGTATGCGCTGACGGTGCTCTCGGCGCTGTTCCGGTGGCTCATCGAGCAGCGCTATGTGCTGGCCAACCCTTTCGCCGGCGTCAAGGTACGCGGTCACGCCTTGCGGCCCGCACTGGATACGGCGCGAGGCTTTACCGAGGGAGAATGGCTACTGCTGCGCGCCATTGCAGACGGCCTGGAATGGTCCTACGGCTGGTCCGAGCCGGCAGCACAACGCCTGCGCTTCATGCTCGACTTCGGCTATGCCACGGGCCTGCGCGCTAGCGAACTGGTCGGCGCCGTCCTGGGTAATGTCCGCCTCGACGAGCACGGTGACCACTGGCTGCATTTGGTTGGCAAAGGTGGCAAACCAGGTAAGGTGGCCTTGCCGCCGCTCGCGTATACGGCGCTGGACCAATACTTGGCACAGCGTCAACTGCCAGTCAGCCGGGAACGGTGGAATCCGAAAACGCCCCTGGTGGGCAGTCTTGGGGAAGACGGTAATGCCGGCATCACCGGCCCTCACCTTTGGTGCGTGTTGCGAAGATTCTTTACGCAAGCCGCTGAGGCCATTGAGGCCGATCATCCGGTCGCCGCCGAAAAGCTGCGCCGTGCCACGCCTCATTGGATGCGTCACAGTCATGCCAGCCATGCGTTGGCCCGGGGAGCTCAGCTCACCGCGGTGCGCGACAACCTACGCCATGCGTCGATCGCCACGACGTCGATGTATTTGCATGGCGATGAGCTCGAGCGCGCCAGGCAGATGCGGCAGGCTTTTGGCGCTCGTCACGTCAAGCGAGGAGTCGACTGAATTTTCATCATACGGAATGACGGAATTTTCTGGGATTCCCGCTTAGAACCCCAGAACGTCCAATGCATCATCCAGCGCCAGCGTTTCCCATGCAAGGACAAAGGCAACCAGAACCGCCATCCTTTTCTGCGGTGACATCCTGGCAATATTGAACACCGAAGTCATACCAGCATAACGTGCGAGATTTTTCAGGCGCACAGCCGGGAGTGTACTCAGGTTTTCAGCATGCAGGCCAAAATCGTTCAGAGTTTTCCAGCGTTCAATTGCTTCATTAAACGCCGGACCACTGATGGTCACAGGGCCCTTTTTCAGTGATTCCAGTAAAGACAGGCGGCTGCAATCAGTTGGCCCCAGCAGCATCTCCAGCTGTGAACGCTGTTCGGCTGACGGTATCAGTGCCAGTTTGTTCCACAGGCGCAACGTCGCCTTTTCCCTTACCTCTGAAATCAACCGGGTCAGCGTAGTGGCTCCGGGGAGAATAATACGATGTTGCATAAGCCACCCTGTCGCCAGATCGAAAAGCAGGCCAGGACGTTCGTTGCTTATCCAGCTCCGGGTATATAAAAGAGGCACTGTTGCAAAGTTAGCGATGAGGCAGCCTTTTGTCTTATTCAAAGGCCTTACATTTCAAAAACTCTGCTTACCAGGCGCATTTCGCCCAGGGGATCACCATAATAAAATGCTGAGGCCTGGCCTTTGCGTAGTGCACGCATCACCTCAATACCTTTGATGGTGGCGTAAGCCGTCTTCATGGATTTAAATCCCAGCGTGGCGCCGATTATCCGTTTCAGTTTGCCATGATCGCATTCAATCACGTTGTTCCGGTACTTAATCTGTCGGTGTTCAACGTCAGACGGGCACCGGCCTTCGCGTTTGAGCAGAGCAAGCGCGCGACCATAGGCGGGCGCTTTATCCGTGTTGATGAATCGCGGGATCTGCCACTTCTTCACGTTGTTGAGGATTTTACCCAGAAACCGGTATGCAGCTTTGCTGTTACGACGGGAGGAGAGATAAAAATCGACAGTGCGGCCCCGGCTGTCGACGGCCCGGTACAGATACGCCCAGCGGCCATTGACCTTCACGTAGGTTTCATCCATGTGCCACGGGCAAAGATCGGAAGGGTTACGCCAGTACCAGCGCAGCCGTTTTTCCATTTCAGGCGCATAACGCTGAACCCAGCGGTAAATCGTGGAGTGATCGACATTCACTCCGCGTTCAGCCAGCATCTCCTGCAGCTCACGGTAACTGATGCCGTATTTGCAGTACCAGCGTACGGCCCACAGAATGATGTCACGCTGAAAATGCCGGCCTTTGAATGGGTTCATGTGCAGCTCCATCAGCAAAAGGGGATGATAAGTTTATCACCACCGACTATTTGCAACAGTGCCCAGTCCACGCCTCAGAACTTGTGGGCTCGCTTTTAAAAAGTTCCCGTCCGTCAGGGCTGGCGCAGGCGATTATGGAGGTGGGACGGGTCAACAAGACGCTGTACCTCCTCAACTACATTGATGATGAAGAATATCGTCGCAGGATACTGACTCAGCTTAACCGGGGAGAAGGCCGTCACGCCGTGGCAAGGGCGATCTGTTACGGCCAACGTGGTGAGATTAGAAAACGTTACCGTGAGGGGCAGGAGGATCAACTGGGTGCGCTGGGGCTTGTCACTAACGCAGTTGTATTGTGGAACACGCTTTATATGCAGGAAGCGCTATCACATTTGCGCAGCGCTGGTGAGATCCCGGAAGACGAGCATATCTCACGCCTGTCGCCACTGATGTACGGTCATATCAACATGCTGGGACATTATACGTTCACGCTGCCGGAAAATATTCTGAAGGGAGAGTTGAGGCCATTAAATTTCAATTCAAACAATGAATTATTGCCTTAACGTGGTTTTTTACACGATTGAACCTCGAACCCCTATATCGGCTAAAGCACTCCGGTAGCTTGATTCACCCCACGGCCACGGCAGGATCTTGGCCGTCGCAAGCGCCAGGGGAAAATCTTCAGCTGCAAGCCTGAGTGATTTCATGTGCGTGTAATCCATCGCCCAGATGATTTTTGTGAAGAAGAACTCGCGCTCGTTCATGTCCGGGCGCGCGTCCTGGCCCTCCGTGCCAACGGCCAGCAAGTAATCGGCCTGAATTGGCAGTATCAGCGCGCGTAGTAAGTCATGGATCGCCGGTTGCGGCAGTCTGCGCGCCAGATTAATTACCCGGTCGAACTTCAGTTTATCCTGCTTGCGCTTGTCGGTCTGCTCCATCAGATTTCATGGCCCCCTTCTTCATGCTCATGCTCATGGGTGTGTTCTTTTCCGGTATGGCTCTGTTCCGCCTGAGACGTCTGCGGCATGGCGTAATCGTCGTAAATGCTGCTGTCAAAGTCGTAGTCTGATGCTTCGGCATAATGCTCGTAATCGGCATACTCCTGCGCGCTCCACTGCTGATCGTCGGCAGCAGCATAATCATGGGCCAGTTCTGCATCATTTTGCTGTGCTTCATGACGCCGCAGGCCAACGGAATCATCCATAGGGTTCTGCTTAAGATGAAAGGCGTCCTCTGCGTTGCTCACCGGCTGATAATCAGTGCCGGTTGTCATGTTATGTTCATCGGGTTTCTGGTTAAACGCCATGCTTTCCCCCGTGGCTTCTGGCAGACCTTTTTCAGCTGATCGGGTTTCTAAACTGGTATCGCGGCCAATATCCTTAAACCTGGCCTCAAGCCCAAAGAAACGGTCAATTTCTGCGGCCGTGGTTTTCGGGCTGTCGCGGCTCACGCTCGATGCCAAAGATTTTTTATCGTCGGTAAAAATTTCCACCTCATGACGCGCACGCGAAATACCAACATAAAAAACGTCCTTAGAAGTGGTAAGCGATTTGGTATCTATGTTGAACAACACGCGATCACAGGTAAGCCCCTGGGATTTGTGGACGGTGGTTGCATAAGCATAGGAAAGATAAGAAGCCTGTTTTTTGTCCAGCTCAACCGTGCGCCCTTTTTTGTCCTCAAGCGTCAGTTTTTCACCCTCCACGGTTTTCACCGTGAAGCGGTCGCCGTTGGCAACGTCCAGCGTTTTATCGTTACGCGTTACCATGACCTTATCGCCCGGCGCCAGTTCGGCGCTGACTGCCTGGTATACAGACAGCTTGGTGTGTGTACGCGGGCTGAAAGCGATCTGCTCACCGCTGCTGCTTTCAACCGTCAATTTGTTGCCCGGCCCGGTATCAAGAACCTGGTAAGACTCGCCCCGCTTCATACCATTTTTGTAATCCTGTTCGGGGATAATGATTTGCCCTTTACTGAAATAACGGCTGTCGCGGCGTTCCGCCTGTGTCGAATCCACGCGGTCAAGTAGCGTGAACGTTTCGCCGGTTCCGGCAAGCCCCAGATTGCCCCGGATGTAGTCATTGAGGGTTTTGCGTGAGGCGTTCGTACCAGAGATTATCAGGGTGGCATCCTGTTGTTCTGAGGACAGAGACAGGTAGCGATCGGCAAGTTGAGCGAGTCGGGGCGCTTCTTCCTTCAGTTCGTTCACGCCGGTGATATTTTTCAGGGCGCGCGCGGCATTACCTTCAGCGGCATACTTAACCGCCTCAAGCAAAACTTCATTCTTCTGTCGCTGAATGTCTTTCATGTAGCTGGTCTGCATACCTGCTTTAATCAGCTGCTCAAAAGGCTTACCGGCTTCTACCGCTTTCGTCTGTGACGTATCCCCCAGGAATACCGCGCGAGCGTTATGCTTCTCGATCACCTCCATCAGCTGTTTCATCTGCCGGGCGGGTATAACCCCGGCTTCATCAATGAATACGACTGATTTTTCATCCAGCTTTTTATCCTTCGCTTTGAGGAAGGCGGCAACGGTGCGGGCCGGTAATCCATCATCTTCAAGCGCTTTTTTCTGTGTCCCATAGGGGGCCAGCGCCGTGACCTTCAGCCCTTGTGACTCCAGCAGCTCTTTAGCGGCCATCGTCATATAGCTTTTACCGGTACCGGCGTAACCATGTGCGGCCACAAAACGATCTTTGCTCGTCACAATTTCTGTAACTGCGCGCATCTGCTCATTCTTGAGGGTTTTCCCGGCGAGCAGCTGGCCTGCAATCTCTGCGGTCAGCTGTCGCGGCATCTGCCCCCGGCCGCGTGATTCGATAGTCAGAATGGAACGCTCAAGGCGAATACCCTCCACGGTAGTGACGCGGTGGCTGGTCTTTTTAAGCCTGCCGTTTTTAATACCATCATCTACCGCAAAACGGGCTTTATCCGCACGCATCCCGCTATTCGTCAGCGAGTCGATCCACTCTTTGCGCGTCAGAGTTTCGGCCATAACTGAAGCACCGACCTTCAGCGTTGATTGATACCGGGCTTCGCCCTCGATGATGGCGCCCTTCTGTACCGCCTTCAGGTACGCTTTTTCAACATCGGCCATTGTGGCATGGCCCAGCACCTGCTTATTAGCGATCTGAATCAGCTTCTGGCGTTCAAAGCTGGCATCGCGCTCTGACAGCGACTTAACTGCAAACTGGATAGCCCGGTCAGCTTTAACCTCAGGGCTGGTAAAATCCGGGGCCATGTTGCGCGCAATATCAGCCTCCAGAGGTTTACCGTGTCCCTGCCATTCACGGTTATCAAAATCAATGCCTAGCGTTTTGGCGCGGCTGGCCCATTCCTGGTGAATTTCTTCACGGGAATGCTCTGTTTTCTTTTCACGCGTCGCCATCGAGACGCGGCTTTTCGTCTGAGCATCGGCGGTTTCCCGCGTCAGGCCCATTGCAGCGAGTCCCTTTTCAATTTGCTCCGACCGGCGGGAAAAAGCGCGAATCTGTTCGTCTGAAAAATGGGCCATATCGAACGTGTTATTTTTGCTGTTGTAACGCAGCTCATAACCGGCTTTGGTCAACTCCAGCGCCAGCTCCTGTTTGTAAACATCGCCCAGGTGCATTTTGTTACGCATCAGCTCATCATTTTTGAGCGCGCGCCACTGGCCGTCCTCGCGCTGGGTCATGTTCATGACAAAAGCGTGGGTGTGCAAATCAGGATCTAGCGCCCTGGACGTTTCGTGGCGAAAAGTAGCGACGACAAGGTTATTGGTATTCTGGGTTACTGATTTCCCCTGGCGAGTCGTCCGGGCCTGCGCGAGTTTTTCAGCTTCACGCACAGCAGCGGCAACAGCTTTTTCATGAGCCTCGATAATGGTTTTATCGCCGTGTATCAGCGCCTGCATGGATACCCCTTTAGGCGCTGAAAACGTCAGGTCGTAGCCCAGACGCTCTTTTTTGGCATCACCCACGTGTCGCTGCATATGCGTGAAGGTATCTATCTCTCCGACAAGCAGCTCTTTAAACCGGGCTGATTCAACGTCCCCGGATAAGCCGAGGGCTTCAGCTCCGGTTCCCTGCCAGGACGTGAATGATGAATCCTTACTGTAGTAATCATCCTTTGCATCAGAGTAGTAGCCCACAACGCTAGTGACGTTCTGGCGGGTAATCGTGGTTATATCAAGCATCAGATCTCCCTCAGTTCAATGCCAGGAACAGGGTTTTTGCGATGGTATTTAACGTGTTTAGCCTTGAACTTAGCGACGGGCATATCACCAGGCAACGCCAGATAGCCGGTGAGGTTTGGCAACATTGATATTTCGGTAGGCGTTACGGCACGAACAACTTTAACGTCGCGGCGTTTACGGACAATCCAGGGCTTCTGAGGATCGGATTCTTTACGCTCAACTTCGCCTTCTATCTCACCGAGTGAGCGCGACATTTGATCCAACGTTTCATCACCGAGACGGCTGCCGCCCAGCACGATGTTAGAACGCATGTTAGCCAGAATTGTCTGAGCCATATCCCGACCATAAACCTTAACCAGCTGAGAATAGGTTTGATAGCCAGCATAAACACACAGACCGCTTTTACGCCCTTTGGTCAGTGCATCGTTGAGGTTTGGCAGAAACTGGAGTGATTCCAGCTCGTCAATAAATACATTAATGCGGCTTTCTTTTTCACCCATACCCAGCACGATAGAAAAAATCGAATCCAGCCAGCAGGAAATTAGCGGATTAAGTGACCTTTTCATTTCTTCCTGCCAGGTGATAAACAGGGTTCCCGGCTTTCCATCATCAAGCCAGTCACGCAGGGAAAAATTACCTTCCGGCATTTTCAAATGTGGGGCAAGATTCTTACTGAGAACAAATCGCGCGCTTCCAACTGCTTTTTCAGACCCGGAAAAAATAGCTTCGGCAGGCGTCCCCATTAAAAATTCTTTTAATTTTTTCTGGTCAACGTTACAGGCCCAGTGAATAACTTCTTCCATAGTTACTGTGCTATATAGGCTGTGAAGTTTTTTCGAAACTTCACTAAAAATAAGACGGCCATAGCCGAACCATTCTTCAGTAGCCATATCAGGGCTTTCCTGAACAATAGAGTTCACTAAGCGCTCGTAATCATATGAACGGCGAATTTCATTGAAAAACACCCAGCCTTCAGTGCGTTTATCATAGGCGTTTAAAATAACATCGCCGGGACGATAGAAATTCTTTAAGAAGCCCCCATTTGGATCTAAAGCAATATTTTTGCCGCCTCTAATGATGCTCTTAAATAACAGTTCATTGAAAATTGTGGTTTTACCAGTACCGGTTGTACCGGCAATCGAAAAATGCAAGTTCTCAGCGTATGTAGGTATGGGGATATTAGCCACGGTTAACTGGTTGACACCTCTTTCGCGTGTTTTATCAGCGAGTGTTCTGGCGCGAACAAGCTCTGTACCACGATAAATCTTTTTGAATCTTTCGCCTTTAAACACGCGTGATTTATCATAAATGATAAAAGCGATCAGACCGCCAACACCAATAAACCAGCCAGCAATTAAAGCTGACCATAAAGGCCATAGCGAAAAAGTATTCTTAACCAGATACGGAATCAGGTATTTAGCCGTGGATGGATCAATACCGTAGGTAAATTTTGCAACTAGAAACCATACCATCACTGGAGGCAAAGTAATTGCAAATAAAAATGCTAAGCCTCTTTCTCTATCGTCCATTTCAGCGCTCCTTTTTTGGTTCCCAGACTTTGTAGCCGTTACGTTCAACCTCTGCTTTTGCCGCTTTGGTTTTGCCCGGTTCTGCTATCGAGCGCAGGAGGATTAGCGTTTCAATAGCGAGTGATTCATGCAACATCATCTGTCCTGCCGGTGGGAATTTTACGCCAGATAGCGTTTCGGTTATTGCCTTCAGCTCATCGCGCAGTGGGCCAAAATCCGCATCTGAAGCACGGTCAAAAAGATAATCCAGTTTGCGATTTACGTCGCTCAGCCGGTCGGCAACTATTTTCAACCCGGACTCCCGATCACCTGGGCCAGCTTCAATGCAGCGCCGCAGATAATCTGACCGATTACCTCCTGAAACCAGGTCTATATAGGCCAAAAGTTCATCTGATACTTTTGCGGTTATTATTGGCATTCAGTCCTCACATTGTGCATTTTTTAAACAAAAAATTGGGATCTAACAAGCTGAAATCTTAGTATTACCAAAGTAATAAAGCAAACTCATTATAAAACAATGAGTTATTGGGTGTTTTTAATACCTAATTATTACCGAATATTGTTGCTATTTATTTTTTTATCTTTTAAATCAGTATGATAGCGTGATTTATCGCGCTGCGTTAGGTGTATAGCAGGTTAAGGGATAAAAAATCATCTTTTTTGGTAGGGGCGATCTACGTAGGTTAAGGACTAACTGGCTAAAAAGCGTTCAATATTCCGTATTCATGCTTGCATGAATACCAGTACAACAAAAGTACATCAAAATTACATCAAAATTACATCACTTGAAGGTTGACAGTACAACAAAATTACATCATTCTTTGGTCATGAGGTAGCCAGTACAACAAAAGTACATCAAAAGTACATCAAAATTACATCAAAATTACATCATTCTAAATGAGGGTACTATGAAGCCCAAAAGTATCAGGGCGGCACTTCAGTTGATGTTGCCGGAAATAGAAGAAATGCTGTCACTGGGAGTTTCCAGGGAGGAAATTTATAAGGCAGTTTCTGAACGCTTCGGCCTGGAAGGTGTGAACGTTCGTAGCTTTGATACGTCCCTATATAGAGCGCGGCAAATCCGGAAAAATGGAATGCACAATACACATGAAAGGATGCCGAACAATGATGATAGTGTATTGCACAATACACAAAAAGGAGGTAGCGAGAAAGGTGCAGAGGAAAGTGTATTGCACAATACACAAACGCCGCCTGAGCCTGAACCGCAAGGAAGTGAAAAAAAAGAAAGTCCCGGCATTATTGATAAAGAGTTCTTCAATAAAATCAGTGAAGATTTCGACCCTAAGATGTTCAATAAAAAATTCTGAGGTGATTTATGAAAGTAGCGGTAATTAATTACAGTGGCAGCGTTGGTAAAACCTTAATTTCATCCTACCTGTTAGCCCCGCGTCTGACTGGAGCAAAATTCTATGCGGTTGAAACTATCAACCAGTCTGCTTCCGATCTGGGGATTGAGAATGTTTCCATTTTTAAAGGTGATGACTTTTCACGGTTGATTGAAGATATTGTTTTTGAAGATGCCGGGATTATTGATATTGGTGCGTCAAACGTAGAAGCGTTCCTGATGGCAATGTCCCGCTTTGACAGTGGCGCGAATGAATTTGATAAGTATGTAATCCCGGTTACGCCTGATAATAAGGCCATTGATGAAAGCCTGAAAACAGCACATACGTTAAGTAAGGCAGGTGTAAGCAGCGATAAAATCATCTTTGTTCCAAACCGCATTAGTCCAGATAGTGAAGTAGAGGATGTACTGGCGCCGGTATTTGAATTTGTCAAACGAACGAAAGTTGGCAAAATCAGCAAGAAATCTGTTATTTATAACAGTGAAGTTTTCGAATATCTCGCGTATCACCGTATCTCATTCGAAGCATTGACCGCTGAAGATCCAGAAGAATTTAAAGCCCGCGCTAAACAAACAACGGATGCTGACGAGCGCAAAAAACTGGCCCGCCGTTATACCTACATGAAACAGGCAATTCCTGTTAAAGCTAATCTCGATAAAGCATATGCGGCTTTAATGGGAGAATAAAATGGAAAAGCAGCCAGATAAATTTGAAGTTCTGATGGATTGGTTTTTAGGTGACGCGAAGGAAATCACCGCAAGTCAGAAAGAAATGACTGAGATACTTTCTGCGCTTTCGGAAAAGCTGGCAAAAGACACCGAAAGTTTAGGAGAGACGGCAGACTCTCTTAAACGGACTTTAGTAGAAAACCAGCGTTCAATTAGCCTGGCAATTAGTGATGATGCTAAGGCGCGTGAGGAATTTCTGACGAAGTTCCGCCGCGCGCAGGCGTCCAGAGCTGAGACGTTAACCCGTCAGATCCTTTTTATTACAGCTGGCTGCACTATTGTGGGCGCCGCCGTGGGTGCCGCGATAGCCATAATTCTACTGAGATAATGTAAACCGGGCATGTCCCGGTTTTTTTTCAAGCGAAGCGCGGAGGCCGCAGGCCGGAGGCATTAGTGGCCGCCGCCCGAAGGGGCGAGACGCGTAGCGGCTCGATGCGCAGCACGGCAGAACGGCCCCGCAGGGGTAATGCCCGGTTTAATTCAACGTGACAGTCACGTGGAGGAAAAATATGAATGACCGACAGCGTGAACAAGCCCGTATTCGCCAGGCCCGGCGCCGCGCGCGACTCAAAGAGGAAGGCGCTAGCGTGACAGTCACGCTAACAAAACAGGAAGAAGCAATGTTACAGGAGCTTTGCCGGGTTCGTCGTCCAGGACGAACAGCCTATTCCACGAATGAGTTTTTCCAACTGCTGCTGATCCGAAACTGGCAACAGTGGCAGGAGCAAAAGGCGCAGCTGGGGAAATGCCAGGCTTGCGGAAAGCTGAAAGCGGAGGGAGGTTGCGGCGGCGAACGGCAGAGCGAAACCTTTAACTGCTGGCTAGCCGTCGAAGCAAACGAGCTTAATGTGTAGTGTATTGTGCTATACAGAAATTGCCAAAAGCAGCGCGGAGTAATAACTGAAACGGCCGCGCAGCGGAAAGAAAAAAGCCCGGTCAATCCGGGTTTTTTTCTTTCGGCGGCTCAGTAATCGTCTAGATCTCCGCAGCCCAGCGGGCAACAATTACGCTCAATACCGTGGCTGCAATAATCGTTTTCCCGATCCTGCCGGATTTCTTCCGCGATCTCGTCTTGGGTCAGATAGTCAAATTCACGCCGCGCTACCGCGATCAGTTCTTCCCGATACTCGGCCGGAACGCCAGCAAGATAGCCGTCAATAACCGCGCTCAGGCGGCGCTGATACAGTTCATAAATCAGGCCGCAGCGGGGCTGCTGTTCGCGCGCAAAACTCTCACACTGGCGACGAAAATCTTCAAGAGTCTGCTCAAGGGTTTGTGTGGTCATGTCGTTTGTCCTCGATCTTTCTGTTAAAGACCCGGCTTGGCCGGGTCGTCAGTGCTATTTAGTTTGTTGCAGCAGCTGGTCTAATTTTGCCGCCAGTGCATACGTCGATGTGAAAGCGCCTTGCAGGCGCTGATTAGGCAGCTGGTTGAACGCTTCGAGGCAGGCGCGCAGCAATAATTCTTTCTGAGATTCGACTTCTTTTTTCAGCTGGGAAGGGGTGGTAACAGTGGTCATGCTTACTCCTTAGTGATCCGATACCGGCAATTTTTCGGGTGGCGGTATTGCCTCCCGATGATTTAATTATCGGTGATTACGCCTTTAAAGTCAATACAAGTACGGAATTTATTTACATGTTTTTATGCCCGTCAGGGCATGGAAGGCGACCGCGCCGGACTCCACCGGACACCGGCCGCAAATCGCCGGAAACTGCGGGACTGACCGGAGCAACAGGCCAACCCCCCTTCCTGCTAAGCCATAACCCAGCCCGCCGCCACGCAGCTGCCGCACGTCCCCCACGGGGGTGCGCAGTGGGCGCCGCGCGCCTGCGCGCGGGTAC
>NZ_KQ089927.1:41818-43962 GCF_001037655.1 Enterobacter sp. MGH85
GGCTGACGCCAGCCGCCAAGCGCCAGCGCGGAGGGCGAAGCCCGGAGGCCAAGCGGAGCGCGGAGGCCGAAGGCCGGAGGCGTTAGCGGCCGCTGCCCGCGTAAGCGGGGCGAGACGGGAACCGGCTCGATGCGCAGCACAGCAGAGCGGCCCCGAAGGGGTAACGCCCGGAGTCTGCCGCTGTTTATCTCTCGTTCCATCTGAAATCGGCGGTAAGGCCATTAAAAGGGTCAGTTTATCAGGGGGGCGTTAGCCCCCCATGTTGTTAATCATCAGGCAATATCGTCTTTGTAGCAGGCATAACCGAAGCTAAGCTCTGTTTTCATATAGTGGCGGGCAAAGTCCCAGGCATCGTGGCCGAAGTCCTCATAATCTGCCAGGACGATTTCGCGGGCTTTGTGCCATTGCTGTACGGAAGAAAGCGGCAGAACAGGGCAGGGAAGCGACCAGTCAGTGACGGTGTTGCAGATCATATCTGCCAGACGCTCCAGGGAGCCGTAAACCAGCTCTGTGCGCAGATCCGCCACCATGCGTTGTTTACGCAGTGATGCCAGATAATCAATCTCTTTGGTTATATCAGAATTTAAGCGGGTCTGGTAATCCATGATGTACTCCTTTGCGCGCCGATACCGGCAATTTTGCGGGCGACGGTGTTGCCTCCCGATGATTTAATTATCGGTGATTATGTCCTCAAAGTCAATATAAGTACTGAATGTGCATACAAAATTTTATATCTTGCAAAGCGTTCATAGAGTGCCTGAATCGCTTTCTGACAGCCTCAATAAAAAAGGCGGGGATTACCCGCCTTTTTTCTTACAGCTGCTTACGTGGCTTTTTACGCGTCATATACAACGGTATCGCGCAGTCTACCGCGTACAAAAAGCACGCCAGCGCGCCGCAACCGTACAGAAACGCAAGCGGCTTATTATCGAAGTAGCTGAAAACCCCTGTCGCCGCACACAGGCCCAGAACAGAGACGCAGGCGCAGGTGATCTGCACCAGATCCCTGTATCCCGCACGAACGATAAACCAGGGCAGGGCAAGCGCAGCGGCGCTAAAAATTAATGCGAGAGGGACAAAAACGAGATAGTGATACATGTGAACTCCTTGATGGTTGCCGATACCGGCGATTGTTCGGGCGGCGGTATTGCCACCCGATGATTTAATTAGAGGTTTTGCGCGTCCAGGAGATTGACCTGAGCCGGGGTAACGTGAAACTTTTCCCCTTTATGGATCACGTTATGCGGGGCGCTAATTTCATCACTGATAAAGCTAACCGGGTAACGTTTTTTACCGCAAATCCGCTCGCTAAACCACGCCACTTTTGCCGCTGGCCGATCCACTGGATGAACAATCACACCGGCCATGCTGCAACCCGTTGCGGGTTCGTCCAGCGTAATGCTTACCGGGACTGTATCCCGGTAAAAAAACTTAACCGGCGGCACACCTGCCTGCGTAGCGGCTGCGACAACTGCAAGCCCGATAACCGCTATCCGATTAATAAGCATTTTATTCCCCTTACTCATGCTGATATCACCTTGCCAGCTGTTACCAGTTTACGAAATTCGCTTTCATGAATTTCACGCCCATGCTCAAGCGTTGAATACACGTTGCCGATAAGCCAGTTACCAGCCGTTTTTGTCTCGGTATACCACCATGCTTCTGTCAGAGTAAGCAGCGGTTCGCTATCCTCGCCCTTCTCATAGATCCAGATTTTAGTGACGTCTTTACCCGTTTCGTTGCTGCCCTGAATGGTAGGGTCAAAGGTATGTTCAATCTCTATATCGAAGTAACGCTGAAGGAAGTTAGTAAAGTGCATGACGACTCCTGTAAGCGCCGATACCGGCAATTTTTCGGGTGGCGGTGTTGCCTCCCGATGATTTAATTATCGGTGATTACGCCTTTAAAGTCAATACAAGTACGGAATTTATTTACATGTTTTTATGCCCGTCAGGGCATGGAAGGCGACCGCGCCGGACTCCACCGGACACCGGCCGCAAATCGCCGGAAACTGCGGGACTGACCGGAGCAACAGGCCAACCCCCCTTCCTGCTAAGCCATAACCCAGCCCGCCGCCACGCAGCTGCCGCACGTCCCCCACGGGGGTGCGCAGTGGGCGCCGCGCGCCTGCGCGCGGGTACGGC
>NZ_KQ089927.1:46366-52798 GCF_001037655.1 Enterobacter sp. MGH85
GGCCCGCCTGCGGGTCGCGGCGCCGTACTGCGAGTTAGCGGCCGCCGCGCGGCCGGTTACGGGGGACACCGCACCGTCACGGCCAGCGCCCCACTGAGCTGCACAATCCACGGATAATGCAGGAGACGAATCATGATAGGAGGCTGAAGGGGAAATGAGCGGCAGCAGGGGAAGGGGTTGCCAAGCGGAGCGCGGAGGCCGCAGGCCGGAGGCGTCAGTGGCAGCTGCCCGCGTGAGCGGGGCGAGACGCGTAGCGGCTCGATGCGCAGCACAGCAGAACGGCCCCGGAGGGGTGACGTCCGGGGGTTCGCTTTTAAAGATTTTCGACCACATCAGTAAATCGTAGTGACACCATGAAGCAAAAGTATCGTGCAGACCAGAATCAACAACAGTAACAGCAGACCTTTTTTTCGACGTAATAAAACCGGCCCCAAAGCGCCCGCAAGAAGCACACTCAACACGATTTCCGTTATGCTAATCGTATTCATAATCTCTCACGTTTCCCTTTTTAGAACTCTGCCACACACGGATAAAACCTTATAACAAAGCAACAAAACCCGTTATTCAGACACGGTAATGCCTAGTTTTTTTGCCAGAATTTCAGATGACAAAGAAACCCTTATCGACTTCCCGGTTACAAGGTGAATGATTGTGGCTTCATGCCCTTCAACAGAGTGGGATATTAACTCACGCTGAATGATATGCGTCTCTCCATCATTTCCCGTCACGGCTATTAGGCTCTCTGTAGAACAGGGGTTGATACTACTAATGTTGGTGTTGTTTTCGGTTTTGTTCAGCATCGCTGATCCTCAAATATCGGTTTGTGTTACGTCTGCCGCTTTGCGCTGGATAAGCGACTTAAAGAAATCCGACGCCTTCAGAATATCGCTATCCTGGAAGTCGGGAAATGTCGCTTCTGTCAGCTCCTGCGCCGTACCTGCCCGTATAACGGTTTCATCGCGGATCATCGTTCGCTTAACGCCATCAGCCTGTTTTTTGCTGAAGGAGTGCCGGAAAATAATCGCGTATTGGCCGCCGCTATCCTGATGAACAGAAGTATCCCAGCGATGATTACCCTGTTTACGATAGTGGTGATAGATTTGCTGGCCGTAGCGCTCCTGATCGGAATTACGGTAATCGAACATTAACAGTTCCAAAAGCATTAACCGATCTGGCAATTGCCAGGCGGTAGGGTGTTGAAGTGTCGCTAACATAGTTTCCCCTGAGCGTGACAGTCACGATAAGGCGGGCTTTGCCCGCCTGGTTATCAGTTAATCAATGGCACGATAAATACGATTCTGGCTTTCGTTCTCCAGCGTATTAACGTACTCCCGCAACAGGTGATACCGGTTAGCCATCGTTTCGTTCAGTTCGGCTTTGCCTTCTTCATATGCCAGCCCGCAAAAGTAACTGTAGGCATACAGACAAACAATAATCCCTACTTCGCGCGCGCTGCATTCACCTTCAAAATAGTTAGGTAACGAGAGCCAAAGAGGTTGGGGCGCTTCCATAAAAAACGCGCCATTGCTGGCCTGAAGGTATTCCCAATACCCTCCCTGGTAGTCTTTAGCGTAACGATTCAGAAAGGACTGAATGAAGTGATCTGCGCTGAAGAAAGCGCCACGAAATGCCGCAGGCATGAAGTTCATGCGGGCGTTTTCAGAAATGTAGCGGGCGGTGATTTCGATAGTTTCCATGATACTTCCTCTTTAAGCCGATACCGGCGATGGTTAAGCGGCAGGCACATCACCTGCCACTTTTTAATTATCGTACAATGGGGCGTTAAAGTCAATACAAGTACGGATTATATTTACCTAATTTTATGCCCGTCAGAGCATGGAAGGCGACCTCGCCGGACTCCACCGGACACCGGGGGCAAATCGCCGGAAACTGCGGGACTGACCGGAGCGACAGGCCACCCCCCTCCCTGCTAGCCCGCCGCCACGCGGCCGGTTACAGGGGACACTGAGAAAGCAGAAAGCCAACAAACACTATATATAGCGTTCGTTGGCAGCTGAAGCAGCACTACATATAGTAGAGTACCTGTAAAACTTGCCAACCTGACCATAACAGCGATACTGTATAAGTAAACAGTGATTTGGAAGATCGCTATGAAGGTCGATATTTTTGAAAGCTCCGGCGCCAGCCGGGTACACAGCATCCCTTTTTATCTGCAAAGAATTTCTGCGGGGTTCCCCAGCCCGGCCCAGGGCTATGAAAAGCAGGAGTTAAACCTGCATGAGTATTGTGTTCGTCACCCTTCAGCAACTTACTTCCTGCGGGTTTCTGGCTCGTCAATGGAAGATGGCCGCATCCATGATGGTGACGTACTGGTTGTGGATCGCTCGCTGACGGCCAGCCACGGCTCAATCGTAGTCGCCTGCATCCATAATGAATTTACCGTGAAGCGGCTACTGCTGAGGCCCAGACCCTGCCTGATGCCGATGAACAAAGATTTTCCTGTGTACTACATTGACCCGGATAATGAGAGCGTTGAAATCTGGGGAGTGGTTACGCATTCCCTTATCGAGCATCCGGTATGTTTGCGCTGATTGATGTCAATGGCATGTACGCCAGCTGTGAGCAGGCATTTAGGCCAGATCTGGCAAACCGAGCAGTGGCCGTTTTATCCAACAATGACGGCAACATTGTGGCCCGTAATTACCTGGCGAAGAAAGCGGGCCTGAAAATGGGCGATCCGTACTTCAAAGTCAGACCCATAATCGAGCGTCATAACATCGCTATTTTTAGCTCTAATTACACTCTCTATGCCTCCATGTCGGCCCGGTTCGCGGCCGTAGTTGAGTCCCTTGCAAGCCACGTCGAACAGTATTCAATCGACGAGCTTTTTGTTGACTGCAAAGGGATAACGGCCGCCATGAGCCTTGACGCTTTCGGGCGCCAACTGCGCGAGGAAGTCAGGCGACACACAACGCTGGTATGCGGGGTCGGTATTGCCCGTACTAAGACGCTGGCGAAGCTGTGTAACCACGCTGCAAAAACATGGCCCGCTACTGGCGGGGTGGTTGCTCTGGACGATGGCGCCAGACTGAAGAAATTAATGAGCATCCTGCCGGTTGCGGAAGTCTGGGGCGTCGGCCATCGTACAGAGAAAGCACTCGCCACAATGGGGATCAAAACGGTGCTGGATTTAGCCAGGGCAGATACGCGCCTAATCCGTAAGACGTTTGGTGTTGTGCTTGAAAGAACGGTACGGGAGCTACGCGGCGAGGCTTGCTTCAGCCTGGAAGAAAACCCTCCGGCGAAGCAGCAGATTGTTGTATCGCGCTCATTCGGCCAACGCGTAGTAGCCCTGGCGGATATGCAGCAGGCGATCACCGGATTTGCAGCGCGCGCAGCTGAAAAACTGCGTAATGAGCGGCAATACTGCCGCGTCATAAGCGTCTTTATCCGCACCAGTCCTTATTCAGTGCGTGATACACAGTATGCCAATCAGGCAACCGAAAAACTGACGGTGGCAACCCAGGACAGCCGCACGATAATTCAGGCGGCACAAGCCGCGCTGGCGCGGATCTGGCGGGAAGATATTGCGTATGCAAAAGCAGGGATCATGCTGGCCGATTTCAGCGGAAAGGAGGCCCAGCTGGATTTATTCGACTCTGCTACGCCTTCAGCTGGCAGCGAGGCGTTAATGGCTGTTCTCGATGGCATAAACCGGCGTGGCAAGAGCCAGCTGTTTTTTGCAGGCCAGGGCATCGATAACTCCTTTGCCATGCGCCGTCAGATGTTGTCACCTGATTACACGACAGACTGGCGCTCGATACCAACAGCAACCATCAAATAATTACCGGCGCCGCACGCGGGCCGGTCAACCCCTCAACCGGCCGAAACGAGTTTCGGCGCGGTTTCGCGGTTTTCGGTAAAAGGCGTTTCATCTGTATAAAAGATCAGCTAAATTATGTGTATTGCACAATACATATATGTGAGGTTAACAGTGAATTTGCCTACGCCCGAAACCTACGATGAACTTCAGAGAGCCTACGATTTTTTTAATGAGAAGCTATTCAGCAACGAGCTGCCGCCATGCCTGATAACGTTGCAGCGTGAGAAGCGAACGTATGGCTATTGTTCCTTTAAGCGTTTCGTCGGCCGTGAGAGTGGGTACACGGTAGACGAGATCGCTATGAATCCGGTGTATTTCTCGATCAGAACCATAAAGGCCACGCTTTCAACACTGGTGCATGAGATGGTTCATCAGTGGCAATTCCATTTTGGCGAGCCTGGCCGCCGTGGCTATCACAACAAACAGTGGGCGGCCCGGATGGAACGGGTAGGACTAATGCCTTCTGATACCGGCGAACCGGGAGGCAGGAAAGTGGGCCAGAGCATGACCCATTATATTATTGCCGGTGGCCCTTTCGATATGGCCTGTGATGAACTGCTGACAGGCCATTTCCGGCTTTCCTGGATGGACAGGTTTCCGCCTTACCAGCCTAAGCCTGGCGCTGTGCTAAGCCCTACAGGAAAAGGCTATATTGACGACGAGGAAGATGATAGCGAACACGAACAGGAGGTGGAGGAAGGGCGCGACCCGGTTGAACTCGACGACGAGATCATAGAGGCCATGCGATTTGTAACCCCGCCGCCTGAAGCGCCGGTGAACAAAACAAACCGGGAAAAGTACAGCTGCCCGGTGTGTCATATCAATCTCTGGGGTAAACCGGGGATAGTGGTTTACTGTGGTGGCGAGCACTGTAATAAAGCCGCGTTAGTAGTCTTAAAATAAAGTCCTTTCGGACTTTATTTTTTTTCCATTTCCGAGGTCGTGATGTTATTAATGCTGTACTTCGCGGCTTCTTTTAAAACAGTTTCAGCAAGGCTTGCTGGTATCCAGACCTGAACTAATTTTAATGGTTCGCCGTTCTCGGCTTTAAGAGTGGTGTTCTGGTACAAATCCCAGATTCGCTTAACGGTGCTGGAAATGTTTTGCTTGGAACGGCCTACTCGCGTGGCTACGTCTGATGATTTCTCACCTTTGACAAGCACGGAATAGCCAATATCTGTTGTGATGTGTGCAAAGGAAGCCATTTGCGGCAGCAGCTGTTTCCATTCTGTTTCTGAAATTCTGTTTTTCTGAGCCATCTGTGGCGCCTCCGTAGTTTTGGTTACAGAAAGGATATACTCAGAATAAACTGGGGTCAATACAAGTACGATTTTTATAAACTTTATTTTATTTGAGGGTGAGGCCCGGTGCGGCAGCAGCGCGGGCCTCGATGGTGCCGCGAAGGTGCTGGCGCCATGCTTGGATTAAAACATGAACCGTGAAGAACTGCGAAACTTGTTTTCGCGGTTCTGAGGGGTTGACCGAGCCGCGAAGCGGCGCTGGTAAGCGATGATATGCACATATCCACAGGCATATTTTTAAAAGGTATTTTATAGATTTTTTATCTTTTTAAAGTCTTTTAGAGCTATATAACTCATTGATTTAAAATCATAAATAAGTGTTATCTCTGGGAATCCGCCCACCTTGTTATGGGAATTGGCCCACCTATCTATGGGAAACACCCCACCTTACTATGGGAATTAGCCCACCTTGTTATGGGAATTGGCCCACCTTAGACGAAACTGTAAAAAATGTATTTACTTGTTTGAACTTTGTGGTAGTGTGGAGAGTAATTTTTAACCCACAAAGGCAAGGCTCATGGATAAGTTGCTGAACAAAAAGATAAAAGTTAAGCAGTCTAACGAGCTTACCGAAGCTGCTTACTACCTCTCGCTAAAAGCAAAGCGCGTTCTCTGGTTATGTCTTATGCAGACGTATTTCACAGCTTCAGTAAGCGAAGATGATGATGAGATGGCTGTACTCGGTGACTCTACTTTCAAAGTAAAGGTGGCTGACTATGAGCAAATTTTTCAGGTAAGCCGTAACCAGGCTATCAAGGATGTTAAAGAAGGCGTGTTTGAGTTAAGCCGTTCTGCGGTAATCTTTTACCCGAAAGAAGGGAGTTTTGACTGCGTCGCGCGCCCCTGGCTAACAGAGGCTGGCAGCCGATCAGCTCGTGGTATCTGGGAAATCGAATTTAACCATAAACTCCTGCGGTACATTTACGGCCTGACGAACCAGTTCACCACCTACTCGCTCCGCGATTGTGGCAGTCTTCGAAATCCACGGACGATCCGCCTTTATGAAAGTCTTGCTCAATTCAAATCTTCAGGCTTATGGGTTACTACTCATGCTTGGTTAAATGACCGTTTCCTTTTGCCGGAATCCCAACAGAAGAACTTGGCAGAGTTGAAACGATCTTTCCTTGATCCTGCACTCAAGCAGATAAATGAGAAAACACCTTTACTTGCTAAGTATAGTATTGATGATTCAGGAAAATTTCTGTTCTCAATAATTGATAAGCAAAATCCCGTCTGACATAAATCAGCACACATGAGCCTGTCATTTGACAAATTTTTGTCATGAAG
>NZ_KQ089928.1:0-5373 GCF_001037655.1 Enterobacter sp. MGH85
TGGGCTGGGCGCACATTCTACTGACTGGCGAATATCTTTGGCCCAAGGAACCGAAAGCTTAGGGTGTCATTTCGCCCTCAGCCGGAACCGACCCCTGCATAGCCATTCATCACGCCAGAATTCATCTGCGCCGTTTTGTGGGCTTTTCGCCTGGTAATCTGGGGTTTTCATCGGCTTCGCGCTGAAATCGTCCTGAGCGCGTTTTAGCGGTGCGCGTAATGAGGCGTTATGGTAAATCGATAGGCATAAAAAAAGCCCCGGAGGGCTTTTTTTCTAGATGTGCTGCCTCATCCAATCCCATGTGGTTTGCGGAAGCCATCCGGCATATTCTTTGGTTACACCAATCACAAGCAAGGTGTCATTATTGTCCAGATGCCTACGCAAACGATCCGACAGCTGTTGGGCTGTTTCCCTGGTTGATATTAGCCAGGTGGAATCTAACGGATGGCACCATCCCGGCGATTTTTTTAACTCGTCGTATAGCGCATTGTAGTTCTGACCTGCTTTATTCAGGTCGTAAGAGACACAGTAAACTGACATAGAACCATCCTTTTTAATCAAATTTAGAACAGCCCGTTAGGGTTGCGATCACTAACTTTTCTTTTCGCGATTAATTGGAATTTTGAACATCCCGCCGTTAGGACGAGTGATCCGTTTGCCCTTTACTGTGATGTAAGGGCGAAAAATGTATGCTTGAGACTCTTCTGTCTGCATGTTGCATTTCCTATTTTTCGCCACATGAATGTTGATTTTTGCTGTCAAAATTGTACTGTAGCAATCAACAAATCTTGTGGCTGGCTTCATAAAAGCACTTGAGGTGGTACTCAAGCGCCGCATTTGCGTATGGTTTGTTGGGGTTAGTTCTGGTGGTACAGGCTAACCCTTTTTATTATATTGAAATATGCATTCATCCTCCTGAATTATATAGTTAATTTTTAATTTGCAATGTGCTTTTTCACAGTGTCTGCACCGCTGAGCATAAACGCGATAAACAGAAACCATCCCCACCCATCGATTGAATGAAATGCCAAAACTGCTGAGCTAATGACCGCAGCGAATGGCACCATCTGATATAGAAAGAACCTCATTTTTACTCCTGTTAGCACTCAGCATTTTCAATGCCTTTAGTTAGTACTCTGTAACACTTCACATGCTTGTATTTGTATGCTCTCATGCTATTCTTAATGCTGTTTTTTGTCAACAAATGACAAAATCTTGTTTTAAGAACACAAAAACGGATGTCCTTATGATTGTTAACTTCAGCTTGTCTAATGCATTCTCGTTCAAGGATGCTCAAAATTTGAGCATGCTGGCGGTGTCATCGCCAAAGGATGACATCAATCAGGCTAATGTCATGTCTATCAAAGATGAAAGGATATTAAAGTCCGCCTTGATTTTTGGTGCGAATGCGAGTGGGAAATCAAATTTTATAAAGACAATATCTATTATGAAAGATATTGTTTTGCATTCCGTTCAGGCTATAGAATCAAGTATCACAAAAAACATAATACCTTTTCTGCTTGATGAGGATGGCCCAAAAAGTCCAACTGAAATGGAGGTTGTTTTTGTAAAGGATAATATTAAATACAGGTATGGCTTATCCTTACTCCAAGGTAAAATTAAAGAGGAATGGCTTTACTATACACCATCATCTAGAGAAACAATGTTGTTTGAGAGAGATGGTTTAGATATTGATGTAAACAGAGCTTCCTTTGGGGAGTCTTCTTTGTTTATTAAAGATAAAATTATTCAGAAAACCAGGGATGATGTTCCATTTATATCTGTTATTGCTGGATTTAACGGTGAGCACTCTAAAAGAGTTGTGGATTGGTTTAGGAATATTGTTGTTATATCTGGCTCAAATGAAGGTGCGTTTACAGGGATTACATTAAATCTTATTAATGAGTCTCCTGATTTTAAATTGTGGCTAAAAAAAATACTCCCATCATTTCAGATTAGTGACATTTATTTAGATGAGGTCGCCCCGGATATTCCTTTTAATGACATAAAAACGGACGACGATAATTTAAAAAACCTATTTAGCTCCATACAAAATTTAGCAAAAACGCAAAAAATGTTTTCTATTCGTGTGATTAAGAAAACAGCGAATGGTGAAATATCCGTCCCTATTGATTTTGAATCAGAGGGAACCAAGAAAATAGTATATATGCTTGGCCCTATATATAATGCCATTAACAATGGTAACTTATTGTTAGTTGATGAGTTTGACTCTAAATTCCATACTTTGCTTTCTAAGTTTATATTCAGAATGTTTCATGAGCAAAGCGAACATGGTAGTCAGATTATAGCTGCTGTTCAGGACGTTAATCTGATGTCTATAGATTGCTTCAGGAGAGATCAAATTTGGTTTGTTGATAAAAACTATGAGACTGGTGGTAGTAACTTGTATTCACTTGTTGAATATAAGGAAAGACAAAGATCTTTGAAGCCATCTTATGGGGCTGATTACTTAAATGGTGACTTTGATGCAATACCGTTATTTGAAAATCCACAAGATATTGAAACCTTAATGTCTAAGGAATGATATCATGCCACCAAAGAGAAGTAGAAGCCTAAAAAGCTCGTTAAGAAAGGAAGAAACCAAAGACTCCAAGCCGAAATCCGAGTCAACGGATAGGTTTATTTCTGTGAGTTTCAAGTACTTCTGTAATGTTGATGGTGTGGGTCAATCTATAGATTCCTGGCTCGATGATGGATGTCTTGGTGAGTTAGTGGAAAAACTAACTTATTTGACTGCCAATGGTATTACTAAAGTCATATCGGATGGTATCTTTACTAATTATAATCGCTATCCTGATTCTTCTGTTAACGACTTCAAGTGCCCCGATGGATTATCAAAAGATGAATCTTGGGGGGTTATAAAAAACATTGGCGGGCAGAAAAGAAGGGTTGCTGGATTCCTTAGAGATAATATTTTTTATATTGTTTTCTTTGATAGGGACCATCGGTTTTGGAAGTCAAATAAGTAATGTATTGCCTTGAGTGGTTCTCTTTTTACAAGGATCTTCTTGAGATCAGAGGCTACTCATCGTAATCTCTTTCTTCGAAAACGAAAAAAACCGCCTTGGCGGGCGGTTTTTTCGAAGGTTCATGGAGTTGGCGCTCAATGAACCGAGGTTACTGGCTTGGAGGAGCGCAGTCACCAAAACTTGTTCTTTCAGTTTAGCCTTAACTGGCGCATAACTTCAAGACCAACTCCTCTAAATCAGTTACCAGTGGCTGCTGCCAGTGGCGCTTAGTCGTGTCTTTCCGGGTTGGACTCAAGATGATAGTTACCGGATAAGGCGCAGCAGTCGGGCTGAACGGGGGGTTCGTGCATACAGCCCAGCTTGGAGCGAACTGCCTTCCCGGAGCCGAGTGTCAGGCGTGGAATGAGAAACCGCGGCCACAACAGCGGAATGACACCGGTAAACCGAAAGGCAGGAACAGGAGAGCGCACGAGGGAGCCGCCAGGGGGAAACGCCTGGTATCTTTATAGTCCTGTCGGGTTTCGCCACCACTGATTTGAGCGTCAGATTTCGTGATGCCTATCAGGGGGGCGAAGCCTATGGAAAAACGCCCTGGCTGGGCGTGGCCTTCTCGCTCTTGTTCTGGCTTTTCGTTACGCTTACCGTCTACGTTATTTGTCTCTTAGGACGATCCGTCCGCTCGCCGCAGATAAGTGACCGAGCGTAGCGAGCGAACGGTCGAGGAAGCGGAAAAGAACCGGGTATCACTAGGAGCACTGACGCTGTGATGACTAAACAACAGAAAACGGCACTGAATATGGCGAAATTCATTCAGGCGCAATCCCTGCTTTTACTGGATAAGCTCAACGAACTGGATCTCGATACTGAGGCCGACCTGTGCGAAAAACTGCATGAGGATGCGGAACACCTCTTTCGCACTCTGGCTATTCGTCTGGATGATTTTCAAGAGGATTTGTAATGGCCCGTGTATCCATTAGCGAAGCGGCGCGTCTTGCCGGTGTCAGTCGTCCCACTGTTTACAGGATGATTAAGTCAGGTGAACTGACTTACACCTCTGTTGTAAAACATGGAAAGTCCGTTAAAACTATTGATACTTCTGAGCTTATTCGCGTGTTTGGTATGCTTGAGGGTGTAAACGGCGGTAAAAGTGACACTGTAAAATTTGACGATAACGCTACAGAGGTTAACAGTGAGTTTTTACATCGTTTACAGCACCAGGTGACGCTTTTGCAGGCGGAAAATGCCGGACTTAAAGATGCGGTGAATGCTCGGGATGAACATATCAGTTCACTTCGTCAGGCCATGCAGCTTCTGGAGCATAAAGCAGAGACTCCTGCCCCTGCTACGTCAGTGGCACGATGGTGGCAGTTCTGGAAATAGTCCGTATTACCCGGTCACGTTATTCCACGCATTCCGGTCATAGCGTTCGGCCTGTCGTGATGTTCTGAGTGTGATATGGATTTTTCCGTTATTTCCACCGGGAGGATTTACCTTCATGACGAAGGATTGATGGCTGAAAAAGGCCAGAAAATCGTGTCACACCCCACGCACTGTACAGTGCTCTTCAGAAAGCCACTAATGACGCGGCTTTCTGGTGTAACACCCAACTGTATATTCAGTATTTTAAATTAGCCCAAAGATATCGTTTTAATTTTATATATCATGATGTTATAGGTGTAACACCTTCCACCCGTGTTGAGGTGTTTATGCCATCATCCCGAAAGCCGGTACAGTTTCGTTTGCCTGAAAATATTCAAACCATTCTTGAGCAGGAAGCTGCGGTCAGAAATCTTACCGTGAATGAGTATGCTCGTAGAAAACTGACGGATGCGCTGACGACTGACCATGACTTGTCTGAGCATCGCGATCAGATCCTCAGGCAGGTCGTATTTATAAAACATATTCTGTTAAGTGTTGGGCTGGAAGTGAATGAGCTGAACAGTTATGGGAAGTTTTCAGGGGAAGAACTGAGTAAAAATTATAAAGAAATGGTCATTTCTCCAGCGATGAAACGGTTCCGTACAGAGTTACAATCTTTGGGGATCGAATATGGCTGATTTCAGGCGGTTGACGTGGTGATCTGTTTATGTGGTTGCCCATAAATGATCAGCGCCTCACGACCCCGCAATTTATTGCGGGGTCGTGAGGCGTTTTCTTTTGCCAGTTTGTGCCAGACTGTTACCTGACGTGTTAACGCTTGGGAGAAAGAAAATGAAGCAATGGTTTGCGACCCTTATCGATGACCTGAAATTTCTGGGCGCAGAGTGTAAGAGAGAGTTTTCGGATCTGGGGTCGGTTCCGGCTGAGGGCGAAATGACACCCTAAGCGTTAGCTCTGTGTCGTTGCACGATGTCAGCGACGGTATTCTTGCTGATACCGAGCT